>JADJBS010000001.1 GCA_016703665.1 Candidatus Defluviibacillus avedoerensis
GCGGGATGCCGGGACAGATGCCCAACCACTGTTCATCCTACAGCGAAGGGTCGGTTTGAACCAGGCATTTGATGCATACCATCAGCCAATAAGATGCTGCTTGATGCTTATACGAGCAAAAAGGATTCTCTACATCCATGCCGAACAATTTGTGTCGGATGTGGTTAAACCTACCAAAGCCAGAAATTTGACGGGATTCAAGAAATTTATCACTCGCTAGATTTATTTGCTGATTGACGATGTGCAGTTCTTTGCGAACAAAGACCACTTATCAGGAAAAGGAATTACTATAACGCGCCCGAGGCGTTGCTGGCAAAGAAGAGCCACATCGTGATGACCAGCGACACCTATCCCAAGGGCCCGGCAGACATCCACGAGCACTGGTTTCGCGGTTTGATTCCGGCCTGACCGTCGCTTATCGAGCCGCTCCGAGCTGGAAATGCGTGTGGCAATTTTGCTGAGACAAGTCCCGCACAGAAGGCGCCGGATGCCCGAAGAAGTTGCCTTCTTCGTTGCCAAAAACGTGCGATCCAACGTTCGTGAGCTAGAGGGCGCGCTACGCAAGATCCTCGCCTACTCACGCTTCAACTAAAAGAAGTGTCGATTCAGCTCGCTCGCGACGCTCCTCGCGTGACCCCGAAAGCATCCAGAACCGACAAATCACGGTTGAAAACATCCAGAAGACGGTGGCCGACTATTCAAGATCAAGGTCGCCGACATGTACAGCAAAGAAGCGCCCGGCCAGCATTGCCCGCCCACGCCAGATCGCCATGTACCTGGCCAAAGAACTGACACAAAAAAGTCTTTTACCGGAAATCGGAGATTGTTCGGCGGACGCGACCACACCACCGTGCTGCATGCAGTGCGCAAGATGGCGGCTGAGCGTCAGCAGATGACCGAGCTGAACCAGCAACTGCATGTGCTTGAGCAAACCCTGAAAGGTTAACGGTTGTCGATAGCGAACCCTATGCACAAAAGTGGACCAATTGAGGCTGGCAAACCCGGCCCCGCAGCGGCCATGCAGACAAACTCGCTACGGCACGGCTGAATCTAAAATACGCAATTGAAGAGGTTGACATGATCGTCCTGAAGGCAACACAAGAGAAAGTCCTGTCAGTTTTGCAATCCGTCTCCGGCATTGTGGAGCGCCGCCATACCTTGCCGATCCTGCCAACGTGCTGCTGCGCAAGACGGGTGGAAACATCCAACTCACCACCAGCGACCTGGAGATCCAGATTCGCGCTGGTGCTGGAACTCTGTGGCGACGACGGCGCATTCACCACCACCATCGGTGCACGCAAGCTGATTGACATCCTGCGCATGCCCAGCGACCAGACAGTCAGCCTCGGAATCCGCCCGGGCAAACTGATCCTCAAAGGCGGCAAAAGCCGTTTCCACGCTGCAAAGCCTGCCTGCCGAAGACTTCCCCTGGTGCAGGAATCTGCCAGCTTTGGCCCTGTGTTCAGCGTACCGCAGAAGACATTGAAAGCTCTGCTGAACCAGGTGGCCTTTGCCATGGCCGTGCATGACATCCGCTATTACCTGAACGGCATTTTGTTTGTGGCCGAAGGCAAGCAACTGGAGTCTGGTCGCGACCGACGGTCACCGTCTGGCCTACGGGCAGCGCCACGCTGGAAGTCGAAGTGCCCAAACAAGAAGTCATCCTGCCGCGCAAAACAAGTGCTGGAACTGCAACGCCTGCTGAGCGACGCCAGCCCCAGCGGTGACAACGCCGCTCCGCAAATCGACATGCAGTTTGCCAACAACCAGGCCAAGTTCACTTTTGGCGGCATGGAATTCGTTACCAAGCTGGTCGAGGGCAAGTTCCCCGATTACAACCGCGTGATCCCACGCAACCACAAAAACGCCATCATCCTCGGCCGCGCCGCCTGCTGGCCAGCCTGCAGCGCACCGCAATTTTGACCAGCGAAAAGTTCAAGGGCGTCAAGCTCAACATCGACCCCGGCACCCTGCGTGTGGCCAGTAACAACGCCGAGCAGGAAGAAGCCATGGATGAGCTCGACATCGACTACGGCGGCGAAAGCATCGAGATCGGTTTCAACGTGACCTACCTGATTGATGTGCTACAAAACATGCAGCAAGACATGGTCAAACTGGAGCTGTCGGATTCCAACAGTTCCGCTCTCTTCACCGTACCTGATGACGCCAACTTCAAGTACGTCGTGATGCCCATGCGCATTTAAAGGCGCCTCAGCTTTGAATCTGATGCGCTGCCCTGTTTTTCCCCTGACCCGCGCCACCTGCGGGTTTTGTCTTTTGTGAGTCCAGCCCCTATGTCCGAAGAAAATCAAGCTCTGCCCCAGCCACAAGTGCCTGAACCCACAGAAAACACCAGCGCCCAGCCCAAGATCGACGCCCACCAGGAAGGTGCGTCCGAAGGCTACGGCGAAGGCGCGATCCAGATCCTCGAAGGCCTGGAAGCCGTGCGCAAGCGCCCCGGCATGTACATCGGCGACACCTCCGACGGCACCGGCCTGCACCATCTGGTGTTTGAGGTCGTGGATAACTCCATCGACGAAGCCCTGGCAGGCCACTGCGACGACATCGTCGTCACCATCCCACACCGACAACTCGATGAGCGTCACCGACAACGGCCGCGGCATCCCGACCGGCGTCAAGATGGACGACAAGCACGAGCCCAAGCGCAGCGCGTCCGAGATTGCACTGACCGAGCTTCACGCTGGCGGCAAGTTCAACCAGAACAGCTACAAGGTGTCTGGTGGTCTGCACGGCGTCGGTGTGTCATGCGTGAACGCATTGTCCAAATGGCTGCGCCTGATTGTGCGCCGCGAAGGCAAGGTGCACCAGATCGAGTTTGCCAAAGGCTTTGTGCAAAACCGCCTGGTCGAGGTGGTGGACGGCGTTGAAATCTCGCCCATGCGTGTGACCGGCAACACCGACAAGCGCGGCACCGAAGTGCACTTTCTGCCCGACACCGACATCTTCACGCAGAACAACGATTTCCATTACGGAGATCCTGGCCAAGCGACTGCGCGAGCTGTCCTTCCTGAACAACGGCGTACGCATTCGCCTGAAGGACGAGCGCACCGGCAAAGAAGACGACTTCTCTGGCGCGGGCGGCGTCAAGGGCTTTGTTGACTTCATCAACAAGGGCAAGCAGGTGCTGCACCCCAACGTGTTTTATGCCCTGGGCGACCGCCCCGCAGAAACCTACGGCGGCATTGCCGGCACCCACATTGGTGTGGAAGTCGCCATGCAGTGGAACAGCGGCTACAACGAAAACGTGCTCTGCTTCACCAACAACATCCCCAGCGTGACGGTGGCACCCACCTCACGGGTCTGCGCGCCGCGATGACCCGCGTCATCAACAAATACATTGACGAAAGCGAAGCCGCCAAAAAGGCCAAGGTCGAAGTCACGGGCGACGACATGCGTGAAGGGCTCTGTTGTGTCTTGAGCGTGAAGGTGCCCGAGCCCAAGTTCTCCAGCCAGACCAAAGACAAGCTGGTCAGCTCGGAAGTGCGCGCCCCGGTGGAAGACATCGTTGGCAAACTGCTGACCGACTACCTGCAAGAGCGCCCCAACGACGCCAAGATCATTGTCGGCAAGATCATCGACGCCGCCCGTGCCCGTGAAGCTGCCCGCAAGGCGCGTGACATGACGCGCCGCAAGGGCGTACTGGACGGTATGGGCTTGCCCGGCAAACTGGCCGATTGCCAGGAAAAAGACCTGGCGATGTGCGACATCTACATCGTCGAGGGTGACTCCGCCGGCGGCTCGGCCAAGCAGGGCCGCGACCGTAATTCCAGGCCATCCTGCCCTTGCGTGGCAAGATCCTGAATGTTGAAAAAGCCCGTTACGAAAAATTACTGACCAGCAACGAAATTTTGACGCTGATCACGGCGCTGGGCACTGGCATCGGCAAGACCGCAGGCCTGGACGGCAAGAGCGGCACCGATGACTTTGATGTGAGCAAGCTGCGTTATCACCGCATCATCATCATGACTGACGCGGACGTTGACGGCGCCCACATCCGTACCCTGCTGCTGACCTTCTTCTTCCGCCAGATGCCTGAGCTGGTTGAACGTGGCCACATCTACATTGCCCAACCCCGCTGTACAAGGTCAAGGCTGGCAAAGAAGAGCTGTACCTGAAAGAGCCAGCGCACTCGACGGCTTCTTGCTGCGCATTGCCCTCAAAGACGCCAGCGTGTTCACCGGTGGCCCCAATGGCTCCACCCTCAGCGGCGACACCCTGTCGGAGCTGGCGCGCAAGCACCAGGTGGCCGAATCCGTCATCGCACGCTTGGGCAGCTTCATGGATGCAGAAGCCCTGCGCTCCATCGCCGACGGCGTAGCCCTGAACCTGGACAACGTCGAAGAAGCCGAGAAATCTGCCGTCGCCCTGCAAGCCCAGCTGCGCCTCTTGGGCAGCAGCGCCGAAGTGGCGGGCGAATTTGATGTGCGCACCGACAAGCCCATCCTGCGCATCAGCCGCCACCACCATGGCAACCTGAAGAGCAGCGTGCTGACGCAAGACTTTGTGCACGGCGCCGACTACGCCGCCCTGGCCGAGGCTGCCAACACCTTCCGTGGCCTGCTGGCCGAAGGTGCCCGCGTGATGCGCGGTGAAGGCGAACGCCAGAAGGAAGAAAAAGTCCGGCGACTTCCGCCCGGCCATGCGCTGGCTGATCACCGAAGCTGAGCGCACCACCGCCCGCCAGCGCTACAAAGGTCTGGGCAGAAATGAACCCGCCCAGTTGTGGGGAAACCACCATGGACCCCACCGTGCGCCGCCTGCTGCGCGTACAGATCGACGACGCCATCGAAGCGGATCGCGTGTTCACCATGCTGATGGGCGACGAAGTGGAACCACGTCGAGACTTTATTGAAACCAACGCCTTACGCGCTGGGAATATTGACGTTTAAGGCTTTATGGCTTTTCTGCAAAGGAAAAGCTGACCTTAAGGTCGTTCAGCCAACGCACATCCAGCAAGCGATCGTGTTGCATGCGTCCCACCACCACGCCGGGATGCAGCCCGACCGCTTGCGCAAAACTCCATGACGCCTGCCTTTGTCTTAGGTATCTCCCCCAGCTGCTTGGCATGATGGGGTGAAATCAGGAAGTCTCTCGCCCACGCATTGGCTTGTAGCTCCTCCGTCGATGAAGAATCGGTCTTAGAGGGTCATCAAGAAAAACTGATTTTTTTGCTGGCTGTGCAACAAGAATGTGCGCCGCCTCATGAAAAAAAGCTGAACCAGAAACGGTCGTTCTGCTGCCGTAAAGCGACAACTGAATCAAGGGCCGACGGGCATTCAACCAGCGCGCAACGCCAGACACATGCGTTCTGGGTAACGCCGGAACCACCACAAATGCCACGCCAGCAGCGTCTAATAGCTGCTGCATTCGTGGCTGAAACTCTGTGGCGGCTTGCAAATAAGGCCACGAATTTCTATCAAGGCTGTTTTGAAGCGAGTTTCGTCATAGGCCGGGCCATCCAACTTTTCTGCACAGCGTTCCCCGTGCGCAGCCAAGCGGAAATGGCCGCCACATCGGCCTGATCTTCCCGGCTTCGGCGAAAAGCCAGCTCCATGCAGCCATATTGGCTTTCCCATTGGTCAGGACTTGCAACACCGAAAAAACCCAGCAACTCACCCACCACCACAGGCTTGGATCTAGCGTCCAGCCGCCGCTTATCCAACACTCCTGCGTCCATCATCTCCTTGACAGGGAAGCGCTCAAGCCAAGGCACCATCTCGGCTTGCCGCTGGGCAGAGTCAAGCACAGCGACACGTTCGCGGTATTGCGCTTCGCGCGTCAGCCAAAAGCCAACCGGCGCACCCAAGACATTTTGCAAACGAATCGCCGCATCCTCCGTCAAAGGTACTTTCGCCTTGATCAATTGATTGACATGCTTGAGCGAATAGCCCAGCCGGTCAGCCAGTTGCTGCTGGGTCCAGCTACGCTCATCCAGCAATCCAAAATGGTGTCCCCGGGAGGCGACACCCAATCCGGCGCGAACGGCGCGTCGGCGCCTTTCACAGGCCAATCAGTCATGGTAGTCCCCGATGTATTCAATGCAAACGATGGTCACGGCAGCCCAATCGATAGAAGCGTCGCTTCGACGCGGTACAGGCTCATTGGCTGGTGCAAAACCAGGCGCCAACCGCCCGCCAAGTCCAATGCAAATTGACCAAAAGCGATTTCCTTTGAGTGGGTGTGGATTGCCGGCCAACAATTCCGTCACTCGCGAAGCCGCCGACAAATCGGCCAAGCGGGCATGCAGCTTTCGCGTGCAAACATCTCCCAGCTTTTTAACGGCTACGGCCTTCTTTTTTTCGCAGAGCTCTCGCAGCTGTTTGTCCTTGAATCGAATTTCCAAGAACGCCTCCTTGTATGGCCTGAAATTTTTAGCAGTTATTTACCTAATAGGTAAATAAAATATGGAAGCCTTCATGGACAGTGCCACCTTTGCGTCTTTGAAGCAATCGACCCGCAGCATTCTCAATGCAGGCTGGTTTCGATGCGCCTATCCGCAGTTCAAGTTGCAATGGCAACTTCATTGGTATATAGTGAATATATACATGCTGAGGCTCCACAATGACAGTTACTAGCGAAAACCTGTTGGTGAAATTCCGCTCCAAGGACACGCCATTTGGCGTTACCCGTGGAACGGTAAAGGCGTTAGCCCAAGAATTGGACATGAACGAGACACAGGTCATCCACATGGCGCTGTCCAGGTTCGCCGCCGATGTTTTGCCGTCTTATGCACCCGATGACGGCCCGCTGACAGCTAGGGCAAGTCAAGCGCTGCGCCAGGATGCTGACAAGCACTTGCCAAAGGGTAAAACCCTGTCGAAGGAAGTGCTGTTTGCATGAGCCGGACGTGGAAGCTCCCAGCGCTGGCGACATCGTCTGGTGCTTGTTTCCTGAAATCCCAGACATTAAGCCCGGACCCAAACCCCGCCCAGCGCTGGTCATGAGCGTTGAGCGCCGCGAAGACGGCGATCTGGTCAGTGTGGTGTACGGGACATCCAGGAACCTGACCCGATTGAAAACGGGAGAGGTGGCCATCACGCAAACCAGACACCCGGCAGCTTATGCGCTGGCCGGGCTGGCCTATGACACCAAGTTTGACTTCAAGGTGATTGTGGATCTTCCGTGGTCTGACCGGTACTTCAAAGTGCCGCCATTGAGGCCGCATGGGAACACGCCCAAGCTCGGAACCTTGCACGCGACAGTGCTTCGTGCAGTTGAAGTTGCTTACCACGCAGCAGCGTCACGGTAGATTCCAAGACCTCAAGCTCCATCAAAATCCGCATCGTATCGGCAAGCCCCGAGGAAATTGGACAGAACCCAATTTCCGCTGGATTAAGAATCGCGAAAGCAATCCGTCCGTTGTGTGGAGTCAACTCATCACAAAATAGTCGCCCAAGCGACGTATCGCACGGACGTAGGCATCGACGGTTTTGGATTTGAGCCGGAGGTGTAGTCCGAGGGGGCGAAGCCCGCGCTGGAAGAAGGTTCTGAAGAATGCAGCTGAGTCTAGTTCGAAGAGCTCATGAACGTGGGGGTAAGCCCCTTTCGCGCCCCAAAGCACAGTCTCAGTAATGTTTGGTTTACTGTTCTCGCGCATCAAGCTTGGTTAAGCCTGGAAACGAAGCAGCAGCGGATCAATTCATTATTGCAATGCAACAACTGCTTCATCACTATTCAGCACGTGGCCTGCATAACTGTGATTGCGCACATCATCAAGCTTGACTACCAATCCGACGAAATGCCCAAGGCGCCATTGGGTTTCGCGAACATAATTTAAACACGCACTGTCACGGCATTTCTCGGGAGAAGGCCGTAGCTCGGGACCCATTAAAACATAGAAATCCCGTGCCCATTAATGGACTTGAGTAGCGTCGAATTTTATGCGTACCCTTCGCTTGATCCTGCCAATGCGCGTGCCAGCCAAGCACTTTAGAATGTTTTCCTCACGTGAGAAGGATTTGTTCTCTGATTTTTCGGGAATATGATTTTGGTTCCAAACTAGATGAAGGAAATCAACAATCCTCCCACGCTCCAACATTGCTGGAGTCAATGCGTTCAATTGGGTACTCCTTGAAACAGCATTGGCGGACCTCATAGACAACAGTATTTCAGCAAAGCCAAGCACATCGGGATTGAATTTCGTTCAACCGATACGCCTTACATCGCAGTCATTGACGATGGCGAAGGTATGTCCAAAGACAGCCTTGCAAGAGCAATGAGACATGGAAACACCAGTCCATTTGGAAACTAGGCGGATCGAGGATATGGGGCGTTATGGTCTGGGCATGAAGACATCGTCACTGTCGCAGTGTCGGCGAACGACCGTGATTACCCTGCGCGACGGTTTGATATGCGCTTATTGCTGGGATCCAGATGTCGTTGCAATGCGAAGTTCCTGGATCATGCTGGAATTGGACGCGAACGACATCGCAAAGCTACCCCACGTCAATCAGCTATGGACTCAAAAAAGGGAACCATTGTTTTATGGCAAAACTTGGACAGACTGACCGTAGGTGAAAGCTCAGTTGAGGGTTGCCCTTGGACGCGAAATGGACCATGCCCGCGGTCACCTTTCTCTGGTCTTTCACCGATACATTTCCGCTGAATCTGGTCGATCTCGCTTGGCGATAAGCACGAACGGGAAATCCGCTGCCCCCATTGATCCATTCCTCTCCGACCTCAAAGCCACCCAGACGCTTGATGAAGACAGCTTTAGTGTCGAAGGTCACAGAGTCACGGTTAAGCCTTACATCCTGCCGCATGCAAGCAAGCTGTCTCCTCAAGAGATGGCACGTGCCGGTGGAAGCGATGGACTCAGAAATCAGCAAGGCTTCTATATTTATCGAAACCGGCGACTGATTGTTTGGGGAACATGGTTCCACTTGGCCAGAAAATGAGTTGAGCAAACTTGCAAGGGTTCGGGTGGACATACCCAACTCATTGGATCACCTGTGGACTTTAGATATCAAGAAATCGGCTGCGCATCCCCCCTGAAGCAGTTCGTTTTAATCTCAGAAGAACTGTTGAAAGAATACGGCAGGTGAGCGGAGAACTATTGCCTTTCGTGGGCGCTCCGTTGACAGGGAGAAATCACGGCTGGATGGAATGAGGTGATAGACCGTGGAGGAGTGAGGTTCGACATCAACCGTGATCACCCATCAATCAAAACTCTGATTTCCCGGCTATCGAAAAGCGACCGCATCAGACTTCGATGCAGTTCTCGCGGTAATTGAGAGTTCTTTCCCCGGCAGATGCTCTCTATTCGCAGATGGCATCGGATTTGCGCTCGTCCTTCAATGGAGAAGAGGCCACCATTCGATTGCGGGAAGTTGCCAGATCACTGTTTGCTGCGCTCGATGGCAAGTCGCCGCTCAGGAAGACACTGCTTGCAACATTGCACTTGATAGAGCCATTCAACCTTCACCCTGAAGCGACACAGAAATATTGTCAGGAGATTCAAAAAGATGACTGAGAAAAGAAGCTCCAACTCTCTGATAACGCCCGCAGGCTGGGTTGAGTGTCATTACGGCATTGACGGTAGATGGTGTTCCGTCAGAGGCCGATATCCTCTCACTTGCCGGTCATTTACGAACGATTCCTCTCTATTCTGTCTCGGATGAGGAGTTTCAGGATGTCATAAGACGTTTGCACGAGGCATTGACTATCGAGATGGGCATTGGCACCTGTGTATTTGACACCCATGCGCCGTGGCTTCAGGCACGAAAAGCCGACATTGAGCCGTTTTACTGGGGCCGGTATCAAACAGAGTTGCGCAAGCAGGGATGGGCACCCAAAGTGGTCACTGCGCTCGACAAGGTTACGGATGACATTCTTGACCTAATGGGTAATCCCGATGGAGAAGATGGCTGGCCGCGCCGTGGACTCGTAATGGGTGATGTGCAATCGGGGAAGACCTCAAACTACACGGACTCATCTGCAAAGCGGCCGATGCCGGGTATAAGTTGGTGATCTTGCTTACTGGAACGCTTGAAAGCCTGAGACGACAGACCCAGGAGCGTCTTGATTCAGGGTTTGTCGGTTTGGACAGTTCTGGGGTGGTCAACAGAAACCGTCATCGCAGGGAAATCGGTGTTGGTTTGGTAAATGGCGCTCGTGCGGCAGGTGTTTTTACTTCAACCATCGGTGACTTCAGGCTGCGACGGTCAATCAGCTTGGATTCAAACTTTAGGGATTGCAAAAGAAGCCTGTTCTGCTGGTGGTGAAGAAAAATAAGCGGATCCTGGAAAATTTGACAGATTGGCTAGTCACCTTCAATGCAAAACCACAGTGGTCATATCAACTTGCCTCTGCTGATGATTGACGATGAAGCTGACAATGCCTCGGTCAACACAAATCCTGCAAAAGCAACGGCAATAAATGGAGGAATTCGCAGCTTGTTGAAGGTATTCCCACGTTCAAGCTATGTTGGATTTACCGCGACACCCTTTGCCAATGTCTTTATCAATCCTGATACGACCGACGCAATGGTCGGTGATGACCTTTTACCCCGTGACTTTATTTATGCGCTTGATGCACCCACGAATTACGTTGGGGCAAGACTGATTTTCGGAGATGACTCACCACTCGACTGCCTGCGCCATATCAATGATGCCGATGTCTATTTCCCCACGAGGGCAAAAGTCAGACAGCACCATCGAGGGAGTTCCGCCATCCATGATTGAAGCGGTAGGGAGTTTTTTTGGTGGTTAATGCCATCATGGACCTCCGAAAGGGCATGCCGCGTCATCGCTCAATGCTGATAAACGTTAGCCATTTCACGCTCATTCAAACCAAGTTAGGGATGTGATTTTTGAGCTTCTGCGAAAAGATGCAGGAAGACATTCGGAACTACGCTTCGCTGTCAGCTAAGGAAGCTCTAAAAATGCCACCCTGGCAACTCTGCACGATGTCTTTGACAACGAGTATTCGGGCTCAGAGTTTCATGGGCAGATGTGCAATCTGCGCCAACTGCCGCAACCCTGCCCATTGAGGTACGTTCAGTCAATCAGAAATCCGGTGCTGCCAGCCTAGACTATTCGTTATACAAGCAAAACGGATTACGTGTCATTGCGGTTGGGGGCAACAGCTTGGCGCGTGGTTTGACTCTTGAGGGCCTTTGCGTAAGTTATTTCCATCGTGGCACTCAGATGTACGACGCACTGCTACAAATGGGGCGTTGGTTTGGCTATCGTCCTGGTTATGAGGATTTGTTCCGCATTTGGATCACGGAAGAATCTGCAAATTGGTATTCACACGTATCCGAGGCCACTGACGAACTCAGGGGCGAAATCCGTCGGATGCAGGTATCACGACTCAAGCCTATTGATTTTGGGTTGCGGGTAAGAGCACATCCCGATTCTTTGTTGATAACCGCCCGGAACAAAATGCGTGACTCGGAAGAAATCGTGCATCTGATGTCGATCAGTAATGAGGGATTGGAATCAACTCGACTGTTGGCGTGATCCAACAGTAATCGTTGGAATTTCAGCGGCGCAGCGGCTTGTGGAGCAGATACTCGTGGCTGGTATCCAAAAAGTACGACGCGTGAATACCCACTGTGGATCGGTGTGGATAAAGTGCTCATCGTCGAATTCCTTAGAAGATTTGCCATCGTCCCCTGAATCCGAAACTTCAAACTTCCCGCACTTGCGGACTTTATTGAGTCCTCCAACGACCAGAAATTATTGCAATGGGATGTTTCTATTCCCCAGCGGAAGCGAATTGGAGTATCCACTTTTACCGAGGGTGGATGTACGAAGACGGAAGAGAAAAATATTGGTTGAGCCAGAAAAGCGGTCGCTGCTCATCAATGCGAAAAAATGCGTGTTGGCTCCCCTGCCGGATGAGAAGGCGGGCCTTTCTGCTGACGAGAAGTGAAGAACGCTGAAACCAGTTTCATGGAGGCACCCGAAAACGCCGAAAAACTACGTGCCATCAAGTGCCTACAGAAAAATCCGCACAAAACCACTGTTGATGTTGCATGTATTGAAGCCGGTTGAGGGGGACGGCGATGGAGAAAAAGACTATCCACTGCCTGATGGTTGTGCACGGTGGCATTGGGCCTCAGCTTTCCTGAACTCGAATTGGCAAGCCAGAGTATCCAGTATCGAATTAACTTGGTGGAACTGCGAAACATGCTTGCAAGTGAAATGACAAGCGATGATGACCTAGAAGAGGAAGATGATGGCGAGTAGGCTCAATGACAGGTGGGACACAATTGCGGGCGGATCCACCACATGCCGTCTTTCAGCTATTTGATTCCAGTCACCCGTTAGACTTTTACCTCGGAAAGGACAACGAAAAACACAAGCTGTTGTTGCTGGTCACTCCTGAAGAGCCACCCGCTATTCGTGATATGCGCGCAATTCGCATCAGAAGCTTCAAGCGTGATGACGGCAAATGGTCGCTGCTACTGGTATTGGACAGCGCCGGACTTTCACCGATGTTTTCCATGCCGTGCGAGGACCTGATCGAATCTTCCAGGAACACTGGATTGCAGGCCGATCAATCATTGGGCTATGTAATACGTCGCCTGTCAAATTGGCGTCAACTTCTTGAACGAGGGTTGCCTGATTTATTAAGTGAAAACGAGGTTCGAGGACTTTGTGGTGAACTATTAACGTTGACGCGACTATTTATTCACGTTGGCAAAAAGTGATGCAGTTCGCGCGTGGGTTGGGCCCAAAGGCGCTGACCAAGATTTTCAAACTCACAACGCTGCCTGGGAAGTCAAGACGATTCATCCAGGTGCAACTTCAGTCACCATCTCGTCAGAATCACAATCAAACTACGTCTCGAACTCTGATTCTGGTCGTAATTGAATTAGCGGAGAGTGGGCTATTGCGCCCGATTCGTTCAGTCTAAATACCTTGGTTGAAGATATTCGCACATCGCTTTCAGACGATCCTGATTCAAGGGATATTTTTGAGGACACTTAACTACGGCTAAATATGTAAGCAGGTCCGAGTATTCACTACTCCAGCTAAAAATTTCTCTTGAATTCAATGTCACTTGATTCCCGGAGAGCACCCTAATGGATTTATCAGAGTTTCGTAAAGATTTGCTGGAAACTGTTCGTGCCCGGGCTGAATCGAACTTGGATTTCAATCGCGCTGGTTTCGTGGATGAGGTTGGCGAGCGTCTAACTGATGCAGAAGAATTTTCAGACTTTGTCACATGCCGATACGAAGGTACAAGCGGAAAAGAAAGCTGCAAAAGATTTGCTTATGCATTCGACGATGCCTGACAACTCACTTGCCTTACTTATCGCAGACTATTCCAACGATGATGACATGCCATCCTTCAATACTGCGGATGCAATAAAGTCATTTGGGATGCTCAGATCATTTGTCGAAGAGGCTTTGAAAGGTAATCTTGACAGATGGATCCATCGAAGAAAGCCAGCCGGGGCATGGTCTTGCAGCTGACCTCCGGGACTGGCACTCAAAGGTGACCAGATACCGACTTTACTTGGTTAGCGACGGACAATTGAAGTCAAAAAAGCAAAAGACTGGCCTGATGCTGACATTTCCGGTATTCAAGCAGAGCATCATATTTGGGATGTTGCCAGATTGCACCGTGCCTATGTATCTGCAACCGGAAGAGATGAACTCATCGTTGATTTTGGCGACTTTGGCACTGGCGATGGGTTGCCTTGTCTCATGGCAGCCAGTGCTGAAGGCGAATATCAAGCCTATTTGTGCATGATTTCGGGCAACGTTCTTGCTGGGATTTACGACCGATATGGAAGTAGGCTCCTAGAAGGAAATGTTCGATCTTTTCTAGCACCAGAGGAAAAGTAAACGCAAAAATTCAGTTGACTATTCGACAGCAACCTGAAATGTTTTTTGCCTTCAATAATGGCATTGCGGCTACAGCAGAAAACGTTGTCATCGAAGAGACCTCACGGGGGCCAAAGATACTGAGCGCAACCAATTTACAGATTGTCAACGGGGACAGACCACTGCGTCACTTGCGCAAGCAGCACGGAATTCACCGCAACCAGAGGGCGCTGATCTGTCAAAGGTGATGGTCCAGATGAAGCTTTCGGTCCTCCCTCCAGAAAAGCAAGTTCATTGATTCCGGACATTGCTCGGTATGCCAATAGTCAGAACAAAGTCAGTGATGCAGACTCTTTGCAAACCATGCCTATCACATCAGGATGGAAGAGTTTTCAAGAAGAATTTTGCCCCCCTGTTGGGGGTGCCCAGCATGGCAGTCATTGGTTTTCTGAGCGGGCTCTCGCGGCCAATATGTAAATGAACAAGCCAAATTGTTCCCGCTCCAAAAACGGCAATATGCGATTCAAAACCCGAAATCGCAATTACTGTCTAAAACCGATGTTGCAAAACTGGTGAACACTTGGCGGGGGCTACCCAATAAAGTGAGTATGGGTGCTCAAAAGAACTTCTTGCTTTTTTGCGGACGTAATTGCAAAGGCTTGGGGTGAAGATGAGCGGCAATTCAATGAAGAATATTTCCGTGATCTCATCGCTTTGGCGATTATGTTTCGCAAACTGAAATTTTGGTCAAGCAGCAGAATTGGTATCAGGGTGGGTATCGAGCCAACATCGTGACCTACACGCTTGCAAAGTTGAATTGCATGATCACCGAACAAGCCGTTGGAAAACAACTTGATCTTCGCGGGATTTGGGCAAAGCAAGGTGTTTCAATTCCAATACTTGAACAAATCGCCACCATAGCCGCTCGTGTCTTTGAATTGCTTACTGATCCTGGTCGGCCTAAAGACAACGTCACAGAGTGGGCAAAAATGCAGGCATGCTGGGATCAGATTAAGTCTGAAAAAAATTCAGCTTAGTTCAGGAATTCAATCTGCATTGGTAGATTCAAGCTCGTGAAGAATGCAGCCAAGGATGCACGCGAAATTCAGGCAACTGACAATGGCATCGCTACTCAGTAGCGCGGTTTTTGATGTGCCGTCAGTCGTGGGGAGCAAATGCGAAATTGGGCAATCCAAAGAAATTTACTCACCACAACTCCAGTCGGATTTGTTGAGATTGGCTTCACAGATTCTCGAAAAATCCCAACAGAAAAGCAGTGCGCAGTCATCTCAATAAATTCACAAAAGCTACTCGAAGCTGTGTTTCTTGATTTGAATTCCGACCTAATATGGACAAGATTGAGAAGGGGAATTTGGCACTAGATTGAGAAAACGAATGGATTATTGCTGGGTTACCTTGAAGTCAATTGTTGAATACACCTACGTTCTTGATATCTATTTGCTTCCCCAATGAAATGGTCTGATATTCCAACATTGGCGGCGGAAACAATGAAGGCCTTCACAATCTTTGCGAGTTGTGCCGAGAGCAACGGGGAACTGCATTTCAATTTGGGTGTACTGCTGGGTTCTTGTCCCCACAAAGAAGTAGTTATCCGGAAAAGTCTGCAACCGTGCTGCTTCCCTAACTGTCAACGACCTGCATTGCGAGGGATCATAGTGAATGTAGTAGTGCCCATCCTTCGCAATGTGTGACACGACTGTCGTCGCCGGGCCTTTCGCACATTGCACACGAAACCTGTCTTTGAAGGTTGCTATTGGCTCGTTCGCACCGCCCGCATTTTTATGATTTGGCAATAGTTCTGGTGGATAGACGTCCAACCCAGGTGAATAGCTATGAGTCTTTGCAAAACACGCTGCAAACATATACCGCGCAAGATCCGCGGGCATATGACTGCGTGACTCGTGCTGGCAATATCCCAGCTCCTTGTCAAGAAACCATTGCCTTAATTTCGCATCCCGTGGTTTGCTGTTTTCAAAATACGGGTGAAACGCGCTGCCTGTGCTACTTAGACGATCGGCTTTCTGGACATATTGACCGACAAGGGCACACATGGCTTCTTCACCGGTTGTCCCCAGCCTCGAATGGAGTCAACCGTTCTGGAAACAGCTTGATGCCAAGACTCAAATGAATCAAGTCTAGAAAGTCGGCTTCTGATTCGCGGCAAGTCACCGATAGCCTGCCGAACATTGAGTTGCTTTTCGATTTGCTGGAAGCAGGCGATGTGGTAGATGAGCGAAATCCTCCCGGACACCAAAGAGGATCACTCTATGACGGCACTGGGGAATTCCAAATTTCTCGGCCTCAATCACACAATCAGTCGGCTTCAATTCGCCAGCTGAATTTGCGCGCTTGACAAAAGAACGAATTTCGTATTTGAGCCCGTCACAGGGGCTGCCAAGGTCTGCCAGGATACGTTCAAAGATTGATGTGCCCCCATGCTTTGAAGAAAGCATCCCCTTCACGTTTTCCATCACGAATACTGCGGGGCGATGAACCTGAATCACGCGAAGGTATTCTTTGTAGAGCAGATGTTTTTCGTCGGACTTGAACGATTCGTCATTCGCTCTACGTGAGCGTCCCGCAACGGAATAAGCCTCGGCAGGGGGGACCGCCGATCAGCACCCAATTCTCAGCGGAGCCCAATGCTGACCTTATCTTTCCATCGAGGTCGGTGTGATCACTTTACCAAGCTCCAGGCACAATGCCTCGCGGCCAGCGTGTTCGAATGCAGCGGATACTTCCGGCACGGCCTTGAACTGTGCCTCACTCAATTCACCACGCATGTACTGGTAATAGTTGCGAGCGCTGGCGTTTCCTAAGCAATCTGAAGACCGCCCTCAACAGCAATGTCTTGTGCGACACAGCATCTTTTCGACCGAGATCCCGATCCGGAAATCAGGCTGGACTCCGTTTGCGAAGTGATGCAAAACCTTCGGCCAAGCCTCCTGCCAGCGAAGAGATCAATGATTGGAATCGACATTGAAAGATGGACCTCATGCCCCGGGGTGCTTCATCAAGAAAAACCCGTCGCGCATTTTCACGCAGGCGCAACGTCGCGCTTTGCAGCCCAAGCCCGCCTCTTGCCTTCAGGCTTCCCATTCTGGTCTCGTCCATCCAATGAAAATCGCAGTCATGACATCCGCACATACACCGTTTCCGCAAAGCTGACTTTTTCCCGGCGACTTCAAAAAGGAAGAATGTGATCGTCGCCCCCTCCATGGCTCTCATCAGCTCGTCTGGCTGCAGCATCCGCATAAACGGTGTGTCGTCTTTCCAGGTAACCAATCCAAAACGGTCAACCGTCGTAATGGTCCGTAGCGGAACGTCAAGCGACTGCCACCCGCCCGCGTAGTCTGAGCTGTAATAGACGATGATGAATGGTTTTCCACGCCCGAGCTTCTGGATAGCCCGGTTGGCCCTTTCCAAGGTAGGTTTTGCCCGTCCTGGTTTTTCAAGTGGCGTACTTGGATATCGGCCAGACATATCAATGATGTCCCTTGCTGACTTGCGCTGTGCATTCGCACGCTGAATCAATTCTTGGCCCGTTACAGTTTTTCCCAAACGGTCACAAACCAGAAACATCCGCCTTCTTGCCTGGGCTGAACCGAAGTCCGCAGAGTTAAGGTGCAAATCACTGACGGCATAGCCCAAATTCTCGATGGTCTCGACGCCCGTTATGTCGATCCCACTTTTCATCTGGTTGACGTTCTCAACAATCACCCACCGAGGTTTCATGGACTCGACCCAGGGAACGATGCCGAGGGCGGTTTCGCGACTGCTCTCACGCCCTCCTTTCGCACCCCTGGCAATGGAATGGGAGGTGCATTCCGGAGAAGTCAGCAAAACATCTGGCCGGTACTTCTGCCCTAAGTCAGGAATGTTCACCTTCTCGATGTAATTTGTGACAATCTGCGCTTCGGGGAAGTTGGCTTTATATGTGCTGGTGGCCATATCCCATGCGTCCAGGCCCAATAAAGGCTTGCCACCGCCTCGAACAGCACCGCGCGCACCAAATCCACCCCGCAAAAAGGTCAACAAAGGTCAGCACACACACGTTCCAGTTTGACTGTTTCATAAAGGCTTGATTCTGGCTGATTTTTTATCCAGCCAGCCAAGTCATCCATCAGTTTTTCAAGACTCTGGCGCGCGGCTTTACCGCGCAGACTGCATTCCCAGACGATCGCAACGCGCCACCCAGCCAGTTGCATGCTAATTGCAGCAATGGCGTCCCGGTCTTGATTGCCTTCAAACTTCTTGTTCCAAAACGCCTGATTGCTCCCGGGTACACGAGAAATCGAACAACCGTGTTGATGCCAGAAGCAACCATGGACAAAGATTGCGGCATTCCATTTTGGATAAACCAGATCTGGACGGCCTGGCAGTCCAAGAGAGGAACTTGCCGCACGGAACCCACGCACATGCATTTGGTGTCGAACCAGTAACTCAGGCTGTGTGTCCTTTCCCCGGATTCTCGACATCATGCGGCTGCGGGTTGCTGCATCTACAACGTCCGACATATCTTGAGTCCGAAGATTGATTGGAAGTTGCAAAGTTACCAAGTCTGCCCCGATGACGCAAATAATTTCCCACACCCGGAGCAAGTTGGGTTTAGCGATTTCGCAGGAAATATTGGCCTTGGATCCGTGGCTGATTCTGCTGACGGACCCTTGCCTGTTTGATTTACCGAGTCTGTCAGACCAGACCATATGCGCCTGTCCCTAAATTTGATACCCCAGCAACTTCGCCCCGCAGTGCATGCAAAACATCGCATCGGCTTGATGCCCTTCGGTCAGGCATTCATGGCAGGTACGGGTGGTGGTGGGCCGCAGGTAGCGCCCAGCCGTCATTTCGGCCGTGACGATGCCAGTGGGCACCGCCAGGGTGCCCCAGCCTACGAGCATCATCACAGACGCAATCAGGCGTCCCAGGTCGGTTTTGGGTGTGATGTCCCCAAAGCCAACCGTCGTCATGGTGGTGATGGCCCAGTAGACGGAGGTAGGAATACTGGTGAAGCCGTTGGCAGGCCCTTCCACCACATACATCAGAGTACCCATCACCAGCACGATCATCAGCACGGCTGACAAGAAAACCAGAATCTTGCGGCGGCTGGCGGCCAGAGCGCGGCCAAGAGTCTGGTATTCCGACACATACGCCGTGAGCTTGAACACCCGGAACACGCGCAACAGGCGCAGCACCCGCACATCAATCAGCGCATGTACCTCCGGCACCAGCAGCGCCAGGTAAGTGGGCAGCAAGGCCAGCAGATCGATCACGCCATAAAAACTCAGGGCGTAGCGCAAAGGATGGCGCACGCAAGCCAGGCGCGCGATGTATTCAAGTGTGAAGGCGATGGTAAAAATCCATTCCATCACCGTAAAGGCACGGTCGTAGCGGGTTCCCAGGCCTTGAACGCTGTCGATGACCACGACAGCGACGCTCGTCAGGATAATGGCAATCAACCACTGGTCAAACAGGCGGCCTGCACGCGTATCAGCCTCAAAAATCACCGTGTACAGGCGAAGGCGCCAGCCAGCCAGGGGTTTGCCTAAGGATTCACTCACTGCGACACCTATGATGTTTTCTTCCAGCATACCGGATGCGGCAACGGCATAAAATCGCAGTCCCTTCAGCATCGCATGCCCACCGCGCGCAACCGCCAGAAAGTTTTCAGAATGCCTCAATACCTCTCCAAAACCTCCACCGCTGGCCGCAACATGGCGGGTGCCCGTTCTCTGTGGCGTGCCACCGGCATGAAGGATGCTGATTTCAGCAAGCCTATCGTTGCCGTGGTCAACTCCTTCACCCAGTTTGTGCCCGGCCATGTGCACCTGAAGGACTTGGGCCAGCTCGTGGCGCGTGAGATTGAAGCCGCAGGCGGTGTGGCCAAAGAATTCAACACCATTGCGGTGGACGACGGCATTGCCATGGGCCATGACGGCATGCTGTATTCGCTGCCCAGCCGCGAGATCATTGCCGACAGCGTGGAATACATGGTCAACGCGCATTGTGCGGATGCCATGGTGTGCATCTCCAACTGCGACAAGATCACCCCCGGCATGCTGATGGCGGCCATGCGGCTGAACATCCCCGTGGTGTTCGTTTCGGGCGGCCCGATGGAAGCGGGCAAGGCCAAGCTGGCCAACCCCACCACGCAAGTGATGGAATTCAAAAAGCTGGACCTGATCGACGCCATGGTGATGGCGGCGGACGACAACGTGTCCGACGCCGATGTGGCCGAGATAGAGCGCTCGGCCTGCCCCACCTGCGGATCATGCTCGGGCATGTTCACCGCCAACTCCATGAACTGCCTGGCCGAGGCCCTGGGCCTGGCGCTGCCGGGCAACGGCACCGTGGTGGCCACGCATGCCGACCGCGAAGGCCTGTTCAAAGGCGCTGGCCGCCTGGTGGTGGAGCTGTGCAAGCGCTATTACGAGCAGGAAGACAGCAGCGTGCTGCCACGTTCCATGGGCTTCAAGGCGTTTGAAAACGCGATGACACTGGACATCGCCATGGGTGGCTCCACCAACACCATTTTGCATATCCTGGCGATTGCGCAGGAAGCGGGCATCAACTTCACCATGGCCGACATCGATCGCATGTCGCGCGTCGTGCCGCAACTGTGCAAGGTGGCGCCCAACACCGACAAGTACCACATCGAAGACGTGCACCGCGCGGGCGGCATCATGGCCATCCTGGGTGAACTGGAGCGTGCGGGCAAGCTGCACACCGATGTGCCCACCGTGCACAGCAAGACCATGAAGGACGCGCTGGACCAGTGGGACGTGGCCCGTGCGCCAAGCGACGCTGTCAAAACCTTTTACATGGCTGGCCCCGGCGGCGTGCCCACGCAAGTGGCCTTCAGCCAGAGCGCGCGCTGGCCCAGCCTGGACACAGACCGCGCCGAAGGCTGCATCCGCTCATACGACCACGCCTTCTCCAAAGAAGGTGGCCTGGCCGTGCTGACCGGCAACATTGCGCTGAATGGCTGCGTGGTCAAAACCGCGGGTGTGGACGACAGCCTGCTGGTGTTTGAAGGCCCCGCCCATGTGGTCGAGAGCCAGGACGAAGCCGTGGCCAACATCCTGGCTGACAAGGTCAAGGCAGGCGATGTGGTGGTCGTGCGCTATGAGGGCCCCAAGGGCGGCCCCGGCATGCAGGAGATGCTCTACCCCACCAGCTACATCAAGTCCAAAGGCCTGGGCAAAGCCTGTGCGCTGCTGACCGATGGCCGCTTCTCGGGCGGTACATCGGGCCTGTCGATTGGCCACTGCTCGCCCGAAGCGGCGGCAGGCGGCGCGATTGGCTTGGTGCGCAATGGCGACCGCATCCGCATCGACATCCCTAACCGTTCGCTGAACCTGCTGGTGAGCGATGAAGAAATGGCCAAGCGCCGCGCTGAGCAAAATGCCAAGGGCTGGAAGCCCGCCCTGCCACGGCCACGCAAGGTGTCTGCCGCGCTCAAGGCCTATGCCAAGTTCGTGATGTCTGCCGACAAGGGCGCGGCGCGCGATTTGTCGCTGCTGGACGATTAAGCTCCCCCCCTAAGCGCCTACGGCGTTTGGGAGTTCAGGGCGCCTTGCTGCGCGACGGCTTGCTTCCCGGAAACGTGAGGTAGGTTTCCGGGTCCACTGCCACGCCGCGTTTGCGGATTTCAAAGTGCAGTTTGGTCACGTCGCTGGCCGTGCTGCCCATCTCGGCAATCTTCTGGCTTTGGGTGACACGCTGGTCTTCCTTGACGAAAAGCGCACGGTTGTGGGCATAGGCGGTCAGGAACACCTCGTTGTGCTTCAGGATGATCATGTTGCCGTAGCCGCGCAAACCCGACCCAGCGTAGACCACCACGCCATCTGCGGCGGCCAGCACAGGCGTGCCCGCGGCGCCGCCAATGCCAATGCCTTTGCGCGCCTTGCCGTCAAAGCGGTAAATCACCTGACCTTGGGTGGGCAGCACAAAGGGAAGGGTCTCGGCGTTCTTGGGATTGGCGGCAGCGGGCGGGCTGGGCGCTGGTGCCGAAGGTTTGGGCGGCGTGGAAGTACATGCAACCAACATGCCCACACCCAAAACCAATGTAAACGTGTGAATATGCCGGACGGTATCTGACCATGCCTTCAACGCGTGTCCTCGGAGTTTGAAAGCACGCACTCTACCTTGAATCGCGTCTTAGGCCACTACCGGCTGCCGTATCAGATAGTCAAACGCGCTCAACGAAGCCTTGGCGCCTTCGCCAGCGGCAATCACGATCTGCTTGTAGGGCACGGTCGTCACGTCACCGGAGGCAAACACGCCGGGCACATTGGTGTGGCACTTGGCATCCACCACAATTTCGCCAAACTTGCTCAACTCCAGGGTGCCTTTGAGGAACTCGGTATTCGGCACCAGGCCGATCTGCACAAACACGCCTTCCAGCTCGACATGGTGCAGCGTGTTGGTGGCACGGTCCTTGTAGCCCAGGCCGTTGACCTTCTGGCCGTCGCCAGTAATTTCTGTGGTCTGTGCATTGGTGTGGATGGTCACGTTCGGCAGGCTCTTGAGCTTGTTGACCAGCACCGCATCGGCTTTGAGCTGGTCCAAAAACTCAATCAGCGTCACATGCTGCACCACACCAGCTAGGTCAATCGCAGCCTCAACGCCGGAGTTGCCGCCGCCGATCACCGCAACGCGCTTGCCCTTGAAGAGCGGGCCATCGCAATGCGGGCAGTAGGCCACGCCTTTGTTTTTGTATTCGGCTTCGCCGGGCACATTCACATTGCGCCAGCGTGCGCCAGTGGACAGGATCACGCTGCGGCTTTTCAGCACGCCACCGTTGGCAAGCTGCACTTCAATGAGGCCACCCGCTTGTGCCGCAGGCACGATCTTGTCGGCGCGCTGCAGGTTCATGATGTCCACGCCGTAGTGGCGCACTTGCGATTCGAGCGCAGCAGCAAACTTGGGGCCGTCGGTTTCCAGAACCGAGATGTAGTTCTCGATCGACATCGTGTCGTTGACCTGCCCACCAAAGCGCTCGGCCGCCACGCCCACGCGGATGCCTTTGCGTGCGGCATAGACGGCTGCCGCCGCGCCCGCCGGGCCGCCGCCCACGATCAATACGTCGAAAGGTGCTTTCTCGTTCAGTTTGGCTGCCTCTTTGGCGGCTGAATTGGTGTCGAGCTTGGCGACGATTTCTTCCAGCGACATTTTCCCGGTGCCAAACACCGCATCGTTCAAGTAAACCTGAGGCACGCCCATCACCTGGCGCGCTTCCACTTCGGCTTGGTACAGCCCACCATCGATCACGGTGGTGCTGATCTTGGGGTTGTAAATCGACATCAGGGTCGCGGCCTGCACCACGTCCGGGCAGTTGTGGCAGGACAAAGACATGTACACCTCGAAGTTCATGACTTCGTCCAGCGCCTTGATCTGGTCAAGCACTTCGGGCGCCACCGTGGGTGGATGGCCACCGGTCCACAGCAAGGCCAGTACCAGCGAAGTGAACTCATGCCCCATCGGAATCGCCGCAAAACGCACACCACGGGTTTCGCCTTCTTTGCTGATGACAAACGATGGCTTGCGTTCGTCGGTGCCTGATTCGTCAAAGCTGACCTTGTCTGAGAGCGCTGCGATCTCCGTCAAAAGCTCGCGCATCTCAGCGGCACCTGCACTGTCATCCAGCGAGGCGACCAGGCGGATAGGGCTGCGCAGGTTTTGCAAATAGGCCTGTAATTGGGCAGTGAGTTGAGCGTCGAGCATGGGGTGTCCTTCGTGCGAATACGAAAATCTGGCGATTAAAAAGGGTTGGGGGATGAGGCCTGCAGTACCTCTGACAGAAGGGGCGCAGCGCACCCCCTCCAGCAGCGGTACTACTTAGATTTTGCCGACCAGGTCGAGCGAAGGGGCCAAAGTCTTGGCGCCTTCCTTCCACTTGGCTGGGCACACTTGGCCAGGGTGGGCAGCGGTGAACTGGGCAGCCTTGAGCTTGCGCAGGGTTTCAGACACGTCACGGGCAATTTCGTTGGAATGGATTTCCAGGGTCTTGATCACACCGTCTGGGTTGATAACGAACGTGCCGCGCAGCGCCAGGCCTTCTTCTTCAATGTGCACGCCAAAAGCGCGTGTCAGTTGGTGGGTAGGGTCGCCAACCAAGGGGAACTTGGCCTTGCCCACTGCGGGGGAAGTCTCGTGCCAGACCTTGTGCGAGAAATGCGTGTCGGTGGTGACGATGTACACCTCGGCACCTGCCTTCTGGAACTCGGCATAGTTGTCAGCAGCGTCTTCGATTTCTGTGGGGCAGTTAAAGGTGAACGCGGCAGGCATGAAAATCAGCACAGACCACTTGCCCTTGAGGGAGGCCTCGGACACGTCAACAAACTTGCCGTTGTGAAAAGCGGTGGTTTTGAAGGGCTGAACTTGGGTATTGATCAAAGACATGAGGGTTCCTTATGTGCTGGTTAGTAAAAACTATCGAATGAGTCAAACTCATTGAAGTGAATCTTAACCAAGGATTGTGAAAAACGCTCATTGCTTGTCTCAATGACGGCGATTGACGCAGTCATTCACCAGAGCGCGCCTCAATCCACAAACCGCACGCTCAAATTTCCCAGCGGTGTGCTGAAAGCCGCCGTCCAGGTCTCGCCAGGCCGCACTGGCCAGGCGTTCGTCCAGGTGCCGGTCGTGACCACATCGCCGGGCTGGATGTCGGTGGCGTCGGGGCAGGCGCGCAGCTCAGCCACGAAGTAGTGCAGCGCGCGCATGGGGTTGTCCAGCACGTTGGACCCTTGCCCGGTTTCTACCGTGGCGCTGCCGTTTTGCAGAGCCAGGGTAGCCGATGACAGCATGGCTTGCAGGCCTTGGGCCGACTGGCTCAGGCTGGCGACGGGCAGCTTGCGCCCCACCAGCAAGCGGGCATGCAAGGCGCCGTCGGCCACAGTCTCAGGCGCGGTGAACTTCCAGTCTGGCAGGTGCGACTGCACAATTTCAAAGCCAGGGGCGATCCAGTCCAGCGCGGCGAACAGCTCGTCCATGCTGGCCCCAGGGGCTGGCGTGCGGGCAAAACCGAAGACGGTTTCGGGTTCGATCCGGGGTTGGCAGGTGCGCGACAAAGACACATCACCAAGGCCATCGCAAAAAGAGAGGGTGCTGTCGTACACCGTGCCCCATATCGGCGCAAAGACCTTGTAGATCGGCCAGATGCTGCGGTTGGTAAAACCGATTTTGTAGCCACGCGGCTGCTCGCCACGATGGATGCGCAGCTGCCGCACGGCCAGCGCCTGGCCGTAGGCACTGGCGAGGGTCAGGCCTGGATTAGCGCCGGTGGGCGCGTCCCAAAGCTGTGCGCTGTCATGGTGTTTGAGGAGGAACTCAGGATTCATGGCGATTTACCCCGTATCGGCACAGCCAATAAGCATAGTTTGCTATTGTTTTTTACCACCAACAGCAGACCTGAACCCGGATGCTACCCCTTCACCGCCCCTGCCGTCAGCCCGGTGATGATCTGGCGTGCCGCCACAAAGGTAAAAATCAGCGGCGGAATGGCGATCAAACTGCCCATGGCCATGACACGGCCCCAGTCCACGCCCATGTCGGTGATGAAAAGGCTGGCCGCCACCGGCAGGGTGCGGGTTTGGCGGTCGGTCAGCACCAGGGCCAGGATGAATTCATTCCAGGCAATGCGAAAGGTAAAGATGGACGCTGCCGCTAGGCCTGGAGCCATCAGCGGCAGCAGTACCTTGGTGAACACCTTGACAGGGCCACAGCCGTCAATGGCAGCGGCTTCTTCCAGCTCCACCGGCACTTGAAGCACAAAGCCGTAGAGCAGCCAGATGGTGAACGGCAGGTTGACTGCCACGTAGAGCAGCACCAGGCCCCACAGGCTGTTGACCAGTTGCCATTCGCTCCAGATCAAAAACACGGGGATCGCCAGCACCGCCATGGGCACGGTGCGCAGCAGCAGCGTGGTGTAGGCAATGGTGGTGCGGCCTTTGAAGCGAAAGCGGGCCAGGCCGTAAGCAGCCATGCAACCCAGCACCAGGGTGATGACGGTAGAGACCACACCCACAAACAGGCTGTTGCCAAGATACCGGTCAAACTTGTCTTCCTCAAGCACGGCGCGGTAATTCTCCAGCGTGGGGGTAAAGATGAAGTTCAGCGGCGCAGCAAAGATGTCCACCTGCTGGCGCAAACTGGTGGCAAAGATCACCAGGATCGGGGCCACGCACAAGAACGCCAGCACCACCAGCATGGCGTAATGCCCAGCGACGAGCCAGAGAGGGCGCTTCATCGTTCTTCCCCTTTCATGGGGTTGCTTAAACGCAGTGCACCCCATGACAACAAAGCCACCACCACCAGCAGCAACACACTGATGGCGGCGGCCACACCCAGTTGCTGGCCCACAAAAGCGGTTTTGTAGATATGCAGCGCCAGGATTTCGGTGCTGTCGCCTGGGCCGCCAAAGGTGAGCACGTAGATTACTTCCAGAACGCGGAAGGCATCAATCAACCGCATCATCAAGGTGATGGCGATCACATGCATCACCATGGGCAGCTTGACCAGAAAGGTTTGCTGCCACCAGTTGGCACCGTCAATGCGGGCAGCCTCAATCACCGAGCCGTCCACCCCCGCCAAAGCGGCGATCATCATGATGAAGACAAAGGGCGTCCACTGCCACACATCGGCGATCACGATGGCAATGAAGGCCAGCTGCGGGTCGGCCAGCCAGGTCTGCGCGGTCAGGCCTACCAGTTTGAGCAGCGCGTTGATCAAGCCAAACTGCGCATCAAACATGTAACGCCAAGCCAAGCCGACAGCGATGGGAGCGATCATCATCGGCAGGATAAAGAGTGTGCGAAACACCGCCATGCCGCGCACGGGCTTTTCTAGCGCCAAGGCCAGGGCGATGCCCAACACCATCTCGGCGCTGACGCACACTGCAGCAAACAGCAGTGTGGTGAACAGACTGCTCCACACCCGAGGGTTGCTGAAAGCCGAGACCATGTTGTCCCAACCCACCCAGCGGGCGCTGGCCCAAGGCGTGCCCATGGACCAGTCGTAGCCCGCCAACTGAAAGGCCGACAGCACCGGGTACAGGCATGCTGCGGCCATCACCAGGATGGCAGGGCCCAGGTACAGGGCGGGAACCCAGCGGGGTGTTCTCATGGCAGGCCGCTCTCCGTCAGACCTTGTAGCCTGCTTCGCGCATGATGCCGGTGACCTGTGGCACCAAGTCGTTCAAGGCCTGTTCTGCCGTCTTTTTGCCCGTCAGCGCTTCGCTCAAGCCGACGCCCAGCGCCTGCACATTGATTTTGTCCCACACCGGGATGATGGGGCGCCAATCAGGTGCGCTGTACTTGAGGGCTTCGACAAAGGTGATGAACTCGGGGTAGCGGCGCACGGCGTCGGCATCGCGCAGAGTGCTGTTGCGCATGGGCGCACCACCAGCCATGGTGACGGCCTTGTCCTGCGCTTTGCTGGTGAGCCACTGCATCAGCAGGAAACCCGCGTCGGCGTTCTTGGCGTTCTTGGGGATGGCCAGGCCCAGGCCACCACTTTGCGAGGCGCGTTTGACACCCTTGGGGTGCAACGCCCAGCTGACATTGCCCACCACCTTGCTCTTGCTCGGGTCATTGACCAGACCTGCCAGCGAGGTACTGTCCAGGTACATGGCAGCCTGCCCTTGCAAGAACGCGGTGTTGCTCTCGCCCTGGCCGTAGCCCGGAATGCCTGCGGGGCCAGTGGCAACCACCTCTTGCAAGAACTTGAGCGCCTCGACTCCTGCCTTGTCGTTAAAGCGGGCTTTCCATTGCTCATCAAACACGCTGCCACCCATGGGGTTCAGGTGCAGCAACCAGGCATGCACCACCTGGTGCCCGGCTTGACCCCGGCTGGCGAGTGCGCCAATGCCTTCCTTGTCCTTGATGATGCGCAGCAGCTTGCGGAAGTCGTCATAGGTTTCTGGCGGCTGCAGGTTGTGCTTGGCGAAGATGTCGCGGCGATAGGCAAGCACGCTGGTTTCTGCGCCGTAAGGGATGCCATAGAGCCTGGCGCCCGGTCCAGCCAAGTAGCCCTTGGGGCCACCGACCAGCCCCAGGTTTTCGAGGTAAATGGGCACAATGTCTTGCTTGTCGTAGCTGGGGTCGGCCAGCGCCGGGTTGGCAAAGAACGGGTCTAGGGGCTGGATCAGGTTTTTGGCAACGTATTCGCCCTTCCACATCACCACATAGCAACCCAGGTCAAAGTCGCCACTGGGCTTGGCCATCTCCAGGAGCTGTTTTTCTTTCATGCGGCCCATGGCGAGCTTATCCACTTCCACCTTGATGCCCGTGTCTTTGGTGAACTGCGGCAGTATCTTCATCATGGCGTCGTAGTGCGGGTGCGCAGGCACGCTGAACACCACTGTCTTGCCAGCGAATTTGGCGTAGCGGTTTTGCGCCTGTGCACCACTGAAGGGCAGGCCGGCGCCAAAGACGGTGATGGCACCGGCTTTGAGGGCAGAGCGGCGGGACGGGGACGAGGGGAGTGAAGTCATCATGTCATGTCTCCTGGTAGGTGTCTTACAAACAAAGTGGGGAAAGGATCAAGGTCGCAGCGACAGCCCGCTGTCGGCATCAAACACATGCAAGGCTTGCGCGTCCACGCTCAGGCCCATGGGTTGGTGCAGCATGGCTTTGGCGTCGCCGGGCACGGTAGCGGTCACGCGCTGGCCGTCGGGCACTTGCAGGTGGCCAACCACCTGGCTTTCGGTGCCCAGGTACTCCACCACGTCTACCTTGATGCGCAAGGCGTTGGCATCGGTCGATGGTTTGAGAGTCTGTGGGCGTATGCCCACCACCAGGGATTGCTCTGGCCCCACAGACGCAGCTGGCAGCCAGTCCGGCACAGGCAAGACAAAGCCAGCTCCTCGCAGCACAGCTTGCCCCGTCTCTTGCGTCAGCCGGGCCTTGAAAAAGTTCATCGTAGGCGTGCCAATGAAGCCGGCCACAAACATGTTGGTCGGGCGGTTGAACACCTCAGACGGGGTGCCAACCTGCTGGATGCGGCCCTTGTCGAAGATCACGATGCGGTTGGCCAGCGTCATGGCTTCGACTTGGTCATGGGTGACGTACAGCGTTGTCTTGCCCAGGCGCTCATGCAGCAGCGCGAGTTCTGCCCTCATGTGGCCGCGCAGTTTGGCGTCGAGGTTAGACAAGGGCTCGTCAAACAAAAACACCTGCGGCTCGCGCACAATGGCGCGGCCTATCGCCACTCGTTGGCGTTGCCCGCCAGACAGTTCCTTGGGCTTGCGGGCCAGCAGATGTTCGATGTTCAGCACCTTCGCCGCCGTGGCGACCTTGGTATCAATTTCAGCCTGCGGACGACCAGACAGGCGCAGCGCAAAAGACATGTTTTGCGCCACGTCCATGTGCGGATACAACGCGTAGTTCTGGAACACCATCGCAATGTCTCGCGCCATCGGGTGTGCATGGGTGACGTCTTTGCCACCGATCAGCACTTGGCCTTCAGTGACTTCTTCCAGCCCCGCCACCATGCGCAGCGTCGTGCTTTTGCCGCAACCTGACTCGCCCAGCAGGACCACAAACTCTCCGGCAGCGACGGACAACTCGAGCTGCTGCACGACAGTGACGTCTCCGAAGCGTTTCACGAGGTTTTTGAGGTGCAAGTCGGCCATGGTCTTATCTCGATGTCGGACGATGAATGCCCCAGCCAATCGGCTGTAGCGTGTTGCCGGGGTGTTGCGCGTCTGGGCCCCAGATGGCCTGATAGGTGTCTACACATCGGCCTTGGCGCTGCCAAAGCCAGGCGGCGACAGTCAGTGCCAGCCACCACAGGCTCAAGACCACGAGCATCCAGCGCGGTGCGTCGGCCACGACCAGGCCCAGAACGATGACGGCGATCGCGCCCAGCACCGCCAGCCAGCCGAGTGACTTGTGCAGGCGTTCAAACCAGACACGGTAGGGTGTCATGTCGTAATGGTCACCCCGTAGTTGCTCGCTGGTCGGGCCACCTTTGCTACCGCGCGCCAGACCCGCCACGATTTGCGTCCAACCCAGAACCACCAAGACCCAGCCCATCCACACATGGGCATTGGCTGCGGTGCTCATGCCTTGCGAGCGGCCCCAGGCCAGCATCACGCCCAGACTCATCACCAGCACCCCCAGCCACTGAAGCGCGCGATGGCCATGCCACCAGACTTTGCTGTCCAGTTCTTGTGGCCATGACTGACGTGGCGTAATTTTGAAATACCTGGCCAGCAGTGCACCCAAGGGAATCAACACGCCCCAGCCCAGCACCATGCTGCGCGCGTGCCAATAGGCCCAGGGCTGAATGCTGTGATCCACCGCACCGCTGAGCGGTGTCATCAGCCAGGACAGCAGGGCGCTCATGTGGGCACCCTCATGCGGTGGCCCCAAGGGTGTTGAGCACGATGCGGTACAGCGAGGTACTGGCGCAGACAAAAAGCTCGTTTCCCGCCTCACCGCCAAAGCACAAGTTACCAACCTTCTCGGGCACTGGGATGCGGGCAATGCGTGTGCCATCAGGGTGGTAGACCTGAACGCTGTCTTCGCTGCTGGTGTAGACAAAGCCGTGAACATCCACCCGAAATCCATCAGACAAGCCGGGGTTCACCACGGCAAACACACGCGGGTTAGCCAGGTCTTGCCCGCCCACCACGTCAAAGGCCAGGATGTGGTGGTTACCGCCTCCATCGCAACGCAGCGCAGCGGAAGTGTCGCTGACATACAGCACGGATTCGTCTGGCGAAAACGCCAGGCCGTTGGGCTCTTCCACCAAGTCGGTGACGATGCGCAATGCGCCCGTGGCAGGGCAAAACCGGAAGACATAGTTGTCGCCCAACTCGCTGGGGGCTTGGTGGCCTTCGCGGTCAGACAAGATGCCATAAGGCGGGTCGGTGAACCAGATGCTGCCGTCACGTTTGACGACCACATCGTTCGGGGAATTCAGGCGTCGACCCTGGTAGCTGTTCACCACCACCTCGTCAGATTGGGGTTGACCTTGCGCATCCAGCCGGGTTCGCACGATGGCGCGTTGACCATGGGAGCAATGCAGCAGGGCTCCACCTTGCTCGCGCACATGGCCGTTGGTGAAGTCCACCTTGTCGCGCCAAATCTGCATGCCTCGCCCGGGGTGCCAGCTCAGCATGCGGTTGTTGGGAATGTCGCTCCACAGCAGTTCACAGCTCTCGCGCAGCCAGACCGGGCCTTCGCTCCAGGTCGCACCGGTGCACAGCCGTGCCAGGGGGCTTGCCCCCTCGGCCACCGGGGCAAAGCGCGCGTCAAGTACCTGTAGCTTGTCCATGAGTACGAGTGTCCCAAAATATCTGTTACCGGTAACTGGTACTTACCCGCGCACCCCCGCACGCGAATTTCGTCGCAAAATCAGCCCTCTTGACCCGGAGTTCAGATTGCCCGCTCGCCTCCCCCGCGCTACCAAGCCAACACCATCGTCCGCGCACACGCCAGCAACCGTTGGCCCGGTCACCATGGCCGACGTGGCGGCGCGTCTGGGCGTGTCCAAGATGACCGTGTCTCGCGCGTTCAGCGGCACAGGCACAGCGCGAAGCGAGGAGCTGCGCCAGCGCATCCTGCACACCTGCCACGAGATGGGCTATGTGATTGACCAGACGGCGCGAACGTTTTCCAGCAAACGATCTGGCTTTGTCGCGGCCTTGATTCCGGCGCTGAACAACTCCAACTTTTCAGATACCGCCCACGGCCTGACCGCCGCGCTGGAAGCGCGCGGCCTGCAGGTGCTGCTGGGCTACACCGATTACGACGTGCCCACTGAGGAGCGCCTGATCCGCGAGATGCTGACGCGCCGACCCGAGGGCATCGTGGTCACCGGAGGGAGCCACACGCCAGCGGCGCGCAAACTGCTCAAAGCCGCAGGCGTGCCGGTCATAGAAACCTGGGATTTGCTGGCCGACCCGATTGAGCACACCGTGGGCTTCTCTAACGCCGATGCGGTGGGCGCACTGGTACACGAGTTGTACGCCAAGGGGTATCGGCGCATGGCTTTCCTGGGCGGTGTGCCTGAACGGGACGCCCGTGGTGCAGACCGCCGCAGGGGATTTGAAGAAGCGATGCGCTCCCTGGGCCTGGACGCGGGACGGAGCATCAGCGTGGGTCATGCGCCGGTATCGATGGCCGACGGTGCACAAGGCGTGGTGCAGTTGTTGCAACGCTGGCCCGATGTCGACGCTGTCGTGTGTGTCTCAGATCACGCCGCTTTCGGCGCATTGGCCGAGTGCCAGCGAAGGGGCTGGGCAGTGCCGGGCCAGGTGGCCATTGCGGGCTTTGGCAGCTTTGAAGTAGGCAGTGCTTGCCACCCTCAGATCACAACGGTCGCCATGGACTGCTTTGGCATTGGGCGTACGGCAGGGGAGCTGCTTATTCGGGCAATTGATGCGGCGCGCGCGGGGCAGCGACTGGCGCCGGAGACGGTGGTGATTCCATACCGGATTGAGTTGCGGGGTAGTACTTGAGACCCACACGTTGAAGGGAGCGCAACCCCGGTTGATACAATGAATTTTCACCATTCGCTTAGCCCTGAGACCTATATGCAACCGGCAGTCAAACCCCAAAACCCCAACTTCTCTTCTGGCCCTTGCGCCAAGCGCCCTGGCTACAGCGTCAGCGCCCTGCAACTCGATACGCTGGGTCGTTCGCACCGCTCGGCACTGGGCAAAAAAGCCCTGGGCGCCGCATGCTCTGAAACTGCACGCATCCTGGGCCTGCCCGACGGTTACCGCGTGGCCGTGGTACCCGGCTCTGACACCGGCGCCATCGAGATGGCCATGTGGTCCATGCTGGGTGCGCGCGGCGTCGATGTGCTGGAGTGGGAGTCTTTCAGCGCGGGCTGGGTCACGGACATCGTCAAGCAATTGAAGCTGCCCAATGTCAATGTGCTGAAAGCCGATTACGGCGACATCACCGACTTTGCACCCGTCAATTTTGACAATGACGTGGTGTTTGTGTGGAACGGCACCACCTCTGGCGTCAAGGTGCCGAACGGCGACTGGATTCCGGGTGATCGCAAGGGCTTGACCCTGTGCGACGCCACCTCTGCCGTGTTTGCCATGGACATGCCCTGGGACAAGCTCGACGTCGTTACCTACTCTTGGCAAAAGGTGTTGGGTGGCGAAGGCGGCCACGGCATGCTGATCCTGAGCCCTCGCGCCGTGGAGCGCATTGAGGCCTACAGCCCACCGTGGCCCATGCCCAAGGTGTTTCGCATGAAGTCTGGCGGCAAGCTGAGCGAAGGCCTGTTCAAGGGCGAGACCATCAACACGCCGTCCATGTTGTGCGTGTCTGACTATCTTGACGCGTTGCAATGGGTTGAATCCCTGGGTGGCGTCAAAGGCACCATCGCACGCAGCGAAGCCAACCTGTTGGTCATCGAAGAATTTGTGGCGGCCAATGACTGGATCTCCTTTTTGGCCAAGGACAAGGCCACGCGCTCGAACACCAGCGTGTGCCTGACCGTCAAGCTGACGCCTGACCAAGTCAAAACCATGGCCAAGCTGCTGGAAAAAGAAGGCGTGGCTTACGACATTGGTGCCTACAAAGACGCGCCCCCTGGTCTGCGCATCTGGTGCGGCGCCACGGTCGAGCAGGCGGATTTGAAGGCCCTGATGCCCTGGCTGACCTGGGCTTATCAACAGGCGCTGGCAACCTGAGCGACCTCCCCTGTACGACAGTTCACAACCATCCACGAGACAACGCGCCACATGTTCAAAGTACGTACTTACAACCAGATCTCCGTCAAAGGTCTGGAGCGGTTTCCACGTCAGTCGTATGAGGTGGGCAGTGACATTGCCCACCCCGATGCCTTCTTGCTTCGCAGCCAGAAGCTGCAAGGCGTTGAGGTACCCCAGTCGGTGCTGGCTGCGGCCCGCGCTGGCGCGGGGGTCAACAACGTGCCGATTGCCGACTACAGCAAACAGGGCATCGTGGTGTTTAACACCCCTGGCGCCAATGCCAACGCCGTCAAAGAACTGGTGATGGCGGGCATGCTGCTGGCCACCCGCGGCATTCTGCCGGGGCTGGCCTACGTCAACTCACTCACCCACATGAGCGATGCGGCTGAAATGGCGGCCTTGCTGGAGAAAGAAAAATCCCGCTTTGCAGGCGGCGAGATCCGGGGCAAGACCCTGGGCATCGTCGGCCTTGGTGCGATTGGCTCCATGGTGGCCGACATGGCACTGTCCATGGGCATGAAGGTGGTGGGCTTTGACCCGGCGCTGTCCATCGACGCTGCCTGGCGTCTGTCCAATGAAGTGACCCGCATGGAGAACCTGCAGTCCCTGCTGGCAAGGTCGGACTACATCTCGCTGCATGTGCCCGCGATGGACGCCACCAAGCACCTGATCAATGACGACAGCCTGGCCACCACCAAGGCGGGCGCTGTGCTGCTGAACTTTGCGCGCGAAACCATTGTTGACTCGGCCGCGGTGCTGCGCAGCCTGGACAAGGGGCGCCTGCGCGCCTATGTGTGCGATTTTCCCGAGCCCGTGATGTTGGGTCACGCCAAAGTGATCGCCATGCCGCACATTGGTGCAAGCACCGAAGAGTCTGAAGAAAACTGTGCGGTGATGGCTGCCAACCAGCTGATGGACTACCTGGAAAACGGCAACATCGTCAATTCGGTGAACTTCCCCGCGGTCAGCATGGGTCGCACCGAAGGCACCACGCGCATCACCTTCTCCAACGACAACGTCTCAGGCGTGCTCGGTCATGTGCTGGGCGTACTGGCCGACAAGCAGGTGAACGTGGTAGACATGGTGAACAAGAGCCGGGGAGATTTGGCCTTCAACATCATCGATGTGCAAGGCGCGCCCGAAGCCCATGTCATCACCGCCATTGAGGCGGTGGAACATGTCATACGCGTAAGGGTGATCTAGAAGACAGCGCCCCCGCGCTTGTCGCTTCGCGTACTGCGCTGCCCCCCAAGGGGGCCTTCGCGCCTTGGGGCGGCCCTGCGTCGCTCAATCGACCCCAAGCTTGCCGCGTAAGCTTAACCTGCCAAGCCTACGTACATGTTCTGAACATCGTCGTTGGCTTCGATGGCGGCCAGGAAGGCTTCTACCTCGGCCATGTCGGCAGCGCTCAGACTTGCCGGGTCAATCGGGTTTTTGGGCTTGTAGCCTAGCTTGGCCGACAGCACGGTAAAACCGTGATTGGGCAGGGCACGGCTCACCAGGTCCAGGTCGGCGTGGTCGGTGATGAACAGGGTTGTGCCCTCTTCTTCGCCTGCTTCAAAGTCCTGGGCGCCAGCCTCGATGGCTGCGAGTTCAGGGTCGGCATCCTTGTTGGCGGGCTCGGCTTCGATCATGCCCACATGGTCAAAGTCCCAGGCCACTGAGCCGGAGGTGCCCAGCTGGCCCTTGCGGAACAGCACACGCATCTCGGGCGCGGTGCGGTTGACGTTGTCGGTCAGGCATTCCACCATCACTGCCACGCGGTGCGGGGCAAAGCCTTCGTACATCACCAACTCATAGTGCACGGCTTCACCCGTCAGCCCTGCTCCTTTCTTGATCGCGCGGTCCAGCGTGTCTTTGGGCATGGATGCTTTGCGCGCCTGCTCCACGGCCAGTCGCAGGCGGGCGTTTCCTGCTGGGTCAGCGCCGCTGCGCGCGGCGACCATGATTTCCTTGACCAGTTTGGTAAACAGCTTGCCCCTGGCGTTAGCCACCAGTTCCTTGCCTTTTGCTTTCCACTGCGCACCCATGTTGTCGATTCCTTGAGATGAAGGCGCCAATGTTGCGCCTGGGGTGGAGGTTATACACCCTGGGGAAGGAAATGGCCCGTCGGCAAGTTCAGCGCCGCAAGAGGCCGAGCACCAACACCCAGCCAAGCCCTCCCATGCAGGCAAACTTGCCGGCGCTTGCTACAGCAACCACCAGCACGGGACCCATGTTCGCTGGCGACACCAACGCGGTGACCGAGACAGCATTTTCCAGCAGGTCCAACAACGGAAACGCCCACATGAACAGGTACACCTTGGAGGTTAGCCAGTCCCGTGCAACACCGTCCACCATCGTAGAAATGGCTCGCCGCCTCAACGCCCAGGTGACAGGGTAGGCTAGCAGCACGCTGTAGGAGGCGATCAGCGCGTAATCGATATTCAAGGCCAGGCTTGTGCGAGCGCTGTCGCAGCCGAAACCTGACGCCATCAAAAACGGCCCCAGCAACTGCGCCACAACCAGCGAGAAGGATTGATCGCCACGATGGCAGGCATCGGCACTGACGAGTGCCGTGCCCACAAAAAGCACCGTGCAAAGTAGCCATAACAACAGGCCGAACCAGAACACGGCCGGTGACTGTTTTCGCCAACTGTCCAAGACCTCACCAGACGCCACGGGCAAGGCCCCGGTCCAGACCGAAAACAGGCATCGAAAGCTCATGCCTGAACTCATTTGCACGCCTTGGACAACGCTTGTGAGGGAGCAGCGCTGCGGTGCCGCCACACCTGGCGTAGGGGCACCCAGTACATGCGGGGAATCATGCGAATGGCAACGCGCAACCCGCGCGTCAGCGCCTGCAGCCTGCTGCGAAGGAAATCAGTGCTACTGGAGATCATCGGAACCTCAGGGAGAAGACAGAATGCTCATGTGCACAGACTGTATATGCATACAGTTTTTATGTCAAACCAGGCTTGCGATGAGAGTGAGGCATGACCTGGGGTAACCCTATGGATTTTCAGTCACGGTGGGGACATGGTTCACGAAATGTCAGCCCGTAATATTGTCCGGACAAAGAGAATCCACCGCCCAACTGGGCATAACCCCTTGGAGACAAACCCATGAAACAGCAATTTTGGAGCCACCGTGGCCGTCGTACCCTGGTATCGGCCGTGGCAACCGCCATAGCCGCCCTTGCTGGCAATGCTGCACACGCGCAGGAGACCTTCAAAGTCGGCATCGTGAGCTTTCTGTCGGGCCAGGCGGCTGACAGTTTTGGCATCCCCGCCGTGAATGGTGCCAAGGTATTGGTTGACGCGTTCAACAAAGGCGCTGCACCCGCCCCCTATAACAAGGTGGGCTTTGGTGGCATGAAGATTGAACCCATTTACGTGGATGAAAACGGCGGCGCCACCAAGCAAGTGCAGGAACTGCGCAACCTGTATGACCGCGACAAGGTCGATGCGGTAGTGGGCTATGTGGGCTCTGGCGACTGCCTGGCCGTGGCCCCGGTGGCGGAAGAAATGAAGAAGTTCCTGATCCTGTACGACTGCGGCACTCCCCGCATTTTTGAGGACAACAAGCTCAACTATGTTTTCCGTACCGCCTCGCATGCCGCCATGGACAACGTGGCGCTGACACGCTACCTGAAGGCCAAGAACGTCAAGGCTGACACCTTCAACATGATCAACCAGGACTACGCCTGGGGACAGGATTCCAAGAAGGACTTCACTTGGTCGATGGAGAAGCTCTTCCCCAACGCCAAGGTAGGTGAAGACCAGTTGCCCAAGTTCGGCGCAGGCCAGTACGGCACCGAAATTTCCGCACTGATGGGCAAGCCAGCCGATGTCACCCATTCCAGCCTGTGGGGTGGGGACTTGCAAGCCTTTATTTTGCAGGCAGGTCCGCGTGGCCTGTTCAAGCGTACTCAGGTTGTCTTTTCGGCGGCTGACCATGTGCTGCCTGGCCTGGGCGAAAAGATGCCTGACGGTGTGATCCTCGGCGCGCGAGGTGCCTACGGCCTGATGAGCCCCAAGTCGGCACTGAACGACTGGTGGTGGGATCTGTATTCCAAGGCCTACAACGTGTACCCCGTACAGGCCCCGTATCGCATGGTGCAGTCGCTGCTGGGTTTGAAGCTGGCGGTTGAGAAAGCCATGGCCGCCAACGGTGGCAAGAAGCCAAGCGCTGAGCAGCTGGTAGCCGCCATGACCAACAGCGAATGGGATTCACCCGCAGGCAAGATCCGCATGGCACTGGGCAATGGGCATCAGGCGATGCAAGACACCGCCATTGGCCGTACCCGCTATGACGCAGCCAAAAAGATGGTGGTGCTGGAGGACATCATGCGCTTCCCCGCCGAGTGCGTGAACCCGCCTGCCAACATGAAGTCGGAAGACTGGATCAAAGCGGGCTTCCCAGGTGCCAAGGGTTGCCCTTGAGCACAGCTGAGCAAGCAAGGCGATAGACCGCATGGGCGCAGCATTGACCATCCTGATTGACGGCCTGACCTACGCGTCGTGGCTGTTCATCGTGGCCCTCGGGCTCACCCTGGTGTTTGGCGTACTCAAGATCCTGAACATGGCTCACGGCAGCTTTTACGCCATTGGTGCGTACATGGCTGCGAGCTTTGTAAGTTGGGGCGCCGCACTGAAATGGGCGCCGGGTTTTACCCTGGTGGCCATGTTGCTGGCCGCGGTGGCGGTCGCTGTCATCATGGCGCCTCTGACTGAGCGGACATTGCTGCGCACGTTTTATGGGCGCGACGAGGTTCTCTTGGTGCTGGTGACCTATGCCATGTTCTTGATCCTGGAAGATGCGACCAAACTCATCTGGGGTGCGGTGCCGTTCTATGTGTCCGAGCCCTACGGCCTGTTTGGCAATGTGGACATCGGCACGCAGACCTACGTGGGCTATGACTTCGCCCTGGTCGGCTTGGCGCTGGTGGTCGGGCTGGCCGTGTGGTGGGGGTTGAACCGCACCCGGCAGGGCAAGATTGTGCTGGCCGTGATCCATAGCCCAGAAGTAGCGTCCAGCATGGGGGTGAATATCTCTCGCGTTTACATGCTCGCCTTCAGCGTGGGCGTGTTCCTGGCGGCGCTCGGGGGTGCATTTACCGCGCCCATGATCTCGGTACAGCCAGGCATTTCCGTCGGCGTGATCATTGTGTCATTTGCTGTGGTGATCATCGGCGGCCTGGGCAGCATCGAGGGGGCAGCCATTGGCGCACTGATAGTGGGCTTGGCCCGTTCGATGGCCGTCCACCTGGCACCCGTGGCGGAACTGTTCTCGGTCTACCTGGTGATGGCTGTGGTCCTGGCTTTCCGGCCCGAGGGGCTGTTTCAGCGCATCCAGGCACGCAAGATATGAGCATGCAGACTGGCGTTTCAAAAACCATTCTGTTGGGCTTGGCCACCTGCGCGGTGCTTTGCGTCGGTGGCTGGTTCATGCCGAAGTGGCTAACGTTTCTGATCACGATGGCAGCCGCCAACGGGCTGGTGTCTTTGGGCATTGTGGGGCTGATGCGTGGGGGCGTGGTGCCGTTCGGCCAAGGCATGATGTTTGCCGTAGGGGGTTATGCGGCCGCCTTGATGGCCAACAAGCTCGGCATCACCGACGCCTTGCTGCTGACCCTGGCGGGTGGGCTGATCGCCATGCTGGTGGCCTTGCCGTTTGCACCGCTGTTGTCGCGCTACCGTGGCATCTTTTTCGCCATGCTGACTTTGGCTCTGTCCATGGTGACTTATGGGCTGCTCATGAAGCTGGAGTGGTTTGGCGGCTCGGACGGCTTCAATCTGGGTCGCCCCACGCTGCTGGGCATGAAGCTGCCCGATGCTACGTCCGGCTATGTCATGTATGTGCTGACGCTTTGCGTGGCCACCGTGGTTGCGCTGATTACCCGCGTGGTATTTGACAGCACGCGCGGGCTGATCACCCTGGCGGTGCGCGACAACGAATTGCGCGTCGAATACCTGGGTGGCTCGGTGCGGCAGGCAATCGCCATCAACTTTGTGCTGGCCGCCTTTGCCGGTGGAGCTGGGGGTGCGCTGGGCGTGATGTCACTCGGCCATGTGGAACCGACCTTCAGCTTCTGGACAACCTCGGGCGAATTTGTGTTCGTTGCCATTCTGGCTGGCTGGCAAAGCGTGTCTGCTGTCTTTGTGGCCAGCATGGTGCTGGAGGTGGTGCGATCCTTCTCCAGCAGCTACTTTCCGAACAGCTGGCAATTGGCCCTGGGCCTGTTCCTGCTGGTGATCATCCGGTTTTTGCCCAACGGCATCGGCTCGCTGTGGAGCCACAAGGGGCATTCATGAGCCACATGCTGGAAGCCGTCGGGCTCAACAAACGTTTTGGCGCAGTGGTAGCCGCCGCAGACATCAACATCTGCATTGGCCGGGGCGAACGCGTGAGCCTGATCGGCTCCAACGGTGCAGGCAAGACCACCTTTGTCAACATGGTCACTGGCTACCTCAAGCCCGACACCGGCACCATTACCCTGGACGGCACCGACATCACGCCGCTGCAACCGCGTGCCATCACGCAAAGCGGTGTGGCGCGGTCATTCCAGATTCCGCAGCTGTTTGGTCAGCTCAGCGTGATGGACAACATGCTGGTGGCCAACGCCTGCCATGACCGGCACCTGAGCTTCTTCCAGTCTGCGCAGCGGCGCGAAGCCCGGGATCGTGCCGAAGGGCTGCTGGAGCGCTTTCGGCTCCTTGAGCACCGGCAGCGGCGCGTGTCCGAACTGCCCGGCGGCGTGCGCAAGCTGCTGGACATTGCCATGGCACTGACCACCGCCCCTAAATTGCTGTTGCTGGACGAGCCCACCAGCGGTGTGTCTGCCGATGAGAAATTCCCGATGATGGAAACCATCATGACCGCGCTTGATAAACAGGGTGAAGCACGCGAGACCACGGTGCTGTTTGTCGAGCACGACATGGACATCGTAGACCGCTACGCTGACCGCGTGATCGCGTTCTACAGTGGCCGCATCATTGCCGACGACAAACCCGCCGCCGCATTGGCCGCTGACGACGTGCGCCGTTACGTTACTGGCGAGCTGCAGCAGGAGGCCTGAACCATGAACCAACCATGCTGAAAGTCGAAGGCGTTCACGTCTCAATCCAATCCGTGGTGGCGCTGCGTGGGCTGTCGCTCGTGGTCAACGGCGGTAGCATGGTTGGCCTGGTGGGGCGAAACGGTGCAGGCAAAACCACCATGCTGCGCACGATCATGGGCCACCTCAAACCCACCCAGGGATCGATCAGCTTTGACGGCCAAGACCTGACCCGCATTCACCGTCACGAGCGGGCCGTGCTGGGCATTGGCTACATGCCTGAAGACCGTGGCCTGGTTCCTGAGCTGACCGTGGAAGAAAACATCCTCGTCCCCATCTGGGTCAGCAAGTCGCTCAAAGCCGACGAGCGTCTGGCGTTTGTTTACCAGGTATTGCCAGAACTGAAGGAAATGCGTGAGCGCCGTGCCATGCTGCTCTCTGGCGGTCAGCAAAAGCTGGTGGCACTGGCCCGTGCGCTCGCCGTAGGCACCCGGCTCCTGTTGCTGGACGAGCCCTTTGAAGGCGTGGCGCCTGCACTGTCCAAACGGCTGGGTGATGTCATCGCTGGCTTGAAGGGCAGCAGCATCTCTGTCTTGATCGCGCAAAGCGACCTCAACCATTCACGCAAGCTGGTCGATGCCGAATTTGTGGTGGAACGCGGTGCCAATGTCATCGCCGAGTAGCTTTTCTTGTGCGATATCCCATCGCTTGATCTCTCCATGCAAAGCAATCCCCTGAATTTCTGGCAAGACTACCCTGTGCCCATGATGCGCACCGAGCCGCTCTATGGCGACCGCTTGGTGCACTGCTTCACACCGCGGCCCAGCAGTTTTTATGGCCTGTTTGCGTCGGCCGTGGCCAATCGGCCAGACAGTGACGCACTGCTGTTTGAAGGGCAGCGCTGGTCTTACCAGCAGTGCCAGCAGATCGTGGCAGGCATGGCTGCGGGATTTTCCGAGCAAGGCTTACGCAAAGGCGAGCGGGTCATCCTGTTTGTGGACAACCGTCCCGAGTTCGTCTGGGTATTGCTGGCCTTGCAGCGCCTGGGCTGCATCGTGGTACCTGTGGGCGTGCGCGAGCAGCGCCCAGGCCTGGCCTACATCGCCCGCCAAAGCGGCGCCAGCGCCATCGTGGCCGATGCAGATCTGGCCGCCCGCGTGCCGGATGCACACGACGCACCAGCGCTTCGCCTGCGTGTGCTGGTAGGTGCTGTCGATCAGAATACTCCTGATTTCATAGCATTAAATGCAATACAGTGCTGCCACAAAAGCCCATCAGATCCTGAAAAGGCAAGTGAGGCCGACACCGCTTTCATTCTGTATACCTCTGGCACCACCGGCAACCCCAAGGGCGCCATGCTCACGCACCTGAACGTGGTGCACTCGGTCTTGCATTACCAGGCTTGCATGCGCTTGCAGGCGTCGGACCGGTCTGCACTGGCTGTGCCAGCCAGCCATGTCACAGGCCTGATCGCCATCATCGCGGCCATGCTCCATGTGGGCGGGGCCATCGCCGTGGTACCGGCCTTCAAGGCCGAGCGATTCATCCAGTTGCTGGCAACGGAGCGCATCACCCACACGCTGATGGTGCCCGCCATGTACAACCTGTGCCTGATGCAAGCTGCTTTTGCCTCAGCAGACCTGTCTGCCTGGCGGGTGGGTGGCTATGGTGGAGCGCCCATGCCGGTGGCCACCATTGATGCCTTGACCACTCGACTGCCCGGCTTGGTGCTGATCAATGCCTACGGAGCGACTGAAACCACCAGCCCCGCCACCATGATGCCCATGGGCCACACCCGCGCCCATGCGGACAGCGTGGGCGTGCCGCTGCCGGCTGCCGACATCCGGGTGATGGATGGCGATGGCCGCGAATTGCCAGCGGGTGAAACGGGCGAACTGTGGATTGGCGGGCCGATGGTGGTGCCCGGTTACTGGGCCAACCCAGAAGCCACAGCCACTTCGTTTACCGACGGCTACTGGCACTCGGGCGACTTGGGCTCAGTGGATGCCCAGGGGTATGTGCGCGTCTTTGACCGCATGAAGGACATGCTGAACCGAGGCGGGTACAAGGTGTATTCGGTCGAGGTGGAGAACGCGCTGATGGCCTGGCCCGGCATGGTGGAAGCCGCCGTGGTGGCACGCCCCTGCCCGGTGCTGGGGGAGCGGGTACACGCTTTTGTCCACGCGCCGGGTCAAACGCCAGACGATGCTGCCTTGTTGGCGCACTGCGCCGCGCGACTGGCCGACTACAAAGTGCCAGAATCGCTGACATGGAGCGAGAACCCCCTGCCACGCAATGCCAACGGCAAACTCATGAAGCGTGTGTTGCGCGAACAGCTGCCCTTGCCCAATTGACATGACACCCACTCAAGCCAAGCCCGGTACTCTGACCAACGCATTCCTGGCAACCGCTTTTTGCATTCGCCCGGCCCCACCCATGTGCCCGAAGCCGTGCAAAACGCCTTGCGCCGCCAACCCGTGGACCTGGGCGACCCGCGCCTGGATGAAACCATTGCCGCCTGTGAAGCGGGGCTGAAGCATCTGCTGGGCACGCGGGACGCCGATGTATTCATGTACGCTGCCAATGGCCATGGCGCGTGGGAAGCCACCGTCGTCAATCTGCTGGCGCCTGGGCAAAAAGTGCTGATCGCGGGCACCGGGCATTTCTCGGAATCCTGGGCGATCCAAACCGAAGCCATGGGTGTAACTGTGTTGCGCACGCCCTATATGGAAGGCCTGACGATCGACATGGCTGCGGTGGAAGCTGCACTGCGCTCCGACACCCAGCACGAGATCGTGGCGCTGTTCGTGGTGCATACCGACACCGCCAGCGGCACCACCAATGAACTGCAGGTGTTGCGCCGGATGCTGGACGACTTGAGCCATCCCGCCTTGTATGTCGTGGATGTGGTTGCCACCCTGGGCGCCTTGCCGTTTGCCATGGACACGCTGGGTGTCAATGTGGTCGTGGGTGCATCGCAAAAGGCTTGATGTGCCCACCGGGCCTGGGCTTTTGTGCGGTGGATGCGAAGGCGTTTGAAGTCTCTGAACGTAACCCGGCGCCGCGCTTTTACTGGGACTGGCGCAAACGAAAGAGTGAACTGGCCTACCGCAAGTTCTGTGGCACCCCCCCACAAAGCATGCTTTTTGGGCTGGAAGCTGCACTGGGATTGATCTTTCTGGAAGGCATGGATGCTGTGCATGCGCGCCACCGCTTGCTGGCCGATGCCACACAGGCTGCAGTGGCGGCTTGGAGCGAGGGTGGTGCCATGCAGTTTCTGTGCAAGATTCCGTCTGCCAGATCAGTATCCGTCACCAGTGTGCTGGTTTCGCCAAGCCTGAATCCGGACGAGCTGCGTCGCATCGCGCGCGAGCAGTTTCAGGTGTCGATTGCAGGCGGGCTGGGGCCCTTTGCCGGACGGGTGTTTCGCATTGGCCATTTGGGTGACCTCAACCCCGCCATGCTGCTGGGTTGCTTGAGCGGCGTGGAAGGGGCATTGCAAGTCATGGGCGTGCCCGTGGGCCGTGAAGGGGTGCGTCGCGCGGTGGAAGTGCTGGCCGGTGCCGCTGCCCTGCCTGAATGATGGGAAACCCACAAACGACCCCATCCAACGCCGAAGACCTGACAGCGCAGGACATGCGCGCGCTGTTTGCCATATTTCTGGGGGTGATGCTGAGCGCGCTGGACGTTGCGCTGATCAATACCGCGTTGCCCGCCGTGGCGCGTGAGTTGAACATTGCCCCGGCCCTGTCGATCTGGATCGTGAATGCCTACCAGCTGGCGGTGGTTGCCTCGCTGTTGCCTTTTGCTGCCTTGGGGGACCGCATTGGCCCCAAGAAGGTATTTTTGGGCGGGGTGGTGATTTACACCCTCGCCTCACTCGGCTGCGTATTGGCGGGGAGTCTGCCCCAACTGGCCTTTGCACGTGCCTTGCAGGGGATTGGCTCAGCGGGCGTGATGAGCGTGAACATTGCGCTGGTGCGATTGATTTACCCGCCCAATCGCCTCGGTCGCGGTGTGGGGCTGAACGCCCTGGTGGTGGGTTTGGGCTCGTCGCTCGGCCCCACCGTGGCGTCTGCGGTACTGTCCATGGGCAACTGGCCCTGGCTGTTCGCCCTGAACCTGCCACTGGGCGTACTGGCCCTGGTCATGGGTTTGCGCTATATCCCTAAAGCCACGGGACAAGGTCACCCTGTCGATACCGTCACCGCAGGCCTGAGCGCAGTCACCTTTGCCGCCCTGATCTTTGCCATGACCTCCGCTGCTCAGCGTACGGGTTGGCCCACTGTGGTGTCGGCTTTGGCCTTGGCACTGGTCGCTGGCTATCTGTTGCTGCGCCGTCAATCGGGGCACCCGGCGCCCATGTTGCCGGTCGATTTGTTCAAGCGCCCGCTGTTTGCGCTATCGGCCATGACATCGGCCTGCTCGTTCACGGTGCAGGGCATTGCGTTTGTCTCGTTGCCCTTTTACCTGCAGACCGTGCTGCATCGCAGTGCCGTTGAAACCGGCCTGCTGATCACGCCTTGGGCCGTGGTGGTGGCACTGGCGGCACCGTTTGCCGGGCGCCTGTCAGACAAGCACGCGCCCGGCCTGCTGGGTGGTGTAGGGCTAGCGGTGCTGTGCCTGGGCATGGTTTCGATGGCCATGTTGACGCCGCAAGCAAGCACCCTGGACATCGTGGCGCGCATGATGATTTGCGGGGCAGGCTTTGGTTTCTTCCAGTCCCCCAATCTCAAGGCCTTGATGTCAGCTGCGCCACCCGAGCGCAGCAGTGGCGCCAGCGGAATCATTGCGCTGGCACGCCTGACGGGGCAAACTACCGGCGCTGCCCTGGTGGCTTTGTGCTTTGGGTTGGGCGCAGAGAGTGGCCCTTTGTGGGCGCTGGGCTTGGGCGCAGGGTTTGCAGCCGTGGCATCGGTCGCCAGCTTTGCCCGGCTACGCTTCAAGTAAACCTGTCAGGCGGCTATGCCCGCATGGCCTGTGTGACCAAATCCAGCGACCTCAAGCGCAGTGCCGGGTCGTACACATCACACACAAACATGAATTCATCTGCCTGCGTGGCGTGAGCGATCTTGTTCAGATCTGCTTGGACTTTGTCCGGCCCACCGATGACTGCAACCGCCAGAAAGTCTTGAATGGCTTCTCGTGCCTGTGCGGGTACCTGCTCCCAAAAACCTGAAATCGGCGGCTGCAGCAGACCACGCTTTCCCGTCAAAATACCCAGTACCCGCTGAAACACACTGCTGGCCAGGAAGTTGGCCTCATCGTCCGTCGGCGCTGCAATCACCGGCACACCCACGATGGCATAAGGTTTGGCCAGCACGTCAGACGGCTTGAATTCGCTGCGGTACAGGTCCAGCGCCTCCAGCAGCATGCCCGGCGCAAAGTGCGAGGCGAACGCATAGGGCAAGCCTTTTTGCGCTGCGAGGCGTGCAGAGAACAAGCTAGAGCCCAACAGCCAGATCGGCACGTGGGTGTTGGCCCCAGGGTTGGCAACCAGGCGCTGGCCGGGCTGTGGTGTGCCCAGCAGGGCTTGCAATTCAGCCACGTCACGCGGAAAGTCGGCCTCGGTCTCTACCCGGTCACGGCGCAGGGCACGCATGGTCAGGCCGTCGGTACCCGGTGCGCGACCCAGGCCGAGATCGATGCGGCCAGGGTACAACTCGGCCAGAGTGCCAAAGGCTTCAGCCACCACCAGCGGTGCATGGTTGGGCAGCATGACGCCGCCCGAGCCCACGCGAATGCTTTGGGTGCCACCTGCAATGTGCCCCACCAGCACGGCAGTGGCGGAGCTGGCAATGCCAGACATGTTGTGGTGCTCGGCCAGCCAGTAGCGGGTAAAGCTTAAGCGCTCCACATGCTGAGCCGTACGCAGCGCGATGGCCAACGCGTCGCCCACACTCATGCCTTCGCGCACGGCGACCAGATCAAGCATGGACAGGGCAATGTCTTTGAGGAGTTTGGGTGCAGTCATGGACTCAATGGTAGTGAGTTTGCTGAACTGCCAGATTTTGACCTATATCAGAATCAACTTATTGAACCAGTTCAACAATGTCCGTCTTGACGCCAGGAGACAAAACGATGGACTTACTCGATTTCGCCCGCGGGCCAGCGCTGGTTTTTGCTGTAACGGTTTTCAGCTTGGGAATAGCTTGGCGTCTGGTCCATTTGTGGCGACGCCCGGCCATGCCCGATCTGTCCCCCTCGCGTGAAGGTGCACCGACCCCCACCCAAGCGGCCGCCCAGACCATTCTGCGGGCCATGTGGCCGCGCAAGGCGTTCAGTCTGTCCACGCACTATGTCACCTTGAACGGTTATGTGTTTCACATAGGGCTTGCGGTGATCTTTTTTGGCTATGCGCCGCACATCGCGTTCATCCAGCGCATAGCGTGGCTGCACTGGCCTGCCTTGCCAGACATGGTGATGTATGTGGCCGCTGGCGCCACCATTGGGTCGCTGCTGCTGGCGCTGGTGTTGCGGCTGACTGACCCGGTTCGTAAACTCATCTCGGGCGCCAACGACTTCATCACCTGGGTCATCACATTTGCCCCCCTGATCACAGGCATGGCTGTGTTGAACGACCCGTCGGCCACCATCCTGGCGCGTGATCACACGGTTTACCGCGGGCCCCTGGCGATTCATTTGCTCACGCTGGAATTGCTGCTGATCTGGTTTCCGTTTGGCAAGCTGATGCATGCAGTCCTGTTTGCGTTTTCGCGCAGCGCCACCGGCATCCGCATGAGCCACAGGGGGGTGCAGGTATGAGCACCACCACACCCCTGACAGGCGTGTTCGACAAACAGGGCACGCAAGGCGATGCAGAACGGGTCGATGCGGCCATGCGCAGTTTTGTGCAAGAGTTTGGCCGTACCGCGTCCGTCCATCTGGATGCCTGCGTGCACTGTGGCCTGTGCGCCAAAGCCTGCCAGTTCTACCTGGCCACGGGTGACGCCAAGTACACCCCTGCCTACAAGCTTGAGCCGTTCCGGCGGGCCTATCAGCGTGAGGCCGGGCCGTTTGCGCCTGTTGTCCGTGCGCTTAACCTCGTCAAGAAGCCCAACATCAACGACCTGCAGAACTGGCAGGAGTTGCTGTACGACTCCTGCACCATGTGCGGCCGCTGCACCACGGTGTGCCCCATGCGGATTGACATCGCCGAACTGGTAAAGGAAGCCCGACACGGCATGTACAAGGCGGGCCTGATACCTGAACGCCTGGCACTGATGGACCGCGCGGCCCAGCAGTGGGGCAGCCCTGCGACACCGGGTGAAGACTTGCCCGACATCCTGGCAGAGGTGTCAGAGGAACATGGTGTGAGCATCCCCTGCGACTTGACCAGCGCCGACATGCTGGTCACCGCCGCACCCGCCGAGCTGGGCGACCACACCAAGTCACTGGCCGATGCAGCAAAGATCCTGAACCGTGCAGGCATCAAGTGGACGATGCACCAGGGCGGCTTTGACGCGTCCAACATCGGCTTCAACAACGGCGACCTGGAACTGCAGGAGCGCCTGACCCGAGCGCTGGTGGACACCGCCGTCAAAATCGGCGCCAAAACCATCTTGCTACCCGAATGCGGCCATGCCTACGGCGCTGCACGCTGGGAAGCCGCCAAGTGGTACGGCAAGGCCTTGCCAGTACGGATCATCCACATGACCGAATTTCTGGACGAATCCCTGGCATCTGGCCTGATCCGCGTGAAGCCGATTGGCGAAAGCGCCACTTTTCATGACCCCTGCCAGATCGTTAGGCGTGGTGGCCTGGAAGCCGCAGCGCGGCGTGTGCTGACCAAACTGGGCTTTGACCTGACCGAGCTGCAGGACCATGGCGTCACCGGTTTTTGTTGCGGTGGCGGTGGCGGTGTTGTGTCCAATCAGCGCGCGGCACCTTTGCGGCACAAGGTGTTCGCCATGAAGCAGGCCCAGGTGGAAGCCACGGGTGCCAAGCATTTTGTGACCAGTTGTGGCCAGTGCCGGATCACCCTGGACATGGGCGCCAAGAACGCCAAGTGGGACAAGCGGGCAGAGAGTTTGCTGGAGCTGGTGGCAGCCCAACTGGTGGATTGAGCTGCAGGCATCGTTTAGCCACGTCGGGTGCGAAGTCCGCTTCGGTCTCTACGCGATCACTGCACGGGTTGTGTGCGCTCAGCTGCCAGCCACTGTTCTGCCAGCTTGACCCAATAGGTCGCACCGGTCGACAGCACACGGTCGTTGAAGTCATAGCCAGCGTTGTGCACCATGCAGCCACCAACGCTGCCCGTGCCGTTACCGATATTGATGTAACAACCGGGCACTTTCTCCAGGAAGAAGGCAAAGTCCTCGCTGGCCGTGATCGGCTCGGGGCTGGCCACCAAGCCGCCGTCGCCCAGCCAATTTCGCACCAATTGCTTGCAGAACTCTGTGTGTTCGGCGGTGTTGTTGAGCACGGGGTAGCGGCGAATGTAGTTCACTTCTGCGCTTGCGCCGAAGCTGGCGGCCTGGGCCTGGGCAATCTCGGTGATGCGCTTTTCCAGCAGGTCGCGCACGCTGGGCTGCATGGCGCGCACAGTCAGCCGCAGCTCAGCCGTGCCAGGGATCACATTGGGCGCGTCACCGGCCAGGAACGCGCCCACGGTAACGATACCGGTATGTAAGGGCGGCACATTGCGGGCTACGATGGTCTGCAGCGCCATCACCAAGCTGGCGCCCGCCACCACCGGGTCCACTGCTGTCTGCGGAATGGCGCCATGGCCACCGGTGCCCTTGATGGTGATGATGCAGGTGTCGCCGCTGGCCATGGCAAAGCCCGGCACGGCCATGAACTGGCCCTCCGGAACCCCCGGCATGTTGTGCATGCCAAACATGGCATCACACGGAAAGAGCTCAAGAAACCCGTCATCGAGCATCTTGCGCGCACCCGCCAAGCCTTCTTCCGCAGGCTGGAAGACTGCGTGCACGATGCCGTCAAAATTGCGCGTGGCTGCCAAATGGCGACAGGCAGATAACAGCATCGCGGTGTGACCGTCGTGGCCACAGGCGTGCATCTTGCCAAACACCTTGCTGGCCCAGGGCTTGCCCGAGGTTTCGGCGATGGGCAAGGCGTCCATGTCTGCCCTCAAGCCGATGCGGCGCGTGCTGCTTCCTGCGCGCAGCGTGCCGACAACCCCTGTACCACCCAAACCACGGTGCACCTCCCATCCCCAACGCTGCAAGCGCTCGGCCACCAAATCGCTGGTGGCATGTTCTTCATAGGCAAGTTCTGGGTTGCCGTGAATCTGGTGCCGAATGGCCACCATCTCCGCCTCATGGGCGCGAATCTCGTCGAGTGCGGGGGGAAGTAGGGGGGCGTTCATGTGGGGTTCTCCTGTCGGGCTTGCGGGCAACCATGCCCACCAGGGCGGACATGCCGCGATGACCGTGACCTTCATTCAGCTCGGCCTCGTATTCGGTCAGGGTCGCGATCTCCAACTCGGCAAATGCCGTGCGCAGTAAATCACCACTGTACAGGTGCGAGGCCTGCCCTGGGCCGCCGGTTTTGTAGTCGAGTTGTTTGAGCGTGTAACCCTGCAACACCAGGAGCCCCCCGGGTTTGAGGCTCTTGACCATGTGGGCAAACATGCGCTCTCGCAAGGCAGGGTCGGCAAACTGCACAAAGATGGCAACCACACCGTCGTAAGCCGCCGCTCGCCACTCGTAGCCGTCACAGTCATTGACACTGAAGTTCACATTAACACCATGTTCTGCGGCCAGCGTTCGGGCTTTGGCTACGCCAACCTCGGCAATGTCAAACGCATCCACCTGCAAGCCTTGTTGCGCCAGCCACACACTGTTGCGACCCTCGCCATCGGCCACGCACAGCACACGCTGGCCTGGCTTCCAGGGTGCTGCCTGCGCCTGCAGCCAGCGATTGGGGGCCTTGCCAAAGACATAGGCATCGGTCTCGAAACGCTGGTTCCAGGTGCCTGCGGGATCGGTAAAGGGTTTGTCGGTCGGGGAATTCATCCGTCTATTCTCCCTTGACACCAGCGTCTTTGACCAGTTTGACCCAGAACTTGGCATCCTCATTCAAAAAACTTGAAAAGGCCTCGGGCGATGCAGAGACAGACACCTCAGTGCCTTCACGTGCCAGCGCAGCCTTGACACCGGGCTGTTGCATGGCCACTTGCGTCGCGTCAAAGATCTTCTTGACGATGGCTTGCGGCGTGTGGGCGGGCACAAAGAAGCCATACCAGAACTCAATCGCGTAGTCGGGCAGCCCCGCTTCTGTCATGCCCGGCAAATCGGGGAACAAGGCTGTACGTTCCTTGGTGCTGACCGCCAAGCCTTTCAGTCGCCCGGCTTGGACCATGGGCAGGACCGAGGGCGGCGTGCCGAAGGTCAGCTGCGTATCGCCCGCAATCACCGACTGGATGGCCGGCGCACCACCTTTGAACGGAATGTGCACCATGTCCACACCAGCCACCTGGCTGAACAGCGCTGCCCCGAGATGAGGGGCAGATCCATTGCCCGAAGTGGCGTAATTCAGACTGCCTGGCGCTTTCTTGGCCCGGGCAATCAGATCTTTTACCGACGCAATGCCGCTCGCCGGACTGGCCGCGATCACCAGAGGCGAGCTTGTGATCTTGGTGATGGGCAACAGGTCTTTGGGCGAATAGCCGAGCTTGGCATTGAGCGCCGGGTTGACCGAAATGCTGCTGGGGCTGGCAATCAGCAGCGTGTAGCCATCGGGCGCGGCCTTGCTGGCCAGGTCGGCCGCAATGCTGGAGCCCGCACCGGCGCGGTTTTCGATGACGATGGTTTGCCCCAAAGCGCGGCCCAGCGAGTCCCCCACGGTGCGGGCCACATAGTCCGCCGCGCCGCCCGGCGCAAAGCCCACCAATAATTTGATGGGCTTGACGGGATAGGACGCTGCCTGGGTTTGCGCCTGGGCTGCCACCGTGGTGAGAACCAGCACAACGGAAGTCAGCAAAGTTGAGAAGCAGGTAGTGCGCATGGTGTTGGTCTCCTGTTGATGCCTGAGCTTGTTTACGGAGGGTTCAAACCGCAGAGCGCAGCACGATCTTGCCCAGATGCTGGTTGCTTTCCATCATGGCTTTGGCTGCGGGTAACTGCTCAAACTCAAAGACCTTATCGATCACCGGTTTGAGTCGGCCGCTCTCAAAGAACGGCAGCACATCGGCCTTGAAGCCTGGCATGCCCGAGGCACGTTGCTCGGGCGTGCGCAGCTTGTTGGACACACCAAACAGCGTCAGGCGCTTGGCGTGCAAGGCCTCAATGTCCAGGTCGCCCTTCAGCACGCCATCCACATAACCTACGGTCGCCAAGCGCGCCTCAAAGGCCATGCAGCGAACACATTCGGCAAACACTGATCCGCCCACGGTGTTGACCACCAGGTTCACACCCTTGCCGCCCGTTGCCTGCATCACTGCGTCATGGAAATCGGGTGCGCGGGTATGGAGCGCCAAATCCAGCCCCAGGGGGGTGATGCGCGCGAGTTTTTCCGCCGAGCCTGAGGTGCCCATCACCTTGGCGCCAAGAGCCTTGCCCAGCTGCAGCGATGCCACACCGACACCCGATGACACGCCGGTCACCAGCAGCCACTCGCTTGCCTTCAAGCGTCCTTGAGTCACTAGCATGTCGTACACCACCAGGAAGGTCAGCGGCACGCTGGCTGCTTCTTCCCAGCTCAGGGCCGCGGGTTTGGGCATGACCTCGCGTGCTTCCATCAAGGCGTAGTCGGCAAATGCGCCCGGGCAGCGGCCCATCACAGCATCGCCCACCTGGATGCCTTGCACCTCGGCCCCGCATTTGACAACCTCGCCCGCCGCTTCCATGCCCACGGGCTTGGCGGCAGTACCCTTGCCATGCAAGCCGTGGCCTGCGATCAGCTCACCTCGATTCAAGGCTGACGCACGAACGCGCACCAACACCTGCTGTGGGCCTGGCTCGGGTACGGCGATGTCTCGCAGCTCCAGCACACCTGTGCCGTTCTCCATGTGCATCCAGTAAGACTTCATGACGGTTTTCCTTATTGCTGATGGCTTATTTGCCTTGAAATTTCGGCTTGCGTTTTTCCATGAAGGCTTTACGCCCTTCGGTGTAGTCCTGACTCTCGAAGCAGCCCCGAATCAGACCAGTGCACAGGGCCAGATCGATATCGGTCGAAGGCTTCAAGATTTGCGCCGTGATGGCCTTGGCCGCTCGAATGGTGAGCGGCGCATTGGCTTCCAGCGCCGAGGTGTATTCGGCCAGCAGCGCCGGCAACTGGTCAGGTGCGCAGACGCGGTTGATCAGCCCCAGGTCTTTTGCCTCGGCGGCATCAATGCGGCGCGCGGTGAAGAACAGGTCTTTGGCTGAACCTGGGCCTATCAGGTCCACCAGATTCTTCATGGCCGAGTAGCGGTAGCCCAGGCCCAAACGCGCTGCAGGCACCGAGAACACCGAGTCGCTGGACGCAATGCGCACGTCGCAGGCAATGGCCACATTGACCCCGCCACCAATGCAATAGCCACGAATGCACGACAGCGTGGGTTTGCTGAATTCGGCGATGCCGGTGAGCGCTGCTTCGGCCATGGCCTCGTAACGGTCCACCGCCTCTTTGGCGGCGCGCTGGTCTTCAAACTGCGAGATGTCGGCGCCCGATACAAAGGCTTTTTCACCTGCACCCATGAACACCACCAGGCGGATGTTGTCGTCTTGCTCGGCAAGTGCCAGCAGCGGGGGAATGGCCTCCCACATGTCAACCGACAAGGCGTTGTGGCGCGCTGGGTTGTTGAAGCGCACAAAGAGCGTGGTGGCTTCCGTCCAGACCTGGACGCGCTCGGTAGCGGTGGTGTAGGCCGCAGCCTTGGATGAGTCGCTCATCAAAAAACTCCTTTGGATTTCAGTTCAGCGAGCTGCTCTGGCTTCAGGCCCAGCTCGGTCAAGATTTCCTCAGTGTGCTCACCCCGGCGCGGGGCTGCACGCGCAATGGTGCTGGGCGTGCGCTCCAGTTGCACAGGCTGGCCCACCAAGCGCTGCGCGCCCTGGTGCTGGGACACCACGTCGTGCACCATGCCCAGATGTTGAATCTGAGGTTCTTCAAACACCTCTTGCAGGTTGTTGATGTGGCCGCAAGCAACGCCACCTGCGTTCAGACGCTCGATCCAATAGCTGCGGTCTTGTGCGGCCAGGCGGCGGTTGATCTCGGCGTTGAGCGAGTCGCGGTTGACCGAGCGCGCCGGCTTGTCTTTGTAGCGATCGTCCGTCACCCACTCGGGCGCACCCAGGATGTCGCAGAACCGCTCCCAAATCTTGGAGCCAAACACGGCGATGTTCATGTAACCATCGCGCGCTTTGTAGACACCGGTGGGGATGCTGGTGGGGTGATAGTTGCCCGCCTGCACGGCCACCTCGCCATCGATCAGCCAGCGCGAAGTCTGGAAGTCCATCATGTAGACCATGGATTCCAGAAGCGAGGTGTGCAGCCACTGGCCTTTGCCCGACTTCTCACGCTCCAGCAAGGCCACCAAAATGCCCTGCGCGGCGAAGATGCCGGCACACAAGTCGGCAATCGGGATGCCCACGCGGATGGGGCCTTGCTCGGGCAAGCCAGTGACCGACATCAACCCACCCATGCCTTGGGCGATCTGGTCAAAACCTGGCCGCTGCGCCAAAGGGCCAGTCTGTCCAAAGCCCGAGATGCTGGCGTAGACCAAGCCTGGGTTGTCTTTGGCCAGCGTCTCGTAATCAATGCCCAGGCGGAACTTGACATCCGGCCGAAAGTTCTCCACCACTACGTCGGACTTGGCGATCAGTTCTTTCAACACGCGGATGCCTTCAGGCTCCTTGAGGTTGACGGTGATGGAGCGCTTGTTGCGATGGGTGTACTGGTAGTCCGAGCCCTCCTGCCCACCCAGGGTGTCGTCGCCGCGCATGTGCTCGGGCATCTGCACCTGGATCACATCGGCTCCCCAATCCGCCAATTGACGGCAAGCGGTGGGGCCAGATCGCACCTGGGTCAGGTCGATCACGCGGAAGCGGGAGAGGGCAGCAGAGGCAGGCTGATGCGGCATCGCGGGTCCAGTCAATTGCAAGAACAAGGCTGCGAAGTGTCTTTCATCAGTTTAAAAGTGTCAACACTTTTGGATTTATTGGCTACAATTTAAGCCATGACGACCGACGCCAATCCGCACAACCAAGGCTTGTCCCTGACGATTGCCGAGGACTTGAAGCGCCTGATTTACGCGGGCGAGATTGCCCCAGGCGAGCGCTTGAACGAGGCCGCGCTAGCCGCCCAAATGGGCACCAGCCGTGGCCCGATACGCGAAGCGATACGTATCCTGGCCGGCCTGGGCCTGGTCACTGCGGTGAAGAACCGCGGCGTGTTTGTGCGCGAAATCTCGGTACGTGAGATGCTGGAGATTTACGAACTGCGCGCACTCGTCTTTGGCTACGGCGCAGAGCGCGCTACCGACAACCTGCAGGAATCGCACAAGCAGACCTTTGAACAACTGCTGAACGGCATGGACGCGGCCTGCGAGGCGCAAGACGGCAATCGGTACTACGAGTTGAACCTGCAGTTCCACGCCCTGGTGATGCAGCTGTCTAACAACCAGCGTGCCCACGCAGCGTATGACGACTACGTGAAAGAGCTGCACCTTTTCCGGCGCAAGTACTTCAATGCGCCGGGCAATATGCGCAGGTCCAACATCGAGCATCGCCAGATTTACGAGGCCATTGCCAAGGGCAACCCTGGCAAGGCCAAAACCGTGGCAGAACGCCACGTGCTGACGGGTCGGCAACGACTCTTATCCACCCTGGAGACCTGATGAGCATCAACTCAAAAGCCTACATCGTGGGGGCCTTCGAGCACCCTACGCGCCTGGCCAAAGACAAATCGGTAGCACAACTGCACGCTGAGGTGGCCCAAGGCGCTCTTGCCGACGCAGGCCTGTCCCGCGACGACATCGACGGCTACTTTTGCGCGGGCGACGCACCCGGCATGGGGCCTACTTCGATGGTGGAGCACCTGAACATCAAGGCTCGCTATCTGGATTCCACTGACCTGGGCGGCGCGTCCTACCTGAGCTTGGTGAGCCATGCGGCGCAAGCCATTGCCATGGGCAAATGCAATGTGGCGCTGATCACGCTGGCAGGGCGCCCCCGCAGCGAAGGCATGGCCACGGGCACCACACCGCGTGTGCGTGAACCGTCACAGCCCGACTATGCGTTTGAATACGCCTACGGCATCTCCACCGCCAACGGCTACGCCCTGTGCGCCAAGCGCCACATGCATGAATACGGCACCACCAGCGAGCAACTGGCCTGGATCAAGGTTGCAGCGTCACACCACGCCCAACACAACCCCAACGCCATGCTGCGCCAACTGGTCACCGTGGAAGAAGTGGTGAACTCCCCCATGGTGTCCGACCCCCTCCACCGCCTGGACTGCTGCGTGGTGTCGGACGGCGGTGGCGCGCTGATCGTGGCGCGGCCCGAGATTGCACGCCAACTCAAGCGGCCCCTGGTCAAAATCAAAGGCGCTGGAGAAACGGTGAAACACCTGAGCGGTGGCTACTTTGACCTGACCTATTCCGGCGCACGCGAGGCTGGCGCGCAGGCCTTTGCCGAAGCGGGCGTCAAGCCAGCGGACATCCAGTACGCGTCCATCTACGACAGCTTCACCATCACTGTGCTGATGCAACTGGAAGACCTGGGCTTTTGCAAAAAGGGCGAGGGCGGCAAGTTTGTGGCCGATGGCAATTTGATCTCTGGCGTGGGCAAGCTTCCCTTCAACACCGACGGTGGTGGCCTGTGCAACAACCACCCGGCCAACCGCGGTGGCATCACCAAGATCATCGAAGCCGTGCGCCAGTTGCGCGGCGAAGCCCACCCTGCCGTGCAAGTGCCCAACTGCACCCTTGCACTGGCCCAAGGCACAGGCGGCATGCTGGCCACACGCCACGGCAGCACCACATTGATCATGGAACGGGAGTGAACATGAAAGAAAAGACCTACCCCTCGCCCATCCCCAACCCAGACACCCAGGTGTTTTGGGACGCCGCCAAAGAAGGCCGCTTTCTGGTCAAGTTCTGCAAAGACTGCGGCAAAGCCCACTGGTACCCGCGCGCCGTGTGCCCGCTGTGCTTCAGCAGCAATACCGAATGGCGCAACGGCAGCGGCAAAGGCAGCATCTACACCTACAGCCCCATGCGCCGCGCCGACCCGCCCTTTGTGCTGGCCTATGTGACGCTGGAAGAAGGCCCGACGATGCTCACCAACATCGTGGACTGCGACCCCGACCAGTTGGCCATTGGCCAAGCAGTGGAACTGCTGTTTCGCCCCTCCACAGGCGAGTACCCGATCCCGCTGTTCAAGCCCGCGCTGTAATCCCATGATCAACAAGATCGTCCCCAGCCTGGCCGAGGCCGTGGCTAACATCCCAAACGGCGCGAGCGTGATGATTTCGGGCTTTGGCGGCGCAGGCCTGCCCACCGACTTGATCGACGCGCTGGTGGCCCAGGGCGCCAAAGACCTCACCATCATCAGCAACAACGCAGGCAGTGGCGGCGTGGGCATCAGCAAGCTGGTGCTGGGCGGCCAGGTGCGCAAAGTGGTGTGTTCGTTCCCACGCCAACCCGGCTCCAATGCGTTTGATGATTTGTACCGTGCGGGCAAGCTGGAACTGGAACTCGTCCCCCAGGGCACGCTGGCCGAGCGCATCCGCGCCGCCGGCGCGGGCATTGGCGCGTTCTTCACCCCCACGGCTGTCGGCACCGAGCTGGCCGAGGGCAAAGAGCAGCGCGTGATCAACGGCGTGGCGCATGTGCTGGAGTACCCCATCCATGCAGATTACGCGCTCATCAAGGCTGACACAGCGGACCGCTGGGGCAACCTGTTGTACCGCCGGTCTGGCGTCACCCCTGGCATTTATGTCAAACGCGTCGTGCTCGCTAACTCGGTCGTCAACACGCCAGCATCCGGGGAAAACACATGAGCAAAAGCTACACCCCCCGCACCACCGCACAGATCGCCCAGCGCATCGTGCAGGACATCCCGGATGGCGCCTACGTGAACCTGGGCATTGGCCAGCCCATGACCATCTCCAACCACCTGCCGCCGGACAAAGAGATCATTTTGCAGAGCGAGAACGGCGTGTTGGGCATGGGCCCCATTGCCACGGGCGACGACATCGACCCGGAACTGGTCAACGCGGGCAAGCAGAACATCACCTTGCTGAAGGGCGGTGCCATCTTCCACCACGGCGATTCGTTCGCGATGATTCGCGGAGGGCACATCGACATCTGCGTGCTGGGCGCGTTTCAGGTGTCGGTATCTGGCGACCTGGCCAACTGGCGCACCCTGGACCGCGACGCCATCCCCGCAGTGGGCGGCGCGATGGACCTGGCTTACGGGGCCAAGCAGGTGTTTGTGATGATGGAGCACCTGACCAAATCCGGCCAGAGCAAACTGGTGCCAAAGTGCACCTATCCGCTGACCGGCGTGGGCGTGGTCAACCGCATCTACACCGACCTGGCCACGCTACAGGTCACGCCCCAAGGCCTGCTGGTGGTGGACCGCGTGGACGGCCTGAGCCATGCTGAATTGCAAACCCTGTCGCAAGTACCTTTGCTGGAGACGTTGTGATGAACACCCACCGTACAAATCGCCGCACCCTGAAGACCCTGCTGTCCATCGCCTGCGCTTTGCTACTGCCAAGCCTGGCAACCACAGCCATGGCCGCCTACCCCGAGAAGCCCATCAAGATCGTGGTGGGCTTCACGCCCGGTGGCACCGCCGACGGTGTGGGCCGCATCCTGGCGCAGTCCATGGGCGCGCGACTGGGCCAAAGCATGGTGGTAGAAAACCGCGCCGGGGCCAACGGCAACCTGGCCACAGAGTACGTGCAGCGGTCTGCCCCAGACGGTTACACGATCTTCTTTACCTCCATCGGCCATGCGGTGAACCCGTCGCTGTACAAGGAAACCAAGTACGACCCGGTCAAGGACTTCAGCCCCATCGGCCAGGTACTGAGCGCGCCCAACATGCTGGTGGTGCCCGCCAACTCGCCATTCAACACCGTGAAAGAACTGGTGAGCTACGCCAAGGCCAACCCTGGCAAGCTGGACTTTGCATCCTCGGGCAACGGCGCATCCGTGCACCTGTCGGGCGAACTCTTCAAGCAGCTGACTGGCATCTACATGGTGCACATCCCCTACCGGGGCACCGGCAGTTTGATCCCCGATTTGATCTCGGGCAACGTGGCCATGGCCTTCCCCAATCTGCCCAGCGCCTGGCCGCTGGTGCAAAGCGGCAAGCTCAAAGCCCTGGGCGTGACCACCGCCAAGCGGTCTGCCGCCGCGCCTAACGTGCCCAGCCTGGCCGAGGCCGGTGTAGCCGGGTACGACATGTCCACCTGGTATGGCTTGATTGGCCCCGCTGGCATGCCCGCCGACATCGTGCAACGCCTGAACAAAGAGCTGAACGCCGTGCTGCAAGACCCTCAAGTGCGCAGCAAGCTCATCGCCCAGGGCGTGGACCCGGTAGGTGGCACACCCGATGAATTCGGCAAGTTCATCCAGAAAGAAACCAAAGCCTGGGCAGCCTTGCTAAAAACCATCAAGATAGACGCCAACTGAATTGCAGGAAGGCCCGCACGCCATGTTCCCCATCCTCGACATATCCGGCTCCCCCTACGAGCGCGGCCTGGCCCACGGCCAACGCGCACGCGCCCAGGTGGCAGGCTCGATCCGCTGCTACGCCGCGCTGTTTGCCAATGCAGGCTTTGACTGGACCGACGCGCAAAAGCGCGCCAGCCATTACCGCGACACCATTGCCGCTTGCGGCGGCGGTTTGATCGAAGAGATAGAAGGCATTGCGGAGGGCAGCGGCTTTGCGGTAAACGAGATTCTGGCGCTCAACGCCCGCACCGAACTCCTGCCCCCCACCAACCACAGCCTGGACCCGGCCGACGTGGCCAAAGCTCGCGAACACAATGCGGGCCTGAAGCTCTTCAGCATTGGCGAATGCACCTCGGTGGCGGTGCAAGGCAGCCGCTGCACCGACGGCCACACACGCGTGGCGCAGAACTGGGACTGGGTAGGCTTTCAACGCCAAAACGTGGTGGTGCTGCGCGTCACCCGAAACCCAACACACGGCGACAGCGGCCCCGACTACCTGACCCTGACCGAAGCCGGCATGCTGGCCAAGATAGGCATCAACGCCCGTGGCGTAGGCGTAGGCCTGAACATCCTGCGCGCCACCAACGACCGCCAGCACTTAGGCGTGCCCGTGCACGTGTTCCAGCGCCTGGCGCTGGACTGCCACAGCGTGACCGAGGTGCTGGCCCTGGCCAAACGCCTGAAGTTTTCAGGATCGTCCAACGCCATCCTGGGCGACGCCAGCGGCCAAGTGGCCTCACTGGAATACAGCTGCAACGGCACCTATGCAGTGCAACCCGAGAACGGCGTGGTGACCCACACCAACCACTTCGCCGGACCAGAACTCGCCCCCTATCAAACCAGCCTGGCCGACATGTTCACGACCGTTCCAAGACTGGCCTGCGCCAACGCCAACGTGAAAACCTGGCCCGCCCAGATCGACAACAGCCATCTGCAAGCCCTATTAAGAGACGAGAGCGGCGAAGGCGACAACCCCAAAATCAACGCCGTCTGCCGCTGGCCCGACCTGAGCCAGCCCGTGGAAGTGCAAGTAGAAACCGTGTTCTCGGTGATCATTGACTGCGATGCCCGCAGCCTGCTGGTAGCGCCGGATATTCCGTCGCGGGTGGGGTATGTGGGGTGGGGTTGTAAGCACCGCGTCCGTATTCTCCTATGTAAGGGAGAAGACATTGGATTCAGTGGATCTGACACAGAATTTGAGATTTTCGGCAAGTGCTGATTGGATTCTTTGCTATTATTTTTGCAATTTCTGAGATCCCTAGCGAGTCACAGGAATTGGCCGCGGAACGGCGCAATGCCGCATTGCGTACCCATTGATGTGTGACTTTGCTTAGCTCGGACCCGTCCGCTTAGCTGACAGATTCCTCTTTTTCGGACAGAGATTGCGACACCGCTTTTTCCCTCCTTCAACGCATCGATCGTTTTTACGTTAACGGCGTACGTCCCACCATAGATATCGACCCAGAACCTCATTCCTCCATATGCCGGAAACCATTCGCAGTCACAATTGTGCGACGAGGCAAAATCAGAGATTTTGTCGTAAGGGAGATTTGGATAACTGAACTCGGTATTCCTACTTTCGGCACACCTCACAATAAGCGCTTCGATGGATTCGTCGGTTGTAACTTCCGCCTTAGTCTTTGATGGAAAGCACGCCCCGTAGATGACCTGCTGAGGATCGCGATCCAGCTCTTTAGCAATAACGTCGGTTTTTATACCAAGTCGAATAAACAGTTGTTCGGGGATTGGATTCCCGGCCTGCCACTGCTCGCATTCCTTATGGAACTCACCGTAAACAACGAGTGAAATCAACCGCGGCCAACTAACTTGCATTAAGTCGCCATCAGAGTCTCGCAGTTGAGTTGCAGTGTTTTTTACTGCCTCTATATTGCCAAGTGTTAAGTGGTTGTAGTAAGCCTCGGGGACATCGAGCTCGTGCACGGCGATATGACGAGCCTCTTTGCCGTACTCTTGACTGCGGACCGTTGATCCGGCTTTAAAAAGCCTTTCAAGAGGCTAAAGCCTATCCAACAAACTACAAGGATTCCAAGTATTTCGCACATCTGTTTCCTTCTCCGTCGGCAATACATGACGAATTTGATTTGTGACGGAGGTGCGTTTCGCGAGCACATGCGTTTTGCTGTGACGCACCGATGAAATTCACCGACGCTGTGCGATTTCATTGCGCAACGTCAGGTGAGATGAGTGGTTAGAAGAGGGTCTGAATTCCACCTGATGCCCAAATCTGCTGTTCAATTTCTAAGAGTCTTACTTCAATTGATCGGTTAAGGTTCTCTCGGTCATCGTATTGAGTAAGGAATACTTGTTCTCGTATTAAGTCTTGATTAATCAAGTTGTTCATTGCAGCAGAGATTAACGCGTTTGCTGCATTCCAGAAATAAACATCGCACTCGAAATTAAATTTAGCGGTCGGAAATGGGCTATCAGTCGCCAATGCTGGCACATTTGAAACACCAAACGCATTTGCAGTGAAATTGCTACTGCCCACAATTCCAAATATAGGGTTACCAAAATGTTTGAGCAAAAACACTTTGGCATGCCACTGAAATCCCGCCATTAAATAAGGGACCAGTGTCACGCCAGCGCCAATGAGATTGTTGCAAAATTGATATATGACGGTTTCACGTGCCATTGTGAAATCCCAACGGTATCCAACTGAACGCCATGCTTGACAAGTGCCGCTGCAAGCCCAGGTTCTAATGACGCCTGATAGAGTGACCCTAAAGTTTTCCTGATAGAACCCAGAACAAATTAAGGCACGATTTCCAGCGCCTGTCGCGATTGTGCTAATAATCGAGTCACGGTACACAGATTTTGTTCTTGTTGTGCGGAGAACAATTGCTATTGGCATAGAGTTGCGACGTTATTGCAGGCGAATAATCTCCTGATATAAACAAAGCTTACGAAATAATATGGCTTGAGAAAATGAAAGTTATTATTTGAAATCATGGCCTTGCTCTGATTTACCGAATTTTCTAACAGGTAAACCAAGATCAAAAAGTCACCCCTAATTGTCGCCTTCCCGTCATTTGATTGATTTGTCTACCTATCGCGGTTCCAGCTTAACGTATGCCAATGAGAACACACAACGCTTTGCGCACAACTCGCGCCAATTCCACCGCGGAAACCCTGACATAAACTAGGCTTATGGCATGTCCTGCCTATTGATACAGCTATCGTTTTGAAAGCAACAATGGTGAATATTCACCAAATTTGGCTGTTGTGGCGGACCCACCAGCCGCCCTCACCAGATCAGGTGGATGGGGTGCGCTGGGCACGAAGGTTCAGGAGGAGGGCCGCGAGGCCCGGGGGACACGCAGTGCACAGCGTACCGCGTCCGCCTGATCCCCCCACCGTCAGCCAATCCCACCTCTCCCGATAACTGGCAACCTTCGCCGAAAACAAGTCCGGGTAAGGCGTTCGCGGGTTAGCCGTCAAGGTCCCCGCATAGATGCCATCAAGCCCAAAAGGCGCATGGCACGCATTCGGGCGCACGCCAACACAAGTCTCCAGCACCAAAAATCGGCTAATACCGTCTTCCGCCGAATGCAGTTGCGGGTAGGGCTGGCCAAAGTAGTCGGGGTACCAAATGTGCACGCGCGCCTGGTTGGCCACCTCGATGCTGACGCCCAAATCACCCAGCACGGCATCCGCATGCGCTTGCACCCAGGCTTCGCCTTCTGCGCTGAGGTCTGAGGCGTCGAAATAGAAAAGGTCGTAATCCTTGATGCAAGATTCAGGGCTGCGCCCCGCTTGCAGATTCCAGACCGTCTGGAACAAACAGCCCGCTACCAGCCAGGCGTTGGGCAGGTCTAGTTGCGACCAACGCGCGAGGATGGCGCGGTTGATGGGGTTGGCGCTGATGTTTTGCAGGAAGTTGGAAGGCATGGTGGCTACTGCTTGTCTCATTCAGAGGCCAAGAATAGAAACTTGCCCGTGGCGGCTCGCGTGGACAACTAGCCAATCTGCCAGTTCTTCGGCAAGCCTGGCAAGGGCAGACAGGTTATCAGCCAAGTCGTTTTCAAATCGCTTCTCTGAGCCATGAAAGATAAAACCCACGTGGTCCCGCAATTGCGCAACCGTGGTGACGGACTGGCCTAACACCGCCAAGTCCCGAAGGCTCGACGCAACGAGCGCGCACTGACTGGCATCCATTTCTGTGAATGCGTAGTGATCAAAGTCGGGGACGTGCTTCTTAACGCAGGGCTCAAAGTAGCCAAAGACGTCTTCTTGAAAGAAGAGCGAGCCGTCGTTCCAGCAGAATCCTGTACTTGCCCGGCAATAGCTCGACATAAGCGGTGCCGTCCAGTTCAGATTTGTCTGTGATGGCTCGAATTGCATTCATGGTCACTACAGCCAACGTGAATCAAATATTCGCCGGCGCGTGCGACTTCAACCAATCCTTCAAGGCGGCGTCCAAACGCGACTGCCACCCGTCACCAGTCGCCCGAAAGGCTGCGACCTTGGGGTGGGGCCACCGGCGAGAACACCTCGCTGGCGGGGCGAAAGCGTTTCATTTCAGCAGTGGTCAGTTCCCTGACTTCACCGTCCTTATCGGTCATGGGGTTAGCGGTTTTCATAGCGTTTTATCTCTCGGTCGTTAGCTTTGCGAAAGCTGATCACGCGGATGCCGTCAGCCTCTCCGCAAAGCAGAGCACATGCAGCCTGGAATCCAGCTGCCCACGGCGGTAGCGCGTTTCACCATAGTCGTTACGTGTGTCGATCTGGACCAGGGCCGATTCAAAGTCAAAGTCGGAAACCCGCTCAAAGGCCAAGCCTCTCTCGCGGATGTTGCGTTCGTTTTTAAGTGGGTCAAAGCTGATCTTCACCACACAAATTGTATGAACAATAAACACTTTGTCGAGGGTTTCTCCCGATTTTTTGATTGTCGTATTGTCCGACAATTTGACTCAATTATGGAAACCACCGCCGAAGCCCCCTCTACCGTCGCAGGCCTGAACCTGGCAGCCCTTGTGCCCTGGCTACAGCCGCGCCTGCCGGGGTTTGAGGCCGATGTGGATGTGCAGCGCATCGACGGCGGGCAAAGCAACCCTTCGTGGATCTTGCGTGGGGCAGATCAGGCTTGGGTGCTGCGCGCCAAGCCCGCACCCAAGGCAGCGCTGATGCCGTCTGCCCACGCCATCGAGCGCGAATATACGGTGATGCAGGCATTGCAAAACAGCGATGTGCCGGTGCCGCGCATGCGCGTGCTTTGCGAGGACGAATCCGTCATCGGCGTGGCGTTCTACGTGATGGACTTTGTGGAGGGGCGCATCCTGCGCGATGCCACCTTGCCCGGTGTGCCCACCCCAGAGCGTGCAGCGCATTATTTTGAGGCCAGCCGGGTGCTGGCTGCGCTGCACCGGGTGGATTGGCAAGCGGCTGGTTTGCAAGACTTTGGCCGGACCGAGGGCTACTTTGGCCGTCTGATCAACCGCTGGACGAAACAATACCGCCAAGGCTGTAACACTGAAGTCGATGGCCCGGCAGGCGGTGCGCAATACCCAATCGCCGCCATGGAGCAACTGGCCGCGTGGCTGCCAGCGCACATCCCCGCCGGAGCGGATGACCGAGCCCACACCTGCATCACGCATGGCGACTTCCGGCTGGAGAACATGATTTTTCACCCCACCGAGCCGCGCGTGGTGGCCGTGCTGGACTGGGAGCTCTCCACGCTGGGCCACCCTTTAAGCGACCTGGCCTACAACTGCCTGGCCTGGCACATGCCCCAAGGCATTCTGCGCGGTTATGGCGACCAGGACTTGGGCACTCTGGGCATTCCGTCGGAACTGGACTATGTGCGCCACTACTGCGCGCAAACCAACGGACAAAGGGGGCTGGACAGCAGCGCCGTGCTGCGCGACTGGCCGTTTTACCTGGCGTTCAACCTGTTCCGCCTGGCAGCCATCCTGCATGGCATTGGGGTGCGCGAGCGTGCAGGCACCGCGTCCAGCGCCAGTGCACGCGAGATATCCGCCATGGCCGAGCCTGTTGCCCAGTGGGGCTGGGCCATCGCGCAGGGCAAAGCACCCACCTATTGATCGTCACCGTTGAAAGCCGACCATGAGTTTCTTTGAAGAATCTGACCGCGCCCACAGCCTGCGCACCCAGTTGCAGGCATTCATGGATGCGCACATTTATCCCAACGACAAGCAGGTATGGGCCGAGGCCGCTGGCCAGCGCTGGGATTCAGCCGCGGGCTGGACAACTTGCCCCACCGTGGCACGGCTCAAGGTGCTGGCACGCGACGCGGGGCTGTGGAACCTGTTCTTGCCGCATTCAGCGCGTGCGCCGCTGGGTTTGTCCAACTTTGAATACGCACCGCTGTGCGAGGTGATGGGCCGGGTGCACTGGGCCAGCGAGGTGTTCAACTGCTCGGCACCCGACACCGGCAACATGGAGACGCTGGACCGCTACGCCAGCGAATCGCTGAAGGACCGCTGGCTGGAGCCCCTACTGCGCGGCGAGATCCGATCAGCCTTTTTGATGACCGAGCCTGCGGTGGCCTCGTCTGACGCCACCAACATCCAGTGCGAGATCAAGCGTGATGGCGACCACTACATCATCAACGGCCGCAAATGGTGGTCCACCGGGGCGGGCAGCCAGCATTGCAAGGTGTTCATCGTGATGGGCAAGACCAACCCCGACGCCGCGCGCCACCAGCAGCAGTCCATGATCGTGGTGCCCGCCGACACGCCCGGCGTGACCGTGGTGCGGCCTGTGCCGGTGTTTGGCTTTGACCATGCGCCCCACGGCCATATGGAAGTGCTGCTGGAGAACGTGCGCGTGCCGGCCGAGAACATTTTGCTGGGCGAAGGCCGGGGGTTTGAGATTGCGCAAGGCCGCTTAGGGCCCGGGCGCATCCACCACTGCATGCGCTCGATTGGCGCGGCAGAGCAGGCGTTTGAGCTGATGTGCAAGCGCATCAGCGAGCGCACCGCGTTTGGCAAAGCCATCAGCGAACAAGGCGTGTGGCACGAGCGCATTGCCGAGTCACGTTGCATGATTGAGCAGGCGCGCTTGCTGACGCTCAAAGCCGCCTGGATGATGGACAAAGTGGGCAACAAGGCCGCGCAAGGCGAGATTGCGATGATCAAGATCGTCGCACCCAGCATGGCCTGCAAGGTGATTGACTGGGCGATCCAGGCACACGGCGGCGCAGGCGTGTCGAACGACACCCCGCTGGCGTTTTCGTATTCCGACCAACGCACACTTCGCTTGGCCGACGGGCCAGATGAAGTGCACCGTCAATCGCTGGCCAAGCTGGAGCTGGCACGACTGGGCCTGCGCAGGAAGGCCGTGGCCATGCCAGTCACACGCGGCTGCTGAGGTGATGGGCGCTGAGATGTCTACCGCTGTGCATCCTGTTCACTACCGGTTCTGGCCCGAGGGCGTGCCGCACCACATCAGCGTGCCCAATGTGTCGCTGTGGCAAGGCCTGCAAACCCGGGCCGATGCCACACCGGATGAGGTGGCACTGGACTACCTGGGCAGCACCCACACATGGCGCCAACTGCGCGAAGCTGCCGAGCATCTGGCAGGTGCCCTGCAAGGCATGGGCGTGAAACACGGTGACCGGGTGATTCTGTTCATGCAGAACTGTCCGCAATTCATCATCGCGGTGCATGCGATCTGGCGGATTGGCGCGGTGGTGGTGCCGGTCAACCCGATGAACAAGGCCGACGAGTTGGTGCATTACATCGGCAATGCGCGAGCGCATGTGGCCCTGGCGTCGTCGGACATTGCGCCTGAACTGGCCCGTGCCAGCGAGGCCAAAGACGCCTTGCAGATGCTGCGCCATCTGATCGTGTTCGATCTGGCTGATGCCTTGCCCGCCAACCTTGCAGAGCTGGTCAGCCAGTGGCCCGCCGCATGGCAAAGCTGGCTGCCGGTGCGCCACGCGCTGCCCAGTGCGCCAGGCGTGCAGATGCACCGCTGGGCCGATGTGCTGGCACAGCGCACTGTGCCCACGGCTGTGCAGGTGAACGGCGACGACCTGGCCTTGCTGCCCTACACCAGCGGCACCACGGGTTTGCCCAAAGGCTGCATGCATACCCATGCCACGCTGATGCACAACGTGCTGGCCGCCAAGCCCTGGCTGGACAAGCGCCCCGGTGACGTGGTGCTGATTGTGGTGCCCATGTTTCACATCACCGGCCTGGTGATGGGCATGCTGGCCAGCATCCGCCACCAGTGCAAGCTGGTGCTGCTGCCCCGTTGGGACCGCCAGCAGGCCGCCCAGGCGATTGCCCAGCACCACGTGACCCACTGGCCCAACATCCCCACGATGGTGATGGACTTGCTGGGCGACAGGACGCTGGAATCGTTTGACCTGTCCAGCCTGCGCTACATCGGCGGAGGCGGGGCCGCCATGCCCGAGGCTGTGGCCGCAGAGCTCAAGCGCCGACTGGGCCTGGTCTATGTGGAAGGCTACGGCCTGACCGAAACCGCTGCGCCCACACACACCAACCCCTGCCACGCCGCCAAGCGGCAATGCCTGGGCATTCCGTACATCAGCAGCGAGGCCCGCATCATCGACCCGGTCAGTCTGCAGACGCTGCCCACGGGCGAGGTGGGCGAGATCGTGGTGCGCGGGCCGCAGGTGTTCAAAGGCTACTGGGGCCTGCCGGATGCGACCTCCCAGGCCTTTGTTGACATCGAAGGCACGCCTTTCTTTCGCACCGGCGACCTGGGCCGTGTGGACGAAGACGGCTACTTCTACATGGCCGACCGACTGAAACGCATGATCAACGCCAGCGGCTTCAAGGTCTGGCCTGCCGAGGTAGAAGCGCTGCTGCACCACCACCCCGCCGTGCAGGAGGCCTGTGTGATTGCCACGCGCGAGGCCTACCGGGGCGAGAGCGTCAAGGCCGTGATCGTGCTGCGGCAGGGCTTTGAGACAAGCACACGCCCCGAAGACATCATCGCCTGGGCGCGCGAGCACATGGCCGCCTACAAATACCCGCGCGAGGTGGAATTTGTAAGCGCCTTGCCGCGCAATGCCTCGGGCAAGCTGATGTGGCGAACGGTGCAAGCGCAGCAAGACGCCAAAGACGCAGGCAACACGCCGACGCCGACCTGATTCCCCTCACCACTTAACTTCTTACCCACCCCTTGATTCAACAGGAGACAAGCATGACCCCCCCAACCACCTCTCTTTTTGCCCGCCGTCGCACTGCCCTTGCCGTGATGGGTGCCCTTGTCAGCGGCGTAGGGGCAATGCCCGCGGTGGCGCAGGACACCCCCGCCAAAATCATCGTGGGCTTCCCTGCGGGCGGATCGTTTGACGCGATTGCCCGGTTACTGGCCGAGAAGTTCAAGACCGAATTCAACCGCCCCGTGGTGGTGGAGAACAAGACCGGTGCCGGTGGCCGCATTGCCGTGGACGCGCTCAAAGCCGCCCCGGCAGACGGCAGCGTGATGATGCTCGGCCCTGACGCGCTGAGCTCGCTGTACCCGTTCACTTTCAAGAAGCTCAGCTACGACCCCAAGAAAGACATCGTGCCCGTGGGCACCGTGGCTGAATTTGCGTTTGCGTTTGCCGTGGGCACAGACCCCAAGGCCAACACCTGGGCCGACTACGTGAGCTGGGCCAAGGCCAACCCGCAAAAGGCCAACTACGGCATTCCCGCTCTGGGCGCACCGCACCACTTCTACGGCATGGTGTTGGGGGACGCGATGGGCGTGCCCATGCAGAACGTGCCTTTCCAGGGCAGCGCACCGATTGCCCTGGCCTTGATGGGCGGGCAGATCAGCTCCAGCATCGACGTGGCCAGCAGCCTGGTGGAGAACCACCGCGCAGGCAAGATCAAGATCCTGGCCGTTACCTCCGACAAGCGCATCAGCCAAGCGCCCGAAGTGCCGACATTTGCTGAGCTGGGCTACCCCAAGGTGACGGGCATGGGCTTTAACGCGCTGTACGCGCCAGCAGGCACGCCCGCTGCCGCCATCGCCACCTGGAATACCGCGCTGGTCAAAGTGATGGGCATGGCCGATGTGAAGGAAAAGCTCAATATCATGGGCTTCATCCCCGTGGGCAAGCCCACGCAAGAATTGATAGACCGCCAGAACGAATCCATCAAACGCTGGGAGCCTGTGATCAAGGCCTCTGGCTTCACAGCAGACTGAGGTCAGCCAAGCTACACGAGCGGGGGCGGGGGATGAGTAAACTCAAACGCCCATGGACATAGCAAAACTGCAGATGACCCCCGCTTACCGCATGGTCTCGGACGACCTGCGGCAGCGCATTGTGCGCGGCGAGGTGAAGGAGGGAGAACCTTTCCCCATCGAGGCCGACCTGGCCAGCAAATTCGGTGTGCACCGCTCCACCATCCGCGAGGCCCTGCGCGTGCTGGAGCAAGAAGGCCTGCTGCGCCGCGTGGGCAAGCGCTTGGTCGTCACCGTGCCCAGCCACAGCGACCTGGCCGGTGCGGCCGAGCGTGCGCTGCGCATGCACCAGGTCACCTACCGCAATGTGTGGGAAGTCGCCAATACGCTGGAGCCGCTGTGTGCCCAACTGGCCGCCGAGCGCATCAATGATGCAGAGCTGGCCCAGCTGGAAGCCAATTTGCAGCACACAGCCAAACTTGTAGAAAAAGGCGAATCCCCCATCGCCGCCACCATTGAGTTCCAGTCCCTGATCGCCGAAGCCACCCACAACCAGGCCCTGCTGCTGGCCCGCGCCCCGGTCAGCCTGCTGATGCTGTCAGGCTACGCCACCATCGCCCCCGCGCTGCCCCAGTCTGGCCCCCGCCTGCTGCAAGCCCACCGCCATGTGTTTGAGTCGCTGCAACGCCACGACGCCGAATCAGCCGTGAGCTGGACCCGCAAGCATTTGGCCGATCACCGAAGAGGGTTCGAGGTGGCTGGGCTGGACTTTGATTCGGTGATTCCAGAGCCAAAATAGGAGTTTAGGCAATACTGTATTGAGTTTATTGCTATATTTTTTGCATTCAATCGTGCAAACCTTACTGCGATCGAGCGAGCTTGTAGGCGCACCGAACAGCATCAACCCTTCAGGCCCACAGAGGCGATCTTCAATATCTCGTCTGTGGAAACTCCGCACAGGCACAGTGAACCCACCATCTGGCCTGATGCGCCGAGCATGTGTCTTTGTGGGTCACTGCCAACGCCAGTGATCACAGTGGTGGCGACACCCATTTCTTTGAGGCGATTGGCCAGCGGTGTTTGGGTGGACCAGGGAACACTGGTGTCCATCGGGTCACCCAGCACAAAAACCCGCAGCTGCGGATGGAAATGGCTGGACGACTGGAGCATGTCCACAGGCTCGTACGACTTGGTGCTGCCGGTCAAATCGGTGGTTCGGCCCATGAGGCGCCACCGCAGCTTCGGTGAAGAAACCGATGATGTCGGTACCGCACACAAGATGTCGTCTCGCCAGGCCAGCAAGGCTGGCCACAATGTGGCCGCCGCCGCTGAGCCCGACCAGCGAATAGTTCGCAACAGCATGCCGGGCTTTGATCTGGTCGAGTGCGGCCGACATCAGGCGTGACTCGCCTGCTTCGCGCCGGAGCTTGTGCTCACCCGATGAGCCAAATATCCCCGGCCTCGATAACAGGACCACAGGGACTTTCACCCGTGCGTAGATACCCTCGGCGATGAGTTGCATGGAGGCGGGGCTTCTCTTGGCGTAGTCAGCATCTGGCGAATCAAAAACCAACTGGTCACCCGGGATGTAAACCAAGACATTCGATGGCTTGGCTGACCCCTCCAGGCCAGCCATCCAATACCGTATGCACTCTTCGCCATGGTGTTCAGTGCGTGCCCAAACCGCATGGGTCACTTGCGAACAGTGTGCAGGGCTTGCCTGCATACCCTTGACGAGGCCCTCGGAAGTGAAGTTGTCATTGCCCACCTGAAACGGGACCCGCTGGGCAAGGGCGAGTGTGCTGGACAGGATGAGCGCACCCAGGGTCACAATAAGGTGATACCAAGCGACAGGAAAACACACTGAATCCGCTTGAGCTTGCGCAAATTGCAGGCGGGTGTTGAGAATGAGATACCTGAACTGGCTCATTTGTGCTCGCTGAAAGTTGAAAGTACATGGGTTTGAAAAGCCTGCGCGCAAGGCAAAATCGCAATTACCCAGACCGTGTCTGGTTTTCTGCAGACACCCCATTATTTTCAAGGACCTGAGCCATGTTGATTTCCCGCCGTCGCTTTTCCACCTGTCTGTTGGGCGCAGCAAGCGCTACCTTGGCCGCACCCTGGGTGCATGCGCAGAGCCACACGCTGCGCATCTTGGTGGGTTTTCCACCGGGTGGCGGCACCGACGCCATTGCCCGAATGCTGGGCGACAAACTCAAGGACGAACTGGGCAGTCCGGTCATTGTGGAGAACAAGCCCGGTGCAGGCGGCCAACTGGCGGCACAGGCACTGAAGGCAGCCACGCCTGATGGGCACACGCTGTTCTTGACCCACGACCACACGGTGTCAATTTTGCCCCTGGTCACCAAGAACCCGGGCTTTGACCCCGCACAAGACTTTGTGGCCGTGGCAGGTTTTGCCAGCTTTGTGAACTGCTTTGCCGTGTCGGGCGGCACGCCCGTCAAAAGCTTTGCCGACTACCTGAAATGGGTACAGGACGGTGGTGACAAAGCTGGCAAGGGCAAGAGCGCGGTCGGCGTGCCTGCACCGGCATCTACGCCCGAGTTTTTGGTCAAGCTGGTGGCCGAGCGCTTCAAGCTGGACTTGGTGGCTGCACCCTACCGGGGCAGCGCGCCGATGATGGCCGACATGCTGGGCAACCAGATTGCGGCGGGGGTGGCTTCCATACCCGACTTCATTGAGAACCACCGCGCGGGCAAGCTGCACATTGTGGGCGTACTCGGCTCCAAACGACAGGCAGCGCTGCCGGATGTGCCCACCTTCAGCGAACTGGGCCTGAGTGGTTTTGAAGACCAACCCTACTACGGCTTGTTTGCGCCCAAAGGCACACCTCAAACGGCCATCGATACCGTGGGGGCTGCGCTGAACAAGGTACTCGCGCAAAAGGGCATTCACGACAGCCTGAGTGCCATGGGCTTGACAGTCGGCTACATGACGCAAAACCAGTTGGCTGCACGCGAGAAGGCCTATACCCAGGTGTGGACGCGCATCGTCAAGGACAAGGGCTTTGCCCAGCCTTGACCAAGCTTTGTCATTCTTTGTTGGCGGCAAACACGCGCAGGCGGTGGGCGTCGGGGTCGGTCGCCACAAAGGTGTAGCCAAAATCCATGGGCGTGGGTGCCTGAATCACGGGCAGGCCCAGGGCCATCCAGCGCTCAAAGGTCGCATTCACCTCGTTCACGCTGTCCAGTGCGATGGCCACTTCTGCCCCTCCACCGCCTGCGCTGGCGGTGGGCTCCACCGTGTGGCGCGACCACAGGCCAAGCATCACGCCAGATTCCAATGCAAACATGGCAAATGTGGGTGATGCCTCGATGGCCGGGCGGCCCAGCAGTTGGGCGTAAAACGCGGCACTGGCTTGGGGGTCATTGACATAGAGGATGAAGAAGTTGGGGTGTTGCATGTGAGGCTCCGTTAAGTTGAGACCTGATGCTAAAAAGCACTGCTGTCAAAATCTGTCAGGAGTGATTGACCCCCCATGACTGACTCAGCCCCCATCCAGCTCGGTCGCACCCACGCACGCCGCCTGCGTGAGGTGTATCGCTCGGCTGGCTGGCCTTGGCAGGATGTGCTGGAGGTCGAGCTACTGGCCGCCGGACTGCTGGAGCGCCAACGCAGCCCGCAGGGGCAAGAGACAGTGCGCGTGACCGATGCAGGGTTGGCACACATTGCGCTAGCCGCAGCGGTAAACCGTCAAGCCAAATCAGCCCACGATGCCTTGGTGGACGCTGTGGCCCAAGCCCTGGTGCGCGATGGTCGCCTGGTATGGACAGCCTTGAGCCTGCGAGCTAGGCTGGACCCGACTGAGCCGGGCGGCAAAGCCCGCTGGAAACTGTGCGAGCCCGATGTGTTCTCGATCCGCAACAGCAGCGTGCAGGGCTACCTGGAGCCCGTGGTGCATGAGATCAAGGTCAGCCGTGCGGATTTTCTGGGTGACCTCAAACGCCCCGACAAACGCCAAGCCTACCTGGACATTGGCGGGCAATGCTGGTATGTGCTGGGCTGCAGTGCCAGGGGTTTGCCCATTGCACACGCCGATGAAGTGCCACACGAATGTGGCGTGATGCTGTGGCAAGAGCAGCGCTTGCACGTGCTGCGCATGGCACCCAAGCGATCGGTACCAGCCCTGCCCTTTGCGTTGTGGATGGCGCTGGCCAAGGCCACACCCTTGCCCGGGTATACCCAGGCTGCAGTGGAATGGGCCGACCAGGCCATGCTGACCGACGCGATGCACCAAAACCCGCCCGTTTTTGACTCAAAATAGGCGTTACGACAATATTTACGGGTATTGTTTGCTATTATTTTTGCAACACAACAATCTCACTATGCACAATAAAGCACTTGTTCTCTTCTCCGGTGGCCAGGACTCCACCACCTGCCTGGCCTGGGCGCTGGAGCGCTACACCCATGTGGAAACCATTGGCTTTGACTATGGCCAACGCCACTTGGTGGAGTTGGCCTGTCGGCAGACCGTGCTGGACAAGTTCCGCACCGAATACCCGCAGTGGGGCGCGGGGCTGGGTGAGGATCACATGCTGGATTTGCGCCTGCTGGCCCAGATCAGTGACACCGCCATGACAAATGATCGCGCCATCGTGATGGAGAAGAATGGCCTGCCCAACACCTTTGTGCCGGGGCGCAACCTGCTGTTCATGACCTTTGCTGCAGCAGTGGCCTACCGGCGCGGCATCACGGTGCTGGTGGGTGGAATGTGCGAGACCGATTACTCCGGCTACCCAGATTGCCGCGACGACACGCTCAAGGCTTTGCAGGTCACCCTGGGGCTGGGCATGGCCCAGCGCTTTGTGATCGAAACCCCGCTGATGTGGATCGACAAAGCCCAGACCTGGGCCATGGCCGACAAGCTGGGTGGCGATTCGCTGGTTGATCTGATCCGTGAGGATACGCACACCTGCTACCTGGGTGACCGCTCACACAAACATGACTGGGGCTATGGCTGCGGCCAGTGCCCCGCTTGCCAGTTGCGTGCCAAGGGCTACGGCGAATACCTGGACGGCAAACTGATGCGCTGAAAAATTACAGCGAGGCAACAAAACGCCTGTCGCGCTTGGGTCAACCCTAGGTGAGTCAGAGGCTTGCGCGGCCTAAACTTCTCACATACAACATTCAGGAGAAACCGCGTGATGAAAAAGCTCTTCATTTTGTCTGTGCTTGCCAGTGCATCCCAGTTGGCAATGGCGCAGGATGCTTGTTCCAATCAAGGTGATCTGGACAAACTGTATTGCGACGCGAACAAGGATTTGCTGGCTGACACGCCGACCGATCCTGCCAAACTCAAAGACCCATCGACCATCGTCTTCACTTACACCCCTGTCGAAGATCCTGCCAAGTACGAAAACGTATTCAAGCCGTTCACCGATTACCTGGGCCAGTGCCTGGCAAAAAAGGTCATCTTCTATCAAGTCCAGAACAATGCAGCTGAAATCGAAGCCATGCGCTCGGGCCGCTTGCACGTGGCAGGCTTCTCCACTGGTCCGACGGTTTTTGCGGTCAACAAGGCGGGCGCGATTCCGTTTGCCGTCAAAGGCGACGCCAAGGGCTTTCAGGGTTACAACCTGATCACCATCGTCAAGGCCTCCAGCCCCTACAAGACCGTGGCAGACCTCAAGGGCAAGAAGGTGGCGCACACGGCACCTTCCAGCAATTCGGGCCACCTGGCACCGGTTGCGCTGCTGCCAGCTCAGGGCCTGACCCCGGGCAAAGATTACGAGATCAAGTTCTCCGGCAAGCACGATCAGTCCGTAATGGGCGTGAACACAGGCGACTACGACGCAGCCCACGTGGCCAGCGATGTGTTTGACCGCATGGGCGACCGGGGCCAGATCAAAGAAGCCGACTTCCGTGTGATCTACCGCAGCCAGCGTTTCCCCACCAGCAGCTTTGCACACGCACACGACCTGAAGCCCGAACTGGCAGCCAAGCTGGTCAAATGCTTTGCCGACTTCCGCTACCCGGCAGAGATGCAAAAGAACTTTGACGGCGCCGACCGCTTTGTAAGCATCAACTACGCCAAGGACTGGGACGTGGTGCGCACGGTGGACAAGGCTGCCGAATCTGCCGCCAAGAAATGACGGCCAAGCTGGAGATCAAAGGCCTGGTGAAGGAATATGTGCCGGGCAAACCGGTGCTGCGCGGCATCAACCTCAGTTTTGAGGGTGCTGCGCTCACCGCCATCATCGGGCCCAGTGGCACGGGCAAGAGCACGTTGATCCGCTGCATCAACCGCCTGGTGGAACCCAGCAGCGGCGCGGTGCTGCTGGATGGCGAAGACCTGGTCAAACTGCAAGGCGACGCGCTGCGCCAGATGCGTTCACGCATTGGCATGGTGTTCCAGGAGTACAACTTGGTGGAACGCCTGACGGTGATGGAAAACCTGCTGACCGGCGTGCTGGGCAAGACGCCTGCATGGAAGGCCTGGCTGCGCAAGTTTGACCAGGCAGATATCCAGCGCGCCTGGGAGATGCTGGGCGTGGTGGGCTTGCAAGACTTTGCCCACGCCAGGGCGGATTCACTCTCAGGCGGACAGCGCCAGCGCGTGGGCATCTCACGTGCGGTGATGCAACACCCGGCCGTGCTGCTGGCAGATGAGCCCACGAGTTCACTGGATCCCAAGACTTCGGTGGAGATCATGGAACTGCTCAAACGCGTGGGGCAGACCAAGCAGATACCGGTGATCGTCAACATGCATGATGTTGAGTTGGCCAAACGCTTTGCCGACCGCATTGTGGGCATGAGTGGCGGCCACGTGGTGTACGACGGCAGCGGCGAAGGCCTGACCGATGAGGTGTTGAAATCCATCTACGGTGGTGCATCGTGGCTGGCACACTGAACACATCTGCCCCCGCCACACTGCGCCCCTTTGCCATAGGCACGGCGCAACGCTGGGGCTGGCTGATCTTGGCCCTGATTTTTGTCTGGGCGGCCAGCCGCATCGACATCACCTGGGCACGCTTTGTGTTGGGGCTGGACGGTGCGTCCAAGTTTGTGCACCGCATGCTGCCGCCCATCTTCAACCCGAGAGACGAGTTGATCAAAGGCATGTGGGAGAGCGTGCAGATTGCCATTCTGGCCTCTGCTGCGGGCGTGATTCTGTCGCTGCCCGTGGGCCTGCTGGCAGCGCGCAACATGATGCCTGCCTGGGTGACTTGGCCAGCGCGTTTGCTCATCACTGTGTGCCGTACTTTTCACCCCGTGATCGTGGCCATTGTGTTTGTGAAGGCGGTCGGCTTTGGCGCATTGGCCGGCATTCTGGCGTTGACGGTGGCGTCAGTTGGCTTCCTGGGCAAGCTTTTTGCCGAAGCAATTGAAGAAATCTCGATGAAGCAGATCGAGGCGGTACGTGCCACGGGGGCGAGCTTTGCCAATGTGATCACCTTTGCGGTGGTGCCGCAGGTGATCTTCCGCTTCATTGGCTTTATCGCCTATGAGCTGGACAGCAATTTGCGCAACTCCACCATGGTGGGCATCGTGGGCGCAGGCGGCATTGGCGGCACGCTGTTCTCGGCCTTCCAGCGCTTTGACTATGACTTTGTGTTGGGTATCGTGCTGTGCATCATCGTGCTGATCATGCTGGGCGAGCTGGCGCAGGTGGGCGTCAAGAAAGTGTTCAAGCAATGAGTGGCTCCGCAACATCAACAGCAAGTTACCACTGGGAGCGCTTCAGCACGGTGGAGCGCCTGCAACGCTTCGTGGTTTACCTGGCCTGTGTGATCGCCATCGTCGTGTCGTTCAAGGCGGTGGACGTGATCCCCGAGTTTTTGGCCGATGCCCCCGCACAGATGAAAGACCTGCTGGTGAGGATGTGGCCGATCGAGTGGGACTTTTATTACACGGCCCAGTCGGTGGGCGCGCAAACTGTGCACCAGGCCTTGATGGATTCGCTGGCGATTGCCTTTTTGGCCACCGCCTTGGGGTTGATCCTGGCCACGCCGATTGGTTTTTTGGCGGCGCGCAACATCAACAAAATCTGGTGGCTCAATGCCATAGCGCGCTTCATCTTGGTGGCCACACGCAGCATCTCCACCTTGTTGTGGGCGCTGTTCTTTGTCGCCATGTTTGGCCCCGGGGCCTTGGCGGGCACCTGCGCGATTGCGTTTCACTCGATTGGCTTTTTGGGCAAGATGCTGAGCGAGGCGCTGGAAGAAAGCAACCAGGGCAGCATCGAAGCCCTGGTTGCCACCGGTGCGCCTTGGTACAGCCGCATCCTGTACGGTTACTGGCCTCAGGTGCAGCCCGCGTTTGTGAGCATTGCGCTGTTCCGCTGGGACATCAATGTGCGCGAATCCGCCGTGCTCGGGCTGGTCGGCGCAGGCGGTATCGGCATGGTGCTGAATTCCGCCATCGACGTGTTCGAGTGGGACCGCGTGGCGCTGGTGCTGCTGGTGATTCTGGTGGTGGTGATGGCAGCCGAGGTCGTGGCGACGCAGTTGCGCAAGCGCTTAATTTAACGCCCGCTGGAGGTAGCGGTTCTATCGATTCCACGGATTGATGACCATCAGGCCTAACCCGTCAAAGTCTTTTTCATTTCGCGTGACCAAACTTGCGCCATGTGCCAAGCAAATGGCGGCGATCTGGGCGTCAGCCATGGCGATCGGGCGACCAGTCCGCTCGCGCTGTGCAACCAATTCTGCGTAAATAGACGCGGCGGCAAGGTCATAGGCAAGCACTTGCCCTGCAAAATCCTGCTCCAACATGGCTGCGACATTGTGAGCAAGCTGTTGCTTGCGCCCCCCCTCTGGCAAACGGGCGACTCCAAACATCAATTCTGCGGCTACCACAGCTGTTAACCAAAGTTCCGACGATGGCTGCGCGTCCAGCCAGTTCAGCACAGCGGACTCGGGCGCTGCACGCATCAGTTCAGACACCACGTTGGTGTCTAACACCATCACGGGGTTTCACCCTCAGTCAAACTGGCCGCGCGTGGCGTGTCTGCTCTATCGGGCAAGATCAAGTCCATGTCACCCAGGGCAGCAAATCGTGCGTGAACCCGGCTGCCCACGCCTTTGGTGACCGTAGTCTGGTTCAACACCGTACGCAAAATGCTGCGCACTTCTTCTTCCATAGAGCGGCCATGGGCAGCGGCGGCCATGCGCAGTTTGTCTTTGATGACCGGTTCGATGTTACGAATGGTCAATGTGCTCATTGGTCTGCATTTCATGCGCTAAATTTGCGCTCTCAATGCTAGCAATGCTAGCACATTGAAGGTTTACCTCTGGGCAAGGGGGGGGGGGGGGGGGGGGGGGGGGGGGGGGGGGGGGGGGGGGGGGGGGGGGGGGGGGGGGGGGGGGGGGGGGGGGGGGGGGGGGGCGGGTCTGCCCGCGCCCACGCGTCCCGGTGGGTCACTGCTGATGCGGATGGCGGTTGGTGCCGGCCTTGCGCCCCGTTGCCCGCTCCCTGGGGGTGGGTCCCTAGCGCGATCCTTTCCCTGTCGCCCCCGGGGTTTACGTCCCGGGGGCGTCGCGCCTCGCGCGGGTGGGCCGCCTGGCGGGCTGTCACCTGCGTTCCGTTTGCGCGGCGCCGGGGGGCGCGCGGGAACAGTCACAGCCTTGCTCAATCAGATTTTGCGCCACCGGGATGTTCCTCCGCAGGCTGGAATTCAGGTTGAGCGTACCGGAAAAGTCCACCTTTACCGCGTTGGCGGCAGCCAGCAAGATGGCAGTGTGCCCATCGGCCCGCATGCGTGCATCACCCCAGAATGGCAACTCGCATGGGCAAAGCTGTTCTTTCCTGAATGGGCAGGGCATCCATGTCGGCACGCAGCCCCAGGGTTTGCTGCCTGTGCCGCGCCGAGTTGACCCACTACGCCGGTTCCTGCCAGGCCGGATGCACGTTAAGCCCCGCCAAGCCTGTCGCCACGTTGCCGGGACGTTGCGCAGTCAGTTCAATGTTGTGAATTCGGCGGACGGAGCTGCCTGCGGGGCGTCCAACCAGGTGTTGCTTGCTTACGGGCGCAGGTCGATGGATTTGGCTGCCGGTTTGGGCCATCTCATCCGCATGGCCTTGGCAGCAGCTCAGCTCATGGGCGAAGCAACTGCCTCCTGCTGCAAGGCTGCGCATTCCGGTCGGCCACTCGTTCAAAGCTTGCGCACTTGCACGACCGACGGGCTCTTTGACAAAGTAACCTGTGCCAATGTTGTAGTGGAATCCCTTTAGCGCTTTGCTTTCATCCACTGACGGTACATGTTTGATCAAGGCCTGGCGCTCGGCAGACAAAGCGGTGACAAACTTGATCTTGCTAACCTTGTCCATTTCCACATGGGGTGCACCGTAGGGTGTGATAAAGATGTCAATCTGACCGCCAAGCATGTCTGTGAGGATGGGGCCACCTCCCTTGTAGGGCACATGCAGCATGGCGGATCCGATGGCCTTGGCCATCTGCTCTCCCAGCAGGTGATAGAACGATCCCGTCCCCACACTGGCGTACGTCATGGGCTTGCCTTCTTTGACCATCCTGGCCGCGTAGGCGGCCAGTTCATCGGCGTTGCTGGCAGGCAGGTCTTTTCGGGCAGTAACCGCAATGGGCGAAACGGCGACACGTTGAATCTGGCGGAAGTCTTCTGCCTTGTATTTCACAGCCGCGTTGGCCAGCGGGGCCAGAATCAACTCGTTCGGCGAGCCCTGAAAAATGTAATAGCCATCAGACGGAGCGTTTAGTACTTTCTGCGCGGCGATGGCGCCGCCCGCACCGCCGAGGTTTTCAATCACCACCGGCTGCCCCAGCGCCTTGGCCAGGACCGTGTTGACCTTGCGCGCAACCACGTCCGACAGCCCGCCTGGTGGGTAGGGCACCATTAAGGTCACCGGTTTGCTCGGATAGCTTTGTGCCAAGGCGCTCACGCTCAGGGTGAGACCGGACAGCAATAAGAAAAGGTAACGTCGTGAAAGCATGACAATAGTCTCCGTTGGAATGCCCAAATCCTAGGAAACTCGAAAGCCAACCACAAGGCTGTAAATTGCCGTCATGACAACCATTGGTTGTCTTTAACGGTAGGTTGCTAAATGGATGTTAGTCTCGGTGCTGCGAATTCCAGTGATCAAACGAATACGCTCCAGCACGTCCGACAGTTCTTTCATGGAGCGCACTTCTAACTCTGCTAGCAAATCCCAGCGGCCATTGGTGTCGTGCAAGGCTGCCACCCCAGGTTCGCCCAGCAAACTGGCAAGCACTGTGCGCGTCTGATTCCCCTCGACCTGAATTCCCATCCAGGCGCGAATGCTTTCTGGCTCGCTCTCCGGCCGCAGCTTGACGGTATAGCCCACGATGATTTGCTGGTCTTCCAGACGCCGGATACGGTTGGTCACTGTGCCGCGCGAAACCTTGAGTTTGTGGGCCAAATCTGCAATGCTCATGCGGGCGTTTTGCCGCAGCAGCGCAATCAGGGCTTGATCGGTTTCGTCCATAAAACTGTCTTTTCGATAATTTGCATTGTCATATTGATTAAATATTTGCCAATATTCTATATTTTTAGCACTTTTCATTGACATGGTGTCCCATGACACTTCTTCAATCATTTTTGGAGACTGCCATGACACACCACACAAGCCCTCTTTATCTCAGCGTCCCTGGGGTGCTGGAGATCATTCGTCGCCGAGGTTTGGCCTCCTGCCTTGCAGGAATGGCCACGGCTATCCAACAAGACTTTGTACGCTGGCATGACTTTGACAAATGTGCCCGCGTTGGCAGCCATTCACCGAATGGTGTGATCGAACTGATGCCGATTGCAGACGACACGCACTACAGCTTCAAGTACGTCAATGGCCATCCCAATAACACCGAGCTTGGCCTGTCCACCGTGATGGCTTTTGGGGTGTTGGCAGATGTTGCCACAGGCATGCCCCTGATGCTAAGCGAACTGACCGGACCACGCGCTGCGCACTGCGGCGACGTCGGCCCTGGCTGCCCGCGCCCTGGCCCGACCCGACAGCCGGGTGATGGCGTTGATTGGCAACGGCGCACAAAGCGAGTTTCAGGCGATTGCTTTTCAAACCCTGTTGGGCATCACCACGCTACGGGTGTTCGACATTGACTCCAAGGCCACGGTCAAGCTGGTCGCCAACCTGCAGGGCAGCGGTCTGCGGGTGCAGGTGTTCCACAGCACCGCCGACGCCGTCCAAGGTGCAGACATCGTGACCACCGTCACTGCTGACAAACAGCTGGCCACCATCATCACTCCAGACATGGTGGCAGCCGGTACACACTTCAATGCGGTGGGCGGTGACTGCCCAGGCAAGACCGAACTAGACCCTGCGGTGCTGAAAGCTGCCGAGGTGTTTGTGGAGTACGCGCCGCAAACACGCATCGAGGGCGACATCCAGCGCCTGTCACCTGATTTTGGCGTGACCGAACTCTGGGAAGTGCTAACGGGCATGACCCCTGGCCGTACCCGCGCAGAGCAGATAACAGTATTCGATTCGGTCGGTTTTGCCCTGGAAGATTTTTCTGCGCTGCGCTTCATGCATGCCGCTGCGACCGAACTGGAACTGGGGGAACGGCTTGCGCTGATTCCAGAGTTGAACGACCCCAAAGACCTGATGGGTTTGCTCAGGCAACACGCCACCCATGACATGACACGTCCTGCGCTGGATTTACGCTTAGTCGCCTGAAACGACTTGCGGTTCGCCCTAAACTGACGGGATGAACTTGCGCTTGCATCAGTTGCGTGCCCTGGTGGCGGTGGTGGACCACGGCAGTATCCGCCGGGCGGCACGTGCTTTGCACCTTTCGCAGGCCGCACTGACCAAATCCTTGCGCTCACTCGAGGAGGATACCGGCGTCGCACTGTTGGTGCGCAAATCCAGTGGCGTACTGCTGACGGCGGCAGGGCAAGCGTTGCTGCCACGGGCCAAGTTGATTGCGCGCCAGCTCGATCTGGCGGGCGATGAATTGCGGCAGTCGCAAGACATCGGCCAAGGATCTGTTTGCGTCGGACTCACCCCGTTTTTGACGTTGACTGTCCTAGGAGACGCGTTCAAGGCGTTTCGCAAGCGTTACCCTTTGGTGCAAATCAACATTCTGGAAGGCTTGGTCAACCGCGTTGCGCCTGCACTTCGCAACGGCAGCATGGATTTCGCGATCGTGGCCAGCAGCGGCGACGTGCCCGCCGCAGAGTTTGCCAGTGAACCGTGGTTGAGTTACCCACAAACCGTGGTGGTCCGCGCAAATCACCCTGTCCTGAACCAGCTTACCGTCACGGGCCTGGCCGCGCTGGAATGGGTACTGCCAGGCTCACCGCCTGCGTATAGCGCGCACACGACGCCCGCCCTCAGCCCGTTGGCGGACATGTTTGGCAAGGCTGGCCACCTGCCCCCGGCAATGGTGGCTCGGGGTGACGCGATGGCGGCCATGGCGCTGGTGCGCCATTCAGACGTGGCTAGCATATTCCCGCTTCCCCTCCTTGCGCAAACAGAAAGCCGGGGTATTGTGGCAGTGGAAGTGTCGGGGCTATCACCCGAGGATGTGCAGCTGGAGCTGTTGTCGGTTGCCGATGTACCGCTGACACCTGCGGGGGCCTATTTCGCACGCTGCTTGCACGATGCCTCTGCTTGGCAATCAAAATCCGCGCCTTGAACAGTACTTTTGGCAATCTGGCGTGAAATATTGGCTCTTCTTTTTATAGCGAAATGCACGCATACAGTAAGCGATGATCGTCAGTTTGCAGCCTTTGCGGAATCATGAAAACATAACTCAGGAGTCTTTCCATGAAACTGGTCATTGCCCAGATGAAGCACGAGACGAATACGTTCTCGCCCGTACCCACCCCTCTGACACGGTTTGGACACGGTGGCACCCATCCGCCGCAGGGGGCAGCGGCCATCTCTGCCTACCGGGGGACGGGATCGGCCATCGGTGCATTCATCGACTTGGCTGAACAAGCAGGCGCCGAGTTCACGGTGCCCATCGCGGCTGCCGCCTGGCCCAGCGGGCCGGTGGACGACGCGGCGTTTGAGGCTATTTGCGCCGCCATTGTGGACGCGGTAGCCCAGGGCTGCGATGCCGTGCTGCTGGACCTGCATGGCGCCATGGTGACGCAGACGTTTGACGATGGCGAAGGCGAGTTGCTGCGCCGAATCCGCGCTGTGGCGCCCCATGTACCCATTGGCGTTGCGTTGGACATGCACACCAATCTGTACGATGCCATGGGCCAAAACGCCACGGTGATGGCTGGCTACCAGACCTATCCGCATGTTGATATGTATGAGACGGGTTTGCGTGCGGGTCGTGCCGTGCTGGCCCTGCTGGCGGGCAAATCTGCCCCCACCATGGCCTGGGGGCGCCAGCCCATGCTGCCGCACGTGATGCGGCAAAGCAGTGAAGACTCTCCCAACCGCGAGCTGCAGGCGCGCTGCCGCGAGATGGAAGCACAAGGCGCACTAAGCGCCAGTGTGTTTGTGGGGTTCCCGAATGCGGACATTGAATATGCGGGTCTGTCAGCCGTTGTCGTCACTGACAATGATCCGGCCCTGGCCAGGCAGTATTGCGACGAACTCTTGGTCATGGCCTGGACGCAGCGTGCGGCATTTGTTTACCAGATCGACCCCCTGCACAGCTCGATGGCCAGGGCCAAGGCATTGGCCGACGCCAAGCCAGTAGACAGCGGCCCCGTGGTGCTGCTGGACCACAGCGACAACTGCGCGTCGGGCGGCACCATGGACACCATGACGGTGCTGGCGGCCATGCTGGAGGCGGGATTGGAGGATGTCGCGGCCTTCGCGGTGTTTGACCCGCAAGCGGTGCAGGAGATGGTGAGCGCCGGCGTGGGTGCCGACGTGTCGCTGGCACTGGGTGGCAAGCTGGACATGCCCGCGATTGGCCTGGAGGGAAAGCCCTTGGAGGTCACTGGTCGGGTGAGGCGCATCAGCGACGGCAATTATGTGAACTACGGACCGATGGCGCGCGGCGAAATGAATGCGATGGGGCCGAGCGTGGTGCTGGAACTCGCAGGCCGATTTGAAGTGGTGGTGATTTCTAACCATGTGGAGCCGCATGACCTGGCTGCCTTCGTCGCCGTCGGCATTGCACCTGAGCGCAAGAAGTTCTTGATGCTCAAAAGCCGGGTGCACTGGCGCGCTGGCCTGAAGAGCCTGGCGCACGCGGTGGTGGAGTGTGCGGGCACTGGGGTGTGTACATCCGACTATGTCGCGTTAGGTCTATCGAAAGTACGTCGGCCGATTTACCCGCTGGAAGTGATGTGAGGGAATCAAACGCTGGCCTTGCTGAGTGACAAGACCAGCCGGGTCAGCGCAGCCTTGTTATTGACCCGGGTCTTGGCGTAGATCGCCTTGACTTGTGAACGGACCGTGTCCACTGACACACCCAAAGCTGCAGCCACCTCGGTGTAATTGCCACTTTGTACCAAGGCGCGACTGACCTTGGCTTCTGCAGGGGTCACGCCAAGCAAAGCGCTGAGCTGGGCAGAATCAGGCAAATCCAAGGCCTTGGGGTCGGTGATAAACACAATGTGGCGCGCACCATTCAGGGTTAGCAGCGGGTCGTTCGACTCCAGCGGACAGCATTGCACACTGTAGCTTGCCTGCTTCGATGAGCGCGACACTTCAAAGGTGTCGGCAAAGGCACCTCGTTGAAAGGCTGGCGCATTCACCAGCTCGGTCAACCAATGCTCCAGTCGAAACGCTTTGCCTTGGGCATTGCCTCGTCCTGCAAGCTGTTGGTTCGCACCCAGGCCCAAGCCGTCGTCACGGGACAGCACCCGTTCGGCGGCGACATTGGAAAACGTGACGGCAAGATCATGGTTCAACAACAAGACGCCAACGCTCAGCCGGTCCAACGCGGCGCGAAGTGAAGCCGCCTGGTGCCGAGCAGCGCCCAGCCGATGCATCAGACCCAGAGACCGAGACAGGTGTGGCATGAGCAAATGCATCAGCTCCCGGTCTTTGCTGCCAAACGGCACGTCATGCAAGCCACGGTAAATCGACAAAACCGTCGCCGGCAATCCAGGTGCCCCCGCAAACACCACGCCTGAGCACAGCCGGGCAACGCCCATAGGGCTCAAAAACTCGCGGTAATAAATGGACGCAAGCAATTCATCTTGGGGCACCAACTCGTGATCAAACGCCACCAGCCCTTCTTGCATCAACCCTTTTCGCTGTGCACTTTTTGCCCACAAGTCGTGGTCGATGTACTTGGTACCGTAAAGAACCAAGTCTCTTTCTTGAATACCCCAAGGGTAAAAGAAGCCGCCGTGGGCGGGGCCGACGTAAGGCGTGAACAGCAGGACTTGCACCGCGTTCATAGCTTTCGCGATACCCGCCACGGCCTCATGCCAGCGTGCGGGCTCGGCACTGGCGGCGTAGACCATATGCAGCAGATCGGAAAACTGGGTCAATTGCTGAGAAAGACCGTCGCTTGGTGAGGCTGGAGTGGCCAGCGTTTGTTTGATTGCTGGGACTTAAGAAGGCATGGTCGTTGATTCTGGCAGACCTTCAACACCTCATCCCATCAGTCACATGAAATTGACATCTATTCACACCCCGTTTGGAGGATGCCCGCTTGCGGCACCAACACCAATCCTTGTTGGTATGGCTACTTGGTCCGCAAAGATTTGTACGGCGCCACTAGAACCAATCCAACGGCCAAGGCCTTTAAAGCAAATTCATTTGAAAAAACTGGCGGGTAAGCAAAACGAGTTTCACGCCCCGAACGCAAAATTCCGCCCGGGGGCTGCCGCAAACAGGGCCTGCGTGTAGGCATGCTTTGGTTCTCCAAACACCTCGTGCGCCGGGCCGTATTCCACGACTTGTCCTTTGGACATGACCGCCAGGTGATCGCAAACCTGCGAGGCCACCCGCAGGTCGTGGGTGATGAACAGCATGGCCAGGTTCAGGCGTTCGCGGATTTCCTCAAACAGTTCCAGCACCTGGGCTTGCACAGACACGTCCAGGGCTGAAACAGCTTCGTCAGCGATCAACAATTCTGGCTCCATCATCAAGGCGCGGGCAATGCAAATACGCTGGCGTTGACCACCTGAGAATTGATGTGGGTAACGCTCCAGTGCGCTGTTGTCCATCCGTACCATCTTCAGCAGCTTGCGCGCTCGCTCTAGGGCTTCGGTGCGGTTCAGGCCGTAGTTGGTGGGGCCTTCCATCAACGCCTCGCCCACGGTGCGGCGGGGGTTGAGTGAGCGATAAGGGTCTTGAAAGACGATTTGCACCCGCTTGCGCAAGGGGCGCAGCGCGGCGGCCGACATCATGGCAATGTCTTCTGCGGGAACCTGTCCACCACCCAACATGACCGAGCCACCCGACGGGTCCACCAGCCGCACGATGCAGCGGGCCACCGTACTTTTGCCTGAGCCCGATTCACCCACGATGCCCAGCGTCTGGCCACGGCGGATCTCCAGGTTGACATCTTTGGCGGCGTGCACGGTGCGCGATTTGCCAAACCAGCTCTTGTCGAGGTAGGTTTTCTCCAAGCCTTTGACCTGCAGCACCAAAGGCGCGGATGGGTCGTTGGGGCGCTCTTTGAGGTGCAGCGTGGGCACGGCACCAATCAGCATGCGGGTGTAGTCGTGCTGGGGCCGCTGCAGCACATCTGCTTTGCTCCCGATCTCCACCATGTCACCCAGCCGCAGTACGGCCACACGGTGGGCTACCTCGGCCACCACGCCAAAGTCGTGGGTAATAAATAGCACGCCCGCGCCGTGGCGGTGTTGCAGGTCCAGCACCAATTTGAGGATTTGTGCCTGGGTGGTCACGTCCAGCGCGGTGGTGGGCTCGTCGGCAATCAGTAGCACAGGGTCCAGCACCAGGGCCATGGCAATCATGATGCGCTGACGTTGGCCACCTGAGAGCTGATGTGGGTAGCTTGCTACCATGCGCTCAGGGTCGGGCAACAGCACTTCCTTGACGATGTCCAGCACCTTTTTGCGGCGTTCAGCCGGGGACAGCTGGGTGTGCTCACTCAGCACCTCGTCAATCTGGTCGCCACAGGTCATGACCGGATTCAAGGCAGTCATGGGCTCCTGAAAAATCATGCTCATGCGGGTGGCACGCAGCTCGCGCAGGCGGTACAGCGGCGCATGGGTGATGTCTTCACCTTGCAAAAGAATTTTCCCGCTGAGTACAGGCAGCGATTTGGGCAACAAGCCCATCACGCTTTGCGCAATGACGGACTTACCAGAGCCAGATTCGCCCACCAGGCAGACGATCTCGCCCGCGCCGACGGTGAAAGATACGTTGCGCACAGCGGTGTTGCGGTCACCGCCTGAAGGCAGCGCAATGCTCAAGTCCTGGACTTCAAGGATGGCTTGGCCGGGTTGTAAGTGGGCGTGACTCATGAGCGCTTCGCCATCTTGGGGTCCAACGTGTCACGCAGACCATCGCCCAAAATATTCACTGCCAACACCGTCACGGCCAGGAAGATGCCGGGGAAGAAGATGTTGTGGGGATACTCGTTGAACTGGGCACGGCCTTCAGCCATCACGTTGCCCCAGGTGGGGACGTCGGGCGGCAAGCCCACGCCCAGGAAGGACAAAATCGCTTCGGTCAGGATGCCCGATGCGCAGATAAACGTGCCCTGCACAATCAGCGGCGCCACCGTGTTGGGCAGGATGTGGCGCAGCATGATTTTCCAGGTGGGTGTACCCAGCGAGATTGCGGCTTCCACGTAGGGCTCTTCGCGGATGGTCAGCACCAGCGAGCGCACCAGACGCGTAACGCGCGGTATCTCCGGGATGGCGATGGCAATCACCACCGTCATCAAGCTACCTCGCCACATGGCCACCAAAGCGATGGCGATCAGGATGGCGGGGATGGCCATGATGCCGTCCATCACCCGCATCAGTGGGCCGTCCAGCCAGCGCAAGAAGCCGGACATCATGCCCAGCACAATGCCAATGGCCAATGCCACCGCAGCGGTACACACCCCAACGATCAGGGACACTTGAGTGCCGTAGATGACGCGGCTGTAAATGTCGCGGCCAAAGCTGTCAGAGCCCATCAAGAACCGGTGCTGCAAGGTTTCGCCCTCCAGCGTGGTGATTTCGCCAGACTTGCCGGGTAGCAGGTCGCGGCTGCCAGGGTCAAACAGCGACGGATCGACCGTGCCCAGCAAAGGCGCAGCCAAAGCCACCGCCACCAGAACCAGCAAAATGATGCCGCCCACACGCACAGACGTATTCTTGCGAACACGCGCCCACGCGCTTTGCTGGGGAACCACCGTGGCCGATTCGACCGACAGCGCCGCGTAATCAGGGTGTTGGGTCATGACAGTATCGGATCAATAACGGATGCGTGGGTCAAAGAACACATAGGTCAAATCGACCAGCAGATTGACCATCACGTAGATAAAAGAAAACAGCAAGATCACGCCCTGGATGGTGGGAAAGTCCCGCGCCAGCACAGCGTCCACCGTCAGACGGCCTAAACCCGGAATGGCATAGACCGATTCGGTCACCTCCACGCCACCAATCAGCAGGGCAATGCCAATGCCGATCACGGTCACGATGGGCACGGCCGCATTGGCCAGCGCGTGGCGCATCAGCACGGCCACCTCGGGCAAACCTTTGGCCCGTGCGGTGCGGATGTAGTCCTCGCCCAGCGTCTCCAGCACCGACGCACGGGTCACACGGGCGATCAGTGCGATGTAGATCACCGACAGTGTGATCGCAGGCAGCGTCAGGTGATACAGCCAGGGCCCCACCCCATCTGCCAGACGTTTGTATCCCTGCACCGGGAACCAGCCCAGTTTGAGTGACACAAGCCAGATCAGCAGGTAGGCGAGCACAAACACCGGGATGGAAAACCCAAGAACGGAAAAACCCATCAAGGCGCGGTCCAGCCAGCTACCAAAGCGCCAAGCGGCCAGCACACCGAGTGGAACTGCCACCAGCACAGCCAGCGTGATGGTGATCACAGCCAGACTTAGCGTGGGTTCCAAGCGCTGGCCAATGAGCGTGGTGACCTCGGTCTTGTAGTAGTACGACTGACCCAGGTCTCCGGTCATCAAATGCCCGGCCCAGATCAAGAACTGCTCAGGCACTGAGCGATCCAGCCCCAGGCTGGTGCGGATCTGGGCGATCTGCTCGGTGCTGGCTGCGTCCCCCGCCAGCACGGCCGCCGGGTCGCCCGGCGTGAAGCGCAGCATCATGAAGACCAGGACCGAAACAATCATCAAAACCGGCAGGGTGGATAGGAGCCTGCGCCCCAGAAAGTTCAGCATCAGTTCTTCTTCAGGTTCCAGTACAGATGGCCATTGGTCACAAAGAAGCCTGTGACGTTTTTGCCTGCTGCCAATGGCACGTCCACCTCGCCCAGCGGTGCATGGGTACCAATTTCAAACGCGCGGGTCTGGATGGCATCGGCTAGCTTCTTTTTGGCAGCGTCGTCTGTGGCGCGCAGGAACTGGTCACGCAACTCCATCAGCTTGTCGTCCTTGGCCCAGCCAAACCAGCCACTTTTTTCGCCCCGACCATCAATGGTCGGGTTGGCAATCGGACTCCAGACATCATGCGCCTGCCAGCCGGTGATCAGCATGTTCCAGCCACCTTTGTCAGGGGCGTCCTTCTTGGCACGGCGACCCACGAGTGTCTGCCAGTCCATGGCCTGCAGATCGACCTTGAAGCCCGCCTGGCGCAGCAACTGGGCGGCCACATCGGGCAATTTGGCAATGGCGGCCAGGTCCGTCGGCTTCATCAGCACCACGGGGGTTCCGTCGTAGCCACTGGCCTTGAGCAGTTCCTGGGCTTTCTTGATGCTGCCTTTGGACTGGATTTCGCTGCCCACGGCACTGCCAAACGGTGTGCCACAAATGAACATGCCGGGACATGTCTTGTAAAGCTCTTTCACGCCCACTTGCGCCCGCAGGAAAGGCTCTTGTGCAAACGCAGCGAGTGCGGCTTGGCGCACCTTGGGGTTGTCAAATGGCTTGTGCAGATGGTTGAAGCGGGCCATGTATTGCAAACCAAGGTTGCCCACCTTGGGGATTTGCAGCTTCGAGTCGTTTTTGACGGTTTCGTAGTGGTCAAACGAGAGCTGCTCAATGATGTCGACCTCGCCTTTTTGCAGCGCGTTGACCTGGGCTTGCGGGTCACGCAAGGCCAGGTTCCATTCGACGCGGTCCACCAACACCTTTTTGCCGCCAGCGGTACCTGAAGGGGGTTCATTGCGTGGCACGTATTTGGTGTTCTTGAGGTAGACCGCCTTGTCGCCGGGCTTGAATTCGTCTTTCTTGAAGACATAGGGGCCAGAGCCGATGTGCTCTTCAATCTGCTTGAAGGCGTCCGTTTCGGCAACGCGCTTGGGCATGATGAAAGGTACGTTGGAACTGGGTTTGCCCAGTGCCTCCAGCACGAAGCCGCAGGCTTCACCCAGGAAGATGCGGAAGGTATCGGGTGCCGGCGTGTCCATTCTCTGCACAAACTGGAACAGTGCGCTTCCCATGGCATCGCGTTTGCCCCAGCGTTGCAGGCTGGCGACCACGTCTTCGCTGGTCACGGGCTTACCATCGTGGAATTCCAGGCCTTTGCGCAGCTTGAAGGTCCACAAGCGGTGGTCAGCGCTCTCGGTCCAGCTCTCGACCATTTGGGGCTTGATCTGGCTCTTTTCGTCGGTCCCAAACAAGGTGTCGTAAATCATGTAGCCGTGGTTGCGGCTCATGTAAGCCGTCGTCCAGATTGGGTCCAGGATGGCCAGGTTGGAGTGCGGAACGATGCGCAAGACGCTGCCTTGATTGGCCTGCGCCAGCGCAGCACTGCTCATACCCACGGTACCAGCAAGGACTGCCAAGCTTAGGAGGGAGCGACGTAGAAGTTTCATTGTTTTCAAGCTTTCAATTGATCAAACCAGAAATCAGTTGGCAGGGGCATCGGCACGCATGATCACCTGACCGCTGCGGGCACCCAGATGCTTGCCATGTTGCCAAGTGAGTGTGCCATTGACGACTACTGCATCAATGCCCACTGCGGCCTGAGTCGGGTCGTCGTAGCTGGCGCGGTCAAGCACCGTGTCCGCGTCAAACACCACTACATCTGCACACTGGCCCACTGCCAGGGTACCGCGACCCGTCAGACCAAAGTTGTTGGCGGTCAGCCCGGTCATCTTCCAGACCGCCGTTTCCAGGGGAAACAGGCCCAGTTCACGGCTGTAATGCCCCAGCACGCGGGGGAAAGTGCCCCACAAACGCGGATGAGGCTTGTCGCCCAGTGGTATGCCGTCCGAGCCGATCATGGTTTCGTCAAATGCCAGGATGGACTGCACATCGGCCTCGTCCATCAAGAAGTAAATGGCGCTGCCCGGTTGCAGGCGGCGCGCGGCTTCTTCTTTGTCCACACCCCATTCGGCAGCAATGTCGGTGATTTCGCGCCCTGCGCATTCGGGGTGCGGCACGCTGGTGGCGATCACCATGCGGCCATCGAGCATGGCGCGCTCGGTGCGGATCATGGTGGAGCCTGCCGTGTACGGATAGCAATCCAGCGCCACGCACTGGCATTGCATGGTCTTGCGGATATGCGCCAGGGTCTGGGCAGACCGCCCAAAGTTGGGCTTGTTCATCACCTTGTGGTGAGAGATCACCACGCGCACATCCAGCGCCTTGCCGATGCGAAAGGTTTCGTCCAGCGCAACCATCACCTGGTCGGATTCATCTCGCATATGGGTGGTAAAAACACCTTTTCGGCTTGTCAGTGATTGTCCTATTGCTATGATTTCTTCAGTACTTGCTTTCGCTGCTGGGGGATAGAAAGTGCCTGTGGACAAACCAATGGCACCAGCGTCCAACGATTCTTCCAACAACGACCGCATGGCCGCAATCTCGTCGGCGTTGGCTTCACGCTCCAGGTCGGGCATGACATTGACGCGCAGGCTGCTGTGGCCGACCAAGGCCGCCACGTTAACCGCAGCAGGCTTGGCACGCAAGGCGTCCAGATAGCCCCGCAAGGTTTCAAACGGTGGCTGTGTTCCCGCGTCCAGCAGGTTCAAAGGCGCTGGCATGGGCGCCCCCGCGCGCAGAGGCGCAATGCTGATACCGCAGTTGCCAGTGACCACGGTAGTCACACCCTGAGAAACCTTGAAGCTCATGTCAGGCTGGCTCAGCAGCGCTTGGTCGTCGTGGGTGTGGGAATCAATGAAGCCCGGTGCCACGATGCGGCCACGGGCGTGCAACACCTGCCCGGCCTGGCGCTGTGACAAGTCGCCAATGGCAACGATCTTGCCCTTCGAAATACCAACATCCGCATCAAAGCGTGGCGCACGGGTACCGTCGATCACCGTGCCACCACGGATGATCAGGTCCAGCGCACCTTCGTCTAGCACGGTATTGCCAATCGGCCGCTGCTGCATCAGTTCTTCTTCAGGTTCCAGTAGAGGTTGCCGTTGGTGATGAAGAACCCACTGATGTTTTTGCCTGCAGCCATGGGGGCATCAAACTCACCCAGAGGCGCATACAGAGCCGCCTCGAATGCGCGGACATGGATGGCTTCGGCCAGCTTCTTCTTGCTGGGCTCGTCAGTCGCGCGCATGAACTGGCCACGCAACTCGACCATCTTGTCATCGGTGGCCCAGCCAAACCAGGTGGATTTTTCACCACGCGTGTCCATCGCCGGGTTGCTGATTGGGTTCCACACGTCAAAGGCTTGCCACGCTGTCAAAAACATGTGCCAGCCACCCTTGTCAGGTGCTTCCTTCTTGGCGCGGCGACCAACCAGGGTCTGCCAGTCCATGGCCTGCAGATCCACCTTGAAGCCGGCTTGGCGCATCAGCTGGGCAGCCACATCGGGCAGCTTCTGGATGGATGCCAAGTCGGTCGGCTTCAGGATCACGATGGGTGTGCCGTCATAGCCCGAGGCCTTGAGCAGATCCTGCGCCTTTTTCATGTTGCTCTTGGACTGGATGTCACTGCCCACGGTTGTGCCAAAAGGCGTGCCGCAGATGAACATGCTGGCGCAGGGCTTGTACAGTTCCTTAACGCCCACCTGCGCCTTGAGAAAGGCCTCTTGGTTGAAGGCGGCCATGGCAGCTTGGCGGACCTTGACATTGTCAAAAGGCTTGGCCAAATGGTTGAATCGTGCCATGTAGGCAAGGCCTAAAGTTGCGTATTTGGGCAATTGCAACTTTGGGTCGCCCTTGACGGTCTCATAGTGGTCAAAAGACAGCTGCTCAATGATGTCGACCTCGCCTTTTTGCAAGGCGTTGACCTGGGCTTGTGCATCTCGCAAGGCCAGGTTCCATTCCACCCGGTCAACATAGACTTTTTTGCCCCCTGCGCTGCCAGACGGGGGTTCGTTGCGTGGCACGTATTTGGTGTTCTTGAGGTAGACCGCCTTGTCACCGGGCTTGAACTCATCTTTCTTGAAGATGTAGGGGCCAGAGCCAATATGCTCCTCGATCTGCTTGAATGGATCGGTGTCGGCCATGCGTTTGGGCATGATGAAGGGCACATTGCTGGACGGTTTGCCCAGGGCTTCGAGCACAAAACCGCAGGCTTCGCCCAAGAAGATGCGGAAGGTGTCAGGTGCTGGGGTATCCATGCGCTGGACGAACTGAAACAGTGCAGAACCCATGGCGTCGCGTTTGCCCCAGCGTTGCAGGCTGGCGACCACGTCCTCGCTGGTCACGGGTTTACCGTCATGGAACTCTAGGCCCTTACGCAGCTTGAACGTCCACAGACGATGGTCAGCGCTCTCGGTCCAGCTCTCGACCATTTGGGGCTTGATCTGGGCTTTTTCATCCGTACCAAACAAGGTGTCATAAATCATGTAGCCGTGGTTGCGGCTCATGTAAGCCGTCGTCCAGATTGGGTCCAGGATGGCCAGGTTGGAGTGCGGAACGATGCGAAGGACGCTGCCTTGCGCCATGGAGACCACAGGCGTAGCCAGAAAACCTGCAGAAAGGGCCAAGGACAGGAGTGAGCGGCGAGCAAATTTCATGAAGACCTTCCAGTGGATGGGTAAAGTGTTTCAAGCAACAAGCGCGCCTACTTTAGATAGGCCAGCATGTTGCACCGCTGAGAATAATCAGGCCTGACTTCTGCACTGTCAATCCGGCTAGACGCGAACGCACGCCTTGGATTGAGGTACAACTGTCAGATTTGGGCAAACAGGCATCAGGGATTGCCCTTGATAGCCACTTGACCGCAACCTACACTTCCGGCATCCCCGCTGAACACCATGGCCCATCCCATTTTCAAACTTCACCCTTGCGCTTCGCGCCGCCGACCGGCTGAGCTTATTTATGCGGCAGACGAACCCGTACCCCGAGGCGCGTTGGCCATGCTGAGCGGTCAGCATGCGGTGACCGTGATGGCCTTTGTCACCTATGTGCTGATTGCCGCCAAATCAGCGGGACTCTCTGTGGCGGCCACGCAATCGATGGTGGCGCTTTCCCTGATTGGCATGGCCTTGTGTACGGGTTTGCAAGCCTATGGTGGACGCTGGGGCAGTGGCAGCCTGTTGGCGCACATGCCCAATCCCTTCATGGTCCCATTCGCCACTGCAGCGGTCGCCGCCGGTGGGCCCGCCGCTATTTTTGGGGTGGGCCTGCTGTCGTCCCTGACCGCCCTATTTGTCGGTAGCGTGATTCCGCGATTGCGAGCACTGTTTCCTCCCACCGTGGCAGGCACCGTGGTCAGTATGGGGGGGCTGGCTTTGGTAGAGCCCACTGTTCGGCATTCTCTGGAAATCAATGACCAGATGCAGATTGACCCGGTCAGTGCGCTGATTGCTGGCTCCACCCTGGCATGCATTGTGGCTTTCTCGATATGGGGCACGCGTCAGAGCAAGCTGCTGGGCTTGGTGATGGGCATTGTCATTGGCTTGGTGGTGGCGGCCATGGCTGGACATTTGCATGGGATCGACGCTTTGGCCTCAACCCCATTCCTGGCCATTCCAGATTTTCATGCACCCCAATGGAACCTGTCGCCCCACATGGCGGTCGCCATCGTCATGGTGGCCATGCTGACCCAGCTGGATACCCTGGGCAGCGTGATCATCATGGACCGCATGGACAACGCTGACTGGCGCCGTGCCGATATGAAGGCGGTAGGCCGTGGCATCCGTGCGAATGGGCTGGGTGACCTGGTCGGGTCTTTCATCGGCAGTTTTCCGACCTTTACCTCTTCGGCCAACATCGCGTTGACCCATGCCACTCGATCGACATCGCGCTGGATAGGCCTGAGCACGGCGGCCATGCTGTTGCTGGTGTCGTTCATGCCCCAGGCCACGCTGGCGTTGACCTTGATACCTGCACCCGTGCTTGGCGCTGTCGAGCTGTACGCGGCTGCTTTCTTGATCGTTTCTGGCGTGGAGTTGATTGCATCGCGCTCAATGGACAGCCGGGGCATCTTCATGGTGGGGCTGTCGGTGTGTGCAGGCCTGACGGTCATGCTGATGCCGGGCCTTGCATTGCATGCGCCAGAGGCCTTGCAGGTCTTGCTGGGCAACGGCTTCATCGTGACCGGGGTGACTGCCGTGTTGCTGAACCTGGTTTTCCGGCTTGGCACCCGGCAGGCGCTGGAGGTAAAACTGGACGGGAGCCTGGGTGATTTGAGCCAGCAAATCACTGATTTTGTCGAAATTCAGGGCGCAGCCTGGGCGGCGCGCCGTGACGTGGTGCACCGTGCCGCTTTGGCGGCACTGGAGGCGGCAGAGGCCATTACAGCCAGCGGAAACCGTCAAGTAACCGGCATTCTGGGCAGCTTTGATGAATTCAACTTCGAGCTGGCACTGCGGCACACGGGTGAGCCGCTGTTTCTGGACGCGTTGGCTCACCATGCGCCGCATGACGCAGAGGCCTTATGGGAAGCAGATGCCGAAGCGCTAGAGGCTGCGATGCAGAGGGTGTCTGGGGTGCTGCTGCGCCATCTGGCAGATCGGGTCAGTGGCGAGGCTGCCAGCGGGGGCAACGCCGCAACGCTGCATCTGCATTTTGAGCACTGATTTTAGTGCCGCTGGCAGGTAGTTACCGCGCGTCGGGCAGCTCGATTTTCACTTCCAGCACCTCCAGGTTGTCCTGGCGCTCCAGATTGACCTTGATGTCATCCGGATTAATCTGGATGTACTTGCTGATCACGGCCACCAAGTCACGTTGCAACGCGGGCAAATAGTCAGGTGCAAAAGCGTTGCGGCCGCTGCGTTCATGGGCCAGGATGATTTGCAGCCGTTCTTTGGCAACGCTGGCGGTCTGTTTCTTCTCGCCAAGAAAGAAGGACAAAAATGACATGGTTTCACTTGCCTCCAAATAGACGCTTGAAGAAACCTGCCTTCTGGGCCTCAACAAAGCGCAGAGGCTTTTCGGCACCCAAGAAGCGGTCAATCACGTCCTTATAAGCTTCCGACACATCGGAACCCGCCATGTGCACGGCGGGCACACCCTGGTTGGAGGCTTGCAGAACAGTTTCACTTTCCGGGATGACGCCAATGAGTTTGATGCGCAGGATGTCTTGGATGTCGTCAAGCGACAACATCTGGCCCTGGTCAACCCGATTGGGGTTGTAGCGCGTGATCAGCAGGTGTTCTTTGATCGGGTCTTTGCCCTCAATGGCACGCTTGGTCTTGCTGCCCAGCATCCCCAGGATGCGGTCTGAGTCGCGCACACTGGAGACCTCGGGGTTGGTCACGACCAGGGCCTCATCGGCAAAGTGCATGGCCATCATGGCACCGGTTTCAATACCGGCAGGCGAATCGCACACGATGTACTCGAAGTCCATCGCAGCCAAGTCAGCCAGCACCTTTTCAACGCCCTCTTGCGTCAGGGCGTCTTTGTCACGGGTTTGCGAGGCAGCCAGCACGAACAGGTTGTCGCACTGCTTGTCCTTGATCAGGGCTTGATGGAGATTGGCTTCACCGTGGATCACGTTGATCAGGTCATACACCACGCGGCGCTCGCAACCCATGATCAGATCCAGGTTGCGTAGACCGACGTCGAAATCGATCACCGCCGTTTTGTGGCCACGCAAGGCCAAGCCGCTGGCAAAGCTGGCACTGGTTGTTGTCTTGCCGACACCACCCTTGCCGGATGTCACTACGATGATTTTGGCCATTGAAAGGTCCTTTGAATACGGGTAAATAGAAGTTTCAGGGCTTGATGGGTTCAAGCAGCAATTTGCCGTCGGTGCTGCCGCCCTCCAGGCGGATCTGGGTGGCTTTGCCCCAGATATCAGCAGACAGCGGGGAATCGGTTGTCCGGTACACGCCCGCAATCGAGATCAGCTGCGGCTCCATGCTGAGCGCAAAAATGCGCGCCTCTGCATTGCCTTTAGCACCTGCGATGGCTTTGCCACGAAGCGGCGCATAAACGTGAATATGCCCGTCGGCGATGACTTCAGCACCGGGGTTCACCATGGCCAGCACCACGAGATCTCGCCCCTTGGCATAGACCTGCTGGCCTGAGCGCAGGGGTTTGTCAATGACCAAGGCACTCGGGGTACCCAGGCTTTGAACCTGCACCTCGCGCACGACTTCGTGAACCACCTGCTGCACCACGGTCTCAACACGTGGCGCAGGGGTTTTAACCGCCTTGGCGTCTGCCGCCGCGACCAGACCCGCCGCCAACGCACCCAGGGCCAAGCTCTCGCTGCCGCCCTTGAAGGCAATGGGTGTTAACCGGTGGTTACGCAGCAGCGCCAGCAGCGCCGAAAAGTCCAGGTCAACCTCGTCTGATCCAAGCAGAGACAGATCCAGCACCAGCGGGTCGTTATCAAAAAAGTCGGGAATGTCCCCAAAGCGCTGCTGCCATTCGGCGGACAGCTGCGTCAGGTCTGTGGATTTGAGCAGCAGCGCCACAAGTGGCAGGTTGGCGCTTTTGATTTCAAATGAGGCAGGTACTTGTCCTGCAAGGGCAACGGGCATGGGAAGAGACAGCTCCGTAAAAGACGCGCATTTTAACAGGGGCCTCTTTTTTGGACTAAGCCCAGGGACACTCAGGGGTTAACCCTTGTGTGGCAAGATTCGGGCACGCTATTTTGCGGGTCCGCATCCCACGCCATGCACCAACTGCTCGCGCTACAGATCAAAAAGCATCTGTCGTCAGACAAGGGCCTCACGCCAGAGCTTCAAGGTCTGCTGGCAGAAGTGGACCGCCATTACCAGGAGACCGAACAGGTCCGCCGCAAGCTGGATCTGTCCCTGAATTTCCAGAAAAAGGAGCTTGCCGACGCGATGCTTCAGGCAAGCCGGGACTATGCCCTGCTGCGTGGGGTGATGGACATCATCCCCGATGTGCTGTTTTTCAAGTCAGCCGATGGCTCTTATCTGGGGTTCAATAAGGTCTACGAAAAAGTACTCAACCGCCCTGCAAGCCAGATGTTGGGAAAAACCGACTTTGATGTACTGGACGAGACGGTGGCCCAGGATCTGCACGACTTGGACCAAGCCGTCATGAATTCGGGCAAGGACCACGTAACGGAACGATGGTTTCACCAAGGCGACCCGCAAAAACAGGTATGCCTGGAGATTTTGCACTCACCATTTTGTGGACCGGACGGCCAGGTGCTGGGCCTCATTGGCTATGGGCGCAACATCACTGCACGCAAACTGGCAGAAGAAACCGTGCGTCGACAGGCAAATTTCGACAGCCTGACAGGCTTGGCTAATCGGTCCAACTTCACTCAGCGCCTGAACCACGAAATGCGGGTGGCCAAACGATCTGGCATGGCGGTGGCTTTGCTGCTGATCAATCTGGACCGCTTCAAGCAGGTGAATGACCTGCTCGGTCATGAGGCAGGCGATGCATTGTTGACGCAAGCCGCTCAGCGCATTGCTTCGTCGGTACGGGAAACTGACGCCGTTGCCCGACTGGGCGCAGACGAGTTTGCTGTCGTTATCCCTGACATTGAGCAGTTGGCGCACATTGGCAATGTCGCCAAAAAGCTGGTCGCGCGCTTGGCCGAGTCCTTTGTGTTGGGGGAAGAGTCCACCCAGGTGACGGCCAGTATCGGCGTTTCTTTGTACCCGGTAGACGGAAACGACCCCGACGGCCTGCTGAAAAGCGCAGAACAGGCCATGTACCATGCCAAGGCCACTGGCCGCAACCGCTACTGCCATTTCACACCCGCACTGCAGGAGGTCGCCACTCGTCGGCGTCAATTGTTGCGCGACCTGCCTCAGGTCATTGAGACAGGCCAGCTGTACGTGTGCTACCAGCCTATTGCCAGCCTGGCGACAGGAGAGGTTCACAAGGCAGAAGCCCTGGTCCGCTGGCGTCACCCTGATCACGGCAACATCAGCCCGGCAGATTTCATCCCGCTTGCTGAAGATTCCGGCGCAATCATGGCCATCGGCAATTTCGTCTTTCACGAAGCGGCCAGATTGACGCAGCAGATGCGCGCAACCGGAAACCCGCATTTTCAGGTAAGCGTGAACATGTCACCCGCGCAGTTCCGTGGCAAAACTGACTTGATCCCCCAGTGGATGGGGTTGCTTGACTCACTGAGCCTTCCCGGCGACGCTGTGGCCATTGAAATCACCGAAGGCCTGCTGATGCAGGTGAAGGACTCCACCAAGTTGCGACTCGAAGAAATGCGCAAGTTTGGTATCAAGATCTCACTGGACGACTTCGGCACTGGTTACTCATCGCTGTCGTACCTCAAGATGCTGGACATTGACTATCTCAAGGTGGACCAGTCCTTTGTGCGGGACCTGGAAATTGACCCAGATGACCGCACCTTGTGCGAGGCCATGATCGTCATGGCGCACAAACTGGGTCTCAAGGTGGTAGCTGAAGGCATTGAAACGCAGGCCCAGCTCGATTTGCTGGTCAATGCGGGGTGTGATTTCGGTCAGGGCTATCTGTTTTCAAAGCCCTTGCCTGCGAAAGATTTCACCGACTACATGTTGCGCATGTCCGGGCAGGCTCGAAACGATCTGGGCAGCTGAGAACAGCTGCCGGGCGTGCTACGCTCCTCGGTTTGAGGATTCATCAATGCCCCGCCCCATCTTGGACGAAGTCCAAATTCACCCAGCCATCCGCGATAAAGTAGCCAATTGGAAGCAGGACTTGGTCAAAGAGGTACAGGTCGCTGTGGTGAGCAACCCGGTTGTGGTGGTTGGCATGGCGATGAACCCGTTTCCTCGCAAGGCGCGCCGTTTGCTGGATACAGCAGGCATCGCGTATCAGTACCTGGAGTACGGTCACTACCTGAACCGATGGCGTGACCGCAGCGCGCTGAAGTTCTGGACAGGCTGGCCCACGCTGCCCATGGTTTTTGTTAAAGGCACTCTCATTGGTGGCGCAGATGATCTGGATGCGTTGATCAAGAGTGGTGAGCTCAAAAAACTGTTGGCCTGAGCTCGCAGGTGCCAAACCAGGTTTTGGCTAGCTTTCACTGATTAAGATAAGGTAATTCGTGTTCAAGAATTTGTTGGTATACCGCATGGCCGCAGGCTGGACGATGGCCATTGACCGGCTCGACGAGCTACTCGCCCAAGACGCGTTCACAGAGTGTGGCGCCAGCCAGGAAAAGTCGGTTGGTTGGATTCCCCCGCGCGGCAAAGCCCATGGTGCTTTTGTAGAGGTGGTGGACGGGCAATGGTTACTCAAGCTGATGATCGAGACCAAGGCCGTGCCCGCGTCCGTGATCAAACGCAAGGTTGACGAACAGTGCGCTCAAATTGAAGCCAGCACGGGCCGAAAGCCTGGCAAAAAGGAAAGCCGCGACATCAAAGATGATGCCAAACTTGCCTTGCTGCCCATGGCATTCAGCAAACAGGGCACGGTGCAGGTCTGGATTGACCCCAAAGCCAGTCTGGTCATGCTGGACGCTGGCAGCAGCGCCAAAGCGGACGAGGTCTTGACCTGCCTGGCAAAAGCCATTGACGGACTGGGCCTCAGCCTGGTTCAAACCACCGTGTCTGCGGCCTCCGCCATGGCCGAATGGCTGAGATCTGGTGAGCCTCCAGCGGGTTTTGCCATCATGCGCGAATGCGAACTGAAGGCCGCTGATGAAACCCAGGCCGTGGTGCGCTATGCCCGACATGCACTGGACATTGACGAAGTCCGCCAACACATTGCCGCAGGCAAGTTACCCACCAAGCTGGCACTGAACTGGGATGACCGGGTCAATTTCATCCTGACAGATGCATTCCAGATCAAGAAGATTTCCTTTGAAGACGTGGTGTTTGAAGGCACTTCTGCCAAGGATGACGACGGTTTTGACACCGACGCCGCCATTGCCACGGGGGAGCTGCGCAAGCTGATCCCTGACTTGGTGCTGGGTCTGGGTGGTGAGCTTGCAACGGGTGCCAGCCCGGGCTAAATCCCACCATCCACGATGGGCATACAACACAGGCTACGATGTTGCTGAGGTGCCCCGAACTTGAGCCACAGTGACTTCCTGCCTACGGTGACAGATTTGCACACCGCGCCCGAGGTGCGGATAGCGGCGTGGCGTGAAGAGTTGCTGGGTCAAATCCTCAAAGGCACGCTGATGGTTGGCTCCGTTGCCTGCCTGATTGGGGTTTACATCGCAGTCAAGGCCGAGATATGGCACATGGCTGTATTGAATGTGCTGATCATTGTTGCCCTGTGTGCACAGGTACTGCTGAAAGACCGCCTGCCTTTCAACCTGCGGGTCACATTTTTTTTGTTGCTCGGTCTAGGCCTCGGCTTGGCATTCATGCGGGATGCACCCGCAATTGCCTTACTTTATCTGTCCACCATACCACTGACTGCAGCCTTGTTCCTGGGCTTGCGCGCATCTGCTTTCAGCTTGCTGTTCACCACTGCCTTGCTGTTTTTCCTTTGCTGGCTCTTTGATTTGCAATGGTCTTTCAGGGGTTTGGAAGACTCTCCGTGGCGTCAATGGACTTTGATCAGCAGCAACTTCCTGATCGTCAACGGGATTGTCACGGTGTCCACGGCTGTATTGCTGCGCAACCTGCAACGCGCCACTGAAGAGGCCGTTTCTGCCCAAGTCAAGCTGCAGCAGCTTGCCCTGTTTGATGTGCTGACGGGTTTGCCGAACCGGCGTCTGTTGGCAGACCGTCTCAGCAATTCGCTGAGCCAAGCCGAGCGGAATGGTTTCATGGGTGCCGTGATGTTCATTGATCTCGACCACTTCAAAAACGTCAACGACACACATGGTCATCCTGTGGGTGATCATTTTCTCAAGTTGGCGGCTGAGCGACTCAGCCAAGTCGTACGCCGTGGCGACACGCTGGCGCGCATCGGTGGCGACGAGTTCGTGGTGTTGGTGCCCGGCCTGGCGCAGAACCTGGAAAGCGCTGCACTGGCCGTACAAACCATGGCCAACAAACTGCGGGTGTCCATGGAGGTACCGTTCGAGATTGCAGACAAGACTTATGGCTGCAGTGCCAGCATTGGCGTGGCAATATTCCCCAAAGCAGACCAGACGGCAGATGACCTTTTGCGCGAAGCGGATACCGCCATGTACAGCGCGAAGCACAACGGCCGCAATCGTGTCGTTTTTTTCGAGGAGACGATGCAGACGGAACTGCGCCAGCGTCTTGAGATGGAGAACGATTTAACCCTCGCCTTACAAAAAGGTGAGCTGAGCCTGTTCGTCCAGTCTCAATGCACTCCCAGCGGCGCCATCTCGGGGGCTGAACTGCTGCTGCGTTGGCGTCACCCGCTACGTGGCCAGGTGTCTCCGGCTGAGTTCATCCCTGTCGCTGAACGCACTGGCCTGATCGTTGCCATTGGTGACTGGGTATTGGATCAGGGCCTTGGTTTGGTGCACGAACTTCGTCTACGCGGTCATCAATTTCCTGTTTCCATCAACATCAGTCCACGCCAGTTTTATCAAGGGGGCTTTGTTGAACGGGTAAGCACTTTGATATCAACTCACCACATCAGTCCGGGAGAACTGGTCTTTGAAGTCACGGAAGGTCTGCTGATCAAGGACCGCGACGACACCATTGCACGCATGTACGAACTGGTCGCAATGGGTGTGCGGTTTTCTATTGATGATTTTGGTACGGGCTATTCATCCCTGAGTTACCTCAAAAAGCTGCCCTTGTTTGAACTCAAGATTGATAAGAGTTTTGTGGACGATGCCTGTACCGACACCAATGACGCGGCCATTGTGCGCATGATTCTTTCAATGGCTGCCGAGCTCAAGCTCAAGGTGGTGGCCGAAGGGGTGGAGAACCAGGCACAAGTTGATTTTCTGGCCTCACATGGCTGTGACAGTATGCAAGGCTATTTTTACTCCCGGCCTCAACCCCTGGCAGAGTGGCTGGCAGGGTTAGGTGAGGCTTCGGTACCTCAACCCATGCGCCCGGCCTGAAAGTCTTCCACCGCCTGAATCAGCTGATCGCGCGTGTTCATCACAAAAGGACCGTACTGGGAGATGGGTTCGTGTAAGGGACTGCCTGCAATCAGCAGTACACGCGCATCGGTCGCATTGCCCACAGGCGCTGTCAGGCACACGCCTTGTGCTTGCACGTTGTTTTCCAAAATGGCCATGTGACGGGTAGGTACGCTGCTTGCACCAATCTGTACAGATTCCCGAAACACCACCACAAAAGCGTTGTGCCCAGGGTCAATGGGTAAGCTGATCTGTGCGCCTGGCGGCAGAGTGATATCAACATACAAGGCTTGCGTGGGGTAGCGCGCTGAATCCCGCACCACCGCACCCTGGTGATCCCCTATTTTTCCTGAAACAAGCTTTATCGGCACATCCCATCTCGTTTTATTGCTCTCATTTTGATAGTTTTCAGAAGGCAGCGTAAACACTGGTATGTCTGCTGACTGAAAGTCTTGATACCAGGGTTCACACAGCTTGTCTTTGCCGGGGAGGTTGAGCCAAAGCTGAAAGCCCTCCATCACGCCTTCTTCTTGTTCAGGCATCTCGCTGTGAATCAGACCTCGGCCTGCTGTCATCCATTGCACGCCGCCGTTTTGCAGCAAGCCTTCGTGGCCACCGCTGTCCTTGTGACGCATGCGGCCCGTGATCATGTAGGTCACGGTTTCAAAACCCCGGTGCGGGTGATTGGGAAAACCTGCACCGTAGTCTTTGGGGTCATCGCTGGCAAAGTTGTCCAGCATCAAAAAGGGATCTAGCCGTTGCTGCAGGTCCTGTGTCAACAGCCGCGTGAGCTTGACGCCAGCACCGTCACTGGTAGGCTGACCCCTGACGATGCGCTCTACTTGGCGTGATGAAATCGAATTTGAAAGATTTGACATGCCCTCAACTGTAATGGCGAGCAGGGTCATTGGATGACCCTGTATCTAAATCAAGCCTTGCGGGGCTGACCGCGATGGTGGCCTGCACCCTTGAAGGTTTCTGCATCGAATACCTTCTTTTGCTCGGGATTGAGTGCGGCATAGAAAGCTTTGGTGGCTTCGGCATGTTTGTCCATCTGTGCTGACATAGCTGCATGTCGCTCGGTGTGCATTGCCTGCATTTTGTCAATGCGCTCGGGCGTGCTGAGCTTTTGCATCTCTGCTCTGTCTGGACGTGCCATCAATTTGCCTTCACGCGGCTTCATCGAGGCAGCATAGGTGCTCCATGCGGCTTCTTGCTCAGGTGCCAGTTTGAGCTTGGCCTTGAGCGCTTCCTGACGCTTGGCCATCATGGCTTGCATTTTGGCCGGATCGCGCTGACCCATCTGGCAGTCACCCCCCTGGGGCATGCCCATGCCTTGACCCATTTGCTGACCCATTCCACCGCCCATACCTGAGCCAGGGCCACCCATCGGTGGGCCCGACTGTGCGCCTGCCATGGCAGCTGTGGTGGCCAGAAGTGCTGCTACATAAGCATGCTTGAAAGAGAGGGCTTGTTTGGCGAACTGTGACATATTCAATTCCTTTTCGAGGGTTAACTAAAACCCCTGAAGCCAATGAGACTTGTGCTTCAGGTTGAAAAGAAGTTTGCGCCTGTCATGTATCTCTCAAGTGCTGCTGATGTGATGTTTTGTAAAGCCTAGCTCAGGTCAGGATAGGGCTGGATAGTCGGTATAGCCTTCAGCACCACCACCATAAAAAGTCTTGCGGTTTCCAGCGTTGAGAGGAGCGTTTTCTCGCAAACGGCGAGTCAGGTCAGGATTGGAAATAAAGGGGCGCCCAAACGCCACCAAATCTGCGCCATCGGCCAAGGCCTGTTCTGCCAATGCGCGGTCATAACCGTTATTGACCATCCAGGCTGCCTGGCCGCCCGCCGAGCGGTACGCTGTCTTGAACGCTACATAGTCAAACGGTCTGTCAGGTAGTTCACGTGGGCCACCGGTGGAGCCTTCAATCACATGGACATAGGCCAGACCCAGCGGCGCCAATGCTTGGGCCACATGGACAAACAGGGTTTGCGGGTCGGCATCGTCAATGTCGTTGGCAGGGGTAACGGGAGACAGGCGGACACCCGTGCGGTCCCCACCAATTTCTGTGGCAACTGCCTGCATCACCTCTAACAGTAAACGGGAGCGGTTTTCCACAGAACCACCATAAGCGTCCGTTCGCGCGTTGGCGCCGGTCTTCAAGAACTGGTCTATCAGGTAACCGTTGGCCGCGTGAATTTCCACCCCGTCAAATCCGGCCGCGATGGCATTTGCTGCGGCTTGGCGGAAGTCGGCCACGATGCCAGGCAACTCTGACAGCTCAAGTGCCCTCGGCTCAGAGGTGTCAGCGAAAGAACCGACACCGTCCTGAATCAAATAGGTCTTACCTTTGGCCGCAATGGCCGATGGCGCCACCGGTTGTTGGCCCTGAGGCAGCAAGCTGGTGTGTGAGATACGCCCCACATGCCAAAGCTGTACCACAATCTTGCCACCAGCAGCATGCACCGCGTCAGTGACCGCACGCCAGGCGGCTATTTGTTCAGGCGTATAGATACCGGGTGTGTCCGCATAGCCATGAGCCATGGGATTGATGGGAGAGGCCTCGGTCACTATCAGACCCGCTCCATTCTGGGGATTCGAACGTTGACCGTAGTACGTGGCTGTGAGGGCTGATGCCACCTGGCCAGGGGCCCGGTTACGGGTCAAAGGGGCCATGACAACACGGTTGGCAAGTTGCAGGCGACCGATGCGAACAGATTCAAAAAGTGAGGTCATGGCAACCGATCAGATCAGGCATTCGGCCTTCATGGCAGCCACCACAGCAGGGCGCGCGGCCACACGGGCACGAAAAGCACCCAGGTTGGCAAGATCAGAAATGTCCATGCCTGTGGGCTTTATCCAATTGCTCACCACAAAAAGGTAGGCATCTGCGACACAGAAGTTGTCACCCATGAGGTACTGCTTGCCAGCCAACTGGGTATCCACCCACTTCAGGCGGGTCATCAGGCGCTCTTTGGCCAATACTTTGGCTTCTTCAGGCATCGCTGGGTTAAACAAGGGCGAAAAACCTTTGTGCAACTCGGTACCAATCACATTGAGCCACTCCTGAAGCTTATAGCGCTCCCAGCTGCCATTGGCAGGTGCCAAGTTCTTTGCTGGCACCTGGTCAGCCAGGTATTGAACGATGGCAGGGCCTTCGTGCAGGGTACGACCATCATCCAGCACCAAATAGGGAACATAACCCAATGGGTTGATGGTGTAGTAGTCGGTTCCATCGTCCAGCTGATGGGTTTTAGTTGGGGCCTTGATCGCCTCAAACGCAAGCCCTGTTTCCTGCAAAACGATGTGCGGGGAAAGTGAGCAAGCGCCAGGGGAGTAATAAAGCTTCATAAGAGGTCTCCAAGTAAATGGTCAAACGGTTTAGCTGTGGGCAATCGAAAAAGTTTCAAGCCCGTTCTTTCTTGTGGTCAAGATCTGGTCGTCGGGCTGGGTCCAGGTGGGCCATGAGATCAAGTACGCGGTGATCTTGCATCACGGCGTCGCGTGCGGCAACGGCAATGTCATGACCCGCTTCAACTGTGATATCTGCCTGCACCTCAAGATGAGCGTCCACTACGATCATGTCCCCCATTTTGCGGGTACGCACGTCATGAACCCCCTGCACACCCGGTGTGGCCAACAGGGTTTCACGGATGGCAGCTACCTCCTGCTCATCAGCCCCTCTGTCCATCAAATCATGCAATGCGTCCCAGGCAAAACTCCAACCCATTCGGCTGACCATGAAGCCCACAATCAGTGCAGCAATGGGGTCAAGAATAGGATAGCCAAGCATGTTGCCAATAATTCCCAAGGCAACCACCAGGGATGATGCTGCGTCTGAGCGTGCATGCCAGGCATTTGCGACCAGCAAGCTGGATTTGACCCTTTGGGCGATCGCCAACATGTACCTAAAGAGCAGTTCTTTGGCGGCGAGGGCTCCGAGCGCTACCCAAAGGGCAATGGGCTTGACCTGCGGCAACTGATGATGCGCCTCGATATTGCTCACAGCTGACCAAAGCATTCCGATGCCAACTGCCAGCAATAAACCACCCAATGCCAGCGACGCTGCTGTTTCAAAGCGCTGGTGTCCATAGGGATGGTCTTCATCTGCTTCTTTGCTGGCCTGATGCCTGGCAAGCAAAACAACAAAATCTGACAGCAGATCTGACAAGGAGTGAATGCCATCAGCAATCAAGGCTTGAGACTGCGCCAGTAGGCCAGACGCAACTTGGATCACACTCAACAGCACGTTCACCACCACGCTGACCCAGGTACTGCGCGATGCGGCACGAGCCCTCTCTTCAGGTGGAAAAGCCTTGTCGTCAACGTCTTTAATTGGGTTCAATGGACTCATGGCAAATCAGGTACATCAGTTCATGGAGAAGTTCCAAGCTGACTTTGCACCAAGCATAGTCTGGAAAAGCGTTGGAAATATGCTTTATCGCTTGACACCAAACATGTTGACAAACATGTGGACAGTTTGCGAACAACACAGCACTTATCCACAGAACTGGGCAATGCAGTCATCTTGTTCATGTCACCATACTTGGCGTAAGCAAGCTTAGCAACTGGTTGTACTGCGCTCAAACCCTTGATTAACAAGACAAATCAATGGATGTCCACATAGACGGAAATGCTTATCTACTACTACTAAATTAAATAATTACTTTTAGAAAAGAACTAGAACACAACCCAAAACGCACAGAGGCGTCTTGGTCCGGCTTTCAAAAAGAAAGTCCATGACAGCCAAGGCTCCAGTGGCAGAATCAACTCAATTCGGAAAAAAGGTGCAAGTTCCATGCGGAAAGACTGGTGGCGTGGCGCTGTGATTTATCAAATTTATCCACGCAGTTTCAAGGACAGCAACGGAGATGGCGTAGGCGATTTGCCAGGCATCACATCCAAACTCTCCTACATCGCAGAACTGGGCGTAGACGCCATCTGGATCTCACCTTTCTTTCGTTCACCCATGAAAGACTTTGGGTATGACGTCAGTGACTACCGCGATGTAGATCCCATCTTTGGCACCTTGGCAGATTTTGATGAATTGATCAGCAAGGCTCATGCTTTAGGTTTGAAGGTGATCATTGATCAGGTGTTGTCTCACACATCGGACCAACACGCTTGGTTCAAGACAAGCCGCCAAAGCAGGGATAACTCAAAGTCAGACTGGTATGTGTGGGCTGACGCCAGATCGGATGGCAGCCCACCGAATAACTGGTTGTCGGTTTTTGGTGGATCGGCGTGGCGTTGGGATACGCGGCGTTGTCAGTACTATTTGCACAGCTTTCTGGTCGAGCAGGCAGATTTGAATTTCCACAATCCTGAGGTTCAGGAAGCTTTGCTCGGGGAAGTACGCTTTTGGTGTGAGCGGGGTGTGGATGGGTTCCGCTTTGATGCTTGTAACCACCACTTTCATGACCAGGCTCTGCGCAGCAATCCACCGGCTGTTCAGCAGAAGGTCAGCACGGTCAGGGCAGACAACCCCTACGCCATGCAAATGCACTGGTACGACAAAAGCCAGCCCGAGAACCTGGATTTTCTGGAACGTCTGCGCGAGGTTTTGGATGAGTACGGCGCAGCCAGCGTGGGTGAGGTAGGCGATGAGGATGCTGCGCCGATCATGGCGGATTACACAGAAGAGGGAAAGCGGCTGCACATGGCTTACAGCTTTGCCTTGACTACAGCTGATCACTCTGCAGACTACATCCGAGATGAAGTCAAACGGTTGGACCGCATGCTGGGTTTGACCCGCGGCTGGGCTTGTTGGGCTTTGTCCAGCCATGATGTGGTGCGGGTGGCCAGCCGCTGGGCGCCGCAGCCTCCTGTGTTGTGGATGACTTTGCTGGCTTTGCTGAGTGGCAGCATATGCATTTATCAAGGTGAGGAGCTTGGCTTGCCCCAAGCCGATGTGCCCTTTGAGAAACTGCAGGATCCCTATGGCAAGACTTTCTGGCCGGAGTTCAAAGGGCGAGACGGTTGCAGGACGCCCATGCCTTGGATGGCAGAAGGTGTGCAGGGTGGCTTCAGCGAAGTTGATCCTTGGCTGCCCATGGCCAGCAGTCATTTGCCTTTGGCGGTGGATGTGCAGGAGCGGCAAGCTGATTCGATGCTACAGTTTTGCAAGCAACTTCTTCAATGGAGGCGCGCCAATAAAGCCCTTTTGGCTCAAAAAACACGCTGGATTTCGGTTGCGCAGCCCCTGCTGGGTTTTGTGCGCGATCAAGAACGTAAATCACCCTTGCTGACTTTGTTCAATTTGTCAGACAAACCTCAATCAATGAGTCTGTCCGATGCAGGTATGGAGGCGCTGGCTGACAGCCCAGTGCCAGCTGTCTATGCTGCTTACGTAGAAAAAGGAACGGCATTTTTGCCGCCCTATGGTATTTTGCTGAGTACGGTTCATGTCTGATTTTGATCTGGGTTCTCCCCAACTGTTAGCCCTTAGCAATGGTCAAGCCATCGATGCGTTTGGGTTTTTGGGACCTCACATGGACAGCGGCAAACTGGTGGTGCGGGCTTTCTTGCCTGGTGCGCTGGCTGTACAAACATTGAATGCCAGCAATGGCAGTTTGTTGGCTGAGATGGTGTGTCAGGGGCAGTCGGCACTTTTTGTGGCTGAGTTGCCAGCTGATGCTCCTTACCCTTTGCGCTACCGCTTGAAGGTGGACTGGGCTGGTGGAAATCAGTCAGAGCTGGAAGACCCCTACCGTTTTGGACCTGTGCTGGGCGAACAGGATGTTTGGCTCTTGGCGGAGGGCACCCATTTGCGCCCGTATGAAAAACTGGGTGCCCACCCTTGCGTGATAGACGGGGTAGCAGGGGTCAGTTTTGCTGTTTGGGCACCTAATGCAAAGCGTGTGTCGGTGGTGGGGAGCTTCAACCAATGGGATGGCCGTCGCCATGTGATGCGCTTCAAGCGCGAATGTGGCGTGTGGGAGATGTTTGCACCGCAAGTGGCACTGGGCGACACCTATAAATTTGAAATTTTGACGGCGCAAGGCAAGGTGCAACTTAAGTCTGATCCATTTGCCATGGGCATGCAGTTGCGACCCGACACGGCCAGTGTGGTGCGTGGCTTGCCACCTGTCAAACTCATGCGACCAGAGCGTGCCAAGGCCAATGCTCATGGCAGTCCCATCAGTATTTATGAAGTTCACCTGGGATCGTGGCGCCAACATCCAGGCAACCACTGGCTGAGCTACCGTGAACTGGCAGAGCATTTGGTGCCCTATGTGCGTGACCTGGGTTTCACACACATCGAGTTATTGCCTGTTTCTGAGTTTCCGTTTGACGGATCATGGGGATATCAGCCTGTTGGCCTGTTTGCGCCTACTTCCCGCTTTGGTACGGCAGAAGATTTTTCAGCTTTTGTCGATGCTGCACATGATGCTGGCTTGGGTGTGATCCTGGATTGGGTACCCGCGCATTTCCCAACTGATGGTCATGGCCTGCGCCAATTTGATGGAACGGCTTTGTATGAGTATGCTGACCCTCGCGAGGGCTTTCATCAAGACTGGAACACGCTGATCTTCAACACTGCCCGCATCGAAGTACGCAACTACTTGGTGGGCAATGCCTTGTACTGGCTGGAGCGTTTTGGTATTGATGGCTTGCGTGTGGACGCGGTGGCCAGCATGCTGTACCGTGACTACAGTCGCCAGCCTGGACAATGGATTGCCAATGCCCACGGTGGGCGCGAGAACCTGGAGGCGATTGCCTTTTTGCAGCGCATGAACCAGGTGGTGGGGGTGGAGCGGCCTGGTGCGATCACCTTGGCCGAAGAATCCACATCCTTCCCGAACGTGACACAACCACCCGAATCCGGTGGACTGGGTTTTCACTACAAGTGGAACATGGGCTGGATGCATGACACCCTGCGCTATTTTGCGATGGATCCAATCTACCGCAGGCACCATCAAAACCAGCTGACCTTTGGCTTGATGTACGCCTTTACCGAGAACTTTGTATTGCCGTTGTCGCATGACGAAGTGGTGCATGGCAAGGGTTCCCTCATCACGCGCATGCCAGGCGATGAGTGGCAGGCCTTTGCCAATTTGCGGGCGTATCTGGCACTGATGTGGGCTTACCCTGGTAAGAAGCTGCTGTTCATGGGCGGCGAGATTGCGCAGCGGCGCGAATGGAATGCCGACAACGGACTGGACTGGCATTTGTTGGACCAAGCGCTCCATGCCGGCGTGCAGCGCTTGGTGCGTGATGTAAACAACGTGTACCGCCACTTTGGCGCACTGCATGAGGGTGACCATCACCATCAGGGTTTTGAATGGATCAGCCATACCGACGCTGCGCAGTCGGTGATTGCTTTTGTGAGGCGTTTGCCGCGCCAGACAGCAGGCACCTCTTCACATACACAGCAGGTACTGGTGGTCTGCAACTTGACCCCGGTTCCACGCCATGGCTATGCCCTGGGTGTGCCAGTGGCTGGGCAGTGGCGCGAGATCATCAATACTGATAACAGTGTGTACGGCGGAAGCGGTGTCGGCAATGGCATCGTACAAACCGAAGCCATTGCCTTGCATGGCCAGGCGCAGCGCCTTGTTTTGAACTTGCCACCTTTGGCGACAGTGATGTTGGTGCCTGTAGAGCCGTCAGCGGAAATTGACGAATGCTGAGCGCGGGTGTTGACTACCCCTTGGGCGCAAGCCTGGGTGAAAGCGGCGTCAACTTTGCTTTGCATGCACCCAGCGCCACCCGTGTAGAACTGTGCCTGTTTGATGCCACGGGCCAAACCGAAATTCAGCGCTGGGACATGCCCCACTGCACACATGGCACTTGGCACGGTTTGTTGCCGCAATCGCACGGAGGCATTGCAGGCCTGATTTATGGCTACCGAGTGCATGGGCCGTGGAACCCGGCGCAGGGCCAGCGGTTCAACCCTGCCAAACTGCTGTTAGATCCCTATGCCCGAGAAGTGCTGGGCCACTATGACGGTGGCGACATCCACTGTGGGCATCAACCAGGCAAGTTAAACGAACGCGACGAGCGCGACAACGGTGCGCGGGCTTTGAAAGGCAAGGTGCTTGTCCCTATGCCGCCGTTGACAGTGCCTGCACCGTGCATCGACGCCGGAAAGCGTGTGCTGTACGAGTTGCATGTCAAGGCACAAACCAGATTACACCCGCAGGTACCTGAGGCTTTGCGTGGCACTTATGCTGGCTTGGCCCATCCTGCCGTGCTGGACCATATTCAGAGCCTGGGTGTGACCACGCTGAGCCTGATGCCTGTACATCATCGAGTGGACGAATCACGCCTGCAAGCCCTGGGACTGAGTAACCACTGGGGGTACAACACTATCGGCTGGTTCGCACCAGAAGCGCGCTACTGGAGCGGTACACCGGGCACCAGCCCGGCAGCTGAGTTTCGCGCACTGGTGGATGCAGTGCACGCACGGGGCATGGAGGTAGTGATTGATGTGGTCTACAACCACAGCGCCGAGACAGATGAGTTTGGCCCTACCCTGAGTCTGCGTGGCATTGACAACGCGCTGTATTACCACCTGCGTGACAACAACAAAGCCTTGTACGAGAACTGGAGTGGTTGCGGGAATTGCCTGAACCTAAACCAGCCCGCCGTGCTGCAATTGGTGATGGACAGCCTGCGCTACTGGGTGACCGAGATGGGCGTGGACGGTTTTCGCTTTGACCTGGCGCCCATACTGGCCAGACGGGACCTGGTGGACAAGGGGTTTGATTCACGTGCTGCGTTATTTGTAGCAATAAACCAAGATCCAGTATGCCGAAATAAACTTTTTATTGCCGAACCGTGGGACATGGGCCCTGGCGGCTACCAGTTGGGTGTTTTTCCACCCGGCTGGCTGGAATGGAACGACCGCTACCGCGACACGGTGCGCCGCTACTGGCTGAGCGCTGAGGCCAACCGGGGCGAGCTAGCGCATGCGCTGGCAGCGTCCAGCCATCAGTTCAATCACAACCACCGCCGCCCCAGTGCCAGCGTTAACTTCATCACCGCGCACGATGGTTTTACGCTGCGCGACCTGGTGAGCCACCGGTTGCGGCACAACATGGCCAATGGGGAACACAACCGCGATGGGCACGGCAACAACCACAGTACAAACTGTGGGGTAGAGGGCGAAACTGATGACCCTGTGGTGCTGGCCAAGCGGCGTGCGTTGCAAAAGGCCATGCTAAGCACGCTGCTGTTGTCGCAAGGCACCCCTATGCTCCTAGCTGGGGATGAGATGGGTCAGAGCCAACGCGGCAACAACAATGCCTATTGCCAGGACAACGAGATCACTTGGCTCGATTGGGCGCAGGCAGATTCAGACCTGAGCGAGCATGTGCGGCAACTGCTGGCAAAGCGCATGCGCATTGCAGCGCTGACCCAGGACCGCTGGTGGGTGGGGGAGAGCGATGTACGCTGGCGAGATGCGCAAGGCCAAGTGCTGAGCCACGAGGCTTGGCATGATTTGGATGAACGCGGCTTGTGGGTGGAATGGGGTGATGGGGTTCGTTGGTCAGCTGAGCCTGACTTGCTTCTTTGAGGGTGAGTGTTGAGTCCAATGGGGGATCAGGCGGACGCGGTGCACTGTGCACTCCGTGTCCCCCGGGCCTCGCGGCCCTCCTCCTTTCACCTGCGTGCACAGCACACCCCATCCACCTGATCTGGTTCTCATCGAAAGTAGTTGTCAATAAACTTACCTAAGAAAGTAATGTTTAGAAATATGAATATTCGCCGCCTTCAACAGTCTGAAATTCTTGATGTGTTTCGGTTACTTAGCTCAAATGCATGGGCTCATCGTTTAAGCGATGTGGATCAATTTGCGCAGCTTATAGAAGCAATCCCAGATTGCAAACGTCGCCTTGATTGACACCCAAGTAGTTGGATTTGTGCGTGGGATCACGGATGGACTTTCTAACGGGTATTTGTCAATGGTGGTGGTGGCGCCTAGTCATCGTTCCAAGGGAATAGGGAATTTTTTTTGAATACTCGATGGGTTCCCATCCAGGGGTGACATGGGTACTTCGCGTAGGACGTGAAGGCGCAGCGGAATTCTTTGCAAAGCTTGGGTTCTCGCAATCCACTGTGGCTATGGAACGCAATCGCAGGTAGTGCAGGCTTTCCTTAGCCAGTCTGAGCTTACAGACCTCGAACACCAAGCCATAAAACCCCTCACCTTGCCGCAAAAGTCACAAACCCGCTATTTGGGTTTTAACCCTAATTCCTGGTCCACAAAGTAGAGGTTGGGAATTTGTCACACGTACTCACCGGCAACTACCCCACTCAGGGCCGGATGTTGACCCCCCTCCCTGACCTCCTCAGAATCGAAACATACAGTCCAGCACCTCCGCGGTAGGTCCGGATCGTTCCCCGGGGGCCTGGGGCGGCCCCGGCCGGAAGGGTCGGGGCCCCGGTGGCCCGCGGCCGGCGGGGGCCCCCCGGGGGGCCCCCCGGCCCGCCGGCCGCCCCTGTGATCTCCAAAAAATGGGCGCTCCCAGGGCGGTCTGTCACCATACGGGCCTTTTCTTTGAAGGAGTGTTTATGAACACCGAAACCATTTGGGTATTTCTGACGACGCAGGGCGTGGACTTTGGTCTGAAGATTTTGGGCGCGCTGGCCGCATGGATTGTGGGCCGCTGGTTGATCGGCGTGGTGACCCGTTTAATTGGTGCTGCACTGGGCCGAGGCGGCAAAGTGGACCAGACACTGACCAACTACCTGGTGTCCATCATTGGCGTGGTGCTCAACATTGTGTTGGCGCTGGCGATTCTGGATATCTTTGGGGTCAAGACAACCTCATTTGCTGCTTTGCTGGCGGGAGCGGGCTTGGCAATTGGTACGGCCTGGGGCGGTTTGCTGACGCACTTTGCGGCGGGTGTGTTCTTGCAGGTGCTGCGCCCCTACAAGGTGGGTGACTTTGTCACCGCCGGTGGTGTGACGGGCACGGTCAAGGAATTGGGGCTGTTTGGTACGACCATCATCACGCCTGACAACGTGACCACGATTGTGGGAAACAACAAGGTGTTTTCTGAAAGCATTCAGAACTTCAGCGCGCTACCGGTGCGCCGGGTCGATACCCTGGCCAAAGTGGCCAATACGGTGGATGTGAACGACGCCATGACACGTCTGCGCACTGCGCTGGCTGGCATTGCCAACGTGGCAACTAGCCCCGCACCTGAGGTGGAAATCATGCAGTTCACGCCAGAAGGCCCGCTGCTGGCAGTGCGTACCTATACGCATACCGATCACTACTGGCAGGTGTACTTTGACACGCACAAGACGGTGGTGGCGACCTTCGGCGCGGCGGGATACCCTGTGCCAGAAACGCCCGTAGCACATCGCACGATTTGATGTGCGTCGTGGATACCACGGCATAAAGTTCAGGTGGCTTCAAGCTTTGGTCGTATCACCGGAAAAGGCGGCAACCCAGACAGCATCTGCTGCCCATAGCGCATCGTCACCAAGCGGATATCGCACACAGTGATGATTGCGTGGTCGGTGATGGTGCGCACACCGCGCCCGCTCCACTGGGCCAGCTTCATGGCAGCGCGGGGCACCGAGATTTCTGAAAACGGGTCGCGCCCCTGTTGGCTCAGCCATTCGGCCAGCGCTTCTTCTACCGGCGAATTGGGCGGGGTGAAGGGCAGTTTGTCGATCACCACATGCTCACACAGCTTGCCAGGCAGGTCGATGCCTTCGCCAAACGATTGCAGGCCAAACAGGATGCTGCGCTCGCCCTCTTCAATGCGGCGGGTATGTTCTTTCAGCAGCTGGGTGCGAGACCCATCACCCTGCATCAGCACCAGGCTGCGCAGGTCTTTGCTCAGAGCCATGTAGCAGGCGTTCATCTGAGACTTGGATGTGAACAGTACCAGCTGGCCATGCTTGTGCTTTTTCAGCAAAGTGGGCATGAGCTTGCACAACTCTTCTGAGAAGCCTGCGCTCTTGGGGGATTGCGTCATGGGAGCGATATGCAGTTCGCCCTGTTTGGCGTAGTCAAGGGCGACGCCACCATCAGCGCGGTGCGCTCTGGGTAGCGGTTCATGCCGCTCAGGCGGTCGAAGAAATCGAAGCTGCCGCAGGCGGTGAGTGTGGCCGATGTACACACTGCTGCGCTGACGTTCTTCCACAGGTTTTTGGACAGGTGCTGCGCGGCGGTCATGGGGCTGGCGCACAGCATGGAGTCAGGGGGTGAGCCTGCTGGGCCAGCCACAAACTCAATCCACTTGGCCCAGGGTACTTTGTCGTGCGTGGCCCACGCCTGAAACAGCTGGCTGAGTGTGCCCAGTTGGCCCAGGTAAACACCCAGCTCGACGCCGGCGCGGGCGCGCTCCTCGCGCTCGGCAGGGGACAGGGCTTCGTCTGGCTCGGTCAAGGCAGAAATGACACCTTCCACGACCTTGCAGACCGGACGCAGCAGTGCCACCAGCTGCTCGCATTCGGGCACCCATTCAGCAGGGATCTGGCCGTGCGTGAAGCGGTGGGCGGTTTTGTTGGCATGCACCAGTGCAGCGTGTTGCAGCAGGCCTTCCAGCAGGGCGAGTTTGTCGGTGCATTCGGTGATACTTTGGGCAAAGGCCACCGGGTCTGGCCGCGTGGAGGGTGGCAACGCACGGCCATGGCGCAATGCCACGGTGCGCAGGCTGGCCAGCAGTTTGATGCTGGTGCCTAGCCGCGCCCGGTAAGAGAATTGGTTGCCTGCAATCTCGGGCAGGTGGTGTGCCTCGTCAAACACAAACAAAGTGTTGCTGGGGTCGATGAGGGTGCTGTCGCTTTGCAGAGTGGCCAGGATCAGGGCGTGGTTGGCGACTTGCAGGGTTGCCGTCGCCGCTTGGCGGCGGGCCTTGAAGAAGGCGCAACTTTTGAAGTATTCGCACCTGCCCCCTGTGCAGGCGTGGGCGTTGGCCTGCACCTGACGCCAATCGGTGGGGTCGGGTGGTTTGGTCAGGGTGTCCATGTCACCGTTCCAACTGCCGTCATGCAGGCGTTTGGACACGTTCTTGAACCACAGTGTGGCCTCGGCGTTGTCGCGGGGCACGCCAGCCGAGGCACCACCGGATTGGCGGCGCTGGTCGGCCATGGCGTCTTGCAGGGCTTCGTCCCACATGCCTTCCTGGCCGTCGTCGTGCAGCGCACCGTCCAGCCGACTCGCGCAGATGTAGCGGCCACGGCCTTTGAGGATGTCAAATTTCAAGCCTGGGATGATCTCGGCCAGGCGGGGCAAATCCTTGTGGAAAAGCTGCTCCTGCAAGGCGACGGTGGCGGTAGAAACGATGACGGTTTTATCCAGGATTTCAGATGCCACGATGGCGGCCAGGCAATAGGCCACGGTTTTGCCGGTGCCGGTGCCGGCCTCCAATTGCGCCAAGTTACGGCCATCGCGGGGTTCATCGTTCGGGCTTTGTGCGCACAAGAAGGTGAGCAGGGCCGCGTGCATCATCTGGTGTTGGCCTGGGCGGGCAATGAAGCCGGGCCAGGCGACTGCAACCTGGGCGTAATACAGTTCCAGGCGCGTGCGCGCTTCTTCCAGTTTTTCTGGCGATATGTGGGCTTCCAGAGGCGAAGCGGCAGCGATGGGTGGGGTCAAGGGTTCGGGCGAAGGCATTGCCCTGATCTTCCCACAGGGCGTTGGCAGTCGTGCCTATTGGAAAAACAGAGGTTCTTTTGACTTGCCAGGGTGTTCCTGGGTGAATTCTGGTGCTGTACAAGTTCAAAATGGAGGTCTACGTAAATACAGGCACCGGAGGCCTTTTGCATGGCTATTTTGACAATGCCCACCCAGCCCATGTCAGGTCAGCGACCTGGAACATCGGGTTTGCGAAAGAAGGTGACGGTGTTTCAAACGCCGCATTTTCTTGAGAACTTTGTTCAAGCTTTGTTGGACGAGTTACCTGCAATGCGGGGCCAGACGCTGGTGTTGGGCGGCGACGGGCGCTATTTCAACCGCACGGCCATTCAGACGATCTTGCGCATGGCGGCTGCACATGGTGTGGCGAGGGTGCTGGTCGGGCAGGGCGGCATTCTGTCTACGCCAGCTGTGAGTGCGGTGATCCGCAGGCGTCAGGCGTTTGGGGGCATTGTGCTGTCGGCCAGCCACAACCCCGGCGGGCCAGACGGGGATTTCGGCATCAAGTACAACGCTGGCAACGGAGGCCCTGCCAGCGAAAAGCTGACAGAAGCAGTGTATGCCCGTACCCAGACCATCAGTGAAATCCGCATCAGCGATGCCCCAGACGTGGCGCTGGACGCGCAGGGCAGTCACCGAATGGAGGCCATGCAAATAGACGTGATTGACTCGGTGGTTGACTATGCCGACATCATGCGGAGCCTGTTTGATTTCGATTTGATGCGGGGCATGTTTGCCAAGGGTTTTCGGATGCGCTTTGATGCGATGAGTGCGGTGGGTGGCCCCTATGCCAAGGCCATTCTGGAAGGGGAGTTGGGCGCACCGCTAGGCACAGTGGTCAATGGCATTCCGCTGGAGGACTTTGGTGGTTTGCACCCTGATCCGAACCCGGTGAACGCTGAAGACTTGATCCGCCACATGGGCGCCGCTGACGCACCCGATTTTGGTGCCGCGTCGGATGGAGACGCTGACCGCAACATGGTGGTGGGGCGAAACTTTCCGGTCAGCCCGTCAGACAGCCTGGCCTTGATGACGGCACATGCCACTCGTATTCCAGGTTACGTCAAGGGATTGGCGGGTGTGGCGAGGTCCATGCCCACCTCTTGTGCGGTGGACCGTGTGGCCAAAGCGCTGGGGATTGGCTGCTACGAGACACCCACGGGATGGAAGTTTTTTGGCAACCTGCTGGACGCAGGCAAGGTCACGCTGTGCGGCGAGGAGAGCTATGGCACTGGCTCAGACCATGTGCGCGAAAAGGACGGCCTGTGGGCTGTGTTGTTCTGGTTGAACCTGCAGGGCGTCACGGGCAAGTCTGTCGAAGAACTGGTGCGGGCCCATTGGCGCGATCATGGGCGCAACTATTACTCCCGTCACGACTATGAGGGCATTCCCACGTCGGTGGCAGATGCTTTGATGGCTGATTTGCGCGCGCGCTTGCCTGCCCTTCAGGGTGCGATTCTGGGTGGGCGAACTGTGTTCATTGCGGACGATTTTGCTTACACCGACCCAGTGGATGGCTCGGTTTCGGCGAAGCAGGGTGTTCGCCTGGTGTTTGACGACGGGGCACGGGTGGTGTTTCGCCTGTCTGGCACCGGAACTGAAGGTGCAACCCTGCGCCTGTACCTGGAGAGGTATGAGGCCCATCCGGCACTGCTGGACGAGCCTGTTCAGCAAGCCCTGGCGGGCCTGGCGGCACAGGCAGATGAGTTGGCCGGAATTCGCCAAAGGACCGGCATGTCCGGGCCCAGTGTGGCGACCTGAAGCGCTGAAACGAACTGAACTTTGATTTGGAGAATGAGATGAGTCCTGGTATCAACCCACGCAGCAGTGACAACAATCCTCAGGCCCATCGCCTCGTGCGACGTACCGTGGCCCTGGTGCTCGCCGGTGGGCGCGGATCGCGTCTGAAGCAGTTGACGGATCAGCGCGCCAAGCCCGCGGTGTACTTTGGTGGCAAGTTCCGCATCATTGACTTTGCGCTGTCCAATTGCCTGAACTCGGGCATCCGCCGCATGGCAGTGGTGACGCAGTACAAGTCTCATTCATTGCTACGACATTTGCAGCGCGGTTGGAGCTTTCTACGGGCTGAATTGAACGAAATGGTGGATTTGCTGCCGGCGCAGCAGCGCGTGGGCGAAGAGCACTGGTACCGGGGGACGGCCGATGCGATTTTTCAGAACCTGGACATCATCCGTTCCAGTAGGCCCGAGTACATCGTGATCCTGGCAGGCGACCATATTTACAAGATGGACTATTCGTTGATGCTCAAGGACCATGTGGAGAGTGGCAAAGGCTGCACCGTGGGTTGCATTGAAGTACCCCGGGCAGAGGCGTCGGCCTTTGGCGTGATGGCGGTGAGAGATGACCGTAGCGTCAGTTCGTTCGTAGAAAAGCCCGCTGACCCGCCTGCGATGCCAGGCAACGATGCGGTGTCGCTGGCCAGCATGGGCATCTATGTCTTCAATGCGGACTACCTCTACCAATTGCTGGAGGCCGACTTGGCGAATCCTGACTCCAGCCATGATTTTGGTAAGGATGTGATGCCGCGTTGCGTGGCTGAAGGCCAGGTCCTGGCGCACCCCTTTGCCATGAGTTGCGTGTCCCGGGTGAAGGATGCGGCGCCTTACTGGCGGGATGTGGGCACGATAGATGCTTTCTGGTCGGCAAACCTTGATTTGGCTTCCACCATCCCTGAACTGGACATTTATGACCCCGACTGGCCGATCTGGACCTATCAGCGCCAACTGCCGCCAGCCAAGTTTGTGCCCGACGCCAATGGTGTGTCAGGCAAGGCCGTCAATACCCTGGTCTCGGGCGGCTGCATCGTGTCGGGCTCGCATGTGGCGCACACGGTGTTGTTCTCTGAAGTGCGCATCCATTCCTTTTGCCATGTCGAGGAGGCGGTCTTGTTGCCCAACGTGACGGTGGGCCGTGGCTGCCGGTTGCGCCGTGTGGTTGTGGACCGCAACTGCCAGTTGCCTGAAGGTCTGATCGTGGGCGAAGACCCTGTGCTGGACGCCCAACGATTTGAGCGGACCGAGGCGGGTGTGGTCTTGATTACCAAGTACATGCTGAAGAACCTGGTGCTGTGATTTGTCCATGAAAATCCTTCAAGTCAGCGCAGAGCTGTTTCCTTTGCTTAAAACGGGTGGCCTGGCCGATGTGGCGGGCGCGTTGCCTGCTGCCTTGCAGTCCGAAGGTTGTGATGTTCGTGTGCTTTTGCCTGGCTTTACTCCGCTGCTGGATGGCTTGCACAAGCCTGCTTGCCTGAGTGATCTGGTGACCCCATGGGGTGACACTGTGCACTTGTTGTACGGTGACTTAGGCGCGCTGGGCGTGAAGGCCTACGTGATTGATGCGCCAGGCTTGTATGCCCGCCCAGGCAACCCGTACGAGGATGCGCATCGTCATCCCTATGGTGACAACCACCGTCGCTTTGCTTTGCTAGGCTGGGTAGCAAGTCTGTTGGCTCATGGCCTTGATCCACACTGGCGGCCCCAGATCGTGCACAGTCATGACTGGCATGCCGGGCTGGCTTGTGCGTACCTGGCCTTGTCGCGGGACCGCCGAATGCCACGCGTAGGATCTGTCTATACCGTGCACAACTTGGCCTACCAGGGCCTGTTCAGTGCCCACCACCTTGCAGAACTTGGTTTGCCGCCAGTGGCCATGTCGTTACACGGTCTGGAGTATCACGGGCAGATGTCGTTCATGAAGGCTGGTTTGTATTACTCGGACCGCATCACCACCGTCAGTCCGACCTATGCCAAAGAGATTCAGACGCCTGAGCAAGGTTGCGGGCTGGACGGTTTGTTGCGTGAGCGTGGTTCGGTGCTGTCTGGCATCCTGAATGGGGTGGATGAGGCGGTGTGGAATCCAGCAGTCGACAAGCTGATCCAGTCACGCTATGAGGCTGGCAAGATGGCGGGTAAAGCCCAATGCCGATCAGCGTTGCAAAACGCATTTGGGCTGGAGGCTCAGTCAACGCGTCCTGTGTTCGGCGTGGTGAGCCGCTTGACCGAACAAAAGGGCTTGCACCTGGTTCTTGCGGCATTGGACAGCCTAGTTGCCCAAGGTGGGCAACTGGTGTTGCTAGGGAGTGGCGAGGCCTGGATGGAGCAGGCTTTTCGAGCCTATGCCGAAAACCACCCGGAATCGGTGGCGGTGAATGTGGGCTATGACGAATCCCTGGCGCATCGCATTTTTGCTGCCAGCGATGTTACCCTGGTGCCGTCACGTTTTGAGCCCTGCGGCCTGACGCAGATGTATGGGTTCAAGTATGGCAGCCTGCCTCTTGCGCACCGTGTGGGTGGTCTGGCGGATACCGTGGTGGATTGCACACTGGAGGACATGGCGACAAAGCAGGCCAATGGCTTTATATTCGACGACTTTTCTCAGAATGGCTTTGAGCGCGCCATGCGACGGGCGTTTGCCTTGTATGCCCGACGCAAGGACTGGGCGGACGTGGTGAGCCACGCCATGCGGCTGTCCATGGGCTGGCAGCGCAGTGCGAGCGCCTATGTGGCGCTGTACCGGCAGTTGATAGCCTGATTTCGGCACCAACAAACCCAACCAATTTATGACATTGCAAGAACCCTACTACCAGCACCCTTTGCCTGATGTGGCCGCCTTCAAACGGGCCGTGGCGCACAAGCTGACCTATGCCATTGGCAAGGACCCGATCGCCGTGGTGGGCGTTGACCCGGTCGCGCCGCGTCCGGAAGACTGGTTGCATGCCACAGCGCTGGCTGTGCGCGACCAGCTGATGGAGCGTTGGCTGACCACTACCCGTGCCCAGTATGCACAGGACTTGAAGCGTGTGTACTACCTGTCGATGGAGTTCTTGATTGGCCGCACCTTTACCAATGCGCTGCTGGCCACTGAGCTGCAAGATGTCGTGCGTGAGGCACTGACCGATTTCGGCGTGGACTTGGACATGCTGACAGAGCTGGAGCCGGATGCCGCTTTAGGCAACGGTGGCTTGGGTCGCCTTGCCGCCTGCTTTCTCGACTCCATGGCGACGCTGGGGGTGCCTGGTTTTGGCTACGGCATCCGTTACGAGTACGGCATGTTTCGACAGACCATTGTGGATGGCAAGCAGGTCGAGGCGCCAGACTACTGGCTCACCCGTGCGAACCCCTGGGAGTTTCAACGGCCAGAGCTGAGCTACCGTGTGCGCTTTGGTGGCCGGGTCGAAAAGCGAGAGGGCGTGGCGCATTGGGTGGATACGCACGATGTGATTGCCATGGCGTATGACACCATCATTCCGGGCTATGGCACCAAGGCCACGAACACGCTGCGCCTATGGTCAGCCAAAGCCACGGAAGAAATCAACCTGAGCGCCTTCAACAAGGGCAACTACTTTGCCGCAGTGGAGAGCAAGAACCACTCCGAAAATGTGTCGCGTGTGCTCTATCCAGACGACTCCACGCCCTCGGGCCGCGAGTTGCGCTTGCATCAAGAGTTCTTTTTTGTCAGCGCCAGCCTGCAGGATTTGATCCGTCGTTACCTCAAGAACCACGTTGGCTTTGACCAGCTGCCCGACAAAGTCAGCATCCATTTGAATGACACGCATCCCGTGCTGGCCATTCCCGAGTTGATGCGCTTGTTGGTCGATGAAAACGCGGTACCGTGGGCCACGGCCTGGGCGCTTGCACAAAAGATCTTCAGCTACACCAATCACACGCTGATGCATGAAGCGCTGGAAACCTGGCCGGTGGAAATGCTGGGCCGTGTGTTGCCACGGCATTTGCAGATTATTTTTGATATCAATGCCAACTTCCTGATCTCGGTGACGGAAAAGCTGGGGCATGACCAGGAGTTGATGCGGCGATTGTCGCTGGTGGATGAGTCGGGCGAGCGCCGGGTGCGCATGGCTTATTTGGCCGTTGTGACCAGCCACTCGATCAACGGGGTGTCGGGGCTGCACTCCGAGTTGATGAAGCAGTCTATCTTTGCTGACTTCGCCAAACTGTACCCCGAGCGCTTTAACAACAAGACCAATGGCGTGACGCCGCGCCGCTGGTTGGCGCAGGCCAACCCGCCGTTGGCCAAATTGCTGGACGGCAAGATTGGTCGTGGCTGGCGGCGAGATCTGTCACAACTGGAGGTGTTGCGCCCGATGGTGGAGCAGGCAGCGTTTGTCGGTGCCTTCCGCCAAGCGAAGCAGGCCAACAAACAGCGCTTTGCGCGCTGGGCCGAAAAGCAACTAGGACTGATGATCAATCCCAATGCATTGTTTGACGTACAGGTCAAACGCATCCACGAATACAAGCGCCAGTTGCTAAACGTTTTGCATGTGATTGCCCGCTACCAGCAGATTCTGGATAACCCGGCGGAGGCAGCGCGCACGATGGTGCCAAGGGTGGTGGTGTTTGCGGGCAAGGCAGCGTCGGCGTACCACATGGCCAAGCTGGTGATTGAGTTGATTCACGGCGTGGCTAAAACAGTCAACAACGACCCGCGGGTAGGGGACTTGTTGAAGGTGGTGTTCGCGCCCAACTACAGCGTGAGCCTGGCCGAGATGATTATTCCCGCAGCGGATTTGTCAGAGCAAATTTCGACTGCAGGCACCGAAGCCTCGGGTACAGGCAACATGAAATTTGCACTGAATGGCGCGTTGACGATTGGCACGCTGGACGGCGCCAACGTGGAAATGCGCGAGTACGTAGGCGCGGACAACATCTTCATCTTTGGCCATACCACGCCTGAGGTGGCTGCGATACGTGCAGAGGGCTATCAGCCACGCAGCATTTACGAAAGCAACGCTGTGCTTAAGCGCGTGCTCGATGCCATTGCGGCAGGCGACTTCTCGCCAGCCAACGAGCCTGCGCGTTTCCAACAAATTTTTGACGTACTGGTGAACTGGGGCGATCACTATTTGCTGCTGGCAGACTTTGACAGCTATGTGGCCACACAGGCGCAGGTAGACGCGCTGTTCAAGGATCCGTATGCCTGGGCCAAGAAGGCGATCTTGAACGTGGCGGGAATGGGGCCATTCTCCTCAGACCGCACGATTGCGCAGTACGCAGACGAGATCTGGCATACGAAGCCCGTGGTACTTGCTTAAATTTTGATAGCAAATAAAGGCCGTTCAGTATGCTATATCGGCTGATTTCATTGATTTTTTGATCCACAGAATAAAATAGGCAGACCATGTGCCTGACTGGGTGGCTGCTATGGTTGTTGAATTAACCACCGAATGGATAAAGGCAGGAGCGCTGTGGACTACCCCCAAGAATTTGACGTGATCGTGGTGGGCGGTGGCCATGCCGGTACAGAAGCGGCCTTGGCTGCGGCGCGCATGGGTTGTAAGACTTTGCTGCTGACCCACAACATTGAGACGCTCGGCCAGATGAGTTGCAACCCCAGCATCGGTGGCATTGGCAAAGGTCATCTGGTGAAAGAGGTGGATGCACTCGGCGGTGCGATGGCGTTGGCAACAGACGAGGGCGGCATCCAGTTTCGGATACTCAATGGCTCCAAAGGTCCGGCTGTGCGTGCCACTCGTGCGCAGGCAGACCGCATTTTGTACAAGGCTGCGATTCGACGCATGCTGGAAAACCAGCCGAATCTGTGGCTGTTTCAGCAGGCGGTGGACGACTTGATGGTGGAAGGGGACCGCGTGGTTGGTGCCGTTACGCAGGTCGGTATCCGTTTTCGCAGCCGTACGGTGGTGTTGACCGTCGGCACCTTTCTGGATGGCCGTATCCATGTGGGACTGAACAACTATCAAGCGGGCAGGGCGGGAGACCCGCCTGCGGTCAGTCTGTCTGCTCGGCTTAAGGAACTCAAGCTTCCTCAAGGGCGACTGAAGACCGGCACGCCCCCGCGCATTGACGGACGCAGCATCGACTACAGCCAGTGCACCGAGCAACCCGGCGATGGTATGCCGGGGTCGGATGCCCCGATGCCAGTGTTCAGCTTCATGGGCAATGCAAGCATGCATCCCCATCAAATGCCCTGCTGGATCACGCATACCAATGCACGCACACACGAGATCATCCGCTCCGGCTTTGACCGCAGTCCGATGTTCACGGGCAAGATTGAAGGGGTTGGCCCACGCTATTGCCCGAGTGTGGAGGACAAGATCAACCGCTTCGCTGACAAAGAGAGTCACCAGATTTTTCTGGAACCCGAAGGCCTGACCACCCATGAGGTCTACCCCAACGGCATCAGCACCAGCCTGCCATTTGACATCCAGTACGAACTGGTTCGCAGCATGAGGGGCATGGAAAATGCACACATCCTTCGCCCCGGGTATGCGATTGAGTATGATTATTTTGATCCGCGCTCGCTCAAGAGCAGTTTTGAGACGCGGTCGATTCGGGGCTTATTCTTCGCTGGCCAAATCAATGGCACCACGGGCTATGAGGAGGCGGCAGCCCAAGGGCTGTTTGCTGGCTTGAATGCCGCTCTTCAATGCCAAGGAAAAGAGGCTTGGCTGCCCGGACGTGATGAGGCCTATCTCGGTGTGATGGTGGATGACTTGATCACCAAAGGTGTCACTGAACCTTACCGCATGTTTACCAGTCGGGCTGAGTTCCGTTTGCAGCTTCGCGAGGACAACGCCGATATGCGGTTGACAGAGGTGGGGCGGTCCATGGGCTTGGTTAATGACGCACGTTGGAATGCCTTTAGCCGCAAGCGAGATGCTGTTTCACGTGAAACAGAGCGATTGAAATCAGTTTGGGTGAACCCCAAAAACCTGAGTGCGGAGGAGTCCGAGCGTGTCTTGGGCAAAGCCATCGAGCACGAATACAACCTTGCAGATCTGCTGCGCCGCCCCAATGTCAGCTATGAAGCCTTGATGTCTCTTGCTGGTGGGAAGTACCGCCCTGAAGACGCCTTGATCGAAGAAGGCTTGCCGATTGTGATCGAACAAATAGAGATCGCCGCCAAGTATTCGGGCTATATCAACCGTCAGCGTGAAGAGGTCGACCGTGCTGCGCACTTTGAGAACCTCAGATTGCCCGACGATCTGGACTATATGCAGGTGGCGGCACTGTCCATCGAGTCGCGTCAGCGGCTGAGCAAACATCGGCCGGAGACCTTGGGGCAAGCGTCGCGAATCTCGGGTATCACGCCCGCAACCATTTCGCTGTTGTTGGTTCATCTGAAGAAGGGCGCGCGAAGATTGCCTAAAACTGATGAGGTGGCGTCGTCATGAGTCTGGAGGCCGCACTGCGCACTGGGTTGCAGAACCTGAACTTGTGTTTAGCGGATGATCAGGTTGCTGCCATCTTGACATATCAAGGCCTGATGACCAAATGGAACAAGGTTTACAACCTGACTGCGATCCGCGACGAGCAGGATATGTTGCATAGCCATTTGCTGGACAGTTTGGCCGTAGTGAAACCTTTGACCCAATATTTGAACGATTTGCAAGGTGGTGCCGCACATCGCGTGCTGGACGTGGGGTCGGGCGCCGGCTTGCCCGGCGTTATTCTCGCGATCTGTTTGCCCGATATTGACGTGACGTGCGTCGATGCGGTGGGGAAAAAAGCCGCCTTCATTCAGCAGACCGCTTTGGGATTGACCTTGTCTAACCTCAAAGCAGTTCATGCACGCGTTGAAACATTGACTGGTGGCCAGTGGGATGTGGTTTGCTCGCGGGCCTTCGCCTCTCTTGGCGACTTCACAGCGTGGTCAAAAGCTGCGCTCAAACCAGGCGGTGTTTGGATGGCCATGAAGGGCAAGCACCCAACCGATGAGTTGGCTGCACTTGGCACTGACGTGCAGATGTTTCACGTGGAACAGTTGTCCGTCCCTGGTCTGAAGGCCGATCGCTGCCTGGTATGGTTACGCCCAACCGTCGCAGAGTCTGCCGGGTAAACTCCTGTATCGAGGACAAGTACCGGGAAAAGGAAACGAAGATGTTTGGCATTGCAGACTACGGCGCCTTTGTGGTGGCCATTATTGTGTTTTTGGCCATTCCTGGCCCAGGCAATTTGGCGTTAATCACCTCCACTGGCAAGGGCGGCTTGCGCGGTGGGCTTGCTGCCACCATGGGTGTGATTGCGGGTGATCAGGTCTTGATGTGGGCTGCGGTGGCGGGTGTGGCTGCCTTGTTGGCCGCATATCCTGTTGCGTTCAACGCCGTACAATGGATCGGTGCTACTTACCTGGCGTGGCTCGGATTCAAAATGCTCACGTCCAAGCCAGGAGATGCTCCTGTCCTACAGATGCAGCCGCACCACTTCTTCAAGCAAAGCTTGATGATTACGCTACTTAACCCTAAAGCCATTGTGTTCTACATGGCGTTTTTCCCGCTATTCGTAGATCCTGCAAAACACAAGGGCTTACTTACGTTCGGGGTCATGGCTGCCACCATAGCTGGATTGACATTTCTTTATGGCTTGGTTGCTGTGTTGATTGCTCACTTTATGGCCGAAAAAATCCGATCCAACCCAAAGGTGTCTCAAGGGTTGACCCGTCTTGCAGGTATGTTCTTGATTGGCTTTGGCATCAAGCTTGCCATTTCAAAGTAAAGAATAAGCATCATCATGGCCAAGATTTTTTGTATTGCCAATCAAAAGGGTGGAGTGGGTAAAACTACCACCACCGTCAATTTGGCGGCTGGTCTGGCCAAACTGGGTCAACGTGTCTTGATGGTTGATCTGGACCCTCAGGGCAATGCCACCATGGGATCGGGCATTGACAAGCGCCAACTCAAACTAAGTGTCTACGACGTGTTGCTGGAATCGGCCAGTGTGACGGAGGCTAGGCAGAAGTCCGAAAAGCTAATCGAAGCTGGTTGCGGCTATGACATTCTTGGCGCCAATCGAGACTTGGCTGGTGCCGAAGTCGAGATGGTGGACATTGAGCGCCGCGAAAAACGCCTCAAGCTTGCTCTCGCCGCCGTGGATTCGGAATACGACTTCGTACTGATAGATTGCCCGCCCAGTTTGAGCATGCTCACCCTCAACGGCCTGTGCTGTGCCAACGGCGTGATTGTGCCCATGCAGTGCGAGTACTTTGCGCTCGAAGGCCTGACCGATCTGGTCAACACCATCAAGCAGGTGCATGCGAACCTCAATGCCGATCTACAAATTATTGGCTTGCTGCGCGTCATGTTTGACCCCCGCATCACTTTGCAACAGCAGGTCAGTGACCAGCTCAAAGGCCATTTTGGCGACAAGGTTTTTGAAACCATCATCCCGCGCAACGTGCGTTTGGCGGAAGCGCCCAGCTACGGCGTACCCGGGGTGGTGTTCGACCCCAGCGCCAAAGGCAGCCAAGCCTTTGTGAGCTTTGCCGATGAAATGATCAACCGTGTGCACAAAATGTTGCATTGATTGCCAGCCGTGACGGTGACGACCCTTATTCTCCCTGGCTGGCAAAACAGTGGCCCGCAACATTGGCAAAGCCGTTGGGAAGATCTCTACGGTTACCAACGCGTTGAGCAACATGACTGGATGCGCCCTCTGCGTGGTGACTGGATGATGCGTCTGGAAGAAACCTTGCTTGCCTTACCGAAGGATGCGTGCGCGGTGCTGGTAGCACACAGCCTAGGTTGCTTGTTGGTGGCCGCGTGGGCCAGCTATTCAAAACATACTCATCGCGTGCAAGCCACCTTGCTGGTGGCGCCCGGGGATGCGGAGCGGCCAGAACTCCAGCCCCTGTTGCCCAGTTGGTCACCGATTCCCGTGCACAAGGCGTTGCCATTTCCAAGTGTGCTGTACGGCAGCCACAACGACCCTTACTGCAGCTTGGACCGTGCCCGTCAATTCGCTTCTGTCTGGGGCTCCCGCTTCATCGACTACGGTGCACGTGGCCACATCAATGCCGAGTCCAATTTAGGTGACTGGCCAGATGGACACGCCACCTTGGTTCAACTCCAATCCTCTGTCACCTCTTCCTGAGAAAAACATGGTCACCAAAAAACCCAAGGGCCTCGGCCGCGGACTCGAAGCCCTGCTCGGCCCTAAAGTAGAAGACCGCCCCGCAGAAGACGGCAGCGCCAATTCAGGCACGCCCACGTCGCTGCATCTGGTGGACATGGTGCCAGGCCAATACCAGCCGCGCACCCGCATGGACGAGGGCGCCTTGTACGAGTTGGCCGAATCCATCCGCGCCCAGGGCATCATGCAACCTATCCTGGTGCGGCGCCTGGCCAGCGGTGACAACATGGGCAAGTACGAAATCATCGCGGGTGAGCGACGTTTCCGTGCGGCCAAACTGGCCGGGTTGGACAGCGTCCCCGTCCTGGTGCGTGATGTGCCTGACGAGTCGGCCGCCGCCATGGCACTGATTGAAAACATCCAGCGAGAAGACCTCAATCCACTCGAAGAAGCGCAAGGCCTCCAACGCCTGGTCAAAGAGTTTGGGCTCACGCACGAACTCGCAGCTCAAGCTGTCGGTCGCTCACGCAGTGCCGCCAGCAATTTGCTGCGCCTGCTGAACTTGGCCGAGCCGGTGCAGACCATGCTGATGGCGGGTGATATCGACATGGGCCACGCCCGTGCACTGTTGGCGCTTGATAAGGCGGCACAAATTACCGCAGCAAACCAGATCAGCGCCAAGAAAATGTCGGTGCGTGAGGCAGAGAGTCTCGTCAAGAAACTGGCTGCCGAATTTGTACTGACTGCGCCCAAACCTACCAAAGAAAAGTCTCGAGACCTCAAGCGAGTCGAAGAAGAACTGTCGGACCTGCTGACTGCTGAAGTCGAAATCCGCATCAAAAAACGCGTTAAGCGCAACGGGCGAGTGGAAGAAATGGGCGAGATGGCCGTGCACTTTGGCTCGCTCGATGAACTTAACGGTTTGATCGAAAAACTGAGGACCGCTTGATACCCCATGATCCAGGGGCAGCGCACGGCGTTGAAGCGCAGTAAAGTCGACGCTATGCCTGATACACGCCTTTTGCGACGTGCCTTGATCGTTGAAGACCTGGACGAACCACGGCAATGGCTGGCCGAGTTATTGCCCGAAGCCTTGACTGGCATTGTGCACGTCGACACAGCCGCTTCGCTGGCCACCGCCAGGGCGTTCATGCAGCACAACAGCTACGACCTGGCCTTGGTCGATTGGGGCTTGCCCGACGGCACAGGCGAAGGTCTGATCCACGACTTGGCGGTGGCCAGGCCTGAGGCAGAGGTGATAGTGGCAACCATCCACGACGACGATGCCCATGTGTTTCCTGCTTTGCGTGCAGGTGCCACGGGGTACATCCTCAAGTCCCAGCCGCGGGCGGTGGTTGTGGCCCAGCTTCAGGGGATCGAGCGAGGTGAACCGGCATTGTCTCCTTCGGTCGCACTGCGGGTTTTGAAGCATTTTTATGCGTTACCGCAGACAGGTCGCCCGTCTGGTGCTATAAATACAGGAGCAATATGGAATGACAGTACCTCTACTCTCTCGGACATAAGCAACCCGCTCAGTCAACGCGAGGTGGATGTGCTTCGCCTGATTGGCAAAGGCTACAGTGCGCCAGAGGCAGGGCGTCTACTGGGCATTTCCAGCCACACGGCCAGCAGCTATGTACGCGACATTTACCGCAAACTCGGGATCTCCTCACGGGCCGAGGCCGCCATGGAGGCAGTCCGCCGTGGTTTGGTGAGTTGACCCGCAGGGCAGGCCTAAGCGGACGATGGTACCGCCGCCAGCTGAGGGCGTTACTTGAATATCTCCACCGATCAGTTTTGCTCGCGCTGCCATGTTGCGCAATCCTCGTCCGGTCGGTGTGTTGCCTGTTGTTACCACCCCGATCCCGTTATCTTGCACGGTAACCAACAGGTGGTCTGAGGGTTTTTTGAGCCTGCCAGTCGGCACGGATCTGAATCTGCGTGGCGTGGGCGTGCTTGACGACATTGACCGTGGCTTCCTGCAATATCCGCATTACCTGTAGCACTGCATCTGAACTCAGCCGCGCAGCATCCAGGTTATCGCCCACATGCCATTCCAGTTGTAGGCCCACAGCTTCCAGTCGTGGATGCCAGCGGTGTCGCCACGTGGCCAGGGCGCCTTGCAATTGCCGTCCCAGGTCGGTGCTGTCCATCAGCAGACGCAAGTCGTCCAGGCTGTCCTGCAGTGCCAGCAACAATTGGTCATGTGCCAGCGTACCGCGCTCTAATCCACGCATGGCCGTCATCAGCTGGGCGCCCAGGCCATCGTGCATTTCGCGCAGCAGGTGTTCCCTCTCCTGGTTGCGCGCTGCTTCATGCTCGCTTTGTCTCAGCAAGGTATAACTGGCCTCCAACTGGGCTGATTTTGTGGCAATGGCCCGCTCCAGTTCCTGGTTGGATTGCTCGGCCCGGTTCAGACTGCGCACCATGTACTGGCTGCCTGACAGTGTGTAGGCGAGCAGCATCACGGTAAATCCGAGCGAATTGAGTGACCAGTGGTCAGGCGACACGTACCCGATCACCATGCCAATGTCATGAATCGCACAACCCAGCAGGGCCAAGTAGCCAAACAAAAGCAGTTGGATCGACTCTTTGCGCTGGGCACGCCGTTTCCACAACATCCATGGCACCGGTACGATCAGGACAAAAGCCGCTAAATATGCCAAACCCCGGATCAAAAACCCGCCAGCTCCAAAGGAGTTGGACACGACAAAGCCCAGGCTCACGGCAATTGCCAACGCAACCAATCCCCAGCCACGCCGGACGGACATGAAACCCAGGCTGTAAAAAGCAGACGCACTGGTGCCTGCGCAGGTCAGAAAAATCGTCCACGGATTGAACGACTCATAAGTCAATGGGTTGAACGTGATAACAAAGAACTGATAGCTTGCGCCGCGACAGGCCCAGACCAGACAGGCCAGCCCCAGCCAGAGGATTTGTTTGTCCTGTCGGCGTCGGAGCCAAAGCCCGAGCGAAAGCACGGCTACCAACGCAATAACGGCACTCGAAGTGTCGTTAAAAGTGGTGAGCGCGTTGTAGTCAACTGCACGGCTGACAGCCAGGGCCTGCTGCGGGCCCATCTCCAGACGGACCAAACCAAAGTTCAGGTACGGGATGGTGGCCAGTTCCACTTCAAGCATTTGCGTACCCGCCGCAAGCATGAACATTGCTGGCACGCGTCCGTTGTACACATGGGCACCTGGGTCCGCAAAAGGTTGAATGGCTCGCAGTGCGTTCCCATCACCACTGATCCGGTAGGGTGCACCAATACGGTAAATCCACAAGCCTAACTCAGGCGTACCCTGGCAGATAGCAACGGCTATCCGGTAGCTGACACGGGTGTTTTCATCCAGCAATTGACGCGGCAATGGGTCCATCACCTGAACCTCTGCACGCTCCAGAATCACGCCGGCACGCTCAATTGTCCGTTCTGCCGTGCTGACACGAACAGCCTGGCTGCAGTCGGTGACTACGGGCGTGGCTTGGGCCTGAACGCTGAATGCCAAGCCAAAAAAAGTCGCCGCTAGCCAGGCGCTAAATCGCAAATATTTTCCCCGGATTCATGATGTTCTTGGGGTCCAGCGCGCGCTTGATGGTGCGCATCATCTCCACCGCGCCATCGCCTGCTTCGGTCACCAAGAAATCCATCTTGTGCAGGCCCACGCCGTGCTCACCGGTGCAGGTGCCACCCAGCCGAAGAGCGCGGGACACCAACTTGTTGTTCAACTCCTCCGCCACTTCGCGCTCGCGCGGGATGCTCGGGTCCAGCAGGTACCCAAAGTGGAAATTGCCGTCGCCAACATGGCCGACCAGGAAGTAAGGCAGGCCTGACGCATCGGCCTCGGCCACCGAATCCAGCAGGCAATCCGCCAGACGGCTGATCGGCACACAGGTGTCGGTGCTGATTGCGCGGCAGCCGGGTTTACTCTGGATCGCGGCAAAGTAAGAGTTGTGCCGCGCAGCCCACAGGCGAGTGCGCTCCTCGGGTGTCACGGCCCATTCAAACGCATTGCCACCAAATTCTGAGGCAATCTCCTGCACGGTTTCGGCCTGTTCTTTGACGCCTGAGGGGCTGCCATGGAACTCCATCAGCAGCATGGGTTCTTCGCGCAGATTCAGCTTGGCATAGGTGTTGACCATGCGCACGGTGTTCACGTCAATCAACTCGACTCGTGCGATGGGAATGCCCATCTGGATCACCTGAATCGTGGTGCGTACAGCGGCCTCGATGCTGGGGAAAGAGCAAATTGCGGCAGAGATCGCCTCGGGCAGTGGGTAGATGCGCAGGGTGATTTCGGTGATCACGCCCAGCGTGCCTTCGCTGCCCACCATCAGGCGTGTCAGGTCGTAGCCCGCGCTGCTCTTCTTGGCACGGGTGCCGGTGCGGATGACTTGGCCATTGGCGGTGACTACTTCCAGCGCCAGCACGTTCTCGCGCATGGTGCCGTAGCGCACGGCGTTGGTGCCGCTGGCGCGTGTGGCCGTCATGCCGCCAATCGACGCGACTGCACCGGGGTCGATGGGGAAGAACAGCCCTGTGCTTTTGATTTCTTCATTGAGCTGAACCCGGTTCACGCCGGGCTGCACTGTGACGGTCAAATCTTCGGCATTGATGGACAGCACCTTGTTCATGCGGCCGGTGTCAATGCTGATACCCCCTTGCACGGCCAGCAAATGTCCTTCGAGCGATGACCCCACGCCAAACGGGATGACCGGCACGCCAAACTGGTCGGCGATCTTCACTGCATCAGCCACGTCTTGCGTGCTTTCGGCAAAGATCACGGCAGAGGGGGGAGGGGCTTCAAAGGACGATTCGTCCCGGCCATGCTGCTCGCGCACGGCCATGGCGGTAGAGCATTGCGTGCCAAAGCGGCTCTTCAGGGCATCCAGCATGGCTTGGGGTGTTTCGCGCTGCGTGGCCAGCAGGTGGGCTAAAGAGGTGTGGGCATTCATGGGGTGGGCGCTCCAGGGCATACGTGACAACTTCTCATTCTAGGGGGCGATCTCTTCTGGGCATGTCAGGGGAACCGCGATTGACGGCAAGCACAATTCACAATATGTTCGTATGGTAAATAGTCATTTAACTCATCTATGCCAACGACACCCGTGCGCCTTGCGCGCAGAACCCATGCCGAGCGCAGCCAGCAAACCCGGCAGCACCTGATCGCCACCACCATCCAGATCGTGCAAGACCGGGGCCTAGAGGCCGCGTCTATTCATGAAGTGGCTAAAACAGCGGGCATGACACCTGGTGCCGTGCAGCATCACTTTGCGTCCAAGGCCGACCTGATGATGCAGGTGCTGGCCCAGATCGTGGCCGACCAGGATGCCTCGGGGGCGCTTTGGCCCTCGCCGCAGTTGCCTTTACCGGAGCGGGCTCATGCGTTTGTGCATGGCCTGTGGCTACTGATTTATGGCCAACCGCGTTTTATCGCGGCCTGGAGTATCTACCTGGGCAGCCGCTGCCAGCCTGAGGTCGTCCAGCGCGTGGCGGCGCAGCGCCAGGTGCTTGGCGTCAAGATGTATCAGGGCTTTTGCCAAAGCTTTCCAGAACTGCCCCCGGTACCTGAGACAGAAGCCTTCGTCGACTTGGTTTTGTCCGCCTTGCGTGGCATGGGCGTGCGCCAACTCTTTTCACCCGACAACACCCCACCGGCAGCGCAACTCCAGGCACTCGCCCGCACAGTGGTTTTGACTTGTACCGCTTCTTCTGTTCAACCTTCGGATACCCCATGAAACCCTTGATCACCGCAATTTTCCCCAGCCTGTTGCTGGGAGCCCTGGCACTGCCCGCTGCTCACGCGCAAAACTACCCCAGCAAACCCATCCAGCTGATCGCCCAGCAACCTCCTGGGAGTGGCTCTGACGCCATGACCCGCGTCTGGGCAGACTGCGCCGCCCGCGAGTTGGGCCAACCCGTGGTGGTGCAGAACAAGCCTGGCGCCAACGGTGTTCTGGCCATCAACTACCTGAAAGGCCAGGCCGCAGACGGCTACACGCTGATGAGCATCGGCATGTCGCAAATGACCATAACGCCCTTTGCCCACAAGCAGCCGCCTTATGACCCGCTGAAAGACTTTGACGGTGTGGCGGTGCTCGGCACCTCGCCACTGGTGCTGGTGGCGCCCGCCGCTGGCCCGGTCCGCCGCTTGGCTGATCTGGACGCGTTGGCCAAAGCCACACCCGGTGGCATCAACTTTGGCTCACCCGGCAAAGGCAGTCCTGCCCATCTGCTGACCACTGCTTTGACCGATCGCCTGAACCTGGCCGCCACCCATGTGCCCTTTGTGGGGGAAAGCGCTGGCATGACAGCCTTGTTGGGCAACCAGATCCAGCTCATGACCCTGGTGATCGGCACCGCAGCGGCCCAGGTCAAAGCAGGCAAGCTGATTCCTCTGGCCGTGTTTGCAGCGGAGCGATCCAGCCTGATGCCCGATGTGCCCACCATTGCCGAGGTCAGCCCTGCCAAAGAACTGGCCCGCCCTGCTTGGCTGGCCATTGTGGCCAAGGCAGGCACAGCGCCCGACATGCTCAACCGCCTGAACGCTGCCACCCAAAAATGCCGCACCGACGAAAACTACCGGAGCCGACTGGAGGCCATGAACACCACCTTGGTCAGCAGCACTACTGCTGACGTCAAAGCCTGGGCCGAGCGCGATATCAAGGTTTGGAAGCCCCTGATCGACAAACTGGGTTTGGCCAATGAATAAGCCCCCTTCGGGTCAACGCCCTCAAGTAGCCCTTGCCCAGGGCTTGTGCGGCGGTGTTTACGAGGGCGATTTGTCGGTCTACAGAGGTATCCCCTATGCCGAGCCACCTTTTGGCGCGCGGCGCTTCATGCCCCCCGAAGCTGCCAAACCCTGGCAAGGCGTGCTGGATGCCAGCAGCTTTGGGCCGGTTGCGCCCCAAGCCAGCAGCACCTTGACCGATCCGCCCACTTGGGTTGGCGGAGAAAACTGCCTGACGGTAAACATCTGGCACCCCAGCGCCACCGCAGAGAAGCGCCCGGTGATGGTCTGGTTTCCAGGCGGCGGCTTCATGCGCGGTGGTTCGTCCGATTCGCTGTACGACGGTGCCAGCTTTGCGCGCCAGGGTGTCGTGTTTGTGTCCTTCAATTACCGCCTAGGCATCGATGGCTTTGCCCAGTTGCCTGGGTTAGTGGCTAACCGGGGCTTGCTGGATCAGCTGGCTGCGCTGCGCTGGGTGCAGGACAACATCCACCACTTTGGTGGCGACGCAGCCAGCGTTACCGCGTTTGGGGTGTCCGCCGGGGCTGGTGCATTGGCTTGCTTGATGGCCATGCCGCAAAGCCGGGGCTTGATGCAGCGCGCGATCTTGCAAAGTCCTAGTGTGTCGGTGCAAACACCTGCCGAGAACGAGCTGGCCGTGCGCGCGATTGCGAGCTGTTTGGGCGTCGATCCCACCGCGAAAGCGCTGGCCTCAGCGCCTCTGGCTCAATTGGTGACCGAAGTGGCGCGTCTTGCGTCCAGCTACCCCTTGCGCCAGCAGCATGGGCTGAATCCCCGCAACTTCTTCCCGCTGCGCCCGGTGGTAGACGGCCAAGTGCTGCCACTGCCGCCGCTCGAAGGCATCGCCCGTGAATGGGCAGACAGCCAGGGCACACCCCAAGAAGTGCTGGTGGGCGCCAATGCCGACGAGATGAACTTCTACTTGGTGCCCAACCAGGAGATCGACACGGTAGACATGGCCCGTGTCGAGGTGTTTGCCCAAGCCTGCGGGCTGGGTGCGGATGAGTTCACGGCTTATCGGCAGCTGCACGCCAATGCCACCCCCGGCGAGCTCTTGAGTCGGATGCAGTCTGATTTTTACTACCGCGTACCCGCCACCCTTCTGGCCGAGTTGGCGCAAGCCAAGGGCAAGTCGGTGCGGCTCTACGACTTTCAGTGGCGTTCACCTCAATGCGACGGCTGCATGGGCGCAGCCCATGCGATGGAGCTGCCCTTCGTCTTCAATACACTGGCCAGCCCTAATGGTCTGGCGTTTGCTGGCCCCGGTGCACCGCAAGCCCTGGCCGATCAGCTGCATCCTTGGTGGGCTGAATTTGCCCGCACCGGCCAATGCAGTGCTTGGCCTGCTTGGTCGGCGCATCAGCAGGGTCGCATGTGTCTGGCTATGCCCACGGATTGGCAAGCCGAGCATGCAGACCCAGCTCTTGCCATTTGGCGCAAGGTGTTTGGCAGACCCCTGCCAAGCTGACGGACAATGCAGGCATCCAAAGCACACCAAGTTAGCAAGCATGGCAAACCGATTGACACAGATCGCCACCCGCACGGGTGACGACGGCACCACCGGCCTGGGCGACAACACGCGGGTCAGCAAAAATGCATCCCGCGTGCGCGCCATGGGCGATGTGGACGAGCTGAACAGCCACATCGGCGTGCTGCTCTGCGAGCAAATGCCCGCCGAGGTGCGCGAGCTGTTGGTGGATATCCAGCATCAGCTGTTTAACCTGGGGGGTGAGTTGTCGATCCCCGGCTTTGAGCTGCTCAAAGACGATGCGCTGTTGCAACTGGACGACGCGCTGGCGCACCACAACGCCAATTTGCCCCGCTTGCAAGAGTTCATCCTGCCAGCGGGCAACCGGGCTGCTTCTCTGGCGCATGTGTGCCGCACGGTGGCTCGGCGGGCGGAGCGGTCTGTGGTGGCGCTGGGCAATGAAGATGCGATCCGGTCTGCACCCCGGCAGTATTTGAACCGGTTGAGTGATTTGATGTTTGTGCTGGCGCGGGTGTTGAACCGGATGGATGGCGGGGACGACGTTTACTGGAAGAGTGCGCGCTTGGCTGGGTCTGCTGAGTAGTTCATGGTTTCGCCAAAGGCGGCTACGCCAAGGTTGGCGGCTGTTGTCATTTTGTCCCTTTTGATACCCCATTTACACAAGTCCAGTTCATGCCCCCCTCCCGCGCCCTGAGTGGCACTGCCTTTGCCACACTGTTGCTCATCGCCTTGATGATGGGTGCCAACCACGTCGCGGCGCGCATTGCGTTCAATAATGGGGTGGATGTGGCCACGGCGGTTGTGTTTCGTAGCCTGGGCACGGCGATGGTGGTTGCGCTGATTTTGTTGAGCCAACGGGTGGACTGGCGTTTGAGCCCACGACACAAGCTGATGTTGCCGGTGATAGGCCTGCTGATTGGGCTGCAAAGCCTGTGCTTGTACTCCGCTGTGGCGCGCTTGCCGGTGGCGCTGGCCTTGCTGGCATTCAACACGTATCCGATTTGGACCGCCTTTTGGGCATGGGTAATCTACCGCCAGGCGCCAGAACGCCCCATGCTGGTGGCGATGCCGGTGATTCTGTTGGGGCTGGCCTTGGCCCTGGATGTGCTCGGGGCTGCCTCGGGTTTGGGTGCGAGCGGGCAATGGGCGCGCATAGGCGAAGGCGTGGTATTTGCCTGCGGAGCTGCCGCCACATTTGCGCTGGCCATGGTGCTCACACAACACGAGGCGGGCGACCTGGATGGCCGCGTGCGCACCTTCACCACGATGGCAATCACGGGGATCATTGGACTTGCCAGTGTGGGGGCGCAGGGTGGCTTTAGCTTGCCCCAATCTGCCATGGGTTGGGGTGGTCTGGCTGCCTTGACGTTTTTGTATGGCACGGCTTTCACGATCATGTTCACCGTGCTTCCGCGCCTGGGGGTGGTGGGCAACTCGGCCATCATGAACGTGGAGCCGGTGTTTGCGCTGGTGCTGGCTTGGCTGATTTTGGGGCAGACCATCGCCCCAGTGCAGGTGCTGGGCGCGCTGATTGTGGTGGGTGCCGTGATGGTATTGGGTTTGCGCAAGCGTTAGCAGACTGCATCCACAACCACCGGAACACGAGGTGCCACCGCGCACATCAGCTCGTAACCCACCGTTCCTGCTGCCTTGGCCACTTCGTCAATGGACAACGAGGCGCCATTGCGCGCGCGCCCCCACAGCGTGACCTCGGTGCCCACGGTGGCCTGGGGCACGTGGCTCAGGTCCACCGTGATCATGTCCATGCTGACACGGCCTACCAGCCGGGTGCGCACACCGTTCACCAGCACCGGTGTACCTGTTGTGCAATGACGTGGGTAGCCGTCGGCATAGCCACAGGCCACCACGCCGATGCGCAGAGGCGCAGAGGCCACAAAACTGGAGCCATAACCCACGGTGTCGCCTGTGCGAAGGTCTTGAGTTGCTATGATTTTTGCACTCAACGTCATCGCCGGCTGCAGCCCCCAGTGGGCAGCGTCGTGCTCGGGGTAGTCGGGCGCGCTGCCGTAAACCGCGATACCTGGGCGTACCCAGTCTGACTTGAGGCCAGGGTGGCGCAATGTGGCCGCACTGTTGCTGATAGAGCGCTCGCCTGGCAGGTCTTCGGTCGCGGCCTGAAACACCTTGACCTGCTCGTCCACGCCTTTGGGGCCATCGGCGTCGCTGAAGTGGGTAATCAAAGAAATCTCGTCCACCTGGGGTAAGGCATTCAGGCGCGTCCAGGCAGTACGGTAACTTTGAGGTGCAAAGCCCAGACGGTTCATGCCGGAGTTCATTTTTAGAAAGACACGGTGTGGCACCTGCGTCTTGTGCGCGCTGAGCATGTCGATTTGCTCGCTGCAATGAACGGTATGCCACAGCCCCAGACGCGAGCAGAGTTCGAGGTCCCGCGGCTCGAACACGCCTTCCAGCAACAAGACCGGGCCGCGCCAACCCAGGGCACGCACCCGTTCGGCCTCGTTCAGGTCGAGCAGCGAAAAGCCATCTGCACCGCGCAGGCCTTCAAAGGCACGCTCGATGCCGTGGCCATAGGCGTTCGCTTTCACCACCGCCCAGACGCGCGAATCGGCGACAGATTGCCTGACCCGCTCCAGGTTGTGGAGAAAAGCTTCAGTATGAACAGTGGCAAGGATGGGACGGGGCATGGCAGACCAAAAGTGCTGAAGGCAAAAGCTCATGATATAACCGCTTTAGAACGGAGACACCCCATTAGCCGCCTCATGCCCTGCGTCCCTTTTTCTCCAGCGCTTTTTTGCGCTGCGTCCACCTATTAAGAACCCATGAAGCGCGGTTTTTTCACCATCATGGCGGCGCAGTTTTTCAGCTCGCTGGCTGACAATGCGCTTTTTGTCGCTGCCGTCGAATTGATGCGCTCCGAGCGTGCGCCCGAGTGGCAGCAGGCGGTGCTGATCCCCATGTTCGCCTTCTTTTATGTGACGCTGGCGCCGTTTGTGGGGGCTTTTGCGGACGCGCGGCCCAAAGGCCAGGTAATGTTCATCAGCAACGCCATCAAGGTCGTGGGGTGCCTGATGATGCTGTTTGGCGCACCGCCACTGGTGGCGTATGCGATTGTGGGCCTGGGCGCCGCAGCCTATTCCCCTGCCAAGTACGGCATCTTGACTGAGCTGCTGCCAGCCAGCCAGCTGGTCAAGGCCAATGGCTGGATTGAAGGCCTGACCATTGCCTCGATCATCCTGGGCATTCTGCTCGGCGGTCAGTTGGTGGGCCACGCGGTGGCCAGCCGCATGCTCGCATTTGACTTTCCGTTGATCGATACTGGCATTGACTCGGCGCCCGAATTCGCCATTGCGGTCTTGATTGTGGTCTACGCCGTAGCGGCCTGGTTCAACACACGCATCCCCGACACAGGTGTGGAGATGCGCCCCATTCCCCCCAATCCCTTGGCCCTGTTACCAGACTTCTGGTCTTGCAACAAACGCCTGTGGCAAGACAAGCTGGGGCAGATCTCGTTGTCTACCACCACGCTGTTCTGGGGCGTGGGGGGCAACCTCAAATACATTGTGTTGGCCTGGGCCGCTGCGGCACTGGGCTACAGCACCACACAGGCAACCGCACTTCAGGGCGTGGTGTCGGTGGGTTTGGCCGTGGGTGCGGTGGTGGCATCGATGCGCATGCGGTTAGACATGGCCCCCAAGGTCATCCCGCTGGGCATGGCCATGGGTCTGATGTTGATCTTGCTAAACGTGATCACCAACGTCTGGGTGGCCGTGCCCTTCCTGATCTTTCTGGGCGGCTTGGCAGGTTTTTTGGTGGTGCCAATGAATGCGCTGCTGCAGCATCGTGGCCATAACCTGATGGGCGCGGGCCGATCCATTGCCGTGCAAAACTTCAATGAACAGGCTTGCATTTTTGCGCTTGGCAGCTTCTACAGCCTGTCGATTGGCATGGGGTTGTCATCGTTCAGCGCGATCATCGGCTTTGGCCTGATCATTGCCGGGCTGATGTTTGCCATCATGCGCTGGCATGACAGCAACTGCGTGAAGTTCAAGGACGAAGTAGACCACCTGCTGGAAATCGCCCGCAACGACAATCTTCACGGTTGACGTTTTTGCGGCGCCCCACATTCTTGCCTGTCCTGGCCCTGTGTTTCAACGCCCTGGTCTGGGGTGTTTCGTGGCTCCCATTTCGTGAGTTGAATTCCATGGGCGTGCATCCGCTGTGGGCCACTGGCATTGTTTTTGGTGTGGCCGTTCTGCTGGCGTGTGTGTGGCACCCGCAGGCCTGGCGCGGCCTGCTTACCTACCCTTGGCTGTGGGTGCTGATGGCCGCATCGGGTTTGTCCAACTTCAGCTTTAACTGGGCCATGACCATTGGCGATGTGGTGCGGGTGGCACTGCTGTTTTACACCATGCCCGCGTGGTCGGTGTTGTTGGCGTGGTGGCTGCTTGGTGAACGGCCTACTCGCCAAACCTGGCTGCAACTGGTGCTGGCGCTCGCTGGCGTGTTGGTGGTGATGAAGACGCCTGATTCGCCCTGGCCCATTCCCGACAGTTTGGCCGATTGCCTGGCCTTGCTCGGTGGTTTTGCGTTTGCACTGACCAACTCTGTCATGCGTAAAGTGCCCGGCGCACACCCAGCCTCACGCGTTCTGGCCATGTTCACGGGAGGGGCCACCGCGTCGTTGGTGGTTGGGTTTGTCACTTGGCAGCAAGGCCTGGTGCCCGGTATGCCCGCGCCAGATTGGCCCTGGGTGGTTTGGCTAACGGGGTTGACGCTGGCCTTTGTCGCTGGCAACCTTGCTTTTCAGTTTGGCGCCACCCGGCTGGGTGTGATGACGGCGTCGCTCATCATGTTGTCCGAACTGCTGTTTGCTGCGGTATCGTCTGCTTGGTGGGGTGCCTCTACGTTGACCTTGCGAACTCTGGCGGGTGGCAGTTTGATTGTGCTGGCCGCCGTGCTGGCCTCGAAAAAGCCAACTTAGCCCCCAGATACCCCGATCAACTAGGAGTCTGCATGAAAACCGTTTACGACTTTGAGGCACTGGACATCTCGGGTAAACCCGTCAAGCTGGACAAATTCAAGGGCAAGGCCATGCTGGTGGTCAACACCGCCAGCGCCTGCGGCTTCACCCCCCAGTTTGCGGGGCTGGAGGCACTGCACAAGCAGTTTGGCGACCAGGGCTTGGTGGTGCTTGGCTTTCCGTGCAACCAGCTTGGGGCGCAGGACAAAGGCAGCAATGACGAGATCAGCAGCTTTTGCCAGTTGAACTACGGCGTGAGCTTCCCCATGATGGGCAAGATCGACGTCAACGGAGCCGAGGCTCACCCGCTGTTTCGCTGGCTGACGGCAGAAGCCCCCGGCTTTTTAGGCAGCAAGGCCATTAAATGGAACTTCACCAAATTCCTGATCGGCAAAGAGGGTCAGGTGGTCAAACGCTACGCCCCGCAGGACAAGCCTGAGGGCATGGCCAAGGACATTGCCGCGGCGCTGGCTGCATCGGCTTAGCGCAAAGCCTCGTCCAACACCTCCACCCAGTGCCGCACGGGAGTGGTGGTGCCGCTTTGCAGGTGGGTAATGCAACCGATGTTGGCCGACACAATGGTCGAGGCATTGACCTCGGCCAGTACCTCTAGCTTGCGGTCACGCAAAGTCGTGGCGATCTCAGGGTTCATCACAGAATAAGTACCGGCGGAGCCGCAGCACAAGTGGGCATCGCGGCAAGCGGTTTGAATCTCGAAGCCCAGGGCCGTCAAACCCGCCTCTACACCGCCTTTGAGCTTTTGACCATGCTGCAAGGTGCAGGGCGGGTGATAGGCCAGCTTATCCACCTTGTGTTGGAGTTTGGGTTGCAGATGCTGCACTAAGGCGGGCAGCAGTTCGCTCAGGTCACGGGTAAGTTCGCTGACACGCTTGGCCTTGGCCTCGTACAGAGGGTCTCCGGCCAGGATGTGGCCGTAGTCTTTGACCATGGCGCCACAGCCTGAAACGTTCATCACGATGGCTTCAACGCCTTGGCCATCGGTGGGTTCGATGTACGGCCACCAGGCGTCGATGTTGTTGCGCATGTTGGCGATGCCACCGGTCTGATCGTTCAGGTGGTATTTGACGGCGCCGCAGCAGCCTTCGCCTTGGGCCAGCACGGTCTGAATACCTGCCGCGTCCAACACGCGGGCCGTGGCAAAGTTGATGTTCGGCATCATCGCAGGCTGAACGCAGCCTGCCAGCATCAGCACCTTGCGCGCATGCGTGGCCGTGGGCCATTGGCCTTTGTTTTGCGGGGCGGGCACCTTGGCTTTGAGGCTGGCGGGCAGCAGTTCGCGTACCAGTTGGCCCATCTTCATGGCGGGGGCAAACAGGGGTGACGGCAGGCCTTCCTTTAGCGCCCAGCGCAGCACATTTTCGCCCATGGGGCGGGGCACTTTGGCATCGACGAGCTTGCGGCCAATGTCCACCAAATGGCCGTACTGCACGCCGCTGGGGCAGGTGGTCTCGCAGTTGCGGCAGGTCAGGCAGCGGTCCAGGTGCAGCTGCGTCTTGCGCGTGGGCTGGGCGCCTTCCAGTACCTGCTTCATCAGGTAGATGCGGCCGCGCGGGCCGTCCAGCTCGTCACCCAGCAGTTGGTAGGTGGGGCAGGTGGCGGTGCAAAAACCGCAATGCACGCATTTGCGCAGGATGGCTTCGGCGGCCTGACCGTCAGCGGTGCCTTGGTATTCGGGGCTTAGATTGGTTTGCATCTCTACAGCCCTTGGTACAGGCGGCCAGGATTAAAAATACCTGCTGGGTCAAATTCGCTCTTCAGCTGACGATGGATGCGGTCCAGCGGGCTTTGCAGGGGTGTGAATCTGTCAAAAACCTGGGGTTGGCACGTTTCATGTGCATTGTTAGCTATGAAAATAGAAGCATGACCGCCCGCCTGGGCGGCTACCTGCTGGATTTGGGTGGCAGCCGCTAGTGGTGCCCACAGCCAGCGTTGCGCACCGTGCCATTCAATGAACATGTCATAGGGCAAATCGAGCACTGGGGCAGTTTGCGCGACACTCAGGCGCCACAGCACGGCATCTGAGCTGACGGGTTGGGTAAAGAAGGGTAGCTTCAAGTCGCGGCACAACCGCCAATCAGGCACTGCCTGGGCAGGGTCCATGCGGCTCCCGTGCGCGCCGGCTGGCATGTCACCCAGCATCCTGCCGCAGGCTGCCTCCACGGCCGCTGCCGCGCCGCGCAGGCGAACAAACAGCAACTCCTTACCGCGGTCTGTCGTGTCTTTGACCCAGCAGCTGGCATTGATGGGCAAGGGCTGGCCACCCCAGCGGTGCAATTGCGCCAAGGCCTCGGCTTGTGCCACCTGCCAGACCAGTGTGGCCTCGGCAGTGGGCAAGGGCATGACCTTCAGCGAGACCTCTACCAGCAAGCCCAAAGTGCCCATGGCCCCGACCATGACGCGGCTGACGTCATAGCCCGCCACGTTCTTGATGACCTGGCCGCCAAACTGCAGTATCTCGGCCCGCCCATTGATCATTTTGACGCCGAGCACATGGTCGCGGACGGACCCAACGGTGGCGCGCGCCGGACCAGACAGACCCGCCGCCACCATGCCGCCCACGGTGGATTGTCCAGTCGTTCCAAAGCGAGGGGGTTCAAACGGCAGGTATTGGCCTTGGGCAGCGAGGGCGGCCTCCAGTTCATCCAGTGGTGTGCCTGCCATGGCCGTCACGACCAGTTCACTGGGTTCGTAACTCACAATGCCGCTGAAGGCCCGAGTTTCCAGGGTCTCACCAACGGTGGCGTGGCCATAGAAATCTTTGCTCCCACCACCACGGATGCGCAGCGGCGTTTTGGAGGCTGCCGCTGCGCGAATGCGCTCGGTCAGGGCGGACAGTTGGGTTGAAAAATCCATAGCTGCCGATGGTAATGCCCCTCAGCAAGCTGTGCACATGAAGTTTTTGAATCGACAGCGTGCCGGAATTTTGTCAGTCGCAAAACAGATTGACTGGTAAGCCCGGCACATCTACTCGGGTAAAGAATACGCAACCCGAATGAGGAAACGCCGCCAACTCTGCAGCGCCGCGCCCGTGCGACGCGCTGGTAAAGTAAAGCGTCTTCAGGTCATCCCCGCCAAAACAGGGCATGGTGGGACACAAAACGGGGGTTCGCAGTTCAGCCAACTGCTCGCCCGTGGGAGATAGTTTGAGGATACGCCCCCCCTCATACATGGCAACCCAGTAGTTGCCCTGCACATCGACCGCTGCACCATCGGGGCGCCCACCGTAGGGTTCAGAACCATGGCCATACCGCCAGCCTTCAGGCTTGGGCGCAAACTGGGCAAAAGTTCGGACTTGGCTCATCACATTGGCGTCGGCCTGCCAGTCCCAGGCACGGATGCAATGGCTTTTGGTATCAGTCCAATAGACCGTACTGGCGTCCGGTGACCAAGCCAATCCGTTGGCCACGGTCGCACCATCAGCCATCGTTCTAATGATGACATCACCACCGGCGCAGGCCTCAAGCGAAAAGAGTTGGCCCAAAGCTTGATCGCGTGGCTCGTACATCGTTCCGGCCCAAAAGCGTCCATGAGGGTCGCACTTGCCATCGTTGAAGCGAGTGGTATTGGCATCGTGCTCAAAGCGATGAATCCGCTCGAGTGGCCCCTTCCACTGTGAGGCGCGATAGACGGTATTGCGCAGGGCAATGACCAGTCCGCCGCTGGCGGCGGGTGCGATGCAGCCGGGGTTCTCTGGCAAGTCCCAGCGCTCAGTGTCGCCCGTATAACCGTTTGCTCGGTAGATGCATTTGCCGTCGATGTCTACCCAGTAGAGGCTTTGCTCGACTGGATGCCAGAAAGGTGACTCGCCCAGTGCACAGACCTGGGGGCCGAACCGTGTCCAACGGGACTTGGTATCCATGCGCTGTTGACTTCAGAACTCTGTCAGTTTGACTCGCGGCGCGCCCGAAGAATTCGAGGGACGATGAGAATCAGCAAAATGACGACCATCAAACCCAAAGACAGCGGGCGCTCCAGGAAGATGCTCCATTTGCCTTCACCAATCGACAGGGCGTTGCGCATCTGTGCTTCCGCCAGCGGCCCAAGAATCATGCCCACAACCACAGGTGCGGTCGGAAAATCAAAGCGGCGCATCACCACACCCAGCAGGCCGATGCCATATAGCAACACCAGGTCAAACGCACTTTGGCGCATGCCGTACACACCGACGGTGGCAAAAATCAAGATGCCCGCGTAGAGCTGGGGTTTTGGAATTTTGAGCAGCTTGACCCACAGCCCCACCAGGGGAAGATTCAAAATCAACAGCATCACGTTGCCGATGTAAAGCGAGGCAATGAGCGCCCAAACCAGATTGGCATTGGTGTCAAACAACTGTGGCCCAGGCTGGATTCCATAGTTCTGGAATGCGCCGAGAAGAATGGCTGCGGTGTTGGACGTGGGGATACCCAGCGTCAGCAACGGAATCAGGGTGGCGGTGATGGCCGAATTGTTGGCGGCCTCCGGTCCGGCCACGCCCTCGATGGCGCCAGTGGTCCCAAATTCTTCTTTGTGTTTGGAAAGTTTCTTTTCAGTGGCATAGCTCAAAAAGGTAGGTATTTCACTGCCCCCCGCCGGAATGGTGCCAAATGGAAACCCGATGAAGGTAGCACGCAACCAGGCCGGAATAGAGCGCTTCCACTCTTCCTTGGTCATGTGAACTTTGCTGAGCTTGTTCTGGGTTTCGGCGGTTTTGCCTTCATACAAAACGTTGTACAACGCCTCCCCACAGCAAACAAGCCGACGGCGATCAGCACCACCTCAAGCCCGTCCATCAACTCGGGCACACCGCCGGTATAACGCGCGACGCCGGTGAGCTGGTCCATGCCCACCAGCCCCAGTGCCAGCCCAATAAAGAGTGCTGTGAGGCCACGCAGTGCACTGGCGCCCAGCACCGCGCTCACCGTGGTAAAGGCCAGCACCATGAGCATGAAATATTCGGGTGGGCCGAGCCGAACCGCATACTCGGCCACGATCGGCGCAAATACCGTTACCAGTACAGTGGCAATGGTGCCTGCCACAAAGGAGCCAATGGCCGCCGTGGCTAAAGCAGCCCCCGCCCGCCCATTCTTGGCCATTTTGTTGCCCTCCATGGCGGTCACCATGGACCCCGCCTCGCCGGGGGTATTAAGCAAAATCGAGGTGGTGGAGCCACCGTACATGGCCCCGTAATAAATACCGGCAAAGAAAATCATCGACGCGGTAGGTTCGACCTTGACGGTGATGGGCAGCAGCATGGCTACTGCCGTAGCAGGACCAATGCCGGGCAACACCCCGATGGCCGTACCGATGGTGCAGCCTAACAGCGCCCACAGCAGATTGATCGGTGTGCCCGCTGTGGCAAAGCCTTGAAGTAACAGGTTCCAGGTATCCATCACAACCATCCAGTCTGTGTGAGGCCTGGCAGGTTGATCGCCAGAAGCTGGGTGAACAGCCAGAAAACTGGCGCAGCGATGGCCGCACCGACAGCATAGTCAACCACCCAAGCCTTTGCGCTGAAATCGCGGCGTCCCTCGGCAATCTTGAAGCCACGAACTGCCAGCATGAAACACAGGGCGCAACTCAAAATGAATCCGATGGTGGTAATTAAGGCCGCGTTGAGCAAAATACCAGCTGACACCCACAGAAAGGCGGGCCAGTCACCCCTGTCGGCACCCGACGGGTCTTCCAGATAGCGAAAGCCACCGCGATGCGCCTCGCGGAACAGCAGAACGCCACAAATCATCAGGGCGATGGAGACCACCCAGGGTAGGAAGTTGGGCCCGACACCTGCGTAGCCAGCGTCTGACTTGATCGGGATGGCCCCAACCGCGTACAGAACGCCCACCCCCAGCGTGCCTAGCCCCACCAGTGAGTGGGTGGCTTTCATATGGCTGTCTCCTCGATTATTCTGATCAAATCATGCCGGACTTGACCATCACGGCGCGCAGGCTGGCGAATTCGTTATCAACGAAGTTGTCGAATTCGGGGCCAGTCATCAGTGCAGAAGTCCAGCCGTTCTTTTCGAGGGCTTCAGCCCACGCCTTGGACTTGGTGGCCTGAATGATCAGCGCCGTCAGTGCCTTGCGCTGCTCAGGGGTAATGCCCGCTGCGCCATACACTCCGCGCCAGTTACCGATGACAACATTCACTCCCTGCTCTTTGAGGGTGGGCACGTCAATGCCCTTGAGCCGTGCGTCAGATGTCACACCAATGGGCTTCATCTTGCCGGTCTTGATGTATTCGGCAAACTCACTGTAGCCACTGCCACCCACGGTGACGTTGCCACCCAAGATAGCGGCTGTTGCCTCACCACCGCCACGGAAAGCAACGTAGTTGATACGGGCAGGATCCACGCCGACCTCACGGGCAATCATGGCAGCAGCAATGTGCTCGGTGGATCCGCGAGAGCCACCACCCCATTTAACACTGCCTGGGTCTTTCTTCATCTGGGCGATCACATCTGCCATGGTCTTGTAAGGCGAATTGGCCGGCAGGACAAAAACGTTGTATTCGCTGGTCAGGCGAGCAATGGGGGTCGCCTGGTTCAGGGAAACCGGTGGCTTGCCTGTAATGATACCCCCCAGCATGACAGCACCCATTACCATCAATGCGTTGGCATCGCCCTTGTTCCCGTTGACAAACTGCGCAAGACCAATCACGCCAGCTGCCCCGCCCTTGTTGTCGTAAGACACCGATGCGGCTGCGCCAGATTCGGTCAGTGCTTTGCCCAGGGCACGGCCTGTGCTGTCCCATCCACCACCAGGGTTGGCTGGGATCATCATTTTGAGGGCAGCAGCGGCCTGGGCGCTCAAGGGCAATGCCCCGACTGCAGCTAAGGCCGCCAGGGATTTCAGGAATTCGTCACGACGCATACAAGTCTCCAATTCAAGTGGCTAGGTAAAGAAACAGCCTCGTTATCATGCGCTCGCTAACTGTCAAAGTGCTGTCGCATTTCACTAGGGTTAATGCTGATGTTTCGTCCACCAGGCAATGGGCAAAAAAAAAGGGTCTGCATTGCTGCAGACCCAAGTCTTAAGGAGACACTCGCGTTATTCGGAAAATCTCAGTGATCAGCGTCCATAGGCGGTTTCGCCGTGGGATGTGATGTCCAGGCCTTCGCGCTCGTCTTCTTCGCTGACGCGCAGACCAATCACCAAGTCCACAATCTTGTAGGCCACAACCGACACGACTGCCGACCACACGATGGTGATGAGCACGGCCTTGGCTTGCGTCCAGACTTGCCCTGCGATGGTGTAGGCGTCCGGTGCGACAGCTGTTGCGGTTACCCAGTCACCTACAAAGCTTGGGCCCCCCAGTGCTGGAGAGTTGAACACACCGGTAAGCAACGCGCCCAGGATACCGCCGACGCCGTGAACGCCAAACACGTCCAGTGAGTCGTCTGCACCCAACATCTTCTTGAGCCCTGTCACGCCCCACAGGCAGGCAAAGCCAGCCAGCAGACCGATGAAAAGCGCGCCACCGATACCAACGTTGCCAGCAGCAGGCGTGATGGCCACCAGGCCAGCGACCGCGCCAGACGCAGCGCCCAGCATGGAGGCTTTGCCTTTGTGCAGAGCTTCACCGACAGACCAGGACAGCACCGCTGCGGCGGTAGCGAAGAAGGTGTTGATGAAGGCCAGGGCCGCGAAGCCGTTGGCTTCCAGTGCAGAGCCAGCATTGAAACCAAACCAACCCACCCACAGCAGCGCAGAGCCCACCATCGTCAGCGTCAGGCTGTGAGGTGCCATGGCTTCCTTGCCATAACCCACACGCTTGCCGATCATGTAAGCGCCGACCAGGCCAGCCACGGCAGCGTTGATGTGCACCACGGTGCCGCCTGCGAAGTCCAGAGCGCCCATTTGCCAGATGAAACCTGCCTTGGCGTTCATTTCGTCTACCACCGAGGCTGCGGTGTAAGCGTCAGGACCCATCCAGAACCAGACCATGTGCGCAATTGGAGCGTAGCTGAAGGTAAACCACAGCGCCGTGAACAGCAGAACGGCCGAGAACTTGATGCGTTCGGCAAATGCGCCAACGATCAGGCAGCAGGTAATACCGGCGAAGGTCGCCTGGAAGGCCGCAAACACGATCTCGGGAATCACCACACCCTTGCTGAAGGTTGCTGCATTGGCGAAGGTGCCTGCGACGTTGTCCCAGGTGCCTTTCATGAACAGGCGGTCAAAGCCACCAATGAAAGCGTTGCCCTCGGTGAATGCCAGGCTGTAACCGTACAGGGCCCACAGCACAACGATCATCGAGAAAGTCACAAACACCTGCATCAGGACAGACAGCATGTTTTTGCTGCGCACCAAACCACCGTAGAACAGGGCAAGGCCAGGAATGGTCATCAAGATGACCAATAGGGTAGAAACCAACATCCAGGCTGTGTCACCCTTGTTAGGCACTGGCGCAGGTGCCGAGGCTGCAGTCGCAGGGGCTTCGGCAGTAGCTGCTGGCGCTGCTGCTGCTGCCACTGCAGGTGGCGTCACGGCTGCGGATGCAGCGGCTTCAGGCTTGGCGTCAGAGCCTTGGGCCATCACAGCTGCTCCGCTCATGAAGAGCGAAAAGCCAATGGCTAAGGAGGCAAGTAGTTTTTTCATGGTTTGAATCTCATTGGTTCAAAGGGATGTGGGCTTTGAAAAGACCGTGTGGCCTGATCAAAGCGCCTCCTTGCCGGTTTCGCCGGTGCGAATGCGAACGACCTGTTCCAGGTCATACACAAACACCTTGCCGTCCCCGATCTTGCCGGTACGTGCCGCGCCTTCGATGGCTTCGATCACGCGGTCAACCAGTTCGTCTGCAATGGCTGCTTCGATCTTGACCTTGGGCAGAAAGTCAACGACATACTCTGCACCGCGGTACAACTCTGTGTGGCCTTTTTGACGGCCAAAGCCTTTGACTTCAGTCACGGTAATGCCTTGAACCCCAATGCCGGACAAGGCTTCGCGCACTTCGTCGAGCTTGAACGGTTTGATGATGGCGGAAACGAGTTTCATAGGAATCTCCTGGATCAGAAGTTCTTCTTGATGCCCAGCACCACTGTGCTGCCAGCAAGGTTCTTATCACCAGAGCCAGGCAAGGTAAAGTTGCTGCCGTACTTGCTCTTCCAGTTGGTGCCGAGGAGCGTGGCGCTGAGCACCAGGCCGTCGATGTCTTTGTTGACTGCAACGGAGTAGTCGGTGTAGCTGCCGTTGTTGTTCTTGACGGTTTGGCTACCGATATGTGGAACAACAGAGAAACCATTGCCCAGATCAAACGTGGCGCTGATGTCCAGGTAGCCGCTGTTCTTGCTATTGGTGTAACCAAACAGATTGGTCAGAGCGTGGGAGTACTTGGCAGTGACCGGACCAGCGGTCAAAGCTGCATAGAGCTCAAACGTGTTGGCATTGGCAGCAACATTGCTGAAATTGTTCGTGGGGTACCAGTACTGAAGGCCACCGACGTCATAGGAAACGGTTTCGCTGATGCTGCCTTTGTAGCCACCGTAAATGTCGACTTCCACTGGACCTTTCAGGCCTGGGCCAGAATCCTTGATCCAGGAAATGGTGGAAGCCCAGGCACCCAGGTAAACGCCGCTCTTGGCAGCAAAATCAACGCCTGCCTGCAAGGCTGGCTTCTTGCCAGATTGAGAAAGACCACGGTAGCGGTATTCCGTCACTGCACCCACGTTGTAAGACAGGGTGTAATCTGGTTCCGGTGCTTTGGTTTGAGCCATGGCAGCGCCAGACATGAACAAAACCGCCAGAGCGACAGATTTGGTGAGGGAGGTTGCGAGTTGATGCTTCATGGTTTCTCCAGTTGGATAAGTTGAAAGGTTGCAATGACCGTACCTAGCAGAGAGCGTGCCAAAGTGCACAAGATGATTTCGCTGCAGTGCAGCAAGATGAATTCCGCTTGCACCAGCACTGAAAAACGGGTATGGAAGCACTCATTTGGTGCGACGCGATGTTTAAGCACCATTTGCGAGCGCGCGCTACTTCAGGGCGGAGGGATGTGATGAGCCTTGCTTTGGTGCAAAGTCGGGCACTCATGGGTTTGCAAGCCTCGGGGGTCACGGTCGAGGTTCATTTGGCCAACGGCCTGCCTAGCTTCACTTTGGTAGGGCTTGCCGACGTTGAGGTCAAGGAAGCGCGCGAACGGGTTCGCAGTGCGATTCAAAACGCCGGACTTGCATTTCCTTCCAACAAGCGCATTACCGTCAATTTGGCCCCGGCTGATCTCCCAAAAGATTCAGGGCGTTTTGACCTTCCGATTGCCATGGGCATTCTGGCCGCCAGTGGCCAGATCGATGCAGCACGACTCAGGGGTTTTGAATTTGCGGGCGAGCTTTCCTTGTCTGGTGAGTTGCGACCGGTGCGCGGTGCCCTGGCAATGAGCTTGGCATTGCATCTGCAGGCCATACAGGCCCGGATGGTCCTGCCACCAGAAAGCGCCGAAGAAGCTGCACTGGTGCCGACTGCTCAGGTATACCGTGCAAAACACTTGCTGGACGTGGTCCAGCAGTTCCTGCCAGAAGGTGCCAGCGAAAGCACGGAACCCGCTGGAGAGGGCTGGACCGCCTTGCAAGCTCAGTCCATGGATATGTCGGTCGCTAGCTTGGCAGGCGACTTGGCCGATGTGAAGGGCCAAGCAGCTACTAAACGTGCGCTTGAGATAGCGGCTGCTGGCGGTCACAGCTTGCTGTTGATGGGGCCACCCGGTTCAGGTAAATCGATGCTGGCACAGCGCTTTGCCAGCCTGCTGCCTTGCATGACGATCCAGGAAAGCCTGGAGAGTGCCGCCATCGCAAGCCTGGCGGGAAACTTTAAATTGTCGCAATGGGGTGTGCGACCGACCCGGCATCCCCACCACACCGCTAGTGCGGTTGCGTTGGTCGGCGGTGGTTCGCCGCCAAGACCGGGCGAAATATCACTGGCTCACAATGGCGTGTTGTTTCTGGACGAGTTGCCCGAGTTTGCCCGCAGCGCTTTAGAGTCCCTGCGTGAACCGCTGGAAACCGGACTGATCACCATTGCCCGCGCAGCGCGACGCGCAGAGTTTCCTGCGCGGTTCCAATTGATTGCAGCAATGAACCCCTGCCCTTGCGGATACCTGGGCTCCAAAATAAAAAGCTGCCGCTGCACGCCCGATCAGGTTAGCCGTTACCAGGGCAAGCTCAGCGGCCCGCTGCTCGACCGCATCGATTTGCATGTGGAAGTGGCCGCACTGCCCAGCAATGAGTTGCTGAGGTCGCCGGCCGGGGAGACCAGCGCCCAGATTCGCCAGCGGGTCACTGAGGCGCGGGACCGGGCGCTCAAACGCCAGGGCAAACTGAATCAGGCCTTGGGAGCACAAGACCTGGCAGAACACGCTGCGTTGATCGACACAACCCGTCAGTTTCTCGAAACGGCAGCCGCCCGGCTTGGCTGGTCGGCTCGCAGCACCCACCGTACATTGAAGCTTGCCCGCAGCGTTGCCGACCTCGCCGGCTCTGGCACCATAGAACTTACCCATGTGGCTGAAGCCATGCAATACCGACGAACTTTGCGGGAACATGCCTAGAAACCACTAAGATGGATCCCATCCAAACGCGCCCCGCCATGCAAGCCACAGCTTCAACTGCAAAACCCGTCAACTTCACTTGGCCTACACCGCCGTACGCCAGTTACCCTGGCTCAACCCCGTGGAGAGAGCCTGAGCAATGCGAAATCAAGGGCATGAACAGCACCAAACGCTCGGGCTTGCTGGTTTCCTTGAACGTGACTGATCGGGTGGCCATCATTCAGGTGCCACCCTCGCGCGTGATGATGCCGTTGCGGTTTGACCAGTTTCGCCGCTTGCGCCTGAAGAATCTCTTGAACCCTAACCAGGCGGCGTCGGCAGACGATTTTGCTGAAATTTTGGGGTATCGCCCCGAAGTGGATTTCCAGCTTGACTGGGTTGACGGCAGCAAATCGGCTGGCCGGACGGTAGGGCATGTGGAGAATGAAGCGGGGTTGTTTCTCTTTCCGCCCGCTGACGCCTTGGGCTCTGTCAAACGGATGTTTGTGCCACGGGAGGCCTACAAGAGTATCAAGTTTGGCGGGCACATCGGTAAGGTGCTGGTGGAACAAAATGCTGTCACGCAAGAGCAGGTAGACGAAGCGGCTGAGGAACAGCAGCTGATCCGAAACCGCAAGCTGGGCGACTACCTGGTGGTCAACGAGATTGTGTCGGCCGATCAACTGCTGCAAGCGCTGGAAGAGCAGTCACGCATGCCGATGGTCAAGATCGGTGAGGCGCTGACGGCGCTGGGCCTGATCTCTGAAGAGCAGCTTAAGGAAGCACTGCAAAAACAGAAGCAGGAACGCACCGTGCCCTTGGGCGAACTGCTGGTCAAAACCGGAATGATCACCCGCAAAGACCTGCACATCGCGCTGGCCCGCAAGATGGGCTACCCTGTGATTGACGTGGCCAGCTTCCCTGTCGAACTGGCTGCACTGCAAAAAGTGCCCTTCAAGCTAGCGCACCGTCTGAACATTCTGCCGTTATTGATGCGCGAAGGCACTTTGGTGATTGCGGCAGAGGATCCATCGCAGCGTAAATTGGTGGACGAGCTGGAATTCGCCCTGCGTGCGAAAGTGATCCCGGCATTGGCATCAGGTCCCGCCATCACGACCACTTTGCCACGAATCTATGAAAAGTTCGGTCTGGAATCCTGGAGTCCCGAGGCCGAAGCAGCCAGTCTGGAGGCCCCGATTGAATTCGATTTGGGTGAAGACACTGGCAAACTGCTGAAGGACCTTCAGCAAGAGCATGAAGCCGCCAAGCAGCTGATAGAAGAACCTGTGGTGCCTACGGACCAGAATGAGAACTCGCTGGTCAAGTTCATCAATACCATGATCATTGATGCACAGACCAAAGGGGCGTCTGACATCCACATCGAAACCCATCCCGGTGACCGCAAGGTTCGGGTGCGTTTTCGCAAGGATGGTGTGCTCAGCGCCTACATTGAGCTACCCCCAAGCTACCGCCACGCACTGGTTGCGCGCATCAAGGTGATGTGCGATCTGGATATTTCTGAGAAGCGCAAACCTCAGGATGGCAAGATTGACTTCTCCAAGTACTCGCCTAGCCACAAGCTTGAGTTGCGTGTAGCGACCATTCCCACCACGACCGGCCTGGAAGACGTGGTGATGCGCCTGCTGGCATCAGCCAAGCCCATCCCGATGGACAAACTGGGTTTGCGCCCCATCACGCTTGAGCGACTCCAGCACGCAGTCAGCCGACCGTACGGCATGGTCCTGTGCGTTGGACCCACGGGTTCGGGTAAAACCACCACACTCCATTCGGTTCTCGGTTACCTGAATACGCCAGAAAAGAAGATCTGGACTGCTGAAGATCCGGTCGAAATCTCTCAGCCTGACTTGCGCCAAGTTCAGGTGAACCCCAAGATCGATTGGACTTTTGCCAAGGCACTGCGAAGTTTCCTGCGCGCTGACCCCGACGTCATCATGGTTGGCGAGATCCGGGACCATGAAACTGCTCAGATTGCAATTGAGGCATCGCTTACCGGGCACATGGTGCTGTCGACCCTGCACACCAACAGCGCGGCAGAAACCGTCATCCGCTTGCTGGACATGGGCATGGACCCGTTCAACTTTGCAGACTCACTGCTGGCTGTGTTGGCACAACGCCTGCTGCGGCGCATGTGCCCGGACTGCCGCGTCGAGAGTAACGCCGAAGAAGACAAAATCAATGAACTGCTGGCTGACTTCTTACATATCTACCCAGCCGATATTCGTCCAGCAAGGGAAACGGTACTGGCTGACTGGGTGCAACGCTACGGAGTGAATGGCAAGCTCAAGCATTACCATGCGCCGGGGTGCGCCAAATGCGGCGGCTCTGGACTGCGTGGCCGCGTAGGGGTACACGAACTATTGGTAGTCAGCAAGGAGATCCGTACCTTAGTCCAAACCAAGGCGCGACCGGAAGAGTTGCTTCGCGAAGGTTTACGCGAGGGTGGCATGCTGACCTTGCGTCAGGACGGTATCTGCAAGGTGTTTGCAGGACTCACCACCATTGACGAGGTCCGCGCTAACTGCAATGTCTAAAGGTTGGAGCCCAGTAGGCGTAGCACTTCGGCGACATCCACTCCCTTGCGTTTAGCCAAGTCTTTGACCTGATCGTCGCCGATGCGGCCGACATTGAAGTAAGTCGCCTCTGGGTGGCTTAAATAAAAACCGCTGACGCTGGCCGCAGGTGTCATGGCCATGCTTTCCGTCAGGCCCATGCCAATTTCCTCACATTGAAGCAGACGGAACATCTCGCGCTTGACACTGTGGTCGGGACATGCGGGATAGCCGGGTGCCGGACGGATGCCGCGGTACTTTTCAGCGATCAGCGCGGTCGCATCCAACACCTCCTCTGGGGCGTATCCCCATAGGTCGCGACGCACTCGTTCGTGCAGGCATTCAGCCAGGGCTTCGGCGAGTCGATCTGCCAGGGCTTTGAACATGATGGCTGAATAGTCGTCGTGAGCATCAACAAAGGCTTTTTCGCGCGCCTCACCGCCCAGGCCTGTGGTAACTGAAAACATGCCTATAAAATCCGCCTTATGGCTTACTGCATCTATGTTGTTTGCTACGGTTTTTGGTGCGATAAAATCAGCCAAACAGCGGCTAGGGCGCATCACATCCTGCCCACTGGCATCGGGCACGGCCTGTTTTTCGGTCTGTTGACGAAGGCCATGCCATGTCATGGCGGTCTGGCTGCGGCTGTTGTCGGTGTACAGCTCGATGTCATCGTCGTTGACCGTGTTGGCAGGGTAAAAACCCAGCACCGCGTTGGCTGTCAACCAGCGGCCATCGATGATTCGCTTGAGCAAGGCTTGCCCATCGGCGAACACCTTGGTAGCTTCGACACCCACCACGTCATCTGTCAGGATGGCGGGGTACGCGCCTGCCAAGTCCCAGGTCTGGAAGAACGGGCTCCAGTCGATGTAACGCGCAATTTCGCCCAAATCAAAGTTCTTGAACACGCGCCGACCAATGAATTTAGGCGCGGGTGGTGTGTAGCTGGACCAGTCAAGCGGGGCCTTATTGGCACGCGCTTTGGTCAACGGCCACAACGGCGTTTGTTTCTTATTGGCGTGCTGAACACGTACCTTAGCGTAGTCAGCATTGACCTCGTTGATGTATTGCGCCGCTTGCTCACCTAAAAGACTTTGCGCCACATTCACACTGCGCGACGCGTCGGGTACATAGACCACAGGGCCATCGTAATGTGGTGCAATTTTGACCGCCGTGTGCACCCGGCTGGTGGTGGCGCCGCCGATCAGCAGGGGCATCTTGCGGGTCTGGAAATACGGGTCCTTCTGCATTTCGGCAGCCACGTACTGCATCTCTTCCAGGCTGGGGGTAATCAAACCTGACAGGCCAATGATGTCAGCGCCCTCCTCTTTGGCTTTGGCCAGGATTTCGTGTGCAGGCACCATCACGCCCATGTTGACGACGTCGTAGTTGTTGCACTGCAAGACCACGGTGACGATGTTTTTTCCAATGTCGTGCACATCGCCTTTGACGGTGGCCATGACGATCTTGCCTTTGGCTTTGACGTCTTCACCGGCAGCAGCCTGCTGGCGCTTTTCTTCCTCGATGTAGGGAATAAGGTGGGCCACGGCCTGCTTCATCACGCGAGCGCTTTTGACCACCTGCGGCAGGAACATTTTGCCCTGCCCGAACAAGTCCCCCACGATGTTCATGCCGTCCATCAAGGGGCCTTCGATCACATGCAGAGGGCGACCACCTTTGGCCAGAATCTCGCGGTAGGCCTCTTCGGTGTCGAAAGCGATGAACTCGGTGATGCCGTGCACCAGTGCGTGGCTCAGCCGCTGTGCCACGGCAACCGACTGCTCAGCCGTGCCGCGCCAGTCGTTGCGACGGCTTTCATCCTTGGCTGCGCCCTTGGCGCCTTCGGCGGCTTCGATCAGACGCTCACTTGGCGTCAGCGGTAGCTCGCCCGGCTTGTAGACGGGCGTTCTGTTAAGCACCACATCTTCTACGCGCTCGCGAAGCACGGCTTCCACATCGTCATACACGCCCACCATGCCGGCGTTGACGATGCCCATGTCCATGCCCGCGGCAATCGCGTGAAAGAGAAACACTGTGTGGATCGCCTCGCGAACCGGGTCGTTTCCCCGAAAGCTGAAGGACACATTGCTCACGCCACCCGAGACTTTTGCCCCCGGCAGGTTTTGCTTGATCCAGCGCGTGGCCTCAATAAAATCCACGGCATAGTTGTTGTGTTCGTCAATGCCTGTGGCAATTGCGAAGATGTTGGGGTCAAAAATGATGTCTTCTGGCGGGAAGTCCACCTCGTCTACCAGCAACCGGTAAGCACGCTCGCAGATTTCGATCTTGCGCTGGTAGGTGTCGGCTTGGCCTTTTTCGTCAAAGGCCATGACCACGGTGGCCGCGCCGTAGCGCTTGAGCAGCTTGGCTTGGCGCAGGAAGGGCTCGATGCCTTCTTTCATGGAGATGGAGTTCACCACTGCTTTACCTTGCACGCAGCGCAGTCCCGCCTCAATGACATCCCACTTGGACGAGTCAATCATGATCGGCACCCGGGCAATGTCGGGCTCACCCGCGATCAAATTTAAGAACCGAACCATGGCTGCCTTGCTGTCCAGCATGGCCTCATCCATGTTGATGTCAATGATTTGGGCGCCGTTTTCCACCTGTTGACGGGCCACGGCCAACGCCTGCTCAAACTCGCCGTTCAAAATCATGCGGGCAAAGGCTTTGGAGCCGGTCACGTTGGTGCGGTCTCCAATATTGACAAACAGACTGCCAGCGCCAATCTGCACAGGCTCCAGCCCTGACAGTTGCATGGGCGGCGGAACAGCGCGCGGATTTTCAGAAATACCGGAAGATAGGGACATACAGCTCACCTGGGGGAAATACACAAATCAGGCAAGCGTCGTTAGGGAGTTGGTCGAATTAAATGCGGCCAACTGATAGAACCCAAGCCTGACACTCGTCAAAAGGTGTTCTGAAACGAGAACACCCTGGTAACAACTGCTGCAACGCTTCTCGGGTTAGACGAATTTTAATGCTTGTGGTCTACTCTTACTTTTGCACGCCTTAAGACCCATGTTCCAGAAGCTCTTCAACAAAATGACGCCAGGCTTCGTGGAGGCCGAAAAGGGAGATACTGCGGGGTCACCCAGTGCGACCTTGGCTGCCCGCATGCTGACAGCGCCCTCTGCGCTGATGCAGTTGAGCCTGGACGAGGCCAAGGTGGTTGTGGAGTACATGAGGCCCCAAATCATCGCCGAAGGCACGATGTTCATCCGCGAAGGCGAGGCCAAAGACATTGGGTTCATGGTCTTGGTTCTGGACGGCGAGGTGACGGTTGAAAACATCGTGGTCAGTCGAGTGTCCCCGATTACGCTGACGGTATTGGGTCCCGGTAGCATGCACGGTGAACTGGGGCTGATTGATGGTCAGCCGCGTTCTGCTTCGTGTACTGCCAGTACCAAGCTGCGCTGTGCCATCCTGACCCGCGAAGCCATGGAAGAACTGCTCAAAGACCACCCCAAGATTGGCGCCAAGTTGATGATGGCCATTGCCATGCGAATTGGCGACCGACTGCGGGACAACACCGAAAAGCTCAAGAAATACGTGCAGCTCACCAAGACCATGCAGCAGGAAATCGACCGTTTGATGCCAGGTTGATACCTATCCTTGGTGAAGTTTGTGACTTATCCCTCACTTTTGAGGGGTTTACCTGCGCTTCTATAATTTGCATGACGGAGAAATTCAGGCCTGAACTTCCGTTGACCAAGCAAGAAGGAACCGTAATGACTCACCATCGATTCGCTTTGGCGATCAGTTTTGTGTGTGCGTCATCCTTGGCGCAAGACAACAGTTTTCCGCGTCTGCGGGCCAGTACGCAACTGGCTTTGAACAATCCGGTGCTCCCTGCTGACCAGGCTACCGAACCGGTCGGACATGTCAAAACAGTGACCGGTGTGGCCCAGGTGATCACAAACGGCAAGTCTGTCAAGGCACTTTTGGGCACCCCGATCATGCAGGGTAGCGTGCTCAAGACTGGCGCAGACAGCAGTCTTGGTGTCTCTTTTAAAGACAGCACCATCATGTCATTTGGACCGATGACAGAGCTTACAGTGACCGAGTACTTGTATTCACCTGCTGACGGAAAGCTTAAATTTGGATCAAAACTCACCCGTGGCACGCTCAATTACGTGTCGGGCGTTATTGCCAAGCTTAAGCCCGATGGCGTGACTGTAACCACCCCAACAGGCCTGATTGGCGTGCGCGGCACCCATTTTGTTGCGAAGGTGGACCCTGTCGATGCGGAAGGCACCTCAGAATGACGGACGCATGCACACCTCAACGTGTTTCCCTTTCCATTGGATGGGTTTTCTCGGCTTTGGTGATGGCGGGGTGCGCGTCCCCACAAGTGCCTGAACCGCCACCAGGCCCTCGTAATTACGTGGTGTTGTTGCCAGAAGACAGTGGCGCTTTGGGCAAGGTTTTTGTGAAGAGCGATAAAGGTGAACAAACCTTGGATCAGGCACGCCAAGGCGCTTTGATCAGTGGTGAATCAGCACCTTTTTCGGTTTCAGCCGAGCAGCTAAAGCGTGATTTTGGTTCAGCCATGGCGGCGAGTCCGCACCTGCCTGTACGCTATTACCTGTATTTTGAAACGGGGGGGGCTCGCTTGACCGCAGAGTCACAGGCACTGATTGCGACTGTCCTGACCAAAATTGCAGAAAGGGACAATCCTGATGTTTCTGTGATAGGCCACTCCGACACAGTCGGCAAAGCCGAGGCCAACGCGGTGCTGGCTTACCAGCGAGCGAGCACGATTGCAAATCTGCTCCGTGAAAAAGGCATGCAAGCAGCAACGCTTTCTATTGAATCACATGGAGAAAGCAATTTACTGGTGCCCACACCGGACGAGGCCCCCGAGCCTCGAAACCGCCGGGTTGAAATCACCATCCGGTAAATTCAATTCCTCCGCTTTGCACGCTGCGTAAGGCAGCTTTCCTGCCCCAACTTATTTCTCTGCCATGACGATTTCATCGCCTAACTCGCCCCGGTCAAGGCGGTCAAGGTGCAGGCGGATCAGCGGGTCATCCGGGTAAAGCTTTGCCAGCCGGGTCAGTTCCAACTGGGTCGGCCCGGAGGCTGTGCCATTCACACGTTGGTCAACCAACCGGGCGTAGACATCACAGTATTCATTCAAAGGCGCTCTCATAATGGTGTCGCCGGACGTGACAGGTTCGTAAACCATCAAAGGCTGCTTCTTTCCCTTGAGCACCAAACGTCCGACAGGCCGGGCTACCATGTTCGAGCACCCCTGGTAAACCACCTCGGACACGCAAATCCAGGTTCCTAAATGCTTGTTGACACTCTCGAGCCGCGCAGCTGTGTTCACGGGATCACCCAGAGCCCGGTAATCGAACATGGTGCTGCCACCGAAATTGCCCACGATCACTTCACCTGCATGTACCCCAATGCGGGTATTGCCAAAAGACACCCCACTGGCCTGCAAGTCAGATGCGTATTTGCGGGAAAACGCATGCATCTCCATGGCACAGTTAAAGGCGCGCTGCATGTGGTCTTCCTGAATCACCGGTGCCGAAAACACCACCGCCACGGCGTCGCCCATGATGCGGTCCAACGTACCTTCGTGCTTGAAGGCAATGGACACCATGCCGTCCAGGTAAGCGTTCAGAGAACTGACTGCGGCACCTGGGTCCATGCTTTCCATCAAGCCAGTGAACCCCTTCAGATCGGTAAAAATAAAACTGCAAGTCTGACGTGCGCCACCCAATTTGAGTCGCTCGGGGTGCTTGACTAGAAAGTCCACCTTATTGGGTGACACATAGCGTGAGAAGGCTTTGGTCACCCAACGCTGTTGACGTTCACTGCGGAAATGATGCACCAGACTGCACACCACAAAGCTGGCCAATACGACGAGTGACGGTGTCAGAGGGTCCAGCAATAACTGAAACTGGGAAAAGCTCAGCCACCCAAAGGAAAACACCATCGCCATAGCTAGCAGGGACAACGTGGCCGCCCGCAAGGCCCTGGCATTGAGTGCCAGCACTCCCACGGCTAAGCCGGCTATCAGGGCTACAAGGACCTCCATACTCTGCGTCCAGCCAGGCCGGACCAACTGCCTGCCAGACAGCATTTGCTCCAGCGCCTGGGCATGAACCTCGACGCCCGGGATGACGTTGCCCAAGGGGCTGAAGCGCAAATCCATCAACCCCTGTGCCGACGTGCCTACGAGTAGCAAGTTGCCTTCCAGCTCAGTCCGCGGCACCTGCCCGGCCAGAACTTTCCAGGCACTCAGGTAGCGGGCTGGGTGAGGGGACGCGTAGTGAACCCAAACTTCCCCCTTTTCCGTTGTCGGCACAGACAAGCCACCAATTCGCACTTCACGCATGCCCCGGCTTTCTTCGGGTGTCACCTGTTCGGAGGTGAGAATCACGTTACGCTCCCCCTGAGCAACGCGCAGCAGCTCGGTCGTGAATGACGGCACGGGCTGGTCAATAAAACGCAACACCAGGGGAACGCGACGCAGGACACCGTCGTCGTCTGGCACAAAGTTCAGCGCCCCGTTGCCTGCAGCGGCATGTTGCACTGGCGGCAGTGACGCAATCGCGCGGTTGAAACGGCTGAGCCAAGGCAGAGCCGAAGGGCCCTTTTGTGCGAACTGGACCTTCATCTCCGGCAGAAGTCCGGGCTCGTTTTGCTGGGACAAGGCAAAACCCAACACCACACCCCCACCCGCAACTGCCTTGCGCAAAATTTCGTCGTGGTCGGGCAATTGCAGGATTCTGTCTCTCAGCACACGGGTGTCATCCCCAGGTTTGTCGCCAAACCACATGGGCACCATGGATTGAGGCGAGGTACGGTCCGTCTCCGAAAAAACCACATCAAACCCGATGGCAATTGCGCCAGCTTGTTGCACCGACTCAACCAATTCTGCAATCCGGGTTCGGGGCCAGGGCCATTGGCCCAAGCGCTGAATGCTGTCTTCGTCAATATCAATGATGCGCACCGGCGCATCAGTGGGCACGCGCGGGCGCCAGCGCTGGTATTGGTCAAAAATGCTGTTGCGAAGTCCTTGCATGGGCAGCGGGTCCCACACCATCAAGGTAAGCCCCATCCCCACCACCAAAATAGGGATCATGGCAGTGCCCAGCATTTGAATCAGCTTGTCCAGACGAAGGAGTCTGGCAATGGCGTGCGCTTGCATGCTGGCTCTTCAGATTGGGGGGTCAGGCGGCTTCAGCATAAAAAAAAGACGTCGGTTTGCGCGCCGCCAATAGGTGCACTGCATGCCCGATGGCGGCAATGTGGTCTGGCGTCGTGCCGCAGCACCCCCCCACGATGTTGACCAAGCCTTCCGCAGCAAATTCATGCAGCAACTTCGCCGTGACTTCCGGCGTCTCGTCAAAACCGGTTTCGGCCATGGGGTTGGGTAAACCCGCGTTGGGGTAGCAGCTGATGAAAGTGTCACCTGCCACCCGACTCAGCTCCTGGATATAGGGTCGCATCACCGCAGCACCCAGTGCGCAGTTCAGGCCAATCGCCAGAGGCCTGGCGTGGCGTACGCTGTACCAGAAGGCGGTGACCGTTTGGCCACTCAATATGCGCCCTGACGCATCGGTTACTGTGCCACTGATGATCAGTGGCAGGCGTTCGCCAGAGGCTTCAAAAAACTCTTCAATCGCAAACAGGGCCGCCTTGGCGTTCAAGGTGTCGAAAATGGTCTCTACCAGTAGCACGTCGGCACCGCCCTCCACCAGACCTTCCACCTGTTCATAGTAGGCTGCACGCAGCTCTTCAAAGTTGACATTGCGGGCACCGGGGTCGTTCACATCGGGGCTGATGCTGGCGGTCTTCGGGGTCGGGCCAAGTGCACCAACCACGTAGCGTGGGCGCTCGGGGGTGGAGAATTTGTCGCAGGCAGTACGTGCTATTCTGGCTGAGGCCACATTCATCTCTCTGGCCAAGTGCGCCATGTCGTAATCGGCTTGTGCCACGCTGGTGGCTCCGAATGTATTGGTTTCGATCATGTCGGCGCCAGCGGCGAGATATTTTTCATGAATGTCGGAGATCACGTCCGGGCGCGTCAAGGACAACAACTCGTTGTTGCCTTTGACATCTTTATGAAAGTCCTTGAAGCGCTCTCCACGAAACTGGGCTTCGGTGAGTTTGAATCTTTGGACCATGGTGCCCATGGCGCCGTCGAGGACCATGATGCGCTGTGCCAGGGTGGCCGCAAGGGACATAGCCCGGGTATAGATGAGTGGCTTCATGCCGCCATTGTAGAAAGTCCGGCGCCGAGGCCCTCGCTCTCGTAAAGGCATGCCCGACAATAGCCACCATGAGAAATTTGCTTCCTGTTGACGCCTGGACACTGCTGCAAGCCACGCCCAACGCTCTTTTCGTCGATGTTCGGATGGAGATTGAATCGTTGTATGTTGGACGTCCCCCGGGCGTTCACATGATTGCCTGGTACGAATACCCCGAACTCACCCCCGACCCACACGCCTTTGTGACCGCTGTGAAGCGCGAGATCCCGGGCGACAGTGATGACGAACGCAAGTCCCGTCTGGTGCTGTTGATCTGCCGCAGCGGCAAACGCTCGTCAGACGCCGGCCTGGCACTGGAGGCGGCTGGCTTTACCAATGTGGTAAACGTGGCTCACGGCTTTGAAGGCGATCTGGACGCAAGCTTTCATCGCTCCACTCTGAACGGTTGGCGGTTTGACGGCCTGCCGTGGGAACAAATGTGAGGACATTGACAAAAAAAAGCCTATCACGGCTTATCTACAAAGCGTACATAGCTATCATTTTTGTACCAAATGAACGCTAATCCCCTGCACATCCTGCGAGAGGTGTTTGGCTACGACAGCTTTCGCGGGCCCCAGGCCTCCATTGTCGAGCACGTCTGTGATGGCGGCGATGCCTTGGTGCTCATGCCAACAGGGGGAGGCAAGTCCCTGTGTTACCAGATTCCGGCGATCGCGCGACAGCGCAGCGGACACGGCGCTGCCATTGTTATCTCGCCCCTGATTGCCTTGATGCAGGATCAGGTGGGTGCCTTGCACGAAGCCGGGGTCGAGGCCGCCTTCCTTAACTCCACTCTCAGCAGTGCCGAGGCGTACGAGGTTGAGCAACGCATGCTGCGTGGAGACATCACCCTGCTTTACGCGGCGCCTGAGCGAGTGACCACGCCGCGTTTTCTGGCGCAGTTGGATTCGCTGTGCGGGCAAGGTCGCCTGAGCCTGTTTGCCATCGACGAAGCCCACTGCGTGAGCCAATGGGGGCATGATTTCCGGCCAGAGTACCGTGCACTGACCGTTCTGCATGAGCGGTATCCCCATGTTCCGCGCATTGCGCTGACCGCGACGGCTGATTCGCTGACCCGTGCTGACATACTGGAGCGGCTGCAACTGCAGGACGCCAGAGCGTTTGTCAGTAGTTTTGACCGGCCCAACATCCGCTACAAGATTGTCGAAAAAGCAGATGCCCGAAAACAGTTGCTGGCCTTCTTACGCATGGAGCACGAAGGCGACGCTGGCATTGTTTACTGTCAGTCGCGCAAAAAGGTGGAAGAAACTGCTGCCTTCCTCTGTGCCCAAGGTATCAATGCCTTGCCTTACCATGCCGGTCTGGACAGCAGCGTGCGTCAGACCCATCAAAACCGGTTTTTGCGGGAAGACAGTCTCGTGATGGTGGCAACCATTGCGTTTGGCATGGGCATCGACAAACCCGATGTCCGTTTTGTGGCCCACCTGGACATGCCCAAGAACATTGAGGGGTATTACCAGGAAACCGGTCGCGCTGGCCGTGATGGCGCCCCAGCCAATGCCTGGATGGCCTATGGCCTGCAGGACGTAGTCAACCAGCGCCGCATGATTGACGAAAGCCCGGCCGGCGAAGAGTTCAAACAGGTGATGCGAGGCAAACTCGACGCTCTGCTCGGGTTGGCCGAGGCCAGCGACTGCCGCCGGGTACGACTGCTCGCGTATTTCAACGAAACCTATGTTGCCACGGGCAACGCCGTCCACGAAATGCCTGGCGTCGCGGCTTGCTGTATGAACTGCGATAACTGTCTGCATCCTCCCAAGGTTTGGGACGGCACCGATGCTGCACGCAAGTTGCTTTCAACGATCTACCGTGTCCAACAGACCAGTGGCATCAGTTTTGGTGCAGGGCATCTGATGGACATTGTGCGCGGCAAGAAGACAGACAAAGTCCTTCAGTTTGGGCACGACCAACTGAGCACCTTTGGCCTGAGCGCCGATTTAAGTGAGGCACAGTTGCGTGGCGTCTTGCGCCAGTTGATCGCAGTTGGGGCTGTCGCTGTTGACGCAGAGGCCTACAACACCTTGCAGCTCACCGATGGCTCGCGTGCCGTACTCAAAGGAGAAGTACAGCTGATGCTTCGGGAGACTGCGTCAACCCCGCCAGAGCGCCATCCCAAGCGCGACAAACAACGAAGTGCCAAGGCGGTCGTTGGTACATTAGCAGCTTCGCTGGATGAGGATGCCTTGCAACGCTTTGCAGCTCTCAAAGCCTGGCGTGGCGAAGTGGCGCGCGAGCACAATCTGCCCGCGTATGTGATCTTTCACGACGCCACGCTGGCAACCATTGCCGCCCTTGCACCCAAGAGCCTGGAAGAACTCCAAGGTATCAGCGGCATCGGAGCAAAGAAACTAGAAGCCTATGGCGCTGAAGTCCTGAGGGCCATGTAGAGGTAATTGACGAGCCAAACCTGACTAAGCAGAATTCCATCGTGCACCTTAAACCCTACGAAGCTGGCGAACTGGCGTCGCAACATGCGAGGCGGGTTCGCAATGTCCTGAGCTTGTGTAGCGTCATCATGGTGGGCGCCGGGCTGGGCTGGGGGGTTCATTTTGCATTGACTGGCCACCATGAACTGGTGTTGCTTGACATTGCCATCGTCCTCATTGGCCTGACCATTGGTTTCCTGGCCAGAGGTGGCCAAAATCGTGCGGCGTCCGCAGTACTCATCGCGGCGATGTGGTTCGTCCTAGGGTTGCTGTCAGTGTTTCAGGACATTCCGTCCGCGGCTGCGCCGCGCTCAGTTCATCAATACTTCCTGCCCCTGGGCGTTGCCGGTTATATGCTCTTTCGTGATGAACCTGGCTGGGTAAAACATGGAGTTGCCGGGATCAGCTTGTCGCTGTTTTACGCTTTGGCCAGCAGCAATTGGGGCATGCAAACCGATCTGGCGTTGCCGGATGACATCCGGATCCCAGGCACCTGGATCAATAATCTGCTGGCCCTCGTCTTGCTCTACGCCGCCATGCATCTGATGCAAACCGATTTGGTCGCTCAAGGATCCAGTATTGCTGCGATTAGAAAAGCGCTGGCGTTCCGACAGTTTGTGCTGCATTTTCAACCCCAGATGGGCGTGAATGGCACCATCAGTGGTGCGGAGGCCCTGGTGCGCTGGAACCACCCTGCGCTGGGGTTAACTCCGCCTGCCGAGTTCATTCCAGAGGCTGAAGAGTCAGGGCTGATCATTCCATTGGGCTACTGGATATTGGCCCAAGCGTGCGCCCAATTGGTAAGCTGGTCAAGAGATGAAAAATTTGAACACTTGAGTCTGTCTGTCAATGTCAGCGCACAACAGTTTCGGCAGGCAGATTTTGTACCACGCGTCGCTCAAGCCCTGGATCAGTCTGGTGCGAATCCGCAACGTTTGAAGTTGGAGCTGACGGAAAGCATGCTGATCAACGACATGGACGACGTCATCCTCAAGATGACTGCCCTGCGCGAACGGGGTGTGCGCCTTTCGCTGGACGACTTTGGCACCGGCTTTTCGTCGCTGGCTTACCTGAAACGCTTGCCGCTGGATCAACTCAAGATCGACAAGTCCTTCGTGGATGAGGTGTTAACTGATGCCCACGATACAGCCATTGTCCGTACCGTGATCACGCTGGGTCACAGCCTGGGCCTTGAAGTGATCGCTGAAGGCGTGGAAACCCAGAGCCAATGCGATTGTCTGATCGGATTGGGTTGTCGGGCCTACCAGGGTTTCCTGCTGAGCAAACCTTTGCCAATCAAGGAATTCAATTCTTTCTTAATCAACCGTGCGGCGCCCAAGCAGGCTTAGCATCAAGGCAGGAACCCTATCCCGCGCGATTCGCGTACTTCTGGTTTGATACGGTGCTCAGCCTCTAGCTGCTCCATGAACTCTTCGGGTGAAAACGCTGTCGCCAAGATGTCCACCTGCCTTTTGACTGCAGCAAAATCTCCGGGGCAAAGTTGATGCAACTTAGTCAGGCGCGCGCGCAAGGCTTGCGACATGGCAGCCAAGTCTCCTGTCAACGCTTCTGTCACGAACATCTGTTCGCGCTGCGCTGGTGTCAGCGGCATGAACTTGATCTTGAAGGTAAATCGTCGCAATGCAGCCTGGTCAACCCGATCCAGCAGATTGGTGGTGCAGATAAAGATGCCATTGTGGCGCTCCATGCCTTGCAGCATTTCGTTCACCTCGGTCACTTCGTAGGTACGCTGGGCCGAGCGTCGATCCTGCAAAAAGCTGTCTGCTTCGTCCAAAAGCAAGACCGCTTTTTCGGCTTCGGCCTCTTTGAACATGGCAGCCATGTTCTGCTCGGTTTCACCCACAAACTTGCTGACCAGATCGCTCGCTCGCTTAATGATGAGCGGTTTGTCAACTGCCCTGGCAATGTGTTCGGCCAGGGCCGTTTTTCCAGTCCCAGGCGCCCCGTAAAAACACAGGCTACCGTGGCCTCGAGCTTTGAGGGCTTCGACAACACGGGGAATTGCAAACCGAGTCTCCACGTTCAGCATGTCCAGGTTGTAGGTGGTCACGCTCGAGCTTTGGCGGCTGCCCCCTGCTTTGTTACCCAAGGCCAAATCAGCATTCTTAAGTTGCCGCTCAATCAGGCCTTCTAGCTGGGTCACATTAGCCTTCTCGTCCGTCGCTTGAGCTAGGCCCGCAAACTTGACTGCGGTGCGAATCTGCGCAGGCGTGAGGCCTTTGCGTTCAGTCAGTTTCGCAACAAAGCTGTCTGACACGTCTACACCTTCCAGCGTCTTGCGAACCAATCCTTCGCGCGCACCGGGGGGAGGACTTTTCAACTCCAAGTGGTAGGCAAAACGGCGTCGAAAGGCGGGGTCAATCTGTTCAATCCGGTTGGTAACCCAGAGCGTGGGAACGGTGTTGGATTCTAAAATCTGGTTTACCCAGGCTTTGCCGTTGACGCTGGCACTGGACGGCGCTGCCACCTGCTCGGCTCGTGCCATCAACTGCGCGGCTTCACTGCTGATGGGTGGAAAGACATCCTCCACCTCGTCAAACAAGAGCACGGCCTGGTGACTTCCCCTGAGAAACACTTGTGCGATTTGCAAAGAGCGATAGCGGTCACGTCCGCTGAGTGAGTTGCCATCGCGATCAGCGTATTCCACTTCGTACAACTCCAGCTCAGCAGCTTGCGCTACCACCTTGGCGAGCTCGGTTTTGCCGGTGCCAGGTGGGCCATAGAGCAAGATGTTGACGCCGCTTTCGTTGCGCTCCACGGCGTTGCGTAGCAAGGTCCGCAACACCTGGGCATCTTCCTTCACATACTCAAAGTCACTCAGGTTCAATTCACTCTTGGCGCTCGGGCGGGTGAAAACGGCCATCAACGCGGCCTTGTCGCGGTATTCACGCATGAGCACGGTGGGCAGCTTTTCGCTGACTTTCATGAGGTCGCCCAGGTCAGTGATGTTGTGCTCAGAGATCAGGTTTTCGACAAGGCCAATTCGTTCCAGGCGCGAGCCCGCCCGCAAGGCGTCAGCGACTTCTGTGGGTTTGACGCCTGCTACTTCCGCCAAGGCGGCATAGGCTTCAGGCGCATTTTTGACCTTGAATTCCACCAACAGGCTGCGCAAGTCGCGCTGATACCGTGCCAGCGTGCCGTACAGCAGCAGAGCCCGCTCTGCGCGACTGAGCATCAGCAGGCCGGACAGGGCATCGATGTTTTTCTCGACCAGCGTGCTCTGCTTTTTGAGGGAGTGGTTCAGCCATTGTCCTGTCACAGCCAGAACCGAAAGAAGATCCTTGGGCAGGTCTTTGGCGTATTCGTCCAAGTAAAAGAACAGGGTACCTTCTTCATAAGGACCGCGCCATACACCATGGCGCTCCATGAACTCCTGCATGTCGAGGGCTTCATGGCCTCGCCAGAACTCATTGTCTTTGCACCGCCGACCCAGGAATTCACGCAATCGTGTGAGCACGGGCAGGGGCCACACCAAATGCTTGCCCGTTAGTGGCAACAGACCGTTAAAGTCCCGTCGCACATTGAACTTGGCACCCTGCTTGCCAGCCAGGGTCATCACAAAGTGTGAACACAGCAAGTCCAGCACCGGCGCATCCTTCAGGCCAGGCGAGGGCATGACAGGAATGTCTGATGAGAACTTGTTAACGGCCTTGACCATCTTCACCTCCAGGCAAAAAGCTGCAAGTAACCGCACCATAACGCGCAACAATAGCTATGGGAATACTGCGGTCATTTATTCCTTCCCATGGACTGTGTTGAAATTGCCACAATCCAGTAACTTGCCAATCTTACGAGCCGTCATGATTGAACTTAATGATATCGAGCGCGCCGCGATCCGGCTGAAGGGGCAGGTAATTGATACCCCATGCGTTTATTCGAGAACCCTGTCGGAGTTGACCGGCGCACAGGTCTATCTGAAGTTCGAAAACCATCAGTTCACCGCCTCTTTCAAGGAGCGCGGCGCCTGTAACAAGCTCACCTTGTTAACCGAAGAGCAAGGGCGAAACGCAAATCCATCTCTTGTGGGCGTCATTGCCATGAGTGCCGGCAACCATGCGCAGGGGGTCGCTTATCACGCCCAGCGGCTCGGCTTGAAAGCGGTGATTGTGATGCCGCGTTTTACGCCTGGCATCAAAGTGGAGCGTACGCGAGGCTTTGGTGCAGAGGTGGTCTTGCACGGCGACACGCTGGATGAGGCGCGCGCCCATGCATTGGCCTTGGCCAAGGAACGGGGACTGGCGTTTGTCCATCCTTATGACGATGCTGCCATCGCCGCAGGTCAAGGAACTGTTGGATTGGAAATGCTGCAGGCTGTGCCCGACCTGGACACCCTCATCGTTGCAGTTGGCGGTGGTGGCCTGATTGCGGGCATTGCGACGGCGGTCAAGGCCAAGTCACCTAACATTCAGGTAGTAGGCGTGCAGACCCAACGCTTTCCGGGCATGTTCAATGCAATTAAGGGCACGCATTTACCCCAAGGTCAGAGCACTATCGCTGAGGGTATAGCGGTGGGTACACCCGGCAGATTGACCCAGGCGGTGGTTGCCAAGCGTGTGGATGATTTGCTGCTTGTCGATGAAGGTGACATTGAGCAGGCCATTGTGATGTTGCTGGAAATTGAAAAAACGCTGGTGGAGGGTGCAGGCGCCGCAGGGCTTGCGGCGCTGCTGAAATACCCAGATCAGTTCAAAGGCAAGCGCGTCGGCCTGGTACTTTGCGGCGGCAATATCGACCCTTTACTGCTCGCTGCAACAATCGAACGCGGCATGGTGCGCGCGGGGCGCCTGGCTCGGTTACGCGTCAATGCGCGGGATGTACCTGGGTCCCTTGCCAGGATTACGCAGGTGGTCGCTGACGCTGGCGCCAATATTGACGAAGTTCACCATCAGCGTGCATTCAGTCATTTATCGGCCCAACATGTCGAGATCGAACTGGTCATCCAAACCCGCGGTCACCCCCATGTGGCACAGGTACTGGAGTCCCTTAATACAGCCGGGTTTACGGCAGAGGAGCAGCCATGAGCGTCACCATTCAAACACTTCAGCAGGCGCTTACCGATCACTTTGCGCCTTGGGTCCAGGATTTGGGCCTCCAGGTTGTGTCTGCAGATACTGACGGCGTGTGTGTTCGCTTGCCCCAAAGTGACCAGTTGTTCCGCGTGGGCGGCGTGTTGTGCGGGCAGGCCATGATGGCGGCGGCAGATACAGCGATGGTTCTGGCACTGATCCAGCATTTTGGGGAGTTCCGGCCCTGCACTACGGTTCAATTGAACAGCAGCTTTCTAAAGCCGCTCTCCGGGCAGGATGCCCTGGTGGTGGCACGGGTCCTGCGCGCTGGAAAAAGCCTGGCCTTTGGCGAGATTGATTTGCGTGGCGCGCAGGACGGAAAGTCGGTTTGCCGTGTCAGTACAACATATGCCTTGCTTTGAAAAGCAGCGTAAATTGTCATCCTCGAGTCAGCCTTGCGCATCGGAAATGTCCACATAACTTGGCTGCATAAAGTTATGCATCGATTGCATAAAGTTGCGCAGTAACTGCTTGGTAACTCTGAGTTACGTTCATAAAATTGCTATCCCAGCCGACTTGGACCAAACCTCCTAAGCTTCTGCCTGACCGCACTGCAAGCGCCGACTGAAGTGTTTAGCCGTTTTCTCAAAGTGAAGTCGCGCCGCTTGTTGCAAGCCTGATTCGTTACAAGCTTTGCCCGCTTCTTTTTGATAAGACGATTTTTAACTTAGGAGCATTGCAATGAATTCACCTGTGATGAAGGGGTTGACTCTCAACACGCCCAACCATGTCAAAAACGCCAAGCTGGTGGCATGGGTTGCTGACATGGTCGCCCTGTGCAAGCCAGACAGCGTGTACTGGTGCGACGGCAGCGACGACGAATACCAGCGTCTGTGCCAGTTGCTCGTGGACGGCGGTACCTTCAAAAAACTCAACCCCGCCAAGCGCCCCAATTCCTTTCTAGCTTGCTCTGATACGTCCGACGTGGCCCGCGTAGAAGACCGCACCTATATCTGTTGCGCTAACAAAGAAGACGCTGGCCCCACCAACAACTGGATGGCCCCTGCGGACATGCGTGCCACCTTGAACCCGCTGTTTGACGGCTGCATGAAAGGCCGCGCCATGTACGTGGTGCCGTTCAGCATGGGCCCGCTGGGCAGCCCGATTGCCCACATCGGGATTGAACTGTCAGATAGCCCCTATGTGGCCGTCAATATGAAGATCATGACCCGCATGGGCAAGGCTGTGTTTGACGTGCTTGGCGTGAATGGCGACTTTGTGCCTTGCGTACACACGGTGGGAGCACCCTTGGCCGATGGTCAAAAAGACGTCGCCTGGCCTTGCAACAAGACCAAGTACATCGTGCATTACCCTGAGACCCGCGAAATCTGGTCTTATGGCTCGGGCTACGGCGGCAATGCATTGCTGGGCAAAAAGTGCTTTGCCCTGCGTATCGCGTCGAACATGGGGCGCGACCAAGGTTGGCTGGCCGAGCACATGCTCATCCTGGGCGTGACCAACCCTGAGGGCAAGAAATACCACGTAGCCGCCGCCTTCCCCAGCGCCTGCGGCAAGACCAATTTCTCCATGCTCGTGCCGCCCACGGGGTTTGACGGCTGGAAGGTCACCACCATCGGTGACGACATTGCCTGGATCAAACCCGGTGCGGACGGCAAGCTGTATGCGATCAACCCCGAAGCTGGCTACTTTGGCGTGGCCCCTGGTACCAATTACCACACCAACCCCAACTGCATGGCCAGCCTGGACAAGAACGTGATTTTCACCAATGTCGCGCTGACCGACGATGGCGATGTCTGGTGGGAAGGCATGGAAAAAGACACCGGCTCCCTGCCCGAGCACTTGATCGACTGGCAAGGCAACGATTGGACACCCGAGATCGCCAAGACAACCGGAGCTAAGGCAGCTCACCCCAATTCACGCTTTACCGTGACCGCCATCAACAACCCCGCGCTCGACAGTGCCTGGGATGACCCAAAAGGTGTCGCGATTGACGCTTTTATCTTCGGCGGACGGCGCAGCACGACCGTGCCGCTGGTGACCGAAGCCCGTAACTGGGTCGAAGGTGTTTACATGGCTGCGACCATGGGCTCTGAAACCACGGCAGCCGCTGCCGGTCAGCAAGGGGTTGTGCGCCGCGACCCGTTTGCGATGCTGCCTTTTGCTGGCTACAACATGGCCGACTACTTCCAGCATTGGCTCACCATGGGCCAAAAGCTGGCTGCGTCCGGCGCCAAGCAGCCCAAGATTTACTGCACCAACTGGTTCCGCAAAGGTGATGACGGCAAGTTTGTCTGGCCTGGCTACGGCGAGAACATGCGCGTGCTCAAGTGGATGATTGACCGGATCGAAGGCAGTGCTGCTGGCCAAGAAAACATATTCGGCGTAAGCCCTACCTATGGTGAACTCAACTGGGCCGGCCTGAACTTCTCTGCTGCCGAATTCAACACGGTGACCAGCATCGACAAAGCCGCCTGGACAGACGAGCTGAAGCTGCACGACGAACTGTTCACACAACTGGCGTATCACCTGCCAACGGCGCTGAAAGACACCAAGGAAGCTTTGGAAAAACGCCTCTCAACCTAAATGAAGATTTGACTGGTTGCACATACTGCTTCCAGCTTGGTCAAAACCCTAGTCAAAAAGCCGACGCATGCGTCGGCTTTTTGGTTGTGGCTATCTCAAGAAGTTAGCCGTGCTTTCACAGAGTTCAGCGCTTTGACTCAACCATCATGGCGCGACTGATATCTGCCATCACCCTGGCATCGCTTAAAGCCAAGTCCCACAATTTACGGTCTTGCTCGGCTCGCTTCTGGACCTCAAACCAACGCTTGACGCCTGCATTCAGGCTGCTCGCGGCCATCCGAATGGGGCCAGCCAACAAAGCAAGGCCTGCAAACGCAACGGACCATAAAATGATCCAACCAGCCAATAGATGGCCGTCTGACCAAGTGTCCATGACCTGATTCGCGGCTACCAGAAGTGTAGAAACCACGGCAGACAACAATAAAGTCGCTATTGCACGGCTCCCACTGACGCCCCTGGCAACATACTTCAAAGCTTCAACGGTCCGTTCAATGCGAACCACGCCTGGGTGCTGCATCGAGTACTCAATATGGACAAAACTGGTCATGGTGATTCCCTTTTCTCAAAAGGCATACGGACAGAGTGTCCGAAGCCGTGAAGCAATACTAGGGTAAACACCAATATTTTCCTAATTTAGATTTATGATGATATTTATTCATATTGGTGATGTATTAATTGCGATTGATGATCTCTACTGAATCCGGTCTCAATTTCCGCACTCTTGACTTGAACCTTCTTCGGGTCTTTGACGAGGTCATGTCCGAGCGCAGTTTGACCCGAGCAGCTCAAAACCTGGCATTAACCCAACCTGCCGTCAGCAATGCCATTCGCCGCCTGAGGATCACGCTGGGGGACGAACTCGTACAGCGTCACGGTCAGGGCATTGAACCCACAGCCCGGGCACTGGCCATTTGGCCCGCTGTGCGCGAAACGCTCCAGCAGTTACAACAGTTACTGGCCCCAACGCACTTTGAACTGTCTAAAGCCACCAACACCTTTGTGTTGGCCATGGCCGATGCAACGGCTGCCGAGTTGATGCCCGGTCTGATCGAATCGCTGGAACGGGACGCCACCGGCATCTCGATTCGTCTGGTGCCGCTCACCACGCGTGACCCACGTGGCCTACTGGAAAACGAGAGCGTTGATCTGGCCATTGGCTTCTTCCCTGCCGTGGTGTCTGACCTCACTGCCAGAGCGCAAGTCGGTAAAGCGGTGAATTTTGTCCAGGAACAGCTTTATGGAGGCGAGTACGTCTGTGTGATGCGCAAAGACCATCCACTGGCGCATGGTCCGATGACTTTGAAACGTTACTGCACCGCCCGCCATCTTTTGGTGAGTTTTTCAGGACGAGCATTTGGCTTCATTGACGAAGCACTGGCCGCATTGGGGCATCAACGCCGTATCGTACTCACCGTCAATCAGTTCTTTACCGCCAGCGAAGTAGTGGCGCACTCCGATTTGCTGACCGTATTGCCACGCCACTTTCTTTCTGTAACTGGCATTGCGGGGGAATTGACTTGGCGTGAGCTACCGTTTGAAGCGCCCCGTGTCAGGGTAGATGCTCTATGGCACCGCCGCTATACCCATGACAGTGCACATCTTTGGCTGCGGCAAACCGTGAACCAGGCAGCCAGACAGGCATTCGGTGTCATTTCTTAGGCACGCATTGTGCTCAGAAGAAAGCTCCCACCACTACTTGGAGCATTCATGATCCGCCACCTGTCCATCAAGGCTACCCGCCGTCAAAGTCTGCAGATTCTAGGCGCAGGCGCAGCAGCCATTGCACTGCCCGCATTCGCATCTTGGCCTGAAAAGCCTATCAAGATAGTGGTGACTTTCCCCCCAGGTGGCGCCAGCGACATCGTCGCGCGTGTCATCGCTGAGCAGCTTGGCAAGAAGCTGGGGCAACCGGTGGTGGTTGACAATAAGCCTGGCGCGGGCGGCAGCATTGGAGGCAATGCAGTGGCCCAGTCCCCTGCAGATGGGTACACACTGATGCTTTCAAACTCAACTCCGATTTCGATAGGGCCGTTTGCAATGGAAAAGCAACCCTATGACCCGGTCGAGCAATTTACGCACATTGCCTTGATCGGCAGCGCGCCCTGCGTCGTCATGGCAAATCCCAACGCGCCCATCCGGACCATGGCCGATGTCGAATCTCATGCCCGCAAAGCCGGACGTCTGGATTTCGGCTCGGGCGGGCCAGCCTCGATAGGCCATATTTACGGCGAATTAATGAAAAAGGAAATGAAGGTCAATCTGGTCCACGTTCCCTATCGAGGCGGCGCACCCATGACGACAGACCTGATCTCGGGCGTGATACCCCTTGGTATCGACGTCCTCACCGCCTTTGTGCCCTATTTCAAGTCCGGGCAGATTGTTCCCTTGGCAGTCACCTCGTCCACCCGTTCACCCCTGGTGCCAGAGGTCCCCAGCGTGGCTGAGCTGGGCTACCGCAAGCTGATCCTGGACAACTTCTTTGGATTGTCGGGCCCCGCAAAGATGCCAACGGACGTGATTGCGCGACTCAACTCAGCATGCAACGAGATTCTGGCCATGCCTGAGATCAAGAAGAAAATGCTGGATTTAGGCATCACCACCCAGCCCGCCAGTTCGACCACCTTTACCAACTACGTAAAGGATCAGGTTGCAACACTGTCGCCAGCGGTCAAAGCGGCAGGCGTCAAGCTTTGAGCCAATGCGCCATTCAGGCTGACTGATTTTGCTTTAGTTTTTGCAGCAAACGATCAAAGTCTGATTTGCCTAAAGGCTTGGAAAACAGATAACCCTGTGCATAGTTGCAGCCAGCATCAAGCAGAAACTGCCGCTGTGCCTCGGTTTCTACCCCTTCGGCAATCACCTTCAGGCCCATCTTATGCGCCATGGCAATGATGGCCTCGCACAGCACACGTGCGCTGGCGTTGTCTTCAATGTCTTGCACAAAGGTCTGGTCAATCTTGACATAGTCCAAGTCAAACTTCTTGAGGTAGGCCACCGATGCATAGCCGGTGCCAAAGTCGTCAATCGCCATCTGAAAACCTGCGTCGCGGAACGCCTCCAGCTTGGATTTGGCGATCTCTTCCGCCTTCATGAAAACGGCTTCCGTCAGTTCCAGCACGATGGCCTGGCCCGGTAAACCAAGCTCTGCCATGTACGCCACCCAATCTGACGGTTTGGCCTGCGGGTTGCGGAACAGCACCGGTGACTGGTTAACGCTGATGGCAAAGTCAGGGTCAAAGGTCTCGCGCAAGTGCTTGGCCTGCTGTGCGGCTTGGCGAAAGATCCAGTCACCAATCTCTACCATCGCACCCGAGTCTTCAGCCAGCGGAATGAATTCCATTGGCCCGATCAGCCCTCGGCCTTCATGATTCCACAGCACCAGTGCCTCGGCCCTGCGAACATCGCCTGTGGCGAGCTCCACAATGGGCTGGTAAAGCATCTCAAACTTGTGATGACTAACAGCACGTCGCAACTCGCGGCTCAGGCGCCCGCGTCTGGCTGCGGCCTCTTGCAACGCAAAGGTAAAGTGGCTGAAGCGGCTGCGCCCGGATGACTTGGCGTAATACATCGCCTGGCCCGCATTCTTGATGAGTGCATCCATGTCTTGCGCATTGTCGGGATACAGCGCGATACCAATGCTGGCTGTTGCGTATATCTCATCATCGCCAATCCTGAAAGGCTCCGCCAACCGGTTGATCAGGTTCTGGGCAATGCGCTCCACGTCGGTCACATCACGCAGGTTCGGGATCACCACGGCAAACTCATCGCCGCCAATGCGCGCGCAAACGTCGGTCTCACGCACCACATCAGGAATTCGAAATGCCGTCTGAGTAAGGACCGCGTCACCCATCTCCAAGCCAAAGGTTTCGTTGATTGACTTGAACTTATCCAACCCGATCAAGAGCACGGCCAGTTGCAGCTTGGAGCGCTGCGCCAGTTTGATCTCGTGAACCAAGCGTTCACGGAAATAGCGCCGATTCGGCAACTGCGTGAGGGGATCGAAGTTGGATTGTCTGGTGATGGTTTCGTGCGCTATCTTGATGTCCGTGATGTCGCGACAGACACCAATCAGGCCCAGCAGCTTGCCATGTTCGTCAAAATACGGCAGCCGCCGAGTCAGAATGCAGATCTGGTTGCCCTCGGCGTCACCCATCCAGCGCTCCGACAGGTGCTGCTCACTACCCGACATGGCCTGCCTGTCGAGCACCTCCATTTTGTCCGCGACTTCCTCGATCACCAGATCGTGGTCAGTTTTGCCATTGAGCTGCCCTTCGTCTACACCCACATGTGCTTCGTACAAGGCGTTGCAACCAAGGTAGATACCGTCGATGGACTTGAAATACACCATGTCCTGCACGGCGTTCATCACACCTTGCAGCAGCCGGTTCTGCTGATCAGATGACTGGTAAAGATGCCTGACGGATTCAGCGAGGTGTTGCCAGTCCTCGGCCGCCACACTGTCACGGTCGAGGAACTTTTCGAGCTGTCGATGAGATACGGATTGCATGGAAGAAATGAGGGTAAGTGCGGTCACAGCATACGCCATAAAGCCCGCATCTGCCAGTCACTCAAGCAATGCGAAACCCTGCTATTTTGCACCGCTGGAGGCAACCTCCAGCATGCGAACCATGTCTGCGAAACCTCGTGCACGGGCCAGTGCCAATGGCGTCTGGCCATGGCGGTCCGTCAGCGTGAGCTTGGCGCCCGCCTGTATCAGTGCTTGCAGGCAGCGCTGGTGACGCAGTCCACCGTCGCCCAGCACAACAGCTTCGATGGCTGCCGTCCAGTGCAAATTGTTGACATGGTCAACGGGTGCCCCGGCGGCGATCAGCTGACGCACTACACCGTCGTGTCCCAGGTGAGCGGCCGCAATCAACGCCGTTCCGTCATAGCGACTGGTGACCAGCTTAGCGCTGGCACCCTGCGCCAGCAGCACCCGCAAAGTCTCCTCGTCGTCGGCCACGGCTGCAATGGTGACAGCATCGTAACGGTCATTCTCCAGTCGATTCAGGTCTGCCCCTGCCTGCACCAGTACGCGAATGACGTCACGTTGCCGAGCGAAGGTGGCCACATGAAGCGCCGTTCTGCCATAGGCATCGACTGCGTTCAGGTCAGGTTTGGCCCGGAGCAAGGCCTGAAGCTGGGCCAAGTCTCCCCGCGCTGCGGCAGCATGAAGCCCCTGATACCGGATTTGCTCCGCAGCAGTTGGCGCCACCTGGGCCGCTGCTGGCCCAAGGGCACAGACCACTAGCACTGAAAGTGCAACACGGTGAAACTTCACGGTATGCCCCTCGGCTATTTAAGTTGGTCCTTAACCTTATCCAGTGCAGCCACGGCACAGGCTTCGTCCAGGTGACCACCAGGTGCGCCACCTACGCCTACAGCACCAATGGTTTCGTTACCGACTTTCACAGGCACGCCCCCGCCCAACAGCAAAAGCCCGGAATGTTGACCAGGTTCGCTGCAGCGGGGTTCTTTTGTGCGCCCTCCATCATGGCCAATGTGGTGTTTTTAGCAGAAGCCGATGTCCAGGCCTTTTGCTGGCTGGCACCCAAGGTATGGGCACCCGCATTGTCCGCACGCATCACGGCGCGCACGGTACCAGCACGGTCCACGACCGTCGCAGTCACGGCGTAGCCGTTGGCTGTGCAGGCCGCAACGGTGGCTGAGGCAATCTGACTGGCCAGTTCCAGCGACATGTTCTTTTCGGTGCGCACGGCTTGTGCCTGAGCAGCGGCAAAACTGAGGGACAAAGCGAGTGCGGCAACAGCGCGGAGTTTAAAAGTGGTTTTCATGAGGATCTCCAAAGGGTTTGACATCTGGGGGTTGAGGAGCCTCCACTGTAAGAATGGGCAAGCTTGTCGGCAATTCGTGCGCCTACGCTCGTCATAGCGTAGAAATACTGAACGTATCGACGCGCTAATTGCCTGGGTCTTCGTCCACCAGAGCCGCGTATTGCCTGATCAACTGCGCCAGTGACTCGGCCTCTAGTTTTGCAAAAAGCCGTGCGCGATGGGTCTCCACCGTTCGGGGAGACAGTGCGAGGGCCCGTCCGATCTCTTTGTTGGTCAGGCCTTCCACGATCAAGCCGAGCACCTCGCGCTCGCGCTCGCTTAGCTGCGCGTAGCATGCCCTGGCGTGGCTATCGCCCAGGTGCCTTTGACGCGAGCGCACGTGGGCGCGGACCGCTGTTTGAAGCGCTTCCAGCAGTTGCTCGTCATCCACCGGCTTTTCCAGAAACTCAGCTGCCCCGCTTTTGAAGGCGCGACGGCACATATCCACCGTGCCGTGGCCAGTGAGCATGATCACTGGCTGGTCCACCCCTTGAGCCACCAGTTGCTCCAGTACCGTAAGGCCGCTGATGCCAGGCATGCGCACATCCAGCACGATGGCACCAATGCTCTGGCGGTCAAAGTTTCGAACAAAACGTTCGGGATCATCCCAAAGTTCGGTGCGCAAGCCCACGGTACTGATCAATAAGGCCAAGCTGCTGCGCACGGCCTCGTCATCATCGATCAGATGGATCACTGGCGACAAAGGGCTGGTGCTCCCCGACTCGTTCATCCTGCTGACCCTTTGTCTTCGGGAAGCGTCAAAGTGAAAATGGCTCCTTGGGGTCTGGCATGGCTGGCCTGCAATTGACCGCCCATTCCCTGGGCCAGAGTTTCACATAGGCTGAGCCCCAATCCCAAGCCCCCTTCGCGGGTACTGAAAAAAGGTTCAAACACGTGCGGCAATACCTCGGCGGAAATGCCAGGGCCGTTGTCCTGTACGGTCAGCCGCGCCAAGCCTGCGCCAGCATCGACATGCACAACCACATGCCGCTCACCCAGCGGCCCGCGCTCTAGAGCCTGGACAGCATTGCTCAGCAGGTTATGAATGATTTGTTCCAGTGCAACCGGGTCTCCCAGCGCATAAACCGTGCAGGCACATACCAGGGTAGCCCGCACCTGGGCGCGGTGAGTTTCAGGCTCCATCAGGTACAACGCATTTCGGGCAGCGTCGTCCAGACTCAACCGCTGCTGAGGTGCCACCATGTCCGGACGCTCAACAGCCCGGCGCAAGCGGGTGACCACATCACTGGCCCGGCGCGCCTGCTGCACTGCCTGCTCCATGGCTGAACGCGCGGTATCAATATCAGGCGGGTCGTCAGCCAGCAAGCGGCGTGAGGCCTGGGTGTTGGCCAGCAAGGCTGTCAAAGGTTGGTTCAGTTCATGTGCCATGCCCGCAGCCAACTCGCCCATGGCATTCAAACGCGAAACCTGCCCCAGACGCAGCAACTCTTCGACGCGGTGGCGTTCACGCCGCTGACGTTGCACCAACGCCATCCCGCCCAGCAGCAATGCCAACAGCGCAGCCGCCGCTAACATCCGTCCCCAAGGTAGTGCAGACCATGACAGACTTTGGCGAAGTACCACATCGAATGGCTGGCTGTCGGTCGCCAGTCGTTTGTGAAACTTAAATTGCCAGGGGCTTGTGTGCAGGTCACCTAGCTGGATCACCAGGTGCTGGGTGCCCAGCGCCAATGCAGTTTGAACTGAGCTGCCTTTGGCGACCGGCCACTCGGCCCAAGGCACCATCGTGCGGGCGTCAATCCGCAGTGCGTAGCTGGCGGGTGTGGCTGCCTGAAGCATCCAGAACTGAGCGGAATCTGCATCAAACCAGGCTAGCACAGGTCGGCCTAGACGACGCGCATTTGCTTCTGCCTCGTCCAGGGCGGGACCCCAGGGGCCAATGGGCCAGTGCATCGAGCCTGAGCGGCTGGCTACAGCCAGTATCTGCGGATAAACGGCGGGTAAACGCTGCAAAGCGTCCATTCGGTCACCGGGCATCGCTGACGAGTGCAGCAATGCGAGCGTGGCCAAAACAGCGTCATGCTGCACTGCCCGCTGGCTCAACAGGCGATGGGCAATGCGGGCATCGGTTTCAAAAATTTCCTGACGCTGTGTCAACGCCTGCTGACTGAGCCACAGGCAAGTCACAGAGGTCAACACCATCCAGGCACCGACAGCCCAGCAAACTCCTCTGGCCTGGGAAAACGCGGGGGTTAACATCGGGGTCGACAACGAATGCGCAGGCAGCCTGATTCATCCATGCAAGTCAGCGAATCACCCAGTAACCAATGGCGGTCAGCAACAGCAGGGAACCAATGATCCATATCGCCTGGCCAGCGGACGCCTTTTCTTGCTTGACCTGATCTTCTTCTGATTCATAGTCATTGCCCACCCCGTAGACTTCGCCACTTTCCGGGTTACCAAAGTGCGATCTCACGAATTCCTTGGCCTGATCCTCGAATTCGTCAAATTGACTGGGCACAGGCAATTCACTCACGTCATCTTTCATGTCCCGTGTGTCATGCGTCTGTTGATTTGACATTGACAGTCCTTGACTTTGTACTTTGAGTATTTTCGCTTACCGCTCACACTATCTTCAACAGCTGACCTTATTCATGCGAATTTCTGACAAAACGTCGTCCGGGGCTGGTGTTCTGGGTATCGATTTCGGTACATCCAACTCTGCGGTAGCGTGGGCATCTGCTCTGCCAGGCCAGGCGCGCCAAGTTCATGCCATACCGCTGGAAGGTGCTGCCACCACCCTGCCCACGGCCCTTTTTTTCAATGCAGAAGACCAAGGCATTCATTTCGGTCGCGACGCCGTTGCACAGTACCTGAGTGGCACCGAGGGGCGCCTGATGCGCTCTCTCAAGAGCCTGCTGGGCAGCCCACTGCTGCAGGAACAAACGCTGGTGAATGGTCAGCAGATCAGCTTTCAGGACATCATCTCGCGCTTCCTGCTGGAGTTGCGTACCCGTGCTGCCGCTCAAGTCGGCGGTCAATTGCCTGCCACCGTGGTGATGGGCCGCCCCGTGCATTTTGTAGATGATGACCCCAAGCGCGACGCTTTGGCTGAAGACTCTCTGCGCCAGACTGCCCTGAGTGCTGGCTTTGAGCATGTTAGTTTCCAGCTGGAGCCGATTGCCGCCGCCCTGGATTACGAGCAGCGTATCACCCAGGAGAGCTTGGTACTGGTCACCGACATCGGCGGTGGTACCTCTGATTTCACTGTCGTTCGCCTTGGGCCAGAGCGCTTGGCCCAAGGCACAAAGCTGCAGGCCCTTGGACATGCCAATCCGCGCGTCAGTGACATCCTGGCCACCACGGGCGTTCACATTGGTGGCACCGATTTCGACCTGAAGCTCAATCTGGAACAACTCATGCCGTTGCTTGGTTACCGTCACATAGGGCCCACAGGCCGGGAGGTGCCAAGTGCTGTCTTTTTTGATCTGGCCACCTGGCACTTGATCAACTGGCGCTACAGCGCCAAAGCCATGCGCGAAGCCCAAAGTCTTCGCGGGAATTACACCCACTTGCTCCTTCATGACCGCCTGATGAAAGTGCTAACAGAGCGTCTGGGCCACTTGAATGCGCACGAGGTGGAGATCGCGAAGATTGAATGCTCGAACACCGGCAGTCACGCAGTGATGGACTTGGGCGCCATTGAGCGCGGACTGGAGGCTGATATGACACCACAATCCATGGCGCAGCACCTGCAAACCCCGCTGAATCAGGTGGTTGCGTGTGCTCAGGAATGTTTACAGCGGGCAGGTGTGACCGCTGCACAATTGGATGGTATCTATCTGACGGGTGGCTCCTCCGCGTTGAAGCCATTTCAGCTGGCGCTGCAAAAAGCGTTTGTGTCCACCCCGCTCATAGAGGGCGACCTGTTTGGCGGCGTGGCAGCGGGGCTGGCCTGCTCGTCAGCGACCTGAGGAGCCGTCAGTCCGCTGTTGCGCCAGACGCCTTGCCCCATTTGGCAATCTCATTCGAAATGAAACGGTCAAACTCAGCTGGGCCAGTTGGTGCGGGCTCTGAACCTTTGCTGCGAATGTACAGGTCTATGACCTCAGCCTTCAGAATGTCAACCACTTCGCGTACAGCAGGCACATCGGGCAGTTGGGACGAGCGATTGAATGAAGTCACCGCCCGTTTCGACTGGATATGGGGCAATGCAGCAGTGACCGAGTCCACCATCAGTGGCACCTGGTTGCCAATGAAGTCTGCCTGCGCCGGTCCACTGCCCTTATAGGGTATGTGAGTGATGTCGACACCCGCATGCGCCTTGAGCATCTCACCCGACAGGTGCTGGGTGCCACCTATGCCTGCAGTGGGGTTGGCCAGGAAAGAGGTCCTTGGCAATCAGCGATATGCCTGTCAGGTCACGCTGAGGGCCGTAGTGCCCCATTGAAGCCACTGTCTCTTGTTCATTTGTCGAATCACGATATAGCCCTGTTCATGCCAAACTGTGGTTGGAATCAACGCCTGCAGGACATCATGGCACGCCATTATCACTACCATGTCTACGTGATTGAGCTGTCGAAAGACGTGCTTTACGAGCTTAAGTTCAAGCGCTGCAACCCAGACTATGAGCTTGGCAAGCCTTGCGTCTATGTGGGCATGACAGGCTTGGACCCGGATGTGCGGTTCGATAAACACAAGGCGGGCATACAGTCGAACCGCTACGTCCAGCAGTATGGCCTGCGGCTACTGCCTCAGCTGTATGAGGCCTACAACCCGATGCCCTATAAAGGCGCACAGGAAATGGAAGTGGAGTTGGGCATTGGGCTGCGAGAGGCTGGCTACGGGGTCTGGCAGGCATAACCCCTATCACAGCGCAGGTCAAGCAAGACTTACATAATGAAAAACTGCTGATTCACAACGTACAAACCAACATGCGCCTCTTGCCACTCGACCCGGTCACGATTGCCCAGACACTGACTGAATGGCAGGCAAGCTACCCACAAATGGGCGTGATGGCCCTGCTGCCCGAGGCCGAAAAGGGCCAGTTGCCAATCCTTCAGACCTGTTGCCGCCAATTTGGCGTGCCATTGATTGGCGCCATCTTCCCTGCTTTGGTCACGGCGCAGGGTTTTCGCAGCGATGGTGTTTGGCTCTTTCGATTCGACACCATGGTGCCCCGTTTCTTGCTGCCAGACATCGCGACCTCTGGTCTCGACGCGGCTGACCGCCTGGCTGATGCCACCCGGGGCTTGCTGGCACAGCAGGGCGCCGACTCCGCCAAATTCACACTCTATCTGATGTTTGATGGGCTGATCCCGACCATCGCCTCCATCATCGATGGCTTGTACCTGCGCTTGGCAGACTTGGTGGAATACGCTGGCGTGAACGCTGGCAGCGAAACATTTCAGCCCATGCCCTGCCTGTTTGATGCGGACCGGCTCATTGGCGACGGCGTGCTGGGCATGCTGTTGCCTGCCGCCCAAGCCACCGCTTTGCAACACGGCTACCCAGCGCCTGAGCGGGTGATGACCGCAACAGCAACTGAAGGCAACCGCGTTCTCAGCATTGACTGGCAACCGGCCTTTGATGCTTACCAGGCCATCATCAAGACCGAATACGGCATCGATCTGACCCGCGGCAATTTCTATCAGTACGCGGTGCATTTTCCCTTTGGCATCTTGCGCGCGAGCGACGATGTGGTGGTTCGCATCCCTGTCGCGCTTACGGATGACGGTTCGCTCTTTTGTGTGGGCGAAGTACCAGAAAATGCCATTCTCGTCCTGTTGCGCGCCCCGGCTGCTGGCACTGGAAATTGCCTGACGCTGCTAGCTGACATGTTGCAAACGCTCAATGGCCCCTTGCTTGGCCGTAACCTGCTGACGTTTTACTGCGCTGGCAGACGCATGCACATGGGCGACGAGGCGGCAACCGAATTGGCGGCGCTTCATACCCACAGCGGTGTGGCGGCCATGGGTGGCGCGCTGTCGTTGGGTGAAATCGGCAGTACCAGCAGTTGGGGCTACCCCATGTTCCACAACGCGGCACTGGTCTGCACGCCCTGGCCCAAAGAATGAACCGCGAGCACATCCTGTCAGTCTTGTATGACATGACCCTCACCATCGGTGGTGAGGGTCGACTCAATGTTCTGCTGACCAAGGTGTTGCAGCGGTTTTTGTACCACACGTCCTTTCCCGTCGGGCTGGTTCTGGAGCGGCGAATTGATGCGCAAGGTAAGGTCTCGATGGTGCTGGCGTCAGTCGTCGGCGATCACACCCTGGCGCTGCGACAAGGGAAAGCGCTGGATCTGCCGTACGCCATGTTGGAGGGCGAGGCCGAGCTGCGCAGCGACACGGCTTTGCTAGCCACCTTGCCAAGCGGCCGCACCTATTACCACTGCCTGAAACTGCCGATTGACGCAGACCGCACCATATTGCTGCTGTCCATGTCCGAGCCCGAAAGCAGCTTGCCCCTGACGCAAGTGTTCAAGCCCGTGCTGCGCAACCTAGCCAAGGCGATTGAGCTGTGCCAGCGCAGCGAGCAACTCACTCAAACCCTGATTGCTGACCGGGATCAGGCCCGCAGTGACCTGAACGTGGCGCTATTGGTGTCAGAGCGTGAGCGCGCGTTTTTGCGCAAGCTGACGGACACCATCCCCGACCTGATCTGGATCAAAGACCCCAACGGCGTTTACCTGGCATGCAATCCCACGTTCGAGCGCTTTTTGGTGTCAAAGAATCCTCCATCGTCGGCAAGACTGACTACGATTTTGTTGACAAAGAGCTGGCCGATTTTTTTCGGGCAAATGACATGCTCGCGGTCAAATCAGCCTCGCCCAAAATCAATGAAGAGTGGTTGACTTTTGCCTCTGACGGCTACCGTGGCCTGTTTGAGACTACCAAGGTCCCCATGCTTGACGGTGACGGGCATTTGATAGGCGTGCTGGGCGTCGCCCACAATATCACCGCGCGCAAGCATGCCGAGGAACAGTTGCACCTGGCCGCCAGCGTATTCACCTACGCGCGCGAGGGAATCATGATCACCGCCACTGATGGCAGCATCATCGATGTCAATGAGACCTTCTGCTCCATCACCGGCTACAGCCGAGAAGAGGCCATTGGACAGACGCCAAAGTTGCTGAGTTCAGGCCGTCAGTCAGCCTCTTTCTACGCCAAGATGTGGCGCACGCTGGCCAAGGACGGCCATTGGAGCGGCGAGATCTGGAACCGCCGCAAGAGTGGTGAAGTGTTTGTCGAGATGCTGACCATCAGTGCAGTGCGCGATGCGCAAGGCCGCACTGAACACTATGTCGCGCTGTTCTCAGACATCAGCAAGATCAAGGAGCACGAGCGTCAGCTGGAGCACATTGCACATTTCGACTCGCTCACCGCGCTGCCCAACAGGGTCTTGCTGGCTGATCGCTTGAACCAGGCCATGGTTCAGGTCCGAAGGCGCGATCTGTTGCTGGCGGTTGCCTACCTGGACCTGGACGGTTTCAAAACGATCAATGACCTGTACGGCCATCAGATGGGTGACCGCTTTTTGGCTGCGCTGGCCAGCCGCATGAAGCTTGCCCTGCGTGAGGGCGACACACTGGCGCGCCTGGGAGGTGATGAATTCGTGGCCGTGCTGCTGGATTTGCCTGATGTACCCGCCAGCGAAGTGCTATTGCAGCGCCTGCTTAACGCGGCAGCGGAAACAGTGCAAATTGACGGCCTCACGCTGCAGGTATCGGGTAGCGTTGGCGTGGCCTTTTACCCACAGATTGACGACGTAGATGCCGACCAGGTATTGCGCCAGGCCGACCAGGCCATGTACCAGGCCAAGCTGGCTGGCAAGAACTGTTTTCACCATTTTGACCCAGATCAGGACCGCAATGTCCGGGGCCAAAATGAGAGCCTTAGCCATATTCGCCAAGCGCTTGATGCTCGGCAATTCGTGCTCTACTTTCAGCCCAAAGTGAACATGCGATCAGGTGCACTGGTGGGTGCCGAGGCCTTGATCCGCTGGCTGCATCCTGAGCGGGGCTTGCTGCCTCCGGCCATGTTTTTGCCTGTGATTGAAGACCATCCCTTGGCTATCGAACTGGGCGAATGGGTGATCGACCATGCGCTGACTCACTTGGAAGAATGGCAGGCCCAGGGCCTGGACATCCCCGTCAGCGTGAACATTGGCGCCCTGCAATTGCAGCAGGCTGACTTTGTAGAGCGGCTGTGCGATATTTTGGCCAAACACCCTGGCGTCAAGCCCTCCCGACTTGAGCTGGAGGTGCTGGAGACCAGCGCCCTGCGAGACATTGCACAGGTGTCGCAAGTACTGCACGCCTGTATGGAGCTGGGCATCATGTGCGCGCTGGACGACTTTGGCACGGGGTATTCGTCGCTGAGCTACCTTAAACGCTTGCCTGCGCAAATATTGAAAATCGACCAAAGCTTTGTGCGCAACATGCTGGACGACCCTGACGATCTGGCCATTCTGGACGGTGTGCTAGGTCTGTCTACAGCATTCAGGCGCCAGCCCATTGCAGAGGGCGTTGAAACCGTTGAGCACGGCATTATGCTGTTGCAGCTGGGCTGTGACTTTGCGCAGGGCTACGGTGTGGCACGCCCAATGCCCGCAGATGACATCGTGGCGTGGTCGCAGCGCTGGAAGCCCGACCCACGGTGGAGCGATGTGCCCGCACTTAGCCGTGACGAACTTCCTTTGCTGTACGCTGGGGTTGAGCACCGCGCCTGGATAGTTGGCCTGGAGGCGTACTTCAAGGGTGCGCGAAAATCACCACCACCGCTGGACCACCAAGCCTGCCGCTTTGGCGTTTGGCTGAACACTGAACGCCTTGGCAGTCGAGGCCGACAGGCAGAATTTGTGTCTCTGGAAGCTCACCATCGCCAGGTACACAAGCTGGCTGCCGAGCTGGTTGCCCTGCACACGGCTTACAAAACAGAGGACGTCATGAAAAGATTGCCTGAACTTCACCAGTTGCGAGCCGACTTGCTCGTTGCCCTGCTGAAAATCAAACCACGCACTGGCTACCGCCTGCTGCGCAGCAGTGGCGCCAGCGATGTCTGACACACCCAACAAAGCCCTGAGTGGCAAAGTAGCCGTGGTCACAGGGGCCAACACCGGCATCGGCCGTGTTACAGCACGCGAATTGGCCCGTCTTGGCGCACATGTCGTGATCACCTGTCGCAACCGGGAGCGCGCCCAAGGCGTGCTGGACGAAATCCGCGCCGCGCCCATCAGCGGCCAGGTGGACTTTGTTCCCCTGGATCTGGGCAGTTTTGAATCCATTCACGCTTGTACCAATGCTTTCCTGGCCATGGGCTTGCCCCTGCACCTGCTGGTCAACAACGCTGGCCTCGCAGGCGCCAAAGGCTTGACTCAGTCTGGCTTTGAAATGACTTTTGGGGTCAACCATGTAGGCACTTTTTTGCTGACACAGTTGCTCAAGAACGTTCTCAAAGCCAGCGCCCCGGCGCGTATCGTCACCGTGGCGAGCCGAGCCCATTTGCGATCCAAGGGCATCGATTGGCAAGCCGTTCGTGAGCCGCGCAAGACCCTCACCGGTTACCCCGAGTACTGCACATCCAAACTGGCCAATGTGCTGTTCAGTGCCGAACTGGCACGGCGCCTGCAAGGCACGGGCGTCAACACTTATGCCCTGCACCCAGGTGTGGTTGCCACCGACGTCTGGCGATCGGTGCCCTGGCCGTTCAATGTGCTGATGAAGCTGGGCATGATCTCGGCAGAAGAAGGTGCACAGACCAGCCTGCACTGCGCCACATCACCTGAGGTGGCTAGCGAGACCGGTTTGTATTACGACAAGTGCACAGTCAAGCAAATCAGCCACGTTGCCCAAGACCAGGCACTGGCGCGCGAGTTGTGGGATCGTTCCGAGGTTTGGGTCCAATAGGCCTGGGACAGTCTCCAGTCAACGGGACCAGAACCTCAGGCGTTTCAGGCGCTAGCGCACCAGCGCAATAATGACCCCATGAAGACCTGTTCCCCCTTTGCATCGAAATCGCGCTCCATGCCAGCTTGGCTGCTGGCTACGCTGTGCGCCCTGGGGCTAGCAGGTTGTAGCGCACTCCCCAGTACCAAGCCACATGTGTCGGTATGGCAGAACGAGCGTTTTCAAGCGGACGAAATGTTCTCCCGGCAGTTTGATGCCCCACCCACCGACACCTGCGAGGCTGCACGTCGCGCCTTATTGAGCCAGGGCTATGTGATCAACCAGGCAGAAAGTGCTACCGTCAAAGGCAGCAAGCGGTTTCAGCCCGAGGCCGAAGTTCACGTTGAGTTGAGCTTTACCGTGGTGTGTCTGCCCGACAGCAAAAATGGACAAGCTGCCACCGCCTACGCATCGGTGCAGCAAGAGCGCTACATCGTCAAGAAAAGTTCCATTTCTACCAGCGTAGGCGTCAGCGCCCTAGGCTCGATCTCTATCCCCACCTCGTCGTCGCAAGACTCGCTGGTGAAGGTTGCTGCAGAAACTGTGTCATCAACCGATTTCTATGACCGCTTCTTTGCGTTGATGGGACAGAACCTGCGGGAGTTGGTGTTGACGGATGTGGCGCCTAGTGTGAGCGAGAACAGGGCACCTTGAGCACAAAAAAGCCTCCACACAGGAGGCTTTTTGGGCCCCAGCGAGAGAGTTACTTTTTGCGTGCAGCCACCGCCTTCTCCGCCGCAGCCACCAAGTCTGCACCCACTGTGCTCTTCCACTTGTCGTACACCGGACGGGTGACTTTGACGAACTCTTCGCGCTCGGCGGGGGTCAGTGATGTGACGGTCACGCCCATGCCGGCGATGTCTTTCAGCACGGGTTTGTCGGCTTCCACCAGGCCTTTGCGGGCAATGGCGATTTCGCTGGGCCGGCTTCTTCGGCGGCTTTACGCACGATGGCCTGGTCAGCAGGTGTCCAAGAATTCCAGATATCTTTGTTCACCACAAAGATCAACGGGTCAGCCACATAGCCCCAGGTGGTGACGAACTTCTGGCCTACGGTGTGCATCTTCAGCACCGTGAACAGGAACAGCGGGTTCTCTTGCCCGTCTACTGCGCCACTGGCCAGGGCTGGTTGTGCGTCGGCCCAGCTCATTTGGGTGGGGTTGGCACCCATGGCGCTGAACATGTCCGAGAAGATGGGCGAGCCAACGACACGGATCTTCATGCCCTTCAGGTCAGCGGGTGACTTGATAGGACGCTTGGAATTGGTCAACTCGCGGTAGCCGTTTTCGCCCCAAGCCAAGGGCACGACACCCGCTTTGTCCAGGGTCTGGAAAATCTGCTTGCCCACAGCACCTTGCGTCAACGAATCGATGGCCGCGTAATCAGGCATCAAGAAGGGCAGCGAGAAAAGGTTCAACTGTTTGACCTGGGGCGACCAGTTGATGGTGGAGCCCACCGCCATGTCGATCACGCCCTGGCGCAGCGCGCTGAATTCACGCGTTTGGTCGCCCTGGATCAAGGAAACGCCCGGGTAGAGCTTGATGTTGATGCGGCCCGCGGTGCGCTCTTTGACCGTGTCAGCCCACATCTTGCCAGCTTGGCCCCAGGGAGGTCGGTGGGCCAAGCACCAGAGACAGGCGGTACTCTGATTTGTACTCTGCCGCAGCGGTAGAAGCAGCAAAGCCACCCAGAGCAGCAGCCACAGCAACGAGGCTCAAAAGGGTTCTGCGAAATTTCATGGTTTCAGTCTCCTGTAAAAAACAAACAAAAACAATCAGTAGCCAAGATAGCGGGGCAACCACAAGGCAAGCTCAGGCCAGATGATGACAGCTACCATCACCAGGAACATCGAGAACAGCATCCAGCCCACCCAACGCACGGTTTCTTCCATGCGCACACCAGCAATACGGCACGACACCATCAGGTTGACCGCGAGCGGTGGGGTGAACTGGCCCAGCGCCACCTTGAGCGTGAGGATCACGCCAAACCAGACAGGGTCCCACTTGTAAAACTGCACGATGGGCCACAGCAGCGGCACAAAGATCAGAAAGATCGACACGCCGTCCAGGAACATGCCGACGGTGATCAGCATCAGGATCAATAGCGACAGCACGCCATATTCACCCAGGCCCGAGTTGACGATGGCGTTGGTGACCGGATCGATCACGCCCAGCGTGGAGAGCGAATACGCAAAGATGCCCGCCAGCGACACCACCAGCAGGATGATGGCGGACAGCTCGCCCGATTCGCGCAGGATCACAAACAAGTCGCGCACCTTGATCGTGCGGTGAATCACCATGCCCACAAACAGGCCGTAGAACACCGCCACCACGGCGGCTTCGGTCGGCGTGAACCAGCCCGCGCGCATGCCGCCCAGAATCAACACCGGTGCAACCAGCCCCCAGGTGGCTTCGCGAAAACTCTTCCAAAACGGCGGCTTGGGCAGGCTCGATTCCAGCGCACCCATCTTGTGTTTGCGCGCCATCCACACGGCAGGCACGATCAACGCCAAGCCTGCCAGCACGCCTGGAATCATCCCGGCAGCAAACAGGGCAGGCACCGACGCGCCTGGCACCAGCACCGAATAGACGATGAACGCCACCGACGGTGGTATCAAAATATCGGTCGCCGCAGCGGCGCCCACCACGCTGGCCGAGAAGGCTGCTGGGTAGCCCGCGCGCGACATGGCCGTGATCATCACCGCGCCCACGGCTGCCGCATTGGCCGGGCCCGAGCCCGAAATGCCACCCAAAAACATCGCGACCACAATGGCCACCAGTGGCAGCATGCCGGGGCCACGCCCCACCATGGCAACCGCAAAGTTGACCAGCCGCAAGGCCACGCCAGAGCGGTCAAAAATGGAGCCCACCAACACAAACATCGGAATCGCCAGCAGCGGGTATTTGCCCAACCCGGCATAAAAGTTTTGCGGCACCGCCAGCAGGCCAAACCATTGCGCATCTGAATTGGCCAAGGCGATACAGGCGGCACCAGCCAAGCCCAGGGCCGCGCCAATGGGCACGCCCAGCAACATCATGGCGACGAAGCCAACAAACAGAAGTGTTGGGATCATGCTCGTCTACCTCGGCGCACGAACAGGCCGAGCGCCCGCCCGGCAATGGCCACCGACATCACCGGCAGCCAAATCGTGTACCACCACTGCGGCACGCCAATGCCGGGGGAGGTCTCGCCAAAACGGATGTCGTCCCACACCATTCGGGCGCTGAGCACCGCGACGAGCGAGAACAACAAAAACACCATGATTGCACCAAAGCGGGCCAAGGCACGTTGGCGTGAGGCTGGGCCGCTATCGGCAAAGTATTCGATGCGGATCTGGCGGTTACGCGCCACCGAGGCCGAGCCCGCCACCAGGGCCAGCACGATCATCAGGAAGACAGAGAACTCTTCGGTCCACGCAAAGGACTGGTCGGTGAAGTAGCGCACCAGCACATTGGCAAAGGTGATCAGCGCCAGCAGCGCCATGACGATGACGGTCAGCCAGTCTTCAATCTTGAGCGGGATGACAGTGACTTCGTCCTGGGCAGACGGGTCAGGCACCTCGATAGGGAGGTGCTCGGGTGCTTCAGGCAGATGCATTGAAAGGACGTAAAAGGGACATCAAAAAAACTTGCGGGCAGCGGCCACAATGGCCTCGACCGACACGCGGGACTCTGCTTCCAGATTGGGCGCATAACCCACCGGGATGCGCGGCGCGCCCAGCCGGCGGACCTTGCATGCGGTGGCCTCCGCCACGGTGGCGGCAATCTCGGCGCCAAAGCCACCGACCTGCACCGCCTCGTGCACCACCAGCAAATGCCCGGTGCGTGCGCAAGAAGCCAGCACCGCCTCGCGGTCCCAGGGCCAGATGCTGCGCAGATCGATCAACTCGGCTTCAATGCCTGCCGCCGCCAGGGTGTCGCAAGCTGCGGCGCAGGCTTGCACCTGTTTGCTCCAGCTCACGATGGTCAGGTGCTTGCCGCTGAGCAAGGTGTTGGCCTTGCCAAGCGTTGCAGTCTGCGCCGTGTCCACCTCGCCCGACACGCCCCACAGCGTCTTGTGCTCCATGTAGACGACTGGGTCGCCACACTGCAGCGCGGCGCGCATCAGGCTGTAGTTGTCTTGCGGCGTTGCCGGGCAAACGACCACCACGCCGGGCAGGTGCGCAAACCAGCTTTCAAACGACTGTGAATGCTGGGCAGCGGATGAATCCCAGATGCCGATGGGCATGCGCACCACCATGGGCACGCGGCCCTGGCCACCAAACATGAAGCGGTTTTTGGCGGCCTGGTTGACGATCTCGTCCATGCCGCACAGGGCGAAGTCCACCACGCGCATTTCAATGACTGGTCGCAGTCCCGCCAGCGCCATCCCCACGCCGGCGCCCAGAATGGCGGCTTCGCTGATGGGGGTGTCGATCACACGTTGGTCGCCAAACTGGGCTTGCAGACCTTTGTACTGGCCAAATATGCCGCCACGGCCGACATCTTCGCCCACGACGACGACATTCGCGTCCTCGGTCATGGCGTGCTGCACGGCCAGCACAGCGGCCTCAGCGTAGCTCATGGTAGACACGGTGGCAGGTGAATGGGTGTTCAGAACCATGTTCCGGCTCCTGTGGTCTGCACATCGGTGTAAGCGGTGGCCACATCGGGCCAGGGCTCGGCACTGGCCTTCTCGACGGCCCGGACAACCTCGTCTCGCGCGGCTTGCTCAAGCGCGTCCAGTGTCTGTGCCTTTGCATCTGGCAAAGCCAGGTACTGCGCACGGGCGCGGTCGATGGGGTCTGTCTGCAGCGCGGCCTGCAACTCCGCAGGGTCGCGGTAAGCCGCCAAGTCCACAGACACATGGCCTTTCACGCGGTAGGTGATGCAATGCAGCAAACGCGGGCCAGCGCCTGATCGCACTTCTTGCACCAGCTTGGCTGCAGCCGTATGCACGGCCAGCACATCGTTACCGTCAACCTTGGTAGCGGCAATGGACAGACTTTCGGCGCGGGCCGATGCGCCGTCACCCGCTGTCATGGGGCCGCTGGCCGTGGTGGCGCTCCAGCGGTTGTCTTCGCAGACAAACAGCACCGGCAAACCATAGACCTGCGCCCAATTGAGCGACTCCAAAAAAGGCCCCCGGTTGATCGCACCATCACCAAAGAAGCAAACGGTGATGCCGTCGCGCTTCTGGATCTTCTGCGCATGGGCCGCACCCACTGCAATGGGTAAACCGGCTGCGACCACGCCATTGGCACCCAGCATGCCTACCGAAAAATCAGCAATGTGCATGGAGCCACCCTTGCCACCGTTGAGGCCACTGCCTTTGCCAAACAACTCGCTCATCATGCCCTGCAGGTCAGCACCCTTGGCCAGCGTGTGGCCGTGGCCTCGGTGCGTGGAGGTGAGGTAGTCGTCCTGCCGAAGATGGGCGCAAACCCCTGCCGGAACAGCCTCTTGCCCGGTGGACAAATGCAGGGGGCCGCGCACTTTGGCGCTGCCGTCGGCCGATTTGCCGTACGCGCTGACGCCGCCCTGGCTGGCCAGCTCGGCAGCGTCTTCAAAGGCGCGGATACGGACCATGGTCCGGTAAAGACCGGCCAGTGTGTGTGCTGTTTCGTCCATTGGACTCCGTGATGTCAAATAACCAGTTGGCGGCATTGTAGAGTCCCACCCCTAAATGGGGCGAACCCATGCCCTGGCTGGTGCCCTGGCCTATCGCCTTGGTGACTGGGTGTGCACCCGGTGCGGCGGATTCAGCGTGACCAGGTGGGCAGCGTCCAGTTGCGCCAGCTCTACTGTCAAGCGCAGTGGCTCGCCCCAGCTGGCGACCGAGGGCAGGTTCATGCGCCGGGGTTCAGGAGCCCCCAGACTTTGGCGGAGGTCAGTGGCATTTGCACGATGGGCGAAAGTTCGGGTCGCCCAGCACGGGCCAGCGCATCGGCCACCGCGTTGACCACGCAAGGGCCAGCACCAATCGTGCCCAGCTCACCCACGCCCTTGACGCCCAGCGGGTTGTTCTTGCAGGGTGTGGACTGGTCCATCTCGGTCACAAACATGCAGGCCATGGCATCGGCGCGCGGGGCGGTGTAGTCGCTCAGGCTGCCAGTGACGAGTTGACCTGTCTCGCGGTCGTACACCAGGGCTTCGGCAAAGGCTTGGCCCATGCCTTGCACCGCACCGCCGTCCAGCTGGCCGCGCACGATCATCGGGTTGATGACCCGGCCCACGTCGTTGACGCTGGCATAGGCGACGACCTGCACCTCGCCCGTGGCAGGGTCGATTTCTACCTCGCTCACATGGCAACCGTTGGGCCAGGTCGGGCCAGACACGGTGCTGGTCGAATCGATGTGGATACGGTGGTCTGTCTGCTTGTTGGCAAGCGCAAACAAATCGATGGCCATGTCCGTACCTTTGACACTAAATTGGCCGTTTCGGTATATCACGTCTTGTTCTGATGCTTCTAATTCCGTAGCGGCCAGTTTCTTGGCATGCTCAATGGTTCGCTCTGCCCCAGTTTGCACGGCCGAGCCACCGGTGAAGATGGAGCGCGACCCGGCACTGCCAAAGCCTGTGCCTTTGTCGGTGTCGCCCAGCACGATGCGGATGCGGTCCAGGGGCAAACCGAACACGTCCACCACCAATTGAGCCAGCGTGGTCGCGATGCCCTGGCCCATGGCGTTCACTGCGGAGAAGACTTCGACAATGCCGTCCGGCAACACTGTCACGGTAACGCGCTCTTCAAACACATTGCCGCCGGTCCATTCCAAGAAAGTGGCCAGACCCAAGCCACGCAGCTTGCCACGCTGTTTGGACTGGGCTTCGCGGGCTGCAAAACCGTTCCAATCGGCCAGGACCAGGCCTTTGTCCATTACCTGCTCGAACTTGCCCGTGTCATAGACCTGGGCCATCGGGTTTTTGTACGGCATCTGTTCCGGCTGAATGAAGTTGCGGCGACGCAGCGCCACACGGTCTATGCCCGTCTGGCGCGCGGCCTCATCCATCAGGCGTTCCATGATGTGGATGGCTTCCGGACGACCTGCGCCGCGGTAAGCGCCGGTGGATGCGGTGTTGGTCAATACCGCCTTGAACTGGAAGTCGATGGTCTGGATGTCGTACACGCTGGTCTGCACCCAGGGGCCAATCAGCAACTGGATGGCCACACCCGTGCCCGTGGCATAGGCGCCCACATTGGCTTGGGAATGCACACGCAGGCCCAAAATCTTGCCGTCGGCTGCCAGTGCCAGAGCCGCTTGCGTCTGGATGTCGCGACCGTGGTAGCTGCTGAGGAATTCTTCGGAGCGGTCTGCCACCCACTTCACCGGGCGCTGGAGCAATTTGGCGCAGTACGCCACCGCGCCGTCTTCGGCGTACATGCCGGTCTTCATGCCAAAGCCACCACCCACGTCGTCCACGATGACGCGCATTTGATCAGGTGCTAGGCCTAGCAGGCCCGCCACGCTGTTGCGTACGCCGGTGGGCATTTGGGTGCTCATGCGCATTGTCAGGCGGCCGGTGCTGGCGTCGGGATAGGCCAGCACGCTGCGCGGCTCGATGCTCAGGGCCGCCACGCGCTGATTGGTGATGTTCAGCTTGACGACGTGGGCAGCCCCTGCAAAGGCGGCATCGGTGGCGGTGGCGTCACCGTGTTTCATGGCGGCGCAGATGTTGTCCGGCGCTTGGTCACACAACGTTGAAGCCCCTGCCGCCATCGCGTCATCCATGGTTACCACGTGCGGAAGGTCTTCGTAATTCACGCCAATCGCCTCAGCCGCATCACGAGCCTGTTGCAAGGTATCGGCTACCACTACGGCGACCGCCTCACCCACATACCGAACACGTTCATGTGCCAGCAAATGCCGAAGAGGCGAAGCTGCAGGCGTGCCGTCGGGCCGAGGGAAGCCGATGCCATGCGGCATGGGTTTGACGCCTGCCACCACCAGATCCGCCCCAGTCAATACGGCAAGCACCCCAGGCATGGCGAGGGCGGTCGACGTGTCAACACTCACGATTCGCGCATGCGGGTAGGCAGACCTGGCAAAGCAGGCACGCTTCACTCCATCCGGCGCGAAATCATCGGTATACCGCCCTTGACCTTTGAGCAAGGCGTCGTCTTCTACCCGGCGCACTGCATGGCCACTGCCGAAACGGGTGGGTTGATCTGAGTTCAAACATGTCTCCTTAACCGTGTTGTTGACGGGCATTTTGCCCTGCACACCAGATCAAATCTGGTACCCACCGAAATAGTCATCCACTTCTGGTCTGGCCAAGCGACCAGGGCTTGCCTGCATCTTCGCCACTGGCGAGCGCAACACTTTGCTCGCGCAGGGCCATTGCAATATCAAAGTACAGGTCCGATATCAATCCTTTTTGACCATTGTGCAGGTCATTGATCCAGCAACTGATCTCAAGCGCGACTTCGTTCTGCAGGATTGAAACAATTAAGACGCCCAGTGCCTTGTCTTGCAGAACGCGAGGGTGAGCCCTCAAGGCCCTTAAAACCACCTCGCGAACCTGCGTGAAGTCGGCAATACTGGCTATCTTCAAACCAAAGGAGATGCGGTAATCGTCATTGCTGAGCGTGTGGTTTTGCAACACGCCTTTGGTCACACTGCTGTTGGGGATCAGACTTTCCGTTCCCACCCCATCGCGTATGACAATGGCTCGGCTGCTCAACTGGACCACTCGTCCATTGATTTGGTTGAGCGTGACATAGTCACCGACTTTCATCGCTCGCTCCAGCAGAATATAGAGGCCAGCGATGAAATTGATCACCACCTCCTGAAGACCAAAACCCAGGCCAATGCCCATCGCGCCCGCGAAAGCTGCAATCGTGGTTGGCTCAATACCGGAGCTGATCAGCACGGCCACAGCTGTCAACACGAAAATCCCCACGCTGAACAGCCTGGTCAGGATCAGTGCATCGTTCGGTTGAACACCATGACGCTGGCTGGATCTACTCAAAATCCAGTCCACCAGTTGGGCCAATTGACCAGCGACAGTCAGCGCCACCACCGCCAACATCACGCCTCCCACAATATTGGCACCCTTGAAAACCTGGTCACCAACGGAGAAGTTGATCAGATCCACCGCATCCCTCAACGGGACCAGCAGGCCAAAAAAGGTCAACACCATGGCCAGAACCAGGGCCCACTCGATTAAAAGCAGAAAAATACGCAGCAACTCATGGGGATGCATGACATGGCGAAACACCCATGCCCCCAATCTGACGGCCATGACCCATAGCGTGAGAGACAACACCTTCCATACCACCATCAAGTGCAGGCGATCCAGGCCCGCAAGCTCCCCAAGAAGCATCGCCAAACCCATCAAGGTCGCTGCGGTAGCTGCCGCACCAACCACATCAATCCAAGCGTTCAAGCGTTTTTTGTCTGGGTATCGCTCCAGCCTTGCTTTGTTCCAGCGGTGCCGTAACCAATACGCCAAACCGATTGCTGACACACAGCATGCACATTGCAGCCAAAATGCCTGCCAAGACAGAGACTGGTATGCGTGGTAAGCCATGGACTGGTAAAAGCCGTCCCCACTCATGACCAGGTCTTCAATACGCATAAAACTGAAGTTCATGGACGTAGCTCCTCAGAAATTGAACCGACGTCCCAGTTGAACAAAGGCATTGGCAGCCCCTTGTGAACCACGCGCCAAGCCAAAATAGATATCACCAATCTTGCTGTCCACTGCCAAAAATACGGTCGCGCTGCGCCTGAGCTTAGCCTTGTCGGGTGCAGTCCAGACATCCCCTCCCTCAAGCACTGTGCCGAGATAGGTTTTCTGACGCAGCAAGCCTCCGTCGGAAAGACGGTACATGTACGTGCCATAAAAATGGGCCAGGCGATCTCCCATGAGCTGCCCCATGCGGTAGGCCCCCATCTGCTGGAACCCACCCAGATACAAGCTGCTGGGGGAAACATCATCAGCCAAAGCGTCCGGGTACTTGATGTACCCCAGGTTTACACCCGCATTCAGGATGTGTGAATGGAGGGAGTAGGCCCATCGCCCAGAGGCCTTGTAGCTGCGAAACGATGCTCCCGACAAGCCTTGTTCCATCCGGGTATTAAGCAGATAGCCGCGGCTCGGAAAACTCACTGAATCAAGCTGATCCACCAGGAGTTGAAACCGCAACCCCGTGTAGGCCACCCGCAAATCAGAGAGATTGATCAACCCACTTTGACCGCTCACACTCTCGACGTAAATCTTGTCGGAAGTCTCTGAGGCTCCATTGATCGTGCTTGTGACCACACCCATTTTCAGGGTGGCCATTCGCCCCAGGTCGTAGGCCAAATCCACACCCAATTCGCGCGTTGACATACCCACGAACGCAAACTTTTCGTTTTTGGATTTGGTCACCAGGGAGTCCGGCGCGTAGATCGGTTGAATGTTGCGCTCATATAAAGCATAGGCCTCAGCACTCAAATCTCGCCACAGCGGTTGATGAAGCCGCATGGACAGCTCTGACTGGGTGCCTAAACGTCCATTGATCGCCAACTCCAGTCCGCTTTGGTTCACCCAGGGTCGGCGATAGCCCGCACCCAATGAGAACTGGGTAACTCCACCCAACTCGGTAGAAAACCCGAAACTGGTTTTGATGAAATTCGGTCCATAGGGCTTTTCGTTCACATCAACCACCATCGCGTAGTGGCCGCCTTTGATCTGCTCCAGTGTGTAATTGACACGTTCGAAATGGCCACTGGTGTAAAGCTGATCGACCAGCTTAGCCACATCAGCCTGAGACAGGTCTTTACCCAGCAGTGGCGACATGGCCGACTGGATATAACTGGTAGGCACATCTTTATTGCCTTTGACTCGGATTTCCTGTACCACCACTTCACGCTGGTCATGCACCAGTCTGGAATACTCAATTGGCCTGTCTGAACCGACCCGCCGGGCAAGCTGCACAAATTGGGGGTTCACTTTCTGTACCGCCTGCTCCCCCAGCAAGCTAATCTGCGCCGCTTTGCCGAAATCTGCGAAACCAACCTGGGCCAAAGCGGGTTGAACCAAAATATCCTGCGCACGCAGTAAAGACAGGTTTCGCTTTTCGTTCTGGCGGATCAGAATGTCCAGCATCCGGTTGGCTACCGTCAACGCATTGCTGGGTCCAGATGACTCCTCCGTGTCCTGCCCCAGGAAAGACGCGACCACCACATCGGCCCCTTCTTTCAACGCAATCTCGACGGGCAGATTGGCCACCAAACCTCCGTCAACATAAGTCTCACCTTCAATCTCAACCGGGGCAAAGACCGCTGGGGCCGCCATGCTGGCACGAATAGACAGGTAGAGTGAACCTTTGTCGAAAACCGTCGGTTCACCATCCCGATACCGCGTCGCCACGGCTCGAAACGGAATTTTCAAATCATCGAACGAAACTTGAGAAGGCACATTGGCCGTGAGCTTTTGTAGCAGCGCCAAGAATCGCTGGCCGTCACTCACGCCACGTGCAAAGCTCAGCCCACCATTTTGAATCCCGAATTCAAAGTCAATGGGGTATTGCTGCTGATACGCACGGGTGCGTTGCGGCAATTCGAGTCGATCGAGCTGGTCTAGCGCCACTTTGGCAGGGTCCAGATTCCCAATCACATGCTCAATGTCATCGGTCGACATGCCGCTCGCGTACAGCCCTCCAATCACCGCGCCCATGCTGGTAGCCACAATACGGGAGATCTTGACGCCGTCTTTTTCCAAACGCCGCAAAACCGCCAGGTGGGAAAAGCCCTTCGCACCCCCACCAGCCAGCACCACCACCACCCCAGGGGCTTTGGGCGCAGTATTCGCTTGAACATTCTGGCAAAGCAAAATACCGAGCAGTCCGCCCATCCAACAAACGCATAGCTTTCTAAGCGCTGCGCCGCCCAAAAACGATGAAACAGCATCTGACAGATGTCTTGCGGTCAGTGTAAAAATACCCGCTCTACGCAGTGCTTTGTCAATCAGTTCAGGATATGAAGTCATGAGGTGTGAGCTTGCTGAACAGTCGCCCATTCTGGCGACGGAAATTTCATTGTGCATCAGCGCAAATTGACTGGCTACACCCGAACATGCATCACTTAGAAACAAGCCACCGGGACCGCCTGTATTTTCTTGACTGGCTTCGCATTGCGGCCTTTGGTCTGCTCGTGGTTTATCACGTGGGCATGTATTACGTGACATGGAACTTCCATGTGAAAAGCCCTTTTGCCAGTGACACGCTAGAACCCTGGATGAAGCTCAGCTCGCCCTGGCGCATGAGCCTGCTGTTTCTGATCTCTGGGGCGGTGACGTCCTTGCTATTGGCAAACAAACCGAGTGGATTCATGCGCAGTCGCAGCCGACGTCTGTTGTTGCCTTTGCTCTGCGGGGTGGTGTTGATCGTTCCGCCACAGCCTTATTTTGAAGTCATCCAAAAACTTGCCTATGACGGACGTTACTTTGACTTCTTGCGGCTGTACTTTGCCGGCTACACGGGCTTTTGCGCGAACGGAAAGTGCCTGGTTCTGCCCACCTGGAACCATTTGTGGTTTTTGCCTTACCTATGGGCATATACCTTGCTGCTCTGGCTCATGCTGCGTATCCGGCCTGGCTTGCTCGACTCCTTGACCGGCCAAGTCACCAGATTGTTGTCCGGCGCTCGCTTGCTATGGGTGCCGATACTGTGGATTTTGCTGCTTCGCTGGACACTGTTCAAGCGCTTCCCTGAGACCCACGATCTAGTACATGACTGGTTCTGGCATGCGGTCTACCTGAGCGTCTTTCTTGCCGGGGCCGTGTTTGTGCGCACACCCGGCATTTGGGCCAGAGCGGCCTATTGGAGATGGCATGCACTGACCCTTGCCATGCTGGCCTGGGCGATCTTTGCCACACACGCTGTTCACGGCATGGGCCATGGCCAGCGCGGTATCGTCGCCGTTCAGCAGTGGGGGGCGCTGGTAGCGGCGCTGGGCTTTGGTTATCAGCATCTGAACGCAGATCACCCGTGGCGCGCTTACTTAAACGAAGCGGTATTCCCGGTCTACATCGTTCATCAAACGCTGATCATCGGGCTGAGTCAGTGGATCAAACCCTGGCAGTGGCCACCGATCTGGGAGGGGCCGTTTTTGGTGTTGGTCACTTTTGCGTCGAGCATGTGCATTTATGAAGGGGTACGACGCGTGAGCCTTGTGCGCCCATGGTTGGGGTTGACTCGAAGCTCAAGGTTTTGACGGGATTGCCTGCTCTGCCCAGAGCTTTGCGTTAATCCAGCGATTCAAATCCAGCCACATTTGCCGGGTTTCTGCGTCCAGCGGTGTGCGCATGGCATTGGGTAACTCCACCGTCACCACCGGAATGCCTTTGTGAACCCCCCCGTAGTTACCCAATGAGCCCGGAAAGATGCCGACCTGGTCAAGGTACAAACGCCCGAGCTTGCTGGGCGGTACTGATGGGCCATCAAAGTCAAGTACCCCGTAGGGCGCGTGGATGCTGACCATCAATTGAGGCTTGAAGCTTTTCATCTGATCGACAATGAACTGCGACTCGGGCTCACTCAAGGGCTTGGGGCCAGGCCAGCGGCGCGGATCTTTGCCTGTGCGCTTTTCCCAGTACACCTTGGCGTCTCTAGCCCAGTTGGGCGTTGGAAAGTTGCGATTCAAGTCAACGCCATGGGCATTGACGCGCTTGGGTGGTTGCATCAGCAAGCCATCGGGGTTGAGTGCCGGAACAAATCGCCAGTGCACGGGATGCGGCGTGTCACTGGGTGCGGTTTCGGCCAAACGAATCCAATGCAGAGCTACCGACGTCGACGACAACTCGTCGCCATGGATGCCCCCAATCACCAGCACCCGCAGCTTGGCGTCTTCGGACTTCACATCGCGAGTGAGCAAGGGGCGCCCCTTCGCCGACCGGGTGTCACTGGCCTGGAGTCGGCTGGCGTCACATGCGCTCTGGGTAACATTGGGCAGCCGTCGCAAGAATTCAGCGCAACCGCTTGACTGCTGGGCCTGGACGCCCAGCAGTCCAATCCAGGGCATGGTCCCAAAGACAGCCAAGCCCAATTTAGAAATTTTGTTCATCGACATCCGGACTGCAGCTTAGGGCTCATCCCAGTCTTTCCAGTCGACCTGGTAGGTTTCTCGGTATCGGTTGACGGCATTGCCTGTCGTGGGGCTGAAGATGTCGTGACCCATCACATCCAATGTTCCGTAGTGTTTCAGTCGATCCTTGACGACGCTGCGCAAGCCGGCAAATCGCAGTTCGATGCCTTGACGTTTCAGCTCGTCATACAAAACCAGCAGCATCTCGGCAGCAGTGACGTCCACATCAGTGATCGCATCTGCGGCGACGTCAACCCGGCGTGTGGGTGTGGCTGCCTGAGCGACCGCCTGATGAATCTCGGACCGGAATATCTCCGAATTCGCAAAGAAGATTTGCGCATTCCAGCGAAAAAGCACCAGCCCGGGAATCTGCCGTGCACCGGGGTGTCGTGCCACATCGTGGTAACCCTTGACGCCATCCACGCGGGCCAAGACCGAAAAGTTCGGATGCCACGCGTTCCACACCAGTACCAACATGGCCAGCACAATGGCAATGACGATGCCCTCAATCACACCAACAAAAGCGACACCCAGAAAGCTGATGACCGACAGCACAAACTCCATGCGCCGTAAGCGCAAGAGCTCCCACATTCCATCCAGATCGGCAAACGACAGGCAGGCCGCGATTACCACGGCGCCCAGCACAGCACTGGGCAAACTGCCCAGCAAGTTAGGGGCAATGACCAGCAAAGCACAGATAGCCAGTGCACCCACAACACCCGTCATCTGGGTGCGCGCGCCAGCAGATTCGGCCACCGGCGTACGCGAAGACGAACTGCTGATCGAAAATCCTTGAAACAAACCAGCGCACATGTTGGCCATGCCCAAAGCCACCATCTCCTGATTCTGGTCAACGGTATATCCTCCGCGCTGGGCGAGAGACCTCGACAGGACGCTGGTGTCGGCAAAGGACAGCAGGGCAATCATGACAGCACCCGGCAACAGGAGCATCGCATCCGACCAGAACACCTGCGGCCAGTGAAAACTGGGCAGCCCCTGCGGCAAGCCGCCGACAACTACCAAGCCAGCGCTTTGATCCAAATCACCCACGCCTGTCACCAAGGTCGCCAGTACAACGGCGATCAAAACGCCAGGCCAGTGGGGGCGCCATTGCTTCATCAACAAGATCAGCGCCAAACTACCACCTCCAATCAATAAAGCCATCCCGTTGGTGCGCCCCAGCAGAATGCCTTGAACGAACAGCGTCGCTTTGTCTACCAGCGTATCGGCTTTCACTGAAAACCCGAACACCTTTGGCAACTGCCCGACAAGCACAGTCAATGCAATGGCGTTCAGAAAGCCAATGCGGATGGGTTTTGACAGCAAGTCAGCCACCATTCCCATGCGCATCATGCCTATCACCAGGCAAAAGGCGCCCGACATCAAAGCCAGAAGTGCGGCCAACTCAATGGCACGTTGTGCGTCCGCGCCGACGAGCGGCAAAATCAAGGCTGCGATCACTGCAGCGAGGGTGGAGTCGGGCCCCAACACCATGATCCGACTAGGCCCAAACAAGGCGTAAATCAGCAGGGGAACGATGGTGGCATACAGACCATTGATAGGGGGCACGCCCGAAGCTTCGGCGTAGCCCATTCCGACGGGCACCAGAATCGCCGTCAAGACCAGTCCGGCCAATACGTCATTGAATAGCCACTCGCGCTGGTAATTCTGCAAGGTATGCAGACCTGGCATCAAGCGCGTCAAGATTAAGCCGGTACTTTCACGTTGGGTAACAGACTGCGCGGTCATGAATCTTTTTTTAGTTGGGCGTCCACAAGCGGCGACGTTGTGACCAATGTAACGGCCCGGCCCCTCGACACAACGGAATTCTCAAGGCGATTGATATGGATCAAAATACCTGGGCATCTTGTCATCAAGATGACATATTTGAACTGTATGACTTTTCAAGTCCCGTATGAAAATGAGTGAGACAAAACATGAAGCGCCTGCGAGTTCCCCTCGCTCTAAAAGCCGCAACCGTAAACGGGTGAAGTCTGCCGACCAGGTTCAGCAGGCAGCAGTGACCGAGTTGATTGCCTCGCGCCTGGACAGGACCGTCGCCGCACTTGGCTATGCGCTGAGCCATGCCGGAAGTGATCCAGCGGAACAGTCACGACGTTTGCGTGCTGCATTGAGAGACTTTGCACCCGACGACGCGCGAGCCATTCGCCTTGCACTCAAACAAGAGCGCCTGGCACAGCGGCAGTCGGCTGGTGTGCCCAATCACGACCTTGAGCTCAATGTTGACACGCAGCCTGGCGCCTACCCCTACAAAAACCGGATGTCGCGCAAGGCGTATGAGGCTCAGAAGTACGGCCTGCAGGTCGAGCTACTGAAGATGTGGCGATGGGTCAAGGCAAACGGTGAGCGCGTGGTCATTCTTTTTGAAGGGCGAGACGCTGCTGGCAAAGGCGGAACCATCAAACGCATGATGGAGCACTTGAATCCAAGGGGTGCACGCGTAGTAGCGCTTGAGAAGCCCTCCGAAACCGAGTTGGGTCAGTGGTACTTCCAGCGCTACATCCAGCATCTTCCGTCAAAGGGTGAAATCGTGATGTTTGACCGGTCCTGGTACAACCGGGCCGGTGTTGAAAAAGTGCTCGGGTTTTGTACCGAAACCGAATATCAGGAATTCATGCGTCAGGCGCCTGAATTTGAACGCAACCTGATTCGCAGCGGGATACGCCTGGTCAAGTTCTGGTTTTCGGTCAGCGCCAAGGAACAGGCCCGCCGATTCAAGCAACGCGAGACCGACCCGCTGAAACAGTGGAAGCTCAGCCCGGTAGACATAGCTTCACGCGACAAATGGGACGACTACACCCAGGCCAAGCAAGCCATGTTCCGTGCCACAGACACGCTGGAGGCGCCCTGGACGGTGATCAACTCGGATTGCAAAAAACGCGCCCGACTGAATGCCATGCGGCATGTACTTCACACGATCCCTTATCAGCCGCGCGAAGATCAAAATGTTGGAGAGGTTGACGCCCGGCTGGTCAGCCGTCCAGCAGTACCAGCGACCGCCATCACGCCACCTCATCGCCGCAAGAGCAGCTAACACCCGCTAGCAGACGTAAGCCGGACCAGCTGGTCAGGCATTTTCGAGGACGATTTCCTCCAGCGTTCTACCTGCGCGCTTGCAACTGTCCAAAACTGCCTCCTGCATAAAATAAAAGCCCCGCATTTTCATGGCATGCCAGGCTGCCGCCTCGTCGCCCTCTTTCTCAAATAGCTGGGTCACGGCCCTGCGCATCACTTCCACACCGTTGGCTTCAATCGATTCAATATCGGCGCAATGCCGACGGATTTCGGTGTTGCGCTGCGGGTGCCCAGAGCGACCACCGCTCGACTCAGGCGGATGCAGGCATCTGCCGCCAAAGACGCCATTTCGCGCGCAGGCGGTGTCGAAACTTCAATCCGGTACACCTCAATAGAATTGGCCACACTCTGAACGCCATCCAGCACACGGTCCAGGTCCAGCGTCAGAGTATGGATTTGATCGCGGTTCAGGGGCGTGGTGAACGATTCATACAAAAGCCGGATCAGATCGGCCTTGATTTCGTCCCCACTGGTTTCGTTCTGGTTGACTTCCTCGATCAACGCATGGGCATCATGGTGCGGATTGCCCAGACCAGTGATCAAGCGAAGGCTGGCATTCGCACCTGCCACCAGTCGGTCTGTGTGCGCGGACAGCAGCCCGAAAAAGGTACCGCGTTGTGGGATGACATTGTTCAGCATGGCCGCGTTTCTGAAGAATAAGATTTATGCGGGGGGTACTTACAGAAAACTGCGGCCCACGTACCAAAACAACGCCGCAATCAGGCCAGCTGCGGGAATCGTCAGCACCCAGGCCACGATCAAATTGAAAGTGATTGCCCACCTGACAGCTTTCATCCTGCGCCGTTCCCACACCCACAATCGCCCCCGTGATGGTGTGAGTCGTCGACACAGGTATTCCACCCAGTGTGGCCAACCCTAAACTGATCGCACCGCCCATGGACGCGCACGAGCCGCTGACCGAATTAAGCCGTGTGATCTTGGTGCCCATGGTTTTGACGATGCGCCAGCCGCCCAGATAGGGTCCCCAGGCAATGGCAAAGTAGCAGGCATAGACCACCCACATCGGCAAGGTTTTGACGTCGGTGGTAGCCGCTCCTGCGGTGATCATCAACAGCCAGATGATGCCAATCGTCTTCTGGGCGTCGTTGCCTCCGTGCCCAAGGCTGTAGGCACCCGCAGCGAACAGTTGACCATACTTGAACCACTTGCCCGCTTGGTGTGGCGACTGCTTCCTGAACAGCCAAGCCACAGCAACCATCAGAAACCCGCCAATCAGGAAACCAACCAAAGGTGAGATCACGATGAAGGCCAGGATCTTGCCAAAGCCACTCCAGACAATCGGTGACATATCCCCTGCCTTGATCACCGTGGCGCCGACCAATCCACCCACTAAGGCGTGCGAGGACGAGGAAGGAATGCCGTAGTACCAGGTAATGATGTTCCAGGCCAGCGCCCCCATCAACGCACCAAAAATCACGTAATGGTCGACCAAGCCTGGATCCACGGTCCCTTTGCCAATCGTTGCTGCCACCTTTAACTCAAAAATCCACAAAGCGGCAAAATTGAAGAAGGCAGCAAAAGCCACCGCCTGCTTGGGAGTGAGTGCGCCCGTGGCCACAATGGTGGAAATTGAGTTGGCCCCGTCATGAAACCCGTTCATGAAGTCAAACGCCAGTGCCACCGCCACCAGCAAAACCAGCGACCACATCGAGATAGTGAGATGTTCCATACGCCCGTGGTCTCAGGAGTTTTCGATCAGGATTTCTTCAATGGTCTTGGCTGCGTCTTCACATCGGTCCAGCACATTCTCCTGAAGTGAATAAAGTTCGCGCATCTTCATGGCTTGCCAAATGCCCACGCTACCGTCGAACAGCTGGGAAATGGCCTTGCGCTGCACCCGGTCGGCTTGCGACTCAATTGCATCAATCTCCTTGCAGAGGTTGACGGTTTCCTCCACCCGGCTCTTGTTAGGCAACGCCATCACAGCACGGTTGAGGCGCATGCACGCGTCAGACGCCAATGCGGCCATTTCTCGTGCTTCACCCGTAGACACCTTGATGCTGTACATGCCCACCGAATTGGCCACATCTTGGAGTGCATTGAGCACGTTGTCCAACTCAATGGTCAGTGTGTGAATTTGGTCCCGATTGATCGGCGTTGTAAACGATTTGTGCAAAAGCGCAATCAGCTCAGCCTTGATCTTGTCTGCGCTTTTCTCGTTCATGTTGACTTCGGCCACCAGCGCGGGAATGTCCTCGGTGCCTTCACCCAACCCGTTGATCAGGCGCAAGGTGGCATTGGCACCTGCCACCACCCGGTCTGAGTGGGCGGCAAGCAATTCAAAAAATTCCTTGCGCTGCGGCATCAGACTGCTGAACATAGGGATCTCCTCTTGAGTCGTCCAAGATGGACTTGGGTTGACATGAGAAGGCATCCAGAAAGTCATCCCTCTCGAGGGAAGTATGGCACCACTCTCCAAATATGACAGATGTATGTCAGTTTCGTGACTGGAATTATGGAATGTCTATGACATTGATCAAAGGCTTGCCGCATGCCACCCGCCGCTGAGCCCCTGCTTACACCATCCCGGATCGCGCGATACCGAGCAGATTGGCAAGAAACAAACCTGCCATCACCAACATGGTCAACACATTGCCGGTCTTTCGGTCGCCAGGGCTTTTGACATAGCCCTTCCAGTACGAGTGCCGCGCCAGCAAAAACACCGCGCCCCAAGTGGCCACAGCAGACGCATGCCAGAACTGCCCAGCCATCCAAAGCAGCGGCAGAAAAACCACCAGCCGCTCCAAAGTGTTCTGGTGTACCCGGTAAAGGGCGTTGAAGCCGGGTGACCCCCTGGACAGCAGGGGCACTGACCGCCTCAGACAGACGGGCTTTGGCCACCAGGGCACCGAAAAACAGGTATTGCATCAGGATAAGGGTGGTAGTAAGAGCAAGGTAGGTCATAGGGGCTTTCAAATAGATGGATTGGATTCACAACTTCAGGCATGCTGTGTTTGCACGCCGTTTGTTTCACCTTTTTTGGAGTCACTCATGCAATTCATGCTCACTTTTACCCAGCCTACCGAAGAGTTCGCCAAGGCCGCTGATCCGGCGCAGGCGGGCAGCTATTTCGGTGCCTGGAAGGCTTACATCGGCGCCATGGCCCAGGCCGGGGTCATCGTCAACGGCCACGGTCTGATGCCGCCGCAAACTGCCACCATGGTGCGCCTGCGTGACGGCAAGCGCCAGGTGCAGGACGGTCCCTATGCCGACACCAAAGAGCATTTGGGTGGCTACTTTGTGATTGAGGTAGCGTCGCAGGAAGAAGCACTGGAGTGGGCCGCCCGCTCGCCCGCCAGCAGTGTTGGCCACACCGAAGTGCGCCCCGTCTTGCCGCCTCAGCCTTGATGGACGCCAGCCAGCAAGCCGCTGTGCAGGCTGCGCGCGACTCGTACGGCCGCCTGCTCGCCAGCCTGGCTTACCAGTGGCGCGACATCGCAGCAGCCGAAGACGCCCTGGCCGAAGCCTTTGCCGCAGCGCTGATGCATTGGCCCCGCACGGGCGTTCCCCGCAGCCCCGACGCCTGGCTGACCACCGCCGCCAAGCGAAATTTGCTGCAAGCCGCACGGCATCAACGCGTGGTGCTGGACCCAGCGGTCACCATCCTGCTGGAACAGGACAAAGCCAGCGCCGACGACACTGATGGCATCGCCGCCATCCCCGACGATCGCCTGCGCCTGCTGCTGGTTTGCGCCCACCCCGAGATCGACGCTGATGTGCGAACACCCTTGATGCTTCAGGTGGTGTTGGGCCTGGACGCACGGCAAATCGCATCAGCTCTGCTGCTCAAACCCGCCACCTTGGCGCAGCGCCTAGTGCGCGCCAAGGCACGCATACGCGACAGTGGCTTGCGCTTCCGAGTTGCCTCAGGCCGAAGATTTGGCCGACCGCTGCCACGCGGTGCTGGACGCCATCTACGGCGCCTACACCTTGGGCTGGCATCACACCGCACTCGATTCGCCCAGCACGCAGACAGAGCTGGCGTCAGAAGCGCTCTTCCTGGCCGAGCTGTGCGCCAAGCTGCTACCTGCCGAATCGCCAGCCCGTGCCGAGGCGCTAGGTCTGCTGGCCCTGCTGCGCTTTTGCGAAGCCCGCCGCGAGGCTGGCCTGAGCCCGACGGGCGAGTTCATCCCCCTGCACAAGCAAGACACGACGGCGTGGAGAGCCGAACTGATCACACAGGCCGATGCAGCCCTGATGCAAGCTTTTTCACTTGGCCTGGGCGGCAACAGCGTCGGCGTTTGCGCAGGCCCCTATCAGTTGGAAGCTGCCATCCAGTCCGCCCACTGCGAGCGCTGGCGCGGCCGGAAGGTGCCGTGGCCTGACATTGCCCGTCTGTATGAGCAGTTGCTGACCCTGGCACCCACCACGGGTGCACAACTGGGTCACGCTGTGGCTGTCGCCGAAAGCCAGGGTGCGCGCGCTGGACTGACACTGCTGAAGAATATGTCGGCAGATGCCTTGATCAACTACCAGCCCTATTGGGTCACTCGTGGGTATTTGCTTGCGCTCACGGGCGAGCGCGAGGAAGCCAGGCGCGCGTATGACCATGCCATAGGCTTGACGGAGAATCCGGCCATTCGGCGCTACTTGATGGGCGTGATAGCCGCCTCCTGACTGGATCGGACGCGGCACAATTCACAGCCAGGATTCATGAAGGGGATTAGGGCGTGTTAACACTAATGGTGATTGCGTCCACTGCGGCGGATACTCCGGGGCATGGAGATCACACCCGAGCAATTCGCCACGATTGAGCACTGCCTGCCCAAGCAGCGTGGCAACGTCAGCCTGAGCAACCTGCAGGTGGTCAATGCGATCCTCTATGTGGCCGAGCATGGCTGCGAGTGGCGCGGACTGCCCAAGCGGTTTGGCAACTGGCACACCATCTCACGCGCATGAACCGCTGGACCAAGGCCGGTGTACTTGATCGCATGTTCGAGGAGTTGCAGCGAGCGCAGGTCGTGCGCATCAAGATCGAAGCGGTCTCGCTCGACTCCACGAGCATCAGGTCCATCGATGGCACCGGGGCGTTAAAAAAACGGTCCGCAGTCCATCGGAAAATCGAGGGGATGGAACACCAAGATTCATATGGTTGCCGCGGATGCTCGAACGGCCGTGACGTTCTGCTCTCTCGCCTGGGCAGGCGCACGACGCACCCGGAGCTGGCGCCTGCTCAGCAGTCTTGGGCCGACCAGCAGGCCGGTGCATTTGTTGATGGACCGTGCCTACGAAGGCAACGAGACACGGCAACTGGCACTGGATCTGGGGTTTCATTCCAGTGGTGCCACCGATAAAGACGCGCATCGAACCTTGGGAGTACGACCGCGAGATGTACAAGCGTCGCAATGAGGTCGAGCGCCTGTTTCGCAGGCTCAAGGGTTAATCGCCGGATCTTCTCGCGCTTCGGAGAAACTCGATCTCATGTTCCTGGGCTTCATCAGCTTCGTCCTCGTCGCTGATGGACTTCGGATGTTAGCGGGCTCTAGACCAATGACAGCCGCACAACATGACGCGCTGATCAAACGCTGGAGACGCGTTTCACCAAAAACACGCGTCGCCACGCTGGCATTGACTGGGCCGCAGTCGAGGCCAAGTTGGAGGCAAGCCCTGGGTGAGTTCGACCGGAAAACATCAAGCTGGGTCCAAACGCCCGCCCCGATCCGCGCGCTGGGCGGTGCCCTTTTTTGTGACCGCCGCTATGAGCACATCTTTGTTTATCACAATGGGGCCGAGTCGTACTACGCGGCCCGCGGCTTTCGTGGCCAGATCAAGGTGTAGTGTTTCAAGTGAAGGCAAGCATGAACATATTTAAAACGCAGCGACAACTTTCCGCTACCCCCGCAGCCGTCTTTGCCGCCATCGCTGACCCTGCCCGCTTGGCCACCTGGTGGGGACCTGAGGGCTTCACCAACCAGTTTGAAACCTTTGAGTTCAAAGTAGGCGGCAGATGGGTCTTCACCATGGTCGGGCCTGACGGCCAGAGCTATCCCAATGAGTCGGTGTTTGCGGCCATCGTGGCTGACAGCCAAGTCGTCATACGGCACAGCTGCCAACCGTTCTTCACGCTCACCATCACGCTGCAAGCCAATGCCGAGGGCACGTTGGTGTTATGGGAACAGGCCTTTGATGACGCTGCCGTGGCGCAGGCGGTACGCCACATCGTCGAGCCTGCCAATGAACAGAACCTGGATCGCTTAGCTAACGTGGTTTAAGGTTGTCTAGGAACAGGCGGCACCCAGTTCAGGCCGGTGCCTTCTCCGTCCGCTTTTTTCAGACGCTTACTGCTTTGACGCGCCTCTTAGGTGCGCAAATGCCACACCGATGGAGGCCAAGGCGATGAGCGCGATGCCTGACCCGATCAGCTGTCCTCCCGAATTCGTCAACAGATAGGGGCCGAGGATGCGCTGAGGCAAAAGCCCGCTAGCCGCATGCCCCAGCCGACGACTGGCCAGCGGAACAGTGCACCTTCGGCGTACCAAGCCAGCGCGATGGCGGAGGCCCCGACAGTCCAGGTACCGAACGCAAAAAGCACGTCAAACATTGCCCTGAAACCTGCGTAAGCTGCTGGCGTCGCCGCGGCCACTGGCAGCACAAAAGGCCACCATGGCGTCGACGATGATGAACAGGTTGCCGCAACAGCCATGCCCAGCCAGCCTGCGCAATGCAGGGCCGCATGTCGCTTGGACGCAGGCCCCGCCAACAAAGTGATGCCACCGCGAGCAAAACATCGCTAAACATGCCAAACAGCCCGGCCGCGCGCATCCAAGGTGCGGCCTGCGCCGTAGCGGCAGGCTTTTGCGGGATCCAGAATCCCCCGGAAGTGCGGCCTCTGGCCCAGCCAGCACATAGCCAATACACGTGGCAACAAGGCCCACCGAGCCCATGCCAAGCAGCGTTGCCCCCAGCCTTTTTGCGGATTCATCGCTGGCAGAGAGGTGGTCTCCCGCTGTTTGTTGATAGGTCATGGCACCGATGTTAATAACGATAACATGAGTGTAAAAGCCAATGTTATGCTTGTCAACATGTCTACGCCATCCGAGCCAAACGCCCTGCCAAGTCAGCCACTCGCCGCGTCCGGCAAAGAGAGTTACCACCATGGTGACTTGAAGCGTGCGCTCATTGCAGCGGCCACTGTGCTGATTGAAACTGGCGGCAGCAAGGCGCTAACGCTGCGCGCGGCGGCCACGGCGGCAGGCGTCAGCATTGCGGCACCTTATCGACCACTTCCCCTGATCGCGATGCCTTGCTGGCTGCAGTGTTGACTCAGGCGTTTGACGACCTTGCGGCCACCACTGAGACGGCGCGACAAGCTTGCGCGGACCCGTTGCAGGCGCTTAAGGCGTCAGGTCTGGCCTATGTGCGATTTGCGGTGGCCAGACCACATATCTATAGGCTGATGTTTGGCCCTGAATGCCATAAGGCCGCTTACCCTGCATTGGCGAAAAGTGGCATGGCAGCGTTCGATGTGTTGCGCCGTGCCGTGGCGGCCTGCCAAACGCAAGGCTTGATACGGGGGACAGACCCGCAAACCACTGCGCTGGCCGGTTGGGCGCTTACCCACGGGTTGGCGTCTTTGTGGACCGATGACTTGCTCAACAAACCAGATACCCCACCGACATGGAAGGCATGGCCAGTATCTTGATCGACATGCTGATTCATGGCGTGCAGGCGCCAGCAGAGGGCAAGTAATCAGGGCAGATTTACTGCAATATCCATAGCTACAAAAGCTTATTTATATTGCCAAAATGGCGATTTTCTTTGATATTTTTTAGCTGTTCGCCCGCTCCTTCAGCCAGCGCATCAGCTTACCCACCAGTGGCAGCTTTTCGTACAACTCTTCAGCCGCATCCCAGTAGTCGCGGTGCAGGGTGATGAGCCCGGCGTCGTTCAGCACCAGGTGCGACCCACCCAGAATGCACTGCGGTTGGTCTTGTTTGAAGCGCTTGAAACCAAAGTGGAAATTCCCAGGTCAAGAAGCATTGCTGGCCCCTGCTGAATGCGCCCGGTGATGACAAAGCGGGGATCGTTCAGGCTGACAAACATGTGGCGGAAGATGCGCTGGATCTCGGGCAGGCCTTGCACATCGTTGAACGGGTCTTTAAAGCGGGCGTTTGGGGTGTAGAGGGTGTCGAGCGCAGCCACCGAATCCGGGCTGAGGTTTCAAAGGCTTGGACGATGTGATCGACGGAAGCGTCCATCAGCGGGCTTTCAGGCGGCGTGTGGCCGCAAAGTAGGCGGGGTACGGCAGCATATGCAGCGTCTTCATCCAGCGGGTAAAGCGCTTGGGGAAGTGGATCTCAAATTCGCCCTTCGCCCAGCCTTTCAGAATCTCCTGCGCGGCTTGCTCGGGGCTGATCAAGGCAGGCATTTTGAAGTCGTTTTGACGGGTGAGCGGGGTATCGACAAAGCCGGGGTTGATCACCGACACGCCGATGCTGTGGGGGGCCAAATCAAGATACAAGGTCTCGCTCAGGTTGATGAGCGCGGCTTTGGTCGGGCCATAGGCCAGGCTTTGGGGCAAGCCCCGATAGCCCGCCACGCTGGCCATCAGACTCAAGTGGCCGCGTTGGCCAGTGCTGGGGTTGACTGCCTGCGCCAGCAGTGGAGGCACCACCGCGTCCAGCAGATTCAGCGCGCCCACATAGTTGATCTGGTTGTGGCGCAACATGTCGGGCAGGTCGATGTGCGTGGCGTCCATCGCGTGGTAGTGGCCGGCGCAGTACACCACGCAATCCAAAGCGCCCTGGCCCGCCAGCGTTTGGGTCGCGGCTTTGACGGCGCGGGCGACGGTCACGTCCAGCGGCAGCGCGCGCGCGCCGGGGTGCGCTGCCACAAAGGCATCGAGCGCTGGGGCGCTGCGGGCCGACACCACCACCTGGGCACCCTGTGTATGCAGGGCCGAGGCGGTGGCGCGACCAATGCCGGTGGACGCGCCCACCAGCCACACGGTTCGACCGTGCCAGTGATTCATGCGGGGGTTGAGTGCCATGCTGGGTATCACTGCAGGGCTAACGCTTGGTGAAGGAAAGCGTCACCTCGCCCAAGCCCACGCCCCATTTGCGCATGGCGGCTTTGTTGAGCATGACCTTCGAGTTGATCAAGTACATCCAGTCGTCAAACTGCACTTCAATCACTTTGCCGTCCACAGGCAGGGCCAGGGTGTAAGTCCAGTTAAAAGCATTGCCGCTTTGTTGGCCCTCGGCGCTACCTACCACGTCCTCGGCCTGCCCTGTGTAGCGACCGTTCTCGTGACGCGTGAGCCGCCAGACGCGGCGCTGGGTGCTGCCGTCAGAGTAAGTAAAGGCTTCGTCCAGCACACCCTTGTCGCCTGCCACGAGCAGGTCATCACCACGGTAAAGCGCTTGATGACTTTGCCAGATCGGTCGGTGAAGATGCCGTAAGCGTCCAGCTTGCCGTTGAAGTAGTCGCGCAGCTCCAGCACCGGGGTGTCTTGCGCGTAGTCTTGAATCTGCTGGGTGCCGCAGCCACCAGCAAGGCAAGCGTTGCAATGCCCGCAAGCACGCTGCGTGAGACGAAGGAACGGCGTTGAAGGCTTGGGTTCATGGTGTGATCGTCTCGGCGTCCGGTTGAATGATGAAAATCTGCAAGGCACCTACAGCCACGGCTTTGAGCGCACAGGGCAGCAGGCAATAGGCGGCGGTGAGCATCGCGGTGGCGTGTACATCGCGCGCGCCGGGCGCGTACCCCAGCCAGGCCAGCAGGGGCAAGGCAAGGCCCGCAGCCAAAGCCAGGTTCAGCTTGGTGGCAAAGTTCCACCAGCCAAAGTACGCACCCTCTGCGCGCCCGCGGTCGCCCGCATCGGTGATGACCCCGGCCAGCAGCGCGCCGGGCACAGCCAGGTCGCTGCCCAGGGCTGCCCCGACAGGGCGCACACCAGCAAAAACCACTGCGCATCGCCCGCGCCCAACTGGCTGGCACTCAAAAACACGACGATGGACAAGACCATGCCCACCCGCCAAGCTTTGGCCAGCCCCAAGTGCTTGACGGCCCGCAACCACAGCGGCATGGACAATGCCCCGCAGGCAAAGTAGATGCCCAGCGCCGCCGACTGCATGGCCTCGTTGGCCTGCAAGCGGTCTTGCACAAAGAACAGCACCAGCGTGGCGGGGATGGCGCTGGCAATGCCGTTGAGCAGGTACACCGCCAGCAAGCGGCGGAAGGGGGCATTGCGCCAAGGCCGCCACAAACCCTCTTCAGACAAGCGCAACCGGGGGGGCTCAACCTTGGGCTGGGGCGCGCGTCCCCAAGCCCACCATCCGGCCACCAAACCCGTCAACAGCAGGGCCAGCATGACAGGCACACCCAGCAGCGCCGGAGTGACGGCGGCCAGCAGCACGCCCACCAACCCCAAGCCTTCACGCCAAGCCACCACGCGGCTGCGGTAGAACGCGTCTCCACCCAGCATGGCGCCCCAGGCTTGGTGCGCGACCGACAGCGCGCTGTAGGCGGCATAGGTGACGACCAGCCAGAAGCCTGCCCACCACAGTAGCGAGTTGGGCTCGTGCGGCAGTGGCATGAACAGGGCTGAGAACCCCAAACCCAACACACCAGCCGCCACGGCACCCAGTGCCAGCACGGCGCGCAGCGAGGCGGCAAACAGGCTATCCACCAGGCGGCCCAAGAGCGGGTCGATCACTGCATCCAGCAAACGGGCGCACCCAGCAATACCGCGCCCAGCGCGGCCAGCGGCACGCTCCATTCGCGGGCATACAGGTTGGGCATCAGCACATACAAAGGCAGTGCGCAGAAAGCCAGCGGCAGGCCCAGCAGCCCGTAGCGCAGGCCGTCGCCGTGGCGCCAGAGGGCTGGTACTTTCGCAGCAGAATCGGTCATGGCGCGCCAGTGCCAGACAAGGGCGGTGGCCGCGCCCCGGACTTGAGCCAACAGGGCCTGGCGCAGGTGCGGCTCCGAGGTTTGCGGCGACAACCAGATGCCAAAGAACTGCTGGGCGAAGGGCACATCGCGAACGTCGCCCAAGGCGTTTGCCGTTGTGCCAGAAGGCAGCGCCGACCGGGCTGGTTGACACCGGTGATGCGGTCACCCGCCTTCACATCCGGGAACAAGGCACGCATATGGGCCTCCCCAGCGGGTTTGCACCCTCAGTGGCCAAAGGGGCTTGGCGCAGCATCTCGGCAATGGACCGCTTGGCAATGTCGGCGCCCTTGAAGTCCCGCAAATACTGCAGTTCCAGCGCAAAGGTGGTTTGAGGATAGGCGCTCGCCATAAAGCCAGGGCTGGTCCACTGGCTCGCCTGGTAGACCTCAAAACCGAGGAACCGCATTTTGGCTTGGCCAGACAATACAGCTGTGGGCAGGCGGGCCCCGAGTTATGTAGCTATATATTTCATAGCTACTGATTGGGCTTGCGCAGTGTGTACTGCACCAAGCTGATGTCACCCGTGTCAAAAGCCGCTTCGCAATAGGCCAGGTAAAACGTCCAGATGCGCATGAAGCGCTGGTCAAAGCCCAGGGCGCTCACCTCGGGCTGGCGCGCCAGGAAGGCGTCGCGCCAGCGGCGCAAGGTTTCGGCGTAATCGGCGCCAAAGGCAAATTCTGTTTCCACCACCAATCCAGCCGCCTGCGCTTGCTTTTGAACTCACGCGGGCAGGGCAGGCAGCCGCCTGGGAAGATGTATTGCTGGATGAAGTCGGTCGAGCCGACATAGCGGTCGAACAAGGCGTCGTCGATCACGATGCTTTGCACGCAGGCCCGCCCACCGGGTTTGAGCAGGCGGTGCACGGTTTCAAAGTATTGGGGCCAATAGGCTTGGCCCACGGCCTCGACCATTTCGATGGAGCAGATGGCGTCAAACGGCGCGTCGGTGATGTCGCGGTAATCCTGCAGGCGCAAGTCCGCGCGTCTGGCCGTGGCGGTGTTGATGCCCAGACGTGCCATGCGCTCATTGGCGTAGGCCAGTTGCTCGGTGCTGAGGGTGACGCCCGTCAATGTGGCGCCATGCCAGAGCGTGGCATGCTCGGCCAATGCACCCCAGCCGCAGCCGATCTCCAGCACACGGTCGCCGCGCTTAACTTGCACCTCCTCTAGCGCCCGGCGCACTTTGGCATGTTGGGCGTCTGTCAGTGGTCGACTCAGGTCACCCTCAAACCACGCGCTGGAGTAATTCATGCTTTCGTCCAGCCACAGCGCGTAGAACGCATTGCCCAGATCGTAGTGGGCATGGATGTTCTTGCGGCTGTTGGCACGGCTGTTGTGGTGCAGTAGGTGCTTCACGCGGTACAGCAAGCGCCCGGCCCAGGTGCCAAAGACCATGGCGTCTACCTGCTGGCGGTTGGCCGAGAACACCTTCAGCAATTCGGTCAAATCAGGCGTCGTCCAGTCGCCTGCGATGTAGCTTTCGGCAAAGCCAATGTCGCCAGACTTGAGCGCCGCGCCAAACACGTTCCAGTTGTGCAGGGTGATGCTGGCGCTGGGGTGCTGCGGCGTGTGCATGGCGTGCTGCTGCGGATGTTCGCCAAAACGGCGGTGCGAGCCATCGGGCAGGTGCAGCGTGAGCGCGCCATGGCGCAGATTTTGCAGCAGACGCAAGGCGGTGCGCGCGGCCGCAGGTGCATCTTTGGGAAACAAGAGAGTGGCTGCTGTGCGGGTGGCGGTATTCATGGTCGGCTCCTGAAGGGGCATGCAGTGGGGTTGGGCTGCTAACGCGAGACGAAGACTGGTGGGGGAAGCGGCTTGCGGAAGAACGGCACTTTTTTCAGCCACAGACGAAACGCCTGGGTGTGGATGTGCAGCACCACGCCGAGCGTCATGGCCGGGTAGCGCCACAAGGCGCGGCGCAGCACGGCGGGGGAGATGGGCTGCAGTGTGCCGCTGACGCTGGTTTGCAGAACGGGCAGGTCTGCTTTAGCTTGCCCACCGTCAAGTTCTGTCTGAAAGTAATCGATGCGGGCCACGGTGCGTTCTGCGTTGTCTTGCGTAGCAGCCGTGCGCATAAAACGAAAGCGGTAGTGCCCTTCAACGGCGTTGAACGGCGAGACATGAAACACCTTGTTGGCCCGCAGTTCTGCGCCGTATTGCGGCGCGTCCAGCAAATAGCAATGGCGCTCACCAAAGGTGTTGTTGACTTCCACCACGATGCTGCGCAGCGCGCCACCGTGGTCGTCTGCCGCTCGGTGGCAGTACCAGAAGCTGACTGGCTTGAAGGTAAAGCCCAGCACCCGTGGGTAGGTGTGCAGCCAGACTTCGCCCGTGGCGTCTGTGACGCCTTCTTGGTGAAGCAACTCGTCCAGCCAGGCCAAGGCACCGCCTTGGTCGGGCGAGCGGCCATCACCATGGTCGCAGTCGTGAAAGCTCAGCAATCCAGGGCGGTTGATATGCAAACCACTGGACGTGCTTTGCAGACTGCGCATGGGCAGCATCAAGAAGTAGGTAGGGTAGGCAAAGGCGTGGCGCTGTGGGCGCAACCGGGCATGGCGCACTTGGCCAAAGCCGATCATGGGCACGGCTTTCGGCGCGCCTTGTGACACGGATTTTGACAGCGACGAAGTCATGCGGCTGATTCCTCCAACCCCACATCCGCCAGCAGCGTGGCCGCCGCAGCCAGGCCCGCCTTCAGGCCGTCTTCATGGAAGCCATAGCCCATCCAGGCCCCGGCGTAGTAGCGGTGTTGCTGGCCTTGCAGCGCTGGCATGCGGCCCTGAGCAGCCACGGCAGCCAAGTCAAACACGGGGTGGGTGTAGTCGTATTTGCCAATGATTTTGTCTCGTGCAATCGGGCGCAGCGGGTTCAAAGACACCAGCACGGGTTGCGCCCAGGGCAGGGGCTGCAAGCGGTTCAGCAGGTAGTGCAGGCAAACGCGGGTGTCTTCGTGCGCGGGTGCGGTGGCGCGCTCGTAGTTCCAGGCGGCCCAGGCTTTCTGGCGCTGGGGCAGCACAGAGGCATCAATGTGCAGCACCGCTTGGTTGGACTGGTAACGGATGGCGCCCAGGGTGTCGCGCTCTTGCGGCGTGGGGGCCGCCAGCATCTGCAAGGCCTGGTCAGAGTGGGTGGCCATGATGACTTTGTCAAACCATTCGGTGCCAGCATCCGTGCTGATGGCCACCGTGCGCTTGCCGTCAGTGGCATCCTGGTTCTCGATCAGACGAACGGGGGTGTTCAGGCGCTTGTCATCAATGCCTGCGACGATTTTTTCGACATAGTGCTTGGCGCCGCCCTGCACCGTCCACCACTGGGGGCGGTTGGTGATTTGCAGCAGGCCGTGGTTGTGACAAAAACGCACCATGGTGGCGACCGGGAACTGCAGCATCTGCGCCGTGGGGCAGCTCCAGATGCAGGCCATCATGGGCAAAAAATACCAGTTGCAAAACGCACGACCAAAGCCGTTTGCCTGCAAAAACTCCCCCAGCGGCTGCTGCAACTGTGCCTCGGTGCCGCTCTGGGCGATCTGGGTGGTCAATGCATTGAAGCGCAGCAAGTCACGCAGCATGCCCCAAAAGCGCGGGCTGACCAGGTTGGATCGCTGGGCAAACACGGTGTTCAGGCTGGAGCCGCTCCACTCCACCGCGCTGGCATTCTCAGCGTCGTTGGCCTGCACCGAAAACGACATGTCAGATTTGGCCGTGACCACCTTCAGCTCTGCCAGCAGTGAGATCAAGTTTGGGTAGGTACGCTCGTTAAGCACCAGAAAGCCCGTGTCCACACCGTGGGTGACAGGCCCGCTTGCGGTTGGCAGCGTGACATCCACCGTGTGGGTATGGCCGCCATAGTAATTACCAGCCTCGAACAGCGTCACTTCCGCCTTGCCTCGCAAAGCATGGGCTGCAGCCAGGCCTGAAATCCCCGACCCCACGATGGCAACTTTGATGGACACGCGTCATTCCTTTGCTTGAATGGCGCGATCATATACCAAATAGTTTGTTTTGATACTGATTAGTATTTTTATATACTTTACATTCCAATGCAAAACTTGACTGGTTACAATTCAGCCATGGTCACTACCGCTTCCACAACCGCCTCCCCTACTTCCTCACCCAAGGTTTCCTTCAAGGCGCAAATGCTGTTGGCGCGGGAAGACGCGATCATTCAGGCCGTGAATCGGCTGCTGGCCGATAAGGGTTTTGACGCCATGACGGTAGACCAAGTGGCGGCTGACGTGGGCATTGCCAAAGCCAGCCTGTACAAGCATTTCCCCAGCAAAGAGGATCTGGCCGCCGCAGCCATGGTGTCGGTGATGCAGCGCGCGCAAGCGTTTTTGGATACCTTGCCTGCCGAGGCATCTGCCATCGAGAAACTGCGCACTGTCGTGCAATGGACCATGGGCTTGAAGCTGGCAGGCGAGATGCCGTCTCTGCCCAGCCAAAACTCCAGCCTGCGCACAGCACTGATGGGCAACAAGGCCTACATGGACGGCTTGATGGACGTGAGCGACCGCCTGGGCGCGTGGATAGAAGCCGCGCAAGCCCAAGGCGACATCAACCCCAAACTGCCTGCCATTGCCGTGCTGTACACCTTCTATGCCCGCGCCTGCGACCCGGTACTGGAGTTTTTAAAGATGAGCGAGCTGCATAGCCATGAGGAAATCATCGCCCTGGTGATGAGCACCTGCTTTGACGGGCTGAATGCCCGCCCGGCCTGATCAACCCTTAGCCGATACACCTTTATGACGCAAAAAATCCTCTCCACACTCTTCGCCCAAAAGTCCTGGACCAACCGCGAACTGTTTGATGCTGTGGCCTCAGTCACCGATGAAGATCACGCAGCCGCCCGAGAAACAGCGACCCGCACGCTGAACCACATTTACATCGTCGACCAGATTTTTCGTGCGCACCTGACGGGTGAGAAGCACGGCTACACCGCCACCAATACCCCTGAGACGCCTGACCTGGGTGAACTGCACTTCGCTGTGGCTGAAACCGATGGCTGGTTCGAGAAATATGTGGCGACGGTCAGCGACGCAACCCTGGCCGAGAAGATTTCATTCCAGTTCACCGATGGCGACAGCGGCACCATGACGCGTGAGGAAATGCTGTTCCATGTGCTCAGCCACGGCAGCTATCACCGGGGCAATGTGGGTCAGGTGCTGAAGGGCATGTCAGTTGCGCCACCGCGCGATTTGCTGACCAAGTTCTTGCATGTGCAGGAGCCCGCGCGCAGGCAACTTGGCTGACAAGGCCGCCTGTTTCAAGTTTGCAGGTCCGCCGCTATCAATCGGAACTGCTCCAGCGCAGCTTCCAGGTCTTCGACAATCTCCAGGGCAATCACGCCCGGCGCGGGCAGGTTGTCGCTGTCAGCCAAAGAATCGTCCTTCAGCCAGAAGATGTCCAGGCTGGTTTTGTCCCGCGCCACCAGCTCGTCATAGCTGTAAGCGCGCCAGCGGCCCTCTGGCTTGTCTGCTGACCAGGTGGCTTGCCGCTGGTGGCGGTTGCCCGACTGGTACAGGTCCACAAATTCATTCAAATCCGCACGCGTCAGCGGGCTGGTCTTGAGCGTGAAGTGCTTGTTGGTGCGCAGGTCGTAAATCCACAGCTGCTTGGTCCACGGCGTTTCACTGGCGCCCTTTTTCTCGAAGAACAGCACGTTCGCCTTCACGCCCTGGGCATAGAACAGACCCGTGGGCAAGACGCAGCAGCGTGTGCACATCGCACTCGTGCAGCTTCTTGCGTATGGTTTCGCCCGCGCCGCCTTCAAACAGCACGTTGTCGGGCAACACCACGGCCGCGCGGCCATGGGTGGCCAGCAGGGTCTTGATGTGCTGCACAAAGTTGAGCTGCTTGTTGCTGGTGGTGGCCCAGAAGTCGTCGCGCTCGATGGTGTCTTTCTCGGTGCTGGTGCGGCCGTCTTCGCCCACGATGACGGTGCTGCTCTTCTTGCCAAACGGCGGGTTGGCCAGCACCACCTCAAAGCGCTCGCCGGGGTCGGCGGCCAGTGCGTCGCCCACCACCACGGGCACCTGCTTTTCAGAGCCAATGCCGTGCAGCATCATGTTCATGGCGCACACGCGCGCCGTGCCCTGCACCAGCTCGTAGCCGGTAAAGGCTTTTTCTTTCAGGTGCTTGAGCTGCTCGCGCGTCAGGCTCTTGTTGTGGGCTGGTGATGTAGTTGTGCGCGGTGAACAAAAAGCCGCCTGTACCGCAGGCCGGGTCGCAAATGCGCTCACCCGGCTGCGGTGCAATGCAGTCCACCATGGCCTGAATCAGCGCACGCGGCGTGAAGTATTGGCCCGCGCCGCTCTTGGTGTCTTGCGCGTTTTTCTCCAGCAGGCCCTCGTAGGCATCGCCCTTCACGTCCGCCCCCAGAATAGTCCAGGTTTCGGCATCGATCAAATCGACAATCACACGTCGCAGCTTGGCCGGGTCTTGAAACTTGTTTTGTGCCTTGCCAAAGATCAGGCCCAGGGTGCCTTTCTCTTGCCCCAGCTTTTCCAGCAGGTGGCGGTAGTGGTCAAACAGTTCGTCGCCATCCCGCGCCAGCAGCGTGGGCCAGGCGTAGGCGGCGGGCACGATGCTGGCCTGGTTGTAGGGCGGCGCGCTGCGCTCGTCGGCCATCTTGAGGAACAGCAGGTAGGTGAGCTGCTCCACATAGTCGCCATAGCTCATGCCGTCGTCGCGCAGCACGTTGCAGTAGTTCCAGAGCTTCTGGACGAGGGAGTTGGTGGTGGTGTTCATATGCTTGTTTTTATGGTGCACCCAAGACGTGCCAAAGGTACAATTGTGACCATGAAACTGGCCCTCTCCAACCGCCACTTGCAAGACAAGACCAAAGCCAAAGCTGGCTTGATCGCGTCTGCAAGAACGTCGTCTGGTGTGGAGGGTATACGCCAGGCTTTTGAGCGGGCCGTACAAGACAGCAGCGCTTCCGACTCACAGGCGTTTGTCATGCGTTGGAAGCAGCGTTCAGCTTCCAAGTCCGCGCAATAGCTTTTTCAAATAGTCTTGTCAGAGGCGCATAGTCCCTTGCCAATGCCGCGTGAATGCTGGCAATGTAGTTTTGCTTGTTCCGCCCGTCCAATGCTGCAAAGTCAAGCGGCGGCAACCCTGCCTGCAATCCCATGAGCAATGCCAGCAGACGCGCAACGCGCCCGTTGCCGTCTCTGAAGGGGTGAATCAGAATCAACTCTGCGTGCACCACTGCCAATGCATGTGCCACTGCCTCGTAACTGGCCGGCACGCAAGGCGTGAAATCTGCCAATGGCCCGCGCTCCAGCTCCGCCATCAGGCGTTGAATGAGAGGCGCATGCGCAAACTGGAATCCGCCCTTGCCCATATTGACAGACCGAAAGTCGCCAGCCCAGGGGTAAATTGGCCCCAACCACAATCGGTGCAGGTCGCAAATATCCGCTGCGATAAAGCGCTGGTCGTCAGCATAGAGCTCGACAGCTTCTTGCTGCGCGATCAGAAGCGCCTCAGATTCCGCTTGCTGCATGTCACCGACTCGGCATATCCCCAACAAGTTGCGCAGCACCCGGTGCCGTGAGCCAGGCTCGTGCTCAGCTTGCGGACCGGCTGCGTCGTAGCGGGTCCGATTAGCCATACATAGGACCCTTGACTGGCCGGGGCGCACCCGGGTCAATCAGCGCTTGCAGCCGCTCCAGTGCCATGCCGCGCTCGCGCGCTTTGCCCACCCGCAGTGCGTCAAACAGGGCCAGCATTTCGTACAGCTTGGCATCCTGCATGGCCGCAAAGGGCACAGACGGGTGCAGTGGCTCTACACCCACACCGCGCGCCGAGCCATTGGGGTGCGGCCAAACAAAGTCGGTGCTGCCTGGCGCAAACACCCCTGCAAAGGCAGGTGCACTATGGCTGGTAGGCACGCCCACTACCAGTGGTAGCCGCACACCGGGGAAGGCATATTTGGCCCCGTAGCGCAAACTCGGCCAGGTTGTGGGAATGGGGCGCGCCGGGTTATCGGCCACGGCCTCGTTGGCATCGCCGCGCGGCGCACACGCTTGCGCGTAACACGGTAGATGCCTTGCGGTTCTTGCACTGATGGGGCTGTGTCGGAACCGCCAGCATCCGGCAGCGAAACCGCTGGCCGGTTTTGCAAAAGCAACCCAGCTTCCAGCCCCCGCTTTACTGCTCCATGCGCTTCGGACACGCTAATGCCCAACTCCTGCGCCAGCCGCGCATACGTCCAGCGCTGCTCGCCCCAAGCCACGAGCTTGAGGGCTACCAGGAAGTCTTGGGGTTTGAGCTGCATTTACATTCAATATTCGTGAATCGCGAATATTGAATGTAAATGAATTGCCAGGCAAAGGCAAGTTAAGAATGAAATTGGCCACTAGCCCTCGTGGATACTGCGTAAGCAGCTATCAAAACAGAAGCAAACTTGAAATCGCAAATTGCGACATCAACCGGCTAACGCAGCTACTTGCGACCGTAAACCACCTCGTCCCCGATGAACCACACAGAGCCCGCTGCCTCCAGCTTGGCCACCATGGCGTCTATTTGTTCCGCGGTGCTGCCTTTTGCCCAGTAGCGCGCCCATGCCGCAAAAACGGCTTCACCTTGTGTGGCGCTTTGCTGCCCATCTTGATAAAGCCTTGCTGAATTCTGGCCAGTAATTTGGCCTCGGGGGTTACTTGGGGCGCGAGCGCGGGCTTGGATGGTTTGGCAGGTTGTGCTGTTTTGGCTGGTTTTGGCACAACGGTTTTTTTTGCTGCCGCCTTTTTTGCAACAGGCGCCTTATTGGCTGCGGGTGCTTTTTTCACAACTGCCCCTTTGGCGGGCACTGCGGGCTTGGGGGCCACTTGCTTGGTCGCCCCCTTCTTTGCCACGGTTTTCGTGGCTACCGCCTTCTTGGCTGGCACCGCTACGACTGTTGTCTCAGCGGATTTCACCGGGGCAGCCTTCTTTGCAGCAGGTACCTTGTAGCCAACGCGCCGGGCGTTGAACTTGAGCATGCGGGCATGCGCCAGCATGGGGTCGTAGCCGCGGTCGTTGGCCACCACCACCAGCTGGGCGTCAGGGTGCTTGGCCGCCACGTAGCCCAGGTAGAACGCGATATGGAAGTCCAGCGCATTGGACCCCTTGCCGGAACTTGGCACCAGCGTCACCCGTTCATTGCTGCCAGCGAAGGCCTGCGCCTGTTTGGCCTGGTGCGGACCATAGAACAACCACACATCGGTAAACCCCGGCGCAAGCTTGGCCAGCGCATCCAGAGACGGCTGGACGTTTTCATAGTCCACCAACGCGTGCAGCTCTTTCATGCTCTTCCTCCCAGAAGAAATTGGGCTCCTAGCCCCCCGTATTTATTGCGTCACCAGCTATCAAAACAGAAGCAAAGTCACTCTCGCAAGATCGGCACTTGCGACCCGCGCGCTGCCAACACCACCGCTTTGTGCAGCAGCCCTGTGCCTGTCTGCACAAGATCAACGGCAGCCACCTTCTTGGTGCGCTCCATACCCTCGCCAAACAGGCACACGCAGCTGTGGCTGGAGTGCTGTGCCGACGCGTACAGCACGCCGTGCAGCCCTTGTTGCCTGCATGCGCGAGCAAATGCTTAGCTCGTCTCGTAGCGCATGGACTGCAATACCGGGTAGTGCGCCTCAGCCCGCGCAAGTCCACCAGCCGCAGCGATGCTTGGGTTTCAAAAGTCATCAATGCGCGCTGCTCTATGCGGCTGAAATGGCAGCTGCGCACCTCGCGGCGAAACAGGCTTTCGTAAAGCGCCGTTTCCGGGCTGTCGGCCAAATAGGCCGTGGCCTCATCGGCCAGATCAAAACGCCCGGCCAGCCCGCCGGGCGGCGCCAGCACCAGCCTTTGTGCCGCACGCTGTCTTTGCGGGCGGTTTGCGTTGCACCCGGTGCCAGACCTGGTGCGCGGGAACTTCGAGGATTGGCGGCGTATGGCCCAGTAGTGAAGGTGTTTTGAAATTCATGGGATGAGGTCAATGTGCCTCAGCCGTTGCCAGTGCCACGATGCGGTCCAGCGGGGTGCCCTGCTCCAGCGCGGCGCGGGGCGTCTGGCCGTCCAGCGCCGTGGCGGGAGACTCCAGAAACGCCAGCAGCTGCCAGCCATCGGGCGTGCCCAGCTGCTTGGCCACCGGCTGCAGCGCGGGCCAGATGGCGGGCTCAAACTGCCAGCGCGGCAGCTTAAAACCACGGCGCAAATGCGCAACGCCAATGCAACGACCAGACTTGATCCAGGCGTTAATGGTCACCCGCGTGGTGCCTGCCAGCGTGGCGGCTTCGTCGGTGGTGATCATGTCGGCAGCGTCCAAGCGCTCGCGGCGGTACTGCGCGCCAGAGCGCAGCACGGCCGCTGTTTGCGCGGCGGTGGCATAAGGGCTGGCATTGGCGTCATGGCGCGGCTGGGTGGATTCAGGGACAAACGGTGAGGTGAGGGTAAAAGTGTTCATGCGTGGTTCCTGATCTGCGCACCAAGCCAAGAGCAGCTGTGCGAGTTCAGGCTGAATTCTAGATCACTTGGATTATTTTGGATAGTTCGTTAAGTTAGGAAATATGCAATAACCCAACCAAATGCTCTGAATTGGGAATGAAATCGGCACCTAGACCCCGTGGATACTGCGTAAGCAGCTATCAAAACAGAAGCAAACTTGGGGTCACAGATTGCGACTTCAAACGGCCGTGGTGGTGGTAAAGCCGATGGCGCGGGTCCAGCAGCAGGAACGCCCCTGTCTGCGCCAGCTCGGGCCGGGCCTTGACCTGCGGCAACAGCGCACGCGGGAACACCAGCGCCTTGCCGATCCAATTGGACTTGTCGGCGATGCGCAGGGCAAGATCAAATGAGGGGAGTCACCACCGGATTGAGGGGAGTTCTTTGATTACCCTATTGATAGTTTCAAAGGTTTTGTTAGCCAAACACAGAACAAAATCAATAGAAAATCATTTGAATCAACTTCATAGCGCACCGCACTTCCGCACCCCATTCATGCGTAGTACCATCACTCCATGACCCTCAAAGAATCCAACCCGTACCTGCGTAGCCGCACCGTGGCTGCACGCAAGGCTGCGCTTCGGATCTCTGCCAAAACGTCATCTGCAGTTGAAGGTATTCGCGCGCCATTTGCGACTGACTCCAACACCAAAGCACCCACCACCCGGGAAAGATTCACCGCGTATTGGCAGCAGCGCGCTGCTTCGAGCGCGCGATAATTTTTTCGAACACGGCCGCCAAGGGCCGATAGTCCCGCCCCATGGCGGCATGGATTCCACCAATGTAGATGCGCCGCCCCCGACCCAGCATGGGGCTGAAATCCAACGGCGGCAGGCCCGCTTGTAAGGCCATCAACAAAGCCAGCAAACGCGCCAAACGCCCATTACCTTCGCGAAATGGATGCACCAGGATCAGCTCCGCATGCACCTCCGCCAAGGCCAACGCCAGCGCCGCGCCATCCGCAAAGTGGCATGGAGTGTATTTTTTGAGCGCTCCCCGCTCTAGCTCCGCCATCAGCCCCGGAATCAGACGTGCGTGCGCAAACTGAAAACCGCCCTTACCAATATCTACCGACCGGTATTCACCCGCCCACGGGTAGATGGGGCCGAGCCACAAAGCGTGCAGATCGCAAATGTGCTGGGCCGTAAACCGATGATCGACATCAAACCGGTCCAGCGCCAGGTCTTGCGCAATTTCCAACGCCTGTGACTCCGCCAGATTCATGTCGCGCACACGGTTGATGCCGAGCAGATTGCGCAGCACACGCCCACTGGAGCCGGATTCGAACTCGACCTCTAGACCTGTTGCCCGATAGCGATTTGTGCTCATAAGTTCGATGGTACTCAACCGGCTTGCCAGCGGCCCGTACGTTCAAACATCGTCAATTGTGGCGAAACTCACGCATTTGCCTCCGCCTCCTGAATCTCCTTCAGCATGCGCCCGTCCGCCGCCTTCCACTCCACCCGCCCATTGGCGCTGCGGCCCAGCACCACGGCTGCTGCCGTGCTGGGGGCGCTGAAGGTGTAGTCCTGCGTGAACTGGAAGAGGGCGCCCTGCATGGCCAGCACGCCATTGCTGATCAGCTCCTGGCGCAGGTCGAACATGCCGCGCACGTGTTGCGCCATAGAAGGTGCTGAATCCACCACCGCCTGCGAACCCGCCCGCACAACAAAGCCCTGGCTGGCCTCGTAGCCCGTGGCCTGCACGCCCTTGCCCTTGCAGGTGAGCACCGGGCCGGCCTTGGCGGCGGGGGCTTTGGGCGCTTGCTCAAACGCATGCACACCCAGCACCGGCAGCATGCCCAGCATGTGGCCCAAAAAGAACTCCATGTCGGCCCGGTCGGCCTCGCTCAGGGACGGCTCGGCGGGCTGGTTGGCGTTGTCCAGTGGCATGCGCTTGGCGGCGCGAGCCAAGGCGATGAGGCGCGACTCCAGAAACTGCACATGCGCCTTGTTGAGCTGCCCGGCCGTGGTGGTGGTGAAGCCGATGGCGCGGGTCCAGAAATCCTTTTGCGCATAGTGGCTCTCCAGCCGGGGGCGGATGGGGTCGCCCTCGCCCACGTAGAGCATGTCGCCCTCACCGTCCGGGCGCGGCCCCAACAGCAGGTACACCCCGGTCTGCGCCAACTCCGGGCCGGACCTTGACCTGCGGCAGTAGCGCACGCGGGAACACCAGGGCCTTGCCGATCCAGTTGGACTTGTCGACGATGCGCAGGCCGTCGGGGTCGCCGTCGGCGACGAAGATGCGAAGGGAGAAAGGGGTGGACATCTGCTGCAGATCTACAAATAAGCGGTGGCGTTAAAAGGAACCATCCAAGCGCAGTCAAACCTCGAAGAAATTGGTTTCATCTGGACCGAAAAATCTAACAGTCAGGGGTTTTGGCGCGGATTGACTTTGACTGCTATGTACGACTTCCGCAAACATCCGTTGCAATTTCTCACGCACATCTACGCTTGCGTGAGAAAACTGCGTCACCCGGAAGAAGTCCACAAGCAACCGTTCTCCCACAAAAAAATATCCTGCGGTTATTGCGAGCGTCATCAAGGCCGCGTCCTGCGATTGAAAGGCAGCACTAACAGCCATTGCCCAAGCCTCTGAATCGCCGCGTTGACGCGAAGCGCAGTTCAAAAAGCGGTATGCAGCCAATACATACTGTTCATTCTTAAGTGCCACATGCCCCGCGTTGAAATTGAATAATGCGTCTGCGCCATATTTCTGCATAAGCGGCAAAAAGGCTGTCGGAAGATCTTTCAACTCATCAACGGAAAGACTCTGCAAAACATCAATACCACCAGCATCGGCAGCAACTGGCGCAAGACAATTTATTTTCCAGCCTTCAACGAATTCATGGCATAGCTCTCTAAGCAAGCTAGCCATCAAATAATCACGTTCGTCCAATTGTGCAGTTAGCGCTTTATCCAACTCAGCACGTGCTTCACTAAACTCACCTGCTGAAAAAAGCACATCGCCTAGCAAGTAGTGCAAACGTGGTAACGGCTCTAAACCTATTGCAGCGCGGTACTGCTCAACCGCCTCAGCAAACCTCCCATTTTCAAATAGCGCTGCGCCAAACTCACGTCGGAAGTAACCGCGCTCGAGATAATCAGGCAGGTCCTCAGCGGCAAGTCTGAACATATTCAACGCTTCAGCCCACTGGTCTTGGTTTGACAATGCGTTTCCAAGGCTGTACGCCGCAGCGGCTCTATGTGCGCCAACCGTAGATTCTGCCAATTGCTCGCGAAGCATTGAAACCCATTGATCAATCTGACCATAGCGCTGAGCTGCAACGTAAGCTACCCCAAGAAACAATGCACTGTTTGCCTCTGAGACTTCGCTTCCACGCTCGCTATGAAACAAGTCTGTCGCGTTCTTCAATCCAATGGCGTAAACAACCGAATCGATTAAGGGAAAGAAGAACCTTTCTCCTGCTGCTTTGAGCAGCAACCCAAAGCAGTTCTCTGCCAACGGGCGGGCTACAAGTACTCTGTCGTAGCGACACGCGGTTAGAAAGACAAGAAGAAGAATTGTGTTTGCAATGGCGAAATGCGACGCATCGCCGATTTCATCAACCATTACCCCGGAAGCCCAAGGTGAGAGCAAACGATGCCGCTGGGCGGTAGCGAGATTTCAAATGCAGCAGGCATCAAACTTTCTGCCTCGAACTGAAAGGCGCTCAAATTCCCCAGTTTATTCAGAGTATTTGTAACCTCTAACAAGGTAACCAACGTCTCAGTACTACTTCGCACTGAAACTACAAAGGGCGGCAACTGCCTCTCCGTAAACGCACGACTCCTCTGACCCAAAAATTCCTGAATAGTTTTAGGAGAATTCGATTTGTCCCAAGGTTTCAGAAACTTCGTCACACTCAAAGATTGGGCGTCAGGCTTTAACGACCAAGCCACATCATGAAGCCAACACCACGAATAATTCCTTGTATCAGCGTAGTACCGCAACAAAAGCACGGGATCTTTATGGGCACACCAGTACTCAAAGTGATCGCGATCTAGGGAAAGTACATCCTCATTAGCCGCATTGTCTGTAGCTTTGAGCTGGCCATAGCAACGTAGTCCTGTAGCATGACCATCCGTTTCAAAGATTTCGAGCTGAACATCGATACCATAGTCTTTTCGAAAGTCATGTATTACCCACTTTGGAGGCAACTCAAACCGAAGTGCAGCCAGCGACAGTTCTTCCAACTCATGATTTCGGACACGTTTAGTTGTCATCTCAAAAAGTTCTGTGACTGAAGGCTTTTGAAAGAGTGGTCTGCCGCAACGCCTGCGCACGTTTGAGATTGGTATCGACCTCGGACTCGACTTCGCGTGCAATGGACAAGCAGCGTTCCACCTCATTGATGACTTCAGCCTGCTTCTTTAAAGACGGCACGGAGATGGGTGCAGTCATGAGCGCACAGTAGCAAAATGGATCTGTACGACCAACGAACGTTTCATCTTCCACTACCAGCACCAGTTCTTCATCAAACAACGGTACGTCACTCCATCCGCTTTGGCCGTTTGCGCCTAGGTAAGGAATATTGCCGGGACGCTTGGCCCGCTCCAGCTTGTTTACTGGTTTGCGCAGGTTGTCGAGTGAGATGGCGATATCTGCGATGGTGCCGCTAACACAGGCATCGAATGACCCGGGATTGGTCAAGCTAGCAATCGTGGCGCGTTCGTAGCGTTTGAGGTTGGCTTTGACGCGCTGGAGGTTGGCGACGGCTTCGTCGAGGCGGGAGAACTGTTTTTCGAGTTCGGCGACGATTTCGCGCTGCTTCGCCAACGGTGGTGGACTGATCGCGTACTCCCGAATATCTTTGGGCCGCACAGCCGGATACAGCGCTCCCTGAACCAAATCGCACATGGCTTTGACGAAGCTGGAAGACTGCACCGCGTAGTAAAGCCAGTGCGGCTCCACATCATCGTTTGCCCGCAGAACATGAAAGCCAGTCGAGCCAATCGCTCCATCTAAATCGGGCGGGACAATCGCCACAGCGTTCAGATTCGGCCGCGTCATAGATATAAGCACATCGCCCTTGCGCAGACGTTGCCGCGCACGGCTTGGAGCAACTTCAGGTGTTAAGCGCTTGGGATCAACGATTCGCTTCGCTTGGTTGTCGATGCTGCTTATATCGACGTACACAAACTCATCGCCATCGCTCGGTCCCGTCTGCTCGACTTTGGGCGCGGTCAAGTCACCAACCTCACTCACGCCGCCAACTCCCGATTCAATTCCTCAATCACCTTGGGCAGTTCCGCGCCAAAGAGCTGGTGCACCTTGCCCAGGCCGCCTTGGGCGTTGAAGGGGGCGTATTCAAAGTCGTCTATCTCTATGCCAAGGTTGGCGGCGATGTGGTCGCGGATCATTTCTAGCCAGTGTTGTTGTTCTTGGGTGAACGGGTTGTTGTCTGTCTGCTGGTGCTGGGCCAGCCAGGCTTTGAAGTTGGCCTGCACGCGCTCGGGGTAGGGCACCAGCTCGTTGGTCTGCTGCATGGCAAAGCGCACCAGGCTGACCAGGTCGGTGAGCAGGCGGCGCTGCGTGGCGCCTTTGACCTTGTCTTTGCGCAGGGTGGCGTAGGCCTGCCACAGGGCGCCTTCGTCAATGTTCAGCGGCGGGGCGTGCAGGGCGTCGGCCAAGGCTTTCACGTCTTCAAACTTGAGCGGCGCACGCGTGGGGCGGCTGTACAAAATTTGCAGGGCGGTGATTTCGTCTTTGTGCTGGGCGATGAACTCTTCAAAGCTTTGCACCAGCGCGGTGGCGCGGTCGCTGCCTTCGCTAAAACCGGCGTGCAGCAGGCTGTCTTGGGTGACGGTGTCGATCACCAAGTCTGCCTTTTGCTTCATTTTTAATAGCTGCTCGCGCAATGCGGGTGCGGCAAAGGGCTTGGTTGCGTCCCTAAGGCGCTGGTCAGCCTCGGCGGGCGGCATGTCTTGGGTGGCGTCGATGTTCAGCGCTTCCACAATGCCGCGCGCCAGGTCGCGCAGGGTTTTGCCGCCACTCAGCTCCACCACCTTGGCGCGGTCGGCATCGCTGGCGTCTTTGTCCAGCCGGGCCAACCGGGCGGCGATGCTGCTCAGCACGTCGTCTTCCACATTGCCCAGGCTCACGGCTTGCAGCAGCTTGTCCAGGGGCACGCTCTTTTTGGTGTCCATGGGGCGGCTGTCGGTTTTGTCGCGCTCGCACACGCCCACGCAATCGACGATGACGAAGTGGTCTTTTTTGATGTGTTCGCCGGGGTTCACGGCGGCCAGGTCGGTGGGGTTGCACACGCGCACGCCACGGCCTTTCATCTGCTCGAAGAAGCTGCGGCTTTTTACGCTGCGCATGAAGACGACGATTTCCACCGGCTTGATGTCGGTGCCGGTGGCGATCATGTCCACCGTCACCGCCACGCGGGGGTAGTAGCCGGTGCGGAAGTCTTTGATGAGCTGCTCGGGGCTGGTGCCGCCGCCCTGGGCGCTGCGGTAGGTGATCTTTTGCGCAAACTCGTTGCCGCGGCCAAACTCTTCGCGCAAGATTTCCACAATCTTTTCGGCGTGGTTGTCGTCTTTGGCAAAGATCAGGGTCTTGGGCAGCTCGGTGCGGGCGGGGAACATGTCGGCCTGCCAGCGGTCGCGCAGGGTGCGGACCACGGTGCGGATTTGGTCGGGCGTTTGCACGGCGCGGTCCAGCTCTTCGGGCTGGTATTCAAAGTCGTCGTCCAGCTGCCAGGCGGTCTTGCGGCGGGTGGCTTTGTCTTGCGTTTCCAGCCAGAAGCCTTTGTCCACCTTGGCGCCCTGCTCGCTCACCTCGGTTTTGATGCGGTAGACGTCGTAGTTCACGTTCACGCCATCGGCCACGGCCTGGGCGTGGCCGTATTCCATGACCAGGTTTTGGTTGAAGAAGCCAAAGGTCTGTTTGTTGGGCGTGGCGGTCAGGCCAATGAGGTACGCGTCAAAGTACTCCAGCACCTGGCGCCACAGGTTGTAGATGCTGCGGTGGGCTTCGTCGGTGACGACGATGTCAAAGCTCTCGATGGGGATGGCCGGGTTGTAGCCAATGGGCTCGGGGTCTTTGAACAGGGTCTCAATCTTCTCGGTGGATTCTTCGTCGGCCTCTTCGGCCAGTTCGCGCCCCTTGAGCATGCTGAACATGCGCTGGATGGTGCAGATGACCACGCGGGCGATGTGTCGAGCTGGTTGCCCTGCAGGTGCTGGACGATGTATTCCTCGCCAAACTTGTAGTTGTTGTAGGGGCTGGCGTAGGCGTCAAACTCTTTCTTGGTCTGGCGGGCCAGGTTGCCCCGGTCTACCAAAAACAGCACGCGGCGGGCACCGCCAAACTTGATGAGGCGGTAGATGAAGCCGATGCTGGTGAACGTCTTGCCGCTGCCGGTGGCCATCTGGATCAGGGCCTTGGGCTTGTTGGCGGCGAGGCTTTTTTCCAGATTGGTGATGGCGCTGATTTGGGCGGGCCACAAGGAATAGTGCGCGCCGCCGCTGCCCCACTCGGTGACCAGCTGGGGCATGGAGCGCATGCGGGTGAGGAAGGTGCCGGGGGCTTCTTGTGCCGTGGTGGAACCCGCCGGTGCCTGCAAATAGGCCAACCACTGCACCAGCAGCTCGGGGCGGAAGAAGGCAAACACGGCTCTGGCGCGTGGCTCGGGGTCCAGCCCATTGGTGAAGTGGGTTTCTACGCCGGTGCTTTCCCACACAAAGGGCAACGGGCGTTGCCAAGCGGGCAGGGCGGTGGGCAGGCCTTGGGCATAGCGGCCGCTTTGCAGCTCCACGCCGGTCAGGGTGGCACCTTGTTTCTTGGCCTCGATGACGCCGCAAGCTTTGCCATTGACGTAAAGCAGGTAGTCGGCAAAGCCAAAGCCGGTGTTGAGGGGGAATTCGCGAATCGCCACGCCGATGCTGGCGTGTATGTTGGCGTCAGCCACATTGCAGACGTGCCAACCAGCTTGCACAAGCAGTGCGTCGATGCTGACTCTGGCTTTCTGCTCTGGCGTCATGTTGCCTCCCTGTGTTGCATTCTAGTTGGCTGTTCCCTCCCCCAACAACTCCGAAATCACCCCCCGCAGCCAGCGCGAACCGGGGTCATGGTGGTAGCGCTCGTGCCAGTACTGTTTGACCTCGTACTGCGGCAAGCCAAAGGGCACGGGGAAGACCTTGAACGCGCCACGCCCTTGCAGTTCTTCGCCCAGGCGTTCGGGCACGGTGACGATCAAATCGGTGTGCTCCACCGCAAAGGCGGCGCCCAAGAAGTTGGGCATTTGCAGGGCAATGCGGCGCTTGAGGCCCAGGCGTTCTATCTCGCGCTCGATCAGCAAAGGGGCTGAGCCAGACGAGCGGATCACCACATGGTCTTCGGCCTCAAACTCGGCCACGCTCAAAGCGGTTTGGATGCGGGGGTGGGCCGCACCCACCATGCAGACAAAGGTCTGGCCAAACAGCAGCTGCTGGTAAAAGCCCGCTTCCAGTTGCGGCAGGTAGCCCAGGGCCAGGTCGGCCTCGCCGCTTTCCAGCTGGCGGGCGGTTTGCTCGGACAGCGGCAGCACCTCGATGCGCACGCCGGGTGCGGGGCCGCGCAGGCGCTCCCACAGGCGGCGCAGCAGCACCAGCTGGCTGATGTCGGTCATGCAGATGCGAAACAGGCGCTGCGACTGGGCGGGGTCAAACTCATTGCGGTGGCCATTGACCTGCTCGAGTGCATCCAGCGCGGCACGCACCGGGCGCACCAGGCCTTCGCCAAACGGCGTGGGCTCCATGCCTTGGGATGTGCGCACAAACAGTGGGTTGCCAAAGTGTTGGCGCAGCTTGCCCAGGGCCACGCTGACGGCAGGCTGGCCCAGGCCAAGCTTGGCGGCGGCGGCCGACACGCTGCGGGACTTGTAGATCTCGTCAAACACCGAGAGCAGGCGAAGGTCGATGGATTCCATGGGGTGAATGCAGGTTTATATTCGAAATTTGAATACATGGTATCAAGACTATTGCATTTACAGCAAAGTGGTGTCCGCCTACGATCCCCGTCCTTGACCCACTTTTGCAAAATCACGGAGACCGACATGCATGAACTTGGCCGACTGGAAGACCTGCCCGAGAGCTACCGCGCCGACCTGACCGCGCGCAACCTGGTGCCCCTGTGGCCCAGCCTGCGTGCCGTGCTGCCACCGGGCAAGCCCACCTCGCGCACCCAGCCCATCAGCTGGTCGTATGCCGACATCCGCCCGCTGCTGCTGAAGGCCGGTGAGTTGACTCCGATGGAGAAAGCCGAGCGCCGCGTGCTGGTGCTGGCCAACCCCGGCCACGGGCTGGAGAAGATGCAGGCCAGCTCCACCATTTACTTAGGTATGCAGCTGCTTTTGCCGGGCGAATGGGCACCGTCGCACCGCCACACGCCCAATGCGGTGCGCATGATCGTGGAAGGCAAGGGCGCTTACACCACGGTAGAGGGCGAAAAATGCCCGATGGAGCGCGGCGACCTGATCCTGACGCCCACCGGCCTGTGGCATGAGCACGGGCACGACGGCAACGAGCCCGTGGTGTGGCTGGACGTGCTGGACCTGCCCATCGTCTATTACATGGAGGCATCCTATGTGACGCCGGGTGAGCGCCAGCCCATCACCTCGGCCGGGTCAGACCGCGCCTACCAGCGCGGCGGTGTGATGCCCACGCCCATGTTCACCCGGTCTGCCAACGCCTTTCCCATGCTGCGCTACCCCTGGGCGGATGTGAAGGCCACGCTCCAAGGCTTGGCCACCACCGCCACTGAGGCTGTGCAGGTGAGCTATGTGAACCCCGAAACAGGCCTGGACGCGCTGAAGATTTTGGGCTTCTCGGCCTTGATGCTGCGCCCTGGCCAGACGCTGAACCTGCCCGCCCGCTCCACGGCCATGGTGTTCCATGAGATTGAAGGCTCGGCCAGCGTAAGCGCGGCAGACCAGAGCTTCAGTCTCAAAGAGGCTGACACCTGCTGCATCCCTGGCTACACGCCCATCACCCTGAGCAACCTGTCGGCCGACCAACCCGCTTTTATCTTTATCGCCGACGACGCTCCGCTGCAGAAAAAGCTGGGTGTCTACGAAGTCCGCTCTTAATTCCTGACCCATGACCCACTACCTCTTTACTCCCCCAGCCACACCTTTGTTGCCCGTGCGCGGCAACACCGCCCGCTTCCCCGTGCGGCGCATCTTCTGCGTGGGCCGCAACTACCATGCGCATGCGGTGGAAATGGGCAAACCGGTGGACAAATCGACGGCCCGGCCTTTTTACTTCACCAAGTCGCCGTCTACCTTGGTGGACTCTGGCGCCACGGTGCCTTACCCCACGGGCACCAGCAACTACCACTTCGAGATGGAGCTGGTGGTGGCCATAGGCGAAGCCGGTTTCCGCGTGACTGAGAGCGACGCCCAGCGCATGATTTATGGCTACGCCGCTGGCCTGGACATGACCCGGCGCGACCTGCAACTGGTGGCGCGTGACCAGGGCCGCCCCTGGGATCTGGGCAAGGACTTTGAAAAGTCTGCCGTGTGCAGCGAGATCATACCCATCGGCAACCTGGGTGTGTTGTCCACAGGCGCGATTGCGCTTCAGGTCAATGGCGAAACCAAACAATCCGCCGATTTGTCCCAACTGATCTGGAACATCCCCGAGCTGCTGGTCGATCTGACCCAGTTCTACCACCTGGAGCCAGGTGACATCATTTACACCGGCACCCCCGAGGGCGTCGGCGCGGTCAAGACGGGTGACCACATCACCGGCCAGATTGCCAACGTGGGCGACGTGTCGCTGCACATCGGTGCCGCTGAATAGACGTCGCCAACCCAAGACATTCGACTACACATCAGGAGATTCACATGACACAACAACTTCCCGTCCTCGTGTCCGGCGGCGGCATCGGAGGCTTGGCTGCTGCCCTGGCCCTGGTGCGCCAGGGTTTTGAGGTGCTGGTGCTGGAGCAGGCCGCAGAGATTGGCGAGATTGGCGCGGGCATTCAGCTGGGGCCCAATGCCTTTCACGCCTTTGACGCCCTTGGCGTCGGCGAAAAGGCACGCGGCCGCGCTGTTTACACCGACTACATGGTGATGCACGACGCGCTGGATGAATACCAGGTTGGAAAGATCCCCACGGGTGAAGCCTTCCGCCAGCGCTTTGGCAACCCTTATGCGGTGATTCACCGCGTGGACATCCACACCTCTTTGCTCGAAGGTGCGCAGGAGACTGGTCGCATCAAGTTCCATACCTCCACCCGCGTGGAGCGCGTCGAGCAGGACGACAGCAGCGTAACCGTGCACTGCGCCAACGGGCAAAGCTACCGCGGCCAGGCGCTGATTGGTGCAGACGGCGGCAAATCGGTGGTGCGCGCTCAGTACGTGAACGACCCACCCCGCGTCACAGGCCATGTGGTGTATCGCGCCGTGATCGACAAGAAGGACTTTCCTGAGAACCTGCAATGGAACGCCGCCAGCATCTGGGTCGGCCCGAATTGCCACCTGGTGCACTACCCCTTGCGCGGCGGTGAACAGTACAACATCGTGGTGACCTTCCACAGCCGCGATAAAGAAGAATGGGGCGTGACCGACGGCAGCAAGGAAGAAGTGCAAAGCTACTTCAAAGACATCTGTCCCAAAGCACGCCAACTGATTGACCTGCCCCAAAGCTGGCGCCGCTGGGCCACGGCCGACCGTGAACCGATTGACAACTGGGTCTATGGCCGCGCCACGATTCTGGGCGACGCCGCCCACCCCACCACGCAGTACATGGCCCAAGGCGCCTGCATGGCACTGGAAGACGCCGTCACCCTGGGCGAAGCACTGCGTGTGAATAACAACGACTGGCCCAAGGCATTGGACCTGTACAAACGCGCCCGCGTGGCACGCACTGCACGCATCGTGTTGTCTGGCCGCGAGATGGGCCGTCTGTACCACGCCAAAGGGGTGGAGAGGCTGGTCCGCAACTCGCTCTGGAAGGGTCGTACACCAGAGCGGTTTTATGACGCGATGGAGTGGCTGTACGGCTGGAACGTGGGCAACTGCCTGTCGGCGGCCAGTTAAGTTTTACTCATCTCGCTCGCCGCTTTCATACAGCGTCTCGCGGCCCATGCGGTCCACCACCAGCTCGGCTGTCCAGGGCAGCATGAGCGAGCCGCAGCGGCTGTCGCGGTACATGCGTTCGATGGGCAGATGCTTCATCATGCTTTGTCCACCGCAGGTGCGGATGGCGAGGCGGGCCAGGTCGTTCGCACCCTCCATCACGCTGAAGTGTGCCGCGTAGAGGCGCAGCTTTTCGTCCTTGGTGGGGTTGGGGCGGGCCTCGGCAATCGCACGGGTAAACAGGCTCTTCATGCTCTCCAGCTGGATGCGCATTTGTGCCACAGCGATCTGCTTGGTCGGGTACATGCGGCGTTTGACCGGGGGCTCACCCGGCACTTCGCCACGCAGATAGCTCACGGTGAAGTCATAAATGCCTTGGGCCATGCCCATGTAGGTGGCGGCCACGGTAAAGAACATGGCAGGCCAGGTCTGCGCGCCCTTGAAGTAGATGCCTCGCGGCATCAGGGCCTCGTCATCGCTGACAAACACATCCTTGAAGGTCAGGTTGCGACTCACCGTGCCACGCATGCCCAGCGGATCCCAGTCTCCGCTGATGGCAAAACCCTCGGCGGTGGCAGGTACGGCCAGATACAGCGTGTCGCGTGAATCAGGTTTGTCGTCGCCTTTGTCTTCGGTACACAGAACGCCGTAGTAATTGGCTGCGCCCGCCAGTGACGCAAAAATCTTGCGGCCATTGATCAGCCAGCCGCCATCCACCTTCTTGGCCGTGGTACCGAACGGGGACTTGCCTGCAGCGGCGGAACTGCCTTCGCTGAAGGGCTGCGCATACACCGCACCATCGTTGACCACGCGGGCAAAGTGGACCTGGCGACGGCGGGTGTGTTCTTCGCGTTCTGCGTCGGTCATCGGAATGCCATCTGCCAACGCGCCGGTCCACATGGTGGAGCAGATGTGCATGTTGAACGTGAGCGCGGTGGCACCGCAAAAGCGGCCAATCTCTGCAGCCACCATCATGTAGGTGGCGTAGTCTGCCCCCAGACCGCCATGCTCTTTGGGCACACACATGCGCAACAGGCCAGAGGTGCGCAAATCGTCGTAGTTGGCAAACGGAAAGGTGGCCTCGGCGTCCCATTTGGCCGCACGCGGCGCGAACTTGGTGCGCCCCAGCTCATGTGCAAGGGTCAGCAGCTCGGCTTGCTGCGCGGTGAAAGGCATGTAGCCAACAGCGGGGGTGAAGTTCAGCGTGGTCATGGGGCTTCTTTCAGTTGAGAGCGAGGTTTGATGGGTAGAACTCAAAAAAGTACTTATATTTTGATAGCAATCAATCTATATGGGATATGCCTAAATATCACTTTTAATGCAAAAGTTTGACTGTCTGTCCATGGGTATCCGCCAAGAATGCCAGCACGGCTTCGTCAAACTCGTCCGGGGCTTCCATGTTGGTCAGGTGACCAACGCCGGGCAGTTCGGCGTACTGGCTATCGACAATGGCTTGGGCCATGGCTTTCATCACGGAAGGGGGGGCAGATTTGTCAAATTCGCCCGCCAGCAGCAGCGTGGGTACAGCGATGCGCCTCAGGTCAATCTGTCTGTCGAAGGTGACCAGCGCCTCCAGTGCGCGTCGGTAGGTGGCGGCGGGCACCTCGCTCATGCAACGCAGCGCCAGCTGCACACCTTCCGGCAAGGCACCGGGGCCGATCATTTGTGGCACCAAGGTGTTTGCCACATCGTGCATGGATTTGCCAGCATCCAGGGCGCTACCCGTTCGCTGACGAATTTGGCCGACCAAGCCTGCGCCACCGTGCCGTCGGGTTTGCGACCAAACGCTGGGGAGGTGCCTGAAAGCACGAGTCGGCTGATCAGGTCTGGCCGTCTGGCGATCACTTCCTGGGCCACCATCCCGCCCATGCTGTGCCCCAGCAGGGTCACGCCCGCGGATTGAGTGCCTTGCAAGCTCTCTATCAGGTGGATGCAGCTTTCAGCCAGGCCTTTGAACGTATAAGGTTCAATCGGTGCGCTGTACCCATAGCCCGGCATGTCCCACGCCACGGCCCGGTAACCGGCAAGCGCAAAAGTTTCAAGCTGTGGCGCAAATGCGAGATGCCCACCGCCTATGCCGTGCAACATCAGCACGGTGTGCCCTGACCCCAGAATGGAGAACTTGGGGAGCTGGCTCATGCCTGCAGCTTTCCCTGATCTACCACCACTGAGTCGTCCAGCGTTACCGTGCAGTGACGCATGGGCAGGTCGAAGTGGCCCAGGGTGTAGCGTTTGGCGACCTCGTTGGCCCCGGTGCTGTACAGAAAGTTGCCGGCAAATGCGCGCAACTCGGTGCCGTTGAAGTCGCGCTTATCGTACAAGGCCATGCTGTCCCATCGGGCGCCGGGGTTCAGGCCGTAACCCACGTGCGACACGGCATACGCGCTGCGGTCGCCGCTGTCATCAGCCCAGGCAGCGATGTAGCTGCGCATTAATTCGGCATCCAGCCCCGTGCCCGCAATGTCAGTGATGTAGTCGTCTTGAATATGCAGCGTGATGGGGCTTTCGATGTAGCGCTTGAAGGTCAGGTTCACGTCACCGGGCGCCAGTACCAGGGTGCCATTGACCGACCCTGCCGCCGGGAAAGCCAACGCAATGCCGCCGGGCCAGTGCGTGAGCGTGCCAGGGCGGGTGGTGGTACCCCAGTTGCCGCCCACCACGGCGTTTTCTAAACGGATGGACAGGTCGGTCCCCGCAGCAGAAGTGACTTGCATGCGCCGGGTGGCCCGCAGGCGCTTGATATGCGCCTTGACGCTTTGCTCCACCGCGTCGTTAGGCATCAGCCGCATCAGTGCTTCGGGGTGCTCGTTGCTGACATACACGACGCGGGTGCCACCAGCCAGGATGGCGGGCAACTCGGGCGCATGCATCAGGCCCTCAACCGTGCAGTCCAATACCAGGGTGCTGCCCGCCAGGGCCGCAATCACTGGTGCTATGTTTTGAATAGCATTGGACGCCCCAGTGGAGCGCGGAACGGGCTTGTTTGTCTCGAATACCGAGGGCAGGTTAAGCGTAAAAGTCTTGGCACCAACGCGGGCGGCGGCCAGACCAGCCAGCTGAGGCAGCACCGGGCGGCTTTGGCTCTCAGACAGCACCGCCACGGTGTCACCCGGCCGCACCGCGCAGCGGCGCAAAACCTCGACAAAGGCATCAATCCAGGCAGGTTCAATACATTCTTGTAGCATGGGTCACTTTTCAGACAGAGAATCGGTCGCACAAGCGTTAGGCTTGCTCGTCACGCATTATTCATGAATATTCATGTAAATTACAAGCATGCCACCTCGCCAAGCCCAGCCGCCGACGTTTTCGGCCACTGAATTCCGGTCCGCCCTGGGCATGTTTGCCACCGGGGTGACCATCGTCACCGCCCGAACCGCCACGGGTGAACTCGTCGGGTTGACGGCCAACTCGTTCAACTCGGTTTCCATGAGCCCCCCACTGGTGCTGTGGAGTCTGGCGCGCGCAGCGGGGTCGATGGCGGTGTTTTCAGCTGGATCGCATTACGCGATCAACATCCTGGCTGCCGATCAGCGCGCGCTGGCCGAGCGTTTTGCGACCAAAGGCAATGACCGCTGGGCTGGGGTGGATTATTTTGACGGTGTGAGCGGTGCACCTTTGTTGATGGGCACCGTCGCCAGCTTTGAATGCTTTAACCGCAGCCAGTACGAAGAGGGCGACCATGTGATCTTTGTGGGCGAGGTGGAGCGCTGCACTCACCGCACAGAAGCTTCGCCACTGCTGTTTCACGGCGGCAAGTTCTACACTGAACATAGCTTGTAATGACCCCCACGTTTGTCACTTCGTGTACTGCACTGCCCCCCGAGGGGGAGCTGCCTTGCTTGGGGCGGCCCGGCGCTGCGGCCTCATGACCCAAGGATTCGTCAGCGGCTATCTGGGCTATTTGCTGGGGCAGGCCAACCATGCGCTGTACAAGGACTTTGACGCCGATGTGCGTGCCGCTGGCCTGCAGTCCCTGGAATGGCGCATATTGGCCACACTGAGCGACAGTCCGGCCATGCCCATCAGCCAGCTTGCCCACGAGGTGCTGGCCAAACAACCGACCGTCACCAAAGCCGTGCAGCGCATGCTGGCACAAGGCTGGCTTGGCCTTCAGGCCGACACATCTGACCAGCGCCGCACCTTGGCCAGCATCACCGCCACTGGCCAAGCGGTAGTGGCACCCTTGCTGGCCAAAGCCCAGGCGCACGAAGCGCAAGTGTTGAAGGCACTGGGCAGCACGGACGTTGCAGCGCTCAAAGCATTGCTTGCCAAACTCGCCCGCATGACATGAACACACCCGAGCGCAAAACCCACCTGGACGCAGTCGCCATCAGTTTATTGCTGGCTTGTTGTTTGTTCTGGGGCTTTCAACAGGTGATGGTCAAAGCGACTCTGCCCGAAGTACCGCCCGTGTTTCAGGCGGCGGTCCGCTTTGTGGGGGCCACCATACTCCTGCTGCTGTGGTGCGGCTGGCGGGGCATTTCGCTCCTACCCACACCCGGTGCTGATCCGCGCGCGATGCTCAAGTCTGGCCTGGTGGCTGGCTCGCTGTTTGCGGGCGAGTTTGCATTTCTGTACATCGGCCTGCAACACACCTCGGCCTCTCGTTTGACCGTGTTTTTGTACACCTCGCCCTTTTGGGTGGCCTTGCTGGTGCCCTTGTTTGTCGCGTCAGAAAAGCTGCGCAAAGTCCAGTGGGCAGGTCTGGCCTGTGCCTTTGTGGCCGTGGTGTTTGCGCTGCGCGAAGGACTCACAACTGCGACGGGTTCGCCCTGGCTAGGTGACGTGATGGGCTTGGTCGCGGGCCTGATGTGGGGGCTGACCACGGTGGTGATCCGCTCTGGCCCGCTGGCCAAAGCCAATGCCGAGCAGCTGCTGTTCTATCAAATTGCCGTGGCTGCCGTCACACTGCCGCTGCTGTCCCTGGCACTGGGTGAGAACTGGCGCATTGACCTCAGTCCGTTCGCGACCGTGTCGCTTCTGGTGCAAACCGTGGTGGGCGCGTTTGCCAGTTACCTGGCCTGGATGTGGATGCTGGGGCGCTACCCTGCCACCAAAATTTCGGTTTTTGTGTTTCTCACCCCACTCTTTGCCCTGCTGTTTGGCAGTGTGTGGTTAAACGAACCCGTTACGCCCAGTTTGCTGGCGGCCATGGGCTTGGTGGCGGTGGGGATTGTGTTGGTCAATCGCAAAGCCTGAGGCAACGCACAGCGCAGGCTGTGCCCTCTTCTCAAATTCTTTACATCTCAAAGGAGACATCATGGTTCAACGCAACAAGTTTTACATCGATGGTCAATGGGTTGACCCCGTGACCCCTAAGTCACGGCCGGTGATCAACCCCGCGACTGAGGCAGCGATGTATGAGATTGCCCTGGGCAGCGCTGCAGACGTGGACAAAGCCGTCAGCGCAGCCCGGCGTGCATTTGACACCTTCAGCCAGACCACACGCGAAGAGCGCATCGCGTTGCTGACGCGCATCATCGAGGTGTACAAAACCCGCGCCAAAGAACTGGGTGCCGCCATTTCGGACGAGATGGGTGCGCCGCTGGGTTTTGCCGAGAAGTTTCAGGTTGGCGCAGGACTTGGGCACATCGTGTCTACCCTGGATGTGCTCAAAACCTATGAGTTTGAGGAGCCGATTGGCAGCGCCATGGTGGTGCGCGAACCCATTGGCGTAGTGGGCATGATCACGCCCTGGAACTGGCCCATGAACCAGATCACCTGCAAGGTGGCGCCGGCCCTGGCCGCAGGCTGCACCATGGTGCTCAAACCTTCTGAATTCACGCCCAGCAGTGCGTTGATCTTTGCCGAGATATTGCACGAGGCTGGGGTGCCACCCGGCGTGTTCAACCTGATCAACGGCCTGGGCCTGGATGTTGGTGCGGCGATGAGCGAGCATCCCGGGATTGACATGATGTCCTTCACCGGCTCCACCCGTGCGGGCATTGACGTGGCGCAGCGTTCGGCCCCCACCGTTAAACGGGTCAGCCAGGAACTGGGGGGCAAGTCGCCCAACATCATCCTGGACGACGCCGATTTTGCCAAGGCAGTGAGCGCGGGCGTAGGCAGCGTGTTCATGAATTCGGGCCAATCGTGCAATGCGCCCACGCGCATGCTGGTGCCAGAAAAGCGCATGGACGAAGTGATGACCATTGCCGCTGCCGTGGCGGCCAAGTCCAAGGCCGGTGACCCGCGCGCTGCCGACACCACCATGGGCCCGGTGGTCAACGAAACGCAGTGGAACAAGATTCAGGCTTTGATCCAGAAAGGCATTGACGAAGGCGCCACCGTGGTCGCAGGCGGCACAGGCCGACCCGATGGTGCCACCCAGGGCTATTTGGTCAAGCCCACCATCTTTGGTCGTGTCACCAACCACATGACCATCGCTCGCGAAGAAGTGTTTGGCCCGGTGTTGGTCATCATGGGCTACGCTGACGACGAAGACGCGATCCGCATGGCCAATGACACGCCCTATGGCCTCGCGGGCTATGTATCCGGTGGCGACAAAGACCGGGTGCGTGCCGTGGCACGCCGCCTGCGTGCGGGCAACATCAACCTGAACGGTGTGCCCAACGAGCGCACCGCCCCGTTTGGTGGCTACAAGCAGTCGGGCAATGGCCGCGAGTGGGGCCGCTTCGGGATGGAGGAATACCTCGAAGTCAAGGCCATTGCCGGTTTTGCCTGAGCCAAGGGGTTTGCCCTGAATCAGGCCACGTTGCGCAAGTCTTTTCGCAGGATCTTGCCAACGGTGGACTTGGGCAGCGCGTCCACAAAACGAACCTGCTTGGGCACCTTGTAAGCGGTCATCTCCTGGCGGCAATAGGTGATCAGGGCGTCTTCGGTCAGCTCGGCGCCGGGCATCTTCACCACAAAGATCTTGACGGCTTCGCCTGTCTTGTCGTCGGGCACCCCCACACACGCGCATTCGGCCACACCGGGGCAAGCGCTGACCACAGCCTCCACCTCGTTCGGGAATACGTTGAACCCCGACACGATGACCATGTCTTGCTTGCGATCCACAATTTTCAGAAACCCTTCTGGCGTGAACTCACCGACATCCCCTGTGCGGAAGTAGCCATCTGCCGTGAAGGCCTGGGCGTTGGCCTCGGGCTTTTCCCAGTAGCCTCCCATCACCTGCGGCCCCTTGGCACAGACCTCGCCAGATTCACCCGGCCCGGCGTCGGTGCCGTCATCCTTGATCAAGCGGATGTTGGTACCCGGCAGGGGCAACCCGGTGGTGCCGCTGAAGTCTTTGATGCTGGCCGGGTTAAAGCTCAGCACCGGGCTGGTCTCAGACAGGCCATAGCCTTCGCGGATAAAGCTGCCGGTGATCGCCTTCCAGCGCTCGGACACCGCCCCCACGACCGCAGCGCCGCCGCCGCCAGAGAGCTTGAGGCGGGAGAAATCCACCTCCTTCAACCCAGGGTGCATGGTCAAACCTGCGTACAAGGTGTTGACCCCCATGAACACCGTGGGGCGTGCAGCTTTCATCACCCCCACAAAGCCATCCATGTCGCGCGGATTGGCGACCAGCCAGTTGTCGGCACCGGCTGTGAAATAAGTAATGAAGTTCACCATCAACGCGAAGATGTGATACATCGGAATGGCGGTGACGATCACCTCCACGCCCTCCTGCACCGCTTCGGGCATCATCGCTTTGAACTGTTCGACATTGGCCACGAGGTTGCGATGCGAAAGCGCTGCGCCCTTTGACAAACCCGTGGTACCCCCGGTGTACTGCAAAAACAGCAGGTCACTTCCGGTGAGTTCCACAGGCGTGCGGTTCATGCCAGCGCCCTCACGCAGTGCATCACCAAAGCGAATGCTGCCCACCAGACGCGCATCCACTGGCGGCGATGGTAAAGGCGCCGCAGTGCCGTCGCCCGGGGCTACGGTGATCACGGTCTTGATACCGGTCTTGCCGATGATCTCGGCCAGCACCGGGGTCGAGCCTGCAAAGATCACGATGGTCTGACAACCGGCATCGTTTAGCTGATGCTCCAGCTCACGCGGCGTGTACATCGGGTTGACATTGACCTGCACGGCACCCGCCCGAGCAATGCCCAGAAAGGCAATCGGAAAAGCCAGCAGGTTCGGGGCCATCACTGCTATCCGGTCACCCTTTCTAACGCCGAGCTGGGTCTGCAGCCAGGCGGCAAAGGCGGCCGACAGGCGATCCACATCGCCATAGCTCAGGGTCTGGCCAAAAGAGCGAAACGCGGGCTTGTCAGCGTACTTGAGCATCGCCAGGTCCATCATGTTGGTCACCGACGGAAAAGCGTCGGCATTGATGTCAGCGGGAATGTGGTTAGCCTGCCAGGTGGCAAGCCAGGGTTTGCGATTCATGACGATCTCCAGAATGTTTTAGCCCTTGGAGCTTAGCGCCATTGACCAGACTCCATTGAGCTGGGCGGCATCCAAAACATGATTTTGGGTATCAACCCCTAGGACGAGACTAGGCCAGCAAGCGATGCGGGTTGTCGATTCGGATCTGATGAACGACCCCGGCATCCCCCAACCAGTCATCCAGGCTGCCATGCAGTTGCGCATAGTCAGCCAACGCTTCATGGTTGGTGCAGGGCCAATCACTGCCCCACAGCAGGCTGCGCGCACCCAACTCGGCAAGCCAGAGCCGGGCCAGTGCGGTGGGGTTCAGTCCGCCAATGCGGTAGGCACCACTGAGTTTGACGCTCACTGGTCGCCCCGATGCAGCCATCTGTGTGACCGCCAGCACGGTGGCATCTCGTGCAGACACAGCCCCAGGTTTGGCAAAGTGGTCCAGCACCACGGTCAACTCAGTTGGCAAGGCGGGCAACAAATTGGCCAACACACCCGGCAATGCGCCCTGGTCGGTGTGCAGCTCCAGATGCCAGCCAAGGGAGCACAAGTCAGCCCACAACGGCTCTGCCTGGCACCAGGCCCGCACATCGTGGCTGACACCGGACAGGTTCAGGCGAATGCCCCGCACACCCTCGGCATGCATCTGCTGCAAATCCAATGACGGCGTGACGGGATCGATCACGGCTACCCCGCGCAGGGCCTGCCCAGACTGCATCAACGCCCGGCGCATCAGCCGGTTGTCTGTCCCTAGAAAGCTCGGCTGCACCAACAAGCCTCGTTTGACCTGGCAGGTGCTTGCCTGCTCAGCCCAGTCGGTCAGCCTTGCTGCATAGGCCGGGGTATAGCGCGCACCCTGAATCGAGCGGTTCGCCTCAAAGATGTGAAAGTGAGCATCCACCGCGATGCCTATGCCCGCCATAAAGGCATCTGCGTTGTCATCTGCGTGAGCGTTGATGAGATCTGCGAGGCCTGAACGGACCGGTTTTGACATCTTGGTTGGCATGCGCTACATTCTAGTCCTCTAGAGGACTGTATTTCAAGTCATTCAATGCAAAACACCGCTGCACCACCACCCAAAGTCGAAGGCCAAAGCCGCTATGCCTGGCTGGCTGGCATGCTGCGCGCCCGCATCACTGAGGGAGACTGGGTTCCTGGTGCATCCATTCCTGCCGAGACCACACTGGCCAAAGAGCATGGCGTGGCGCTGGGCACCATGCGCCAGGCAATTGCCCTGCTGGTGACGCAAGGCTTGCTGGAGCGTCAGCACGGTCGCGGCACCTTTGTACGCGCTGGCATAGGTGGCGCCACCATGCTTCGCTTTTTCCGCTTCCGGGCTGGCAAGGACCTGAGCGCTTCGCCCACCTCTGAGATTCTTCGCTCGCGTTCTGTCAAGGCCAGTGCCGCCGTCGCCACGACACTGGGGCTACAAGCGGGTGAAGAGGTGCTTGAACTCTTGCGCCTGCGCAGCTTGCAGGGCGAGCCCTGCTTGCTGGAGACCATTCAACTGCCACTGCCTCTCTTTGCACCGCTGGTGGGCTCAGACACGTCGCAGTGGGGCGACTTGTTGTACCCCCTGTTTCAGCAGCGCTGCGGCGTGACCGTCAACCGCGCGGAAGACGTGCTGCGCTTTGGCCAGTTGACCAAGGAACAGGGTCGCCGCCTGGGCCTGCCAGCTGAACACCCGTGCGTGCAAGTCGAACGTCGCGCTTTCGACCTGAGCGGGCGCTGCGTGGAGCGGCGCATCACGCTGGGTGACGCCCATGCGTTTCAGTACACCTTGAACATTCACTGAGGACTTCAACATGCTCTCCCCCTTTAAAAAAGCCACCTCGCGCCGCCAAATGCTGCAGACCAGCGCGGCTGTACTGGCAGCGCCCTGGATTGCCAGCCACGCCGCAAGCCCAGTGGCCGATGGCCGCACCATCACCCTGGTGGTGTCCTACCCGGCGGGCGGTGGCGCTGATCTGATCGCGCGCTTGATCGCCCCCAAAATGGCTACTGCACTGGGCCAAAGCGTGGTGGTAGACAACAAACCCGGCGCGAGCGGCCAACTGGCGGCCGCCCATGTGGCACGCAGTAACCCGGACGGCAGTACCTTGTTGCTGGATGCGTCATCCTTTGCAGTCAACCCGTCGCTCTTCAGCAAGCTGCCCTATGACACCGACGCTGCTTTTACGCCACTGGGCGTGGCCGCACTGTTTCCCAATGTGCTGGTGTGCACCGCCAGCTTTGAAGCCAAGAACGTCAAGGACGTGATCCGCCTGGCCAAAGCCAAGCCGGGGCAACTGGCCTATGCCTCGTCAGGCAACGGCTCGGCCCAGCACCTGGCGGGCGCGCTTTTTGAAGTTCAGGCCAACGTGGATTTGCTGCATGTGCCCTACAAAGGCGGTGGCCCTGCGCTCAACGATGTGATGGCAGGGCAAGTGCCGTTGTTCTTTGCAAATGTAGCGTCATCCCTCGGGCATATCCAGTCAGGCAAGCTGCGTCCACTGGCTGTGACCAGCCGCCGCCGCGCCCGCGCACTACCGGAGGTCCCCACCATGGAAGAGGCCGGCGTGCCCGGCTATGAGATCAATGAGTGGAATCCGGTGCTGGCACCCAGTGGCATCAAACCCAGTACCAAGACCGCCCTGCAAGACGCACTGCGTCAGGCCCTGACCGACCCTGAAGTGCTGGGCCGCATCCGTGCGCTGAGCGGCGATGCGTTTGCTGACAACACCGACGCCAAGCTGGCCGACTTCATCAAAGGCCAACGCAGCCAGTGGGCGCGCATTGTGCGCGAACGCAAGATCTCGGTGGATTAGGTTCACCCCGTTGAGTCGTCAATTTGTCTACCAGGCCCTAGTCCTACTAAAGGCGCCCAAATAAAAGGCACGGTAGTGAGCCAGCGGACATGAAATGTTTGCACAATCCATAGGCCCAACAACCGCTGTGCTCAAAGATAAATTGCCTATGGATGCCGTCGAGACAGTCACCTCCCTTCAAGCGAAGATTCAGGAGATGTCTCGCCTGGTGCGTCAGAACGAAGCCAAGCAGAAAAAGTTTGACGCACTTGAGCGCAAGTTAATCGGGGCAGCCTCGCTTGGGGAATTGCTGTCCACTCTGGCGCACGACTACCGAAACGACTTCTCGATTGACTGGGTCACCGTTGCAGTGGTTGACCCAGCGCACGAGGTGACCAAGCTGCTTGACCTTGCCAGCGAGGACCGCCACGGCATCGAGAGCCATTTGGTCACGCTGGACTCCGGCGCAGCGTTGTCAAAAACGCTGGGCAATGAGCTGTTGCCTTACCTGGGACCCGCCCAACCGACCACGGCCGAGCTCTTTGGCGACCGCCAACAAAATGATGGCTCCGTCGCGATCTTGCCTTTGGTGCATGGAGGTCAGGTCCTCGGTAGCATCAATCTGGCGAGCGTAGATGTTGATCGCTTTGCCGCTGGATCTGGCACCAGCTTTCTGGAACGCCTGTCGGCCATTGCAGCCCTCTGCTTGCAAAATGCACTGTCGTCCGAAAGGCTGAAGGCGGCAGGCCTGACCGACACGCTCACAGGCGTCAAAAATCGCCGCTACTTTGAGGCCCGCAGCAAAGAAGAAGTTGCCCTGGCCCTGAGAAACAAAGCACCACTTGCCTGCCTGTTCTTTGACATTGACAAGTTCAAATCCATCAACGACACCTACGGGCATCTGGTTGGCGATGAAGTCTTGCGCTATGTGGCCAAAGTCATTCAAGTGCAGCTGCGCGCCAGCGAGGTACTTGCCCGCTACGGTGGAGAAGAATTTGTCGTGTTGTTGCCCGGCGTGAGCGAGCTCAACGCCATTGCCACAGCTGAACGCATTCGCAAGATTGTGGCAGCCCAGTCCGTGCCACTGGACGCCAAGCGAACCATCCGGCTGACCGTCTCGTGCGGCGTATCGGTGCTGGCCCAAGAAGGAGACTCGTCAACCAGCACTGAATGGAATCTGAAGCTCCTCTCGGCCATGATTGAGCGAGCAGATCAAGGCGTTTACCGGGCTAAAGACTCGGGTAGGAATTGCGTGGTTTTTGTCAATTAGACCTATAAACGCATGGGCAGCCTATTTATCGAATTGACGGCATAGGGCATCTTCAGACATAGCCAAATGGCAGCTGTCTGGAGTTTGAAATTTGCCTGATGACGTTGCCAGGAAGCCGACATCCGCGATCGGCTGGAGAGTGCCCATTGCAGTCATCCACTTTTCGACAAAGTGGTCATTTGAGGGACTAAGGATGTTGCAAGTCGCGCGGTCAGTCAACGCGTCTTGACAAGCTCATCGCCAACCAGTTGTCGCAATTGTTCAAATCCAAATGAGGGCAGCGGCCTGCCGTTTACAAAGTATTCGGGCGTCTGCGCGACGCCCAGCGTATTGGCATCGTTGAGGTCTTGCGCGATGGCCTGTTTAAGGTCCGGTGCGGTCAGATCAATCGCCAGCTGTTCCATGTTGATGCCGAGGCCGTCAAGGTATTTCCAGGTCAAATCGGCCTTGGCTGTATGGTTGGACGCCCAATCAGACTGATTGCTGAAAAGTGCTTCCAGTGCAGGCCAGAACTTGCCCTGCCGATGCGCGGCAGCCAGCACGGCCACCACTTTGTCCGAACCCTTGTGAAACGGTGCGTAGCGCATGACTAGCCGAATGCGCCCAGGGTGCTCGGCCATCAGGCCTTTGAGCATCGGATAGAACGTGCGACAGGTCTCGCAAGCGGGGTCAAAGAATTCGACAATCACAACCGGTGCATCGGCCCGGCCTTCGCTGGGAGAATGCGGACGAATCAGCGCTGAACGATCAATGGGTGCTGTCTCCGGTGCTTTTTTCCCCGGGTTTGCCAGGTACCACCAGCTCCCCAGGCCAATGACCAGTAAAAGTGCGATGAGCGATGCGATGTAGGTCGTTTGTTTTTGCATAAATGATTTTTTCGGTATTGCCATTCAACCCAGGTGGGTATGGCGCTCTGGCTTGGCGCCGGCTTCCATGGCGGCCAAGCCCTGCAAAATACCACAGGCATCCACCGCACTTTCGGTCTGGCACCGTTGGCGCAGTGCGGCCAGTTGCTCTTTCAGGTAGCTCAGTTCCCGGATGCGCTCGTCGACATGGGCAATGTGCTGATCGAACACGGCATTGATGGCACCACAACCCTCGGAGGGGCGATCTGCCAAACCCAACAGGGTGTGGATTTCCCCATGACTCATGTCCAGTGCGCGGCAGTTGCGGATGAAGCGTAGGCGTTCCAGATGGGCCGGGCCATAGACCCGGAAGTTGCCTGCGGTGCGCGCAGTCTCGGGAAGAAGTCCTTCCTTTTCGTAGTAGCGCACAGTTTCGACAGTGGTTTGAGCGACCTGGGCCAATTCACCAATTTTCATGACAGATTCCAAAATAGTTCTTGACTCTATAGTAACTTCAGGTTGCGTAATAGGGTTAATTCCAAAACGGACAGCCATATGACTGCACACGATCACAGTGCCCACGGCACAGACAACACTCCCAACGAGGCACAACCCGCCAACGCGTGTTGCAGTGGGCACTGCGCCAATGTTGGAATGCCCGTCCCACTGGCACACTCCAAAAAGGCCGTGGCTGGTACCAGTGTGCAAACCCCCATTCGCATCATGCAGATGGATTGCCCCACGGAAGAAGCGTTGTTGCGCAAAAGCTGGGCGGCATGGCCGGTGTGGACGGCATGGAGTTCAATCTCATGCAGCGTGTGCTCACCGTCACGCATGAACCCCATGCCTTGGAGCCAATTCTGGCCGCCGTGCGCTCGCTGGGCTTTGCACCCGAGATTGCCACCGGAGCGCCCACACCCGACGCGCCCAAGCCGGAGGCCGTCAAGGCGTGGTGGCCACTCGCCATCGCAGGACTGGCGGCGATTGCGTCCGAAGTGGTGCAGTGGGCGGGGTTGCCGACTGGGTTGGCCGCCGCGTTGGCCGTGGTCGCCGTTCTCGCAAGTGGAACAAGCACCTTCAAGAAGGGCTGGGTCGCCATCCGCAACGGCAACCTAAACATTAACGCGCTGATGAGCATCGCTGTGACTGGTGCGCTGCTGTTAGGCCAGTGGCCGGAAGCGGCCATGGTGATGGTGCTATTTACGATTGCCGAACTGATCGAAGCCAAGTCTCTTGACCGGGCACGCAACGCCATTCAGGAGTTGATGCGGTTGACGCCGGAACGTGCGACGGTGCAGCAGGCCGACGGTAGTTGGTGTGAAGTGGATGCCAAGCTGGTCGCAGTGGCTGCCAGGGTGCGTGTCAGGCCGGGTGAGCGCATTGCCCTGGATGGAAGCATCGTCAGCGGGCGCTCCACCATCAACCAGGCCCCGATCACGGGCGAGAGCCTGCCAGTCGACAAAGTCGAGGGCGATGCAGTTTTTGCCGGAACCATTAACGAGGCAGGGTCTTTCGAATACGTGGTCACTGCGATAGCGGGCGAAAGCACGCTGGCGCGCATCATTCATGCCGTTGAGGCCGCGCAGGGCGCACGGGCACCCACCCAGCGTTTTGTCGACCAGTTTGCCCGCGTGTACACCCCTGTTGTCTTTGCCATCGCCGTGGCGGTTGCGGTTTTTCCCCCGCTGCTGCTGGGCGGTAGCTGGATGGAATGGGTCTACAAGGCGCTGGTGCTGCTGGTCATCGCCTGTCCGTGCGCGTTGGTGATCTCCACACCAGTGACCATCGTAAGCGGATTGGCCGCCGCTGCGCGTCAAGGCATTCTCATCAAGGGCGGTGTCTATCTGGAAGAAGGGCGCAAGCTGGCCTGGCTGGCGCTGGACAAGACCGGGACCATCACGCACGGCAAGCCGGTTCAGACGGACTTTTTACCCCTCAATGGCTCGCCAGCCGCAGACGTGCGCAGCGTGGCCGCCAGCCTGGCGAGCCGTTCCGACCACCCCGTGTCGCGCGCTGTGGCCCAGGCCGCCCTGACCGATGGTGTTGCCCTGCGTTCGGTGGAAGCCTTTGAGGCCCTTCCAGGGCGCGGCACCACCGGCGTCATTGATAGCAAGCGCTACCACCTGGGCAACCACCGCTTGATCCATGAACTGGGGCGCTGCACAGACGCGCTGGAAGCGCAGCTATCCGACCTGGAGGGTCAAGGCAAGACGGTGATTGTGCTGACCGACGACAGCAGCGTGCACGGCGTGTTTGCCGTGGCTGACACCGTCAAGGAAAGCAGTCGACAGGCCCTTGCAGAGTTGCACGGGCTGGGTATCAAGACCGTCATGCTGACTGGCGACAACGCCCATACGGCCCGGGCTATTGCGGCTGAAGTAGGCATTGACGAGGCCATTGGCGACTTGTTGCCCAATGACAAACTGCAGGCGATAGAGCGCAAGATGGCCCTGGGCGGAAAAGTCGGCATGGTGGGCGACGGCATCAACGACGCACCCGCTCTGGCGCGCTCCGACATCGGCTTTGCCATGGGGGCGGCCGGCACCGGCACCGCGATAGAAACCGCCGATGTGGCGCTGATGGACGACGACCTGCGCAAACTGCCGCGCTTTGTGCGCCTGTCCCAACGCACCCACGCGGTGCTGGTGCAGAACATCGTTCTGGCACTGGGCATCAAGGCCGTGTTTCTGGTGCTAACACTGCTGGGCCTGGGCACCATGTGGATGGCGGTGTTTGCTGACATGGGGGCCAGCCTGCTGGTGGTGGGCAATGGGCTGCGGCTGTTGCGCGCAAAGACATCGGAGTAAGCCTGTGGACATCCTTCAAGCACCCAACACGCCACCATCCAACGAGCAGCTCGCCAGTTGGCGACAACCGACACCGTTGCTTGACTACGATCACGCGACCATTCAAACCCTGGTTCAGCGGCAGGGGCTGGCTGCTGCTCAGCGAATACGAGCGCATCGGTGCCGTCTACAACTTTGTGCGCGACGACATCGCCTTTGGTTACAACGCCTCGGACGATTTGCCAGCGTCCCAAGTGCTGGCGGATGGCATCGGTCAATGCAACACCAAGGGCACTTTGTTGATGGCGCTGCTGCGAGCGGTTGGTGTGGCCTGCCGATTTCATGGATTCACAATTGACAAGGCGCTGCAAAAGGGGGCGATCACTGGGGTGGCGTACCAGCTCGCACCACGCAGCATCATCCACAGCTGGGTCGAAATATGGTCGACGGGCCAGTGGATTCGCCTGGAGGGTTTCATTTTGGACCGCCGCTACCTGCAGGCATTGCAAAGCCGTTTTGCGGGTCACCAAGGGCCGTTTTGCGGATATGGCGCAGCCACCCCAATCTGCAATGTCCGCCGGTGGATTGGATCGGTAAAGACACCTTCATCCAGAAAGACGGCATCAACCACGATTTCGGGATGTTTGACACCCCTGACGACTTTTACGCGCGACATGGTGTCAACCTGAGTGGCGTCAAACGCTGGCTCTTTGTGCACATCATCCGGCACGCGATGAACCGAAACGTGGGGCACATTCGCGGCACACGATGAAAGGCACACGGCGATCAGGGCCAATGAAACCTAGCTGCTACACTTGCGACGCTATGCGCCGCCTGTTCATTGTTTTTATGCTGGTATTACTGCCATTCCAATTCGTTTGGGGTTCGGCGGCTCAATACTGCACGCATGAAAGTTCGTCTCAAGTGAGTGCCCATTTCGGCCATCACAGCCATGCACACGAGGGCGGTGACGAAGCAGCCAAGACTTCTGGAGTCGGTGCGAGCTTGGGCACTTTTGATGGCGATTGTGCAAGTTGCCACCTCGGTACAGCCACCAGTTTGATGGGCGAAGCGCGCATGGCTCATGCGCCGGAGCATGGTCGTAGTTTGAGTGATCACGACACGATTTACCAATCCCACATTCCCATAGGGCTTGAACGCCCGGATCGATCTGAACCCACCACCGCCGTGCGATTTGGCGGTGGTGTCGCGTTCTGTCTGCTCCAACTCTGACGATTCCCGATACCGCCACTGAGTCGCTTCTTTGTGAAACGACGGACTGGGTGTCAGCAAATGCTGGCTACCCCGCACGTTCTTTCGTGACCAAGAGGAAGATTCAATGCGACTTTCAATGCTGGGGCTGGCCTTTATTCTGGCCGCCACAACCACACCCACTTTTGCCCAAGACGGGCCCCATACAGCCCGCCTGACTATGGTGGAGGCCATGCGCATGGCCGAATCCGCACACCCTGTTGTGCGAAACCGGCAGGCGCAGCTTGCTTCCGCCGAAGGCTACCGCAAGGAAGCTGACGCCTTTTTCTTTAACAATCCTGAACTGAGCCTGCAACAAACGCGGCGTCAGAATGAAGTGACCGACAGCGGCGACACCGCATGGTCATTGGGTGTCGCCCAGACCCTTGAGATGGGCGGGCAGCAATCCAAACGGCGCGCTGCGGCCGCAGCGGGTATTGCCTCGATCCATGCTGAGATCGACGACGCCCGCCGCCAGGTGCGTGCCGACGCCGCGACGCGATTTTTCGCCGTGCTTGCCGCCCAACATCGCGTCCTACTGGAGCAGCGTTCGGCAAACCTGTTCGGAGAGAGCGCTCGGGCGGTAGCCAAGCGAAGGGCCGCTGGCGAAGACACCCGACTGGACGCCAATGTGGCCATGGTCGAGGCTGAGCGCGCGCGAAACAGTTTGGCGTCTGCTTCGGAAGCATTGCTTGCCGCGCGGAGCGATTTGGCAACCGTGGTACAGCTGCCGCCGTCCGCCCTGCCGGAAGTGGACGGTGATTTAGCCAAGTACGCGGATTCGCTGCCCTACACCTTGGCGCAGCTGCTGGCCAGTGCGCAAGCCATGCCCAAACAACGCGCGCTATTGGCTCGCGAAGACGCCGCCCGCGCCAAACTGGGTGTTGAGCAGGCCAGCCGCTATCCGGACCTGACGGTCGGTTTGCAGGTGGGCCGTGAAGGCCCAAACGACGCACGGGAACGCTTGACGACCTTGTCGATTTCCTTGCCCATGCCGTTGTTCAAACGCAATGCCGCGGGAATCGGGCAGGCCTTATCCGATGTAGCGCACGCTGAAATTGAACGAGCCAGCCTGGCCCGCGACACGCAGGCGCGCGTGCGCCAGCTTTGGAGTCGATTGGCCAGTCAGCGTGACCGGGTACAGCGCCTTCAACGGTTGGTGGTCCCCGCGTCGGCCGACAACCAAACGCTTTCTTTGAAATCTTTGCAGGCAGGCCCGATTGGACTGCTGGACCAATTGATCGTTAACCGCCAGGCGCTTGATGCAGAGCGTGATCTGAACGACGTGCTGGCGGAGATGCACGCAACCCAAATCGAACTGGAAACCGCGGCCGGTTGGCCCATGGAAGGAAACACCCAATGAACAGCATTCACACACAAAACCGGTACGTTTTTCGAGCCATCGTCATCGCACTGTCAGCGACGCTGGCTTTCACGATGGTTGCCTGCTCCAAAGGAGGGGCGAAAGATGAGCATGCGGCCGAGGGCGGCAAACACGCCGAGCATGCGGAGAAAAAGGAGGGGGGCCACGCCGAGGGGGCAGAAGAGCTGACATTGACTTCTGACGAAGCCGAGCGGGCGGGAGTGAAGGTCGAGGAAGTCAAGCTTCAGCCCATGGGTGAAACGCTGGTGGTCACGGCGACCATTCAGCCCGATCAGGACCGCATGGCCCATATTGCCGCCCGCGTAGAAGGGCGCATTGTTTCGGTTCCCGCCAAACTGGGGGACAAAGTACGTGCCGGGCAGACGCTGGCCACCTTGGATAGCGTGGCCGTTGGTGAGGCCAACGCGGCTTGGAACCTTGCCCAATCCGAGTGGAGTATTGCGGAAGCGGACTTCAAACGCGCTGAGTCGCTCAATGCCGACGAGATCATCGCGCGCAAGGATTTCTTGCGCGCCAAGTCCGAACGTGACAAGGCCGCTGCCAGCCTGCGTGCCGCCTCTGACCGCCTGCGCCTATTGGGCGGCACGCCCGACGCCCATGGCATTGGCGTTTCCACTTTCGCCGTGACGGCCCCATTTGCGGGAACCGTGACCGAAAAGAAAGCAACCCTGGGCGAGCTGGCGAGTCCGAGTGAGCCCCTGTTAAGTGTGGCGGACCTGAGCCGCGTCTGGGTTCGTGCCGATCTACCCGAAGCCGCGCTGGCCAAGATTCGGATTGGCGCCGCCGCAACGGTCACCGTTCCTGCCTACCCGGGTGAGACATTTCGTGGCCGCGTTGGACACATCGGTGCGTCGCTGGACAAAGACTCTCGCACCGCCTCGGCGCGAATCGAAGTATCCAATGCCGACGGACGTCTGAAGCCCGAAATGTTCGCTACCGCGACCATCGAAGCAGCGGGCGACAAGCGCGACGTGATATTGCTGCCCGATGCCGCTGTTGTGCTACTGGAAGGCAAGCCCGTCGTCTTCGTGCTGGAGCAAGGCGCCTACGAAGCCCGCCAGGGTGAACCTGGCGAGCGGATGGGCGGTCGCACCGTCTTGAAGTCGGGGGTCAAGGTTGGCGATCAGGTCGTCACCTCCGGCACCTACGCGCTCAAGGCGCGCAAGCTCAAGTCGCAGCTTGGCCACGGCCATTGAGAGGAAATACCAATCATGCTTAATGCAATCGTTGATGCCTCGCTGCGCTACAAGGTCTTGGTGCTGGTGGCGTTCCTCGTGCTGATCGGACTGGGCGTTATGGCCTACCGAGAAGTTCCCGTGGATGCCTTTCCCGATGTGACGCCTGCGCAGGTCAACATTTATACGGAGTCGCCCGGCGTGGCGGCTGAAGATATCGAGCGCCTGCTCACCGTGCCAATCGAGGGTGCGATGGCGGGGCTTGCCAATGTCGAGGTCGTGCGTTCGGTCTCGCTGTTTGGCCTGTCGTACGTCGGTGTCTATTTCAAGGACAACGTGGACATCTACTTTGCCCGTCGTCTGGTCGGCGAGAAGCTGCAGGAAGTCAAGGAGCGCCTGCCCCAAGGGTATGGCGAGCCCGTGCTCGGCCCCAATAGCTCGGGTCTTGGACAGGTTTTCTGGTACACCATTGAGGATGCTGACAAAAAGCTCAGTGCGATGGATCTGCGCACATTGCACGATTGGACCGTGCGTCTGATCCTGCGCACGGCTCCCGGAGTGGATGACGTGACAACATGGGGTGGGCACGAGAAGCAGTTTCAAGTTCAGATTGACCCACGCAAACTGGTCAAGTACGGCCTGTCCTTCAAGGAAGTGATGGAACGGCTGGCGGCCAATAACAAGCAGGTGGGCGGTCAGTACCTGAACATCGGCGTGGAGCAATACCTGGTGCGTGGACTGGGCCTGGTCAGCAACGCCGCCGACATTGGCACCATTGTGGTTGCCGAGCGCAAAGGCGCGCCAATCTATGTGCGCGACGTGGCAGAGGTCAAGGAGGCGCCAGCGGTGCGCTTCGGGGCCGTCACCCGCGATGGCCAGGAAACGGTACTTGGCATGGCCCTGGCGCGTGTCAATGAAAACGCAGCCAACGTGGTCGCCGGTGTCAAGGCTAAATTGGCTATCGCGCAGGCAGCGCTGCCGCCTGGCGTATTGCTCAAACCGATCTACGACCGAACCGAAATCGTCGATAAGGCACTTGCCACCTCGCGCAATGCCTTGATTGAAGGGTCGATCCTGGTCGCCATCGTCCTGTTTCTGTTTCTTGGAGAAATGCGCTCAGCCATCGTGGTGATCGTCACCCTGCCAATGGCAATGCTGTTTGCCTTTGTGCTGATGGACCGGTTTGGCATGTCCGCAAACCTGATGTCCCTTGCCGGTTTGGCCATCGGTATTGGCATGATGGTCGATGGTGCCGTGGTGATGGTGGAAAACGCCTTCCGGTTGATGTCCCATGCGCGGTCGTCCGGAAAACCCATTAACCGCACGCACCTGGTGCTGGAAGCGGCGCGGGAAGTGGCAAACCCGATAGCGTTCGCCATCATGATCATCATCGTTGTGTTCCTGCCCTTGTTCTCGCTGACGGGCTTGGAAGGCAAGTTGTTCAAACCCATGGCGTTGACCATCACCTTTGCCATGGCGGGCTCGTTGCTGCTGTCCTTGACCTTGGTCCCGGTTCTCGCGGCCATGATTCTGAAGCCGAAGGAAGAAAAAGACACGTGGCTGGTGCGCCATGCAAAGAGGCTGTACTTGCCGTCGCTCGACTGGGCACTTGAGCGCAAGGGGATTGTGATCGGCTCGGCGGTGGCGCTGCTCCTCGGATCGCTGGCACTGTTCCCGTTTCTCGGCAAGGAGTTCATGCCCACGTTACAGGAAGACGCCATCATGTTTCGTGTGGTGGGCATTCCATCCACGTCACTGGACGAGTCGATCCGTGTGGCCAACGTCATGGACACCAAGTTACGCGAAAAGTACCCCCATGTGCGCTCCGTGTTGGCCACCATCGGCCGCGCGGAAAAAGGTGAAACCGCCGACGTGAACTACATGGAAGTGCTGCTCGACATGAAGCCGAAGGAGGAGTGGCCCACCCAACAGTCCTACGCGGCGCTCGGCAAGGAAATGCAGGAATATCTTGAAGCCGAGGTGCCTACCGCAGTATTTGGTGCCACGCAGCCGATCCAGATGCGCGTGGAAGAGTTGATCTCCGGCGTGCGTGCGACTTTGGCGCTGAAGGTTTACGGCGAAGACCTGGACAAGCTCGAAGAGCTATCGGCTCAACTCAAAGGCGTCATTGGTGCCGTGCCCGGCGTAGCCGATCTGTCGGCGGAAGCCAACAAAGGCAAACCGCAGATGGTGATCAAGGTGGACCGGGCAGCGGCAGCTCGCTACGGCCTGAATGCCGACGACATCCTTGAGGTCGTGCAATCGGGTATTGGTGGGAGCACGGTTTCGACCTTGATTGAAGGCACACGCCGGTTTGATATTGCGGTGCGGCTGGCCGACGAGTTCCGTGGCAGCCCGTCTTCCATTGCGGCGATTCCCATCCGCACTGCGGAGGGTGCCATCGTGCCATTTTCCAGCGTGGCCAAGATCGAGCTTGACGAGGGTTACACCTTTGTCCGGCGCGAGGCCTTGCAGCGCTATGCCGTTCTGCAAATGGACGTGCAGGGCCGTGATGTGGACAGCTTTGTCAAAGACGCCAACCTGGCCATCGCCGCGACGGTAAAGCTGCCAACGGGCTACTGGGTCGAGTGGGGTGGTGCATTTGAGAACCAGCAACGCGCTATGGCACGTCTTGCCCTGATCGTGCCGCTCACTATTGGCCTGATTTTCATCTTGCTCTACACCGCGTTCAATTCGGTGCGCCATGCAACGCTCATCATCGCCAATGTGCCGTTTGCCATCATCGGCGGAATCATTGGTCTCTTCACAACGGGGCAATACCTGTCAGTACCCTCCGCGATTGGCTTCATCGCCGTTTTTGGCGTGGCGATGCTGAACGGCATTGTGATGGTGACCTTTCTGAATGACCAGCGAAAGCACGGACTATCGATACGCGATGCCGTGCGGCAAGGTGCAGCAATGCGACTGCGCCCGGTACTTATGACCGCGTCGGTCGCCATCCTCGGGCTGGTGCCGATGCTGATCTCCAGTGGCGTGGGTGCTGAAACACAGCGCCCGTTGGCCACGGTAGTGGTGGGGGACTCATCACATCGACGCTGCTAACGCTTCTATTGCTGCCCTTGATTTATGAATGGTCCGAACTGCGCGCCGAGGCCAAGCTGCGCGCGCGTGGTGACACCGATTCCGTTGATGAAGTTTTGCCACCACAACTTTCCAAGGAGACACTATGAAAGAAATCAAGGCCTATGTGCACAAAAGTCGGATCGCCGATGTGATTGCGGCGCTCAAGGAGTGTCCATGCTGGAGTGCTGCACATGCGCAGCGCCACCACAACCTTGCCATCTACCTCGTAAAAGGCTCTTTGGTCGCCCTTGACGCCGACGAGCGGCACTACTCGATGGATCTTGGCGACGAAGTGGTCAATGAATACAAGCTGGAGTTGCTGTGCGACGACAACGAAGTCGAAGAAATCGTCGCTGCACTGCGGGCGGCGGCCCGCACGGGGCAAGCTGTCGCGGGATGGATCACTGTCACCAATCTTGATCGCGCAATTCCTATCCACTGAATTTCCCTCAATCAACCCTCAAAGGAAAAGTCCAATGAAAACATTTCTTATCTCCCTGCTAGCAGCAACCGCATTCGCAGCACCTGCTATGGCTGCTGAAGATCATGCCGCCAAGCATGGTGGCATCGTGGTAGACACCAAGGCTGGCGACCTGGAACTTGTTGCAAAACCAGATTCCATCGTGATTCACGTCAGCGATCACGGCAAAGCGATGAAGATTACCAGCGCCAGTGGCAAGGTAACGGTATTCAACGGCAATGAGAAAGTCGAAGCACCTCTGGCATTGAGCGGGGACAAGCTGGAAGCCAAGGGCAGCTTCAAAGTGGGTGCAGGTGCCAAGGTGCTTGTAGAACTCTCGTTGAATGGAAAACCTTCGGTTTCTACGCGGGTGACATTGAAGTAACACGCGTTTTGACCGAGGGGATTCATGCCAGTCTCTCTTGGCGAGCCTCCGTTACGGGAGCTTTGAATTACCTTCCTGTCCGCCTCAACTGTGTAGCAGAGGGGCGAACTGCAAAGGCAACGGTCAAGGTCACGTTGTTGGTGGGCAAATCGTCTGCCGAACGATTTGTTCTGAAATAGCTTGTATCAATAGCGATTCCTCGGGTTTCCCTAAATGTTTGTAACGCTTGAAAGGTAAATTGTGAAAAAACTGAACTTAATGAATGTTGCAGCCCTTACGTGCCTAGTCGCACTGGTTGGCTGTGCTGCACCAGTTGATCAACTGGCTGAAAAACCCTACTGCCACACCGACCGCGGCATGCATGCCTACTGTACAAAGGAAGTTGCACCGAACCTTAAACGTGATGCGGAGTCGAAGCAGTTTGTGCCAGTGCCCGATGCGTTGACCGTTTATGTCGTTCGCTACTGGGGCGATGGGCACCATCCGATGGAGATCTCCTTCAATGGTGGTGAACCGATAGAAACCGTTCCCGACTCGATGATTCGCCTTAGAGTGAATGCAGGTGAGCATCAGATTGCCTTCAAAGTTGACGGGAGATCGTTTGAACGAAAGATTTCTGGAGTAGCTGGAGAAGTCAGACTGGTGGGTATTTCTGGTACCGACTGGCCTTGGGGCAATTCTTCTCACGCATGGTCGGATGATTCTGAGGATCAAGTCAAACGGAAGGCTATGCGTTCTCGACTGATCAAAGACAAATCGTTGTTGTGAAGCCGTAATTTCAGTTCATAAGTTCACACCTGCAATGCAGCCTCTTTGATCCGAAGACATTTGAGGGGCAACCTGAGCCCCGGAGCAAAGGGTGCCACTAACTCCAGTTTCAATTCGCTCACTGTTGTAGAGCGATTGCTCTGAACGTCGGCATCTGGCCATCACGCGCAGTCCACCATGCCGATTGAGCTTCTGTGAAACGGTCATTCATTGCCTGGAGTTGAGTGCAATCAAATGACCGCTGCTAAGCGACCAGTTGATCGATCCCTAGGACAGCTCTGGTTCGGCTCTAGACAACCAAAAAAACCTCACCGAGCTGGAATCGGTGACACCCCAATCAGCACCACATGCAGCCAAAACGCAAACGCGGCCCAAACCGCAAGGCCCGCCATCACGTTGATGGCCATCATGCCGGGCTTGGCCGCCGCATATTGCACACCGGTAGTGCGGTCGCGTGCGTAACAGCTCATCAGGTCCAGCGCCGCCCAAAGACCAAAGCCGCCAAACAACAGCACATCGGCCAGCGTGTTGTTGGCCAGCAAGCGCGCCAAGGCAAACACCAGCACACCCCACAGCATGGGGTGGTGGGCTACCGCTTTGATCTTGCTGCCCGGCACATAGGCTCCAGCCAGCAACACGAGGCTGGCCAGCATCAGTGCGCCTGTGGCCTTGGAACCCCAGGCGGGGACTGCCCACAGCACTGTGGGGGTTAACCTCGCCTGACCATAGCCCCAGATAACGAGCGCAAAACCCAACAGGGACACCACGGTGTAACCGAGCTTCCAGGTCTTCTCGCCACCGTTCGCCAGCATCTTTGTGCGCCAGCCGTCGGCCACGATGCGAACGCTGTGCACGCCCAGAAACAGGATGAGGCCCAGGATGAGCAAGGTCATGAAGTTCTCCGTCCAATGATGAAAGGTGCTCAGTGTGCCTGAGTCGCGCGCGCCTTGGCAAACGCCACGTACCAGTCCAGACAGCCTGGGTTGGCCATGGCCTCTTTGTTGACCACTTTTTCCAGCGGCTGGCCCAGCAGCAGTTTCTTGATGGGCAGCTCCTGTTTCTTGCCCGACAAGGTGCGCGGAACCTCTGCCACCTGGAGGATGTCATTCGGCACAAAGCGCGGGCTCAAAGCGGTCTTGATCGCATCGACCAATTTGCTGCGCATGGCATCGTCCAGCACGATGCCTTCACGCAGCACCACAAAGAGCGGCATATAGCTCTCACGGCCCAGGTATTCCAGATCCACCACCAGGCTGTCCAGCACCTCGGGCAGGGCTTCGACCGCGCTGTAAAGCTCGCTGGTGCCCATGCGCAGGCCGTGGCGGTTGATGGTGGCGTCGCTGCGGCCATAGATGATGCAAGAGCCATCTGCGCCCACCTTCAACCAGTCGCCATGCCGCCAGACGCCAGGGTACATATCGAAGTAGCTGGACAGGTAGCGCGCGTTGCCCGTGTCGCCCCAAAAGTATTGCGGCATGGACGGGATGGGTTGAGAGCAAACCAGTTCGCCCACTTCTCCCACGACGGCTTGGCCTTGCTCGTTCCAGGCCTCGACGGCGCAACCCAGCAGTCGGCATTGCATGGCGCCTGGGGTCTGAGGCATTTCGCGATTGCCCCCAATAAAGGCCCCCGCAAAGTCCGTCCCCCCCGAAATATTGCACCACCAGATGTCTGGATTTCCCAAGCGCTGAAACTGCTCCGTCCCCCAGCGCTGCGCATCTTCGCTGAGAGGTGAGCCCGTCGTCCCCAGAGCCCGCACGGTCTTCAGGCCGGGCAGCTGGCTCAGGTCCACATGGGCTTTCATGCAGTTGGCGAAGAAGGCGGCGCCCGCGCCAAAGAACGTGACGCCGCGCTCGGCGGCAAAGCGCCAGAGCGTCGCCCAGTCGGGTTTGTCTTTGGTTCCACCGGGGTTGCCGTCGTAGATCACGCACGTGGTGCCGCCAAGCAGGCCACTGGTCTGCGCATTCCACATGACCCAGCCAGTTGAGCTGTACCAGTGGTAGCGCTCTCCCCAACTGTTGGCTGCGTAGCTGCAGCCGATGTCGTTGTGCAGGCCTTTGAGCGCCAGCGCCACGATGAGGGTGCCGCCGTGGCCATGGACGATGGGTTTGGGTAGGCCCGTGGTGCCGCTGGAATAAACAATCCACAGCGGATGGTCAAACGGCAGCCACAAAGGTTCAAACGCGCTCGTTTCTGCATCATTTCTGGCAGTTGCGGCAGACAGGGCAACAACGGTTGCTCTTAAATCAGTAGCATATGCTGCTAGCGACAAATCCAGCCCTAGATTGGCGTGCATCAGCACATGTTGCACCGTCGGCAAGGCCTTGCACATCTCGGCCACCACGGCACGGCGATCATGGTCGCGGCCTGCATAGGTCACACCGTCACAGGCGATCAGGACCTTGGGCTCGATTTGCTTGAACCGGTCCAGCACGGCATGGGTGCCCATGTCGGGCGCGCAAATGCTCCACACGCCGCCGATACTGACTGTGGCCAAAAACGCGACCATGGCCTCGGGGATGTTGGGCAGGTAGGCCGCCACACGGTCACCCGGCTGTACGCCCAGACCTTGCAAATGCAGGGCGAGGGATGCCACCTGTTGACGAAGACCGGGCCAGCTGAGCGTGCGGTCTTCGCCCCTTTCGTTGCTGCTGATGACTGCGGGCAGACCCGCAGCGTCCGCCGCCGCCACATGCCGCAGTACCTGCTGGGCATAGTTGACCTGCGCCCCGGCAAACCATTTGGCGCCCGGCATGCGGCGATCGGCCAGCACAGCCGAGTGGGGCGTGGGTGACTGCAAATCAAAGTAGTCCCAAATGCTTTGCCAGAACGCTTCCAGGTCAGTGATGGACCAGCGCCAGAGAGCGTCGTAGCTGTCAAATGACATGCCACGCTGGTCGCGCAACCAGTTTTGGTAAAGGCGGATTTGGGGGACAAGAGGGGCTTGGCTCATGGCCAGATTATTGGGCTTGAGCGGCCTGACCTGTAAGCATTTTATCCAACCATCCGCCGGCAAAGCCGGAGGCTTAATTTGTGAGCCGCTTAGAGCGGCAACAATATGGTCGCTATCGGGACCTTATTCATTAAGTGCTACGTATAGTTAGTACTCACGGCTTCACCAACGGACGGTTACATTTCAAACTTGAAAACGCCATGCAATACTTGAATATATGCGGTTGAATTTTCTGCCCCTCAATTCAAGCCAATCACCCTTTGGAGTCAGCATGCCCGTCAACCCCACAACCGTAAATGAATTGCTTGCGCGCCTTTCATCACATTTAGATGGTGAGAGTGGCGCTGATTCCAAACGCTGGCACCAGCTTGTAGAAAATCAATTCAGACTCCTCAAGAAACAACTCGTCAGGTCGTTTTCATGGGCGAGGTCGGTGTCGGAAAATCGTCAGCGCTTGCGGTAACTGCCGACCTATTGCTGCCAGGCGAGCGGCCTACGGACAAATCAAGCTTGCGCAAGCAGTCAATGCTGCCGACCGGAGCAGGTCGAACTACGCTTTGTGAGGTGGTGAGTCGGTTGCATCAGGGCGCTGAAAACAGCAATGAGTTCGGACTCTTGTTAGATCCCATTCCACAGGAGGAAATGCAGGAAATCGTCCAGCTTTGGGCCGAAGATGAATGGAATAAGCGAAACCCAAACGCTGTTAGCAGTTCCGACGGGGAAATGCCTTCAAACAGCCAGGAGTTGCTCGGCACTTCGAACTGCGGGCTACGCAGAGTACCGGAAACAGGCGGCAATAGGCCTACGATCCACCCGTTAGACGGCGTAGTAGGTCAATACGGTTCACCAGATGAACTGGGCCAACATTTGCATGAAAGGCTTCGGTTGGGTGAACGCACACAACGCCAGTGGTGGTTCTCGCCAGGAACTGCTCGAATTGAGATCAAAGTACTGTTGGACCAAATCAATAGCGGCAGTTGTGCTTCCGCACTGCTGCCGCGACGTGTAACTTTGGTCATACCCAATTTCATGGAGGATCTGGTGAATTGGCGCCCCACCTTCAACTGGTTGATTCTCGTGGGTTGGATGCAGGGGCTCGGCTTTCGCGTGCTGATCTGCAGCAATTTATTGAAAATCCCTTAGCCATTTACGTGTTGTGTACCCCGTTCAAATCTGCGCCTGGCGATGCGATTCGGGAGTTGCTGCGAGATGTCAGCAGAGATGCACGTTGGGCAGATGCTAAGCAGCGAATGATCGTGGCTTTGCTCGACCAGGGATGCAGAACAGGTAAATGGCGCCGAGGGTGATCGCGCAATTGATTGGCGATCAAGCGTGAAGAGTGTGTTTCGGATTGGCACAGGCGTCTATTGTTCCATTGGACGATGCGATGACCATGGTCGCATTGGACATCCTGCTGGATGACCCCGAGAAATTGCGGTCGGAAGTTCAAGCCGGAATTCTTCGCCTGAATAGCGCATTGGAATCGAAACTGACTGATTTGATGGAGTATGCAGGCAGATTTCTCGGAAAAATCCAGGATGGCGCACGCACCGAACTGTTGCCTGGTATCAACGAGCAAATCAAGACAGTCTTAGCTGCAAACTTACCAGACGGAATTCCCATGTTGGATCCTATGCGTGGGGCATGGATGCTATTCAGGTCACGCAGTATCCCGCCGTCATCTATGCAGCATGTCGTAGAAGAGGGCGTTACCGCAACCTTGACTTATATGAAGCCATGCGGCGGCCGCTGCTGGCGCCGCAACTGCATGGATTACACCGCCGATCCGCAAGGTAGTTCAAAAACTGAATTTCTTGATTGCGGACGACAGCTACAGCTCGGTCAGTGATGATTTGCAGCTGCATAACTGCGGTTTAACGAAAGCAAACTTGCTTTCGTTAGGCGCTTCACGGACGCGGTGAAACAAGAAATCACCCCTTGCTGGAGAAGGATAAGCAACTTTGGGCTGAGTGCTACATGAATTGGGGCTCTCCAATGGATTCAAAGTCGTGTACATGACATTTTGCGACAATGGTCTGAGCGGCAAGTGTTCAAAGCGCACCTGGAGTTGAATAGCAAGACATCAGAAATTCCATTTTGGTCCGTTCTGCAGGCTGCCCAATCTGCACCGCGCTTCAGTTTGCACAAAAAACCTGCGAGCCTTGCGTCATGCGGTTTTTTCACCTGAATCTGCCAGCTTACTTAGGGGCCAATGGGGCTGGAAAATCCACACTGTTGCATTCATTGAAGCTGTACGTTTGGCCTATGAACGTGGACTGACCGAGGCAATTGCTTGGTGTTAGGCGGTGTGTACGACCAAGAACTGGTTTGCAGCGCCAGACGAATCCATCGAACTTGGTCTGAAAATTGGTGATGCGGAGTGGCTACTCGCTGTCACTCAAAGTTCCGGGCTTGGCCTGCATTACCAAGAAAGGTTGACGTATCAAGGCGGGGTTGTATTCACGCGCGATGCTTTGAGTGGCGTGCAGTAGGCGAAAACACTGTGTACGCTAGCAACGAATACACAGCGTTGAGAGTCTTAGTGGATCGCGGGGAGATACATCCGGCAATTCAGCAAATGTCTGATCTTCTAGCCAGAATTAGCGTGTTTGAAGAACCAGATTTGTTCAACCTGCGCCAGCAAGGTAGTCCGGCGTTTGACGATGTGCAACTCCATGGCAGAGGACAGAATGTCTTGTCAGTTCTCAGAAGATGGCAACAAGACAGTCAACTTAAGAGTCGATTTGACTTTGTAACGCAGGGCTTGCAGGCTGCATTTCCGTCTGTGAAGCAAATAGATTTCGTCGGTGTCGGTAACTGGCTGACCGCCCGTATATATCGTGAAGGTGTCGAGCAGCCTGCGCCATTGGCAAATGAGGCCAATGGCCTGTTGCAAATGCTCGTGCTGCTGGCCAACGTGGCGCAGTCCAACCCAGGCGGACTGGTTGCGATTGATGAACCGGAAATGGCCTTCATCCATGCCATGCGCATGTTTTTGCGGAGTTGCCAGCAATGGGCATTGAAGTACCGAGTAACCTTCGTTCTGGCTACCCATTCACTTGTACTGCTGGATGAGTTCACAGATACACCGGAGGCGGTATTTGTGATGAAGGCATTGGAGGGCGGACGACAGCGCAGTGCCCAATTCACTTTGATCATTTATGCAATCGAGACTGGTTACAGGGATTCAAGCTGGGCGACTTGCACGAGCAAGGAGAAATTGGCAGCAACGATGATGGGCTGTGAGCATGGCTGACAAGCACATCAAGTTGATTGTGACGGAGATTCGGAAAAGAAATCCCTACATACGTCTTTGAAGAAATGTTTCCTTTGCGCACTGTTCAGGGGACTTGGTCGTTTGGGATACCCGCGCAAAGCGCATGGCGTAACCGGTTACCGATTCAACGCTAACCCTCCTTCCTCATCAATGACCGCATTGGTGGACGTGATGTTTGTTGAGCTTCACAAGCAAGACGCATAACGGCGTGACGCCTGATCTGGTGATCGTTATTGACGATGTGGAACTTGGCAACCTTGGGCAAGAGGGTATTGTCGTGAAGGCGTTCCAGGAGGCAGTAAAGGCAAAATTAGATTCTCTGCGAGCAAATCACTCTGCAGTGAATCTTCAGCGAATTCAACTGCGTGTCCACGCCTGTTGCTCGTTTCATCTTTTGTGCCCAATGGTGGAGTCCTATTTTTGCAGACCCCGCAACATTGGCCGTTGGGGGAGTTCCGCTGACTGTAAGTCCAAGCTTGGTCCATCAAGCAATGTTGAGAAATTTGATGCTACACCAGATGAAAACCCGAATTGGCAGACTCTATATCGTGCGGAAAACGCTCGAAAGCAGCTCAAGGATACGTGGTGGAGAACCGAATGCCACCCAAAGCGCTATCTCACCCATCTACTGTCGATTAGCAATGTTGCTGAATACCAGGAAACAGTATTGGGTGCCAAAATGATCGAAGCCACGAATTGGGCCGCAGTGGCTAAATCCGAAACTGATTCGCCCATCGTCAGCGCATTTTTGGAGGATATATGGGATTGGTTTGGGATTCCGCCAACTTTTGGACAATTCCTTGGGCAGTCCTCGACCGCGACTTATCGAGTCAGAACCACGCCGCCCAACCAGCGATTGCTACGGAACATTTAGTTTCTATGTACCAGCGAAAATGCCCATACTCAACGGTCGTGCTGACCACACATCCTGTGCGGGAGACGTGACAATGCGTTGCTAAGTGGCCCAGAAACTAGGGTTTGCACGGTTGTACAAGGTATTTGTACGATCGTGCAATATCAGCCATGCCCTCCGTCCGCGTCACAGCCAAGCCCGACCGCAAGCAGGCCATTTTGCTGGCGGCGGAACGGCTATTTGCGCAAAAGGGCTACCACGCGGTGTCAATCCGGCAGATCGCTGACGAGGCCAGCGTGCCACTGGCGCTGGTGGGTTACTACTTTGGGCCCAAGCAAGATTTGTTTCATGCCATTTTTGCGCACTGGAACAGCACGATCGAAGAACGCCTGGCGGCCTTGGCGCAGGCGCAGAACAGCCCGCTTGCCCATCGCCTGGAGCACATCGTCGAAGCCTTCATCCGCCCGGTGCTGCGCCTGCGCGCAAGTAGCGAGGGCGAGTACTACGCCTTGCTGGTGGCTCGTGAATTGGCCCACGCCACGGTGGAGGCTGACCGCGTGCTGCGCGACTACTTTGACCCGTTGGCCCACGCCTTTATCGACGCCTTGCAAACCGTGGCGCCTCCGGCCAGCCGTGCCCAGGTGGCCTGGTGTTACCAATTTGCGCTGGGTGCGCTGTTGCACCATTTAAGCGACAACCGCATCGAGCGTCTGTCGCTTGGCACTGCGCAGGCCAATGACCCCGTTGCCACGCCCCTGCTGGCCCGCTTTATCGCGGGCGGCATGCGCGCGGTGCTAACGAACCCCGATCCCGTAACCAACAACTGATGGAGACAAGCATGAAACGACGCACCTTGCTATCCACCCTGGCCGCGGCCAGTGCCACGCTGGCCTTGCCCGCGCGTGCACAGAACACCAAGATCGTGTTTGGCTACACGGCGGTAACCGACTTTGCCTCGGTCTTTGTGGCCGCGCAGGAGGGCTACTTTGCCAAACGCGGACTGGATGTGGAGCTGAAGTTCATCCCGCTTAACTCCACCATTCCGGCAGCGATTCAGTCTGATTCGCTGCAAATCGGTGGGCCCACCCCCAGCGTGTTTTTGCAATCTGTGGACGGTGGTCTGGACCATGTGGTGGTGGCCGGTGGTGGCGTCACTTCCAAGGCCATCACGGGCTTTGGCCTGGTGGCGCGTGCAGGCAGTGGCATCAAGTCAGCGCAGGATTGTTTGGGCAAAAAGATTGGTGTACCTGGTCTTGGGGCCTTTTTGCATGTGAGCTTTCGGGCGTGGTTGAAGGCGTCAGGGGTGGACTATAAAAAGGTCAACTTCATCGAAGCATCCTTCCCGCAGCATGGTGATTTGTTGAAGGGTGGATCGCTCGACGCCGTGGTCACCGCAGACCCGTTCATGAGCCGAATCACCGACAGCGGCAACGGCTACGTGGCGTCGTATTACTCCACGTTTTTAGAAGAGGGCAACCCCACCATCATCTTCACCGCCAAGCGCGAGTGGGTGCAGAAGAACGCGGCAGCGGCAAAGGCCTTCCGCGAGGCAGTGGTCGAGGCCGCTGGCTTCATGGGCAAGCCTGCCAACAACGCCAAGGTGCGCGAGCACATCGGTAAATACATCAAGCTGCCGCCCGAGGTGCTGGCCAAGGTGCAAATATCGCCCCCCGGCCCGGCGACCACGGAGAAGCAGCTGACCTACTGGGTGAACATGATGAAAGACCAGGAGATGTTGAAGACGGCGCCAAACGTTTCGATGCTGATTGCAAAGTAGTTTTTCATGTCAGAAGCCCTGCTCAGCTTCAACAAGCTGTCCATTCACCTGGGTGGCCGTGAGATTTTGTCGCCCACCTCGTTCGATGTGAAGCGGGGCGAGTTTGTCTGCGTGATTGGCCCCTCGGGCTGCGGCAAGACCACGCTGCTGCGCGCAGGGGCTGGCTTTGTCGCACCGTCTGCTGGCCAAGTGCTGAAGCAGGGGAGGGTGGTGACCGGGCCGTCGCGCGAGGTAGCTTTTGTGTTCCAGGACTATGGCCGTGCCCTGCTGCCCTGGCGCACCGTGGCGGCCAATGTCAGCCTGGCGCTGGAGGCTGCCAAAGTGCCCACTGACCAGCGCGCGGCACGCATCGCCAAGGTGCTGGCAACCGTGGGGCTGACGGCGCACGCGCTCAAGTTCCCGGCGCAGCTGTCTGGCGGCATGCAGCAGCGCGTGCAGATTGCGCGTTGCCTGGCGCAAGAGCCCGCGCTGATGATGATGGACGAGCCCTTTGGCGCGCTGGACGCCATGACGCGCGAGGGCCTGCAAGACGAGCTGGCCCGCCTGGTGCGCGAGCAGGGCCTGACCGTGATGTTTGTGACACACGACCTGGAAGAAGCCATTTACTTAGGCGACCGCGTGTTCGCCCTGCGCGCCAACCCGACCGCAGACAAGCCCAGTCTGGCCGCCATGATCGAGGTCAACATCCCCCGCCCACGCAACCAACTGGAGACCAAAGAGCACCCCGAGTTTCTGCGCCTGCGTCGTGAGCTGTACCACTATTTGGGCCACCAATGAAGCTCCCCCCCGTTGCTTGCTCACTTCGTGTAGCCGCCTCCCCCCTCAGGGGGCATCGCCAGCAGCCTGGCAGAGCCAGTTCTGCGGCGATTGCGCGAAAAGACATCGCAACCCCTGCCTGTAACAGGCTATTTGTGCTTGCATCGCGTGGGTAGCATGATCACGCGCCTAATTCGCCCGTTCGCCTTGCCAGCTCTGCTGCTGGCGGTGCTGGAGTGGTGGGCGCGCACAGTGGGTGTGGGCAGCGACGCAGTGGCTGCGCCCAGCGCTGCAGCTCTGGCGTTTGGGCAGGCGGTGAAAGATGGCTCTTTGCTGGCTGCCACCAGCTTCACGCTCGGCAGTGCAGCTTTGGGCTTGGCTGTGGCCAGTGTGTTTGGCATAGGCCTTGGCACGCTGCTGGGCCTGTCGCGCCGCGCGGCGAGCGTGAGTTTTTTGAGCATCGAAGTGCTTAGGCCAATCCCATCAGTGGCGCTGATTCCGCTGGCCATGCTGGTGTTTGGCTTTGGGCTGCGCATGGAGGTGAGCGTGATCGCGTTTGCCTGTGCGTGGCCGATGCTGATATTGTCCCAAGCCGCCGTGCGCCAAGTCGAGCCTTGCTTGCTTGAGGTGGCACAGGCGCTGCAGCTCTCGGCCAGTGAGCGGTTTTTCAAGATCGTGCTGCCCGCCATCGTGCCGCGCCTGTTTGTGGCCTTGCGGCTGGGCGTGGCGATTGCGTTGGTGGTGGCCGTGACGGTAGAGATTGCCGCCAACCCACACGGCATGGGCTATGCGTTGATGATCGCCCAGCAAAGCCTGGACCCGGCGCTGATGTTGGCCTGGTTATGCTGGATTGGGGTGGTGGGCTACACGGTGAACTCGCTGGCTATGCGCTTGCAACATGGGGTCGAAGTTCGCATGGGGAGGCAAGCATGAAGACCCGCGCCAGTGCCGAATCACTCGCCATGTTGCTGGCGCTCATCACCCTGTGGTGGGCGGCCAGCCACGCGCAATGGGTCAGCAAGGTTTTCTTGCCCACGCCCGAGGCCACCTGGGCCAGTCTGGTGGAAGGCTTGCAGCAGGGTGATCTGTTCAAGTTCACGCTGGGCACCGTCTGGCGCATGCTGCTGGGTTGGGGGCTGGCCTGTGCGCTGGGCGTGGCCTTGGGTGCCTTGATTGGCATTTCCGCCACGGCGAGGGCCTGGATTCAGCCCACGCTGGAGTTCATCCGCCCGCTACCCGCCTCGGCCGTGATGCCACTGGCCATCTCCATCTTTGGCCTGTCGCCCAGCATGGTGCTGGCCGTGGTGGCCTTTGGCGCCATGTGGCCGGTGCTGCTGGCCACCGTGCACGGCTTTGCCCATGTGCATGTTCGGTTGACCGAAGTGGCGCAAGCGCTTGGCCTCAGCCGCCTGGCCTTTGTCACCCAAATTGGCCTGCCCAATGCCTTGCCCGATATTTTGTCGGGCATGCGCCTCTCGATGACCGTGGCCCTGATCGTCGCCGTGGTGGGTGAAATGCTGGCCTCGCAGACAGGTTTAGGTCAGGCGATTTTGCTGGCCGCACGCTCGTTTCGCGCGAGCGAACTGTTTGCGGGCATCGTGCTGCTGGGGGGCATTGGCTTTGTCAGCAACGCCCTGCTGGCGCTGGCCGAACACCGTTTATTGAAATACCAACGCCACTAGCCTTCACATAACAGGAGACGCCCCATGACCCAAAGACCTGCACGCAAACTGGTTGACCTCTCTATTTACCTGGAAAACGACGTGGCCTCTGACCCACCAGGGCTAGAGCCGAAGATTGAATACTTCACCCACGAGAACACAGTCGCGCAAATCGAGCCCTTCTTCCCTGGCTTGCGCAAGCAAGACCTGCCCGACGGCGAAGGCTGGGCAGTGGAGAAGATTGCCCTGTCCACCCACAACGGCACGCACCTGGACGCGCCTTACCACTTCCACAGCACCATGGACGCGGCGCTGAAGGACAAAAAGAAGTCCACCACCATTGACGAGGTGCCGCTGGACTGGTGCTTTCAGCCCGGCGTGAAGCTGGACTTTCGCCACTTTGCCGATGGCTACGTGGTGCAAGCTGCGGATGTGGAGGCCGAGCTCAAGCGCATCAACCACACCTTGAAGCCACTGGAGATTGTGGTGGTCAACACCCGGGCCGGGTCGCGCTACGGCAACCCGGACTATGTGTCGGCTGGCGCAGGCATGGGTTACGAGGCCACCATGTATTTGCTGGAGCGCGGCGTGCGCCTGACCGGCACTGACGCCTGGAGCTGGGACGCGCCCTTTGTGCACACCGCCAAGAAATACAGCGAGCGCCAAGACGCCAGTCTGATCTGGGAAGGCCACAAAGCCGGGCGCGACATTGGCTACTGCCACCTTGAGAAGCTGCACAACCTAGAAGTGTTGCCGGGTGACGGCTTCTTCATCAGCTGCTTTCCGCACAAAATCAGGGGAGCGTCGGCAGGCTGGACCCGCGCCGTGGCGATTTTTGACGATGCATTAATGGCGTCCGCCTAGTTTTATCGAACAAAAAAGGCATTTTCGGCATATCCCTATTCATTTATTAGCTATCAAATTCATACCATGACCGCCTCCACGCTCAACCACACTCATAGCGCCTCTACCCAAAGCTGGCTGGCCAGCGCCAACCAGCCGGGCGCAGACTTCCCTATCCAGAACCTGCCGTTTGGCGTGTTTCGCCGCGCTGGCAGCGCTGAGGCCTTTCGCGGTGGAGTGGCCATTGGCGACCAGATCGTGGATTTGGGCGCGCTCAGCCAAACGGCGCTGTTGCACGGCCTGGCCCTGGACGGCGCCAAGGCCTGTGCCGAGTCCGCGCTGAACGCATTCATGGCGCAAGGCCCGACCGCCTGGCGCGCATTGCGCCATGCCTTGTTTGACCTGCTGCAAAGCACTGCAGTGCCTGCCGCACAGCAAGCCGTGCAAGGCTGCCTAGTGCCGCAAAGCGCCGCCGAGCATGCCGTACCCACCCGCATTGGCGACTACACCGACTTCTACACCTCGATCCACCACGCCCGCAATGTGGGCATGATCGCCCGGCCCGACGCGCCGTTAACGCCCAACTTTCAGTGGATACCCATTGCCTACCATGGGCGCGGCTCCAGCGTGGGCGTGGGTTCGGGCAAACAAGTGCAGAAGTTCCTCCGCCCCAAGGGCCAAAGCATGGCCCCCGGCGCTGCCGCACCCACCTACGGCCCCTGCGCGCGCCTGGACTACGAGCTGGAACTGGCCATCTGGATCGGCCAGGGCAATGCGCAGGGCAGCACTGTGCCCCTGTCGCAAGCCGAAGACCACATCTTTGGTTTTGGCCTGCTCAACGATTGGTCCGCCCGCGACATTCAGTTCTGGGAGATGGCGCCACTCGGCCCCTTTTTGGGCAAAAATTTCTGCACCACGGTGTCACCTTGGATCGTCACTAACGAGGCCATGGCCCCGTACCGCCTGCCGTTCACACGCCCGGCCGCAGACCCGCAACCCCTGCCCTACCTGGACGACCCACGCAACCAAACCAGCGGCACCCTGTCCATCGAGCTGGATGTGCTGATTGAGTCAAAGGAAATGCGCGACAAAGGCCTGGCCGCCTCGCGCATATCGCACACCAACTTCAAACACCAGTACTGGACTGTGGGCCAAATGGTGACGCAGCACACCAACGGCGGCTGCAACCTGAACCCAGGCGACCTGTTCGGCAGCGGCACCATCTCCGGCCCCGTGCGTGAGGAAGGCGGCGCCATCATCGAACTGACCCAAGGCGGCAAAGTGCCGATCACCCTGGCCAGCAGCGGCGAGCAGCGCGCGTTCTTGCAAGACGGCGATGCGGTGATCCTGCGCGGCTGGTGCGAGAAAGAGGGCTTTGCGCGGATCGGGTTTGGGGAGAGTAAGGGAGAGGTGTTACCCGCCGCGTGAGGGGGATGCTCTGTCAGGGGCACTTCACCATCGAAGCGCGCATCACACCCGCGCTTCGACGTGCCTCGCAAAGTTATCCAAAATCGCCTGCCAGCCCTGGCGCTGCTGCGCTTCGGGGTGCGTAGTTTCAGCGTCGAAGCTCACGCGCACGGTGACACCGTTTTCGACTGTGATGAATTCGACGAGACCCACACGGTCGCCAAACGCGTATTCAATCAGCTCATTGGGCACGACACGGGTGTACGTGCCCACAAAGTCAAAACCAAAGCTGCCGTCTTTCGCCTCCATGCGTGAGCTGAACACGCCGCCCACGCGCAAGTCCACGGCTGACCTGACGGTGTGCCAGTCGGGCGAGGCGGTGTTCCATTGTTTGATGTCGTCTGGCGTGTTGTAGGCACGCCAGACTTCGGCGATGGGGGCTTTGACGGCTGTTTCTACGGTGATCTTCATCGGTTCAGTCCTCTGCGTAATGCATCGATTTCTATTCTTCGTGGTCAAGCACCACCACCACATTGCCCACCTTGCGCCCGGTGTCCACATAGCGGTGGGCTTTTGCCATTTGATCAAATGGGTAGCGCTGGTCAATCGTCGGTTTGTACAGGCCTGCTTCGGCCAGTTTGGCCAGAAACTGCAGGTCTTCTGCTTTTCCTATGGCGGTACCCACGATGATCTTTTGACTGCCGAAGATGGAAATCCACAACGCCTGCAACATGGCTGGCAAATCTGCGGCAACCAACAGCAAGCACCCTGTTGGCGTCAACGCCTGCTTGCAGTGCGAATACGTCGCAACGCCAACGGTATCGATGATGACATCGTAGGTTTTGCCATTTTTGGCGAAGTCTTCCTGGGTGTAGTCGATCACATGGTCGGCACCGCAAGCAGCGCACCAGCTCACCATTGCGCTTGCTGCAAACCCCGGTCACTTCTGCGCCCAAGTGCTTGGCAAGCTGAACAGCGGCACTGCCAACACAACCCGACGCACCGTTCACGAGCACCCTTTGCCCAGACTGAAGTTTGGCTTTTCGCAAGAAATGCAGGGCCGTGGTTCCGCCAAAAGACAGGCAGGCCGCTTCTTCAAAACTCAGTACCTCTGGCTTGAGCGCCATGGCACCGCTTTCTGGCAAACAAACATACTCGGCATAGCAGCCCATGGCGGCGTCGCTGAACGCAAAGACCGCGTCGCCACATTGGAAGCTTGTCACGGCGCTGCCGACCGACTCCACCACGCCGGCCAGTTCGGTGCCCAAAATTTGTCGCCTGGGCCGGGTCAGGCCAAACACCAGCCGCATGATGAACTGGAACCCGGTGGGCACGGTGAGGCTGCGCACGCGGCAATCAGCAGAGGTGACCGTGCATGCCCGGACTTTGATCAGGACCTCGTTGGCTTTGGGTTGAGGCTTGTCCAACCGGCTCAAGTGCAGAACCTCTGGCGGCCCATATTGGGTGTAAACAATGGCTTTCATTGACTGTCGGGCTAAGTTGATGGTGGGCAGGCAGCACAGGCCGAATTGTCCGCCACAGCTCAAACCGCCACCCAGTCCACTGCCCCCTGTGTGGCAGAAAACACCATCTTCACTGACGCGTCGTTGCGGATGAAGATTTTGGGGATCGCCTCGCCCGGCAGCTGGCTTACGTCGATGTCTTCGTGGTCCAGCGAGGTCTTGCGAACGATGGTTTCGCCGTCCACTTTGGCAATGCGGCAGCGGCAGTCAGCGAGTAGCGCCGCACGTTCGTCTTGGAGCGCCTTGACCTCGGCTTGCAGCGCGGTCAGGGTTTTGGCGAGGGGACGCTTTTCGGCGACAGCTGATTCCAGGTCTTTGGCAGAGGGAGCAAACTTCTCCTCCATCAACTGGTATCCCTGGGTTTGCTCTTCGGTCAACTTAACCAAGCCCGTGCGGAGCTTGCCCCGGATCACCAGGTAGTTGGCGAGCGCGGCGTTGGCTTTGAGCGCCTCGATTTTTCCGGTCAGCGCATGGATCAGGCCTTGGGTCTGGGCAATCTCGTCCAGTTGGGGTTGGATCAGCGGCTGCAGGTCGGGCAAATCAGGCGCAACGATGGTGACCACGGTGGGCTCGGACTTGTGCGGCTTGGCAGTGCTGATCTCGATGTCGCGCGCCACGATCTGGCAGCCTGTTGCCACGGCCACGCGCAGCTTGTGCGCCAGAATTTTGCAATTGATGGCCTGGCGCACTTTGACATCTGCGCCAATGATCAGGCAGCTTTCTGCTGTGTCGATCTGCACCGTGCCACCCGCTGCGTAAATGGTGGAATTAAACGCGCGCTTCTTGATCTTGATTTGCCCGCCGTGGCTTTGCGCGGCACCCCAGCCCAGCACGTCTTCGATGTGCACAGTGCCGCCTTCGGAGATGACCTCGCCGTACACCGAGGCCTTGAAGGTCATGTGGTGGCCGTTGATGACGCGGCCTTCGGCCACCTCGCGGTGCTCGATGATGTCTGCCGGCAACTTGGGGGCGCCTCGCCGGGCTTGGGTGGGGTGGTGCTCATGAGGATGGAGGCCGCTTAATTCTTCCTTTTATCACCTTTGCCCCAGTGACTGCCGTACGGGGTTTCTTGTTCAGTTTGTATATAGTGGGCGATTCTTTTGACCCCTCAAGCGGTAATCCCATGTCTATCTGGAAAAAACCATCAGCACCCAAGTGCTGGCCGACATTCACCACAAAACCGCGGTTGAGCTGCTGGGCATTGAGTTTTTGGAGGTGGGCGATGACTTCATCAAAGCCCGTGTGCCGGTAGACGAGCGCACGCGCCAGCCTTACGGCATCTTGCATGGCGGTGTAAGCGTGGTGCTGGCCGAGACGCTGGGCTCTTGCGGCGCAGCCTTCAGCGTAGAGGAAGGTTACCGCGCGGTGGGGCTGGACATCAACGCCAATCACATCAAGGCCACCACCCACGGCTGGGTGACGGGTGTTGCGCGCCCCGTGCACCGTGGCCGCACCACCCATGTATGGCAGATTGATTTGACCAACGATGCGGGCGAGTTGACCTGCGTGTCACGCATCACGATGGCAGTGTTGGCGCCTCGGTGACTTTTGGCTTAGCCGACCTGCGGCACGCTCAGGTTCAGATGCCGATCATGAAACGCATCCAAAGTGGTGCGGTGCGCCACGCTGACAATGGTGCAATGGGGCAGACGCTCTGTCAGTAGTGTCATCAGATGGGCTTCGGTGTCGTTGTCTAGGGCACTGGTGGCTTCGTCCATGAACAGGATGTCGGGTGCAAACCCAAGCACCAGTGGACACAAGCATCAGTACGATCAGCGGGGCAATTTGCCAAGTGTTGCATCATCTGGGCCACCGAACGTCGATGTCAGCTGCGAGAAAGCGCTTCCAGGTGGTCGGCAAGTGGGCAACATAACGACCGATCCATTCCCCCACATGCAGATGGAAGACCAGCGAAACGCGGTAACGGTCGATGCTGCTGTATTTAGGTTCATAGGCTTGGGCCGCTGGCATCAGTTTTTTGGACATAGAATTGTTATGGAAAGCAAGCGTAAGACCCCACTTTAGATGGGCACAGGTCACCAAACGTCCGTTAACCAGGAGCTATTCCCTTGAAAACCAAACCTTTCCTTTGCGTGGCCCTGCTGGTCGCGGTGGTCGGATGCAGTTCGTCGGAAGTAGTTCGACAAGTTGACATCACAGTGGGCCAGCAACTCATTGACCTGAAGAAGGCTCGGGACAACGGCGCATTGAGCGCTTCTGAATATGACTCGCAACGCCGCAAGCTTGTCGACAGCGTTCAATAAGGGGCCAAGCATGAAACCAATTCACCACTTCGCCTTGATCGCGTCCGTCGTTGTCGTGTTGGGCACAATAGCTGGCTGCGTGAGCAGCAGCAGCAGCCGTGTGACGGTTCAGGATTCAACCAAAATATCCAAAGGCCAGGAGCTGAATGATTTGGTCCGCGCCAAAGAGTTGGGTGCGTTGACTGATTCCGAGTATGAATCGGTGCGCAAGGTCATCATGAACCGGTCGAATTGAGCAAACTGAGATTTGAACCAGCAATCTCGCACTGCGTCGTCCATTGGATGAACGCATCCGCTGATGCCAAGGCTTTCAGACGCTGATATCTGCGCTGAAGTCTGCCTCTGTCTGGGCCAGCAATTTACCGCTTCGGCACGCAGCCCTGAACGCGTCGAAATCGCGATGAGTCTGGTCCGCATAGTTGCGTGCATACACCGCCAGCGCGCTAGAGAACGCATCTCCCTTGCCAAGATAGGCGCTGATTTGCGGGGCCAAGCCACCGGCGCGGGCATGGGCGCGCGCAAGGACATGGCCGCAGAGGCTGGCATATTGGCGAAGCAGGCCCGTATCAAACGACTCTATCTGTGCCGATATTTTCATGTCGCGAAGCTGCCGGAAATAAAAATGCCGACCCATTGGCCCAGTAGAAGCACCTAGAAAAAAGGTCGCTTGACGATTGCATGAGCCGCTGCCCTTGAACGACTCGTTGACCTTGGTGCTTGTAAGCCGATTTGCCCGATGGCACATAGGACGCCAACACAGACTTCACAGCTTGTTTGATCTGCAGGAACAAGGGTTGATCTTGAGCATCCGTCATCAACAACACCAGACAGCGCGTACCGACACTCCCTACACCGACAACCTTAAAAGCAAGGTCCTGGACGCTAAAGTTACCTAAAAGATGCCTATGGCTTGGGCTTAGGCTAACCAAGTACTCCTTGAGGAGTTTCCCTGCCAGTGCCTCCCATTTCCCAATTGAGTCCAGTCGTCGTCGCCATCAAACAGAGTGCTGTGACCATGAACATGAAACAGCCCTGGCGGCGTCATGCATGACCCAGCGGCCATCGATTTTGTCCCCCATCTTGGGCAACAGATTCCCCTGCGTGCGACTCAGCGCCTTGGCTATGCTTTTACCCAGTGTTTGTTTCGCCACTTTGTCCTGAGTGGCAGATATCAGTGACTCCATGGTGATGCGTTCATACCAAAGTGACAACGCTCCCATCTGGGCGTAGTCACCCATATTTCTTTGGTAACTTTGCACGGCAGTGAACACAACATCGTCTGCTGCAGACACTGGCAAATCCAAATGGCGCGCAGCCAAGGTCAGACTGGCCGCAAGGCGCTTAAGGTCCCACTCCCATGGGCCGGGGTGGGTCTCGTCAAAATCGTTGATATCAAAAATCAAATTGCGCTCAGGCGTCGCAAAACCGCCGAAATTCATCAGGTGGCAGTCACCGCAAATCTGCTGGACCAGCCCTGTATGGGGTGTGCTGGCCAAGTCATGGGCCTGGATGATGGCGCTGCCACGGTAGAAAGCAAAAGGTGAAGCCAACATTCGACCGTAGCGCAAGGGCACCAACCGCTGCACTCGTCCGGCGCTGGACGATTCCAGCAACTTGATCGGGTCCCGGTCTACATTGCCAATGTGCTTGTGCGACTGACGACTTGTTTGTTTTCTCAGTTTCCGGCCAGCGGCAAATTTTTCAGCCAGCGTCTGCCTAGATTGTTCAGTCATTGAAATCCTTGCTACCTTAGGTGGCCTCGGGAACCAATAGGTTCAGATGCCGATCATGAAACGCATCCAAAGTGGTGCGGTGCGCCACGCTGACAATGGTGCAATGGGGCAGACGCTCTGTCAGTAGTGTCATCAGATGGGCTTCGGTGTCGTTGTCTAGGGCACTGGTGGCTTCGTCCATGAACAGGATGTCGGGTGCAAACAAAAGCGCCTGCGCAAACGCCAGGCGTTGCTGCTCACCGGGCGACAGCGTATGGCTCCAGCGTGCAGTGTCTTCTAGTCGGTTCACCAAGTGGGGCAGACGGCAATCTGCCAGGACCTGCTGATAGCGTGAAATATCCGTCTCATGTGCCACCGCCGGGTAGGCCAATACATCCATCAAGCGCGTTTCGGGCAAGTAGCTCTTTTGCGGCACAAACATCATGCGCGCTTCGTCGGGTAAGGTGATGCTGCCTTTGCTGAATGGCCACAAGCCCGCAATGGCGCGCAGCAGCGTGCTCTTGCCGCAACCTGACGGGCCACGTACCAGCCAGCGCTCACCGGGCGAAAACGACAAGGCGTCGACTTCGGTCAGGATTCGACCGCTGGGCACACCCAGCAGCAAATGCTTGGCTTTCACCGCCGCCGACCCGGCCACACGCTGAACTTCAATGCCTTTGGGGGGGGCTTGGTCGATGGCGGCGTCCATGGCCGACAAACGCTGTACGCGGGCCGACAACTGAAACAGGTCGCGATATGACAGCGCCAGCCAGGCAATGGCGCCAGCAGTGGCCGTGAAGGCGGCAACGTCCTGCATCAGGGTCCCTAACGAAATTTCGCCGGACAACACATGCGGGGCCATTGCAAAAATAGGCACAGCCAGCGACACCACCCCGAAGCCCGTACTGGCGATGTTCAAGAAGACGTTGTGCCGCATCAAATCTGCCCAGTTGCGTCGAATGGCTGAGAAGAGGCCCTCCAGCCGCATTTGCTCGGTGGTGTTACCACTGTAGAGCGCAATTTGCCCAGACGAATCGCGCACCTTGGCCAATGCAAACCGAAAGTCCGCCTCCACCGACTGCTGAACCACCGTCGCCGCAGCCAGTGGATGCCCGGCCAGATGGGTGACGATGGTTTGAAGTACGCCCCAAAAGATAGCTACCCAAAAGAGGTAGCCGGGGATGGTGATGGCGCTGCCCGCCAGACCACCACACCCACAAAAAAAATGGTGATGGCCGAGCGAAAAGCTGCCCCATTGTGCTGCTCCAGCGCATCGAAGAACGCCTTTTGCAGGCCAGTCAGCCAGTAGTTCAAGCCAGTCACCAGGACCACCATGGCGATCAGCGTCAAGCCCAGTGCCCAGCCAACAGCCCGGTGATGAGAGTTCAGCCAGTAGGGTGCAGCCAATCGAAAAGTACGTTGCGTGATTGAAGACATAGGGACAGCTTGTAGTTCAGGCTGTCTAGTATCGCCCGTCAGGCAAGGGTGTGGATCACCCAGCGGGCTGCACACCTACATTCAGAATGCGCACAACGAATACGGGGGTTCGGAATGCCTTTTTGGCACACCTGATAACGTCTTTTGCTCTTGTTTTTACGAGACCCGCTCAATGGCCCACAAGAGCACGATCAAGCAAACCACAGTACCTAGCCAGCCCAGCAACAACCAGCGCCAAAGGCGCGGTGCGCGGCGCAGCTCCATGAAGTCCAGAACCACCCAGCCGCCTTTGAGTGCGGCCAGGGCAAAAATCAGGGGCACGGCCCAAGCAGTAGCCGGGTCTGTCAGGCCACTGTCCCCCAACGCCCAAGTGATGGCCGTGGCTGCCAGCAGTGCAGCCCAGACGGTGTTGATATGGCGGGGTGTCATCCGTTTTCGCCTTCATCACATCACATAGACCAAGGGGAACAGCACGATCCACAGCAGATCGACCATGTGCCAGAAAGCGGCGCCGGTTTCCAGCGCATGGGCGTTGCCCTGGCTGTAGGCGCCGCGCCGCGTGGGTGCCCACAGGAGCACCAGCATGACCATGGCTGCCGCAACATGCAAAAAATGAAAACCGGTGAGGAAGAGATAGAACATCCAAAAGGTGTTGGTCTCCAGGTCAATACCCGCAGCAAACTTGTCGGCATATTCCAGGCTTTTAAGCATCAGAAAGCCCGCTCCGCAAGCCATGGCGGCGACCAGCCAGCGGGCGGCAGGCTGTGCCCGCGCCGCACGGGCTGACTGCACGGCGTGAGCCACGCAGGCACTGCCGCTGATCAGCAACACGGTATTGATGGCGCCGCTGCGCAGGTCGAGCGTGGACTGCGAATTCGCAAACACAGTCGGCTGGCGCAGGCGCACGGCAGCAAAGGCAATGAACAAGAGGGCGAAGGTGAGCAGTTCGGCACAGATCACCAGCCACACGGCCAGGTCGCCTCGCAGGCGTGGGGCGATGGGTGGCTGCGGCCCCAGGAGCTTGGTCATGGCGGAGATTGTGCCGGGGTTGATGCTTTTTGGCCTTGAACTGATTCAAGGGCCTGGGTTTTCTTGTTTGGGCCGCAGGATGGGTTAGATTGACATTCGATTGCAAGCGTGGGCAGGTGTAACAATCTAAAGCCATGCAACCCAGCCCACGCCCCCTCGACATTGCCCTGCTGGCCAGCGTGTTCGTTATTGCAGCGTGTGGGCTGGTGTACGAGCTGGCAGCTGGCGCGCTGGCGTCGTACCTGCTGGGCGATTCGGTGTTGCAGTTCTCCACAGTCATTGGCAGCTACCTGTTTGCCATGGGCATTGGCTCCTATTTGTCGCGCTACTTTGACCGGCAGTTGCCCGCGCATTTTTTGCGCATTGAGCTGATGGTGGCATTGGCCGGAGGGGCCATGCCTGCGCTGCTGTTTTTGGCCAATGCCTATGTGCCGCACAGCTTTCGCTTCCTGCTCTACGGCATGGTGCTACTGGTGGGCACGCTGGTAGGGCTGGAGATTCCGATTGTCATGCGCATCCTCAAGCGCAATGTGGCTTTGAAAGACCTGGTGTCGCAGGTGCTCACCTTTGATTACCTGGGCGCGCTGGCGGTGTCGGTGGCTTTTCCGCTGCTGCTGGTGCCGCAAATGGGGCTGATCCGCACCGGGCTGCTGTTTGGCTTGATGAACGCGGCCATTGCGTTTTGGGCGCTGTGGCTGTTCCGGCACGAGTTGCGCTACTTCGGCGCGCACGCTGTGGCTTGTGTAGCCACACTGGCGGCGCTGTTGGCAGCCTTTGCCGGGGCGGACCAAATCACCACGTTGGCAGAAGACAGGTTTTACCAAGACCGCATCGTCTTCACTGCCACCTCACCTTATCAGCGCATTGTGGTCACTAACAGCGGGGGGCTGGCCAAGGCCGGGCACCGCCTGTTCTTGAACGGCAATTTGCAGTTTGCCGAGCGTGACGAATACCGCTACCACGAGGCCCTGGTCCACCCCGCCATGGCAGCCATGGGCGCGCCGCGCAATGTGGCGATATTGGGCGGGGGAGATGGCATGGCCGCGCGCGAGATGCTCAAGTACCCGTCGGTTGAGTCCATTACCCTGGTGGAGCTTGACCCGAACATGACGCAACTCTTTAGCCAAAACGAAACGCTCATTGGCCTGAATGGCAAGGCCCTAAACAACCCCAAAGTGAAGGTGGTCAACACCGATGCGTTCAAGTGGCTGCAAGAATCCACTGACAGTTTCGACGTGATGGTGGTGGACTTCCCAGACCCGACCAACTTCTCGATTGGCAAGCTGTACACCAATGCCTTTTACGCCCTGCTGGACCAGCGCCTGTCGGCAAGCGGTTACGCGGTGATCCAGACCACGTCACCATTGGTGGCGCGCCAAAGCTTTTGGACCGTGGTGCAGACGATTGAATCGATCGGTCTTACCGCTACGCCCTACCACGCCCACGTGCCCAGCTTTGGCGAATGGGGCTTTGTGATTGCCAGCCGCCGGCCCTGGCATTTGCCCAAGGCCTTGCCTGAGGGGCTGAAGTTCTTGAACCTGCAAACCCTGCCTCTGCTGCTGGACTTTCCGCAGGACATGGCGCGCGTGCCTGCTGAGGTGAACCGCCTGTCTAACCAGGTGTTGGTGACGACCTATGAGCAGGAATGGGGGCGGGTGCTGCGGTGAATCGCAGGCGGATTGCCGTGATTTCACACCTGCCTGCTGGCCGTCGCGGGTCGCCCAACCCACGCCGGTGCCAAGTCCAGGTAAATCAGGTGTCCAGCCCCAGGGTGGCGATCGCGCTGGGGGGTGGGGGGGGGGGCGGACGAGCCTTCGTCGCCTGCAGCCATGGAACACCGCCTTATGCGCCAAGCGCGCGTACTGATTGCTGGTGGCGGCGTTGCGGGCCTGGCGGCAGCACGCGCACTGCGCCTTCGCGGTATCGACGACTTTGCGTTGCTGGAACTCGAAGACCATGTAGGCGGCAACAGCCGTGCTGGGGCTGTCAATGGCCTTGCTTGCCCGCTGGGTGCACACTACCTGCCGGTACCGGATGATGCGGCACCCGAGGTACAGGATTTACTGACAGAGCTGGGATTGGGCCACCGTGTGACAGGGCGTTGGCGCTTGAGTGCGCAGGGCGAGCAGCATCTTTGTCACAGCCCACAAGAGCGGCTGTATTTTCGGGGGCAATGGCAAGAAGGCCTGCTCCCGGTGAATGATGTGGGGCCGCAGACGCTGGCGCAGTACCAAGGTTTTGCACAGGCGGTGACACAGGCTCAGGCCCAGGCTGCATTCGCTGTTCCAGTATCAAAAAGGCCATTCAGGCAATACCAACAATCGTTAGATGCTATTACTTTTGATGTTTGGTTAAATCAATCTGGGTGGACTGACCCTTATCTGCGTTGGTACTTGGACTACTGCTGCCGTGACGACTATGGGGCGGGGTTGGACGCAGTTTCTGCCTGGGCAGGGATTCATTACTTTGCCAGTCGGCACGGGTTTCATGCACCGGGCGCAGCGACGATGGAGCGAGACGGGGGCGTGTTGACCTGGCCCGAGGGCAATGGCTGGATCACGCAAAAACTGGCTGCCCCGATGGGGCCCCGGTTGCAGACTGGCCGTATCGTGACCCGGATCGACGTGCTCAAGGCCGGCGTAGAAGTTGACGCCATTGACGCGGACACCGGTCAGGCTGAGCGCTGGGTGGCCGAGCGTTGCATCGTCGCTTTGCCTCTCTTCATTGCTGCGCGCGTTGTGCGCCCTGCGCCGCCGGCTTTGCAGGCAGCGGCGCAGGCTGCGCGCTACGCGCCCTGGCTAGTGACCAATGTGCACCTTCGCGAGCCACTGGACGACCGGCCCGGCGCCCCCTTGAGCTGGGACAACGTCATTCACGCCGGGCAAGGCGCTGGGCAACTGGGCTATGTGAACGCCATGCACCAAAGCCTGAGCCCAGTGCCCGGCGCCACGGTGCTCACGCACTACCGGGCCTTTGGCATCCACCCGGCGCAAAGGCAGTGGCTGTATGAGCAAACCTGGGCGCATTGGCGGGACGGCTTGCTGGCGGACTTGCATGCGCCGCACCCGGATCTGGCCGGCAAGGCCACGCGGATCGACATCATGCGCTATGGGCACGCCATGGCAGTGCCGGTGCCGGGTTTCGCCAGCCACGCGGCCTTGGCTGCATTGCAGGCGTCCCCAAAGGGGCAGCGCCTGCAATTTGCACACAGCGATTTGTCGGGCTATTCGGTGTTTGAAGAAGCCTTTACGCACGGGCACCGGGCGGGCATGGCTGTTTGAGGCTCAACGCAGGTGCTTGATGCGTTTGGCGTTGAAGGCTTCACGAATACTCAAGTTGCGCGGCCCGAACACCAGCTTGAACGACTCCCCGGCGGCCACTTGCCCCGGTGCCTTGACCGCCAGGTAAAAGCCGCAATACCCACGGTGCACCATGTCGCGCGAGGCCTGGTCAAAGCCCATCACGGAATTGAACTTGAAACAGGGTTGGCGGGGCTCGGTGACACGCAGAACGCAACCTGCAAAGTGGAGTTCGTCACCCACCCAGACATCTTGCTCCAGCAGGCCATGTAATGTCAGGTTTTCACCCATGAAGCCGTGGGGCAGTGTCTCTTCAAACAGGCTCAGGCCCAGTTCAAGCCGACGTGTTTGCCAAAAGGCGTAGTGTTCTTGCGGGTAGGCGTAAACCGCCTTGTCCAGGCCGCCGTGAACACTGGGGTCAGCCTGGTCGTCCCCGTCCAACCCCAGACGTCGAACCGCGACTGCACCTGTGCGTGCAATTTTCCCGATGGCGGACATCACTTTGCGGCCATTCGCCATCAATGGGCGGGGCACGCTGCAGTTGACACTGAGCACGGTGAATGGGTTTGTCGTATCTGTCATGCGGCCCGCTTGGAGAGTTGATCTGTCAAACGAAAGGCCATCCACAGCGCGCCGATGCCAAAAATGGCCGTGCCGACCGCCTGGCTGGCCAAAACGCCCACTGGCCCATATTGCGCACCCCACCAGACAAAGGGAATCGTGCCCACCGTAGCCCGGGCCCAGTTGAAGCCGGTGGACCACAGTGGGCGGCCCAGGTTGTTGAAGGCAGCATTTGCAACAAACAGTGCACCCGCGAAAAAGAAGCTGGCGGCCAACCAGCTGCAAAACGCATGCACCATCTGCGCAGCGGGCCCTTCAAGTGAAAAGGCTTGAACCAGCAGGCCCTGACAAAGCGCCAGAACCAACCAGGCTGAAGCCACCGCCACCACCATGAACAGCAGGCTGGTGCGCAAGCCCTGTCGCACACGCCCATATTCCCGCGCCCCCAGGTTCTGCGCCAGGATGGGGCCAACGGCGCCGCTGAGCGAATAGATAAGGCCAAAGGCCACAGGGGTGACCCGGTCGATCGTTGCCTGTCCGGCCGTGGCAGACGGTCCAAAACTGGCGATGCTGTGGGTGACAAAGGCTGCCGCAACCGGGGTGGCCAAATTGGTCAAAACGGCTGGCCCAGCGACGCTGGCCAGCAGCTTGGTATGGGGCAAAAGCAAGCTTCGGTTGAAGCGGCTGAGCAGCCTGTGGTGGCGCAGCACGCTGTGCAGGGCCACAGTAACCATCATGCAGCGTGCCAGCCAGACAACCATGGCTGCACCCGTCAGACCCAGGTCCAGGCCAAAGATGAAAACCGGGTCCAGCACCGCAGTGACCACCGCTGCGCCCAGCGTCACGTTCATGGACCGCTTGGCGTCGCCCACCGCGCGCAACAGGGCAGAGCAGCCCATCCCGATACCCATCAGGGGAAGCGAATGCACCGTGATGGCGAGGTAGCCACGCGCCAGCCGTGCTGTCTCGCCCGTGGCCCCCAGGGCCTGCACAATGGGCCCGAGAAACAGCGCAGTGCCGCTGCCCACGATCATTGTCAAAGCCGCCATCAGCACAAGCCCGGATGTGGCAATGCAGCGCGCCTCGTCACGCTCTTGCGCCCCGATTTTTCGCGACACAATGGCAGTCAGGCCAATCATCAAGCCAATGCAAAGCGACAGGTGAAAAAAGCTGACCACACCTGCAAAGCCCACGGCTGCGGCGATTTCCCGCTCACCCAGGCGCGAAATGTAAAACAGGTTGATCAAATCCACCGCGAACACGGCGACCAGGCCCACCGCACCGGTGCTGGCCATCACGATGACATGGCGCAGTAGCGAGCCGGAAACAAAGCGGGCAGATGTTGCGCCTACGCTCGTCGCTTGCTTGGGGCGGCCCGGCGTGGCACTCATGGTCGCATCAGCGCTTCGATCTCATCGGTTTTGACGGGCACGCCACGCGTAATCAACTCGCACCCTTCCTCTGTCACGATCGCGTCATCCTCAATGCGGATGCCGATGTTGTGGAACTGCGCGGGCACACCTTCTGCCGGCCGCACATACAGGCCGGGCTCAATCGTCAGCACCATGCCAGGGCGCAGGATGCGGCTGGGCCGACTCTGGATCAATTCGTTGCTCAAAGGGTCGCGTCGCTCGGTGCTGTTGCCAATTTCGCTAGGCTCGTTGTAACTGCCGCAGTCGTGCACATCCATGCCCAGCCAGTGCCCGGTGCGGTGCATATAAAACTGAAAATAACTTCTGTTTTCAATCACGTCCTGAGCGCTGCCCACCTTGCTTTTGTCCAGCAAGCCCAGGTCCAGCAGGCCCTGGGCAAGCACCGCGACGGTGGCTTCGTGCGGGTCGACAAAGCGTTTGCCTGGGCAGGTAGCTGCTATGGCTGCGTCCTGGCTGGCCAGCACCAGGTTGTACAGGTCGCGCTGTGGGCCAGTGAACTTGCCGTTGGCCGGAAAGGTACGGGTGATGTCGCTGGCATAACCATCAAGCTCACAGCCTGCATCAATCAGGACCAACTCTCCGTCGTGTATGGGGGCGGTGTCAGCACGGTAGTGCAGCACACAGGCGTTGGCGCCCGCAGCCACGATAGAGCCATACGCTGGGTACGGCGATCCATGCTGGCGGAATTCATGCAGCAGTTCTGCGTCCAGGTGGTACTCGCGTACGTCCTGTCCCGCGCGCAGCATGTTGGCGCAGCGCTTCATGGCACGGACATGGGCACCCGCACTGATGTGCGCGGCGCGGCGCATCACGTCCTGCTCATGCGTGTCTTTGACCAGTCGCATTTCGTCCAGCAAGGCGCACAGGTCGCGCTGGGATTCAGGGCACAAGGCGCCAAAACGGACGCGGGCGCGAACACTGGACAACCAGCCGTCTACACGGGTTTCCAGTCCTTTGTGGGTGGCAAACGGGTACCAGACGGTAGATTTGTTCTCCAGCAAACGGGGGGCTTGCTGATCCAGATCTGCAATCGAATACGCGGCGCTGACGGCCAGCGCTCCTGGTGCAGCATGGGGGCCGAGCCGGATACCGTCCCATATTTCCCGCTCCAGGTCTTTGGGTTGGCAAAACAGGGTGGCATGCCCGTCGCTGGTCACGATGAGGCACGCATTGGGTTCGGTAAAACCTGTCAGGTAATAAAAGTAGCTGTCATGCCGGTACAGGAAATCGCTGTCCCGGTTACGTTGGCGCTCTGGCGCTGTTGGGATGATGGCAATGCCGTCCCGCCCCAATAGGGTGGCCAAGTCGGCGCGGCGTTGGGTGTACAGTGCAGCGTTCGCAGTCAAAGGCATGGTATAAAAACTCCATTCGGCAGGGCCGCGACACATCGTCGCACCATCTGTCTCTCTTCAATATGAACCGAAGTCTATTGCATGGCAAAGCGCCAACCCGTCCCTGAGTCAAACCCCCTGACCGAGTCCGACCAAGTTTTCGAGCGTGCCGCGGAGACCTTCAAGGCCATGTCAGCGCCTATGCGCCTCAAAATCATCAGTGCCCTGTGCCATGGTGAGAAGAATGTCAGCCAGTTGCTGGCCGAAATTGATACAACCCAACCCAACATGTCGCAACATCTGAACACGCTTTACCAGGCCGGTGTGCTGGGCAAGCGTCGCGAAGGGGTGCAGATTTTTTACTGCATCACCAATGAGCGGGTGGTGAACCTGTGCCGGGCAGTCTGTATTCAGATTGCGAGCGAGAACCCCGCTGATTGACGCATAGCCACTATCATGGCAGGCTGCTCTGAATTTGCCTGCCTTGACCAAAGACACCACTCCCGACGGCCCGTACCTTGCCCGTGTGCTGCAACACCAGCACATCAGTGTGCGAGGGGCGCGCACGCACAACCTCAAAAACATCAACCTCGACATCCCGCGCAATCAGTTGGTCGTAATCACCGGTCTGTCGGGTTCGGGTAAATCGAGTCTGGCGTTTGACACGCTGTACGCTGAGGGTCAGCGTCGCTACGTAGAAAGCCTGTCGGCGTATGCGCGGCAGTTTTTGCAGCTGATGGACAAGCCCGATGTGGACATGATCGAAGGCCTGTCGCCCGCCATCTCCATCGAGCAAAAAGCAGCTTCGCACAACCCACGCTCCACCGTGGGCACGGTGACCGAGATTCACGACTATCTGCGCTTGCTGTTTGCCCGCGCGGGTACACCGTATTGCCCCGATCACGATTTGCCTTTGCAGGCACAAACTGTCAGCCAGATGGTGGACGCCGTCCTGGCCATGCCTGAAGACACCAAACTGATGATCCTCGCGCCTATAGCACGTGAGCGTAAAGGTGAATTTTTGGATGTATTTGCCGAGATGCAGGCCGCGGGCTATGTACGATTTCGCATCAACGCTGAGGTGATCGAGTACGAAAACTTGCCCAAGCTCAAGAAGGCGGAGAAGCACAATATCGACGTGGTGATCGACCGCGTCAAGGTGCGGCCGGACATCAAGCAGCGTTTGGCCGAGAGCTTTGAAGCAGCGCTGCACCTGGCCGAAGGGCGTGCCATTGCGCTGGAGATGGAAACGGGCGTGGAGCACTTGTTCAACGCCAAGTTTTCCTGCCCGCTGTGTTCGTATTCGCTCAGCGAACTGGAGCCGCGCCTGTTCTCATTCAACTCGCCCGTGGGTGCTTGCCTTACCTGCGATGGTCTGGGTCAGCAAGACTTTTTTGACCCAATTCGCGTGGTCGCCTTCCCCTCCCTGAGTCTGGCCAGTGGTGCGATCAAAAGTTGGGACCGGCGCAATGGCTACTACTTTGCCCTGCTGGAAAGCCTGGCCAAGCACTACGGTTTTGACATCGAAGCACCGTTTGAGTCGCTGGATGCTTCGGTTCAACAGGCTGTGTTGCATGGCTCGGGCGAGGAGGAGATCAAGTTCTCCTACATCATGGACTCAGGCCAATCAGCGGGCAAGAAGCTGACCAAGAAGCACGTGTTTGAGGGCATCATCCCCAACATGGCGCGCCGTTACCGCGAGACCGATTCGGTTGCAGTGCGCGAGGAGTTGTCTCGCTACCGCAGCCAGCAAGCTTGCACGGAATGCCTGGGCTCGCGCCTGCGCCGGGAAGCGCGCAGCGTGAAGATTGGTGAGGGCGATCAAGCGCGCGCTATCTTCCAGGTCAGCCATGCCACCTTGCGCGATGCGTTTGCGTACTTTCAAACCCTGAAAATGCACGGTGCCAAGGCCGAGATTGCGGACAAGGTGGTGCGCGAGATCGGTTTGCGGCTGAAGTTTTTGAACGATGTCGGCCTGAACTACCTTAGCCTGGACCGCAGCGCCGAGACCCTGTCGGGCGGTGAATCGCAACGCATCCGTTTGGCTAGTCAGATTGGCTCGGGCTTGACGGGCGTGATGTATGTGCTGGACGAGCCCAGTATTGGCCTGCACCAACGTGACAACGACCGCCTGATCGGCACCCTGCAACACCTGCGCGACATTGGCAACAGCGTGCTGGTGGTCGAGCATGACGAGGACATGATGCGTGCGGCAGATTACCTCATCGACATGGGGCCAGGCGCCGGTGTCCACGGTGGGCGGGTGATTGCCGAAGGCACATTTGACGCCGTCAAACAGCACCCCGAATCGCTGACGGGCCAGTACCTGTCGGGCATCAAAACCATTGCCGTCCCAACGCACCGCCATGTGGCAACGGATGCAGTGCTGCGAGTGGTCAAGGCGAGTGGCAACAACCTCAAAGACGTGACGGTGGAGTTCCCCGTGGGCTTACTCACCTGCGTGACAGGTGTGTCGGGCTCGGGCAAGTCCACCCTGGTGAACGACACTTTGTATACCGCAGCCGCGCGTGACATTCATCGCGCGCACGCTGAACCAGCACCCCATGAGCTTATCGAAGGCTTGGATCAGTTCGACAAAGTCATCAACGTGGACCAGTCGCCCATCGGGCGCACACCTCGCAGCAACCCGGCAACCTACACAGGCCTATTTACGCCGATTCGAGAGTTAATGGCCGAAGTGCCTACCGCGCGCGAGCGTGGCTATGGCCCAGGACGGTTTTCATTCAACGTGGCGGGTGGACGTTGCGAGGCTTGCCAGGGAGACGGCATGGTGAAGGTGGAAATGCACTTTTTGCCCGACGTGTACGTGCCATGTGACGTGTGCCATGGCCAGCGTTACAACAGAGAGACACTGGAGGTTCAATACAAGGGCAAAAACATTGCCCAGATTTTGGAGCTGACGGTAGAGGCTGCGCTGAACTTCCTGAAGGCAGTGCCCAACATTGCGCGCAAGCTGCAAACCCTGATGGATGTGGGCTTGTCTTATATCCGTCTTGGACAGGCCGCGACCACACTGTCAGGTGGCGAGGCGCAGCGGGTCAAACTCGCACTGGAACTGTCCAAACGCGACACGGGGCGCACACTCTATATCCTGGATGAACCTACCACAGGGCTGCACTTTGCCGACATTGACCTCTTGCTCAAGGTGCTGCATCAGTTACGGGATGCAGGCAATACCATTGTGATCATCGAGCACAACCTTGACGTCATCAAAACCGCTGACTGGCTCATCGATATGGGCCCGGAGGGTGGGGCTGGCGGTGGCCAGGTCGTGGGGGTGGGTACACCGGAAATGCTGGCCGGTAACACGGCCAGCTTCACGGGGCGTTATCTGAAACGGCTGCTACCGTAGCTGGGCTTAGCGACAGACTTGCCCATCGTTGATGATGAATTCGGAACCGGCTGGTTGATAACCCAGGTTTAGCAAGGTGACCTGGTTTCCTGGGTGGTTGCTTAAGGGAAACTGCGCGACCAGATTTCTGAACGCGGTCATGTCAGTGATCAGGGATGACCCCGAGCCGCCGGAGGCTGGTGTTGATGCAGTTGAGGTGCCGGTTGTTGATGAGGTGCTTGTGCTGCCCGTGCTTCCGGCACCCGTGCCGGTGGTACTTCCTGCGCCTGTCGTAGTGGTACCTCCTGTGCCTGTGGTTCCCCCAGCGGAGGGACTTGGGGCTGGTGTCGGTGTCGGGGTTGGGGTTGGGGCAGGAGTAGTGGCCACAGCATTTGCTGTAAACCCTGCCTGGGTTGTCGAATAGAAGACTGCGCCAGGGCTGAAACCGGTGGAAGTGATGTTCGCAAAAGTCCCGGTCAGGGCTGATGCCCTGACGAGGTTGTAGCTTTCTGTGGTTGTTGGCGTATAGGTGCCCGACTGCATGGCGAGACTGCCACCTAAAGTCGCTGTGCCGCTGACCTGCACCAGGTCATGATTGCCTGGGCCTGCCACTTCCATGTTCAGGGTGCCGGTACTGGTTTGGGTAAAGTTGCCCGTGATGGCAAGCATGCCCGGTGAGTGCCCCGGTGCTACTGTGCCTTCGTTGATGACTGTGCCAGATCCGACGTTCAATGTCCCAGTACCCTTGAGGGTGCCACTGCGTTGATTCACAAGGTTCTGGTTTGCCGTATCGACCACGCTATGAGTCGCTGTGTCCAAGGTGCCCGCGTTGTTCAAGCTGCTGCCAGAACCCATGGTTAAACTGCCGTTGATGCTCAAGAGCGAGCCGACAGGATTGACCCAAAGGCCAGAATGGTTGGTCAGGCTCGTATTGACCAGTACACCTGAACCACCAGACACCGACAGAGACGAGCCTGTCAATGTCATTGGGTTTGATCCATCAAACCGGACATTCCCATCGGCCTTAAGGGTATTGGCCCCTGTTCCGGCGTCGAGGTTACCAAGGACAATAACGTCACTTCCGCTTCCCTGGGCGGTTAGCGAAATTGCCCCGCCTGCGGTAGTGAGCTTGCCCACGCTGATGTTTGCGTTTTGGGCGCCAGATCCTGTAAAACCGGTTTGCAAGGTGATGCTGCCTGTGCCTTGAGTACGAAATTCGAGGTTAGCGCCCAGGTTGCTGTCGGAAAGCTTGATGCCACTGGTGAATGAGTTGTCTGAACCTCCGTTGCGCGTGCGCATCGCAAGGCTTGAGTCGGGCGTCAACGTAACGGATGAGCCGCTGAAGGTACCTGCTACGCCAATCCAGGATGTTGCTTCCAAAACGACATTGGTACCGGCCTGATAGCCTTCAAGATCGGACTGAAAAACTTGCGTTGGTCCTGCATTCGCAAAGCTGATCGTGGCGGGAGGTGCCGCATCAGGCGTGGAAGTTGAGTTGAATATGATCGTACAGCCAATCGAGCAGCCGGGAGGGCTATGCGCTGTGGAAACTGTCACTATCGGTGACCTACTTCCGCCAACGATGGTGATGGACTCGGGATCCAAGAGTAAAGTGCCGCCCTTGCCGTTCCTTGCACCGACATCAACTTTGGCTGCATATTCCAAGCCCACCTTACTCGAAGTTTCGACCAGGCCACCGTTTCCGCCTCCAGATCCTCCCCTGGCCTGGATGTCGCCAAACACCCGCGTTGACCGGTCTGACCACACAATGACTTTGCCGCCGTCCCCCTGCTCCGTCGCACTGGCATTCAGCTGTGCGCCAGCACCGACAAACGTCATCTGCGCATTGGGAATAGCAGAATTTTTGCCCTGGTAGTCGCCTCCAATAAGGATCTGCCCACCACCATTTGTGCCGCTGACGTCGACTGATGCAGTACCCGACAGCCCCACTTTGTCTGCCGTAGCCTGGAAGAGACCTCCCAGGCGATCTAAGCGTTCTGCCCTGGTAGCGCCGTTCACTTCGACCAAGTCTTGTCCATGCAGGATCACGCGGCCACCTTCGGTGCTGACCGCCGTGGCTTGTATCAAGCCGCTGTGCTTGAGGCTGCTGGCAAAAATCCCAACAGCGTCACCTTGGAGGGAGCCCAGATTGACAGCGCTGTCTGTCGGGGCCTGCACCGCCAGACGGATTCCTTCCAGGCCACGTCCGGTCACATCCACGCTCTGCCCGGCAGCCAGAATGGCGGCGCCGTTGGGCGCCTGAACGACAGCGGTTTGTGCCACTTCCACATTGGGGGCAATAAGGACCACATCGCCATTGCGCGCAATGATGTTGCCTTGCACCTGCATATTGCCACTTGCTTTAGCTGCGTCAGCAGCAAAGCGTTGGCGACCTGCCAGCGCATCTGAATTGCTCATGGGGAGGGTGGATGCAGCGAATCCTGCTGTGTCGACCACCGCGCCTGTACCAACGGTGATGCCTGAGGGGTTGACCAGCACCAGGTTACCGTTTGAGCTGAGCGTGCCAAAAATCGCCGAAGGATTGTTGGTGACGACCCGGTTGATGGAGGTGCTGCTGGCATTGGGCTGCACAAAACGCGTGCTGCTGCCCGCGGGAATGTTGAAACTCTGCCAGTTGATGGCTGAAAAGTTGGAGCCCGCTGCATTCTGGGTCGTGACGACCAGGTTTTTGCCTGACGCAGCCAAGCTGGCTTGCCCCGCGATGGCCTGCGCGCCGCCGGGGTTGGCCAGGGCCAACTGTTCAGATCCACAAAAGGCAACTGCAATGGCCAGTGCAAGTGTGGCGGGGCGGAAAGCTTCGGCGTGTGCTTTTCGAGGACTTGGGTGAAGGTTCTGTCTGCGCATGAGCCGAACTTAGCACAGGCGTTTCAACAAGACAACGGCCAGTACGCCCCAATTGGGGGAAGCCTACGAAAAAACTCACATTCCAGTAGGCCCTGCCAAGCCCTGTTGCTGGGCTGCCGACAAAAGGGCGCGGGTTTTCTGGGCCTCGCGTCGGGCCGCTGCTGAAAAATCCTCAGCAGACGATGCATACAGGATCGCCCGGGAAGAGTTCACCACAATGGGCGCGTCTTCACGCCAGCCTGCTTTGACCGTGGCCACGGCGTCGCCGCCCTGTGCGCCGACACCGGGGATCAACAGAGGGGCATGCGGAGCTACTCGGCGTACGGCTTCGATTTCAGCCGGATAGGTGGCGCCCACCACCAGCCCGAGCTGGCCATTCAGGTTCCAGGGGCCTTGTGCCAGGGCGGCCACGTGTTCATACAGAAACGGCTTGCCAGGAATGTCGCTCAGGTGCTGCGCTTGCAGGTCGTCACCGCCGGGGTTGGAAGTGCGGCACAGCAAAAAGGCGCCTTTATCGTGGTACTTCAGATAAGGCTGGACCGAGTCAAACCCCATGAAAGGGGAGAGCGTGACCGCATCGGCGCCGTAGCGCTCGAACGCCTCGATGGCGTACTGCTCGGCAGTGGAGCCAATGTCGCCGCGTTTGGCGTCCAGGATGATGGGCACCTGCGGCGCAACATTGCGCATGTGAGCCATCAGCTGCTCCAGCTGGGCTTCGGCGCGGTGAGCCGCGAAGTAGGCGATCTGGGGCTTGAAGGCGATCACCAAGTCGGCGGTAGCGTCCACAATGCCCGCGCAAAAATCGAAGATCTTGCTGGTGTCGTTCTTCCAGTTCGCAGGAAACCGGGCTGGGTCCGGGTCCAGGCCAACGCACAAGAGGGATTGATTGCGGGCTTCGGCCGCGCGCAGGGTGTCGATAAATGCCATGGGGGCATTTTAGATTTAACCCGCCGTCGTCACGGTCTCGTGTGCCAGACACAGGTCTGTCCAGGCCTTGGCCTTTTCCGGCAGGTTGCGCAGCAGGTAGGCTGGGTGGTAAGTCACCACCACGGGCGTGTTGCCAAAGCGGTGAACCTGCCCGCGAAGCTTGCCCACGGGGATGTTGTCCACCCCTGGCACCGTGGGTGCCAGCAAGGAGTTGATGGCAAAACGCCCCATGGCCAGGATGATTTTGGGTTGCAGCAACTCAATCTGACGAAGCAAGTAAGGCGTGCACTGGGCAATCTCGTCAGGAGCAGGGTTGCGGTTGCCGGGCGGACGACACTTGAGCACGTTGGCGATGTACACCCGGTCATGGCGGGCCAGGCCAAGCGAGCGAAGCATGTTGTCCAGCAGCTTACCCGCCTGTCCGACGAAGGGTTCACCTTGCAGGTCTTCGTTCTCGCCAGGGGCTTCGCCGACGATCAGCCAGTCAACTTGAGGGGGAGCGTCGGGGTCAAGGGTCGCTTGGCCGACGCCAAACACGGTGTTCTTGCGGGTCTGGCACAGGCTACAGGCCTGGCACTGGCTCACGCTGGCTTGCAGCTCGGGCCAAGTTTGGGTAGCCAAAGCGCTGTCCACTCGGGGTGGGCGTGCTGACGCTGCGACCTGTACTGGCAGCACTGTTTTGTGGGGAGTGGCTGGCTGTTTTTCTTCAATAATTTCAGCGTTTTGGCTTACTGGTATTGATTTATTTGCTTCTATATCAATAGCATTTGACGCCGCAGCCACCGGCACAAGCACCGCCGCCTGCTGGGGCCACCAGACGGTGACGCCCATGGCATCCAGCATGGCGCGCTGACGGTCATCCAGGTTCAAACTCATGGCTTGACTTTACAGTGTCTTGCTCATCACAACCGCGTCTTCGCGCTTGCCGCCGTCCGCAGGGTAATAGTCTTTGCGGCGCCCCACCCGCACAAAGCCCAGGTGCTCGTAAACCGCCAGGGCCTGTTGGTTACCCGCACGCACCTCCAGCCACAGGCATTGGGTACCTTGCCCACGCGACCAGATCGCCAGGCCCTGTATCAGTACGCTGGCCCAACCCTGGCGTTGGTAGGCGGGGGCACGGTGATGTTGAGCAAATGGACCTCGTCCACGCCCCGCATCGCCACAAAGTAGCCCAGCAGCGTGTGTCCAGCTATCAGCAGCTGGCAGTTATAGCCCGCTTGCAAGGAGTCTGCAAAGTTGCGCTCGGTCCAGGGGTGGCTGTAGGCGGTACGCTCGATGGCGACCACCTCGGCAATCCTCGCCGGGGTCAAGGTTTCAAACGCTGCTTCGGTCGTTGCGTTCATCGGCCAGGAAAAGCCACAGTCGCAGCCTCAAGCGGCACGGCCGTTGCCAATTCAGCCGCCGCACGCAAAACCGCCCGCTCTTCGGTGGTTTGCGCCACCTTGTCACGTACATAGACCGGATGAGCCAGCGCGGCGCTTGTGGCATGGCCAGCGGCCAGCAAAGTAGGCGCCAGGCGAAGCATGGCTGTGGCGGTGGGCAAAGCCTCGACCCCTGACCGCGCGCGGGCATGCGCGGGCATGCGATGGCCGTAGTTGGCAAACACATTGCCAGCGGGTATCCAGTTACCTGCATCTACCAGATTTTCTGGCTTAACAAGCCGTTTTGGCATATCACATAACCATTGTTTGCTATTAAAATAATAGTATCCTGTGTACATCTCGTCCATGCGGGCGTCCAGCATGGCCAAAACAGCGGCCGTTTCTGGCGAGCCCATCTTTGTCCGCGCGTCCTCGGCCACAGCCATCAGGCTGTCAATGCCCAAAACAGGCCGCCCGGATGCAAACCCCAAGCCTTGCGCCACCGCACAGGAGGTGCGCAAGCCAGTAAACGAGCCGGGGCCCACGCCAAAAGCAATGGCGTCCAATGCCGCAAAGGTCAACCCCGCTTGCGCCATCAGCAACTGAATGGTGGGCAACAAGGTGCTGGATGATTGCGCGGCACCCGGGCCTGTGTGGGTCCACACCTGTTGGCTGGTGCCGCCCAGGCCGCTGCCCACTGCGATCGACATGATGTCGGTGCTGGTGTCAAAGGCAAGGATGTTCAACTGGGGCAAGCTTGGCATTATGAGAAATCAAGGCGGCATTTTCGCTGCTTGCGCTGACAAAACCGTGGGTTTTGTTGACGATCGCACGCCGAACGTGATGCCCAGTGTCACCAGCGCCAACCCGGCCAGCAGATTCCAGTGCATGGGTTCATTCAAAAACAGAACGGCGCCCAGTGCCGACAAGCCTGGCACCAGCGCCGTGATCATGGTCGAGCGCACAGGTCCGAAGTGCTGGACCATTTTGGTAAACGTGATGCCCGAAATCACGACCGATCCTACGCCTTGAAACAGCGTGTTAAATACGATTTCGCCCCAGGGGGCCACAGCCAGCTGGCTACCGGCCAACCCCGTCAACAGCAAAACGGTGTAGACCGGCAAATATGTGGCGGCGGCAAAGCAGGTGATGGCAATCGTGGCTTTGACGGCTGGCAACGCATGGCGGCGCACGAGCACGCTGTAAAAGGACCAGCACAGCGCCCCGCACATGAAGAGCAGATCGCCCTTCCAGACCTCGCCTCCATCAAACGCATGCAGCAGGCTGCTGCCGCCCACCAGCAGGTCGCCTACCAGAATACAAGCCAAACCGATGGCACGGGTCCGGCTGGGTTTGTCGTGCAGCAGCCACATGGCGATCAGCGTGGTCCACAACGGCAAGCTGCCCGGCAGCAGCACCGATGCATGGGTGGCAGGCGCAAACACAAAGCCGCCATAGGCCAGCAAGGCGTAGCCCAGGCCCCCAAACACTCCGGCCAAAGCGGTCATTTTGAGGGGGTAGGGCGAGATCCCGAGCCAGCCCGACAACCGCTCTTGCCGAACGATCCACCAGCCCCAGGGCAACAAAATGGCCGACGCACCGATGATGCGGGCATAGGCAATGTCAAATGGCGTCATGTTGCGCAGCGCCGCCGCCCGCGCAATCACGATGAAAGACGTCCAGATGGCCACGGTGACAACGGCTGCCAGGATGCCGACCGTGCGTGGCGTCAGTGAGAAAGGGATGTCTACGGTACTTACACGCCCCACACGATCTCCTTGCCCTCACGGCTGCAGCGCTTGAGCATGTCCACAAACGGCACAGCGCGCTGGCGCAGCGACACCGCTTCAAACTGGGGCGTGGGCTTGCCTTCGGCATTGGCTTTGTCAACAGCCGCCCTGTGCTCAGTCTCTTCCGTCTGCACGGCCTGTTCCAGCGCTGCAATCGCAGAAGGCATTTGTTCCGGGGTGATGATGCCCTTAGGCGAAGCCTCTTTGCCAATGATCGCCAGCACGCGTTTGCCATTGGGCTCCAGCATGATCAAGTCACCAGTGACATTGGATTTGAATTTAAAGAGCATGAGCGTTCTTGCCTACAAAGCCTTGATTGTGCGGGATAGGACAATGCGGCATGCCTTTCACAGAAGTATTGCCTGCACGCCTCTGTGCTTTGGCACCTATCGGCGTGTTTGACTCGGGTGTGGGTGGCCTGTCTGTGCTGCGCGCCATCCGTCAGACATTGCCACATCACCCCTTGCTGTACGTGGCAGATACGGCCTACGCACCTTATGGCGAACGACCTGCAGCCTTCATCGAAAGCCGTGCAAGCCACATTGCGCGCTTTCTGGTGAGAGAGGGCGCCCAAGCCCTGGTCATAGCCTGCAACACCGCCAGTGTTCATGCCAGCAAAAGCTTGCGCGCACAGTACACCATCCCCATTGTTGCCATCGAGCCCGCGATCAAGCCTGCCACGGCAATTACCAAAACGGGGGTGATTGGTGTCCTGGCAACCAACCAAACCCTGGCCAGTGCCAGCGTAGCAAACCTGTGCGCCACTTATGGCAGCCACTGTCGCATCATTTTGCAAGCCTGTCCTGGGTTGGCAGATCAGGTAGACCGGGGAGATTTTGACAGCTTTGCCACGCGTGCGCTGTTGCAAGATTACCTGACACCGCTACGAGATGCAGGTGCCGATGTGATCGTGCTAGGGTGTACACACTATCCGTTTTTGAGCCCATTGATACAGTCCATGGTGGGGCTGGGGGTTACCCTGCTGGACCCAGCCGATGCCGTGGCGCGTGAATTGTTGCGGCGCTTGAATCTGCCTCCTCAAGCTCCGACTGCTCAGGTCAGAGGCGCTACTGCTGACGAACTATTCTTTGTCAGTGGCCCCTTGGCGAAGGGTCAAGCAGTTCTGTCTGGAGTGTGGGGAGGTGCTCCGTCGGTTGTGCGCTTTCCCCAAAGCCGCTAAAAAATCCAATGAACCAAGGGGCTCTTCCGCTTGACAAAAAACACTTTAAACCTAAACTATTCAAGTATGGACATCGAAACCCGAGCCCACAGTGAACACCCCGACGAGCTGCGCCTGTGGCTGCGCATGCTCACCTGTACCCAGTTGATTGAAAAGCAGGTGCGCAGCCAGTTACGCGAACAATTTGAAACCACACTCCCCCGCTTTGACCTGATGGCGCAACTGGAACGGGTGCCCGAGGGCATGAAGATGAAAGAGCTGTCGCGCCGCATGATGGTCACGGGCGGCAACGTGACCGGCATCACTGATCAACTGGTGGCAGAAGGCTTTGTCGAGCGGGTGGACGTCGAGGGCGACCGACGCGCCTTCCTGGTTCGTCTGACCCCCAAAGGCCGCCACCAGTTTCAGCAAATGGCACAGGCGCACGAGGCTTGGATCGTCAGCGCCTTTGCAGGCCTGCAAGCCAAAGAGGTGGGCCAACTTCATCAACTGCTGGGCAAAGTCAAAGCCCATCAAATTCAAAAAAATATCCCCTGAGACCCACCCTGCAAACCATGAACCACTTCATCCCTTCTACCAACCCCATGCATGGCCAATATGGCGCGCACGCCAGCTTTGTACCCCAACACTTTGCCTGGAGCCTGGCAGATGGCGTAGGCACTGTCACGCTGAACCGGCCAGAGCGCAAGAACCCACTCACCTTTGAGTCATATGCCGAACTGCGCGATTTTTTCAACGCGCTGCGCTACACGACTGACGTGCGTGCCATCGTCGTCACTGGCGCAGGGGACAACTTCTGCAGCGGTGGTGATGTACATGAAATCATTGGCCCACTCACCAAAATGAGCATGCCCGAGTTGTTGTCTTTCACCCGCATGACTGGGGATCTGGTTAAGGCCATGCGCGCCTGTCCGCAGCCCGTGATTGGTGCCATCGACGGCATTTGCGCAGGTGCTGGGGCCATGATGGCGCTTGCCTGCGACATGCGCTATGGCACGCTGTCTACCAAGGTGGCTTACTTGTTCACACGCGTCGGACTGGCAGGGGCCGACATGGGCGCCTGCGCCTTGCTGCCCCGCGTGATCGGGCAAGGCCGGGCGTCTGAGTTATTGTTTACTGGTCGCGCCATGAACGCTCAAGAGGGCCTCGCCTGGGGCTTCTTCAACGCCTTGCACGACAAAGAAGACCTGCTGACCCAAGCGCTTGCGATGGCAAAAGAGCTCGCCAGCGGACCCACGTTTGCTCATGGCATGACCAAAACCATGCTGGCACAGGAATGGGCCATGACGATTGACCAGGCGATTGAGGCAGAAGCCCAGGCGCAGGCTATCTGCATGCAAACCCAGGACTTCACCCGGGCCTACAACGCTTTTGTGGCCAAGCAAAAGCCCGTTTTCGGAGGGGACTGACATGGCCCCCACGTCCCTGCGCCCGAATTCAGGCTACACTCTGTTGCCATTCTTTGATGCGGAGCACCAAACGCTGGCCACTGCCTTGGCCGATTGGTCGGGTGCCCAAAGCATCGACGAAACCGACGACCGCCGTGCTTGCCGCGACTGGGTTCGCCGCCTGGGCGACAGTGGCTGGCTGCGCTATTGCGTGCCTGCAGCCTTTGGCGGCGCCCTGCCCAAGCTGGATTCACGCGCCCTGGTTATCCTGCGTGAAACACTGGCCTTTTATTCGCCATTGGCCGACTTTGCCTTTGCCATGCAAGGCCTGGGCAGTGGTGCGATCACGCTGGCAGGCACACCGGCGCAGCAGGCCAAGTACTTGAGTGCGGTGGCAAGTGGCGACAAGATCGCGGCCTTTGCCCTGAGTGAGCCCGATGCAGGTTCCGATGTGGCCGCTATGCAAACTGTAGCCAACTATGACGCCAATATTGACGTAATAAGCATAAATGGTACTAAAACCTGGATCAGCAACGGTGATTTGGCCGATTTTTACTGTGTGTTTGCCAAGACTGATATGGCTGCCGGCTCGCGGGGCATCAGCGCCTTTATTGTGGATGCAGGATCAAAGGGCCTGAACAGTGCCGAGCACATCCATGTGATGGCGCCGCATCCGCTGGCTACCCTGCGATTTACGGACTGCCAACTGCCAGCAGACGCGCTTCTGGGCGAGCGTAACAAAGGTTTTCACCTGGCCATGCAGACGCTAGACATCTTCCGTGCCAGTGTGGCCGGGGCAGCGCTGGGCATGGCACGGCGGGCCATGGCCGAAGCCATTGATCACGCAAAGCGCCGCAAGATGTTCGGCCAGACGCTGGCTGACTTCCAGTTGACGCAAGCCCGGCTTGGCGAGATGGCGGCATTGATTGATGCCGCAGCGCTGCTGACTTACCGCGCAGCCTGGATGCGTGACACCCATACCGACATGGCGCGCTACAGCGCAACCGCTGCCATGGCCAAGATGGCAGCGACTGAGAACGCGCAACGCGTGATCGACATGGCCTTGCAAATGCACGGTGGCCTGGGCGTGCAGGTTGGTACCAAGGTGGAAAGCCTGTACCGCGACATCCGCTCGCTGCGCATCTACGAAGGCGCCACCGAGGTCCAGCAACTCATCATTGGCAAGGCCGTGTTGAAAGGGTGATACATGAACGCGCAAAAAGACAGTTTTGTTGCAGACCGCTTGCCACCCGCCGAGCAGCTTCCAAAAATGCGTTATGACGCACCTGAATTGCGGTTCGCATCGCACATCAACCTGGTGGAGGAATTACTCGACAAGGCCGATGCCAAAGGCTGGGCCCACAGACTTTTGCTGCGCTCGCCCGGTGTGGTGCTGAGCTATGCCGAGGTGCGCGAGCGGGTAGACCGCATGGCCCGGGTGCTGGTGGGGGATTGTGGGCTCATCCCAGGTAACCGGGTTTTGCTGCGAGGCGGCAACTCGATTGGCATGGCGCTGGCGTGGCTGGCCGTCGTCAAGGCGGGCATGGTTGCGGTGGCTACCATGCCCTTGTTGCGTGCCAAGGAATTGGCAGAGATCATCGACAAGGCACAGCCCAGTTTGTCATTGTGCGAAGCCAAACTGGCCGCAGAGCTGCAGGCTGTGCCGGGTGCGCCACCGCTGATTCAATTCAACGCAGATCAAGACAAGGATTCTTTGGCTAAGCGGGCTGAGCACAAGAACGGTGACTTTCAGGCATGTGCCACTGCCGCCGACGACATTGCGCTGATGGCTTTTACCTCAGGCACAACCGGCAAGCCAAAAGCCGTGGTGCACAGCCACCGCGATGTGCTTGCGGGCTGTGAATGCTGGCCGCGCCACATCCTCCGGGCCACACCAGACGACATCGTGATGGGCTCTCCACCGCTGGCGTTCACCTTTGGCCTGGGAGGGCTGCTGCTGTTTCCCATGTGGGCAGGGGCCAGCGTCTACTTTCCTGACGTGCCCTACACGCCCGACGGCATGGCGCGCATCATTCATGACACGCAGGCCACCATCTGCTACACCGCACCCACTTTCTATCGCCAGTTGGCACCGCACATGAAGCTGCTCGCCGCAGAGCGCGGCGCGCCGGCCTTGCGCATCTGCGTCAGCGCCGGCGAAGGCCTGCCCGACGCCACGCGCCAACTCTGGAAGGAAGCCACCGGCATCGAGATGCTCGACGGTATTGGGGCGACAGAAATGTTCCACATTTTTATATCCAGCGCCGGAGCTGACGTGCGGCGCGGTGCGATTGGCAAGGTCGTAACCGGCTATACGGCAAAGGTGGTGGACGACGAGGGCAACGAACTGCCACGCGGTCAGGTGGGCAAGTTGGCCGTGATTGGCCCCACAGGCTGCAGGTATCTGGACGATGCGCGGCAGGTCAACTATGTCAAGGGCGGCTGGAACTACCCAGGCGACGCCTTTATGCAGGATGCTGATGGGTACTTCTTTTACCAGGCCAGGGCAGATGACATGATCATCACGGCGGGATACAACGTCGGTGGCCCCGAGGTGGAGGATGCCTTGCTCAAGCACCCTGCCGTGGCCGAATGCGGCGTGATTGGCAAGGCCGACGAAGAGCGCGGCATGATCGTCAAGGCTTTCGTGGTTCTCAAGCCTGGCCAAGTGGGCGACGCAGCCCTGGTCAAGATCCTGCAAGAGCATGTGAAATCCACCATCGCCCCCTTCAAATATCCTCGTGAGATTGACTTCGTCACCGCCTTGCCACGTACCGAAACCGGCAAACTCCAACGCTTCAAATTAAGGTCACTATGAAACGCCTTCAACCGCCCGACTGGGCTGAACCCAAAGGCTATGCCAATGGCATTGCCGCGCGCGGCACTCTGGTGTTTGTGGGGGGACAAATTGGCTGGAACGCCAGCAGCCAGTTTGACAGCGATGACTTCATTGTCCAGACAGAGCAAGCCCTGCGCAACGTGGCAACGGTATTGAAGGAGGCCGGTGCTGGCCCCGAACACATGGTCCGCATGACCTGGTATGTGGTGGACCGCGTGGAATACAACGCTCGCCTCAAGGAATTGGGCCAAGCTTACCGGACCGTGATGGGGCGCCACTTTCCGGCCATGAGTTGTGTGGAGGTGTCTGCCCTGATGGAAGAGCGTGCCAAAGTGGAGATTGAGGTGACGGCGGTATTGCCCGACTGATGGCGTCTGGGCCGGGCGAGGCACCGTATGATTCAAAGCCCGGTTCAACCCCTTTGGAGAGTTCACATGCCAACGTACCACATCGAGATGATGGAAGGTCGCACGATCGCGCAAAAGAAAAAGCTGGTCGAGGAAATCACCCGCATCACCGTTGAGGTGTTGGGCGGCACACCCGATGCCGTGGACATCTTGATTACCGACGTCAAGCGCGAGAACTGGGCAACCGGCGGCAAACTGTGGTCTGAGCCACGCAACTGATGCAACGCCAGCACGCGTGTCGCCCCACCCTCAAACCCTGATGGAAATGCGCGAGCGTTACGGCTCGCGCCACCGTTGGCTGTTTTTGCTGTCGGTGATGATTGGCTCCATGGCGGCGATCATGTCGTCCACCATCATCAACGTGGCCATCCCTGGCATGAGCCACCACTTTGCCCTGGGCCAAGACCGGGCGCAGTGGGTGACCTCGGGCTTCATGGTCGCCATGACGGTGGGCATGCTGACGACGCCCTGGCTGCTCATGCGCTTTGGGTACCGCCGTACCTACACTGGCACCATGCTTGTGTTGCTGCTTGGCGGCATTGCTGGTGGTTTGGCAGACAACTACCCCTTGGTTCTTATGGCGCGGGTGACCGAAGGTATTGCCGCTGGGGCAGTGCAACCGATACCTGCCATCATCATCCTGCGGGCGTTCGAGCCAACCGAGCAAGGTCGGGCCAGCGGTCTTTTTGGCATGGGCGTGGTGTTGGCACCAGCCATCGGCCCCAGCGTCGGAGGGCTGTTGGTGGACTGGTTTGGCTGGCGGTCCATCTTCTTCATGGTGGTGCCTTTTTGCCTGGCGTCGCTGTATATGGCGTGGCGCTTCGTGCCTGTCACGGCACCCGGCGGTGTAGAGGCCAATGCGCGCGGTACATCCCTGGACTGGCGTGGCTTGCTGGTGGCCAGCGTCGGCACAGTTTGCCTGCTGAACGGCTTGGTCAAGCTGAACGCCAGTGAACACGGGCACAGCCTGGCATTGCTGGGCGTAGCAGTTCTCGCCCTGCTGGGCTTTGTGTGGTGGCAGCGCCGACTGGCGAATCAGGGAGGTGAACCGCTGGTGAGCCTCAGCCTGTTTGGCTATCGCCAATTCACCATGGGCAGCTTGGTGGCGGTTATCTATGGCACGGCATTGTTTGGATCTACCTATTTGCTGCCGGTCTACATGCAGTTGGGCTTAGGGCTGTCGGCTTCGCACGTGGGCACGATCTTGCTGCCAGCAGGCCTGGTGTTGGCCGTCACCATCGCTGGCGTGGGCCGTCTGGCAGACCATGTGCCAACCTATGTGCTTGTCAGCGCGGGCCTGGTGTTGCTGGCATCGTCTTTTGCCTTGACTGCGCTTGTGACCTTGACCACCGCCTTGTGGGTGCTGGTGGGCCTGTGCGTGCTGGGGCGCGTGGGACTGGGCTGTATCCTGCCTTCCCTCAACATGGGAGCCATGCGGGGCTTGCCTCGGGATTTGATTGCCCAAGGCTCCAGCACCATCAATTTCCTGCGCATGCTGGGCGGTGCCGCGGGGGTAAGCCTGTGCGGCATCATCCTGGAGTGGCGACTGGCTGTGCATGGCGATTCTCTGACCAATGTGCAAACCAGCGTGGCACGCTTGGCTGCATTTGACGAGGTGTTCTTGCTGCTGGGCGCGGTGTGTGCACTGGCCATTGTGGCGGCCTGGCGGCTCAGGGGCGATACACTGTCACAGCCATGACAAATTTGCGTGCTAGCTGATGTGCCAATTGCTCGGAATGAACAGCCGCCTGCCGGCAACCTTGAACCTGAGCTTCACCGGGTTTTCGCAACGCGGTGGATGCACCGACCACCATGCCGATGGCTGGGGCATGGCATTCTTTGAGAGTGACGGCGACACTCCTGGTAAAGGCGTGCGCTGCTTCATCGACAAGGAAAGTGCGGCCACGTCGCCCCTGGCCAGCATGCTGCACACCTACCCTGTGAAGAGCCACAACGTTGTAGCCCATGTGCGCAAGGCCACCGTGGGCGCGGTGCGGCTCGAGAATTGCCACCCTTTTGTGCGTGAGCTGTGGGGCCGCTACTGGGTATTTGCCCACAACGGCGACCTGCTGGAATTTGCGCCCAGGTTGCATGGCAGCTTTCAGCCCGTGGGCAACACTGACAGCGAGTTGGCCTTTTGCTGGATCATGCAGGAGCTGTCCAAATCACACGCTGGGGTACCCAGTGTCGAGGAATTGAGTTGTACCCTGCGTGAACTCGTGCCCCGCATATCAAAGCACGGTACGTTCAATTTCTTGCTGAGCAATGGGCAAGCCCTGTGGGCCCATGCCAGCACCAAGTTGTGCTACATCGTGCGCGAGTATCCATTTGGAGAAATTCAGCTTAAAGACGACGATGTGCGGGTTGACCTGTCTGAGCTGAACGGCCCAGATGACCGCTTGGCCATCGTAGTGACCGAGCCACTCACCACGAACGAAAACTGGACCCACATGAACGCGGGCGACCTGTACACCTTTGTAGACGGCCAGCCCATTGCAGCGCCCCAGTGCTGCAAATCGGCGCTGATTCCCGCCGCTGCCACCGCTGCAGCGGCTCGTGAGGCGGCTCAAGCGCTGGCTTTGACGGCTGCCTCCAATGCGTCCACAAACAGCGCGGCCACGTCGCAGCCGGTCTGATCAAAAATCTCCTGAAAGCAAGTTGGGCTGGTGACGTTGACTTCGGTCAGGCACGAGCCAATCACGTCCAGACCCACAAGCAACAGGCCGCGCGAAGCCAGCACGGGGCCTAACGCATTGGCGATTTCAAAATCGCGCTCGCTGAGCGCTTGGGCGACACCTTTTCCGCCTGCGGCCAGGTTGCCACGCACTTCACCTCCTTGCGGGATACGGGCCAGGCAATAGGGCACAGGTTTGCCACCGATCACCAGCACGCGTTTGTCGCCCTTCTCGATCTCGGGCACAAAGCGTTGCACCATGATGGTTTCACTGCCCTCCTTGTTCAAGGTTTCAATGATCGCGCCCAGGTTCAGGCCATCTGCCTTGACACGGAAGATTCCGGTACCGCCCATGCCGTCAAGCGGTTTGAGGATGATGTCCTGATGCTCGGCATGAAAGCGCCTGACTTCCGCAGGGTCACGCGTGACAAGGGTAGGGCTGCAAAACCGGGCAAACTCCATGATCGCCAGCTTTTCGGGGTGATCGCGCAATGCTGCAGGTTTGTTGAACACCTTGGCGCCGTCGCGCTCGGCCTGCTCCAGCAGGTGCGTGGCGTAAAAGTACTCGCTGTCAAAAGGGGGGTCTTTGCGCATCACGATGGCGCTGAAGTCCCGGAGTGCCAAGGTTTGGGCCTCCTCCTCGGTAAACCAGCTGTCCGCTTGGCCTGTGAGAGTGATCGGACGTACCTTGGCTGTGACCGTACTCCCTGATTTCCACACTACATGGATGGGCTCGCAGGCATGGACTCTGTGCCCCCGCGCCTGTGCTTCGCGCATTATGGCGAATGTGGTGTCCTTGTAGACTTTGAAAGATTCGAGGGGGTCAGCTACGAAGAGGATGTTCATGGAGTGATGGGGATCAGTACAGGTTTGTCGCAAAGCTTAACAGGCGAGAGATGCAACAAGAAGCTCAGCCCTAAGTCAAGCGCGCGGCCATTGCATCACCAGCAGAGTCAGGGAGCCCGCCAGTACTCCCCAAAATGCAGAGCCAATGCCCGCAATGCTCACTCCGCTCAGCGTGACCAAGAACGTGATCAGCGCGGCCTCACGATGGGGCTCATGTGCCAGTGCCGTGGTCAGGCCGCTGCCAATCGTGCCCAGCAGGGCCAAGCCCGCAATGGCGGCGATCAACTCTTTGGGGAAGGCGGTGAGCAAGCCGGTCACCGATGCACCAAAGATGCCGATCAGCACGTAGATCAGGCCACACACCACGGCACCTGCATACCGACGCGCTTTGTCAGCATGTGCCTCTGGCCCCAGGCAGATAGCAGCAGTGATGGAAGACAGGCACAGACCAAAAGCACCGAACGGTGCCAGCGCAAAGGTGGTTAAGCCCGTGATGGTGATGAGCCTGGAAATGGGCATGTTGTACCCTGCGGCTCGGATCGCCGCAACACCGGGTAGGTTTTGGGAGGCCATGGTCACCACAAACAGGGGCAGGCTCAGGCTGGTGATGGCTGCCCAACTGAAGCTGGGTGTGGTCAAGATGGGCTTTGCAAGTTCCCAATTAATGCTTGCGCTTGCCAATTGGCCACTTAATGCTACATAAACAATAGCAATCACCAGCGTCACGACTACCGCATAGCGCGGCAGCCAGCGTTTGGCCAACAAGTAGCTGCCCAGCATCCAAAGCACAAGCGGCAAGGCGGTCTGTGCAGCGGCAAACGCATTCAAGCCGAAGCGGGCTAGCACACCCGCCAGCAGCGCCGATGCGATGGCCAAGGGAATGCGATTCATGACCCGTTCGAACCAACCTGTTGCACCGGCCAAAACGATGAGCACTGCGCAGATCATGAACGCACCAACAGCCTCTGCCATGCTGAAGTCGCCTGCCAGACCTGCTGTGGCCAATACGGCGGCACCGGGCGTGCTCCAAGCTACCATCACGGGCTTGCGCAGCCAGGGTGACGTAATCGCAGTACACAAACCCATGCCCAGTCCCAACGCCCACATCCAGGAACTGATCAGCTCGGGTGGCGCGTGAAATGACTGCGCGGCCTGAAAAACAATGGCCACCGAACTGGTGAAGCCAACCAGCACGGCCACAAAACCTGCGGCGGCGGCGGAGAAGCTGAGGTCTTTGAAAAACTGCATGGCAACAAGTATCGCCGCAGCACCGATGCTGCCTCAAAGCCTGGAACAGATGCCTGCCTCAGAGGTCAGCACAGCACGCAAAGCGGCGAGTGCTGGGCCTGATGCTTAGATTTCGATTTTGGAACCCATCTCAACCACGGAGTTGTTGGGCAGGTTCAAAAAGTCAGCTGCAGCACTGGCGTTACGGTGCATCTGGGCAAAGAGCTTTTCTCGCCAAATCGCCATGCCCCCGCCCACGGATGGAATGATCGAGTCGCGTGACAGGAAATAGCTGGTGCTCATGGGCTCGAATTCACAACCACGGTCCTTGATCTGTTCTAGCGCTTTGGGCACATCAGGGTCGTTCTTGAAGCCGTAATTCAAAACAATTTGCCAGCAGTTATGGCCCAGAGATTCGATCTCGGCGCGTTTTCCCAGGGGTATCCAAGGTACTTCATGGCTGCGTACCGTTACAAACAGGTTGTGCTCATGCAGTACTTTGTTGTGCTTCAGGTTGTGCAGCATGGCATTGGGTACCGTACCTTCTTCAGCTGTCAAGAAGACGGCCGTGCCGTCAACCCTCACCGGTGGGCTGAGGAAAATGGATTCAAGAAAGCTTTTCAGGTCCAGTGCATCCACACTTTGTGCTTCGTGCATCAGGCGACGGCCATCTTTCCAGGTCACCATCAGCAGGAAGACTGCACCGCCAATCACCAGTGGGAACCAGCCACCGTCGAACAGTTTCAGCAGGTTGGACGCAAAGAACGCAAAGTCAACCACAAAGAAATAGCTTGTGGATGCAATACACAACCAGAGTGGGTACTTCCAGCCGTATCGAATCACAAAGAATGTCAAGATCGTGGTGATAAGCATGTCGGTGCACACGGCAATGCCGTAGGCCGCTGCCAGGTTGCTCGAGCTTTTGAACATGACCACGGCAAACACGATGGCCACAAAAAGTCCCCAGTTGACCAGTGGAATGTAGATTTGCCCGGTTTCACGCACGCTGGTATGAACGATGTTCAGGCGGGGCAAGTAACCCAGCTGAATCACCTGCTTAGTGACAGAGAACGCGCCTGAAATCAAGGCCTGAGATGCAATCACTGTGGCCATGGTGGCCAGTATCACCAGCGGTAGCAAGGCCCAGTCGGGCGCCATCATGAAAAACGGGTTTTTGACGGCATCAGGGTTCTTAAGCAGCAGGGCGCCCTGGCCGAAGTAATTGAGCGTTAACGCGGGCATGACCACCGTGAACCAAGCGACACGGATTGGCTTTTTGCCAAAGTGGCCCATGTCAGCGTAAAGCGCTTCACCTCCTGTCACGCACAACACGACGGCGCCCAGAATGATGAAGGTGATGTGAGGGTTGTGGTAGGTGAAGCCCAGCGCGTAATGCGGACTGACTGCCAGAAGGATGGCGGGGTTGGTTGCGATGTGGCTGAGGCCCAAAAGTGCGATGGCAATGAACCAGACAACGGTAATAGGGCCAAAAAACTTTCCTATACCTGCAGTGCCCTTCTTTTGCAGGGCAAACAGGCCGAACAGAATGAGCAGCGTCAGCGGGATCACATAGCGTTTGAAAGCGGGGGACACCACTTCCAGACCTTCGACCGCAGAGAGCACCGAAATGGCCGGCGTGATCACGCCATCGCCATAAAACAGGCATGTGCCAAAAATACCCACGATCAGCAAAATTTTTCGCAACTCAGGCTTGTCTGCAACTGACCGCGACGCCAGTGCCAGCATGGCCACCAAGCCGCCTTCGCCGTTGTTGTCGGCGCGCAGCACCAGCACAACGTACTTGAGCGACACAATGGCTGTGAGCGTCCAGAAGAAGATAGACAGGATGCCGTAGACGTTTTCTTCGGTGAATGGCACATGGCCTGACCCGAAAACCTCTTTGACCGAATAAAGAACACTGGTGCCGATGTCGCCGTACACCACACCAATGGCACCGAGCGTCAGCGCTGCGAGAGAGCTTTTATTGTTTGACACGTTTTGCCCCGTCTGGCGACCGCATAGGTCGCGCCTGCCGGGATTAGGTTTTCAAAAGGACTGCTATTTTGCGCCCGGTTCAGGCGTGTGCAAGACCCGCTCCTCAAATTGTTGCGGTGCAACAACTTGACTTAATCGTAAATTTCCTGATCTGGATCGGAGGCTTCCAACTCGTAACTGGCAGCCACCATGGCCAGACGTGCCACAACGCCATACATGTAGAAACGGTTGGGCGCGCTGCCACCAGGGCGGTTACTGCTTTGCGGCAGATGGTTGCGCGCAAAAGCCAGGGGGATGTAATGAGAGCGCGGGCCGTTCAGGCTCTCGTCTGCACGGCGCTCAGCATGAACCCGGTAAAAACCGCCCACCACGTAGCGGTCCATCATGTAGACCACAGGCTCTGCCACCAGGTCGTTCATGCGCTCATTCGTGAGTACGCCTTCTTGCACGATCAAGTCCCTGGCCTGGCTGCGTTTGTCCACAAATTCGGGTGAACTGCGGTCGCCCATCAGGCGGTCTTTGGCTCGTCGTTGGGGTAACTGGTCAATTTCTTTGGCGTCCCGAACAATCACCGCTCCCATGCCTTGCGCACCGATGTCGGATTTGATGGCAACAAAGGGTTTTTCGTTGATGCCGTATTCCTTGTACTTGCGGCGCACCTTGGACAGCAAAGCATCCACGTGGCTGGCCAGCAGATCGGTGTCGTGCTTTTCACGGAAGTTGACTTCACCCACTTTACCGTGGATGGGGTTGATCAGCCAGGGGTCAATGCCCAGCAGCTTGCCAAAGCGCTTGGCGCAGTCTTCATAGCACTGCAGATGCAGACTCTTGCGCCGCGTGCCCCAACCCGCATGCAGGGGCGGCAAAATGTACTGGGTAGGCAACTCTTCCAGAATGCCGGGCACACCGCCACTCAGGTCGTTGTTGAGCAGCACCATGCACGGGTCAAAATTCTTTAGGCCAATGCGGCCCTTGAACGCAGACACAGGCTCAATCACCAAAGGTTCGCTGTTGGGGATGGCAAATTCGGTGGGTGCGTTGATTTCGGGGCTGATGGATCCGATGCGGACATCCAGGCCTGCCGAATGAAAAATGCGCTTGAGCTGCGCCAAATTGGCCAGGTGAAAGGAGTTGTCATTGTGGTTTCCGGGTACCAGCAGGATATTGCGGGCCTCGGGACAAATTTTTTCAATGGCGGCCATGGCGGCCTGCACGGCCAGCGGCAACATTTCAGCCGTCAGGTTGTGCCAGCTGCTAGGGAACAGGTCGGTATTGGTGGGAGCGAGCTTGAAGCCTGCATTGCGAACATCAACCGCCGAATAAAAGGGCGGGGTGTGTTCCATCCACTCCAGGCGAAACCATCTTTCAATGGCAGGCGTGGAATCGAGAATGCGCTGTTCAAGCTCATTGATTGGCCCTGTCAGGGCAGTCACCAAGTGGGGAACCATTTTGCCCTCCGGCTTTTTCTATTGTCTAACTTCGCCCTGGCCCATCACGACCCATTTCAAGGAGGTCAGGCCCTCAATGCCAACGGGGCCACGCGCATGAAACTTGTCGGTGCTGATGCCAATTTCCGCGCCCAGACCATACTCGAAGCCATCGGCAAACCGGGTACTGGCGTTGACCATTACGCTGGCGGAGTCCACTTCGCGGATGAATTGCTGCGCATGAAGATGATGCGTTGTAAGTATCGCATCTGTGTGATGCGATGAATACTGGTTGATATGCGCAATGGCTTCATCCAGTCCTGACACCAGCTTGATGCTGATCACGGGAGCCAGATATTCCTCGTACCAATCCTGCTCGCTGGCCGCTTTCAACTTTGCGCCCCTCACTGGCGCCAATAGCGCAGATGCTTCTGGGCAGACGCGCATTTCCACACCTTTGTCGGCATAGATTTGGCCAATAGCAGGTAAAAATTGTTGAGCTATTCCACGCGCCACGAGCAAGCCTTCAGCGGCATTGCAAGGGCTGTACTTATTCGTCTTGGCGTTGTCGGCCACTTTAACTGCCATGGCAACGTCGCAAGGGTCGTCCACATACACATGGCAGTTGCCGTCCAGGTGCTTGATCACGGGCACCTTGGCGTCACGGCTGATGCGTTCGATCAGACCTTTGCCGCCACGGGGAATGATCACATCCACATACTGCGGCATGGCTATCAATTGGCCCACAGCCTCGCGGTCGGTGGTTTGCACCAGTTGCACTGCGTCTTGCGGCAAGCCCGCTTCGGCCAGCGCTTGGCGTACCAGCAAAGCGAGTGCGCGGTTGGAATGGATGGCCTCCGAGCCACCACGCAAAATGCAGGCGTTGCCGCTCTTGATGGCCAAGCTGGCGGCCTCAATCGTGACGTTGGGGCGGCTTTCATAAATCATGCCAAAGACGCCAATCGGCACACGCATCTGCCCCACGCGGATGCCGCTGGGCTGCTGCTTCATGCCGATGATTTCGCCAATGATGTCGGGCATCGTAGCCAGCTGTTCGCACCCTTCGGCCACGGTTTCCAGCACTTTGGGACTGAGTTTCAGGCGGTCCACCATGGGTGCGGCCAAGCCGGCCGCCACGGCGGCGTCAATGTCTTTGGCATTGACGATCTGAAGGGCGGCGGTCTGCTCGCGCAACAGACGGGCCAACGCGCGTAATGCTAGATTTTTGCTAGCGGCATTGGCGCGTGCTATCTGCGATGAGGCGGCTTTTGCCTGTAAACCCAGGGTTTGCAGGGCTTCAGCGATGTTCAGGGCGTTCATGCAAGGATTTTCTCACGCTTAAATGCCGTTCAACCCACATGGCTTAAACCACAGGCACGACTTAGCTGAGTGGCAAGGCGATGCAACGCGACCCAAGGGTCGGCAGGCCAGCCTGGCAGTTTCAGCCCTTTGACAATGCCGTCCACTTGATGGGCGGCTTGCAGCAAATCGCTCAACGTGCGGGGTGACAGTTTGGGCAGGATGCGCTCAAACAGACGCTCTTTGGGGCCCCAAATCCGGTTATCGCGCAGGGCCATAGGCAGGGGCTTGCCAGCGTCCATGGCATCTTTAACGCGCTTTAGGGCACGGATGTCTTCAGCCAACGCCCAATGCACCAGCACCTCAGCCTCGCCCTCAGCTTGTAGGCCATCCAGCATGCGCTGTACCCGTAGAAGATGCCCACCCAGCACGGCTTCGGAGAGTTTGAACACGTCATAGCGAGCCACGTTCAGCACGGCGGATTCGACCTGCGCCAGGCTCAGCTCACCCGGCGGATGCAGCAAGGCCAGCTTTTGTATTTCCTGGTGAGCAGCCAGCAAGTTGCCCTCCACGCGGTCAGAGAAAAACTGCAGCGCTTGCTGCCCCTCGACGCCAGCCACTACCCGCTGCCCTTGGCTTTGCAGGCGCTGCGCTATCCACTGTGGTAATGCCTTGCGGTCAATTGGTTCAACCGGGATGCTGACCCCATTGTTCTCCAGTGCCATGAACCAGGCACCCATCTTGGTGGTCTTGTCCAGTCGGGGCAGCAGGAAAACCAGCAAGGTGCTGTCATTGCCCTGTGCCGAATCGGCTAGCTGCTGGATCGCGGCGCTGCCCTCCTTACCAGGTTTGCCGCTGGGGATGCGGATCTCCAGCATCTGTTTGTCAGCAAAAAGACTTAGAGACCCCGCCGCAGCCTGCACCTCGCTCCAGTCGAAATGTGCCCCACTCACCACATGGGTGGTGCGTTCGGTAAAGCCTTGCGCCCTGGCTGTCTGGCGGATCGCATCTGCTGCTTCCTGCTGTAGCAATGGCTCATCACCATGCAGCGTGTACAGGCTTTTCAGCCCGCGTTGCAGGTGTTGGTCTAGCTGATGGGCGCCGAGTTGCATGGGTTGCCGGAAACTTGCGCTTACTTCAAAGATTGCACGGCCGCTAGGCGACGCAGGGTTTGCTGCACGATGTCGCTTTGCATGTCCCGGTACAGCAGTTGCTCCTCCGCTTCTTTGGACAAAGCTGCAGATTCATTAAAGCTGATGTCACGCTGCTGCACGATTTCGGTACTGGAGATCAGCTCGTTACCGTTCGGTGTGCGCAGACGAAACTTGAAACGAAGGCGTAACTGGTACTCGCGCACCTGACCGGCTGAGTTGTACGCCACGATCTGCTTTTCACGCGCCTCTTGCTGAAAGTCCAGGATGACTTGAGCCCTGTCGAGCTGTTTGGCATCGATCAACACAATCAAGTTTGGGTTGGACGCCAGATTGCGCCGCAATTCCTGGCCCATGGGCGAGGCAGGTGCCACGGCCAGGAACAGGGTGTCGAAAGCAAAGTTAGGCGCCTTGCGTAGCTCAAACCCGCACCCAAGCAAAGCCCATGTGGGCAGGCCAGCTACGGCTGCAATAAGCAGAGCGCGGCGGTGCAGCATGGTCAGCTTAGACAACAATGTTGACCAGGCGGCCCGGGACGACGATGACCTTCTTAGGGGCTGCGCCTTCTGCCATCTTCACAAAGATGTCGCTGGCCAGTGCAGCCTGCTCAATCTCGGCCTTGGTAGCGGTGGCGCTCACCAGGATCGCTCCTCGCAGCTTGCCGTTGATTTGTAAAACCAGCTCGATCTCGCTCTTGACGAGTGCAGATTCATCAACTTCCGCCCAGGCCACGTCGAGCAAGTCACCACAGCACGTGGCGTAACCCAGATCGGTCCACAAGGCAAAGGCGATGTGCGGGCAGACAGGGTAGAGCACACGGATCAGGACGCTAAAACATTCGGCCAAGGCTGCAGAATCTTCTGCGCTGTCAGAGAGTTTTGCGTCCTCCAGCGTGTTCAGCATCTTCATCACGGCAGAGACCACCGTGTTGTACTGCATCCGCTCGTAGTCGTAGTTGGCTTGCTTCAAAACGCTATGAATTTCGAAGCGCAGCTCTTTCGCCTGTTTGCTGAATTCCACAGTCTTGCTTCGATCCACCGCCATGCCCGCCTTGACGGTGACATCATGCTTGGCGCCAAACGCCCAGACGCGGCGCAAGAAGCGATAACTGCCTTCCACAGCGGAGTCGTTCCACTCCAGTGTGGCCTCAGGCGGCGCGGTGAACATGGTGTACAGACGCGCGGTGTCGGCACCGTACTTCTCGATCAAGTCTTGCGGGTCTACGCCGTTGTTCTTGGACTTGGACATGGTCCCCACGCCCTCGTAGTCGATGGCAGTGCCAACGGGCAGATCTCCGACGGCCTTGATCAGCTTGGCGCCAATGATCTTGCCCGCTTCGTCATGCACATGCTCCACATCTGCTGGCCAGAAGTACTCTTTTCCGCCCTTTTCGCCCTTGCGGGAGTAGATATGGTTCAGCACCATGCCTTGGGTCAAGAGCTTGGTGAAGGGTTCGTCGATCTTGATGAGGCCGAGGTCGCGCATGACCTTGGTCCAGAAGCGCGCGTACAACAGGTGCAAGATCGCGTGCTCGATGCCGCCGATGTATTGATCCATCGGCATCCAGTAGTTGGCGCCGTCCGCCACCATCGCATCCGAATTCTTTGGATCGCAATAGCGCATGAAGTACCAGGAGCTGTCCACAAAGGTGTCCATGGTGTCGGTTTCACGGCGGGCAGCTTTGCCGCAAATGGGGCAGGTCACACCCGCGTGGAAGCCTTCATGTTTGTTCAGCGGATTGCCCGAGCCGTCTGGGATGCAGTCTTGCGGCAGCACCACAGGCAGGTCTTTTTCGGGCACTGGCACTGCGCCGTGCTCTTCGCAATGGATGATGGGGATCGGCGTGCCCCAGTAGCGCTGGCGGCTCACGCCCCAGTCGCGCAGACGCCAAGTGGTCTTCTTTTCGCCCAGGCCCTTGACCGACAGGGAGTGCGCCACAGCGTTGACCGCGTCTTTCACCGACAGGCCGCTGAAACTGTCGGAGTTGATGGTCACGCTCTTTTGCTTGTCGGCGTACCAGTCGTTCCACTGCTTGTAATTGAAATGCTCGCCATCCACGTGTACCACTTGGATGATGGGCAGGGCGTATTTGAGGGCAAACGCAAAGTCGCGTTCGTCATGGGCGGGCACGCCCATCACTGCACCATCGCCATAACCCATCAACACGTAGTTGCCGACCCACACGGGCACCTGATGCCCGTTGAGCGGATGGGTGACGAACAGGCCCGTGGCCATGCCCTTCTTCTCTTGCGTGGCCAGCTCAGCTTCGGTCGTGCCGCCGGTCTTGCATTCTTCGATGAAGGCTGCCAACGTGGGGTTGCTCAGTGCCGCATGTTGCGCCAAGGGGTGCTCAGGCGCCACGGCGCAAAAGGTCACGCCCATGATCGTGTCGGCACGGGTGGTGAACACATACATGCGTCCATCGTTGATCAACTCACCATCGGTGCCTTTGATCTCGTGGGGGAATGCAAAGCGCACGCCCTCACTCTTGCCGATCCAGTTTTCCTGCATCAGCTTGACGCGCTCGGGCCAGCCGGGGAGTTTGTTTTGCACGCAGTCCAGCAACTCTTCGGCGTAGTCGGTGATCTTCAGGTAATAGCCGGGAATTTCGCGCTTTTCCACCACTGCGCCTGTACGCCAGCCTTTCCCGTCGATTACCTGCTCGTTGGCCAGCACAGTCATGTCCACCGGGTCCCAATTAACGATCTGGGTCTTGCGGTAGGCAATGCCCTTTTCCAGCATCTTCAAGAACAGCCACTGGTTCCACTTGTAATAGCTGGCGTCGCAAGTGGCGACTTCGCGGCTCCAGTCGATGGCCAGGCCCATGGCCTGCATCTGCTGCTTCATGTAGGCGATGTTTTCGTACGTCCACTTAGCGGGGGGTACACCGTTTTTCAGCGCTGCATTCTCTGCAGGCAGGCCAAATGCGTCCCAACCCATGGGCATCAGCACGTTCATGCCCTTCATGCGCAACTGGCGCGTGAGCATGTCGTTGATGGTGTAGTTGCGCACATGCCCCATGTGCAGCTTGCCGCTGGGGTAGGGCAGCATAGAACATGCGTAGAACTTCTTTTTGCTGGCGTCTTCGGTGACGCGGTAAGCATCCCGGGCGATCCAGGTGGCCTGAACGGCTTTTTCAACTTCGGAAGGGGCGTATTTGTCTTGCATCTCCCAATTTTAGGCTGTGCGGCACCTACCCAATTTCTGAGCTATTTCCTGGGCTCTGCAACAAAGCCAATGCGGTTCAGTCCAGCCTTCTGTGCAATGCCCATGACCTCGACCACTTTGCCGTAAGGAACGGATGCATCGGCGCGCAATTGAACTTCGGTCTCGGGGTTTTGCTTGGCTGTTCTTTGTAGGGCTTCGGCCAGGGTGGGCGGATCGATCTCTTGGTCATTCAGGTAGGCTTGGCCGGAGGCCTCCACCACCAAGGTGACAAACTTGGGCGCATCCATGGCCGACGTGCCCTCAGCCTTGGGCAAATCCAGTCGGATGCTGCTGGTCAGCAATGGTGCCGTAATGATGAAGATCACGACCAGGACCAGCATCACGTCCACCAACGGTGTGACGTTGATGTCGCTCATGGGCTCAGATCCCTTGCTGCGCTCTAGACGTCCGAACATATATGCCCCCGCGCTTGCTGTTGCGCGTGCTGCGCTGCGCCAGCCATCATGGCCGTTCACCCGCAGTCAGCAGCAATTCGCGCAGATCCCGGGCAAAGCCTTCCAGGTCCGCTTCGATGCGTGCCACGCTGCGACCCAATACGTTGTAGGCAAGCACGGCAGGAATGGCCACGGTCAACCCAGCTGCGGTCATGATGAGTGCCTCGCCCACGGGGCCAGCCACTTTGTCGATGGTGATCTGCCCTTCACCCGCAATGCTCATCAATGCATGGTAAATGCCCCATACGGTACCCAGCAAACCAACAAATGGTGCCGTGGAGCCCACTGTTGCCAGTAAAACCTGGCCGTATTGAAGTTTGGCCAAGATCAGGTGCAGCGCGTCGCGCAAAACGCGCGTCAATTGCTGGGCCCGGTCACCAGTGCCAGCAAGTGTGCCTTGTGGTACTACAATTTGTGTAGCATCTAGCATAGGCAGGACAAGCCGAAAACGGTCAAAAGCCTGCAATTTTAGCTGCGCGTCTGCAATGGACGCAGCCTGCCAGAAGGCTCGGATACTGCGGTCTACATCCCCACGGGCACCGCGCAGTAGCCAGGCTTTCCAAAGTATCACCACCCAGCTGGCGACCGACATGGCCAGCAAGAGCAGCGCCACCGTACGGCTGATGAGGTCACCTTGGAGAAACAGCTGAAGCAGTGTCATGGGCAACTGCGCAATGAACAAATTAATTCAGGCCGAGCACGTCAAACATGTCGTACAAACCGGTGGGTTTGTCGGCCAGGAAGCGCACAGCGCGCAGAGCGCCCTGGGCATACGCATTGCGGTTGGAAGACTTGTGGCTGATTTCGATGCGCTCGCCTATGCCGGCAAACAGCACGGTATGGTCGCCTACGATGTCGCCACCGCGAATGGTGGCAAACCCGATGCTGGACGGATCGCGTTCACCTGTGACGCCCTCACGGGCATAGACGGCGCAATCTGACAGCTTGCGGCCTTGCGCCTCGGCAATCACTTCGCCCATTTTGAGCGCCGTGCCGGAGGGGGCATCGACCTTGAAGCGGTGGTGTGCCTCGATGATTTCGATGTCGTAGCCGGTCTCCATTGCCTTGGCTGCCATTTGCAACAACTTGAGCGTGATGTTGACGCCGGGGCTCATGTTGGGTGCGAACATGATGGCAACGTCTTTGGCAGCTGCGGCAATCTCGTCTTTTTGTGCGTCAGTGAAGCCCGTGGTGCCAATCACCAGCTTGACGCCTTTGTCGCGGCAGGCCCGCAGATGAGCCATCGTGCCTTCGGGTCGAGTGAAGTCGATCAATGCGTGCGCATTTTGAATGCCTGTAGCCAAATCTGCGGTGATCAAAACACCGCTGTTGTGACCAGTAAAGGCACTGGCATCTTTGCCCAAGCTGGCGCTTGCCGCGATGTCGAGCGCACCCGCCAACTGGCAGTCAGCTGCCTGGTTGACGGCTTCGATCAGCATCTGCCCCATGCGACCGGACGCGCCAGCGATCGCAATCCGATGAGATGACAATGTGTGGTTCATCGCGCAGGGGCCTCAAGTGGGGGGTAAGAGGCTGGCAAGGTGCCTCCGCCCAAAGGTCGGGTTGGTACTGGCGCGCTGGGGTTGGCCTCCGTGAATTTGCGCAGGCTTTCGTCAGACGCTTCCAGTGGAGGGATCTTGCCCAGCTTGCGTCCAGATTCCAGTTTGCTGACAAACTCGGCTTCACTGGGCATGGTGTCGCCTTCAAAGCGTTCGACCACATCACCCTTGAAGAAGATGGTTAACCGACGCGCCTGCTCTTCCACGCCAGGACGCTTGAGCGTAAACGTGTAATCCCAACGGTTGGCGTGGAAAACGCTTGCCAGTAGAGGGCTGCCCAGAATGTCGCGCACTTGGTTGCGGCTCATGCCTGCTTGGAGCAAATCAACCTGTTCTTTGGAAATCAGGTTGCCCTGTACGACTTCTGGGCGGAATGGGGTAACAACGGAGGCTATGCGGTCTGTGACGGAGCTGACGGAGCTACATGCGGCAAGCGCGCCCAAGCCCGACAGGCAAAAAGCAATGCGACAGACGGTGGGGGCGTAAATACGGTACATAGGGGTCAGCGTCGGGTGCCTTCAGGGCACGGTAACAGTATGATCAACTCATTGTAGCGGCAGCCCCTGAAAGACTGGTATGACCAACATCGACGAATTGAAAAGCACGGGTCTGAAGGCAACTTTGCCGCGGCTGAAGATCATGGAGATCTTCCAGAAGGGCGACCAGCGGCACATGACGGCCGAAGACGTGTTCAGGGTGCTGCTTACTGAGCGCTCGGACATTGGGCTGGCGACTGTCTACCGGGTGTTGACGCAGTTTGAGCAAGCTGGCATCTTGCGGCGCACGCATTTTGAAGGCGGCAAGGCGATGTTCGAGCTGGATGAAGGCCAGCATCATGACCATCTTGTCTGCACTTCATGCGGAAGGGTGGAAGAGTTCTATGACGCCGAGATCGAGCGGCGCCAGCAGGTGATCGCCTCAGAAAAAGGCTGGTCATTTCAGGATCACGCCATGTCGCTCTATGGCTTGTGTGCAGACTGCGCCGCCAAAGTCAGATAGTCCTGTCCTGTCGGTTTGCCGCAGGCTCAGCTACCGCGCTCCATGGCCTTGCGTTGGCGGGCCACAAATTCCTGATAGGTGTCGATACCACGCAGTTGCAAGATGCTGTTGCGCACAGCCGCTTCCACCAGCACAGCGATGTTTCGGCCAGCCACCACCTGAATCACCACCTTGCGCACTGGCACACCCAGCACGTCCTGGGTAATGGGTTCTGAGGGCAGTCGTTCATAGTCTCGCTCCAGGGTTTCGCGGCGGACCAAGTGCACGATGAGCTTTAGGCGCATCTTGCGGCGCACAGCGGTCTCACCAAAGATGGCCTTGATGTCCAGCAGACCAATGCCGCGGACTTCCAGCAAATTTTGGAGCAGATCGGGGCAACGGCCTTCAATGGTGGTCTGGTTGATGCGGTAGAAATCCACTGCATCGTCCGCCACCAAGCCATTTCCACGTGAAATCAACTCCAGGCCTAACTCGCTTTTACCTAGACCGGATTCACCCGTGATCAGCACACCCATGCCAAGAATGTCCATGAAAACGCCATGCATGGAGGCGCGGTCGGCAAAATGCTTGGACAGATAAGCCCGCAGCACGTCAATCACGAAAGCCGACGACTCCTTGGTCGCAAACATGGGAATCTGTGCTCGCTCGCACATCGACAGCAAGGTGTCGGGTGCCTGCTGACCATCTGCCAATACGAGGACAGGAGGCTCTAGCGTCACGATGCGTGACACTCGGCGCATGCAGTCTTCCTGTGACGGGCGACTGAGGTAGGCAATTTCTCGCTCACCCAGAATCTGGACCCGGCCAGGGTGGATGTAATTGAGGTAGCCGACTAAATCAGCGCCAGAGCGGGCAGCCTGAACAGCTGATTCGTCAAATTTACGCTCTGAAGCTCCGAGTCCTGCGACCCACTCCCATCGAAGAGCCGATCGAAACTCCTCAAACAAAACGTCAGCACTGACAGCGGTGGGCTTCACAAATCAGGCAGTTTGTGTGGATTTCCAGGTCGCAATCAAGGCGTGAAGAACGCCTGCGTCATTGCTTGCCTTGATTTTTTCTCGTAACGGGGCGTCGCTGAGCAGTTCTGCAATCTCGGACAGAATCTCCAGATGCTTCTGGGTGGCTGCCTCGGGCACCAGCAGAAAGATTAGCAGTCCGACAGGGTGGTCGTCCGGAGCGTCGAAGCCAATTGGGGTGGCAAGTTGCAGTACCGCCGCCATGGGTGCCTTCAGGCCACGGATGCGGCCGTGAGGAATGGCCACGCCGTGTCCCAAGCCTGTGGACCCCAGCCGTTCACGGGCAAACAAGCTGTCCGTGACAAGAGCTCGGTTCAGGCCATGCAGCGTCTCAAAGAGAAGGCCGGCTTCCTCAAAAGCCCGTTTTTTGCTGGTGGCGTCAACGCCCACCATTACTTGGGGCGCAGGCAAGATGGAGGCTAGACGATTCATGGTAGGAGGCAGATTATGCACCGTGTGACAAATTGCCCAAAATAAAAAAGCCGCAGGCGGCAAGCGTGCGGCTTTCAGGGGCAGTCCCCGCTTCCAAGTTACATCAGCCGCTTGGGCGCGCCGTGATGGTGGTCCTGAATCCTGTCTTTGTGGCGGACCACTTGGCGGTCCAATTTGTCAACCAGTTCATCTACCGCTGCATAAAGATCCTCATGCGAGCTTTCTGCAAACATGTCGCTGCCCTTGACATGGATATTGCACTCCGCGCGCTGGCGTCGTTCCTTTTCCTTTTGTTTTTCAACTGTCAACAGCACCTTGACATCGACCACCTGATCAAAATGGCGGGTAATCCGGTCCAGCTTTCCTGTCACATAGCTTCTGAGTGCTGGGGTAACTTCAAGGTGGTGACCGCTGATTGTCAAGTTCATGTGTAGCCTCCTATAGCTCATGGGTTAAAAACGCTGCCCTCAAAAGGCAGCTGGGGGAACTCAGTACGTCCTTTGCACCCACTATGCTCGTCTTGCCCGCAAATTGCAACGGATATTCAGACAGGGCAGTAGGGTGACTCGCCTGTCAAAGACAGATCAGACTTGCAAGCCTATGATGCTAAAGGGACTTTGACCAGATGTAGGGGGTTTCCCGCGGACATTCGCTGATTTGGACGCCTGATGCGAGTCGGATTTGCTGTCATGGAGGCTGCTCGGGCTGCTTTTCGAGGCACACTGAGGGGCGCCAGCGGGTACGGGCGGTGCCATAATCCAAGACTTCAAATCACGGAGCCAGCGCCTTGGAAACCTACCCGAGTCGGTAGCTTCCGAAGTCAATTGGGCAAGAAGTCCCCATTTGTTCGGAAGCGATCAACCCCCATCCCCGAACAATTGGAACCTGACCCCAATTACTTGACATGCTCAATATTTTTTCACTTGCCAATGGGCGGCTGTTTCAGGAAGAAATCGAGTCGCTTGAAGAGTTGACCCAGTTTCAGCCTATCTGGGTGGATCTAGAGTCTCCCAGTGCTGAAGAAAAGCGCTGGGTGGCCCAACACTACGGTCTGATCATCCCCGAAGATGCCATGGACGAGGACATCGAAGAGTCCGCGCGCTTCTATGAGGAAGACAATGGCCAGCTTCACATCCGTTCTGACTTTTTGATCGCTGACGCTGACGAGCCACGCACCGTACGGGTGGCGTTCATTCTGAACCAAAGCAACGACGCACTCAAAAGCAAGGGCGTGCTGTTCTCCATTCATGATGAAGATGTTCCCGTTTTTCGCTTGCTGAGACTCCGTGCCCGTCGTGCCCCCGGGTTGATTGAAGACGCCAAAGAAGTCCTACTCAAATTGTTCGATGCTGATGCCGAGTACTCTGCTGACACGCTCGAAGGCATCTACGATGAACTGGAAAAGTCAGGCAAGAAAGTGTTGTCAGGTGATGTGACAGACGCACTGGCTGGTGAAGTGCTCGGCGCGATTGCCAGGCAGGAGGACTTGAACGGTCGCATCCGACGCAACGTGATGGACACACGCCGTGCGGTGAGCTTCATGATGCGCAGTCGCATGCTCAATGCCGAGCAATTTGAAGAAGCGCGGCAGATTTTGCGAGACATTGAATCGCTGGACAATCACACTGCCTTCCTGTTTGACAAGATTAACTTCTTGATGGATGCCACCGTCGGTTTCATCAACATCAACCAAAATAAGATCATCAAGATATTCTCTGTTGCGAGCGTCGCGTTGCTGCCCCCAACGCTGGTGGCAAGCCTCTATGGCATGAACTTCAAACACATGCCTGAACTGGACCAGCCCTGGGGTTATCCGTATGCGTTGGCCCTGATGTTAGGCAGTGCGCTCATACCCATGTGGTATTTCCGAAAACGCGGCTGGCTCAAATAAGGGCACCTTCGAGGCTCGCTTGGCGTAGCCGCCTTGCGCCTTTCTCAAGTAGCCTAACAAAGCCAGATCTGCTCTGCGATGGCCGCATTGGCATCTGATACGGCCGTTCTAAGTACCTAGGCGTGGGGAAGTAATTGCAAGGTTCTGGCCATCACATTGACACTGTAGTGGCTGGCGACTTCATCCACAAAGCGAGTGAAATCCCCGTGCGCAGCGTCATCTGCCCTGTCTGACACGCTGCGCACAGCGCCAAAAGGCAAGCCAAAGTCATGGCAGACCTGAGCTACGGCGGCGCACTCCATGTCCACAGCCAGTGCGTCAGGCAACTCGGTTTGCAGCGCGCGGCCTTCCGCCGTTGTGCTGACGAATCGGTCACCGCTGACAATCAGACCTGGGTGCACATGCACATCGTCCAGATTGAATTCAGCCCTGGCATCTGCGTGGATGCATTCACCGAGCTCCAACACCGTGGCATGGGCTGCGCGCAACAGGCAATCCCGCAATTGGGTATCGGCTGCAAACCGGTCCATACCATAGAGCGGCAGAACATGGCGGGGAAAGAGAGGGGATGCGTCCATATCGTGCTGCATGAAATGCGTTCCCACCACCATATCCCCTACCTTGACATGGGCGCCAATACCACCAGCGACCCCGGTAAACAAGATGGCACGCACTCCGAAATGTTGAGCAAGCACCGTGGCAGTGGTGGCGGCGGCCACTTTGCCAATGCGTGACAGCACGGCAATCACGACATGCCCTTCCCAGTGCGCGCGCCAGAAATCGCGACCCGCCACGTGGTGCACTTTGGCGTCTGGAAGTTCGTCCAAAACAGCCTGCAACTCGTCTTGCATGGCGCTCATGATGGCAATGGGTCCGTGGGTGTGCATGGCAGTTCAGGCTGGACGTTACTCAATCGCCTTGCCCATGTCCTCAACCACTTTCTTGGCGTCCCCAAACACCATCATGGTCTTGTCCATGTAGAAGAGTTCATTGTCCAGACCCGCATAGCCAGCGGCCATTGACCGCTTATTGACGATGATGGTCTTGGCCTTGTAGGCCTCCAGGATTGGCATGCCGTAAATGGCACTGCCCTTCACATGCGCGGCGGGGTTCACCACGTCATTGGCCCCCAGGATGATGGCCACATCCACCTGGCCAAACTCGCCATTGATGTCTTCCATTTCAAAGACCTGGTCGTAGGGAACCTCGGCTTCGGCCAGCAGCACATTCATGTGACCAGGCATGCGACCCGCCACGGGGTGAATCGCATACTTGACGGTGATGCCCTTTTCAGTGAGCTTGGCAGCCAGTTCCTTGACCGCATGCTGGGCGCGAGCCACAGCCAGACCGTAGCCCGGCACTATGACAACCGTTTCGGCATTGCTCAGCACAAAAGCCGCATCATCAGCACTGCCGCTCTTCACATTGCGCTGCACAGCACCACCCGCAGCGGCGGACACGGCCTCGCCGCCGAAACCGCCCAGAATCACATTGAAGAACGACCGGTTCATCGCCTTGCACATGATGTAAGAGAGGATGGCACCCGAGGAGCCCACCAAAGACCCCGCCACGATCAGCATGGCATTGTTCAGCGAAAAACCAATCCCTGCTGCTGCCCAGCCCGAGTAGCTGTTGAGCATAGACACCACCACCGGCATGTCAGCACCGCCAATCGGGATGATGATCAGCACACCCATCACAAAAGCCAGCACCGTTGCGATGGCGAAGTAGGCGGCATCTCCCGTGAATGTATACATGGCAACATTCGCCAGCAAGATCAAGCCCAGCACCAAATTCAGCTTGTGCTGGCCGACAAACTGCACAGGTGCACCTTGAAATAAGCGGAACTTGTAGGTGCCCGAAAGCTTGCCAAACGCAATCACTGAGCCACTGAAGGTAATGGCGCCAATCACTGAACCTAGCGCCAGTTCAAGCCGGTTACCAGCAGGTATGGCCGCGCCTTTGGCTGCAATCTGGAAAGCCCAGGGCTCAACCACGGCTGCAATGGCAATGAACACGGCCGCCAAACCAATCATGCTGTGGAAAAAGGCCACCAGCTCAGGCATCTTGGTCATCTCAACCGTTTTGGCGCGATAGGCGCCATAACCACCACCTGCCAGCAGACCCAGCAGCACCCAGCCCAGACCGCTGGCAGATCCCGAAATCTGGACAATCAATGCGGCTGTGGTCAAGGTGGCAATGGCCATGCCGACCATGCCAAACAAGTTACCCCGAATCGACGTTGTCGGATGCGAAAGTCCTTTAAGCGCCTGGATAAAGCAGACCGAGGCAATCAGGTACAAAAGGGTGACAAGGTTCATCGACATTTAGTTGCCCTCCTTCGCGGCGGGGGCAGGCAACTTCTTGTCCTTTTTCTTGAACATTTCCAGCATTCGCCGGGTGACCAAAAAGCCACCAAACACATTCACGGCGGCCAGCGCCACGGCCAGTACACCCATGGTTTTTCCCAGGTTCGTCTCGGTCAAGGCGGCCGCCAGCATGGCACCGACGATGACAATGGCAGAAATCGCGTTGGTCACCGCCATCAGTGGTGTGTGAAGAGCAGGCGTCACGGTCCAAACCACGTGATAACCCACGTAGATGGCCAGCACAAAAATGATCAGGTTGGTGATCGTGGGGGAAACGATGTCCATGTGTCAGTTCTCCTTTTGTATGCGCTTAACTTACTTGCGCTTGACTTCGCCGTCTTTGCTCATCAGGCAAGCGGCGACGATGTCGTCTTCCATGTCAACCTTCAAGCCGCCTTCTTTGGGCAGAATCAACTTCAGAAAGTCGAGCACATTGCGTGCGTAAAGCGCTGAAGCGTCGGCAGCCACAAGGGCGGCGACATTGGTTTCACCAATCAGCGTCACACCATGCTTCATCACGGTCTGGCCCGGTACGGTCAGCGGACAATTGCCCCCCTGGGGCGCGGCGAGGTCAACAATGACGGAACCCGCCTTCATCGACTTGACCATGTCTTCGGTAACCAATACCGGTGCCGGGCGGCCTGGGATCAGCGCCGTGGTGATGACCACATCCGCTTGAGCCACGCGCTTGGCCACTTCGACCTTTTGGCGATCCAGCCAGCTTTGCGGCATGGGCTTGGCGTAGCCACCCGAACCCTGTGCGGCTTCCTTTTCCTCGGGCGTGTCGTAAGAAACATCGATGAACTTGGCGCCCAGCGACTCCACTTGCTCCTTCACACTGGGGCGCACGTCGGAGGCTTCAATCACGGCGCCCAGGCGCTTGGCGGTGGCAATGGCCTGCAGGCCTGCCACGCCGACGCCCAGAATCACCACGCGCGCCGCCTTCACGGTGCCCGCCGCCGTCATCAGCATGGGAAAGAAACGCTGGTATTTGTCCGCCGCCATCATCACGGCCTTGTAGCCTGCAATATTGGCTTGCGAAGAGAGCACGTCCATGCTCTGCGCGCGGGTGGTGCGGGGTGCGGCCTCCAACGCAAAGCCGGTGATGTTGGCGCTGGCCAACCGCTGCAAGCCAGCGGCGTCAAACGGATTCAACATACCCACCACGGCGGTGCCTGGCTTGACCAATGACACCTCGTTGTCGAAAAGATTGCGAACTTTGAGCACCACATCGGCACCAAATGCGCCCACAGCGTCGGTGATCTCTGCACCTACTGCAGCATAAGCTTCATCGGTCGCGCTGGCAGCCAAGCCAGCCCCCGATTGGATGCGGACTTGGTGTCCTTGAGCGATGAGTTTTTTTGCCGTCTCGGGCGTGACGGCAACGCGGGTTTCGCCTACCGTTGTTTCGGCAGGAACGCCTATCAGCATGGACTGTCTCCTCAAAGAAGGTGTGAACTTTCGCGCAGCTTAACCGAGATTTGCGCCAACATCCGCGATTTAACGCCCAAGTGACAATGGAGCACATTGATCAACATCAAGACCATGGCTGCGATGAATACTCCAATTCCCACCCCCGTGCTGCCCCTGACCGGCCGCTGGAAACCCAGTGTGACCGTGGCGGCCGTCATTGAACGCGATGGGCTTTTTCTTCTGGTGGAGGAACACACCGCAGAAGGTTTGCGTCTGAACAATCCCGCTGGTCACCTTGACCCTGGCGAGAGCTTGATACAGGCTTGTGCCCGCGAAGCTCTGGAGGAAACAGCCCACTCATTTGTGCCGCAAAGCTTGCTTGGCGTATACCAATCGCGCTTTCAACGACCCGGCGAAGATGTGACCTACCTGCGATTTGCCTTTTGCGGGACACTGGGCGCCTTGGAAGAGGGGCGTCAACTTGACACGGGCATTGTTCGTACCCTCTGGATGACACCAGATCAAGTGCGTGCCAGTGCCGCGCGTCATCGCAGTCCGCTGGTACTGCGCTGCATGGAGGATCATTTGCGCGGTCAGCGCTTTGGACTGGACACGCTCTATACCGACCCCAGCGTTTTCGGCTAAGGCAGAAAGCTCAGTCCGCCTTGATGCCAGCGCGTTTGACGATGTCGCTCCAGATCTTTTGTTCGGAAGCAATGAACCGTGCGTAATCGGCAGAAGGCCCACCCCCACCTACTGCATTGTCAGTTGCAAAACGCTCGGTCACAGAGGATGACTTCAGCGCCTTGAGGCATTCTTCTTGCAGGCGCTTAACCACATCGGCTGGCGTGCCTGCGGGCACATGGACGCCGTACCACTGCGAGGTTTCAAAGCCTTTGTAACCCATTTCCTCTACCGTCGGCACATCTGGCATGGACGCAATCCGCTTTTGCGTGCCCACGGCGATGGCGCGCAGCTTGCCGCTGCGAATGTGGGCACCCAGCGCGGGCATGCCGGCAGAGGCAGCCTGCAAACGCCCACCAAGCAAATCGGTCAATTGCGGGCCGGTTCCCCGGTAGGGAATGTGCGTCATGAACATGCCGGTCACCAGCTTCAGGTATTCCATGGACAAATGCCCGGCACTGGCGTTGCCCGCCGAGCCGTAGTTGACCTGACCCGGGTTTTTTTTGACGTAAGCCACAAACTCCTTGAAGTTACGTGCAGGCAAGTCGGGGTGAATCACGAACACATTCGGTACTTTGGCCAGCAGCGTCACTGGCGCAAAGTCCTTTGTCGACGTCATAGGGCTGGTTCTTCAGCATATAGGGGTTCACCGCGAGCGTGCCCACATGCGTAAGGATCATGGTGTAGCCATCCGGTGCCGCCTTGGCCACTTCCTGCATGGCGATCGTGCCTGCGCCACCGGGCTTGTTTTCGACATAAACGCTTTGCCCGAGTTGCTTGGTCAGTTCAGCAGCCACAGAGCGGGCGACGACCTCTGAGGTGCCTCCAGGCGCAAAAGGCACCACAAAGCGAATCGCCTTGGAAGGCCAGGCAGGTTGGGCAAGCAAAGTGGGTGCGGCCAGCGCGGCGGCAGATGCGCCTGCGGCTTGCAAAACGCGACGGCGCGACAAAGATGAGTGGGTCATGGCAAGGTCTCCGATGAATGATTAGGAAGGATTGAGGTCGCAAATTGCGAGGGTCGTTGTGTCGACGATTGTGCGCGATCAGTCACTGCCTAGCGCCAGGCGGCTGGGCTGACGCTTTTCAACCGCATGGCGCAACAGTGCGGCTGTGCGGAAGATGCCATGGGCAAACTTGTTATACGGCAGTGTGGCAAACAAAGCCATCACGACGCCCAGGTGCACGGCCAGTAGCGTGGGCAGGGCTGAACCTCCACGCCCCAACCACAAGGCCATGCCAGTGAGGCTGGTAAGAAACAGCAGCGCAATGAAGCCCAGGTCCATCGGCTTTTGGGCAATGTCTCCCTGGCGCGGGTCACGTTGCAGGTTCAACTTGAACAGCCCTCCCGTGCCCAGCAACAAAGCGACCCCGCCTGCCGCACCCAGCAATTTGGGCAAGCTGGGTAAGTCATAGGGTGCCACCCAACCGAAGGCATAGTGATAAACCGTGCCAAGCGCCGTGGCAGCGAAGCACAGCATGAAGCCGTAAAACGTCAAATGATGGGCACGTCTGCGGGCATGGGTGAATTCGTCATCCGCGTTGTTGCATCCGTCGCCGTGGCCGCCGTCCAGGTACTTCAACTGCAGTACAGCATGTGTGGCCTCTGTCGCAGCGGGTTGACTCAAGTGCGCACCAGAGGTGACGGGGGTGACGTCCCGCCAAAAGCGCCGCACACCCATCCACAGCGCCAGGCAGGCAAAAACAAACACAGGCGCAAATATGCTGACCAGCAAGTTGTGCGGAAACACTGCGTAGAAACCACCTGTTGACCCGGCGATAGGCGCTTTGGCCGCCAAGGCCAAGAACAGCGCGAGCCCAGCCGCCAAGGCGAGCGACAAGGTCAAGCCGTTGCGTGCATACAGCTTGCCCAATGGCGCAGGCCAGGCGTAGTCGGCATAGGTTTGGCCTCTGACGGTCGCCATGCTTTGCGGCACATTCACCGCAAATTCGTGGGGTGGCGCGTATTGGCAGGCATGCAGGCAGGCGCCGCAGTTATGGCACAGATTGGCCAGAAAGTGGATGTCTGCCTTGCCAAATTCCAGCCGCCGGGTCATCGCCGGGAACACGGCGCAAAAGCCTTCGCAGTAGCGGCAGGCATTGCAAATCTGCATCTGGCGGGCCACTTCAGCCTCGGGTGCAGTCAACGCCAGTCCGCCATTACCCAGAGCGACCGCCTCGCGCGTCAGCGCATCAAGCTGCTGCATTATTTACTCCTGAATTCGTAGCTGACAATGACGCCTGTGCTGCCGAAACGCCAGAAATTCTTCCAAAAGCCGTGCCAATCGACATGCCCACGCCTGCCGTGTAGCCCTTGCCCAGCACATTGCCTGCCATCATCTCGCCCGCCACAAACAGGTTGGGGCTGCGCTCATCACCAAAATGCACCGCCGCCGTCTCATCGGTCTTCAGCCCCAGGTAGGTGAATGTCACCCCGGGGCGAACCGCATAGGCATAAAACGGTGCCGTGTCGATGCGCCGCGCCCAGTGCGTCTTGGGGGGGGCCAGGTTCTCGGTGTGGCAGTCGTCCATCACCGTGTGATCAAAGGTGCCTTCAACGCAAGCCGCGTTGTAGGCGTTCAGCGTCTGCATAAAGGCATCCAGCGGCAGACCCAGTTTGTTGGCCAGTTCGGGCAGGCTGTCCGCCTTGACGCCATCAAACACCGGCGGCATGAAGCGGCCCACTGCCTTGGCATCGATCACCGAATACGCCAGCTGCCCCGGCTGCTGCGCCACCAGCCGCCCCCAGATCGCATAGCGCTTGGGCCAGAAGTCTTCGCCCTCGTCATAAAAGCGCTCGCCCAAGGTATTGACCACCACCCCCAGCGACACGCAGTCAATGCGGGTGCAAATGCCACCGTCATACAAAGGCGCGCGGGCATCAATGGCCACCATGTGGGCTTGTGTGGGGTCGCCAATGCTGTCAGCGCCCTCTGCCAGCAATTGCTTGAGCAGCACGCCCTGGTTAAAGCGCGTGCCGCGAATCAAAAAGTTATCCGCAGGCCATTCGCCGCGTGTATTCTGGCCCCAGGCCTCGCGCAGCCAGTCGCGGTTGGATTCAAACCCGCCTGCTGCCAGCACGCAGCTTTTGGCGGTGATGCGTTCATTGCCTACGTGGGCTGCTACAAAACTGTTTCCATCCAGTTCGATGCGCTCCACCGGGGCGTTGTAGCGCACCTGCACGCCCAGCGCCTGGGCGCTGCGGTAATAGGCATTGACCAGCGCCTTACCGCCCCCCATAAAGAAGGCATTGGTGCGCGACAAATGCAGCGTGCCTGCCAGCGAGGGCTGAAAGCGCACCCCGTGGCGGCGCATCCAATCACGGCAGGTGCTGGATTCGCGAATCGTCAGCCGCGCCAGCTTTTCATTGGTCTGCCCACCCGTCACCTTCAACAGGTCTTGCCAGAACTCTTCTTCGGGGTAAGCCTCGGTCAGCACATCTTGCGGCGCATCGTGCATACAGCGCAGGTTGCGCGTGTGCATCGAGTTGCCGCCGCGCCACTCTGGCGGAGCCGCCTCTAGCAGCAAGACGCGCGCGCCCCGCTCGCGTGCCATCAAGGCCGCGCACAAAGCAGCATTACCGCCGCCGATGACAAGGACATCTGTGTCCATAAACTTCCAGTGTGGTCAGGAGAATGCTGGCACTGTACGCGCGGCGGGCTGAGCCGTGAAGGCACCCCGCGCCATGGGGGTATCACGATTCGTGATGCCCCAGCCGGGTACCCGGCCACTGCGCGGTGCCCAGCCGCTGTGCAGCGCAGTCGCGCAGCACCACCCTGGCCGCCAGCGCAGCGGGCGAGAGTTCGTCTTCCGACAGGCTGCACAGCAGATTGGTGCGCCGTGCTGCCTTGTCGGCAATGCGCGCCACGGCAAAGCGCTGCAAGGCCTGGTCTTGTCGCCCGAGCGCCGCCCAAGGCTGGATCGTGCTGCCCAGGCCCGCCTCTACCGCGGCCATCAGCATCGACAGGGAATCGACTTCCATCACCACCTTGGGCTGGCGTTTGGCCCGGGCAAAGGCAGCGTCCAGCGTGCTGCGCAGGCCGTGGCCGCCGGTGGGCAAGATCAAGGGCTCGTCACCCATCGAAGCCAATCGCACATCGGCAAGCAGCGCTGGCAAAGGCGCGCCGGGTAGCGCCTGCGGGGCTGCAGCCACACCCGCAGGGCGGGGGCGAATCAGGTACAGGTCTTCTTCCAGCAAGGCCTGCACCTGCCAGCGTCGCCCCATGGCACCGCCGCCTGGGTAGCGGTGGGCGTCAAACAGCACGGCCAGGTCAAGCTGGCGCGCATTCAACATGTCTGCCAGGTGGCCGGACATGCTCTCCACCATGTGCAGCCGCACATCGGGGTAGCGAAGGCGCATGGCCTGCATCAGCGGCAGCCCCAGCATGGCCGCCGTGGTGGGCGCCAAACCTATGGTGACCGACCCCGTCAACCGTGCCTGCTGCGCCGAGCGCACGGCCTGCTCGGCATGGCGCAAGCTAAGCTGCGCCTCTCGGTAAAACGCCACCCCGGCTTCGGTCGGCGTCACGCCCTGCGGACTGCGCTGCAAGAGCCGTGTGCAAAGCTCGCCTTCCAGCCGGGTGATCTGCTGGCTCAAGGCCGACTGCACCAGGTTCAAATCCAGCGCGGCGCGGCTCATCGAGCCGAGTTCAACGACGCGGACAAAGTAGCGGAGCTGGCGCAGTTCGATGGTGGACTTTCGTTGGAAGGATGGGGTGAAAGAGGTTTTGCGGCAATGGTACTGCGACTCTTTGTTGGAGGGCGTGCGTGAATGTGGCCTTACGCGTTGTGTGGCCGATGCCCTGCATCAGAAATGTGGGCGAAAGCTGTCCGTTCCCAATTGGTCCTGTGCACCCGGTTAGGGCCATGAGCAGCGGCTCGACGATGGCCGGTTTGGAGCATTGAATCTATCGAACTCCGTCGATCTCCGCACCAGACATTCATCGGTGGCTCATTTGTGTCCGCATCGGGCACACTTTGAGTGAAGGCCTGTCGTTCGCCTCCATGAGGATCGACGCCAAAGAAGCAATCCGGATATTGAATTCAATTTTTTGAGTTGTATGGTACCTGTGCGGCGTAACCGGCCATCTAGTCACCCCTGCGGATGGGACTTCTCGATCAGACGTGTGCGGACGTAAGTGCTGTTAAGGAGCGGTGGAGACAATGCCTGTTGCTTCCGATGCCAAACTGACCAAGCGGACTGTTAGATTTGTGTTGGCACATAGACTTGGACATCCTTAACCCACTTCTGTCGCTGGAGATTGGCCAGAAATTCTGGTGTACAGGCAACCAGCAACCTATGGCTCAAGTGGAGTTCTGCTACAGCATTAGGACTATTCAGAACCAGACGCACAGCCGTCGTTCCTGGCGTCGCGGAATTCAGTATCTCAGCGAGTCCGTTTCCAAGTGGCACTCCGGGCTCGGTCCAAATAGCTAGGCGGCTTCGCTCGCGCAAAAACGGTTCGTTCACTTCCAAACATGCTTCGAACACCGCGCTGTGCAAGATTCGCTCAAGGACTACCGTGCTGGTCAACAAAAGCTTGAAGTGCTGACGCAGTACCTGTGGATGGTGGCCCAGAAAATTGTTCAGATCTTCGCGACCTATGACGTCTCCAGCACTGAGCGGAGTGGACGGCATCGCTTGAACGATTTTGCGCTTCAGTTCCGGGGTAAGAGATAAGGACGTGACCAAGATGTACCGGCCAGGAGCCAGCTTCAGGACTTTGCTGTCTTCCTTCATTGCTGCCTGAAGGGGGCTTCTTGGTCCACCCTCCACATAATGCTTGGCCTGCACCACAACATCCTGGTCCGCAGCAGCAAAGCGGAAGTCGATCCCACCATCCTTGCCGGGGCCAAAGCTCTCCATCGTGATGCTCAGTTCCGCTTGCAGAAGGTCACGAGCGAACAGTTCGAAATCGATCGGTGACAGGGTGCGAAAGTCGTACATGTCTTTAACTCTGAGTGGCCGCGATCAGGGCGTCCATATGAGGCTTGTCAGTCTCTGTGATGGCCTCCATTAGGTCCTTGACCGCATGCTCGAGGTCGAAGATCAGCTCGGCATTTCCAGCGAGTCGGTCCAGCGTGTTGCCGTGGCTGAAGTAGTGAAATATCTTGAGTATCCGCTTGGCACGTTCGACCCCGAACAGAATTTCGGCTCGCTCGTCAACTTGTTCCGAGTCTTTCGGCCCAGGAAGCCTAGAGTATGTATATAGCTCAATGAAGCGCCTCATGGCATTCGGCAACAGCATCAGCACTTCGTGGACGGTCTTGTCGGGCGCCTGGTGGAAGCGATGAATGACCTCAAACAGGAAGTGATATTCAGACTGATAGCGTGCGAGCGAGGCCGGCATGTCTTCCAGCGTGGAGGACTTCTCGGCGATCCTTCTGATCAGGTATAGCCGCGCTCCTTTGCTGTTCGTCACCGGCTTGATTTCTCTGAGCAGATTGAAGAACTCGAAGTTGTGAGTGGATATGAACAGTTGTTTGCAGGTAGTCTGCCAAGGGGCGTTCTTGTCCTGCTGCTGGAAGAACAGTGCCCGGATGGCGGCAGTTACGTGAAAGATGTGATTGGCGTCTAGGCTCGATATTGGATCGTCGATGTAAACGATAGTTTCCCGAAATTCTGCGGGTTTGATCTCCTGCAGCTTTGTCAGAAAGTACGCAAATGCAACGGCGGTTCGCTCGCCGTCGCTCATGTTCTTGGCAACGACCCCTGTCTTCCGGATCAATTGAAAGCGGTCTTGGCCTGACGTGTCCTTTACAACCTGAATCTGGACGGCTTCGCTGCCCAGCATGGATGCCAGACGTTCATTGATCTTTTCCCGGCCTTGTTGTGCCCGACTGATTTGAGCCTGAAGACTGCTGATTACCGGCCGCAGCCTTGCTGCATAGGCCTTCAGACGGTCGGACCGATTGGAAAGTCGCGTTTTCTCGTGCTCCAGGCCGGTGGCAGCTTGATCGTCCACGAATTGCTGGACGTAGTGGTATCGGGCCTGCCTCGAAGCACCGGCTTTGGCCTTCGTGAAATTCGAGGCTAACTCGTTGTTTTGTATTATGACTAGGTTGACTGCATTGGCCGCGTCCTTGATCCCATTTTCCAGACCAGCGGCCAATGGCGTAGGCGTCATGGCCTTGCGTGAGTCGTCCGCCTTGCGTTTCACTTCGTCTGCGAGTTTTTTTACCGCCTGGTTGAATGCGTCGATGGATGTGGACAGCGCTTCGGTGGCGGCTGTGTATCTTTCGCGAAACTGGGCATTGAGTTCAGCGGCCTTCGGCCAACTCAGGCTATAAAAGGCGGCCTTCGCGCGCGCAAGAAGTCCATCGACCCGCTCCTTGTGATCTGCCAAATCCTTTGAAAAGTGCGCGCGAAAGGCCCCGAGGCGATCCGGGGACAAATCGTTCCCGCAAAACTCGCACGTTCCCGCGTAAGGATGCAGGGCCAAGCCGCCTTGGATCCAGCGTTCAACGGCAGGGTTGTCCTCAAGATGCTTGATCGTATTGGAGAAGCTTGGTGTCGCGGCGAGAACCGTTACCGCCTCCTTGTGGATATCCGCGATCGAGGGAGCGGCGTGCAGTTCCTCGACCGTGCTCGGCTTGGAGTCAGGCGTCAAGGCTAGTTCGAGGGCATCAGCGAGTTCCTTCTCCGATAGGAGCTGGGAATCAAGAACGCCGACTGCGACGACATCCTGAGCGAGATGTGTAGCGGTATAGGGGTCAACCTTCAGGTGTTGGCGGATGAACTTCGCGGTGTCTGTCTTAGCCTGTGCGATCCGCGTCTTTAGTTCTTCAAACTTACCGTCCAGTTTGTGTTGGACCTCCTCCGAGCGCTTGATTCGCTTGCTCAGATCATCGATTTTCCTTTGCGCTTCCTCGGACTCTTTGCCGAGCAGCAGAATGGGGTTGAAGCTCCCGCCATCGAAGTGCAGATTGGCGCGCACGAAATCCGAATTGAAGACCCGAACCGACAAACTGCACCGACTGAAGTTCTTCTCGGTGACCGAATCATCAGCAGTTACAAACGTGAATTCACAGCCAGCCAAATCAGGATTGGCCGATTTGGCCTCAAGCTGAGCGAACAGGCGGGAGAGGGTGGTCTTCCCGGAATAATTCCAGCCGTAGATAAGATTCTTGATCCCGAAATCTTGCGTGCCTGTAGGCTTACTGTAGCTTTGATAGACGCCAAGGCCCTTGATCTTCTCAATGCTCTTCAGCATGTCACTTCCCTGATCTTTGACGCAAGCTTACCTCAAGTGTCGGCGCCGACTCCGATTTGAGCCACGCGCCGACCGTCAATTGAGCCATCAAAAAGTCAGATGAACGACCTCAGCTTTGACGATCTGAGTCATCCAACTGGCTCACTGCAAACCCGGCAGGTGGCTCAAATCAGCGTCGGCACCAACACGGCTGCAGGTTCGGGCCATTAACGGTCAGTTAGGATGGACTGCTGTAAGGCAATCGGATGGTCGGCGTACAGTTGGGTGTGGTGATTAAAAGTTTGGAGAGAGGTATATGCGAGGGATTCTAGAAACGCGAGCTCGCGGCGCCGAGCAACTCAAGGCGGAGGAGAGCGTTCGGGCGGCAGTTCTGGGGCTCATGAGGATCACGCTGCAGCATGCATGCGTTATGTTGGGCGAGTGGATTGCAAATACCCTCCGAGCTGACCCATCAAAGCTGCAAAAATTCACAGGGGTTGATCTCAAGGACTTTCTCGCCCCAGCAGACGGCGAACTCATTGGACTGCTTTCCGAACTGCTGGTGGCGGTTGAGAACTTAGGATGGAAGTCTGCCGGACGCCAGTATTGGGAGACAGCTGTCCTGTCCGAGCCGCTCAAGCGCCTAGTCGGAAAATCGAAGGCAAACGTCGAGACGGTGCTGCTGGCATTCGTGCGTGAGCGCAATGATGGTGTCGAAGGGCACGGTCTGCCCGGCGGCTACGATCCAGAGGCAGACGTGGCCGTCATTCGGAGCCTCATCGCGAGGGCTGCGCCGTTCCTCCCAATAGTTGCTGATGATGGCGAAACGCTTCTGATCCCCCGCTCGGTGGGCGCGACGGCACGCCACTCAAGACGCTGAAGCTATATTGTGGTGACCCAATATGCTACAGACGCTTGATCGTGACCTCCGCCGGCAAGATCAGGGTTGAAGCCCAGATTTCACGCGCACTTCTCAAGCGAGAACCTGTCACCGTCGAAGTTCCAAACTTGCTCTTGGAACTGCCGGCTCGTTCGTCGCCGGAATACTCAATATCCGAACCTGGCTGGGCGCCGAATTGGCGGCCGTTTGTACTCATCCCCGACCGGTTAGCCACCATTCAGGAGTTCACCGGTCGCACGATGGAATTGGGCTCGCTCGAAGAATGGGCGGACGATATGGACTCTCGCCGGTGCATGGTGCACGGTGACGGAGGTATGGGGAAGACGACTCTGGTCGTCGAGTTCCTGCACCGTCTTCTGGAGGGTGAGACTGGTGTCAAGTGGCGCCCTGAGCTGATCACGTTCTACACAGCGAAGAAGACGCGTTGGGGACTTCAGGGTTTGGAGCACATCTCAGCTCAGGATGTAGGTGTTGCGGATGTTGCCGTCGAGATCGCCCGTCTTCACTCCACCAAACCTCTGGATCGATCTTGGTACGACAAGAGTCCGAAGGAGGTCGTCCAGAAGCTCGCAGGCTTGCAAGCGCAGATGCGCTTGAAGAGAGACGACCATTTAATTATTCTGGACAATACCGAGACGATGGCCAAGAACGATGCTGATATTCGTGCGCTCGGCTCGCAAATCCAACGAACTGGAGCAAGCATGTTGGCCGCGTTATTCTTACCTCGCGACGGCGCGAGCAGATCGAGGCATTTCCCATCCAGACAGAGAGCTGGTCACCAGAGGAGGGACTGGAGTTTCTGAAGAAGCGGGGGCGATCGCTCAAGTGTCAGTCGATCATCATGGCTGGCCAATCGACCTTGAAGGGGCTACTCGAAGGCGCTCAATAACAAGCCGATCGCACTGGAGTTTTGCCCAGGCTGCCTCCGCTCCAGGGAAAGTTTGGAACGTTCTTTCGAACGTGTCCAACGAATGCAACGTCAAGACCTTGGGCAATTCTTGTACGACGATGCATGGGGCCGTTTGGCACCTGAAATGCGACACGTGATGTTGTTGATGAGCCGAACCGGGGATGTGATCGACCAATACATCATCCAATTGTGCTGTCGTGTGGCCAACGTGAGCGTGGCGGCTGCAAGTGAGGCCATCGAGGAGAGCAAAGGCATCGGGACGGTGACGAAGATTCAGGGCATCCTGCAGGTCGCCTTCAATCCTGAGTTCTCAAACTACTGCGCGGAACGTACGGAGCTTTTGGATGGAAAGACTGTTCCTTCGCAGGAGGACGTAAGCTGGATTCAGAAGCGATACCGAGAGTTTGTCGCTGATGCCTCCGCACAGGTGCGAGACCGAAATACCCGTGCATTCTTGGTCCCGTCTGCACGCGCTGCCTGGAAGAGTTTTCAGGACGGCTACATTGATCAAGCATTCGAGCACTACGAAGCAGCTTGTACTGAAGATCCGGACAATGGCTACCTTTATGATAGGTTCGCATACGCGCTTTTCAGTCAACGTCGGCACGACGCTGCACTCGAGAAGGCAAAGAGAGCAACCGTATTGCTCACGGACGAGCCTGAGCCCTGGTTCACCCGGGGCATGATTGAGGCGCGCCTTGGGCGCGCCAGCGATGCAGTCAAGGATCTGGATCGCGCAGAGTCTCTCGGGAAGCCGAAGCACCTCTGTGAGCTGCAACGAGCCTACGCGTACGTTTACTCTGACCGCAAGGATATTGAAAGTGCCCGTGAGTGCGTCGAACGTGCCCTTAGACTTGCCCCGAGAGACAGGTTCCTTGATAAGTTTGCCTCAGAGGCAACGGCATTTAAGAATCGCTGGCTACGCGATTGAGCGTCCTGGCTGCGCCGTGTTTTCGAGTGGGCCACCTGCCCGATTAGAAGCACCCATCTTGACACTATTCAGATCAGTGACGACCAGCAGCTTCGGGGCTGCGAGATCAAGGCTGCGGATGTCGCCCAAGGTCGGTTGTGGCAAGTCCGGGCAAAAAGCAGAAGATGGATAGCGGCAGCTATTGAGTGTCGGCGCCGACTTCGATCTGAACCACCCGCCGACTGTCAATTGAGCCATCAAAAAGTCAGATGAGCGACCTCAGCTTTGACGATCTGAGTCACATGAGCCCAGCGAGGAGTAGCATCGCCTCTTTCCCCCATCACCCATTTTTGAAATGACACTCCCGCTCGACTGTCTGGTTTGCCGACCGACGGCCTTGGACCAATTGCTTGCGTCCGAGCCTGGCTTCGTAGCCAGTTGGATGGCATTGCCGCGCAAGCGGCTTGCGGCCAAAGAAGTCTTGCTGGCGCTTGGCGCCATGGTCAACAGCACCTGGCGGGTCGAGCGTGGCTTGGTCAGAAGCTACTACCGGGGCGACGACGGCGCGGAAAGCAACCGGGCGTTTCATGCAGAAAACAGCTGGCTGGGCTGCGGGATGCCGCCTCACCCCAGTGTCTGTCCCTTCACCCTTGAGGCCATCACTGCCACCGTTGTGGTGCAGCTGGACTATGACGTCTTGCGCCAGTGGCAAATGCAATACCCCACCATACGCCCGGCCTTGGATGAAGCCATGAGCTGCCTTTTTTCGGGCCAGGCCAAGCGCGAGGCAGCGTTGTTGACGCTTGCGCCGCTTGACCGCTACCGCGCGTTTTGGCGGATCACGGCGATCTGGCGTCGCGTATTCCGCAGCACCACATCGCCAGCTACCTGGGCATCACCAGTGTGTCGCTGTCGCGTATCCGTGCGCGTTTGGGGCTGATTCAACCGGCTTGATGCTTGCCTCATGGGCAGCGTTGCAGCCCGTTGTCTAAAACCGTTAAACGAGCGAACCCACGCTCAAGAACATCAACAGTGGTTGTTCAGGTGAGGCCACAAAGCCATAGTGTTGGTAGAACGCCGCAGCTTGCGCGTCCATCGCGTCAACAAACAAGCCGATGCCACCCGCTTGTCATGAATACGCTTTGCGCGCTCCAAGGCATTGACCAAGAGCATTCCGCCCAAGCCTTTCTTCTGCTGAGAAAGGCTGACCGCCAGTCTGGCCAGTCGGACGCCTGAATTCGCCGGGGGAATTGGTTGCGCTTGTCCGCTGGCATCAAGCTGCCATCTATCTCCGTCAGCGTCAAGGCGTAATAGGCGCAGATGACAGCGGGGCTGGCTTCGTCAATGGCCACAAAGGTTTTGGATAAACCCTTTTCTTGGTGCTGCCTAGCCATCCTGGACAACCAGTCATTGAGAACGGGGCGACCGCAGTCAAACCCTTTGCGGTCGTGGCTACCAGCTAAAGCGAGAACCCGCATCGTCTTGTTTGGCTTTGGTGTAACGGGCTCGGGCTGATGTGAGCTTGGCATTGGGTTCGGGCGGACTGTCCAGCAAATCCAAAAGCCAGCGCCATTCGCAAGTGGCCTGGGTGGGCCTCACCGAAGACCAGGCCAAGGCCCAAGGCATCAAGGTCAAGAAGGGCTTGTTCCCGTGGACCGCATCTGGCCGCGCGATCGCCAATGGCCGCGACGAAGGCGTTACCAAACTGCTGTTTGATGACTCCCCGGAAGCCCACGGCCACGGCAAGATCCTGGGCGGCGGCATGGTTGGCACGCACGCGGGCGACATGATCGGTGAAGTGGCGCTGGCCATTGAGATGGGTGCAGATGCGGTGGACATCGGCAAGACGATTCATCCGCATCCGACGTTGGGGGAAAGCATCGGTATGGCGGCGGAAGTGGCGCATGGCAGCTGCACGGATGTGCCGCCAGCGCGGAAGTAGACCTACCTACTACCAGAACGCAGAGCCCGAACTGGCAACAGTTCGGGCTTTTTGCTGTCTGGCGGCTCGGCAATATTTGTTGTGGAGGTAATAACTGTATAAATGTACAGTTATGTGCCCCATGCCACGCCCATCAAGGCGTTGCACCATGCACACGTCTACAGCTCAGTCGCACGCAAGGCCACAATCGCACCACCATGCGGGCCGCAGCGCGGCTGCCGCCCTAGCTGCAGCAGTAGCCAAACCCAAACTCTTCAACCCGCGCCACCCCGAGCGCACGCTGCTCTACCAAACCATAGCAGAACACTTCGAGTCTTGGCATGAGCTGGCCAGTGCAGGCCAGTTCGACGGCCAGGGCGACCATCACACCCCTAAGTCTTATGTCCGCCAAGCCTTTCGCAAGTATCTGGAGTGCGGCATCTTCGCCCACGGCTTTGCCCGGGCGTGGTGTGATGACTGCGGACACGATTACTTCGTCGCCTATTCCTGCAAAGGCCGGGGTGTCTGCCCCTCGTGCAACACCCGGCGCATGGTGGAGACGGCGGCGCACCTGACGGATCACGTCTTTCCCCGCCTGCCGGTGCGCCAGTGGGTGCTGTCGGTTCCGAAGCGGCTACGCTACTTCATGCAGCGCGACGGGGCGGTGCTCAACATGGTGCTGCGCATCTTCCTGCGGGTGATTGCGCAAAGTCTATCTGTCAACTGCCCCGGTGCAGCGGACGTGAACAATGCTGCCCTGCACATCGGCGCTGTGGCCTTTATCCACCGGTTCGGCTCCAGCCTGAACGAGCATGTGCACTTCCACGTCTGCGTGGTCGATGGGGTGTTTGAGCAAGTGCCGGGCGAGGGCGATGCCGATGCCCAGGAGGCAGCCATCCCGGCGGGCGTAGCTTTTCCACCCGGCCAGGCGTGGATGCGGATGCCGTGGCGCAGGTGCAAGCTACCTTGCGCAAACGCATCCTGCGCGCCTTCGTGGGCCGGGGCCTACTGGAGAGCTGTGACGCCAAAGACATGCTGGCCTACCAGCACAGCGGCTTTTCGGTCGATGCCGGGGTGTGCATCGAAGCGCACGACCGCGCTGGCCTGGAGCGGCTGCTGCGCTATTGCGCGCGTCCACCCTTTGCCATGGAGCGCCTGCGCAAAGAGGGCGCTGCGCTGGTGTACCGCTGTGCAAAACAGCGCAGCGAGCCCACCAGCGACAAGCGCGGTGCCAAGGCAGATGAGCTGACCCTCACGCCACTGGAGCTGATCGACCGCATTGCGGCCCTGGTGCCGCCACCGCGCACCCACCGGCACCGCTACTTTGGTGTGCTGGCACCGAACTCGCCGCACAGGGCTGCGGCGGTGGCGCTGGCGACACTGCCGCAGCCGGCCAAGCAAGTCGTGGTGCAGACCGAGCCAGCCGCCACGGGTGAGGGCGCGCCGGGGGTGGCTCCGCTGGGCCATGCGATCCCACCCACGCCCGAACCTGCGCCACCCAAGCGCGCACCGGCACACTACCTGTGGGCGGTGTTGATCGCCCGTATTTACGAAGTGTTCCCGCTGCTGTGCCCGATGTGCGGTGGTCAGATGCGCCTGATCGCGTTCATTACCGAGGGCACGCAGATCAGGCGGATTCTGGATCACATCGGCGTCGACTCAGAACCTCCGCAAATTTCCCCGGCACGCGGACCGCCGTTGTGGGATGACTGCGATGCGCATGTCGGTGAGGGTATCGAAGTCGAGCCAGACTGGGATCTGGCGGCACAACCCGCACCCGACTACGAAGTGGACCAGCGCGTCAATTGGTAACTGAGCAAGACGGCGGCATCAATCGCTGCGGGGAGTCGCTGCGTGCGCGCCAGCCCAAAATGCGTATAGCTTCCCAAGCTCTCGCGATTGAGCGACAAGCGAGCGCTCAATCTGCCTTGGCCGACGTGTTTCGAAGCCAAAGACTCGTGCCATACTTGGCCTCATGCGGTTGTATTTCCTATCCGTGATGTATGCATTGGGTTCAGATACTCGGCAAAAGGCAAGGCTCGTAGTTGTACCGGCATAGCTGCTCAAGGAAATCAGAATGCACCTGCAGCACCTCAAATCGATGGCGATTCTGGCGCTGATCGCCCGGCACGGCTCCATGGCCAAGGTCTCGGAAGCCTTGGGCTCCACTCCATCCATGGTCACTAAGCAGCTGCAGGCCTTGGAGGCTGCGGCTGGTGTCCAATTGGTGGTGCGATCTACCCGTGGTCTGCGGTTGACCAATACCGCCCGGCAGTGGCTGCCGACTTGTGAATCGTTGCTGGCTGCCGCCAGCCATTGGCCGGCTGTGCTCAGCGGCGGCGTCGAGACTTTGCAGGGCCGTTTGCGCTTGAGTGTGCCCACCACGCTGGCTTTTCCGCGCTTCGCTCGCTTGTTGGTCCGCTTTGCGCAGACTCATCCAGAAGTCCAAGTCGATCTGGACGTCCGCGATGAACACCTGGATCTGATGCGGGACGATCTGGACCTGATTCTTCACGTGGGCGCGTTGCCCGACAGCCGCTATGTTGCGCAGCGCACTTTCTCAACGCACGGGGTGTTGGTTGTTCACGTGTCCCATGAAGCGTTGGTGTATGGGCGTGACCTGAACGTGGACCTGACGGCTTTGCTGTTGCCCAATTGGCGAGGACGATTGCAGAGGGTATTGGGCGTGGCCAGAGATGGGCGGCAGTTGCCGATGCCGGTGCAAGCGGCTCTTGAGTCGCAGCGCATCGTGTATTGCAACCATTGGTCCATGATCGCCCAGTTGCTTGTTGCAATGCCCAGTTTTGCCATGCTGCCCGAGTTTGTTTTCAACGAAGTTGGACCCGCCCACGCGCTGATCCAGCCCTGGCCGCAATGGCAAAGCGATGCGGTGGACGTGTTCGCCTTGACGCCTGACAGGCTTGATCGCAGCCCTGTGGCCAAGGCGTTCGTTCACCTGTTGCTGGATGATCTCGGGGTCTGAGTGGGACCGACTCAGATCACAAAGTCGAACACGGCTTCGTGCTGACCGTCCGCTCTGCGCTCTGGCCGGATGACCAGCCGGTCTCGACCGCCATACAACGACGCGATCAAACCGAAGAACAGGCCTTGTTCCTTCTCCTGACCCTTCAGGTAGATCTGCGTCACCAGTGTGCTTTGGCCTTCGTGGATGAGCTTGGCGTGGATGTGCGGCACCCGGCCCGTGTAAGGCACCGGGACGATGGTGCGAAACCGGTACCGCCCTTCCTCATCCGTGCTCTGCGCCGCGAAACCTGCAAATGCCGGGTGAACCTTTTCCGTCTGTGGGGCTTTGGGGTGGCGGTACAGCCCGGCGTGATCGGCCTGCCACAACTGCACCTGCACCGCCTAGCAGGGGTTCACCCTGTCGTCCAGCACGCGCCCGGCCAGCCACAACGGCGTTCCGGCGTCCGGCGGCGCATCGGGGGCCAGAAGGTACGGTGTCAAGGGGATCGGCACCGTCGGGTAGTAGGGGCCCTCGAATTGGCCTGGCGTTGGACCGGGTGGGGCGACACGGGCCGCGGCTTGGGCCAGCGCTGCTGGCCAGTCCATCAGCCCCAGCGCCCAGGCGGCCATCCATTGCCTACGGGATGTCGGAATCTTTGCCAAGGGAGTGCTCTTGTGAAGGTCGGTTCCAGAGCCTCAGAACATGCCGTTGCGGTGCTGCATTTTGTCGGGTACAGGCTGCATCACGCCCCAGTGCTCCACCATTTTTTGTCGCGCACACGCCAGATGTCCACGCGCGAGAACTCCTTGCCCAATCCGAACACGCGTGCATGCGCCAGCACCAGATCGTTCTGGCCGATGATGCGTTTGATGTCCACTCTCACGTCAGGAAAGCGCTCCGAGATGTCGCGGACCACGTCTTCGTAGCCGTCCTTTCCCATGCCGTGCTGGTAATACGGCTCGCCAATGTACTGTCTGACCTTCTCTGGCTGTTTCCGGTTGAACACCTCGTTGATCATGTCGGCCACCAGACGCTTGTTTGCGTCCACGGTTTGCTGATCCACCTTGACGGCGTCTTTCATGACGATGTCGAACGGCGTCCTGCCTGAGCCGTTGGGGCCTTTGAACGGTTGGATGATGTCCCAGTGCTCGCGGCTCTTGCCGTCGCGAATGAAATTGATGTCCACCACGGCCATGGTCGGCTGGTTGGGGGCGAATTGCAGCTTTGACAGCACGGCCACGTAGGGACCTTCGGCGATCTGAAGCACCGGCTCGTACACAAGTGACTTGTAGTCCAGAGACTGGAACAGCTCAATCACACCCTCGACCTTGTCCTTCATGTCGGGGTTGTGTTGCGTGTAGAACTGGTCGTCGTACAGCGAGCGAATCGCCAGCCAGTCCTGCTTGAAGATGGCCTGGAATATCGATTGCAAGGTCGCCACGTTTTTGTGGGTCTCTCCCAGCTCGGTGGCGGACACCGTCAGATACTCATGATCAACCGACTGAACAACCATCTTGCCCGGAGACGGCGTTTGGGCAGACGCGATGGACGTGATCAACGAGATGGCAGAGATGGCGCAGGCGCCTGCGATGGATCGAAGGGTAAGCAGCATGAAACGCTCCTGAATAGAAAGGGTTTAATGCTATGCAGCGAGCTAGGACAAAGGAATGGCGCTTCTGGAAATTCACTCTTTCCGGAGGTTCCGGCTCTTGTAAAGCCTGCGCGGCGTAGCCGCGTTTCGTTGCCGGACTTCGTTGCCTCTACCCTGTGGCAAACTCCCCCGCTTCGTTGGAACAAGGGCCTCAGGCGCCCCGAGGGACATGCAAAAAATCATCGCGCAGATCGCGCAGGAAATCCGGGTTCAGGAGCGGCAGGTGCTGGCCGCGGTGGAGTTGCTGGACGGCGGCGCCACCGTGCCTTTCATCGCCCGCTACCGCAAGGAAGTCACCGGCGGGCTGGACGACATTCAGCTGCGCGAGCTGGAGGCGCGGCTCAGTTACCTGCGCGAGCTGGAAGACCGGCGCGTTGCCGTGCTCAAGGCCATCGACGAGCAGGGCAAGCTGACCGACGCGCTGCGCCTGGCCATCGCCCAGGCGCCGACCAAGCAGGAGCTGGAAGACCTGTACCTGCCCTTCAAGCTGAAGCGGCGCACCAAGGGCCAGATCGCCCGCGAGTTCGGCATCGAGCCGCTGGCCGACAAGCTGTTTGCCGACCCGACGCTGGACCCGCCCATGAGCTGCCTTTTTTCGGGCCAGGCCAAGCGCGAGGCAGCGTTGTTGACGCTTGCGCCGCTTGACCGCTACCGCGCGTTTTTGGCGGATCACGGCGATCTGGCGTCGCGTATTCCGCAGCACCACATCGCCAGCTACCTGGGCATCACCAGTGTGTCGCTGTCGCGTATCCGTGCGCGTTTGGGGCTGATTCAACCGGCTTGATGCTTGCCTCATGGGCAGCGTTGCAGCCCGTTGTCTAAAACCGTTAAACGAGCGAACCCACGCTCAAGAACATCAACAGTGGTTGTTCAGGTGAGGCCACAAAGCCATAGTGTTGGTAGAACGCCGCAGCTTGCGCGTCCATCGCGTCAACAAACAAGCCGATGCCACCCGCTTCGTCATGAATACGCTTTGCGCGCTCCAAGGCATTGACCAAGAGCAATTCGCCCAAGCCTTTCTTCTGCTGAGAAAGGCTGACCGCCAGTCTGGCCAGTCGGACGCCTGGAATTCGCCGGGGGAATTGGTTGCGCTTGTCCGCTGGCATCAAGCTGCCATCTATCTCCGTCAGCGTCAAGGCGTAATAGGCGCAGATGACAGCGGGGCTGGCTTCGTCAATGGCCACAAAGGTTTTGGATAAACCCTTTTCTTGGTGCTGCCTAGCCATCCTGGACAACCAGTCATTGAGAACGGGGCGACCGCAGTCAAACCCTTTGCGGTCGTGGCTACCAGCTAAAGCGAGAACCCGCATCGTCTTGTTTGGCTTTGGTGTAACGGGCTCGGGCTGATGTGAAGCTTCATTGGGTTCGGGCGGACTGTCCAGCAAATCCAAAAGCCAGCGCCATTCGCTTGACGACAAGCGCAGCACCTCATTGCGCTCGATCACAGCCTGTGCTTCTTTGAGAGCCGATTGCACCAAGAACTGGTTCACGGTCGCACCCGTCAGCCTCAGCCGCACGGCAAAGCGTCTCATAGACCTCGTGCGGCACACGAGCCCCAATCCGATCTTGTTTGGCAACGACAGCGCCCATGGTTTTCCTCTGAAGGTGAGGCTTGAGTTTAGCATGTGGCGCCAAAATGGCGTCACCTTCTGAAGAAGCAAGTGAAGTCGATGGCGTTCCCGCATCACCCCATCAAGGCCATGCAGATACCGTCTTGGCCGCAGCGGGCATCACCACCTGGGGCAAGGTCTCGCGGTTCATCACGGCGTCTGGGGCTATCAATTGGTTCAGGTGCAGCAGGTGGGCGGTCAGGGCATAGACCTCGTCATCCGTCAGGCTCTTGGGGGCGTGGTAGGGCATGGCGCGGCGCACGTAGTCAAAAATGGTCGTTGCATAAGGCCACCGTGCGCCGACCGATTGCACGAGCAGCGGGTACTTCATGATCCGCAGCACGCGCAAAGGGTCTGTCCAGCCAAAGAAGCCGTCGCTACCTGCCAAGCGTGCAGCGGGGCCTTCGATGCCTTTGGCGCCGTGGCAGCCTGTGCAATGGTGTTGGTAGAGCGCTGCACCTTGTGCCACGCTGCCTTGCCCCGGCGGAAGATTGCGCCCATCAGGAAACACGGTGATGGCGTAGCGCGCCAGGTCAACAGGTGCCAAGGGTTGGCCCAGGCCGATAGGGGCGGCAGCGTCAGGCTGCGCTGTGGCGGTCCCGGGCAAAACGAGCGCCTGGGCAAGGACGAAGAGCATTGCCAAAACCTTACGCATAGGTGTTCTCCACCCGGCCATTTTTGCCAACCGCCCAGGCTTGAATGGCGTTGTAATGGTTGAAGGAATGGGCGGCGTAGCGGGCCTTCCAGCTTTGCCGGGTAGGCTGCACTCTGCCTGTGGTGTCGGTGGCACGGCTCATCAATACGGCCTTTTTTCCGTTCCATTGCCACGGGATCGAAAACCGGGTGAAGGCACGGTCCAGCACCGGGCCGTGCAGATTTGCCAATGCCCAGCTTTGGCCACCGTCGGTTGACACCTCCACCTTGGCAATGCTGCCGCGTCCCGACCATGCCAGGCCTGATATCTCGTAAAACCCGTGCGCCTGCGGCATCTGTTGGGTGCCCGAGGGATGTGTGATCACCGATTTGACTTCCATGTGAAAAGCAAAGCGCTCGATCTGCCCATTGCTCAGCACCTGGGAGTACAAACCCGATTCGTCCTTGGTAAACGCTGGCCCATCCACCACTTCCAGACGGTGCAGCCACTTCACGTTGACGTTGCCCTCCCAGCCAGGCATGAACAGGCGCATGGGGTAGCCCTGAGACGCGCGCAGGCGTTCTCCGTTTTGGTAAAGCGCCAGAAACCCATCCTTCAACACGGCCGACATCGGCAAGCTGCGCGCATGCGATCCGGCGTCTGCGCCTTCGGCGATCACCCAAGCGCCCTTGTCTTTCACACCGGCTTCGCGAAACAGGTACGACAAAGGAATGCCCGTCCATTCGCTGCAAGATACCTCGCCCGCCAGCTCGCCCAAGCTTTGGTCCAAGGCCGTGATCGACAGCGCATTGGCCGCCGAGTTGCCTGCGCATTCCAAAAAGTGAATCCGGCTGACCATGGGGTAGCGCTGCAGGGACTCGATGTCAAACTTCAAAGGCCTATCCACCAGGCCATGAATCATCAGGCTGTGGTTCTCTGGTGTGATGTCTGGCACGCCATTGTGGTGGGTGGCAAAGTGCAGGCCGCTGGGTGTGATGATGCCCCGCTGCGCCTGCAGGGGCGAACGCCACACGCTAAAGCCCGCCGTGCGGGATTCGGTTCGCACCACCTTGGACTCATGCACCGTGGGCAGGCCGTAGGGCGCATCGCCCCCACCTGGGGTCTTCATGGGCCGTGGCAGTTGATCGCCTATGGGCGCGCTAGGCTTGCTTTCGGCGTGCAAGGCGTCTGCCGCCACGGCGAGCGAGCCAAGGCTCAAGCCTTTGCGCAAAAAGGAGCGCCGCTCCACCAAGCCGCCACCCGCAACCGCCACCAAACTCTTGACTTGCATTGTCTATCCCAGCGATACGGCCCACTTGGCCGCAGCCTGAGTGTGCGGATCAGCTAGGCTGGGCGCATTAACGCTTGTTAATGGATTGGCCTTTTTGTGGTGGGCTGCGGCTAGGGCAGCATCACAGCGGCGCGACGGGCAGGCACAGCTCGCATTCAAACGTGCCCGATTTGGCGTCGTATCCAGCGGTCACCGGGTAATGCTCGAACAAGGGGCGGGCATCCAACTGCTTGCCGCTGGCAGGCAGCCAGTGGGTAAACAACTGCGCCCAGGCTTCGACCAATTGCGTTACGGTGCCGTTGAAAGCCAGCACAGCGTATGGGCCACCGGGCAACTCGGTGCAGATGGCGTCGCCCGTGGCCTTGAAGCCAGCGGGCACTTCCACACAGGCGTCGTAGCGGCACTTATCCGGCGCGGTGACCGCTGGGTCGTCCAGGCTGATGCCATAGCGTGCGCGGCCAAGCAATTGGTTTTGCACCATCCAGGGGTAAACGGTTTCTTTCCAGTATTGATTCAAGCCTGGCCCATAGGCACCGGTGCGGCGCAGGTAGGCGACGTTAACGGGGGGGAGTTGGCGAATTTCGACTTTCATAGCGCGTTGTAAATCAAAGGGTTGAACACGGAGAGGATATTCGCCGGGTTCAGCCTCGCGCATCTGACCCAAATTGCTGTTCACCTGACCAGGATTGCTTTTTGCATTTGTTCGCCAAGCACTGGGGCTCATGCCAAAGCGCGCCTTGAACGCGCGGGTAAAAGCTTCACCCGATCCAAACCCGACGCCCAGCGCAACATTCAAAACAGAAAACTGAGGGTGCACGACCAGACGCGTCGCCGCCACCTCCACCCGCCTCCTGCGCAAATAGTCGCCCAAAGTCTCGCTGCACAAAGCCACAAACACCCGGTGAAAATGAAAGCGAGAAAAGTGCGCCACATCGGCCAACACCTCCAGGCTCAAGTCTTCTTCCAGATGCTGGTCGATGTAAGCCAGCACCCGGTGAATGCGGCGCTGGTATTCGGCTTGGCTGTCTTGCGGTCTCATGACCGAAAGCTTAGCGGACTTACCTCACAAACCCCTGCCCCGCCAACCACTTCTGTATCACCGCAGCCACCTCCAGGTTGTTCTTGTCCATCATCACCATGTGGCTGTTGCCTTTAATTCCAATGGCGGGCAGGTCGATCACTTCGGGCTTGCCGCCTGCTGCGCGGATGGCTTCGTGGAACTTCAGGTTGTTGGCTTTGATGGTGGGCCAGCGGGCGTCTTGCGCGATGAAGTCGCCGTAGATGCTGACGTTGGGAATGTCTTTGAGCGCAGCGGCTTTGGCGGCATCACCCGTGCCAGCGGGCTCCACCAGCACCAGGGCTTTGACCTTGTCGGGGCGAGCTTGGGCGACCTTGTAGGCGAAGGGGCCGCCTTGGCTGTGTGCGAGCACGATGCAGGGGCAGACCTTGTCGACCAGTTCGGTATAGGCCGCGATGATGGGCGCGTCGGTGCTGGTCCAGCGCGGCACGCCTTGCTTCATGAAGTTGTCGTAGCCCTCTGTCGGGAACTGGCTGCCCGGCAGCAGCTTCATCTTGGCGGGGTCTTTGTTGTAGCTGCCGGGGCCAGCGCCGATGCGGAAGCGCTCAAACGGGTTCTCTTTGGTCAAGAAGACTGGGTCTGTCGTGAACACATCGGGGTACATGGCCCAGCCTGATCGGCCACGCTCGACCGCATCGCTGTTGTAGACCGTCCAGCCTTGCTTGATGAAGTAATTGAGCCAACCTTCGCGGCCATCGGGCGTGGTCTCGTAGGTCACGCCTGAGAGGCCGCCGCCGTGCCACATCAGCAGCGGCAACTTGCCTTTTTCGTGCGCAGGCACAAAGTACTGCACATACATTTGCTCGACTTGGTAAACGCCGTTGGGGTCGATCTTGACGGGCACGCCGCCTTGCGTCATGGTCACCATCTTGGTGGGCTTGCCACTCAAGGTGACTTCGCGCCCGCCAATGTGGAATGAACCCATGGTTTTAAGCCCAATATGGTCATTGTGGCTTGTGCGATGGGCGCATCCTGCTACAAAAGCAGTAGCAATTGTGGCCAGGCCAAGGCTCAGATAGCGCTGGAGTCGGTGGGTCATCATGTCTCTTTCGTTCTATCAAGTGGGACGGACAAGGCCTTAATCGCTGGCCGCAGCTTCCACGCGCCAGCCCGCCAGGGAGACCACATCTTGCCAACGTTTTTGCTCCATGACCAGCAAGTCGCGCAGCCCCGCGGGCGTGCTGGTTTGAACTTGGGCGCCATCGGTCAGCATGCGTTCGTGGATCTCGGGGTCGTTCAGCACTTGGTTCAAGGCGGTGTTGATCTGCTGCACCACGGTGGCTGGCGTGTGGGCTGGGGCAAACAGGGCGTACCACTGGGTCAGTTCTACCCCCGTCACGCCCGCCTGTGCCAGGGTGGGCAGATCGGGCCAGGACGCCAGGCGATCAGCGCCCGCGACGGCCAGCGCCTTGAGCTTGCCGCTGCGCAGGTACGGCAGGGCGGTGAACAGGCTGGGGAACATCACCTGGGTCTGGCCGCGTGCGGTGGACATGATGGCGGGTGCTGCGCCGGGATGCGACTCGCCTGCCAGTACAACACCGGTTTCGCGCTTGAAGAGTTCCGCCGCAAAGTGGGGCACGGTGCCGTCACCCGCCGAGGCATAGCTCAGCCGACCAGGTGTTTCGCGCAGCAAGGTGATCAGTTCCGCCACACTGTCCACGGGCAGATCGGCGTTGACCACCAGCAAGGTGGGCGAATAGCCAATCAGGCCGACGGGCGCAAAGTCTGCCAGCGGGTCATAGGCCAGTTTTTGCAGCGCAGGGTTGATGCCATGGGTGGCGATGTAGCCAAACATCAGGGTATGCCCATCAGGTGCCGCAGCCGCCACGTATTCGGCGGCCACACTGCCGTTGGCGCCCGCCCGGTTGTCCACGGTGACGGCTTGCCCCAGCAGCGGGCCCAGCTTGCGGGTCAAGGTGCGTGCCATGGTGTCGTTGCCGCCCCCTGCGCTGGTGGGCACGATGATGTGAAGTTCGCGGCTCGGGAAGTTGCTGCCCAGATTGGCCTTGGGCACCGGGGTGTGCCGGGGGAACACATAGCCTGGTAAATGGAGCTCCCCTTGCATGATCTTGCGGGCCGTGCGCACCAGTGCCGCACGCTCGACCGTGGCGTCTTGCCCGGTGCCTTGCAGTTCGACCTCGATGTCGATCTGCCCGGCCGGGTGCAACACCACCAAGGGGTGTTTGCCGGGGGCGCGCTCGATGCCGCTGGCCACCGTGCCAGGCAGGGCGAAGGCCGTGGCCACGCCAATCGCGCCCGTCACGGCGTGCGACGCATGGCAGCGCTTGGGCGTGAAGTAGCGTGATGTGACGCTGTTGGGGTGGTTGCCCGCGCTCACGATGACGGGCTTGGGCACCACGCTGTCGGAGACATCGCCCAGGCCCATGCGCAGCCCTGCCTCGCGCCTGAGCCGCTCCAGACGTTCCAGCAGGGCAGCATTGGCGTCCAGTTCCGCTGGGCGCTCGCGGCCTGTTAGCCCCAAGTCGCTCGCGCGCAAGATCATGAGTGGCATGGCCGCGTCGATGCAGGTCAGCGGCACACCTTCGATGGTGTCCATGCGCTGCCCTGTGGGAAACAGCTTTCCGGTGACTGCGCCCCAGGCATCCAGAAAGTTCAGCAGGATAGGAGCGGCGGTGCCGGCCACGCCGTCGATGCGGGCGTCGCCTTCATAGGTGAGCTTGCCGCCTGGCGTGCACACGGTGGCATCGATCTTGGCCCCGGTGTTGACGTTGTAGATGCGCACCGTGGTGCTGCCGTTTTGCGCGGCAATCAAGCCCTGCTCGATGGCAAAGGGGGCCACACCTGAGAGCATGTTGCCGCAGTTTGGGCGGGTATCGACCGATTGGTGCCCCACGCCCACCTGGGCGAACAGGTAGTCCAGGTCACAGTCTGGCTGACTGGAGCGCGACACAATCGCCACCTTGCTGTTCAAGGTGCTGCCGCCGCCCAGGCCGTCAAGCTGCAAGGGGTCAGACGCCCCAATGGCACCAATCAGCGCCTGGTCTCGAGCCTCGTCACCCTGGGGCAGCCATTCGCGCAGAAAGAAAGGCCCGCGCGAGGTGCCCGCGCGCATCAGCACGCAGGGAATATTGCGTTGGATCATGTTGCGGATCAATCAGCCTGCAGCTTGGCTTGCTGAACAACGCCCTTCCATTTGGCCAAGTCTTTCTTGACCATGTCGGCCAGTTGCTCGGGTGTGCTGCTTTCCACATCTGCACCATGGCCTTCGAGCTTTTTGATGATCTCTGGGTCGGCCAGCACCTTGTTGAGTGCGGTGTTGAGCTTCACGACGATATCTTTGGGTGTTTTGGCAGGTGCAAACAGGGCGTACCACTGGTCCACCTCGACACCCTCAAAACCGGCCTCTTTGAGTGTTGGCACATCGGGCAGCAAGGCAGAGCGCTTGGCGCCAGCCACCGCCAGGCCGCGAAGCTTGCCAGACTTCACATAGGGCAAAGCCGTGAAGAGACTTGGGAACATCAGCTGCGTCTGGCCACCGATGGTGTCGGTGATGGCCGGGGCCGAGCCTTTGTAGGGCACATGCAGCGGGTTGGTCTTGCTGGCAATCTTGAACAGTTCTGCTGTGAAGTGCGGCGCGGTGCCATTGCCTGCCGAGGCAAAGCTGAAGTTGTTGGGGCTGGCCTTCATCAGTGCCACCAATTCCTTGACATCCTTGGCCTTGACACTGGGGGTGATCACCATCAAGGTGGGGGAATAGCCCACCAGGCCCACGGGCTCAAAACCGCTCACCGGGTCATAGCGCAGCTTTTGCAGGGCGGGGTTCATGGCGTGCGTTGCGACGTAGCCAAACATCAAGATGTTGCCATCTGGTGCGGCGCGGGTGACATATTCGGCCGCCAGGGCACCATTGGCACCCGCCTTGTTTTCAACGACCACCGATCTGCCCAGCAAGACCCCCAGCTTTTGCCCGACGGTGCGTGCCATCGCGTCATTTCCACCACCGGCGGCAGTGGGCACCACGATAGTGAGGGGTTTTTCATCAGCGGCCCAGATCGGGGTCGCCAGGGTCAGGGCAATCGTGCAGGCGCTCAGCAATTTCAACATACGGTCTCCAGGGTGGACAGGGGTTCAAGAAAAAGTGCAGCACTGGCGCGTGAATGTGCTTTGCTGCGGATACCTGAATTGTTGAAATCTGGCGTTATTTTGTAAATTGCATCTTTTATATTGATTGATGCATTTGAAGCAATAATCAGATAAAAAAACCGTCAAGACACCCTTTCAAGGATGCCCTGACGGCGAGGAGGCTCGCGTCGCCGAACTTAGAAAGTGTGCTTGACCCCCAAGGACAAGCCAGTGCCAGTGCCCTTGGTGCCTGCTGCGTTGTAACCCGCTTTCCACTGGGTGGAGTCTGCTTCCAGGTACACCAGACTGCGCTTGGACAGCTTGTATTCTGCGAAGGCAATGGTGCGGTTAAAGCCGTCATCGTTGCTGCCAGTGCGTGAGCGCGTGACACGGTAATGTGTCAATACCAGGTCCAGGTTGGCTGAGACGGGCAATGTACCGCCCAGGCCCAAAGTCTTGTTGCGCGTTTTGGCGGTGGCCGTGGTGTTGGCTTCGCTGTTGCCATACGTTATGGCCAGACGCCCGTTACCCACTTTGGCTGCAACGCCACCCACGTAGGCCTTTAGATCCAGCTCAGCCACGGTCTTGAAGCGCTGGTAGCCCAAGGTCGCGGTCACAGGGCCGCTCGCATAGCCCAGGCCCACACCCGATGACGACAGCTTGGCGCTGTTGCCAGACTGTTCACCCAGCGCGTGCATGGCGCGCACGCTGACACCACTGAAAGTGCCTGTGTATTTGAGCGAATTGTCCAGACGGTAGGCACCGGTGGTGATGCCTGCGGGGCCGTATTCCTGGGCCAGACCGTGCGAGCTCAGGGCGGCGATGCCAATGTTGGGGTTGAAGCTGGCAAATCGGCTGCTCAATGGGTCCACCGGACCGACCGCATCGGCCAGCAAGGTGGTTTGGCGCCCCAGGGTGATCAGGCCCCAGCCTGCACCAACGCCAACGATAGACGCACGGTCGAAGAACTTGGTCGTGTTGGCGGGTGCGCCCGTGTCCACGTTGATGCCGGACTCCAGGTTGAACATGGCATAAAGACCACCGCCCAGGTCTTCGCGCCCGCGGTAGCCCAGGCGACTGGTGGTGTTGATGCCACTGTTCACGGCATTGGTATTGCCAGCTGATGGGGCTGAAGCCGCCGTCAGGCCGTTGGCTGTGCGAAAGCCCGCATCGGCAATGCCATAAATCGTGACCGAGCTTTGGGCTTGGGCAGTGGTGCCCAGCGCTGCTAAGGCTGCAGCAAACGCTAGCTGGGAAAGAGTGGGTTGTTTCATGGGTGTTGTCTCCGGAGTTGAAACGGTTTGAGGATGGGAAATTGAGATCTTTACTTTTTGCGCGCTCAGGACCCGGTCCACCATGACCCCGGCTTGGCCGAGGTTGTTGGCAGGGTCACACATGGCTTCGAGCTGTTGGCGGTTGACGTGTTTGTTCACCTCTGGATGAGCTTCCAGGATGTCAATCAGGGGGCGGGCCTCCTTGATCGCCTGGCGGCACAGGTCGTACACCAGGTCGTGCGCGTATTCGCGCCCCAGATAGCGGCCCAGGCCCATCATCACGGCCTCTGACATCACCAGTCCGTGGGTGAGGTCAATGTTGGCGCGCATGCGATCAGCGTCGACTTCCAGCCCGGTCAAAATGAACTTGGTCTGCTTGAGGGCACCCGAGATCAGGCAAAAGATTTCTGGCAGCGCAATCCACTCGATCTCCCAAGGGCCAGTGGAGCGTTCATGGTCGGCCACCATGGCGTCCATCAGAGCAGCGGCGTGCTGGCGCGCAACCGACACATTGGCGTGGATGTACAGGCACGAGATGGGGTTGCGCTTTTGCGGCATGGTGGACGACGAGCCGCGGCCAGGCGCATAGGGCTCGAACACTTCGGCCACCTCGGTCTGCATCATCAGCTTGACGTCCATCGCGATCTTGCCGAGCGAGCCGCCCACCAATCCCAGGAAGGCGCCGACCTCAGCAAGCGTATCGCGCACCGTGTGCCAGGAAATCGGGGGCTGCGCCAGGCCCAGCTCTTTCATCAAGGCGGCCTGGGTTTCCATGGCGCCTTTTTCCAGGGACGACAGCGTGCCTGATGCGCCGCCAAATTCGCCCATCAGCACGCGTGGCTTGAGTTGGTCCAGGCGCTCGCGGTGGCGCTCGATGCCAGCGAGAATGCTGGCCATCTTGTAGCCAAAGGTGATGGGCGTGGCCTGTTGCAGGTTAGACCGCCCGATGATGGGCGTATCGCGGTACTTGGCGGCGAGGGCGGCCAGTGCCTCTGAGAGGTCTTTCAGGTCTTGCTCCACCAGCGCCAGGCCTTCACGCATTTGCAGCACGGCAGCGGTGTCGGTGATGTCCTGCGTGGTGGCGCCCCAGTGACAGTATTCACCCAGGCGGTCACGGGTGAGCGCGTTGATCTGATTGACAACGGCGATGATGGGGTAACCAATCTGCTCGGTCTTCGCCTTAAGCTTGACCCAGTCGATCTTGCCCAGATCGCAACTCTTGACGATTTCGTCCGCAGCTTCTTGCGGGATGATGCCCAACTGGCCCTGGACCTTGGCCAGAGCGCGTTCGATGTCCAGGTATTTGGCGGTGCGGTTTTCGTCCGACCACACTTCGCGCATGCGGGCGTCGCTGAACATGTCGCCAAAAATGCGGGAGTCAATGATGGTGGCTGCCATGGGGTTCCTTCAAAAAGTGTGTTGGGTGTCTGGCCTGTTATCGCGCGGCATCGACGATGCGCTGGGCACGCAGGAAAACGGGTTTGTCCACCATTTTTCCATCGACTGAGATCGAGCCCGTTCCTGCGCCGCCGTGCCAGGCGTCCAGCACGCGTTGCGCCCAGGCTAGCGACTCGGCGCTGGGCTGCAAGGCGGTGTGAACTGCCGCCACCTGGCTGGGGTGAATGCACATCTTGGCGCCAAAGCCCAGCGCGCGCGCGTGCAACATGTCGTGGCGAACACGTTCGGGGTCGATGGCGGGAGTGACGCCTGCAATTGGGGCATCAATATTGGCATTTCGGCACGCCAATACGATAGTTGTTGCTGCAAAATCAGTAGCAAAACCGTCCCCTGGCAGGTCCAGGTCAAGCTGGTAGTCCAGCGCGCCAAAGGCCAGGCGTTCCACACCGGGTGTTCCGGCCAGGTCGTGCACGGCCACCAGGCCCTTGGCGGATTCAATCAAGGGCAGCAGGGCGCAGGCTGCGCCGAAGGCTTGGCGCACACGGGCCAGTTGAAGCACAGATTCGCTCTTGGGCAGCATGACAGCGGTCAGGCCCAAGGGGCTCAGCGCGGCCAGATCGTCCTCAAACCAAGGGCTTTGTGCGTCGTTGATGCGGACCAGCACGCGTGGGCGCTGGGCATCCTGCAGCGCGGCGATCCATTGGCATATGTTGGTGCGGGCGCTGGGTTTGTCTGCCGGGGCCACGGCGTCTTCCAGGTCCAGGATGACGCGGTCTGCGCCTGCGGCGAGGGCCTTGTCGAACCGCTCGGTACGGTTGCCCGGCACAAACAGGTAGCTCAGCGCGGCGCTCATATCGCCTTGGCCGCACGCAGGCCAGCGATGTGGTCGACGCTGTAGCCCAGTTCTGCCAGGATGGCATCGGTATGTTGGCCCAAAGACGGCACACTGTCCATGCGCGGCGCACCATGTTGCCACGAGCCTGGCGGTAGCAGCGCCGGGAGCTTGCCTGCGGGTGAGTCGATTTCGGTCCAGCGGCCACGTGCCTGCAACTGGGGATGAGCCCAGACATCGGCCATGGTGTTGACCTGGGCATTGGCGATCTGGGCTTGTTCCAGGCGCTCAACCACCTCGGTAGCCGTCAGCTTGCCAAAGGCGTCGAGGATGATGGCGCGCAGCGCCTCGCGGTGGGCACTGCGTTTGGAGTTGCTGGCAAACCGTTCGTCGTCAGCCAAGGTGGGTTGCAGCAGCACATGGGCGCAAAAAGCCTTCCATTCGCGCTCGTTTTGCAATCCCAGCATCACCGTCTTGCCGTCTCCTGCCGGGAAAGGCCCATAGGGATAAATGGTGGCGTGGCTTGCGCCAGTACGCTGCGGCGGCGTGGCGCCATCCATCGCGTAATACAGCGGGTAATTCATCCATTCGCCCAGGGCTTCCAGCATCGAGATGTCAATGTGCTGCCCTTGCCCGGTTTGCTGGCGGTGCATGAGTGCGGCCAGGATGTTGGTGTAGGCGTACATGCCCGCTGCAATGTCGGCGATGGACGGGCCGGCTTTGGACGGTGTCTCGGGCGTACCGGTCACCGAAACAAAACCCGCTTCGCTCTGAATCAGCAGGTCATAGGCCTTTTTGTCGCGGTAGGGGCCGTCGGCGCCGTAGCCCGAGATGTCGCACACGATGATGCCAGGTTTGCGTGCGGACAGCGCCTCGTAAGACAAACCCAGTCGCGCAGCCGCGCCGGGTGCCAGGTTTTGCACCACCACGTCGGCCTGTTCCAGGATCAGCCGTTCCAAGATGGTCTGGGCCTCGGGGTGCTTCACGTCCAGCGTCAGGCTTTCCTTGGAGCGGTTGGTCCACACAAAGTGTGAGGCCAGTCCGCGTGCGCGCTCGTCGTAGCCGCGTGCAAAGTCGCCCACGCCGGGGCGCTCTACCTTGATGATGCGTGCCCCCAGGTCGGCGAGCTGGCGCGTGGCAAAGGGTGCCGCAATGGCGTGTTCCAGGGTAACAACGGTGATGCCTTGAAGAGGTCTCATGCGGTTTGCTTGTGTTTTAGGCCAGGGTGGCGGTGGCATCCATGGTCAGATAGCCTTCATGGTCGCGGCCCCACAGTCGCACGGTCTTTCCGTCGGCAGAGGGTTCGCCATGGACCGAGAAGGGGTTGATGTCAAAAGTGGGCCGAACGGCCTTGAACTCGAAGGCTGATACGACGACCTGCGGCATTTGCCTGCGCAGCAAGTCCATCAGAAGGGTGGCAATCAGGGGCCCATGCACGATCAGGCCGGGGTAGCCCTCAACTTCGGTCACGTACTTGCGGTCGTAATGGATGCGGTGGCCATTGAAGGTGAGAGCAGAGTACCGGAACAGCAGCACATCATCAGCCTTGATAGCGCGCGACCATGCCGATGTGGCCGGTGCCAACTGCGGCGGGGGGGTGACATCGTCGGGCGATGGCGCGGCGCGGTACACGATGTTGTGGTGCTCGGTTAAGGCCACGGCACTTTCGCCATTCCGGCGAATCTCATGGCGGACCTTGACAAAAATCAGGCTGCCCGTTCGACCGGATTTCTCTTTGACATCGGCGATGGTGGACGTTCGCTCCAGGGTGTCACCGATGAGCAAAGGGCTGTGGAATTCAAAATCGCTTCCTGCCCACATGCGGCGCGGCAAGGGCACTGGGGGCAAAAACTGCCGCGCTTGGCATGGCCGTCAGTGCCGATTTCCGACTGCGGATACATCGGCAGGAAGTACAGCCAATGCCAAAGCGGCGGGAGGGCCGTGCCCGCTGGGGGCCGAACCACGGGCCAATCCAGCGTGGCAGACAGTGCAGCATACGGGGTGGGGTTGGCCGTGTCGGCGACGATTTCAGTTCGGCCAATCCAGCCACTCAAAGCAGTGGTGTTCGGGCTGACTGAGTTTCTTTCTTGCGACATCCTTCATCCTTTTTGAGGGGTTGCTGATCTTGCCGAAAGAATAGCTGTATTCCAATTGCAACGTTTAATATGATTGATGCATGTCACGCATCAATTTTGACCTCCAGCAGCTCCAGGCCTTTGTGGCCGTCGCTGAATGTGGCAGCTTTCGGGCTGCTGCTGACCAGATTCATTTGTCGCCGCCGGCGCTGAGTCGGCGTATAGAGCGGCTCGAATCAATCCTGGGCACCCGACTCTTCAATCGAACCACGCGCGAGGTGGAGTTGACCAGCCTGGGGCGGGTGTTTTTGGATCGCGCACGTACCGCCGTGGATGACCTGGAAGCGGCTATGTTGGGGATCAGCGAAATTTCGACCAAGCGTAGCGGGCGTGTCACGGTGGCCTGCGTGCCGTCTGCTGCCCTGTATTTCTTGCCGCAGGTGATCAGCAAATTTTCCGAAGCCTACCCTGCCATCCGAATCAGGGTGGTTGACGAGACCATGAATCTGGTGCTGCAAAGCGTTCTGTCCGGGGAGTCTGACTTTGGCATCGGGTTCATGGGTAGCCTGATGCCTGAAATCGAGTTCGAGCCGATCCACAGTGATCCCTTTGTCGTAGCCATGCGGAGTGAACATCCGTACGCCAAACGCAAGTCAGTGGACTGGGCACACCTTGAAGGCGAGAAAATGATTTCGGTTGCCCGCAGCAGCGGAAACCGCCAGTTGCTCGATGATGTACTTGCCAAGCAGAGTCTGAACCTGAACTACGCCTTCGAGGTGTCGCACATGGCGACACTGCTGGGCATGGTGGAGGCTGGACTGGGGCTGGCACTGGTGCCGCGAATGGCATTGCCTGTTGGACACCCTAGCGTCAAAGGCGTGCCGTTGCGCAATCTCACCGTCGAGCGCAGCCTGGGCTTGCTGCGACGGCGGGGCGGCAAGCTTCGCCCGGCAGCAGATGTGTTTCATCAGCATCTACACAAAGCGCTGAAATCAGGTAAACCAGAGTCACTTGTGACAGCTCAGGCCTGAGCCATCCAGGCGGGCACTGGACTTACTTGCACTTGCCGGATGCCGCCTGATAGGCCGCGACAGGTGCGCCCAGCAAGCCCATGCCACCGTCTTTCAGGCAGTCCGGTTTCTCTGCATTGTTGACCGCTTCGGCCATCGGGTCTTTGACCGGGCCGCGGCGTAGCTGCGCGTTGGCAAGCTCAGAAAAACTCGGTTGACGAATGGGGCCGCTGCCATAACGGGCCGGGTCGACTCGTGGCAAAGTCATGTTCAAGGGTTTGGGTGGGGCATTTCCAATGGCGCCACCCATCGCACTGCCAATGGGGTTGATGGGGGCGCTGGCCACCGCTGCTGGCACCGGCACACCCATGCCCAATGCACCGCCGGCAACGCTGCTGGCATTGGCGTCAGAGCCAACGCGTCCCCCACTTTGACGGGGAACATCCCCCGCCGCGCTGGGTTTGAAGCTACCGTCCCCAGAGGTCGTGTCAGTGGGCGTGCGGGTGTAGCGTGGAATCTCCACAATCATGGGGTTGCGAGGCACCTCTGGGGCGGGCGTGCTTATCGGTGGCGTGCTGGGGGCGGCAGGGCTGACCACCGCAGCGTTGGGCACCGCCACGGGGGCAATCACAGGGGCTTGCGTAACAGGTTTCACCGTGACATCTGCGGCAATCTGGGGGGCGACGGGGGCGTCCCGGGTAGGTGCCGCCAGCTGAGGGGCTGGCGCCAAATTTAATGGAGGGGCGGGGGCAGGCTCTGGCGCTGTTTTGACTGCCGCTGGGCTCGGTTTGGGCGCAGGTGCTACTGCTGTAGGTTTGGCAACAGGCACAAGCACCTCGGGAACAGCTGCAGCGGCAGGGATGGGGGCCGGTGCGGGCGGTGGCTGTATGGGCGTGGGGGGCAGGACTGCCAACACGGGCGGTGGTGGCGCGGGTGGTTCCGTCCACAGAGGTGGGATCTCGCGCGGACCAGTCGCCACGGGCGGAGGGATGTGCGGCACCTCTGCGGGTGGTGGCATCGGCGCCGGAATGAAAGGTGGCATTGGCGCCGGGGGAGGCGGAATCACCGCGACCTCGGGTCGCGGCTCCGGCGTGTTCACGGCAGGCTCTGGTGGTTTTTCGGCAACGTCAGTGGTTTGTCTGCGCTTGCGGGTGGTTTTGCGCGGTGGCGTTGCTTCGCGTTTGCTGGCCCGCCCATGGCCTACACCTCGAATATCCGGCAATTGTGTCGTGTTGAACCACGGTACGCTGTTCTGTACCGACAGGCTGCTGATGCCCATCTCATCGTCGGTCTTCAAGTCCAAGCCCTCTGGAGATTTTGCCACCGTGATGGCGTTGTCCGTGGGGATTGCCGGATTGGCCGGGTCTATCAACAACACGCTTGCCTCGACCGGTGGCTGAATCATGATGGTGATTTCGGACATCACCAACCAGCGATTTTGTACCAGCAGCCATACCAGCAGGAGATGGCCTAGCAGTACCAGTGGGAAGATCACCAGCTTGCGCCGCTGTATCGGGTCTCGCAGGAACTGCTTGGCCTGATCTGCCTGGTTTGTTGCTTCTTTTGAGATCAGCCGCCACAGCACGCGCGCAGCCAAGCCAGGCAACTGCCAGACGGGAGGCCATTCACGCGGGATGTGAGCTTCAGGAGCTTCAGAAGAGGCAGACAAGATTCAGCGGGAGAGGAAAAACGGGACCTCGCGATAATCGCATACATGGCTACGGGAACAATCGCAAACATGCTCAGGGGAACAAGTTTAAAACGGCGCGTGGTCGTGGGTTTGAGTGGCGGGGTGGACTCTGCCGTGACAGCCTGGTTGCTCAAGCAGCAAGGCCACGAGGTCATCGGCATCTTCATGAAGAACTGGGAAGATGACGACGACAGCGAATACTGCTCGTCCAACGTCGACTTTGTGGACGCTGCTGCGGTGGCGGATGTGATTGGCATTGAGATCGAGCACGTCAACTTTGCCGCCAACTACAAAGACCTGGTGTTTGCCGAATTTTTGCGCGAATACCAGGCGGGCCGCACGCCTAATCCAGACGTGTTGTGCAATGCCGAGATCAAGTTCAAGGCTTTTTTAGATCACGCTTTTGCGTTGGGTGCTGACAAGATCGCCACCGGCCACTACGCCCGGGTACGGGAGGTGGATGGTCAGTTTCAGTTGCTCAAAGGTCTGGACCCCAGCAAAGACCAAAGCTATTTTTTGCATCGGCTGAATCAGGCGCAGATGAGTAAAACCATGTTTCCGGTCGGCGAACTGCATAAAACCGAGGTGCGCCGCATTGCCGCAGAAATTGGGCTACCCAATGCCAAAAAGAAGGACTCCACCGGCATTTGCTTCATTGGCGAGCGCCCGTTCCGGGAGTTTTTGAACCGCTACATCGCCAAGGAGCCAGGACCGATCAAGGACGACAAGGGGCGTACGTTGGGCCAGCACCAAGGCCTGAGCTTTTACACACTGGGCCAGCGTCAGGGACTGGGCATCGGGGGCGTCAAGGCGCGAGGTGCCGAGCTGAAGGCCATTCAGGCCCAGGGCTTGCGTGGAGCTGGTGAGCATGAACCGTGGTTTGTTGCCCGCAAGGACATGGCAAACAACACCTTGTGGGTGGTTCGCGGGCATGACCACCCCTGGCTGCTTTCGCCTACGCTTCATGCGGACAGTTTGAGCTGGGTGTCGGGTACGGCTGCGGCTCCGGCGGCACGCGCCGCCAAGACCCGGTACCGGCAAACCGATGCGCCCTGTGCACTGGCCTATGACGCGGTGGGCCGATTGCAATTGAACTTTGACACGCCCCAGTGGGCCGTGACGCCTGGGCAAAGTGCCGTGGTGTACGAGGGCGAGATATGTCTGGGGGGCGGGGTGATCTGCAGCCCCTGATCAATGGGCACGCCTCGTTCAGGCGAAGTCAGGGTTTTTGTGCGTGGGACGCCTTCTTGCGGTTACATTTCGCTTTTGGTGGACCGTTCGCAACAGGAGAAGCAGCATGGCTCAGTGTTTCTTGAATCTCCCGGATCACTGCTCGTCGCGCCGACATCTGTGGTGGAGTGGCGGCTTGTTCCTATTGACGGCCATTTTGGCAGGCTGTGGTGGCACTACCCCCGGGGCGCCGGAGCCGACGGGGTCAGACAGTGATACAACGCCGGTGGCTGCGCCAGCACCCACGCTCAATTGCTACAGCGCCAGCATGGCCAATGTTGTTGGACCAGATGATTCTTTTTCTGTCAATGCTTGGCATTTGAAAAACTTGGGCCCGACGCAGGTGGTGTCTGCAGTCAGTAACAACGGTTTGATGGGCATCGATGCCAATGTGGAACCAGTACATAAGGCGGGGCTGGGATGCACAGGCAAAGGGGTCACCATCGCCATCGTGGACAGCGGGCTGGAGCTTGCGCATGAAGACTTGGCCGATAACGTGCTGCCAGGAAAATCGTGGAATTTTGGAAACAATACCAACGACTCATCCCCGGCACCAAATCAGGCCGGTTCCGACCACGGGACCGGCGTGGCGGGGGTGGCTGCTGCTCGGGGTTGGAATGGAAAAGGTTCGCGAGGAACGGCCCCTTTTGCCTCGATGGTTGGGTTTTCCATGCCAGATGCAACGACGCCTCCTCCCGGCGTGACCGAGCAATTGATCGAGTACCTGTCATTTGGCGCCAGAACGCTGGCCGATACCAAGAACACAGTCGTTGGCTTGTTCGGAGACCGCGCCGACCAGGTCAGCATTTTCAATTTCAGCATCGGTACGGATTATGCGGCGCCTGCCGTTGTGGATGAATTCAGGTCATCTCATCTGGCCACAGCCTGGGGCACGCAGCACCTGCGGAATGGTTTAGGGGCCATTTACCTGCAATCGGCTGGCAACGAGCAGCTAAGCATGGACAAAGGGGTGTTGCCGGACGGTACCCAACTGTCTGTGAACTGCAGTCAAGTGCTGAAGGCAGACTCCGCCTTGTTGGGAGGAGTTATCTCGAACAGCACAGCGCTGACTTGTGGCAGCTCCAACCATGAGCCGGCAGGCAAGCCCTATTTGTACCAAGTGGCATCGATTGCCAGTTCGGGGCGAGCTTCGTCTTACTCCAGTTCAGCGGCCGCAAACTGGATGACTGGCTTTGGCGGCGAATTTGGTACCACTGAACCCGCCATCATTTCGACCGATAACAGTGGTTGCCAGAGCGGCGCAAACAACGTGAACCGCAAGACGGTCTTGGAAGCTTATGTCGGCGAGTTCCTGTTCAAGCTGATCGCCGATTTGTTCGGAACCCCGGGTTCCAAGGACGTGAACTGCAACTACACCGGAACCATGAACGGTACATCTGCGGCGGCCCCTAGCGTGTCGGGTGTGACTGCCTTGATGCTCGAAGCCAACCCTCAACTCACTTGGCAGGATGTGGGGTACATCTTTGCCAAAACGGCGCGCAAAGTGGATGCGGAGATTGCTTCTGGTAGCCGTGCCGTCACCTTTACTCCCAATGGCGGTGAACCCTGGAATTTGGACGATCCCTGGGTTCGTAATGCGGCCGGGTTTAACTTTCAGAACCAGTATGGATTTGGTCTGGTGGACGCTGATGCGGCTGTGCGCATGGCGATTGCTTTCAAGACGCCAGAGGGCCGACGTCCCAACGCGCTAACGGTCAAGGGAGCCGCTTCCACGGCGACGACCAAGGGCAATGTGGGTGTGAATGTTTCGACCGTGAACTTTCCGGTGCTTGGGACCAGCGGGCAAATGCGACTGGACCTGACGGTCACCAACAACACCGGGGTAGACATCAATCCAGGTATGTTGCAGTTTGAAATTGTGAATAAAACCACAGGCACCAAGTCAATTGTGTTGCCTGCATTCACTGCTTGGTATGTTGGAGGCAAGAATTTCAAGATCAAGCCTGCCGGTCAACAGCCGTTCCGGTTTCATACCAACGCGTTTTATGGCGAAAGCATGGCGGGCGACTATGTGGTCTCTGTGCTCGACTTTTCGGGTTCTTCGGGCGACTCCGGCAAGAGGCTGGCGTTCGAGCCAAGCCTGACCTCGTTCAGCATGTAATCGGCTGCTGATTTGTTGCCAATTGCGCTTGTCGTATGTTCACTGGACTGAAACGATAGGGTGAAGGATATGAGCAGTGTTTTTTTGCTACCTTCGGCGCTGGTCTTGTCAGCCCTGGTGTGGTTATTGCTGTCCACATCGCCGAGTGATCCTGTTCTGCCAGCCCATGTGGAGGGGGCTTCGACTTCGACGGCGCACGGGGTGCCCATTGCCACCGCACCGCAAGCACCTGCCTCCTCATCACAGCCCGTTCTGTCCGTTCCAACACCGAAAAGAAGTTTTGACAATGCACCCGTTGTGGTGGTGGGTGATCGCGAGTGGCGGGTGTTGGGAGCCCGGGAGTCAGTCGATAGTGGCAAAACACAGACGGTGTTGGTGCTCAGAGATGAGGCCAGTGGGCAACTCCACTACAGGCAGTCAGCGCTGAGGCTTGTGCTGAAAGAGGGGGAAGATTATGAGGCTTTCATCCGTGAGCGAACTCAGGCGAGGCGAGTCTTTGTTAACCCGTTGTACGGAGACATTGCAGTGGATGCAGCCCTCATCTCAGCAGAATACACAGCGCTAGTGAATGATGCACGGGTGAGTCAAGTGATGTTTATTCCACTCCCGACGCCAGCGAAGCCGCGCTGATTGGCTGGGTTATGCGGTGGGGTGTTGCTTTGGGTTTCAAGGAGTTTTTATGAAAGTGAATGTCCCTTTGTGGGTCTCCGATCAGACCAACAAGACTGCCTCTGTGGCACTTGGTATGGCTGTGCTGGCGCTGCTGGTGGCGTGTGGTGGGGGTACTTCTGATCCCGCTACCTTACAGGGTTCCGGTACGTTGCCAGACACGGGTATCGGCGCAGCCCAGTGCTTTCAGGAAGGCAGTGACGAACTCGTGAGCTGTTCCAGCGCTGGAGCGAAGGCACTGAATGATCAGCAGGATGGTATGGTGGGTCTAGACGTTGCCGCCTTTGCAGATGCTGACAGCGATATTGCTTCACGTTACCAGCCAATGGGGGCTTACCCGTTGACCGACTGCGTGAAGGACGGAGTGACAGGCCTCATTTGGGAAGGAAAGCCCAGTACGGGCACACGGGCTGCGGGGAATACCTATGTCAACTTCAACGGAAGCTTAGACGGGAAAACCGTGTTTACCTCGGGTGAGCTTGCTTACTCGGGGGATGTGGGTGCTTATGTTCTCGACGTGAATTCCAGCAAGCTTTGTGGGTACAGTGACTGGCGGTTACCCACCGTGAATGAGTTGCAGGGCTTGGTGAACTATGGTGTTGCCGAGCCCAAACCCATGATTGACGCCATGTGGTTTGTCAATACGCCGCCCAAGCCCTATTGGTCATCATCTGATTGGGCCAAACTGGCCACAGACTATGCCTGGAATGTCCAGTTTGATACAGGCATGGTGGATTACCAGTCGCGTGGATATCCCATGGCTGTGCGGCTGGTGCGATGAATGAAGTCCTACGGTAAAACGTCCAGAAGATTTGCGTTGACCGGCAACCCGAACTCAGGCAAGAGGAATGACAAATGAGGCACTTGGTTTCTAAACTTATCGGAGCCTGCCTATTGGCTGGCTCGTTGGTCAATCAGGCGATGGCCGGTGGACCCTACAAGCACAACGGCGCGGAAGTGACAGACACGGCCACGGGCCTGATTTGGAAGCGCTGTGTTGAAGGCATGACCTGGGACGCTGCAGCTGATACTTGTGCGGGCAAGGCGACGACCATGACGCATGAACAAGCCCTCATCGCGGCGAAGCGTTCAGGTGGCTACCGGATGCCCAATGTCAAGGAACTGGTCAGCCTGGTCAATAGAACCCGTGCTGAGCCCGCCATTGACAACATAGCCTTTCCCTCGACGCCCAGCGATGCTAGCTGGTCGTCTTCACCCAGCGCTGCTGCGGGCACTGCATGGGGCGTGGGGTTCGACAGTGGTCGCGTGCGCCATTTGAATCGGCGAAGTGCTTATGTGGTTCGCTTGGTTCGGTGAATAACGGGTCAATGCACCTCGATTGACCCAAGTGAGAAGCGCGGTCGACGCACTGGCTGCGGCTTGATCTGCACCGACCAGTGCGTCTAATTTTTCGCACAACTCGCCAAAACTCAAGTCAGCGAGCAGGCTACTGAAAAACACAAATTCAGTTTTATTCAGTGATGCCCAACGGGTGCCCAAGTCTTGACGCCATACCAGAATGTGCTGCTTGAGTTCCCTTGGCTCGGGCACGTCGTGCGCACCGTCCCGCAACGCGAGCCAAATAGGTCCGACGGTCCAATCCACGGAGAGAATCTGAACGCTGGGATGCAGTCCGAAGTGCAGCGCTGCCCACTGATCTCCTGGCATTTGACGGAGTTCTTCGGCTGTCAAAATGGTACGGTCAGATGCATCAAACGCCTGGCGCATGGCCCATTCCAGCTGGGCAAAGTCCAGCATAGCAGGGTGCAGGCTCAAGTCCGCGTGGGCGCGCATGAAGCTGGGCAGCAGGTGGCCGAACCAGCGCAGCGAGTAGTGCTGCGAGGGGTTTGCGCTGATATAGGCATTGGCCAGTGTGTCGAATGCCTCATCGCCCATCAGTCGGGGCAGGGTTTCAAAGTTGTCGCGCAAGGCGCCGCGAAGCCGGGCGCGGTAGGCATTCAGGTAGACGGCAAATTGCTTGTCCCCGCGGGGGGTGAACAAGCCAGGCAGCGCCGCCTGGTCAAGTAGCAAAGCCGTTTGCATGCGCGCTTGCAGCGTTTGGAAGGCGCTTGTCATGCAGTGGCTTCCTCGACCGTCAAGGTCTGCGCATGAATCTGGCGTGCAGTGTCCAGTTCGTCCAGCAACGCTTCCAAAGGTGGAATGTGGTCGTCGCGCTCGATCATGGTGGGCACGTCGCCACAGTGCGAGAGGGTGAATTGATACAGCGCCCAGACGGACTCGCTCACGGGCTGGTCGTGCGTGTCGATCAAATACCCACCGTGGTCGTCATGACCTGCCAGGTGGATCTGGTGTACGCGTTGAGGTGCAATGGCGCGGATGTACTCATGGGCATCAAAGCCGTGGTTTACGCTGCTCACGTACACGTTGTTCACGTCCAGCAGCAAATCGCAATCAGTTCTTTGGAGCAGTTCTGCAATGAACTCCCACTCCAACATTTCATCGGCGGCAAAGGCGATGTAACTGGAGGGGTTTTCTATCACCAGACGGCGTTGCAAAAGTCTTGAACGCGTTGAATTCGGTCTGCCATGTGGCGCAGGCATGGCTGTGTGTAGGGCACAGGCAGCAGGTCGTGAAGGTTCAGGCCGTCAACGCCTGTCCAGCACAGGTGGTCAGATACCCAGGCCGGTTGCACCCGGTCGGCCAGGGCCTTCAGGTCGCGCAGGTAGGCCATGTCCAGCGGTGCATTGCCGCCCAGGTTCATCGACACGCCGTGCATCACCATGGGGTAGTCGCGTCGGATGCGGTCCAGGTGCCACAGGGGCGCCCCCCCAGGCACCATGTAGTTTTCGGAGATGATCTCCAGCCAGTCCACCCGGGGCTGGCGGTCTGACTCAAAAGCGTTGTAGTGCTCGGTGCGCAGGCCCACACCGAATCCCTGGAGGGTGTTCATGTTTGCGTTTCTGGTCAGCTTTACTTGGCGACCATGCCGCCAGCCGAAGTGCAGTCCTTGGCCGAGGCCTTGGATACCCAGCCTTGGCCCTTGCAGCTGTTCATGCCTTTGCAATCGTTCTTGGCGGTCTTGCAATCGGAAGATCCCTTGCAGCTGTTCACACCTGTGCATTTGACCGACATGGTGTCAGCGGCATTCGCCGTTGTGGCCGTGGTGAGTGCAGCTCCCATGGAGAACAGGGCTGCGGCGGTGCTGGCAATGGCGAAAGCGGATTTGAATTGGGTTTGCATGATGGGTCCTTGTGAAATGAAAATGAGGAACAGAGGCCAAGAGGTTTGCAGCCGCTGTGTGCACTGGGGCATCACGTTGGTTTGCAGGATTTAGTCGCCGCCGTCGACAGGAACTTACAAAGAACCCGAAATAAGCTCCCAGACAACACCTGGGGCATTCCCTATGTGCTGGGCACGTAGCTTGCTATATTGTTTTGTCAACCTGACCATTTGGTCAGGAAATAAACCAATAGGAGTCACCGTGGTTGAGTACACACCCGATGTCCGTGCTGGCCGCCTGGGCGCGGCAGACTATGCGGCTCGCTTTGCCGACACCGTCCCCCTGATGTCGGCGTCGCAAGCCATGATGGAGGCGCAGCGCTGCCTATATTGCTTTGATGCACCATGCCAGACGGCTTGCCCCACCAACATCGACGTGCCCAGTTTTATTCACCGCATCAGTGACGGGAACCATCGCGGTGCAGCGAGCACCATTCTGGAATCCAATCCGCTGGGTGGCATGTGCGCACGGGTTTGCCCGACCGAGGTGTTGTGCGAACAGGTCTGTGTGCGCCAGACCCAACAAGGCAAGGCCATTGAGATTGGTCGCCTGCAGCGTTTTGCCGTTGACAGCCTGATGGCCAGTCCGGCGCCGCAACCATTTGTGCGGGCAGCCGCGACGGGCAAACGCATTGCGGTGGTGGGCGCTGGCCCGGCGGGCCTGGCCTGTGCCCACATGCTGGCCAGGCTTGGGCATGACGTCGTGATTTTTGAAGCCAGGCCCAAGGCGGGCGGCTTGAATGAATACGGTCTGGCCACCTACAAGACGACGGACGGCTTTGCCCAAAAAGAAATTGCCTGGTTGCTGTCGATTGGCGGTATCCGCATTGAGCATGGCTACCAGTTCAACGCCTCCGCACTCAAGACCTTGCAGTCCAGTTTTGAGGCCGTGTTCCTGGGCATCGGCTTGGGCAAGGCGGCTGCCTTGAACCTGCCTGGCGAGGATCTGGCGGGCGTGCGCAGCGCAGTGGACTTCATTGCCGAGCTGCGGCAGAGCGATCCCGCCACGGTGCCCATTGGCCGGCGGGTGGTGGTGATCGGCGGCGGCATGACTGCGGTGGATGCGTCCGTCCAGGCCAAGCTGCTGGGGGCCGAGGTCGTGCACATGGCCTACCGTCGCGGCAAGGAGCAGATGAGCGCGTCTGCCGCCGAGCAGGACTGGGCTTGCACCAATGGCGTGGTGCTGAACCATTGGTTGGCACCCGTCGAGATTCAAGGCAGTGGACCAGACGGCCGCGGACATGTCTGCGCTGTGCGCTTTGCCGAGCAGGCGCTGGTCGAAGGCAGGCTGCAGCCCACCGGGCGCGAACTGCGTTTCGAGGCTGACATGGTGTTCAAAGCGATTGGCCAGCAGCTGGACGAAGGCGTGCTTGCGGTCTCGGGCCTTAGTCTGCGTGACGGCCGTATTGCGACAACAGAAGACGGCGCTACCAATCTGAAGGGCGTTTGGGCTGGGGGGGACTGCCGCGCGGGTGGCCTTGACCTGACCGTTGAAGCCGTTGAGCATGGCAAGAAAGCGGCAGCGGCCATTCACGCTGCCATCACCAGCGCACCCACCAGTGTCGAGACAGGGAAATAAACATGGCAGATTTGTCCACCACCTTTGCGGGCATCCGCACGCCCAACCCCTTCTGGCTGGCCTCAGCGCCACCCACCGACAAAGCCTACAACGTCATCCGTGCTTATGAAGCTGGCTGGGGCGGTGTCGTCTGGAAGACGCTCGGTGAGGCCGGGCCACCCATCGTCAATGTGAATGGACCGCGCTATGGGGCACTGCTGTCCAACGACCGGCGCATGCTGGGCCTGAACAACATCGAGTTGATCACTGACCGCGATCTTGACCTGAACCTGCGTGAGATAACCCAGGTCAAGCGCGACTGGCCGGACCGTGCCCTGGTCGTTTCGCTGATGGTGCCCTGCACCGAAGAGGCATGGAAAGCCATCCTGCCTCGCGTAGAGGACACGGGCTGCGACGGCATTGAACTCAACTTTGGCTGCCCTCACGGCATGAGCGAGCGCGGCATGGGCGCGGCTGTTGGCCAGGTGCCGGAGTACATCGAAATGGTCACCGCCTGGTGCAAGCTCTATTCCAAGATGCCGGTGATTGTGAAGCTCACCCCCAATATCACGGACATCCGCCACCCGGCGCGTGCGGCCAAAAAGGGGGGGGCCGATGCGGTGTCGCTCATCAACACCATCAACTCCATCATCGGCGTGGACCCCGACACGCTGCTGATGAGCCCTTCTACCGGCGGCATGGGCTCACACGGCGGCTACTGCGGCCCGGCGGTCAAGCCGATTGCGCTGAACATGGTGGCCGAGATTGCGCGCGATCCGCTCACCGCAGGCTTGCCTATCAGCGGCATTGGCGGTGTGGGCAACTGGCGCGATGCGCTGGACTTCATCGCGCTGGGTGCGGGCACGGTGCAAGTTTGCACGGCGGCCATGGCCTTCGGCTTCAAGATCGTGCAGGAGATGAACGATGGCCTGTCCAATTACATGGACAGCAAGGGCTTCAAAAGCATTGACGACTTCCGTCGCAAGGCCGTGCCCACCGTCACCGACTGGCGTTACCTCAACCTCAATCACATCAGCAAGGCGGTCATTGACCAAGACCTGTGCATCGAATGTGGGCGCTGCCATATCTCGTGCGAAGACACCTCGCACCAGGCCATCACCCATACCAAGGACGGCAAGCGCCATTTTGAAGTGAAGGAAGAAGAATGCGTCGGCTGCAACCTGTGTGTGACGGTGTGCCCTGTGCCCAACTGCATCAGCCTGCGTGACCTGAAGCCGGGTGAAACCGATTTGCGAACGGGTAAAGTGGTGAGTGGACAGCATGCGGATTGGACGACACACCCCAACAACCCCATGCGCGCGGCTTGAATGTGATTAAGAATGCCTGCTACGGCACATCTGTATTGGTTTTATAGCTACTAAATCAGGAGTAATCATGAGCGCAGTATTGATCCGAGGCGGCACCGTTGTGAATGCATACCGGGCATTCCGGGCCGATGTCTTGTGCCTGGATGGCAAAGTGGCCCTGGTGGGAGAGCACTTGAGCACGCCAGCGGGCACCGAGATCATTGACGCAGGTGGGCAGCTGGTCATGCCAGGCGGTATTGACCCGCACACCCACATGCAGCTGCCCTTCATGGGCGCAACCACCATGGACGACTTCTACAGCGGCACAGTCGCTGCCATGGCAGGTGGCACCACCACCATCATTGACTTTGTGATCCCTGACCCCAAAGAGCCACTGATGGATGCTTACCGCAAGTGGCGTGCTTGGGCCGAGAAGGCCGCCAGCGACTATAGCTTTCACGTCGCCGTCACCTGGTGGGACGAAACCGTGCACCGCGACATGGGCACGCTCGTCACCGAAGAAGGCGTCAACAGCTTCAAGCACTTCATGGCCTACAAAAACGCCATCATGTGCGACGACGAAACCCTGGTGAACAGCTTCAAGCGCGCGCTGGAACTGGGCGCGATGCCCACGGTGCATGCAGAGAACGGTGAACTCGTCTTTTTGCTCCAAGCCGAGATGAAAGCACGCGGCATTCTGGGGCCAGAGGGCCACCCGGCCTCCCGCCCACCGGCGGTGGAAGCCGAAGCCGTGCAACGCGCCATCGCCATTGCCGATGTGCTGAACGTGCCCATCTATGTGGTGCACGTGTCCTGCGCTGAAAGTGCCGCGGCCATAGCCCGCGCCCGCGCCAACGGTCAGCGCGTGTATGGCGAAGTGCTGGCTGGTCACCTGGTGGTGGACGACAGCGTTTACCAGAACACAGACTTTACCTTTGCTGCCGCCCACGTAATGAGCCCCCCTTTCCGGGGCAAAGAAAACCAGGCAGCCCTGTGGCGTGGTCTCCAGGCAGGCCATCTCCACACCACGGCGACGGACCACTGCACCTTCTGCGCCGCCCAAAAAGCCGCTGGTAAAGACGACTTCAGCAAGATTCCCAATGGCACAGGTGGCGTTGAGGAGCGCATGGCCATCCTGTGGGACCAGGGCGTCAACACGGGCAAACTCACCCCCAGCGAATTTGTCGCCGTCACATCGGCCAATGCGGCCAAACTGTTCAACATCTACCCGCAAAAAGGCTGTGTCGCTCCCGGCGCCGATGCCGATATTGTGGTGTGGGACCCCGCTGGCACCAAGACCCTGTCGGCCAAGACGCAAAAATCGTTGGGCGACTTCAACATCTTTGAAGGTCGCACCGTCACCGGCGTGCCCACCCACACCTTGAGCCGTGGCAACCTCACCTTTGTGCAGGGCGACCTGCGTGCAGTGCGGGGTGCAGGTCAGTATGTGAAACGTGCGCCTTTTGGGGCGCAGTTTGATGCGCTGGGCCGCAAAGCGATGCTCAATGCACCCAAGGCTGTGGCACGCTAACTGCTTATTTTCCGACCGTCTATTTTTGTTCCTACTTCAACCTTCAGGAAAGACTCACCCATGAAAGCCTTTGTATTCCCTCGCCGCACCTTGTTGGCCATGAGCGCCGCATTGGTGCTGTCGGCGCCTGGTCTCTCCTTGGCGCAAGCCAAGATGAAAGTGGCGGCTATTTACACCGTGCCCTTTGAGCAGCAATGGGTCAGCCGCATCCACAAGGCGCTCAAGGCCGCCGAGGCACGTGGCGAGATCGAATACAAGGCCAGCGAGAACGTCAGCAACGCCGATTACGAACGTGTGATGCGTGAATACGCCACTGGCGGCAACGAGCTGATCGTGGGTGAAGCTTTTGCCGTGGAAGCCGCCGCCCGCAAGGTAGCCAAAGACTTCCCCAAGACTTCCTTCCTGCTGGGTTCGTCTGGCAAGCCGCAGGCACCTAATTTCAGCGTGTTTGACAACTTCATCCAAGAGCCTGCTTACCTTTCTGGCATGGTGGCGGGTGGCATGACCAAGAGCAACAAGATCGGTATGGTGGGCGGCTTTCCTATCCCCGAGGTCAACCGCCTGATGAACGCCTTCATGGCGGGTGCCAAAGAGGTGAACCCCAAGGTGGAATTTACTGTCAGCTTCATCAACAGCTGGTTTGATCCACCGAAAGCCAAAGAAGCCGCCTTTGCGATGATCGACAAAGGTGCCGACGTGATGTATGCCGAGCGCTTTGGCGTGAGCGACGCCGCGCAAGAGCGCAAGGTGCTGGCGATTGGCAACGTGATCAACACACAAGACAAGTACCCGAACACCATCGTGTCGTCAGCCCTGTGGAATATGGAGCCGTCCATCGACCGCGCGCTCAAGCTTGTCAAAGACAAGAAGTTCACGGCCGAAGACTACGGCGTGTACTCCACCATGAAACACAAGGGCTCGGAACTGGCCCCGCTTGGCACCTTTGACGGCAAGGTGCCTGCAGACGTGGTGACCAAGATGCGCGCCAAAGAAAAGGCCATCCTGGCTGGCAGCTTCACGGTCAAAGTGGACGACAACCAACCTAAATCAACAGCAAAGTAAACCTTCGATGACTGCAGCAGGCCAGCCTGTTCTGCGGCTGAAGAACATCAGCAAACGCTTTGGTCAGCTGCAAGCCAATGATGACATCTCGCTCGATTTAGGGCCAGGCGAAGTGTTGGCACTGTTGGGTGAAAACGGTGCCGGTAAATCCACGCTGGTGTCCATTCTGTTCGGGCACTACGTGGCGGACTCTGGCCAGATAGAAGTGTTTGGTCAAGCGCTGGAACCCGGCCAGCCACGCGCCGCTTTGGCTGCTGGCATCGGCATGGTGCACCAGCATTTCACGTTGGCTGACAACCTGACCGTGCTGGACAACGTGATGCTGGGCACCGAGCCACTGTGGTGGCCCTGGTCCCGTCGTCAGGCTGCACGGGCTACGCTGGCTGCCACAGCCGAGCGTTTTGGTTTGCAGGTGAATGCTGACGCTCGCGTGGCCGATCTGTCGGTGGGCGAGCGCCAGAGGGTGGAGATCCTCAAAGCCCTGGTGCGCGGTGCGCGCATTCTGATTCTGGACGAGCCCACTGCAGTGTTGACGCCGCAAGAGAGCGTTGCACTATTTCATACCTTGTCGCAAATGGTCGCGCAGGGTCTGTCCATCATCTTCATCAGCCATAAGCTGCCCGAGGTGATGCGCGTGTCGCACCGCGTGGCCGTGCTGAGGGCGGGTAAGCTGGTGGCCCAGGCGCCAGTGGCAGAGGCGAGCGAAGCCAAGCTGGCGCTGTGGATGCTCGGTCACGCCATTGACTTGCCGCAGCGTCAGCCAGCGACAAAGGTGGGCGCTGCGGTCTGTAAGCTAGACCAAGCCTGTTGCGCGCCGCACGGGCACGACAAACTTAAGCAGATTTCTTTGACGCTGCGCAGCGGCGAGATCGTCGCCATTGCCGGTGTATCGGGCAACGGTCAAGTGGCCTTGGCCGAACTCCTGAGTGGTGTGCGCTGCGTCAGCAGCGGCAGCGTGACCTTTCTGGGTCAGCCCATGCATGGCTCACCGGCAGACTTGGTACCCCAGGGCTTGGCCCGCATCCCCGAAGACCGCCATGCCGTGGGCGTGGTGGGCGATTTGCCCGTGTGGGAGAACGCGGTGAGTGAGCGCCTGCGCAGCCCGCATTTTTCGCGCCGCATTCTGGGCCTGCGCTGGGTACGCCGCACGGTGGCCATGGCGCATGCGCAACGCATCATTGTCGACTTTGACGTGCGTGGTGCCGGGCCGCTGTCCAATGCGCGCGCTCTGTCAGGTGGCAACATGCAAAAGCTGATTTTGGGCCGCGCCCTGCGCTCTCCAGATGGCAGCACGCCCAAACTGATCGTAGCGCACCAGCCCTCCTGGGGGCTTGACCTGGGTGCCGTGGCCTATGTGCAGCAGCAACTGATTGCCGCACGCGATGCGGGCGCCGCTGTGCTGCTGATCTCCGACGACCTGGATGAAGTCATGACGCTGGGCGACCTTGTCGCCGTGATGCACCACGGGGAGCTCACCCCCGCCAAGCCACCCGAGCAATGGACACGCGAGAGTCTGGGGCTCGCCATGGCGGGCATGCACGCGCAAACCAAGAACGAAGAAGCAGGTGAGGGCATGACAGCATGAGGCTAGAAAAGCGCAGCGAGTCGTCACCGCTGGCCTATGCCCTGGCGCCCGTCGGTGCCGTGGCATTTACGCTGCTGATCAGCGCAGCACTGGTTCTGTGGGCGGGCGCTGCTGTCCCCCAAACCTATGGTGCGATCTTGATGGGCGGTTTTGGCTCACTCTTTGCATTGAGCGAAACCCTGATGCGTGCTGTGCCGCTGATGTTTACCGGCCTGGCTGCTGCGGTTGCGTTCAAGGCGCGCCTGTTCAACATTGGTGCAGAAGGCCAACTGTATGGCGGCGCGATGGCGGCTGTGGCGGTGGGGGGAATTGCCGCCGGGGGTGAGCTGTTTGCGCCCACTTGGGTGGTGTTCCCGCTCATGCTGCTGGCAGCTGCCCTGGTGGGGGCCTTGCTGCTGCTCGGCCCCGCTGTGCTCAAGCTGCGCTTTGGGGTGGACGAGGTGGTGACGACGCTGCTGATGAACTTCATCGTGCTATTGGGTGTGTCTGCCCTGCTGGATGGGCCGATGAAAGACACCGCCGCCATGGGCTGGCCGCAAAGCATGGCGCTGGCCAGCGATTTGGAACTTTGGCGCCCCATCCAAGGCCTGCGTCTGCACAGCGGCATCTTCATGGCGATTTGCCTGGCGGTAATATTGTGGCTGGTGTTCAAGCATGCGGTGCTGGGTTTTGACATTCGCGCTACAGGCGCCAATGCACGCGCAGCCATATTTGCCGGGGTGCCAGCGTTTCGCACCAATCTGATGGTGGCCTTGATGTCCGGCGCGCTGGCCGGTTTGGCAGGGGCCATCGAGGTAGCAGGCCGCACCAGCTACGTTACCATGGACATGTCACCAGGCTATGGCTACAGCGGCATCGTGATCGCCATGCTGGCGGCCCTGCACCCGCTGGGCGTGATCGCCGCCAGCATTTTTGTGGCCGGGGTGATGGTGGGGCTGATGCAATGAGCCGCGTGGTGGGTGTGCCCACCTACATTGCCGATGTAATTGTGGCCACATCACTGATCGCGGTGCTGGTAGCGACATTGCTGACTCAATACCGTGTGCGTTGGGGTCAGGACAAATGATGCAAACGCTCATCGATATTTTTGCCAACCTGTCGTTCTGGGGTGCCGTGCTGCGCATTGCGACGCCGTTGATCCTGGGCACCCTGGGCGTGCTGCTGTGCGAACGGGCGGGCGTGCTGAACCTGGGCATCGAGGGCATCATGGTGGCGGGGGCGTTTACGGGTTGGCTCACGGTTTACGGCGGGCACAGTCTGTGGGCCGGTGTCGCCGTAGCAGCGTTGACGGGGGCACTGCTTGGCTTGCTGCACGCCTGGTTGACCGTGGGTTTGGCGCTCTCGCAACATGTGTCGGGCCTGGGCATAACCCTGCTGGCGACAGCGCTCAGCTCTTACGCGTCCCGGGTGAGCTTTCCCAAAGTCAGCACACCGCCCACCATTGCACCCTTTGAGCCGATGGCGGGCCTGGGTATTCCGGTGCTGGACACGCAAACACCGCTCACGCTGCTGGCTTTGCTGCTGGTTCCTCTCTTGGCCTACGTGCTGAACAGAACACCCGCTGGGCTGGCCCTGCGCATGGTGGGGGAGAACCCGGCGGCTGCCGAAGGCCAAGGCGTATCGGTGGCGCACACACGCACTGTAGCGATCGTGGCGGGCTCGGCCCTGATGGGTGTGGCGGGCTCTTTCTTGACGCTGGCGGCCTTCAATGCGTTCTTCTTCAACATGGCCAATGGTCGCGGTTGGATTTGTGTGGCGCTGGTGGTGTTTGCGTCGTGGCGACCGGGTAAGGCTTTGGTCGGAGCCCTGCTGTTTGCCATTTTTGATGCCCTGCAACTGCGCCTGCAGCAGTCGGGTGACGCGGCCTTGCCGTATCAGGTTTACTTGATGCTGCCCTACCTGCTATCGATACTTGCCCTGATTGTGGTGGCCCGCAAGGCCGCCTATCCTCAAGCCCTCATGAAACCCTATCGCAAGGGTGAACGCTAGACCATGCTCGATCTCCTTGTTATCAACGCAACGCTGGCCGATGGCCAAACGCGCATGTCCTTGGGCGTGCAGGCCGGACGCATTGCCGAGGTTGGCAAGGGACTGAACCTGCCTTCGCATGAAACGCTGGACGCGCAAGGACAGTTGCTGACGGCCCCGTTTGTGGATGCGCACTTTCACATGGACGCCACGCTCAGCTATGGCCTGCCGCGCGTGAATCAGAGTGGCACCCTGTTGGAAGGCATTGCGTTGTGGGGCGAGCTAAAGCCTCAGCTTACGCAAGACGCATTGATTGAGCGCGCTCTGGCCTACTGCGACTGGGCCGTGGCCAAGGGCCTGCTGGCGATCCGCACCCATGTGGATGTCTGTGACCCGCGCCTGCTGGCGGTGGAGGCGTTGCTACAGGTCAAGCGCCAGGTGGCGCCTTACATCGACATGCAGCTGGTGGCCTTCCCGCAAGACGGCGTGCTGCGCGCTCCTGGCGCGCTGGACAACCTCAAGCGCGCGATCGACATGGGCGTCGATGTGGTCGGGGGCATTCCGCACTTTGAGCGAACGATGCAGCACGGTGCCGACAGCGTGCGCCTGCTGTGCGAGTTGGCAGCCGAGCGTGGTCTGCTGGTGGACATGCATTGCGATGAGTCGGACGACCCGCTTTCGCGCCATGTCGAAACCCTGGCGGCCGAGACGCATCGCCTGGGCCTGCATGGCCGCGTGACGGGCTCGCATTTGACATCCATGCATTCCATGGACAACTACTACGTGTCCAAGTTGATCCCGCTGATGGCGGAGGCCAAGCTGCACGTTGTGTCCAACCCGCTGATCAACATCACCCTTCAAGGCCGACACGACACCTACCCCAAACGGCGGGGCATGACCCGTGTGCCCGAGCTGCTGGCCGCTGGCATCAACGTGGCCTTTGGGCACGACTGTGTGATGGACCCGTGGTACAGCTTGGGCAGTGGCGACATGCTGGAAGTAGCCCACATGGGCCTGCATGTAGCGCAGATGACCAGCCAAGCCGCGATGCGCCAATGCTTCAACGCCGTGACCAGCGCCCCAGCGCGCGCCATGCAGCTCGAAGACCATGGCCTGGAAGTTGGCAAGAGTGCCGACTTTGTGCTGCTTCAAGCGCGTGACCCCATCGAAGCCATCCGCCTGCGCGCCACGCGCCTTGCCGTATACCGACGCGGCCAATGCATTGCCAGCAGTCCGCCCGCACAGACTCAATTGAACTTACCTGGTCGCCCGGCCAACACCACTTTCATGCCCAATTTCACGCATACGAGGAGCACAACATGAGTACCGATATCAATAACTTGAGAGTGAACGGCCAGCGCCTGTGGGACAGCCTGATGGAGCTGGCCCAGATCGGCGCCACGCCCAAAGGCGGCGTCTGCCGCCTGACCCTGACCGACCTGGACAAACAGGGCCGAGACCTGGTCAGCCGCTGGGCCAAGGAAGCGGGCATGACAGTCACCATCGACAAAATCGGCAACGGATTTTTGCGCCGCCCCGGTAAAAACAATACCCTGCCCCCGGTGATGACTGGCAGCCACATAGACACCCAACCCACCGGCGGCAAGTTTGACGGCAACTACGGCGTGCTGGCGGGCCTGGAAGTAGTGCGCACCCTGAACGACAACCACATCGAGACCGAAGCCCCTATCGAGGTGGCCTGGTGGACGAATGAAGAAGGCTCGCGCTTTGTGCCGGTGATGATGGGCTCGGGTGTGTTCGCCAAAGCCTTTACCTTGGAACATGCCTACGCCGCCAAAGACGCCGATGGCAAGAGCGTCAAGGAAGAACTGGAGCGCATCGGCTACATCGGCCCACAAGAACCCGGCGATCACCCGATTGGCACCTATTTTGAAACCCACATCGAGCAAGGCCCAGTGCTGGAGGACAACAAAAAACCATTGGCGTGGTGAGCGGCGTGTTGGGCATCCGCTGGTATGACTGCGTGGTGACCGGCATGGAAGCGCACGCTGGCCCCACACCCATGGCGCTGCGTAAAGATGCCCTGCAAGTAGCCAGCAAACTGATGCAAGAAGTTGTGGCCTGCGCGCACCGCCACCCACAAGGCTCAGTGAATCATGGCCGTGGCACGGTCGGTATGGTGCGGGTGCACCCCAACAGCCGCAATGTGATTCCCGGCCAGGTCACTTTCAGCATCGATCTGCGCAACGCAACCAATGCGCTGTGCGACGCGATGGACGCAGACATCCGCGCCGTGGCCGCCAAAATCAGCGCCGAGACCGGCCTGTCCATCGTCATCACGCAGGTCAGTGCTTACCCAGCACAACCCTTCGACCCAGGTTGCATTCAGGCCGTGGCCAAGGCTGCGGAAAAACTTGGCTACAGCAATATGCCGGCCGTTTCAGGTGCAGGGCATGACGCAGTGTACGTGGCGCGCTTGGCACCGGCGGGGATGATTTTTATCCCCTGCAAGGATGGCATCAGCCACAACGAGATTGAGAGTGCGGAGCCTGAACACATCACGGCGGGGTGCAATGTGTTGCTCCATGCGATGTTGGAGCGGGCGGGGGTGGTGGGATAGTTGCCTTTTCGGGCTTGGTGGCGTTTATTTAGGTTTCTTCTATTGGGCAGCATAGTCCGGCAGCCATGCCAGGATGGTCATTCTCCGGCCACGCTCGCGAACAGCATTCGTGGATTGCGTTGGTTTCAAAGCGTATGCCACCGCCGTCACGCGGTGCCCGTAAGCTCGCGCGAATCGGCCTGCGCCTGACCACCCTGGCATGGCTGCCTTGGCGGGGTGGTTTGGGAAAGCCGTTTCGCTCAATACCACTGAGATCAACTGTGATTTCGCGGGGCTGACTAAACCGTGGTTTGATGCCTATTTGGAGGCACAGTTTGTACTGCGGTGCGCGCGAGCAAGGATACTTTGACGGTATAAAGCCAATGCTGCGAAGTCCGCAAGCTAGTAACCAATGATCAGGATGCCCTTTAGTGGGAGCTGAATTCTATTGCTCGCATAAAGAGTATCGAACCATTTGACTATTTGACTGAAGTCTTGGCTTTTCATTCCCCCCGCTGCGTAGACATTCCGAACAGCGATTGCAAGGTACTCAACATCATCCATCATGCAAACTTGAAGCAAGTCCTTGAGGAACTGAAAATTCACGAGAGCTCTGCCAGCCTCGAGTCTTGAGACCGCATGCACTCCTCAGCGCACTGTGCTGAAGCATCGCGGGCCTGGCAAGTTACAGTCTCCCTATGCACATCGCCATCCTCACCTTCGACGGTTTCAACGAACTAGATTCCCTGATTGCCCTGGGCATTCTCAACCGCATCAAAAAGCCGGACTGGAGCGTGTCTTTGGCTTGCCCCACGCCGACTGTTACCTCCATGAATGGTGTCATGCTCCATGCGCAGTGCTCGTTGGCAGATGCCTGCGCGGCAGACGCGGTGCTGGTGGGCAGCGGCATGAAGACGCGGGATGTGGCCAATGATGCAGGCTTGATGGCGCAGTTGCTATTGGACCCGGCCAGGCAACTGATTGGCGCGCAGTGCTCGGGCACCTTGCTGCTGGCCAAGCTGGGGCTGTTGCAGCAGGTTCCAGCTTGCACCGATTTGTTGACCAAGCCCTGGGTGCAAGAGGCGGGCGTGGATGTGCTGAACCAGCCGTTTTACGCAAAGGGCAATGTGGCTACGGCGGGTGGGTGCCTGGCTTCGCAGTACCTGGCCGCCTGGGTGATTGCGCGTTTTGAAGGGGCAGAGGCTGCCAAGGCCGCCATGCACTATGTGGCGCCCGTGGGTGAGAAAGATCTTTACGTAGACCGGGCCCTGGCCAACATTGCACCCTATCTGCCTGTAGCCTGCTAGCGTGGGCGCGAGCAGGCTACCTCGCTACCTGCGGCTTTGCGCTTTTTCCCGGGCTTCATCCGCATGCATTTGGTTCAAAAAATAGCGGACAAAGAAGACGCACATGCCCAGCATGAATACGATGCCAATGACGCTCATGATGCCGTAGTCGGTGGTGAACAGGTCTTGTAATGCATGCATAAAATCTCCCTCGTGAATGAGCTTTGATCATGCGCGCAATACAAGTCCTGTTGTTGATCTGGCGCATTGAAACCAAGATCAGTTCTGATGGCATGTCTCAGCCAGTTATAAGCAAGGGTGGGATGCACAAGCTGTTTTGGTGCGTCGATACCCAAGCAATTAGTCTCAAAGGGGCGAGATGACTATCGTGAATATGTTCGAACAATATTGGCCGTTCCTCGCCTTGGCGCTCTGGTTTGCGTACAAGTGGTGGAATTCAAAGCGGGTGGTGGCCATGCTGCCAGACCTTAAAAAGGAGGGTGCTTTGTTTGTTGACGTCAGGTCGCCTGCGGAATTTGCAAATGGGCGCGCTGAAGGCACTGTCAACATACCGCTGCCGGAACTGGGGAGCAGGCTGGCTGAAATACCCAAGTCCGCACCTGTGGTGTTGTGCTGTGCCAGTGGCTCCAGGAGTGGCATGGCCAAACTGCTGCTGATGAAAAACGGCTATGCCAAGGTATACAACGTCGGGGCCTGGACCAAGCTATTGTAGTTTTGCCGGCAGGTATCCAATAGGACGGCGAGTTCTTCGATCCTCGCGGCAACTTCTCACTGTAGACAGGATTCACGTGGCCACTGCCCCTCAGTTCACCGCCAAGACGATTCGCCCCACATCCGAGCAAACGGCCATCCAGACCTGCGACGCCGCTACCCTGCTGGTGCTGGCCAATGCGGGTGCAGCCAAGACCACCAGCTTGGCGTTGCGCATGGCAGAGGGTCTGGCGCGAGGATTGGCACCCAAGAGCATGCTGGCACTGACCTACACCGAGCCTGCTTGCGACGCGTTACGCCTGGCGCTGATCAAAATTGGTGTGCCTGCGGCGGAGGTCAAAGGCCTGTGGGTTTCCACCTTCGAGCGCTTTGCGCGCTACTGCCTCAAAGCCAAAGAAGGCGTTGAACCGGCCCACTTCGACCAGCCCGAAAAGGTGGAAGACACAGTGTGGGAAGCGATACAAATCCTCGACGGGCATGAGCGCTGGCGCGACCAGTTGCAGCTGCCCGCGGTGGGTGACACCGGCTTTGTTGACCGCTTCTTGCAGGCCAGCCTGCGCATCAAAGGCACCATGGCACGCGAGCAGGTGTTCTGGGAGGGCGAGGGCATTAACCCATCCACCGCCGTTGATCTGGGGCACGACTTCACCTACCTGAGCCTGCTGGGCAGCTACGAGCGCCTGCGTTGCCCGCCCGAGGATGACGCGCCGCGCTTTCGTGCTCCTATGGATGCCACTTACGATCTGGCCCGCTTTGTGTCTGACCCTGATCAGCCCGATTGGATCGACCTGTTCCCCAATTGGCCGCGCCATTTGAATGCGCTGATGGTGGACGAGATGCACGACCTGAACGCAGCCATGTTCTCAGTATTGCGCGCGTTGCTTAGCGTCAACCCGGGCTGCTATGTGTGCGGTGTGGGCGATGTGGACCAGGTGTTGTATGCCAATGCAGGCGCCGATGCCCGCTATTTGAGCGCCGACACCTGGCGGCAAGAGACGGGGCGCGATGTCGTGACGCTGCCTCTGAGCGCCAGCTACCGCTTCAGCTCCGATGTGGCCGACCTGGCCGCCAACTTTGCCCACAAGGTCTATGCCAGCGCTGCAGCGCACCGCACCGCGGTGAACACGCTTACCTACACCAGTGACGAAGCCTGCGCACAAGCCGTGATCCAGACCGCACAGCAATGGAAGGCCGCAAAGCACCGGATGAGCGATTTGATCGTGCTGCTGCGACACCCGCACCACTCGGTGTTGATTGAAAACGCTTTGCTGGCTGCCGACCTGCCCTACACCACGCGTGGCATGGGCTTGTATGTGCAGCGACCTGAGGTATTGCTGGTGCGTGCCCTGTTGGCCATCGCCACACAGGACTTTGCCGCTGTGCAAAGTGCCGCCACACGCCAGCGCATGGTGGAAGAACTGGTGTCGTTCTGCCGCGTGGAACTGAGCTTTTCGATGGACGAGCAAGAGTCCGCGCAAGACCGCCTGAAAGAAGCTGTGCGCCATGTGGTGTTGGACCCGTCCGCACTGACGCCTTTTTTTGAAGGTCAGATTTTGCGTAACACCGACCCCAAGTTGGCCAAGCGCTTGAGGCAGGCCGTTGCCATTGCACAAGAGGCAGATTCGTCCGACAGCTTTGGCCGCATGTTGGAGGCGCTGGACATGCCCAGTTGGGCCGAGATGCATTGGGTGGAAGCCCAGCGTCGGGCCGATGCCGTGGCTCACCTGGACGGTTTGTGCATTGCGGCCGAGCGTGTTGGCAGCGCGCAAGCCTTCTTTGCTGAATTGAACCGTGCCGAGTTGGGCCTGGAAGCCTTGCAAGCCAAGGGGGCTAAAACTGCCAAGGCCTCGGCGCTGTGCCTGGCCGATATTGCATCGGTCAAAGGCCTGGAGTTTGAGCATGTGGTGATGCCCTTCCTGGCGCAGGATGAATTTCCGTCGCGCGAGCGCAACTCCATGGTGGATGAGCGCAACCTGTTTTACGTGGGCATGACCCGCGCGCGCAGTGCACTGACCTTGATTGCGAGCAGCGTCAAACCCAGCCCGTTCCTGGGAGAGCTATGACAGCAGGCCGCAGCCGCGCAGGATCAGGTTGACCACATGGGTTGTCGCGCGGTCGTGGTCTGCCGCGTTGAGTTCAAACTTGCCCAGCACGGCCTTGACCTGTAAATCAAAGTCGGCGTAGGTTTGGGTGGATGCCCAGATGGAAAAGAACAGATGGGTGCTGTCCACGGGTGCCATTTTTTTCTCGGCAATCCACTGGTCAATTACTGCCGCTTTGGCCAGGACGATGGGGCGCAGATCGGTGACCAGCAAGCTGCCTACGACACTGGCACCATGCAGCAACTCATTCGCCCACACCTTTGACCCGTGTGGGCGCGAGGCTGACAGTGCCATCTTGGTGCGGATGTAGGCCTCAATGGCCTCACGCGGGTCCGCCTCGGGGACGATGCCATGGGTGGGCGCAAGCCAGTCTTGCAGGATTTGAGCTAGCACCTCACGGTACAACGCCTCTTTGTTGCCAAAGTAGTAATGCAGATTGGCCTTTGGCAGGCCGCTTTCCTCCGCAATTTGCGCCATGGTGGCGCCGCCGAAGCCGGCGCGGGCAAAGACGCGCTCGGCTGCAGCAAGAATCCGCAGCTCATTCGCTTGACGAATTTGCCCCTTGGTGTCCATGTCAATCAGCTATTTGCATGACCAGCGATGCATGAAGTCGAACGGGCACCAGTGGCCGCCGCGGAACTGGCTTTGCCAGGCCGCTGGCGGCGCCCCCCTGCAAGGGGGGAGGCGGCTACACGCAGTGAGCAAGCAACGGGGGTCTTCACTTCTTCTGCGAAGCTTCCCAAATCACATGGCTCATCGCGGCCTTGCCTGGGTCCTTTTTGATCACGGGCGAGCTGCCGCCAGTCATCAAGACCTTCACCGTGCGCTCATAGGCTGCGGGTTCCAGGTAACCCATTTTGGGCGTATTGGCGGTCTTGATCAACTTGGCCACATTTTCCATCTGGCGCTTTTGAACTGGAACGGTGGCACTGCCGGATGTGTCAGCCGCGACCACAATCTTGGCGGCGCCTTCGGGGTCCTTCACGGCTTCGTTCCAGCCCTTAAAGGTCGCGCGCAGGAATTTGGCCATCTTGGCGACAAAGGCGGGGTCTTTGAGCTTGGGCTCCATCACATACAGACCGTCCTCAAGGGAGGCCACGCCCTGGTCTTCATAGAAGAAGGTGACCAAGTCGCTCTCCTTGATACCTGCGTCCACGATTTGCCAGTATTCGTTGTAGATCATGGTGGACACGCACGCGGCTTGGTTCTGCAGCAAAGGATCAACGTTAAAGCCTTGCTTGAGCACCTTGATGTCGGTGCCTTGCTTGTAGCCCAGCTTGCTCATCCAGTTGAGGAAGGGGTATTCATTTCCACCAAACCAGACGCCCAGTGTCTTGCCCTTGAAATCTTTGGGACTGGCGACGCCGCTTGCCTTTTTGCAGGTCAGCATCAGGCCCGAACGGTCAAACACCTGGGCTACGTTGACGAGGGGCACACCCGCTTCTCGGGCAGCCAGAGCGTCAGGCATCCAGTTGACAACGATATCGGCGTTGTTGCCCGCAATGACTTGCACAGGGGAGATATCTGGACCACCGGGTTTGATGGTCACATCCAGGCCCTCAGCCTTGTAATAGCCCTTGGCAGCGGCCACGTAGTAACCGGCAAACTGGGCCTGTGGTACCCACTTGAGCTGTACGGTCACCTTCTCTTGTGCGTGCGCGGTGAAGCTGCCAAAGGCAAAGGACATGGCGACCGCAGCGGCTGTCAGGCATTGACTTAAACGGACATGTTTTTTCATCAAGAAGCTCCTAGGGGTGGTTGGTGGACAGGGACAGAAAAATCATTGATTTGAACGGACTGATGGGTGCCAAAACGCAAACTTGCGTTCGAGTTGGACGAGCAAGGAGTAAGCGGCAGAGCCCGTGATGGCAGCGACCACGATTGCGCTCCATACCAGTGACATGTGCATTTTGGAGGCCTCAGTCGAAATGCGAAAACCCAAACCTGCAGTGGGCGAACCGAAAAATTCGGCCACGATGGCCCCAATCAAGGCCAGCGTTGCATTGACTTTCAGCGCGCCAAACACAAAAGGCAAAGCGCAGGGCAGTCGCAGCGACACAAGTGTGCGACCATAGCTTGCCGCATAAGAGTGCATCAATTCGCGCTCCAGTTTGCCCGCGGCCTGCAGCCCCGCTAACGTAGACACCAACATGGGAAAGAAGGTCATCAGCACCACCACGGCGGCCTTGGAGGGCCAGTCAAACCCAAACCACATCACGGCAATGGGCGCCACGCCTACGAGTGGCACCGTGCTGGTGAGTGATGCAATGGGCAACAGGCCGCGTTGCAGGAAAGGCATGCGGTCAATGGCAATTGCAACGCCAAAGCCAAGTGCACAACCCATGACCCACCCGGAAAAAACCGATTTGATAACGGTCTGCACGAAGTCACCCCACAGCAAATCCCACTGCTCGACCAAAGACCCCATGATGGCAACAGGTGCTGGCAGCAGCACCCGTGGGACTTCGAACGCAGTCACGAGAAGCTGCCACAGGTAGATTAGCCAAAACCCGAAAACGGCGGCGGTGATCAGGCCGTAAATCTTGCGGCCTTCCAAGGCGGCACACCGTTGAACTGTGAAGGCAGCCAGTACCAGAATGAGGATCAGGCCGGGCCAGAACAGGGTATGGTCAACAGAGGCACCCGCAGAGGAAGTCAGAAACCACAAGGCTACCACCAGGCTGAAGAGCAACAGGGTCGCAACGCCAGCGCGTTTGTCCAGCTTCATTTGCTTGTTCCCACGCCAGAACCTGGCGCCGTATTTTGATTGCCATGGGTGCGCAGTACCAGGCGCTCCACCAGCGCAACCGCTGCCGTCAAGCCCAGTCCTAGCAGGGCGGACATCACCAAAGCCGACCATATACCTACGGTATTGCCGTAGTAGGAACCTGTCAACAGTTTGGCGCCCAACCCAGCCTGCGCACCGGTGGGCAATTCAGCCACCATGGCACCCACCAGTCCCGCAGCGATGCCAACACGCAAAGCAGGAAACAGGAAAGGCAAGGCCGCGGGTATGCGCAGCACCCAAAAGGTTTGCCAACGTGACGCGGCATAGGTGTACATCAGCTCGGTGTCGATCTTTTGCGGCGAGCGCAATCCTTGCACCATGGCCACCGTGACGGGAAAGAAGCACAAATACATGGCGATCACGGCCTTGGGCAAAACACCCGAGAGGCCAAGACTGCCCAGAATAACCAGCACGATGGGCGCAATTGCAAGGACGGGGATGGTTTGCGAGGCCACGATCCAGGGCATCAGTGCTTTGTCGAGCGTACGTGAATGCACAATGCCAGCTGATAACAGCAAACCCAAGGCGGTGCCAAGCACAAAACCCACCAGGGTGGACTGGGCAGTGACGGCGACGTGATAGAGCAGGTTGCGGGGCGAGTCCAACGGCCAGTCAACGATGCTGGTCCAAAGATCAATGACCACCTGATGCGGGGAAGGTAGTACAGGGCGTTGCATACCCATGGTGGCTTCAATCAGGTTTAGCCAGGTATAGGTGGCGCCAGCTTCAAGCCGGGGAGTGATGACCCGTTCGATGGCACCGGGGGCATTGAGCCACACCGTGCCAGCGTACCAAAGCACCACGACCAGCAGCAAAATGGTGCTGACAGGCAAGATGTTTTGAAAACGCTTGTCAGTGGTGTCCATCGGCGAGCGACTCCCGTACCTCGTGCGCGAGTGCCATGAACTCGGGCGTGTCGCGCAGGCCCAAGTGGCGGTCATTGGGCAGTGTGGATTTGATGACCTTGACGATGCGCCCAGGGCGAGGCGACATCACCACAATGCGTGTGGACAAGTAAACCGCTTCGGCTATCGAGTGAGTCACAAACACCACGGTACGGCGTTCGCGCTGCCAAAGCTGCTGCAACTGTTCATTCAAGCGGTCACGAGTGATTTCGTCCAGCGCACCGAAAGGCTCGTCCATCATCAGCAGTTTGGGCTCAAACGCCAGCGCGCGTGCAATCGACACGCGTTGCTGCATGCCGCCGGACAGCTGCCAGGGATATTTTTTCTCAAACCCCTTGAGACCCACCTGCTCCAAATGCGCCATCGCCACCTTCAAAGCGACGGCCCTGTCTCGGCCTTGAATTTGCAACGGTAGCATCACGTTGGCCAGCACCGTACGCCAGGGGAACAGTGCGGGCGCCTGGAATACGTAGCCATAGGCTCGCGCCAAGCGTGCTTCATGTGGGGTCACGCCATTCACCAAAACGGTGCCCGAGCTGATCGGCTCCAGATCAGCAATGACTCGCAACAAGGTGGTCTTGCCGCAGCCCGATGGACCAATGAGCGAGACAAATTCACCGGGCTCAATCTCCAAATCGACGTTTTTAAGTGCGTGCACCGGGTTGTCGACTGCAGGGTAGATGACGTTGGCTCGGGACACTTCCACCGCCAATGCAGCAGGTGCAGCTGCACTGGCCGCGTCTGCAGTCGGTTCAGAAAGTTTCATAAGGCGACGGATGGGAACGGGATTCGGACTCTGGCAAGCATGAGGTGTCACTATAAACTTAACCAAATGGTCAAGTTATTGGGGTTTATAGCGAGATTTGTGCCAACTTTTCCTTGAGTCCTAATTCACTAATCGCTCTATGCATGCCTGAAGCGACTTGGCGTTCAAAGGCTTGGACAGATGATCGTCCATGCCCGCGTCCAGACACGCTTGGCGGTCTGCAGCCATGGCGTTGGCCGTCATGGCAAGGATAGGCGTGCGGCGCTCATTTGACTCATGCCCACGGATAAGGCGAGTGGCTTCCAGTCCGCCCATCACCGGCATTTGCATGTCCATCAAAATCAGATCCCATTGCTGCGATGGAAAGAGGTCAACGGCTTCCTGCCCGTTTTGAGCCAGCGTACAGACATGCCCCCATTTCTGTAGCAGCAATGTTGCAAGCTTCTGATTCACCAAGTTGTCTTCCACCAGCAGGATATTCAGATGGCGGGAGATGGTTTCCGCCGCAGCCGGATTTGCGTTGGGTGTCTGAATGGCATTTCCTGTGTTGGACGAGGCAGTTTGGACGTTCACAGATTGCAGGCGCACGGTGAAATGAAACGCGCTTCCGTGGCCAAACTCACTTTCCACCCAAATCTTGCCCCCCATCAGTTCTACCAACCGTGCACAGATGGTCAGGCCAAGGCCAGTGCCGCCGTACTGTCTTGTGGTTGAGGTGTCTGCCTGGGTAAAAGCTGCAAAGATTGCGCCCAGTTTGCTGGCAGGTATGCCGATACCCGTGTCGCGCACGCACAGGTGAAGTTCATCGTGCTGGCTGTCTGCCAGGTGGGCGCTGCGCGCTTCAATTGAAATGCTGCCGTTGGCGGTGAACTTGATGGCATTGTCGCAAAGGTTGGTCAGCACCTGGCGGATCCTGCCTGGGTCACCACGCATGGACTTGGGCAGATCTGAATCCATTTGGGTGCTGATTGTCAAACCCTTCTTCTCGGCGCGAGCTACGACTGCTTTCAATGTGTCTTCAATGACCACAGACGGTGAAAAATCGATGTTTTCAATTTGCAGCTTGCCCGCTTCAATCTTGGAAAAATCCAGTATGTCGTTCAGGATCACCATCAAGGCCTGGGCGGAACTTTTCACTACGTTCAGGTATTCGCGCTGGGCATCGTTCAAGGCGGTATCCAGGGCCAGATCAGTCATGCCGATCACGCCATTCATCGGGGTGCGGATTTCATGGCTCATGTTGGCCAGAAAATCGCTTTTGGCCTTGTTGGCTACCTCAGCCTGGGTTTTGGCTTCGCGCAATTCTGCGTTCACACGGTTGTTTTCAGTTACGTCCATGATGGTGCCAACCAAACCCGTAATCTCTCCGCGGTCATTGGTGAGGGGAGCCTTCCAGTAAAGACCTTCACGCATTGCGCCGGTCTTGTGATTGGTAAACGTTGCCTCGTAGGTTTGCACTTCGCCACGCTCAAACAGATCCATGTCCTTCTGATGCATCATTGCAGCGCTTTCGCCAGGAACCAGGTCAAAAACGGTTTTGCCAAACCAGCGTGAACGGACAATGCCAAACAGATCTTCAAACGCACGGTTAAAGCGGATGTATCGGCCCGAGCGGTCTTTCAGGTAAATGGCGGTTGGGGTAGCTTCCAGCAGAATTTCGACAAAGTTGAGTTGCTCCGCCAACTGGGCTTCAACTGCCTTGCGGGCGGTGATGTTGGTACGGATGCCAATGTACTGCTCGGGCAGTCCATCTTTGCCGAGCAGGGGGACAATGGTGGCGTCCACCCAGTATTCCGTGCCAGACTTGTGCCGGTTGCACACTTCGCCATGCCAGACACGACCTTCGGTCAGGTTTTGCCAAAGCGCGGCAAAAAACGCGTCTGAATGCCGGCCAGACTTGATGATGCGGTGATTGACACCCAGCAGTTCAGCACGTGAATAACCGCTGACCTCACAGAAGCGGTCATTTGCATAGGTGATGTTGCCGTTCAGGTCGGTGATGCTGACAATGGCATGCTGGTCCAGTGCAAATTTCTGATTGTCCAGTGCGCGGTGACCCATTTCACGCTCGTTGACCAGCGATACCACGTTGCCAATCAGGGCGTCCAGATCATTATTCTCCAAACCTTGTTGAGGGCTGCCCGTAGCTTGAAACGTGTTCAGTATTTGCTGGAGTGATTCCAGAGCGCGTTGCCGTGCCTCCAGTTCAGAGCGCAATTGCTGGTCCAGCGCGTGCTGCTGGCTCACGTCGCGCATGGCAACCACTTGGCCCACTAGGTTGTGACCACTGGAATTGAGGGCGGAGCGAGTGGTGTCCAGAATCATGGGTTTGCCATTGGGCCCGGGGAGCTCCACCCGCTTCATCATCCAGCCGATGTCGTCCTTGCCGCTGGGAAATGCTGACGGCATGAGAGTTCGGATGTCCTTGCCAATCAGCAAGCGTGCGCTTGATGCGAGCATGATCTCGGCGGCTGGGTTGACATAAATGATGTTGTGGCGCTCATCAGTGGTCACCACGCCGTCAGTGATGGCGTTCAAGGTGACGCTGGCTTCTTCACGCTGAGCATCCAGACGGCCTGCAGCGCGTTTCAGGATGTCAAATGTGTGGCGTATCTCTAGGGGCGCATCTTTGTCAAGCAAGGCTTCGATGTCGATACCACCGGACAGGATTTCACGCTCATGGGTGCGCACTCTGTCAAAGTTACCCAGCCAGCGCCTAAGCGGGATGCGGATGATTGCGCCACCCAGCAACAAAGATACCAAGCCCAGGCCCAGCACAATCAGGCCGAGATCCCAAAGGCGGCCAGCCACCTCGTCTGAGGCGAAGCTCAATCGGATCACGCCATAGTCTTTACCCCCAACGGCCACGTTTTGGTTGACGTCGTCGAGCTTGGCTTGAACCATTCGTTCAAACCATTGGGGTGCCGCTAACACGACTTTTGAGCTTCGTGTTGCCTTGAGCACACCTCCTTTGGTATCAATGAACTGTGCCTTGGCAAACTCCGATCCTGCGATGGTTCGCTCAAGTGTTTTGGTGATGGTGTCGTAGTCGCCTAGAACTGCACTGTCTGCAACGGTTTGCGCTGCGACGTTCATCATCACGTCGGCAGCAGCCACCTGACTTTCGATCTCCTGCGAAAACTGATAGTTGTAAAAAAGCCCGAGTCCCAACGCCACAAATGAAATCAGTGAGGCTAAATACAGCGAAAACACCCGCTCTACCAGCGATTTAGGTATCAGCTGGGACAGAAGGAGTTTCATGGGGTGCTGGTTCAAACTCAGTGCAGCGACACAGGGGCAGACTGGAAGAAGCGCCTGTAAGCTGCGTAGTCAGCAGATGATGCGGCTATGAAATACGCATCTTGTGCCAGGCCGACCTCCTGCGAGGCCTGGTGCAGAATGTCCCGGCCTTTTGGGTCCTTGGACATCTGGACAAAGGCCGTCGCCACGGCGGCAAGGTCTTTTTCGGGGACTTTGGCTGATGCCATCAAAGCCAGATCCTGAAAATTCTCAGAGCTCCAGAGCACCCGGAACTTCTTGTTCTCGCGACGGGCATAGCCTTCGACTAGCTGTGAATTGCCGCCAGCAGCCACGGCCTTGCCACTGAACAGCTGTGCGAACGCTGCGTCCTGATTGCCTGCAAACACCACCTTGATGTCAATCTTGCGAGACTGCAGGTGGGCAAAGGGGACTTTGTAAATGATGAAGGCTTCTTTACCAGCGAAAGCAACGTCCTTGCCCGCCAGTTGAGTCAAGTCCGTGATGGGAGAGTCAGCCGGAACCACGATTTGGCCCTGCAGAGCTGGGGTCTGCCTGCGCCCGAACACCTTCCAGCCTAGTTGCTCACGTTCAGGGCTGAAAAGGTGGTTGCTGAAGACGAAATCAACTTCCTTGGCCAATACATAGCTGGTGGTGTCCGCTGAAGTGCGGCCGATCTTCAGGTTGAGTTTGACGCCACTTTTCTCTGACACGTAGGCAATGATCGGATTCCAATAGGCAGCGGTGAGATTGATGCCAAACTGGTTAACGGGTGAAAAGTTGTAAACGGCTGGCTGGGTTTGCGCTTGGGTGGACAGCGCACCGAGGGACAAACTGGCGATACAGGCCAAAGTCCATCCCACGCGAGTCAAGAAAAGTCGTTTCATGTTGATCCCTGCTCAAAATAACAAGGGCGCACAGTGCCCAAGATTGCGGAATCTACACCTCCAGCCAATTTTTTGCCTTGCAGCGCGCAATTTCCCGCTCACCAACGAGGTTGATTGACCAAGTCAATTGGTTGCTTAAGTGTCTGCCAGCATGACAGTGTCTGCGCGGGTATAGTGGCTTCAAGTGATAAAAAAGTCCGAAGCCGCACATAAACCATGATCGCCGCTGTTCGACGCATTGGTCGTTTTTTTCCCTTGGCTGCTTGCGTCAAGGTAGCCTTGCTTCAAAGCCTGCTTAGCCTCACTCTACTGTGTGGCCAACTGAGCGCAGCTTGGGCTGAGCAGACTGACCGCTTGTTTCGGGTGGGTGTCACCGCTTTTCGTGACAAGGCCGCCACTCAGCGCGAGTGGACACCCACTATTGCTTACCTGAACAGTACCGTCAAGGGTGCCTATTTCGAAGTCGTGCCCATGGTTCTGGCCGAGTTTCAGGGGGCTTTGGCCAGAAACCAACTGGATTTCATCATTACCAATCCAGAGCACTACATCGTCTTTGAGGCGCAGCATGGGTTTTCCAGGGTGGCTACGTTGGTCAAAGGTGAAAAAGGCAAGCCGGTCAACCAGTTTGGTGGCGTGATCTTCACCAAGAGCGACCGGGCCGACATTCAGCAGCTGGCGGATTTGAAGACCCGGACGATTGCAGCGACGGACAAGACATCTTTTGCTGGCTACTTGTTGCAAGCAGACTTGCTGGAGACAAATGATGTAAACCTGGACAGTGATGCAAAGGTGAAATTCCTCGGCTTTCCTCAGGACCTCAATGTCAAGGCGGTGTTGAGTGGGCAGGTGGATGTGGGATTTGTACGCTCAGGACTGATCGAGTCGATGGTGGAAGAGGGTTTGGTCAATAAGGCGTCCTTGAAAGTGATCAACGCGTGGTCGCCGCCGGACTATCCCTTCCAGCTTTCTACACCGCTTTTTCCGGAGTGGCCACTGGCCGTTGCGCCCCATGTGCCAATGGAAGTCGCCAATCAAGTGGTGGCCTCACTGCTTTTGATGCCCGCTGGCTCTGAGGCCAGCAGGAGCGCGCGCTACTACCGCTGGTCTTCTCCAGTGGAATACCTGAGCGTTGAGCGGCTCATGCGACGCCGCCATATTTATCCATTTGATCAACCGGAACCTGTGCGAGTGGTGGATTTGCTGCGCCAGCACGCCATTGCACTGGTGGCGATGACCTTGGCAATTGCGTTGACCATGGCCGTTTTGTACCTGAGAGCACGCAGGCTCAACATTGATCTGCAGGTATCCCGGACAAAATTGCGCGAATTGGCCCACCACGATGTGCTGACGGGCTTGCCCAATCGCATGCTTCTGGATGACCGAGTCAACCGATCACTGATGCTCAGCCGACGTAGTGGGAAACAGTTGGCCGTATGTTTGCTGGACCTGGACGGTTTTAAACCTGTGAACGACCAGTTTGGGCACAAGGTGGGCGATGAACTGTTGAAAGAACTGGCTGGCCGTCTCACATCCTCGTTGCGTGAGGGTGACACGGTGGCGCGCTACGGAGGTGACGAATTCGTGCTAGTGCTTAACGAAGTGCCCGACAGGGCGCATGTGAAAGACGTCTTGAACCGTGTCTTGCAGGCGGTTGCCAGCCCCTACATGTCATGTGAAAGTGCCAAAGTGACTGCCAGCATGGGCGTCAGCCTCTTCCCCGCTGATGCCAGCCACGCCGAAGAGCTTTACCGCCATGCCGATGCCGCCATGTACGTGGCAAAAAAAGGAGGTGGCAATTCAATCGCTTTCCACCAGGCTTCCGACCAGATCCAGTGAGCGGCAGGGCCTAAAACGGGATATCATCGTCCATGTCCTCAAAACCGGTGCTGGATTTGGGCGGCGCTTGACGTGGAGCAGGGGCGGCGGAAGGCGGCCTGCTGGCAGGAGCCGGGCGGCGTGGGGCTTGCTGTTCGTAGCCGTAGCCCTCATCATCGCCGCCGGAAGGTCCTGGGCCACCTGAGCCCTGGCGGCTGCCCAACATCTGCATGTTGTCTGCGCGGATTTCAGTGCTGTACTTTTCTTGTCCGTCCTTGTCCGTCCACTTGCGTGTGCGCAAGCTGCCTTCAACATAAACCTGCGAGCCCTTGCGAAGGTATTGGCCCGCGACTTCGGCTTGGCGACCGAAGAAGTTGATGCGGTGCCACTCAGTGATTTCCTTGTTTTCGCCAGTCTGCTTGTCTTTGTAGCGGTCGGTCGTTGCGACGGTGATATTGGCCACAGCATCCCCGCTGGGCAGGTAGCGAATTTCGGGGTCTCGGCCTAAATTGCCGACGATGATGACTTTGTTGACGGACGCCATAGCGTTCTCCAGAAAGAGGGCAGATCTAAACCTGCCATTAGATCATGGCCGCCTTTCAGGCGGCAACTTGCTCGGGTGACGTAGTTGGCGTTGGCGGAGTTGGTTGACGCATGGGCCAGGCCACCAGAAGCCACAGGCCCATCAGTACTGCGCAAGTCAAGAAAAGCCCGGTGACGCCGTAGCCCTTGACGACAAGTCCGCCCATGGCACCACCGGCGAACAAGCCAAATGACATCAAGGTGTTGTAAACCCCCATGGCGGCACCTTTGGCATGTGCGGGCGACAGTTTGGACACCAGGCTGGGCTGGCTAGCCTCCAGTACATTAAAGCCGCAGAAGAACAAGAACAGCAAGGTAGACAGGCAAATCAGTCGCAGCCCAGGCGCACTGTGCGCCAGGCCCGACGCCACCCCCAGCAAACCCAGTTGCACCAAGGCCACCGTACCGATTGCCACCAAAAACACCGCGCGCAGGTAGCCGCGCTTTTCCAGTGGGAACAGGGTCATACCCATCACCACAAAAGAGGCCAGTACCGCAGGCAAATACACCCACCAGTGATGTTCTTTGGCAATGCCTGCCTCTACCAGCATGGCCGGCAGTGCCAGCCACATGGCCATCTGGACCGTGTGAAGGATAAAGACGCCCACATTCATGCGTATCAAGGCCGGATTGCGCAAGACCTGGCCCAGGCCACCGCGTGGGATGTCAGCATGCTTGGCTGGTTCCTGTGGGACTGCCCAGATCACCACGGCGATGCCGATTAGCGCCAGGATGCCGGTCAATACAAACAAACCCGGCAAGCCCATGAAACTATTGAGTAGCGGTGCAGCCACCAGCGACAACGCAAACATCAGCCCAATGCTGGCACCCACCAGCGCCATCGATTTGGTGCGGACACTGTCACGTGTCAGGTCTGCCAGCAAGGCGGTCACTGCTGCAGAGACGGCTCCGGCACCCTGCAGGGCGCGACCAATCATCAGCCCCTGCAAGCTGTCCGCAGCGCCAGCCACAAAACTGCCCACGGCAAACACCAGCAAGCCAGCCACAATGACGCGTTTTCGGCCCAGGCGGTCAGACGCCAGGCCAAAAGGCAATTGCAGGGCAGCCTGGGTAAGACCATACAGGCCCATGGTCAAGCCAACTAGGCTGGCGTCTGTGCCACCAGGGTAGCGTGCCGCTTCGATAGCAAAGACGGGAAGCACCAGAAACATGCCCAGCATACGCAGCGCAAAAATGCTGGCCAAAGTGCCACTCGCACGGCGCTCGGTGGGCGTCATCAAATTCGAATTCATGGTTCCATTCATTGGTGTTCAGCCCGTTTGCTCTTTCGTCAGCCCAATTGGGCCAGGCGTTCAGGCGTTCCCACATCCGTCCAGGCACCGGAGTAAAGCTCGCCGCTGACACGGTTTTCGGCAATGGCCGCACGCAAAAGCGGTGCCAGTGCTGCTTTGATGCCCAGCGGGTTGCCTGATGAAATGTTGCAGTAAGGGGCTGAAAACAAGTCCCTATGGTAAAGCCCGATGGTGCTGTAGGTATGACGTGGTTCGCTAGCGTTAGTGAGCATGCCGCCAGAGGTCAAACCAAAGTCACCTTTTGGGTTGTGTGCCGGGTTAGGCACCAGCCACAGATGGGCTAGCTGGCGGCTTTGGACAAAGCGCTCGACGGCAGCCGGTGAAAACACAAAATCAGGGGCAAACACATCCCCCGCCAGTACCCAAAAGCGTTCGCCCAAATGTGGGAGGGCTCGTACGATGCCGCCAGCGGTTTCCAGGGCCTCGCCAAAGTCGCGTCCTTCGTGCGAAAAGTGCAGTTTCAGCGTCTTTTGCTCTGCATTTGATAGCGGATAATTGTTGTTGGATATGCCGATGGGGTCAAAATAGTCTGAAATTTGATCGCCAAGCCACGCGGTGTTGATCACCAAATCAGTGAAGCCTTCGCGCGCCAGCGCTTCCACAGGCCACTGCATCAAGGGTTTACCGCGCACGGGCAGCATGGGTTTGGGGGTACGGTCAGTGAGTGGGCGCATGCGCTCGCCTCGCCCGGCTGCCAGGATCATGGCCTTGATGGGTAACACGGGTTTCCTCGTCTCAATTGGTGGTGCTCGGCATGGGTTGGCTTGAACTGGGTGACCAGGGCGTCCATCAAGGCGTAGGCTTTGGCAGAGTGGTCTGCGCCAAAGTTACAGACGTACACATCCAGCGTAACCGCACGCTGCTCCGGCCACGTGTGCACGCACAAGTGGGACTCTGCCAGCAAGACAGTGGCAGTGACACCACCTGGCCCGTGGGTCGTGCTCGGAAAGGTATGAAACAGATGATTGACCGCCTGCAACCCGGCGGATTGCACGACTGCGATGCAACATTCGCCCAGCCGAGCCGCGTCCTCTAGCCAAGCGTTTTCGCACTGGCATTGGTGTAGATCAGCGGTGAGGTGCAGGCCTTGCATATCGAGATCGAAGGGGGTGACTGTAGCGCCTAGTAAAATTGCGGGTTTACCCCCAACAGCATACCCTCCCATGGCAGACACCCAACAACAAGCCAACGCCATCCGCGCGTTGACGATGGACGCAGTTCAACAGGCTAACTCGGGGCATCCAGGTGCGCCCATGGGCATGGCTGACATGGCCGTGGCACTCTGGGGGCGACACCTGGAACACAACCCCCGCAACCCCGCCTGGGCCAACCGCGACCGCTTTGTGCTGTCCAACGGCCATGGTTCGATGTTGATTTACGCGCTGCTACACCTCACGGGCTACAAACTGCCCATCAGTGAGCTGAAGAACTTCCGTCAACTGCACAGCAAGACCGCTGGCCACCCAGAAGTGGGTGTGACCCCTGGCGTGGAAACCACCACCGGCCCGCTGGGCCAGGGCGTTACCAATGCCGTGGGCATGGCGCTGGCAGAAAAGCTGCTGGCCAAAGAATTCAACCGCAAGGTCGGGGATGTAGACCACACCATCGTGGACCACCGCACCTATGCTTTCATGGGCGACGGCTGCCTGATGGAAGGCATCAGTCACGAAGCCTGCGCCCTGGCTGGTGCCTGGAAGCTCAATAAGCTGATCGCCCTGTACGACGACAACGGCATCAGCATCGATGGTCAGGTAACTCCCTGGTTTGTGGACAACACCGCCTTGCGCTTCACGGCCTACGGCTGGAATGTGATTGGTCCTGTGGATGGCCATGATGTGGACGCCGTGGACCGCGCCATTGCCGACGCCAAACACAGCGCCGACAAGCCCACGCTGATCATCTGTAAGACCCACATTGGCAAAGGCAGCCCTAACCGGGCAAATACCGCGAAGGCGCACGGCGAGCCGCTGGGTGGTGAAGAAATCAAGCTCACGCGAGAAGCCATCGGCTGGGCACATGCCCCGTTTGTGATCCCCAAAGAGGTTTATGCCGACTGGGACGCCAAAGCCAAGGGCGCGGAAAGAGAAGCCGCCTGGGACATCAAGTTTGCTGCGTATAAAGCTGCCTTCCCCGAGCTGGCCAAAGAGTTCTTGCGCCGCATGAAAGGCGATCTGCCCAAGGCCTTTAACCAGGTGGCATTTGACACGGTGGTGGCAGCACACACCAAGGGTGAGACCGTCGCCAGCCGCAAGGCCAGCCAGTTGGCGCTGGAGTCTTTCACCGCCGCCCTGCCTGAAATGCTGGGTGGCAGTGCTGACCTGACTGGCTCAAATTTGACCAATACCAAGTCGACCCCAGCATTTCGTGTGGACTTGTCTGGCGAAGTTGTGACCACGCCTGAAGGCCAAATTGGCCGCCATATCAACTACGGTGTGCGCGAATTTGGTATGGCCGCCATCATGAACGGTGTGGCACTGCACGGAGGGTACATCCCTTACGGTGGTACCTTCCTGACTTTCAGCGACTACAGCCGCAATGCGATCCGAATGGCCGCCCTCATGAAGCAACGCGTGATCCACGTCTTCACCCACGACTCGATTGGTCTGGGCGAAGATGGGCCCACTCACCAAAGCATTGAACATGCGGCCAGCCTTCGCTTGATTCCCAACCTGGACGTGTGGCGTCCCGGCGACACGGCAGAAACCGCTGTAGCCTGGGCCGTGGCCCTGCGCAACAAGAACAAGCCCACAGCTTTGTTATTGAGCCGTCAGAACATTGCTTACGCGCCCAAGGGCACCAGCGAAGTCGCTCCTGATGCGGCTGGCCTCGACGCCATCAGCAAGGGTGCCTATATCGTGGCCGAGCCTGCTGCCGCAGGCATCAAAAAGAAGGCCCAAGCCGTCATCGTTGCAACCGGCTCAGAAGTGCAATTGGCGCTGAAGGCTCAGACTGTGTTGGCTGCCCGCAAGATTGCGGTTCGCGTGGTCTCCATGCCCAGCAACACCACCTTTGACAAGCAAGATGCCGCCTACAAGAGCCAGGTGCTGCCCCAAGGGCTGCCCCGCGTGGCGGTGGAAATGGGCTCCACCGACGGCTGGTGGAAATACGGTTGCGCAGCGGTCGTGGGCCTGGACACGTACGGCGAATCGGCCCCCGCGCCGGTGCTCTTTGAACATTTTGGATTCACTGCAGATAACGTGGCGGACACGGTGCAGGCTGTTTTGCGTAAGTGATTTTTAACTTTCTGGAGAACTGATCATGACCATCAAAATCGGCATCAACGGCTTTGGCCGCATCGGGCGCAATGTGTTGCGTTCTGCCATTCAAAACTTCCAAGACATCGAAGTCGTGGCCATCAACGACCTGCTGGAGCCTGACTATCTGGCCTACATGCTGCAATACGACAGCGTTCATGGTCGCTTCAAGGGCACCGTGTCCGTTGAAGGCAGCAACATCATCGTCAACGGCAAAAAGATTCGCCTCACGCAAGAGCGTGATCCTGCCAACCTCAAGTGGAACGAAGTCGGCGCCGACATCGTCATCGAGTCCACGGGCCTGTTCCTGGACAAGGCCTCCGGTGAAAAGCACCTGACTGCTGGCGCCAAGAAGGTCATCTTCTCGGCCCCATCCAAAGACGACACCCCCATGTTCGTGTTTGGCGTGAACGACAAGACATACGCTGGCCAAGCCATCATCTCCAACGCATCCTGCACCACCAACTGTCTGGCACCTGTTGCCAAGGTCTTGAACGACAAGTGGGGCATCAAGCGCGGCCTGATGACCACCGTGCACGCCGCCACCGCCACCCAAAAAACCGTGGACGGCCCCAGTAACAAAGACTGGCGCGGCGGACGCGGTATTCTGGAAAACATCATCCCCTCCAGCACCGGTGCCGCCAAGGCCGTGGGTGTGGTCATTCCTGAGCTGAACAAGAAGCTGACCGGCATGTCCTTCCGCGTACCTACCAGCGACGTGTCAGTCGTGGACCTGACCTGTGAGCTGAACAAAGAAGCCACGCTGAAGGAAATCTGCGCTGAGATGGAAGCTCAGAGCAAGGGTGCGCTCAAAGGCGTGCTGGGTTACACCAACGACAAGGTCGTGGCCACTGACTTCCGTGGCGAGACCTGCACGAGCGTGTTTGATGCGGATGCATCGATTGCACTGGATGGCACCTTCGTCAAGGTGGTAGCCTGGTACGACAACGAATGGGGTTACTCCAACAAGTGCCTGGAAATGGTGCGCGTGGTGGCCAAGTAAGCTGCACCCCAGCTCAACAAAAAGCGCGCCCTTGGGCGCGCGTTTTGTTTTAGGGCCGCACTCAATAATGCGGCGGTAATTCATCCAGCAAATTGCGGGCAGGGCCGCTGGCAGAACTGCTTTCCACCTGCTCAATCAGCACTCCCAGGCGGTGCTGCAATTTTTCAATGTCCTGCTGCTGGCGCACGATGACCTGGTTAAGGCTGTCCACCAGGTCTTCGGTAAAGCTGGCCTTGATCTCCAGATCCGTCAGGCGCTTGTCGATGGTGTCGGGAAGGGTCATCAATGGTGGTGGCCGTGTTCGCCGTGCACATGGCCATGAGAGATTTCTTCAGGGATGGCGGCGCGTACATCGGTCACCTTCAGTTTGAAGTTCAGCACCATGCCCGCCCAGGGGTGGTTGCCGTCCAGGTAAACCGTGTCGCCCTTGATCTTCATGACCGTGAAGACCTGCTCCTTGCCTTCGTCGTCGACGCCTTTGAGCGATCCGCCCAGTTTCACGCCCGGGGGGAAGCTGCTTTTGGGAATGGTTTGCAACAGGTTTTCGTCACGGACGCCAAAGGCTTCTTCGGGCTGCAGTGTCAGCGTGGTTTGATAACCTTTGGCTTGGCCGTTGAGCGCAGCCTCGATGGGGGCAAGGGTATTGCCATAACCCCCGTGCAGGTAGGCCATGGGCTCTTTGGGATCGTCTAGTACCTTGCCCTGCGCGTTGCTGACTTGGTAGCGAAGGGTGACGACGGTGTCTTTGTCGATGTTCATGGTGGTGAGCGTTCAAGGGGGAAACAATAAAGCATGCATTTTCGCCTGACTTGATCCGGCGTTCAGCCTCTTGCAACCTATGCTACAACCGGGTATGCGAAGAATTATCCTTGCCTGTGCCCTGCTGGGCCTCACTGCGCTGCCTGCCCATGTGACGCTTGCGCAGCCCGTTCAAAGCTTTATTGTCAAACTCAAAATGGCGGCAACGCCAATTCTTGAGACGCCCCAAGCCCTGCAACAGCGCGAGCAGCAGCGTGCTTTGGGGGTGGCTCGCGACATGGGTTCGACGCAACCGAGTCCAGAGCCCGTAGGCACCCGCGCACATTTGATCCGGCTTGACGCCGCAGTTCACGGTGCAGGTCTTTCGCAGGCACTGAAACGCCTGCGGCAGCACCCCGATGTCGAATGGGCAGAACCCAATGTGCGTCTGAAACGCATGGCCGTGCCCAACGATCCGGGCTTCAGTGCCCAGTGGCATTTACAGGCACCAGCCAGCTTTGCATCGGGTTTGAACATGCCTTTGGCATGGGACAAGACCACCGGGGCCAGCACCGCCACGGTCGCCGTGCTGGACACGGGCGTCAGTTTCAGCCATCCTGACTTGGCCGGTCGCCTGCATGCGGGGTACGACTTTGTCAGCGAAGTGGCCTACTCCAATGACGGCAGTGGACGAGACACAGACCCCACCGACCCCGGCGACTGGGTCAACAGCACCGACCTGAAGAGCCCGCTTTACAGTGGCTGTCTGATTGAAGACAGCTCGTGGCATGGCACCTTCATTGCTGGGCAGATCGTGGCAAGCGCCAACAACAGCCAAGGCGTCGCGGGCATCAACTGGAACGCCAAGGTCTTGCCCGTGCGTGTCTCCGGCAAGTGCGGGGCGCTTCTGAGCGATATTCTGGACGCCATGCGTTGGTCGGCGGGCTTGAGCGTGACGGGAGTCCCCGCGAATCCGAACCCCGCCAAGATCATCAATTTGAGCTTTGGCGGCGACACCGCCTGCACCAAGAGCTATCAGGACACGATTGATGAAATTGGCCGTGCGGGCGCACTGTTGGTCGTCGCCGCCGGTAACAACTCGGGGGCACTCGCACGTCCCGCGGACTGCTCAGGCGTTTTGGCCGTAGGAGCAGTTCAGGCAGATGGCGCCAAGACTTATTACTCTGATTTTGGTAGCAATGTTGCTCTTGTTGCGCCTGGAGGCGATAGCAGCCCACAGACCTTGCGGCTCTATTCCACCAGCAACTCTGGCACACAAGGACCGTTGACAGATAACTACGACTACAAGATTGGTACCAGCTTTTCTGCTCCGCTTGCCGCAGCAGTGGCGTCCCTGATGCTGTCTGTGGATGGCACGCTGACGCCAGCCCAGTTGATTGCCAAGATGAAAGCTTCAGCCAGGCCCTTTGCCAGCAGTGGCGCCTATCCACAGTGCAGCACGGGAGTGACCGTTGCCTGCAACTGCACAACCAGTACTTGCGGCGTCGGCATGCTGGATGAAAATGCTGCGGCGGCGCTGGTCGCAACACCTGTTTCCAGCGTACCGTCCACCACGGCAACCACTGCGACCACGAGCTCATCGGGGGGAGGTGGCGGCGCCAACGGCCTATGGGCAGGGCTGGGTCTGTGGGCGCTTGCCTTGCTGGCCCTGTGGTCAAGTCGACAACGGCCAGCGATCAAATAATTTGACGCTGCACGGCTCACCCCAGAGCAGTATTTCTGCAGGGGTTCCTGAGTGTTCTTGCTGGGCAGATTCGCCTCTTACATAGGCCAGACCGACGCAGGTCTTGGCGAGTGGACTCCAGCCGACCGAGCTGAGTTCCCCAACGGGCTCACCGTTCAACAGCAAGGTCTCCGCGCCCCACGCGAAGGGCTGGCCAGACTGCAGCACCACACTGACCAGTTTCTTTCGTAAAGGTTTGCCCAAGGTAGCGCGCAAAGCGTCTCGCCCGATGAAGGCGCTGGGCTTATCCAGTTTGACTGCAAACATCAGGCCTGCCTCCAGCGGGTTTTCATCCGGGCCAAGCTCTGCGCCCCAGGCGCGTCGACCCTGTTCAATCCGCAAAGCGTCCAAGGCGTAGTAGCCAGCGTCCTTGAGGCCCAAATCTGCACCCGCTTCCTGCAAAGCCAGGTAGACATGGCGGGCCATTTCCACCGGCACGTACAGCTCAAAACCTGGCCCGCCCACGTAGCTCATGCGGGCTGCACGCACGCGAACCTGGGCCAAATCAATTTCTCGTGTCCAGGAGAACTTCAAGCTCTGTGGTGACAAGTCATCCGGGCTCAAGCGGCTTAACAATGAATGTGCATTTGGCCCCATCACCGACAGCACGCTGTAAAGGGCCGACACATCTGTCAATACCGCGTGCGCATCGTTTGTGATGTGGCGGTTGATCCAGTTCTGGTCCCGCACCGTCTGGGCCGAGCCGGTGATGATCAGAAATTGGGTCTGTGCCAAGCGGATAACGGTCAAATCACTTTCGAACCCACCGCGCACATTCAGCATGGGCGTGTAAACCATTTTGTTGAGGGGCACATCCATCTCATTGGCGCAAAGCCGCTGCAAAATCGCCAAAGCGTCGCGGCCTTGAAGCAGCAATTTTGAAAAAGACGTCTGATCGTAAAGTGCCACAGCTTCGCGGGTGGCACGCTGCTCGGCCTGCATCCAGGGCAACCAGTCTGGCGTGTCCAAGGTGTACGAAGGGCGAGGCACGAATCGGGACGAATCGTGCAGCGGTTGAGCGTGGGGGCGAAAATAGTTCGCGCGCTCCCAACCGTTTTTACTGCCAAATTCGGCGCCTTTGGCTGCCAGTTGGTCATAAAGCGGTGAGGTGCGCAACGGCCGTGCGGTTTCCAGCTCCTGACGTGGCCAGCGCATCGCATAGTGCAGCCCCAGCGTTTCAGCCGTGCGTGCACTCAATGCGCGGCGGTTGCCCGTGAAGCCGCCAAAGCGGCGGATATCGACCTCCCACACGTCGGTGCTGGGCTCGCCTGCGGCGATCCATTCGGCAATCAAGCGGCCAGCGCCGCCGCTGTTGGCAATGCCAGCGGAATTAAAGCCTGCGCACACGAAGTAGTTGCGCAGTTCAGGCGCTTCGCCCAGGATAAAGTTACCGTCGGGTGTAAAGCTTTCCGGGCCATTCAGCAGCATCTTGACCGGGGCCGTTTCCAGGCAGGGTGTGCGGTGGATCGCATTGCGCATCAAGGGCTCAAACTGTTCCCAGTCCTCACCCAGCAGCTGGAACTGGAAATCAGACGGAATCGGGTCCACCTTCCAAGGCTTGGCTATGGGCTCAAATCCACCCATCAGCAAGCCACCGACTTCTTCCTTGTAGTAAATGAAACCGTCAGGGTCCCGCATCACGGGCAGCATCGGGTGCACGCCCTCAATGCGGTCCGTAACGATGTAAAAGTGTTCTGCTGAAAACATGGGGACGTTCACGCCAGCCAGTCTCCCAAACTGCCGCGCCCACTGGCCGCCACAATTCACGAGTGTTTCGCAACGCACATCCCCCAGGCTGGTGCGTACACCGATAGCGGTGCCGTTGTTGGTCAAGACGCCGACGACTTCAATATCCTCCAGAATCTTTACGCCGCGCTGGCGAGCGCCTTTGGCGAGAGACATGCACAGGTCTGCTGGGTTGGCCTTGCCATCCCCTGGCAGCCAGAGCGCGCCATGCAAATCGTCGATTTGCATGACTGGGTAGCGATCCTGCGCCTCTTTAGGCGTGATCAGGTGGCACTCGACGCCAAAGGCCTCGGCCATGGCCAGTTGTTTCTTGTATACCTTGAGTCGATCTGCTGATGCCGCCACGTTGACACTGCCGCATTGCTTCCACCCGGTTGCCAAACCGGTTTCTGCCTCGAGCGTGGCATACAGCTCTATGCCGTATTTGCTCATCTGCGTCATGCTGCGGTTGGGCCGCATCTGGCCAATGAGTCCGGCTGCATGCCATGTGGTGCCGCTTGTCAGCTTGCCTTGCTCCAGGACCAGTACGTCAGTGATGCCAAGCTTAGCCAGATGGTAGGCGGTAGAGCAACCGGCTATGCCACCACCGACGATGATGACCTGGGCGTGGCTGGGCAATGTAGATGATGCATTCATAAATCAACTCACGGGTTAACTTAACCTCAAGGCCATCACTCCGCCCACAATGGCCAACGTGCCTGCGATGCGTCTAGGCGTGAAGGCTTCCTTTAGAAACCAGCAGCCCAGCAAGGCGGCAAATAATACGGAGGTTTCGCGCAGTGCGGCGACAGTGGCGACAGGCGCTTTGGTCATGGCCCACAGCGCAATGCCATACGAACTAAGCGACGCCAGCGCCGCACCTGTTGCCACGGGCCAGCGTTGTTTGGCGTAGGGGAGCGAAACAGCTGCACCACGACGCGACAAAACGATCAGCGCGAATGGCCAGCCGTCCAACAGGAACAAGGTGGCGACGTACTGCATGGCGTTGCCTGATGCCCTGGCGCCCAGCGCATCGACTACGGTATATATCGCGATCACCACTGAATTGGCTAACGCAAAACCAACGGCGCGTTTTGAATCCAATGCATGGCGGGACAGACCCAAGGTCAACACGCCACAGCTGATGCCGACCACGCCCGCCCAAGCCATCGGTGACAAGACTTCTCCTACCGTCAATGTTGCAGACAGTGCCACCAGCAAGGGTGCAGTGCCACGCATCAGCGGATAGGTTAAACCCAGATCGCCATGCTGATAGGCACCCGTGAGCGCAATGTAGTAGGCCACATGAATTGTGACTGAGGCCAAAATGAAGGGCCAACTGTCAGCGCTGGGCCACCCAAGCCAGATCACAAGTGGGATAGCGCAAATCGAGCCGATCAAGTGGATCAGCGCAGTATCCAGGGCCTTGTCCTGACTGGACTTGACGAGTGCATTCCAGCTCGCATGCAGCAAAGCACCCATAAGGACCGCCAGTACAACTGGCCAAGTCAATTCCATCACTGTTGAATGCATCGTCGGGCGATGCCAATGTAATGAGCCAAGCTGGGTGTAGGCAAGCCTTCCGTTTTAGCGAGATCATCCCATTCGCGCAGGCTTACCGCCTCTTGCGCACCGGGTTGTGCAATGAATGCAGTGGCTTGTACCGGACTGAAAATGCCTCCTTGCAAAGCGAGTGATCGCACAGAATCAACAGACAGTTGTGAAAAATAGCTGGAACGGACGGCGCACAAATAGCGCTTGGCGTCCACGTGCAGCTTGATTGGGTTCAGTACCTCGTCATCAAAGAGGGTGCGCAGAAACGGCAGTGCCCGGTACTGGTGAACATCGTCAATACCTTGCATGGTGGGCGTTTCGCCCAAGTCGTGTAGCAAATGCCCCAGGTCATGCAAGAAAGCTGCTGTGATCAGCCTGTCGCTGGCGCCTGCAGATTCTGCGAGCAAGCCCGATTGCAGCGCGTGTTCCAGTTGCGTGACGGGCTCGCCGCTGTACTGTTCGCCCCCTTTTTCGATGAACAAGTTTTCGATGTCTTGCAGGGAAAGGGCCATGATGTGCTGCGTTTTTGTCGTTAGAGGGCCGCGTCGGGCGCCTTCAAGCGTGTCTTGCTGAGAACGCCTGCTGCTTCGAGAATGGGATATGCGATCGAACAGATATGGGAGTTGATCCGCTTTAAGTCGCTGATCAAATCAATGTGCAGGGAGCTGGTTCCAATGCTTTCGGGTGTGTTGTCCTGCAATCGGTTCAGATGGGTAGTCGCGTATTCACGCTCTAGCTCACGGAAGTGGGCCTTTTCCTCCAGCAGCTTTCGTGCATCGCGCAGATCCCCGTTCAGGAAGACGCTCATGCCCAGGCGCAGGTTGGAAACAAGCCGTTCATGGAGATGGCAGATTTCAGCCATCCCCGCATCTGAAAAGTTTCGTCCCTTGCGAATCTTTTTGTCTTCGACGTCCTGCAGTACGCGCTCAATGCTGTCACCCACCTGCTCCATGTTGATGGTGAAAGAAACAATGTCTGTCCAGCGGCGGCCTTCGCGCTCCGACAAGGCTTCGCGCGAAATCTGGGTAAGGTAAAACTTGATGGCAGAATAAAGTTCATCAACCGTGTCATCCTGCTTTCGCAGTTCCTCAGCCAGCACCAAGTCATTGGTACGTATGACCGTGATGATGCCCCGCAGCATGGTTTCCACCACATCAGCCTGATGAAGCGCTTCACGAGCAGCGCAAGAAATGGCGAGAGACGGCGTCGCCAGGGCAGTTGGATCCAGATGCTGCGGGCGATTGACAGGTCCTTTTTTCACTGGCACCGGCATCCAGGCCTCAAGCCGCTTACCCAGCAACTGGGTAAAACCGATGAATGTGATAGCAAGCATCACATTGAAGAGCAGGTGAAAACTGACCACCAGACTTAAAGGTGACGGAAAGTAATCTGTGACAGTCTTTAGAAGCAGCGGCATATAGGGCATCAGAATCAGCATCAGACTGCAACCGACGGCCTTGAAAATCAGGTTACCCATGGGCACCCTGCGTTCGGCTGGGCCAGACTTTGCCGTTGATAGCATGGCCAGAAAGCCGCTGCCCATGTTGGCACCCAGAACCAGGCCGAGGGCGGCAGTCAGTGGCAGGATGCCAGAAGACGCCAGTGCTGCTGTCAACAAAACGATTGCAAGACTGGAATAGGACAGCACAGTGAGCACGGCACCCACCAAGATATCCAGTAGCACTTCGTTGGGCAACGCAGCAAGCAGGTTTTGCACCAGTGGCGACTGCGTCAACGGGCGGGTATTTGACACGATCAACTGAAGCGCCAGCGTAATGAGCCCCAGCCCAATGAGTACCCGCCCAATGCGACCCGCTGTGGAGTTTTGGCGAGAAGTGAACAAGAACACCCCCACCACGATCAACAGCGGCGACAGCCAGGACAGATCGAAGGAGAAAACCACTGCCATCATGCTGCTGCCCATGTCAGCCCCAAGCATGACCGCCAACCCCGCCGCTGTGGCAACCAGGCCCTGACCTACAAACGACGACACGATCAGGCACGTCGCTGTGCTGCTCTGTACCAGACCCGTAACCCCAAAGCCAGCAATCATGGCAGTCAGTCGGTTATCCACGCTGCGTTTGAGTACCCGGCGCAGGTCTTCGCCCAACACGCGCAGGATGCCCGTGCGCACGGTGTGCGTTCCCCATACCAGCAGGGCAATGGCAGCCAGAAGATTCAGCAGGTGTTGCATTTGCCGACTTTAGACCCAGGGCAGAGAGTAGGTCTTGAGGTTGGTAAAACTCTTCATCGCTTCCTGCACGCCTTCTTTATAGCCAAGGCCCGAATCCTTGATGCCGCCAAAAGGCGTTAACTCCAAGCGGTAGCCGGGCACTTCGCGCACGTTGACGGTGCCAACCTCCAGTTCGCTCACAAAGCGGGTGATGTAGTCCAGCCGATTCGTGCAAACCGCGCTGGACAATCCGTAAGCCGTGCCGTTGCTGATGCGTATGGCATCGTCAATGTTCTTGAAGCGAATGATCGGAGATACAGGGCCAAAGGTTTCTTCGAGTGCCACAGTCATCGACAGATCAGCACCATCCAGCACGGTGGGCGAGTAAAGTGCGCCGCGCCGCTGATTGCCCAGCAGCAGTTTGGCCCCTTGTGAGACGGCCTCGTTCACGCGGGACTCAAACAGCATGGCTGCAGCTTCGTCGATGACTGTGCCCATGTCGTTGCTTTTGTCCATTGGGTCGCCATGCTTCCAAGCACGGGATTTTTCCACCACTTGCTCGACAAAGCGGTCGGCCACTGTTTCGTGCACCAGCATGCGCTTGATGGCGGTGCAGCGCTGGCCTGAGTTTTTGTAGGAGCCCTGCACGGCCAGTGTCGAGGCTTCGTCCAGATCGGCGTCTTCCATCACAATGATCGGGTCATTGCCGCCCAGTTCCAGCACCATGCGTTTGTAGCCCGATTTGCTTGCGATGTACTTGCCAATCGACACGCCGCCGGTGAAAGTGACCAGATCCACCTGTGGGTGAGTGATCAACTCATCGGCAATTTCGCGCGGGTCTCCTGTAATCACCGACAGCATTTCAGGAGGCAAGCCAGCCTCGTACAGGATGTCCGCAAACAGGATGGCTGAAAACGGCACCTTCTCCGATGGTTTGAGTACCATGCGGTTATTGGTGGCGATGGACGGCACGATCTTGTGTGCCACCTGGTTGGCGGGATGGTTAAAAGGCGTGATGGCAGTGATCACCCCGAGCAAGGGTGTTCGCTGCGTGTATACACGGCGCTTCTTGCCGTGGTGTGTCAGGTCGCAACTGAAGATCTGGCCGTCGTCCTTCAGCACTTCGTTTGCGCCAAACAGCAGCACATCGGCGACCCGCCCGGCTTCGTACATGGAGTCCTTCAGGCACAGACCGGACTCTGCAGTGATCAACTGCGCCACCTCGTTGACGCGGCTGTTGCAGATCGCAGCGGCACGGTTCAAGATGGCGGCACGGTCGAAACGGCTGAGGCCGGACTTGTACTGGTGTCCTATCGAGAAAGCCTCGCGTACCTCTTCCAGGCTGGCTTTGGGTACCGTGCCAATCTGCTTTTCAGTGAACGGGTTGTAGACGGAAATGGTGCGGTCGCCAATGCGCTCAGCACCCACCTTGCGTCCGGCAATGCGCATGCTGTTGAGGCGGTGATCCAGGATGTACTGGTTGATATCGCTCATGGACTGTCCCTCATTGTGCGTAGTTCAGTGCCAGGTCGAATGCATCGAAGTTCCGAAAGCGTCTGCTGTGGTCCAAGCCTGGAAGCTGCCGGTTGACGATCAGTGGCACGCGCTGCTCCGTCACCCCGCCGTGGGATCGCAAGGGGGCGTCGAGCCCGGTCAGGTCATGGCGCGCAGCAGAGGTTCCAATGACTTTGGATCGCTCCGACACCACCACCAAGTCGCCAATGCGGTCAGCAGGCAACTCAAAGCGGGCGGCTGCCTGCTCACGCGTCAGGACCAGCTCCATGCCTTTGACTGCACTGAGTTGGCGCTGGATTTCGCTTGCACTGACTCCTTCGGGCAAATAGACCGTGGCAAAGGAGCCGAGCGCCCCGTGGTGCACCACATAGGGGTCGGTGATGGGGAGAATGACCCGTGCACGGCCCGCACCGATGATCGTGTCAAACCAGTCCTGCAAATAGATCACGTCGGGCTGGCCGTCCATCCCAATTTTGGCATTCATGCCGTGATCGGCGGTCAGCACGATGACCCAACCCATCGCGTCCAGTCGCCCCAGGTACTTGTCCATCATGCGGTAAAACGCGTTGGCACCTTCAGTGCCGGGTGCATGCTTGTGCTGGATGTAGTCGGTTGTCGATAGGTACATCACATCGGCTTGCTTTGTCTCGGCCAGTTTGACGCCTGCTGCAAATACGAACTCTGACAACTCGGCGCTGTACACATCGGGAACAGGCATGTCTACCAGGTTCAAAACGTTGGTAATGCCGTTTTCTTCCAGGCTCACCTGATCCGATTTTTCGGACGAAAAACAGATTCCAGTTTTCATTTTGTGACCGAGCAGTTTGCGCAGCTTGTCCTTGGCTGTGACGACTGCCACGCGCTTGCCCGCATCAGCCAAGGCCGCAAGCAAGGTAGGGGCGCGCAGCCACTTGACATCATTCATCATTACCTCGGTACCTGTGGAGGTATCGAAAAGGTAATTGCCGCAAATGCCATGCACACTGGGCGGCACACCTGTGACGATGGACAGATTGTTGGGGTTGGTGAAGGTGGGGACAACGCATTCGGCCACCAACCCGACACCGGTTGCCAATGCCTTCTTCAGCCAGGGCATTTGACCCGTCGCAACGGCTTGCCCCAGATAGTCAGGTTCACATCCGTCCACGCAGACCACAACAGTCGGGTGAGTGGGTATTTTGTATGTGCGATGGTTGATGTCAAGCACGTTGGGCTTTCTTCAAAGAGTTGTCAGTGGGGGATTCAGCCGCGACGCGGGCCTGGCGGCGCAAATCATTTGCAATGGTTCGTTCTTTGCTTTCGATGACATGCTCAAACATGGCGCGCCCTGCGGTCTGTGCGTCACCTGATGCAATGGCTTTCAAAATTTGCCGGTGCTCATTGGCAGAGATAGGCATCAGCCAGCCGTCGGCCAAATTGAGGCGGCGGAACAAAGACAGTTCCTTGATCAGCTTGCGGTAGATGGCAGTCAGCTTGCGGTTGCCTGCCATTTCAACAAGACGATCATGGAAGGTGAGGTTCAGCAGATGGTATTCGCGAGTGTCTGCGGCTTTCACAGACTTCTCCATCGCATCAACCAGTCCTTTGATTTCCTTTAGTTGTGTGGGGGTGATGTTCGCTGCCAACTGTCTGCCCACCAATTCGTCCATGGCGGCGCGCAGATCGAAAATTTCAATGGCTTCATCGATGGGAATATCGCGCACAAACACGCCGCGATTCTTCTCGAAGCGCAGCAAGCCCGCTTCTTCCAGCATGCGGAAGGCTTCGCGTATAGGGCCGCGAGACACGCCGAGCTTTTCTGCCAGCGCTGCCTCCGTCAACTTCGAGCCGGGAGCGTACTCTCCCACCAAAATGGCGCGTTCAATCTCTTGCTGCACCACGGTGGTGAGCGAACTGCTCTGAAGCAGGGCGATCTTGGCATGGTGACCGGGGTCCATCAGCATGGTGCTCATACCGACATTGAATCAGAAAACACCAGATTGTCAACAATTGGCAAAAAACAATTGACAAGGTATTCGCCGTCAGCGTTAAATCTGGCTCACGAGGCCTTTTGTCATCACGCTGACATCAGACTGTCACAGCATTGCCGGTTTTGTTCTACACAGGAGTCACGCATGCATTCGCCTTTTCGTCGTTCCACATTTGTAAAAACTCTGGGGCTTTTGGGCCTGGTGTCCTTTGCTGGTTTAGCCAGTGCGCAAAAGATCCAGTTGTTGGTCTATACCGCTTTGGAGACCGATCAGCTCAAGGCTTATCAGGAGGGGTTCAACAAGGCCTATCCTGATATCGATATCAAATGGGTTCGGGACTCGACCGGTGTGATCACTGCCAAGCTCTTGGCTGAAAAGGCCAATCCACAAGCGGATGCTGTGATGGGGGTGGCTGCATCCAGCCTGGCCTTGCTGGACAAGCAAGGCATGCTGGAGCCGTACGCACCGATCAACCTTGACGCGATCATGAGCCAATACCGCGACAAGAAGAAGGTGCCTGCCTGGTTTGGCATGGACGTGTGGGGTGCCACCATTTGTTTCAACACGGTCGAAGCGCAAAAGAAGAACATCCCCAAGCCAGAAAGTTGGAAAGACTTGACCAAGCCCGTCTACAAGGGCCAGATCGTCATGCCTAACCCAGCGTCCAGCGGCACAGGCTACTTTGACGTGACAGCATGGCTCACCTTGTTTGGTGATGACAACGGCAAAGGTGGTGGCTGGAAGTTCATGGATGGTCTGCATGAAAACATTGCCCAGTACACGCACTCGGGTTCCAAGCCCTGCAACATGGCAGCGAGCGGTGAGTATGTGATGGGTATTGCATTTGAATACCGGGCCAATGCGAACAAGGCCAAAGGTGCGCCAATTGATTTGGTGTTTCCCAAAGAGGGACTGGGCTGGGACCTTGAAGCGTTCGCGATTCACAAGGGCACCAAGAAGCTTGACGCTGCCAAGAAGCTGGCAGACTGGGCCTCTGGCAAGGACGCTATGCTGCTCTATGGCAAGAACTTTGCTATCACTGCGCAGCCTGGTGTAGCTGCACCGCTTGCCAATGTACCAAAAGACTACGAAACCCGCTTGGTGAAGAAGGACTTCCAATGGGATGCCGACAACCGCGAGCGCATCCTTGCCGAATGGACCAAGCGTTACAACGCGAAGAGCGAAGCCAAAAAATAAGATGGTGGTAGCGTCGGACGCCAGTTTTCTGGACTTGCGCTCGGTGCGCAAAAGCTTTGGTGGATTCGTTGCACTGGATGATATTCACCTGAGCATTCCCAAAGGTGAGTTTGTCTGCTTTCTGGGCCCCAGTGGATGTGGTAAGACCACCTTGCTGCGCATCATTGCGGGGCTGGAGGTGCAGACCTCTGGTCAGGTGTTTCAGGCTGGACGGGACGTGTCCCGCCTGCCACCTGCGCAGCGCGACTACGGCATTGTTTTTCAGAGCTATGCGCTGTTCCCTAACCTGAGCGTTGCCGACAACGTGGCCTATGGCTTGGTCAATCGCAAGGTGGCCAAGGCCGACATCGCCAAACGGGTGAATGAACTGGTGGCGCTGGTCGGTTTACCGGGCAGTGAACAGAAGTTTCCCAGTCAACTCTCGGGCGGGCAGCAGCAGCGCATTGCGCTGGCGCGCGCGTTGGCTACGTCTCCTGGCCTGTTGTTGCTGGACGAACCCCTGTCGGCGCTGGATGCACTGGAGCGTGTGCGCTTGCGCCAGGAAATCCGTCTTCTGCAGCAGCGTCTGGGGGTGACGACCATCATGGTCACGCACGATCAAGAGGAGGCATTGAGCGTGGCAGACCGCATTGTGGTGATGAACCATGGTGTGATTGAGCAGGTTGGTTCGCCGCTGGACATCTACCGCGAGCCAGCCACCCCTTTTGTGGCTGATTTCGTGGGCAAGATGAATGTGTTTGCGACCCAGGTCGTCGGTGGGCAATTGGAGTTGGGGCAGTTCACCCTGCCCGTGACACAGGGAACCAGGCCACCTGATGGACCGGTCAAAGCCTACTTACGGCCAGAAGACATCCTCGCTCGCCCCATAGCGCCAGAGGATGCGTATCAGTTCGATGCCCGCATCGACAAAATTGAATTTCTGGGATCGTTTTGCCATGTCCATGTGAGCGGGGCTGCACTTGGGAAACCCGTAGTGGTGTACCTTTCGCTCAACTACCTCAGCGAGCATTCCTTTGAAGTGGGTTCTATCGTCCACCTCAAGCTGATGCCCGAACGCGTCAAGGTCTTCTGACATGGCTGCCGAGCTTTTGGGCGCGGCAGTGCGCACACCTGTCAAGCAAAAATCAGACCCTTCTGCGCTGTTTGGGCATGTCGCACTTGCCTTGATTGCTCTTTTTTTGATAGTTTTTCTTGCCTTCCCGCTTTTCTCGATCCTGCAACAAGCGGTACAGGACAAGGAGGGTGGCTTCAACGGCCTTGCCAATTTCATTGCGTATGCGCAGACCCCTTCGCTGCTGGAGAGCGTCTGGAACAGCCTGTGGGTATCGGCCCTGGTCACGGTGATTGCTGTGCCTTTGGCCTTTGGTTTTGCCTACGCGTTGGCGCGTTCCTGCATGCCGTTCAAAGCCTTGTTACGTGGCATTACGCTGGTGCCGCTGCTGGCGCCGTCCTTGCTCGCAGCCATTTCACTGATCTACTGGTTTGGCAATCAAGGTGTGCTCAAGAACACTTTGCAGTCGCTGGGCATCGATCAAATCTACGGAGCGCCGGGCATTGTGATCGCTGAAGTATTTGCTGTCTTTCCGCACGCAATGATGATTTTGGTGACGGCGCTTAGCATGGCAGATGCTCGACTGTATGAAGCCGCCAACGCCATGGGAACTAGCGCGGCGCGAAAGTTCTTTACCATCACTTTGCCGGGAGCAAAGTACGGACTGATCTCTGCAGCGCTTGTGGTTTTCACGCTGGTGATGACTGACTTCGGTATCCCCAAAGTCATTGGCGGTAACTTCAATATGCTGGCCACCGATGTGTTCAAGCTCGTGATTGGTCAGCAAGACTTTGCCAGGGGCTCTGTGGTGGCTATCTTGTTGTTGAGCCCTGCGGTGCTCAGCTTTGTGGTGGACCGGTACTTGAGCCGACGCCAGACCGCCATGCTCAGCGCAAGGGCAGTGCCCTACACGCCTACACGGTCCACTGGCTTTGATGCGGTGATGACGCTCTACTGCGCTCTGATCGTTGCCTTGATTTTTGCCGTGCTCGGGATGGCGGTGTTTGCCTCCTTCGCAAAATTCTGGCCGTATCAGCTCACACCGAGCCTGCAGCACTATGTGCTCGGTCTGGTGGATGCAGAGGTCGGTGCGGGGTTTATCAATAGCTTGAAGGTCGCTACCGGAACCGCTGTTTTTGGCACGGCATTGGTCTTTGCGGGGGCGTATCTGTTAGAGAAGACCCAGGGTGCGGACGTCTTGCGTGGCCCGGTCAAGATGCTGGCCATGCTGCCTATGGCGGTGCCTGGTCTGGTGCTGGGCCTGGGTTATATCTTTTTCTTCAATGCGCCGGGCAACCCGCTTGGCGGCCTCTATCACACAGTGACCCTGCTGACGCTGTGCACCATTGTTCACTTTTACACGACGGGCCAACTCACTGCCGTGACGGCGCTCAAGGGTTTGGACGCCGAGTTCGAGGCAGTCAGCGCGTCCTTGAAAGTGCCGTTCTACGTGACCTTCTGGCGTGTGACCTTGCCCATTTGTACACCAGCACTGGTTGACATTGCACGCTATTTCTTCATCAACGCCATGACGACCATTTCAGCTGTGGTGTTCCTCTATTCGCCCGAAACCAAGGTGGCTTCGATTGCGATTTTGAACCTGGACGAAGCCGGAGAAATGGGCGCTGCTGCCGCCATGGCCGTGTTGATAGGACTGGTGTCAACGGTGGCCACGCTGTTCTTTTGGGCCTTGAGCACTTACGTCAACAGGCGCACCCAGGCCTGGAAGAGATGATGCCCCCACGCTTGCGACTTCCTCGACAACGGAGCAAAACATGCAAACTCGAGATCACATCCTTTTGACCCCCGGCCCTTTGACAACGACCTTGCGTACCAAGCTTGCCATGCTGCGCGACTGGGGTTCATGGGACACTGATTTCATCGCCGTGACGGCCAAGGTGCGCAAGAGTCTGCTTGACGTCATCCACGGCCACGATTCTCACGTGGTGGTGCCTCTGCAAGGCAGCGGTACGTTCAGCGTAGAGGCCTCGGTTGCCACGGTGGTGCCGCGCGACGGCCATGTGCTGGTGCTTGATAACGGTGCGTATTGCAAACGCGCCGCGAAACTCACACAAATGATGGGTCGTCGCTGCACGGTGATTGGGTTTGCGGACAACGAACGCATCAGCGCGACTGCTTTAGAGGCTCACCTTAACAGCGACGCCAGCGTCACCCACGTGATGATGATCCACTGTGAGACAGGGGCCGGCGTACTCAACCCGCTGCAATCCATCTCAGACGTTTGTGGCAAGTATGGCAAGGGCTTGATCGTGGACGCCATGAGCTCTTTTGCGGCGCTCGAGATTGATGCGCGCAAGCTACAGTTTGACGCGCTGATCGCTGCCAGCGGCAAGTGCCTGGAAGGTGTGCCAGGTATGGGCTTTGTGTTCATCCGTAAGTCGGTACTTGCCAAGTGCGAGGGCCAAAGCCTGAGCCTGGCCATGGACCTGTTTGACCAGCACCAGTACATGGAGAAAACGGGACAGTGGCGCTTCACGCCACCAACACATGTGTTGGTGGCGCTGGCCGAAGCCATTGCACAGTTTGAAGAAGAAGGGGGACAGCCCGCACGCCTGGCCCGGTACACCCGCAATTGCGAAAGCCTGGTGCGAGGCATGCAGGCCTTGGGTTTCAAACCTTTCCTGGATTCGTCCATTCAGGCTCCCATCATCGTGACCTTCCACGCGCCGGGTGACAAGCGCTATGAGTTTCGCAAGTTCTATGAGGCTGCGAAAGCCCGTGGCTTTATCCTGTACCCCGGCAAACTGACCGAGATTGAAACCTTCCGTGTGGGTTGCATTGGTGCGATTGATCAAAACGAAATAGAGCAAGCAGTGCACGCGGTCGCTCTGACCTTGCAGGATCTCGGTATTGAATCTGGCAAACCTGCCAATTGACTTCAGGAGACTTCCATGGCCAGTGCAAACAAATCTGTCAAAGCTGTTAAGCGCCATCCTGCGCTGGACGCCATCAGGAAGTCTGGCGCTAGCAAGGTCAAAGTGGCCGTCAGCGACATTGATGGCATCTTGCGCGGCAAGTACCTGCACCCCGCCAAGTTTGAAGGTGCCGCAGATGGGGGCTTTGGGTTTTGCTCTGTGGTGATGGGCTGGGACGCGCATGACCAGTGCTATGACAACACCACGGTTACAGGTTGGCAGCATGGTTACCCCGATACCCTGGCCCGTATCGACCTTGACACAGCGCGCCGAGTGCCCTGGGACAACAACGTACCCTTTTTTTTGGGGGAGTTTGTCAATGACGACGGTACCCCTTTTGCGGTGTGCCCGCGGCAGACCTTGAAACGTGTCCTCAAGCGTGCTGAGAAGATGGGTTTCGTCGCCATGACCGGCATGGAGTTTGAGTGGTTCAACTTCCGTGAAACGCCGCAAAGCTGGACTGCCAAGCAAGGCGTGAATCCCCAGCCTCTCACGCCCGGCATGTTTGGCTACTCGCTGCTGCGCATGGCAGATGAAGGTGACTTCTTCAATGCACTGATGGACGACATGGCCGCGTTTGATGTGCCTATCGAAGGTCTGCACACCGAGACCGGCCCCGGTGTCTACGAGGCAGCCATTGGTTTCAGCGAAGCCTTGGCGCAGGCAGACCGCGCGATATTGTTCAAAGCCGGTGCGCGCGAAATTGGCAAACGCTTCGGCATCATGCCCAGCTTCATGGCCAAGTGGAATCAGGCGCTGCCGGGTTGCTCTGGACATATTCACCAGAGTCTGGTGAAGCTAGGAGACGAAGGCAAGACCAACTTGTTCTACGATGCCAAGTCACCGCGCAAGATGAGCAAGTTGTTTGAGAGTTATCTCGCGGGGCAGGTGAACTGCTTGATGGAATTTGGTCCGATGTTCTGGCCCACTATCAACAGCTACAAGCGCCTGGTGGACGGTTTCTGGGCCCCGGTCAAGCCCACCTGGGGCATGGACAACCGTACGGCCAGCTTTCGGGTGATTGCAGGCAGTCCCAAGGCCACGCGGTTGGAGACTCGCTGCCCCGGCGCTGATGTGAATCCGTATCTGGCCATGGCCGCGGTGATCGCTGCGGGCCTGGATGGCATAGAGAGAGGGCTTAAGCTCACGGCGCCGCCTATCACGGGCAGTAACCAGGGCTCAGAGCATATTCCCCGTGCACCACGCACGCTGATCGAGACCACGCGAAACTTCCAGCAGTCCAAGATCGCCCGCGACTGGCTAGGCGACGCCTTTGTAGATCATTTTGCCGCCACCCGCGAGTGGGAATGGCGTCAGTGGCTCGATGGTGTGACCGACTGGGAATTGAAGCGCTATCTGGAAATCATTTAATACGGGCCCACCATGAGCATCAACGGTTTTTCGTTCCCCACTCCGATCCAGTTTGGCGCTGGTGCGCGCAAGCTGGTGGCCAAACACCTGCTGAACCAGGGCAAGAGGCGCCCCTTGATCGTCACAGACCGCGCGCTGGCGGCCCTGCCTGTGCTGGCTGAATTCCAGACCCATCTGGCCGGGCTGGATGTGGCGATATTCGGCGGCGTGTTTGGCAACCCCACTTGCAGCCAGGTGATGGACGGCGCGGCTGCCTACAAGGCGCATCAGGCTGACTGCATCATTGGTTTTGGCGGTGGTGCCGCGCTGGACGTGGCCAAGGTGGTCGGTGTGGCAGCCACGCACGAGGGTGACATCCTAGAATACGTGTGGGATCACCCACAGGTGCGCGCCATCACCCATGAATTGCCCTACTTTGTGGCCTTGCCCACGACGTCTGGCACGGGCTCGGAAGTTGGTCGCTCGTCCGTGGTCAGTGAAAACGACAGCCACCTCAAGCGCGTGGTGTTCAGCCCCAAGATACTGGCGCGCTGCGTGTTCGCCGATCCTGAGTTGACGCTGGGACTTCCTGCCCACGTGACAGCAGCGACAGGCATGGATGCACTGACCCACAACATCGAGAGTTACCTTTCACCCGCATATCACCCCTTGTGTGACGGTATTGCCCTGGAAGGTACGCGCATCGCTGCTGCAGCGCTTGTGACCGCTGTGAAGGAGCCTAGCAACCTGGCAGCGCGCAGCGACATGATGATGTCGTCCATGATGGGTGCGATTGCCTTCCAGAAAGACCTGGGCGCGGTGCACTCTTGTGCGCATGCCTTGGGTGCCGTATGTGACTTGCACCACGGCCTGGCCAACGCGCTGATGATCGACACCGTGATGGCCTGGAACCAGGAAGCCGTGCCTGCCAAGTTTGAAGAACTGGCGCATGTGTGCAAGGTGGTCGGTGGTGGTGGTGCGTTCGTGCCATGGTTGAAGGCCTTCAAGGCCAGCGTGGGCATCACGGGGGGGTTGGCTGCGCATGGTGTCAAACCGGAGCATCTGCCGCGCCTGGTAGAGATTGCAACCCAGGATATTTGCCACCAGACCAATCCCAGACCATGCACATCCGCTGATTTCGAGCGCCTGTTCAAGGCGGCAATGTAGTGGATTCCGCAGAATCTACAGCAGCGCTGGGCCGCCCCGAGCAAGGCACCCCCTCCTCGGGGGGCAGCGCCGTACGCGAAGCGAAAAGCGTGGGGGCCAGGTTAAAGATTGGCATCAGCGCTTGCTTCATGCACCCCGACCCGAATCGAAGCGCCTTTGCCCATAAGACGGTCCAGTACATCGAGCAATCGATGGCGCATTGGGTGATGGCGGCGGGGGCCATGCCTGTGTTGATTCCTTCTCCGGCAGGGGACACCGCCCGTGGCGATGTCTCTCTGGCCGACTATGCGCAATGGCTGGACGGCGTGGTCATGCATGGCGGGGCGGATTTGTGGCCGGGCAGCTATGGCGAAGAACCGCTGCGGCCGGAATGGTCGGGGGACCGCATCCGTGACGAGTATGAGATTGCGCTGGTCAAAGCCTTTGTGGCGGCGGGCAAGCCCGTGCTCGGTATTTGCCGGGGGCTGCAACTTATCAACGTGGCGTTTGGTGGAACGCTCTACCAGGACACCAGCACCCAACGGCCTGGCGTGTTGGTCCACCGCGATGGCCAGGTCTACGACCAGCAGTTTCATACAGTGAAAATCGAAGAGAAATCACGTCTTTCGTTAATACTGGCGGGCGCTATCAGCTGCAAAATCAATAGCATTCACCATCAAAGCATCAAGGACCTGGCACCCGGCTTTGTGGTGGAAGCGCGCTGCCCTGATGACGGTGTGATTGAGGCCATCCGCCACGCAGGCTCCGACCAGGCAGGGCCTTGGGTTGCTGCAGTTCAATGGCACCCGGAGTTCCATAAACCAGAATACGGGGTGATAGATGACACCCCCATCCTCAACGATTTTTTGGCCGCCGCAATGGCGACCCGCAGCTACCATGCAAACCCTTGACATTCACAACCCCGCCACCGGCGAATTGATCATTTCCCTGCAGGCAGACGACGCGGCCAGCGTTGCGCATAAAGCGCAGGCGGCGCGAGCGGCCCAGCCCCAATGGGCGGCGGTGCCGCTGGCTGAGCGCATGGCGTGCATTCAGCGTTTTCGCTCATCCGTCGTGAGTCAGTTGGATGCCTTGGCACTGATCATGACCCGCGAAACGGGTAAGCCCATTGGCATGTCTCGCAACGAGTTGAATGGCTTGCTGGGGCGGCTCGACTTCTTCCTGGCGCAGTGCGCGCCCAGCACGGCGACGCAGACGGTGTTCGATGAAGGCGGCATGACCGAGCAAATTCAGCACATTCCGCTGGGGCTCGTTGCCAATATCTCGGCCTGGAACTACCCTTGGTTTGTGGGATGCAATGTGATTGTCCCGGCCTTGTTGACGGGCAACGCAGTGCTTTATAAACCGTCTGAATTTGCAAGCTTGACGGGCGTCGAGATTGCTCGCCTGTTGCATGAAGCGGGGGTGCCTAAAGCAGTGATGGCCTGCGTCGTCGGGGCAGGTGATGTGGGATCAGCCCTACTGGACCAAGATGTGGATGGCGTCTTCTTTACCGGGTCTGTGGCCACAGGCGCCAAGATTGCCCAGGCCATGGGTCAGCGCTTTGTCAAACTTCAATTGGAGCTGGGTGGCAAAGACCCCACCTATGTGTGTGAGGATGCTGACGCTGCCACCGCAGCGGCATCGCTGGCGGATGGCGCGATGTACAACACCGGTCAGAGTTGCTGCTCGGTTGAGCGTATTTACGTTCACGAAAAAATTCACGATGCTTTTGTGACCGAGTTGGTCAAAACAGTCAAGACCTTCAAGGTGGGCAGCCCGGAGGCAGACGATACCTACATCGGTGCCATTACGCGCGCACCGCAGCTGGCGGTGTTGGAGGCCCAGGTTGCCGATGCCGTTGGCAAAGGAGCAATTCTGCTCACAGGAGGCAAGCGTTTGCCCGGCCCAGGTAACTGGTTTGAGCCGACGGTGTTCAGCCATGTCAATCACTCTATGGAGCTGATGCGAGAAGAAAGCTTCGGCCCCCTCATTGGCATCCAGAAGGTCAGCTCAGACGCTGAAGCTGTCCGCTTTATGAACGACACCCGGTACGGCTTGACCGCCGGCGTCTATACCCCGGATGAGGTCCGTGCACGGGTGTTATTAGCGCAGGTGAATGCGGGGAGCGTCTACTGGAACTGTTGTGACCGTGTTAGCCCACGCCTGCCCTGGAGCGGCTATGGCGATTCAGGCCTGGGTTTGACTTTGTCCACTTACGGTATTCAAACCTTTACGCGCCCTAAGGCATGGCACCTGCGCAAGGCATGACGCAGCCTGAAATGCCACCTGAAAGCATGGGCTCAGCCCCTTCGCGTATTGCACTTTTTGACCTGGATCACACGCTGTTGTCAGGAGACAGCGATGTGCTTTGGATTGATTTTCTGATTGACCGCAATGTGCTGGATGGCCCCAGTTTCTCGCGTCGCAATGCCGAGATGGAAGAACGCTACAAAGCGGGCACAGTGAATGCGCAGGAATTTGCAGATTTTTTTGTGGGCACTTTAGCGGGCCGCAACCCTGCACAATGGGAGCCATTGCGCCAGGCGTTTCTGACCCAGCAGATCATTCCCCGCCTACCCGATGATGCGCTCAGGCTTGTGAATGCCCATTTAAACGCGGGAGACTTGGTGGTTTTGACCACGGCCACCAACCGGTTCATCACCGAGTTGACGGCGCAATACCTGGGCATAGCGCATTTGATTGCCACAGAACCCGAAGTGCAAGACGGTGTTTTCACCGGTCGCACGCAAGGGCAGCTGAACATGCGTGAGGGCAAAGTGGTTCGACTGATCGCTTGGCTGGAAGGCATGGGGCTGAAGCTGGAAGAGCTGCAGAGCATTGCGTACAGTGACTCCATCAATGATTTGCCGCTTCTATCTGTCGTTGAGCGGGCCGTGGCGGTTGACCCTGACGCCAAACTGCTGAACGAAGCGACGCAACGCAGTTGGCAGATTCTGCGTTTGCAAAGAACGGTACAGAGCAAGCTGGAACCAGTTCAACCCAAAAACCCACTGCATGGAGTCACTCTGGAGAAGATGGTGACCGAACTGAGTGCCTATTTTGGGTGGGTCGCGCTTGGGCTGCGCACTCCCGTTCGCTGCTTCAGCCATGACCCCAGCGTCAAATCCAGCTTGAAGTTCCTTCGACGCACACCATGGGCGCGTGAGAAGGTAGAAGGCTTGTATCTTTTCATGCTGCGTGAGCGACGCCGGGCTTCCTGAAACTTAATCCCCATGTGACAAGACTGGTATTGCCGCAGCTTCGCTGCAGCTTTCTGCTTGCTGTGCTTCAATTTCCTGTCGTTCCTTGAGAGGTCGGCGGGAGGGCAAGGTGTTTGCCAACCCAAACAATGGGAGTTGCTACGCCTATTTCAACTGTCATGAATCGGCTGTTGCGCCCGGCTATTCGGGCGATGGACAAGCTCAATTACTCGCGCAAGTTTGCGCTGCACGGGTCGCTTTTTGTTGCTGCAACCGCAATCGTGGTGTTGGAACTGATTGGGTTGTTGACGGTTACGCTGGGCAAACTTGCTGAAGAGCGTCTGGGTAATGCGCTGATTGTCAAAATCTCCCAAACCGTCAGGAATGTCCAACAGCATCGAGGCATGTCCGCTGCCGTCCTGGGGGGAAACGAACGGATGAGCGAAGCACGAGCGGCGAAAGAACGAGAGGTTGAAGCCAGCTTTGACCTCATGCTGGAAGCGTTGCGTCTCTCGCGGGCATCTGTTGTTGATGTCGACAAGTTGGCCAAGCTGTGGCAACAGATACGAACAGAGGGCCAAGGTTGGTCGGTGGCAAAGAGTTTCAAGTCACACAGCGATTTGGTTGGACTGATGCTGGACCAGTTGATCACAATGGCTGACCTCTATGGGTTGCAGCTGGACGAAGATGTTGGTACACACTATCTGATTGATGTAGCAGTATCTGAGCTGCCGTCAGTTCTTGAGGGGCTGGGCAAGATCAGGGCGCACGGCACGGGCATGATTGCCCAAAGAGATGTGTCTGAGGCGCAGCATTTTCAGTTGCTTTATTTGATTGCTGATTTTCAGAGCACCTTGAAGTCGATGCAGAACCACCTGACCAGGGTAAGGCAACACAATTCAGCCTATGACGCTAGATTGATGCGCTCCGCGGTCGTGATTGACGCGGCCGCGGCGGACTTTACGGCCGTGGCCACACAGCAGATGCTGGACCGTATGTTCAGCCTGACGCCCGAGGCCTATTTCGCCAGAGTGACGCAATCCATTGATGTCATCTACGGTGAATTGTTTGAGACGTTTCACCCCGTCGTTGACGACATGCTGCGTGACCGGTACCGGCGGACATTGCAAAGACGGCCATTGTTGTCGGGCTTGTATTGCTGTTGCTGTTGGCGTTGGGTTATGTGGCACTGGGAGCGTATTTGGCAGTGATGCACAACATGCGACACCTGGTGGATTCGTTGCAGGCATTCGCTACAGGAGATCACCAAAGGCGAGTGAAGTTGAATACGGGTGACGAGATGCGCCTGATTGGGGATCATTTCAACACCATGGCGGACGAAATTGAGGGCCTGATCGAGGCTAACCATCAAGATCTGCTGCACCAAAAACGCTTGAATTCCCAACTTCAATTAGCGGGTCGGGTGTTTGATGCCGCCCACGAAGGGATTTCGGTGACGGATATTTACGGCACGATTTTGCAGGTAAATCCGGCATTTTGCGAAATTACCGGTTATGTCAGCGATGAGCTGGTCGGTAAGACGCATGCGGCTTTGCAGGCTGAGCGTGTGGACGCGCCAGATCCCGTGGTTTTGCGACGTACCCTGGAGCAGACAGGGGAATGGCATGGCGAAATCTGGAACCGCAAGAAAGACGGCTCCGACTATGCCGTCATGATGAGCATCTCGGCTCTGCGCGACGACGACGACCAAGTTCGTCAGTATGTTTGCCTGTTGACTGACATCACTGAGTCTAAGGTTTATCAAGAGCGCCTGGAGCAGCAGGCGCACCATGACGCTTTGACGGGATTGCCGAATCGAATCCTGTTATCGGACAGAATTCAGCAGGCGGTGGTGCGTGCGCGTCGCACAGGTGAAGTGATTGGCGTGGTGGGGCTGGATCTGGATGGTTTCAAAACCGTGAACGACGGGCATGGTCACGACGCTGGGGATCATCTGCTGATAGAGATTGGCAAACGCCTGCAAGCCAGTGTGAGAACCAATGACACGGTGGCCAGATTGGGGGGGGACGAATTTGTATTGATCCTGGCAGACGTGACAGGTCAAGAGGATTGCGAACGTACTTTGGCACGGGTTCTGGCCCACATTGCGTTGCCAGTCCGTCTGGTCAGTGGTCAGGTAGCCAGGGTCTCGGGCAGTATTGGCTACACCTTGTTTCCAGAAGACGATGCAGCACCGGACACTTTGCTTCGACATGCGGACTTGGCTATGTATGTAGCCAAGCAGTCGGGCAAGAATCGGTTTACCCGCTTTGACGTCAGGCAGGATCAACGCCAGCGAGGGAATGCGACGGTGCTGAACCGGATGGAGAAAGGCTTGCTTCGCGGCGAATTCGAACTTTATGTTCAACCCAAAGTGAACTCGCTCAACGGTGGGGTTATTGGGGCAGAGGCACTTATTCGGTGGAACCACCCAGTGCGTGGACTGATCCCTCCGGGCGAGTTTCTGCCGTTGATTTCCGATAAACCCAGCCTGTGCCTGGCATTTGATGCGTGGGTGCTGCAAGAGGGCGTCCGCATTTTGCAAGCTTGGCAACAGGTTGGCCTTGATGTACCTCTCAGTTTGAACATGAGCAGCCATCAATTGCAACAGCAAGATTTTGGTCAAAAAATTGCTGACGCACTGGCAGCTGCACCTGACCTTAAGCCCGACAGATTGGAGATTGAAATCATCGAGTCCGCTGCGCTGGATGATCTGCAGCGGGTGGTTCAGCTTATTGCTCAGTGCCAGGCCATCGGTGTGCGGTTTGCACTTGACGATTTTGGCACTGGTTATTCGACGCTGACCTACCTGAAACAGATGTCGGTGGACACACTCAAGATTGACAGCAGCTTCGTGAGGGACATGGAGGACGATGCCAATAGCATGGCCATAGTGCAGGGCATCATCGCTTTGGCTGATGCTTTCAAGTGTGACGTAGTGGCCGAAGGAGTCGAAACTTGGTCGCAGGCTCATAGCCTGCTGGAGCGAGGTTGCCACCATATTCAGGGCTATGTGGTAGCCCGGCCCATGCCCGCACAGGCAATGGTGACTTGGGTTGGGCAGTTTAAGTGTCCTGTGATGACGGAAGTAAAGGTATGAATACTGCGGATGATTTGATTTTGTGGGGTCCTGAACTGATGACCGGAATTGGGGTGATTGATGAGCAACACCGGGTTTTGGTGGACATGTGTAACGAAGCCAATAAATTGATGCAAGGTCACGTGGACCCTGAAGATGTAAAGCGGCTAGTGAGGGACTTGATGAGCTATGCGATGTACCACTTCGAGGTCGAAGAAGAGCTGGCGATAGATGAAGGCTACGGTGAGTCTCATCCGGTCGATAACGAATTACATCGTGAACAGCATCGCAACTTTGCCTCGACTGTGGCGGCTTTGCAGCAAGAATTAGCTACCGGCAAGCTGGTAAAGCGGGAGTATTTGCTGGGCTTTCTGAACTCATGGTTGATCAACCACATTCAAGTAACAGACAAAAAAATGGCCGTGGCCATCCTCGAAAAAAATTGAGTCTGGGCATGCGAAGGCTGGTATTTAGCACCGGCATCGGCGCTGAGGTCATACTCGGGCTCAACTTGAAAGAAAAACCATGAGTGATTGGGCACAAGACTTCGCCGTCGCGACGGCCACTGCAGAACGCACCCAGGCAGCTGAAAATGAGGCGGAGGGCCTGTTTGACCGGGTGCACGATAAGGCACAGGCCGACGGTAACAAGGGGCACGCACTGACTACTGACGAATTCCACAACTGGATGGCGGCGCGGCATGCTACCGATGCCGCATGGGGGGCTTGGTCTGCGGTGATGGACGCCAAGCCGCTCTGAGCTTTGCTGTAACAGTTGCATGGATATCACTTGTGGCCAGCCTGATATGGATCTTTGCGGTTTTTTGGCTGTTTCCCATTCTGATTTGGCATGAGGGATTGTGTTGACCATGGCAACAGGCGCGGTATTTTGGCCATGGCATTTGCTATGGCTAGCTTTGTCGCGAACGATGCACTGGTAAAGTTTGTCAGCCAATCCTTGCCCGCAGCGCAGTTGATCTTCCTGCGAGGAGTGTTTGCACTTGCTTTGCTGATGGCTGCTACCCAAGCCATGGGCCTGCTACGCAAGCCAGCTGAGGGTCGGTTGGGCCCTGTGCAACTGGTGCTACTCAAACCGGTGATCGTGCGCTCTGCCTTGGATGCCTTGGCGACACTCGTGTACCTGGCGTCATTGTTTCATCTGCCACTTGGAAACGCCACTGCCATCAATATGGCAACGCCCTTGATGATCACGCTATTCGTGGTAGTGGTCTGGCGTGAGCAGGTGAGTCCTGGAAGGTGGGTGGCCATCCTGCTGGGTTTTATCGGTGTGCTGATGATTGTTCAGCCTGTCACAGAAGGCTTTAACTCCTGGGCGCTGCTCTGCTTGGCGGGCACGGCTTTGCATGCAGCGCGTGACATCTGTACCCGTAGCATTCCTGGCAATGTGCCGTCTATTTTGATTACCTTAGGAACGGCGATTTCGGTGACCACCCTCTCTGGTGTGCTGAGCCTGATCCAAGGGTGGGAGCCATTTTCGCCATTCCAACTCGGTCTGCTGGCTGGCGCCAGTGTATTTTTGAGCGTGGGCTATTACCTGCTCATCCTCAGTACGCGGGCGGGCGACATGAGCGTGGTCGCCCCGTTTCGCTACGTGGGTTTGTTGTTTGCCCTGATTCTTGGCTGGGCAGTATGGGGCGATTTACCCAATGCCCTGGCCTGGGTGGGGATTGTGTTGCTGCTTGGCGCAGGGGTGTACATGTTGCGCCGGGCGTGACCGACACATCGGTTTATCTGCCCTACAATACAACTTTCACCATAGGGTGAGTAGAAAGGGTTCGGTACAGTTCATCCAACTGTGCGCGGGAGGTGGCCAGCACGGTAACAGTCACACCCAAGTAATTGCCGCCTTTGCTAGGTCGTAGTTCAACTTGCGATTCGTCCAAGGCCGGGTCAAAGTTGCGGCATACGGCAATGACTGCATCTGCAAATCCCTCTACCTTTGCCCCCATGACCTTGATCGGGAACGCGCAAGGGTACTCAATCAGCGAGTCCTTACGGGCTGCTGGAGCTGGTTCGCTCATGGCGCGGCCTTGGCTTGTTGATAACCCGCGTAAAGACGCGCATAGACTGGCCCTGGTTTGCCATCTGCGATGGATTTGCCATCTAAGCGCGTGACGGGGAGGATCTCTTTGGTGGCGGAGGAGAGCAGCAACTCGTCAGCGCTCAAGACTTCCTCGCGGGTGACACGGCGCAGTTCAAACGGAATGTCCAGCGACTGGCAGAGTTCTTCCATCAAGCCAAAGCGAATGCCTTCCAGGACAAGGTTGTCCTTGGGCACACCAATGAGTTTGCCGCCTTTCACAATCCAGACATTGCTGGCAGCGGCTTCGCTCAGGTAGTCGTTGCGGAACATGACGGTCTCAAGGGCGCCTACATCCGCGCTGATTTGTCGCGCAAATACCGCGCCGAGCAGGCTCACGCTCTTGATATGTGCTTTTTCCCAACGGAAATCATTTGCCGATACGCAGGTGACGCCTTGGGCACGCTGCTCCACACTGGGTAACTTCATGGCATTGCTCATGACGAAGATCGTGGGTGGCACACCTTGTGTCATGACATGGTCGCGGACCGCAACGCCACGGGTGACCTGGATGTATACCAGTTGCGCTAGTTCATTTGGATTGTCGCCGACGTTTTGAGCGTACTTAGAGACCAACTGATGAGCGATGTCTGCCCATTGAGCAGATGTCAATGGGTTGTCTATACGCAACTCCTTCAAACTTCGGCCGAGTCGATTCAAGTGCTGCTCCATGCGGAAAGGCTTGCCGCCATAGACAGGAATGACCTCATAAACGCCGTCGCCGAAAATGAAACCCCGGTCCATCACGCTGATCTTGGCGTCACGGATGGAGCTGTATTCACCGTTGAGGTAACAAGGCAGGTCAGGAAGGTTGTGGCTGTTCATGATGCTATTGTGGCCCGGATTTCGGATGCGTCGAGCCTGCGAATCTCCCCTTTCGCAGACCCAAAACCGAGGTATATCAACATATTCGTCGTGCCTGAAGCCGCAAATTTGATTTATAGGGCGGGTTTTTACTTATAATCAAGGGCTTTGCAGAAATTGCAATGGGCCGCAGTGGCCATTTTCTGGATTGTTCATCTCAATGATGCCAAACATGACCGCTGTAAAGCCTGTGCAAGCCACTTCGGCAAAAATCGAAGACGAAGAAGAATTTAAATCGTTGAGCGCGCAAGAGGCGCAAGTGTTGAGGGAGAAAAATCCGTCGCTCTCGCCATGGTGGGTAGTGATGGGTCAAGTGGTTGTGGGGCTGGTGGTGGCGTTGGTCGCCTGGGGCCTGACGGCAGATTCCTCAAAGGGTTGGTCGGCCGCGTGGGGTGCATTGGCAGTTGTAATACCTGCTGCACTTTTTGTGCGTGGTCTGAAAAGTCCTCTGGCAGCAAGAAATCCAGGCGCCGCGGTGTATGGTTTCTTTTTGTGGGAAACGGTCAAGATAGCCTTGACGCTGACGATGTTGTTCGCAGCGCCAAGAGTGGTCAATAACCTGAGCTGGCCAGTGATGCTGGTCAGTCTGGTGTTGACGATGAAGGTGTACTGGGTGGCGTTAATTCGTCGCCCAAAACGTTAATGTGAAAGACTTTTCTGTCCTAACGTGTTTTGCACGGGAGGCGGTCAAGTTGGGTCTGATGAGGATTTGTTAAAACATGTCTGCTGAAGCTGCCGTCGCGGATAACGCCGCCCACCAAGGTCCAACAGCGGGTGAATACATTGTTCACCACCTTACGCATTGGCAAAACCACCCCATGAAGGGTGTGATTGACTTTTCCGTCGTCAATTACGACTCCATTTTTTGGTCTGTTCTGACGGGTCTCATTGGGTGCTACATATTGTTTAAGGCTGCCAAGGGCGCTACTGCGGGTGTTCCAGGTCGCTTTCAGGCAGCTGTGGAAATGTTGGTTGAGTTTGTTGACACCCAGGCCAAGGGTATCGTTCACAACGCCAACAGCCGCAAATTGGTGGCGCCACTTGCTTTGACCGTGTTTGTCTGGATTTTCCTGATGAATTCGATGGACTTTTTGCCTGTTGATCTGATTCCCAAGGTGTGGGATTCGATTGCCGGTGGGGGAGGGCATCACACTTACATGCGTGTTGTGCCGACGGCTGACTTATCGGTCACCTTGGGTATGAGCGTCTCGGTTCTCTTAATCTGCATTTTCTACAACATCAAGATCAAGGGTTTTGGTCACTGGATGCATGAGCTGTTCAGTGCGCCGTTTGGTGCCAAGCTAGGCCCTATCAACTTTCTGTTCCAGATGATTGAGTTCATCGCAAAGACGGTTTCTCACGGCATGCGACTGTTCGGCAATATGTACGCTGGCGAATTGGTGTTCATGTTGATCGCGCTGATGGGCAGTGCCTTGGCGGCATCTGCATCCGGCATCATGCTGCCGATTGCCCATATCATTGCAGGTTCTGTCTGGTCGATCTTCCACATTCTGATTGTGGGCTTGCAGGCTTTTGTGTTCATGATGTTGACCCTGGTTTATGTGGGTCAGGCACACGACGCACACTGATTTCGTTTTTCCCTTTCCATTCACTATTAACTTTTTTATCCACAGGAGCTTTAAATGGAACACGTACTCGGCTTTGTCGCATTGGCAGCTGGCTTAATCATTGGTCTGGGCGCTATCGGCGCTTGTATCGGTATCGGCATCATGGGCAGCAAGTACCTCGAAGCAGCTGCCCGCCAGCCTGAACTTATGAACGAATTGCAAGGCAAGATGTTCGTTTTGGCCGGTCTGATCGACGCTTCCTTCCTGATTGGCGTTGGTATCGCCATGATGTTCGCGTTCGCCAACCCCTTCATCTTGAAGTAATCCGAAGTCAAACGCTAGAAAGGTGTTGTCGTGAGCATTAACGCAACCCTGTTCGTCCAAGCGATTGTTTTTGCGATCCTGGTGTGGTTCACGATGAAGTTCGTGTGGCCGCCCATCGCGACTGCTTTGGATGAACGTGCCAAGAAAATCTCTGACGGTCTGGCCGCTGCCGACAAAGCCAAGTCTGAACTCTCCGCTGCCAATAAGCGTGTAGAAGATGAACTGGCCAAGTCTCGCAACGAAAACGCAGCACGCCTGGCTGATGCCGAGCGTCGTGCGCAAGCCATCGTGGAAGAGGCCAAGGCCAAAGCCACGGAAGAGGGCAACAAGATTGTTGCCGCCGCCAAAGCTGAAGCTGATCAACAATCCGTCAAGGCGCGCGAGCAATTGCGTGAGCAGGTGGCCGCATTGGCCGTCAAGGGCGCAGAGCAGATTCTTCGCAAAGAAGTGAATGCCAGCGTTCATGCCGACCTGCTGGGTCGCCTGAAGACTGAGCTGTAAGAGAGGGCGTCACCATGGCTGAATTGGCTACCATTGCCCGCCCTTATGCTGACGCGCTGTTCAAGGCTGTGAGTGCAGCTGACGCTCCTGGCGTTGCTGCACAAGTCGCCGAGCTGGCGGCCATTGCGGCTAACCCGCAGTTGCGACAGTTTTCGGACAGTCCCAAGACGCAGGCAAACCAGGTGTTTGATCTGATCACCGGGGTCGCTGCAAAGCTGAACCTGGGTGACTCGGCCAAGAACTTCCTGCGCGCCGTGATAGACAACGGTCGCCTGGATGCGCTGCCCGAAATCGCTGCGCAATTCCAGCGCCTGGTCAATAGCCGCTCTGGTGTATCGGATGCAGTGGTGAACAGTGCGTTTCCCATTGACACCGGTGCTATGGCGGAACTCGGTGCGGTGCTTGAAAGGCGCTTTGGCCGCAAGCTCCAACTCTCGGTGAACCTGGACCCTGCCTTAATTGGTGGAATCCGAGTTGTGGTGGGAGACGAGGTGCTCGACACCTCGGTCAAGGCCCGTCTGGAACAAATGAAAGTTGCGCTGACCGCCTGAACGCGGGGTGCCCATTAACGAAAGAAGGAAAGAGTCATGCAACTCAATCCCGCAGAAATCTCTGAACTGATCAAGAGCCGTATTGAAGGTCTGGCAGCCAGCACAGACATTCGCAACCAGGGCACCGTGATTTCGGTGACCGACGGTATTGTCCGCATCCACGGTCTGTCTGACGTGATGCAGGGCGAAATGTTGGAATTCCCCGGCAACACCTTTGGCTTGGCCCTGAACCTCGAGCGCGACTCTGTCGGCGCCGTGATTTTGGGTGAGTACGAGCACATCTCCGAAGGCGACACCGTCAAGTGCACGGGCCGTATTCTGGAAGTGCCCGTTGGTCCCGAACTGATTGGCCGCGTGGTGAACGCTCTGGGTCAGCCGATTGACGGCAAGGGCCCGATCAACGCCAAGATGACTGACAAGATCGAAAAGGTCGCTCCAGGCGTTATCGCACGTAAGTCTGTTGACCAGCCAGTACAAACTGGTCTGAAGTCCATCGACTCCATGGTGCCAATTGGCCGTGGTCAGCGCGAATTGATCATTGGTGACCGCCAGACCGGTAAGACCGCTGTGGCCATCGACGCCATCATCAACCAGAAGGGTCAGAACATGACCTGCGTTTACGTCGCGATTGGCCAAAAGGCCTCGTCGATCAAGAACGTGGTGCGTGCCCTGGAACAAGCTGGCGCAATGGAATACACCATTGTGGTGGCTGCTTCCGCATCTGAATCTGCTGCGATGCAGTATGTGTCGGCCTACTCTGGCTGCACCATGGGCGAGTACTTCCGTGACCGTGGTCAAGATGCATTGATCGTTTATGACGATCTGTCCAAGCAAGCTGTTGCTTACCGTCAAGTGTCTTTGTTGCTGCGCCGCCCACCAGGCCGTGAGGCTTATCCTGGCGACGTGTTCTATCTCCACAGCCGTCTGCTTGAACGTGCAGCCCGCGTGAGCGCTGAATACGTTGAGAAGTTCACCAACGGTGAAGTCAAGGGTAAGACAGGTTCGTTGACTGCATTGCCAATCATCGAAACACAAGCCGGTGACGTGTCTGCGTTCGTTCCAACCAACGTGATTTCGATCACTGACGGACAGATCTTCCTGGAAACCTCGCTGTTCAACGCGGGTATCCGTCCTGCGATTAACGCCGGTATCTCGGTGTCTCGTGTGGGTTCTGCTGCTCAGACCAAGGTGGTGAAGGCTCAGTCCGGCGGTATCCGTAACGACTTGGCTCAGTACCGTGAATTGGCCGCTTTCGCGCAATTCGCCTCTGACCTTGACGAGGCTACCCGCAAGCAGTTGGATCGTGGTGCTCGCGTGACCGAACTCTTGAAGCAAAAGCAGTACAGCCCACTGTCCATCTCCATGATGAGTGCGTCGCTGTTCGCTGTGAACAAGGGCTTCATGGACGACGTCGAGGTTAAAAAGATTCTGTCCTTTGAACATGGTTTGCATGCTTACCTCAAGGACAAGCACGCTGCCCTGCTCAGCAAAATTGAAGACAGCAAGGCCATGGACAAGGATGCTGAGGCTGAATTGAACACGGCTGTGGCTGCGTTCAAGAAATCTTTTGCTTGATTCTGAACCTACCCAAAGGAGCTTCTAATGGCTGCAGGTAAGGAATTACGCACCAAGATCAAATCGGTGGAGAACACCAAGAAGATCACCAAGGCCATGGAAATGATCTCGGTCTCCAAAATGCGCAAGGCGCAGGAGCGTATGCGCGCTGCCCGCCCTTACAGCACGAAGATCCGTGACATTGACACCAACCTTGGTGAAGCCAAGCCCGAGAACGTGCACAGTTTCATGAAGACCAATGATGGTAAGTCCGTCGGTCTGATTGTGGTGACCACGGACAAGGGCTTGTGCGGTGGCCTCAACACCAACTTGCTGCGTATCGTCACAGCCAAGTTGCGTGAGACGCAAACTGCTGGTAAGACTACCAAGGCGGTGGCCATTGGCAGCAAAGGTTTAGGTTTCTTGAACCGTGTAGGTGCCAGCGTCGTATCGCATGTTACCCATCTAGGCGACAAGCCGCACCTGGACAAATTGATTGGGCCCGTCAAGGTCTTGCTCGATGCATATGTCAAGGGTGAGGTCAGTGCAGTGCACTTGTGCTACAACAAGTTCGTCAGCACCATGAAGCAAGAGCCTGTGGTGGAGCAGTTGCTGCCATTGTCTGCTGCCAAGATGGAAGCTGAAAGCAAGGCAGAAGGCAAGCAGCACGCTTGGGACTACATCTACGAACCGGATGCACAAACCGTCATTGACGACCTACTCGTGCGCTATGTCGAAGCACTGGTTTACCAGGCTCTGGCAGAAAACATGGCGTCCGAACATGCTGCCCGCATGGTGGCAATGAAGGCGGCTACCGACAACGCCGGCAATGTGATTGCCGAACTCAAGCTGGTTTACAACAAGACCCGTCAGGCTGCGATTACCAAAGAGCTGTCTGAAATCGTGTCTGGCGCAGCTGCGATCAGCGGTTGAGCGGCGTCTAAACAAATTCGAAAGTATTGGAGCGAATTATGCAAGCCCAAGGAAAAATTGTTCAGTGTATTGGCGCCGTGGTTGACGTGGAGTTTCCGCGTGATCAGATGCCTAAGGTGTATGACGCGCTCAAGATGGAAGGCTCTCCGCTGACCCTGGAAGTGCAGCAGCAACTGGGTGACGGCATTGTGCGTACCATTGCGCTCGGTTCATCCGATGGCCTGCGCCGTGGCCTGACCGTGTACAACACCGGTGCCCAAATTACCGTGCCTGTTGGCAAGGCAACACTGGGTCGCATCATGGACGTGCTCGGTACGCCTATTGACGAACGCGGCCCTGTCAGCCAGGAACTGACTGCTTCCATTCACCGTAAAGCCCCCGCTTACGACGAACTAAGCCCCTCGCAAGAACTGCTGGAGACCGGCATCAAGGTGATTGACTTGGTTTGCCCGTTCGCCAAGGGGGGCAAGGTGGGTCTGTTCGGTGGTGCCGGTGTGGGCAAGACCGTGAACATGATGGAACTCATCAACAACATCGCCAAAGCGCACAGCGGTTTGTCCGTATTCGCTGGTGTGGGTGAACGTACCCGTGAAGGTAACGACTTCTACCACGAGATGGCCGATTCTGGCGTCGTGAATCTTGAGAACCTCCCTGAGTCCAAAGTGGCGATGGTGTACGGTCAGATGAACGAACCCCCAGGAAACCGTCTGCGCGTGGCTTTAACCGGTCTGACCATTGCTGAGTCTTTCCGTGACGAAGGCAAGGATGTGCTGTTCTTCGTGGACAACATCTACCGCTATACATTGGCCGGTACAGAAGTGTCCGCTTTGTTGGGTCGTATGCCTTCTGCTGTGGGTTACCAGCCTACATTGGCTGAAGAAATGGGCCGTCTGCAAGAGCGTATTACCTCGACCAAGGTGGGCTCTATCACTTCCATCCAGGCCGTTTACGTTCCTGCCGATGACTTGACCGACCCGTCTCCTGCGACAACCTTCGCTCACTTGGACTCCACTGTTGTGTTGTCTCGTGACATCGCTTCGCTGGGTATTTACCCCGCTGTGGACCCACTGGACTCTACAAGTCGTCAGCTGGACCCGCTGGTTGTGGGTGCTGATCACTATGAAACCGCACGTGCTGTGCAAGGTACGTTGCAACGCTACCGCGAACTGCGCGACATCATCGCGATCATGGGTATGGACGACTTGGCTCCTGAAGACAAGTTGGCTGTGGCCCGTGCCCGTAAGATTCAGCGTTTCCTGAGCCAACCATTCCACGTGGCCGAAGTGTTTACCGGCAGCCCTGGTAAGTATGTGACCCTGGCTGAAACCATTCGCGGCTTCAAGATGATTGTGGGCGGTGAATGCGATCACTTGCCAGAGCAGGCCTTCTACATGGTTGGCACCATCGACGAAGCGTTCGAAAAAGCCAAGAAAATCTAAGCTCGGTTATTCAACCGAGCAGATAGGAAACCTATGAGCACCATCCACGTTGATGTTGTCAGTGCCGAAGAATCCATCTTCTCCGGCGAGGCCAAGTTTGTGGCTTTGCCAGGTGAAGCGGGCGAGCTCGGCATCTATCCGCGCCATACACCCCTCATTACCCGAATCAAACCTGGTTCGGTTCGCATTGAGAAGGCAGATGGCACAGAAGAATTCGTCTTCGTTGCTGGCGGTATTCTGGAAGTGCAACCTAACTGCGTCACCGTCTTGTCTGACACAGCCATCCGTGGCAAGGATCTGGACGACGAAAAAGCCAACGCAGCCAAGGTAGCAGCCGAGGAGGCCGTCAAGAACGCGAAGACTGAACTGGATTTGGCCCGGGCACAGTCTGAATTGGCGATCATGGCAGCGCAGATTTCTGCTCTGCGTAAATTCCGTCAGAAAAAGTAAGATATTCTTTTTTCCGCTGCGAACAAGCAAGCCGCTGCAGAAATGCTAGCGGCTTTTTTGTTTAAGAACCCAATTAGTGAAATCTCGGCACAAACTAAAACCATGCGCAAAGCCAAATCAAAAGTTCACTTGATCAGCGGAACTGCAGACGAAGTCGAGGCAGCTTTCTATGAGGCCATGCAAGTTGGTGACATAGATCGTTTGATGGCATGTTGGGCCGATGAGGACGACGTGGTGTGCATTCATCCTGGCGGTGCGCGCCTTGTCGGTTGTTCTGCGATACGCTCGGCATTTGAGGGTATGTTGGCCAACGGAGCGTTGCGTGTTCATCCTGAGGGTATTCGGAAAATTGAATCAATGTCCAGCGCTGTGCATACCTTGGTTGAACGTGTGGAGATGATTGCGGCCGAAGGCCCCATGCAGGCTTTTTTGCTTGCTACCAATGCATACTTCAAAACGCCGGAAGGCTGGCGAATGGTTGCCCACCATGTGAGCCAAGGATCAGAGCAACTGATGGACGATGCCGAGAAAGTCACGTACGTTTTGCATTGACTCGATTCATACATAAATTGGTACGTTGCATCCACATTGATTGCTATGAAATACAGAGCACCTTTTTGGCTGCCAGGCGGCAATTTGCAAACCATCTGGCCAGCTTTGCTGTCAAGGCGCAGTAGCGGCGAACCACCGTCGTACCAACGACAGCGCCTGAGCACTCCCGACGGGGATTTCGTGGATGTTGACTGGTTGATCAGAGATCAGGGAGTTTCGGCAAGTGAGACCCTCTTGGTGCTGTTTCATGGTTTAGAAGGGTCTTCCCGCAGTCATTATGCAGAGGCATTTGCCGATTACGCAACGGCGCAGGGAATCGACTACGTGGTCCCGCATTTCAGAGGTTGCAGCGGTGAACTGAACCTCGCTCCGCGCGCATACCACTCCGGAGACTTCGAAGAGATTGGTTGGTTTCTGCAAACGCTAAAAGCATTTCACTTGGCTCGCGGTGGCAAGCAGGTGTTGGGCGTTGGCATCTCTTTGGGGGGCAATGCACTGCTGCGTTGGGCCGAGGAAATGGGCGAAAGCGCTTCAACGGTAGTCAAAGCAGTCGCAGCCGTATGCTCCCCTGTTGACCTAGAGGCTTGCGGGCGTGCCATTGGCAAAGGCTTCAACCGTCACGTCTATACCCGTATGTTTCTGCAGAGCATGAAGCCCAAGGCTATGCGAAAACTAGCGCAACACCCGGGCTTGTTTGATGCGCAGGCTCTGATGACTGCCAAAGATCTCTACGAATTCGACAATGTATTCACTGCTCCTTTGCATGGCTTCAAAGGTACAGAAGACTACTGGTTCCGTGCCTCAGCAAAGCCACACCTGCGACAAATCAAGATTCCGGCTTTAGTGGTAAACGCGCTTAACGATCCATTCGTCCCGGCCCAAAGCCTACCTGATGCCAAGGAGGCAGGGCCTTTTGTCACGCTTTGGCGTCCGCGTACCGGTGGCCATGTCGGTTTTTTGCAGGGCTGGATACCCGGTCATCTCCGCGCCATGCCTCAACTGGTGGGCGATTGGCTTCGCCAGAATGTGTCCTTGTCAGAGAGACTTAACCATGGATGACATCGTCAAAGCGGCCATGCTCAAATGGCCAAACGTGCCGCATTGCTATGGCTGGCTTGGTCTGGATGCTCGTGGTCAGTGGTATATGCGTGATGCAACAACCCAAATGGCTGGAGCGTTTGGCAGTTCATCGCAAGCGCAGGGCTCGTTGCTGCGGCATCAAAAATTGGTGGACTTTATCCAGCGCAACTATCAGTCAGCATCGCAGGGACCGAACAAAGGGCAATGGTATTTTCAGAATGGGCCGCAACGGGTGTACGTTGAATTGGCGGTCACGCCATTGATCTGGCGCGTGCAAGACGATTTCTCGTTGGTTGCGCACACGGGACTTCACGCCGAACTCTCAGCGTGCTGGCTGGATGAATATGGGCGTTTGTATGCACAGACACCACAAGGGTACGGGCTGATACATACCCAAGACGTATTACTTGCATCGAACGCCATAGAGCAAGGAATCTGGACGATCCAGGAAATGCAAGCGCAACACATGCCAAGCACCTTTGGCTATATTTTGAGCCCATCTGTGCAAAATAAGGCGACCTGAGTGCACAACAAAAGCCGGTCAAGACCGGCTTTTTGGCTAAGGTAGGCACGCTTGCAGCACTTATTTCGAAGGTTTTGGTTCGGCAAACTTGGCTCCACCTGCGTTGGCCAAATAAACCACGCCACGGGCGACTTCTGCATCATCAAGATCACCACCACCTTGCGCGGGCATATTTCCCTTGCCCTTCATCGCAGACGTCACCAAGGCATCAAGGCCCGATTTAATGCGGGGTCCCCACGCACCAGCATCAGCCAGCTTGGGCGCACCTGCCGCACCAGTGGCATGGCAAGTAGAACACTGCGCCTTGTAAACGTCTTCGCCCGACCGAGCCTGTTTTGCGGTACCGCCTTCGTAAGCAGCACCACGAATTTCAACAGAGCCAATTTTTTGAATCCGTTTGGCGAGCATCTTTTCTGCCACATCGGCGCTGACCTCGACTTTGGCGGACGAGACGGAAATGGATACAAGCGCTGCAATGAAGCCGATGGGTATTAGGAACGACAGAAACACTGTCACCAGCATCTTCTTCTGGGGGTTTTGCTGTCGGGTGAGATTCGTGGTGGCTGTTGTCGCTCATAGCGTCCTCAATTAAGTCGCGGGCCTGGAAACAACCTCGGATTATAGCTGGCGCACTACAGCATCTGTGAGAGAATCCTCGTTCGCGAACTGCCTACCTGAGGCAGGCCTATCGCGGCTGTAGCTCAGTGGATAGAGTATTGGCCTCCGAAGCCAAGGGTCGTGGGTTCGATCCCCGCCAGCCGCACCAAAAGAGCATTTCACAGGGTGTCATACTCTCTCAAAACCCGCATTTACAAAGGCATTGCGGGTTTTTTCTTGTCTTACGCTGTTTCAGGCGATAACATGACATACCGTCAAATTGACGGTACATGTGACGGTATTTTCTGATACCGACAAATGAGATACCGACAAAACAGGGGGGTGCATGGCGCTCACAGACACTTTTGTTAAGCAGGTAAAGCCCAAGGGCAGTGCTACTGGGGAGAAGTACGCAGACGGAGGGGGCCTCTATCTGCTTGTGAAGGTCAGCGGCAAATACTGGCGGCTTGACTACCGCTTTGCGGACAAGCGCAAAACCCTGGCGCTAGGTGTCTATCCTGAAGTCACACTGGCAAAAGCACGCCTGAAGCGCGCGAAGGCTCGAGAGCAGTTAGCAGACGGTATCGACCCGGGCCTAGCCAAGAAGGCAGAAAAGCAAATCAGTAATCTGGCAGCGGCCAACACCTTTGAAGCAGTGGCCCGCGAGTACCTGGAGACCAAGGCGCACGACTGGACGCCGGCCTATGCAGAAAAGTGGTTGCGTGGTCTGACAAAAGACGTGTTCCCTTACCTTGGAAGCCTGCCCATTGCCACCATCACGGCCCCCATGCTGCTGAACACGCTTCGCCGTGTAGAGAAGCGGGGCACCATTGACGCTGCCCATACTCTGCGCCAGACCACGGGGCAAGTTTTCCGGTACGGCATCCAGACCGGAAGATGCGACCGCAGCCCGGCGGCTGATCTGCAAGGCGCTTTGAAGTCCCTCACCGTCAAGAACATGGCGGCAATCTTGGAGCCGGTGAAGGTGGGTGAACTGCTTCGCGCCATTGATGCCTATTCGGGACAGCCCATAACCAAGACGGCGCTGATCCTGTCTGCTCTGTTGTTTCAACGTCCAGGCAATATCCGTCAAATGGAATGGGCCTGGATTGACTTTGATGCTGCCGTGTTGAGCATACCGTCGGAAAGTATGAAGCGGCGCAAGGATCAGAAGATCAACGGCAGGCCGCACTTTGTCCCATTGGCACCTCAGGCCCTGGCGCAATTGAAAGACCTTCAACCACTAACTGGGCACGGGCGTTATGTCTTCCCAAGCCTTCTGACTGGTGAACGCCCTATGTCTGACAACACCGTCCGGACGGCATTGCGACGCATGGGTTATCCAAAGGAAGAAATGAGCGCCCACGGCTTCAGGGCGGTTGCGCGGACGCTGATTGCCGAGCGCTTGCCCGGCATCGCTGCTGACGTGATTGAGGCACAGTTGGCACACGGCAAATCAGGACCGTTGGGCATGGCCTATGACCGCGCCGAGTACATGGAGCAACGGCGCTCCATGATGCTGGAGTGGGCTAACTATCTGGACAAGTTGCGCCGCGGGGCAGATGTGGTCCAGTTCAAAGCTGCATGAAGACTTAGAGGCTGTTGAGGCCGACCGAAAACTGACCATTTTAGAGGTCGTTGTGCCGATTCAAAATTGACCAGGGTGTTCCACTGTCCTGCTGAATATTTCAGCAGGGGACAAAAGGTGATCACCATGGACATGATTGGCAAGATCAGGCGGCTGAGGCTGCGTGACAAACTCTCCCTGAAGGCGCGATAGCAAAGCACGGGTCTTTCAAGAAACACGGTCAAAAGTGGCTCAAGGCGGCGGGAGATGCCGAGCCCCGGATACCAAGGGCGGGTGAACGCAAACTGAGTGCGTTCAAAGGCGTGCTGGAGCAGTCGCTACAAGCCGACGCTCACCGGCCCAAGAAAGGTCGGCGCACAGCCAGGGCGCTGTTTGTGCAGATCCAGGCCCAGGGCTACCGGGGCGGCTACAGCGCCGTTGCACCGACTTCGTGCGAAGGTGGCGTGAGCAATCAGGCAAAGTGTTTGGCAAGGCCTTTGTTCCGTTGAACTTTGAATTTGGCGAAGCCTTTCAATTCGACTGGAGCGACGAAGCACTGGTCGTAGGCGGGGTGTTCTACAAAGTTCAAGTCGCCCATCTGAAGCTGTGCGCCAGCAGAGCGTTCTGGCTGGTGGCCTACCCCAGCCAGGGCACTGAAATGCTGTTCGATGCCCACACCCGCTCGTTGCTGCGCTGGGTGGCGTGGCACGCCGGGGCATATACGACAACATGCGCACTGCGGTTGACAAGGTCCTCAAGGGCAAGGGCCGTATCGTCAACGCACGCTTTGCGGCCATGGCCAGCCACTACCTGTTCAATCCGGACTTCTGCAACGTCGCCAGTGGCTGGGAGAAAGGCGTTGTCGAGAAGAATGTGCAAGACAGTAGGCGTCGCGTCTGGATAGAGGCAGCGACACGCCGATTCGGCTCCTTCATTGAACTCAACGCCTGGCTGGGACAGCGCTGCCGAGCGATCTGGGCTGACACCATCCACCCCGAACACAAACAGTTCACGGTCGCTGAGATGCTGGAATTGGAGCAGGCGCATCTGATGGACATGCCAGCTACCTTTGATGGCTATGTCGAGAAGCTGGCCAGGGTGAGCAGTACCTGTTTGGTGTCCATTGCACGCAACCGGTACTCTGTGCCTTGTGAATGGGCTGGACACATGGTCAGCACCCGGCTTTACCCGGGTCGGGTAGAGGTGGCTGCCCTGGATGCCATGGTGGCCAGCCATGTCAGACTGGCTGGTGCAGGTCAGATCCGTTACGACTGGCAGCACTACATAGAGTTGGTTCAGCGCAAGCCCGGCGCCTTACGCAACGGTGCCCCCTTCCTGGAGTTGCCGCCTGCGCTTCTGCGACTGAGGCGGGCACTGCTACGCCAACCGGCGGGCGACAAAGCCATGGCGCAAGTGCTGGCAGCAGTGCCCAATGCCGGACTGGAGGCAGTACTTGTTGCCGTTGAACTTGTGCTCGAAGCATGTGCGCCCAATGGCAATATCAGCATCGAACATGTGCACAACGTGCTCGCGCGGCTGAACACGCCCCAGCTTCCAGAGCAAGCACAAACGGTCTTGCATCTGAACCTCATTCCTAAGGCGGACACAGCACGCTATGACCGGTTGCGGCCGACACACCTGGATGCTCCGGAGGTGAACCATGCTTAAAGACGTAAGCGATGTTCAAGCTGGGCTCAAGGCCTTACGGCTGAACGGCATGGTGACGGCCTGGGCAGAGTTAATGGAACAAGGTGGCGACAGCACGCTAGCGTCGTCACGCTGGTTGATTGAGCACTTGCTGCAGGCCGAAGATGTGGACCGGGCCTTGCGTTCAATCGCGCACCAGATGAAGTCAGCGCGGTTCCCTGTGCATCGCGATCTGGCTGGCTTTGACTTTGAGGTATCCCAGGTCGACAAAGTGTTGATCCTCAAGCTGGCAGATCTGTCCTTCACGCAGCAGGCTCACAACGTGGTGTTGATCGGTGGACCGGGAACTGGCAAGACCCATCTGGCGACCGCGCTGGGCATTGCGGGACTGAGCCGCCATGGCAAGCGTGTTCGCTTCTACTCGACAGTGGATCTGGTGAATGCGCTGGAGCAGGAGAAGGCCCAGGGTAAGGCTGGGCGTATCGCCATGAGTTTGGCACGCATGGACTTGGTGATCCTGGATGAGATGGGGTACTTGCCGTTCAATAAGCCGGTGGCGCTGCTGTTCCACCTGCTGTCCAAGCTATACAAGCACACCAACGTGATGATCACGACCAATCTGACCTTCGCGGAATGGTCAAGTGTGTTCGGCGACCAAGATGACCACGGCACTGCTGGACCGTCTCACGGATCCCTGCCACATCGTAGAAGCAGGCAATGGAGTCCCCACGGGTTCCGCCACAGCACAAAGGGAGGCCAAGGGCGCATCAAGACGCGACAGGTATCGAGACAACTCAACGCTCAGACTGACACGCCGCCAGAGCCGAAATAGCCCAGCAAATCAAACGGCGCGCGGAAATCGCTCCGGGCTACGCCCTTCGCGCCCTCCTCGCGCAAAGATCAACCGCTAGAAAGGACTTCACGCCATTCCAAGGCGTATAGTTATCCAGAGTTGAGCTAAAAAGCTCAACTAAGCCCCTGGTCAAAATTCAATCGGCACAGGTGGTCAATATTCATTCGGCGCGAACAGATCAGGACAAGCGGTCTGTGATTCCGATTGAGGCAGGGGATGTTGATGTGTGGCTGGCTGGGACTGTTGCGGATGCGGTTTCGTTGTTGGTAGCGCATTCGATTTCAGTGTTTGGCGCGGACTTGCTAAATGCCTAAGCATTCCAGGAAGTGGTTGTCAAAATCTTGCAACACATACGACACTTTTTGATTTGACGGTACTTTTGGCGGTATTTTTCAAATCACGTTGACGAAAACCTAGAATTCATGAGGTCTTCAGCCTGATGTTCGATCCCCGCCAGCGCCAGCTAAGTTGCTCCGAATTCGACACCGAGTTCCGCTGCTCGGCTACAGGCTGCGGTCATGGCCGCGATGAATTTCTCTTTACGTGATCTCGTTCCATCGACGTTATGGCCGCATATGTTGTTCCTCCTTTGAGGTGACACGTTGGCGCAATACCGCTGGCGGCTCGTCGGATTGTGCAGCGAGCGCGGTTGCACCGCCAAAAGTGCCGAGTGCCAGGGTGTAGGCTTGCTCGCGAGTCAGCCCCAATGATTCGCCTGCCTCCACCATAGCCTCAAGGAAGTAAAAGACATGTGCAGGTCCAGAGCCGGACAAAGCTGTTACCGCATTAGGTTGGGGTTCGTCCTTAACCCAAATGAGCTCGCCGGTTGCTCCAAGTACTTGACAGATTAGTTCGCGCTCGTCATCGTTGACGCCCGCTCGCGCGTACAAGGCGGTCATTCCTTTACCGATCAATGCGGGGGTATTTGGCATGGCACGCACAACGCGATCCGTACCTAGCCAGGTTGAAATACTGTCACTGCCGATGCCGGCTGCCACACTCAGGTGCAAAGCTTTATTTGTGTGAGTTTTGACGAGTCGCGCAGCATCCTTAAAGACTTGGGGCTTGACCGCCCAAATCACCAAGTCTGCGAACGCCAGATCTTGATTTGCCATCTCAAGCGCGTTTACCTGGAACTGGGTGCGCAGTTTTCTGCGGGTGCCAGCGTCTGGCTCAACAACCCATATCTGGCTTGCTGGTGTTCCCTCAGCAATCATTCCGCCCAAAATTGCAGTAGCCATAATGCCGCCACCAATGAAGGCTGTGCTGAATTTCATCTGTTTGTCCTGTCAATTCATGCCGAGGGCGCATTGTTGAACCGCATGTTCACGCCGCCATTTTTTCCTGTGCCTGAGCAGGTGCCATTTTCGGTTCAAAACCCGATCCCACTTGCCAAAGTGATGCCAGCTCGTTCAAGTTGCTGTAAATGCCTGCATGGATTCCTGCCAGATAGGCGGCACCCAATGCGGTAGTTTCTATCACCTTTTGGCCGTACGACTGGAATGCCCAGCAGGTCTGCCTGAAACTGCATCAGCAGGTTGTTGACGCAGGCACCGCCATCTACGCGCAGCTCTTTCACTGGCAATCCTCCACTCTGGACGTCACGGCTCCTGGCCAAAAGCAGAGCTACCGACTGATAGGCGATGCTTTCCTGCAGCGCGTGCGATATGGGCAGTTGTGCTGCCCCTCGTCAAACCTAGTATGGCACCCCGGGCATTGGGTTGCCGGTAGGTGCGCAGACCAGTAAAGGCAGGGACAAATATGACGCCACCAGTGTCTGGAACTGATTCACAAAGCGGCTGGATCTCGGCACTGCTTTGTATGGCCTGCAACCCATCCCGTAACCACTGAACCACAGCGCCGCCAATGAACACGCTGCCCTCGAAGGCATAGGTGGGCTTGAGTCCAGCTGTGCTGCGCTGGTGGTGATGAGGTTGTTTGACTGGAAGGCACTGCGTGCCTGTGTGCATGAGCATAAAGCAGCCCGTGCCATAGGTGTTTTGGCTTTTGCCCTGCGTTGAAGCAGGCCTGACCGAATAGGGGCGCTTTGCTGGTCGCCAGCAACACCACCGATCACAATGGGCTCACCAAATGCTTTGAATCCGTTTGACCAAAATTCGAGCATAGGCTGAACCCGGGGCATCATTGCGAGGGCACGTCCAATGCGGCTGAAGATCAGGATCCCAGGAGTTGGTATGAATATTCCGGCGGCATGGTACGAGATGCATTGCTCACGTCGGTTGCATGAACTTTGCCTCCAGTCAATTGCCAAATTAGCCAGCTGTCTACTGTGCCGAACGCTAAATCTCCCGGCCAGCTGCAGCTTTGGCGCCAGGAGCATGTCGCAGCAGCCATGCAGTCTTAGTTGCCGAGAAATAGGCATCTATGCGCAATCGGTGCGCCGCTGCCCAAATCTGATAAACCTGAGAACGTAGTCCAGCGCATTCAGGTTCGGTTCGCCGATCCTGCCACACAAGGAGCCCTTCCGATCGGCTCCTCCTGTAAGCTTGTTCCAAACCACAACGGTCTCGCGCTGATTGGTGATGCCAATGCTCACGACATCCTGCCCGTCAAACCTGCCTCACGGAGTGTCTGGCCGTGACCAGTTGCGAACTCCAGATCTCCATGGGGTCATGCTCTACCCATCCCGGTTTGGGGTAATACTGTTTCAACTCGGTTTGTGCCATGGATATGACGGTGCCATCCTGTTGGAACAGAATGCTTCAAGTTGAGGATGTGCCCCGGTCTAGGGCCAAAAGGTAGGTCACAGCGAATCTCCGGAGAACAAATTGGCTCTCATGTCGGCAAAGTGTAAAGGTGTGCTAGCCAGTTGCCACAACGCATTCAACGCCGCCCTCGGCAAGTAAAGCTGACATGTTGTCTGTGGGTGCAGCGTCTGTACAAAGCAGATCAATGTCGCGCAGATGAGCCAGCTGAATGATTGCAGTCCTTTTGAACTTACTCTGGTCAGCTCCGAGCCAAACTTGGCGCGACTGGGCCATGATTGCCTTGGCAACCTGTACTTTCGCGGTAGTCAAAGTCGCGCAGGCTCCCGTCGGTTCGATTCCGCTGATTCCGATCAGGCCAATATCCATCTTGAACTGCCGAATGAAATCAACGGTCAGTTCTCCCCAATATCGTGGTCAAGGGGTCGAATTTCACCTCCCGCAACGATGACCCGACAGCCGGGGCTTCGCTCAAGATAGATGCAACATGCAGGTTGTTGGTTACGATGCGTAAGTCTTGGTGGGCTAGTAGCGCCTTTGCAACAGCCTCCATGGTGGTGCCAATGTTGAGAGAGAGTGAGCAACCATGAGGAATTCCATCGCGCAATGGCCTGCGCGATCCTGGCTTTGGCATCGGCTTGGAGCGCTTTGCGTTGCCGGTAGGCAATATTCTCCGTCGTTGATGTAGCAGACCTCACCCCACCATGAAAGCGTGCTAGCAGGCCTGCTTCTGCAAGTCGTTGGACATCGCGCCGAACGGTCTGCAAAGTGACCCCAATTCGATTGAAAGCATCCTCGATAGAAACATCGCCCAGATCACGCACATGGCTTAGCAGTGTGTTTTGACTGGATTCGGTGTCATGGTGAATTTCACAGAATTAAAAGAACATATTAGTGCGAAAAACGAATAAATACGAAAATAAAAGATTGAAATATGCGCGAATAAGGAACAAAATCGACGCACAGAACAACTGTCCATTGGCATGCAACGCGCCGCCCTGATACAAAGACTCTCAGAGTCGACATCATTTGATTTAGCCATCATCGGTGGCGGAGCCACTGGCCTGGGGGTGGCATTCGATGCCAGTCTGCGCGGCTATCGCGTGATCTTGCTGGAGTCTCACGATTTCGCTAAAGGCACCTCCTCTAGAGCAACCAAGCTTGTCCACGGAGGAGTGCGTTACTTGGCGCAAGGCAATATCGGGTTGGTGCGTGAAGCCTTATCTTCAGAAGAACCACATTGCTAGACAATGCACCGCATTTGACCGATGCGTTGCCATTCGTCATGCCTTCATACAAATGGTGGGAGGGTGCCGTTTTACGGCGCGGGCCTAAAGGCCTATGACGCATTGGCTGGCAAGGCGAGCCTGGGGCGAACCGGTGCTTGGGAAGGATGAGACTCTTGCGCTGCTGCCTAATGCGCGCGCGCGGGTTATTGGGTGGGGTGAAGTACTGGGATTGGGCAGTTTGACGACGCGCGGTTGGCGTTGGCGCTCGCGCAGTGCTCAAGCACAAGGGCCTTTGTCCTGAATTGCTTTGCTGCGACCCATCTCATTCACGACGGGGGCTGGTGGGGCTCAAATGCCAGGACTGGGAGACTGGGCGCACGTACAAGGTCAGGCCAATTGTGTGGTCAACGCAACCGGGGTTGGAGTTGACGAAATGCAGAAAAAGGACGCCGCTGTGCGGGCCGTGTTGTGGGGGACATGGTGGTACCAAGCCAAGGGGTGCATCTGGTTGTGGATCGCCAATTTCTGGCCTCTGATCATGGATTGATGATTCCCAAGACGGCCGACGGCCGAGTCCTTTTTGCTGTGCCGTGGCTTGGGAGGACGATTCTGGGAACAACGGATACCCCAGGACCGATTTGCCAAGGAGCCAAGACCGTTCCAATCAGAGGTGCGCTTCATTCTGGGTGAGTCGGCCAAGTACCTGGCAAAACCGCCCAAAGCGCAGGATGTCAAGAGTGCCTGGGTCGGGCTTAGACCCCTGGTGAAACCCGGAAATACCGATATCGGTGGTACTAAGTCCATCAGTAGAGAGCATTTGGTGGAAGTGGCCCAAAGTGGTTTGGTCACTGTGACAGGGGGTAAATGGACGACCTACCGGGCAATGGCTGAGGATGTCTTGCAACATTGTGTCGAAGCCAAACTGCTTAAACCTTCGGCAGGTGGGCAGACAAAGCACTCCTCACTACAAGGAGCTGGCCAAAGTCCGCAGGCTCCCAAAGTATCCGACCCGCCTGGCTTGCACAGCTATGGATCAGATGCCCGAAGTGTGCTGGCACTGCCGGGTGCAGAGAGTATGCTCTCGAAGGACTGTCGGAAGCAATGGTGCGTTACCCGGTTCGAAGCGAATTTGCGCGTACTGTAGAGGATGTTCTGGCCCGTCGTTCCGTCTGCTCTTCCTGGACGCGTATGGCGCGCTGGGCCTGGCCGATCAAGTCGCTGCAATCATGAAAGCTGAAGGCGTTGCCGATTCAAAATGCAGTGAATTCAAGCACTCGCCCCAGCAATATCGGGTTACCGACGAGGGGTTACTTAAATTCAAGAAAGTGTTGACGTAGGCAAATCTACTTGACATAATAGAGGGCTTCGCTATTAATTTATAGCCAAGTTATCTGCCCACCACCTGCTTTTGCGAGTGGTTCGTGAATGCGGGCAACGGGCCCAAGACTGACAGGCGCACTCGGAGTAAGCCGAGGCGTTTTGTACAAGTTGGGAAGATTGAAATGATCCAGACAGAATCTCGGTTAGAGGTTGCCGACAATACCGGCGCTAAGTCAGTCTTGTGCATTAAGGTGCTCGGCGGCTCCAAGCGTCGTTACGCCAGTGTTGGTGACGTCATCAAAGTCAGCATCGAAGGAAGCCGCTCCGCGTGGTCGCGTCAAGAAGGGCGAGATCTATAGTGCTGTGGTGGTGCGCACGGCCAAGGGTATCCGTCGCGATGACGGTTCCTGGTTAAGTTTGATGGCAATGCGGCAGTTTTGTTGAATGCCAAATTGGAGCCCATTGGCTCGCATCTTCGGGCCGGTTACGCGTGAACTGCGTACGGAAAATTCGTGAAGATCGTGTCTTTGGCACCAG
>JADJBS010000002.1 GCA_016703665.1 Candidatus Defluviibacillus avedoerensis
ACACCATCAGAGAACTTGGCACTGCGAGATCGCCTATTGGGGCGACTGGCCGTCGAGGAGTTGAGAGCCCACGAGAAAAAGGCCAACCCAGACTATTGGCGCAATGTGGGCGACATTGAATTGGCTGCAGCACATGATGTCAGAGATCGCATTTCGAAAGTTGCTGAAGAATTGCCTTCAGAGCAGTACCTGGATGCGGTCACTGTCGCACCTGAAGACTTGGCCGCTTCCTGGCGAGCCAATGATTTTGATGAAGATGGATACGGCGTGGCGACCGTCCATGCCGTGGGCCGAGAACTTCCGGCGTATGGGGGCTGACAATGGGGATAGCAAAAGCAATTTTCGCGTTAGTGGTGACCACTCAGCTTGTAGCGGCATATGCAGCCGGTGGTCCTGCTTCAACCGATCCCTGCAGCCAGTCCAGATCTAGTCCGGAACACAGTTCACTCGTTGGCAAGGCCTCCGAAGGTCGCATCATCAATTTTGACCAAAATGGGTTTCGTATTGCAAAGAATTCCATGCCCGTCATTTCAGCCCACAGCGAATACTTGCTGGCGAATGCGTCCGTTTGCGTGCAACTGTCCGGCAGCACTGATGAGGTGGGAACCCGCGAATACAACCTTGCGTTGGGTCTTAAGCGGCCGAGTCGGTCAACGCAGCCCTTTTACAGATTGGCGTACCGGCAGAGCAAATTTACACTGCGAGCCAAGGCTCAGAGCGCCCGTTGGCCGATGGTCATTCCAGATCAGCCAGGGCCAAGAATCGGCGCGTGGATATCGAATACCGGTAGGATCAAGATTAGACACATCAGACAACGGTTGATGTCGTCAGTAACTGACGAGGGTGAATAGATGAGCAGAAAGAGGCGTGGCAGTTTTCTTGCAACTGCGGTTGCGTTCGCGTTGTTGAGCCTAATCGGTGCAGCAATTGCCGACCAAGCAACGCCTCCCCGTTTGATGCTTTGGGCCACCAAGCCCATTGGTGCAACCAACGGAGATCACTGTGGCCCTGCAGTCGAGAAGAATCAGAGCGCCAATTTGCCGCCTGCGCCTCCAACGCTGACAGAACAGGACATTGAGAGCTGGAATCCAGACAACGGGCGCATACGGTTGTGGCCAGCTCGGCGACCGGCAACAGATACGATGCGGCTTCTGCGAGGCCACTGCTTTGTCCTGGCTTTAGATGGCCATGTTGTGGAGCGAGGCATCGCTTTGGATCCGGAGTCCGCCCGAATGACTGGTCTTCCGACGCTGACCCTCTACAGGGACCAAGCCGCCCCTTATGTGCAAATGACCTCGGGCAACCATGGCTTAAATGTCAGAGTCATTCACTCCGCCGAGATCGACACGGTGCTGGGAAACCACGCCAATTTACGGCAGCAGTTGCAACGCTTGACGGATAACAGTGGAGCGGAGAACAGCGCCTCTTTAAGGGCTAAGTGGGTGAGTTCGGTCCGTCAATTGATCGAGGGAAAGAAGATTCGTGAAGGCATGTCTTTGGACGACTTGCGCACATTGGTTGGCAGGGAGACTTCCAGTCCACGAGGATATTCGGGTCCCTACACTTGGCAATTTTATTCAACGGACCATGTAAACCCGAGGCTGGCGGTCGACGTTAGAAACAACATCATCCAAAGTTTCGTTTTTAAGAATTCTGAACGTGACTGAGCGCCATTGATGCTTGATAAAGCGAGGGACTTTATGCGTACATTTTTGACCCACTTAGCGGTCGGTACGCTTTTGCGTAGCCCTGACACTATTGTTTCGGATGTGCAGCATGGATGTCATAGCAGCAAATCACCAGGAGCTATTGACCAGCGTCGCGCAAGGAAACACCGCTGAGGTGGCGCGCTTGTTGGGAGAGGGCGCGAATGTTAACGATAAGGGCCGTAGTGAGGAAGCCAATAACGCCTTCTTTGCCGCATCCAAAAAGGACACAAGGACATAGTTGAGTTGTTTATCGCAAACGGCGTTGACGTCAATTTCAGGGACGCCAATGGCATCACGGCATTGATAGTCGCAGGGACGTTTGCAGATCAGGAAGTTCTGCACCTATTGCTCAAAGAAAAAGCGAACGTTCAGGCACGCAATGCGGAGGGTTATGGCGTGCTACATTTCTCCATCGCAAATCCGTATACCGACGTTATGGCTCGCTTGGTTGCTGCAGGCGCGCGTGTCAACATGCGCAGCACCAAGACCGGCGCCACACCACTGCATATCGCTGCAAAGGAAGGGCACTTGGAAGCCGTACAATGGCTTGTTGCGCATGGAGCAGACCTTAACCCCCGAGACAAATCCGGAAGAACTGCAGTGATGCTTGCGTTGGAGAGTAACCAGGGCATCTTGGCAAAAATGATGTTAACCAAGGGGGCTGCTGTAGGGCATAGCGACAAAGACGGTAACTCTGCCTTGCATCTGGCCGCCGCTCGGGGTCAAGCAGATATTGCTCAGCTACTCATCTCCAAGAGGGCTAAAGTAAATGCAAGAAATCGCCAAGGCATGACTCCGCTGCTGTTGTCCGCCCGGGAATATCCAGAGCTTGCACAAGTGTTGATTGCCAATGGAGCGGATGTGCGCGTGGCCGATAGCGCTGGAGTGACTGCGTTGCATTTGACACAATCCATTCCCTTTGCTGCACTGCTGATCGACAACGGGGCTCAGGTCAGCGTAATCGATGCCTTTGGCGACACACCGTTGTCCAACGCCATCGTTGGTGGCTATGGGGATCTGGCGGATTTGCTGGTACAAAAGGCGCGCAGATCGATTCAAAATTTGCGGACGCGCATAACCCGCTTTACTTGACCATGATGCGACGTGATACCGCTCTGGCAAAACGTCTGATTACCAGGGGGTAAGGTTGAACGCAAAAACACACCAGGGAGACACCTTGCTGCATTTGGTAGCGGCAACTGGCTTTACCGAAGGGGCTCAGCTTTTGATTGCGAGTGGTGCAGACGTAAATGCCAAGCGTGCCGATGGAGGCACGCCGTTGCAAATCGCCGAATCAACGGGCCAAAGGGTTGCTGCCGATCTTTTATTGCCAGTGGTGCAAACAGAGGCAAGTAATCTTGAGCGCTATTGACTCAATGGCAGCCCATAAAGACGGGGGACGGGTGATTTGAAGCTTGAGTTCACTTGAAAACTGAGGGTTGACGGACGGCGAGCCAAGTTTGACATTGTCGGCGATCGCCTGAGGCTGATTGTGGCGCTGTTTGACTGTGCGAAACTTCTTTGCTATGCACCGCTTCTTTGCTGTCAAATTCTGTGTCCGGGCGATTCAAGCTTTGTTGATTTTGGGGGCGTGCGGCCCCCTCTTTTCTCAGCCCGTCACGGGTGCTGCCCCTGACGCTGCCCGCCAGCGGGTCGGGCTGGTGCTGGGCGGGGGCGGCGCGCGGGGGGCGGCCCACGTGGGGGTGCTGCAGGTACTGGAGAAGTTGCGGATTCCCGTGGACTGTGTGGCAGGGACTAGCATGGGCGCGCTGGTGGCCGCTGCCTATGCCTCTGGCATTGCACCGCAGCAGATGGCGAAAGAGCTGGCCCAAGCTGACTGGACAGACCTGTTTCAGGACAACCCCGGCTTTGCCGACACTGCCTACCGCCAAAAACGCCTGTCGCAGCGCTTCATTCCTGGGTCTGAATTGGGTTTGGGGGTGGACGGCCTTGTCGCACCACCTGGCGTGCTGACGGGGCAGAAGATCAAGCTGTTTTTCAATACGCTGGTTCGCGCGGATATCGACGAACGGCCAATCGAGGCGCTGCCCTTGCCGCTGTCAATTCTGGCGACCGACATCGGCAACGGCAAACGCGTGGTGTTGCGCGATGGAAGCTTGACGACTGCCATGCGAGCCAGCATGTCAGTGCCTGGCCTCATGGCACCAGTCGACTACCAGGGCTCCAAACTGGTGGATGGTGGGTTGGTGGACAACGTGCCGGTGCAAGAGGTTCGCGACCGTTGTCAGCCAGATGTGGTGATTGCCATCAATGTCGGGTCACCCCTTCTGCCGCCCGACAAGGTGGGTTCCTTGCTTAGCGTGTCGGCCCAGATGGTCAATATCCTGACCGAGCAAAACGTCACGCGGTCGCTGGCCCTGCTGCGTGCGTCAGATATTTACCTCCGCCCCGACCTGGACGGCATCAGCGCCGGGGCGTTTGAGCGCAACCGCGAGGCGGTCCAACGCGGGCGTCAAGCGGCTGAAGAGAGTGCGTCTCTGTTGTCAGTGTTGTCGGTCAGCCAGGCCGCCTATGACCAATGGTGGCGCGGTATTGCACTCAAGACACAGGCACCGCCGGTGGTGGATGCCATCGAGATCACTGATCTGTCCCGAGCCCCGGCGGAATCTGTGGGGCAACACATCAGCCAGCAGGCCGGGCAGGTGCTTGACACGGCGAAATTGAACCAGGACTTGCTGCGCATTTTTGGTGAAGGCAGTTTCCAGAGTGTTGACTACAGCATGGTGACCGAGCGTGAACGGAAAATCCTGCGAATCACGCCACTTGAAAAACCCTGGGGGCCGGACTACGTGCGGTTTTCGCTTGGCCTGAGCAGTGAGATACGGCACGGCTCATCGTACAGCCTGCGCGCCTCGGTCCACCGTACCGGGCTGAACAGCCTGGGCGCCGAGTCCTTGATGAGCGCCGAATTGGGAACCCAGACGGGCGTGGCAGCCAGTTTTTACCAACCACTGAACCGGACGCAGCGGTTGTTTGTGGAGCCTTCTGTCCGGTTGAACAGCGTTGACATGCCTGTCTATCAAAACAGTTCGCGCATTGCGGATTACAACTTTCGCACGGCTTCGGCAGAGTTGGGTTTGGGTGTCAATTTGGGGCGGTTCGGCCAGGCGAAGCTGGGCTTGACTGCGCTGAACGGGCGTGCCAGTCGAAACACAGGAAGCCTTTTCATTCGGGACGCGGAAGATTCGCAACGTGGGTGGTTTGCCAGCCTGGACCTCGACAGGCTGGACCACCTGTACTTCCCTTCGGGTGGCTGGGCCGCCCGCTTGCGCTATGCAAGCTACCCCAGGCAGGGCTATGACAAGCTGACGGCCAACATGCAGATGGCCTACAAGTTTGGCAGCTTTGTGCTGCCTGCCGCAGCGTCCTATACAGGGTCGCTGGGAGGGCGGCTTCCGGATTTTGAGGTTGGCACGCTGGGTGGATTTCTGACGATGTCAGCGTTTGCCAAGAACCAATATTGGGGTGACCGCATCCTGTACGGGCGCATCGGCGCTGAACGGATACTGGGCAAAGCCCCGCTGGGTTTGAGTGGGGACATGCGCATTGGCTTTGCGGTGGAAGCGGCCCGCATCGGCCAGCGATTCACGGAAACCCAGGGCAAAGGCAATTTGCGGTCCTCTGTGCTGTACTTGGGCGGCGAAACACCCTTTGGCCCTGTGTACCTTGGATTTGGCTGGGCACCGGGGGCACGTAACATGTATCTTTCGATGGGTTTGCGCTGAGGGCGGCTTGCCCCTGATCCTTTGACCTGATTGAGAATTACATGCCATCACTTTCTGTCGAGCTTGTTGCTGCCGTGCTGTTCGGTGTCGCACTGGTCCACACTTTTGCAGCCAAGCAATTTGAGCGCTTGTCGCACAGGTTTCCACGTCACTCGGGTCTGCTTCACCTGCTGGGAGAGGTGGAGGTGGTGTTTGGTTTTTGGGCCATCGTTTTGGTGATGGTCATGTCCATCTTCAGCGGTGGGGATGCAGCCATTGCCTACATTGAGTCGCGTCAGTACACCGAACCTTTGTTTGTCTTTGTGGTGATGGTGGTGGCTGCTTCTAAACCCATTTTGCAGGTGGTTATGGCGACGGTTGGTGCCATTGCCCGGTTTTTGCCGGTCCGTAATGCGCTGGCCTCAGTTTGGCTGGGTCTGGCGGCTGTTCCCTTGTTGGGCTCGGCCATCACAGAGCCGGCGGCCATGACCATTGCGGCGCTCATGCTGGCTCCCCAGGTCTTTCGGACTGGCGTGCCCGAGCGGCTGAAGTACTTTGCGTTGGGTGTGCTGTTTGTCAATATTTCGATTGGCGGCACCTTGACCTCATTTGCCGCGCCCCCGGTACTGATGGTGGCGGGTACTTGGCAATGGGACTCTGCTTTCATGCTGGCAAATTTTGGCTGGAAGGCTGCCATTGCCGTACTGGTGAATGCCACGGTGGCGGTTTTTGTGCTTCGCGCGCATTTGCAGGACCAGCCTGCCACGGCCGAATCGTGCCAGGTGGATAAAGTGCCTGCCACCCTGGTGCTGGTGCACCTGGCTTTTTTGGCGGGGGTGGTGGTGCTGGCACACCATCCAGTTGCTTTCATTGGTTTGTTCTTGATGTTTCTGGGTGTTGCACAGGCCTATGAACGCCATCAAAACCCACTGCTGATCAAAGAGGCCTTGCTGGTGGCCTTTTTTTTGGCGGGCTTGGTGGTGTTGGGTGGCATGCAGCAGTGGTGGCTGCAGCCTCTCGTGTCTGCCATGTCGCCCCAAGCACTGTTCTTTGGGGCGACTGCGCTGACCGCACTCACCGACAACGCCGCACTGACCTACCTGGGTTCGTTGATCGTGGGCATTTCAGATGAAGCCAAGTACAGCTTGGTGGCTGGCGCTGTTGCGGGTGGTGGATTGACCATGATTGCCAATGCCCCGAATCCGGCTGGGGTGGCGCTGCTGCGCAGGGGTTTTGAGGATGAATCCATCGGGGCGGGTGGCTTGCTGGTCGGCGCTTTGATGCCGACCGCTGTCGCTATCGTGGCGTTTATCTTTCTTTGAATACGAAGGCTGCAGTCATGTTGCTTTTATTGAGTCTCCCAGGTCGCTGGCTTAGGGTGTTTGTGATCGCGTCAATTGCCTGGGGCGTATCGATGCAGTCGCTTGCGGTAGACGAAACCGCTGCACTCGCATCTGCATCTGCACTTGTGCTGCCCAAGGTGGCTGCGGTTTCAGAAGACGAGGCCAGCACGCTGTATCTGCACAACCGAAAAATTGTGACCTTCAGGGCGAGCCTGCTGGGCGACACTGCGGCAGACCGCATGAAGCTGGCACAACTGGCGCTTGCGACCGCACTCAAGACGTCGCAGGGCCGCCTGATCACGATCACGCCTTTGGGGGACTCTGTCCGTTTTGAAATGGATGGTGCGACGCTTTTTTACCTGGTGGCGGGGGATTTTCGGGGGCCTCGGCCTGCCTCTTTGCTGGACGCTGCATCACGCGATGTGCTCGCACGTTTGCAGACAGCGGTGGCTGAAAACAAGGAGTTGAATGACCCTGGCTCCCTATTGAAGGGCCTCGGGTATTGCGTACTTGCCAGCCTGGTGACCTATCTGCTCATGCGCGGCATTCTGTGGGGTCGTGTGCAAGTCACCCAGCGTGTACGCCGTGCTTTGGCGCAGCGCCCCGCCGGGAGTATCAGCGGGAACTTGCTCGCCACCTCGGTGGATCATGTGCTGGCGGCGACACGCATGTCGACCGCCGCACTGAGCTGGATATTGGGCTTGCTGCTTTTCGATGCCTGGGCGACGTTCATGTTGCACCAGTTTGCATACACGAGGCCGTGGGGCGAACGCTCAACCGCGTGGTTGTTCGACGTCATGAAGGACTTTGCGCTCGCCACCGTGGGGGCTGTGCCTGGGCTTATCACGGCGATGCTGATTTTTGTGATCGCCCGTGTCGTCTCAAATGTGAGCAAAGCGGTGCTCGACAAGATTGAACGGGGCGAGATGCAAATGGGTTGGCTCGATGCTGACACGGCGGTCCCCACACGCCGCCTGGCCAGCGTGGTGATCTGGTTGTTTGCATTGGCCATGGCCTACCCGTACCTGCCAGGTGCGAACAGCGAAGCATTTAAGGGGTTGACGGTCTTGGCGGGGCTGATGCTGTCACTGGGAGCGTCTGGCATGGTGGGGCAAGCGCTTTCCGGCCTTAGCTTGATGTTCTCCCGATCTATCCGTGTGGGCGAGTACCTGAAGGTGGGTGACATTGAGGGCACGGTGGTGACCATGGGCCTCTTTACCACCAAGGTTCACACCGGCATGGGGGAGGAGGTGAGCCTGCCGAACAACCTGATTTTTGCGCAGCCTATCCGCAATTTCTCGCGCCTGGTCAAGGATGGCCGCTTCATGCTGCACACAGCAGTCACCATCGGCTATTCAACCCCATGGCGTCAGGTGCATGCCTTGCTGTTGGAGGCTGCCGATCGCACGGCCGGTGTTGCCAAGGAGCCCGCGCCCTACGTGGTGCAAACGGCCTTGTCTGACTTTTATGTGGAGTATCGGCTCTGTGCACAAAGCAATATGTTTGCGCCAGGCCGACGCATAGAAGCCATGAATCAGCTGCATGCGAATGTGCTGGATGTGTTTAACGAGCATGGTGTTCAGATCATGTCGCCACATTACATGGCCGACACGGATGCGCCCCAGGTCGTGGCACCAGGCGCATGGGCTTCGCAGCCCAAGCCGACGGTCGATCGCTCGGCTGATGTTTAGCAGATCAGCGCCGGGTTGACAGCGCGTATGCGCTCGTCAACGTAATAGCCACCGTACTCGGTGTAACGCAGAAAAACCCTGGCGCACTGCCTGCAGGTCCACACCGTGCAGAGGTTGTAAGGAAAGTACGTTGGCGCAATGGGTGCATCGCTGGACCAGGTGTGGGTGCCATTGGGGTGGTATTCCGTGAGGTCAGGCTCATCGACTTGCAGATTTCGCAGGCTTGCTGCTGCGATGAGAACCGATTGATCAAACGTCGCGGGCAGCGACTCCCAGCCCTCGCAGGCCAGTGGTGCGCAGAGTGAGCAAGCGTCGGGTGAGGCCGCTTGCGCGAGTGCAGCGAGATCTGCTGCCAGCATGAAGGTGGTGTTCTGTGGAGTCATCAAGGCAGGGCCAATTTTTCCAGGGTATCGATCGTCGTCGGACGTGCAAAGTGATAACCCTGGTACAACTCACAGCCCAGGCTGGCCAGCACGTCGAGTTGTCCTTGGTTTTCGACTCCTTCGGCAATGATCTCCAGGTCGAGACTCTGGCCGAGTGTCAGCAAGGTCCGTGCTATCGCTGAGTCGTAGGCATTGCCCTGGATATCCCTCACAAAAGACTGATCTATCTTGAGTTGATCGATGGGCAAATGGTTAAGGTAGGAGAGCGAGGAGTAGCCCATGCCAAAGTCGTCGAGCGAAATTTTGATGCCCAATGACTTGAGGCTGTGCATGCTGCTGATTGCCTTGTCGGTGTCCCGAACCAGCATGCTCTCGGTCAGCTCCAGTTTCAATCTGGCGGCGGGTGCACCGCTGGTTTGCAACACAGATTTGATTTGGGCCTGCAGTTCTGGCTGGCCAAACTGGCTTGCACTGACGTTCACCGCAATGGTCAGTTCTTCCAGCCCAGGCTGGGTGGCCCATTGCGCCAGTTGTGCGCAAGCGGTCTGAAGCACCCAGGTGCCGATAGGAATGATCAGGCCGGTTTCCTCCGCAAGGGGAATGAATTCGGCTGGGGAGACCAGCCCCCGCGTGGGGTGTTGCCAGCGTATCAGGGCCTCGGCGCCAAGCACCTTGCGCTGGGCGTTCACTTGTGCCTGGTAGTGCATCACAAACTGATTGCCTGCCAGGGCCAGCCGCAGATCGGATTCCAATGCCGCACGCGATTCGACCGCGCCTTGCAGCGCCGGGTCGTAAAAACGCAGGGTACTTCGCCCGACCCCTTTGCGTGATACATGGCGGTGTCTGAACGCTTCATCAACTCATCCATGGGCACTGCCTGCCCCCGAAACACGGTGATACCGATGCTGGCTGAACAGTGGTGGCTACGCCGACCATCTTTGGCTGCTTCCTGATAAACAGTGAGGTTAAAAGGCTGGGCCAGTTCATGCAGGATGGCAGACGCAATTTCCTCGGCGCGCTTGGCCGCAAGATGTTCCTCGCCCAGGTCATTAAGTATGATTACAAATTCGTCTCCACCCAGGCGGGCCACCGTGTCCCCCTGGCGGACTTTTCGTTTCAGGCGCTTGGCCACTCCCATCAGCAGCTGGTCCCCCACAGCGTGTCCCAGGGTGTCGTTCAGGCTCTTGAAGTTGTCCAGATCAATCATCATCACGGCGCCGCAGGACGCCCGGCGATCACTCGCGGTCAGGGCTTGTCCAAGGCGGTCCAGCATCAAACGCCGGTTGGGTAATTCCGTCAATGCGTCATAAAAAGCCAGGTGCTCAATTAGCGCTGCTGCAGCCTTGCGCTCGGTAATGTCACGAAACGCCACCTGGATCGCAGGCTCACCATCGAAGAGGATGACAATGCTCTGTACTTCGACGTCCATTGTCTCGCCGCACACATTGAGGAAACGCTCTTCCACCATAGGCTGCACCTCGCCCAAACCCAGGGGAGGGTTCGCACGCCTGATCGCCAGTTCGCGAAAGTCCGGGTGCACAAAGTCGATGATAGATCGCCCCACCAGGTCGGCTGCTGCGTCTGCCCCCAGTGCCCGGGCTGCGGCTGTGTTGACGTAAAGGATCTTGCCGCCACGGTGCACACCGATGCATTCGGTGGACCATTCAATCATGGTGCGGTAGCGTGCCTCGCTCTCGCGCAGCGCCAACTGGGCCTGCCTTTGTTCGGTGATGTCCTGCGAAGTGCCCACGGCGCGTTGCAGTTGTCCGTCGTCCGCCCTGATTTCGAGCTTGGCCCTTTGCCTTAGCCATCGATAGCCATTGGCTGTGCGTATCCGGTGCTCATGATCGAATACACCGCTGAACCTGGCTTGCTGCCACGCGTCGCGCATCGCCTGCAGATCATGCTCGTGAATGCGGCTTACATAGACCCTGCCTGTGACCACCGTACCGGGTCGCTCTGAGAACAGGCGGCAGGCCTCTGGAGACAGGCGAATGGTGTCACTGCTGCGTTCATAAACCCAACTGCCCACGTTACTCACGGCCTGCGCTTGGCTGAGTTCAAGATGGCTGTCCTGCAGCGCGGCGGAACGCTGAGCCAGTTCAGTGGCCAGTTTGTCGGCGCGCACCTCACTTTGCAAACCCTGGATCAACTGCAAACCGGCGACTCGTCCGTACTGAAGCTCCACTGCAAATAGGATCAATAGCCCCAATGCCACTTGCAGCTCGTACTCGTGCGAAACAAAATTCAGGTGCAGTAGGGGCAGTAGCAGCACCCCCCCGGTAAATAGCACCATTCCACGGCGCATGGGCGACATGACCACCACACAGATGCCGGACACCGCCACCAAAATGGTGAGGTTGAACATGTAGGCCAGAAAGTGCCCGTCTGACCAGAAGAACAACACGGAGGATCCCCACGCCAAGCCGGTAAGCAATTCGCTCACGACGAGCCAGTTGCCCCAGGCTTTGACTGTGTCCGGGTCTCGTTTTTGAGGGGCGAAGTGGCGTCCAATGCCCAGGGTTAGCAATTCGCAAGCATTGATCAGGGCGAGCCATGCCAGCGCTGCAGACCACCCTGCCGTCGCGGATTCGATCCAGGCCAGTAGCAGGGTGCCAAACGGGGACGAATAGGCAGCTGCGATGGCACGGTCATTGAATACCGCCGTCCGCCGAGCGTTCACCTCATGGCGTATTCCGGTTTCATCGGTTTTGAATTGCTTGTCTTCCTGACCAGTCACAAATATGCCCAAGTTAGGGTCTGGTTATATCAGCGACAGCTATCTTCCAGGAAAGTTGCGATGGGGCTTTTGTGTTGAGTCAACGCCGCTCAGGTTTCATGCCGAAAGCTTGGCTCTGTGGCAGAGATCGACGTGATCAGGCTGCGTCGGCACCGGGTTCAGTGGGGCTGGCCTGAATCTGGCCCGCTTGCCGCAGACCCGCTTTTTCGCCTGCGCTGGCGAATTTGCTGTATTTGCTGAACATGGGGACCAGTTGACCGTAAATACGCGGCGTGCCCGCCAGGCATTCCTTTTGATGCAAAAAGTCAGCTTCGCCCGTGAAGTTGCCCACCAAGCCACCCGCCTCAGTCACGAGAAGGGAGCCAGCTGCCACATCCCACGGCGCCAGACCAGCCTCAAAAAAACCTTCGGTGAAGCCGGCCGCCACGTAGGCCAAATCCAGGGCTGCGGCACCGGGGCGACGTAGACCTGCGGTTTTGGGCATGATGTCGGCCATCATGGCCATGTAGTTCTGGAAGTTGTCACCGGGGCGGAAAGGAAACCCGGTAGAGATGATGCTGTCAGACAGGCGCACGCGTTTGGATACACGGATGCGGCGCTCGTTCAGGTACGCGCCACGGCCTTTGGTGGCGGTGAACAGGTCGTTTCGACTGGGGTCATACACGACGGCTTGCTCCATCTTGCCGCGCACCGACAGGGCAATGCTGACCGCGTAGACCGGAAAACCATGAATGAAGTTTGTCGTGCCGTCCAGTGGATCGATGATCCAGACAAACTCGGAGTCTTTGGCGCCGTGCTCGCTGCCCGATTCTTCGGCCAGGATGCCGTGCCCTGGATAGGCCGTGAGCAGGGTTTCGATGATGGCCTTCTCGCTGGCCTGATCTACCTCCGTGACAAAGTCGTTCACCTGCTTTTGCGAGATGCGAACGGATTCGACATCAAGCGCTGCACGGTTGATGATGGCGCCGGCGGCGCGCGCAGCCTTGATGGCCACGTTAAGCATGGGGTGGAGGTTGGACGACATAGAGGCTGAATAGGAGCAAGAAATCCAGGCGGTGATGCGCCCGGCGACAATCGTGCATTTTACCGCGCCGCATATTTCTGTCATGAAAACCCGTTTTGTCCTGATCAACACCAGTCATGCTGGCAATGTGGGTGCGGTGGCCCGCGCCATGAAAGTCATGGGTTTTGACGACTTGGTGCTGGTGGCGCCACGCTGGCCGAATGTGCTGCGAAGAGAAGAAACCATCCAGCGTGCCAGCGGAGCACTTAATGTGCTGAACAATGCCCGTATCGTGGACACTCTGGATGAAGCACTTGACGGCATCACCCACTTGTGCGCCACGGCCATGACGCCACGGGACTTTGGCCCACCGACCATGAGCCCACGCAAACACCTGGAGCCCTTGGCAAAAACTGAGCATGCTGTGGCGTTCTTGTTTGGAAGCGAGCGGTTTGGCATGCGTAACGACGACGTTTATCGCTGCCATGTGGCCCTGAGTATTCCGACCGACCCGAAGTTTGGCTCGCTGAACCTGGGTGCTGCAGCCCAGGTGATTGCCTATGAATGGCGCCTGGCTCTGGGCGGATTTGAAGGCCAGCGGGATGATTTACCTGTGCCGTATGCGGACGCCGTGGCGGTGCGTGGCATGCTGAACCACTGGGAGCAAACCTTGGTGGATATTGGTTTTCTGGACCCGGATGCGCCCAAAAAATTGATGCCCCGCCTTGCACAACTGGCCAACCGTACCCAATTGACGCCAGAAGAGATTCACATTCTGCGTGGCATTGCAAAGGCCGCCACAAAGCACGCCAATAAAGCCACGCAACAACAGTAGACTGATCGCCATGTTTTCCCGTTTGCGCACTGACATACAGACCATCCTAGACCGTGATCCCGCTGCGCGCAGCACCTGGGAGGTGCTGACTTGTTATCCTGGCCTGCATGCACAACTGCTGCATCGCCTGGCCCACTGGTGCTGGGTCCGTGGTTTCAAGTGGTTGGGTCGTTTCATCTCTCATCTGGGGCGTTTCGCCACTGGCATTGAGATTCACCCTGGAGCCGTTATCGGAGAAAGGGTTTTCTTTGACCACGCCATGGGCGTTGTCATTGGCGAAACCGCCGAAGTCGGAGACGGCTGCACGATCTATCAGGGGGTAACGCTGGGAGGAACATCGCTTTACAAAGGCGTCAAACGCCATCCCACGCTTGGCAAGAATGTCGTCGTCAGTGCAGGCGCCAAGGTTTTGGGTGGTTTCGTCGTAGGTGATGGCGCCAAAATTGGCAGCAATGCCGTAGTCATCAAGCCCGTGCCACCAGGCGCCACCGCAGTTGGCATTCCGGCCCGGATCATCCCCAGCAAAGCGGGAGAAAGTGCGGACGTGACTGAGAGCAAGTTTTCAGCCTATGGCATCACGCAGGACGATGATCCTGTGAGCCAGGCCTTGCGCGGCTTGATCGACAGTGCCAACGGGCAAGACCATCAGATCGCACTGCTGTGGAGGGCCATAGCAACCTTGTCCGCCGATCAGAGGAGCGGCAACTGCGTGCCCGATGACGCCGCACGCAAGGAGTGCTTTGAGGCAGACAAGCTCAATGAACTGGTCGGCAAGTAGCTGGGCTGATCAAGCTCAGGTCGATTGCGGCCGGATGGCTGACTTGGGACGAAAACCCTTGCAAACTTCGTTGTTGGTTTCCATATACGGGCCGCCAATCAGATCGACGCAATAAGGTACGGCGGCAAATATGCCTGGAATCAAGCTCTTGCCTTCAGCATCCTTCAGGCCCTCCAGCGTTTCCTGAATCGATTTCGGTTGTCCCGGCAAGTTGATGATCAGGCTCTTGTCGCGGATCACGGCCACTTGCCGCGACAATATGGCGGTGGGCACAAAGCGCAGGCTGATCTGGCGCATCTGCTCTCCAAAGCCTGGCATTTCCTTGTGCGCAATGGCCAGGGTGGCCTCAGGGGTCACGTCGCGCATGGCCGGGCCAGTACCGCCTGTGGTCAGTACCAAACTGCAGCCCGCATTCACCAGTTCAATCAAGGCCTGGCTGATGGTGGCTTGTTCGTCAGGGATCAGGCGGGACTCAAAAGTGATCGGATTGTGAAGCGCACGTGCCAGCCATTCTTTGAGCGCCGGCAAGCCTTTGTCTTCGTAGACACCCGTGCTGGCGCGGTCACTGATCGACACAATGCCAATGGTGATTGGTTCAAAAGTGCTCATTCATCAGACTCCTCGGATTCATCGGCGCTGCCGCCTTCCAGATGTTCGCGTACCAGTTGGTAAATGTCGCGGTAGGCTTTGCTGTGTCGGGGTGCCAAGCCTTGCGACTCAGCTGTCTTATCGGGGGGGTTGTCTTTACGAGCCTGGCGTACCAGGGCTCGCAGCTGCTGGCTGTCGGTTGCTGGAAAAGCTTCCATCCAGCGACTGACAGCGTCATCGCTGGCCAGCAGTTCGGTGCGCCACTGCTCCGCCTGGTGCAGGGCGAGGGTGAGGGCGGCTGATCCATGGTGCTGTTCGGCCAGGGCTTCGCGCGCTGCGTCCAGTACTTCGGGAGCTTGCAGGCGCATCAATTTGCCAATGAACTGCATCTGGCGGCGCTTACCCTCAAAGTTGGTAATTCGCTTGGCTTCAGCCATGGCGTCAAGCAGCTTTTCGGTGAAGCCGAGTTTAGCCAGGGCATCTGCGCGCAGATCAAGCAAATCTTTGCCCAGCTTTTGCAGGGCGTCACTTTCGCGCTTCAGGTCTGTGCGGCTCGAAAACTCGGTGCCTTTGAGTTCAGCTTTGAGTTGAATGTCCATTTCGCTGCCTTCAGCGACAAAAACGCCTTTGACGAAATAGCCTTTTTTGAGTTTGCGCGACATCAGTTTCCAGGGGAACGGGGGAGCCAAGTATCATAGCCGCCGACATGAGCAAGCACACCAGTACCCCCAAAGACGCCCCGCTCAGCGGGTTCCAGTACGCACGATCATTTTTTGAGGAGCTGGTGGACGCCGCGCTTCAGCATGCAAAGAAGATCGGTGCGACCGATGCAGGCGCAGAGGCATCAGAGGGTTGCGGCCTGAGTGTCTCTGTGCGCAAGGGTGAGCTGGAAACCGTCGAGCGAAACCGTGACAAGTCCCTTGGTGTGACCGTTTACAAGGGCAACCGCCGTGGTAACGCGAGCACGTCTGATTTCTCCAAAAAGGCGATCCAGGACACGGTGAAGGCGGCCTACGACATCGCACGCTTTACCGCAGAAGACCCGGTTGCGGGCCTGCCGGATTTGGCTGACATTGCGCATGAGCATCGGGATCTGGACCTGTTTCATCCCTGGTCCATTAATAGCGAACAAGCAGCAGTCCTCGCGCTGGAGTGCGAGGCAGCCGCCTTTGCCACCAGCAAGAAGATCACTAACAGCGAGGGTGCGGGTGTCTCTGCCCAACAAAGCCACTTTTTCAGCGCCCATACCCATGGATTTCGGGGTGGTTACGCAAGCTCACGTCACAGCATGTCGGTGGCCCCCATTGCTGGCAAGGGCCGGGAAATGCAGCGCGATGCTTGGTACACCTCGATGCGCAATGCACAGGAAATGGCCAGCCCAGCCGCTGTAGGGCGATATGCGGCGGAGCGCGCTTTGAGCCGGCTCAAATCTCGCAAGATCGCCACCACGCAATGTCCGGTACTGTTTGAATCCTCACTGGCTGCTGGCTTGTTGGGCTCGTACGTTCAGGCGACGAGCGGTGGCGCCTTGTATCGCAAGACGAGCTTCTTGAACGAATCGCTCGGTAAGCGGGTCTTGCCCAAACACATTGACATCCTGGAAGACCCGTTTGTGTTGCGTGGCAAGGGGAGTAGTCCATTTGACGATGAAGGCGTTCAGTGCCACGCCCGCACAGTTGTCAAAGCAGGGGTGGTTCAGGGCTATTTCCTGAGCACTTACAGCGCCCGAAAGCTGGGCATGAAGACGACCGGTAATGCAGGTGGCTCACATAACCTGACGATGACATCGCGATTGACCCGTCCCGGTGACAATCTGGACGCCATGCTCAAGAAGCTGGGGACGGGTCTTTTTGTCGTCGAATTGATGGGGCAGGGTGTTAACTACGTGACGGGCGACTATTCACGTGGGGCAAGCGGCTTTTGGGTAGAAAACGGTGAGATTGCCTTCCCCGTGCAGGAGATCACCATCGCCGGTAACCTCAAGACCATGTTGCAGGGGATTGAGGCCGTCGGTGCCGACACCTATAACTACGGCGCCAAGACAGTTGGATCGATCCTGGTTAACCGCATGAAACTGGCTGGCAGCTGATTCGGTCTGGCCCGCACTCGCCGCTTAGCGTGCTGCGCAGCGTCCTATCCCGCCAAAGCTGCCTTCACTGCCGTGCTGACCATGCCCATATCGGCCTTTCCAGCGAGCTTGGCCTTGACCGCGCCCATGACTTTGCCCATGTCGCCAGGGCCTGATGCGCCCAGTGATGCAACGATCGCTTTGACTTCGGCGGCGACTTCGTCGGCGGTCATGCGCTGGGGCAGGTAGGCCTCCAGGACCTTCATCTCGGCCGCCTCTTTGTCGGCCAGATCCTGGCGATTGCCCTTGATGAAGGCGTCAATGCTGTCTTTGCGTTGCTTGACCAGTTTGTCAACGATGGCAATGACCATGACGTCGTCAAGCTCCACGCGCTCGTCAACTTCCTTTTGTTTCATGGCTGCGGTCAGCATGCGGATGGTGCCCAGGCGTTCGCTGTCCTTGGCACGCATGGCGGCCTTCATGTCTTCGGTGATTTTTTCTTTGAGATTCATGCTTGTCTTTCGACGGAATTTGACAAAGGCCCGAGGCGGGCCAAAAAAACAAAAAGCCTGCTTGAGCGTCCCCAGCAGGCTGATTCGTTGCACCACAAAGACCTTTGAGGGCCTTCGCGAGAACTGAATGGATCAGTACATCTTCTTGGGCAACTGCATGCTGCGAACGCGCTTGTAGTGACGCTTGACGGCGGCTGCCTTCTTGCGCTTGCGCTCAGCGGTGGGCTTTTCGTAAAACTCGCGGGCGCGCAGGTCAGTCAGCAGGCCAAGTTTTTCAATGGTACGTTTGAATCGACGCAGAGCCACATCAAACGGCTCGTTTTCTTTAACACGGATGGTTGTCATTAGCTAATGGTTTCCGAAATGTACAAACTGCCACACCAGGGAAGATCAGACCACTGGTGCATTGTTTGCGAAATATCCCCAACTTTAAGGTGATCAGGCCGTTGGGGTTTGCCAGCAAAGTCGAACATTATAGCCCGAGGTTTAAGCATTGTGCTTGGTCGCCTTGCCTGAAGTGGTTGTGCAGGTTCAATCGATGGAAAAGGGCTTAATTTACCGCCCAGTTTGTCGATTCAAGGGTCAGGCGCCCATCTTGTCGCCGGAAAAGGCATGTGCCATGCGAATCTCGTCATCCAATCAGCAGTGGGACATGTCTCACACAGAGAGCCAATCCACCACGACCGTCAGCCATCTGCAAATTCGGAGTGGTCGCCAGCCTGGTGCTGATCAGCGTGAGGCAGTGCAACAAGTACCGCCTTCGGTGGTGGTAAACCTGTCGCCCAGCCTGGGTGCAGTCAATGCGGCAGATGAAGATATCGAGAGCGATCCGCGCACGCGACTGATTCAGTCCATCGTGGAACAACTGACCGGTGAAAAAGTGAAAACGGTCAAAGCCAGCGATTTGCGCGGTGGTCGTGGACACCCCCACAACATGCAAACCATGGGGGGCATCGCACAGAAAACGCCAACGCATCCATGCCTGTGCAGGTCGGCTGGGGCTTGTCCTACAGTGCCACCACCACCCACACCGAACAGGCGCAGACTCAGGTCCGCGTCAGCGCCACAGTCCACACGGTAGATGGTCAGGAAATCAGTGTCAGCATCGGCCTGAGCATGTCGCGTTCATACACTGAGCAAACCAGCGTTTCTTTGCGTTTCGGAGAAGCGGTCAAGAAAGACCCTTTGGTCGTGAACTTTGATGGCCACGCAGCCGAGCTTCAAAGCGAGGTATTCGCATTCGACCTGGATGGCGATGGTCAGACCGAAAACATGGCCATGCTCGGAGCCAGCAGTGGTTATCTGGCGCTGGACATCGATGGCAACGGCAAGGTCGATTCTGGCAAGGAATTGTTTGGACCGGCGACTGGGCAGGGCTTTCAGGAACTGGCCGCTTACGATCAGGATGGCAATGGCTGGATTGACGAGGGCGACACTGTTTTCAGAAAGCTCCAGATATGGAAACCTGCTGAAGACACATTGCAAAGTGCGGTCAGCATGGGGATTGGCGCCATCGGGCTGGACGTCACCGCCAGTCCTTTTGAGTTGCGTGGTAGCACAAACCAGAGCCTGGGTGCCATTCGCAGCACGGGCATGTACCTGATGGAAAACGGTCGCGCTGGCACCGTCCAGCAGCTTGACCTGACGGTGTAAGCAGCCACTAGATGAGCGGCCTTTGTCGCGCAAATCGAACGACCGTGACGCCGGGGTTTGCTTGCCTGACAGAGGGCATCACCAGCACGCAATCATCGTAGGGCGTCAGAACCGGCTGGCCGTCATTGTCGCCAATGACAGTGCCCGCCTTGGCAATTACTTCCAAACCCTGAAATGCCTCGGTAAACCGGAATTGAGCACTCCTGGCCACCACCCCACCCGTGACTTCCAATGCCCACTGTCGGGGCGCATCAGATAGGCGCCAGCCAGCCAGCGACTGGTCTGCACACGTCACCCCAAGCGTGCCCGCTGCAACCAAAAAGCGTAGGCACATGTCCCGTGCGACATCACGGCTGCTGATATCGCCATGAAATCCACATTCGATCAACAAGGATCGCGTGTCACCGGACTGCGCGTCATCCAGACCAAAGTGCCCATGATCACGCATGCGTACACCGTCTTTGTGTCCGGCGTCAATCACCACATGTTGTGGGTTGCCAAGCGACAGAGCCAGGGCCTGGTTTCTCGGCTGCATGCCGGTCAACAACAGCGGCGCGCCACGCTCGTGCATAGAATGCAAATCCAGCAGCCAGTCGGCATGTTCAACAAAAGGTTTGAGTTGTGCTGCGCGACGGCGCTCCAGACTGATGGGGTTGCTGATCCGGTCGTCGCTCCATTGGCGGTTCAAGTCTTCGTCCACAAAGCGCGACGCATCGTGATGCTCGGGGTTGAACCTGTCGAAAGCAGCCAGGTTTGCAAACACGAGCGTCAGCTGACCCTGAACCGGGCGCACTGCGGCTTCCAGAAGGTCTTTGATGGCCCAAGCCCCGCACAACTCGTTGCCGTGCACCAGTGCGCAGATCATCACCTTTCGTCCCGGCAAGCCTGAATCAAAATGCCAGACGCCCTCAACATCGGTATTGCCAGCGCGCCATTTGCTGATGTCGGGGCAGGGCAGGGTAAATGTCAAATCGCTCATCTTCAGACTTACTCGCGTATGTTGGCGAAGTTCACAATTCGCTGGTATTTGGCAGTTTCCGACGCCAGGAAAGCAGGCATGTCGACATTCAACGGAGCGATGGCCGAGCCAGCGTCTTCCAGTTTCTTGCGCAACTCTGGCGCTTGCAGTGACTCGGACAGCGCTTTTTGCAGTTTGAGCTGTACTTTCGGCGGTAAGCCTGCGGGTGCCATGAGGGCAAACCATGAGCTGATGTCGATGCTTTTCAGTGCTGGGTGCTCAGCCAGTGCTGGAATGTCGGGCGTGACCTTGGATCGGACCTTCTCCGTGGTGCCCAGTGCCAGCAGTTTGCCGCTGCGAATATGCGCAAGTCCACTGGACAGCACGAAGACGCCATATTCGATGTTGTTCCCCAACAAATCGTTGGCCAAGGGAGCTACACCGCGGTAGGGAATGTGGGTCATAAAGATGCCGCCCTGCTGCTTGACCATCTCAGCCGCTAGGTGCAGTGCCGTACCAACCCCTGAGCTGCCATAGCTGTATTGGCCCGGATGTTTTTTAACCTGTTCGATGAACTCTGTGGTGTTCTTGACACCCGCCTTCGGCGAAGCCACTAACACCATCGGCTGTGAGGCAATCAGGCCCACTGGCGTGAAGTCTTTATAGCTGTACTTCACAGCGGATGATACGAGGCGATTGATGGCAATCTCGTTGTTTGCGCCTACCAGCAGGGTGTACCCGTCAGGCGCAGCCTTGATGACCTTCTGTGCACCAATCGCTCCGCCAGCACCCCCGACGTTCTCGACCACCACGGTTGTGCCCAGTTTCCGTGCCAGTTCCTGGGCTAATACGCGGCCGGTGAGGTCCGTGCTGCCACCAGGTGGGTAGCCAACTACCACCGTGATCGGTTTGGATGGGTAGTCGTCAGCCTGTGAATGAGCGCCAGGTGTCAGGGCGGTCAGCAGCACGGCAGCAAGGATCAACGATTTGATGTGGTGAACAGGTTTCATGGCTTGGGCCTTGGTAAGGGATTTCGCATATTCTTGTGCTGAGGGGGACAGCAAGCAGAAAACATGTCGCACAGCGTTGTGCCAATTCAGCACACACTTGTCGCACCCTTGTGGTTCAAAGGGTGGACGTTTCGTTCCACGTCGATTCGGCCAGTGGTCCGAGCTTTCGTCGAAGCCTCAGCAGCCTGACCTCGAACGGAATTTCCATGGCACGCCCCCATACTGACACCAACTGACCCGCTCGGCAGGCACCGCCTGCCAGCGACCATGGCAGCCAGCAAATACCCAGGCCCTTCAAGGCATATTCCAGCAGCGCATCGGCAGAGTCTGCCTCAATCACCTTTTTGAGACGGGGTTTTATGGCGGTTCTGGCCAGGTGGTCTGTGACAAGTCCAGCCAAAGCCAATGATCCGTCGTAGGCCAGATACGGCACAGGCGATCCCGTCTGTTGGTAGCTTGAATGGGCGGCCACGGGGTGATCTGCACGCATCACAGGAACCAGTTTGTCTCTTGCCAGTGTTTTGTGCAGAAAGTGGCGCCCACTTGGTCGCACGGCGATAACGGGATGGTGATAGGCAAACAGCAGGTCAGCCTCGCCCGCGTCGATCCACTGCAAGGTGGTTGCCAGCGAGTTGGTGCGAATACGCACTGGCGCCTGACGCAGATGCGGTTTCATGGCTGTAAGCCAGTCTGCCACCACGGTACGCGCCAGGGTGCGCCCGGCAGCGACTGTCAGGTGAAAGTCGGCACTCGACAACGAATCTTTGAGTTCCTCGCGCACATCGCGCAAGTCCTGAACGGTCTGGTCGGCCTGCGCAAGCAAGCGGGTTCCCGCTTCGGTTAGACGTAAAGGGCTTGTTTGGCGATCAAGTAGCGGGACGCCTGCCCAGTTTTCTAGTGCACGGATTCTGCGTCCAAAAGCCGGGTGTGTCACATGGCGCAAAGCTGCTGCGCGGCTGAGGCTACCGGTCTGGGCCAGTGCGATCAGATCTTCAAGCCACTTGATGTCCATCAGTTGCGACCGGATTTTCTGGGTACTTGCCGTTGCGTCAAACCGTGGGCACAGGCAAATGCGCTGGCCCAAGCCCATTGAAAGTTGTAGCCACCGAGCCAGCCGGTGACATCAAGCACCTCGCCAATAAAGAACAGGCCCGGCTGACGTGTACATTCCATGGTCTGGGATGACAGTTCCCGCGTGTCCACGCCTCCCAGGGTGACCTCAGCTTTTTTGTAGCCTTCACTGCCAGTCGGCGTCAGTTCCCAGGCTTTGAAGCGCTCGGCCAATTGGTTCAATGCCTTGTCGCTGGCCTGCGCCACAGGGCGTTGCCAGGCTTCGTTCTGGCTGCACCAAGCCTCGGCCAACCGGTTCGGGACATAGGCACCCAGTTCATTGCAGATCAGTTTGCGCGACGAGGTCTTTGCCTCGGCAAGGGCGGCAGCCATGTCGGTTTGCGGCGCCAGGTCGATGCGTATGGCTTGTCCGTCACGCCAGTAGCTGGAAATCTGCAACACGCCCGGCCCGCTCAGACCACGATGGGTAAACAGCAGGTCTTCGGTAAACGCCGTCCTGGCCTTTTTCGCACCCGTTTCAATCTGGACCGGCAGCGAGAGCCCGGCCAGGGCCGCGTACGGCTGCCACTGGGTGCCGTCAAAAGTCAGTGGCACCAAGCCGGGGCGGCGTTCGACCAATTTCAGACCGAACTGCTGGGCGATCGAATAGCCGAAATCGGTGGCCCCAATCTGCGGAATCGACAAGCCACCCGTGGCAATGACCACAGATGGGCTGTGAATGACTCCCTTGTTGGTATTAATTTGATAGCTATCTATTGTTTCTGGTATTGCCGAAGAAGCTATATTTTTGACCAAGCAGGGCTGCCAGCGAGTGACCGACCCCGCATCACACTCTGCAAGCAGCATGGTGATGAGGTCTTCTGCCGAGCGGTCACAAAACAGCTGGCCCTTGTGCTTTTCGTGAAAACCAATCCCATGCTTTTGCATCAGCGCCATGAAGTCCAGTGGCGTGTAGCGTGCCAGCGCTGAGCGACAGAAGTTGGGGTTCTCGCTGATGAAGTGTTTGTGAGGTGCCTTGGGGTCAATGTCTCGGTTGGTAAAGTTGCAGCGCCCGCCGCCAGAGATCCGGATTTTCTCGGCCACCTTGGTGCTGTGGTCGATCAACAAAACGCGCAAACCCAGTTGCCCGGCCACACCTGCGCAAAAAAGCCCAGCGGCGCCAGCGCCAATGATGGTGACGTCGTAATGATGTTGCTCGTTGCTGGTATGGGCCATGCCTGAATTGTCGGCGAAGGCTGTGCCCTATGGAGGAAAGCCCTGCATTGACCCCGCGGTGGGCTGTCTCCACAATGCACAAACTTCTTTTCTTGTGAGGACACCCATGCCCCAACTTCACGTCAACGGCAACGTGCATAACCACGCTGCCGAACCGGATACGCCGCTCCTGTGGGTGCTGCGTGAACAGCTGGGCCTGACGGGTACCAAGTACGGCTGCGGCATTGCGCAGTGCGGCGCCTGCACGGTCCACATCGACGGTGTGCCGGTGCGCAGTTGTGCACGCCCAGTCTCAACAGTGGGGGCGCATGAAAAGGTGGTCACCATCGAGGGATTGGCGCCAAACGCGTCGCATCCGCTACAAAAAGCCTGGATCAAACTGGATGTACCCCAGTGCGGGTTTTGTCAATCGGGCATGTTGATGGCTGCTGCAGCCTTGCTGAAAAACAAACCCAAACCCACCGATGCTGACATCGATGCAGCGGTGACCAACATCTGCCGGTGTGGAACCTATAACCGCATCCGAGCTGGTATCAAGATGGCAGCAGGAGGTGCTGTATGACAACCAGAACTTCCCACCTATCCCGCCGTGCTTTCATGGGCCGTAGCACGGTCATGGCCGGGAGTCTGGTGGTTGGCTTTCATGCGCCACTGAAAGGTGTGCTGGCTCAGGGCCTGACACCCGAAGTCAATGCCTGGGTGGTGGTGCAGCCTGATGACACGGTGATTGTCCGCATTGCACGTTCTGAAATGGGGCAGGGCACCCTGACGGGTCTGGCGCAGTTGGTGGCCGAGGAACTGGAGTGCGACTGGTCCAAGGTCAGGACCGAGTATCCAACGCCGGGCCAGAACTTGGCCCGCAAGCGTGTGTGGAGCAACTTTTCGACGGGTGGCAGCCGAGGCATCCGCGAATCGCACGACTATGTCCGCAAAGGAGGCGCAGCTGCACGCATGCTGCTGGTGCAGGCTGCAGCCAATGAATGGAAGGTATTAGCCTCTGAATGCCAGGTGAGCAATAGCCGAATCAGTCATTCGGCCAGTGGAAGAAGCACCACCTTTGGCAAGGTAGCCACTGCGGCTGCCAAGCTGACCCCACCCGCAGACATTGCACTCAAAGACCCGAAAGCCTGGAAGCTTGCAGGCAAACCCTTGCCCCGACTGGACACTGCTGCCAAAGTGGATGGTTCGCAAATTTACGGCATGGATTTGAAGCTGCCTGACATGCTGAATGCCGCCATCAAGGACTGCCCTGTCTTTGGTGGCAAGGTCGTCGGATTTGATGCTGCCAAGGTGCAATCCATGCCAGGGGTCAAAAAGGTGCTGCAGGTGGGCAGCAGTGCCGTGGCCGTTGTGGCCGACACTTGGTGGCGTGCCAAGACCGCACTCGATGCCCTGCCAATCCAGTGGGATGAAGGTCCGAATGCGAAACGCAGCAGCGCAGATGTGGCCGCCGTCCTGGCGGCAGGGCTGGGTGCCGACGACGCGATCATTGGCAACCAGACCGGCGACGCCAAGAAAACACTGGCTGCGGCGACCAAGCGGATCGAGGCGGTGTATGCCTACCCGCATCAGAACCATGCCACCATGGAAACCATGAACGCCACCGCAAAGTTCACCCTGTCTGCGACAGGCCTTCCTGAGCGGTGCGAGGTCTGGACCCCGACCCAAAATGGCGAGGCCGCGCTGGCCGCCACTGCGGCGGCGGCTGGGCTCAAGCCCGAACAGTGCGATGTGTTCAAGATTCACCTGGGCGGAGGCTTTGGTCGGCGTGGCATGTCAGATTACGTTACCCAGGCCGTGTTGATCGCCAAAGAGATGCCTGGCACGCCAATCAAGCTGATCTGGTCGCGCGAAGAGGACATGGCACACGGGCGCTACCACCCGGTCACGCAGTGCAAGCTGCAAGCAGGGCTGGATGCACAGGGCAATCTGACGGCCTTGCACATGCGGATTTCTGGGCAATCCATTTTGGCCGGGGTGGCGCCAGCAGCCATGCAAAATGGCAGGGATCCGGTGGTGTTCCAGGGACTCAACCCTGGCGGGGCTGAGGCCTCCTTTGGGTACACCATCCCCCACCTGCTGATAGATCATGCCATGCGCAATCCGCCCGTGCCGGTGGGTTTTTGGCGCGGCGTCAACCTGAATCAGAACACGATTTACATCGAGTGTTTTCTGGACGAAGTAGCGCACGCAACAGGTCAAGACCCGCTGGCGCTCAGGCGCAAACTGATGGGCAATGCACCCAAGCACCTGGGCGTGCTGAATGCAGTGGCAAAAGCCGTCAAGTGGGGCTCAACACCGAAGGACGTGAATGGCCAAAAGGTCTACCGTGGCCTGGCCCAAACCCACGGATTTGGAAGCTATGTCGCCGCGTGTGCAGAGGTGTCTGTCAGCGCTGCGGGTGAGCTGAAAATTCACCGCATCGTGGCGGCCACTGACAGTGGTTACGCTGTCAACCCCCAGCAGATTGAAGCCCAGGTAGAGGGTTCATTTGTGTATGGCCTGTCTGCAGCCCTCTATGGCGAGTGCACGCTCAAAGATGGTCGGATAGAACAGAGCAACTTCCATGACTACCCCGTGATGAAGATGGACGCTTGTCCCCCTGTGGAAACCATCGTCATGCCGTCGGGTGGTTTTTGGGGTGGGGTGGGCGAACCGACGATCGCCGTGGCAGCGCCCGCTGTGCTGAATGCGATTTTTGCCGCCACGGGTAAGCGCATTCGCGAACTGCCTTTGCGTCACCACAGCCTCAAAGCTTGAGGCTGCGGCTTTGTCGGCAGGTCAGCGGGGAACCAAGAAGGCTGCTTTCTCGCTGACTTTGGCCTTACCTTGGGCGTCGCTGATCTCAAAATGAATCGGGTGTGACCCGCTGGATGCCCCATGGGGGATGCGCAGGCGCACCGGAACCCAACGGGATTCAGCTGGGCCGACGCTCACGACCTCGTCAGACGCCATCTTCAGGCCTTCCATGCCACTGGCGCTGATGCGGTATTCCTGAGTCAACTCCGTCGCGTTCATGATCTGCAGTCGGAAGACGTTCTCCAGCTGGCCACCTTCTACCATTCGCGACAATGCAGCACGGTCGCGAACCACGTCCACTCGCAATGGCGTGCGCATGGCGAGGCTCACAAACAGGGCAATCGTTAAGGCCATCAGGATGGAGCCGTAGACCAGAATACGTGGGCGGAACACCCGCTTGATGGTGTCAGCCTTGCTGAGCTTGGTGTCCACCGCAGTTTGTGTGGTGTAGCGGACCAGGCCAAGTGGCAGCTTCTGCTTGGTCATCACTGTGTCGCACACATCGGCGCACGCGCCGCAGCCAATGCATTCGTATTGCAGGCCCTTGCGGATGTCGATGCCGGTGGGGCAGACAAATACACACAGGTTGCAGTCAATGCAGTCGCCAAGTGCTTTATCCGCATCAGTTTCCTTTTTGGATCGCACACCGCGAGGTTCACCGCGCGCCACATCGTAGGTGACGATCAAGGTGTCCTTGTCGAACATCGCACTCTGGAAGCGTGCGTAGGGACACATGTACTTGCAGACCTGTTCGCGCATGTAGCCAGCAAAACCCAGGGTGGCGAAGCTGTAGAACAAAATCCAGAAGGTTTCCCATGGCCCGAGCAGGTTGCCCACAATGGCAGGTGCCAGGGTGCGGATGGCGGTGAAGTAACCCACGAAGGTAAACCCCGTCCACAGCGCGACCAGAATCCAGATCGAGAACTTGGCGGATTTCTTGCCAAATTTGCTCGCCGACATGGGAGACTCGTCCAGCCGCAACCTGGCTTTACGGTCACCCTCAATCTTGCGCTCTATCCACATGAAGATTTCGGTGTAAACCGTTTGTGGGCAGGCGTAACCGCACCACAGCCGCCCGGCCACTGCGGTGAACAGAAACAATGACAGCGCGGCGATGACTAACAGACCGGTCAGGTAAATGAAGTCTTGTGGGTACAACACCAATCCGAACAGGTAAAAACGCCGGGCACCCAGGTCAAACAGCACGGCCTGGCGTTGACCCCACTCCAGCCACGGCAATCCATAGAACACAATTTGGGTGAGGAATACAGCCGCCCAACGCAGCCGGGAATACTGGCCGTCAACTGCGCGTGGCTGGATTTTCTTGGATGCAGCGTAAAGCGAGATGGTTTTCTCTTCTTCCACTGCGGCATCGATGGCATCAATTGGTTTCATGGGGACTCTTCTCAGTTCTGAATTCTTGACAGATGGAATGCGTTGGATGATGTTGTACACCAGAAACCGGTGTGAAACGCGACAGGAAATCGTCACGGCTTGCGCCTGCGAACCAGGGATGGGTGCTGCGCTGCTCCATCACAGTACTGACAACGCGCCCACCTCGGGAATGGCCGCCGAAAAGCAGGGTTTCGTTGGGCAGGGTAAAAACTTTCCGGTTGGCACTGTCCCACAGGCTGGCGGGGCACTCAGGGCGAGGCTGATAGGGGCAGGCGTCTGCGGCAAGCAAGCCGCCGCAAAACGGGCGATCGCGCCACAAGTAGCTCAGGCACGCACAGGTGTGTCCCGGCGTTGCAATCAGCTGCAGTTGTTCGCTGCCAAATGTCAGGTTGCTGGGCACGGAACCCAGGGGTCCAGCACCCACAAAGCAAGCGCTGGGTAGCTGCAAAGAGTCCGGACCAAGCGGTTTTTCGGTTGGGTGAGAATGGGTGCGCAGCACCCATTTCAACGCCAGTTTTTTCTCATCCAGCATGCCATTGATGACCGCCAGATCAGCTGGGCGTGGATCAATCAAAACCGCAATGCCCTGTGAGTCGTCAGCCAACAGGTAGCTCACACAACCAGTGGTGTCGTCGATCAGGAATCTGAAGTACATGGTTTGGCGTGGGTGTCCGAGAGAGCCAATGACTGCCTACGCAGGTGCGTTTTCACCGATCACGATGCGGGTGTCACTGGCGTAATAGTGCGGAGGTACTTCCAGGTTGGTGGGGGCAGGTTTGTTCTTGAAAACCCGGCCCGCTGCGTCGAAAGTACTGCCATGGCAAGGGCAAAAGTAGCCGCCTTGCCAGTCATTGCCGACGCTCGGATTGGCTGAACCCACTGAGACTTCGGACGGTGAGCAACCCAGGTGGGTGCAAATGCCAATGGCCACAAAGACATCGGGCTTGACCGAACGATGCGCGTTGCGTGCGTATTCAGGTTGCTGGTCTTTATGAGATTCAGGGTCAGCCAACTGACTTGTTTGTTTGGGGAGCGTGGCCAACGTGTCCGTTGTCCTGCGAACAATCCACACCGGCTTGCCGCGCCACTCCACAGTGACCATGCCGCCAGGGGGGACGCCCGATATGTCCACCTCGACGGATGCACCTTGCGCTTTGGCGCGCTCACTGGGTGCCAAGGTCGACACCATGGGCACTGCCACGCCCAGCATGGCTACACCGCCCAGTGCGGCAGTGGCATAGAGGAGTGAGCGGCGCTCAGAACCGGACTGGCAGAACGTGGGGCCGATGGCTGTCAATGGCTGAGACATAAGGACTTTGGGTCGTGAGCAGAGGTGCACACCTATGTTGTCTGCATGGCATGTTCCGTGCCATCGACCAGAAAAATATCGCCTTATATAAATCAACAACTTAGAGGTGTTTGTCGCACTGTCAGTCAACGATTTGTGCCAAATTGGCATTAAGACTGCCAATTTGGCAGCCATACTGCCATAATCAAATTGTTGAACTGCACATGACCAGATGCTAAAGGAGTACTGATGAGTCGCCCATTGCCTGATCTGGTGTCATTTCTGGAAGGCCTTGCCGAGCCTCACATTCTGTTTGACCAGCAATACCGAATCATCGCGGCAAATGCCGCCTACCGAAGCGAATTCAGCCCAGCAAGCTCTATCGTCGGGCGTACCTGTTACGAGGTATCTCACCATTTCACCGTGCCCTGCAATCAGGCGGGTGAAAGCTGCCCTTTGGCGCGGGCGCGGGAATCGGGCCAACGTGAGCGTGTGCTGCATTTGCATCACACGCCACAGGGGGAGGCCTATGTCAACATTGAGCTCACGCCCTTGTTGGACAGCAGCGGGCAGCAAGCTTACTTTGTGGAGCGAATGGCGTCTTTGCCCGTGGCCCAAGGGCATGCCCATGCGTCAGGCTTGGTCGGGAGGTCTGTGTCGTTTCAGCAGATGCTGGCGCTGGTCAGCCGGGTAGGGCCGTCAGATGCCAGTGTTCTCTTGTTGGGTGAATCTGGCACAGGTAAGGAACTGGTTGCTCGCGCGGTTCACCTGGCGAGCCGCCGGGACAAGGGGCCTTTGGTGGTGGTGGAGTGTGCCAGCCTGACGGAAACCTTGTTTGAGAGCGAGCTATTTGGCCACGAACGTGGTGCATTCACCGGCGCCAGCTCTGCCAAAACGGGTCTGGTAGAGGCCGCAAGCGGTGGCACCCTGTTTCTGGACGAACTGGGGGATGTGCCCTTGTCCATGCAGGTCAAGCTGCTACGCCTGCTGGAAAACGGGACCTACCGTCGGGTGGGTAGCACCGAGTTGCGGCATACCGACGTGCGCGTGGTGTCCGCTACGCACCGCGACCTGGGACGCATGGTGGTTGAGGGGCAATTCCGCGAAGACCTTTACTACCGCTTGAGCACATTTCCCATTCAGTTACCGTCCTTGCGCGAACGGCGCGACGACATTCCCTTGCTTGCAAGCTCACTGCTGGCGCGGCTGGCACCGCAGCGTCATTGGAGCCTGAGTGCTGAAGCCCAGGCCCGCTTGAGTGAGCATGCTTTTCCTGGGAATGTGCGCGAACTGCGCAATGTACTGGAGCGTGCGGCTTTGCTCTGTGACGGCAATGAAATTGAGCGTCAGCATATCGAGCGTGCGATTTCAGTGAGCCCTTTGCGTGCCCGCAATACCGAGGTGTCCCCAGTGGTACCAGTGCCGAGCCGACTCTCGTTGCGCGAGATAGAGCTCTCAAGCTTGCAGGAGCAGCTCAAGCACCACCGGGGAAACCGTGCGGCGCTGGCCGCTCAGTTGGGTATCAGTGAGCGGTCTCTCTACCGAAAGATCAAGGCGTTGCCAGCGGCAGCCAAGCTCAAACCGGCGTGATAGTGGCCACGGGCTCAGGTGCCAGCATGTGGCCCTGGCGCAAGCCCTTGTAGGTCGCCAAAGCCAAGCCTGCGATCACGACTGAGCTCAGTGCCAGTGTCATCATCGCGATCACTGTGAAAAAACCGGCGGGCGGAGACAGCCGCAGTGTGAGCGCAGCAAACGATGCGAGCGGGAACGATATGGCCCAAAAGGTGATGGCAAAGGGCTGGGTCAGGATACGCTTGGTCACCGAGCCCGCCCACATCAAAAAGAAGAGCCCAATACCCCAGCAGAGCCAGCCAATGGTTTCGGGTGCACCCAGTTGCATCGCCGCGAGGCCACCCACGGCCGGTGGTGCCACGGCGATGAATGTCGTGGGCAGCAAGCGGTCGGGCCACATGCCCATCGTGCCCATGCGCACCACCAGAAGAGTCATCACAACCGGCCAGAAGAAAATACCGACACCGAACTGGGCAGCCGACCATTGCGGGTACCCCAGACCGACGCCCGCCAGGGGAACCAGCACGTTACCAACCACCGGGATAAACAGCACAGGCGTAACACCTGCCCAAACCATGCCCCCCTCTTTATTGCCGTTGAGCCAGCGGGAAAGCACCCACACTGTGACCCCAAACTGCACCACCGAGCCCAGCATCCACAAACCCACAGTCAAACCGTGTGGGCCTTCCAGCGCGTGCAAGACGGTTGCCAGCAGAATCAGCGAAATGGGAATCGCAGCAATGAATGCATGCCGCACAGGATGCTTCATATCTTCCGCCAAAGCTTGTGCGTAGCGCTGCATGCGCAGGATAGAAAGCACTGCCAGCGTCGCAAACGCCAGTGCGGCGAGGATACCAATGGCCAGACTCGCTGCCAGGGCGGCTTCACCCATCAGCGGTTCAGCGCGTTTCCAGGCCAGTGACAGGCCTGACAGCCCCATCACTATGGCAAACCAGCCGGGCATCAGGAACTTGAGCGGAGTAGGGTGGTGAGGTGACATAGGGTGTGCAATCAGGGCTGCAAAAAGGTGTTGACGCTGTCCAATTGTGCCTCGTCCAGTTGGCCAGCCAGGGCCTGCAGCCGCAGCCTGCCCATCAGCAACGCCGCCCGTGCCTGGAGCAGGCTCAGCTCTGCTGCACTCGCATCATTTTCGGCCTGCAGCAGGTCAAGCGTGGTGCGGTCTCCTACCTGGCGACCCAGCCGAGTGGCATCCAATCTGGCCTGGCTGGCCTTGTGGGCCTCCTGCAGTGCAAGCAAGCTTGCCTGCCCGGTTTGCAGGCCCATCCACACGGCCCGGGTCTGTTGCCCAGCTTGCTGGCGCGCGCGTTCAACTTCTGCCTGGGCTTTCTCCTGTTGCCGCAAAGCCTCTTCCTGCTTCGCACTGCGCCAACCCCCCGTGTACAAAGGAAGGTTGAGTTGAACCCCGAGCATGCCCTGGGTAACGGTATTGCTGGCAGCGCCATAGTTGCCATTGCCGCTCAGCCGGTCGCGCCCGGCTTGAGCCACCAGATCCACTGTGACGCCACCCTGCGGACTGTGTTTAGCCAACTCTTGTGCGGCGTTGCGCAACTGGGCCATTTGCATACGCACACCCAGGTTTTGCGCGGCGACGCGATTTTGCCAATCGGCCAGGGTTTCGGTCGCCAGATTGACGCCGGTCAATGAAGCCGGTGCGCGCGTTACCAAGGCGGACGCAGCCATGCCTGTTGTGTCGGCCAACGCGTGGCGGGCCAATTCGAGATCGGTCTGAGCCGCAAGCACCTGGGCTTGCAGGCCTTGAGCGCGGGCGGCGGCCTCGTGTGTGTCAGTGATGGGTTTATCGCCAAGGGAAAAGCGATCTTTCGCTTCAATCAAGGCACTATCGACCGCTGCCTTTTGTTTTTGCAGTAGCACCAACTTGGCGTGTGCAAAGCTCAGGTCAAAGTAGCGCTGTGCGCTGGCCAACATCAGATCCTGCCGGGCGACTTGCCAAGCCAGATCGGCGGCGTCGGCGGCAATGTTCAGCTGTTGGCTCTGGGCAACCCGTTCCGGATTCCACAATGGCTGGCGTGCCTGCAAGGTCAGGCGAGTGCTGGTACCACCGTGGACGGATGTGCCGAACCCCACGCCGGTGGACTCCCCGAAGCCGGGTGCGGAAAACTGGGCACCTGTCATGCGGGTGTCGTTGCTCATGACCCCAGCGGTTCCGCTCAAAACCACCGCAGGCCGCCAAAGCGCACGTGCCTGCGCACGACGGGCATCTCCGCCCAAGCGTTCTGCCTGGGCAATGGCTGCCACTGGGTCATGCTGGCTGGCAGCGCGCCAGACATCCAGCAAGTCGGTTGCCTGCGCAGCGTTGACCAGCAGCAAAGCGGCTGTGGCCAATGGTCGTATCAGGAAGCGTCGCATGACGGGGCTACTCTCAGCAGCCAGGCTGCACGCCAAATTTGCGCAGAAGGGACTCCATCAAGCACCAGTGTGTGAGCGCACTTTGCAGCAAGTTGGCGCCCACAAAAGCGGTGAACGCAAGCCACCATTGACTCATGAAGATGGGGCTGCCTGGAATGCCCAGTGCCAGGGACAAGAGGATGAAGGTGCCAGCAACGAGGCGGACGATTTGCCATGATTTCATGAAAGACTCCTTAAGAAAAGTTTTTGCGGTAAGCCGCGTAGTACAGGGTCGGAATGACCACGAGAGTGAGCACAGTTGAAACAAAAATACCAAAGATCAGGGAGATCGCTAGTCCATTGAAGATGGGGTCGTCCAGGATGAAGAATGCACCCAGCATGGCGGCCAGACCCGTCAGCACAATCGGTTGGGCCCGCGTAATGGCCGAGTGCACAATGGCTCGCTTGAAGGGAACTCCTTCGCGTACTTGCAAGTTGATAAAGTCCACCAACAGAATCGAATTGCGAACGATGATTCCCGCCAGCGCGATCATGCCGATCATGCTGGTGGCGGTGTACTGTGCACCAAGCAGCGCGTGGCCTGGCATCACGCCAATGATGGTCAGCGGAATCGGTGCCATGATGATCAGCGGTGTGAGGTAAGAGCCAAACTGGGCGACTACCAGTAAATAGATCAGCACCAGGCCCACTGCGTAGGCAGCACCCATATCGCGGAAAGTTTCATAGGTAATTTGCCACTCACCGTCCCACTTGATGGCGTAGTCCCGCAAATGATCTTTCGGTGGGCTGATGAAGTACTCCTCGAGCTTGCCGCCGCCGGGCACTGCGATGTCTTTGAGGCCACCACGCATTTCGAACATGCCATATAGGGGGCTGTCGAGTTTGCCAGCCATGTCGCCCACGACAAAGTTCACAGGTAACAAATCCTTGTGATAAATGGGTTGTTCGCGCTCGGTGTCACTCACCGTGACCAGTTCGCGGATAGCGACCAGCTTGCCCGAGCTGCTGCGAACCGACAGTTGCAACAACGCGTTCAGGTCGCCATGGCTGGAGGGTGGCAACTGCAACTGCACGGCCGCTGGGTATTTGCTGGTGTCATGCAGGTACGTGGCGGCCTCGCCCGTCAAACCTGCGCGCAGCGTGCTCACGATGGCACCTTGCGGCACACCTAGCATGGCTGCCTTGCGTCGGTCCACCAGCAGCAACTTGCGCGGTGCTGCAGCGATTGAGCTGTCGTCCACATCCACGATGCCCGCTGTTTTGTCCAAGAGGGCACGCACGGCCTTGGCAACTTGTCGGCGCCCTTCGGCCTCGGGGCCATAAATCTCGGCGACGATGGGTGACAGCACAGGCGGACCCGGAGGCACCTCCACCACCTTCACGTTGGCACCCATGCGTTTGCCGATTTCCTGCAGCGCGGGCCGGACCCGTGTAGCTATGGCGTGACTTTGGTCACTGCGGTGGTGTTTATCCACCAGGTTGACCTGAATGTCACCCACTTCACCGCCTGAGCGCAGGTAGTACTGACGCACCAGGCCGTTGAAGTTGATTGGGGCTGCCGTGCCTGCATAGGCCTGGTAGTCAATCACCTCGGGTACGGTGGCCAAATGGGCACCCAGCGCATGCAGCACAGCGGCGGTTTGCTCGACCGGCGTGCCCGCTGGCATGTCCACAATCACCTGGAATTCAGACTTATTGTCAAAGGGCAGCATTTTGAGAAGGACCAGACCCGTGATCGGCAGCGCGACCGACATGGCGATCAGCGCCGCAATCCCCAAGCCCAGCAGGCTCCGGTTGCGCCCTCCGCGCTGCTCGTCCAGCAGAGGCTTGAAAATCCGCTCAAACAAAGGTCCAATCTTGCCTGCCATGCCGTGCCCGCCTGCATGTGCGGCCACATCATGGCCATCGGCGACAGGCGGCAAGGCCTTCATCCATAAACGTGCCAACCAGGGTGTGACGACAAAGGCAATGGCCAGTGAAAGCACCATGCCCATGCTTGCATTGATGGGGATAGGGCTCATGTACGGTCCCATCAGGCCCGACACAAACGCCATGGGCAGCAAGGCGGCTATCACGGTGAACGTGGCCAGGATGGTGGGGCCACCCACTTCATCCACCGCGCCGGGAATGATCTGCGCCAGCGACCGGTTTGGGTGGTGCATCTGATGGCGGTGGATGTTCTCCACCACCACGATGGCATCATCCACCAGGATGCCGATCGAAAAGATCAAGGCAAACAGTGACACCCGGTTCAACGTGAAACCCCACGCCCAGGATGCAAACAGGGTGACGGTCAGCGTCAGGATCACGGCAGTGCCCACAATCGCAGCTTCGCGTCGCCCCAGCGCAATGAACACCAGCGCCACCACAGAAGCGGTGGCAAACAGCAGCTTTTGAATGAGTTTTTGGGCTTTGTCATTGGCCGTTGCGCCGTAGTTGCGCGTCTCGGCTACTTCGACATTGGCAGGGATTACCACGTTCTTGAGTTGTTCAGCACGGGCCAGCACAGCATTGGCGACGTCGATGGCGTTTTCGCCCGGTTTCTTGGTGATGGCCAGTGTCACGGCGGGGTACTCGCTACCTCCCTCTTTGCCACCCAGGCCGTGCCAGACGTAGTTGGCCGCTGGCGGTGCACCGTCTTGCACCAGGGCCACATCCTTGAGAAAAACGGGTTTTCCCACAGCGCCGCTCCGCGACACCCCAACCACCAGTTCCGAGACCTCACGTGCGTTTTGCAGGTAGGGGCCCGACTCAATCGCCACAGCCCGATTACCCGACAGCAATTCGCCAATTGGCAGACCCAGGTTGGCACCCTGCAGGGTCTGGCGCATGTCCTGCACGGTTACCCCCGCACTGGCCATGCGGGCCGGGTCCAGGTTGACGAGCACAGCGCGTCCGGGTCCACCTACGGTTTGCACTTCACGTGTGCCGGGCACCCGCTTGAGCTCCAGCTCCACGCTGTGACCAATGCGCTCCAGGTCATACATGCCGGTGGCGCTGTCCTTGCTGAACAGCGTGAGCGTGACGATGGGCACGTCATCAATGCCCTTGGGTTTGATGATGGGATCCAGCACGCCCAGCCCTTTGGGCAGCCAGTCTGCATTGCTGCGCAAGGTGTCATGCAGGCGCACCAGAGCCTCAGTGCGTGGTACACCCACCTTGAACTGCACCGTCAGCACTGCAACGCCAGGGCGCGAAACCGACATCACATGTTCGACCCCGACCATTTGCGACAGCACCTGCTCGGCCGGGCTTGCCACCATTTGCTCCACGTCTGCGACAGAAGCACCAGGAAACGGCACGAGCACGTTGGCCATGGTGACATTGATCTGTGGCTCTTCCTCGCGCGGCGTCACCATCACCGCAAATACGCCGAGCAGCAGCGCCATCAATGCCAGCAGCGGCGTGATTTGTGCAGACTGGAACATGGCCGCAATGCGGCCTGAGATGCCCATTTTGGATGAATCAGCTTGCATGTTATTTCGCCTTTGCCGCAGCTTGCGGGTCTGCGGCCAGTTTGTCTGTCTTCTGGACGCCGGAGAGCACCTCAATGCGCTCGCCTTGCTGTGGGCCCAGACGAACCTGACGAAGCAAGGCGCGCCCCTTGTCGTCAACCACATAGACACCCGTCATTTCGGCTCGGCGCACCACCGTGTTGGCAGGTATGTAAAAGCGCTCCCCCAATCCTGTGGCACCTGCGATGGTGTTGGCGGCAAGCCATACACGGGCGAACATGCCGGGCGCAGCAGATTTCAAGGAGGCTGGTAAACCTACCCTGACCTGTGCGGTGTGGGTGGCCGCATCAACCAGGGGCAGCACCTGTGCGGAAATTCCCGCCTGCGGTGACTGGGCACCGGGCAGATCAGGAATCTCAAATTGGATCTTGCTCACGGCACCAGCGTCAGCCAGCGCCGACTGCGGCACAGCCGCTGTGATGCGCAAGGCGGAAGGGTCATAAAGGGTGACCAAAGGGCGCCCTGGCATGGCCATGTCACCGAGCGCGACCAGTACCTCGCTCACCACCCCGCTGTAGGGAGCCTTGATGGCGAAATAGCGGGTCTGGGTCTGTGCTGCATTGGTTTGCGCCTGGAGCGCATTGACCTGCGCCTGAGCGGCCTGGGCCTGGGCCTGTGCACGATCCAGGGCCGACTGGCTGATGTACTGCTTCTGGAACAGCTGCTTTTGGCGCTCCAGCTCCTTGGTCGCCACGTTCAAGGAAGCCTTGGCAGCCTCGACCTGAGCGGACGATGCGCTGGCATTTTGAACGGCTGCGCTGGCGTCAATGCGCGCAATGTCCTGTCCCGCACGCACCGTGTCACCCGCCCTGACGCTCAGTGCCACGATGGCGCCAGGCACCTGGGCTGACAGACTGGTCTGGCGCACGGCTTCTACCACCCCGTCATAGCTGGCTCGCTCGCCGGTACCGGTGCCAGAGGTCTGAACGGCTACGGTGGCCAACTGCGCATAGGCAACCGGGGTCAAGTTTGCCCAGCAGGCCAGGCCAAGAAGGCTCAGGGCAAAAGCACGACGGTGATTCAGCATGTCATTCTCCAGAGGTCTGCTCGCAAGCTGCAGATCGGCAGCTTGGAATTAAATTTCGTTTATCTATTATTTAACTAATTGCGCAATTAGTCAAGTGATGAAATAATACATCCAATTCCACGCACCAATGGCATGATCATGAGCAACGCCGTCACTCCAGAATGTCTTCACATGGAAAACCTGCCTCCCAATGCCTTGCTTGAGGTTGCCAGCTACTTTCAGGCCCTTTCCGAGCCTACCCGGCTCCAGATACTGAACCTGTTGCGCACAAGTGAACGCAATGTGGGCGAGATTGCTCAGTTGTGCGGCTTTACGGCGGCGAACGTATCGCGCCACCTGACGCTGCTCACGAAGCAAGGCTTGGTTGCACGCGAAAGCCGAGGTACTAGCGTGTATTACCGGATTGCGGACGAATCGGTCTATGCGCTGTGTGACTTGGTCTGCGGCAACATCGCAAGGCAGATGGAGCGCACCAACGCCAACCGTGCTGCCTTTGCCACAGCAAGATGAACAGGGGTGTGGCGTGCAGTTGGTACGTGCAAGCTTTTTGGAGGGGCAGGGTATGCAGCGGCTTGAATAGGCAGGTCAGCCATGCTAAGTTCAGGCGGATGAAACACCTTGCCCTTTGCCTGTCATTGCTTGCAGTTGCTCCTGGTTTTGCTGCGGACACCTCCAGCGGCCCAAGCGTGCCAGAGCGTTTGACCACCGCCCGCACCGCCATTGCTGCCAAAGATATTGGCAAAGCCCTGACAGAGCTTGGGTTAGCGGCTCGTGAAGAACCACGAAACGCAGATGTCCACAACCTGCTGGGCTATGCCTACCGCAAACAGGCTACACCGAACCTGGTCAAAGCCTTTGAACACTACCAAACCGCACTGCGCCTGAACCCGAAACACAAAGGTGCGCATGAGTACATTGGCGAGGCCTATCTGATGGACAAAAAGCCCGCAGAGGCCGAAAAGCATCTGGCAGCCTTGGCCCAAATTTGCGGCAACACCACCTGTGAGGAATACGCTGATCTGGCCAAATCGCTCGCAGACTACCGCATCAAGAATCCATAGCCTGTTGAATCAGCGCAGTACCCAGCCGCCACACCCCGGGAACTCCTGCCCCACAGGCGCATGACCACACCAAAGACATGCTTCACTCGCGCCCGGATGCGTGACTTGCTCCGGTTCTTGGCTTGTACCGCTTCGTCAACGAAGCCCTTGAAGCGGGCGCGCTGATTGGTGAAGTCTTTGGCCTTGGGGACTTTGAAGACAATCAACTGTTTCTGGCTGGCGCTTGCGAAACTTCGTGACGGTCGTGGAATCGGGAACCGGCTCGCGTCAAAGGCGATGCCAACGAAGCGGCGCAAGCTGGCAGCGCTTCCTCGCAGGCCATGTCAGCCAGGTTGAACCAGTGCTGGATGAAGTGAACGCGCAACATGTGCTCCAGGTCAATCGGGCAAGGTGATACACCTCCCGCTGCTTACCGCCGAATCCATTTCAGGATGAGCTCATACAACTCCACAGGCTTCACGGGTTTTGTGAGAAAGTCATTCATGCCAGACTCAAGGCAGCGGTTGCGGTCTTCAACGAACGCATTCGCTGTCATGGCAATGATCGGCACTTTCGACCCGTTTGGCAGCGTGCGTATTTGACGCGTGGCATCCAACCCGTCGAGCCTGGGCATTTGCATGTCCATGAGGATGAGATCGAATGGCTTTTGCTTCACCAACTCCACGGCCTGCAGTCCATCTTGCGCCAGCTCAACCTCTGGCCAGATCTCATTGAGCAGAATGAGTGCGATTTCTTGATTGAATTCGTCATCCTCCACCAGCAGCAAACGACTACGTGCATAGTCACGCGCCAGAATTGCTTCTGCAGATAGTACAGTCACCGGTGGTTCACTGATTGAACTGGGTGTATCGGCGCGCAGCTTTGCTGTAAACCAGAACCGGCTTCCCTGGCCAAGTTGGCTGCTGGCCCCTGCATCGCCACCCATCAATTGCGACAGCTTCTTGGTGATTGCCAAATCCAGACCGGTACCCCCATATTGGCGAGTCGTGGTGTTGTCAGCTTGCTCAAATGGAGAAAACAGACGACCCAGTATGGCCGGATCGGTGCCAATCCCCTGATCTTCCACCTCAAACTGGATGAGTTCAGATGCTTCTTCAACGCCCAACTGACACACGCGGATGGTGATCTGCCCACCGTCAGAGAACTTGATTGCGTTGCTGACAAAGTTAAACAAACACTGTTGAAGGCGAGTCAGGTCACCCCGGTAGTTGTGGGATACCAAACGGTTGTCGATCACCATGCGGAGTTTCTTGGCTTGAGCTTGCTGCTCAAAGATCGATACGACGTTAGCGACCATGCCCCTAACATCCAGTTGAACCTCTTCGAGCGTCAGTTTGCCAGCCTCTATCTTGGACAAGTCCAAAATAGAGTTGATGATCTCCAACAGGTGACTCCCTGCCATCTCAATTTTTCCCAACCTGTCGCTTTGCTCTGGCGTGACACCGGAACGACGCACCAGATGCGTCATGCCTGTGATGACGTTGAGTGGTGTGCGAATTTCATGGCTCATATTGGTCAGGAAAGAACTCTTGGCACGGTTGGCGGCCACCGCTGTTTCCTTCGCAATCTCCAGCTCTTTGGTTCTCTCCAGCACCAAGCCTTCAAGATTTCTCTTGTGTGCTTCGAGCTCAAGCTCGTACTCCTTTCGGCTGGTGATGTCCTGGATGGTCCCAATGAGTTGGACCGGCTCGCCAACCTCGTTGTATTCAAGCTCACCATTGGCGGCAACCCAGCGGCGTACGCCATCAACAGGTCGAATGATCTGGTAATCCATGCGAAATTCAGCATGCTCTTGCGCAACAGCCAGGTAGTGATTCAGCGCGGCCTCCCTGAATTCAGGCGCCAAGATTTTGTTCCAGTTGGGAATATCGTGGGGATAGGATGCGTCAATTCCAAAAATGGCATCCAGTACATCACTGCTTTGCCAGATGCCGGTTTTGAGATTGGTGGCATAGCTGCCAAAACCAGCGATGTCCTGCGCTTTGCGTCTCATGGTTTCGCTGAGCCGAAGTTGGTCTTCCTGAATTTTTTGCTCAGTGATGTCCAGCACGGTCCACATGCTCATGCCAGTTGCTTCATCCAGCACCGTGCCACTCAGTGCGACCCAGATCAGTTGCCCATCCTTGCGAGCAAACTCGGTCCCGGTGCGGTAAACCCGTCCTTGTGAAAGCACGGGGGCGGATGCACTGTCAAAGGCTTCAAACGGAGAATCGTCGGGGTAGAGCATCCTGATGCTTTTGCCCTTAAGTTCTTCCTGTTCGTACCCAACGATCTTCAAAAACGCCAAATTGGTCCAAATGATTCGATCGCATTCAAGTTTGAAAAGCCCTGCCAGGTCGTTTTCGAGCATGGCCTTTTGATCACGGTCGATACGGCGGCTTCGGTCGACGAATTCCTGGTTCATGGCCATGCTCATCACAACCACCAGCCCTAAAAAGGCAAATGGCCCCAGTTGGATGAAATCGGCTATGCCAAAACGAACCAGCATGCCCTGCAAGGTTCCTAATGCCGCCAGCAGCACAGCGGCCAAGATGGCCCAACTTTGACTTGTGCGTCTGGCTCGAAAATGTGCCAGCGAAGCGTACTACACCTACACCGAAGGCGATGGGTTCCCCCAAGGCATGACGACCGACTTGATGCTGTCTAAGCGTTGGTACTGAATGGTTTGCTCACCGAACGTGTTGACAAACAAGACGACCAGGTAGAACGCGGACAGGGGATACAGCAACAGCTTGGGCAGTGTCTTTGTGTAAAAGGCCACGAACCACGTTTGGACCAGGTAGGTCAGCACACCAAAATTGACACTCCAGCGAAGCCATTCGAGATACGCCATTGGATCGGTTGCCTTGCCAACATTTGCGGAGGCTATTCCGAGGCATCCTGTTGCTGCGCAGAGTGCGGCGAACACCAACTGCGTGGAGTCCATCGGGCGCCGCAGTCCAATTACCGCATGAAACGCGCAGGCTTATAGGCAGATGCCACCGAGTAAATAGCTAAGCCCAAGCGTAAAGTCGTGCATCAGTGATGTTCACTCACAAGAAAGCGCTGCCCACTTGGCCCAAACGACGAGGTGACCGCTCTTCGTGCGGTCAATGCAACAGGGATCTTTTTGAACGTTGTCGAGATGAGATGGTGGACGGCCACATGCTGCCACCTTACACACTACCGATCCGGGTAAGTTTGTCAAAGATCAATGAAATACCCCCGTCTGGGCTTTTTGGTCGCACAGGCGGAAAAACCGGCTTTGCCCTGGTTATTCGCCACACCCTTATCGTGGCACCCAGCCCCCGCACACCGGAAACACCTGTCCCACAAAGCAGTTGGCCGCGTCGCTGCACAGGTAAGCGGCGAAGGACGCATCCTCTCGCGCGCTGACCAGGCGGCCCAAGGGCACCTCGTTTTGCAGCCGTTCCTTGAAGCGCGGGTTGTTTTGCACCTCAGCCGGAAAGTAGGTGGCGTTGTCCACAAAGTTCTGTGCAATCGCATTCACCTGGATTTGGTAGGGCGCCACCTCTACACCCACCGCTTGCGCGTAGGCCAGTTGGGCGCCGCGCGCCGCGCTGTAGGTGGATGCGCGCTTCATGCCGCGCAGCGCAGATGCGCTGCCCATCACCAAAATCTTGCCTGACCGCCTGGCCATCATTTGTGGCAGCACTGCGCGCACCAGCCGGGGCAGCGGATCAACCAGCGCGGCAAACATGTCGCGCCATTCGGTGTCTGCAACCTTATCGGCCGGGGTGGTCGGGGCCGCCAAGGCCAGGTTGGCAACCAGGATGTCGATGTGCCCGGTGGCTGCGACCAAAGCGCCGGGCGCCTCAGGGTCCAGCAAGGCGTCGTTGCTCAAGATCACCTCTGCCCCCTGTTCCACCAGTACCTCACACAGCACAGGTGCCATGAAAGCCTTGGCGTGAGTGACCAGGATACGCTTGCCAGCAAGTGGGGGACGGTTGGAGCGGTTGGAGGACTTCATTGCTAAATAGATTCAGAGGTTTCGGTAATACGGATATAGATTCTTTGCTATCAAAATAGGAATTTCAGGGCCGGATGATTCTTTGAACTGGCCCGTGCCTGATTTTGGGGCGTATCGACGCCATCTGCAACGGCTCTACCGGGTAAAGCTCTTGCACGACTGCCCTGAAGCGTCGCGTGCTGGCACTCTCTGTGGCGGGGGCATAGGCCAGTGCAATGCCAATCACTGGCTCCGGCGGCAGGTCTCGAATGGGCCTGAACGTTACCCGGGGCGACGCCGTTGCCGCATGCACCGATGGCACCAAAGCCACACCCAGCCCACCTTCCACCAGCCCAATGGCGGTTTGTACCTGTACCGCTTCCTGCGTGATCCGGGCGCTGATGCCAGCTTGAAGCAGCGTCAGCATCAAGGCGCCTTGCAACCCCCCGGCGCGAGAGGGCACATAGCCAATGAAGGTTTCGTCCGCCAGGTCCTGCAGGCTCAGGGTCGTCTGCTGGCACAGCGGGTGGTCATTGGGCAGTGCCGCACAAAAGCGGTCTTGCTCGACTTGCTGAAACTCCACATTCACTGGTCGCGCAATGGGTACGCGTACAAAGCCAAGGTCAATGCTGCCGTTCTCAACTGCGATCAGGGTTTCATGGTTGGTGTATTCACGCAGCGTGAACTTGATGCCTGGGTATCGGCTGGCAAACACTTTCAGTATCTTGGGCAGCAGCCCGTAGACCGCCGACCCAATGCAGGCAATGTTGAGCAGGCCGCTGGCATCATGCTGTGCGCTTTGTGCCATGTTGGTCAGGTCTGAGGCTTCCTTCAGGCACCGGTTGGCCCCTGCGAGGGCGGTTTCGCCCTCCGGAGTGAGGCGTACACCGCGTCCGGTCCGCTCGAACAAGCTGATGCCCATTTCGTCTTCGAGCTTACGGATCGCCACCGACAAAGGCGGCTGCGCCATGCATAGCCGCTCGGCGGCCAAGCTGAAGCTGCCTGCCTCAGCCACGGCCACAAATTGACGGAGTTGCCTCAGCTCCATATATCTTTGGTGTATGAGATGGGTGCTAAAAAGTATTGGACAAAGTATAGGTCGATCCATAGGATGGCCAGACAACGCAGACACCCGTGTCCTGTATTTCCCGGCGCAAGCCCGGGCGCTGAAGTCGATTGAAGCCAGAAAGCTCTTTTATGCGCGACCCTCACCACCTTGAGCATCTTCTGAATCCACGCTCCGTTGCCGTCATTGGCGCGTCAGACGACCCCTTGCGCATCGGTGGTCGGCCCATCAGCTACATGCTTAAACAAGGCTTTGCGGGGCGCATTTACCCTGTCAATCCCAACCGGGATGTTGTGCAGGGTTTAAAGGCCTATGCCAGTGTGGCGGACTTGCCCGAGGCGCCAGACGTTGCGGTGGTGGCCGTGCCCGCAGCTGCCACGCCTGCGGTGATTGCGGCCTTGGCGCACAGGGGCACAGGGGCGGCCATTTTGTTCTCAGCCGGGTTTGCCGAGGCCGGCCCCGAAGGTGCCGAATTGCAAGCGCAGGCGGTGGCCGCGGCACGCACGCACGGCATGCGCTTGCTGGGGCCCAACTCGCTCGGCATTGTGATCCCACGCACCGGCTTTTTTGGCAGTTTTGTGTCCAGCGTGGAACTGGGCATGCCCCGGCCAGGGCGGGTCGCCATTGTCAGCCAGTCGGGGGCTTACGGTGGGCATTTACTGTCTGCGGCCACGGCGGCAGACATCGGTTTGTCTGCGGTCGTGATGACGGGCAACGAGGCCGACCTGAGCCTGGGCGATGTGCTGCAAATTGTGGTGAACGATCCAGATACCGACGTTATCGCCTTGTACTCTGAGGGTATCAAGGAATCTGCGGGCTTGATTGTTGCGTTGCAGGCAGCGCGCCGTGCGCGCAAGCCTGTGGTGATGATGAAGGTAGGGCGCTCAGCGGTGGGCAGCGCAGCAGCCCAGTCGCATACAGCGTCCATTGCGGGCAACGACGCCGTCATCGACGCGGTGTTGACCGAGCTGGGGGTTGTGCGCGCCAGGAGTACCGAACATATGCTGGACATTGCCCGTCTGGCGACGCGGCGCATTTATCCAGCCCACAACAGCCTGGGCGCAATCACCGTCAGCGGTGGGGCGGGCGTCATCATTTCGGATGCGGCGGATGATGTGGGTCTGCCCATGCCAGAAATGCCCCAGCCAGCGCAGGACAAGCTCAAGGCGCTGCTGCCGTTTGCCTCCCCGCGCAACCCGGTTGACACCACCGCGCAGTTTTTGAACGAGATGTCGCTCATCGGGCAGTTTCTGGACACCATGGTGGGCGAGGGAGGCTACCAGTCTATTCTGGGCTTCTTTACCTATACCGGTGGCGCGCCCAGCATTGCGCCGCATTTGCGCAAGCAGTTGAAGGTGGTGCGCGAGCGCTACCCTGATCGCCTGTTCGTGCTGTGCATTCAGGCCTCGCGCGAGCAGATTCGCGGCTACGAGGAGGATGGGTTTTGCGTCTTTGAAGACCCGACGCGTGCCGTTGTGGCCATTGCCGCCATGGGGCAGTTTGGCCGTGCCTTTGCAGTGAAAGACCGTTTACCAGTGCCCACGCTTAAGGCCGTGACGCTGCCAGGGCGGGCGCCCACAGAGGCACAGGCCAAGGCCTTGCTGGCCCAGGCCGGTATTGCCAGCGCCCCTGAGCGCGCCTGCGCCAGTGCCGACGCCGCTGTGGCTGCCGCGCAGGAAATGGGCTTTCCAGTGGTGTTGAAAATCCTCTCGCCCGACATCGTGCACAAAAGCGAAATCGGTGGCGTGCTGCTGGGCGTGAGCACGCCAGACGCAGTGCGCGAAGGCTTTGCCACGCTGATGGGGCGCGCCCGCGCTGCGGTACCCCACGCGTCTTTGGAAGGCGTGCTGGTGGCTAAACAGTTAGACGGTGGGGTGGAATGCATTTTGGGCATTCAGCAAGACCCGGTCTTTGGCCCGGTGGCGCTGTTTGGCTTGGGTGGCATCTTTGTGGAAGTCATGAAAGACGTGGTGCTGCACCGCTGCCCCTTTGGTGTGGATGTGGCCGAAGAGATGATCCGATCCATCCAGGGCGCACCCTTGCTTTTGGGTGCCCGTGGCAAGCCGCCTGTGGACATGGCTGCGCTGGCGAGCATGCTGTCCCGGCTGTCCGCTTTTGCGCATGCCGCAGGACCTGGCTTGGGGTCGATCGACCTGAACCCGGTGCTGGCCCTGCCAGCGGGGCAGGGGGCTTTCGCGGTAGACGCGGTGATCGAAATCAAGCCCGTGCCCACCGCTTAACGTCGGCCGCTCTGGCAAGCGGCTTGCCAGGCTCAGTCGTCGGTGTCTTCCACCTTGTGCAGGCTAGCCAACCTGGCCTGTGTGTCTGGCGGCACCTGGGCGTAGTGCGAGAAATCAAGCGTGTAGGCGCCTTTGCCCGCCGTCATCGATTTGAGTCGCACCAGGTAGTCGTCCAGTTCTGCCAGCGGTACCTGGCCTGTGATAGCCGCCGTGCCTGCGGGCCGAGGCAAGGTACCCGTCACATGGCCGCGCTTGGCTGATAAATCGCCAGTCAGGTCGCCAATGGCTGATTCAGGTGCCAGCACCTCGATGTTGACAATCGGTTCGAGCAGAATCGGTTTGGCCTCCAGAATGGCAGCCATGGTGGCCTTGCGCGCTGCGGCCACAAAGGCCACTTCTTTGCCGTCCACCGCATGGGTTTTGCCGTCGTGCACCGTCACGCGTATGTCGTGCACCGGGTAGCCTGCCACCACGCCATCTGCCAATGCCTGGCGCACGCCTTTTTCCACCGCCTGCATGAACACACCGGGGATGGCGCCACCTTTAACAATGTCTACAAAGTCAAAACCCGCGCCACGCTCCAGCGGTTCCACGCGCAGCATCACCTCGCCAAACTGGCCCGCACCACCGCTTTGCTTTTTGTGGCGACAGTGACCTTCGGCAAATCGCGTAATCGTCTCGCGGTAGGCAATCTGTGGTGGGCTGGTGTCAAGCTCCAGCTTGTACTGCTGCTGCATGCGCGTGAGCTTGGCGCGCAGGTGCATCTCGCCCAGGCCGCGAATCACGGTTTCGTTCGTTGTGGGGTGACGCTCAATCTTGAAGCAGGGGTCTTCCAGCTCCAGCTTGTGCAGAATTTCAAACAGCCGCTGCTCGTCGCCCTTTTTACGGGTTTGCACCGCCAGGCCCTGCATGGGTTGAGGAAACTGCAGCGGTTTCAGGTGGATGTGGTCTTCGTCGTGCGAATCGTGCAGCACGCAGTCAAATTCCAGATCCTCCACCTTGGCAACAGCACCGATGTCACCGGGAACCAGTTGCGAGACTTCGACATAGTCCTTGCCCTGCAGCTGGTACAGGTGGGCCACCTTGAATGGCCGCTTGGCGGAACCCACAAACAGTGGCTGGTCTTTACGTACTGTGCCCTGGTGTACCCGGAACACGCCCACTTTGCCGATGAACGGGTCCACCACCACCTTGAATACATGGGCCAGCACATGCAATTGGTCGTCTGGCTGCGCCTGGAAGGCCGCTGGCGCCTGGCCGGGCTCGCCACGGTAAAACGGCGGCGGGTTGCCTTCTGCCGGGTTGGGTGCCAGCTTGGCCAGCGCATCCAGCAACTGCGGCACGCCAGCGCCCGTCTTGGCCGATACAAACAAGATCGGAATCAAATGCCCGGCGCGCAGCGCGGCCTCAAAAGGGGCATGCAGTTCTTCTAGCGTCGGGTCTTTGCCTTCCTCCAGGTAGCGCGCCATCAGTGTGTCGTCTTCTTCCACAATCTGGTCGATCAGCGCACGGTGCTCTGCGGACACCGAGGCAAAGTCGCTCTCGCCATCGTCATGACCCAGCAGTTCCACCACATCCTGCCCGTGGTGGGCAGGCAAGTCCAGCAGCAGGCACTGCTTGCCAAAGCGCTCGCGGATGTCGCCCACCAGGGCAGGCAGGTCCACGTTGTCGGCATCAATTTTGTTGATGACAATCATCCGGCACAGGCCGCGTTCACCCGCGAGGGTAAACATGCGCTCGGTAGACAGCTCAATGCCCGCCTGGGCGTTGATGACGACCAAGGCTGTGTCCACGGCCGCCAGCGCGCCAATGGCCTGGCCAGCAAAATCCGGGTAGCCGGGGGTGTCAATTAGATGGATGCGGGTGTCAGCCCATTCCACGCTGGCCAGTGCAGCCTGCAGGGAGTGGCCCAGCTCTTTTTCGAGTGGATCAAAGTCACTGACCGTATTGCCCTTTTCAACGGTGCCGCGGCTGGCAATGGCCCCTGTGGCGGCCAGCAGGCTCTCCAGCAAAGTGGTTTTGCCAGAGGAGCCATGGCCCACCAGGGCAATGCTTCTCAAACGGGTGCTGGATTCTTGACTCATGGAACATCCTAGGTTGTTGTAATGCGACAAACCCATGGTATTCCTGGCTGCAAGAGCTGCCTTTGACGAATGTCAGCTTTTCAATGCGCAGGCTTGCCGGCAATGTCGGTCAGCGTAAGGGCGTTGAATTCTTGTTGCGACTGGATTTCGAGCGGCGCATTGAGAAAAGAACCCGCTTGCGGAACAGAATACGTGTCTTCGTCAGCCCACATCTCAAAGGGGCTGCCCAGCACATGACAGGTCGATGCGTGGGTTCTTTGCGTCTGGTGCCCGCCTGTGGATTGCCATGACACACCAAATTGCACCAGCAAGATCTTGCCATCGGGGATGTGCAGTCTGGCCGAGAATTCTTCGGTCTGACCTGGGGCGATGGTTCTGGCTACAGTGACCAGATCGGCGGTAGATACCTCAGCACGAAGTTCGCAGGTGTCCTTTTGTCGTTCCAGATGCCCAACAGGAGCCCCCAGAAACAGCTTGGTGGTCTTGACCGTGTGGTTTTTTTGATCCAGCACATCTGCGAAAACCTGGGTCACATTCACCGCTGGTCCTTTGGCTTGCAGGTTGGTCAGTTGAAACTTCGCAACGAAAGTCCAGTAATCACGCGTCAGAGTAATGCCGGAGAACACCAGCACCGGCCCTGCATTTTCTTTGGTATTCCCGCCCATGCCCGTGATCCTGCGCAGCAAACCCATGGGACTACCGATGGCAAAAACCAGGCTACTGATGGGCAGGTGGACGCTAAGACTTGTTTGCATATGGGGCACTCCAAGGAAGTGATCACAATTTTGCATCAATCTATCCGGATGCGGGCATCCTTGATCACCTTGGCGTTGGCGGCAGACTCTGCCTTCAGCACGGCCGCCAGTTGGGCGGGTGTGCTGGGGCTGGCGACGTTGTCCACCTTGCTGAGCCTGTCCTGCACCTCTTTTTGAGCCAGGATTTTGTTGATCTCGGCGTTCAAGCGCTGCACCTGCTCGGCAGGCATACTGGCGGGCGCAAACACACCAAACAACGAGGTCAGATTGGCCAGGGGATGGCCCAACTCTTGCAGGGTGGGGATGTCGGGCAGATGCGGCAGGCGCGTGGGGCCGGTCACGGCCAGAATGCGCACCTTTCCTTGCGCTACCAGTCCCGCCAGGTTGCCGCTGGGGTTGGCGGTGAACAGATCGAAGTGTCCACCCACTGCATCGGTCAGCAACTGGCCACCCCCGCCTTTGTAGGGCACATGCAGGATATCGACACCTGCTTTGCGCTTGATCTGCTCCAGCATGATGTTGCCCACGGTCCCAATGCCCGACGTGGCCAGCGACAGCTTGCCAGGGTTGGCCTTGGCCTGGGCGATCATGTCGTCAAAGCTCTTGCCGCTGAACGCGCTGGTTGCCAGCAGCAGCACAGGCGAATACATCACCGTGCCCACTGGTGCAAAGTCGGCCAGTGCATCGTAGGGGGTGTGGGTCAGGTGCGGCAGCAGCGTCAGCGGGCTGATGGCGGCCAGCGCCAGCGTGTGGCCATCGCTGGCCTTGGCCACAGCATCCATTCCGGTGATGCCACCAGCCCCCGCCCGGTTGTCTACAACCACCGCCTGCCCCAGCACGGGCGAGAGCCGCTCTGCCAGCAAGCGTGTGATGGATTCCGTCACCCCGCCTGTCGGGTAGGGCACGATGATGCGCACAGGCTTGGACGGCCAGGCAGACGCTTGCGCATGGGCCATTTGCCACGATGTACCCGTGGCGGCGACGAGAGCGGAAGCCCAAGTGTTGCGAAGCAGTGTGCGGCGATCAGTCATGGGGCGAAATCCTTGGGTTGTGCATGTTAAGGTATCGTCATTTTCATCAAAAATGATAGCTATAAACCTTTGCGGTTATTGCCGAAATTAAATAAAAACTTTCAAGAAATGCCCGTCTACGAAAACCAGTACATCACAGCGGCGCAAAGCACCAAGCCAGTCAAGTGATACGAGCCCACCACCGCAGCATACAAGCCGGGGCAGGGCATATTGGGCGCAATGGCGTTGACTGTCGTGATCGTTGCGCCGTAGCCCACACCCACCAGAAGCCCCACCCTGAGAAAGTCCGCAAGCGACTGCGCATGAGCCAGTTGCGCGAGATAGGCCGTTGCAAAGGCCGCAACCAAACAGCCCAGTAATGGGCCGATGTAATAAATGGCGCTTGGCCGCCATTGGGGCGGGCGCTTAAAACCCACGGCTTTGTCCCAGTACTTGCCAAAAAGGGGGGTAAACCAAAGCCCGCCAAGCGCAAAGTAGGCAAGCCCAGCAACAATAATCGACAACAGCTTCATGCAAAAAACCTCCCCAATTGAGAACAACACCCCCTAACAGGGATCGCCCAACCATGCAAGGCGGTGCCGCCCACCCCGAGTGGATTGTTCAGGTCTTGGTCAGGGCCAGCGCCGAAGCCGTCCAATGAAATTGTGAAGCTCTCGACGCGAAGTTTGGTCATGGTGTTTCTCTGTTGAAGGGGAGGCTGCGTCACAGTTTGACCGGTTCAGCCTCAAACACAGAAAGACTCGGCGCGTCAACAGCCAAGCCTGCTACCGCCTTGGCGAATGCGCGTGACTCTGGCACAGCGAAATGGGCTAGCAGTGCGGCTCTGTCGGCCCACTGCTCGAAGAAGAACAGGCGCGAAGGCTCTTCTGCGTCTTGATGCACAGCATGTGAAATGCAGCCAGGCTCCAGGCGCGAGCGGTGCACATGCTCAGTGGCAATGCGCAACGCCTCTGCGAGAAAGCCTTCCTTGGCTACAAACGAGCCAGTGACGATGAGCATGGGGTTCTCCACGACCTTTGGACGCTGGCAATATAACGCCGAAAGCAAGCCGGGGCCACAACCGCCAATCACAGGCGGTTTGCATGCCAGACAGCAAGAGGAATGAAGCAGAGCGCGATCAGACCGTACAAGAGGTAGTTTCCCGCGCCCGGGTTGAAGTCAGGCCAGATCTTTGCCCAAGATTTGCGCATGAGCCATCTGCCGATGGCGATGTCAAAACCGGCCATGAACGCCGCCAGGAACCAGCCCAGCATGACGTGCGCAAGTGCTGTCTGCAGCGCTATGGCTGGCACCAGAACCATGCAGACCGTGAAGGCAAGCAGGGTTCCGGTCAGCGCACTGAGCTTGACAGCACGCTCCTTTCCGATTCGCGGGATGACGAGCTTGATCCTGGCAATGCCATGCAGAGTCTCCGTGCAAGCTAAAACGATGCACAGTGCACCGATGCGGATGGCGGTTTCAGCGTTCAGGAGGGACTTGCTTGTGCGGCCTCACTGGGCACGAACTGCTGCTTCGATTTCGGCAATGTCGATCTTCTTTTGCTTCATCATTGCCGCGATCGCCTTGACAGACACCGTCCTGTCAGACCTTAACGTCAATTCTGTCAGGCGCCTGGGGAACACCTGCCAGGACACGCCGTAGCGATCCTTGAGCCAGCCGCAGTGGCTTTCCTGGCCGCCATTTGAGGTAAGGGCTGCCCATAGCCTGTCCGTCTCTGCCTGATCGTCCGTCTCGACCGAAATCGACACAGCCTCAGTGAGGGTGAACATAGCCCCTGCATCGAGTATCTGATACGGCACCCCGCCCAGCGTGAAGTCGATTACCCAGGAAGCACCGTCTCCAGAGATATCGAAGACCGCCTCGATCTGGCTTCCTGGAATCAGAGTGCAGTAAAACTCTGCCGCCTCACGACCGCGACCATCACGGAACCAGAGGCAGGTACGTAGGGAGTTGGTCATCTATGTTCCTTCGGCTCGAGCGCCTGGTTAGGCAGCAAATTTGCCTCGCATAAGCACCGCAATGAATATAGGCTCATGCATTCCCCCGCGACGCCAAAACCAGAACACCCACGAGCAAGAAAACAACCCAAGACAGATGCTTGCCGCGCGTAAAGAAAAGAGGGAAGGCCGCCGAACCTAGAGCTGCGATTCCAATTACGGCTAAGACCTCATCTCTTGAAATGGCTCCATTTCCAGCAGAGAAGATCAAGAACGCCAATGCTCCCCAGGCGACCGTGATGAGATGCCAAACGAACCGCAACGTGCCAATTGTGAAAGCGGCACTGCCAAGCACCTTAGGTAAATTGTCGCGCTTGGATAGGCGGATGAGTATGTATCGTTCACCCAAGTACGAATGGGCAACACCCATGAGCAAAAGAAGGATCGTTGCGATCGCCAGCATTTGTGATGCCTAACGTAGAAGTCAAGCCGCGACGCGTTTGGGCGTTGTCGGGCTTGGACGACCAGTTAAATTTCTCGCTGGCCGAGGCCTCCGAACCAACCGAACCTCCAGCTTGCACCCCAGGGCATCCGCATACTTGGTCAACGTCGCCAGAGATGGTGAATGCTTGCCACTACCCGACTCCATGCGCCTAGACCGCGTAGTGCCGATCCTTGCCACCAGGCCTGGTTACCTTAGCAGCGGCGCCTCAAAACTCGTCCAAAAGAGAACAACTGGCGACCAGTTTCTGTAGCCTTTGCTTCAGCATTAGCCAGGCCTTAGTACGAAGTTGTTATGCGTCAACATTTTTCCCTCCTTCCTCGCTTACCGCAAGTGCCGCGGGGTGTCAAATCGGCTACTTCACAAATGATGGCGCATGACGATCTTTGATCCACCAATGGCAAAAACACCCGCCCAATAGCCTCGACGGGATTTCAAACGCAACTCGAAGAGAGCCCAGGCTCATTGCCCTGTTTGAGGCATTCCTAAATCAGGACCAAACTCCACCATGGTCGGCAATGAAATGTCTGCCAAATTCCTGGCGGTAACGCCAGCACATCAGCCTGCAACTTCTCATTGTGATATTTGATCTCCCATTTCATGCTGGAAATATAGCATGTTTGAGATATTTTTAGAGTGCCGAATTGGACCAGTTTGCGTGAAATTTAACGTAATGTAGACGGCACAACCCGGTTGATACATCCGGGGCCGGTTGATACATCATTGAGGAAAAAGGAGTTAAAGCCGCTTGCCCGTTGGCTTTGCAGTCCATATACTGTACAAAAATACATGTATAAATTTTCCATGAAACCCGGCACTCCTCCACTGCGATCTGCCCGCTTGCTTGATCAGGTCAGCGAGCGTGTTCGGTACATGCACTATAGCCTGAAGACGGAGAAGGCTTATCTCTATTGGGTTCGTTTTTCTGTCCGTTGGTCTGCGCATGGCGGTGCCATGCGGCATCCGCGCGATAGGGGTGCGGCGGATGTGGCGGCGTTTCTCAGTATGTTGGCCGCGCAGCGCAAGGTATCGGTGTCCATGCACAACCAAGCCTTGAGTGCCCTTCTGTTTCTCTACCGAGACGTGCTGGGTGTGAGTCAGTTGGATCGCTTGCCGGTCTTGGCCGCATAGATGTTTCGCCACTCTTATTGATGTCAGACAGTCGGATATCGCTTGAAGCCATCAAAGGCCGTGGCGCGGCCAGCCACGTGCCGCACCGCTTTGAGTCGCTTGCGCGGGATGCGTTTGACGATGGCTGGGGTGGGCTGGTCGACTCAGATGTGCAGCCCCCTCCACACACCGAGGTGATCCTGGAAGACGCCAAAAGCGTCATCAGCCGCAACAGCTCGCCCGATATTCATTTTGAACAGTCCATCAACCCCTACAGAGGTTGTGAACACGGCTGCGTGTATTGTTATGCGCGGCCCACACACAGCTATTTGGGCCTGTCGCCGGGGCTGGACTTTGAGACCAAGATCATTGCCAAGCGCAATGTGGTGCAGGTGTTGCAGCGCGAGCTGGCGGCACGCAGCTATGTGCCCCGGCCGCTGGCGGTGGGGGTCAATACCGATTGCTATCAACCTGTAGAGCGCGATTTGCAGTTGACGCGCGGTGTGCTGCAAACCCTGCATGACACGCGCCATGGGCTGGCGCTGATCACCAAGTCCAGCCTGGTGGAGCGCGACATGGATTTGCTGGTGCCGCTGGCGCAGCAAGGCCTGGCGGCGGTGTACATCACGGTGACCACGCTGGACGCCAAGCTGGCACGCATCCTGGAGCCGCGTGCCGCCGCGCCCTATCGGCGGCTGGAGACGATTCGCCGTTTGGCACAGGCAGGCATTCCCGTGGGGGTGAGCGTTGCGCCGCAGATTCCGTTTATCAATGACGACATGGAGCAGGTACTACAGGCCGCCTGGGACGCAGGCGCGCGCCGGGCGTTTTATGTGGTGATGCGGCTGCCGCATGAGTTGAATGAGATTTTTCAGGCTTGGCTGCAACTGCATTACCCCGACCGGGCGGATCGGGTGATGGCGCGCATACGGGACATGCACGGCATCCGCGACGACGCCCGAAGACTTGGGTAAATCCTATGAAAGCAACTTCGCCACGCGCATGAAGGGCACAGGCCCGTGGGCAGAATTGATACGCCAGCGTTTCGATAAAGCGACTCGCCGCATGGGCTACCAGCGCGATCGCTATGCGCTGGACTACAGCGCGTTCAGGCCGCCGTCGCTGGGCGGGCAGGGGTGTTTGTTTTAAAGCTGGCTTTGTAGCCGAGTCAACGCATCGCGGTCGATGCGGTCTTTGTCTCGGTAATCTGTTTTGGTTTTGAGCAAACCTTCAATGTCCAGTGTGCGAATATCCACACCGTCAACTTGCAGGGTTCGCACATGGGGCTGCAGAGATTCAAATGTCTGACCGTTTGCCGCAAAAAGCAAATCAATCAGCAAGTCGTCGGCAACGCGTATGTTTTCAGGCGCATCGACGGGCACCTCAAACCATTCTTCTTGCAAGTCGCCGCTGGACGGCAAAAAAGACAGCGCGCGAATCACGCGACGGCCATTTTCCAGCGATGACGGGAGCAAGATATCAATGTCTTCTGTGGCGCGCACAAAGCCGTTCAGCCGCACGGCCTGGCCGCCCACTAGGATGTATCGCACACCTTCAGCTTGAAAACGCTGCAAAAGCATTAGCAAGGCGTCTTTATCCATTCGTCAAACCCGCCCCGTATTGAGGCGCTTGGCAATGAGCAATGCGCGTTCGTCATCCAATCGATTCATGAAGGTATGGGTGCCACGGGTGACACCCCGTGTCCTTGGCAAATCAGCAGAGCGCAGCATTTGATCCAGCAGCTTGCCCTGACGGTGCGCCTGTGCTGGGTTCAATAGGAACTCTGTGCGATTTTGATTGCCAACGGTGCGGGTCATTTGGCAATGGTAGCCCAAACAAAAGTGGTTGCGGTCGGCTGAGCCCTCCGGCTTAAGCCGTGCCCGAACGTTTGCCCTATTGCGTGGGCAAGGGTGTTTGCTTCATCCCTGCCAACTGAAGTTCACCCCGGCTCTCAAAGCGAACGGTGCCAAAGCCTGTGCCGCCCAGCTTGCCCCGGGCGACATAGTGGAAGCTGGTGGGGGCATTGGCGCTGTTGTTGGTGTTGCCGATCAGAGACCAGGCCTGTCGCACGATGGCGCCAGCGGATACGGTGACCGGAATCATCAGTACGGTTTCGCCAAAACGGGGAACGGTGCCACGCGCATCGGTGACGCCATTGGCAAAGTCTTGGCCACGCAGCTCCAGGTTCAAGGCAATGCCGTCAAAGCTGATGGGGCTGTCGCTGGGGTTTTGCACGCGCAGCTTGACGCCCATGCGCAACTCCATGCCTTCGCTGGGCAGTTGCTCGACCCCCACCACGTTGACATGCACTTGATCGACAGGTGACTGCGTCGCACATCCCACAACCAAAGAAGTCGCCAACAGAGCAGCCAACAGGCGGAAATTGGGTAAAAGGTATGTCAAGTCAGGTCCCCGGCCACAAAAGTGTGGCGTTCGGAGACCTTAACGCAGGTGCCGGCCTATTCGGTGACCTCAATGCCCCAGGATTTTGGATAAGAAGTCTCGGCTGCGCTCGTTTTGTGGGTTGTTGAAGAACTCGTGCGGGGTGTTCTGCTCAACGATCTGCCCCTGGTCCATGAAGATCACGCGGTCAGCCACGGCCTTGGCAAAGCCCATTTCGTGGGTCACACAGATCATGGTGATGCCCTGGTTGGCCAGTTCAATCATCACGTCCAGCACTTCCTTGATCATCTCGGGGTCGAGTGCGGAAGTGGGCTCATCAAACAGCATGATTTTTGGGGTCAGGCACAGGGCGCGGGCAATGGCCACACGTTGCTGCTGGCCACCAGAGAGTTGCAGCGGGTATTTTTGGGCCTGTTCGGCAATGCGAACGCGGTTCAACTGCACCATGGCGCGTTCTTCGGCATCCTTTTTGGGCATTTTGCCAACCCACATGGGCGACAGCGTCAGGTTTTCCAGTACGGTGAGGTGAGGAAACAGGTTGAACTGCTGGAACACCATGCCCACATTCTTGCGGACCTGGTCGATGGCTTTGATGTCATCAGTCAGCTCGATGCCGTCTACGGTGAGGTGGCCTTCCTGGTGTTCTTCGAGGCGATTGATACAACGGATCAGTGTGGATTTGCCAGAACCTGATGGGCCACAGATGACAATGCGCTCGCCCTTGGCCACGGTGAGGTCAATGTCGCGCAGCACGTGAAAGTTATTGCCGTACCACTTGTTGACTTTGTCAAAGGTAATGATGGGTTCAGACATGAGTAGGTATCCGGTAAGTCTTGAAAATCAGCGCAGCTTGCTCTTGTTGAACTGCGCTTCCACCCAGCGGCTGTAGCGCGACATGGTGAAGCAGAACGCAAAGTAGATGAGGGCGATGAACAGGTAGCCTTCGATCTTGAAGGGCCGCCAGTCGGCGTCCGAGTTCAGCGCGAGCCCGAGCGCACCTGTCAGCTCATACAAGCTGACGATGGTGACGAGCGAGGTGTCCATGAAGAGGCCAATGAAGTTGTTCATGATGCCTGGGATCACCATGGCCAGGGCCTGGGGCAGCACGATCTTGCGCTGGGTCTGCCAGTAGCTCAAGCCCAGGGTGGCGGCCGCTTCGACCTGGCCTTTGGGGATGGCTTGCAGGCCACCGCGAATCACCTCGGCCATGTAGGCAGCGGCAAACAGGGTGATGCCGACCAGCACACGCAGCAGCACGTCGATGCTCAGGCCCTGTGGCATGAACAATGGAAACATGAACGACGCCATGAAGAGCACGCTGATCAGCGGTACGCCGCGGATCAGCTCGACATAAATCGTGCAAAACGTGCGGATCGCTGGCAGGTTAGACCGACGCCCCAGTGCCACCACCAGCGCAATGGGAAAGGCTGCCACGATGGACAGCGATGCCAGCAAAATCGTGAGTGGCAGGCCACCCCAGCGGTCTGTCTCGACCTTGGTCATGCCAAAGACATTGCCATACATGAGCATGAAGAAGGCCGCCAGCACCACGATCCACAGCACTGCCAGGCGGGGTTTCCAGAAGGATCGCATGCAACTGACGGTCAGCAGTCCCAGCATCAACAGCGTGGCAACCACCGGGCGCCAGTGCTCCTCAAACGGGTAGCGGCCCAGGATGATGAGGCGGTACTTTTCGGCGATGACGCCCCAGCAGGCACCGGCGCCGTCTGCCCGGCAGGCATTGACGTCAGGTGCCCATGCCGCACGGAACAGCCCCCAACTGATCAGTTGGGGCAAGTACCAGGCCAGGATGCCACCCACGATGATGGTAGACAGTGTGGTGCGCCAGTCATGCAACAGGTTGGCTCGCACCCAGGCCACGGGTCCGACCACGGCATTGGGGGCAGGGCGGGGCGCAATCGGTGTGAAGGTTTGGGTTGAAGGTGGTGCAGTCATGGCTTAACGTTCCTTGATGGCTGCGCGGTTGTTGTACCAACCCATGAGCATGGAGGTAAAGAGAGACGTGCACAGGTAGACCAGCATGACGATGGAGATACATTCCACAGCCCGGCCGGTCTGATTGAGTGCGGTGTTGGTGACCGAAACCAGGTCGGGGTAGCCGATGGCCACGGCGAGGGATGAGTTTTTGGTGAGGTTTAAAAACTGGTTGGTCATGGGCGGAATGATCACCCGCAGGGCTTGGGGCAACAACACCAGTTGCATCGTCTGGCCTTGGCTCAAGCCCAGGGCGGAAGCGGCTTCTTTCTGCCCCAGCGCGACCGACTGAATACCAGACCGCACCACTTCAGCTGCAAAGGCACTGGTGTAGATGGTCAGGCCCAGCAACACCGCCATGAACTCGGGCGTCAGCGCGCCGCCGTCTTCAATCGAAAACTCGCCCTTGGATGGCATGTTCCAGGCGTTGTCGGCGCCGCCAGCCAGCCAGCCCACCACGCCCGATGCCAACACAATGGCCACAGGTGTCCAGAATAGGCTGCGTATCTGACCGGTTTGCTCGAATTGTTTGATGGCCCAGCGACGGTAAAACCAGGCTGCACCACAACCCAGCGCCATGGCGATGCATGCCCACAATTGCCCGTTGTTCCAGATTGGGATGGGGAAATTCAGTCCACCTTTGCTGAGGTACAGGGGGCCTAGGCGCCAAGCCTCGTCGGCAGCGGGCAGAACCTCAGTGAACAAGATGTACCACATCAAGAGTTGCAACAGGATAGGCACGTTGCGGAAGAACTCAACGTAACTCACGCACAGCCCACGCACCAGCGCATTGCGCGAAAAGCGGCCTACGGCGATCAAGGTGCCAATGATGGTTGTGAGGAAAATACCCAGCACGGCCACACGCAATGTGTTGGTCAAACCGACCAGAAAAGCGCGCCAATAGGGTTCGGCGGAATCAAAGGGGAACAGGCTCTCACCAATGTCAAAGCCAGCGGATGCGGTCAAAAAGTCGTATCCGCTGCGGATGCCGCGAATGCGCATGTTGGTCATGGTGTTGTAGGCCAGGAACCAGATGATCAATGCTATCAAAGTAATAGCTAATATCTGATACAGGACGCCACGAAAAGCCTGACTTTGCCAGGAAATCCGTTTCTTTTTGGGTGGCGGGTGTGTAGCCATGGGCTGTGACCTTTGGGCGGGATGCGTGCTCAATATAAAAAGCCCCTTTTGCATGCCGCAAAAGGGGCGCTTCTTCAATGCGATGAGGTCGCTACCAAAGAAAGATCAGCGAAGAGGGTATGCGTACTGCAGGCCGCCCTTGTTCCACTGGTTGTTGCTGCCGCGTGGCAATTTGAGTGCCGATGTCGGGCCCACATTGCGCTCGAAAATCTCGCCATAGTTGCCCACTGCCTTGATGGAGCGTGCCAGCCATTCAGCATCCAGACCCAGCAGTTTGCCGGTGTCGTCACCAATGCCCAGCAGGCGCTTGACCACGGGGTCGGTCGTGCCGGACATGCTGCCTGCATTGGCTTGAGTCACGCCATATTCCTCGGCTTCAATCAAGCCGTAAATGACCCATTTGCTGATCGCCAGCCACTCGTCATCACCACGGCGGACCAGGGGACCCAGAGGTTCCTTGGAGATCAACTCTGGCAGGATCAGGTGTTCTGCAGGGTCTTTGGCTTCTTTGTTGCGGATGGAGGCCAAGCCAGAAGCGTCGGTGGTGTACGCCACGCAACGGCCAGAGAAGTAGGCTGCGTTAGTGGCTTCCAGCTTTTCAAACACCACGGGTTTGATGTTCAGGCCAGCGGCTTTGGAGTAGTCAGCCAGGTTTTTCTCGGTGGTGGTACCGGATTGCACACAAACGGTTTGGCCCTTGAGTTGTTTGGCGCTCTTGATCTTGCTCTTGACCGGCACCATGAAGCCCTGGCCGTCGTAGTAGGTGACGGCAGTCTGGTGCAGGCCGAGTGAGCCGTCGCGGGTCAGGGTAAATGTGGTGTTGCGTGACAGGATGTCAATTTCGCCAGACTGCAAGGCAGTGAAGCGCTGCTGCGCGCCCAGGGGAACATACTTGACCTTTTCAGGGTCTTTCAACACGGCAGCGGCAATGGCCTTGCAGATGTCCACGTCAAGACCTGACCACTTGCCGTTGGAATCCGCAGCAGAGAAGCCCGCCAAACCTGTGCTAACGCCGCAAACGACTTGCCCTTTTGCCTTGATGTCGTCCAGAGTCTTGCCTGCCATGGCAGGTAAGGCGGCAGTCAATGCGCCAGCACCCAGCAAGGCAGCGGCAAACAGTTTCGATGTAATCAACTTCATAAATAACTCCGGTTTCAAAATCAGAATGACCTTCAGACCATCAGAAAGGTCAGTTTGGTGCACTTGCACGCCATCAAGCCCGGCAATGGTGCATGCTTCGAACTGGCTTCACCATCGGGGGAGACCCTGACACAGTTTAATCGGGCCTACGCATTCAACAAATGCAGAGTTCGACTTTGCTAATGCAAATATCAGGCCACACAATCGGCTCAGGATACCTTTTAGCTGGTGTGGCGTCGCAGGGTAAGCAATACCAGTCCCATGCCTGCAAACAGGCTACCGCTGCCTCGGTTAAACCAGCGAGCCCGGCCAGGTTGACGTAGCCAGGGGGAAATGCGCCCCACAAACAGGCAGCAGACGCCCAAAACGGAAAACTCGAACGCGACAAACGTCAGGGACAGAACTGCAATTTGCGTTGCCCAGTCGACTGATGGGTTCAAGAACTGCGGAAAGAATGCCGCGAAGAAGAGCAAGGCCTTGGGGTTGCTGCCACCGACCAGCAAACCTTGCACATACATTTGTCGGTGGGTTCGCTGCAGACGATGGGTGACTGGGTCGGTCGAGTGAAATGTACTGGTCGGACTGAGGAAGGTTTTGATCCCGAGGTAAATTAAATACGCGGCACCGATCAGCTTGAACACGGTAAAAGTTGCCTCTGAGGCTGCCAGGAGGGCTCCCAAACCCAATGACGACAGAATCATGACGCACAGCACTGCCGTCAAACTCCCGCATACCGACGCCATGGCTTTGGGCACACCATGGTTGATGGCATTGGTCATGCTCATGAGCATGGTTGGCCCCGGTGTCAACACCAAGACGGCCACAGCGGCCATGTACAGCAAGTAAGTGGAGAGCGTCATTGCAGTGCCTAAGGTATGAAAGATCGGCGGGAGCTGAGCTTAGCCTACTGGGATAATCAAGGCATGAGTCAAATATCAAGCAATACGACGGACGCCAAGAATGTGGACCAGGCAGAGCTCGCCAAGTTTTCGGCGTTGGCCCACCGCTGGTGGGATCTGGAAGGCGAATTTGCCGCGCTCCATCAACTCAATCCGCTGCGCCTGGGCTGGATCGACGGCATTGCGGGTCTTTCTGGCAAGCGTGTTCTGGATGTGGGCTGTGGTGGTGGCATCCTGACCGATGCCATGGCCCGCAAAGGGCGGACGCGCTGGGGGTGGATCTGGCCACCAAGTCACTGAGGGTCGCACAGCTGCACGCATTGGAAGCCCAAACACCGAATGTGAAATACCGTGAGGTCAGTGTGGAAGACCTCGCCGGTGAAGACCCAGCGGGGTTTGATGTTGTGACGTGCATGGAGATGCTGGAGCATGTGCCCGACCCGGCGTCCGTGGTGCGCGCCTGCGGCCAGCTTGTTAAACCGGGTGGTTGGGTGTTTTTCTCGACCATTAACCGCAATGCAAAAGCCTTTGCTCTCGCCATCGTGGGGGCCGAATACCTGTTGAACATGGTGCCGCGTGGAACGCATGATTATCTGCGGTTCTTGAAGCCTGCAGAGATCGCTGGCTGGGCGCGTCAAGCTGGCTTGAGCATGCAACACAGCAAGGGGCTGAGATACAACCCCCTGTCGCGCCGCTTCAGCTTGAATGAAGACACGAGTGTCAATTACATGTTGGCCCTGCGACGGGGGATTTGATGTCCTTGTTCAACGGGATTCAAGCGGTATTGTTTGATTTGGACGGCACGCTGATCGACAGTGCACCGGATTTAGGTGCAGCAGCCGACAAAATGCGAACAGACCGCGGGTTGACTTCACTGGCCTACGAAGCCTATCGCCCGTTCGCTGGCGCGGGCGCGCGTGGCATGCTGAGTGTGGCGTTTGGCATCTCGCCAGATCATGGCGATTTTCCGCTGTTGCGTGAAGAGTTTTTTCAGAACTACGAGCGCCGGATGACTGAGCTCACGGAGATATTTGAGGGGGTGTCAGAAATGATCACGGCGCTCGAACAGCGTGGTGTTGCATGGGGGGTCGTCACCAATAAGTCAGAACGCTTTACATTGCCGCTGACCGCAGCTATGCCATTGTTTGCGAACGCCAAGGCGATAATCAGTGGAGACACAACTCCGCACGCCAAGCCACATCCTGCGCCCCTTTTCGAGGCTGCCAAGCGCTTGGGCATAGAGCCTGCCAAATGTATTTACGTAGGAGACGATCTGCGTGATATTGAAGCAGGCCGCGCCGCCAACATGGGTACGGTAGCCGCAACATATGGTTACCTGGGGCACAATGCCGATACTACCAAGTGGGGGGCAGACGCCGTGATTTCGGCGCCTGCAGCCTTGTTGAGTTTACTGGCCTGAAGGCCAATAGTGCATTAGCGAAGCACCAATACTGGCACAGTAGCCTGTGCCAAAACATGCTGTGTTTCACTGCCAAGCAGCAAGCGCTTGATGCCCTTGCGACCATGTGACGCCATGATGATCAGGTCAACATTGTTCTTTTTGGCCGCAGCTACGATGGCATCTGCAATCAGATCAGACTTAACCTGAACAGTTTTGACCTTGACGCCCTGAGCCTTACCCGCTTCTTTGACGGCTTCAAGCACGCTCTGTGCAGACTCACCCCACTGTGCCTCAATCCGCTTGACTTCTTCACTGCTCAGAGGCAGCGAGCCTTCAAAGTAGCTCTTGGGGTAGCGAGGGGTGATTTGAGTGGCGACTAACTCAGCGCCAGTCAGAGCGGCGAGTTTGATGCCATGGTCAACGGCAACTTGGGCCAACTTGCTACCGTCTGTTGCAACGAGAATTCGCTTATACATATATGGGGGCTCCAGAAAAAGGTCTATACCGTAGCATAATTTCCAGGTGACAAAGTCAATTGATTCAGATCAACCAGTGGTCAAGGGGGAGCCGTTAGGCTCACGCCCCATGAATGTTGCGCTGTCAGTCCTGGATGACCCTGAAGAGTGGAAGGCTTTTAGCCATGCGTCGGGTTCTGATCAGCGTGGGGAATGGCTGTCGCACATCAGTGTTCAAGGTATGCACTGCGCGGCATGCTCGAACATTGTGGAGGGTGCGTTGCTCAGCGTGCCAGGAGTGATGCAAGCACAGGTCAATGCGTCCACCGGACAGGCCAGCGTTCTGTGGCTGTCGGCAGTGGCCAAACCGTCACAGTGGTTTGATGCTCTCTCCAGGGCGGGGTATTCTGCTCTTCCTGTTGATGATGTGCAGAGTCTGGTTGAACAACGCAAGGCTCAGCGCATGGCGCTTTGGCGCTGGCTAGTTGCTGGCCTGTGCATGATGCAGGTGATGATGTACGCATTGCCAGCGTATGTTGCACTTCCAGGTGAGATGACAGCAGATGCCCAAGCTCTTTTACGCTGGGCATCTTGGGTTTTGACCCTGCCGGTGCTGATATTCAGTTGCGGCCCGTTTTTCGAAAGTGCCTGGCGCGACCTGAAATACAGGCGAATCAGCATGGATCTGCCTGTTGCGTTGGGCATTGTCATCACCTTTGCGATCAGCTCTGCCGGGACCTTTGACCCAAACAGTCCCTGGGGCCAGGAGGTCTATTTCGACTCACTGACCATGTTTGTTTTTTTTCTGCTGACGGGGCGCTGGCTTGAGCAGATTTTGCGTGGACGGACTGCAGGTGCTTTGCAGGCCCTAAGCCAGCGCTTGCCTGCTCAGGTAGAGCGTTTGACCAACACCGGTGAATGGGAGTCTGTAGCCGTGCGACGGTTGGCTGTTGGGGACACCGTCCGGGTGCTGCCGGGGCAGGCGTTTGCGGCTGACGGTGTCATCACAGTAGGGGCAACCCAGGTAGATGAAGCCTTGCTGACAGGTGAATCTACCCCGCTTGACCGTGGTCGGGGCGCGATGGTTTTGGCTGGGAGCTACAACCTGACTGCCGTGGTTCAAATGAGGGTTCAGGGCTTAGGTCCTCAAACCCGTTTTGCCCAGATAGTGTCCCTGATGGACAGTGCGGCCACGCAAAAACCTCGAATTGCCCAGTTGGCAGATCGTTGGGCGGCGCCGTTCCTGGTTTTTGTGTTTTTGGCCGCTGGCCTTGGGGCGCTGTACCACTGGTACTTTGATCCCAGCCAGGATGTCGCGACTGCGCTGATGGTGGCGGTGGCCGTGTTGGTGGTCACGTGTCCTTGCGCCTTGTCCATTGCGACACCTGCAGCAATGTTGGCTGCTGCTGGGGCATTGGCCAAGGGAGGTGTCCTGGTGCGAAACCTTCAGGCATTCGAAGTTTTGGCGACGGCAGATACGTTGGTATTTGACAAGACGGGAACCTTGACCACGGGACGAATGGCGCTGAAAAACGTGCTGACACGTCCTGATTTGTCAGACAAAGATGTGCTGGCCGTGGCGGCATCTCTGGCATCACATTCGCTGCACCCGGTATCTCGGGCGCTGACCGAGGCAGGTAAGGGTGGCGCTGATATTGCGTTTTCCGATGTCAAGGAGCAGGTCGGCCTTGGCGTGGCAGGTGTACGCTTGGCCAATGATGCAAATCTGACTGCGCGAAATATCCGGCTGGGTTCTGCGGTCTGGTGTGGGTTGACTAATGTTGCTCCGATGCACGGGTCTGAAGGGTTTGACCGCATTGTGTATCTGGCCGATGACGCGGGGTGGTTGGCCAGTTTTGAGTTGACCGAAGAACTTCGAAGTGATGCCAAGTCTGCTGTCGCTGCGCTGAAGGACCTCGGAATTGATGTACGCCTTCTGTCTGGCGACCATGTTGCTTCGGTGGAAAAGGCGGCAGAGCTATTGAATATTGATCAGGCCGAAGGAGGCTGCACTCCTGACGACAAACTTCGCCGGGTCCAGGAAATGCAGAGCCAAGGCCATGTCGTTGCCATGGTGGGTGATGGTTTAAATGATGGTCCAGTGTTGGCTGCTTGCTCAGTTTCATTTGCGATGGGAGAGGGTGTTCCGCTCGCGCAGGCACAATCAGACTTTGTGGTGCAGGGCCAAAATTTGACGGCCATTGTCCAAACGCTCACGAGAGCCAGGTTTTGCCTGAAAATTGTCCGTCAGAATCTTTTGTGGGCAATTGGGTACAACCTTGTCTGCATTCCTCTTGCCGTATCCGGTATTTTGACCGCCTGGATTGCCGGATTAGGCATGGCCCTGAGTTCGCTCCTGGTGGTCGCCAATGCGGCTCGCCTGTCGCGGAAGCTGGTTGTTCGATAACTTTTTGCCTCGATAGGCCTGAATATCACCGATTATGGATATATTATTTTTACTTATACCTTTGTCCGTGGTGCTTGCTCTGCTGATTTTGGGTGGATTGGCTTGGGCAATCTTCCGAGGTCAGTTTGAAAGCCTGGATGGCGAAGGCCAGCGGATTCTTAATCACGATTAAAGTTCAAGGGTATACCCCAAACTTGATATTTATCAATACTTAATCTGTCACAAAAAAGCAAACTCCAGTTCTCACATTGAGGTTCAACAAGATGAATGTAGCCCACCAATCTTCTTCGCCGCCCAGCGGCACAATTTACAGCGATACCGTCGTGCGCCAGTTTTCGCTGGCAGCCGTGCTATGGGGTGTTGTTGGTATGCTTGTCGGCGTCATCATTGCCGCCCAGCTTGCATGGCCAGAACTTAACTTCGGTATCCCCTGGATCAGCTATGGGCGCCTGCGCCCATTGCACACCAATGCGGTGATTTTTGCGTTCGGCGGTTGCTCATTGTTTGCCACCAGCTATTACGTGGTTCAACGCACATGCCAGACCAAGTTGTTTGCACCTGCACTTGCCTCGTTCACATTCTGGGGTTGGCAACTTGTGATCCTGTTGGCTGCACTGAGCCTTCCACTTGGTTTCACCACCGGGAAGGAATACGCTGAACTTGAATGGCCCATTGACATTTTGATCACTGTGGTCTGGGTGTCCTATGCCATCGTATTTTTCGGTACCGTCGGTACTCGCAAGATCAAGCATATTTATGTGGCTAACTGGTTCTTCGGCGCATTCATTTTGACCGTTGCTGTTCTGCATCTGGTCAACAGTGCTGAAATCCCGGTGTCCTTGACCAAGTCTTACTCTGCTTATGCGGGCGTTCAAGATGCGATGGTCCAGTGGTGGTATGGCCACAATGCGGTGGGCTTCTTCCTGACAGCAGGTTTCCTGGGCATGATGTATTACTTCATTCCCAAGCAAGCTGAAAGGCCTGTGTACAGCTACCGTCTGTCCATCGTCCACTTTTGGGCACTGATCTTTACTTACATGTGGGCGGGTCCTCACCACCTGCATTACACCGCTTTGCCTGACTGGACTCAATCGGTTGGTATGGTGTTCTCCTTGATCCTATTGGCTCCAAGCTGGGGCGGCATGATCAACGGCATCATGACCCTGTCTGGCGCTTGGCACAAACTGCGCGACGACCCCGTTCTGCGCTTCCTGATCGTCTCCTTGTCCTTCTATGGCATGAGCACGTTTGAAGGCCCGATGATGTCTATCAAGACGGTTAACGCCTTGAGCCACTACACAGACTGGACCGTTGGCCATGTGCACTCTGGTGCCTTGGGTTGGGTTGGTTTGGTATCGATGGGTAGCTTGTACTTCTTGATTCCTCGCTTGTTTGGCAAAAAGGAGATGTATTCCAAGCGCGCTATTGAGTTGCACTTCTGGATAGCAACCGTTGGTATCGTGTTGTACATCGCTGCAATGTGGATTGCTGGTGTGATGCAAGGTCTGATGTGGCGTGCCATCAACACAGACGGCACTTTGACCTATACCTTCGTTGAATCCGTAAAAGCCACTTACCCCTTCTACGTGATCCGTTTATTGGGTGGTTTGCTGTATCTGTCCGGCATGATCGTCATGTTCTGGAACACCTGGATGACGGTTTCTACAGGCCGTGCTGCGCAAGTGGCTATCCCTGCACCTGCCCACGCTTGAGGAGAAAACATGTCTGCTTCGAATAATCCTGTGGGTCACGCCAAGATCGAGACCAACAATTTCCTGATGATCATTCTGATCGTCGTGACGGTTTTGTTTGGTGGGTTAGTTGAAATCGTTCCGCTCTTCTTCCAGAAAAGCACGACCGAGCCAATCAAAGGCTTGCAACCCTATACTGCAACACAGTTAATGGGGCGTGATATTTACATTCGTGAAGGCTGCTACAACTGCCATTCACAGATGATTCGCCCCTTCCAGGCTGAAACCCTGCGCTACGGTCCTTACTCTGTGGCTGGTGAGTTTGTTTACGATCATCCTTTCCAGTGGGGTAGCAAGCGTACCGGTCCCGACCTGCACCGTGTGGGCGGCAAGTACAGTGATGAATGGCATCGCATCCACCTGAACAACCCACGAGACGTGGTGCCTGAGTCCAACATGCCTGCTTATGTTTGGCTTGAAAAGGCTGCGGTGGATCCGGCGGACGCTGCTCCTCGTATGAAGGCACTGCGCATGGTTGGCGTGCCCTATACCGACGCCCAGATTGCGGGTGCTGCCGAAGAACTCAAGGGCAAGACCGAGATGGATGCATTGGTTGCATACCTTCAAGTTCTGGGCCGGACTCTTAAATAAGGAAGCGGTATGGACACACTCACTGTTCTTCGCTCAGTTGCCACCGTGCTTTGCTTCGCAACATTCGTAGGAATTCTGGTTTGGGCCTACTCCAGGCGCAACGCTGAGCGTTTCGAAGAGGCTGCGCAGCTTCCGCTGCAGGACTGAAGGATCGATTGACTGTCGTCAACCATACACAAAGTACACATCATGAGCGATTTCATTCACCCCTTTTGGTCTTCCTACGTCACCATCATTACTTTAGTAAGTATTGTTGCGTGTGCACTGCTCCTCTGGGTGGCAGGCAAATCCAAAGTGGCTGCAGATTCAGCCAACGACAACACCACAGGCCATGTCTGGGACGAAGACCTGCGTGAAATGAACAACCCCCTGCCTATGTGGTGGGTCGGTATGTTCATCATCACCATCGTATTTGGTCTGGCTTACCTGTTTGTCTTTCCGGGCCTGGGCGACAGCAAAGGTCAATTCGGCTGGACTTCTGCCGGTCAATACCAGGCTGAACTTGACAAATCTGCCAAAGACGTCGCTCCTCTCTATGCCCGTTTTGCGGCCATGAAGACAGAAGACTTGGCGCGTGACCCCCAGGCTCAAGGCATCGGTGAGCGGTTGTTCTTGAACAACTGTGCGCAGTGCCACGGCTCTGATGCCCGCGGTGGGAAAGGCTTCCCTAATTTGTCAGACGGCGATTGGCTGCATGGTGGTACGCCTGAGAAAATCAAGGAAACCCTGCTCCAGGGGCGCAACGGCAACATGCCTCCCATGGCCGCTGCAGTTGGCGGTGCTGACGATCTGAAGAACGTTGCGCAGTATGTTTTGAGTCTGTCTGGCAGTCCCCACGATGCCGCTCGCGCGGGTCTGGGCAAGGAAAAATTTGCCGCCTGTGCAGCTTGCCACGGTGTTGATGGCAAAGGCAACCATGCATTGGGAGCACCTAACCTGACAGATGACATCTGGCTTCACGGCTATGGTGAAGAAACCATTTTGGCAATGATCAACAAGGGTAAAGTGAATCAGATGCCTGCGCAAGCTGACAAGCTGAGTGCTGCTCAAATTGACGTTTTAACCGCTTACGTCTGGGGTCTGTCCAATAAGGGCGGCGCCAAGTAATGACGGGTTCGCCTCCGCCTGTACCTGAATCCAACAAGTCAACAAAAGAAGTTTCATCAGGGCAGGTGGTGTCGCTTTACGCGGCACAAAAGAAGATCTATCCCCGATCAATCCAGGGTCAGTTCACCAGCTGGCGCTGGATTTTTGTTTGGCTGACACAAATCATTTTTTATGGGTTGCCGTGGCTGGAATGGGGCCAAAGGCAAGCGGTGCTGTTCGATCTGGACGCGCGCCGTTTTTATATTTTTAATCTGGTGCTGTACCCGCAGGATTTCATTTACCTGACGGGTATCCTGGTTATCTGTGCACTCGCACTGTTCCTCTTCACGGCCATCGCAGGTCGCCTTTGGTGCGGCTATGCTTGTCCCCAGACCGTTTACAGTGAAATCTTCCTCTGGATTGAGTACAAGGTAGAGGGCGACCGCAGTGCGCGATTGCGTCTGGACGGTGCTTCGATGGACTCTGCCAAAGTTGGCAAAAAATCCCTCAAGCAGTTGATCTGGATTGCGTTTTCGATCTGGACAGGGTTTACCTTTGTGGCCTATTTCACACCCGCCCGGGAGTTAATTGGCACCTGTGTACGTGGGCAGATCGGTTCGTGGGAAATATTTTGGGTGTTCTTCTATGGGCTGATGACCTATGGAAATGCAGGTTATCTGCGAGAGCAGATCTGCAAATACATGTGCCCCTATGCGCGCTTTCAAAGCGCAATGTATGACAAAGACACACTTGTGGTCGCCTACGATGCTGTTCGCGGAGAGCCACGAGGTCCGCGCAGCAAATCCATCGACCACCAAGCCCAAGGTCTGGGCGCTTGTATTGATTGTGCGCTTTGTGTGCAGGTTTGCCCGACAGGCATCGACATACGTAAAGGCTTGCAATACGAGTGCATTGGCTGTGGCGCCTGTGTGGACGCGTGCGACACGGTGATGGACAAAGTGGGTTACCCGCGTGGGTTGGTTCGTTATGCCACCCAAAGCAGTATGGAGTCGGCTTCAGGTGGCGCGCTTGCTGGTGCATGGCAGCAGGTTCGGGCCAGTCTGATGCGTCCGCGGATACTTGTTTACGGTGGCTTGTTGGCCGTCGTGACTATCGCGTTGTTCATCAGCCTGGCCTTGCGCTCACCCTTTAAGGTGGATGTTGTACGGGACCGAGCCACGTTATCCCGCATTGTTGATGGTGGTAAGCTGGAAAATGTTTACCGCTTGCAGATCATGAACGCGACAGAAGAGGTTCAGCACTACCGTATCAAGGCGCGAGGCATTGACGGTTTGACAATCGAAGACAATTCATCCGTTGCCATCGATTCAGCCCAAAGCCGGTGGGTTCCTTTGCGCGTGCGGATACCTTATGGTTCTGCCAAGCCTGGTTCTGCCCCAATTGTGTTTGATATTGAATCGGTTGCTGGTGACAAGGTCATTGCAGTCGTATCAGAGAAGTCTGTGTTTTTGGTTCCCCGTTGATCTCAATGCATTGCGACGGAAGATCTCATGTCTGAAGAAAACGCCAAAGACGGCCCGAAACCCTGGTGGTCATTTGGTCACGTTTGGTTGATCATTGCTGGGCCTGCCATTGTGGTGGTCGCAGCCTTGTTCACCGGGTGGATTGCAATGCGCAACCCCGACCCCGTGTTGGCAGAGGACTATTACCGTCGGGGTATTGAAATCAACAAGACCCTACCAGCAGGAGAGGTTCCTGCTGGCCAAGCGCGCAACCATGCGGCAACAGCTACGTCGAAACCATAAGTTGATTTAGCCGCTGAACGGAGGTCAGTGGCAGGTCTGAGGATTGACCATTTGTTTCAATGCCTCCGTGTCCATGATGCGTACATGGCGCTGTTTGACTTCAATGATGCCATCTTCAGCAAATTTGGAAAAACTGCGACTAACTGTCTCCAGTTTCAACCCGAGATAGCTCCCGATTTCTTCACGAGTCATACGCAACACGAGTTCTGACTGCGAGAAACCCCTGGCATGGAGCCGCTGTACCAGGTTGAGCAGAAATGCGGCCAAGCGCTCTTCTGCACGCATGCTGCCCAGAAGCAGCATCACCCCATGCTCTCGGACAATCTCGCGGCTCATGACTTTATGCATGTGCTGCTGGAGCGCGGTGACTTCTCTCGACAAGGTTTCAATCATGTCGTAGGGAATCACGCAGACTTCTGCGTCTTCGAGTGCAACCGCGTCACAGGTGTGCAAGTCGTTGACGATACCGTCCAAGCCAATAATTTCACCGGCCATTTGAAACCCGGTAACCTGATCGCGCCCGTCTTCGGTGGTCACGCTGGTCTTGAAGAAACCAACGCGGATGGCATACAACCCCGTGAATTTATCACCGTTGCGGAACAGGCTCTCACCACGTGTGAGTTTTCGCCGCGAGGCGACCAAGGTGTCGATTCGTTCGATGTCTTCCGTTGCCAGCCCCATGGGCATGCAAAGTTCCCGAAGGTTGCAATTCGAGCAGGCGACTTTGATGCTTTTGGGATCCATGGGCTCTATTGTCCTCGAAACTGTTCGCATTCCGGAATTAGATTGATCTGAGTCAAAACGGTATCATGGCTTTAAAGGCACAGTCGCCCAACCTACACCCGGGGGAGTCGCACATTGTCCGTGATTCCCCGGTAGTTCAAGGCAAAGTTCCAGAAAAATGCTAATGACAAGTTCCATCGCACCGCCAACTGCCAAGCCTCCTGAGGCCATTTCGCAAGATTTATTGCGGCGGTTTGACGTGCCTGGGCCTCGCTATACATCTTACCCAACGGCTGATCGGTTCGTCGAAGCTTTTTCTGACCAGGACTACATCCAGGCTTTGGAGCAGCGGCGCAATGCGGGGGCTGGCAACGCCCTGCCGCTCTCCTTGTACGTGCACATTCCGTTTTGTGAGTCTCTTTGCTATTACTGCGCATGTAACAAGGTCATTACCAAGCACCACTCCAAGGGTGCAGAGTATTTGAATTACCTTGCCAAAGAGATTGACTTGCACACCGTGCATGTGGGGCGCGGCCATGTGGTCAGCCAGTTGCACCTGGGCGGCGGTAGCCCCACTTTTCTGAGTGACGGCGAGTTGAGCGAGTTGATGGCCATGCTGCGCCGCAACTTTACGCTGGCGCCTGGCGGTGAATACTCCATCGAGATTGACCCCCGGACGGTGACCGAACATCGCCTGGGTGTGTTGGCCGAGCTTGGCTTCAATCGCTTGAGTTTTGGTATTCAGGATTTTGACCCTGCTGTTCAAAAAGCCGTGCATCGTATCCAGCCCGCTGATCAAGTGTTCAACTTGGTGGCCGTTGCCAACGCCAAGGGATTCGAGTCCATCAACGCAGATTTGATTTACGGCCTCCCCAAGCAGACATCTGAATCCTTTGCACGAACCCTGGAGCAGATCGTCCGTTTGCGGCCGGACCGGATTGCCCTTTATGGCTATGCTCATCTGCCAGAGCGCTTCAAGCCCCAGCGCCGAATTGCGGTTGAAGACCTGCCGCATCCTTCGGTCAAGTTGGGTCTGTTGTCGCAGGCGCTGGCAGCTTTTCAAGGCGCTGGTTATGTCTATGTCGGCATGGATCACTTTGCCCTGCCAGGTGACGCGTTGGCGGTGGCCAAGCGCCAGGGGCGTTTGCATCGTAACTTCCAGGGCTATAGCACTCAGCCAGATTGTGATTTGATCGCGCTGGGAGTTTCGTCTATTGGTCGTGTTGGTGCCACCTACAGCCAGAATGCCAAGACGCTGGAGGACTATTACGATCTGCTTGACCAAGGTCGCCTGCCCGTGGTGCGCGGACTGGCTTTAAGCCGCGACGATTTGGTGCGCCGCGCTGTGATCATGGCAATCATGTGTCAGGGTGAAATTGATTTCGAGTCAATAAACTTGGCTTTTTTGATCGATTTCAAGACCTATTTCAAGGCCGAAATCGAATCCCTGAGCGAGTTCATCGGAATGGGGCTGCTTGACATCAACGACAACGGCATCAAGGTCACCCCAAATGGCTGGTACCTGATACGGGCCATTGCCATGGTGTTTGACCGCTATGTTCAAGCGGACAGCAAGCGGGCCAGATTCTCACGCATCATATGATGCGGGAATGATCAACACCCTGGCCTGGACGGCCTTTATCATGGGCGTGGCCGGTGGCCCCCATTGTTTGGGCATGTGCGCGGCGCCATGTGCGGCCGTCACATCCGTCGGGACCAATGCATCCCTTATTCGCCTACCTGATGGGCAGATCAAGGCCACGTCATCGTCAATCTCTGCATCCCGCTGGGCGTTTATTTTCAGCTTTCAGGCTGGCCGGACTTTGGGATACGCATTGGTTGGCGCTCTCGCTGCTGCTGCCATGGAAAGCGCAGCCTGGCTTAGCAGTAACACCAGCGTTTTACGTCCTCTCTGGGCATTGATGCACGCAGGGGTGTTGGCGTGGGGGCTGATGCTGTTGGTGCTGGCGAGACAGCCTGTTTGGGCAACCGGGGCAGGCCAATCTGTCTGGTCGCGTGCTGTGGCCAGGGTGCGCCCGTTGCTTGCGCAAAAACGTGCCGTGTTTGCCACTGGACTGCTTTGGGCGCTCATGCCCTGCGGCTTGCTGTATTCAGCCCTGTTGGTGGCGGCACTCAGCGGCGGGCCAGTTCAAGGTGCGCTTTCGATGGCACTTTTTGCACTGGGGAGTGCTATTTCTTTGGTAGGTGGCCCACTACTTTGGCAGCAGTGGATATGGTATCTGGGTAAGCAGGGCGGGTCGCAAACCCGCCAGAAAGCCGAAGCCTGGGGTGCGCGCCTGTCTGGTCTGATCTTGATCGCCATGGCCGTCTGGGCCCTTTGGCATGATTATGTGATGCGGTTTGCCCAGTGGTGCGGTCTGGCCTGAGCCTATTTGGCACGCGCTATTCAACGGAAATTTTGGCTTCACGTATCACCCGGGTCCATTTCTCTGTGTCGCGCTTGGTCCATGCCAGGACCTCTTCGGGGCTGCTAGCCTTCAATTCGATGCCATGCGGCTCAATGCGTGCTTCCAATGCGGGGTCTTTCAATACGCGGCGCAAGGCGGCATTGACCAGTTCGACGGTGGCGCTCGGTGTGCCTAACGGCGCGTACATCGCGTACCACGTCGTGTAGTCAAAACCGGGCAGGGTGGCTGACATCAACGGCAGGTTTTTGGTCGCAGGTGACACGCTGCTGGCGGTGGCTGCAATTACCCGCACCAGCCCTTTATCGGCCAAGCCCTGCAATGACGGCAAACTACTGAACATGGCGCTGACCTGGCCCGAGATCAGGTCATTCACCGCACCAGAACTGCCCTTGTAAGGCACATGCAGCACATCGGTTTGCGATAAGGCTTTAAACATCTCCATGCCCAGATGCGCCGTGCCGCCCATGCCCGCGGAGGCAAAACTGATGCGCCCCGGGTTGGCTCTGGCGTAATCCACCAGTTCTTTCACCGTCTTGACCGGCAGCTTGGCCGACACCACCAGCACATGTGGACTGGTAGATACCGTGCTGATGGGCCGCAGGCGGGCAAGCAGGTCTGCGCCGCCCGTTTTGCTCAGGATGGGTTGCAACACGATGTTGCCAAAAGCCGCCATCAACAGCGTGTGTCCGTCGGGCTCAGCACGTGCCACGGTGCCCAGCGCGGTCACGCCCATGGCACCACCCTGATTTTCGATCACCACAGATTGCTTCAGGTCAGCAGACAGCTTTTGTGCGAGTTCACGTGCCACGACATCCGCAGGGCCGCCTGCTGCGTAAGGCACCACGATTTTGATGGTTTTAGCAGGCCAGGTGCTTTGCGCCTGAGCCGACAATGCAGAAACGGTTGCTCCTATAAATAGAGCTAACAATGACCGTCGATATTGCCAAAATGCGGTATTTTTATTTAAAAGAGAAGGCATGTTGATTCCAAATCGTTAGGGTAACAGCTGGCGTGCCAGCAGCGTCGCCACATGGACTGGCTGGCGCTGCGTTCCGTCGTTCAAGCCGTCCTGGATCTGGTGGCGGCAGCTGGTGCCATCGGCCACGATGATGGCATCACGTTGCTTGCGTAGCGCGGGCAACAGGTTCAGTTCGGCCATCAATTGGGAAATCTTCAAATGCTCTACTTGGTAGCCAAAACTGCCAGCACCCCCACAGCAACTGGTCTCCATCAGCTCTGGCTTTGCGCCAGGAATCAGTTGCAGCACCGACAGAATGGGTGAGACCACCGCAAATGCCTTTTGATGGCAGTGTGCATGCAGCAAGATGGGTTGACTCAAGGGTTTGAGCTTGGCCTTGAACGCGTCCAGCGCCCCCGCTTTGGCCTCGCGTGCCAGAAATTCCTCCAACAGCATGGCGTGCTTGCTCACCGTGTCGGCTGATTCACCCAGGCCCATGGCCAATGCCTCGTCGCGCAAGGTCAGCAAGCAAGACGGCTCCAGCCCAACGATGGCGATCCCCCTCGTTGCAAAAGGGAGCAGGGTGTCAATCAGTTCTTTTGCTTTGGCCTTAGCCTCAGCCACCAAACCACTGCTTAAATAGGTTCTTCCGCAGCAAAGGTGGGTATTACTAGCTATCTCTTTCGTAGCAATGTGCACGGTATAGCCTGCCGTTTGCAGCACCTGGACCGCGTCCCGCGCGATGGCCGATTCAAAGTAACCGTTAAAGGTGTCCACAAACAGCACCACCGGTTTGGCGGCAGACAGCACTTCGGCATGGGTGGCCGTTCTTGGAGTGGCTGCGAAAAAATGACTGCGCTGCCACTCGGGCAACTTGCGTCCAGCCGCGAATCCCAGCAGCTTTTCCCCAAGCCACGCCAGCGCTGGAATTCGGTTGCGCAGGTTCAACAGACCGCTGAACTTGGCCGCTTGGTGAGCGTAATCTGGCAGGTAGGCGATCAGCTTGTCTCGCCAAGTCAAGCCACGACGGGCCTGGTACTGGTGCTGAAACTCCACTTTCATGCGAGCCATGTCCACACCCGTCGGGCAGTCACGCTTGCAGCCTTTGCAGCTGACGCACAGGGCCAGTGCGTCATGTGCGGCGTCCAGCGCCTCGTCGGACAAGCCGCTAGTTGCTGCCGGGCTGGTATTCAGTTGCCCGGACAGCGCCAGCCGCAAGGTGTTGGCGCGCCCCCGGGTCAGGTGCTTTTCATCCCTCGTCACCCGGTAACTGGGGCACATGGTGCCTGCGTCAAACTTGCGGCAGTGGCCGTTGTTGTTGCACATCTCCACAGCCTTGGCAAAACCCAGCGCCGGGTCGCCCCCCGTGCCAGGCGCGCTGGTTTGTTCGGTGACCGGGTCGTTTTGCACATTCCAGGCAGACCAGTCCAGCGCCGTTTGCAGTGGAATCACCTTGTAAGGCTTGGCGCCTTCACCACCCGGCGAATAACGCATTAAGCGTGGGTCGTCCATGCGAGGCGGGTTGACGATGCGCTGGGGGCTCATCAAGTTGCCGGGGTCCAGGTGCTGCTTGATCTGCGCAAACGCATCGCTCACACGCGGACCAAACTGCCAGGAGATCCATTCCCCGCGGCACAGGCCGTCGCCATGTTCGCCGCTGTAGGCTCCTTTGAACTTGCGCACCAAGGCGCTGGCTTCATCGGCAATGGCTCGCATCTTGGCTGACCCGCCTTGCGCACCGCTGGTCCTCATATCGAGGATGGGTCGCACATGCAAGGTGCCGACTGATGCATGGGCGTACCAAGTGCCTTTGCTGCCGTACTTGCGGAAGACTTCCGTCAGCGCGTCGGTGTATTCGGCCAGATGAACAAGCGGTACGGCACAGTCTTCAATAAAGCTCACCGGTTTGCCGTCGCCCTTGAGGCTCATCATGATGTTCAGGCCCGCCTTGCGAACGTCCCATAGGGCCTTTTGCGGTGCGTCGTCCACCATTTCAACCACGCTGCCTGGCAGACCCAGGTCGCCCATCAACTCAACCAGTTCACGCATTTTGGGCAAGAGGTCGGCTTTGGTATTGCCCGCAAACTCCACCAGCAAAATCGCCTCGGGCTGGCCACCATTGATCGCAGGTGCCAAAGCCGTGCGCACCGTTGCCGCAAAGGCGGGGTTTTGCAGGCTCAGCTCAATCATCGTGCGGTCCACCAGTTCCACTGCAGTCAGCGCGCTCCCGCCCATGCGCACAATGTGCTGTGCAGCGTCCATGGCTTTGTAGAACGTGGGGAAGTTCACCACACCTAGCACCTTGGTGCTGGGCAGTTCGGAAAGACGAAGGCGCAAGGACTGAGTCAGCGCCAATGTGCCTTCACTGCCAATCAGCAGGTGTGCCAGGTTGACCGATCCGTCTGTGGTGTAGGGTTTTTCGTTCTGGTTGTGAAAGATGTCCAGGTTGTAGCCCGCCACGCGACGCAGCACCTTGGGCCAATGGGCTTCGATCTCCGGTAGCAGGCCCGTGACGAGACCCTGGACAAATTCGCCCACCTGGCGCGCACGTCCCGTGCTGTGTGCAAAGTCACAGAAGTCCAGCAAGCTGCCGTCGGCCAGCCAGGCCTTGGCCCCGATCACGTTGTGCACCATGTTGCCGTAAGCAATGGACCGACTGCCGCAGGAGTTGTTGCCTGCCATGCCGCCCAGCGTGGCCTGTGCGCTGGTGGACACATCGACCGGGTACCACAGGCCGTGAGGTTTGAGGGCTGCGTTCAGGTGGTCCAGCACGATGCCAGGTTCCACCTCGGCTGTGCGCTGTTGCGCATCAATGTTCAGCACTTGGCGCACATGCTTGCTATGGTCAATGACCAAGCCAGCCCCCACCGTTTGGCCGCATTGACTGGTGCCGCCACCTCGCGGCACGATGGGTACTTTCAAGTCGCGGCAAATGTCGAGCGCAGTTTTGATGTCGTTGCTACTGCTGGGGACAAAAGCGCCGACGGGGATTTGCTGATAAATCGAGGCGTCAGTCGCGTAGCGGCCCCGGTCAGGCAGCGAGAACAGCACTTCGCCTTGGGTTTCGTCTTTGAGTCGCTGCGCGAGTCGCCCCGCCACTTCGTTGCTGACGTTGGCGATCTCTTCATAGCCCGGCCTAGCATGTCGGGGAGGGGGGCGTTCATGCCTGGCTCCCAAGGGCAGCTTGAGTCTTCTCGCGCAACTGGCTGATCACCACATCGCGTTTGTTGTAAAGGTGGGCCAGCAGCACCGCGCGCATGGCCTGCGCGTCGCGGGCGCTCAATGCTGCAATCATTTGTTCATGTTCCCGCACAGCGTTCTTCCATTTGTCCTCGTCCTGGTTGGACCGAAACCGCAATGCTTGCAGCCGGGCATTGACCTGGGCATAGGTTGTGCTCAAAACCGGGTTCTTGGCTGCAGCGTTGATTGCCTGATGAATCAGGGCATTCAGCCGGTAGTAGTTGGAGAGATCACGACGGGTATACGCCGCCATCATCTCGAAATGCATGGCCTTGATCTCGGCCAACTCGGCTTCAGTGATGCGCTGGGTGGCCAGCTCACCAGATTGGGATTCAAGCCCTGCCATCACCTCAAAAGTGTTGAGCACGTCGGCCTCAGACAACTCCACCGCAATTGCCCCCCGGTTGGGCAGCAGCTCTACCAAGCCTTCAGCGGCCAGCATCTTGATGGCCTCGCGCAGGGGGGTACGCGAGACCTGCAAGACCTCGCTGAGTTCGCGTTCATTGAGTTTAGCGCCGGGGGCGATGCGATTTTCCACCAGCATCTGGCGTAGTCGATGAGCGACTTGTTCATGCAGGGCTGCACGTGGAATGGAAATGATGTCAGCTGTCATATTTGAATTTTGTATTCAAAATTAAGGCAGGTCAACTCATAATTTGACAAATATTGATTGACAAATGGATTTTGTATGCAAAAAATACGCATCAACTTAATTAACTTGAAAGCCTAGCCCTCATGCTTCAACTCGATTTCCACCCCACTGGGCGTCACTTCTTGCAGATTCCCGGGCCGTCACCCGTGCCAGACCGCATTTTGCGGGCGATGAGTCTGCCCACCATTGATCATCGGGGGCCTGAGTTTGCGGTTCTGGGTAAGAAAGTCTTGTCGGGCATTCAACAGATCTTCAAAACGCGACACCCCGTCGTGATCTACCCCGCATCCGGCACGGGTGCGTGGGAGGCCGCACTGAGTAACGTGTTGAGCCCGGGTGACCAGGTGCTGATGTACGAGACTGGCCATTTCGCCAGTCTTTGGCACAAAATGGCGCAGCGCCTGGGCATTCAAACTGAATTTTTGGCCGAACCGGGCACCGAGCATGGCGTGCCGCTGAGCTGGCGTCGGGGCGTTAATGCGAGCTTGATCCAGGCGCGGCTGGAGGCCGACAAAGCGCACCAAATCAAGGCCGTTTGTGTGGTGCACAACGAAACCTCCACCGGTGTGACCAGCGACATTTCGGCTGTGCGCCGAGCCATCGATGCTGCTCAGCATCCGGCGCTGCTGTTGGTGGACACCATTTCGGGCCTGGCGTCGGCAGATTACCGCCATGACGAATGGGGCGTTGACGTGACGGTGAGCGGATCGCAAAAAGGCTTGATGCTGCCGCCAGGCATCAGCTTCAATGCGCTGTCACCCAAAGCCATTGAAGCCAGCAAAAGCGCGCGCTTGCCCAAGGCGTTTTGGGCGTGGGACGAAATCATCGAGATGAACAAGACTGGGTACTTCCCGTACACGCCCAGCACCAACTTACTTTATGGCTTAAGCGAAGCCTGCGACATGCTGTTGGCCGATGGTGCGGGCAACGGGCTCAACGCCACGTTTGCCCGGCACCAGCGCTGGGCTGAGGGTGTGCGCGCTGCGGTGACCGCCTGGGGTTTGCCAATTCAGTGTGGCGACCCAGCGGTGTACTCGCCCGTGTTGACCGGTGTGATCCTGCCCGAAGGCGTGGATGCGGATGCTGTGCGCAAACTGATTTACGAGCGTTTTGACTGCTCGTTGGGCACAGGCTTAGGCAAGGTCAAGGGCCGCATGTTCCGCATCGGCCACCTGGGTGACTGTAACGATTTGACGCTGATGGCCGCCCTGAGCGGCTGCGAGATGGGCTTGAAACTGACAGGCATCAAACTGGCAGGCAGCGGGGTGCTGGCCGCGATGGATTTCTTTTCGGCCAACCCTGCCCAGCAGGCTTGAAATAACCCACAACACACTGGAGACAAAGCATGCAACGCAGAGCATTAATTCAAGCCGCTGGCAGCGCCGCAGCCTGTATGGCTGCGCCCTCGATCTGGGCGCAACCCAACCAGAATCTGCCCGGTGGCCCTGTGCGCATTGTGGTCGGATTTCCGCCAGGCGGTGGTACCGATGCCCTGGCCCGTGTCGTTGGCCAAAAGCTATCGGTGATGTGGAACCTGAGCGTAGTGATTGAGAACAAGGCGGGTGCTGCCGGGGTCATTGCAGCTGACTATGTGAGCAAACAGCCAGGGGATGGCAATACCTTGCTGATGGCCCATATCAACAGCCATGCGCTGGCCCCCGCCTTGGGGCAAAAGCTCAATTACGACGCATTGAAAGATTTCTCACCTATTGGCATGGTGGGCGTCACGCCCAATTTGCTCGTTTGCAACCAGGATCAACCCGCCAAGACGGTGAAAGACCTGATCAGCCTGTGTCAGCAAAAACCGGGACAGATCAGCTTTGCCTCGGCGGGTGGTGGCTCAGCCCAACACTTTGCACTGGAGATGTTCAAGCTCCAGGCCAAGGTATTTGCGCTGCACATCCCGTATCGTGGTTCTGGCCCAGCGCTGACCGACCTGATCGGTGGCCAGGTCAACTACTGTTTTGAAACCATGACCTCCGCGACTCCCCATGTCAAAGCCGGCAAGGCTGTGGCATTGGCCCAAACCCGACTCAAGCGCGCCAAGGGGCATCCGAACGTGCCAACCATGGAGGAAGCAGGCCTGCCTGGTTTTGAGGCAACCACCTGGTACGGGTTAGTCGGCCCCGGCAGGATGTCCCCCGTCATGGTCAAGCGCATGAACGAGGACCTGAACAAGGTACTGGCCATGCCCGATGTGCAGGAAAAGATGGATCAGTACGGCGCGGAGGACGGCGGCGGAACGATCGAGAAGTTCATTGCCTTCATCGAAAGCGAGCAAAAAAAATGGCGGCAAGTCGCGCAGCAAGCCAAAGTCAGGGCGGACGCGTAACCGACTTCAATGCTGCTTGCGCCTTGACTGGGTCAGTTCAGATGCTGCTGCACATTTGAACAATGTGCTCGATCTGCCGTGCAATGGAGGTGGGCACTTGCTGCGTTCCGTTCAGGGCGCCCTGGATATAGCGGACGGTGGTGTCCACATCCACGTCAGCCGGCAGTTCGACTGTGGTGGGCAAGGGGCCATGCTTCAGACTTTCCAGCGCCTGCTGCTCACCGCGGATAAAACCTGCCATGGCTGGCATGCGACGGGGGTCGGCCACGCTTTCGCCTTCAGTGCCACGCAATAGCATGGTGTTGGTACCTGTCAATGCCAGGGTTTTGGCCATGCTGATGGCGTATTCGGGATGGGTGTAGCTGGCAAGTACCAGGCTAGGGCCTTCGCAGGGGTTCATCAGTTTGACGATGCTGTGGGCGCTGTTGCGCAGGCCGATGGTTCGGCGCACCTCTAAGAGTCGGGTGATACCGGGGCAAATCAACTCAGTGCCAGCAAAAACAAGTTCGCCATTTGCTATTGGCTTGATAGCGCTTAATTCAGCTATACCAAGCGGAGAGAGTAGATCCTGCACATGAATCCGTCCACTCTCAGTGACCGTGCCATGGATCAGCACCGGAAACCCCTCGCGCGACAGCAGCAAGGCCAGCAAAGGTGTCAGCACGGGCAGTTTGCGAGCGCCGTTGTAGCTTGGTAAAACAATCACAGGGCGTTGGCCAGGCAGGGTGGGGAAGAGGGTAGACAACTCCCGCGTGGCATCAAGAAATCCGGCGGTTTCTTCGGGTGACTCGCCTTTGATGCGCATTGCAATACAGAACGCGCCGACCTCCAGTTCACTGACGTCGCCCTCCAGCAGCTGCGTGAAAAGATCGGCGGCCTGCTCGCGTTCCAGCGAGCGCGCACCTTTGCGGCCGCGGCCAATTTCTTTGAGGTAGTAACTGATGCTCATGCGTGCATTGTGAGTGAGTTGGTGCTTCGATGAGGATTCGGACCAAAAACCCCCTGGGTCTAAAAGGTTTGAATTGCCAGTGTGTAGAGATTTGGGCATTAAATGCTTGGCCTGCAATGCGGGAGCAGGGTCACACTGTCTTTGGCCCGTAAAATCTGCGCATGTCTTACCTTGTCCTCGCCCGCAAATACCGCCCGAAGAATTTTTCGGAGATGGTTGGGCAAGAGCATGTGGTGCAAGCCTTGAGCAATGCGTTAACGCAACAACGCCTGCACCATGCCTACCTGTTCACAGGGACGCGAGGCGTGGGCAAGACCACGGTGTCGCGCATTCTGGCCAAGTCACTGAACTGCCAGGGCGTGGACGGCACGGGCGGTATCACGGCCGCGCCTTGCGGTGTGTGCCAAGCATGTACCGACATTGATTCTGGCCGCTTTGTGGACTACACCGAGCTGGATGCTGCTTCCAACCGGGGTGTAGACGAGGTTCAGTCCCTGCTGGAGCAGGCGGTGTACAAACCAGTGCAGGGGCGCTTTAAGGTCTTCATGATCGACGAAGTGCACATGCTCACCAACACGGCCTTCAACGCCATGTTGAAGACGCTGGAAGAGCCCCCGGAGTATTTGAAGTTTGTGCTGGCCACGACGGACCCCCAAAAGGTGCCGGTGACGGTGCTGAGCCGCTGCCTGCAGTTTAATCTGCGACCCATGGCGCCAGAGACAGTGCTGGAGCACTTGGTGCATGTGCTTAGTGCCGAAGGCGTAACCGCCGATGAAGGCGCCTTGCGCTTGCTTGCGCGTGCGGCACGAGGCTCCATGCGCGATGCCTTGAGCCTGACCGACCAAGCCATCGCTTTTGGTTCTGGTCAGTTGCTGGAAGCACCTGTGCGTCAGATGTTGGGTGCGGTGGATCGCTCCTATGTGTTCCGATTGATCGAGGCGCTGGCCCTGGGCGACGGCAAGACAGTGGTGGAAACCAGCGAAACGCTGCGTCGCAATGGCTTGAATCCAGCATCGACACTGGAAGAAATGACCCAGGTGCTGCAACGCATGGCCGTGTGCCAGGCCGTACCGCAGGCAGCGGGTGCCGATGCGGTGGACCCCGATGCCGCAGACATTGCGCGCTTAGGCGCACTCATGCCTGCAGACGAAACCCAGTTACTCTATAGCCTGTGCTTACACGGTCGGGGTGAGTTGGGTCTGGCGCCAGATGAATATGCCGCGCTGACCATGGTGCTGCTGCGCTTGTTGGCTTTCAAGCCTGCTGGCGCCATGGCCGCGCACAGCCCGGGCACTTTGGCTGAAAAAAAAACTCTGAAACAGACCGTTGAGGCCGCCGCTGGGGTGCCTGCGGTCGTTGTGAAGGCGGCTGCCCAGCCGGCCCCTCGGCCCGACCAAGCCAACCCAGCGCTTGCTGTGGTTCCTGCCGCAGTGCAACCCCTGCCTGTGGCGCCTGGTCATGCGCCCATGCGCTCGTTGCCAGTGGTGAACTCGATGCCTGATCGGCCTTTACGGCAGGTTACACAAGAAAATGATGCTTCAAAAATCATAGCGGTTCCGGTTCGGCAAGCACCCGCTGCCAGTGCCCGAGCCGAACCGCTGAGACCAGAGCTTGCGGGCACAGTGCAACCGCCAGTGACCACGGCAGAGGGGGATTTCTGGTTTGAAGCCGTTCAGGCCATGGTGTCCAGTGAGGCCATCACTGCCCTGGTACGTGAACTGGCACTTCAATCACAATTGATTGGCCGTGACACCGGCCATTGGCTGCTGCGCATTGAGCGTGAATCGCTCAACCAATCTGCCGCGCGTGATCGCCTGCAAGCTGCGCTGGCGACACTTGGGCATGAGGTGGCTTTGGGGGTGGAAATCGGGCGCGTCACGGACAGCCCGGCCAAGCGCCTGGCCTATGCCCAGGCCGAAAAGCAGTTGCATGCCGAGAATCTGATCTTCAATGACCCCTTTGTGCAGAGCATGATGCGGGATTTTGGGGCGAAAATCGTGCCCGGCAGCATCAAGCCCGCTGCCTAATTTTTTAGTCTGTCATTAAAGGAAACCATGTTCAATAAAGGACAACTCGCCGGCCTCATGAAACAGGCCCAAGCGATGCAGGACAACCTGAAAAAAGCGCAAGACGAACTCGGCAACATTGAGGTCGAAGGAGAGTCTGGCGCTGGTCTGGTCAAGGTCGTCATGACTTGCAAGCACGATGTCAAGCGCGTCACCATTGATCCCAGCCTGCTGGCTGACGACAAGGAAATGCTGGAGGATCTGGTAGCCGCAGCCTTCAATGCGGCCGTGCGCAAGGCAGAAGATACCAGCCAGGAAAAAATGGGCAAGCTCACCGCAGGCATGCCTGGCCTGCCGGGCGGGATGAAGCTCCCGTTCTGAAGCCGTTCATGCACTGATTGCAGGCATTGGCGCAAAGTAACGCACTGGAGGCGCTGGTTCAGGCGCTGAGACACTTGCCAGGGGTCGGTGTCAAGTCTGCATCGCGCATGGCATTTCACTTGCTGCAGCACGATCGTGCGGGTGCTCAGGCCTTGTCGCAAGCCCTGAGCGTGGCGGCAGAGCAGGTACATCATTGCAGGCTTTGTCACACGTTCACGGAGAATGCTGTTTGCAGCACCTGCCTGGATTCGACGCGTGAGCTGGGCAAATTGTGTGTAGTGGAAACCCCTGCAGACCAGTCTGCTATCGAGCGAACCTCAGCTTACCGAGGTCTGTATTTCGTGCTGATGGGGCGTTTGAGCCCACTCGATGGCATTGGCCCCAAAGACATCGGTTTGCAAAAACTGCTTGACAGGGCAAGCGACGGCACCATTCGGGAGGTGATTTTGGCCACTAATTTCACCGCAGAAGGCGAAGCAACAGCTCATGTGATTGCCCAAACCCTCAAGGCTCGCGGCCTGCATGTGACCCGCTTGGCACGCGGAGTGCCGATTGGGAGCGAACTTGAGTACGTAGACTTGGGCACAATAGCGCACGCCATGGTGGACAGGAGATAAAACCTTGATAGCAACCCATTTCACAGTCGCTTACTGGTGCGTGCTGATTGCTTCGATGCTTCCCTATCTTTGCGCAGGCATTGCCAAATGGGGGACTTTCCGGGTGCCCCGTAGTCAGGGAGGTTATGACAACCACAATCCGCGCGCATGGCTGGCGGGTCAGAGCGATTGGCGTGCCCGAGCCAACGCGGCGCAATCCAACAGCTTTGAAGGCCTGCCATTTTTCATTGGCGCCGTTGTTATTGCCCATCAACTGGGTGCGTCGCAAGCCATGACCGATATCTTGGCATTTGCCTATGTGTTTATTCGCATCGTTTACATCATGACCTATGTGGCTGATGCTGCGACCGTACGCAGTGTGATGTGGGCTTTGGGTATTGCTGTCAACGCCGGTATTCTGTTCGTGGGGTTTCGCTGATCAGATCGTGAGGCAGGCTGGGTAGTTTCCCGAGAGGGATAAACCCGCAGGGGGATGTTCCCGATGCGTGAAGCGTCAGCATTACCTATGCTTGGTCCATGCCCCCGACTGAGATCCCGCCCTGTTTTTCCGCGCTTTCCCGCAGAAGGCTACTCGGTGTACCCGTGTCGGTTGCCTTGTCAGCCCTGGGTGGCGCGGGGCTCATCGCGACTGCCAAGGCAGAAATACGCAAACCCGAAAAATCAGAGTTGACGTTAGCCGTCAGTGGCAAGTCTGCATTGCAGTACCTTCCGTTGACCATTGCCGAGCAGTTTGCCTGGTTCAAAGCCGAAGGACTCGATCTTGATGTCATCGACATGGCTAGCAACTCCCGCACCTGGCAAGCCATAGCCAGCGGTTCAGCCGACATGGTTTGTGGCTCGTATGACCAGGTTTTAAACCTTCAGTCGCGCAGCCAAAGTGCCCAGTCGTTTGTGATGATGGGGCTCGCTCCACAGATTGCCTTTGGTTATTCTGTGCGCAACATGCCGGGTAGCCCTCAACTGTCTGATCTGCGCGGAAAAAAAATTGGCGTCACGGCCCCCGGCACCCCGTCCCACATGGTCGCCAGTCACATTGTCTCCCGTGCGGGTCTGGCCCAGTCCGATGTCAGTTATGTCAGTGTTGGCAGCTCGGCGGGGGCCATGGCAGCCCTGCGCAGCGGACAGATTGATGCACTGTGCAATGGCGACCCGGTGATGACCAGCCTGACCCAACGGGGCGAGGTGCAGATTGCGGTGGATGTGCGCACTGTGCAAGGAACGGCGGATATTTTTGGTGGGCCGTTGCCCACTGCATGTGTGAGCGCTTCACTTGACTTTGTATTGAAACATCCGCAAACCATTCAAGCCATGACCAATGCCATCGTTCGTGCACTGAGGTGGCTACAAACATGTGGTCCCAGTGATTTGCTGAAGGTGGTACCCGAGTCCTATTTGCTGGGGGACCGCAGCCTTTACCTGAACGCCTTCAACCAGATGCGTGAGGCGATCTCGCGAGACGGCGTCATGCCAGAGGAGGGACCGCGTACGGCACTCAAAGCGCTGCTCCGTTTTGATGCCACCCTGCTGAAACCAGGCCAGCTGGATCTGGCCAAAAGCTATACCAATGACTACGCCCGGCGCGCGATCAGCTTGATGAAGCACTCAGGTTGACGCAAGGCCGATACCCTCCCGAGGTAGCTCTACCGCCCCCACTCGTGTTCAGCGCAGGACGACCTCAACCCGGCGGTTGCGCGGTTCGGACGTCTCGTCTGGCGTGGGCACCAGAGGGTGACGTTCACCTTCAGATGCGACTTCAATGCCCTTGGGTCTGAGCCCCGCCGACTTGAGCATCTCTGCAATCTGGCCTGCGCGCTTAAGCCCCAGTGCTTTGTTGGCGATGGCATCCCCTTTGGAATCGGTATGACCGGTGACCGCCACTTCGAGGTGAGTAAAATTTTTGGCACGCTCCAGAACTGTACGCAGGGTACGCTGAGAATCCGCATTCAACAGGGCTCGCCCAGGTTCGAAATAAAGCAGGAATTTTTCTGGCAGGGCGGGCCGCGCCGCCATCACGGCGCCAAAATCGCGCTTGAGTTGGTAGTCTGATACGGCAAACGTTGCCTCACCTCCAAGGCCACCGCCTTGCTGAGGCCGAGTCAACTCTTGCGCTGCTGTCTCACCAGACTTCATGCTCACACGGCCAGTGGTGCCATCTGAGTTAGGTAGCAGGACGAGGTAAGAAGGGGGGACGTCGGGTTTTTCAGCGTGGTCGTAGCGCTGCGGTTTGTAAAAAGTGACATCCGGCGCAGTCCACCGACTGGTCGGTGTGAAGTCTGGTTCGCTAGGTGCATGCTGACAGCCCAGCAAGAGCGTCATGCTGAGCAGGCAGGCAGGCCAACGGGCGGCGTACATCATGATGGGTCAACCCTGACAACAAATTGAGTACCACGCACGCCAATGACTGCTGTGGGCGTGTTCACGCTGACACCATCAGGCTTAAGCTTGGCAATCAGCCCGGAAACATAGTTGAGCGTGCCTCGCGCCATGGTGGCAACCAGCCCAACGCTGCCTTCATTGGGCGAAAAAAGGTACTGGTCAATCCCCAGGTGCGAATCTGGTCCAAGCGAGATCACTGTTTGATCGCGAAAGGTCACCCCAATGGTGCTGTTGTGCCCAGTGACCAATTGACTGCGAAGAAACACGGGGGAGCCAACCTGGGCGACAAAACGCTGACCGTTGTAATCAATGAACGCGAAGCCCGACACTGTTTTCACCACCCCCGACGCCTGTTCTGTGGTTTGGGCTTGCGCTGCGGTATAGATCAAAGCCAAAAGACAGCAGGCCAGCCACTTGATCAGGTGGCTTTGGGCTGGTCGATACATGGGTGGCATGGCTTTGTTGCTCAGTGTCAGTATTTCGATAGCTTAGCGTTTTGCGATGTTGACTTTGGCAACAGGGGCAGACTTTGTGGGCGGTTTCTTGGCGATTTGTGACGCATTTGCACCAGGCTTGGTTTTTGCTCGGGCCGGAAGAAACAAAACCACCTGCTGACCAGGCTTGAAGCTGGCAGCGGCAGTGGTCTTGTTCCATTCAGCCACGATATTGGGACTGATTTTGTATCGTTTGGCAACGCTGGCCACGGTCTCACCCTTGCCTGCCTTGATCTGGGTCTTGTGCAGGATGATTTCGGGCGTCAGGCTCAACTGGGCGTTGTCTGCTACCTGGTGGCTGACATCGCTACCTTGTGCTGGTCACGCGGCACCATCAAGGTTGAGCCCACTTTGACCAGCATCTTGGGTGGGATGTGGTTTACGCTGCGTAAATCGATTTCTTTCATGCCGACAAGCTTGGCGGCCTCCGCTGGTGTCATGGTCTTAGGCGCAACCCATGCCGTCCAAGTGGCTAGCTGGCCGCTGGTCTTGTAGGATGCCATGCCCATTTCAAAAATGGTGGCGTTGTCCCAAGGCAGCAGTATTTGCGGTGTGCCGGACGCCAGTATCACGGGCTTGTTTGCAGACGGGTTCAATGCCTTGAAATCTTCAAGTTTCACGTTCGCCAGTTTGGCTGCCAAGCTGACATCAATGTCGCGGGTGATCGGTACTTGCTGAAAGTACGGGTGGTTTGGGATGTCTGGCAATCGGGCATTGAGCTTGTCGGGGTTCGCCACAATGTTCTTGACAGCTTGCAGTTTGGGTATGTAGAACCGCGTCTCGGCGGGCATGTTCAGATCGGTGTACCCGGTGGGTAGGCTGGCCTTTTATTTTTGGCAATGGCCCGTGACACACTGCCTTCGCCCCAGTTGTAGGCAGCCAGCGCCAGGTGCCAGTCGCCAAACATGCCATGCAGTTTTTGCAGGTAGTCAAGCGCTGCGCGGGTCGACGCAAGTACATCACGCCGGTCGTCGTGAAACATGTTCTGCTTCAAGGCGAAGTGTTTGCCCGTGCTGGGAATGAATTGCCACATACCCGCCGCCTTGGCGCTGGAGACGGCTTGAGGATTGAATGCGCTTTCGATGAAAGGCAGGAGCGCCAGTTCAGTGGGCATGTTGCGCCGCTCCAACTCTTCAACAATGTGAAAGATGTATTTGCTGGATCGTTCCGACATGCGCGTGATGTATTCGGGCCTGGCGGTGTACCACTGCTCCCGATCGCGGACCAGGTCACTCTCAAGATCCGGGATGGCAAAGCCGCGGCGAATGCGTTCCCAAAGATCACGCGGCGGCGCCAATTCCTTGACCGGTTGGCTGCTTGCCGCACCCGATGCCAAGGGCAAAAGCGGTCCGGCAGGGGCAGAAGCAATGCCAGCAGGCTTGCTTGCCGATGCTTCTGTGGGCTCAGTACTGATTGGCTCAACCGAAGTCGGTATGGGCGTCGTGGCGCAAGCGGCAACCAGCAGCAGCACGGCTACGCTGGCAAAGTGTTTGAATTTCATTTGAATTGGTTTTTCCACTCGCGGATGGCCGCAAAAACCTCGGAATCGCTATGTTCAGCAGTGCACAAAGAAGGTTGAAACGCCTGTGCAGCCTGAACAACACTGTCGCAACGGGAGCGCAGGAAGGGGTTGATTTTCAACTCAAGTGCCAAATCGGCAGGTAGGGTGGGCAGGCCTCGTGCCCGCAGGCCTTCGCAATGGCCCGCATACGCCTTCAGATCGGCGTTGTCAGGCTCTACCGCACAGGCAAACCGCAGGTTGCTCAGGGTGTACTCGTGCGCGCAACATACCTGGGTATTGCCAGGTAAAGCAGCCAGCTTGTCAAGAGAGGCCAGCATCTGCGCAGGTGTTCCCTCAAACAAGCGCCCACACCCACCAGAAAACAAAGTGTCACCACAAAACAGCACGGGCGAGGGCATAGCCCCCAGCCCTGCATCAGGAGAAAAATAGGCGATGTGACCCGCTGTGTGACCAGGCACATCCATCACATGCCAGGTGCGTCCCAGCGCTTGCACCGCATCGCCCTGAACCAGGCGTGTCAGGGGCTCGGGCATTTTCTCTGACGCAGGGCCGCAAACCTGGGCGCCAGTGGCCTTTGCCAGTTCCGCTACACCGCCCACATGATCCCCGTGGTGATGGGTGACTAGAATTGACGCCAGTTGCAGGCCCAATTGCTGCAGGGCAACGAATACTGGCTGGGCTTCACCCGGATCGACCACCAGGGCACGAACGTTGTCATGCAACAACCAGATGTAGTTGTCATTGAATGCGGGCAGTGGAATCAGTTTCATGAACCCTCAAATTATAGGTTTTTCACCCGAGAAGCCCCCATCACCGGAGCCAGACTTTCAGGACTGGCTTCAATCGGCTGCGGGGGGCTACATGCTCGCCTGGGAGCGCCGCCAGTTCGATCTGGCGGTTTCCGATGTCTTTGGCTATCATGCCTTGCAACTCGGTTTACCAGAAATCGACACCCTGCAGACCAATCGCATGCCCCACCGCTGCTTGGCGCAGTCCATCGATACGCCCAGTCTTGCACAGGCGGCTGCTCTGAGGTCCCGCAGTGCATTGGTGACCGAATTTGACGCACTTCCTTTTCGTGAGCATAGCCTGGATCTGGTCACCCTTCCACATGGTCTGGAGCTTTGTCCCGATCCGCATGCCGCGCTGGCAGAAGTCGCACGTGTTTTGCTGCCTGAGGGCCGGGTGATCATCAGCGGATTGAATCCTGCTAGCCTGTGGGGATTCCGCCAGCGCCGTAGCCACCTATACCAGCGCATCGGTTTGGGGCAGACCTGGGTTGCGGGCAGTCATGAATGGATTGGCTACTGGCGTTTGCGGGACTGGTTGCGCCTACTCAGTTTTGAGGTGGAATCCGTTCGGTTTGGGTGTTACCGACCCTCCTTCCAGAACAAGCAGTGGCTGGATCGCATGGCCTGGATGGACCCCATCGGACAGAGCTGGTGGCCCATCTTTGGTAGCACTTACTTTCTGGTGGCCGTCAAACGGGTGCGCGGCATGAAGCTCATGGGGCGAGCATGGAAGCGGCACTCTACAATCGGGGTTTCGCCAGTAGCCGCTCCTGTTTCTGTAGCAGGTAGTGCTCATCAGACGAGCCGAAACACGGAAAATCCCATTGAATTCGATTGACATTTACACGGACGGCGCCTGCAAGGGCAACCCTGGCCCGGGCGGTTGGGGCGTTTTGCTCAAATCCGCTGGCGCCGAGAAAGAACTTTTTGGTGGAGAGCGTCAAACCACCAACAACCGCATGGAGATGATGGCCGTCATTGAAGCGCTCAAGGCGCTCAAGCGGCCTTGCGAGGTCAATCTGTACCTGGACAGCGAATACGTGCGCAAAGGCATCACCGAATGGATTCATGGATGGAAGGCCCGCGGGTGGCGCACAGCCGCTAAAGAGCCCGTCAAGAATGCCGACCTGTGGCAGGAGATGGATGCTTTGGTGCAGGCCAGCGGCCATCAGATCACCTGGCGCTGGGTCAAAGGTCACGCCGGTGACCCCGGCAATGAGCGCGCTGACGCGCTGGCCAACAAAGGCGTCAGCCACGCGCTGGGCCAGGCTTTGTAAACCTGCGGTAAAGCAAGCGTGGGCGCCCTGTTATCCGGGGGATGCCTGATGTTGGTTTGCACGCTAACTGATACATTGGTCAGTTATTGATTGAAAACAGATTGTCAAGACATGGCGTTTAAACCTCTCTACACCACCGTTGCGGTGATTGGCATTGCGGCAGCTTCAGGTGCCGCCTGGTGGTATCAGAACAAGCCCCTGTCCAAAAACCAGGATGCTGTGCTGGACAAACCCCTGGGCACGGCGTCGGCGCCCGGTGGAGCGGCCAGCGCGCCGCGTGCACCTTCGGTAGAGGTGGCCAAAGTTGAAGTTATGAAGCTCACAGACGATGCGCAGGCAGTGGGAAACTTGCGGTCGCGGCAGGGGGTGGTCATCCGGCCAGAAATCGGTGGCCGTGTTGCCCAGCTGAACTTCAAGGACGGAGATCGGGTCAAAAAAGGTCAGTTGCTGGTTCAGCTGGACGACCAACTGCCGCGTGCACAGATGGCGCAGAGCCAAGCCGAACTGTCGATAGCTCAAACAGTGCATAAACGCAACCAGGAACTGGCCGCGCAAAACTTCATCAGCGCGAGCACGGTGGATTCGAGCGCGTCCGCGCTGGAAGTAGCTCAGGCCAAGTTGGCCTTGTCCAAAGCCACGGCAGAGCGGTACAAGATATTGGCTCCCTTTGATGGCATGACCGGTATACGCACGGTCAACCCGGGCGACTACCTGAAGGATGGTGCCGACATCGTCAACATTGAAGACATCGACGCTGTGTTTGTTGACTTCCGGCTGCCCGAGCGGTTTTTGACCAAAATCCGCAAAGGCCAGAAAGCCTCGGTCGACCTGGACGCGTTGCCCGGTCGCAAGTTTGTCGCCTTCATACAAGCGATTGACCCCTTGATTGATGCTAACGGTCGCTCGGTAGGTGTTCGTGGCTGCATTGACAACCGGCAACTGCAGTTGCGCCCCGGCATGTTTGCCAGGGTGACCGCAGTGTTTGGCGAACGTGAACGCGCGCTGGTCGTACCCGAAGAAGCCATCGTTCCGCAGGGGCAAAAAGCCTTCGTCATCAAGGTCGTGGATGGGCCAGAAAAAGACAGCAAGATCAGCCAGCGCGTCGAGGTCAAGGTCGGCATTCGTCGTCCGGGCCGAGTTGAAATCCTGGAAGGGCTCAGCCCTGACGATATGGTCGTGGTCGCGGGCCAGCAACGGCTTCAAAAAGACGGAGGAACGGTCCGGGTGCTCGAGTTGACCCGGGCTCGGCCCGGGACCCCTGCTCCGCAAAATGCAGCCAGTGCGCCTCAGGCGGGTGCCAGCTCACCAGTGGCCATGATTGGCAAACCACCTGCCACAGGCAAACCGGCGAATCCGACCAAAGCGCCTGAAGGGCCAAATCCCTGCCTGGCGCTTAAATCCTGATAGGGCGTCCTCATGCAACTCGCAGAAGTTTCTATCCGGCGCCCGGTTTTTGCGACAGTTCTGTCGCTCATGGTGCTGCTGATTGGCGCGGTCAGTTTCACAAAACTGTCTGTGCGCGAATACCCCAAAATTGACGAACCTGTTGTTACCGTCAGCGTCCGCTATGCAGGCGCGTCGGCCGAGGTGATGGAGTCACAGGTCACCAAGCCGCTGGAAGACTCGATTGCCGGCATTGACGCGGTGGACGTCATCACCTCCATCAGCCGCGCCGAACAAGCGCAGATATCGATTCGTTTTCGACTTGAAAAAGATGCAGATACTGCCGCGGCTGAAGTGCGTGACCGTACTTCGCGCGTGCGCAACAAGCTGCCTCAGGCCATTGACGAGCCCGTGATCGCCAAGGTTGAGGCCGACGCCTTCCCCGTGATCTGGTTGTCGTTCAGCAGTGAGACGCTGACTGCCTTGCAGATCAATGATCTGGTTAGCCGCATTGCCAAGCCACGTCTGCAGACCGTCACCGGTGCCGCCGATGTACGCATTTTTGGCGAGCGCAAGTATGCGATGCGCGTTTGGCTGGATCCGGACAAGCTAGCCGCTTACAAACTGACCACGCAGGATGCCGAAGACGCCATTCGCCGCAGCAACCTGGAGGTGCCCGCCGGCCGGATCGAATCCAGCCAGCGTGAGTTCAGTGTGACGTCGCAGACAGATCTGCAACGCCCCAATCAGTTCTCGGACATCATCATCAAAAACGCCAACGGATTCCCTGTGCGCATCCGCGATGTCGGCAGGGTGCAAGAGGGTGCCGTGGACGAGCGCAGTTCAACCCGGCTAAACGGTCGTGCTGCCATCACCGCTGGCGTGATTCGCCAGGCCACAGCCAATCCGCTGGACTTGAGCAACGGTGTGCGCGCCATGATCCCCAAATTGCAGGCCGATCTACCGCCGGGCGTTAGCATTGATATTGCCAACGACAATTCGGTGTTCATTGACCGCTCTATCAAGAACGTGTTCTCCACCATTCTCGAAGCCGTGCTTCTGGTGGCCTTGGTGGTGTTCTTGTTCCTGCGCACCTTGCGTGCATCCATCATTCCGGTGATCACCATTCCGGTGTGTTTGATCGGTACGTTTTCACTCATGTCACTGGCGGGGTTCAGTATCAACACGCTCACCCTGCTGGCGCTGGTGCTGGCCATTGGCTTGGTGGTGGACGATGCCATTGTGGTGCTGGAGAACATCTACCGTCACATTGAAGAAGGGCTGGACCCGTTTTCCGCCTCTATTAAAGGTGCCAAGGAAGTGGGTTTTGCAGTTGTGGCGATGACGCTCACGTTGGCGGCCGTTTATGCGCCACTGGCCTTTACACCTGGTCGCACCGGGCGCTTGTTCATTGAATTTGCGCTGGCGCTTGCGGGTGCCGTCGTCGTGTCTGGTTTTATCGCGCTGACCCTGTCGCCGATGATGTGCTCGCTCTTGCTCAAGCACAATCCCAATCCCAGCTGGTTTGACCGCAACATGGAAAAGTTGCTCAATTTTGCGGTCAGTGTTTATGAGCGCATGCTGACCTGGCTGGTCAGCACTCGGTACGACCGCGACCGTGCCCAGATGGGTATAGGTGCAAAATTCAAGCGTTTTTTTCTGGACACCCGCTGGATTGTGATTGGTGTGATGCTGGTCTGTGCCTGGGGTATCTACAGCATTCTGCCCAACATGAAGCGCGAACTGGCGCCGCTAGAAGACCGCGGGCAGGTGCTGGCGGTTGTCACAGCTCCAGACGGTTCAACGCTCGACTACACCGAAAAATATGTCCGGGCCCTGGAACGAATCGGCGACGGCTACAAAGAGTTTGACCGGATTTTTGTGACCGTTGGCAACCCGACTGTCAGCCAGGCGAGTGTGTTTTACAGGGCTGTTGACTGGGAAAAACGCTCGCGCACCACGCTGGAAATGGCCCGGGAAATGCAACCCAAGATGGCTGCTTTGCCCGGGGTCACAACCTTCCCGATCACGCCACCGTCGCTTGGGCAGGGCTTTCGTGAGCGACCAGTCAATTTTGTGATCGTTACCTCGGATAGCTATCAGAATCTTGCCAGTGTTGCCCGCCAAATGATGGACGAGATTGCCAAGAATCCGGGCATTGTCAGCGCGGACATCGATCTGCGGCTCAACAAGCCTGAGCTCAAGGTGGACGTTGACCGCGACAAAGCCTCAGACCTGGGTGTGAACGTGGACGCGATCGCGCGCGCCGTGGAGACCATGCTCGGTGGGCGTCAGGTCACTCGATACAAGCGAGAAGGCGAGCAGTTTGACGTCATCGTGCAGACCCAATCCACAGGTCGTGACACACCTGATGACATCGAGAAGATCTTCGTGCGAGGTCGGGGCGACACCATGATTCCGCTTGCCACTTTGGTCAAGGTGCGCGAGTCGGTCTCTCCGCGTGAACTCAACCACTTCAGCCAGCGCCGGTCAGTGTCTATCACTGCCAATTTGTCACCCGACTATTCGCTGGGTCAAGCACTGGAATTCCTGGACAGCACTGCAGCCAAGGTATTGAAGCCTGGTTACAGCACCGACTTGAATGGCACCTCGCGCGAATTCCGTAACTCGCAGGGCGCATTGGTGCTGGTGTTTGCGTTGGCATTGTTGTTTATCTTTTTGGTACTGGCGGCACAGTTCGAAAGCTTTATCGATCCTTTTGTGATCATGCTGTCTGTGCCACTGTCCATGATTGGTGCGTTGCTGGCCTTGAAATGGTCCAACAGCTCGCTCAATGTGTACTCTCAGATCGGGTTAATTACACTGGTCGGTTTGATTACCAAGCATGGCATTTTGATTGTGGAGTTTGCCAACCAGTTGCGCGAGGGTACAGATACCACTGCCCCCATGCCGATGTTGCCTGCAGTCATCAAGGCTGCGGCGCAACGCCTGCGCCCGATCATGATGACCACCGGGGCCATGGTGCTCGGGGCGGTGCCATTGGCTCTGTCAACGGGTGCCGGTGCCGAAAGCCGTATTCAGATCGGTTGGGTGATCGTGGGCGGCATGAGTCTGGGCACCTTGCTCACCGTGTTCGTGGTGCCCACTATGTACACGTTGCTGGCGCGTCAGCACGCCCCCGGTGCGAATAAAACGACGGCTTTGGATCAACCCGAACTGGCCCATGTGCCGGTCGGCGCCAGTGGCGGTGACTTGATAGCGAAATGAGCCGTCGTTGGCACTGCACGGTGCGTCGGCTCTGGTGTGCTCAAGTACCTATCAACCCACCATCGTTGCGCCGAATCGCCACGGTCGAGGACCGTGGGCGGTTCCCAACTCCTCCAAACTGATTCTGCGGCCAGCTTGAAAATTTGTTGGGCTGAGCCGGGTCGCTTCGGTCGCTCGGAGATTCACCTGGGTGCTGGACGTTGATGAACAGGGTGCGGCCATCAGGCGTCAGGCTGCACCCGGTGATTTCGCAATTGACTGGGCCCGTCAAGAACCGGCGGATTTCGCCTGTGTTCAGGTCGCAGGCCAGCATCTGGTTGTTGCCAATGTTTTTGAATTCGCCCTTGTTCATCTCGGATGAATGCGCGTCGGTCTGAATCCACAGCACACCGCGGTCGTCCAACATCAGGCCATCGGGGCAGCCAAAGATGTCGCCTTTGACATTGCCTTTTGCCTCAGACCGATCGTTGGCCGGGTCGCCTGCCAGAACCAGGTGGCTCCAGCGCATGGCGATGGCGTCGAAGTCGCCAGTTTCTTGCCAGCGGATGATTTGCCCCATCGCGTTCTTGGTACGTGGGTTGGCGGCGTCCACGCCGGGGTTGTCGCCCACGCCACGGGCACTGTTGTTGGTGAGGGTGCAAAACACCTCACGGGTGGCAGGGTTGATGGCCATCCACTCGGGGCGGTCCATCTTGGTGCCGCCCAGCGCGTCGCTGGCCTGCCGTGCTTTGATGACGACTTCGCCCTGGTCGGCAAAACCGTTGGCGGTGGTGAGTGGTCCTGTTCCGTGCACCAGGGGAAGCCAGCGGCCCGTGCCATCAGCGTCAAAGCGGGCGACGTAAAGGACGCCGTTGTCCAGCAGTGTGCGATTGGCCTGGGCCTGCGTGAGGCCGTTACCCGCAGGTGCAATTTTGTCGCGGCTGACAAACTTGTAGATGTATTCAAAGCGGGCGTCTTCACCTGAATAGACCACGGCGCGCCCGTCCTGCGTCACGGCCACCCAGGCACCCTCATGGGCGGCGCGGCCCATGGCAGTGCGTTTGATGGGGGTTGATGTTGGGTCCATCGGGTCTACTTCCACCACCCAGCCAAAGCGGTTGAACTCGTTGGGGTGCAGGGTGCTGTCAAAGCGCTTATCGTGCGCAGGCCAGCCAAAAAATGCGCCTTTGTTCAGGCCCCAGCGTTTTTGGTGTTCGGTGAAGGGGCCATTGCCGCCAGCAAAGTAAAAGCGGAAGTTCTCTTCACCCGACAAATACGTGCCCCATGGCGTTTTGCCCGCAGCGCAATTGTTGAAGGTGCCAAGCACGGTTGTGCCCTGAGGGTCATCTGCCGTGCGCATCATGGCGTGGCCAGCGGCTGGGCCACCCAGTGCAAAAGGTGTGGTGGCGGTCAGGCGGCGCGCCCATTTGGACGGACGAACCATTCGCCAAGCTTGGCCATTTTGGCGTTCGACTTCGATGATCGAAATACCATGCGAAGCCTGCGACTTGCGCACCTTCTCGGCGCTCCAGGTCTTTAATCCATCTGTGTGAAGCAGGCCGTCGTCAACGTATTCATGGTTCATCACCAGCAGGCCATGGTCAGCTCCGTCCAGTGGGTAAAAGTGCATGCCGTCATGGTGCATACCCATTTGCACGGCCTGGTCTGCCGCTGTGTTGCTGCCATCAGGCAGCCAGGCCGGCATGTTGCCTGGTACACCCACGGCCTCACCCCAGGGCTCCAGAATTTGCGCGTTGTAGCCGTCTGGCACATTGACCCGGTCGGCAGTGCTGGCAGAGATGCCATCGAAGCCCAGTACCGGGCCTTTCCCCGGCATGCTGGCGCACGCCACCGTGGCGCCTGCGGCCAGCGCGACGGGACTCCACCGGAAGAACTGCTGCGCCAAAGCGCCCAGCGAGGCTTGCAGAAGCTGCCTGCGCTCTAAGGCGGAAATACTGTGAATGTCTGGGTTGGCAGAGCGGTTGCTGTCTTCCATCAGATCAAAGTCTTTGGCCATGGTCCTTGTCCTCTTTAACTTTAAATTGCCTCGTTGATTTTCAAATAGCGCCGTCAAACATCATCACGTCCACCGGATCTCCGATTTCCACATTTCCCTGGTCATGTTGCAGCACGATCAAGCCATTGGCTTGCACCATGGAGCTGAGTACCCCAGAGCCCTGATTTCCGGTGGTTCTGACGGTCAGGCTTCCTCGTGAATCCTGAATGACGATGCCGCGTTGAAACTCGGTGCGCCCCGGTTTTTTTCGCAGCGGCTCCAGGCTGGTAGCCCGCAGCATGGGGCTTGCATGGCTGATTGCACCCATCATCAGTAAAAGGGCAGGGCGCACAAAGGCTAGAAAGGTCACCATGACGGCAACCGGGTTGCCCGGCAGACCAAACAGCACAGCATGGCCGGTGCGGCCCACGGCCATGGGCCGACCTGGCCGCATGGCAATGCGCCAAAAAGCCACGTCGCCCAGTTCTCGCATCATGGCCTTGGTGTGGTCAGCCTCGCCCACACTCACACCGCCGCTTGTGATGATGGCGTCAGCTTTGAAGGCGGCTGTGCTGAAGGCCTCTTTGAGTGCAGCAGGGTCGTCGCGCACCACGCCCATGTCAATCACCTCGATGCCCATGCGTTTGAGCAAGCCAAACACCGTGTAGCGGTTGCTGTCGTACACCGCACCTTCGCGAGGTTCGTCGCCCAGGCTAAGGATCTCGTCACCGGTTGAAAAATAGGCCACTCGCAATCGCCTAAAAACTTCGACTTTGGCCAGACCCAGGCTTGCAATCAGGCCCAACGCTGCAGGCGTGATGCGATCACCGCGTTTCATCGCAGGCTCACCTTGCATCAGGTCTTCACCCCGCAGGCGCCGGTTGTCCCCGCGCTGAAGTATCCCGGGCGGAATCTGCACAGCCTCGCCACCAGAATCCACGGTGAGCTGAGTCAATTCCTGCGGCACCACGGTGTCCAGCCCAGCGGGTAAGACGGCGCCGGTCATGATCTTCAGGCATTCGCCTGTTCGCACGTCGCCTTGCCAGGCCGGTCCCGCCAAGGCGGTGCCAACCACCTTCAAGCTCAGGGGCGCGCTGCCGAGTTGAGCGCCGTCGAAAGCAAAGCCGTCCATGGCAGAGTTGTCGTGCGGCGGCACGCTGATGGGGGACACCAGGTCTTGCGCCAGAACCCGGTCCAGGGCGTCAAACAGGGCCAATGTTTCGGTGTGTGCAACGGGCGTGACAAGCTGGGCCAGAAAGGCGTTCACTGTATCGGCGCGCAGGGCTTTGGGGTCGTAGCCTTGCAATTCGGCCGCAATCTCGTCAAGGGTTTTCATGGTCTGGCTTGCTTGTCTATCCAGCGTTGCATCAGGAGTTTGTCAAAGTAGCAGCCATCTACGTGGATGGCACGGTCTAGCTGCCCATAGGAGGTGAAGCCCGCGCGCTCGTACAGGCGCACCGTGTGGGCATTGCTGGCGGTCACACTCAGGGTTAATAACTTCAAATCGGTATTTCGGCTTACCAGATATACCAAGTTTGCTATCAAATTGTTTGCAATTCCTTGCCTTTGAGCTGGTGCTGCGACCATCATGGCCACGATATCGGCGCAGTGGTGCTTCTTGGTGCGCGGGTCCCGTTCGCAAGTCAGGGCTCCCAGCAGGCTGCCATTGCCATCGAAGGCACCCAGCGTGATGGCGCCGCCGGGGCGCATTTGCTCGACAGGTCCAAACCGGTGGGCGTAGCTTTCGGGTGTGTTGAGGGCTTGCGATTCGTAGTCGGAGGTGAAGGCTTCGGGTGCAGCCTTCAAACTGGCGTCACGCAGGTGTTTGTAGGCGCTTGCGTCTGAGGGTTCCAGCAAGCGGTAGATCACTTCGGAGGGGGCATTCATGGCTGCTGGGCCTCCAGCGCATGCAATTCAGCCAGGGTGTTGGCATTGAAGAAGGCCTGCGGGTCGTCCCCGGGCTGGTCAAAAGCCACCACGGCGGTCGGGTGTTGTGCAGTCCAGGCATCGATCTTTCGTCCACCCCCGTGGGTAAAGCGCACCAGGCTTTCCAGCAAATCAATGCGCATCAGGCAGAACACCGGTTGTGTTCGCAGGCTGGAGATGCCGTCACGGCCTGTCTCGGGTGCCGCCGCCATGGCAATGTCTGCCCCTTGCTGGCACAGACCGGCTGCCAAGCGCGAAGCCAAGTCAGTGGCAAACAGCGGGGTGTCGCAGGGCACGGTCAGCAAATAGGGTGTTTCGCATTGCTCCAACCCGGCCATGAATCCCGCCAGCGGACCAGCAAAGTCAGCCAGCGCATCGGGCCACACAGGCACGCCAAAGGCCTCATAGGCTGAGAGGTTGCGGTTGGCGTTGATCATCAGGTGCCCCACCTGCGGCTGCAAGCGCATCAGCGTGTGCAGCGCCAGCGGGATGCCGTTGAAGTTTTGCAAGCCCTTGTCAATGCCACCCATGCGTTGGCCGCGGCCACCTGCGAGAACCAGGCCGGTGATGTCTTCTGGGGAAATGGTGTCTGTCAAAGTGTCAGCCTCCGATGTAACTCATTTCAACGCGACGTTCACCTGCGTGTGCGCCCGCAGGCAGACTGGCACGCAATTCGGAATAGCGGTCAGCACGCCCTTGCCAGATGTTGCCGATGGCGTTGGCCAGTTCGGCGTCGTCTGCGCCACGTCGAAGCACCTCGCGCAGGTCATGTCCCTGGTGGGCGAACAGGCACAAAAAGATCTTGCCCTCTGTAGACAGCCGGATGCGGTTGCAGTCCCGGCAAAAGGCTTGCGTGACGCTGCTGATCACACCCACCTCACCGCTGCCATCGGCATACGCCCATCGCTGGGCGGTTTCGCCTGGAGCTGTGGCTTCCAGGGCTTTCAAAGGCCATTCGGCACGCAGCATGTCAATGACCTGGGCAGAGGGCAAGACCTCGTCCATGCACCAGCCGTTGGTGGCCCCCACGTCCATGTATTCAATGAAGCGCAGGGACACTCCCGTGCCCTTGAAGTTCCGGGCCATGGGAATGATTTCCTGCTCGTTGGTACCGCGCTTGACCACCATGTTGACCTTGATGTCGGTCAAACCTGCTACCTTGGCTGCTTCAATCCCAGCCAGGACATCTGCCACTGGAAAGTCAACATCGTTCATCTGGCGAAAGATGGCATCGTCCAGGCCGTCCAGACTCACGGTCACGCGGTTCAGGCCTGCCGCCTTCAAGGCTCTAGCCTTTCGTGAGAGAAGGGACCCGTTGGTAGTGAGCGTCAAATCCAGCGGCTTGCCCTCGGTTGTTCGCAATTGGGCTAACTGGGCTATCAAGGCCTCCAGGTTCTTGCGAAGCAGGGGCTCACCCCCGGTCAAGCGGATTTTTGAACTCCATGCGCCACAAACAGACGAGCCAAGCGGGTGATCTCTTCAAAACTTAACAGGCTGGTGTGCGGCAGGTACTTGTGGTCTTTGTCAAACACCTCTTTGGGCATGCAATAGCTGCAGCGGAAGTTGCAGCGGTCCGTCACACTGATGCGCAAATCGCGCAAAGGACGCCCCAGCGTGTCGATCAGCTGGCCTGTGACAGGCACGGGCGCGACAGACGCATGCAGCAGATGCCTTTCGTCCAGAACCGGGATGATGCGCGAAACCATTTGTCTCCACTTTTGGGGGTAGCCCTCCATCATATTCGGGCAGCCCAGCGTACAATCCTGTTTTTGGAGCTTGTCCCATGCGTCTTTTAGGCAAAGCGCTCACCTTCGATGATGTTTTGTTGGTGCCAGCGTACTCCCAGGTCCTTCCCAAGGATACTTCTCTCTCCACCCCCTTTTCCCGCAATATCCGCCTCAACTTGCCCCTGGTCTCTGCGGCCATGGACACTGTGACCGAGGCGCGCTTGGCCATTGCCATTGCACAAGAGGGCGGGATCGGCATCGTGCACAAAAACCTCACAGCGCAACAACAGGCAGCCGAAGTGGCCCGCGTCAAGCGTTACGAGAGCGGTGTGCTGCGCGACCCGGTCATCATCACCCCCACGCACACGGTGCGCGAAGTCATGGCCATGCAGGAACAGCTGGGTATTTCGGGCTTTCCTGTGTGTGATGGCGGCAAGGTCGTCGGCATTGTCACAGGGCGTGACTTACGCTTTGAAACCCGTTACGACGTCCCTGTCAGTCAGATCATGACACCGCGCGAAAAGCTGGTTACCGTCAGTGACAAGGACAATACCACCCCTGCTCAGGCGATGGCGCTACTGAATAAGCACAAGCTGGAACGCATCTTGGTCGTCAACGATGCCTTTGAGCTGAAAGGCCTGATTACCGTCAAAGACATCACCAAGCAGACCAGTTTCCCCAATGCTGCACGTGATGTGTCTGGCCGCTTGCGTGTAGGCGCGGCAGTGGGCGTGGGCGAGGGTACTGAAGAGCGTGTCGAAGCGCTTGTCAAGGCTGGTGTGGATGCGATCGTCGTCGATACAGCCCACGGCCACAGCCACGGCGTGATTGAGCGTGTGCGTTGGGTGAAACGCAATTACCCGCAAATCGACGTGATCGGCGGCAACATTGCCACGGGTGCTGCGGCCCTGGCGTTGGCCGAAGCAGGCGCGGATGCGGTCAAGGTTGGCATTGGCCCGGGCTCCATTTGCACCACCCGCATTGTCGCTGGCGTGGGCGTGCCGCAAATCACCGCCATCGACAATGTGGCCACGGCTTTGCGCGGCTCGGGCATTCCTTTGATTGCGGACGGTGGCATCCGCTACAGCCGCGACATTGCCAAGGCGATTGCTGCAGGTGCCAGCACGGTGATGATGGGTGGCATGTTTGCGGGCACGGAGGAAGCCCCAGGCGAAATCGTGCTGTACCAGGGACGCAGCTACAAAAGCTACCGTGGCATGGGCAGCATCGGTGCCATGCAGCAAGGCAGTGCTGACCGATACTTTCAAGAGTCCAGCACCGGCAACCCGAATGCCGACAAGCTGGTGCCTGAAGGCATCGAAGGCCGTGTACCTTACAAAGGTTCGATGGTGTCCATTGTTTACCAGATGGCGGGTGGCGTGCGCGCCAGCATGGGTTACTGCGGCTGCGCCACAATTGATGACATGAAGACCAAGGCCGAATTTGTGCAGATCACGGCCGCTGGTATGCGCGAAAGCCATGTCCATGACGTACAGATCACGAAAGAAGCCCCCAATTACCGAGCGGATTGATACAGAAGTCACATATTTTGGCTCAATTGGGGTTCGCCTGAGAGGTTGCCCCTGCAGACTGGTGTACAAACCGGAGTCCTTACACCACTGCAGGAGAATTTCATGGGAATGATTTCATTTTTTAAAGAAGCTGGCGAAAAATTGTTTGGCAAGAAGCCAGAGGTGGCTGCAGCTGTTGCCGAGCCCAGCAACGAAGAAAAGGCCGCTGCGGCCAACGCGGCGGCGTCTGATGCCATCAAGACTTATCTGCGTTCGCAAAACCTGCCTGCAGATGACCTGAACATTACCTTCAGTGGTGCTGATCAGATCGTGACCGTTGCCGGCTTGGTGGACAGTCAGGCAACGCAAGAGAAGATCGTACTGTGCTGCGGCAATGTGCACGGTGTAGCCGGTGTCGCTGACGAAATGCAATGTGCCGAACCTGCTGACCAGTGCACCTACCACATGGTTGTGTCGGGTGACAACCTGTCCAAGATCGCCAAGGCTGTTTATGGCGATGCCAACAAGTACCCCGTTATTTTTGAAGCCAACAAGCCCATGTTGACGCATCCAGACAAAATTTATCCTGGTCAAAATCTGCGTTGCCCACCATTGGCGTGACGATTCAACCTGTTTTTAGGGTACAAAAGGGTCAGCAAATGCTGGCCCTTTTTTATTGATCGCCGACAAACCCATGAGCACCACGCCAACCGCCGCAACACCCGTGCATGCAGTCAAGCTGGCCTTGCCTATGGCACTGTTTTTTGCCTTTTGTGCGGTTGCGATGCTGGCAGCCTCAGCCTGGGTTTGGCAGAAAACACTGCGTGATGAGTACCAGGCATCGTCCCTGCGAGTGGCAAGTCTGTTCGAGGTCAGCTTGCAAAACGCCATGCTCAAGCGTGACCTGGCTGGCATCAGCGACATGGTGGCAGCCGCTGCCAGGCTTGAAGGCATGCGAGACGCCTTTCTGCTCAATAACGCGGGTCAAATTCGCTTTGCCTCCAACATGGGCAACCTCGGCAACAGCGAAGAAGAAACCCTGCATGGTCTGTGCCTGCAAAAGGCCTGTGGCGAAATCTCTGGCCCCAAAGCAGTTTGGGAGAACTCGGCACTGTCCTCTGGTTTGAGTGTCATTTATCCCGTCAAAAACCAGGAGCGCTGTGCGGCCTGCCATGGCAAGACAAATATCAACCCGGTCAACGGGGTGCTTGTTCTCAAGTTTGACCCGGCGCCCAGCGCCTTGCAAACAGCTGCACAGCTGGGCATCTGGTTGCTGCCCTCCATGATGGCCGCCCTGAGTGTGCTGGCACTCGCCATGCGCTGGATTTTGAAGCCTGACCCCATCGGCGACAATCAGGCCTGACAGATTTTTTCTCTCTCGCCATCCATGCAGCACCAGAAAATACTCATTCTCGATTTTGGCTCCCAGGTTACCCAGCTGATTGCCCGCCGCGTTCGCGAATCTCACGTGTACTGCGAGGTCCACCCCTGTGATGTGAGCGACGACTGGGTGCGCGACTATGCTAAAGACGGCACGCTCAAAGGCGTCATCCTGTCAGGTAGTCATGCCAGCGTCTATGAAGAAACCACCGACAAGGCGCCACAAGCTGTGTTTGACCTTGGTGTGCCGGTGCTGGGTATCTGCTACGGCATGCAGACCATGGCGCACCAGCTGGGCGGGAAGGTCGAAGGCGGACACCAGCGTGAGTTTGGCTTTGCGGCTGTGCGCGCGCGTGGTCATACAGCGCTGCTGAAAGACATTGCCGACTTCACCACGCCCGACGGCCACGGCATGCTTAACGTGTGGATGAGTCATGGCGACAAAGTGACCGAAATGCCACCCGGCTTCAAGCTGATGGCGTCCACAGATTCCTGCCCGATTGCAGGCATGGCTGATGAGGCCAGGCGCTTCTATGCTGTGCAGTTTCACCCGGAAGTCACCCACACAGTGCAAGGCCACGCCCTGTTGGAGCGATTTGTGATCGGCATCTGTGGCGCCAGCCCAGACTGGGTCATGCGTGACCACATTGCCGAGGCTGTAGCCGCCATCAAGGCGCAGGTGGGCGATGAGGAAGTCATCCTGGGACTCTCGGGTGGTGTCGATTCCTCTGTGGCTGCTGCACTCATCCACCGCGCCATCGGCGACCAGTTGACCTGCGTGTTTGTCGATCATGGCTTGTTGCGCCTGAACGAAGGTGACATGGTCATGGACATGTTCGTGGGCAAGCTGCACGCCAAAGTCGTCCGTGTCGATGCCGAGGCCCAATTTCTGGGTCACCTGGCTGGTGTGACCGATCCTGAGGCCAAGCGCAAGATCATAGGGCGCGAGTTTGTGGAAGTGTTCAAGGCAGAAGCAGCCAAACTCAAGAACGATCAGTCCCGCCACGTGGCTTGGCTGGCCCAGGGCACCATTTATCCCGACGTGATCGAATCCGGCGGCGCCAAAAGCAAAAAAGCCGTCACCATCAAGAGCCATCACAACGTGGGTGGTTTGCCAGAGCAGTTGGGCCTCAAATTGCTGGAGCCCCTGCGCGACCTGTTCAAGGACGAGGTTCGCGAACTGGGCGTGGCGCTCGGACTGCCCCATGACATGGTTTACCGCCATCCGTTCCCAGGCCCAGGACTGGGCGTGCGCATTCTGGGCGAAGTCAAGAAAGACTATGCCGACTTGTTGCGTCGGGCAGATGCCATCTTTATTGAGGAACTGCGCAATTTCAAGGACGAAACCACAGGCAAAACTTGGTACGACCTCACCAGCCAGGCCTTCACCGTGTTTTTGCCGGTCAAGAGCGTGGGTGTTATGGGGGACGGTCGCACGTATGACTATGTGGTGGCCCTGCGCGCCGTACAGACCAGCGACTTCATGACGGCAGATTGGGCAGAACTGCCCTATGCGCTACTCAAGAAGGTGTCTGGCCGCATCATCAACGAAGTACGCGGCATCAACCGGGTGACCTACGACGTATCGAGCAAACCGCCTGCCACCATTGAGTGGGAGTGATGAACAGTGATTTCAAGACGCTCAGCAGCGTCTTGAAATTCGCCAGATGCCATTGAAAACCACGATGTTCAGTGAACCTGTGTTTACGCTGATGGCGCAGTAAGACTCAGCCAAACTTGAACAAAATGCCGTGACCGCCGCGTGGGTACTCCCAGTCCACATTGGTATGTTCGCTGCAGATGATGCGGCAACTTCCACACTCCAGGCAGCCGTCGGTGATCAGTGTGACGCTTCCATTGCCTTCGGTCTTGTAGCAGGAGGCGGGGCAAACATAGGTGCAGCTCTTGTCCACGCATATGTTGGTGCAGGTATTGGCATCCTTGATTTTGATGTGGGGTCGACCCGCATCGACCCGATAGCGGTTCTGGAAGAGTTTGTCTTCAACGTTCAAAGCTATCGCGCTCATCGTATGGCCTTCCACAGTTTGTAGGCGTCACCCACCAGCCCGGTGAGCTTGCGGGTTTGACGGAAGTTCGCAAATATTTCGCGCTCTTTCGTCTTCTTGTCGACACCATCCACCGTGATCATGGTGCGTGCTGCTTGAGCCAGCATGTCCGGATAGCTGGTGAAAAACTGCGGGTTCTTGTGCAGCACGGCCGGCATGTCGCGGTATTTGTACAGGTCCTTCATCACAAAGCTGGCGTCCAGTGCCTTCTTGTAGCCCGCCAGCGCCGCAGCCTTGAAGCCCTTGCCCGCGGCCTTGGCGGCAATGGCGGTTTCGGCGGCCAAACGGCCCGTGGTCATGGCCAGGTTAGAGCCTTCGCGGTGTACCGCATTCACAAACCCGCCCGAATCACCCACGATCATCCAGCCGTTGCCATAAATCTGCGGAATGGCGTGAAAGCCACCTTCAGGAATCAGGTGAGCGCAATATTCCTTCATCTCGCCGCCCTCGATCAGCGGTGCAATGGAAGGATGGCGCTTCATCTGGTCCAGTAGGGCATAAGGGGTGGTCTTGTTCGGATTGCCCTTGAAGTCGCTCAGCATGCAGCCCACCCCTATCGTGATGGACTCTTTGTTGGTATAGAGAAAGCCAGTGCCCATCATGCCGTCGGTGATGCGCCCCACCATCTCGATCACCACCCCGGATTCTTCACCGATGTTGAAGCGCTGGCGAATCGTGTCTTCGGGCATGAACAGGATTTCCTTGACGGCCAGTGCCACATTGCCAGCGGGGATTTCCGGATGGAAGCCCGCCTTGCGAGCCAGCGTTGAGTTCACACCATCGGCCAGAATCACCACATCGGCAAACACATCGCCGTGCAGGCGGTCGCACTGCACACCCACCACCTGGTCGCCGTCCATGATCAACTCGTTCACTGTGGTTTCACAAATCAGCAGCGCACCGGCCTCACGCACCTTGGCGCTGAACCACTTGTCAAACTGCGCACGCAAAATCGTGTACCGGTTGTAGGGCGGCTTGTTGTATTCCTCGCTGCGGATGTGCGTTCCGACAAAGGAGTTTTCGTCCAGCACCCACATACGCTGCTCGATGATGTGGCGCTCCAGCGGCGCATCGTCGCGAAAGTCGGGAATGATTTCCTCCAGCGCCTTGGCGTAAAGAATTGCGCCCTGCACATTCTTGCTGCCAGGGTATTCGCCGCGCTCGATCTGCAGCACCTTGAGTCCGGCCTTGGCCAAGGTATAGGCACATGCATTGCCCGAGGGGCCTGCGCCGACCACGATGGCATCGAATTGAGATGGTTTTTTCATGACATGGCTCCGTTTAGGCTAGGCCACTTGGCGCATGCGCAGGGCCAGATGGGCGGCAAAGGCCTGAGTAAGTGCAGGCAATACCTGAATGGCATTGCCCACAATGCCGTAATGCGCAAAGTCAAATATGGGGGCATTGGCATCGGTGTTGATGGCCACGATCACGTCCGACGCCTCGCAGCCCACGCGGTGCTGTACCGCACCGGAAATTCCAGCGGCGATGTAGAGCTTGGGCCGTACCGTCTTGCCGGTCTGCCCCACCTGACGGTCGGCTTCGACCCATCCAGCCTGAACACAGGGGCGAGTGGCACCTACTTCGCCTCCAAGCACTCGGGCCAGCTCGAACACCAGCTTGAAGTTCTCCGGCGTCTTCAGGCCCTTTCCCCCGCTGACAATGACATCTGCATAGGGCAGGTTGATTTTGTTGCTGTGGGCGTCTGCAATGAAGTCCAGCAGCTTGGTGACGATTTGCGTTTCCACCAGTCCCAGCGTGTCGTAGCTGGTGGTGCCGCAGCGCGCAGTGTCAGCCCGTGGCATCTCCATCACCCGCGGACGCACTGTGGCCATTTGGGGCCGGTAGGCCAAGGTCATGATGGTGCAGTAGAGCGAGCCGCCAAAGGTGGGTCGGGTGGCGGCCAGTGCCTTGCTGGTGGGGTCTATGCGCAACTCGGTGCAGTCGGCCGTCAGACCTGTGAGCAAAGTGGTTGCGACAGAACCGGCCAGGTCCCGCCCCTGAGACGTGGCGCCCAGCAACAAAATCTCGGGCTTGTACTTGTTCACCAGATCGGTGAGTCCCTTGGTAAAGGGCTCGTTGCGGTAACCCTTTAAGACCGGGTCTGGCATCAGGTAAGCGTGGTCAGCGCCGAAGCTGAAGGCCTCGCTGGCGAACTTCTCCAGGCCCTCGTCGGCACCACCCAAAATGACAGCACTGACCGGACAACCCAGTTGGTCGGCCAGCTTGCGCGCCTCTCCCACCAGTTCCCAGGACACGCTGTGCACATGGCCACGGTCATGCTCAATATAGACCCAAACGCCTTTGTAGGCTTTGAGTTCTTCCGACAGTTCCAGGTTACGCCCACGCCCGGCAGTGGGTCGCGCGGGCCCAGCAACATGGGTAGCAGGTACAGGTGCTTGGCTCATGCTGTTTCCTTCATCAAGAGGTCGGCTTCAAGAGTGGGGTGGCGTGTGAAGATCTTCTGGATCAGGTTCAGCGAGACATCGCGCAGGTTGCTCGTCTCAAGATCCTGCATCTCGACCTTCTCGGTACGTGCAGTCGGGCCAAACACTTTGCTCACCACGGTAGGCGAGCCCTTCAGACCGATCTTGGTCAGATCTTCAATGCCGGCCTGCTCTTTGCTCCACTTTCGCACCGGGTAGGCCGCAGCGTGGATCATGGCGGGTAGTGCGGCAAAGCGCATTTCGTTGGTGTTTTCCAGCATCGTGATCAGGCAAGGCAAGCTGGTCTTCAGCACCTGCACGCCGCCTTCGGCACGGCGCTCCACCGTGATGGTGCGTGCCTCCAGATCAGTCTCGATGATGCGCGACACATAAGTCAGCAACTGCATCCCCATGCGCTTGGCAATGCCGGGGCCAACCTGGGCAGTGTCCCCATCAATCGTTTGTTTGCCTGTGAAAACAATGTCAACCGCTTGTTCGGATGCAATCTGGCGTACACCGGCTGCCAAGGCATAGGAGGTGGCCAAGGTGTCAGCGCCGGCAAACGCACGATCAGTCACCAAAACGGCATCGTCGGCACCAAAGCTGATGCATTTGCGCAGGGCCTCTTCGGCTTGTGGTGGGCCCATGCACAGCATGGTGACCTTGCCGCCAAACTTGTCCTTCAAACGCAGGGCTTCCTCCAGCGAGAACAGGTCATAGGGGTTGACGATGGCCGGCACGCCCTGGCGCATGATGGTATTGGTGACCGGGTGGACTCGAATCTGCGCCGAGTCCGGCACCTGCTTGATACAGACAACGATGTGCATGGTGGTCTTTCTGTTTGAGGCTGCCGTTACGCGGCCAGGCGGTGGGTCATGGAGGCGCGCAGGTTGTCGATGGAGACATGCTTGCGCCCGGCGGTGTCCTGAAACACCTTGAAGACTTTTCCTGCGCCGGGGTGGACTTCACAAAGTCGCCGTAGGCTTTCACCAACTGCTCACGGTAGGCCGTGTACAGATCCAGTTCGTTGTTGCTTGAGAGCAGATTGGCCTGGCGTATGTACTGAAAGAAGCGCTTGAGGATGTGCAATCGGCTCACGTTGACCACGCTTTGTTCAAAGGGCACGCCAAAGTAGCGCAGAAAGTCCTCAGCCGAGGACAATTCCTTGAGTTTCGAAAGAAAAGATTCCATGGTGTCTTACTCCAGGTGATCGGGTTGAAGGACGGGTCGGTTGAAAATCGGCTCAATGCATGCGTCATCGCAACGCGTACAGTTGATTTCGTTGGTACTCAGGTGGGTTCGCTCCAGTAACGCCACGCGGTCCAACAGGCAGGCAATGGCCTTGCCCACAGGGTCAGGAATCAGGTGGTGGTCCAGATCAAAACCATGGGTGGTATTACGCTGCGGGGTCACCACGCGACCCGGTATGCCCACCACCGTGGCGCCCGCCGGAACCGCCTCAATCACGACCGAATTGGCGGCAATGCGGGCGCGGTCCCCTATGCGGATAGGCCCCAGAATTTTGGCACCCGCCCCAACCACCACCCCGTTGCCCACGGTAGGATGGCGCTTGCCTGTTCGCCAGGCGGTACCGCCCAATGTGACACCGTGGTAGAGCGTGACATCGTCGCCAATCTCGGCGGTCTCGCCAATCACCACCCCATTGCCATGGTCAATGAAAAAGCGCGCGCCAATGCGTGCACCGGGATGGATGTCGATCTGGGTCAGCCAGCGCGACACAAACGAAATCCAGCGCGGCAGGTAGCGCCAGCCAGACACCCACAGCGCATGCGCCAATCGGTGATGCGCAATGGCGTGTACGCCCGGGTAAATCGTCCAGGCTTCGAGCAGATTGCGCGCTGCCGGGTCGCGCTGCAACACGCCAGCACATCGCCAATCACCAGGCGCCACCAGGACGCTGAGCGCGCCACCGTGCTCATGGCGCACACCCAGGGTTGCGCACACCAGAGTCATGTGTGAGTACCGCCGTTCGCGCCAAGGCCTTGAAGCTGGCTATCCCCAGTCTGCGCAGAGGGTTCGCGTTGATGATGAGATCGGGGGACATGATGCTCTCTGTATTGCAAGCTGCATGCCACCTGTTTTGCCTGCCAAACCCCGCTTTTGGCTGCGCATGATCAGGGTGTTTGTCGCAAATGTTTTGTTTGCTTCAATGCTCACGCGCATGATTGCGCGTGTGACGCGGAAACTCGACGGTAATGTCGCTTTCCTTGAGTCGAACACAGCACGCAAGGCGCGATTCGGGCTGCAGGCCCCAGGCCAGGTCGAGTTGGTCGTTTTCCTCATCGTCCGGCTCGGCGAGCGTGTTTCCCCCTTCACGCACATAAACATGGCAGGTGGCGAAGGCAGCCACCATCTCGCACGCATTCTCGATAGCCACGCCATGCTTTAGCAGGCTCTCGCACAGCGATGCCCCGCGCTTGACATCTGCGTCCCGCCCTCGGGACAGAGGTCGGGGTGCGGTAACAGATGAACAATGGGCATACGGGGTCAGGCCAGGCTGTCCATGCTGCGGCCCGCCAGGGCCTTGCTGATAGAGGCATTCATGCGCTTCGCCGCAAAGCCGTCGGTTGTCGAGCCAAGTGCTGCACTGGCCTCGCGCAAATGCGGCAATGGCGCGTCGGTTTCCAGCATGTCCCCCAGCACAAACATGGCTTGCCTGATGGCGCGGATTTCCATGTCTGACAGCAGCGTGGCATCGGCCAGCAAAGCGGCTTCAGTGGCATCGAGCAGGCGTCGACCATCGACCTGCGCCTCCCGCAACGAACGAAGTGCCATGTCCTCCTGGGACGCGCCAATGGCTTCTTGCAGCATCGCTGCAATCTGTGTGTCGGCCAAGCCATAGGTCGGCTTGACCTCAATGTGTGCCTCAATACCGCTACCCTGCTCACGCGCAGTGACAGAGAGCAGGCCGTCCGCATCAATCTGGAAACTCACTCGTATGTGGACCGATCCCGCCACAGCGGGCGGTATGCCGCGCAGCTCGAAGCGGGCCAGCGAACGGCAGTGCGCGACGGACTCGCGCTCGCCCTGCACCACATGCAGCGACATGGCGGTTTGCCCGTCCTTGAAGGTGGTGAATTCCTGCGCTCTGGCAATGGGCAAGGTGCTGTTACGCGGAATGATTTTTTCCACCAGCCCCCCCATGGTCTCGATGCCCAGGGAAAGCGGGCAAACATCCAGCAACAGCCAGTCGTCATCCGCCGTGCCATTGCCTGCCAGCACATTCGCCTGCAGGGCTGCGCCTATCGCCACCACCTGATCGGGGTCAATGTCCACCAACGGATCTCGGTCAAAAAAGCCCGCACCGCATCGCGTGCCACCGGCATGCGGGTTGATCCACCCACCAGCACCACGCCGGTGATGTCATCCGTGCTTAGGCGCGCATCCCGCAGCGCGCGCTTCGTCGAGTGAAGGGTACGCGCGATCAGGCTGGCTGAAAGCTCAGCAAACTGAGTGCGCGACAGAATCGCCTGCTGCGTCTGTCCGTCTGTTTTAAGCAGTGACAAGGCGGCGGTGTCATGGGCAGACAGCGCTTCTTTGGCGCCGCGCGCCGCCGTCAACAGACTGCGTTGCGCCCTGGCGCAAGGAAGCCAGGCCTTCTATGCCGTGCTGCTGGCAGAACCACTGACTAATCGCATGGTCAAAGTCGTCGCCCCCAGTGCCGAGTCGCCACCGGTCGCCAACACCTCGAACACACCCTTGGTCAGGCGCAGGATGGAGATGTCAAAGGTGCCGCCGCCCAGGTCGTAAATCGCAAACGTACCCTCTGCCGCTTTGTCCAGCCCGTACGCAATGGCGGCAGCGGTCGGTTCGTTCAACAGTCGCAGCACCGTCAGGCCTGCCAGCCGTGCAGCGTCTTTGGTGGCCTGACGCTGCGCATCGTCAAAATAGGCCGGCACGGTGATCACCACGCCAGCCAGCGGCCCACCCAGTGCATTCGGCGCGCACGCGCAGTGTGTCAAGATTTCGGCTGAAACTTGCACGGGTGAATACTCGCCCGCCACGGTGCGTATGCCCACCATGCCAGGCCGGTCAGTGAAGTCAGGCAGGGGCCTGCGGCCTCTTTCAGGTCCACCAGGCTGCGCCCCATAAAGCGCTTGACCGACACCACCGTGTTTTGTGGATCTTCCGCCTGGCTTGCCTGGGCTTCACGCCCCACCACAATGCCCTTGCCTGGCAAGTAGCGCACCACCGACGGCAGCAGCAGGGCCCCGCTCCATCGGGCAGCGCGCGTGCCACGGCGCTTTGTACCGTGGCAATCAGCGAATTGGTCGTCCCCAGATCAATCCCTGCTGCCAGCCGGTGCTGGTGCGGCGCCGCGCTCTGACCCGGTTCTGAAATCTGAAGCAATGCCATGTCTAAACAGCGAAACTCTCGCCGCACCCGCAGTTGGCCTTGGCGTTGGGGTTGTTGAACTTGAAGCCCCCGTTCAGGCCTTCGCGCACAAAGTCGAGCTGGGTGCCAGCCAGCATGCCCAGGCTGCGCGGGTCTACGATGACCTTCACACCATGGGTTTCAAAGCACTCGTCTTCGGGATTGGCGGCGTCCACAAATTCCAGCGCATAGGCAAATCCATTGCAGCCACTGGTCTTGACCGCCAGGCGCAGGCCTATGCCACTGCCGCGTTTGAACAAGGACTTGGCCACATGGCGTGCCGCGGCAGGCGTGAGCGAGACTGTCATGACCGCCCCCTTAAACAGAGAAAGAACTGCCACAACCACAGGTGGTCTGGGCGTTCGGGTTGTGAATGACAAAGCGCGACCCCTCCAGCCCGTCTTCAAAGTCAACGCGTGCGCCCAACACATACTGCAGGCTCATGGCGTCCACCACCAAAGCCACGCCCTCGGTCACCATCAGCGAGTCATCTTCGGCCACCGCGTCATCAAAGGCAAAACCGTACGAGAAGCCTGAGCAGCCACCGCCTGTGACATACAGGCGTAACTTGAGTTCGGCATTGCCTTCCTCGATGATCAGCTCCGCCACCTTGGCGGCGGCGGCGGGGGTAAAGTCCAGTTGATTGGGCATACCGCCATAGGGGTTGGCACTGTCCACGCTGAGAGCTGCTTGCATGTTGAATCCTTGGATGTTGCGGGTGTGAGAGAGAGGGTCGTCTTAACGCGTGCTGGAGGCGCAGGCCAGTTGCTCGGACACCAGGGTGCCGCCACCCGGCGCCGGATGGCGTGAGCGAAAGTCAGCCACGGCCGCTTTGATGGCGTCTTCCGCCAGGATAGAGCAATGGATCTTCACTGGGGGCAGGGCCAGCTCTTCGGCGATGTCGGCGTTCTTGATCGCGAGTGCCTCGTCGAGCGTGCGGCCACGCACCCATTCCGTCACAAGCGAACTGAGGCAATGGCCGACCCACAGCCGTAGGTCTTGAACTTGGCATCCTCGATCACGCCCTGGGCATTCACGCGGATCTGAAGGCGCATCACGTCGCCACAGGCAGGCGCACCCACCATGCCAGTACCAATGTCGTCACCCGCTGCGTCAAAGGCGCCCACGTTGCGGGGGTTTTCATAGTGGTCTACGACCTTGTCGCTGTATGCCATGTGCGTTCTCCCAGTTTCAAAATGAATGTGTCAATGCGCTGACCACTGAATCGTGCTCAGGTCAACGCCGGCTTGAACCATGTCCCACAAGGGGCTCATGGCACGCAGGCGTGCCACCACCTCAGTGACTTGCGCGATCGTGAGATCGATGTCTCCTGCCGTCGTGAAGCGCCCCAGGAGAAGCGGACCGAGCTGTGAGCCAGCTCGTCACTGCGGCCCATGGCGCGCAGCACATAGCTGGGCTCCAGGCTCGCCGAGGTACAGGCCGACCCAGAGGACACCGCCACGCCCTTGATGCCCATCAGCAGGGATTCGCCCTCCACATAGTTGAAGCTGGCATTGAGGTAGTGCACCGCGCGATGCTTCTCGTCTCCGTTGAGGACCACTTCTTCCATTTGAGACAACCCTGCCCAAAGGCGGTCACGCAGCGCCTCAATGCGTTGGTTGTCACTGGCCATGCTCTGGTGGGCCAGCCAAAAGGCCTCGCCCATGCCGACGATCTGGTGAGTGGCCAGGGTGCCGGAACGCATCCCGCGCTCGTGCCCGCCACCGTGCATTTGCGCTTCGATGCGAACGCGTGGTTTGCGACGTACATAGAGCGCACCAATGCCCTTGGGGCCGTAGATTTTGTGGGCCGACAAAGACATCATGTCGACAGGAAGCGTCGCCAGATCAATCGCCACCTTGCCAGCCGCTTGCGCAGCGTCCACATGAAGCAGCACCCCTTTGGCGCGGCAGATGGCACCGATGGCGGCGATGTCCTGAATCACGCCGGTTTCGTTGTTCACAAACATCACCGAGGCCAGCACGGTGTCGGGCCGTAGCGTGGCGGCAAACAGTTCGAGGTCTAGCAGGCCACTGGGTAGCACCGGCAACACGGTGACCTCAAACCCTTCGCGCTCCAACTCGCGCAGACTGTCCAGCACCGCCTTGTGCTCAGTGGCCAGCGTCACCAGGTGCCTGCCCTTGCTCTTGTAGAAATGCGCTGCACCCTTGATGGCCAGGTTGTTGGATCCGGTGGCACCGCTGGTCCATGCGATCTCGCGTGGATCGGCATTGATCAATGCACACCTGTTCGCGCGCCAGCTCCACCGCCTCGTCTGCAGCCCAACCATAGGCATGCGAGCGGCTGGCCGGTTGCCGAACAGTTCGGTCAGGTAAGGCAGCATCTTCCTGCCACACGCGCATCCACCGGTGTGGTGGCAGCGTAGTCCAGATACACCGGGCGAGCACTGCGCACTGGTACTGGATGGGTGCTGGTTTCCGCATACAAAGTTCCTGGTGAAGTAGCAGACACCGCAGATTTGCAATATTGGTGCCATGCGCTTGCGCGCTCAAATCAGCGGTTTTGCAAAAGATTGTTGCTTTTGTCTGTGAAAAGCTTTTGGCGTGGCGTTTTCTTGTCTTGTTTGTCGCGAACCGGCTTGCGTTGACAGTTGATGCAATTCGAAAGAATTTAGGCGCGTTTCTTGCGTGACGCTGAGTGTCGGGCTGCGCTAAGGCAGCCTTCCCCATCAACCGGAGCTCCCCATGGTGAACACCCAGGCAATCGAGTCACGCCGCGAGCTCAATGCCATATACGAGGTCAGCAAAACGCTGGCCACGTCGCTGGACGTGACCAAGACTTTCAGGGAAGCGCTCAACTACTTGCTGCACGCTTTTGACTGGCGGCGGGCCTTTGTGGTGCTGAGCGAACCCGACGGGCGCCTCAACGGTTTGTGCGCCGTGGGTCTGACGCGCGAAGAGCAGCAGCGGCTGCAGTTCCAGACCAATGAAGGCATTGTTGGCCGCGTGTTCACCAATGGCATTCAGGTGCTGGTGCCCGATGTACGCGTTGAACCCTTGTTTCTGAACCGCACCGGCGGCTCTGACCAGACCCCCGGCGTACCGGTGGCCATGCTGGTCACACCCATTCGCGCTGATCGCAGCACCATTGGCGTGCTGGCGGTGGACTGCCTGAACCCCGAGGAAAAGCGTGGCTTTGCTAACGACCTTCAACTGCTGAAAATGGTGGCCACCCTGATGGGGCAGGCGGTGCTTTTACACCGCACGGTGTCGGTGGCCAACGACAACCTGCACAGCGAGGTGCGGCGTCTGCAAAAAGGGCTTGTCAGGCCAGGCAAGCAGTTGCCACAGGTGGTGGGCACGTCCACCCCCATGCAGGAGGTGTTTACCCAGGTGCACAAGGTAGCGCCCACGCGCACCACCGTGCTGCTGCGCGGCGAAAGCGGCACCGGTAAAGAAGTCATTGCGCGCGCCCTGCACAACCTGTCTACCCGCAAGAACGAGGTGTTTGTCAGCGTCAACTGCGCTGCGCTGTCAGAGTCGCTGCTGGAGAGCGAATTGTTCGGCCACGAAAAAGGGGCCTTCACCGGCGCGCAGGCAACCCGCAAAGGCCGGTTTGAGCTTTCGCACGGTGGCACTTTGTTTCTGGATGAGATTGGCGAAATTTCCACCGCCTTCCAGGCCAAACTGCTGCGCGTGCTGCAAGAGCGTGAGTTTGAACGCGTGGGCGGTGGCACACCGGTCAAGGTGGATGTGCGCTTGATACTGGCCACCAACCGCAACCTGGAGCGCATGGTGAAAGCGGGTGAATTTCGCGCTGACCTGTACTACCGCATCAATGTGGTCAGCATCCAGCTGCCCCCTTTGCGCGAGCGCCGCGAAGACATCCCCGCCATGGCCCAGCATTTTCTGGAACGCTTTAACCGCGAGAACGCGCACATCCCCAGTTCAGCCCCAGCGCCATGCGTGTGCTGAGCAGTTGCTACTGGCCGGGCAATGTGCGAGAGCTGGAGAACTGTGTGGAGCGCACCGCCACCATGGCACAAGGCGACGTCATCAGTGACCTGGCCTTCCCTGTAAAGAACCGCTGCCTGACCCAGGTGCTGCATCACATCGACCGTGAAGATGCGGTCACGCCGGTGCGCATTGCCGACATTCCGGTGGTGGAGGTGCACATGCCACCTGCATCCGACACAACGCCCGCCCCTGCACCGCAGGCCACCCACGCAAACAGCGACGATGCCATCTCCGTCCCTGATGCCGCCGAGGTAGTGGCTGTCGACGCCGATGGCAAACCCGAAGGTGAGCGAGAGCGCCTGATCCGGGCCATGGAACGCTGTGGCTGGGTACAGGCCAAGGCCGCGCGTCTGCTCAAGATATCGCCAAGGCAAATGGGCCATGCGCTACAGAAGAACGGGATTGAGGTCCGGAAGTTCTGAGGATTGCGACTGGGTAGACTCACCGACATCAGGTGCGTACCCTGACCGATAACATACGCTGGAAGCAGCGCTTCAGCAGCTACCACTTTCAAGTTGGAATGCTTGACGCTTTCAAAACCTGGTTTTCAGGCATTCAATGCTGCATCAGAGGCACACTCGTTCCCAGCTTGGAATGGCAAGAAGCGCTTGCGGGTGCTGCGCTGACTCTTCAATGACTTTGTATCCTTCACTGGGGCAGCCAGAACTGGCCGAGAAGGTAGGGCGGGAAGAAAAGGCGAAGCTTGGTCTTTAGCAGCCTCGCGGGGCATCTGCCGCTATCCATCGACCCAGATTCGACAGGTGCGGGCCATCTGCTGACGTTGGGCATCTCAAACTGTACGACCGCGTAGGGCTGCAAGCCGACGTTTGTATCGCCCAAAGCAGTCGCTCAAAACGTAGGTTTAACGTTGGAAACGTGCGGCGCTTGCGAAGCAAGTGTCCGTTCGGTTGACCTGTTCTAGCGCAGCCAGAAACACTTCTTGGCGCTTCAATCTTTGCATCCCTACTACCTCCACCTTTTTGGTCAACAGCCCACATAGCTGTGGCACTGCGTCCGTACCAAAAGCTTGCTTTTGTCCGCGCGCTGTGGCGCAGCTATGCACGCTACCAGAAAATCGATGCTGTATAAATACCCAGTTAACGTGCTAGCGCCACTGTTCTTGCTGTCGGCTGGAACTTGATGTAGCCGAGTCGGATATTCCCGACCCCTGTCGGATATTCCGGTTTTCAAAATACCCAGGAAGCCTCTTGCCGCCAGGGTTTGGCGTGCATATACTGTATTTATTCACAGTTATAAATTTCCATGAAAGCCGACTCCTCCGTGCCGCGCCTTCCCGCGTTTGCTTGACCAGGTGCGCGAGGTTATTCGGGCAAACACTATAGCGCACGCACGGAGCAGGCTTATCTGTATTGGGTGCGCTTGTGTGCGCTGGCATGGTCGTGCTGGCTGCCATGCGCCACCCCAAAGAAACCGGGCAGGTTGATGTCAAATCATTCCCTGAACATGCTGGCAACAGAGAAGCAGGTTGCCACCTCCACGCATAACCAGGCGTTGAGTGCGCTTGTTGTTTTTGTACCGTGAAGTACTGGGGCAAGACTTGCATGGCTGGATAGCCTTACACGACCCAGGCGTTCTGCGCGTACCGTGCGTATTGACTCCGGCTGAGGTGTCCGCGGTGCTTGCCGAGTTGCGCGGCGAGGTCGCTTTGCTGGCCCGACTTTGTACGGCACCGGAATGCGTTTGAACGAAGGACCGTATCTGCGCGTCAGAGATCTGGATTTCGCTGCCAACTGATCACCGTGCGCCAGGGCAAGGGCGACAAGGACCCGCGTCGTCATGTTGCCAAAAGTGTTGCTGCTGCGCTCAGGTCTCAGCTTGCAGTCGCCAGGGCCCCTTGGGAAAGTGATCAGCGCAACGGCTTTGGGGTGCGCCTGTGCCAGAGGCTGTGACTAGAGGCAGCCTGATGCTGACAGCAGTGGCTTGGTTTCGGCTTTTCCAGCCGCTGGGTTAACCATGGAGCCGCGCACTGGGGTGCAAATGCGTGATCATTTGTATGAAAAAAAGTTGCAACGTGCAATCAAGGTGGCTACTTTGATTGCACGTATTCAGAAGCCGGTGACTGTCCATACGCTACGCCACAGTTTTGCCACGCACTTGCTTCAGTCTGGCTCAAATATCAGGGACGTTCAGGAGCTGCTGGGGCACCGTGACGTAAGTACCACCATGATCTATACCCATTGCACTACGGTCGCCGGTGGCGGTGTGGCTAGCCCACTTGATTCACTCACTGGACTCTCGGCTTGATTGCCCGGATTCGCGGCATAACGGTATTTCAGCAAGGTGGCTCAGAAAACAGCAAAGGTTCGGTTTCCGCCGATCGAGAAAAGTCATTGAGTTTCAGGAGTTGGCGTTCCAAAAAGAAGTTCTAAGAAACTGGGCCAGCAACCGATCAACCCCAATGTCATCTTTGTCGCATCACTGACAGTCGAGCAGTCAAAAAGGCCAAACCCAGCCAAACTCCATGTCCCACATCCGACAAATCCCGGCCAAAACAGCTGTTTTCGGGTGGCATGGATTTAGCTATTGAACCTCATGCGGCCATGGTTGGGCGCGAAAAGGGTGTCCATGCAAGCAAGCACGCAAGGCGGGTTGAGCGTAGCGAAGACCTACGTCAGCATCGGTCAGATCAAGGCCCTGGGTGCCAAGCTTGATATGCCTGCAGCCAGCAGTGGCTGCGATACCCACGGCGGCGAGGGCAAGGCCAGTTGCGGCTCGTCCGACGGCCCGGACGACATGCCCCAGGCGATCTGGGACAAGGTCAAAAACCACCCCTGCTATTCAGAAGAAGCCCACCACCACTTTGCCCGCATGCACGTGGCCGTGGCGCCAGCCTGCAACATCCAGTGCAACTATTGCAACCGAAAGTACGACTGCAGCAATGAATCCCGCCCCGGTGTGGTCTCGCAAAAGTTGACGCCCGAGCAGGCCGTGCGCAAGGTGGTGGCCGTGGCCAGCGAAATTCCGCAGATGACGGTGCTGGGCATTGCTGGCCCTGGCGACGCGCTGGCCAACCCGGCCAAGACATTTGACACCTTCCGCATGCTGCAGGAACAGGCGCCAGATTTGAAGCTGTGCATCTCCACCAACGGCTTGGCCCTGCCCGACCATGTGGACGAGATCTGCAAATACAACGTAGACCACGTCACCATCACCATCAACATGGTGGACCCGGCCATTGGCGCAAAAATCTACCCCTGGATCTTCTGGCAGCACAAGCGCGTGACCGGCTACGAGGCCGCCAAAATCTTGCACGAACGGCAGATGCTGGGCCTGGAGATGCTGACCGCACGCGGTGTGCTGACCAAGGTCAATTCGGTGCTGATTCCTGGTGTGAATGACGAGCACCTGATTGAAGTGAACCGCGAAGTGAAGAAGCGCGGCGCCTTTTTGCACAACATCATGCCGCTGATCTCCGAGGCCGAGCATGGCACGGTGTTTGGCCTGTCTGGCCAGCGTGGCCCTACGGCGTCAGAGCTGAAGGCCGTGCAGGACGCCTGCATGGGCGGCGCCAACCTGATGCGTCACTGCCGCCAGTGTCGCGCCGATGCCGTGGGTCTGCTGGGTGAAGACCGCAGCGAAGAATTCACGCTCGACAAGCTGGAGCAAATGGACGTGGTCTATGACCTGGACAAGCGCAAGCTGTACCAAGAGAAGGTGGAAGTAGAGCGCGCAGCGCAGCAAGCAGCCAAGCAGCAAGCCCTGGTGGAAGTCAGCGCCCTGGATGTGAGAGACCCGTTGGCAGACGACCTCACCGTGCTGGTGGCCGTGGCCACTAAAGGGTGGGCGGGTCAACGAACACTTTGGCCATGTCACCGAATTTCAGGTGTTTGAGGTCTCTTCGGCCAAGGCATTGTTTGTGGGCCACCGACGTGTTGACCAGTACTGCCAGGGCGGTGCGGGTGACGACGAACAACTGCCTTCGGTGGTGCGCGCCATCAACGACTGCCACGCTGTGCTGGTCGCCAAGATTGGCGCCTGCCCCAGGGATGAACTGACCCTGGCCGGTGTAGAGCCGGTAGACCAGTACGTGGGCGAGTTCATCGAAAAGGCTGCGCTTGCCTGGTTTAACGGCTACCGCAGCCGTATTGCCAGCGGTGCCGTGGTGCACCAGGCGCGGGGCGACGCACAGATTCGCCAGGGCGCTTTCACCAACCAGACTAGCCTGCCGCTGGCTGCCTGATTACCGCATTTTTTAACCCCACCGGAGACCACCATGGCCCACAAAATCATCAGCTCGACCTGCACCGCCTGCTCCGCCTGCGAGCCCGAGTGCCCCAACGTTGCCATCCGTGAAAAAATGGCACCTACATCATCGACCCCAAGAAGTGCACCGACTGCGTTGGCCACTTTGACACCGCCCAGTGTGTGGCCGTCTGCCCGGTAGACGGCTGCATTGTGAAGGCCTGACATGTTGCCCAACATCACGGTCACGCCCGCTGCGGCCAAGTTCATCAACCGCATCGTGCGCTTCTCCGGGCTGGCTGCTGGCGCCGGTTTGCGCCTGGCGGTCACACCTGGCGGCTGCTCTGGCTATGCCAGCGAGTTCAGTGCCCAACAGGCGCCCGAGGGCGGTGAGCAGCTGCTAGAGGTAGGTGGTGTGCGCCTGTTTCTGGCCGCCGAAAGCCGCTTGATGCTCAACGGCATCACGATCGATTTTGTGGAAACCGCCACGTCCTCGGGTTTGTCTTTTATTGACCCTAACAAGGAAGCCTGTGCCTGCAGCAGTGCCGACACCGCGCCTAAGGTGGGCGTCACCAAGATCGACATCAGCACCATCAGCCGGGGCCGGCCAGCGCCAGTCCTGGCTTCTTGAGCCGACAGCAACATGCACGCGGACAAGCTGGGCTTTGGCGATGACCTGGCGGCCTTTGCCGACAGCGTCATCGGCGCGGGCTTGAGTCCGCAGACCAGTGCACTCATAGCGCAAGCGGCTGCCTTGTACGAGCAGCCTCAGCAGGCCCAGACCCTGCTGGAGCAAGCGCGTGCGCAAGCTCCTCAGCATCCGGCCCCGCTGATTGCGCTGTACCGCTTTCATTTCTATGGCCACCGCCTGGACAGTGCACGCGCGGCGGGTGACGACGCGTTGGCCATTGCCCGGACCGCGTTGGGACCGGACTTTGGCGATGTGCCGCCCAGCGATGAGGCCACTCGCCACGATGTCGCCGTGCGCTTCTACCTGTTTGTGCTCAAGGGGCTGGCCTATCTGAACCTTCGTCTGGGGGAACTGGACGAAGCCCGCTTGTTGCTGACTGCGTTGCGCCACCTGGACCCGAAGGACCATGTCGGTGGCGGCCTGCTGTCCCACGTGCTGGTGCGCCATGAGGCGGGTGGCCTGAATGAGCAATCGCCCGACTACCCGGTGCGCGGCTGGAGTTCAGCGCTATGAATGCCGACCTTGATGATATCCCGTCCCTTCATTGGCAGGGTGGTGTTTTGGATTGCACCGCCTGTGCCTATGCGGCCCTTCGTAACCTCGAAGGCCGCGCAGGTTGCGCGCCTGGCCACGCCTGCATGCAGGATGTGTACGCGCGGCGGATTGACCGGTTTTTCAGATGGCACCCCGCGCTGGGTGATGAGCAACTGAATCACCCCTACTTTGAGGTGCGCGCCATCGCCGTGCGCCATGCCAGCGTGTTCCGCCTGACGGCCTTGATGGCCGACCCGGACGAGACCGTGCGTCTGCAAGTCGCTATGCGGTTGCCCATGACGCAGCTGCTGAAGATGGTGGGCGATCCGCACCGCGAGGTGCGAATCCGTATAGCGCAGCGCCTAGCACCGTCCGATCTGGCTTTGATGCGCGATGACGCCGACTACGGTGTGCGCGAACTGGTCGCGCAGCGCTTGCCGCTGACACAGCTGCCAAGCATGGCCAGTGACCCAGACCGCGCCGTGCGCATGTGCGTGGCCCGTCGCCTGGAGATGCCCACCCTGTTGCACATGGCGGATGACGCCGAACCCGAGGTGCGCCGCATTGTTGCCGAGCGCCTGCCCGCTGGACTGCTGAAACGTTTGGCATGGGATGCTGACTGGCGCGTGCGATTTGAAGTGGCGCAGCGCGCCGATGTTGTCACGCTGCGCAGCATGCTCAACGATGACGAAGCCGATATCCAACACACCGTACTGCAACGCCTCAACGCGCTGGCACCGAGCGACAGCGTTTTAGGAGTCATCCATGGCTGATATCAGCCGCGACAGCGACGAGATCGAACTGGCCTCACCACCGCGCTTTGCCTATGGCGAGCGGGTGATTGCCCGATCGGTCGTGCGCAACGACGGCACTTACAACGGGCGCGATATAGGCGAAGTGCTGGTGCACAAGGGCGAGATTGGCTACGTCATCAACATCAACACGTTTTTGCAGCAGTTTTATATCTATGCAGTGGACTTTGTCGAGTCCGGCCACCGCGTGGGCATGCGCGCCAAAGAGCTTTGCACCCTGGACAACCTGCCCGAAGAAGTGCTGGCGCAGCTGGGCGACAAGGCCGCTGTGCTGAAAAGCCTGGGTTCCACCACCGCCACCTTGGATACGCCATGAACACCCCCACCACCCTGACTGGCATGGACACCCGCGAACCCGCCTATGCCTGGGGCCAGCGCGTGATTGCCATTGACGACCTGGTGAACGACGGAAGCCACCCTGAGCGTGCTGAAGATGCCTTGATGGCGGCCCGCGGCGATGTGGGTGAGATCGTCAACATCGGACACGCCCAGGGACTGAATGAGCCGGTCTACCTGGTGCAGTTTGCCGATTGTGTGGTCGGCTGCCTCGAGATCGAGCTGGTGCCTGCCCCGCTGGGTCTGCTGAGCGAGACAGACGCATGACGCCCCTGGCCGCACGGGTCGCCCCGCACCCAACCGGTGTGGGCAATCTGCTGCTGCACCGGTTGGTGCGTGCCTTGCGCAAGCGCGCCCGCTACCGCTATGTGAGGCCCCAGGTCCTGCGCGAGGGTGACGCCTATCGCATTCAGAGCCCCAACTGCTCACGCAATGTCGATCCAGACGGGGGCGTGATCGACATTGCCCTGCTGATTCCCCATGGTGTCAACAGCTGGTGCCTGTGCTCGCGAGACCACACAACAGGGCAGTGGATACCGCGCCTGCGGCACTCCGCACTGGACGATGCGCTGCTTGCCCTGTGTACCGACAAAGCCCGCCAGTTTTGGCCCTGATTGGCAAGCATGATCTACCTGGACCACAACGCCACAACACCGCCGGCCCCGGCGGTGGTTCAAGCCATGGTGCACACCATGCGTGGCACCTGGGCCAACCCATCCTCTCAGCACGGACCAGGTCAGGATGCAAAGCGCGCTCTGGGCGCTGCGCGTTCCACTGTGGCCAACAGGCTGGGCTGCAAACCTGTGGAGGTGATTTTTACCAGCGGTGCCACTGAGTCCAATCAGATGGCCGTGCGTGGCCTGCTGGCGGCGGCTGCGCCCACTCGCCAACGGGTGCTGTTCAGCAGCGTGGAGCACTCTGCCCATCTCCGGCTGGCGCGCGCTCTGGCCGCCATCGGCGTGCAGGTCGACTATCTGCCGGTACTGCCCAATGGCAAGCTGGACCTGGTTGCTGCTGCCGGGTTGATGGGGCCGGATGTCGCCTTGGTCTCGCTGATGGCAGCCAACAACGAAACCGGTGTGCTCATGCCTACACAAGAGGTCGCGCACCTGGCCCATGCCGCCGGTGCCCTGTTCCACATGGACGCCACGCAATGGATAGGCAAGCTTGCGTTTGACTTCGCCTCATGCGGTGCCGATGCCGTGTCGCTGTCGGCGCACAAGTTCCACGGGCCCAAAGGCGTGGGCGCCTTGCTGTTGCGCCAGGGCACAGCGTTTGTGCCACAGACACCCGGCAGCCAGGAGCGCGCAAGGCGCGGCGGTACCGAGAACCTGCCTGCCATTGCGGGCATGGCAGCGGCACTGGAACTGTTGGGCAATGTGGCCGACGAGGCACAGCGTCTGAGCGCCTTGCGCGACGCGCTCGAAACCGGTTTGCAACAGGCCTTACCTCAAACCCATGTGTGGTGCCAAAACGTGGACCGCCTGCCCGGCACCAGCTACCTGCGGTTTGGCCAACTGTCGGTGGACGTGGTGTTGCAACGCCTGGAGCGCCTGAGCGTGGCTGCTTCCAGCGGCGCTGCCTGCTCGTCAACTGGTACCGATCCCTCGCATGTGCTGGCCGCCATGGGGGTGGCTGAGATGGATGCCCTGGCGGCAGTTCGCCTGTCGCTGGGAAGCACCACCACGGTGACCGATGTGAACACCGTGCTCAAGCAGCTGCCGCCCCTGTTGGCGCCTGTGCTTGTGCAGGAACTGACAACGATTTAAACCTGGAGTCCATGATGAAACTGATGATCCGCAAAGACAGCAAGGGCGTGCTGACCGGCTATGTACCCAAGAAGGATCTGGAGGAACCGATTGTTTCCATGGCCAATCCTGACATGTGGGGTGGGCTGGTGACGCTGGCAAACGGCTGGCAGTTTGAGTTACCGAGCATGGCTGCCGACACACCTCTGCCCATCACGGTAGAGGCGCGGCGCCTGGCATTGTCACAAGAGGAATGACCATGTCAGTCACCACCGAATACCTGCGCAGCGCCAGTGAAGTGATTGGCGCTGCCACCTCACTGCGCGACGCCGCCGCCTTGTGGCGTGCCCGAGACCCTGCCATGCGCGTGGTGCTGGTGGATGCCATGGACATGCGGGATGAGACCCCGGCTCTGCGCCTGGGTGCGCGCAAGGTTTATCTCGCAAGCACCAACGGACACTGCTGGGTGGTGACGGACCAAGCCGCCGATGCGACGGCGCTCATCCTTACCCAAGACTAGGGGCGCCGCATGGAAGTCGATCTCATATCCTTGTTTGAGCCCGAATGCGGTGCGCGCGAAATTGAACTCGTCAGCGCTGTACTGCAATCCGCCCAGTGGGGCGATGGACCCATGGTCGAGGGCTTTGAGCGCGCCTTTGCCGCCTGGGTGGGCCGCAAACACGCTGTGGCCGTGGGCAGCGGCACGCAGGGCACCTGGATTGCCCTGCGTGCTTTGGGCATAGGCCCAGGTGATGAGGTGATCTGCACGGCCCACACCTGGCACCAGGTGGCGCAGGCCATCACGCTGTGCGGCGCCACACCCGTGTTTGCAGACATCAATTACTGGACTGGCAGCCTCAGTGCCGAGAAGGCCGCGCTCAAGATCACGCCCAGGACCCGCGCCCTGCTGGCTGGCAATACCAATGGCCACCCCGCTGCCTGGGAGCCGTTGCGCGCCCTGGCGCAATCCACTGGGCTGGCGCTGATTGAGGACAGCACCGAGGCGCTGGGCTCGCGCTACAAGGGACAGCAGGTGGGCACTTTTGGCGATATCTCGGTTTTCGACTTCTCTGCACCCTCGGCCCTGTGTACGGGCGAGGGCGGCATGCTGGTGACCGACGATGACGACCTGGTGCATGAGCTGCGCTATTTGCGTCAGCGCCGTGTGGCCGACCGCGCCTCTGTGTCGGTGGGCTCGCGCGTGCCGTTGCAGGCGGGTATGAGTGAGATGACGGCTGCCTTGGGTCTGGCTCAACTCGCCGGGCTGGACGAGCGGCTGGAAGCACGCCAGCAGGTGGTGGCCTGGTACCACGAGCAAATGCAAAGCTTTGAGGGCGTCAAGCCACCCTACATCGGCGAGGGTGTGGACGAGGTGCACTGGATGCTCTACGTCGTGCATCTGGGCAAGCGCTTTTCTGGTAGCGCCCGAGCCCAGATGATTGACGACCTGCGAGCCTGTGGTGTCGAGACCCTTGCCTATAGCCACCCGCTGCACCAGCAGTTTTACTACATGCAGGCTGGCGACGCCATTGGCCGCCAGCGAGGCGTGCTGCCAGACACCGACCGCATTGGCGACCGCGCGCTGGCCTTGCCGCTGCACACCCTGCTGGACGAAGAACAGGTGCAGCACATCGTGAAGACGCTCAAAGACACCGCTACCAACGTGGGTGCGGGCGCAGCGATTTACCTCTAAGGAACAACCATGACCGACTTGATCCAAGACATCGTCCACAGCCTCGACAGCGGCTCGGTCATTCCCTACCTCGGCCCCGAGATGCTGAGCCTGTGTGCCGACGTGAAGGTGCCGGCCACACCGCTGGCACTGGCCGAGAGCATGACAGCCAAGGTCAGCGTGCCGCACAAGATTCGCAAGCGCCTCACGCAGGCCGCGCAGTTCATCGAAAACTTCAAGCACCGCAAATCGGTGGTGCACCTGATGAACGAGGCCTTTGCCGCCACGCCTGTGCCGTCCGCCTTGCAGTTGGCACTGGCCGCCAGCAACGCCTGCCTGTGGGTGGACGCCTGGTACGACGACAGCTTTGCCGCCGCCCTGAAAGCCACGCCGGGCGACTGGAGCCAAGTGCAGGGTCTGTCGCAATCCGAACACTTTGGTGACTGGACCGGCGCCTATGCGGCTGATGGCAGCCTGCTGACCGACCCTCCTGCTGGGCGTCAGCGCCTGCTCTATAAGCCGCTGGGCAGTCACAGCCCGGCGGGCAACTACCTCGTCTCCGACAGCGACTTTGTCGAGGTGTTGACCGAGATCGACATTCAGACTCCCATCCCCGCAGCTGTCCAGGCCTGGCGCACAGGTCGGCACTTTTTGTTTCTGGGATGCCGATTTGACGACCAGCTCACTCGTTGCTTTGCGCGCCAGATCATGAAGCGCTCCAGCGATCGCCACTGGGCGGTGCTGCCCGAAGAACCCACGCGCATGGAAGCACGCTTTTTGGCCGAGCAGAACATCACCCGCATTGCCATGCCGCTGGCGCAGTTTTCTGAAGCGCTGATCGCGGCCATGCAAGCCGAAGTGGCTGCCTGACAGTTGCTTCCCATTTTTCTAAACCCCAACGGCCTTAAGCGCCCAAAGACACCATGACCACACTCACTGTTCTTCCTTCTGGCAAGACCTACGACGTCGCCGCTGGCCAGAGCCTGCTCAAAGCCCTGCAATCGGTGGGAGAGCCCATCGTCAGCAAATGCGGCGGCGAAGCCAGGTGCGAATCCTGCCATGTGGCCGTGCCCGAGGGCCGCAAGACCTTGTCCAAAATCCAGCGCATTGAGAATGAAAAACTCGACGGCATTGTGGGCATTGGCTCCACATCACGACTGGCCTGCCAGGCCATTCTGGGCGAAGAAGCTGTCACCGTGCAATTGCTCTGAGCTGGGCGCCATGTGGCGCCTTAGCCTATCAATGCCACCGCCTTGATCTGAACCCACACCTGTTTGCCTGGCTCCAGCGCCAGCCCCGCAGCCGAACGCTGCGTCAAACGTGCCAGCAAGGGTGATTCGCCGATGCGCAAACGCAGCAGGGCCAAGGCGGGGTGGTAGTCGCCAGCGACCTGTTCCACAACGGCGCTCAGGCAGTTCTGGATGCTGATGCCGCTGACTGGCTGCAAAGCAATGCTGACGTCGCGCGCCAGTATGCGCACACGCACCGAATGGCCCAGCGCATGCCCCCCGTCGCGCACCCACAGGCTGCCGCCGGGAAATTCCACACGGGCCAGGTGCCAGGCGGTATCGCGCTCCACCACCCGTGCGCCCAGCACCACACCGGCGTCTTCGCCCAGGTGAATCGGCAGGTCGAGCCGGGCCAGGGTTTCGGTGAGCGGCCCCACGGCCACAGCCCAGCCCTCTTGCATGACCACCAGGGTATCGGCCAGCCGTGCCACCTCGTCGGGCGCATGGCTGACATAGACCACGGGGATGTCAAGCTCATCGTGCAAGCGCTCCAGATAGGGCAGGAACTCGTTCTTGCGCGCCAAGTCCAGCGCGGCCAGGGGTTCATCCATCAGCAAAAGCCGGGGGCTGGTGAGCAAAGCGCGGGCTATCGCCACGCGCTGACGCTCACCGCCGGACAAACCCTGCGGCAGTCGCTCCAGCAAATGCCCAATGCCCAGCAAATCGATCACCTTGTCAAGTTCAATGCGTCGCTCAGCGGCTGGTACGCGCTGCTGGCCATACATCAGGTTGCGCCGCACGTTCAGGTGCTGGAAAAGATTGGCATCCTGAAACACGTAGCCCAGCGGGCGCTGGTGGGTAGGCATGAAGTTGCTACCGCTTTGCCACACCGCCCCGTTCACTGTGAGCTGGCCCAGGCGCGCGCGCGTCAGCCCGGCCATGCAGCGCAGCAGCGTGGTCTTGCCGCAACCCGAGGGGCCAAACAGGGCAGTGACACCTTTACCGGGCAGATCAAGCGCCACGTCCAGCCCAAAGCCGGGGTAGCTGTGTTGAAAGCATGCCTGAATGCTCATGCCTGGCGGTTCCAGCCACGGCTGTAGAGCAGAAGCAATACCAGGAATGAAAATACCAGCATCCCACCGGCCAGCCAGTGCGCGTTGCTGTACTCCAGTGCCTCCACATGGTTGTAGATGGCCATGGACAACACTTGCGTTTTGCCCGGAATATTGCCCCCAATCATCAGCACCACACCAAACTCACCCACGGTATGGGCGAAGCCCAGCACGGCGGCAGTGATGAAGCCGGGCCGTGCCAGCGGCAGGGCGACAGTGACAAAGGCGTCCCAGGGCGAAGCGCGCAAGGTGGCCGCAGCCTCCATCGGGCGATCACCCATGGCGGTAAAGGCCTGTTGCAGCGGTTGCACGACAAAGGGCATGGAATAAATCACAGAGCCAACCAACAAACCTGCAAAGGTGAACGGCAGCAGACCCAGGCCCAAGAATTGGGTCAACTGGCCCACGGGGCCTTGCGGCCCCATCAGCACCAGCAGGTAAAAGCCCAAAACAGCCGGCGGCAACACGAGTGGCAGCGTGACGATGGCACCCACCACGGTCTTGAGCGGTGAGCGGCTGCGCGCCAACCACCATGCAATCGGCGTGCCCAGCAGCAGCAACAGCAGTGTGGTGAGGGCGGCCAACTTGGTGGTCAGCACAATGGCGGTGAAATCTTCGGCAGACATGGGCTAGGGTCTATTCTTCTTTGGCAAAGCACTTGCTGTAGTCACTGCATTCGCCGCAAGACGGCGCGGGACAGACATAAATGCCTTCACGCGCGCAGTAGTGGCGGTAGATGAACTTCTTCCACTTCATGTCACCTACGTTCAGTGCGGCCAGTGCCGGAAAAGCGGTGTTCATCAACAGCGACAGCTCGCCCCGGTTGGCCAGGCCCAGGTCCTGCCACAAATGGTTGCGGCCACAGTAGCTGTGAGCCACGATGTGCGCCAGCCAGGCCTCCGATGCATACACACCGGCGCGGTATTCCAGCAGCAGTTGCAACAGGTCATCCAGTTCCACCATGTCTTCGCCGGGGCCATGCTGCAGTTGCAACGGATCGCCTGGAAAGTAGTGCTGCCACAGCGCTTCAAAGGTGTCTGGCGGCAGCCCCAGGGTAGCGGTCAACACGCCTTGCTTGAGCGAACGACCGGTCAGCAGGCTGGCCAGCAAGGGGCGCAGGGGATCTGACAGTGCAGCGCAAGCGGCTGGGCGGCCCAGCAACGCGGTCTGCATCTGTTGGCGGCAATCGAGGGCGGGGTTCATGGCGGACCTCTTTCAATGCTTGCTGAACAGATCACGCACTTTGCACAGCGCAGTGGTGATGTCAAAGCGGGTGTCGGCCAAGGCCTCACCAGCGATGATTTTCTGCAGTGCGTTCACGGGCACGGTTTCGCCTGTCAGCAGAACCTGTGCGCCCCACTTATCCATGTGACGGATATAGCCGTCGCCAGCACTGGCGGCAACCACAAGTTCCACGCCGTGCAAAGGGTGCGGTCCGTCGTCCCTGAAGTTGTGTGGCAGTTGTGCGTCGCTGAGACTCACTTGCTGTGGCACGGGCAGCGCTTGCCCGGGCTGGCAATCGAACAACAACCAGTCGTGCACTTTGCCCGCATGGCCCGACACAAGACGCCAGTTTTCTTTGGTTGCCACTGCAATTTTCATGGTGAGGCTCCAGCCAAGTGAATCAGGGGCAACACAAGCCAGTTCCGTGCCCGCTTTCGATACCAGTGCGGTTGTCCGGTTTACGACAGCTCATAGCCAAAAGATTTGATGATGGCTTTGGCCTTGTCGCCTCTGATGTATTTCATCAAGGCATCTACTGCTTGCTTGCCCCTGCCTTTTTCCAAGATCACGGCGTCCTGACGGATAGGGCTGTACAAATTGGCCGGAACTAACCAGGACGAGCCGTCTATCTTTCCGTCCTTCAACACTTGCGACAGGGCTACAAAGCCCAGCTCAGCATTGCCACTGCTGATGAACTGGTAAGCCTGGGTGATGTTTTCGGCCGTCACGATCTTGGGTTGGATGGCCTCATAAACGCGCAGAGCCTTCATGGCCTCGACGCCAGCAGCACCGTAGGGTGCGAGCTTGGGTTCGGCCAGGGACAAATGCGCAAAGTCACCTCTCTTCAGCACAGCACCAGCGCCGTCGACCAGCCCTGGCTTGGCTGACCAAAGCACCAGCTTGCCGATGGCATAGGTGAAGGCCGAGCCACTGACGGCTGCACCTTCCTTCATCAGCTTGTCCGGTGTTTCGTCGTCGGCCGTCAGCAGCACCTCAAACGGTGCGCCGTTCTTGATCTGCGCATAGAACTTGCCAGTTGAACCAAAAGAGGTCACAAGCTTGTGACCACTGTCCCTCTCGAATTCCGCCGCTATCAACTTCATGGGCGCGGTGAAATTGGCAGCCACAGCCACCGAGATTTCATCCGCATGTGCGGGAACGACCACCAGAAACAGCGAGGCCAGCAGGTTGGAAAGCAAACGGGTAACTTTCATAGAGACTCCTTAAAAAACAAATCAATCCATCGCAGCAAGAAAGACGCTGGAGGCTTTGAACACCGCAGTCGCGGGCAGACCCTCCACCAGTCCCAGGCGCTTTACGCTGTCATCCGTGATCACTGCTGTCATCACGTGGCGACCGTTCGCCATGCTCAACGTGACCTCGGCATTCACCGGCCCCTGCTGGATGCGGGTAACGGTGCCCGAAAAGCGGTTACGCGCGGAAATACGGCCATCTTCGCCCACCATCAGCAGGATGCTCGAAGCCTTGACAAAGGCCAGCACATCGCGGCCCGGGCACAAGGCCATGGTCTCGGCTGATTCCCGCGTGACGATAGCCGTCAGCGCCAAGGTGGGCCCCAGTTGGACGGTGACCTCGGTATCGACCACCCCCTCCTTGATTCCGGTCACAGGGCCGGCAAACTGGTTGCGCGCACTGGTTTTCATAGACATTCTCCTCAAGACTTGCCGAAAATCGTCCACATCGCAAACACCACTTTGCTGAAGATTGCTGGTGAGTTTTTCCAGCGCCAGTTGCGACTCTTTTTCCAGCGCGCGGTAAAAAGCAATCAGGCGCCGGGCAAAGGCAGTGAGTTCTGTGCCGCCACCATGCTTGCCACCCGCTGAGCGCAGCACCAGCGGCTCCGGCGCGACATTGTTCATGTCGTCCACCGCATCCCAGGCCGCCTTGTATGACAGCGGCACGGCTTTGGCCGCCTGCGAGATGGAACCCGAGCGGTCTATGGCTTCGAGAAGGCGTATGCGCTTGTCGCCCAAAAAACTGCCCATGCTGGTATCTATCAGCAGCTTGCCGGTGAGTTGGGCGGACGGCAGCTTCATGGATATGTCCTCCAGTGTGTGGGGCGGATGACACGTTGTGGTGGTAAGGAGCGAACGGTCTGGCGCACCATGCATAAACCCCTCACCGGGCATTCATATGCAAGAAAAGGAAATACACCATGAGCATCAGCGCACGCAACCTCTTCAAGGGCAAGGTCACGGCGATCAAAGGAGGCCCCATCAACGCCGAAGTCGAAATCACGACCCCAGGTGGCGACACCATTGTGGCCATGCTGACAGAGGCCAGTGTGCTGGCCCTGGGCTTGACTCCGGGAATTGAGGCCGGGGCGCAGGTGAAAACACCGTGGGTGATGTTGCTGTCGGGGACGCCTGAATACCGGTTCAGTGCACGCAACCAGCTTAAAGGCGTTGTCAGCGACATTGCCCGAGGTGCAGTCAATTGCCAAGTGAAAGTTACTTTGGCAGGCGGCGCCGTCGTCAGCGCCCTGATCACGAATGAGGCAGTGACTGAACTCGCACTGACCGAAGGCGTACCGGTGATTGCGCTTTTCAAGGCAAGCCATGTGCTTGTCGGCGTGCCAGCCTGAGGGACGAACGGGTGCTGTCATCTTCTGCACATACCCATGGCGGGGTGGCGCGCACGGCTGAGCATCCATTGGTAGGAATAGCGGGGTGGTTGACGCAAGTTGCCGTCGGTCTTCAGCATGGGAACCGACAGTGTCTCCAGGCTGCTCCAGATTTCCTCGCACGTTGCCAATGGAAGTTGCACTTCATCCAGCGCTTTTAACAGACAGTCCAGCCACACTTTCCGAGCTGGCTCGTCAAGATCCATGACAAAAATGACATCACCCGCTGCCGCTGGTTGAGGCAGCAGGGTGCGGATGGGGCTGCCCTGCAACAAGGCATTGTGGCTGCGGATCAGTTTTTGCATAGACGTCTCATCGTTGATTTAGATGACAGGCTCATCGGGGTATGCATTCGCTCACCGAGAAACTGGTATGTGTGCCGCTGCGATCCAAGCGGTCCAGCGTGGTGCGGCACACCAGCCAGCGTTCATCGATCAGACGCCAGGAGGTCAAGATCTCGGCATAGACAGGGGTCTCGTAAAACTCCTCGTCATCGTCGGAGCGCAGTTGGGTGATCACGTAGCGAAACTCAGAAAAGCAGGGCGCGTTAGCCGAATCCCTGCCCTGCGCGCGTTCGGCCTGTATTTCGTATTCGTGAAATACATCGACAGACACCGGAGGAACTACCACGGCCTGCAAGGCCTTTGGGAGGTCGGTCAACCAGCGCCGTGCCTGAGCCTGTCGCACCGGGCATGCGAACACATCTTCGTTAGGTAGCTTGGTACATAGCGCAGTGGACATCAAACCGCTCCAAGAATGTTGAAAACCTGACAGACGCTACACACAAGGATCAACAAAAAGTACAAAAGGTGTGAGCGCTATATACCAGCGCAAATAGCGTGCCTGACCGCAGGCTAAATACCCTTCTTACCCTGTAGCAGCTTGGCCTTGTCTGATGGGCTGTAGTGGTCAAAGTGGCCCTGGGCGGCAGCCACGCGGCGGTGGGCCATGCGGATGCCTTCTATCTTGCCAGCAGGCGAGATGCGCGACAGGCACTTCTCCAGGGCCCCGCTTTGGCAGGCAGGGCACACCGGCGCGTCGCCTGAGCGCACCAGGGTTTCAAAGTCGTGGCCGCAGGCGCTGCAGTGAAAATCAAACATGGGCATGATGCTCTCCATTGGGGGGTGTGGCGAAATGTCCGGAAGATGACATGCAGCCTTCCAGCGACGATGTGGCCGCTTCTGTGCCAAGGCCAACCCAGGCATGGACAGCGGCAGTCTCAAACCCGACATGATGGCTCTGGTTGTCCGTGCGTTGCATCAGGGGCCGTCGTATCAGCAAGGGATCGACCAGCAGGCATTCGATTGCACTGTCCGCGGTCTGTACTTCGGGTTGGACCGCGCCGCTTTTGACAGGCGGTGCGGCGCGGTTAAACCAGCTGGCAACCGGCAGTGGCCCCAGAAAGACCAGCAGCGATTGACGCGTCCAGTGAGCCGTGAGGAGATTGCGCCGTTCTAGTGTGTGGCCTGCCGCTTCCAACGCGCGCCGCTGGCGCGCGTTTCCACTGCAACCAGGTTTTTCAAAGAAAATGATGTGGGTCATGGATGCTCAGCAGGCCTTGGGTCTGCTCGGTAATGGCTTTCACAGTGGCCGGTTGCAGCCGGTCCAGCCAGCGCATTGGCAGGCGGGACGCGCCACAGCGAGCACCGGCCAGCATGCCCAGCAGGGCGCCTGTGGTGTCTGCATCATCTCCTTGGTTGACTGTGGCCACCATGGCAGCCTCAAAGCCTTCATGCAGCAGGAAGAAATGCAGCACCGTTTGCACCGTGTCCACCACATAGGCGGTAGCGCGCTCGCGGTAAGGCACGAATCGGAAGCTTGGGTTGTCCTCCACCCACTGCGACACCCATTGCCGACAATGTGTTGGCTCAGTGCCGCGCAGGAGCAGCCGCAGCAGCTGGCCCAGGCCCAAGGTGGCCGCGTCGGAGAAGGGATGGTTATGGGTCAGGCGCGCTTGCGCCATGGCGAGTTTTTCAAAGGCCGCGTCGTTACCCAGGGTGGCCAAGGCAGCAGGCAAATTGCGCATCAGCGCACCATTTCCACCGTCGCCAGGATTGAAAGGCCCTTCTAATGTGCCTTCGCGCATATAGCGCTGTATGCCCCGGCGGCAGGTGTTGCCGCAGTCCACTGGCTTGCCTTTGAGCCAGCGCACATAAGCGTCTCCAATGGTCCGAATCAGGCCCACGTCGTCATGCGCTACAAAGTCTTGCAGTGCGGTGCGGCCACCCCGCAGCAGCGCCTCGCCCAGCGCCAGGCTCATGGTGGTGTCGTCGGTCACCTGGCCGACGGGCAGCTTGAGCCAGCCGCCACCCATGATGTGGCGATGCACGCCGTATTGCTGTGCGATCTCGCGCGGACGCATGAATTCCACGGTGGCGCCCAACGCATCGCCAATGGCAAAGCCAAGATAAGCACCGAGCGCGCGGTCCCACAATTCGTGATCAGCGTCAGGATGGGTTTCAGGCATAGCGGGCCGTCACTTCGTAGTCACCGCCCAAGGCAAGCACTTCCTGCTCGCCCTGCAGCACCTGGCCCGGCAGGAGGTCTGGATACACCAGCACTTTGCAGGTGGGCACCTGCACTTCCATGACCCAGTCGCCAAAGCAGGATGCGTCTTCTTCGGACAGGCTGAAAGACACCAGGTTATTCAGACGTACGGTGCAATGTCGGTCCTGTAGCCTCCCGAAGATCACCTGTTCTTCAATCTGATTGCTGCCGCGCCAAAGCCGCAGGTGTTGCGCGGCCTTGCCTTTGTCGTCGCCACCTCGGCGCAATGCCCATTGGCAGAAAGCGTACAGAAGATCCAACTGCTGGTAGATGTTGTTGTTGTGATAGCGGCTGGAGACTTTTTCCTGCATATAGACCACCCAGGCAGGCGACGGAAAGCGCGCCAGCGGCGCCTTGTGAAACGCCGGTGCCAAGCCAAAGCGGCTTTCCACCCAGCCTTTGAGCACGGCGCCAGCAGGCCCATTGGAGTCCATGCCCCAACCTTGCAGCAACTTGCGCCAGCTGCTGCGCCAGCGCCGCTGATCGGCAGCGCTCAGGGCAGCCAGCTCATGCGGCTCGGGCTTGCGCAGGCCAAAAACGACGTTCAGGTAATGCGAGAACATGTCATGTGCCTCGTTGAGGTCGGAGCACGCTTCCAGCACCTCAAACAGGGTGCGGTGAGCAGCACAGGTACCCGCAATGGCGAGTGGCCTTGGATGTTGGTTGAACGCCGTGCTGGCCAGCACCCGCGCTGGCACACCGACCAGGTTGGTCCCGTACCAACGCGGGGAAGGATCAGCGTCATCGTCTTGCGCCACAGCCGTCAGAGCGAGCTTTAGACGGGACGGTTTTCGTTGGGGTTGCGCACCGGCCCCATCAGCACCAGACCTTCTGCATAAGTGATGGTGTCAAACGTGACATCGAACTTGAGTGCAGCGTCGGCCACTGCGTCGAGTTTGCCAGCGGTGTCCTTCTTTTTCAGGTCATTTTTCTCCAGGTAAAGCAGGTCCAGCATCTCGTTGTAGACGGTGGACTCATCGATGGGGAGCACGTAGAACATGGCCCCCTTGTAGGGCACCTGGTATTTCTTGGACAGGTCGATATTGTTGCAAAACAAGAAGTATTTTCCGCCTGCACTCAAAGTGTCACCGAGCACCTCAGCCACATCCTTCAGGTATTCAAAACTCAGCAAGTAGCCCGCAAAAAATGGGATGTGCTTTTCGCCCAGGTTGGCAACAGCCATCACCTGCTGGCTCAGCAGTTCAGGGGGACGCGCCTCGTCTGCCAGCTTGGGCGCAAAGCGCAGCGCCAGTTCGCCGCGAAAGCCGAAGCGGCCTGCCTTCGCGGTCTTGTCCTTGAGAAGAGGGTTAAGCAAACGCCCTTCGCTCTCCAGGCGCGCAAACGCGGTGTCGGCAATGGGTGTAGTGGCCAGGGTGGCGGTCATGGAGAGTCCTTAAGGGTTGGTTGCGATGACTGGCATGAGCAATGACCGTACCAACCCCCCAAGTGGCCGCAGGTCGCCATGGGCCGCTGCAAACCCGACACAAATTAATCATGTGCAGAGGCAAGCGGGGAATTTTTGCGACACAGATTTGTGTTTTGTAGGGAAGACAACAAAGCGTGGTGCATTTGTCAAAACGGCCTTGAAAAGCATGCTTTTCCCTCTGAGAACGGGTCTTGGAAGCGCCGTCAAATGCAGGTCTGAAAGCATGGCACGGAAGGTGCAATAGACAAGCTGCGCAGACAAGAGTCCAGCCAAACCGTGACACCCATAACAAGACCAAATGACACGTCAGGCTGACTCCGTTGCGGCTACGCAAGCTTGTTTTTCAACCTCACTGAACGGAGCATCCAAATGGCTAAACTTCGGCAAATCGCTTTCTACGGCAAAGGTGGTATCGGTAAATCGACCACATCCCAAAACACCCTGGCCGCCCTCAGCGACCTGGGCCAGAAGATTCTCATCGTCGGCTGCGACCCCAAGGCTGACTCGACCCGGTTGATCCTGCACGCCAAGGCGCAGGACACGATCCTGTCGCTGGCCGCAGAAGCAGGCTCGGTGGAGGACCTGGAGCTCGAAGACGTGATGAAGATCGGTTACAAGAACATCCGCTGTGTCGAATCCGGCGGCCCAGAGCCAGGAGTCGGTTGTGCTGGTCGCGGTGTGATCACCTCGATCAACTTCCTGGAAGAAAACGGTGCCTATGACGGCGTGGACTATGTATCGTACGACGTGCTCGGCGACGTGGTGTGCGGTGGCTTTGCCATGCCTATCCGCGAAAACAAGGCGCAGGAAATCTACATTGTCATGTCCGGCGAAATGATGGCCATGTACGCTGCCAACAACATCTCCAAGGGCATTCTGAAATACGCCAACTCCGGTGGCGTGCGTCTGGGTGGCCTGGTCTGCAACGAGCGCCAGACCGACAAGGAACTGGAGTTGGCCGACGCACTGGCCGGCATGCTGGGAACCAAGCTGATCCACTTCGTGCCACGCGACAACATCGTGCAACACGCCGAGCTGCGCCGCATGACCGTGATTGAATACGCGCCCGATTCCAAGCAAGCGGGCGAGTACCGTACGCTGGCCAGCAAGGTTCACAACAACGCCGGCAATGGCACCATCCCCACGCCCATCACCATGGACCAGCTCGAAGACATGCTGATGGAGTTCGGGATCATGGAAACCATCGACGAAACGCAAGTCGGCAAAGCTGCTGCCGAACTCGCCGCGTCCCAGTTGGCTGCTGCATAAAAAAGCCCCTGTTGCCTGGCTTGCTGTGCGGTAAGCCGGGCAACTCCAAATATTTAACTACCGGAGTTATCCCATGACCGCCACCGTTGAAGAGCGCAAGGCCACCAACAAGGCCCTGATTGAAGAAGTGCTGAAGGCCTATCCTGAAAAGATGGCCAAGAGGCGCGCCAAGCACCTGGGTTCGTTTGAAGAAGGCAAGCCCGATTGCGGCGTCAAGTCCAACATCAAGTCACTGCCTGGCGTGATGACGATTCGCGGTTGCGCTTACGCTGGCTCCAAAGGCGTGGTGTGGGGCCCTATCAAGGACATGGTGCACATCAGCCATGGCCCGGTTGGCTGCGGCCAGTATTCGTGGGCGGCACGCCGCAACTACTACATCGGCACCACCGGCATCGACACCTTCGTCACCATGCAGTTCACTTCTGACTTCCAGGAGAAGGACATTGTTTTCGGTGGTGACAAAAAGCTGGACAAGATCGTGGATGAAATCCAGGAGCTGTTCCCGCTGAACAAGGGCATTTCCATTCAGTCGGAGTGCCCGATCGGCCTGATCGGTGACGACATCGAAGCCGTCTCCAAGAAGAAGAGCAAAGAGCTGGGCGGCCACACCATCGTGCCCGTGCGATGCGAAGGTTTCCGTGGTGTGAGCCAGTCGCTCGGCCACCACCTGGCAAATGACGCTATCCGCGACTGGGTGTTCGACAAGACGGACGCCAACAAGCACCCTGAATTTGTTTCTACGCCGTATGACGTGGCCATCATCGGTGACTACAACATCGGCGGCGACGCTTGGTCCAGCCGCATACTGCTCGAAGAGATGGGACTGCGCGTGATCTCGCAGTGGTCTGGCGACGGCACCATTGCCGAAATTGAAAACACGCCCAAGGCCAAACTCAATGTGCTGCATTGCTACAGATCGATGAACTACATCAGCCGGCACATGGAAGAAAAGTACGGTGTGCCATGGGTGGAGTACAACTTCTTCGGTCCCACCATGATCGAAAAGAGCCTGCGCGAAATCGCCAGCCACTTTGACGACACCATCAAGGCCAAGGCCGAAGAAGTCATCGCCAAGTACAAGCCCCTGATGCAGGCCGTGGTGGACAAATTCAAGCCACGCCTCGAAGGCAAAACCGTGATGCTGTACATCGGTGGCCTGCGCCCACGCCACGTCATCGGCGCTTACGAAGACCTGGGCATGATCGTGGTCGGCACCGGCTACGAGTTTGGCCACAATGACGACTACCAGCGCACAACGCATTACATCAAAGACGCCACGTTGATCTATGACGACGTGACCGGCTTTGAGTTCGAGCACTTTGTCGACAAGGTCAAGCCCGACCTGGTGGGCTCTGGCATCAAGGAAAAGTACGTGTTCCAGAAGATGGGCGTGCCCTTCCGCCAGATGCACAGCTGGGACTACTCCGGCCCGTACCACGGCTATGACGGCTTTGCCATCTTTGCCCGTGACATGGACATGGCCATCTCCAGCCCGATCTGGGGCCTCACCAAGGCTCCCTGGAAGTCTTGACCCGCCTACCACCGACTAACCTATCTATTGGAGCCAGCCATGTCTCAATCCGCTGACAAAGTCATCGACCACGAAATGCTGTTTCGTGAGCCCGAGTATCAAGAAATGCTCGGTAAGAAGAAAGAGTTCGAGTTCAACCACGCCGACGACAAGATCAAATCCATCGTCGAATGGACCAAGACCGAAGATTACAAGGCCAAGAACTTTGCCCGTGACTCACTCACCGTCAATCCCGCCAAGGCCTGCCAGCCGCTGGGCGCTGTGTATGTCGCCAACGGTTTTGCCAAGACCTTGAGTTTTGTGCATGGAAGCCAGGGGTGCGTTGCCTACTACCGCTCGCACTTCTCGCGCCACTTCAAGGAGCCCACCTCCTGCGTCAGTTCGTCCATGACAGAAGATGCAGCCGTGTTCGGTGGCCTGAACAACATGGTCGACGGTCTGGCCAATGCCTACAGCCTGTACAAGCCCGACATGATTGCTGTGTCCACCACCTGCATGGCCGAGGTAATTGGCGATGACGTGGACGCCTTCATCAAGACCAGCAAGCAAAAGGGCAGCATCCCCGACGAGTTTGATGTGCCGTTTGCACACACCCCCGCTTTTGTGGGCAGCCACATCACCGGCTACGACAACGCACTGATGGGTGTGTTGCGCCACTTCTGGGATGGCAAGGCCAAGACCACTGAACCACTGGTACGCGTGCCCGATGACAGCATCAATTTCATTGGCGGTTTTGACGGCTTTGTGGTCGGTAACATGAAGGAAATTCGCCGCATATTTGATCTGTTTGGCGTCAAGGTCAATATCATCTGCGATCCATCCGGTAACTGGAACACACCTACCGATGGCGAGTTCCGCATGTACGCTGGCGGCACCACCAAGGAAGAAGTGATAGCGGCTTTGCATGCCAAGGCCACCATCGTCTTCCAGGAATACTGCTGCGAAAAAACCAGCAAATTCATCGCAGAGCACGGGCAGGAAGTCGTGGTCCTGAACGCGCCGATGGGCGTTGCCGGTACCGACAAGTTCCTGATGGAAATCAGCCGCCTCACCGGCAAGCCGATTCCGGCCCAGCTGGAAAAGGAACGCGGCGAACTGGTGGACGCCATGGCGGACAGCCAGGCCCATTTGCACGGCAAGCGTTACGCCCTGTATGGTGACCCGGACCAAATGCTGGGCACAGCCGCCTTCCTGATGGAGCTGGGTGCGGAGCCTTCACATGTCTTGTCCACCAACGGTGGCAAGGAGTGGGAGGTCAAGATGAACGCACTGTTTGCGTCGAGCCCCTACGGTGCTGGCTGCAAGGCCTACCCCAAACGCGATCTGTGGCATCTGCGTTCGCTGTTGTTTACTGAGCCGGTGGACTTCATGATTGGCAACACCTATGGCAAGTTTTTGGAACGCGACACCAAGACGCCGCTGGTGCGCCTGGTGTTCCCGATCTTCGACCGCCACCACTACCACCGTTACGCGACTTGGGGCTATGACGGCGAAATGCGTGTGCTGGTGATGCTGCTCGACGAGTTCTTTGAAGCACTCGACGGCAACACCATGGAAATCGCCAAAACCGATTACAGCTACGACATTATTCGATAGTGCCTCGCAGGGCTGCGGCACATGCCGTAGCCCTTTTGCGCCTGACTTCTCATTCAATTCATCGAGAGCATTTATGCCCAACGTAACTTTTAGCTCCCCCAAGATCAAGAAAGACGTGACGGTTTATGCCGTTGCGGGTGATACAAAGACACTGCTAGGCATCGCCAAGGCCAACAAGATCCCAGTGGAGCACGAGTGTGAGAACGGAGAGTGTGGCTCCTGCCAGGTGCAGGTGTCCGTGCTGTCCAAGCAGACGCCTATTGGCGTCGCTATGACCGAAAAAGAAAAAACCGTTCTGCGGCTCGCCGGCAAAATCACAGCAGAGCAAATTGCCAGGGCAGAGACCAGCGACTTACCCTCACCGTGGCGACTGGCGTGCCAGATGGTCTTGCGCGATGAGGACGTCCTGGTCAAGTTTTAGCCATGGCAATCGCCTACATCAAGACGACGCTGGATGGCCGCAAGGTTGAGGTGATTGACGGCTGGATCTGTCTGGGTGGTGCGCGTGAGGCAGACGCCCTGATTCCGATGGAAGAGCACCCGAACCGCCAGGCGATTGTGAAGGCCGTGCCAGATGCCACGCACGCCGGTGGTCGCCTGCCGTTTACGCTGGCGCAGGCAGCCGCAGTGCAAAGCGCGCTCTCCATTGCGCAACGGAAATTCGATGCCAGCCCTGCGGGCATCACCCAGCGCTTGCGCCAAGCGGTGTGGGCCAAGGCCACAGCGGATGGTGTGGAATAGGTCTGCCCCCACCCGGATGGTCATGTTGACGCGCATGCAATACGACATCCTGCTGGCCAGCGCCCGCAGCCTGCAGGCATTGCTGAAGGAAATGCAGAGTGAAGCTGAGCTGTTCGCCAGTGCCAATACGCTGCAACGCGTGGAGGTCTGTCTGCTGGTGATGGCCCAGACGCTGACGCACCTTCCCAAGCCCATGCAAGCACGCCTGGTGCAGGTGGACTGGCATGGTTGGAGCTGCCTGGAAGCACTGCTGGAAAAGAACGCCCATCCACGGCGCGCCGAGGTTTGGTACGGCACACAGTCGCTGGTGCCCATGACGCTGGAGCTGCTTGCCACACTCAGGCGCCAGGAACCTGTGTGGTTTGAAATCGGTTATTAGAAAAAGGAACATCCATGCAGAACGTAGAAGAATTTTTGGCCCACACCATCCAGCTGGAGAGCGAGGCTGCGCTGCGCTTCGGTCAGCTGGCCGACGCCATGATGACCGCAGGCAACAAAGAAGTGGGCCGCCTGTTCCGCCGCCTTGCGGACTACTCGCTACTGCATCTGGGTGACGCCAAGGCGCGTGCCGGTTTTCGTGATCTGCCAACAATGGAAAGCGGTGACTACCGCTGGCCGGATATTGAGAGCCCCGAAGCCGCAGCCATTTGGGCAGCAGACCCATTCATTGGCATCGAACAAGCGCTGCAAGTGGCACTGGACGCCGAGACTGCCGGCCTGAATTTCTACGCCGACGTGCTGCAAGCGACCAATGACCCCGAAATCAAGGTACTGGCCAAGGAATTTGTCGACGAAGAGGCTGAGCACGTGGCCGAGCTCAAGCGCTGGATGCAGTTGCACTTGAGCGGGGCGAAGCTGCCGACGGGGACTTGAGGTGAAATCTGCGATGTTTTTGCCTTTTTCCGCAAGTGGAATATACGCTGACAGCTATCAAACAAATAGCACGTGTCGTATTTGGAATTTGGGATTTGGCAAATAGCGGCCGCAAAGGCTAGCTTTGTAGGTGAGGCACTTTGTCGCATACCCTCCAAACGCGCCAAACAGGGCCTCGAGACCACCCAGATTTGGTCTAGAAAACCACGAAAACTGCCTCATTCCCCTGGCACCCAACTTGCAATGAGACGACTACCCACCCTGCCAGGAGTCCTCCATGTCTGTTTCGCTCAAAGCCAAGATTGCCGATGTGTTCGAAGAGCCGGGTTGCGACATCAACCAGGGCAAGAGCGAGAAAGAGCGCAAGAAAGGTTGCACCAAGCAACTGTCTCCTGGCGCTGCAGCCGGTGGCTGCGCATTTGACGGCGCCAAGATTGCGCTTCAGCCCGTGGTGGATGTGGCCCACCTGGTGCACGGCCCCATCGCTTGCGAGGGCAATGGCTGGGACAACCGGCACAGTGCATCGTCGGGCTCGCAGCTGTATCGCATGGGATTCACGACCGACATCAACGAGTTTGACGTGATCTATGGCGCCGAAAAGCGCTTGTTCAAATCCATCCGCGAGATCATCGAAAAATACGATCCACCCGCCGTGTTTGTGTACCAGACCTGTGTGACCGCGCTGATTGGCGACGACATCGAGGCCGTGTGCAAGCGCGCCGCCGAGAAGTTTGGCAAGCCCATCATCCCGGTCAATGCGCCCGGCTTCGCGGGCCCCAAGAACCTGGGCAACAAGCTCGGTGCCGAGGCGTTGCTCGATTATGTGATTGGCACGGTCGAACCAGGGTTCACCACGCCGTATGACATCAACATCATCGGCGAATACAACCTGGTGGGTGAGCTGTGGCAGGTCAAGCCCTTGCTGGAGGCTTTGGGCATACGCATTCTGTCGTGCATTTCGGGTGATGGCCGCTACAACGAGATTGCCAGTGCCCACCGTGCCAAGGTGAACATGATGGTCTGCTCCAAGTCGATGATCAACATCGCCAGCAAGATGCAGCAGCGCTATGGCATCCCGTATTTTGAGGGTTCGTTCTACGGCATCAGCGACATGAGCGACACCTTGCGCCAGATTGCCAAGCTGTTGGTGGAGACTGGCGCTGGCGCTGATCTGCTGGACCGCACCGAACGCCTGATCGAGGTGGAAGAAGCACGTGCCTGGAAACGCATTGCCGTTTACAAGCAGAGGCTATCAGGCAAGCGGGTGCTGTTGATCACAGGCGGTGTCAAGTCCTGGTCGGTGGTGTCGGCGCTGCAAGAGGCTGGCATGGAGATTGTGGGCACCAGCGTCAAGAAGAGCACCAAAGAGGACAAGCAGAAGATCAAGGAGATCATGGGCGAGGGCGCCGACGCCCACATGATCGACGATATGACGCCGCGCGAGATGTACGCCATGCTGCGCGATGCGCGCGCCGACATCATGCTGTCGGGGGGGCGGTCGCAGTTTGTAGCGCTCAAGGCACGCATGCCCTGGCTGGACATCAACCAGGAGCGCCACTACCCCTATGGCGGATACGAGGGCATGGTGGAGCTGGTGCACCAGATTGACCGTGCCATCTTCAACCCGGTCTGGCAACAGGTGCGCATCCCCGCGCCTTGGGATGTGTCTGGCGACGACGGCGTGGCGCTGGGCGCCTTGTCACAACTGGCTGCGGCCTGAAAGGCGAACCCCATGGCACGCGTTGTTGAATCCAAAAAAGCCTGCACGGTCAACCCCCTCAAGATGAGCCAACCGCTGGGCGCCAGCTTTGCTTTCCTGGGGCTGGACGCCTGCATGCCAGTGATGCATGGCTCGCAGGGCTGCACATCCTTTGGTCTGGTGCTGTTGGTGCGCCACTTCAAGGAGGCGATCCCGCTGCAGACCACAGCGATGAACGAGGTCACCACCATCATGGGAGGCTACGACAACATCGAAGCCGCGTTGCTCAATATCCGCAAACGTGCAGCGCCCAAGGTGATCGCCATCTGCTCCACAGGCTTGACCGAGACCAAGGGCGACGATGTACACGGCTATCTGGTGACGGCACGCAAGCGCCATCCAGAGCTGGCCGATACCGAGATCGTGTATGTCTCCACCCCTGACTATGTGGGCGCGTTTGAAGACGGCTACAAGCATGCGGTAACGGCGATTGTGAAGGCCTTGGTGAAGCCGCTTCCTGTGGTGGCGAATCAAGTCACCCTGTTGCCAGGCAGCCATCTGACACCCGCGGACATCGACGAACTCCGGGAAATCATCGAAGCTTTTGGTCTCACAGCCTGTGTGTTGCCAGACATCTCCGGATCGCTTGACGGCCACATTCCACCCGATTGGCGCGGCACCACACTGGGTGGCACCACGCTTGAGCAAATCCGCTCAGCCGGTGCGTCGGCCCTGACGATCGGTGTGGGCGAACAAACGCGTGAGGCAGCGCTGGCGTTGCAGTCCATTGCTGGCACGCCCTTTGACATCTTTGAGCGACTGACCGGTCTGGCAGCCAACGACCGGTTCCTGCAGCGCCTGGCGCAGCTGTCGGGCAAGCCGGTGCCGGCCAAGTACCGGCGTCAGCGCAGCCAGCTGCTGGACGCGATGCTGGACGGGCACTTTCATACTGGGGGCATCAAGGTGGCCATCGGGGCGGAGCCTGATCTGCTGCTGGCGGTGGGTGGCTTGCTGCATGAGATGGGCGCGGAACTGAGCTGCTGTGTCAGCACCACGCCGTCGCCCGCGCACGCGCTGCTGCCTGCCGAGCGGGTGACGATTGGCGACCTGGAAGACTTTGAAGTCGCCGCCAAAGACAGTGATCTGCTGATCACGCATTCCCATGGGCGACAGGCGGCCGAGCGCTTGAATAAGCCGCTGCTGCGCGTCGGTTTCCCCTTGTTCGACCGCGTTGGCAATTCGCACCGCTGCCAAGTGGGCTACCGGGGCAGCATGGCGCTGATTTTTGAGGTGGCGAACTTGATGATGGCGCAAATTGAACACCATCACGAGGGAGATTGGCCGCTTTCAGCCGTCGCTAAAAGAGTGTCCGCTATCGAACAAATAGCAAATGATCGCATTGAGCCTCAAACCACGCTGGCATCAGCCAGTGCCTGACCTCGTTTACCTAAGGAATGAACATGAAAATCGCATTCGCCACACAGGACAAGCAAAGGGTGGACGCCCACTTTGGCTGGGCCAAGAACATTGTGGTCTACCAGATTGATGGCCAGGGTTACAGTTTTGTTGAAAACTTCGAGTTTGGCGACAAACTGGAAGAAGACGGTGACGAGGACAAACTCGCCCCCAAACTCGAAGCCATCAAGGACTGCGCGATTGTGTATGTCGCTGCCATCGGTGGCTCAGCGGCTGCACGTGTGGTGGCGGTCAAGATCCACCCGATCAAGGTGAACGAGCCTGAGGTGATTCTGGACATTCTGGACAAACTGCAAGTGGTGTTGCAGGGCACGCCACCACCTTGGCTGCGCAAGGCACTGGCCAAGGACAGCGCACCCAGCTTTGACTTTGACGAAGAGGTGTCCCATGGTTGATTCCGCTACCGTGGACACCGCCACCATCACCGCACCGATGACGGAGGCAGAGCTGATGCTGACCCCATTTGTGAATCAACTGGTCAAGCAGATGCGCGCCCAGGACACCCACGGCACGTGGGAGGGCAAGAGCGATCTGCAGTTGCTCAAGCCCTACATCCACACGCCAGAGGAACGCCGTGCGATCCCCATCATCGGCGACCCAGACCCGGACACCTTGTGGCACCTGGAGATTTTCTATAACGCCATTGCGGTGGCGATTGAACGTGAAACAGGCCAGATGGTGTCCCCCATGATGAAGATGAGCCATGAGGGCTTTGGCCGCATGGTCTTGATAGCCGGCCGCCTGGTGGTGGTGAACAAGCAGTTGCGCGATGTGCATCGCTTTGGTTTTGCATCGCTGGCCAAGCTGGCCGACGCAGGCGGAAAGTTTTTTGACGAAGCGGTAGCCATGATCCGTGCCTACCCCGAAGTTGCGCAGTACGGCGCATGAACCGGAGCCTGACCATGGATGCCGACGAACTCAAAGCAAAGATCAAGAAGTTGAACTCGCAGGCCGTGCAGGCCAAGATGGATTTGCACGATCTGTCAGAAGACCTGCCCACGGGCTGGGAAAAAATCATGGATGTCGCCCAGCGCTGCCATGATGCCCACGCCGCCTTGACCGAGGCCCGCAAGCAGGCCGCGGCCCTGGCCTGAAAGGAACAGCATGAGCGCTACATTCAATGTCACCATGCCCAGCGGCGCAAGCTGGACGCCCACCTTTGTCACTGCTTTGGATCAGGAAAAGTGCATAGGCTGCGGCCGCTGCTTCAAGGTCTGCCCACGTGGCGTGCTGGCGCTGGTCGGCATCGACGAAGACGGCCACCAGATTCACCTGGACGCCGACGAGGATGAAGACGAAGGCGAATACGAAAAAAAGGTGATGACCCTGGCTCACCAGGAGCTGTGCATCGGTTGCACCGCATGCTCACGCATCTGTCCCAAAAAATGCTACACCCACGCAGCGGCCAGCATGTGAGTATCTGTTGGTGTGTCGAGGCTTGAAATGCCCCCAAATACCTTGGTGGCTGCCAAAGTCAAAAATGCCGCACGTCCGCCATCTGGTGCACAGAGATGGGCATCTAAAAGTCGAGTTATTTGATTCCAGACAATACTTTGCGATTCAAGGACTTTAAGGATCATTTTTCGCTTCTCACTTTTGTTTCAGAGGCACAGAATGAATCTGTCACTCTGAGTAAGGAGCAGCATCATGAAAACGTCAGTCATTGCATTCGCAGCTTTGTTGAGCGTTGCGAGCGCCGTTGCGGCGACGCCCCAGTGTGGGCTCTTCAAAGAGAACAACGGGCACGTCACGGTGATCCAAGCCGGGACCACGTTCAACCAGAAAGACATTGAAGCCAAAGGTGGTTTCTCCAGCAATGGAGCAGGGCCAAATGGCTGGTTTGGCTGTTGGGTACAAGTGGGCAATGATCCCGGAATTCGTTCCACAAAAATGTATTCGATGCGGCAAGTCAATCCAGCAGGCGCCGTATTTGAAAAAAGCCCCGCTGGCATTCAAGAGGGGGGATTTGGATCATTTTTTGTTCCAGCCTATACCAAGCCCGCAGGAAAATGGAGCATCGAGTTCTTTCTGGTTGACAGGACGACGATGGCCAAACAATCCATTGGTGCAACTGCGTTTGACATGCTAGACAGCGGAGGCCCAGGCTCAAATCCGCCGCCTTCTCAACCCAGTGCAGATGCGGGTGTGCCTGGCCGGGTGTGGCGTGTCACCGAGGGCGATCCGTCCTGGCGTGGTGTCTGGACCCGTCAGGGCAATTCCAATACCTTTGATGTCGTGAATACCCGTACCTACGGTAGTGAAGTCCAGCGCTTTACGGTGACCATGGAGGTCATTGGCAACCAAGTCAAGATCAACCGGGCCGGGATGTTCTACAACGGTACCCTGTCTGCTGATCGCAAAAGCGCAAGTGGCACTGCCACCTGGTACCACCCAGGAACTTCCTGGACCGCTGCAATTGAATGACTGCCCAGGCTTGAGGGGGGGCTAGATCAGTCCCGGATAATCAAGGCCCATGAAACTGTTATTTTCATGGGCGTTGAGCTTGCTGATGGGGATCGGCGCGACGGTGTGCGCCAAAACCCCAGGTGAAATCGAGGTTGGGGCTACTTTGCCAGATGCCCTGATGACTGGCTTGTCTGGCCCATCCAGCAAGCTCTCGGCATTTCGCGGCAAGCCGCTGGTGATCAACGTTTGGGCCAGTTGGTGCGCGCCTTGTCGCTCAGAGATGGCGTCGCTGGAGCGACTCTCTCGCATCAAGGGGAGTCATCAGTTCACGGTGATTGGCATTTCTACCGACGATTACCCCGACGCGGCCAGAGGTTTCCTGAAGAAGGCCGGTACCAGCTTCAGTCATTTCATCGACAGCAAACTGGTGCTTGAGAACATGCTGGGCGCGAACCGCCTGCCGCTGACGGTCCTGGTCAGTCCACAGGGCAAGGTGCTGGCCAAATACTATGGCGGGGAGGAGTGGGACAGCCCCCGGGCCTTGATGCTGGTCGGGCGCAATTTCAATATCAAGCTTTGATTGGCTCGAACGACTGGTAAAAGGCCTAATCCTTGCCTGGATAAGCGGGCACAGCGCTGCAGGCCGACGCTGTTTGTGCTTCAATGACTGTAGGAAACACAGCAGAAAATACAGCAAAAACACAGCTAGAAGGCAACGGCCATGCGGTTCAATTTTGAAGCGGTCCACAACTACTACGAGCGCCTGGTGATCGAGCGCATTGTCCAGCGGCATGACGAGTTTCCGCATTTCAGTGCCGAGATGTATGCCGACGTGCTTTGCGTCGCTTTGAACAATCTGCCTACACGCTACGTGCGGCACGATGTGGACATGATGTTTTACATGACCGAAGCCGAACGCCGAGACAGCACCCACGCCATCGAAACCGCGCTAGACATGGCATTCCACTTGGTGGCCGAGCGGGCTGCGAGCAGTCCTCATCAATCTTTTGATATCAAAGGTCTGACCCCCCCGTTTCCAAGGGCCCCGCTGGTTGACAAACAAACCCGGCAGGCGGCAACCAACGATGGACCCGCCCTAGGTAAATGCCGCGCTGGGTCGCAGGCGTCCATGCAGGGCGGCGACACACCTCCACCCGCAGCCAGGGTGATGACCGTTGGCCGCAAAGGCGGTTCGTATCGCCTAGCCCTCCCTTCTCTTCATCATCGCTATCTTTGGGCACAAAGCGGAGACAGCCCCAGGTGAGCGGCCTGTGCGTTGCTCCACCATTTGTCGCGGTTGTCAGACGCACCGTAAACAATGGTGTGGCCTACCTCAGGGGGCCAGGAAGGGATTTCATGTCAACAAAGCGGCGACGAGTTGGCGTTCCTGAGGTGTGGGGCGCAAACAAGGCGCAACGCACCAGTTCCGTCAAGTCGGCGTAGCTCAACCAAGTAATCAGCATGCGGCGGTCGCGTGGTTCTGGAAAGGACGAACCAATCCGCACGCAGACGGTCTCAATGCCATACCGATCAAAGTAAAAGCGCGAAAGGTCTTCGCCGTAGGCTTTGGAGAGGCCGTAATACCCGTCAGGGCGCTTGTCGCAGTCGGCCTCCAACAACCCCCCTGTTTATGAAACCCAACCACATGGTTCGAACTGGCAAACACCACACGTTGGGTGCCATGGCGGCGGCAGCCTTCGTAAAGGTGGAACACGCCTTTGATATTGGCCTCCAGAATTTCCTCAAAAGGGCGCTCAACCGACACGCCCCCCAGGTGCACCACGGCGTCGCAACCTTTCACCAAGGCGTCCACTGCCGCTTTGTCCGCCAGGTCGCAGGGAATGACTTCTTCGGCTGTGTCCGCCGCATCCATGGCAGCCACATCCGACAAGCGCAACATGCTCGCGTAGGGTTTCAAACTTTGACGCAATACCTTGCCGAGGCCGCCCGCAGCACCTGTCAAAAGGAGTCGGGAAAGTGGTTTACCTTGGGGCAGCTTCGTGACTGAAATTGGCATGATCAATGTTTGAGAAGTATCTTGTTAGTTATCAGTTGTCGTACAACGTGAACGGGATTATCATCTGCTCATGAACACTTTGTCAACGGTCAAATCCCCGGACATTCCCGAAGGCGCTGTTCAGGCGTCATCTGTGTTTCCTGTGCAACCCAGGCGACGATCTCGAAGCCTGGCGCACGATTTGGTGGAAGGTTTTTCCATCCGGATCAAGTCTGGCGAAATGAAGCCCGGCGACAAACTGCCCACAGAATCCGAGCTGGTACGCGGCTTTGGCGTCAGCCGCACCGTGGTGCGCGAAGCCATCTCGCGCATGCAGGCCGCTGGTCTGGTGGATACGCAGCATGGCGTAGGTACCTTTGTGCTGGCGCCCAAGGCAGAAAGCAGCTTTTACATTGCCTCTGCCGACATTGCCACCGCCATGGACGTGCTGGCCGTGCTGGAGTTGCGCATCAGCCTTGAGACCGAAGCCGCAGGCCTGGCGGCCAGCCGCCGAACAGACGCTGATTTGGTGGCAATGCGCCGTGCGCTGGATACTTTCGAGCATGCCGTGCAGGCCCGTGGCGACACTGTCACGCCTGATATCCAGTTTCACCTGCAGATCGCGCGCGCCACCGGCAACCGCTATTTTGTAGAGGTGATGAGCCAGCTTGGCAACACCTTGCTGCCCAGAGCCCGCATCAATGCGGCCAGCCTGTCACAGCCTGAGCAGGATGCCTATTTGCTGCGTGTCAACCAGGAGCATGAGCAGATTTTTGATGCTGTGTCGCGCAGCGATGTTGAGGGCGCCCGCGCTGCCATGCGCCTGCACCTGGGCAATGGGCGCGAGCGTCAGCGCAAGGCGCTCGACGCCGTACAGCGCACAGCAGACAGCACCGCTTGAGTGGCAATCGGTCGTTTGTTGTCATACAACTTACCTGCTTACCTCATCCAAAAAATCGCGTCACTGGCCAAACCAAGCCAGCTCCCGCTGAAGTGTCACCACCTCACCCACGATGATCAGGCTGGGCGACACCAGCTCAGCCTCTGCCACCTGCTCGGTAATCGAGGCCAAAGTGCCTGTCACCACCACTTGATCAGGCGTCGTCCCTTTTTGGATCACTGCCACTGGTTTGTCGGTGGGGGCACCGTGCTGCATCAGCTTGTCGCAAATGCCAGGCAGCTCGTTCAAACCCATGAAGATCACCACTGTTTGATGCGGCTTCACCAGGTCTGACCAGTCCAGCTCACCCGCACCGGCCTTCAGGTGCCCAGTGACAAACACGCATTTCTGCGCATGGTTGCGGTGGGTCAGCGGAATGCCCGCGTAGCACGACACGCCCGACGCCGCTGTGATGCCCGGCACCACCTCGAACGGCACGCCCGCAGCGGCCAGGGCCTGCAGCTCTTCGCCGCCACGGCCAAAGATAAACGGGTCGCCCCCCTTCAGGCGCACCACCCGCTTGCCCATCTGGCCCAGGCGCACCAGCAGCGCGTTGATGTCCTCCTGCCGCATCGTGTGGTTATTGCGCCGCTTGCCCGCGTTAATGCGTTCAGCATGGGCAGGCACAAAATCCAGAACGGCGTGGGAGACGAGTTGGTCATACACAACCACCTCTGCTTGCGCCAGCAAACGCACGGCCCGCAAGGTCAACAGATCTGGGTCACCAGGCCCTGCACCGACAAGGGCGACGTGACCGGGCGCGGTGCCAGACGGCGTTTGAGTAGGGGACATCAATTCAATGCCCTTCAAAATCCAGCAGCGTGAACAGCGATAGCCCGCTGTCACGCAGCTTTTGCGAGCCGCCCAGCTCGGGTAAATCCACAATCGCCGCGCCTTCAATCACAGTCGCGCCCAGCTTCTCCAGCAGCTTGACGCCCGCCATCATCGTGCCGCCCGTGGCGATCAGGTCGTCGATCAACAGCACCCGGTCGCCTGGTTTCACGGCATCGGTGTGCAGTTCGACGGTCGCGCTGCCGTATTCCAGCTCGTAGGTTTCCTCCACCGTGGTGAAAGGCAGCTTGCCCTTCTTGCGGATCGGCACAAAACCCACATTCAGCTCATAAGCCACCACCGCACCCAGGATGAAGCCCCGCGCATCCAGGCCAGCTACCACCTCGGGCCGCAGGGCAGGGTCCATGTAGCGGTGCACAAAGCTATCGATCAATACGCGAAAGACTTTGGGGTTTTGCAGCAGCGGTGTGATGTCCCGAAACTGCACCCCAGGCGCGGGCCAGTCCGGCACTGTGCGTATGTGGTGTTTCAGGTAGGCTGAGGTGTCTAAGGTGGAAGGCGATGCCGCAGAGGGAGTCATGATGAGGCTTGGAGTCAAGCTGCCATTTTGCCGTCTGCGACAATGAAATTCGACTTGTTTGGAGTTTTTGCATGCGTTTTCTGGAAGAAGCAAGGGCCCTGCTGGGCGCCGCCCATGTACTGACCCCCGACGCGGAAGACCTCAGCGCATACACCGAAGACTGGCGTCGCCGCTACCAAGGGCGGCCGCTGGCGGTACTGCGCCCGGCCGACACCGCGCAGGTATCGGCTGTGGTTGCCCTGTGTGCGCAGCACGGCGTGGCCATCGTCCCACAGGGTGGCAACAGCGGCATGTGCGCCGGGGCCACGCCAGACGGGTCGGGCAAGCAGGTGGTTTTGTTGCTGTCGCGCCTCAACCGTGTTCGGGCCGTCGATGCGCTCAACAACACCATGACCGTGGAGGCGGGCTGTGTGCTGGCCAAGGTACAGGAGCTGGCAGCCGAGCATGAGCGCTTCTTCCCCCTGTCGATTGGCAGCGAAGGCTCTTGCCAGATCGGCGGCAACATTGCCACCAATGCGGGCGGTATCCAGGTGCTGCGCTACGGCAATATGCGCGACCAGGTGCTGGGCCTGGAGGTGGTTTTACCCGACGGGCAGGTGCTGAATTTGCTCAAAGGCCTTCGCAAAGACAACACGGGCTACGACCTCAAGCATCTGTTTATCGGGGCCGAGGGGACGCTGGGCATCATCACCGCTGCGGTGCTCAAGCTCTATCCGGCGCCGCGCGCCCGCACCCTGGCACTCGTGGCGGTCGAATCGCCCCAGCGCGCGCTGGAGCTGTTGGCCGTCCTGCGCTCGCATCTGGCTGACCGCGTGACCGCGTTCGAGATCATGGGCGACGCCGTGGTTGCCATGGTGCAAAAGCACATTCCGGGCACCCCCGCCCTGTTTGACAAGCGCCCGCCCTGGTACGTGCTGGCCCAGGTGTCTGACAGCAGCGGGGCCGAGGCCCTGCAGACTGCGTTTGAAGAAGCGCTGGGCCAGGCGCTGGAGAGCGGTGTGGCGCAGGACGTGATCATCACCAGCAGCGTGGCGCAGGCCAACGAACTCTGGGCCATGCGCGACAACGCCAGTGCCGCCCAGCAGCGCGACGGCCACAACATCAAGCACGACATGGCCGTGCCCGTCAGCAGCGTGCCCGCCTTCATTGATGAGGTGTTGCCCCAGCTGGAAATAGCCTACCCAGGCGTACGACCCGTGGTGTTTGGGCATTTGGGTGACGGCAACCTGCACTTCAATGTGGCACGGCCTGCAGATTGGGTGGGGGACTGGCTCGACCAAAGTGATGCGGTCAATGCCATCGTGCTGGACGCAGTAGCGCGCTACAACGGCTCCTTCAGCGCTGAGCACGGTCTGGGCATGCTCAAGAAGCACGAACTGCCGCTGTACAAAACCCCGCTAGAGCTTGATTTGATGCGCCGCATCAAAGCCGCGCTGGATCCGCAAGGCTTGATGAATCCGGGTAAGGTGCTGCCGGATTGATTTTTGGCAATATTTTTGCCTTTTTCGGCATTACACGTAAGCGTTTATAGCTATCAAATTTGTAGTTTTATGACCTCTAATCCAAGCTCAAGCACCACCCTGCAGCCCACAGCTGCGCACCGTTACCCTCAAGGTGGGTTGGTCGATTTGGCCACCCGCCTTCTGCAAACGGCCGGGCTTGACGCCGACAAGGCCGCTTGCGTGGCCAGCTACTTAGTGGCTGCCGACGCCATGGGCCACAGCACCCATGGCCTGGCGCTGATGCCCCTGTATCTGGACGCACTGGCCAGCGGCGGCATGACGCCTTCGGGTAGCTACCACGTGCTGAACGATCGGGGTAGTTGCATCACCTGGGAGGGGAAGCGCCTGCCCGGCGCCTGGCTGATTCACCAAGCGCTGGACCTGGCCATGGACCGCGTCGCCCAGCATGGCGTCGTCACCGTGGCCATGGGTAACTGCCACCACACCGGCGCACTGGCCGTGTATTTGCCCCGTGTCGCCGAGCGCGGCTATGTGGTGCAGTTGCAGTGCTCCAGCCCTGGTGCTTCGGGCATTGCTCCGTTTGGCGGCACCCGTGCGCTGTTCACCCCCAATCCGGTGGCGGCGGCTTATCCGACGCAGGGTGACCCGGTGGTGATGGACATCAGCTCATCCATCACCACGCTCAACAGCGCGCGTCAGCTCAAGGCGCGTGGCGAGCGCTTTCCCAAAGCCTGGGCCATGGACGCCCAGGGCAACCCCACCGACGACCCCGACGTGGTGCTCAGCGGCCAAGGCAGCTTGCTGCCCGTGGGCGGCACAGACCACGGCCACAAAGGCTATGCGATGGCCTTGCTGAACGAGGCGATGACGCAAGGCTTCAGTGGCCAGGGCAGGGCGGATCAACCCAAGGGCATGTCCTTGAGCGTGCTGGTGCAAGTAACGGACCCGGCCGCCTTTGCGGGCCTGGACGCTTTCACGCGCCAGACGCAGTGGACGGCTGACGCCTGCCGCGCCAACCCACCGCTGCCTGGTGGTCCGGCGGTGCGTTTGCCTGGGCAGGCAGGTTTGGCCAAGCAGCGCGCTGCTGCTGTTGACGGCGTGCCCTTGATCGGTTCTGTGGTCAACAGTCTGCGTGTCTATGGCCGCAAGCTGGGCGTGGATCTGGCGGTGCTGGGTTAATGTTCATCCAGAGGTGTGCCGCTTGACGCCGCTTCTCTATTCATTCCGCCGTTGCCCCTATGCCATCCGCGCACGCATGGCAATCTGGCAATCCGGCGTTGTGGTCCAGATCCAGGAAGTGGCCTTGCGCAGCAAGCCTGCCGAGCTTTTGGTGGCGTCACCCAAAGGCACGGTTCCGGTGCTGATCGTGCCCAGTGCGCAAGGAGACGTGGTCATCGATCAAAGCCTGGACATCATGCGCTGGGCCTTGCAGCAAAACGACCCGCAAGCGTGGCTGGCGGTTGACGATTCCGCACAAATGAGTGACTGGATCATCCGGAACGACCGTGACTTCAAACCTTTGCTGGACCGCTACAAATACGCGGACCGTCACCCAGAGCTGACGCCTTTGGCGCATCGCACGGCAGCAGTGAATGGTTTTGTTGCGGAGTTGGATGCGCGCCTGCGTGGCAAGCTATTTCTACTGGGCGACAAGGCCTGCCTGGCCGATGTGGCGATATTCCCGTTCATCCGCCAGTTTGTGGGCGTGGACCGGGACTGGTTTGATGCAGCGGTCTTGCCCGGCGTTCAAAGGTGGTTGCGCTACTGGCTTGAGTCATCGGTGTTTGCCGCCGTCATGGCGCGTTAATGCGCGTCGCTGTTCGTGTCGTTAAAGTAACGGTAAGTGTTGCGCCCCGAGTCCTTCGCCTCGTACATGGCCAAGTCCGCCATGCGCAGCAACTCGTGCGAGTCGGTGGCGTCGGTCGGATACATCGCAATCCCGACACTGGCGGAAACATGCGACTGAGCCGATCCGATCTCAAAAGGCAGCCCAAGCACCTGAACAATGCTGTTGGCAACGCGCTCCACGCTGCCTGGCTCGTCAACCTCGGTCAGAATCACCGTGAACTCGTCGCCACCCATGCGGGCCACCGTATCGGTATCGCGCACGCAGCCTACGATGCGCTTCGCCACGTCTACCAGCAACATATCGCCCTTTTCGTGGCCAAAGGTATCGTTGACTTCCTTGAAGTGGTCTAGGTCCAAAAACAGCAGCGCCAGTTTTTTACCCGAACGCTGCACTTTTTTCATTTCCTGCAGCATGCGGTCCTGGTACATGCGTCGGTTTGGCAAGTGGGTCAAGGTGTCAAAATTGGCAAACGTCCATATTTGCTCGTCCGCCTTTTTCTTCTCAGTGATGTCCGAAAACAAGGCAACCCGGCGGTGCACGGTGCCGTCTTTGGCGTAGAGGGTGTTGATGGTGAGCCACTCCGCAATCAACTGCCCGTCCTTGCGGCGGTTCCAGATCTCGCCCTGCCATTTGCCGCTTGTTGCTAGCGACTCCCACATCTCGCGGTAAAAGTCTGGGCCCTGCCGTCCAGACTTGAGCACCGAAGGGGTTTTGCCGATCACGTCCTCGCGCGCAAACCCGGTCATGCGGATAAAGGCCGGATTGACATCGACAATGCAATTGTCGGCGTCTGAAATCATCAAGCCTTCGCCGCTGTGCTCCAGCACCAAAGCCATTTGCTGCAAACGGTCTTCCACCACTTTTTGGGCTGTCACATCGCGACCAGAGCCGACGACACCTATTACCTCGCCCTGCTCATTGATGAACGGTGCCTTGCGCACATCAAGAAACAGAAACTCCCACGCACGTTGCCGAATTCATCAAACTGCGAGGCGCGCGCGTTTTGCAGCGTTACTGCGTCACTGTTCACGCACAGTTCGCCAAAAGTATGCCAATTTGGGTTGTCCGGATGCATCTGGCGCTCGCGCAGGGCAAAAAACATATCGTCCTTGCCAACGGGTTCATCCGTGTCAGCGGCGCTCAAAAGCACATCACACATGGCCTTGTTGGTAAAGATGAAGCGGTTGTTCAGGTCTTTGCCCAGATCAGGTCGGGCACGTTGTCGCACATCAGGCGCAGCATATTGGCCAGCGCATTGGCCCGGGTTTCGCTCTCGACAAGGGCAATCTCAGCATGCTTGCGTTCGGTAATGTCTTCGTAAATGCCAAGCACGCCAATGGTCTCATTGGCATCATTGCGAAGCGGTACTTTTGACGTTCTGAGCCAAATCGCCTTACCGTCTGGCGTCGTTTGAGGCTCGTCGTACGAATACTTCGGCGCGCCTGAGTTCATCACCCGAAGGTCATCCGCCGCATACAGCGCCGCCTGATCGCGCCATCCCAAATCCGTATCTTGTTTGCCCAATATCTCCTCTGGTACAGACAAACCAGCATCCCGCGCAAAAGCCGGGTTACAACCCATGTAGCGCAGCGATTGATCTTTCCAGAAGACGCGCATCGGTACCGTATCAATGACCGCTTTCAGCAGCTTTTTCGAATCGGCAAGCGACGAGTTCAGGTGGGTTGCCTCGCTGATATCCCGGAAGCACCATATCCGCCCCAAGACACCATCAACCTCTACTGTCTGTGTAAAGCGGGCAAAGACGCGCGCGTCCTTGAAAAACAGGGTGTCTCTGGCAACGTCGGTGCTTGCGTACAGACGCTTGATTTCAGAAAGGAACCCGTCTGGGTCCACCAGTTGATCCAACACATGCTTGAGCAACAAGTCATCTTGACCGCTTTCCGCCAACGCTGGCGGCACTTGCCACAGCTCCCGAAAACGCCGGTTCAGGGACAGTATTTTTCCGTCAGGCGCCACCATGAGGATGCCCTCATCCACAGCATCCAACATCCCGCGAAGCAGAGATTCGCTCGAAGCACCCCTTCCTGCGCCGCTTTGCGCTCGGTGATGTTCAAACTGCCACCACCCGCCATCAATGGCTTGCCAAAGGCGTCGCGCCTGGCAACCGCTCCGCGCGTATGCAGCCAGACCCACCCGCCCAAACCATCGCTGAGTCGATAGTCCAAGTCAAAGACGGCTGACTTTTCTTGCAGTAGCCCAGAGAAAGCCTCAAAAAATGCGCTTTTGTCGTCAGGATGGAGTCTCGCCGCCCAATCGTTTACGGTGTGTGGCGCAGTGGCAGGGTTTAGACCAAGCCAGCTCAGGTCGGCGTCGTCATAGCTCAGCCAGTCTTTCGCAACGTCGTATTGCCAAAAAACCATTTGCGTCGATTTGATCGCGATGTCCAGGTTGCGCTGCGCGTCTTCAGCCTCTTGCGTACGCCGGGCCAAATCGAATGCTGCATGCTTGAGCTCAGCCAGGCGGGTTTTGTACGAGCGGATCAAAAAGTTGATCATGAAGACCGACAGCACGACCAGCAGCACTTCCACGACACCGTACATGGCTGCCGGTGTCTCAGGGGGCGCCGACCGCAAACCTGCGACCTCTACCGCAACCAAGCCGACGATCACTGCTACTGTCAGGGCACCTGCGGTCACGGCAGCGCGGGCACTGAACAGCCAACCGATCAACAGGAGGACCACCGGGTAGGCAAAAACCACAGGGGTACGCACACCGGCCTGCGTAATGGCGATGACTGTTGTCAGCACCCAGGTGCCAAAGGCGAGCAATCTCAACGATGCAAGCGGGTTGCCTGCGGCCAGCAAACCGCGCGCCAGAACAGCGATTGCAGCTCCCATCGCGGGCCCCAAGTAGCGCCCGGTTTGGTCCGGCGTCATCACATAGATGACGCCAATGAAGCAAAGCGCACCAACGAACAAGGTTGCCAGCGCGTATTTCAAAAATACGGGCGATGGCTCCCACTCGGCCTGGTTATCCACATCAAATGATTTTTTAATCACCAAACGCTTGCCTCTTTTCTGTTGTCAGGTTTTCCTGTTGACAACATGGTAGGCGTGTCACAGTGGCTCGTTGCTGATATGTATCAATTTGTTGTAATACACCCTCTATTCTGCAAGGGGCGTTCATGCCAGTGCGTGGCGCACCAGCAGAATCGTCAACACCCACATGGTCAGACCGATCAACCCGTCCAGCACCTGCCAAGCCCTTGGCCGGGCAAACCAGGGTGCTAACCAGCGGGCACCAAACCCCAAGGATGCAAACCAGAGCAGGCTGGCCGTGCTCGCCCCGGCCACAAACCAAGCGCGCAAAGCAGAAGGCTGCTGCGCGCCTATGCTGCCCACCAGCAGCACTGTGTCCAGATACACATGGGGGTTGAGCAGCGTGAATGCCGCCGCTTGGGCCAATGCAGCCCCACGGCTGATGCTTGTGACCCCCTCCGCTGGCAGCATCTGATGCGATTGCATTGCACGCCGCAGCGCTTGCCAGCCGTAGGCGGCTAAAAACGCTGCCCCACCGAGGGCCAAGGCACGGGCAAGAAAGGGGCGTTCGCCAAGGGCCTGGGCCATGCCCATGACACCCGCTGCCATCAGCACGGCGTCAGCTAAAGCACAAAACAGCACGACGCTGCCGACATGTTCTCGGCGCAGGCCCTGGCGCAGCACAAACGCGTTTTGCGCGCCGATGGCCACGATCAGGCCCAGGCTCAAGGCAAGGCCTTGACCAAAAACAGGTGCAATGAACAAAAGGGTGTCGAGCAATGGAGTCATGTGTGTAGCTTGCCTGCGCTTGATAATGAAGACAAACTGTCGTTACTTCATTGAATTAAGAAAAACTAATCTCATGCTGGCTTATTCGTCTCTGTCTGCGCTGGCTGCTGTGGTGCGCGAGGGCAGTTTCGAGCGTGCAGCCCGCGCCCTGTGCGTGACCCCGTCGGCGGTGTCGCAACGCATCCGCTTGCTGGAGGAGCGCATCGGCTGTGCCCTGGTCGTGCGGGGTCAGCCTTGCATTGCCACTGAGACAGGTCGTCGTCTTTGTCAGCATGTGGACCGGGTGCACTTGCTGGAGCAGGATTTGCAGGAAACTCTGCCTGAGCTGGCCCCTGAGGGCATGTCGCGGGTGACGTTGCCCATCGCCGTGAATGCCGACAGCCTGGCCACCTGGTTTGCCCCCGCCGTCGCAGCCTATGCTGCCAATGCCCCGGTGCTGATGAACGTGGCGGTGGACGACCAGGACCACACCGCAGAATGGCTGCGCAGCGGGGCGGTGCTGGCTGCTGTCACGGCTCATAAGCAGCCCCCAGCGGGGTGCAACAGCCGCCCTCTGGGGGCGATGCGCTACCTTGCTGCCGCCAGCCCGGCCTTTATGGCGCGCTATTTTGCAGATGGCGTTGATGCCACCAGTTTGGCGCTGGCGCCCAGTTTGGTGTTCAGTACCAAGGACGAGTTGCAGGCACGCTGGGTTGAACGCCTGTGTCAGCGCCACGTCGAGTTGCCCAAACACACTTTGCCGTCAGCTTCCGCGTTTGTCACCGCCGCAGTGGCTGGCATGGGTTGGGGCTTGCACCCGCAAGCGCTGATTGCGTCACACCTCGAGGACGGCTCGCTCGTGGCCTTGCTGCCAGATACCCCGCTGGATGTGCCTTTGCATTGGCAGCAGGCACGTGCAGCATCTGCGTTACTGGATGGGTTGACGCTGCAGGTGCTGGCCGCTGCTGGGGCAGCGTTGATGCCGACCCAGGCATGACGTCAAGATGAGGAAATGCAAGTTAAAAAAGCTATTTAAGCATAGCCCATATGTATTTAATGCTATTCAAATCATATTGAATATGGTGGCTAAGCGACTGCCGCTTTCCTGGCCTGATGCAGAAATGCCGACACCAGCCGGGCCCGCACGCTGCCACGCCGCCACAGCACACCAAAACGCCTGAGTTCGGCTGAATCGGGCAAAGGCAATTTCGCTAGCTTCAATCCTGCAGTCAAGGGTGAATCGATGTCGGGTACCAGCGAGACGCCCAGGCCTTCGTGGACCATCATCGCAATCGCCAGGAGCGAGCTCAGTTCAAATCGCTCGATCGGCACGATGCCGTTCTTGCGAAGGTAGCGGTCGGCAAGCTTGCCGCCGCCCAGTGCGCGGTCGTAGCGCAGCAACGGCTGGGTGCGCAACAGCGCCAGCGGGTCTGCATCGTGCAGCTCGGCCGGTGCCAGAACGACCAGGGGTTCTTCGCGCAGCAGCTCCCACTGCATGGCCTTGGCCAGCGCAAATTCCGGGTGCAGACACACTGCCGCGTCAAGCTCGTCATTGCGGACCGCCTCAAACAGTTGCAGTGACACGCCCGACCGGATGAACACGGTGACATCAGGACAGTCTTTCGCCAGTTGCCCCAGCACTTGGGGTAGCAGGGTGTGCAGCGCCGTGTTGATGGCGCCCAGCCGGAGTTCGCCCGCCACGCTGTCGTCGCTGACCAGCGTCGGCAGATCCGAGACCTCCTTCAGGATGTCCCTGGCGCGCAGCAGCAGCCGATTACCCGCAGGCGTTGGCAGCACTGTGCGACCCGCGCGTGCCACCAGCGCTGCACCCAGGTCGCGTTCCAGTGTGCGGACATGTTGGGCCACCGCAGCAGGCGTCAGGCCTTGTCGGCGTGCGGCTTCTGCGATAGAGCCAGTGTCGGCGACCAGGACCAGGCTTTTCAGAAAATCTGTTTCCATACCCATGGCTTGTCTAAAAGATATATTTTCTATCTTTTAAAACTGTCATTCAGGGCTTTCTTTTCACTGTCTTTGCCAGGACACTGCAGGCATGAGAAGCAAACTGTTTGTGCCAGGATCGCGCCCCGAACTATTCACCAAAGCCTTCGCCAGCGAGGCGGATGCGGTATCCATTGACCTGGAAGATGCCGTGCTGGAGACACGCAAGGCCGAGGCCCGCGCGGGTGTGGCGGATTGGTTACGGCAGCAAGGTGCACAGCCACAGCGCAAGCGGCTGATCGTGCGGGTCAATGCCATGGATACACCGCATTTCGAAGCAGATATCGCCGCTGTCGTGCAGCCCGGCTTGCATGTGATCAACCTGCCCAAACCGCAGAGCCCGGATGCCGTGCGTGCTGCGGTTGACCTGATTGCGCGCCTGGAGCGCAGCCAGGGCTTGAACTCACCCGCCCACCCGCCGATCCAGTTGTTGTTGAACATCGAAACACCGCAAGGCCTGCGTCAGGCGGCCGCATTGGCGGCGGCTGATCCACGTGTGATGGGCTTGCAAGTGGGCTTAGGCGATCTTTTTGAACCTCTGGGAATTGACCGGCAAGAGCAGTCTGCCGTTCAGCAGGTCTTGCTGGCAGTGCGTTTGGCCGCTGGGGAGGCGGGGGTAGATGCGTATGACGGTGCCTATGCCAACGTTGCCAACCCAGAAGGCTATCTGGCAGAAGCCAAGCTGGCGCGTCGCCTTGGTTTTGCGGGTAAATCTTGTATTCATCCGAGCCAGATTGCGCTGGCCAACCAGGCTTTCCGTCCCACAGACGAAGAAATTGCCCATTCTGTGAGGGTCACGCAGTCTGCGTTGGGTGCGGAGCAACGCGGGGCAGGCGCCCATGTGGTGGATGGCCGCATGATCGATGCCCCTTTCCTCAAGCGCGCACAGAACATTGTTGCGGCGGCCAAGCAGCTTGGTTTGCTGGTTGATTGATTTTTTTACGGAGACACATATGGCAGTTCATTCACGACTTCACCCCCTGATCGGCCTTGCATTGGCGGTACTGTGTGCAGCGCCCCTGGCCAACGCACAGGATGCTTATCCGAGTAAAGCCGTCACTTTGGTGGTGCCCTATCCGCCAGGAGGCTCCAACGATGTCTTTGCGCGCGCCATTGCCAAAGAGTTGGGCGATGTTCTCAAACAGCCAGTCGTCATTGACAACCGACCAGGTGCCAGCGGCACCACAGGCACAGCAGCCGTGTCCCGTGCCGCGCCCGACGGTTACACCTTGGTAGCGGTGTCGTCCAGCATGACCACCAATGCGGCCATTCAGCCCAAAATGCCTTTTGACCCGGTCAAAGGCTTGGCACCGGTGGCCATGTTTGCCGACGGACCTTTCATCGTGGCGGTCAACAACGTGTTTCCCGCCAAGAATCCCACAGAATTGATCGCAGCTATCCGGGCCAAGCCGGGTGCCTATAACTATGCATCTTCAGGCACCGGGAGCGTGAATCAGTTTGGCACTGAATTGCTGAAGGCGCAGGCAGGCAATCTCTTCATCACGCACATTCCCTACCGGGGCATGGGCCCCGCAGTGACTGATTTGATTGGGGGCCAGACCCAGGTGCTGATGGCAAGCGGCCCGAGCCTGCTGCCCATGGTGCGCGCCGGCCGGGTGAAGGCGGTTGGCATGACCAGCTTGAAACCCAGCCCGATTGCGCCCGATCTGCTGCCGATGGCATCTGCCGTGCCCGGCTACGAGTTTTCTTTGTGGTGGGGCATGCTGGCCCCGGCTGGCACACCACCAGCCGTGGTGGACAAGCTCAATGCGGCGGTGAACCAGGTGCTTGCCAAGCCGGAGATGAAAAGCATGTTTCTGCGCGAAGGGGCCGAAACCAGGCCCATGACGCCAGCGCAGTTTGGTGCCGTGGTTGCCGGGGACATTGATCGCTGGAAAAAGCTGGCCAAGCAACAAAACATTCTGGCGGATTGAGCCTGCATGGACAGCCACCAGACCCCTCACAAGACCCCTCACAAGACGCCTGAAACCAACAGAATCGGCCCGCTTAGCGGCGTGCGGGTTCTTGACCTCAGCGCCTATATCGCTGGCCCTTATGGCTGCTCGCTGCTCGCTGACCAGGGCGCTGAAGTCATCAAGATCGAGCCGCCCGTGGGCGACAACCTGCGCAAGTACCCGTCAACCCTGGCCACCGAAAGCCGCGCGTTTCTGGGGGTCAACCGCAGCAAGCTGGGCGTGGTGCTGGATCTGAAAGATACGCAGGATCTGGCGCGGCTGCTGGCCCTGGTGCGCAGTGCGGATGTGTTGGTGCATAACTTTCGCCCCAGCGTCCCTGAGCGCCTTGGGATCGCCTATGACCAGCTGCGCGCAATCAACCCCCGGCTGATCTACTGTGCCGTTACGGGGTTTGGTGACGCGGGTCCGCTCAAAGACAAGGCTGGCTACGACCAGGTGCTGCAGACCATGACGGGCATGTGCACACTGCAAGGACCGGCCAGTGGCGCACCTGAGATTTTGTATGGCTCGGTGGTGGACTACTACGCAGCTTCTCTGGTGGCAGGTGGGGTGTCGTCCGCACTGTATGAGCGCGAAAAAAGTGGGGAAGGGCAGTACGTCGGCGTATCGCTGCTTCGCTCGGCGCTGACCATGCAGTCCGCCCGTCTGGTATGGGCGGACAGCGAACCCAGGGAAGTGGGGCGCGACATGCGGTCGGGGGGTATCACGGGCATTCACCCCACGCGGGAGGGCTACATCTACATCTCAGCCAACACCGTGCATTTCTGGCAAGCCCTGTGCGAGAAGACCGGGCTGACCGACTTGCTGGATGAACGCTACGACAGCGTGCGCAAACGCGCGCAACACCAGACAGAAATCGTCCCCAAGCTGCGCCAAGCGCTGGCGACGCGCACGGCCCTGGAATGGGAGGCCCACTTTGGCGAGGATGTACCTTGTTCCGCCGCCCGGTCAGTGGAGGACATGTTTGACTTTCCGCAGGTGCTTGCCGAGGACATGGTTCAGCGCTTCGATCACCCTGTGGTTGGAAGTTACCGCGGCTTTACCCGAGGCTGGGCCTTTGGCCGCACGCCAGGGCCTGAACCCTTTGCAGCACCTGTTTTAGACCAGCATGGTGACGAGTTGCGTGCGGAGGCTGACAGGCTTGGGCGCGATCGCGAGACCGGTCAAATCAAAGAATTCAACCGCTGATCGAAAACCACGGCTACAATCCGCCCCGCAGGAGAGTGATTGGCAGGCCCCAGGTAACCATCGGTACCGCCAGGCAGCCAATCCACCGAAGGCGCAAACTCCCATACACGCTCAGGTTGTCGTACTGCACATTTGAATCAGCCGTCTGGAGAGCCACCATCACCTTTGATGGTGCACCGAAGGAGCAAACGCCCGTTTGATAGCGGTCGTGAATCTCTCAGGTACCAAGGACAGGGGGAGCGGCAGCCCGCGCTTGATGCGCCAGGTTGCTATTTTTTTCCAGCAACTGGCATCCATTTCGCACGGGCTCACCCGCAAATGGAATCCCTATGCACGTCATCGTCCTTGGGAGCGGCCTGCTCGGCGTCAGCTCTGCTTATTACCTTTCTCAACTCGGCCACGAAGTCACCGTGGTAGACCGCCAGGCCTCGGCCGCGGCGGAAACCAGCTTCGCCAACGGCGGGCAAATCTCGGTCAGCCATGCCGAGCCCTGGGCCAACCCCAGTGCGCCACTCAAGGTCTTGCAGTGGCTGGGCAAAGAAGACGCGCCGCTGCTGTTTCGCATTCGGGCAGACATGCGGCAGTGGTTGTGGGGACTGCAGTTCATGCGCGAATGCACCCCTACACGTACGCGGCACAACATCGAGCAAATTGTGCGTCTGGGCACCTACAGCCGCGCCATGCTGCAAGAGTTGCGTGACACCACCGGCTTGCAGTACGACCAGCGCACACAGGGCATTCTGCATTTCTACACCTCGGCCAAAGAGTTTGACGCGGCGCTCAAACCCGCCGAGCAAATGCGGGCCCTGGGTTGTGAGCGCCAGGTGATCAGCGCAGACGAGGCCGTCAGATTAGAGCCCGCGTTGGCCCACTTGCGCGCGCAGCTGGCAGGTGCCACCTACACAGCCGAGGACGAATCGGGCGACGCCAACCGCTTTGCCCGCGAGTTGGTCAAACTCTGCGAGGGCGCAGGCGTCAAGTTCTGTATGAGCCATACCGTGACAGCCTTGCGCGAGACAGGCGGGCAGATCGACCATGTGGAGGCCACCGATGCAGAAGGGCGGTTTCAGCGCCTTCGTGCTGATGCCTATGTGCTGGCCATGGGATCGCTCAGCCCGCTGTACACCGCGCCGCTGGGCATTCATCTGCCGATTTATCCGGCCAAGGGCTATTCGGTCACCATGTTCGTCAAGGACGCGTCCAAAGCGCACCAGGTCAGCCTGACGGATGACGAATACAAACTGGTCTTTTCGCGCCTCACGGGTGAGGGCAGTGACCGCCTGCGCATTGCAGGCACGGCCGAACTCAATGGCTATGACCGTGACCTTAACCGCGTGCGCTGCGAAGCCATTGTGCGTCGGGTGGAGCAGCTTTTCCCCGGCGCGGGCGACGCCTCGCAGGCGAGCTATTGGACAGGCTTGCGCCCAGCCACACCCAGCAATGTGCCCATCATCGGCCGCAGCAAATTACCCAACCTGTTCTTTAACACCGGCCATGGCACCTTGGGCTGGACCCACGCCTGCGGCTCTGGCAAAAGCATTGCCCGCATCGTCAGCGGCTTGCCTGCAGAGGTGGACTTTGCTTTTACAAATGCGTCCACCTGAAACACTTTTCCCTTGTATCCCCAAACCCCTTAAAAGGAGACTCTCGATGAACTCAACTCTCAAACGCCTATCTCTCGCCGTGGCATTCAGCCTGAGCGCCGTGGCCAGTCCAGCACTGGCGCAAACCTTCCCGTCAAAGCCGGTCACCATGGTCGTGGCGTTTCCCGCTGGCGGCGCCTCCGACGTGCTGGGCCGTATCATGGCCAAGGGGATGCAGGAGCACCTGGGCCAGCCCATCGTGGTGGACAACGTGGTCGGGGTGGGCGGCTCACTGGGCGTGTTGAAGGCAGCGAACGCCAACCCGGATGGTCACACCATTCTTGCCGGATCACCGCTGGAGCTGATTTACACCCCGCTGGGTGTGGCGGCAGCCAAAAACAAACCAGAAGACATGCGCTTGCTGGCGTTGGTGGGGCATACCACCATGGCGATTGCCGTGCGCAAAGATTTGCCGGTGAACACCCTGGCAGAGTTTTTGGAATACGCCAAAAAGGCCGAGAAGCCCTTGTCGTTTGGCAGCACGGGCGTGGGATCGCTCTACCACCTCATGGCTGAAACCGCGCTCCAGATTGGCGGTGCCAAAGGCCTGCATATCCCCTACAACGGATTGGCGCCGTACCTCAAAGATTTGGCTGGCGGGCAGATCGACTTTGCCGTGGTGCCCGTTGCTGGCCCTGTGCCTGGGATGATAGAAGCTGGCAACTTCCGGGCCATCGCCCAGGCGTCAGCCGAATCCAATTCGCGCATTGCCAAAGTGCCGTTGGCTAAAGCAACCAAAGGCTTTGAAAACTACAACTTCAGCATCTGGATTGGTATAGAGGCAAGCCACAAAGTGCCCGAAGCTGCGGCCAACACGATCCACAAGGCTGCCTACGCCGCTTTGGCCAATCCAGAGGTGCGCAAGTCCGTCGAGGCATCTGGCTCGGTGGTGGGTGAACCCATGACCTTGCCGCAGCTCAAAGCCTTTTACGAACGCGAAATGGTCACGGGCGCTGCGGTTGCCAAGTCGGTTAACTTGCAGCCTCAGTAAAAAACGGGCTCTTGGCATGTCCTGTATGCATTCATTGCTATGAAAAATGATGAACTGTATTCATCCGGCTGCCCAATACTGGCGAAGGGCGTGCTCGGCCTTATGTTCAAACCTCTGATTTGATCAAATCGCTGGCACGTTCAAAAAGCAATTTTTGACCGGCACTTCGAAGCGCTGATAAGACTTCCAATTGGAGTTTTTCATCGGAGACTGCGCGGGCAATCATCACAGCACCGACGTTCTGGGCCATCAAAGTCCAGGCGTCCTCAGGCGTTGCTGTCAGGCGCTGCAGTTTTTCATGGATCTCAAGCAGACCGGTCTGGAAGGCTTCCTTGACGGCTTTGTCAGCCCGGGCAATTTCAGGTGTGAGCGAAGGCAGCGGGCATCCTTGTTCAGGGTGCCTGACGTGCTGAATGCTCAGGTAACCTGTCAGTGACCTGGCGGCACTCACCGCATCAGTCGGGTCAACCGCCTCGTACATCTTCGCGGTACGCGCAAGTTCGGCCGTTATCAGGGCGACAAACAAGTCGGCCTTACCGTCGAAGTGTTTGTACAGCGCGCCAGTGGTTACACCCGCAGCTGCGGCTATTGACGCCATGCCGCTTTCGTTGAAACCATGCTTCTTGGCGTGACTGCCGCCCAACTCAATGAGCCGTTGGCGGGACGAATCTTTGTGGTCTTTGGGGTATCGCATGACCTGATTGTGATGTCTCCAGTTTGACAGTTAGAAAAGTCTTCATAAGATAACGTTCATTATCTCATGTTGATACACTTCTGCCGTTCAATGCACTCAATCGAAGAAAATCATGAATGACACGCAAACAGCTGAGTGGAAAAAGACAGCCTGCATCATCTATTGTGGCGGTGGCAGGCAAGGCAATCAACTGGTTAGCACCTATGCCGACAGCACCATCAAGGCGTTGGGGGTGGTGTATCGGTCGAACGCGCTTGTGCAGCCCGGTCACAGGTGCCAAGGTCATCATGGGCTTGATCCCTTGCAATGTGATTCCCGAGGAAATTCTTACCGATCACCCAAATCGATTTCGGGCGACGTTCATCGAAACCAGCATCTCAGTTCACTCGCTGGCCGACAGTCAACGCATGCGCGAAGCCCTGAGGGCGCTGGATATCAGTGTGGGGATCGACGTGGCGAGAATCGAGACAGCACGCCAAGTCGACTACGTGCTGCCGGCCACGTGCCAGTTTGAAAAGGCCGAAGCTACGTTCTTTAAAGTCGAGTTTCCGCGCAATGGGTTTCACCTCAGGCAGCCCCTGTGCCCATCGCACCCAGGCACGCTGACCGAGGCTGAAATATCTGCGCGAACGGCTCGCCGCCTACAAGGTCCCGGGCGACATCAGGTTTCTGGCGCAGCTGCCCTCATCGCCCACCGGGAAGGTGCTCAAGAACGTGCTTAAGGTAAATGCTCAAACGGTCGATCCGTCTGCGTCGGACGTCACATAAATCCAAATCTATGAAAGGCTCTCCATGACTGACAAAAAAGCCATCCTCGTTATCGGTGCCGGTGACGCCACCGGAGGGGCAATCGCTCGACGATTTGCGCGCGAGGGCTATATTGCGTGTGTGACTCGCCGCACAGTCGAGAAGCTAGAACCTTTGGTCCAGCAGATCACGGCGGAAGGTGGTCAGGCGCATGGATTTGGCAGCGACGCGCGAAAAGAAGAAGAGATGGTCGCGCTTGTCGAGCAGATCGAACGCGACATCGCACCCATTGAGGTGGCCGTCTTCAACATCGGTGCCAACGTGCGGTTCGGCATCACAGAAACCACTGCCAGGGTCTATCAGAAGGTATGGGAGATGGTCTGCTTTGGCGGCTTTCTGATGGGCCGTGAAGCCGCCAAAGTGATGCTGCCACGCGGTCGAGGGACGATTATCTTCACCGGTGCCACGGCGAGCCTGCGCGGGCGAGAAGGGTTCGCTGCATTTGCCGGGGCCAAGCACGCCCTGCGCGCACTTGCACAGAGCATGGCCCGCGAACTCTGGCCCAAAGGAATCCATGTCGCGCACCCTGTGATCGACGGCGCCATCGACACGGAATTCATACGCTCAAACTTTCCCGATCGCTATGCGATGAAGGATCAGCAAGGCATCCTGAGTCCAGACTCCATCGCCGAGGCCTATTGGCAGATCCATCGGCAACCCCGTGATGCCTGGACTCACGAAACCGAGCTGCGGCCATGGATGGAATCATGGTGACAGCAGGGGCAACAACCGATCAACGACCTACACACACCCAATGAAGCCACTTCAAGTTCAATTCCTCTTTGACTTCGGCAGCCCAAACGCTTACCTGTGCCACAAAGTGCTACCGGGCATGGAGTCGCGCACCGGGATTCGGTTTGAGTACCTGCCGATCCTGCTCGGCGGACTGTTCAAACTGAGCAACAACCGCTCTCCTGCTGAGGCCTTCGCCGACATTCCCAACAAGCGAGCCTATGACAAGCTGGAGGTGCAGCGCTTCATCGCCAGGCACCAGATCGACCAGTTCCAATTCAATCCACACTTTCCGGTGAACACGCTAAAGATCATGCGTTTAGCCGTCGCTGCACAGGCCTTAGGGTGCGGCCCTCAGGTCATCGAAGCGATGTATTCAGCGATGTGGGAGCAGGCCCGCAATATGGATGACCCCAATGAGATCACTGCCGTGTTGAACAATGCTGGCCTCGATGGCGCATCACTTCTTGCCAAAGCGCAAGAGCCTGAGATCAAGGCCTGTCTGGCGGCCAACACGCAGTCCGCATTCGAGCGCGGCGCCTTTGGCTCACCCTCGTTCTTTGTGGGCAAGGAATTGTTCTTTGGCAAGGATCGCTTGAGAGAAGTCGAGGAAGAAATTATTAAGCAGAGGGAAGTCCTATAAAGTCGCGCATTGCAAGTTTTCGAACACTCTGTGTGTCGTTGCGACCTCCAAGCCGAGGTCAAGCAAGGTGTATCGATCGGTGAGAACAAGGAACGGTTTTAGAAAACAAGTGACAGCCTCCCTCCCGGCGAACAAACGCGGCAGTTGGGGCCGATTTGACAACCAAGTGCCAACCGCCCTAGTACCGCCCTTGTTGCAGCATCTGCCGCAAACATGTGCTCCACCCGCAGTGATGCCAGCGTGATGTCTTGCGGTGTACCGAAGGTGGTGAACATGCTAAAGAATGCCAGCTCGCCATGCGTCGTGGCAAACCGGGTGGTCAGCACGGGGGCCAGCGGTCGGGGCCAAGCATTTTGCAGGTTTTGATTTCCCAGCCGCTCGCGCAACAAGCTAGCAAAAGCTTCTACTTTGGGCGTGATGGTCGCTTGCACGCAAGCCTCATCGCGCAGGTGAGCCAGCATGGCGGGGCCTACCTCAGCCAGGTTGACCATGTGCCGTGTAAATCCCTCCGGATGCGTCAACATGTCCAACAAATTCAGTGGGGTGCCTGTGGGCAGATTCGCCGACCAAGGCATGAGTGTGGCAGCCAGCCATTGACCCCCCCGGTTGATGTGCAACAGGTTCCAGTGGGCGTCAAACGCCAGGGCGGGCATAGGGTCATGAGACTGCAACAAATGCTGGATAGCTGAATGGGCCTGCGCCAATGCCGGGTCGTCCAGCAGGGTTTCACCGTAGGCCGGTGCATAGCCTGCTTGAAGCATCGCCGCATTGCGTACGGCCAGCGGGGCGTCCAGCTCCTGCAACCAGGCCAGCAGCAAGGGCCGACTGGGTTTGGCCCGGCCACTTTCCACAAAGCTGATGTGGCGCTGCGACACACCTACGCGAAAAGACAGTTCTAACTGACTCAGCCGTCGCGCCTTTCGCGCCTGTTGCAGAGTCACAGGGAGGGTGTGGGTAAGTTCGGCCATGCCCAAATTGAAGCACAGGTGAGCAGCGAAACGATGACCTCTGAGGTAATTGCAGACATGACTGGTGTGGCAGAAACTTGAGCCATCATGTCAATGAAAGTTCAAACCATGCCACGCGTCTTGCTCATCATCACCCTTGTTTTGTTTGGCGGGCTGAGTGCCGTCGCGCTTTGGCAGCACGGTTTCTGGGGCATCATCGCGCCGCATTTTCAAAGCACAGGTGCGGGGCAGGTGTTCGCGGATTTGGTGATTGCGCTGACCTTGGTCATGGTCTGGATGTGGCAAGACGCCAAAGCAGCTGGGCGTAACCCGCTGCCCTGGATCGTGGCGACGCTGGTGGTCGGCTCGTTCGGACCGCTGGTGTATTTGCTGCTTTACAAAACGAAGAATGTTGCTTAAAAATTTCTTTTCGTCATATTAGGTATGCATTTATTGCTATCAAAAAGGGACCATTAAATTCTGCGGATGAATGCGGATTTGCCGGGTTGCCGCGCGGGTCAGTCGATTTGAATCTTGGCGTCTGTGGCCACTTGGCGCCATCTGTCAACTTCTGCCGCCGTGTGCTTGGCAAAGGCTTCGGGTGCGTACTGAGCCTCCGGCAGCAAGTTGATGCCCTGCGCGGCCATGCGCTTGGTCCAGTCCTTGTCAGTCAATGCTTTCAGATACGCTTGATGCAGTTTTTGCACGACATCTTTGGCGACGCCCTTGGGTGCGTAGAGGCCGTACCAGGTAGCGGCTTCAAAGCCGGGTAAGGTCTTTTCGGCAAGCGCGGGTACGTTAGGGTATTGCACAGGCATGGGAGTGAGAGATGTCAGGGCAATGGCATTCAACCTGCCGCCGGTGACTTGAGGCAGGGCCGTATTGCTCTGGTCAAACATGGCGTCTACTTGGCCACCCACCAGATCATTCATGGCGGGGGCTGCGCCTTTGTACGAGATAGGTGTCACGTCAATGCCCGCTTTGGATTCAAACAGGGCTGCGATCAAATGCGAGGTAGACCCGACTCCTGCATTGCCAAAATTGATCTTCTTGGGCGAGGCTTTGGCTGCGGCAATCAAGGCATCTGCGGTCTTGTAGGGCGATGTCTTGGGGACAAGCAGCACCAGCGGTGTGTCCGGAAAACGGAAGACCGCCTCAAAGTCTTTCACCGGGTCATAGCTCAGCTTTTTATAGAGCGCGGGTGCAGCACCCATGTAGCCCATGTGTCCCACCAAAAAGGTGTAGCCGTCCGGGTTGGCCTTGGCTGCTTTGCCTGCGCCCAAGGTGCCCCCTGCGCCAGCGGTGTTTTCGATGATGACGGTTTGCCCAAGGTGGCGGCTGACTTTGTCGGCAATGTCGCGTGCCATGGCGTCGGTTGGGCCGCCTGCGGCAAAGGGCACGATCCAGGTGAGTGTTTTGGTGGGCCAAGTTTGGGCTTGTGCGAATTGAGTTGTGATCAGCAGCGAGGCAAGGGCGCAAATGGTTTTGGTGATTTTCATGGTGTCTCCAAGGGTGAAGATTTGAGAAGATTCGTGAGAACAGGATGAGGCAGGGCGTCAGACTTTGGGGGCGGCCGACAGCGCCAGGGCTTGGTCCACCATTTGCGGCGCCAAACCCAGGTAATTGGCAGGATCGGTCAGGCGGTCAATGCTGGCCCGGTCAAAGTGGCGCGTGACTTCTGGCAGGGCAGACAGCGCATCGGCCAGCGAGCCGCCGTGTTCATTGACCGTACGGCAAGCGTCGTACACCACGTCATGGGCTTGCTGGCGCCCAATGTGCGGGGCCATGCCCATCATCACGGCCTCGGCCACAATCAGGCCACGGCTGATGCCCAGGTTATGCCGCATGCGGGCTGTGTCTACGATCAACCCACCCAGCGCAAACTTGGCCTGGTACAGAGCGCCGGCAGTCAGGATGAAGCTTTCGGGGATGGCGATCCACTCCGCATGCCAGGGGCCGGTGGCGCGTTCAAAGTCCTGCACCATCGCATCCACCATCAGGCCCGCATGCTGGCGCACCGCCTTGCTGGCGGCCAGCATCAATTCACTGGAGATGGGGTTGCGCTTTTGCGGCATGGTGCTGCTGGCACCCCGCCCTTTGACGAAGGGTTCGTACACCTCGGCAAACTCAGTGGATGCCATGATCATGATGTCCAGCGCGATCTTGCCCAGCGACCCTGTCACCAGCGCCAGCAAATTCACCGCCTCAGCAAAGCCATCACGTGCCACATGCCAGGTGGTGGCAGGCACACCCAAGCCCAGTTCAGCCGCCAGGGCACGCTGAACCTCAAGGCCTTTGTCGCCCAGAGATGCCAGCGTGCCGGCTGCACCGGCAAATTCCACCACCTCCACGCGGGGGCGCAACTGGGCCAGACGCTCTTGGTGCCGGTCAAACATGGCCAGCCAGATGGCGACCTTGTAGCCAAAGGTCACAGGCAGTGCCTGTTGCAAATGGGTGCGCCCGGCCATGGGGGTGTCGCGGTGCTTGGCCGCCAGATCCGCCAGGATGGTGCGCAGCGCGCGAATGTCGGCGTCCACAATGGCCAGCGCATCGCGCACCTGTAACACCACTGCCGTGTCCATGATGTCCTGCGTGGTGGCGCCCCAGTGCACATAGCGGCCTGCCTCGCCACACATGGCCACGAGCTGATGCACCAGCGGCAGGATGGGATAACCCACGATGTCGGTTTCCTCGCGCATGTGGTCAAAGTCAATGCGGGAGAGAACAGATTCGCGGGCGATCACTTCAGCAGCCTCTGCTGGAATCACGCCGCAGCGTGCCTCGGCTTTGGCGAGCGCCACCTCCACATCAATGTAGCGCTGGATCAGGGCTTTGTCTGAAAAGACCGTGCGCATGGCCTGGGTGCCAAAGGCATCGCGGAACAGGATGGAATCCATCACCGTGCTGGCGCTGAAAGAGGAGTGTGCTGTGTTCATGGGGTCTGGATCTATGTTTATATGTTCGGACATATTTGAATAATTTAACTTTAATAAGTCCGGACATAAAAGAAATACGTGATAACCCTATGCCAGATCGTGCGATGCTGTCGGCATGACTGAAATGCCCAGCAACATTGCCCAGGCCCACTCGACGCTTGCTCAAGCACAGCAGCACTTGCCGCGCGGCGAAGACTTTTTGATGTGGCCACCGTGCCTGCAGTCCTATGGCTACCGCATCGTTGACAAGCTGTTTGCCACGCGGGTTGTGCGGCGCGGAGAGCGGGCGCGCGAGCTGCCGCGGGGGCAGGCGCTGGCTGCCAGCTATGTACACGACGGGGCAGAACGTTCTGTGGACATGTTCATGGACCGTAACAACGTGGCTGGCCTGCTGGTCATCAAAGATGGCGAGGTGGTGACCGAGCGCTACGGCTTGGGCTTGCAGCCGCAAGACCGCTGGAGCACCATGTCCATGGTGAAGTCGGTCACCGCCATCCTGGTCGGGGCTGCGGTGCGAGACGGCGCGCTTAACATCGATGATCCGGTTGTTCGCCACTTGCCGCAACTGCTTGGCTCGGGTTACCAGCGGGTCACCGTGCGGCAACTGATGACCATGTCGTCAGGCGTGGCCTGGTCTGAGGACTATGGGAACAAGCAGTCAGATGTGAACCGTTACAGCAAGTCGCTGGCAGACAAGGTGCCCGGCGGTGTGTTGCAATTGTTGCAAACCGTGCCTTTGGCACACGAACCCGGTACGGTATGGCACTACAACACGGGAGACACCTACTTGCTGGGCACAGTGATTTCAGCGGCTACGGGCTGCACGCTGGCCGACTACCTGTCGCAGAAGATCTGGCAACCCTGTGGCATGGAGTTTGACGCCTACTACACGCTGGAATCCGACGACGGGCAGGAGATTGCAGGCAGCCGTGCAGGCATGGCACTGCGCGACTGGGGGCGCTTTGCGCTGTTTGTGATGTCGGAAGGCATCGTCGATGGGCACCAAGTGTTGCCACCAGGCTGGATGGACCGCGTTGCGAGCCAGGCCTTCAGGCTTCCGGCAGAATTCCACCCCACCATGTGCCAGGCCTTGGGTTTGTCAGGCTACGGCTTCAGCTGGTGGCTGCGAGATGACGGCGGCATGATGGCCATGGGGCACGCGGGGCAACGCCTGTATGTCAATCGCGCTGAAAAGCTGATAGTGGTGAATTTGGCGGTGTACCCCGAACCCCGCTATGCCAGTGCGAACGAACCCGACCGCGACGGCGAACTCAATAGCCTGATCGCTGCGTATCGAATGCAGGCTCAGTGATCGAGTTGGGTGCCAACATCGCTGCTACCATGTTTGGCTGTGACACCTAAGCCCCGTTTTTCAGACATTGCAGCCCACCTGCGCGAAGCCATTCGCACAGGGCATTTTCCTGTGGGCAGCGTGCTGCCGACCGAGCTGGAACTTTGCAGCCACTACAACACCAGCCGCCACACCATTCGCGCTGCCTTGACCGAGTTGCAGCAACTGGGGCTGGTGTCTCGCCGAAAAAATGCGGGGACACGTGTGGAGTCAGCTCAACCTACCTCTGGTTTTCAGCAATCATTGGCATCGATGGATGATCTGGTGCAGTTCGGCGCATCGCATTCGCGAGCGGTGTTGCAGGTCGCCGAAATCACCGTTAGCGCGGCGGTGGCGCATCTGCTGGGCTGTGAAGAAGGCTCGCGCTGGCAGCGCATCACCAGCCTGCGCCTGAAAAGCGGCGCTGTGCAAAAGCGGGAAGGCCTGGCGACCACAAACCAAGTGCCAACAGAACCCATCGGGCTGACCGAGGTGTACGTACTGCCACGGTTTGAAGGACTTGAGAGACTGGTGCGGCAGTCACCAGATGTGCTGATCAGCAGCCTGCTGGAGTCGTACTACGCCGAGCACATCGCCGAGGTTACCCAAGATTTGTGCGCCACGGCTTTGCCCACCGCCGTGGCGCAAAAGCTGGGGGTGGAGGCCCAATCACCGGGTCTGCGCATCATTCGCCGCTACGTCAATGCAGGCAGCCAGACGGTGGAAATCAGCGTGACCCACCATCCCGCCGAGCGGTTTGCCATGCGCACGCGGCTGGTGCGGGCGGGCTGACAAAAAGCTCCTGGCATGGCGCATCAGTATTCCCTCATCACGACCATTGCGGCTGCTTTTGGTGTTGCCCTGATCCTGGGGCTGATTGCCGAGCGCGTGCGCATTCCTGCGTTGGTCGGCTACCTGATGGCGGGCGTGATCATCGGCCCAGCCACGCCAGGCTTTGTTGCCGATGTGCACTTGGCGTCGCAGTTGTCCGAGATTGGGATCATGTTGCTGATGTTCGGGGTGGGCCTGCATTTCTCGCCAGCCGATTTGATGGCGGTGCGGCGCATTGTGGTTCCTGGTGCGCTGGCCCAGATGGGGGTGACCAGTCTGATTGGATTTGCGGTGTCCTGGCTATGGGGCTGGAACACGGGCGCGTCAGTGGTTTTTGGTCTGGCACTGGCCTGTGCCAGCACGGTGGTGGTGCTCAAATCGTTGGAAGTCCGCGGACAGCTGGATTCCATGAATGGGCGGATAGCAGTGGGTTGGCTCGTGGTTCAGGACTTGGTGGCCGTTTTGGTGTTGGTGCTGTTGCCACCCTTGGCCGGGTTGCTGGGAAGCGCGGCCACCGATTCCCATGCGGTTGGGGGCAGTATTTGGGGGGCGGTTGGCAGCACATTGGGTCAGGTCGCTGCTTTCATTGCCTTGATGCTGGTTGTAGGGCGAAAAGTGCTTCCCTGGATTTTGTGGCAGGTGGCGCGCACCGGGTCGCGTGAACTTTTCACCCTGTCAGTCATTGCCACGGCCATCGGCATTGCCTATGGCGCATCAGCCCTGTTCAATGTGTCGTTCGCACTCGGCGCATTCTTTGCAGGTTCTGTGATGCGGGAATCCGAATTCAGCCACCGGGCTGCAGAAGAATCCTTGCCCTTGCGCGATGCTTTCTCGGTGCTGTTTTTTGTGTCGGTTGGCATGTTGGTGGACCCGATGATCATGGTCGAACACCCCTGGTGGTTGTTGAGCGCTGTACTCATCATCGTGCTCGCCAACGGGCTGGGCACCTTGATGATGCTGTTGTGGCTGGGGTATCCGCTCAATGCGGCGCTGACCGTCGGTGTCAGCCTGGGCCAAATGGGTGAGTTTTCCATCATTCTCGCCACGCTGGGCGTTTCCCTGGGTTTGTTGACGCCAGACGGGATGAGCTTGATCCTGGCCGGTGTCGTGATCACCATTGCGCTCAATTCTTTTTTATTTGCTGCAATTGAGCCCATGCGCCGCTGGGCGCTGTCGCGATCGGAGATGGCTAGGCGCCTGGAAATGCGTCAAGACCCGTTCGCTGAATTGCCGATGAGCACCGAGGCCAAGTACCTGGAAGGTCAAGTGGTGCTGGTTGGCTACGGCCGCGTCGGCAAGCGGGTTGCTGCCGCGTTGCAAGGGCGGGGCATCCCCTTTGTGGTGGCCGAACAAAACCGCGAGCTGGTGGAAGACTTGCGACGCCAGGGGCTGGCCGCCGTGTCGGGCAACGCAGCAGACCCCGCTGTGCTGATTCAAGCCCACGTGGCGCGGGCGGCCATGCTGGTGATCGCAACACCTGACACCCTTCTTGCGAGGCAGATGGCAGTGACCGCCCGCACGCTGAACCCGGCCATCGAAATCGTCTTGCGCACCCACAATGAAGAAGAGTCAGCACTGCTGCGCAGTGAACAGATGGGCCAAGTCTTTTTTGGCGAGGAAGAGTTGGCCAAAGGCATGCTTGAGCATGTGCTTGCGCGCTATGCGCCGGGGGTGAACCCAACTGTCGGTGGGGTCGCATAGCAGCAAGAGGGAAATTGGGAAAAATTAATGCCATTTCGGCACATCCAGTAAAGGTTATTTGCTATCAAGTTTGAGTTAAAAAGCTCAATCTGTCTGTCGCAAATTGGTCTGACAGTCGAGGCTGAGGGCGGTACGATGCACATCAGATTCTGCAAACGAACCTCTGGAGACCTTGCCCCATGAACGCCCCCACACTGCCCCCACTCGCATCCCAGTACCTTGCCAACACCCACGAGGTGATCAATGTCTCGACCGAACTTGTCAACTACAACCTGTACGAGCAGGATGCGGCACTCAAAGAGGCGGTGCAGCGCGAAGGTGCAGCCTGGGCTCAGGCGGATTTGAGCGCCTTTGGTGCCAAGCTGGGCACGGCAGATTACCTGGAGCTGGGTGCGCTGGCGAACAAGAACCCGCCTGAGCTGGACACGCATGATCGCTTTGGCAACCGGGTGGACCTGGTGCGCTTTCACCCGGCCTATCACCAGCTGATGAAGACCTCGATTGAGCAGGGGCTGCATGCGTCGCCCTGGACTGATCCGAAAGCTGGCGCTCAGGTTGCACGCGCAGCCCACACCTACTTGCACACGCAGGTAGAGGCGGGTCACGGCTGCCCCATCACCATGACCTTTGCGGCGATTCCGTCGCTGCGTACCACGCCCGAGCTGGCCGCGTACTGGGAGCCCAAGATCACCTCTCGGGTGTACGACCCGCGCAACGTGCCGGATGCACAAAAGGCAGGGGTCACCATTGGCATGGCCATGACCGAAAAGCAGGGCGGCTCTGACGTGCGTGCCAACACCACGCAGGCGTATCCCTTGGGGCAGACTGGGCCAGGGCAGTTGTACGAGCTGGTCGGCCACAAGTTTTTTGTGTCAGCCCCCATGTGCGATGCCTTCCTGGTGCTGGCACAAACCCCAGCGGGCTTGTCCTGCTTCTTGTTGCCGCGCTGGCGCACAGACGGCAGCAAAAACCCGCTGCAGGTGCTGCGCCTGAAGCGCAAGATGGGCAATGTGTCCAATGCCTCCAGCGAGACCGAGTTGCGCGGCGCGCATGCCTGGATGGTGGGCGAAGAGGGGCGGGGCGTGCGCACCATCATCGAGATGGTGGCCATGACCCGTTTTGACTGCATGATTGGCTCCAGCTCCGGGCAGCGCGCCGCCTTGTCGCATGCCTTGCACCACTGCAGCGTGCGCTCAGCTTTTGGCAAAGTTCTGAACCAACAGCCTTTGATGCAAAACGTGCTGGCCGACATGGCGCTGGAGACAGAGGGTGCCCTGGCGCTGACCATGCGCATTGGCCGCGCACTCGACAACCGCAGCGACACGCACGAGGACCTGCTGGTGCGCCTGGGCACGGCAGTGGGCAAATACTGGATCTGCAAGCGCACGCCCAACCATGCCTACGAGGCCATGGAATGCATTGGCGGCAGTGGCGTGATGGAAGACAGCCCCTTTCCGCGTCTGCTGCGCGAATCACCCATCAACGCCATCTGGGAAGGCAGCGGCAATGTGCAGTGTCTGGACGTGCTGCGCGCCATGCAAAAGACACCCGTCGTGGTGGACGCTTACTTTGCCGAAGTGGCCAAGGCGCGTGGCGCGAATGCGCAGCTGGACCAGTACGTGCGCGCCTTGAGCGCTGAGTTCAAAGACCAGTCCGACATGGAATACCGCGCCCGCGATGTGGTGGACTGCATGGCGATTGCGCTACAGGCGGCTTTGCTGGTGCAGCACGCACCCAGCGCGGTGGCCGACGGTTTTTGTGCCTCACGCCTGGGGGCCAGCGGGCACCACAACTACGGTGCGCTGCCGCGTGGGGTGGACTGTGCGGCCATCATCCGGCGCGCGACGCCGTTGGCTGCTTGATCAACTTGGCGGACTGACGCAGGCAGTCCATCAACTGTTCGCTGGTCGATGTCAAGCCCCGTCCGCGCACCGTGATCAGGCCAATGGGCGGCAGGTCCACCGGCGCCTTGAGGCTCAAAACCTTGAATTGCCCCAACTGCTCGCAGTGCAAGCCCACCGAGCGCGCCAAAAAGCCTGCGGCGTCCCGCTGTAGCACAAAGGTTTGCAGCGCCAGAAACGACGCCGTTTCAATTACGTCAATGGGTGGATGCAGATCGTGCTGGTAAAAAGTTTGCTCGATCTTTACCCGCAGAGATGCCCAGGGCGGAGGCAGTACGCAGGGCAGGGTGGCGATGTCGGCCCAAGAGACATTCCGTTTGCTGACAAGCGGGTGATCAGGTTTCACGACCAACACCATGGGTTCGTTGTACAAGGGCTCGGTGACCAGATCAGGCGCTGCGTAGCCCGGCTCTAACCGCCCGACAAAAATATCCAGCTCTCCCAGGCGCAGCTTGGGCAGCAGGTGGGTCAGGTCACCTTCTTCAATCAACACGGTGGCTTGGGCGGACCGGGTTTTCAAAAGCTTCACCGCCTCTGCCAGCAGCACGGGCAGGGCCACCACCATGGCGCCCACCCGGGTTCTGCCTGCTGCGCCGCTGGCCTCTGCCGCAATCTCGTCGCGGGTGCGCTCAAAGCCGGCCAGCACACCCCGCGCAAAACGCACCAGCGATTTGCCGCTGGCGGTGGGCACCGTGCCGCGGGCTGAGCGGTCAAACAGGATGAGTCCGAGCATTCCCTCCACTTCGGTGAGCATCCGCGAGACGGCTGGTTGGCTCACAGTCAGGAACTCTGCCGTGCGCCCCAAATGCCGGAACTGGTCCAGCGCCACCAGCAGTTGCAGATGCCGCAGCTTGATGTTGGATCGTAGAACCCGGTCAATTTGTGCCATGTTTAATCATATCGAAATAGTTATTTATCTATGCGATCTATGGATTTGATTGTTATGAATAGGCTTGAAAGAATCAACGATTTACTTCAAGCAAAAGAGACAAACCCATGAAACCTACCCATTCCCCCGCCAACACTGGCCGCCGCCAACTGGTTTTGGGTGCCGCTGTTGCGGCGGCAAGCCCTTTCTTGGGTATGCGCAGCGCCCTGGCACAAAGCTACCCTGAGCGGCCCATTACCTTCATCTGCCCCTGGCCAGCCGGTGGCACGGCAGATCAGTCCATGCGCGCCTTGTGCCAGGTGGCCGCCCGGGTGCTGGGTCAGGCCATCGCGGTGGAAAACAAGGCAGGGGCCTCCGGCATGATTGGCACCAAGGCCATGGCCTCGGCCAAGCCCGACGGTTACACCATTGGGCAGATTCCGATTTCGGTTACACGCTTTTCGCAACTGGGCACGCTACAGCTTGACCCGCTCAAGGACCTGACGTATCTGGCGCGCACATCGGGCCAGACCTTTGGCATTGCTGCACCGGCGACGGGCAAATACAAATCACTGAAAGAGGTGGTGGCGCAGGCCAAGGCCAACCCTGGCACCGTGACCTATGCCCACGCGGGCGTGGGCGGTGCGACGCATGTGGGCATGGAGGAATTTGCCATGGCGGCTGGTATCCAGTTCAACCACGTTCCCTTCAAGGGCGGGGCAGATGCCCTGCAAGCCGTGCTGGGTGGGCATGTGGACTTGTTGGCCGACTCCAGCTCGTGGGCGCCGCATGTGGAATCTGGCAAGCTGGCTTTGCTGGCCACCTGGGGAGAGCAGCGCACGGCGCGCTTCAAGGACACGCCCACGCTCAAAGAGCTGGGCTACAACGTGGTCGTGGATGCACCCAACGGCATTGGTGCGCCCAAGGGCCTGGACCCTGCTATCACCAAAAAACTGCGCGATGCCTTCCGTCAAGCCGTGGCCAGCCCGGAATTCAAGCAAGTGGTGGACCGCATTGACGCGCCCGTGCTGTACCTGGACGGACCAGACTACGAAAAGTACGTAGCCACCGTTTACCAAAAAGAGACTGCGCTGATCGAAAAGCTCAAGCTCAAAGAACTGATGAAGAGCTGAGCTGTGACGCAAACCACTCCTCCTGTCAGCCCACTGATCCGCTTGCACCCCCAAGACAACGTGCTGGTGGCCAAGACAGGCTTGTCGCTGGGGCAAGCACTGGCCGACATCGGTGCACGTGCCCGAGCGCAGGTGCCTGCGGGCCACAAGATCGCTGCCCGCCGAATTGACCAGGGTGAGAAGGTCTTGAAATACAACACGGTCATCGGCGTGGCTGCCCGCACCCTGGAGGCCGGGGACCATGTCCACACCCACAATTTGACCTTGGTTGACTTTGACCGTGACCCTGGCTTTGGCCTGGATGTGCAGGCGGTGGACTACGTGCCAGAGGCAGAGCGTGCCAGCTTCATGGGCTATGTGCGACCAGACGGCGGGGTGGGGACTCGCAACTTCATTGGCATCTTGTCGTCAGTCAATTGCTCTGCGTCCGTCATCAAAAGCATCGCGGCTTACTTTACGCCCGAGCGCATGGCCGCCTATCCGCATGTCGACGGCGTGGTGGCCTTTGCCCAGACCAGTGGCTGCGGCATGTCGTCCCCCAGCGAGCACTTTGACGTGCTGCGTCGCACTTTGGCAGGCTATGCACGCCATCCCAATTTGGCTGGTGTGTTGATCGTGGGCTTGGGCTGTGAACGCAACCAAGTTGAATCACTGCTTGATTCGCAGGCCATGACGCGTGGGCCCTTGCTGCGCACCCTGGTGATGCAGGAAGTGGGCGGCACGCGGGTCACGATAGAGGCGGGCATTGCCGCGGTGCAAGCCATGCTGCCGCAGGCCAACCTGGCTCGCCGCGAAAAGGTGTCCGCGAGTCATTTGAAGATTGGCCTGGAGTGTGGGGGCTCAGACGGCTTTTCTGGCATTACAGCCAACCCCGCCCTGGGCGCGGCCATGGACATCCTGGTGCGCCACGGTGGCACAGCCATCTTGTCAGAAACGCCCGAAATCCACGGCGTTGAATACATGCTGACCCGGCGCGCTATATCGCCAGAAGTCGGCCAAAAATTGCTGGACCGCCTGGCCTGGTGGGAGCGCTACACCGCGGGCCACAACGCCCAGTTCAACGGTGTGGTGGGGCATGGCAACCAGGCAGGCGGGCTGGCCAATATCTTTGAGAAATCGCTTGGCTCTGCGATGAAGGGCGGCACCACGCCGATGCAAGCAGTCTACGAGTACGCCGAGCCCATCGACACAGCGGGCTTTGTGTTCATGGATTCACCGGGCTACGACCCGGTGGCCGCCACAGGGCAGATCGCTAGCGGTGCCAACCTGATCTGCTTTACCACGGGGCGCGGCTCGATGTTTGGCTCCAAGCCCGCGCCCACCTTCAAGCTGGCCAGCAACACGCCCATGTTCAAACGGCTGGAAGAAGACATGGACATCAACTGCGGCGCGATTCTGGACGGCGAAAGCGATGTGCCGCAAATGGGGCAACGCATCTTTGACGCGCTGCTCAAACACGCATCAGGTGAGCCCACCAAGAGCGAGGCCCTGGGCCTGGGCGACCACGAGTTTGTGCCCTGGCACCTGGGGATAGTGAGTTAAGCGGCTATCCGCGTACCGCCGCCTCGATGGCCGCAATATTGATGTTGCCCATCTCCATCATGGCCTCGAACGCGCGCTTGGCCGCCGCGCGGTCTGTGGAACGAAAACGCCATGCCATGCGGCACCCCTGGCCCACCATTGATGCCGATGCAGGCAATGCCCGCCACCGTGAACTCCACCACCAGCGCATCGCCCTGCTTGCCTGCGGGGTAGTCTGCAGGCGCGCAATGCATGGCACCCACAGCACTGTTGGGGAATGTCTTGGCGTAAAACTGCGCGGCCTCTAGCGCGGTGCCGTCGTACCAAAGGCAAATCGTGTTCTTTTGGGGCATGGTGTCTCCTTGAAATGGCTCAGTTGTGATCTTGTGACGGATTGCTTTTTTGCGTCGCCTGCGCAGCCCACTGGCTTTTGTTACCCCGCATGCCTGCGGGCAAGGCCAGACCAATGCGCTGGCGCGAGAAATGACCTTGTGGCGTCAGATGGCGCAGCATCAATGCGGCGGCGTCAGCGTAGGGCACGATCATCTCTGGTATGCGCTTGGCAAAGAGCACCAAGGCCAGCCAATCGGGCAGGCGGGCCATCAGACCTGGCAGTTGAACTGGCAGATTTTCTTGCGAAATCCGCAGGCGGTCGACACCAACGGGTGGAGCGTCGGCCATGGGGCCCGGGCACAGCAAGCGCCAGTCCAGTTTGCTGCGCATCAGACGTTCGTGGTTTTTGGCGTGCGGCCAATAGGTGCTGCGAACACGCGGCAAATCGAGCCCGCGCCGTCCTTTGGCGTCCAGCGCCAGCAAACCCGCACCGGCCAGAAACCAGCACACTGGGCGTTGGCCGTCAGGCAAGTTCTCCGCAGCGAGCACGATGCGATCGATGAGCTGCACAAACGCGTCGCCATCGGTCACAAAGCCGGCCGTGTTGATCAGTACGTCGTGGCCGCGTATCGCGTCAGTCAACGCGCTGGATGCCACCCTGCCCAGATCGGCTTGGTGCACCGCGACCCGGCCTTGCAGGTCGGCTGCGAGTTTGCCTGGGGTACGCACCAGGGCCGTGACCTGATGGCCAGCAGCCAGTGCGAGTCTGGCGACATGGGTGCCCAGTTTGCCCGTAGCACCCAGGATGAGGATTCGATGTGACATGGTGTCGCTTAAGGTTTGATATGCAAAGCTGAATAGCAGGGATGAATATATGTGCAATTGTGTGATTCACATGCTGCATCCACAATCTTCACTGCGGAGGGTTGTGGCAGGCGAGCTGCTCACCTCGCACAGCGCCGCCGGGCCGACAAGATGCAACACCGGGTAAAAACATGACCGAATGGAAGATTAAGAAACTGCAATGGCTGGTCGCCACTTTGAGTCTGGGGGTGGCTGGCTATGCACTGCTTGCCTATAGCGTGGTGCCACTGGGCAATCTGGTTCATCCCCAGATGAAATTGGCTTTTGAAGCCCACCGTGTGGCCATATTTGTGCATATTTTCTGCTCGATGCTGGCTATGGCGCTGGGTCCCTGGCAGTTCTTCCCAGGCCTGCGCGCCCGCCGCCCCGTGTGGCACCGCTGGAGTGGACGCGTCTACCTGCTGGGTGGAGTCCTCCCAGGCGGCATCGCTGGGCTGTATGTATCGGGCTTTGCTTTTGGCGGCACGTTTAACCAGATCGGCTTTGCCGTGCTGGCCGTGCTATGGCTGACCACGGGGTACCTGGCGTATCGCGCGATCCGACGCGCAGACATTGCTGCCCATCGGCAGTGGATGTTGCGCAACTTTGCACTCACCTTTGCAGCGGTCACGCTGCGCCTTTATCTGGGGGTCTTTTCCGCCACCGGCATTCCGTTTGAGACGTTTTATGCGTGGCTGGGGTGGCTCTGCTGGGTGCCCAATCTTTTGTTCATCGAGTGGCATATTCGCCGCAAGGTGTAAACGCTTCACTGCCAAACCACGGTGTGGATTTCAAGCGCATCAGTGCGTGTATGCCGGCAGCATTTTGCTGGCGGCAATGATCTGTCTGCAAGGTCGGTAGCCAGCGCCTGTTCTTCAACTTCGACCATCCCGAACGAAGCCCTGGCCAGAGCAGGGCGACGTTTGAACAAAAAGAAGTTTTCTACTGCGTCACCCTGATGAACGAGAACTACGCCCAGCCTGACTTGCCGCAGGGGGGTGAAGGCGATGTGATACGCGTGTGCTACAAAATTACTAGCTATCAGCCCATATCAGATATGCCGGAACAGGCAATAAAGCTTAGAAATATCACCCGGATGGGCTCTGGCGCCATCCTGACCGAAGTGATGCGCGCCGCTACCTGACGCTCGGCACCGACTGCGTTGGCCGCAGCTGCCCCAAGGCTCGCTGCAGGTGGTAGGCATTGCGTTCGCACTCGCGCCACGCATCTTGCAGTCGAAGGGCAGAGGTTGGGCTGTTCACAACAAGATGCCTGTTTGCTGGGCAATCTGGAAAATGGGTGGGCGCTCTTTTCGGGTCGGGTAGTCCAGCAGCACATCAATCTTTTGTTCACCAAGTTTCATTTGGAGCTTGGTGATCAAAGCGATTTCGGCGCGCATGATGGCGGATACATCCCGCTCACGGGTGGTAATCAGAAGGTCGATGTCCCCGCCGCGTTTGCTGTCGTCAACCCTGGACCCGAAGGCGTACTTGTGCATCCGACCCAAAATTTTCGGCAACCGCGGCTAGAACGATGGCTTGTTGATCGGCAGTGATGCGCATGATCAGATTATTCCATGCTCAGCTTTGCGGCGACGTATAGACGATGGTGCATAAAAACCGGATGGGCAATTCGATCAATCGTTCAAACCAGTGCAGCACCTCGCCCTAAAGGTCAAGGTGTCCCCTGGGCCGAGCGGGTACACGGTTTGACCGATATAAAAAGGCATGCCTTCGCCGCGCTTGACCAGGTGGGTTGTTCCTGTGGGCACGTCATAGGTGCGAAAAAGCATGGTCTTGGTGCTGCCCAGGGCTCTGGAGACCCGGCTCAGCGTGCCAAGTGCACGTTCTGGGGTGTTTATTTGACCTGCCCCGCTGTCTCATTTTTTAAAAAGGTTCCCAGTATGCAAGCATCTCTGCGAATGATTGTTGGCGCTGTCGCTTTTGCCACCGGCGATGTCTTGACCTACAACATGATGGCCAATTCCTGGGCCAGGAATGGGAATGGGTCTATGCATCTGATGAAGCATTGGAGACGTTGGTGGTGCCAGGCATTGCGGTTGTCAAGGCATGCGAGCTGTCTCAGGGCCGTGCGCTGTTTCTGCGGCCTGCTTGACGGCTGCGAAATCACGAATTTTGCGAAGGATATTTGATTGGAAACGGCTCAAGTGGAGATGAGCCGATTTTTCACGTTAACGCGCAGCGCGGCTTTGCTTGATCAGCGCGCTCACCACGGCCAGGGCCTGGTCTTCGCCTTTGGCGAGTTCTGGAGAGGTGAGGTATTTGCCGTCGACCACCAAGGTGGGTACGCCTTCGATTTGGTAGGCAGGGGTACTGGTTTGGGCTTGGCGGACCTTGTTGGCAACCGTGAACGAGGCCATGGCTTGGGTCAATTTGTCTTTGTCTGCGCCTGCGGCTTGGCCCAGGGCGATCACGTCGGCATCAGAGGCGGCAGGTTTGCGGTCGACATGCAGACCTGAAAAAACCTTGGCGTGCACCGCTTCCGGCGCGCCCATTTGCTCCAGCGCGAAATAGAGCTTTTGCAAGGGCGCATGGGCTGGCGACCAGGACACAGGCACGCGCCGGAAGTTGACCGTGGGTGGCAGGGTTTTGATCCAGGCCTGCAATTTAGGCTCGAGATGGTTGCAGTGCGGGCACCAGTAGCCGAAGAACTCAATCACCTCCACTTTGCCCGCCAAAGCGGGTGCAACCGGTTTGGCCAAAACGGCGTAATCTTTGCCAGCCTGGGGTTCGTTGGCGGCGCTGGCTGTGATGGGGGTCAAGCCCGTGAGAAGTGGCAGGAGCATGGGCAGGCCGCTGGCCAAGCCGAAGTTGCGTCGATTCATGGATGGATACATCAAGGGGTTGTGTGAACAGATGAGACTATCGCACAGCCGCAAAGTTCATTCCTGACCTAAACTCAGACCATTGACAGTCCTTTTGCTGGAGACACTCCCCATGAAATTTGCATCCCTTGTACTCACAGGCCTCACCGCTTGCGCATTTGCGGCAGGCTCGACAGCCTTCGCCCAAGGCTACCCCACCAAACCAATCAAAGCCATCGTGCCTTTTGCCGCAGGCAGCGCAACTGACCAGATTGGCCGTGCCTTTGCCGCCAAGATGTCGGAGACCTTGGGTCAGGTCATCGTGATCGAGAACAAGGCGGGTGTGAACGGCATGCTGGGTGCTGACGCGGTGGCCAAGTCGGCGCCCGACGGCTACACCATCATGATGGGTACCAACAGCACCAATGCCGCACTCAAGAGCTTGATGAAGAAGCTCCCCTACGACCAGGACACGGCCTTCGCACCTGTGGCCTATCTGGGCTCGGTGCCGCTGATCATTGCGGTCAACAACAATGTGCCAGCCAAGACCTTGCCCGAGCTGGTGGATCTGGCCAAAGCCAAACCCGGTGAGGTGACCTTTGCCAGTGCCAGCACGTCGCAACTGGTGTCTGCCAGCATGATGAACAGCATGGCCGGGATTCAGATGAACAACATCCCGTACAAGAGCGGCCCGGCTGCCATGACGGACTTGATCGGCGGTCAGGTGATGATGTTCAGCGCTGACTTTGCTGTGACGCTGCCCCAGGTCAAGGCGAGCAAGATTCGGGGCTTGGCAGTGACGTCAGCCAAACGTTCAGCCGCCATCCCTGAATTGCCGACCGTTAACGAGGCTCTAGGCTTAAAGGACTATGAGCTGATTGCCTACTTTGCCATTTACGCGCCTGCAGGCACTCCGCCAGACATGATTGCCAAACTGAATCAGGCAGCCAATGCAGCAGCCAACAGCAAGGACCTGCAGGAGAAGTTTGCGCCCCTCGGCTTTGCAGTAGAACCTGGCACACCGGATGATCTGGCCAAGCGCGGTGCACGTGAAACCGCGAAATGGGCCAAAGCCATTCAAGACGCCAAGATCGAGGCTCAATAAGTCAACTGACGGTAAAGCGCGTTCGCCCGCGTCAGGTGATCGCGCATGGCCTGGGTGGCTTTGTCCGGGTCATGCGCTGCAATGGCGTCCACAATGGCCTGGTGCTCGCGCAGGGTCAAGTCTTCAACGCCGGGGGCACGCACAATGGACTGGTAGTACTCGCTGGCCCAGTTGAACATGGCCTCCACGGTGGCTGAAAAAATCGGGTTACCGGTGATGGCAGCGATTTCGCGGTGGAACAGCATGTCGCGTTTGAGAAACTGGTCCAGCTCGCTCTGGCGGTGATCTTCCAGGCGTTGCTGTAGCCGCTCAACATCCTCCGCTGTAGCGCGCTCGGCAGCCATGCGTACCATGCCCATTTCAAGGAAAAGGCGGGCTTCTTTAAGATGGTCCAGCGTCTCGGGCTGCATGCGCAGCAGATGCTTGGCTCCTTCGGCCACCTGTCCCATCAGCAGCTTGGCGGTAGGCACCACCACGCGGGCCCGTTCACCGTGCGATATCTCCACAATGCCAGAGCGCGCCATCTCCTGCAGTGCCTCGCGCACCGCCACGCGGCCCACGCCGTAGACCTCCATCAATTCCCGTTCAGAGGGCAACTGGTCGCCCACGGCCAGCGTGCCCGACTCAATGCGTTGCATCAGGCGGTCGACCACGTCCTGATAGAGCTTTCGCCGCTGGATCTGCTCAACAGCTGTCACTGACACCATCGCGTACGTTCCCATAAAAAGACACTGGGCCCAATTGTCCGCCTTTCAAGACGATCTCCAGGCCATCACGCTTGGCTTGAACAGACCAAGCTCGGCAAAGGGGGGCGCCGGGTGCGACAGCACTGGCCACCGTCAAGGCCTGAATGCCGAGGTGACTGGCCACGGCACCGGAGCTGTCGCCGCCCGCCACCACAATGCGCCGCACGCTGGAGCGGTCCAGTATTTGCCGCATGATTTCAGCCAAAGTCACGCCCAGCTTTCTGGCGGCGTCCTCGCGGGTGAAGCCTGCGGCTTTAGCGACAGCGTCAAAGCCGGTGACGGCAGGGTCGTCTGGCCCTTGTGCTGAAAAGACGACGGGTGACACGCCGTTCGAGAGTTGCGCCACCGCACCGCTGACCAGTCGTTCAATTTCTGATTCCCATCGCGTCGCGTCCAGGCAGCTGGCCGTGTCAAGCCGCGCGATGTGAAAGCCGTTGTCGCCTGCCCACGCAATCTGCGCCGCACTCATGGGAGAGCAGCTACCGCTTACCACGGCAATGCAATCTGTCTTGGGTGTTGCTGGCAAGCTGGGCTTGGCGGGTAGCAAGCCCAGGCTGCGCCAGTAAGCAGTGAGGGCATATTGCAGGCCAGACGATGATGCCGAGAACAGGCCTTGCCCCCGGTTCTCCCACACCAGGCGGCCTGCTTCTACTTGTGTTGCTGCATCAGCCACGTCTACCATCACGACGGGGCGGTCTTCCGAGCGCAAGCTGTTTAAGCGCTGCTGCGCAGTACCTGCTGCGATCTGGGCTATGTCAATCAAGTCAATGCGCCGCGCAGTTTGCTTGGCCAGGTGCAGGCGCAAATCGCCCTCGTCCATGGGGGTAACCGGATGGCGCGACATGGTGGGGTGGCGGTCTATGCGGTACACCTCACCCGCTGCTGCAGCAAACAAGTGGCCAAAAACCTGGTAGCGCTGTAAACGGGGAGCGCCAACGATCATGGGAGACCAGTTTTCGCGCACGAAACGCACACCCAGGTCAAGGGCTTGGCCAATGGAGCCCGTGGTGGGGGACGAGTCAAATGTCGAGCACACCTTGTATTGCTGGATCGGCGCATTCAGCGCAGCCAGGCTCTCAAGAGCCTGAGGCAAATGCTGCTGCATCCAGGCGGGCGACTGGCTACGCGAAAGCCCTGCCAGACCCACGCAACGCATGTGCTTGAAGCGGCTCAAATCCTCAGCGCGTGGGGGCGCCAAAAAAAGTACCGTGGGCACACCGGCCGCTGTGAAGGCTTCCATCACGTCAGTGCTACCGGTGAAGTCATCACCGTAGTAGGTCAGAAGCAACCCGTCGGGCCATGTTGCATCTGCGCGTTCAGGCTGTGGCGTCGTCATGTATCGAGAAAAAAGTTACCAAAAAGTCAATGCGCGTTGCAGCTCTGGGTGTTGATGCGCATAGTGGGTCAGCTCAGTGCCCTCAATGGCCGCATCCCAGGCCTGGCGCAAGGCCGTTACGCCTGCCGCCACACCGTCGGGGTGACCAAAAATACCGCCACCCGCCGTCACGATCAGGTCAGCACTGCCCACCGCCGCATAGGTATCGTGAGCTTGCAAGCCCGTCTGGGCAGAACTGAACACCGGCACCACGGTCATGGGTTTGTTGTCAAACAACGGCTTCACAACCGATTGCGCAGCTTCCACCACCACGGCATCTGGTTCGCTGAACTTGTTGCGCAGGCCGTTGACATGCAGATGATCCACACCAGCCAAGCGCCAGATCTGTTGCCAGGCTGCAAAGTCCCAACCCAGTTGAGGGCTGCGGCTTAAATACCCCCATCCCGCACGGTGCGCATGCAAGGGCAGGGCGCTGTGTTTGCGCAGTTCGGTCACGCCCACCAGGCCGACAGAATTCATGCAGACCATCACGCAAGTGCCACCGTGCGCCAAAACCAGATCATGTCGGCGTTTCATCTGGTCCAGGTCGCCCGTGATGTTGAAGGCCACCATCGTCTTGCGGCCAGACTTTTGTGCAGCCTGGTTCACCACGCGCATCACACGGGTGACTCGTTCATCAAACGGACAGTGCGGACCATCAGCCTGTAATTCGTCGTCCTTGATGAAATCAATGCCACCATCTACCAGCAATTGCACTTGCTCGGCAGTTTCGGTCGGATTCAGGCCTACGCTGGGCTTGATGATGGTGCCAATCAGGGGGCCGCTGCTCACCCCAGACAGTTGCCGCGTACCGCCCATGCCAAATGCCGGACCAGGGTAAGCCGCGGCAAAAGAGGGTGGCAATTGCATGTCCAGAATGCGCAGGCCAGACACCTGCCGCAACTCAAAGAGATTGCCCGCTACCGTGGACAGCAGGTTGGGCAGGCATGGGCCGATGTTCTCGATGGGCCATGACAGCTCCAGCTTGCATTGTGTGAAGACCTTGGACCCCATGCCGCCCGGCAGGCTGGGTGTGGGTGCTGTACCCAAGACCTCCAGCTTTTCGACAACGGCGCCCGATCGCGCCTTGAGTTCTGGCGTTTCGTTGGCCAGCTTCAAAAAAGTACCGCTAGATTGCTCCCCTGCAATCACCTCTGCGGCGCGCAGTGGGTCGTCGCCCGTTTCCAGCCAATAGGTGGCGTGGATGCGTTCGCTCATGGTGGCTAGCCTCAAGTAATGCGCTCAATGCTGTCGGCGATCTCTTGCCTGTCAAAAATCTGTTTCCAGTCGTCGCGCATCAGGCGCGGTTTGCCAAAGGTAATGGCCTTGTTGCAGGCGTCCGAGAACTGCCCGTGAATCTGTTTGAAGATCACCGCAGAGAGAATCGTCATGTGGCCGAGCAGAAAGTCGCGCGCTGCGTCCGCCGGCACGCCGCGAGCGACGACTTCGTCCATGGCCTCACGCATCACGTCCAGCAGGGTGGCGCACACGGTCTCTGACAAGCCGGGCTCCAGCAGCGCCATCTGTTCTACGGTAACGCGGTACGAGCGAAGGATAGGCTGGTAAATGGTCTTGGCAATGTCCTCGCCCAGCGCAAAGGCACTGTCCGGCCCCTGCATCAGCGCGCTGACGACCGATTGAGGTGCTGTCACGCCACCAAAATAATCGGGCGAGCCAGGTGTGTGTACTTCTGGGCTGAAGATGCTCGGATGGCAGGGATGGGCCACGAAGTAAGTCAGATCATCACGCTTGGGCAAATGGCCAGCAAAGGGCGCTGCGGCGTCCAGGGTCATCACCATGGTGCCCGCCTTGAGCTTGGGTGCAATGTCGGCAGCCAGTTTGCCGATCAAGGTGTCTGGCACGGCCAAGATGACCACATCCACACCATTCAGCGCGTCGTCCACGCTGACGCAGTCGATACCCAGTTCATCCTTCAGGCGCTTGCGGCCCACTTCGCCCACTTCCACATGGCGCACCTGATAGGCAGAGCCCATCAGGTTCTTGGACAGGCGAGCCCCCATTTTTCCGCCAGCGCCAAACAATGCAATCGACGTACCCATAAAACCTCTGCAACTGATGTGATGGTCTGATGGTATGATGAGTTATGAATTGCCTTGCTAGGGAATGTACTTATGCGGGCCGAGATCATGGATGCCAGGTTGACACCACCCGGGGTGTCTCATGCGATCGGCTACCTGCCAGCGCATAGGACAGTTTGTTGGCCGCATTGATGACGGCTGCGGCGTGTTTCTCCAACTCGCCTGCCCAAGCCGTGCGGTTGGGCCAGAGATGCACATGGAGCCCAGCAGTCGCCAGTTCAGGCCAAACACGGGAGCAGACACGCTACTGACTTCTGGCTCGCGCTCTCCTATCGACATGTGATAGCCGCGCTGGCGAATCGTCTCAAATTCGGGGCCTTGTTCGCCAGAGAAAGCCAGGATCACTTTGCCGGGTGCACCTTTGTTCAGCGGTAAACGCTCGCCGATCCTGACATGGTGACGCACGGCTTGCGCACCTTCCACGCGGGAAATGCAGGCGCGGATGTCGCCCTCACGCACGTAAAACGAGGCGCTTTCGCCGGTCAGCGCGGACAGCGCCCGCAGGGTAGGTTCCACCACGTTATTGACATCAAACCCCGACTGGTAGCGCATACCCAGCCAGCCCGCAGCGGGGCCTAAGCGCCATTCGCCATCGTCGCACTGAACCATGTAGTCTGACAGTGCAAGAGTTCTGGCAAGCCTTAGCACGGTGGTTTTGTGCATGACGGTACGGCGGCTGAGTTCCGCTAGGCTGAGCCGACCTCTACCTTGAAGGCTTCCATGATCTGCAGTGCGCGGGTCACGGCGATGACGCCTGTGCCTGATTCCGTGGGGGCTTTTGTGGTTGCCATGTTGCACAGCGTGAAACGCAGTTTGTTTCGTGAAACGCCATTGTATGGAATGAAACATCGCTCTACAGTCCCGCTCCACACCCCGTACCCCTGCGGACAAGGAGACAAAATTCATGCGCTATTCCACCTTCAGCCAGCCGACCGGCCGGACATTTGTTGCTCTGCTTTTGATGGCAGGCTTTTCTGCCTCACCCTCCTGGGCCCAGACCTACCCCGCTAAAGCGATCAAGCTGATAGTGCCTTTCCCGCCAGGTGGCGGAACTGACATCATTGCCCGTGAGGTGGCCAACAAGGTGGCGACGCAGCAAGGCTGGACCATCGTCATCGAAAACAAGCCTGGCTCGGGTGGTAACTTGGGCGTAGATGTTGCGGCCAAAGCCGCTCCAGATGGGTACACACTTGTGATTGGTCAAACCAGCAATCTGGCGATCAATGCCACCCTTTACCCCAAATTGCCCTATAAGCCAGAAACAGATTTGACCCCCGTTGGGTTGGTGGCCAGCGCGCCGCTGGCCATTGTCGTGGCCAATGATTCACCGTTGAAAAACCTTGCGGATTTGGTCGCAGCAGCCAAGGCAAAGCCAGATGCGTTGAACTATGCGAGTTCTGGCAGCGGAACGGTTGCGCATTTGGCGGTTGAACAATTTCAAAAAGCATCCAATATTCGTCTGACACATGTTCCCTACAAAGGTGCAACACAAGGCCTGACAGATCTCATTGGCGGGCAAATCCAGGCGTATGCGTCGTCGATTCCTACGCTGATTGGCCAGATACGCAACGGCAAATTGCGAGCGCTGGCTGTGACATCTTCCAAGCGCTCGGATGACCTGCCACAGGTTCCCACCATCGCAGAGTCTGGCTACAAAGGATTCGACGCTGTCACTTGGTTTGGCATCGCGGGTCCCGCCAACTTGCCCAAAGAGACCGTGACCAAGCTCAACGCAGCCTTCAACAAGGCTGTTGAAACGCCTGAAGTAGTTCAAAAGCTCGGTGCGCAAGGTGCCGATGTGCTCAGCGGAAGTCCAGAGAAGTTTGGTGAATTGATTCGCACCGATCTCGCCCGCTGGGCACCGCTGGTGAAAGCAGCTGGAGCCAAGGTTGACTGAGGTGGATCAACCAAAACATTAGCATCAAGGTCTACTGTGACAACCACGAATCACGAGTCGACAAAGGGAGCCGTCAGCGCACCTTTTTCGGCGGGTGTTGGACGCACTACTGTTGTTGTTCCACCAGGTGCTTGCGATTGCCACTTGCATGTCTACAACGCAATGTTTCCTGCGGTGCCCGGCGCAAAGCTCACCCCTCGTGACGCGAGTGTCAGTGACTATCGCTCGGTACAAAAACGTACCGGAACAGTGCGCGCAGTAGTGGTTACGCCCTCCACATACGGCAGCGATAACAGGGCCATGCTTGAGGGCTTGGCTGCGTTGGGATCACAAGGTCGCGGTGTTTCGGTGGTGAATACCAACGTGACTGACAGCGACTTGCAAGAACTGCATTCGCTGGGTGTCCGAGGGGTGCGTGTCAATTTGTCCTTGGGCGTGGGCACGGATGCGTTGCAGATTCGGCCTTTGGCCGAGCGCATTGCGCAATGGGGGGTGGCATCTGCAACTCCTTGCACCTCCCGATACGCTGCTTGAACTCAGCGAGACTTTGCAAGCTTTGCCCGTGCCCTTGGTGCTCGACCATTTTGGACGCATTCGACCATCAATGGTGAATACCCATCCGGCGCACGCGCTGGTGCTCCAACTTCTTTCGTCTGGCCTAGCGTGGGTCAAGCTGTCTGGCGGTTACATCGTGACCGAACTTGGCCCGCCCTCCTATGGCGACGTTGCCAGTTTGGCTCGCAGCTACCTGAATGTTGCACCAGATCGCGTGCTTTGGGGCACTGACTGGCCACATGCCTCAGCAACGGCTGGCCACCAGCCGTTGCCCGACGACGCCCAACAAATGGATCTGCTGGCGCAATGGGTCGGTGACCCAAAACTGCTCGAACGCGTGTTGGTTGACAACCCGGCAGAACTCTACGGCTTCCCCTTACTTTGATTGATCAGCATGACCTTTACCCACAGACGCGCATTCTGCGCACTCATTATTGCCCTCATAGCTATTGCCCTCATGGGAGCTATTGGCCCTGCTGCGTTTGCCCAAGGCGAATGGCCCACTGCCAAGCCCATCACCTGGGTGGTGCCTTATCCCCCAGGCGGTAGCACCGACATCTTGGGGCGGGCCATTGCGCTGCGCCTGGCGAAAGCGCCAGGGACGCCTGTGGTGGTCGAGAATAAAGCGGGGGCAACGGGCACGATCGGCTCGGCCTTTGTGGCCAAAGCCGTCTCGGATGGCTACACCCTGCTAGGCACTTCAATTGGTCCCCAGGCCATTGTTCCCAATTTGGTACCGTCCATGGCCTATGACGCAGTGAGGGCCTTTGAACCCATCACCCTGATCGGGACGATTCCGCATGTGCTGGTTATCGGCGCGGCGTCCCCGTTTCGCACGGTGGCCGACTTGGTGGGCGAAGCCAAGGCCAAGCCCAAGACCCTCTCGTTTGCTTCTGGCGGCAATGGCACGATCTTGCAAATGCAAGGTGAACTGCTCGCTATCCAGACGGGGACGCGCATGACACATGTGCCCTACAAGGGCGATACACCCGCCATTCAAGATGTGCTAGCAGGGCATGCCAGCTTCATGTTTGCACCGGTGGCGGCTGCTTTGCCCCATGTTCAAAGCGGACGCCTCAGGGCCTTGGCCGTGACGTCTGCCAACCGCTTGAAAGCCCTGCCCGATGTCCAGACGATGACTCAAGCGGGCTACAAAGACTTTGTGGTGGAGCAGTGGCAAGCCGCTTATGCGCCCGCTGGAACGCCAAAGCCGGTGGTGCAGCGACTCAACCAGGAAGTCCTGCATGCGCTCAAGGACCCAGACATCACGGCAATGGCCGACAAACTGGGCGTCACGCTGGTCGGCAGTTCCCCTCAACAACTTGCTGATACCCAAAAGACTGATCTGGCCAAGTGGGGAAAGCTGATCAAAGACGCCGGTATCAAGGCCGACTAAAAAAACCGAATTCATCACAGAAAGACACCAATGAGCAACACCCAACCCGACATCATCAAAGACTTCCCTCGCGTCAGCGCTGAAGTCGTCAATCAAGCGGCCCTGTATCAACCGGCCATCTTTGCCGATGTGGCAGGACGCAGGGGCGTCATGCATGGCCGTGTCCGTGCGCTGCGCCCCAATATGACTATTGCTGGTACCGCGTTCACGGTAGAGGTTCGGCCTGGTGACAACCTGATGATCCATGCCGCACTGTCGCTGGCCAAACCCGGCGATGTACTGGTTGTGGACGGCAAAGGCGACGAAACCTGTGCGCTGATGGGCGCCATCATGATGAATGCCGCCAAGAAACTCGGTCTGGCTGGGGTAGTGCTGGATGCTGCTTGCCGCGATAGCTTGGAGATTGAAGAGTTGGGATTTCCCGTGTTTTCAGTCGGCACCAACCCCAACGGTCCCACCAAACAGGTGGGCGGGCGCGTCGGTCATCCGATTTCGTGTGGTGGCGTCACGGTTTGCGCGGGCGACTTCATTTGTGCAGACGCAGACGGTGTGGTCGTGGTCGAGCGTGAAAAGATTGAATCGCTACTGCCCCTGGCCGCGCACAAGGTGACTGCAGAAGCCAAACGCATCGCGCAAATCCAGCAAGGCGACACGGCAGCGCCCTGGTTGACGGCATCATTGGTCACGGCTGGCGTGCTCAATGAGGGAGAAACCCTGTGAGTCACAAGCCTGTCATTCTTGTCACTGCGGCTGACCTGGCGCCACAGGCCCTGGCGCTGCTAGGTGACTTTGAGGTCGTCTTTGCCGGTAAAACCCCAACCCCAGAAGACTTGGTCACGCTCGCCAGCCAGCATGACCCTGTGGGCATCATCGTGCGCTATGGCAAGGTTCCTGCCGAGTTGATGGATGCAGCTCCGTCGCTGAAAGTCATCTCCAAACACGGCAGTGGGACCGACACCATCGACAAGGTTGCTGCCACAGCGCGGGGGATTGCCGTGACCGCCGCCGTGGGGGCGAATGCAGCCGCTGTGGCAGAGCAGGCCTTGGCTTCGCTGCTGGCTTGCGCCAAGGCAGTGGTTCACCTCAATGAACGCATGCATGCAGGGCATTGGGACAAGGCCACGCATAAAAGCCTGGAGCTCTGTGGTCGTACCGTCGGCCTCGTCGGGCTGGGTGCCATTGGTCAACGCTTTGCCAAAATGTGCGACGCCATGGGCATGCGCGTGATCGGCTTTGACCCCTTTGCCAAAAACCTGCCACCGTACATTGTGTCGGTAGACCTCGCGACGCTGTGGCGTGAGTCCGATGCGCTGTCCCTGCATTGCCCTTTGACCGACGACAACCGCCAGTTAATAAACGCGGCCACGCTGGCCCGTTGCAAGCGTGGCGTGATCCTGGTCAACACCGCGCGCGGCGGATTGTTGGACGAGTCGGCCTTGTTGGCGGCAGTTCAGTCCGGCCAAGTCAGCATGGATGCACTCGACAGCTTTGCGGTGGAGCCCTTTGCCGCACCGCATATCTTCCAGGGCGAGTCCCGCATCCTGCTAAGCCCTCACATTGGCGGCGTGACCGGGGATGCCTACATCAACATGGGTTTGGCGGCCGCCAAGAATTGCTTGGCAGTTCTGAACCCAGCCGTTGCTTGACACAAACGAGGAAGACAAAATGAATCGCAATACCTTCAATCGATTTCTGGTGATCGCATGCGCCGCGTTGAGCGTGGCCGCCACGCCCGCCCTGGCGGCTTGGCCGGATGGCAAACCCATCAACATCGTGGTGCCCTATGCGCCAGGTGGCACGGCAGATGCACTGGCCCGTTTGATCGCGCAGCATTTGGGCCCCAAACTCGCCACATCGGTAGTGGTCGTCAACAAAGCAGGTGCTAGCGGCATCATCGGCGAACAAGCCGTCGTTCAGGCTGCACCAGATGGATTCACCGTGTTGTATGACGCGACACCCATGTCGATCAACCCTCACTTGCAAAAACTGCCGTTTGACCCCGAGAAAGACCTGGTGCCTGTCACCCAGGTGGGTGTCACTCCCATGCTTATGACGGTGTCCAAAACATCACCGTACGCAACAGGGCAAGACCTGATCAAAGTCGCCAAGCAGGCACCCGGCAAACTCACGTTCGGCTCCGGTGGGCAAGGCACAGTGCAGTACATGGCGCCTGAATTGATGAATCAAGCCGTCGGAATCAGCATGCTTCATGTCCCCTACAAGAGTGGTGGTCTGGCGCTGACCGCAGCGTTGGCAGGCGAGGTTGACATGGGTTTCTTCAACCTGCCCGCCGTCGGTGGGCATGTCAAAAATGGTCTGCTCAAAGCGCTGGCCATCACCGCCGCCCAGCGCAGCAGCTTGTTCCCTGATGTGCCCACGGTGGCCGAGATCATCGGCAAACCTTACGAGGTGTACGAGTGGAACGGTGTCTTTGTGCCGCGCGGTACGCCCACCGACATCGTGACCCGCCTGCACAGCGCGCTGCGCGAAGTGCTGGCGGTGCCAGAGGTCAAGGCCAAGTTTGACAGCCTGGGGTCGCGCATCGTTGCATCCACCCCCGACGAATTCAAAAAACAACTTGCCGCAGAGTCCAGCCGCTGGGCCGCCACGGTTAAAGCGGCAGGCATCAAGAAAGAGTGAGGTAACGCATGGGCAGTGTTCGGAACCTGGCGCGCAGCGCTACCCTGATGCTGAGCAGCGCTGACGCGATAAGGACTTCACGATGAGCAAGCCAAGATGGAAACAGGCGCCCCCTGGCAGTCACTGGGGCGAGTTTGGACCAGACGACCAACGCGGTCGGATGAACTATGTGACCGCCAGCAAAGTGCTGGAAGGTGTGGCCGAAGTGCGGGTCGGCAAGACGTTCTGCCTGTCACTCCCACTGGATGTACCCGGCGGCCAAGCGCTGAACCCCAGACGCATGCCACCACGCCGTTTCAGTGTTTTGCGCGATGGCAAAAGCGACGGTCAGCAAGGGTTTTGCTGGTCGTACCAATCAGAGGACGCTGACCTGACGGATGTGGTGGCCGACGATGTGCTGCTGATGAGTCTTCAGTACAGCACCCAATGGGACAGCTTGGCGCATGTCGGTAGCCATTTTGATGCCGACGGCGACGGCGTTGCCGAAGCGGTTTTTTACAACGGCTACCGGGCGGGCGAACATGTCCGCGCTGGGCAAGAAGACCTTGACCCCATCGCGCCCTGGGCGCGCTACCCTGACCCCCATGCAGACGCTTTGGGCATCGAGCACTTGGCAGCGCATGGCGCGCAGGGCAGGGGGGTGATGATTGACATAGCGCATCACCTTGGGCGCAAGCGCCAAGCCGTGGGATATGACGACCTGATGCGGATACTGGACGCCGACCAAGTCACGGTCGAGCAGGGCGACATGGTTTGTTTGCACACCGGATTTGCCGATACCTTGCTGGCCATGAACCGATGCCCCGATGTGGCACATCTGCACGCTACGGGTAGCGGCTTGGATGGTCACGATGCCAAGTTGCTTAACTGGATCACGGACACGCGCTTGGCTTGTCTTTTGGCAGACAACCCAGCGGTTGAACTGGTCACCCCCAAACTGGGGCGCGCCAACAACCCAAATCAGCGCCTGCGTCAGCCTCGCTTGCCGCTGCACGAACATTGCCTGTTCAAAAACGGCGTGCATCTGGGCGAGCTGTGGTACCTCACCGAACTGGCCGCTTGGCTGAGGCAGCACCATCGCAGCCGCTTTTTGCTGACAGCCCCTCCGCTCAGGTTGCCAGGTGCGGTGGGCTCACCCGCAACCCCCATCGCAACCGTGTGAATCACACACCCCTATTTTTGGAAATAAGCAGCATTGATGAGCACTAAAATTCAGTCAAAAACCATTTTTCGGCAATACCAATATGCAAAGCTTGCTATTGTTTTTGCATCTATCAATGTGCCGTCATGGGGTCAAACACTGACCGCGTGGCCTACCAAACCTGTGCACTTGGTCGTAGGCTTTGCCGCAGGTGGCCCCACCGATGTGGTCGCCCGCAGCTTTGCCGAATCCGCCAGCAAAGGCTTGGGCCAACCCGTGGTGGTGGACAACAAACCCGGTGCCAATTCCATCATCGCCGCGCAAGCAGTCGCCACGTCGCCCGCCGATGGGCACACGCTGCTGTTCGGTGCCACCAACCACAGCATGATCCCGGCGCTGTATGGCAACCGGGTCAAGTTTGACGCGGTCAAGTCGTTCAAGCCCCTCTGCACCCTGGCCAGTGCACCCACTGTGTTGGTGGTCGGGCCATCGATGCAGGTAAAAACCTTGGCCGATTTTTTGACCCAGGCCAAAGCCAAACCGCGCAGCGTGACCTATGCGACCGCCGGGCTCGGTAGCTCGGGACATTTCTACAGCGAGCAGTTTGCGCGGCTGACCGGCATCAGCATGACGCACATCCCCTACAAAGGCGCAGCACCCGCCGTCACGGACTTGATCTCGGGGCAAGTCGATGCCTCGTTTGCCACCCTGGGCTCGGTCTTGCCGCACATCCTGTTGGGCAAGCTGCAGGCCCTGGCCATTTCTAGCCCACAACGCTCGGCGCAACTGCCACAGGTGCCCACTTTTGAAGAGTCTGGTGTCAAGGGTTATTCCGCTGACGCTTGGTACGGGGTTTTGGCACCGCAGGATTTGCCCGCAGGCATTCAAAAGCAGCTTGAGCAGGAAGTGCAAAGCTTTGGCCAATCCGCGCAACAGGCAGACAAGTTGCGCGCGCTGGGCATGGTGCCTGACGTAGTCTGTGGCGAGCGCTTTGCCAGCCAGATGGCTCGCGATGTGAAGCTCTACACAGAGATTGCCCGAGACCTGAACCTGAAAGCTGATTGAGACCCGCATGTTCCTGCTCAACCCACCCACCGTTCGCACATTGGAGGTTTTCACCTCCATGCCTCAGCGCTATCGCCGCCAAGACGAGCGCACGGTATGGGCTGACGCCAACCAGGGCGGGCGTTGTATCGAATCGTTCCTGGAAGGGCCAGTGTTCGACGCTGCAGGCAACCTGTATGTAACAGACATCCCTTATGGCCGCGTTTTTCGGATTGATGGCCGTGGCGAATGGGATCTGATGGGGGAGTGGGACGGCGAGCCCAACGGAATGAAGTTTTTGAGCGACACCGAGTTGCTGATCACCGACTACAAAAATGGTCTGGTGGTGCTGGATTTGCGCGAGGGCAAGGTTCGTCCCTACTTAGCGCGGCGCAACACCGAGCGGTTCAAGGGTGTGAACGACCTCACTTTCGATTCCCAAGGCAACCTGTATTTCACCGACCAGGGGCAGACTGGGCTCCATGACCCTACGGGCCGCGTCTATCGCCTGGGTCGTGATGGCCGTCTGGACTTGTTGCTGGGCAATGTGCCCAGCCCGAATGGCATTGTGCTGTCGCCGGACGAGAAGTTCCTGTTCGTCGCGGCCACGCGGGGCAATTGTGTGTGGCGCATGCCATTGCAGGCTGACGGCAGCGTAGCGAAGGCGGGACAGTTTTTTACCTCTTATGGCCCCAGCGGGCCAGACGGTCTGGCGATGGACGAGTTTGGTCAGCTGTGGGTGGCAAACCCGGGGCTTGCGTATGTGTGGGTGTTGAACCGATTCGCCGAGCCCGTGGACGTGTTGCGCGGCTCCAGCGGACATTCGCTGACTAATCTGGCGTTTGGGCCCCGTCCCGTGACGAAGCACCGAATGGCCGAGCATGCGTTTATGTCACCGACTCGACAGCCAGCAGCATCCTCTGTGCGGAAACTTCAGTGGTCGGGCTGAAACTGTTTAGGCCCTAATTCAGAAGATATGGAGACCGCATGGAAAACCGCATACGCATTCAAGTAGACGACCTGGGTATTGCTGAAGTCACGCTAACCCGCGCCGACAAAATGAACGCGCTGGATGTGGCGATGTTTGACGCCTTGCAGGCCGCCATTAAGCAGTTGGAGACCACACCCTATTTGCGTGCCGTGGTACTCCACGGCGAGGGCAAGGCTTTTTGTGCGGGGCTGGACATGGGCCGCTTTGCAGGCATGGCCCAGGCAAGCGAAGATTCAGACGGTGCGCTGGACCGATTGATTCCCCGCAAGCACGGCATGTCCAATGGCCCGCAGTTTGTGGGCATGGGCTGGCGCAGCTTGCCTGTGCCAGTGATCGCTGCCGTGCATGGCGTGGCCTTTGGCGGCGGCTTGCAGGTGGCACTGGGGGCTGACGTGCGACTGCTGGCGCCAGGTACCAAAATGAGCGTGATGGAACTGAAATGGGGCTTGGTGCCCGACATGGCAGGCATGGTCTTGATGCGTGGTCTGGTGCGCGACGACCAGATGCGTGAGCTGGTGTACAGCGCCCGAGTGGTTGAGGCCGAAGAAGCCGTGTCGCTGGGTTTGGCCACTCGCATCTGTGCTGACCCGCTGGCGGCAGCACACGAGATGGCGCGCAACATTGCACTGCGCAGCCCGTCCGCCATCCGCGCCGCCAAGAGGTTGTTGAACCAAGCCAACCGCTCCGTCGATGATTCTGCTGCAGCCTTGCTGATGGCGGAATCGGTAGAGCAGTCGCAGTTGATTGGCAGTGCGGATCAGGCCGAGGCAGTGAAAGCTAACCTGGAAAAGCGCTTGCCCGTGTTCAACTCGCTGCGTTGAGTGGCTCAAGCGCAATGCGTGCGCCCAGCAAATCAAAGTGATGTTCAATGTGAGGCAGCCCGGCTGACCTGGCAGCGGCGAGCACGGCCTCTGGCTCAGGCACAGCCAAAGTGAACCCAGCCAGGCCAACGCAACCGGGTTCACCCGTCAAGACATCGACAAAACCGTCTTCCAGTGCTAATCGCCATCCTTGGCTTGTGGCGATTGGCGTGGCCAAGTCAAACACCAACGCCCATCGCTGGGCCAGCGCCGTTGCATCGGGTGTGCGCAGCGTGATGCCACGTATCCGTTGCGGGCCAGTGTGCTTCGGTGGGGTCTGCCAGTCTGGCCCGCCCCAGCGCCAAGAGGCAGCAGGGCGCGGCTCGTCAACCGACACAATGGCGCCGCCCACATCTTTGGGGTGCAGGTGGGCTGCAGTGATGTTGTCCAGCGCCGTGTCCCAGATGGTGCGCACACCCAAGCTGGCCCAACGGGTTTTTTCGCGGGCAAAGTGGTCGGTCTGCAGCAGCAACATGTAGCCGCTGTCGCCATGTCGGGCCAGATGACGGCCACATGCCGTGTCTGCCTGGGTGGGTGAAATGATCTCGATAAATTGTTCGCCAAAGGTGTACACCGCGTTGTCGATGCCAAATTCAGCAACGCCAGGGTCGCGGAAAGGCTTGCCTAAAGAAAAGACTTTGCTTAACAGGGCTTTGCTTTGCTGCAGGTCATTTGCGGCAAAGACAATTTGGCGGATTCGCATGACTTCGCCTCTTTTTGTCAACGGCTTAGCGCAGGCGTTTGCACACCGCCGCCGTTACCTCACTGCAACGTGCGGTACCTCCCTGATCATGCGGCACGGCATCGCCCTTCTCCAGCATGTCTTCCACGGCTTTTTCGACACGGTCGGCGGCTGAAGTCAAGGCCGCATCGCCATGCCGGTTACCCAGCCAACGTAGCATCAGCGCGCCAGACAGGATGGTGGCCAGCGGGCTGGCAAGATCCTGACCTGCAATGTCGGGTGCGGAGCCATGTGCACCTTGAAACAAACCGTGCGCTAGGCCCAGTTCCGCCGATGCAGCAATGCCCAGCCCGCCGACGGTGCCAGCGCCCAGATCGGAAATGATGTCGCCAAACATGTTCTCGGCCACGATCACGTCATAGAAGTCGGGTTTCTTCAGCATGTGGACGGTGATGGCATCGGCATAGGCGTAGTCCATTTCCACATCAGGGTAGCCCTGTGCCACCTCTTGGCAAACCGCACGAAAGAAAGCGTAGCTGCGCAGAATGTTGGCCTTGTCGCACACTGTCATGCGTTTTTTGCCGTCACGCGGCGCGCCGTTGCGTTGGCGGGACAAGTCCAGCGCAAATTTGGCGACGCGCTCTACCCCTTTGCGGGTGATGACGAGCGAATCGGTGGCGAGTTCGTTGCGTAAAACCACACCCGCGCCCCGGCTGGCGTACAGTCCTTCAGTGTTTTCGCGCACGATCACGTAGTCAATCTGTCCGGCTTTCCAGTCTGACAAAGGCGACTTGACCCCTTTGTAAAGGCGAATCGGTCGCACGTTGGCAAACAAATCCAGTTTGAAGCGCAGTTGCAAATGCAAGTCGTTGCCGACCTCGGTGCCGTCGGGGTAAGTGACCCCAGGCAAACCCGCCGCGCCGTGCAGCATGGCATGTGATGTTCTGCAGGCCTCATAGGTGTCGGGTGGCAGCACCTGACCTGTCTTTTGGTAGTGCGTGGCGCCGCCGTCATGAGCAGTAAAGCGCAGCAGGTCTGCGCCGCAGGCCTCGCGCAGCACTTGCACGGCAGATTGGCAAACCTCAGGCCCTATGCCGTCGCCGTCGATGGTGACAATGTTGTAGGTGGTCACGCGTGTCCTCAGGCGGGCTTGCGAGCCACGAGTCGGGGAACCAACAGCGACAGAAAGTCGTTGGGGTCCCCCTCGTGGGTGGCCTGGTCCAATGTGTTTTTGACGGCCTTGGCGATGGTGTGGTCGGAATGGCTGTCGTCGGCCATGGCGTTGTAGTAGGTCAGGTCTTTGAGCGCATTGGCAATGCTGAAACGCAGCCCATTGGCGTCGCCCGTCAACAAATAGGGTTTGAGCCTTTCCAATGGCGCGCCCCAGCCGCCACCCACGGCCAGCACGTCAACAAAAGTTTGCGCATTCACGCCCGAGCGCTCTGCGCAGGCGGCAGCCTCTGCCAGCAGCGATACAAAACCCAGCGACACATAGTTGTGCAAAAGCTTCATGCGATGCCCTGCGCCAATGGGGCCAGCATGGGTGATGTTTTCTGCAAAGCATTGCAAAATAGGTTTGCACTGTTCAAAGAGGGCGGCGTCGCCACCCACCAGCAGATTCAGACGGCCTTCGGCTGCCTCTTTGGGGGTGCGCGTCATGGGGGAGTCTAGAAACTGGCCACCTGCTGCGATCACCGCTTGGGCGACTTTCTCTGTACTGCTTGGTACAGCCGTTGAGCAATCGATGACGATCGTGTCGGCCTTCATGCCCTTCAGCACGCCTTCGTCCCCCAGCAAAACGGCTTCGACCTGCGGCGTACCCGTGACGCACAAGATGATGATGTCTGACAGCGCCGCCAGCTCCTTGGGCGTTTGGCTGGTGGTGACACCAGCTGCCTTCAGTGTGTCCAGCGGTTGGTTGCCCGCATGGTCCAACACGCGCAGTGAATGGCCATGTTTGACGAGGTTGCTGGCAATGCCGTGACCCATCAGGCCAATGCCGATCATTCCGATTTTTTTCATAGCTATGTCCTGTCTACGATTCGTGTTCACTTGGATTGAAGAAGGGTCAGTTTTGCGAGTTCTCTCAACTCGGGCTTGTAGATTTTGCCGACGTTGGTCAGCGGCATGGCGGGAATAACGTGCACCCAGCGGGGACGGGCAGGGGGCTCGTCCACACGCTCGCACACCCACTCCAGCAAGGCGTCTTCCGTCACCTGGGCGCCCGGCACCAGGGTGACATAGGCCACGGGCAACTCGCCCGCGTAGTCATCCGGCGCACCCACGGCGGCTGAGGTCTGCACGGCGGGGTGGCAGTCCAGCGCTTCTTCGATCACGCGCGGATCAATGTTGTGGCCGCCGCGAATGATCAGGTCTTTGGCGCGGCCGCTCAGGTGCAGGCATTCCTGCTCGTCGATGTAGCCCAGGTCACCCGTGTTGAGCCAGCCGTCTGAGCTGAAGGCGTGCTTGTTGTCTTCGTGGTTCAGGTAGCCTGCAAACACATTGGGGGCCTTGAACTGCACCATGCCACTTTGGCCTGTGGGTTGCAGCTTGTCGCTGGCGCCGCCTTGCTCGTCCAATGCCACCACGCGGATCTGGCTGTAGGGTTGGCGCAGACCCACGCAACCTGCTTCACGCTTGAGCCCTGGTGGCGTGACAGTGCTGGTACCCACCATCTCGGTCATGCCATAGGTTTCGTAGATGTGCAGGCCAAAAAGCTTGGTGAACCGTGCTGCCAGCTCGGGTGTGAGCGGCGCGGCGCCTGTACGCGCATAGCGCAGGCTGGAGATGTCAGCGCCGTCCAGGGGCACCTCAGTCAAGGCGGTCAGCACAGTGGACACGCCCGACAACACCGTGGCGCGGTATTTCTCCACCAGTTTCCAGTAATTGCGGATCACCTCCCGGTTGCGGAACAAGCCCGTGGTGGGGATCACCACATGCACCCCCGCTGACAAGGCTGCCAGCGAGCCTGGCAACACGCCTGCAACATGGAACAGCGGAAAGCCGTTGATGGCCACGTCGCCCGGCAACAAACCTTGCAGTTGAACATAAGACCACGCCATGAACACCTGCGCGCCATGGGTGTGGCGCGCCAGCTTGGGTGAGCCCGTGGTGCCACCGGTGTGAAAGTAGGCACAGACCTCGTCCGAGCCAATGCGCCGCCCACTCACCAGGTGGTCTGCGGGCTCGACCGCCATCAAGGCATCCAGGTCCAGCACGTCCGCAGGCAGGGGCTGAACGCACGCGCCATCAACAGGGGCCACATGAATGACATGGCGAAGCGTCGGCACTTGGTCCCGCAAGGCCATGGCCTTAGTCCAGTAACCGGAGTCTTCTTCAGCACCCCAGGTGACCAGCACGGTGGCGCTGCTGGCCTTGAGCAGGGAGCACAGCTTTTCGATGCTGAGCAGTGGGTTCAGCGGCTGCACAATGCCCGCCGCCGAGCCGCCCCAAAGAGCCAGGTGATAAGGCAGGCTGCCGGGAATCAGCACCGCAACGGTGTCGGTCGGTTCAAATCCCAGGCGGTGCAGGGCATTGGCAAAGCGGTGGATGCCTGCCAACAAATCGGCAAAACGCCAGGTGATGGGCTGCTCGTTTGGCCCCGGGTTGGGGTTGGCAGTGCGCAGAAATGTCAGTGCGGGTCGTTCACCAAAAGCAGCGGCTGAATTGGCGAAGATTTCGTAGGTGCTTTGCACCGGCACCGCTTGGGCCAGTGGGGTCTGTTCAAGGCGGCGAACATCGTCGGCATTTTTGATCGAGATGTTCTGTGTGAAGGGCGGGCGTAGTGGCGGGTAGGCAGTGGGCATGGCATCAGTCTACCGCGTGACTGGAAAGCCGTGGCCAAAGCTGTCTCTAGGGAATAACTGCCACGGTGGTTAAGCTAATCGACCGAGCAGCAAAAATTCCATCAGGGCCTTTTGAACGTGCAAGCGGTTCTCGGCTTCGTCCCATACCACCGACTGTGGGCCATCAATCACATCGGCCTGAACCTCTTCCCCGCGGTGAGCAGGCAGGCAGTGCATGAAGAGTGCGTCTGGCTTGGCCACACGCATCATGTCGGCGTCCACACACCATTCGGCAAAGGCCTTCTTTCGTGCTTCGTTTTCGGTTTCAAACCCCATGCTGGTCCAGACATCGGTGGTGACCAGGTCGGCGTCCGCACAGGCTTGCATGGGATCATCAAACACCTTGAAGCTTTCACCCCGAGCAATGCCGGCCACCGCCTGATCTACCTCGTAGCCCGTGGGGGTGCTCACGTGCACAGTGAACCCGAGCAACTCGGCCGCCTGGAGCCAAGTATTGGCCATGTTGTTGCCATCACCGACCCAGGCCACCGTTTTGCCCTGAATGCTGCCACGATGCTCAATGTAGGTGAAGATGTCTGCCAGGATCTGGCAGGGGTGAAACTCATTGGTCAGGCCGTTGATGACCGGCACGCGGGAATATTCCGCAAAGCGCACAATCTTGTCCTGTCCGTAGGTGCGGATCATCACCAAGTCCACCATGCGGCTGATGACTCGCGCGCTGTCCTCGATGGGTTCAGAGCGACCGAGCTGGCTGTCGCCCGTCGTCAGGTGTACGACCGAGCCACCCAGCTGGTACATGCCCGCTTCAAAGCTCACACGGGTACGGGTGGAGGCTTTTTCAAAGATCATGGCCAGCGTACGGTCCACCAGAGGCTGGTGTTTTTCGTAGGCCTTGAACTTGCGCTTGATCAGTGCGGCACGTTCAAACAGATAGGCGTACTCACTGGCGGAAAGATCGCTGAACTGCAGGTAATGTCTCATGGCTTTACATTCGGATTGCTGAGCTTATTTTCGGCCAAGAATTGTTTGACCAGCGGGACAAGAAGGCCAACGATTTCGTCGGCCTCTGCTTCAGTCAATATCAGCGGGGGCACCATGCGGATGACGGAGTCGGCGGTCACGCTGATCAGCAGGCCACAGTCTGCGCACTTCTGGGTAAGTGCCCCGCAAGGAATGCTCAGCTCCACGCCCAGCATGAGCCCTTGGCCGCGAATGTCTTTCACGCCTTCGACACCTGCCAATTCGCGCTCCAGCGCAGCCTTTAAGTGTGAACCGACCTTGGCCGCATTGGCCATCAGGCCTTCTTCTTCCATGATTCGAATGGTTTCTACACCTGCGCGCATGGCCAATGGGTTGCCGCCAAAGGTGGTGCCATGGTTGCCTGGCTGGAAAATATTTGCTGCCTTGGGGCCTGCCACCACGGCGCCAATCGGCACACCCGAACCCAAGCCCTTGGCCAGGGGCATCACGTCAGGCACGATACCAGCCCACTGGTGGGCAAACCATTTGCCTGTACGGCCCATGCCACACTGAACTTCGTCAATCATCAATAGCCAGTTGTTTTCGTCACACAGCTTGCGCACAGCCTGCAGGTACTCAACGCGCATAGGGTTGACGCCACCTTCGCCCTGTATGGTTTCAAAGAACACGGCGACCACATTGGGATTGTTGGCTGTGGCTGCCTTCAGCGCCTCGACATCGTTCAAAGGCACACGTATAAACCCGTCCAGCATCGGGCCAAAGCCGACTTTGAGCTTTTCGTTGCCTGTGGCTGACAGCGTGGCGATGGAGCGGCCATGGAAGGCCTTTTCATACACCACGATTTGCGGGTTCTCGATGCCCCGGTCGTGCCCAAATTTGCGCGCCAGCTTGATAGCTGCTTCGTTGGCCTCCAGGCCCGTGCAGCAGAAAAAGACGTTGGTCATGCCAGACAGATCAACCAGTTTGGCGGCCAGCTTCTCGGCATTGGGCACATGGTAATAGTTGCAACTATGGATGATCTTGCCAATCTGGTCCTGCAGCGCAGGCACCAGCTTGGGGTGGTTGTGGCCCAAGGTGTTAACTGCGATACCGCCCAAGGCGTCCAGGTATTGCTTGCCGTTGACATCCCAAACTCGGCAGCCCTGACCATGGCTCAAGGCAATGGGCAGACGCCCGTAGGTGTTCATCGTGTGGGGGGACGCGGCTTCAATGAAAGAGGACATGCACAACTCCGATTAAGAGCGGCAATTTTAGGCGCGGACTTTGCATGAGTTAGTGACAATTCCGCATCACAGCGATGAGCGCACGGCCACCCCAAGGCGTGAAGGCCCCACTCGGAGGGGGCAGTGAAGCATACAAAGTGGCGAGCGTGGGGAGCAAGCATGAACGGCGACGGGCCGCCCCGAGGCGTGAAGGCCCCTCTTGGAGGGGCAGCGAAGCACACGGAGTGGCGAGCGTGGGGAGCAACACTCCTAGGGTTAACTCTTATATAAGATAGAATGATTCATGGTTTCCAGCAGCGCAAAAGAAGTCTTCATTCAAGGCATCACGACCTCGGGTAAGGCTTTTCGACCTAGCGATTGGGCAGAGCGCCTTGCGGGCGTGATGAGCAGTTTTCGCCCTGGCGGTGCTCAGCCAGGTAGCCATCTGAGCTATTCACCCTGGTGCATTCCTACCTCCATCGGCGGCATCAAAGTGGTGATCGTGAACCGTGAACTTCGCGAGCATGAGCCCATGGCCTGGGACTTCTGTATGAACTTTGCCAAAGACAATGACCTCCAGATTGCCGAGGCCTGCAGGGTACCGGATTGAAGGTCGTATGACATCAGACTTAAGTTTGTTTGACCTGTATCATCCAGAAAACAACAGTTCAACCATAGTCTAGGTTCATGAATTCAGAAGCACATTCCGGGCTGTCAGACGGACAATTGATTGAAGAACTGGCCAGTTTGGGCCAGAAGCGGCGCTGGCGCCGTGGCAGTATCCTGATTCAGGAAGGGGACATGGGTGATACCTTGTTCATCATCCTGAGCGGTCGTTTACGGGTGTATTCGTCAGACCCTTCTGGCAAGGAAGTCACCCTTGGCCTGTATGGTGAGGGGGAGTATGTCGGCGAGATGTCGCTGGACGGCGGCGCACGTGCAGCTACCGTGGCGACGGTTGAGACCACGGAATGCGCGGTTATTTCGCGTGATACCCTGGTGTCCTTCATCAGCCAGCGTCCTGAGTTTGCGATGACGCTGATTACCCGCTTGATCAGGCGGGCCAGACTTGCCACCGAAAGTGCGCGCACCATGGCGTTGCTGGATGTGTACGGTCGACTCACGCGCCTGCTGACGCAGCTGGCCATGCCACAGGCTGATGGTACCTGGCTGGTCGCTGAACGCATGACCCATCTGGAATTGTCCCGCCACCTGGCTTGTTCGCGCGAGATGGTCAGCCGATTGCTCAAAGATCTTCAGCATGGAGGATTTATCTCCGTCCAGGGTCATAGTTTGGTATTGCTGAAGGCTTTGCCGCAGCGTTGGTAGCTGCCGATTGAAGGTCTTGTCCGGATGAATGCTTACTCAATAGCTTAGCGGGTACATCATGGCCCATCGACGCAAGGCCAATTCAAAGTCGTGTATGTGCGCTGGAAGTTGGGCGATCCAAACATACGACTTTGCCATATCCCCTTCTTCTGCCGCATCGATCAATCGGGTGGCAAGCTGTTGCAGCGTGACTGCAGATAGGTTGGTCGCCGCACCCTGAAGGCTGCGCGCTTTGACCACGATTTGATCCGCATCCTGGGCCACGACTGCTTGCATCAGGGAAGATACCGTGGCGGGGCTGCGATCCAGAAATGTCTGGGCCATTTTCAGGAACAATTCGGCATTGTGGTTCCATGTTTTCATGGCCACTGGAGCATCCAGTACCGGTGCAAGGGGATCAATGCAGGCTTGCTCACCGGCCAATTCACTCAGTTCAGCAGGTTGCGAAAGACTGGTGGATTTCCAGATGTGGCGGGCTTGGGCCCTGGAAAGCACCCGCTCAATTTCATCCGTTAACTGTGCTTTGCGAATCGGCTTGCTGATGTAGCCATCCATTCCTGCTTCCAGGCATTTCTCGCGATCGCCCTCCATCGCATTGGCCGTCATGGCCACGATCAGTTGGTGAGAGTCGCCCCCACCCTCGGATTGCCGGATAGCGCGGGTTGCTTCAAGGCCTCCCATCACCGGCATTTGCAAATCCATCAAGACCAGATCGAATTTTTCCATCTGTACCTGCTGCACCGCTTCAGCGCCCGTTTCAACAAGGGTGACCGAATGCCCCAGTGTGCCCAACACGTGCATGGCCACCTTCTGATTGACAACATGGTCCTCGGCCAGCAGGATCTTGAGTCCCGTGCTTTCAATTTTTAGCGGCGTTTCAGCCGCCTGCACAACCACTGGATTTGATGGAGAGCCTACAACCAGCAGAATCGCATTCAGCAGTTCATGGTTTGACATTGGCTTGATGACATACCCTGCAACACCCAGTTGGTTGCAACGCTCGATGTTCGTGCCAGGCTTGCTTGCACCAATCATCAAGGTGGTTTTTGGGGTGATGTGGGTCCGTTGGCCCAACGTCTCGAGAAGATCAAAGCCTGACATGTCAGGCAGATCGGCATCTATCAGAACAAAGTCGAAGCTCTGCTGCCGACCGTTGAAAATCTTCAGTGCCTCCACCCCACTTTGAGCCGCCGACGTCTGTATGCCCCAGGACATCATTTGCTCTACCAGCCAAGCGGACTGGGTTGGATTGTGTTCGACAACCAGTGCACGCACGTGCGGCAGGTACACCGCGCCTGGCATCGAGTCATGGTCATGCTCGGCGGCTTGAAGTGTCGTTGTAAACGAAAAGCGGCTACCGTGCCCCGGTTGGCTACGAACCTTGATCGAACCGCCCATGAGTTTCGCAAGCCTTGCGCAAATGGTCAGGCCTAAACCGGTGCCGCCATACTGACGGGTCGTGGAGGCATCAGCCTGGGAAAAAGCATGGAAGATCACTTCCTGCTTTTCTTTCTCCACCCCTATGCCGGTGTCTGTGACCGAAAATTCGATGACCTTTGCTTCCGCTCCAGCGCCGGTGGCTTGAACCTCGACTTTCACCTGTCCTGTGGACGTGAACTTGATGGCGTTTCCCACCAAGTTGGTGAGAACCTGGCGGACTCGACCTGGGTCACCACGCCACCTCACTGAAAGCTCTGGTGCAATCCGGTAGATCAAGTCCAACTGTTTCTCGTGCGCCTTGGCAGCAAGTGGCTTAAGTGTTTCTCCCATCAGATCATGCAGGGAAAATTCAATGCATTCGATGTCAAGCTTGCCTGCTTCAATTTTGGAGAAATCCAGGATGTCGTTGATGATCACCAACAAGGCTTCGGCCGATGATTTGACCGTATTTAAATAGTCGCGCTGATCAGGCTTCAGGTCAGTTTCGAGGACTGAATCCGTCATGCCGATGATTCCGTTCATTGGTGTGCGGATTTCATGGCTCATATTGGCCAGAAAATCGCTTTTGGTCTTGCTTGCAGCCTCGGCCGCCTGTTTGGCTTGAGCCAGTTCCACCGACAGGACCTTGGCCGCCCGGATCTCTTTTTTCAGCGTATGGTTTGACTCTTCCAGTCGCATGAATGTCCTGTCGATGGAGGACAGCAGCGGTATGAGCTGTTGCGCCAGGCGCGTGAATTGAGGCTTCGATTTGCCTGCTTGATCCAGGCTGTTCTGCAGGGTCGAAAGGTCTTCTGTCTTGGCGATGCCAAGGTACCGATTGATTTTTCCAGCCAGTTTTGAGTTGTTAAACATCATGTTCAGCGCCACAAGCAGGCGTCAAGCTTTTGTGTTGGAGTCAACTTTGCACAGCCCGGTCGGTGAAGTGCAATAAATGGCTGAACATCTGACCTGTGGCGGGTGTCAATTGAGCGGTGTCACTTCTGTTTTTGGGAAGTACGCAGATTTCTTGCGCTTGGCCAGAGCTTGATCGACTTCTTCTCGTTGCCGGTTTCTGTCCATCGCCCGGATTCTGGCGTTTTTAATCAGGTTTTTCTTTTGTTTGCGATAGCGGATTCTCAAGGCCGAAATCGAAATACCAAGAAAAATCAGCAAAGCACCGCATGTCAGAACCCCCGGATGGTCGATCAAGTAGCTGACACAGCAGCCGATGCCGATATACATGTACGGCAGGGGTTCATAGATGATCTGAGGCAAGCGCGGTTTGGCAATGGGCATGATGCTCTCTGGCTACCCAGCTCAAAGTCAGCAGGCACGCCTTTAAGTGATAAAAACAACTCTATGATATATCAATAAAATCATATTGCTGTTATTTTTATCATATTTGATGACCGCCAGATCATGCTGCTGGAGAGCCTTGGTGTGCGTCAGAGCGGGGGGTACGGCAATCAAAGCCGCTGCTCGGCTCCTCTCTCAGGGGCGGCAACACGGGGGGTTTATTTTTCAGCGTATTCAGCCTCCATCGCGCGGCGGGTCTGGTAAGCCCGGGTCGTTTTGTCCATGTCGACATCTGCCCAGCAAAGGCTCTGGCCTTTGCGCACCGGCCGGATCACTTTGACCTGATGTGCCAGTCCCAGGGGTAATCCGCCGGAACCCTGTAGCGCGATGGAGGCGCTTGCCGGCAACAGCTTGCCCCAGACGGTATAGCCGCCTTCGCCATCCAGCATGTCGCCGGGGAGGAGATCTCGTTTGGCGGTTGCCACCACATCTGCGTTCCAGCAGGTGGCGACGCCCGTGGCTTCACGGCGCAAGGCGACGCTGGCCACGCTCATGCCCACCTCCAGGCCAATCAAATGCCAGCGCTTGTACAGGGTGAAATAGCGGCCACTCGGGTCGGTGTGCGCGTTGTATTCCTCAAAGCAGTTCTTGATGTAGTCGGTCTCAGCCTCTACCGTCACCCACACACCCATTCGGATGTCGTAGGGGATCTTTCGGCCATTGGCTTCCAGCGACGAGATCACCTCGACCATGCCCTTGCGCTCTAGCACGCCGCCTTCGCTGATGGGCCGGGTAACGTAAGGAATGTCTTCGACGCTGGCAGGTGGGTAGAGCAGGCCATTGCTGGGCACGGTCAGGCCAGTGGCATTGGCCACAGCCGTGCTCTCGATACTGGGTTTGGAGCCGTCCAGAAAGCTGTTGAACATCTTGGGGTTCAGTCCGCCACGCGTGGCTTGTTCAGGCGTCAGGCCGTAGTTGCCCCATACCGTTTCGGGCGTGGATTCGCAAAAATGCGGCAGCCATTTGTGGCCACGGCCTGCCGCCACCACGGGGAAGCCACAGGTGCGCGCCCAATCCACCAGATCGCAAATCAAGGCGGGCTGGTCGCCAAAGGCCAACGAGTAAATCACGCCGGCCCGTGCTGCCTTGCGTGCCAGTAACGGGCCGCAAAAGGCATCAGCCTCGACAGTCACATTCACCACATGCTTGCCATTGGCAAAGGCGGCCTCGATATGGTCAACCGCTGCCAGCGGGTTGCCGGTGCATTCCACAATGATGTCGATGGCAGGGTGGCGGACGAGTGCTTGCCAGTCGTCACCGACGTGGGTTGTTCCTGTTTTTATAGCATGATCAATAGACGTGGCATGCTGAGAGGACACTTTCCATCCCACTCGGTCCAGGTTGGCATGGGCACCGGCGGGGTTCAAGTCGGCAATGCCCACCAAGTGCACTCCAGGAGTGCGTGGGATCTGGGCTAGGTACATGCTGCCGAACTTGCCGGCACCTATCAGGCCAATGCGGATGAGTTTGTTGTCAGCGGCGCGCTGCTGGAGTTGGGTGTAAAGGCTCATGATGACTCCAGTTCAATCAAGGAAAGTAACATGTGACACGAATCCATCTTGTACACAGAATACAAACGGTAACCACAACCCGAGCCACATGCATTCGGGTTACCCCGAAGCTCGGGTCTGTGCCAAGATAGCCCCGCCAGACAAACATGGAGATACTGCTTTGACTTCTGTACCAACCCGCCACCGAACCGACCCCAACTGGCTGGAGCGCATGTACAACAACCGGGCGCTGGTGCCCGAGCATGGCGAGCATTTCGCGCGATGGGCCAGGGATTCAGAAGTCGCCCGCCGCGCTGGACCGGTTTCGCTGGATGTGCCCTATGGCGCGGGTCCCCTCGAAACGCTGGATGTGTTCCCTGCATCAATGCCTAGATCAGCCAAGACCGTCGCGCCTGTGATGGTGTTTGTGCACGGCGGCTACTGGCGCTCGCTGGACAAGGCAGACCATTCGTTTGTGGCGCCAGCCTTCACCCGCCAAGGAGTCTGTGTGGTGGTGATTAACTACGCACTTTGCCCAGCGGTTACCGTGTCAGACATTTGCCTGCAAACTGCGCAGGCATTGGCCTGGGTCTGGCGCAACATCGCCCAGCACGGCGGTGACCCGTCCCGCGTCACGGTGGTGGGGCATTCGGCGGGTGGGCATTTGGCAGCCATGCTGCTGGCCTGCGATTGGAAGAGATTGGGAAAAGATTTACCCCTCAAACTGGTGAAAAACGCGCTCTCGATCTCTGGCCTTTACGAACTGGAGGCGATGCGAAACACCCCGTCTTTGCAGGCATCTTTACAGCTCACACCCAAAGAGGTGCCCCGTGTCAGCCCGGCGCGTTTTGCTGCGCCTACCGCTGGCCGCTTGATCACGGTAGCAGGTGGTATCGAGAGTGACGAATTCATCCGCCATAACGGCTTGATGCAAAAAGCCTGGGGCAAGAAACGCGTGCCTGTGGCAGAAATTCTGCCGGGGCTGAATCATTTCAGTATCGTCGAGGCGTTGGTGAAACCTGGGCATCGCTTGCACCAACTGACGCAAGGCTTTCTGGGCTTGGATCAAGCTTGACCCCACTTTAATATTCAGCGCCTGCCCAGCATCAGCACACACATCAGGGCGGCCATCACAAAGCCAATGCCTGCCCACTGCCAGCCGCTGATGATTTCGCCCAGTGCCAACGTGCCTGTGGTCAGCCCCACCACGGGCACGCCCAGGCTGAAAGGCGCCACCCGGTTGGCGGGATGGCGGCTTAGCAAACCCGTCCATAAGGCATAGGCCAAGATGGTGGCCATCCAGCCCAGATACGCCACCGCCAGCCAGCTGCTGAAAGGTGCCTGAACCCAATGCCAGCGCTGCGCAGGCGCGTCCAGCCCCAGGCTGAGCAGGCAAAACGGGATCACTGGCACCAGGCTGGACCACACCACAAAGCCCACTGCGTCATAGCCACCGGTGCTGGCGCTTGCCTGCTGGGTTTTGCGGGCTACCACGTTGGACGCAGCCCACATGAAGGCCGCACACAGGTTCAGTACCAATCCTGCGGCGGTGACTGCCAATGCAGCGCTTGCCTGCTTGTCCGCCACGCCCAGGCCAAAGCAGGCCAGGGCGCAGGCAGCGAGCACCAGCCCAATCTGCAAGGGCCGCGCAGGGCGTTCATGCAGCAAAACAAAACCCAGGATCGCCGTGAAGAAAACTTGCGTCTGCATCAACACGGATGCGAGCGACGCGGTCATGCCCACATGCAAGGCAAAGAACAAAAAACCGAACTGCCCCACCCCCTGGAACAAGCCGTACAGCAGCAAGAACCTCCATGCAACTTTGGGCTTGGGGATGATCAGGATCAGCGGCAAGACCGCAAAGACATAGCGCGCTGCGCCCAACTGAAAAGGCGTGAAGTCGCGCAGGGCGAACTTCATCGCCACAAAATTCAAACCCCAGAGCACCACCACGCCCACCGCAGCGACATAGTCGCGCAGTGCGAAAGGGGCCAGTGGGTGAGCGCTCAGACGCTGAAGAGCAGGGGGCGAAACTACATCAACAGGTGTTCGCCAGCGTTGTCACCGCCGAGGATCACGTAGTTGACCTTGCGCACGTCCAGCAGCTTGGTGCCACCGGCGTAAGAGATCGAGCTTTGCACGTCTTGCTCCATCTCGATCAGGGTGTTGGCCAACTTGCCCTTGATGGGCTCAAGGATGCGCTTACCCTCTACGTGCTTGTATTCGCCCTTGTTGAAGTCGCTGGCGGAGCCGTAGTATTCCTTGAACAGTTCACCATCCACTTCGACGGTTTTGCCGGGCGACTCTTCGTGGCCAGCAAACAGTGAGCCGATCATCACCATGGACGCGCCAAAGCGGATGCTCTTGGCAATGTCGCCATGGCTGCGAATGCCGCCGTCGGCAATGATGGGCTTGGTGGCCACACGTGCGCACCACTTGAGCGCCGACAACTGCCAGCCGCCCGTGCCAAAGCCGGTCTTGAGCTTGGTGATGCAAACCTTACCCGGGCCTACGCCTACCTTGGTGGCATCAGCGCCCCAGTTTTCCAGGTCAATCACGGCCTCGGGTGTGGCCACGTTGCCCGCTATCACGAAGCTTGATGGCAATTTGGACTTGATATAGCCAATCATGTCGCGCACGCTATCCGCATGGCCGTGGGCGATGTCGATGGTGATGTACTCGGGAATCAGCTTGGTGGCGGCCAGTTCGTCCACTGTCGCGCGGTCAGGCGCCTTCACACCCAACGAAATTGAAGCGTATGCACCCTTGCCATGCATGTCCCGGACGAACTTCACGTTGTCGAGATCGAAGCGGTGCATCACGTAGAAGTAGCCGTTTTGGGCCATCCACAGACAGATGCCTTCGTCCACCACCGTTTTCATGTTGGCAGGCACTACCGGCAAGCGGAACTTGCGGCCACCGAGCTCAATGCTGGCGTCACACTCAGAGCGGCTTTCTACCCGGCATTTGCGGGGCAGCAGCAGGATGTTGTCGTAATCGAAGATTTCCATGAACCCAAGCTCCTAAAAGGCTGTTGACATAAACAGTTGAGCACTTGGATTGGGCCCGGCATGTTTGTGTAGGCCACAAACAAAAAACCGGGCCACAAATGCTTGGGCCCGGTGATTGATTGTAGTGGAGTTTTCCTGGGTTTGTTTGATCAAGGCTGCAGCTTACCGACAAAGGCCTGCACGACATCGTGCATCATTTTGACTGCACTGGTGGCATACAGATCGGCGCCGATTTCAGATACATAGTTGGCTTGCGTGTTCAGCGATGTCCCCAATCCTTTGGTGTCCACCGCGCCACTGGTGCGTGTGCTTTGCAAGCTGACCTTGACACCATTCCCTCCAGCTGAAGCGCCAGCTTGTGTGCCATCTGCGTTTTCCTTGACCATGCGGGTCACCAGGTGGTTGCCAAGAGCGGTGTCGTTGACGGCAACGGTGCCCGCTTGATGGCTGAGCGATGCCACTGGGCTGCCGTCATCCACATATTTTTCTTCAAGTTGCAGTTGCACGTTGCCGTCTGCAGGCGGGAGCATGGTGCTGCGACTGAACGAAATGCCACAACTGCCATTGGTGATGCCTGCGGCTTTGGTCCGGACGGCAAAGTGCGTCACGCCAGGTTTGAGAAACATCCCTGCCTTGGCAGCCCCATTGGCTGAATTGCCGACCGTCTGCTTGACAGTGGCCGTGCCCCAATAGGTTTTTTGTCGGTCGATGATGGCCGCATTTCCACCTGCCGCAGTGGCTTCTCCAAAGCCAACGGTCATCCACACTTTCAATACAGGCGCGCCTTCAGCCTCAATCAGCGCCGCCTCGTATTGGGCGTGACCACCAGACGCTGCGGTCGCACCCGCGTGTTTCAGTGTCTCGCCCAGTCGACTTAAATCCATCGTCCTCGGCTTGGGTATGAAGTGGGTGCAACCTTCACCCCAGGGCACAACCACCTGATAGCCGTCCGGGGCATACAGAACGCTCTCGCCGTCCATGTTGGGCAGGACGGTTCCGTTCTTGATGGGGTACATCTTCAGGATCTTTTCGTAAGCATCTTTGTGGGTGATCGCGGCAGGTTCAATGACCTCAAAACCTTTTGCGCTCAGTTCCTTCACGACAAGCTCTCGCATGTGGTTGGTGATGGCAGTCAACACTTCCGGGTCGGGCAGCAGGGTATCGTTGTAGGTCGTGCTGGAGCCTGCATTGCCCAGGCCCATGATGCTGAAACCGGTCTTGACGCTTTCGTAGCGTTTCTGGAACTCCACCACAAAATTGCCGAGGATGATTTTCTTGCTGTCTTTCAGCCCCTCGATATGGATCACCTTGACTTTCACGGGTTCCGCCAGCACGGTGCTGCACAGCAGGTTCAGTGAACAAAGTGCCGAAAAAACAGCAAAACGGTTGAGAAGGGAAATGGGCTTGAGCATGGCGGTTTTCTGGAGTGAATTGCAAACCCGACAAGTATCAAATTCAGTTCTCGATGCGTCTACCCCCTGTTCCAGGGTAAGGCGGGGGTGGCTTTTTCGCAGTGCAGCGGCTCTGCGCTAGCGCCAGCAAGCGGCCTGCCGAATCTTCCACCCAGCCCACCACGCGCAAGCGCTCGGGATGGGCTCCTTCGGGGATGCTCATAGGTCGGGAGTCCACCCAGACTGGTTGCTTTGATTTTGATAGCGAACTTTGATATGACCATTGCCGTACAAGGGTATTTCTTACCAAATTCCGCTCAACCGGTGTTCCTTCTGTGCCCGCTGGGATGGTTTCGATCAGTACCTGCCAAACAAACAGCTCGCCGGAGCGCATGCGGCCTGGCGGCTGATACCGAATCGAGGTGCCCACATAGTTGTTGAAGGGCAGGCCATGTGCGACCCGCAAGCCGGGGTGCGAGCGGCCTGCACTTGGCGAGCTTGTTAGCGTGCTTATTGGAGTGGTGTGAGATGTCGCGTGCGTTGGCGCTGGGGGCTGTGCCAGCAAGGCCTCCAGGCGGTCCAAGGCGTCACGGGTGGCGGCGGATGACAGCGGTGCATCTTCACCTTTGGGCGACGGCACGATCCAGTCCAGCGCCAGTGCGTTGCGGTGGTGCGCGACCGAGGGCGTGGCTGCCCAACAATCAGCGCAATCTGCACTGGTGAACCGCTCATGCAGCGCCACGGGTTGAGCTTGACCGTCGCTTGCGCAAAACGACTGCCCTTGGGCAGGGTTTGCCAGGAGCAAAGGCAGCGCCAGGCCGTAAAACAGCTTTGCCGTTTGGACAAAAGGGCGAGTCAACATGGGGGCCTTTCTACAATGCAGACATGTTCGCACAAGCACCTCAAGATTTGAACGCGCCAGACCTCTTTGTCGCAAGCCACTCGCCCCTCTTACACAACCTGAACCCCGAACAACTGGCTGCTGTCACGCTGCCCCCGGTGTCAGCCCTGATCCTGGCAGGCGCTGGATCAGGCAAGACCCGTGTGCTGACCACCCGTATCGCCTGGCTGCTGCAAACCGGCCAAGTGTCCCCCGGTGGCCTGATGGCCGTGACCTTTACCAACAAGGCCGCCAAAGAGATGCTGACCCGCCTGACCGCCATGCTGCCCGTGAACGTGCGCGGCATGTGGATTGGCACCTTTCATGGCCTGTGCAACCGCTTCCTGCGTGCGCACTACAAACTGGCCAACCTGCCGTCCAGCTTTCAGATTCTGGACACGCAGGATCAGCTCTCCGCCATCAAGCGCCTGTGCAAACAGCACAACGTGGACGACGAACGCTATCCCGCCAAGCAGCTACAGTGGTTTATCTCGGGCTGCAAAGAGGACGGCCTGCGTGCCAAAGACGTGGTGCAGGGCCAAGGCCATGCGCCAGACCAGGCCTTGCAAAAAAAGATTGAGATCTACCAGCTGTACGAGGATCAGTGCAACCGCGAAGGCGTGGTGGACTTTGGCGAGCTGATGCTTCGATCTTACGAGCTGCTCCGCGATAACGACCCCGTGCGCGAGCACTACCAGCGGCGCTTCAAACATATCCTGATCGACGAGTTTCAGGACACCAACAAGCTGCAATACGCCTGGATCAAGATGCTGGCGGGCCACGGTGTGGAGGTGGCTCCTGGCGCCAGTGCCTTTGTGGCCAGTGGCAACAGCGTGATTGCCGTGGGCGACGACGACCAGAGCATCTACGCCTTTCGCGGTGCGCGCGTGGGCAACATGGCCGACTTTGTGCGCGAATTTAACGTGCAGCACCAGATCAAGCTGGAGGAAAACTATCGCAGTTACAGCAACATCCTGGACAGCGCCAACGCACTGATTGCCCACAACAGCAACCGCCTGGGCAAAAACCTGCGCACCTCACAAGGCCCAGGCGAGTTGGTAAGGGTGATGGAATCGACCAGCGACTTTGAAGAGGCCAACTGGCTGGTGGACGAGATGCGCCAGTTGGTCAAGACGGACGGCCTTGAGCGCAAAGAGATCGCCGTGCTGTACCGTAGCAATGCGCAAAGCCGGGTGATTGAAACAGCGCTGTTCAATGCCGCCGTGCCTTACCGCGTCTATGGCGGATTGCGCTTCTTTGAGCGGGCCGAGATCAAGCATGCGCTGGCCTACCTGCGCTTGCTGGAGACGCCACAAGACGACACCAGTTTTTTGCGCGTAGTGAACTTCCCGCCGCGCGGTATTGGTGCCCGCAGCATGGAGCAGTTGCAAGACCTGGCGCGAGATCTAGGTTGCCCACTGCATGACGCGGTAAGCGCCTTGCCGGGCAAGGCGGGGGCCAATCTGGGCGGCTTTGTGGCCATGCTGGACGTGATGCGCGAACAGACCACGGGCATCACCCTGCGCGAAATCATCGAAATGGTGCTGGACAAAACAGGTTTGCTTGAACACTTCAAGGCTGACCGCGAAGGCGCTGACCGTGTTGAGAACTTGGAAGAACTGGTCAACGCGGCCGAGAGTTTTGTGACCCAGACCGGCTTTGGCCGCGACGCTGTGGCCCTGCCCGTGGACGAAGTGGCGGGTTCCGACCTGGCACCGGATGCCGAAAGCGGCGAAACCCTGAGCCCGCTGGCCGCCTTTTTGACCCACGCAGCGCTGGAGGCGGGCGACAACCAGGCCCAAGCTGGACAAGACGCGATTCAACTCATGACGGTGCACAGCGCCAAAGGATTGGAATTTGACGCCGTGTTCATCACCGGCATGGAAGAAGGCCTGTTCCCGCATGAGAACTCACTGAGTGACCGAGACGGCCTGGAGGAAGAGCGCCGCCTGATGTATGTGGCCATCACCCGAGCGCGCAAACGCCTGTACCTGTCACATTCGCAAACCCGCATGTTGCACGGTCAGACCCGCTACAACATTAAAAGCCGGTTTTTTGATGAGCTGCCAGAAGAGGCCTTGAAGTGGCTCAGCCCTAAAAAGGCCGCTTTTGGCTCAGGGTACAGTGCAAAATCAATAGCAAATAATTCATATACAACAAGCCGAAACAGTACTTTTGGACAAGATAACTCACCTCCCTGGTCGGCACCAGTGCAACGTGCCACCGCTGCGGGCCCCAATGCCTGGGTCAAGTCAGGCGCACAGGTGTTTCATAACAAGTTTGGTGAAGGCACGGTGTTGGCGCTGGAAGGGACGGGGGAAGATGCGCGCGCGCAAGTCAAGTTCGGTCGCCATGGGGTGAAATGGCTGGCGTTGTCGGTGGCAAAGCTGACGCCTGTTTAGGCTCCGGGCTTTCGGTCTCAATCAACCCAGGGCAGATGGATGGCGAAGCGGCTGCCTGTCCCGGAGGAGCTGAACACCTCGATGCTGCCCCCCAGGCTTTCGAGCGCCCGTTTCACGATGGGCAGACCCAGGCCAGTTCCTGGTATTTTGCCGACATTGCTGGCTCGGTGGAAATTGTCAAAAAGCTTCGGAATGTCATCCACAGGAATCCCTATGCCTTGGTCAGTCACTTCCAGGCGTAGTTGGGCAGGGGCAGCCACGGTCTCCTGGCGCCACCAGACCACGGTGACTGTGCTTGCCCTGGGCGAATACTTGCAGGCGTTGCTGACCAGGTTTCCAACAATCTGGCGCATCAACGCCTCATCCAGTTGTGCTTGCAATGTGTCACCGCCCTCGGGTGCCTTCAGTTCAATCAGATGCTCGTGCCCATCTGCGGCGTCGACTTCGGCAACCAGTTGCCTGACCAGTGAATCAATGGGCATGCGTGTGGGTTGGTAAACATGTGAATTGGTGCCCAGTTTGGCAAATACCAACACGTTTTCCATCACCAGTCGCATGCGGTTCACAGCGTCCTGGATGTCCTTGAGGCACTCGGCCTTCTCCTCAGGGCTTAGTTTCTCCGCGTAGTGCTGTAGCAGGTCTGAGGATGTCTGGATGTTGGTGAGTGGCGTCCGAAGTTCATGTGAAGCCATGGATACAAAAGCAGTCTTTAGATCCCCAAGTTCTTTTTCAGCATTCAGTGCGTTGTGCAGTCTGGCTTCACTTTCACGCAGGGCCATCTCGATCTGTTGGTGGGCAGTGATGTCGACAGACAGTGCAAAGACACCAATCTGCTGGCCATTCCGCGCAAAATGAGGGAGCAAGTCGCACTGAAAATGGCGGACGGCACCTGCCAAGTCGTTTTCAGTGTGGTCAAACTTGGTGGTTTGTCCGCACGTGGCTCTCTCGTAGTAGGGCTTCAGGAAGGCCCAGGTTGCCGGCAGCAATAGGCTTTCAAGGGGTTTGCCATGCAGTGCCTTGACTGGCTGGGAATGCCCAATTGCAAAGGCTTCATTGCCAAAAATGCACTGCAGTGTCTTACAGTCAAAGTAGGCAATTCGGGCCGGAATGCTGTTAATGACCTGTTGCAGCATGCCGTAGCTTAATGCCATATGCGACGCGTCGCGTTCTGACTGCGCTCGGCGAGCCAAGTCGACTGGGTCTGACTTGTCGTCAATCGCAAACACGATAAGCACGCAGGCTCCGAATACCGCACTTTTCTGTGTTTTGAACCCTGCAGTCACTGTGAGGTAATTGCCATTCTTGTGACGCAAGACCCAGTGCGATCTGATTTTCTCTGAGTGGCGCAACAGGCCTGCCAGAAATCGATCGCCATTCAGCTGGATTTCTGGCGGGGCAACTACCATGTAACTTTGGCCCATCAACTCTGACGCGTCAAACCCCAGAATCTCGCACGCGCTGAGATTCACCTTGCGAAAAAGCCCTTTGCATCGATCACCACCATGCCCTGCTTGAGAATTTCAAGCGAGGCTACAGCCCAATCGGGCTCTGCCTGTGCGTGAGACGCTTTGTTCTGAGGGTTGAAGATCCAACGCTTCAGGGGTGTTCTCTCTGCCGGGCTTCATGTTGAATTCCTGCTGTCTTGGTTAGTCAAGTCTAGCAATCACCGCATCGAAAATCCTCGTAATTACAACGACTTACCAGATGGAGTTGATGTTGTCACGGACATAAATCACAAAATTGGGCAAAAATCCCCTTGCATGTGCCTGTGGTGAGCGAATGAGCGCAAGATACAGGCTGATAGAGGCGTAGCCGATTTCATGCTTGAATTAAATGAAAATCGGCGGCTGAGTGGTGAAAAGGAGAGACATTGGCCACTATTTTGGTTGTGGAAGACGAGGTGAGCATTCGAACTGGTGTCGAAAGGCTGCTGCGACTGGAGGGTTATACAGTCTATGGTGCAGAAGATGGTCGTGGCGGTTTGCTTCAAGCCGTCATTGTCAAACCAGACTTGGTGCTGACGGATATCCACATGCCGTTCATCGATGGATTTGCCTTGCTGGCAGAAATCCGGCAGTCTGACGACCTTGCATACGTGCCTGTGATCATGCTGACGGCAGCTGATGACCGTGCCACCCGTAAGCGCGCTATGGATGCGGGGGCAAGCGACTATGTGACCAAGCCATTTCGCCGCGAGCACCTGCTCATGGCCATCAAGACCCAGCTGGAACTCGCCTCTGACCGTAAAGCTCAGTAAGCGTAACCGGGCATCTTGCCGGAGCCATCTTTGCTGCCTTTGCGTCCAGCGATCTGCCAGGTGGTGCGCTGACCCACCAGGCCTGCCAAAAACTCAAGCTCATCATCTGTATGGTTGATCGCGCGGGCAGGCTCCAGAAAGCTGCCGTCCTTTTCCTGCGCATTGGCCCAAAACGACTGGTGGTAGTCAGACCGGCTCGTGGCTTTGCTGGTGCTGGATTCCAGGTTCACAATCCCATAGCAGTTGCAGAAATAGCTGCGGTTGTCCTGCTCGGCAAACACTTCGGTGTAGACCCCTGTACCGCGAATGCCCGCAGTGAGGGTGGGCGTCACGATCTGGCGCGCGGCCCCCTTGCCCCCAGACGCTGGCCACAGCACCTGTGATCAGGCGCAAAGCACTGACGACGAACAGCGAAGAGCCGCGCTCCACCTTCATGTAGCTGTTCTGGCGTACCAGGAAGGATGAGTTACCGATCACGAACACCATGGATGACCCAGGCCCGGTCTGCAACTCATCCCCGGTTTGCACACTTTCACGCCGGTCCAGTGGTTTGCCGTTGATAAGTGCCTCGCCCTGCAGGGACACTACGTTGCTGCGCTGCTGTGCGTGCGCAGCCTGCCAGCCGCCCAGCACAGTCCAACTGGCGGCAGCCTGTACGAAGTTGCGGCGCTGAAACCATAGCAATTCATGTTCTTTGCGGCCTTCTAGAGTGTGCATCGTGGTCATATGGGTCAACCAGCCTTTCCTGATTCAGGTAGAGGGGAGGGGTGCGTCGTCAATGAAACAGTCACGAAACGTGAAGTAAATCGAGCTGAAGAACATGGCCAGCAAGAGCATCGCAGCTGGAAACCAGCCCACCAACAGCACAGACGGCGAACCCAGCAGCGCGGCCAGTGTGGTCAGCACAATGCCCATGACGATGAAAACCCCGGTCCACGCCAGCCCAAACACGGTAAACGCCCCGAAGTTCTTGAAACACGCAATGCCGCTGAAAAAAAGGCTTTTCACTGGCGACACACCATGCCAGTGCACAAGGCCGGGTGCATGCCAGAACAGGACAGATAAGGGAAAGTACAAAACCAGGGCGATCCAGACGGCAAGCTGCACATTGCTCTGCCCCAGCATCTCTGGCGAAATCTTTCCGCCCACCAGGTACAAACTCGCGAACTGACCGCCATCTGCCAGTGCAGAAGCGCCCATGACCAACAGAAAACCAACGGCGTACAGCGCGCCCAGCACCAGCATGGCCCGCATGCGCTGCCTGCCCGCACGAAAAGCACCGATCAAGATGGAAGGCATGGGAAAGTTGCCCTGTTCTGATTCGCGCGTGGCGGCCATCAGGCCCAGCGTGGCCGCCGGCGGCAGCATCAGGCCACCACGCTGCCGATCAAAGGCACCACAGAGGCCACCGACATGGCCGCCATGAACATGAAAAAGAGGCCAGTCAGCGCCATGGGCTTACGGGTAAAGGCGCGGATGCCTTGTTTGACCCACAGGAAACCTGTGCGCGGTGGAACGATATTGAGTTTCAACGATTGGCCCGTCTATGCGGAGGAAGGTTAGAGAAAAGATTCGGCCATTATCGGCACGTCACGCCGCTGCGTCAGCACGCGTTCAAAATGGCTGGGGTCGTGTGGGGTCAACAGGGCCGCGTCGCGTGGTAAATGGAAGTCCCACAGGCGTGAAATCCAGAATCTCAGGGCCGCTGCACGCGTCATGGCGCCCAGTAGCGTGCGCTCGGCAGCCTGAAGCGGCCTGACCGACTGGTAGGCGCTGACCATGGCGGCGACGCGAACATCGTCAGCCCGGCCTGTTGGCCAGTCAATGCACCAGTCGTTCAGACAAACCGCCAGATCGAACAACCAGGTGTCCACACCGGCAAAGTAGAAGTCAAAGAAACCGGTCAGCTCTGGCCCATTGAACATGACGTTGTCACGGAACAGGTCCGCATGCACCGGTCCCCGTGGCAAAGCCGCATAACGGGGCTTTCACTCACATGGTTTTGGAAAGCCAGCTCCGACCGGATCAGCGCGGCCTGGTTGGGTGACAAATAGGGGAGGACGACGGGCACGGTGTCGTTCCACCAGGCCAGTCCTCGCAGATTGGGTTGCTGCAATGAAAAATCGCGCCCGGCCAGGTGCATGCGCGCCAACATGGCACCCACGGCAGTGCAGTGGGCTGGTCCAGGGCTCAGCTCACTCTTGCCAGCCAGTCGGTTGACGACGGCGGCTGGCTTGTTGCAGACGGTGTGTACCAGCGTGCCTTTGGCATTGGGCGCTGGGTTGGGCACCGGGATGCCTTTACCTGCCAGGTGCCTCATCAACTCCAAATAAAACGGTAATTGATCGAATGTGAGCCGCTCAAACAGCGTCAACACGTAGTCGCCTTCATCGGTGCTGGCAAAGTAGTTGGTGTTTTCGATACCGCCTTGAATGCCGCGCAAATCGGTCAAGTTGCCGAGTTTGAGCTGGTTCATTAGCGCACTGGCGAGCGGCGGGGAGACTTCGGTAAATACGGCCATGGTGCGCGCGATTGTAGAGGCCAGATAAAAATACAATGACTTGATGACCCAACCCAAGACCCTGCTGCTGGTGGACGGCTCCAGCTACCTGTACCGAGCCTTCCATGCCATGCCCGACCTGCGAGCCGTCCCCGGCGACCCGACCAGCCCACCCACGGGTGCCATACGTGGCATGGTCAACATGATGCAAAGCCTGCGCAAAGAGGTGAGGGCGGACTATGGTGTGTGCATTTTTGATGCCAAAGGCCCGACATTCCGTGACGAGATCTATCCTCAGTACAAGGCGCAACGCGCGCCCATGCCGGATGATTTGCGCGCCCAGATTGACCCGATTCACGAAGTGGTCCGCCTGTTGGGCTGGACCGTGCTGGCGATTGCTGGGGTTGAGGCAGATGACGTGATTGGCACGCTGGCGGTAATGGCTGCGCAGCAGGGCATCGAAGTGATTGTGTCCAGTGGCGACAAGGACCTGAGCCAGCTTGTCAACCAGCACATCACCATCATTGACACCGCGAACGGCAAGCGCCGTGATGTGGCGGGCGTGACCGCTGAGTTTGGCGTGCCACCGCATCTGATGGTGGATTTTCAGACGCTGGTGGGCGACACCGTGGATAACGTGCCTGGTGTCGAGAAAGTGGGACCCAAAACCGCAGCCAAGTGGCTCATGGAATACGGTTCGCTCGACGCGCTGGTGGCCCGCGCAGCTGACATCAAAGGGGTGGCTGGCGAGAACCTGCGCAAGGCACTGGATTGGCTACCCACGGGTAGGTCGCTCGTCACGATCAAGACGGATTGCGAATTGTCGGCGCACCTAGCGGGTCTTCCCGCTCTCGATTCGATAGCTATAAACCCAGAACAGACAAGCCAACTTAAGGATTTTTACGAGAAATTTGGCTTCAAAGGCATGGCGCGGGCATTGGCCAGCGGTGGCCAGCCAGCCCCCGCATCACCCGGCTCCTCAGCTACTTTAGCCCCTTCCGAAGTACAGGCGCTTGGCGGCACGGGCGACCTGTTTGGCGGGGCGACTGGCCAATCTACCGTGACCGCGATCCAGTACGACACGGTGCTCGACTGGCGCAGCTTGGATGCTTGGCTGGCCAAGCTGGATGCGGCAGAGCTGGTGGCGCTGGACACAGAGACCACGTCGCTGGATGAAATGCGGGCCGAGATCGTGGGCATCTCCTTCAGTACCCAACCTGGTCACGCTGCCTACATCCCGTTGGCGCACAGCTACCCCTGATGCACCCGCCCAACTGCCGCGCGACCAGGTGCTGGAGCGCCTCAAGCCCTGGCTGGAGAACCCGGCGCGCCGCAAACTGGGCCAGCATGTCAAATACGACCGCCATGTGTTTGCCAACCACGGCATTGAGGTGCAGGGCTATGTGCACGACACCATGCTGCAAAGCTATGTGCTTGAGGTGCACAAGCCGCATGGGCTGTCCAGCCTGGCCGAGCGCCACCTGGGCCGCAAAGGCATCACGTTTGAAGAGCTTTGCGGCAAGGGTGCCAACCAGATCTGCTTTGACCAAGTGGACGTGGCCAAGGCGGCTGAATATTCGTGCGAGGACAGCGACCAGACACTGGATGTGCACCTGGCGCTGTGGCCACGTTTGCAGGCTGACGCCAAACTCGAATCGATTTATGCACTGGAAATTGCCAGTAGCGAAACCCTCTACCGCATTGAGCGCAACGGCGTACTGATCGACGCGCCCATGCTGGCCAGGCAAAGCCACGAGATTGGCCAGCGAATCCTGGTGCTGGAGCAAGAAGCCCACGAACTGGCCGGGCAGCCTTTCAACCTGAGTTCGCCCAAGCAGATTGGCGACATCTTCTTCACCAAGCTGGGCTTGCCAGTCGTCAAGAAGACTGCTACTGGCGCGCCCAGCACCGATGAGGAAGTGCTGGAAAAATTGGCTGAAGACTTTCCCCTGCCGGCCAAAATCTTGGAGCACCGTGGTCTGGCCAAGCTCAAGGGCACCTACACCGACAAGTTGGCCCAGCTGGCTTTGCCCCGCACGGGCAGGGTGCACACCCACTACGCGCAGGCCGTGGCGGTGACCGGGCGCCTGTCCAGCAACGATCCGAACTTGCAGAACATCCCCATCCGCACCGCAGAAGGCCGCCGCGTGCGCGAGGCTTTCGTGGCCGCCCCCGGCTGCGTGATTGCCAGCGCCGACTACAGCCAGATCGGCTGCGCATCATGGCGCACCTGAGCGGTGACGACGCCTTGCTCAGCGCTTTTCAGCAAGGGCTGGATGTGCACCGCGCGACTGCCGCCGAGGTGTTTGGGGTGAGCGTTGCAGAGGTCTCGTCTGAACAGCGCCGCTATGCCAAAACCATCAACTTTGGCCTGATCTACGGGATGAGCGCATTTGGCCTGGCCAAATCGCTGGGCATTGACAACAGTGCCGCGCGCACCTTTGTTGAGCGTTACTTTCAGCGCTACCCCGGTGTCAAGCGCTACATGGATGAAACCAAGCTGTCGGCCAAGGCCAAAGGCTATGTGGAAACCGTGTTTGGCCGCCGCCTGGTGTTGCCAGAGATCAACAGCCCCAACGGCCCGCGCCGTGCGGGCGCAGAGCGTGCTGCCATCAACGCACCCATGCAAGGCACGGCAGCTGACCTGATCAAAATGAGCATGAACGCAGTGCAACTGGCACTGGATGCGAACAAGCCGCAAATCAAGATGATCATGCAGGTGCATGACGAACTGGTGTTTGAACTGCCCGAAGGCGAGGTAGCTTGGCTGAAGACCGAGGTGCCACGTCTGATGGCGGGTGTGGCTCAGCTGAAGGTGCCTTTGCTGGCAGAGGTGGGCGTGGGCCGCAACTGGGAAGAGGCGCATTGACACCATTGCGCAGCCATGTCCTGGCGTTCGCGCTCGGTATCTTCCTGCTATTTGCGGGTGAGTCGCATGGCCAGTTCGCAGGTCGGATCGAATTGACCGAGACAGGAGATTTTTCTGAGGCAGCTGTAGTGCGGGGCGTGAAGGCCACTCAGGCCCAGTGCCTGGCGGTCAGTCACTCGGTGTGGGCCGATGCGGGCCCCGTCGGCGCTGAGTGCCTGCGGGTGTGGGCGACTGGCATGGACCCGTTGCCCGCCAAACGGGCGCTGGTGTACTTCCATGGCGACGTGTTTGTCGGGCATGGCAAGACCGCCCGAACTTACCTGAACTCCAGCGTGGACGAGCAGGCCCGGTTTGCCCAGAACTGGGCCAGGCAACTCGGGGTGCCTTATCTCTTCATCGGGCGGCCTGGCGTGTACGGATCTTCGGGTGACCATATGCAGCGCCGGCGCCAAGACGAATCTTTGCTGATTTCGGCCGCGATGGATTCGCTCAAGCAGCAACGCCACGGCATCGAAGAATGGGTGGTGGCCGGGCAAAGCGGCGGTGGCCATGTCACCGCAGCCTTGCTGACGCAGCGCAACGACATCGTCTGCGCCGTACCCACCTCGGCACCGTCTTCACCCCGCATACGCTGGGAGTTGATGGGCCGCAACCGCGACACCACGGGCTATACCGACTCCTACGAACCTAGCAAGTTTCTGGTGAGGGCCCAAATGCACCCGGCGCTGCGCGTGTTTGTGCTGGGCAACCCCGAAGACCGCAATGTTTTCTGGCCATCTCAGGTAGTGCTGGCAGATGCCCTGAAGACGGCTGGCATCCCGGTCGAGGTGATCGAGGCACCGGGTAGCGGACCCGATGGGCATGGTTTGTCCAATGCGGCGAGGTTGTCGCCGCCTGGTGCGCCAAGAACCTGAGCACGGCTGACATCCTGGCGCGAGCGGCTAAGGGCCTCAAACCCTGACCACTGCTGGAGGCAGGCTCCCGTGCCACGGGGAATCGTCGCAAGGGAACAGCCGCTGCGCAAGTCGTCGCGGCTGAGCCAAGTGGCAGTTCTTGAGGTGTGCCGCACCATGGCGGCGGGCTGCTTACTCTGTGTCGGCAGACACGGTGCCTGATTTGCGGTTGTACTTCAAGGTGATTTTGTTGATCTGGCACAAGTCAAAATCTTCCCAGACAACATCTGAACCGTCATCGTCGAAAACCACCATCAAGTCTTGCGTGCAGGCGCTTTTGTCAGAAAACTTGAACAAGCGCGATTTGCCGTTGTCCAGCACGTTGTCCCCCATGCGGTCCTTGCCCCAGCTTTGCTGTTTGCGGGTGTGAGGTAAATCTCGCGCAAGGTGTAACCGGTGCGGTTGACCAGGGTGAAGTCGGCATCGCCCGCGTAGGCAGGCTGTGAACCCAGTACGGCAAACAGGACAGATACCCAGGCGCTGGCTTTTGTGAATCTCATGGGGAATGTTCAAAAAAAAAAGACGGTGAGGCAGGTGTACCTCAAGAGAAGCAGCGCTTGTACACCCGAACTTTTTGAGCAATCACCAGATGCGATTCTTCACGGAAGCTCGGGTGGAAAAATACTGATCTACGTGCAACGTACCTGTTGCGCGTCGAGTGCAGTGTAAGCTAGGAGTGTGACAAATTCCTCATTTTGGTATTCTTATGAGCTTCGGGAGAGGCATAAGTACTGAGTACGGCTTTCCCTTGCTGATGCTCGCCGCATTGTCGGTGCTCATGGACTCAGCAAAGAGTTTTCCTCTGGACCAGGTCGTGGACAGGCAAACCCGCTGACGAAGCATGTGAGGTGCTTAGCGTATTGATTGAAGATGGCAAAACATGCATCCCCTGCTTGCGAAATAGAAGCTTGGATATTTACGAACAGCTGCGTTACTCTGCATAGAGTTTGAGTAGCAAATCGTTGAGCGTTCTACGCTCCAAGTCACTCAATATTCTTGCAAAATCGGCGTCATTACTCTTTGCTTCTTTTTCCGCATCTGCTTGGACAGAAAGTCCAATTTGAGTTAGGTACAACTGATATGAGCGCCGATCCACAGGGTGCTGACTGCGTGTTATGAATCCTCGATCTTCCAGGCTCTTAACAATGCCGCTCAGATTTGCGGGAAACATGCTCAATGCATTGCTGAGCTGTATCAAAGTGATTCCAGCGTTGCGCGCAATGAGGGTGATAACCGAGTAATCAATTGGCCCTTGAAGGCCAAACTCTTGGAGCTTGATTGCTAAGCTCTGCATCGCGACTGATGAAGCACGCTTTGCGTTATATCCAATCAGCTGTTCAAGTGATGATGAGTCCACCGAGTCCGTATTTGACTTTCTATGCGCCTCGAAATTGGCAGTCATAGCGGCTCGGCAAAAGACTCAAATCCCTAGCTTGCGGCGCATCAAAGCGCCATAGCTGTTCGGGAACAACCGAGAGATCCAGTGCAGTGCCTTGGCTCCATTGCCAACCAATAAGCGATTGTTCCCACGGGCCAGACCGTCCACAATTTCGCGTGCGCAGTCAGCAGGTGTTGTTGTCATCTGACGAAGGTTTGCCTCTGCCATTTTGCGTTCAAATTCCCCGCATATTTGGCTTCGGGTGCCTTGGTGATGTTGGTATTGATGCCCCCTGGATGCACTGAAACTGCGCGAACGCCCGTGCCTTCCAACTCTTGCCAAAGTGTTTCAGTCAGACCACGTACAGCAAACTTGGACATGGTGTAGGCCACGGAGCAAGGCGTTGCCACCAGCCCAAACACGCTGGATATGTTGACGATGCATCCTTCCCGCTGCTTCAACATGATGGGTAGAAATGCCTTGGTGCCATAGATCACGCCCCAAAGATTGATTGCAATGACTTTTTCGATTTCTTCAATAGACACATGCTCAACCGTGGCAAGCACTGCTGTACCTGCGTTGTTGATGACGAAGTGCGCTGCGCCAAAATCACGTTGAACGCTGTCAGCAAATGCAAACACAGCCTCTTTTGAAGACACATCTAAAGAGTAGGTCCGAACCTGTGTCCCCGATGGGAGTTGAGACGCCGTCTCGTCCAAGCCTGCAAGGTTCACATCGGCCAAAGCAAGACACGCGCCTCTGCTAGCCAAGTCAACAGCCAACGCGCGCCCAATGCCCGACGCAGCCCCAGTAATGGCAACAACTTTATTTTGAAACATGAACTGTGTGCTCCGCTAATTACTCGGGTTTGTAATTGATGGATCGGAGGGTTTCACCGATGGCGGCAAATTCGGATGTCAACCTGCGCTCCAGCTGTTCAGGCGTGGCAGGTGTTCCTGTGCTGATGACGGTACCTAGCTCGGCCAAACGTTGGCGAATGTCAGGCATTGCAAGCACCTGCAACATGGCGGAATGCATGCGGCTTTGCGCATCGGCTGGTACGTCCGGTGTGGTCCACATGCCGATCCATGCAGTACGGGTCATGTCCTTGTATCCCAGTTCGGCCAAAGTAGGAACATCGGGAAGCACCGCCAGACGCTGCGGGGAGGTCACGGCAAACGCCCGCAACTTGCCTGAAGTGATGTGGGGCAGTGACGACCGGTGGTCCGTCAAACATGAATTGAACCTGACCGCCGATCAAATCCTGCAGCGCGGGTGGGGAGCCACGATAGCCGACATGCAACATGTCCAGGCCCTCTGCTTTGTTCAGCAGCAAGCCAAGCACATGCGACAAGGAGCCGGGACTGTAAGACGCACACGAAACCTTCGATTTGTGTGCCCGCACCCATTCCACCAACTCACGCATATTCTTGGGAGGCAAACTTGCATTGCCAACCAGCACCAAACCGCTCCCACCAATGTCGAGCAAAGTTTTGTCTCCTTAAGGGCGTCGAATTTGGTCTTGACCGTGTGCGGGGCCTCTGTAAAGAAACCATTCACCGCCATCAACCAAGTTTGCCCGTCATGAGGCGACGCCAAGAACGACGATGTCGCAATGGATCCAGACGCCCCTGGTTTGTTGTCGATGATGACCGCCTGCCCAAGCAAGGGTGACAGCGCGTTGCCTAAAATTCGAGCAACTACATCGGTGCTTGATCCGGGCGGCACACCCAGAACAATCTTGACTGGCTGAGTCCCTTGTGCCAGCAGCTTGCCGGAGAATCCCGTTGCGGCGAAAGCGCCAAGCACCGTTCGGCGAGACAGTGAATTTGTTGTTTGCATTTCAAGGTTTCCTGTGGGTGGATCGAGGCGATTGGTTAGATCGCATTCGCAGCGGCCAAGCGCTGCGTTGTGGGGCGTGGCAAACGTGCAAAGCAGGCGACGGCAACGCCGCCCAGCGCGAGGGCCGCAAAACCGATGGCGGGATAGCCTGCGAACTTGACCAGGGTGCCGCCCAATATGGGGCCTATGGCTGCACCGGTCATCATCATGGCGGGGGTGCCTGCCAATGTGCGACCCGTGGGGTCTATTTGTGCCAGCAGACCGAATCCAAAGACATGCGTGAACAGCATCACACCCACGAACAATGCCCCTGGTACGGCATAGGGAAGATAGGTGGTTGCAGTGAAAATCGAGGCAACCATGATGGCTTGGACAATGGGGCCAACCATGAGAACGGTGCGTGCAGACCAACGCTTCTCCAGGAATGCGGCCAACGCGGTCGGAAACAGGTTCAAGAAACCCATGGCAATCAGCACGGCAGTGACTTTTTCAACCCCAAACGCACTGTCAGCCCCCATCCGCTCGAAGAATGAAAAAGCCATGGCTTGCACGACGCTCATGGTGCAAAGACCGAGGATGCCGAACCACAGCCCTTTGGACGGCTGAGCCCCAACGCTTTGAATGGATACCGCCGCCATGGGTGCCTCATTCGGCACGGGAAATGACAGGAGGGAAACAACAGCACCCACCAGCATGACCGCTGCAAAAACTTTGAAAAGTATGGGACCACCCATGCTCGCAATAACGGGCGGCATGCTACACAGATACAAGAGGGCAAACACACCAAGTGCCATCCCGCAGATGGCGTACAGACGGTGTGGATTGGCGCTGCGTGCCACAGTCCCTTGTGTCACGCTTTGTGCGATTCCAATGGCAAAACCACCCAGTGCGTGAAGCATCGCAATGGAGCCGAAGTCAGTTGCACTTGCCAACATCCAAAAAGCGACCGCACCTCCAGCCAAACCCGCCGTCGCCAACATTCGGCCCGACGCCAATCGATGAAACAGGGGCGCAATCAACAAGCTGGCTGCCACGGCGCCCGCCAGAAATAGCGTCACCAGCAACCCGGACTGCTGCGGGTCAAAGCGGAAGTGCTGAATGAGAACACCCACCCATAGCGGCAGCGCCACCATGTCCACCATCCCAGCGCAATGGGCTATCGCCAACGCAATGCGTCCGCGTCCAGAATCAGTACGTATCATTTTTGTCTCCTACAGTTGTTTAAGTATCGAAAATGCAAGTCATGTGCTTGGGTGCTCAGATATGACGATTGGCTTCTTGCCAATAGCTGTCTCTCAACACTTTTTGATCACCTTGCCCACTGGGCTTCTGGGCAAACTGTTCAGAAAATCCACGCTCTTGGGCGCTTTGACTGAACAGTTTTTCCTTGCACAGAGCGATGATTTCTTCTGCCGTCACCTGGGCGTTGGGTTTGACTTCCACCACTGCCTTGACGGCCTCGCCCCATTTGTCATCGGGCACGCCGACGACTGCGCAATCGACAACGGCGGGGTGTGTCCAGATCACCTGCTCAATCTCGCTGGGATAGACATTGAAGCCGCCAGTGATGATCACATCGCGCTGGCGATCCGTGATGTGCAAGAAACCTTGATGGTCCAGATGCCCGATGTCGCCCGTGTGTAGCCATCCATTGCGGATGGTTTCCGCCGTTTTGTCGGGCTGCTTGTAATAGCCCTTCATGACGATGTCGCCGCGAACGCAAATCTCGCCGCTTTGGCCTTGCGCTAGTGCATTGCCATCGAAGTCCATGATGGCCAGAGTGTTAAACGGTGATGGCAAGCCGCAAGCTGATAGGCGGTTGTCACTGGCAACTTCGCCATTCTCAAAGTGATCACCCGGGCGCAATACCGCAATACCGCCAGGCGCCTCGGTTTGCCCATAACCTTGAAACATCACAGGCCCGAAGACCTTCAATGCCTGCTTGAGTTTCCCCACCGACATGGGGCAGCGCCGTACATGAAGTAACGCATTGACGAAAAGTTCCGGCGTTCGATGCCTGGCGTCTCCAGAAGTCGATAGATGACAGTGGGCGGTAGAAAGAACTCTGTTACGCCGTGGGCCTCAATGGCATTCAGCAGGGCACCTGGATCGGGTTTGGTCAGCACCACAACCGTTCCGCCTCGCGCACTGGCCGGCAACGAAAGAAAACCAGCGGAATGGGTCATGGGCGCAGCTGCAAGATTGACAATGTTTTCTTGCGGCGCGTAATGTGCGCTTTGAATCGAATAGCCTATAGATACGCCCAGATTGCGATGCGTGAGCATCACACCTTTGGGAATGCCCGTAGTCCCACCTGTCGGCATGATGGCCGCCAGATCGTCCGGTTCGCACAAATGGCGCGGCGGATCAACTGGTTGATCGGCGATCCATGAAGCAAGCGTGCTGCTGCCGGGGGCTACACCGTCAATGCAGATCAGGTGTTTGAGCTTCGGGCACTTGGCCCGGAGTTGTTCGACACTTTGACTGAAGTAACTCTGAAAGAACAGAACCTCTACGTCAAAACCGTCAAGCAACTGTTCTTGCTCCTCAAGACTGCTCCGAGGGTTGACAGGCACCCAGGTACAGCCAGCACGCCACAGGCCCAACACACACATCCAGGAAAGCGGATGGTTAGCAGACAGCACGGCTGCCTTCGTTTCCTTCGGAAGACCAAGTCCTAAGAGTGCGTGACCAATTTTGCAGGTGATCTCATGGGCCTCTGCATAGCTCCAGCGGAGTTCATCCAGGACAAATGCGCAACCGTTGCGATTGAGAAGGACACCACGGTCAAAAAAATCGGTAATAGCCATCCGGGCTTGCTCCTTGGGGTTACTGCGTCATCGCTTGAATGCGCGCCATCGTGGTGGGAAGGTCCAGCTCTGTCTCACGGGTTTGGCCCAGTTGCAGGTGCGCACCGATGCCGTTTTGCATTTCAGGCGTTGCCATGCCTTTGCGCAGCCCCTCATTTTCAGCAGCGAGACCGGAAAACAAGAGGCTCCACAATGCCGGAATACATCCGGTTAAACACCTCACGGTGCATGGCCACAACGCCGGCCGAGCGCTTCAGAAGGCGGTCGGTCAAGTCGTTCAGGTACACGTCGATCTCGTTGGCGGGTAATGCCCGGTTGATCAATCCATAGCGTTCTGCTTCGTGGGCGCTGAAGTCTCTGGCGCTCAACAAGAACTCAAGCGCTCGCGCAGGGCCCGCGGCCAAAGCCGTGAAGGTCGTACCGCCGCCGCAGGCCAGGAATCCGCCGCTGGATTCCGGTGCGCAGAACTTGGAATTTTCTGTGGCAAAACGCATGTCCATCGCGCCCAGGATGAATTCCAGGCCGCCACCACGACAACGGCCATTCACCTTGGCAATCTTGACCTGGGGCAGTGCCTTCCAGCTCAATGCCAGGGATTGCAAAACGTTCATGTCGGGATATTTGCTTGCCTTGCTTGGGTCTGATGCAGAGGCAACAATGTCCAAAAGATCAAAGTGAGCAATGAAGAAGTCGGGGTCAGCGCTGTCAACCAGCACCACCTTCACGCCCGGATCTGCGTGCAGTCGTCCGCCGAGCATGAACAGCTCTTCCGTCATCTTTGCACTCATCAGATTGACGGGAGGATTGTTGAGCGTGACCCGCAAAAGCGCGCCATCTTGTTGAAGTGAGAATGTTGTGAAGTTCATGGTGAAAATCCTTAGGTAATGGCGCTGCCGTCAGACCAGACGTTCGAGCTTCATAGACGCATATCCAAAGCTCTCCAGCGCGCCCAACAGTTCGCGGTGACCCAAAACTTCGCTAGGAGCGGAAACCAACCATTCGTGGTGTTTCTGAAATCAAGCGCCGGGCGGCATAGGCCTGGAGCAAGCCGGTACACAAATAGCCCCCTGTTGAAATGATCGTGCTCTTGACCATGACTTTGTTGCCAATGCCCACACAGTTATCGATGGCACGGTGAACCTGCCTAGACTCCCGTGGTGGTGACGTTGGTGTGATCGTGGCCGCCATGTTGTCCAAAATGAACGGCAGCTGTTCTTCAGGAATCCACTGAAGCTGCACCTTGTCGTGGCGCGCTCAAGCTCAAGCTCCTTTTTGTAAAGCTCTTGGTTCCAGATCGCCACTGACATCTTGCAGTTGCGAACGCGCCCATCACGACTGAACCAGATGGGATTCGACGTGCCCCCAGTTCGACGCCTTGAGAACGCGCCCCGATGGCGTGGTGATCTCGCAAGTCTCGACACCGGGATAGCGAACCAGTTCGTTGTCTTTAAGGTGATACGACGGGAAACGGACTGCATCAAGGATGGTCTGCGTGGACGCGACGGTAGGCACGGCTTCAGCCACCTCGGTCATGTCCAGCGTATCCACGCCCGGTGTATCCAGGCAAAAACGTGCACCGATTTCGCTAAGGCTATACATATAGGCCGTCGATGGGATCAGGCACAGGCCCGCTTTGGCGAAGTCGGCTGTGAAGCGTTCACGCAGCATGGTCAGCACATGCTGTTCGCCCGTGGTGTCAAGGTAATGAACACCTGCGCGCAAGCAGGCTTCAGCGACCGTGCTGCTGTGGCGCATGAAGGGTCCCACGGTGTTGCAGATGACCTTGCGTCCGGTCAGCAGCTTGGTCAAGGCTTCTACGCTGTGCTCGACCTCGGCAATCTCGTAGCGGGCATTTTCTATCAGGTACGAGCTTCAGTGCCTTCCTCTATGCGCTGGCGATTGCGACCAGCAGCGATGAAAGGTACGCCAAGTTCGCGCAGATGTTCGGCAACCAGACGGCCTGTGTAGCCGCTTGCACCGTAGATGACAACGGGGTATTCGGTGTTCATGTGTTTCTTCTGTAGGTTTGAGGTAGTGGGACGAAAACCGGGAGCAATCGGAATTGGGCTATCAGTTGCGGCCCCATCCTTCTTGTTTGTGCAGTCGGCTGAGCAGGTGACCAAAATGCATTTGCAGCAGGTTGTTCTCACCATCCTCGATCTGCATGGCTTGGGCGTCCCGCAGCAGCTTTTCGATAGGGAATGCGCGCGTGAGTCCGACACCGCCCATGAGGTGCAAAGAATCCCTCACGACATTCATCAGTTCTGTGCAGCAGTACGCTTTGCCTGCTGCCGTGAAGTAGGGATGGGCTTGGGGTGAGCATTTGGTGTAATGCGCTACATGGCGCGCCATGGCCCGTATCGTTTCCACTTTGGTGCCAATCCCACCCAAGCGGAACTGGGTTAGCTGCAGGTCCGCAAGCAAGGCACCGCCTTGGCGACGTTCATGCACGTAGGTGAGTGCCATCTCGAAAGCCGCTCTGGCAAGGCCCGTTGCGATATGGCTCATTGCGGTTCCCGCATTGGCCCAGGCATGCGCATGTTTGAATTCGTAGTCGTCACGGGTGGCAATGGCAAAGCGGCGTGGCACACGAACGTTGTCAAAGAAGATCTCGCCCTGTGGCAATGAGCGCTTGCCGAGTTTTTCGAGCGGCTTGCCTCGTGATACGCCCTTGATGTCCAGGGCACGATGACATTGCAACCGAAGGTGTTGCCTTGTTCATCAAAAAATCCTTGGCCGTAGTCGGCAACGATGTCCATCAATGCCACTTGCGCCACAGGACCATTCGAGACCCACGCCGAGGTTTGTCCGTTGAAGACGATTTCGTCGGCAGTAAAAGTGGCCTGCAAATTGCCCTTGTTACCTTGCGAACCGGGGAAGCGCTCCTCGGGGTACAGCGTCAGGCCGTCAGAGCCACGGTCTGGCTGCGTTGCGCCCCAGCAGCCTAGTTTGCCCGCGCACAAATCAATCAACTCTTGATTCCCGCTCGCATGGGCCATCAGCATTGGCATGCCACCTGCGCCTGCAGAAACGGCCAGTCCGGCGTCTCCCCAAGCGAGTTCTTCGACCACGATGCCCTCCATGAGCGCCGCTTGCTCGGGTGGCAAACCGGCCATGCCCTCGGGGCCCAAGCCAAGCTTCATTGCCTCGGCGTGAAACTGCCAAAACGGCGATCCAGGCAGGTAGGCCTGATCCGCAGGCATGCGGTCAACTTCGCGCCCGATTGGGCGCATTACCTCGCTGGCGAATCGGTGTACTCCCTCCTGGGCACCTTTTGCCTCTGGGCTCAGTCCTGCATCAAAGCCGGAAAGTCCCACCACGGGCAGCGGTACTTCGATATGTGAACTCATGCTTGTCTCCTTCGTAGGTTTTTGGAAATGCTGGAATCAGCGTGTGAAAATATTGACGGTAACGACGGCCTCTTCGTAGCCCACTTGGCCACCGCCGTTCTCCTGCAAAGCAACCTTAGCGCCCTCAACTTGTCGGGCCCCTGCTTCTCCACGGAGCTGCGTCACGAGCTCATGAATCTGACCAAGACCAGTTGCGCCAATGGGATGGCCTTTGCTTTCAAGACCACCTGATGTATTGACGGGGATGCGGCCACCGATGGAAAGTTCTCCCGCCTCTGCTGCGGCACCGCCACCACCCATCGGTGTGAGTCCGAGGTACTCGATGGCCATGATTTCCCCCATCGCGCTGGCGTCGTGAACCTCAACCACATTGATGTCTTGAGGGCCGATTCCTGCTTTTTCGTAAGCCATGCGCCCGGCGCGCAGGCAGACAGCTTGGTCAAAAGCCTTGGGGGATCGTGGTGTTGCTGTGGCAATGGCCGTCGCCGCGACACGTATGGCACGATTGCGGTTGATGCCGAGTCGCTTTATGCCCTCTTCAGTACACACGATGACCGCAGCCGCTCCATCTGAAAGAGGCGAGCACATAGGTATCGTGAGCGGATAGGTGATCGGTGCAGCAGCCAACACTTCTTCAATCGTGAATGCCTGGCGGTACTGCGACAACGGGTTGTGGACCGAGTGCATGTGGTTCTTCGCAGCCACTGCAGCGATCTGGCGTTGCGTGGTGCCAAAGTTTTTCATCCAGAACCGGCACATGGCCGCATAGATGGCCATGAAGCGGCTGTAGGGGCGGTCCGACTCGCTTCCTTCCGGAACTTCGACACCTTCCCCGAGTGCGAGTAAGCGTGCAGCGTTTTCCTCGGCTTGAGACACATCAACCACCAAAAGTGCAATCGAACGTTTCTTGTCGGCGATGTTCATCTTTTCCGATCAGCGCCAGGGCCACATCACAGTCGCCAGCGCGCAGAGATTGCACCGCCAACTGGAATGCGCTGGTGCCCGAGGCGCAGGCGTTTTCGACGTTGCTAGACCGGCAATCCCACCAGACCTAGATGGGCGAAGACCACTTGACCAGGGATGGCGTGTTGCCCTGCAAGGGCTTTGGGTCACGCCAGAGTAAAAGGCTCGCTGAATGTCTTGCCTGGTAATGCCAGCGTCTTTAAAACGGCTTGAAAGGCGTCATCAGCGAGAGATGCGACAGTGCTTTGAAGGTGTCGCCCGAATTGCGTCATTCCGACGCCAACGATGTAAATGTCTTTGCTCATTGGGTGATAGACTGCTTTTCAATAGTTAATTATTGGTACCAAAAAATCTAAATTGGTACCATTGCAACAGATGCATCAACGCGCCGTCAATCTCGGGGAAACCCGTAGTTGTGGTGTGCTGCCCTCAGAGTTACCCCTGCCATGCGTACGACTCGCTCCCACGAAGAATTCCTTACTGAACTTGCCGCTCTCATCAAAAAGGAGGGCATTGCGTCCTTGAGCGTTGCCGAAATTGCAGCGCGACTGCACTGCTCTCGCAGGCGTCTATATGACGTGGCCGCGACAAAAGAAGGCCTACTTTTAGAAGTCGCAAAATGGCAGTTTCAGGACTCGATTGAGGCGGGTGAAAAAGCGGCGGCTGCAGAGGCAGACCCAGCGCGCCGCCTTAGGGCTTACTTGGGCGCTGGGTTGCGAGCTGCTGAGACTCTGGGAACAGGGTTCTTGGCTGATTTGCAGCAGTCCGACGAGGGGCGTGCACTGTTCGACGAATTCCAATTGACCCGCTCAAAAGGAGCACGCGAAATCCTTGAGGCAGGCGCACGCATCGGTGAGTTCAAAGCTGTTAACTTTGATATCGTCACAGAGGTGTTGCTTGGTGCTGCGTCGCGTCTGCGAAATGCAGACTTTTTACGTCGTGCGAACTTGACTATTCCCGAAGCTTTCGGTGAGGCATACGAGTTGGTTTTGCAGGGACTGCTTGTTCAAACGGGTGAAGCCCAACATAGGCCTGTGAAAGCCAAATTGACAGCGTCGCACGTTCGGTAAGTGCCCAATGGGGTACTGCACTGACAAGTTTGTGAGAGCAATGCGCACGCTCTCTCATTGCCTCAACTGCGCTTTTCAAATCGCTCCAGTAGCGATTGATGATCGCGTGCCCACTGGTTCATCGGTTGTGCAGTGCCGCCTCGAACCTCGTCCAGAAAGGCCAGTGCCAATTGCCGTGTGGCGACTTTTACCTTAGGGTTGAGTTCGATGCCGCCCGTGTTCAGCCGGTCTGTGAACATGCTGTGCGAGCCGTCTTTGAACACGGCCAGCGCTTTGCGAGAACCGCCAATGGCCTCGTATACGCTGATGCGGTCTGCCGGAGAAGAGTGGTAGCCGGGGACGACGATTTCGTCTCCGGTTGACGTGATGTGCAGCGTTGGCACTTGCACCGGGGCCAGGATTTGGCGGATGTCGCCCATGCCATAAAAAGGCGGTGCGCTGATGATCACGGCTGCCTGGATGCGGGGGTCTCGGTACTGAATTTGCTGCAGCCCTGTTGCATTGCTTCGCTGCACTGTTGCGCCGCAGGCCAGCAAGCAGGTGTTGGCACCATAAGAATGCCCTGCAGCCATGATTTGCCGAGGATTGATGTGTTCGCCCAAGGCACTGTCCATGAGGCGGTCCAGACCGAACCGCATGTCCTGCACCCGGTGGATGGCTTGCTTTCCTGGGCGGCGGTTTGCAAGCGCGAGACCAGGCCGAGAACATTGCCAGACCACAGGCTGCGGTCACTGCCCACATGCTGCAAATGCAGGCAGGCATAGCCATGCTGGGCCAGGTACTTTCCCAGGTAAGGTAGCCCTCGCGCGAGCCGCCCAGGCCATGCGAGACCACCAGAAGTGGCAGCTTTTGCGCCCGGCAGTGCCAATGGCAGTTTGCGCTGGCAGGTAGAGTTTGGCTGCCACAGGGGCGGTCAGGTGGGTGTCATGCCAGTCGAGGTAGATCGTCTGGACGGTTGAGTCGTCTGGCATGGGTACCACCGCCGCCAGTGCCGCAGCACGGCTGAGGCCGACCGTGCTGCTGGGGTCCGCATTGGCTGGCCGACCCGCACAGCCAGCCAGCGCGCCGGTAGCGAGGAGGGTACCGAGGAACTTTCGTCTGCAGATCAAATCAATCTCATTCACAATGCGATTCTTGTTCAACATGGCCAACACCTTAACTGGAGACAAACGATGCTTACTCAAGACATGATCACGGATTCTGAGGCACTTTTGCAAGCCTCTGAAGCGACCGATAAGGCGGGGCTGAGTCGCCGAATGGCACTGAAATCTGTGGGAGCTTTGGGGGTCGGGTACGCCGCCTCGGTGCAGCCTATCATGGCACAAACGGCGATCAAGACCTCGTCAGAAGGGCTCACTGCGGGTGAGATCAGCTTTGAGGTCAATGGTTTTAAAGTACCTGCTTACCGGGCAGCACCGGCGGGCAAAACCAATTTGCCGGTGGTGCTGGTGATCCAGGAAATCTTTGGCGTACATGAATACATTGCGGACACCGCGCGCCGCTTTGCTAAGGCGGGTTATCTGGCGATTGCGCCTGAACTGTATGCCCGCCAAGGTGATCCGAGCCAATACGGCGAAATAGCCAGGTTGCAGGCAGAAATTGTGTCCAAGGTGCCAGATGCCCAGGTGATGGCGGATTGGATGGTGCGCTGAAATGGGCGGCTGCCAATGGGGGCGATGTTAAGCGTGCTGGTATTACAGGTTTTTGCTGGGGGTGGACGGATCACTTGGCTGTATGCGGCGCAAGGCCCAGTCAAAGCCGGTGTTGCCTGGTATGGCCGCATGGTGGGGCAGTCCTCAGCCTTGACGCCCAAGCACCCTGTTGACTTGGCTGCCCAGTTGAATGGCCCAGTGCTGGGCTTGTATGGCGCGGCGGATCAGGGCATTCCCCTGGACACGGTAGAGAAAATGAAGTCAGCCTTGGCCACTGGCAATGCGGCGTCCAAGGCGAGCCAGTTTGTGGTGTACCCTGAAGCACCCCATGCGTTTCACGCGGATTACCGCCCGAGCTACCGTAAGGATCCCGCAGAAGACGGCTGGAGGCGCGCATTGGAATGGTTCAAGGCGAACGGCGTGGTGTGACCTCAGTGCTTCGCCTTACACTTTCGGGGCCGCCTCTGCGGCCCTTTTTGTTTTTGTTGAAAGAGAATATGGCTTTTCGGCAATTCCGGTAAGCTTTTTTAGCTATGACTTTGGTAGCGATTATTGTGGCCACCCTGGCCGCTGGCATTGGCAGTGTCTGGCTGGCAGCCTTGTTGGGCTTCGCCGCCTTGGGGCGCTATACCCAGCATTTGCTCAGTCTGGCGGCAGGGGCCTTGCTGGCAACGGCGTTCATGCACCTGCTGCCTGAGGCGTTTGAGTCTCAGGCGTCTGCCAAAGCCTTGTTCACGACCTTGTTGGTGGGGGTGCTGTTTTTCTTTTTGCTGGACAAAGCCGAGCTTTGGCACCATGGGCATGAACATCACCATGGTTTGGTCGGTGTCCACGCTGGGCATGAACATCACGAGGGGCATTCACATGCAATAACCAAGCCCAGGGCAGGTGCGTGGGCTGTGTTGACTGGTGACAGCGTGCATTGCTTTGGGGACGGTATTTTGATTGCCTCTGCCTTTGTGGCGGACTTCCGGCTCGGATGGATCGCTGCCGTGTCGGTGTTGGCGCATGAGGTGCCTCACCACATGGGTGACCTGATCGTGTTGAGGCAGTCCAGCGGCAATGATCGTCGCGCTGCGTTGATCAAGGTGACCTTGGCTGGCGCTGTGACCATGTTGGGCGGCTTGGCGGGCTTCTTTCTGGTTGAGCAGCTGCACGACTACTTGCCGTATTTCCTGGCCGTGGGCAGCAGCAGCTTTATCTATGTGGCGCTGGACGACTTGATCCCGCAGTTGCAAAAACATTTGACGGCACGCGAAACTGCAGCTCAGGTGGCTTGGCTGCTTCTCGGGATGGGCCTAGTGAGTGTGGTCAGCACGGCCGCTCACTGAGCGCTAAGCCGTTTATCCCACTGCGACGGGCAACCCAGGGGTGTTGCTCCATTCACTCCAACTGCCCGCATACAGGCCGGTTTTGCCAAGGCCTGCCAAAGTCATGGCAAGGATATTTGGCGTGGCGGTGACGCCACTGCCGCAGTGATGCACCACAGTTGCGGGGTCTCTTCCGGCCAAAATTGTTTCAAACTCTGCCTTCAGAACATCCGCGGACTTGAACTTGCCGTCTGGCCCCAGATTGTCCGTGAACGGGCGATTCAATGCCCCTGGGATGTGACCCGCCTGTGGGTCAAGCGGCTCCATTTCACCCCGGTAGCGCGCCGCAGCACGTGCATCGATGACGGTTTGAGCTGGTTTGCCCAGGCTGCCTGCTATGTCGTTGGTCGTGAAGAGTGAGTACAGCTCAGGCAAAGCCGTGAAATTGCCTGCAGGTCTGGCTGCTGGTGCATCGGTTTCGACCTGACCACCACTCTGCTTCCAGGCTTGCAGGCCACCGTCTAGCAGTGCAGCAGCATCATGTCCTGCCCACTTGAGCATCCACCACAGGCGGCCGCAGTAAGTAGAGTTGTTACGGTCGTATACCACGGCCTGCATGTCGTTGGTAAAGCCCACGCTGCTCAGCCACGCTGCAAACTTCTCACGCGAGGGCAGGGGGTGTCGACCTCCGGATGCCGCTGTGGTGTCGCCTTTGGCGCTGAGATCAGCATCCAGATCGGCATACACGGCGCCGGGAATGTGTCCCGTCCCGAACAGCTTGATGCCTTCAGCTGGATTCATCAGGTCGAAGCTGCAATCAAACACCATTAATTTGCGGCCCTCTTTGAGCAAGGATTGAAGTTGCTCAACCTGAATGAGTGTGCTGTACATGCTTTTGTGCCTTTGCTTGGGGGCAGGTGAGTTTTGACGATCAGGTGAACAGGTTTTTCAGGCGATCTGTCCAGCTGTCCGAGCTGGGGTTGTGGCGCGGACCGCCTTTCTTGAGTGACTCGTCCAGTTCTTTCAACAGTTTGCGCTGGTGCTCTGTGAGCTTGACAGGTGTTTCCACTGAAATATGGCAATACAGGTCCCCAGGGTAGCTGGAGCGCACGCCCTTGATGCCTTTGCCGCGCAATCGGAACTGCTTCTCTGCCTGAGTGCCTTCGGGAATGTCAATGCTGACCTTACCGTCCAAAGTGGGGACTTCAATCTCGCCACCCAGTGCTGCTGTGACCATGCTGATGGGCACCTTGCAATGGATGTCGTCACCGTCGCGTTCGAAAATCTCGTGTTTTTTGATGCGTACTTCGATGTAAAGGTCGCCCGCAGGGCCACCGTTGGTACCGGGTTCGCCATTGCCTGCGCTGCGGATGCGCATGCCATCATCAATGCCAGCTGGCATTTTGACTTCGAGCGTTTTTTGGCGCTTGACTTTGCCTTGGCCGCTGCATGGGGCGCACGGCTCAGGGATCAGCTTGCCGGTGCCTCGGCACTGGGGGCAGGTTTGCTGAACACTGAAAAAGCCCTGACGCATTTGTACCGAGCCATTGCCGTGACAGGTGGTGCATGTGGCCACCTTGGTGCCAGGCTTGGCACCCGTGCCATGGCAGGTGTCGCACTCTTCCCAGGTAGGGATGCGTATCTGCGCATCCTTGCCTTTGGCGGCTTCCTCCAGGCTGATTTCCATGGCATAGCTGAGGTCACTGCCTCGGTACACCTGTCGGCCACCACGCCCGCCACCCGCGCCACGGCCTTGGCCACCTTGACCGAAGATGTCACCAAAAATATCACCAAAGGCCTCGGCAAAACCCCCAAATCCTTCAGCACCGGCACCACCGCCACGCATGTTGGGGTCTACGCCCGCATGGCCGTACTGATCGTAGGCTGCCTTCTTCTGCGGATCAGACAGCATTTCATAGGCCTCCTTGGCCTCTTTGAACTTGGCTTCTGAGTCTTTGGCTGAGTCCCCCTGGTTGCGGTCAGGGTGGTACTTCATTGCCAGCTTGCGGTAGGCCTTTTTGATTTCGTCGTCGGAAGCGTTTTTGGGTACGCCCAGAATTTCATAAAAGTCGCGTTTAGTGGCCATGGCGGGAGGTGCTTATCTGGAAAGGGCTTGTTTCGGGGCGAAGTTTTCGGGTCAGAGAGGGTCCTTGTCAGGCAAAACGCCGCGCTGAGTCAAATGCCCGGGGGCATTCTTCAACGCGGCGAATGTCCTGATGAATCAGGTGGGTGAATTAACCCTTTTTGACTTCCTTGACCTCGGCATCGACCACATTGTCGTCAGCGGGCTTGGCAGATGCGCCGCCATGTGCAGCACCATGGTCTTCTGACCCTGGTGCTGCTCCAGCTGCTGCGGCCTTCGCAGCTTCCTGGGCTTGCATGTCGGCATACATCTTTTCGCCAAGTTTTTGGCTGACTGTCATTAGCGCGGTGCTCTTTTCGTCAATGCTGGCCTTGTCGTCACCCTTGAGGGCTTCTTCGAGATCCTTCATGGCGGCTTCGATTTTGGACTTTTCGTCCGCATCGAGCTTGTCACCATGCTCGGTCAGGCTCTTCTTGACGCTGTGCACGGCGGCTTCGCCCTGGTTGCGGGCTTGGACGAGTTCTAGCTTTTTCTTGTCGTCGGCAGCGTTTAGCTCGGCGTCTTTCACCATTTGCTGGATTTCAGCTTCAGACAAACCGGGTTGGCCTTGATGGTGATCTTGTTTTCCTTGCCCGTGCCTTTGTCTTTGGCGCCTACATGCAGGATGCCGTTGGCGTCGATGTCGAAGGACACTTCGATCTGTGGCGTACCGCGTGAAGAGGGTGGAATGCCTTCGAGGTTGAATTCGCCCAGCAACTTGTTCACCGCTGCGATTTCACGCTCGCCCTGGAACACCTTGATGGTCACGGCGGGCTGATTGTCTTCTGCGGTCGAGAAAGTCTGTGCAAACTTGGTGGGGATGGTCGTGTTCTTGGCGATCATCTTGGTCATCACGCCGCCCAGGGTTTCGATGCCCAGGGAGAGCGGTGTCACGTCGAGCAGCAACACGTCCTTGCGGTCGCCGGACAGCACCTGGCCTTGAATCGCAGCGCCAACTGCCACGGCTTCGTCGGGGTTCACGTCTTTGCGGGGCTCTTTGCCGAAGAACTCTTTGACCTTCTCTTGAACCTTGGGCATGCGGGTCATCCCGCCGACCAGAATGACGTCGTGGATTTCTCCCACAGACACGCCAGCGTCCTTGATCGCGACGCGGCAAGGTGCAATGGTGCGCTCAATCAAGTCCTCCACCAGAGCTTCGAGCTTGGAGCGGCTCAGCTTGATGTTCAGGTGCTTTGGGCCAGACGCATCGGCAGTGATGTAGGGCAGGTTCAGATCAGTTTGCGCGCTGTTGGAGAGCTCAATCTTGGCCTTTTCAGCGGCTTCCTTGAGGCGCTGCAGGGCGAGCACGTCTTTGGACAGGTCAACGCCTTGTTCTTTCTTGAACTCGGTGACGATGTAGTCGATGATGCGCTGGTCAAAGTCTTCGCCGCCCAGGAAGGTGTCGCCGTTGGTGGAGAGCACTTCAAACTGCTTTTCACCATCGACATCGGCGATTTCGATGATGGACACGTCGAAAGTACCGCCGCCCAGGTCATACACGGCGATCTTGCGGTCGCCCTTTTCGTGCTTGTCCAGACCAAAGGCCAGAGCAGCAGCGGTGGGCTCATTGATGATGCGCTTGACGTCCAGGCCCGCAATGCGGCCAGCGTCTTTGGTTGCTTGGCGCTGTGCGTCGTTGAAATAGGCCGGGACGGTGATGACGGCCTCGGTGACGGCTTCACCCAGGTAGTCTTCAGCGGTTTTCTTCATCTTGCGCAGAATGTCGGCGCTGACTTGCTGGGCAGAAATCTTATTGCCGCGCACTTCGACCCAGGCGTCACCATTGTCTGCAGCGGTGATCTTGTAGGGCATGAGGTCGATGTCCTTCTGGACTTCTTTCTCGGTGAACTTACGACCAATCAGGCGCTTGATTGCGTACAGCGTGTTTTTGGGGTTGGTCACAGCCTGGCGCTTGGCGGAGGCACCGACCAGCACTTCGCCGTCTTCCTGGTAGGCGACTATGGAGGGCGTGGTGCGCGCGCCTTCAGCGTTCTCAATCACCTTGGTGGTGTTGCCTTCCATGATGGACACGCAGGAATTGGTGGTGCCCAAGTCGATACCAATGATTTTTGCCATTTTTTACTCCTGAAACTTAAACTGTGATGCTAATAACTTGTGGATAACTTGTGCGGTTTCAAGGGACAAGTGACTGAATTTGGACTTATTTAGGTGCGCTCACCATGACCAGGGCAGGGCGCAGCACGCGCTCATTGATGGTGTAGCCTTTTTGCAGGACGCTGACGATGGTGTTGGCTTCCTGGTCCGACGGCACCATGCTGATGGCTTGGTGGTGATGGGGGTCAAATTTGGCGCCAGCGGCGGGGTTGGTCTCGATGACCTTGTTGCGCTCCAGCGCGCTCTTGAGTTGGCGCAGGGTGGCTTCGGCGCCTTCGCGGATTTGTTCGATGGTGCCATCCTTGATGGCCAATCCGGCTTCGAGGCTGTCTGCCACGGGCAACAGGCTTTCTGCAAAGCCTTCGACTGCAAATTTACGGGCTTTGGAAATCTCGTCTTCCGAGCGACGGCGGATGTTTTGCACATCGGCCTGGGCGCGCAGGTATTGCTCCGCCAGGTCGGCATTCTTGGTTTCGAGTTCAGCGACTCGGGCCAGAGCTTCAGCCAAGGGGTCAACGGTTCCAGCCTCAACGGCAGCTTGTGCTGCCTCGATTTCTTCGGGGCTCATGTCCAGCGGGGTAGCACTGGCTGCCTGGGATTGCTCAGATTTTTGGTGTTCAGACATGCTATTTTGGAAGTCGAGTCGGATTGAATGCCGGGGAGACCTTTAAGCGAAATCACCCGGTAAAACCAAGACCTTGGGGCGAGTAGGGCTGTTTTCAAGCGACCTACGTAAAAAATCCGCTCAGGGCGGATTTTGTCAGGGCGAGAGTGGCTTCCTGGGGCTGATGGCCGCCGAGGGGCTCAGTGGGCGTCGAGCAGCTCGACGTCAAATTTCAATGTGGCATTGGGGGGGATCACGCCACCGGCTCCGCGAGCGCCGTAGCCAAGGGCTGCTGGGATGATCAGCGTGCGCTGCCCACCAATCTTCATGCCGGCCACACCTTCGTCCCAACCTTTGATGACCATGCCTGCGCCCAGAGAAAAGGCAAACGGATCACCTCGGTCGCGGCTGGAGTCAAATTTTGCGCCTTGTACGCCGTCGTTATAGAGCCAGCCGGTGTAGTGCACATGCACATGTTGGCCTGGTTTGGCTTCGGCGCCGGTGCCGGGCGTGGTGTCTTCGTATTGCAGGCCAGATGCGGTGGTGATCATGGGGATCCTTGAAAAAAAGTGTGTTGACTAAGCCAGGGCACCTACAGCCCTAGCGCATAGCATGAAAAGCAGAGCTGAAAGACTTAGAGCACGGCACCCCGGAGTGCCAGATCGCGCATCAAAGCGCGGATGCCGTAAGTCCAGGGGGGGATTTTGTCAGATCGGTTGACGCGGTTGACCAGGCAACCGAGTTGTGGGGTGGAAATTCGGACGATATCACCAGCCTTATGGGTGAATCCTGTTCCTGGGCCCAGGCGGTCTTGGGTTGGAGAGAACATGGTACCTAAGAACAGCATGAAACCGTCTGGATACTGGTGGTTGTCGTTGATCGTTTGACGAACCAGGTCCAATGGGTCACGGCTGATCTTGCGCATGTCGCTCACGGCATGCAGCGTGAACGGATCAAGTTCTTCGCCATTGTCATCCGGATCTGTATCGCCGGTAATGTCGAGCGACAGCTCCAGTTCGCGTACGTCTTCAAGGCGGAAATTTTCGTCAAACAGGCGAATGAACGGACCAATCGCGCAACTGGCGTTGTTGTCTTTGGCTTTACCGAGCAGCAATGCGCTTCGGCCTTCAAAGTCCCGCAAATTGACATCATTGCCTAGCGCAACGCCCTTGACTTGCCCTGCGCCATTGACTGCCAGCACGACCTCTGGCTCGGGGTTGTTCCAGACACTACGCGGATGAATACCGACCTCTGCACCCAGGCCGACGGCGCTCATTACCTGCGATTTGGTGAATATCTCGGCATCCGGGCCAATGCCTACTTCCAGATATTGAGACCAAACACCTTGGGCGATCAGGGCGTCTTTCAGCTTCGCTGCTTGCGGTGAGCCGGGGATCACATGGCTGAGGTCTTCGCCAATGACGGCAACTACCTCTCGCCGTATCGACTCGGCTTTGGCTGCGTCTCCGCGAGCTTGTTCTTCAATGACCCGTTCCAGCATGCTGGAGACGAATGTGACGCCAGCTGCCTTGATTGCCTGCAAATCGCAAGGCGCCATGAACCAGGGGACGGCTTTATCGCGGTTTTCCTGTGCGGAGTTGACCAGCACGACAGCCGTGCTGAACATGGATGCTTGGCCTGTTGTGCCTTTTCGCACAGCACTGGCGGGGTCAGGGAGTTGCAGCAACTGACTACAGGTACTGGCAATACCCGACAGATCGTAGATGCCGTTGTCTCGAACCTGAACGAGCACGGGACCTTTGCCCTCAACCCAGACCCGGCCGACAAGTGTCGACCGCCTGAAATCAAACGGCAACGAATTAGAAACAGTCAAATAGTTGAGCATAGCCAGTCCACGATTAACCGGGCAATGCTAACCAATCCAGTGGCGTGAATCGAATTGGCAGTGAATACCCACAAAGCCAAGTCTTATTTGGCGGTTGCCTTTTTGACTTGTCCCGTCACCCATTTGCCTGCAAAAGCTTGTAGGTCGGACAGACGTTTGAGCAGATCTGCACCCGACGGAGTGACGCCATAGCCCTCATTGCCATGAGTCACCAAGCCAGCTTCGCGCAGCTCTTTGAGCCGGGTGTTAAGTGTATTGGGTGTGATACCACCGACGCTGTCCTGTAGCAACCGAAATGTCTGCGAATGCCCGTCGCGCAAAGCCCACAATACACGTATGGCGTAGCGGGATTCCAGCAGTGAAAGAAGCTGGTTGACTGCGGCGTTTTCCTTGGAACTCATGGATGGCTCTCCTCAATTCAGTTTTCAATGCGCCTCGACGATCTACCGGACGCATGCCAGCATTGCCTTAGACAAAAATTCCAGCAACTATAGCCTAATTTGTCTTGTGCTACATGTTTCATAGCTACAAATGCATGGGCGACCATGCAGTTCGACTGCATTTTGCCATTAACCCGCTATGGGGGCTTGAAGGTAGATCTTTTGCAGTAAACGGATCAGGGTTTTACGCTCCGATGAGGTCAGTTTGTCCGTCGCCGCCATTTCCAGTTCTTTCGCTGTCACTTCTGCCTGTTCCATCAGGTGCTTACCTTTGGAAGTCAAATGCAAGCCCATTGCGCGACCATCGCTAGGATGAGGTTCGCGTGAAATGAGCCCGCGTTTTTCAAGCTGACTTACCATTCCGACCAGGTTTGGGGGCAGAATTCCCAGGGCGGTACACAGCTGTCTTGATGTGATACCTGGGTTATGCATCACCAGGGACAACACGGAAAAATCCACGGGCCTTAGTTCATACGCGGCCATGCGCTTCAAGAACACACCGATAATCGTCAGTGCCGCCCGGCGAGCGTTGTACCCCATCAGGGTTTCCAGGTAACTGGTATCAATCACATCGTCTTGCTTGGCGGATGTTGATTTCTCGTTTTTTCGCATGCCACTATTGTGCACATTGGGTGTCAGGCGCAAGTTGTTGCTTGATATCGCTGGCAGATCCGACAAAACAAACTTGAGGATTTCAGTTTGAAAAAGAAAGCATTGATTACTGGGGTGACTGGGCAAGATGGTTCATATCTGGCTGAGTTGCTGCTTGGCAAAGGTTACGAAGTTCATGGGATCAAGCGCAGGTCGTCCCTGTTCAATACACAGCGGGTTGATCATCTTTATCAGGACCCGCATATCGATCACCGAAATTTTGTGCTGCATTACGGTGACTTGACAGACACCAGCAATCTGGTTCGCATCCTTCAGCAGGTTCAGCCGGACGAGGTATACAACCTGGGCGCTCAAAGCCATGTGGCTGTGTCATTTGAAGCGCCTGAGTACACCGCAGATGTGGACGCGATCGGGGCATTGCGTCTTTTGGAAGGGATACGGTTTTTGGGTTTGGAAAGGAAAACACGTTTCTATCAGGCGAGTACATCTGAGTTGTACGGCCTTGTTCAGGAAACGCCACAAAAGGAAAGCACACCTTTCTACCCGCGCAGTCCTTATGCAGTAGCGAAGCTTTACGCTTACTGGATAACCGTCAACTACCGGGAAGCCTATGGCCTTTATGCATGCAACGGGATTCTGTTCAATCATGAGTCCAAGCGGCGTGGCGAAACCTTTGTGACACGCAAAATTACCCGGGGCTTGGCGCGCGTTGCACAGGGACTTGAAAGCTGTATTTACCTTGGCAACATGGACGCCTTACGCGATTGGGGGCACGCCAAAGACTACGTTGAAATGCAGTGGCTAATGCTGCAGCAAGAGCAGGCCAAAGATTTTGTGATTGCCACAGGTGAGCAGTATTCCGTGCGCCAGTTTGTCGAAATGGCTGCAAAGGAACTGGGTGTCACAATGCAATGGCAAGGTCACGGCCAGCAAGAAAAAGGCGTAGTTACTGCCAAATCCGGTGATCTGGCGCCAGGAATTTCGGTGGGAGATGTGATCGTCGCGGTCGATCCACATTACTTCCGGCCAGCCGAGGTTGAGACCTTGCTGGGTGACCCCGGCAAAGCAAAGCGCGAGTTGGGCTGGGTGCCGCAAACGACTTTGCAGCAGATGGTGGCAGAAATGGTTGCGAACGACCTGGATCAGGCTCGTCGCAACAAGCTGCTAAAGGCCCATGGCTTTGACTACAGCGATTCGCGTGAATAGGTGTCCGGTATGAGCGGAAAAAGTGTTAGAAGGGTGTTTGTTGCTGGCCACAGGGGAATGGTCGGTAGTGCATTGGTTCAGGAGTTGCAGAAAGACTCCTCAATCGAGTTGGTCTTGCGTACACACGCTGAGCTGGATCTGTGCAATCAAGCCGCCGTCGAGGTTTTTTTTTCCAATAATGGTATCGATGAGGTCTACTTGGCGGCAGCGAAAGTCGGTGGTATTCATGCCAACAATACCTATCCTGCAGACTTCATTTACGACAACCTGATGATGGAGTGCAACGTCATCCATCAGGCATGGCGATCAGGTGTGCGCAAACTGCTGTTGCTTGGATCCAGCTGCATCTATCCACGACTGGCAGACCAGCCCATGGTTGAATCAGCGCTGTTAACAGGCACTTTGGAATCTACCAATGAACCCTATGCCCTGGCCAAAATTGCGGGGATCAAGCTTTGTGAGTCTTATAACCGCCAGCATGGAACTGACTTCCGATCGGTGATGCCAACCAATCTTTATGGTCCTGGTGACAATTTTCATCCAGAAAACAGCCATGTGATTCCGGCCATGATGCGCCGCTTTCAAGAGGCTAAACAACGTAGGGACAGTACGGTCGTTGTGTGGGGTTCTGGCATGCCGATGAGGGAATTCCTGCATGTCCAGGATATGGCGCGAGCATGTGTGTACGTCATGAATTTGGCTTATTCGGATTACGCTGCCCAGACTCAGCCCATGCTGTCGCACATCAACGTTGGCACGGGACGGGACTGTTCCATTCGCGAACTTGCTGAAATCATGGCGCGCGTGACCGAATTTCAAGGACGGTTGATTTTTGACGCAAGCAAGCCAGATGGCGCACCGCGCAAGCTGATGGACGTTTCGCGCTTAGAGCGATTGGGCTGGAAGGCCCAAATACAGCTTGAAGACGGCTTGCGAAGTACGTATGAATGGTTTTTGGCGCATGGCGATACCCTGCGCGTGTAAGTGAAGGTTTGACGCATCATGAACAGCCAAGCAGATATGTCCCATTCGATCTTGCCGGTCATCCTGTGTGGAGGCTCTGGTTCCCGGCTTTGGCCTCTTTCACGTGAGCAGTTCCCAAAGCAGCTTCTGAAGCTTCAGGGCGACCACACCATGCTGCAGGTGACCGCAATGCGCCTGGGGGCAGCCTTCCCTGGGGTGTTGGCACCACTGCTGGTGGGGAATGAAGATTACCGGTTCATGTTGGCCGATCAGGTCAAGCAGGCCGGCATTGTGGGCGCTAAATTGCTGCTCGAACCTATCGGTCGTAACACGGCTCCCGCATTGACACTTGCGGCGCTTGCCTCTCAGTGCATGGTGCCTGGTCAGACAGTGGCAGATCCGATTCTGGTCATCATGCCGGCAGACCATGTCATCCAAGACGAACAGGCATTTCGCGTTGCTGTTCAATCGGCAACGCGGTTGGCCCAGGTGGGAAAGCTTGTCACTTTCGGGATCCAGCCCGATGCACCTGAAACCGGTTACGGCTATATCAAGCAAGGTGCAATCATTTCCGAGGGTGCGTACCAGGTTGTTGAGTTTGTCGAAAAACCCGACTTCTCAACCGCCCAAACCTATCTGGCTAGCGGGAATTACCTTTGGAATGCTGGCATTTTTGTTGTCAAAGCATCCGTGTGGCTCGCAAAAGTGACAGGGTGTCGTCCGGATATCGCTTCAGCTTGCGTGGAGGCGTTTGAGAATCGAGTCGAAGACGCCAATTTCATTCGCCCAGACAGAGTTGCTTTTGCCGCATGTCCTTCGGATTCCATCGACTACGCTGTGATGGAGAGGCTGGCGAATGCCGGTCACAACTCTGGCGAAGTAATGGTCGTTCCATTGGCCGCCCAGTGGTCAGACGTGGGTGCGTGGAATGCGCCTTGGGATATTGGTGACAAAGACGCCGATGCCAACGTCCTGTCGGGCGATGTCCTGACAATCGATAGCCACAACACCTTGGTTCTGGCTCAATCCCGATTGGTTGCATGCGTTGGTCTGGACAATGCAGTGATTGTCGAGACTCAGGACGCTGTTCTGGTGTCGCACCGGGACCACATTCAACAGGTCAAGGATGTGGTGAACAAACTGAAAGCCCAAGGCCGACCTGAAGCGGGAGTGCACCGCAAGGTATTTCGTCCCTGGGGTTGGTACGACAGCGTTGACGAGGGGCGGCGCTTTCAGGTCAAGCGTATCGTGGTGAATCCGGGTGCCAGTCTTTCACTCCAAATGCACCATCACCGTGCAGAGCACTGGATTGTGGTTCAGGGAACAGCCCGAGTCACCTGTGATGACAAGGTGTTCTTGCTGGCAGAAAACCAGTCAACCTACATACCACTGGGGGCGACGCATCGCTTGGAAAACCCCGGCCAATTGCCGTTGGAGATCATTGAAGTTCAGTCAGGTAGCTACCTGGGCGAAGACGACATCGTTCGCTTTGAAGACAAATACGGACGGTAGAAAAAAAGGCCCCGACTTGCGGCGGGGCCTTAAAGGGATCCTTGAACCCTGAGGTTTCGAAAAGATCCGAGGAGACAATCGTTAACTGTGGGCAGTGCTTCTAAATTCAAGACTGCACACGCAGTGAGTTTAGTGTCCTTCAACTGAGGTTGCTGTAGTAGAGCCTGGACTCCAATATTTGCTTGCTACAGCAGTCTCGGTGAAATTAACGCTTTTTGCCCGCAGGAGCTGCAGTCTTGGTGGCGTTCAACGCATTGGCGGCCAAGGTGTTGAAGTTGGACTCAGCAACCTCGGTTGCTTGTTTGACAGCCTTTTGAACGGACTCAAAAGCATTGTTTGCGGCGGTCACGGCGCTCTTCATCACGGCAACAGCGCTTTCGGAACCAGCAGGTGCGTTTTTGGCTGCATTGTCGACGATGCCAGCAAACGCCTTTTGTGCATCAGCAGCCTTGGCTTCAAATGCCTTGGTGAACTCGCCACCGGTGCCCTGAGCGATGTCATACAGGTGACGGCTGTAAGCGGCTGTCTTCTCAGCCAGAGGCTGGAACAGGCTGGCTTGTAACGCGAGCAATTCCTGGGCATCCTTTACGCTCAAGACAGCTTGCGTGTGGGCTGCGGCCTCACCCAAGGCGGCCTTGGATGCCGTTACATTCAATTCGACAAGCTTCTCAACGCCTTCGAATGCCTTGGTGGTCAGGCCGAACAGGGTTTCAAGGTTGGCTTTTTGTGCTGCGACGACTTGTTCTGGTGTCAGGGACATGGTTTTCTCCAATAGTTGAGTTAATTGCACGTTGTCTGCCCTGTTCACATTGGCTTAGGCCGGTCATATTGCAGTGCAGCATGAGGCAGTATTTTAGGGTAAACCATGTATTTCGCAAGCTCAAAATGTTGCAATGCAACAAAATAGATGCGATTTTCTAGAAAGTCCTACAAACATCACGGCTTCGCCCCCGCGAGAGCCATCCGTCACAATGGCGGCATGAGGGCCTATTACTCAGGAGATTTCGTCTCCCATCTTCCTGCTGGGCATAGGTTTCCAAGTGAGAAATATCGACTGCTGTATCAGCGACTGTTGGCAGAATTGCCCGCCATTCAGATCGTTGAAGCACCAGCGGCGACGGACGGGCAGTTGGCCTTGGCGCATGACCCAGCCTATATCCAAGCGGTGATCAATGGCGAACTTACCCTGGCTCAGGAGCGGGAAATTGGGTTTCCGTGGTCGAGCCAGTTGGTCGAGCGATCCCGTCGATCCGTGGGGGCGACCATTGCTGCGGCACGAGCGGCAATGGGTTTGGGAATGACTCGGCAAGGCGTTGCAGCCAATATGGCGGGTGGCACCCATCACGCGAGTTCAAGCAAAGGTGGAGGATTCTGTGTCTTCAATGATGTGGCTGTCGGGGCGCGATTGATGCAGGCCGAGTACCGGCGTACGCACAGAAGCGAGCTTCGGGTGGCTGTGATTGATCTTGATGTCCACCAAGGGAACGGAACCGCAGAAATTTTTGAAAACGATGAAAGCGTGTTCACAATGTCGCTGCACGGTGAGAAAAATTATCCTTTCCGAAAGGTGCAGGGTGACTTGGATGTCCCATTGGTGGACGGGACAGAGGATGGCGCTTATTTGGAGTCCCTAGAGTCGGCACTGGGCGTGTTAGCGACGCGGTTCGAGCCACAACTGATTTTTTACCTTGCCGGGGCAGACTGCTTTGTTGGTGATCGATTGGGGCGACTGAGGCTCAGCTTTGATGGCGTGCAGGCGCGCGATCGACGCGTTTTTGACTGGGCTTGGCAGAGGCGCATTCCCCTGGCCTTCGTGATGGCGGGCGGCTATGGGCATCACCTGAGTGACACTGTTCAGGTTCAAATCAATACCTTCACCCTTGCCTTGGCGTACGCTCAACGCTGGCAAAATGTTTCTTCATCCTTAACGTTATGAAAATGACAAGACCACAAGCAGAACATCGCGGAGCTTATAAGGTGTTTCGCCAGATCAGTACTCGCTGGATGGATAACGACGCTTATGGCCATGTGAACAATGTGATCTACTACAGCTGGTTTGATACGGCGGTCAATGCACACTTGATCGAACAGGGGGTGCTGGACATCCATAATGGCAAGACCATTGGTTTGGTGATCGAAACCCAGTGCAATTATTTCGAACCCCTGGCATTCCCGCAGACTGTTGAGGCCGGTATTCGGGTTGCGCGCCTGGGTTCGTCAAGCGTTCGCTACGAGGTGGGTCTTTTTCCTCATGGCGGGGATATGACAGCGGCAAAAGGTCATTTTGTGCATGTCTATGTTGACCGCGAAACCCGTCGTCCAGTGACGATCCCGTCAAATTTGAAAACAGTGTTGGAGACTTTGGTATGACCGTTGAGCAAGCCGATTTTTCGGATAAGGCCGTGCGCACCGTGGTGCGCGATCCTCAGAGCGTCGATGACGCGATTCAGAGCCGGATTTCGGTGCGGGCTTTTTTGCCCAAACCTGTCGAGCCAGCGCTTATCAAAGATGTCTTGGCCATTTCGAGTCGGGCACCTTCTGGTACTAACACTCAACCTTGGCGTGTCTACGTATTGCAGGGCAAGGCGCGCGACACCCTTGTCGACAAAGTCTGCTCAGCTCATGATGAGCTTCGTGCCAACCCCGCTCTGGCTGCCAGCATGAAGGAAGAGTACGACTATTACCCCGAGAAATGGGTCAGTCCTTATATAGACCGACGTCGTGAGAATGGCTGGAGCCTTTATGGCCTGCTTGGCATTGGCAAGGCTGACAAAGACAAAATGCATTTCCAGCACCAGCGCAATTACCGCTTCTTTGACGCGCCCGTTGGTCTGATGTTCACCATGGAACGTGTGATGGGGCGCGGTAGTCTTATGGACTATGGCATGTTCCTGCAAAACATCATGGTTGTTGCACGTGCGAGGGGCCTGCACAGCTGCCCTCAAGCCGCATGGAACGGGTTTGCCCAGATCATCAAGCCGCACATTGGTGCCGGGCCAGATGAAATATTGATTGGTGGACTGTCGCTGGGTTACGCCGACGAGGCTGACAAGGTCAATACACTGCACACCCCCCGCGTTGCTGTGGAGAACTTCACGCGTTGGGTTGAGTAATGATCATCACGAGTCTGCTGGACACCGACCTCTACAAGTTCACCATGATGCAGGTGGTTCTGCATCAATTCCCTGGTGCTCAAGTTGAGTACCGCTTCAAGTGTCGCAATCCCGGCGTCAACCTTGCACAGTTTGCCAATGAGATTCGCGAAGAAGTCCGTGGGTTGTGTTCCCTGCAGTTTCAGGATGCCGAGCTTGCTTACTTACGCTCTTTGAGATTCATCAAGAGTGATTTTGTTGATTTTTTGGGGTTGCTTAAACTCAACGAAAAATACATTACCGTGCGGGCGTTAGGCAGCGGGGAACTGGACATTTCAATCAAAGGCCCATGGCTTCACACTATTCTATTTGAGATACCTGTACTGGCCATCGTCAATGAAGTGTACTTTCGCAACAGGGAGAAAGGCGTCGATTTGGAGCTGGGTCGGCGCCGTCTTGCAGCCAAGATCGGCTCTCTCAAAACTGCGGAACTCAGCGAACTGAAGATTGCTGACTACGGTACACGTCGCCGGTACTCCAAGGCTTGGCAGGAGGAGGTATTGCGAACGCTGGCTGTTCAACTGGGTGCTGGAAGTCCCAGGCAGTTTCCGGGGCCGTTTACCGGGCAATTTGCAGGAACCAGCAACGTGCTGTTCGCGATGAAGCTGGGCTTGATTCCGCTGGGCACCATGGCACATGAATATTTGCAGGCGGCTCAAGCGCTTGGGCCGCGCCTACGTGATAGCCAGATCTTTGCTTTTGAGTCCTGGGCGAAGGAATACCGCGGCGATCTGGGGATTGCACTGAGCGATGTCTACGGCATGAGCGCTTTTCTGCGGGATTTTGATCTCTATTTCTGCAAGCTGTTTGACGGTGCACGTCATGACAGTGGTGACCCGTTTTCCTGGGGGGAACGATTGATCGACCACTACCGCTTCAACCGGGTTGACCCACTCACCAAGACCTTGATCTTCAGCGATGGCCTGACGGTGGACAAGACGATTGAGCTGTACCGTCGATTCAAAGGCCGATGCCTTCTGGCCTTTGGCATAGGGACTCACCTGACCAACGATCTCGGGGACCCGCCCGAACACGTCCCATTGCAAATCGTGATCAAAATGGTTCGTTGCAACGGCCAGCCAGTGGCCAAACTGTCGGACACACCGTCTAAGAACATGTGCGATGACGAGAAATACCTGGCATACCTTCGCCAGGTATTCGAGATCGAAGGTTGACGCGGATTGCGCATTTTGTCCTGCTTTACTTAGAGTACCCAACATATGAGTAAACCTCAAATTCTGTTAGCCCGGGCAATTTTTCCTGAAGTCATTGAGCGCCTGAGTGCGCACTTTGACGTCGAAACAAACCAAGCCGATGACATCTGGAGCAAACAGATTTTCATTGAACGGTTGAAAGAAAAAGTAGGCGTGCTGACCACCGGTGGCGAGCGCATTGATGCGGAGGTTCTTCGGGCCTGCCCTAAGGTGCGAATCTGTGCAAACATGGCCGTGGGCTATAACAATTTTGATCTTGAAGCAATGACCACTGCAGGAGTGCTGGGCACAAATGCCCCAGATGTGCTGACAGAGACAACGGCAGATTTTGGCTTTGCGCTTTTGATGGCGACAGCACGACGAGTCACCGAAAGCGAACATTTTCTGCGGGCAGGGCAGTGGACCAAATGGAGTTATGACCTGTTTGCCGGTGCCGAAGTGCACGGCAGCACGCTTGGTATCATTGGCATGGGGCGTATCGGACAAGGTATTGCTAGGCGCGGCGCCCATGGGTTTGGCATGAATGTGATTTACCACAATCGTTCCCGTCTGACCCCGCAGGCAGAAGCCGATTGCAAAGCTAAATATGTCAGCAAGGAAGAACTGCTTCGCACAGCTGACCACGTCGTGCTTGTCGTACCCTATTCACCCGCATCGCATCACACCATCGGGGCGGCTGAACTGGCGTTGATGAAACCCAGCGCATGTCTGATCAACATTGCGCGGGGCGGAATCGTAGACGACAAAGCACTGGCCGAAGCTTTGAAGAATAAGCGCATCGCCGCTGCAGGACTGGATGTCTTTGAAGGAGAGCCGGTCGTAACGCCTGAACTGTTAAAAGTTCCCAATGTGGTGTTGACGCCTCACATTGCCAGCGCCACGATACCCACGCGCCGGGCCATGGCCATGTTGGCGGCAGACAATCTGATCGCGTTCCTATCTGGTCAGGCCGCATTGACGCCGCTGAATCCGTTCGCCGTCCGTTGACATCGCGCGTGGACGACCTTGTATTGACTCTGCTTGGCGTCCTGGCTGTTCTGAACCTGGTGGCGCTGCTGTGGTTATTGATTCGAAAACCTGACAAGGGTCAATTTCAAGCCTTGCTTCAAACAGTGACCCAAAACCGCGAGCAATTTGAGCGAAGCTTGCGCCAGGACTTGTCAGACTCCGCCAGGGCAGGGCGCCTGGAGCAGACTCAGAACTTTACAAGTTTTCAGCAAACCTTGACCCATCAAAGTGGTGAAGCGCTGCGTAGTCAAAACAATCAAATCGACACACTGGCGCAGCAGTTGGCTAGCCTTCAACGCGGTCTTGCCACCACACTGACCACACAACTGCAGGCTTTGAGTGAATCCAATGCGAGGCGTTTGGCTGAAGTGCGTGCTACGCTGGAACAGCAAGTCGCCCTGCTACAACAGACCAATGCGGCCAAGCTCGATGAAATGCGCAACACGGTCGAAGAAAAACTTCAAGGCACGCTTGAAAAGCGCCTGGGCGAAAGCTTCAAGCAGGTAGCCGACCGGCTTGAGCAGGTGCACAAAGGCCTGGGTGAAATGCAGACGCTCGCTGTTGGCGTAGGAGATTTGAAACACCTGTTGACCAATGTCAAAACCCGCGGCGTTTACGGCGAAGCACAATTGGGTGCCTTGCTGGAGCAGGTTCTTCCGCGCGATCACTACGGGATTCAGGTGGCGACTTCGCCGGACAGTCGCGAGCTGGTGGACTTCGCGGTCAAACTCCCCGGGCAAGCCGACGGTGGGCTTCCCGTGTGGCTGCCGATCGACGCAAAGTTTCCAAACGAAGACTATGCGCGCCTGCTGGAGGCACAAGACCGCGCCGATCTGGTCGGAGCAGAGGTCGCAGCCAAAGGTCTGGAGTTGCGCGTACGCGCTGAGGCAAGGTCTATCGCGGACAAATACATCAAACCGCCCTACACGACCGACTTTGCCATCTTGTTTCTGCCAACTGAAGGGTTGTACGCTGAAGTGTTGCGTCGACCAGGTCTGATGGAGAGCCTCCTTCGGGAGCACCGTGTCACCCTTGCTGGCCCGACGACGCTGCTAGCGATCTTGAATTCCTTGCAGATGGGGTTTCGCACGCTGGCGCTTGAAAGACGAAGTGCCGAGGTTTGGCAGGTGCTTGGCGCTGTCAAGACCGAGTTCGGTAAGTTTGGCGAAGTGTTGGGCAGGCTCAAGAACCAGACACAGTCTGTGCTGAATTCACTGGACCATGCGCAAACCCGCAGCAATGTCATGCAACGTGCATTGAAGTCCGTTGAGGCCCTTCCGCAAGCGGGATCCCAGGCTTTGTTGCCCAAAGATGGAGAGCCTCCGCCTTGACCGCGGCATCTGAACAGCATGCCAAGCCCGAGTTGATCCGCTTGATCTGTGGCTTTATCTGCGTGCATGCATGCATGGCCGGTGTGCGGATGACGTCACCGCTGCTTGCGCTGGAATTGGGCTACAGCGCAGCGGCGGTCGGCGTCATGTTGGCTTTGTTTGCGTTGACGCAGGTGTTTTTGTCCCTTCCGGCCGGGCGCTTCGTGGACAGGCATGGGCTGAAACGTCCGGTGGGCATGGCTGTTGCCGCAGCTTGCTGTGGCACTTTGCTGGCATTCTGTTACCAGTGGCTTCCAGTTTTGGTTTGCCTGTGCGCGGCTGCTTTGCTCTGCGGCGGTAGTGCTGGCATGGTCGCCATATCCTTGCAGCGCCACGTGGGAAGACTGGCAAAGACGCCAACCGAACTCAAAAAGATGTTCAGCTGGCTTGCGCTGGGTCCTGCCATTTCAAACTTTTTAGGTCCCTTTATCGCCGGCTTGATCATTGACCATGTCGGGTTTCAGGCAGCCTACGGCACGCTGGCTGTTTTGCCATTGATTGGTTGGGCATGTATTCGTGGGACAGGCAATTTGCCACCGGTGGAGGGCACTGTCGTCGCCGAAAAAGGTTCAAAACCTAAAGCCGTGGACCTGCTGGCAGACCCCATGTTTCGGCGCTTGCTGCTGGTGAACTGGTTCCTGGCATCGAGTTGGGATGTGCACACCTTTGTGATACCCATTCTGGGCCACGACCGGGGCCTCAGTGCCTCGATCATCGGCACAATTCTGGGTGCATTTGCCATTGCGGCTGCGACTGTTCGGGTCTTGCTGCCCTTATTGGCTTCACGTATCAAGGAATGGGCAGTCATGACTTTGGCGATGGTGTTCACGGCGGTTCTCTTTGGCGTCTACCCGCTGCTGTCGTCTGCATGGAGCATGGGCTTGTGTTCGGTCTTGCTGGGATTTGTTCTTGGTTCAGTCCAGCCCATGGTCATGAGTATGCTTCATCAAATCACCCCAGCCAGCCGCCATGGTGAAGCCCTGGGGTTGCGTCTGATGACGATTAACGCATCCAGCGTTCTCATGCCCATCTTGTTTGGCTCGGCTGGCGCTGTGATTGGCATCTCAGGCGTGTTCTGGGTGATTGGCGGCGTGGTGGCCGTGGGAACCCGCAGTGCTTGGCGGCTCAGAGTTGATAAAACGCCTCGATAGCGGCCCAGGCGGCTTCGGGCGTGTCAACATATTGAAAGAGATTCAGGTCTTTAGCCGAAATGGCACCTTCTTCGACCAGAACTTGTGGATTGAAAAGCCTGCGCCAGTAGTTGCTGCCAAAAAGAACAATTGGCACGGGTTTGGCTTTCTTGCACTGAACCAAAGTCAATGTTTCAAATAGCTCGTCCAGCGTACCAAAACCTCCCGGAAACGCCACCAAAGCCGAGGCTCGCATCATGAAATGCATTTTACGCAAGGCAAAGTAGTGGAAGCGAAAGCAAAGCTCCGGCGTGACATATGGATTTGGCTTTTCTTCCTTTGGCAGTGCAATGCTCAGTCCCACACTTTGTCCACCTGCCTCAAATGCACCGCGATTGGCGGCTTCCATGATCCCGGGACCACCACCTGTACAAACAAAAAGCTTGTCCTTGGCCTCCTTTTCTGCGCTGTAGCGGGCGACGATACGGCCAAACTCTCGTGCTTTTTCGTAGTAAATCGAGTTGCGCACCAAGATCTTGGCTTCATCAATATCAGCCTCATAACCATTTGCAATCGCCTGCTCAAGCAATGCTTTGGCATCTAACTCGCTGCGATACCGAGCGCTACCAAAGACCACAACCGTGTTTTCCACTCCTAGGGCCTGTTGTTCCAGGTCAGGCTTGAGCAGTTCCAGTTGAAAGCGAATCCCACGGGTTTCCCGGCGCAACATGAACTCTGGATCTGCAAAGGCCAGGCGCTGCGTGTCAGGTGTGAGTGCTTTGGCGCTGGCGCCGTGGGCTTGAAGCGTTGCCCAGGCATCAGCCAGACGTCCATCGCTCAAGTTCATTGTGGATTCCATGTGGCAGTCCTTCAGTACGGTGGGGAACCAATGAAAAAGGCCCCTTGCGGAGCCTTTTCAGCCAGGGCTGATGTGCAAATTACACGCGTTTGCGGTATTCGCCAGTGCGCGTATCGATCTCGATACGGTCACCTTGAGACACGAAGAGCGGAACTCCGATTTCAAATCCGGTTGCGATCTTGGCGGGCTTGAGCACCTTACCAGAGGTGTCGCCCTTGACCGCGGGCTCGGTCCAGGTGATTTCGCGCTCAACACTGGTGGGCAACTCTACAGAAATGGCCTTACCGTCATAAAAAACCACTTCAACGGCCATTCCGTCTTCCAGGTAGTTCAAGGCGTCGCCCATATTCTCTGCTTCGACTTCGTACTGGTTGTAGTCGGCATCCATGCACACATACATAGGATCTGCAAAGTAAGAATAGGTGCAGTCCTTCTTGTCCAGGATAACCTGATCCATTTTGTCATCGGCCTTAAAGACCACTTCAGTACCGAAGTTGGCAATCAGGCTTTTGAGTTTCATACGGACGGTGGCAGAGTTACGACCGCCGCGGCTGTATTCGGCCTTCAGGACGACCATGGGATCCTTCCCATGCATGATGACGTTACCAGCGCGGATTTCTTGAGCGATTTTCATGGTTTGAGCTGACTTAAAGCCAGTGTTGAGCTGTTTTTCTGCAAAGCCTTTAATTTTAACGCGTTTTTTTAAAGGCAAAGTCGAGGATTTGGCTTGCCAAGTCGGTTTGCTGCTGAAGCCGTTGGAACAAACGCTGCGGGAACTGTCCCGACAACAGCGCTTCCAGCGAATGTAGTTCGCCCTGAGATTGGCCGTTCCATATGTTGAACCAATGGCGTTCTTCTGCGTTCGGTTGCCCGAGTGCGAGAAATGCATCCATTTTTTGGAGATGCACCCCGTCCTCCTGGGGGTACAGCTGCCAGACGAACGGTTTTTGAGCCCAGATGGCCCGCGTCAGCGAGTCCTCTCCCCGCACAAAGTTCAGATCACAAGCCCATAGCAGGTGATCGAAGTCGGTCTGGTTAAGGTACGGTAGATATAATATTGATAGCAAACTATGTTTATAGTTATTGCAAAAAGTGATGTTTTCAAGTGACTTTATTGCATTCGTGGATCGTCCTGCCGTCACTAGCAATTCAACTGGTCGCTTGACCTCTTTCAGCAAGTCAATCAACTGGGCAAGTGCGGTCGGTTCGTAGCAAAAAAGCGATACCTTAAGTGGCTCCAGGCTGTGCCTGTAAGAGGTAAGGCGCCACTGGGCGAGCCACGTCTTTGCGTCAAAGTTGCGCATGCGGTCAGCTAAATCAGGCTCACGCAGCAAACCGCCTGTGGGGCGGGTGAAACCTGGATAGTAAAAATATTTGACCAGTCCTATACCTGGGCCTGACATCACGGGTGATGGTAGCCCGTGACAGCGAGAAGCATAGTCTTCCGCAGTCAAGTACTCCAAGTTCAACCACAGGCGCTGGGCAACGGTCGGAGCAGGCGTGTGTTTCATTTGGCTCACAAACCAATCAGGCAATTCACAGCCAAACGACTCAATCACCACGTCCCCGGGTCCTGTGGTGCCAGCCAACTGTGGCATCGCGCCCCCTACCCATTGCGCGACTTCAACCTGACTCGGTCTATCAGATGCCATCCACTTCAAGGCCGATGCGTCGTCAACCCATAACCGAACAGTCTGGTCGAGCCTTACCAAATGGCTCGCGAGTCGCCAGCACACTCCAATGTCACCAAAATTGTCGACCACTCGGCAGAAAATGTCCCATTTCATAGGGTGATTATCCAGATGCTTTCTGATTCCAACGGAAGGAGGGCGATGAAGGCTACATTAGGCGGACCTATCATGTATCAACCGATTGCACATCACAACAACAGAAAGGCTTTTCCGCTGTGGCAGACCCAGAACATCCGCCCGAACTGCTGGCCGCAGTCAATGCACTGCCGCAACTGCCAGGCGTATACCGTTACTTCGATGCCCAGGGGGCCGTGCTGTATGTTGGCAAAGCGAAAAGCCTGAAAAAGCGAGTTTCAAGTTACTTTCAGAAGAACCATGGTGGTACTCGGATTGGGCACATGGTCAGCAAGATTGCTCGCATGGAAACCACGGTGGTGAGGTCTGAGGCCGAGGCGTTACTGCTTGAAAACAACCTGATCAAGACGCTCAACCCGAAATACAACATCCTGTTCAGGGACGACAAGAGCTATCCCTATCTCAAAATCTCCAGTCACCCGTTGCCCCGCATCTCCTATTACAGGGGCGCAGTTGACAAAAAGAGCCAGTACTTTGGTCCCTACCCCAGCGCCTGGGCTGTCAAAGAGTCCATTGTCTTGCTGCAAAAAGTCTTCCGGTTGCGAACCTGCGAAGACTCGGTTTTCAATAACCGCACTAGGCCCTGCCTTCTTTTTCAGATCAAGCGCTGCGCAGCACCCTGCGTGATGGGGCAGTCGAATATGGCGACGCTGGTACAAGGGTCCGAGGTCTATGCGCAGTCGGTCGTTGATGCCGCCAAGTTTCTGCGCGGGGATGCCCAGCAGGTGATAAAGGAACTTGAGACCCGAATGCTGAGTTACTCTGAGCGGCTGGAATTTGAGCAAGCTGGTGAGGTTCGCAATCAGATCAGTGCCTTGTCATCGGTTCTTCATCAGCAATCCGTAGAGACGACCGGTGGTAACAGCGATGCAGACATCCTGGCGGTCAAGGTCATGGGAGGGCGTGCATGCGTAAACCTTGCGATGGTGCGTGGTGGCCGGCATCTGGGGGATCGTGCTTTCTTTCCCAGTCATCTGGATGAGGCGCAAGCTTTGGACGCAATGGATGATGCGAAATCTTCAATGACAGTAGAGTCGCGCGTGCTGGAAGCCTTCATTGCCCAGCATTACATCGAAGTACCAGCCCCAGCGACGCTGATCGTGGGTGCTGCTGTTGGCCGTGACTTGATGGCAAGCGTGGCGGCTCACACCGGTATCAAGATCAGTCTGGTGGATCATCCCAGGGGGCAACGTCGCGCCTGGCTTGACATGGCTCAGCAGAACGCAGATCTTCAATTGGCTCGTTTACTGGCCGAGGAGGGTTCCCAGCAAGCTCGCACCCGGGCACTTGCACAAGCACTGGATTTGACGCCAGCAGACGGTGACGAGAGTCTGACCGGCTTGCGCATCGAGTGTTTTGATGTTTCGCACACTGCCGGCGAGGCGACGCAGGCCTCGTGTGTGGTCTTTCAAAATCACAAAATGGACAACCGCGAATACCGTCGCTTCTCAATCGAAGGCATTACCCCGGGAGACGATTACGCGGCAATGCGCCAAGTGTTGATCCGGCGTTACAGCAAATTGGCAGAAGCTGCGCAGAACGGGCAGGCAAAACTTCCTAGTTTGGTTCTGATTGACGGTGGCAAAGGGCAGGTGGGTGTGGCAAGAGAGGTGTTTGATCAGCTTGGGCTGGACCTGGCGCTGATCGTGGGTGTAGAAAAAGGAGAGGGGCGCAAGGTCGGACTGGAAGAGTTTGTTTTTGCAGATGGACGCGAAAAGGTCTACCTTGGCGCCGATTCAGCCGCGCTGATGCTGGTTGCCCAAATCCGCGATGAAGCCCACCGCTTTGCGATCACCGGCATGCGAGCCAGGCGTGCCAAGCTACGACTGGGGGGCGGCCAACTTGAAGAGATACCCGGTGTAGGTCCAAAAAAAAGGGCTAGGCTTTTGCAGCGCTTTGGTGGGGTCAAAGGGGTAGCAAATGCCTGCGTGGAAGATCTTTGCTCAGTTGAGGGCATTGCGAAGGACCTGGCCGAAGAAATTTACCGCGCACTACACTGATCTTCAGGCGTGGTTTTTGCCCATCACTTGCCAGCAAGCTTGTGCTGGGACATGCCACAATGACGCCATGTTCTTGACCATTCCCACTTTGTTGACTTGGACTCGCATCGTGGCGATTCCTTTGATCGTGGGGGTGTTCTATCTAAAGATGGATCCGCAGGCCCGCAATCTGATTGCAACCATCATGTTTGTGGTGTTTGCCGCAACCGATTGGCTTGACGGTTATCTGGCGCGAAAACTCAACCAAACCTCGTCCTTCGGCGCTTTTCTCGACCCTGTCGCCGACAAGTTCCTGGTATGCGCAAGTTTGCTGGTTCTGGTTCATTTGGGTCGTGCCGATGTTTTTGTCGCACTGATCATCATTGGGCGTGAAATCGCTATTTCTGCTTTGAGGGAATGGATGGCTCAAATTGGTGCAGCCAAGAGCGTTGCAGTCCATATGCTGGGCAAAGTCAAGACCGCAGTTCAGATGACGGCAATTCCGTTCCTGCTGTTTGATGGCACGCTATTCGGCGTCATTGACACGGGCATCTGGGGCACCTGGTTGATCTGGGCATCCGCCGTGTTGACAGTCTGGTCCATGGTGTACTACCTCCAAAAAGCGTTGCCAGAGATCAGGAAGCGCGTGCACTGAATCGATGCAAATGATGAAATTGCTCGGATATCGGGATACCTTTCACTGACACGGGCTATTTGAAATCGATCTAGAATAGTCATTCGCTTGCTCGGTATGACTGTTGCAGCAGGCAACTCCAATTTCCCTTGTGTTGAGGCATTTATGAACAAAACCGAACTGATTGAGCACATCGCTAAGCATGCAGATATTTCCAAGGCAGCCGCGACGCGCGCCCTAGAGTCCACGATTGGCGCGGTCAAGACCACGCTGAAAAAAGGAGGCACGGTGTCCTTGGTTGGATTTGGAACTTTTGCAGTTGGAAAACGCGCTGCACGTAGTGGTCGTAATCCTCGTACTGGCGCTAGCATTAAGATTAAGGCGGCAAAGGTGCCCAAGTTCCGTCCGGGCAAGGCGCTGAAAGATGCGTTAAACTAAACGATTCTCCGGTGGGGTGCTTAGCTCAGTTGGTAGAGCGGCGCCCTTACAAGGCGTAGGTCGGCGGTTCGAGACCGTCAGCACCCACCACCCGAATGAGCAAAGGCGAACAGGTTGTTCGCCTTTTTTCTTGTGCACAGGGCAAGCGTCGCCCCTGATTTTCTGAAGAGTTGCTTCATGTTCGATTTTGTCCGTAAGCACACCAGGATCATGCAGTTTTTGCTATTCCTGTTGATTTTTCCTTCTTTTGTACTTTTTGGCGTCGAAGGCTACAGCCGGATGAACGAAAAGGGTGAAGCGGTTGCCAAGATAGATGGTGTTGGAATTCTTCAGAGTGAATGGGACTTTGCACACAAGCAAGAGATTGACCGTGTCCGTGCGCAAGCGCCCAACATTGATGTGAAGCTTCTGGATACGCCGGATGCGCGCTACCGTACGCTTGAGCGCCTTGTCCGAGACAAAGTTTTGGCGGCCGCTGCAGAAAAATCGCGTCTGACTGTTAGCGATGCCCAGTTGAGTCGAACATTGGCGGCAGAACCTGCCATCGCGTCCTTGCGTCGTGCTGATGGCACGATGGACATGGCGCGCTATCAACAGTTGCTTGCTGCCCAAGGCATGTCACCTGAAATGTTTGAAGCTAAGGTGCGCGGTGACTTGTCGGCGCGTCAAGTGCTGTCAGGAATTTTGGATACTGGTTTTTCTTCAGCCTCGGTTGCAGACAAAACTCTCTCCGCCTACTTTGAGCGACGTTCTGTTCAGGTTGCCCTATTTAAACCAACTGACTTTCTGTCAAGAATTTTCCCTACAGCATCTGATCTTGAAGCGTTTCATAAAGCGCATGAAGATCAATTTCAGGCACCGGAAGAAGCATCTGTCGAATATGTGGTGCTCGATATGGATGCGGTGATGAGGACTGTTACAGCCAACGATGCCGATCTCAAAACGTACTACGAGCAAAACGCTGTTGCAATGGCTGGCCAGGAACAACGCCGAGCCAGCCACATTCTGATCAATGCCAGTAAAGACGCTTCAGCGTTAGATAAACAAAAGGCCAAAGCTAAAGCTGACGAACTGCAGCAGGTCGCTAAAAAAACACCTGCAATATTTGCTGATTTGGCCCGCAAGAATTCACAGGATACAAGCTCTGCCGTCAACGGTGGTGATCTGGATTTCTTTGGGCGTGGCGCCATGGTAAAAGCGTTTGAGGATGCAACCTTTGCCATGAAAGTGGGCGATGTCAGTGAAGTGGTTGAATCGGAGTTCGGCTATCACGTCATCAAGTTGACTGACATCAAATCACCCAAGGTCAAGAGTTTCGATGAAATGAAACCCGAGCTCGAAGCGGTCGTCAAGAAACAATTGGCCCAGAAGAAGTTTGCTGAGGCAGCAGATACATTCACCAATATGGTCTACGAGCAGGCAGACAGCCTCAAGCCAGTGGCTGAAAAGCTGAAGCTGGAGGTCAAGACAGTTGCTGGCTTGGTGCGAAATCCCAAGCCGGGTGAAAAAGGGGTGTTGGCTAACCCCAAATTCTTGAATGCAGTCTTTTCACCCGAATCTGTTGAAAAGAAGCGAAATACCGAAGCTGTGGAGATTGGCACCAATCAAATGGTGTCAGCTCGTATCACCAAGTATGCCCCCGCGCATACCCAGGCTCTTGAGACGGTTAAGGACAGGGTACGCGACCGGTTCCTTGCTGAACGTGGCGCAGAGTTGGCAAAAACTGAAGGTGCAGCCAAGTTGGCTGCATGGAAGGCCAACCCAGCCTCTGCTAGCTATCCTGCGGCCGTGACTGTATCGCGCGATGAGCCACAAAAGCTGCCGATTCAAGTGATCGATGCTGCTTTGCGTGCTGATCCAGGCAACATGCCTGTTGAAATGGGGGTAGACCTTGGGGCGGCGGGTTATGCCGTGCTGAAAATCGTTAAGCCTGTTCCGAGAGATGCTCCAGTCGCAGAAGCTGCCAAGCAAGAGCGCCTTCAATACACCCGTCAATGGACAGCTGCAGAAAACCTAGCGTATTACGAAGTCCTGAAACAACAGTTCAAGGTTCGAATTTTGGCGCCAAAGCCAGGTGTTGCTACTGATAAATCGTCCTGATCAGTGCTGATAACGATCGAGGATCGCGGTATAATGGAGAGCTAACGGTGGCTGTAGCTCAGTTGGTAGAGTCCCAGATTGTGATTCTGGTTGTCGTGGGTTCGAGCCCCATCAGTCACCCCATTAGGTTAGGAAAAGTACGCTATAATGGCGGGCTTATGCGGGAATAGCTCAGTTGGTAGAGCGCAACCTTGCCAAGGTTGAGGTCGAGAGTTCGAGACTCTTTTCCCGCTCCAGTTTGTGCAGATAGGGAAGCTTGATGCTTCCCTTTTTTGCGCAGGTTTTTCGCAAATTTTGGGCGCGATAGCAAAGCGGTTATGCCCCGGATTGCAAATCCGGTTAGTCCAGTTCGACTCTGGATCGCGCCTCCAAAACAATGGGCAACGTAATGGATTTGTAATCCGATTGCGAGGCCCATTTTCATTTTTGGAATTCATGCCATGGCCACCTTACCGATAACCAAACGCGGCGCAGAAAAACTCAAGGCCGAGTTGCACAAGCTAAAGACGGTTGATCGCCCTTGGGTGATCAACGCCATTGCAGAGGCGCGCGCTCAGGGTGATTTGAGTGAAAACGCCGAGTACGATGCGGCCAAGGATCGGCAAGGTTTCATTGAGGGTCGAATTCAAGAAATTGACGGCAAGTTATCCGCTGCTCAAATCATTGATGCTGCAACGCTGGATGCTGGCGGTAGGGTTGTGTTTGGTGCAACCGTTGAGTTGGAAGACGAAGATTCTGGCGCCAAAGTCAAGTATCAAATCGTGGGAGAAGATGAAGCGGATCTGAAACTTGGTTTGATCAATGTTGGCAGTCCCATTGCGCGCGCATTGATTGGCAAGGATGAAGGCGATAGCGTTGAGGTGCAAGCGCCGGGTGGTGTGAAGCACTACGAAATCATTTCGGTGAGCTACATCTAAAGGGCTACCTTTGATGGAGCGTCTGCCTTTAATGGTTGCTGCGCTCTGGTGGGGTAGTTTGAGCACGATCGGGGTTTTGGTCGTCCCTTTTCTCTTTGCATATTTGCCCACCCCCGCAGTTGCGGGCACCTTGGCTGCTAAGTTGTTCTCCGCTCAGGCTTGGGTCACGTTAGCTTGCGGGATTTTGCTGCTAATTCTGTCAAGGCTCAGGGGCAGCCAAGCACTTCGCCCTTGGCCCCAATCTGTTTTGGTCTGGATTTCTGTGGGTATGCTGATAGCTGTTCTTCTTGAGTTTGCCATCGCTCCCCGCATTCTGGCGCGGGAGAGCCTCAGGGTTTGGCATAGCCTGGGAAGTCTGATGTTTGCGGCCCAATGGGTGTGTGCTGGGACCGTTCTATGGAAATTGAGTTGCGCAGACAGCAGGCTTGGCCCTCAGTCCTGATTGCGTTTCTTGATGGATTTCTGCTTGGGCTTGGCACGCTTTAACTGGCCACCAGCAGCCAGGCGCTGATTGCCCAGTACGCGAAGCGTTTTGACCTCTGGTCGCTGGCCACCGCGCTTACTGTACTTGAGTATCTTGACGTCTTTGGGGCCGGGCATGCGGTCTTCATCGCGCAGGCGCGCCTTCTCCGGCAACGGGCGCCATAGAACCAGCAATTTGCCAATATGCTGGATCGGCGCTGCATTCAGTTCGTCACACAGGGCTAAGTACATCAGGCTACGCGCCTCGCGATCGTCACCCAGCACCCTGACCTTGATCAGCCCATGGGCGTTCAAGGCAGCGTCTGTTTCCTTTTTGACCGCATCGGTCAGACCGTCATTTCCGATCATGACGACGGGGTTCAGGTGGTGTGCTTCGGCACGGTGCTCTTTGCGTTGCGCAATGGTCAGTTCAATTTGAGGCATGCGCGTATTATCGGGTGTTCATGAAAAGCAAGACGAAAAGCAGTAAGGTCAATAGAGCGTGGTTGAATGACCATGTCAATGATCCGTACGTCAAGTTGGCCCAGCGCGACGGTTACCGTGCCCGTGCGGCATACAAACTTAAAGAAATCGACGAATCCCTGGGCTTGATTCAGCCGGGGCAAATGGTCGTCGACCTGGGCTCCACCCCTGGCGCCTGGAGTCAATATGCCCGGCGCAAATTATCCCCGCAAGGGGCAGCGGCGGGGGCGCTCAACGGTACCATCATTGCGCTCGACATCTTGCCAATGGAGCCCATTGAGGGGGTGCACTTCCTGCAAGGCGATTTTCGTGAGGCTGACGTTTTACTCCGGCTTGAGGAAGCCATGCAGGGGCGTAAAGCCAATATGGTGGTGTCCGACATGGCGCCGAACTTGTCGGGCATATCTTCAGCCGATGCGGCCCGAGTTGAGAACCTTGTCGAACTGGCCGTTGATTTTGCACAGCATCACATGCGGCCAGAGGGCGCGCTGGTTGCCAAGGTCTTTCACGGCAGTGGCTATGGCGAGTTGGTCAAGCTGTTTCAGCTGAACTTCAAGGTGGTCAAAGCGATCAAACCAAAAGCATCGCGCGACAAGTCCTCTGAGACCTTTTTGGTTGGCATTGGCCTTAAGTCTCCGCTGGGGCCTTGAAACGCCTAAAATAGATCGCAGATACCTCTCTCTACCGGAGCCTTGCTTGAACAATCAGTGGTTTTCCAAAGTCGCCGTATGGCTTGTTATAGCCTTGGTGCTATTCACCGTTTTTAAACAGTTTGATACGCGCACGGCTGCAGGATCAGGCTATCTTGGCTATTCTGACTTCCTCGAAGAGGTGAGAGGGCGGCGTATCAAGACGGCCACCATTTCCGAGGGGCAGGGCGGTACAGACATCGTGGCCACCACGACCGATGACCGCAAAGTGCGCACGACGGCCACTTACCTGGATCGTGGTTTGGTGGGTGACTTGATCGCCAATAACGTCAAATTTGACGTCAAGCCCCGCGAAGAAGGCTCCTTGCTGATGACCTTGCTTGTAAGTTGGGGCCCCATGCTGCTGTTGATTGGTGTGTGGGTTTACTTCATGCGCCAGATGCAGGGCGGCGGAAAAGGCGGAGCATTCAGCTTTGGCAAGAGCAAGGCCCGGCTGCTGGACGAAAATACCAACCCGGTGACCTTTGCCGATGTGGCGGGCTGCGATGAAGCCAAGGAGGAGGTTAAAGAAGTTGTTGACTTCCTGAAAGACCCCTCCAAATATCAAAAGCTGGGTGGGCGCATTCCACGCGGTCTGTTGTTGGTGGGACCTCCAGGTACAGGCAAGACTTTGCTGGCCAAATCGATTGCGGGCGAGGCCAAGGTACCTTTTTTCTCCATTTCAGGCTCTGATTTTGTCGAAATGTTTGTCGGTGTGGGCGCATCCCGTGTCCGTGACATGTTTGACAATGCCAAAAAGAACGCTCCTTGCATCATCTTCATTGATGAAATTGATGCCGTAGGTCGCCAGCGTGGCGCTGGATTGGGCGGCGGCAATGACGAGCGCGAGCAAACACTGAACCAGATGCTGGTTGAGATGGATGGCTTTGAGACCAACCTCGGCGTTATCGTCGTGGCCGCAACCAACCGGCCAGACATTCTGGATGCTGCTTTGCTGCGCCCAGGTCGTTTTGACCGGCAGGTTTATGTCACGCTGCCAGATATTCGTGGCCGCGAGCAGATCCTGAACGTGCACATGCGCAAGATTCCTGTCGGGCAGGACATGAGTCCGTCCATCATTGCCCGCGGCACGCCTGGCATGTCCGGTGCTGACTTGGCCAATCTGTGCAACGAAGCAGCCTTGATGGCCGCACGCCGTAATGCACGCGTGGTGGAGATGCAAGACTTTGAAAAGGCCAAAGACAAGATTTTCATGGGCCCTGAGCGTAAGAGCATGGTCATGCCTGAAGAGGAGCGCCGCAACACGGCGTACCACGAATCTGGCCACGCCTTGATCGGCAAGCTATTGCCCAAATGCGACCCAGTTCATAAGGTCACTATCATTCCGCGCGGACGCGCTCTGGGTGTCACCATGAGCTTGCCTGCGCAAGACCGCTACAGCTATGACCGCGACTACATGCTGAACCAGATCAGCATGCTGTTTGGTGGCCGCATTGCTGAGGAAGTGTTCATGCACCAGATGACCACGGGTGCCAGTAACGATTTTGAACGCGCCACCCACATAGCACGTGACATGGTCATGCGCTATGGCATGACCGAGTCGCTGGGTCCCATGGTCTATGCCGAAAACGAAGGAGAAGTCTTCCTGGGGCGGTCGGTTACTAAAACGACCAACATGTCTGAGGCGACCATGCAAAAGGTCGATGCAGAAGTTCGCCGCATCATCGACGGGCAGTACAAGCTGGCGCGTGACTTGATTGAAGAACATTCAGACAAGATGCATGCCATGGCCAAGGCTTTGCTGGAATGGGAAACCATTGATTCCGATCAACTGGATGACATCATGGCCGGCAAAGAGCCCCGTGCGCCCAAAGACTGGTCGCCACGGGTGCCGCCATCCGGCAGTGGCGGCAACGGGGGGGCGCCCTCCGTCAAACCTGACCCGGCACCTACGGCTGCATGAAATCAACCGGGGCGATCAGCCCCGTTTTCCATTGGATCTGTGGTCGCTTTTCTATTGATTTGACTCGCCCGCATGTGATGGGCATTGTCAACGTCACACCAGACTCCTTTTCAGACGGTGGTCAGCATGGCAGCACTGCCGCTGCGTTGGTGCATTGCGAAGCGCTGCTTAAAGCGGGTGCCGACATGCTCGACATTGGCGGAGAATCCAGCCGCCCTGGTGCTCCACCTTTGCCGCTGGCCCAAGAACTGGCCCGGGTCTTGCCCGTGGTGCGCGAGGCGGTCAAGCTCAATGTGCCGGTGTCGGTAGACACCTATAAGGCTGATGTGATGCGGGCGGTGCTGGACGCAGGTGCAGACATCATTAACGACATCTGGGCATTGCGCCAGGCCGGTGCACTGAAGGTGCTTGCCAGTCATCCCAACTGCGGTATCTGCCTGATGCACATGCACGGCGAGCCGCAAACCATGCAGCTAGCCCCCTTGAACGAAATTCCTGGGCAGTCTGTTGCTGATCAGGTGCTATTTTTTTTGAAGCAAAGAACCCATACACTGCTTGCCGAAAGTATAGATAAAGCCCGAATTTCTTGGGATGTAGGCATTGGATTTGGCAAAACAGTGGCGCAAAATTTTGAATTGCTCGCTGAGCAACAGCAGTTGGCGCAGGCAGGCTACCCGTTGTGGGCAGCTTGGTCGCGCAAATCGTCTTTAGGTGTGGTAACTGGTTTGCCGGTTGACCAACGTATCGTGCCCAGCGTGGCGGCAGCCTTGCTGGCAGTCGATCGGGGTGCGCGCATCGTGCGTGTGCATGATGTCGCGCAAACCGTGGAAGCGTTGAAGATATGGCAGGCCATGACTAACCACACAGTCATCGCCAATGAATTAAACAGGAATCGATCATGAGCAGAAAATACTTTGGTACTGACGGTATCCGTGGCACCGTCGGTCAAGGCGCCATCACCCCAGACTTTGTCATGAAGCTGGCGCACTCTGTTGGACGGGTACTCAAGGCCAAGGAAGATCGCCCCACCGTGGTGATTGGCAAAGACACCCGGATTTCAGGCTACATGCTGGAAAGCGCGTTGGAGTCCGGCTTCAATTCTGCTGGCGTGGATGTCATTTTGCTAGGCCCATTGCCAACGCCGGGGGTGGCCTACCTCACCCGAGCCCTTCGGACCAGCCTGGGGGTCGTGATCTCTGCCAGCCACAACCCCTATCCGGACAACGGCATCAAGTTTTTCAGTGCCCAAGGTACCAAGCTAGACGACGCTTGGGAGCAGGCGGTTGAAGCCATGCTCGAGCAGCCGCCCGTGTGGGCAGACTCACATTCACTGGGCCGTGCCCGCCGTCTGGACGACGCTGCAGGTCGTTACATTGAATTCTGCAAGAGCAGCTTTGCGAATGACCTGACCCTCAAAGGGCTGAAGATCGTAGTGGACGGCGCCCATGGTGCGGCCTATCACATCGCACCCAAGGTCTTCCATGAATTGGGTGCAGAGGTTATTTCCATTGGATGTGCTCCAGACGGCTTTAACATCAATCACAAGGTAGGTGCTACCCACCCCGAAGCCTTGATTGAAGCCGTCAAGGTGCAAAACGCAGACTTTGGTGTTGCGCTGGACGGCGATGCCGATCGACTGCAACTGGTGGATGCCTCGGGGCGCTTGTTCAATGGTGACGAGGTGCTTTACCTTATGGCGGTAGAGCGTCTGGCCCGTGGTGACACAGTGCCCGGTGTGGTCGGCACTCTGATGACCAACATGGCGGTTGAAGTTGCCCTCAAGTCCCGCGGAGTGAAGTTTGTCCGAGCCAAGGTAGGTGACCGTTATGTGCTGGAAGAGCTTGAAAAGCACGGGTGGCTGCTGGGCGGTGAAGGTTCTGGCCACCTCCTGGCCCTGGACAAGCACACCACCGGCGACGGGCTGATTTCTGCGCTTCAGGTACTACAGGCCTGCGTGCGCCACAAGCAGACGCTGGCGGAGTTGCTGAGCGATATCAAGCTGTTTCCCCAGACACTCCTGAATATACGCTTGCAGCCCGGCCAGGACTGGAAGACCAACGCACAGCTTGCGTCAGAAATCAAGCGTGTTGAGGCCGAGCTGGGTGTCGACGGTCGAGTTCTGATCCGTGCCAGCGGGACCGAGCCGTTGCTGCGCATCATGGTTGAGGCGCGCGACGCGACGCAAGCACACATGTGTGCCGAACGCTTGGCCGACACCTTGCTCACCATCCGTTAGCGACGACGCGCCCAGGGCCCCAGTGTCAATTGCTCAAGCGCTGTCAGTAAACGGCCAAAATTGGCCGATGCCAGCATCGAACGCTCAATCAGGCCAAGCTTGGCTGCGTTTGCATACTGAGCGCGAGCCATGTCAAACGGCATTCCCAGCACATCAGAGGCGGTGTGGCAGACGGCGCGCGTAACTTCCTCCAGAGGAGTAGGGCTGATATTGATAGACAGGGACATGGAAAGTCCTTTCATGGAGATTGTCAGGTTAATTTAAGGGTAAACCCTTATAAAATCAAGGCAATATTCCTGGTTATTGGCAATTAGATGGGTTTACCCAGACCTGTTTTGTGTGGCAATGATTCCAGCCAACCTGCCCGGCGCATCCATTCATCCATTGCTTGGGGGTCATGAATGGTCCGCACGAGCATGTATGCATCCTGAGCTTCGGGGTAAGTACGGCGCAAGAAGTTCAACCACTGCTTAAGTCTTCCAGCCTTCTGGCGACGCTGCTGGGTCTGGCAGACCAATGCCCAGAAGGTGGCAAGATGTGCAAGCAAGCTGCCCCACGGCAGGCCATCCGTTTCACCGCGAATAGCGTGTGCAAGGGCAGGGTTGCTGACGATGCCACGTCCTAGCATCAGACTCTGGCAGCCCGATTCAGTCCGGCAGCGAGCGGCATCTTCCACCGTCCAGATCTCTCCGTTTGCCACCACGGGAATTTGAACTGCCGAACGGATATCAGCAATCCGGCTCCAATAGGCCGGGGGGCGGTAGGCATCCGCACGAGTGCGCGCGTGCACAACAAGTTCGGTTGCGCCGCCTTCAGCGAGGGCCTGTGCACATTCCACTGCTCTGCTGTCATCGTTGACACCCAGGCGCATCTTTGCGGTGGTAGCTTGCTCGGTGGGTACAGAGCGTCGCACAGCAGACATGATGCGCAACAGCAAGTCGGGCTCGTCCAGCAAGGCAGCCCCCCCGCCATGGCGATTGACGACCTTAGCAGGGCAGCCAAAATTCAAATCCACCCCATTGGGCGACAGGCTTGCAACCCGAGCAGCGTTGTCGCCCATGCAAGCAGGGTCAGACCCCAGCAACTGAGGGCGCACCGGAACGCCTGACAAGGTCAGTCCCCCGTTGCGAAGCTCAGGCACCACACGGTAAAACACCCTTGCTGGCAGCAAGGTGTTGGTCACACGAATGAACTCAGACACGCAGCGGTCTACGCCCCCGATGCGTGTCAGTGCATCGCGCAACACAAAATCAAGAAGCCCCTCCATCGGGGCCAGTAAAAGGCTCATGGTGCCCAAGCATATCCAGGATGTGCCCCGGTTTGATTTGAATCAAGCACATTGCAAATGAGAAGCGCTATCATTGACGCATGCCAACAACCCGCCCAACCGCTGCAGCGGCACGCACACTCTGTAGCCTTCGTCGTGGCGATGAAGCCCTGGTCGCGGGTTTGGTGCCAGGTGTTTGTCTTACCCGGCAGCGCTTGCTTGAGTTAGGTTTTGTCAAAGGCGAGCGCGTCCGCGTGATTGCCGCTGCACCGGTCGGGCAAGACCCTATCGCGGTTCGCATCGGTACATCGACCTTTGCACTGCGTCGGCATGAGGCCTCCTTGGTGCAGCTGATCGCGGACTGAAGCGGTTCCTTGACTAGCATCATGCCGCTCCATGTCGCCCTGATTGGTAACCCCAATTGCGGAAAAACAGCACTGTTCAACCGATTGACCGGAGCACGCCACAAAGTGGCCAACTACGCGGGAGTCACGGTAGAGCGCAAAGAAGGCCATTTCACCAGTGCAGCTGGCAACCCTTTTGTGGTGATCGACTTGCCGGGCACCTACAGTCTGTCCGCCGTCACCCCTGACGAAAGCATCACCCGGCAAGTGCTGCTGGGCGAGCGGGGAGATGCCAAAGCGCCTGATGCCGTGGTGCTGGCTCTGAACGCCACCAACCTGCGACTCAACCTGATGCTTGCCCTGGAGGTCATCCGGCTGGGCCAGCCTACCGTGGTTGCCCTCAACATGATGGACGCGGCCAAACGTTTGGGCATGACGATTGACGTCAAATGCCTTTCTGCACGCCTGGGCGTGCCAGTGATTGAGACCATTGCGGTGCAGTCCGGTGGCGTGGCCGCGCTGGTGACTCAGCTCGATTTGCTGAAAGCAGGTCTTTCGCAAAGGGTGCACACCACGCCGCAAACCAAAAACCTGAAAACCCACGAGCAGCTGCAGGCCGAAGTCACCGACATCATGTCAGCGGCTGTGCAATCTGGTAGCGACGCCAACCAAGCAAGTGACCGGATCGACAGTGTGGTGCTGCATCCTTTCATCGGCTATTTGCTGCTGGGTGCAGTGCTGTTCCTGATTTTTCAGGCGGTCTTCAGTTGGGCCGCCCCTTTCATGGATGCCATTGAAACCAGTGTTACCGCTGTGGCTGATCTGGTCAAAGCTGCGCTGCCAGACGGCATTTTGCGCAGCTTGCTGGTAGACGGCATCATCGCGGGCGCAGGCAGTGTGCTGGTATTTCTGCCGCAAATTTTGATTCTGTTCTTCTTTATCCTCGCGCTGGAAGATTCAGGCTACCTGCCGCGGGCGGCCTTTTTGCTAGACCGCTTGATGGGCAGTGTCGGCCTGTCCGGGCGGGCATTCATTCCCTTGCTGTCCAGCTTCGCCTGCGCCGTCCCTGGCATCATGGCCACCCGAACCATCCAGAACCCACGCGACAGGTTGGCCACCATCATGATCGCGCCCTTGATGACCTGCTCAGCGCGGTTGCCCGTCTACGCACTCATCATTAGCGCCTTCATCCCGGTGCGGCAAGTAGGTTGGTTCAATCTACAGGGCCTGGTGCTGTTTGCCCTGTATGTGGCTGGCATTGTTTCAGCGATGGCCGTGGCCTTTGTGCTCAAGATCACCCTCGGCAAAAACAGCGTTCAGCCGTTGATGCTGGAGCTGCCTACTTACCACTGGCCGCATTGGGGCAACTTGATGATTGGTCTGTACGAACGCGCCAAAATTTTCATCACCCGCGTAGGCACCATCATTCTCACATTGATGATTTTGCTTTGGTTCCTGAGCAGTTTTCCTGGTGCGCCAGTGGGGGCGACAGGCCCAGCCATTCAATATAGCCTGGCCGGCAAAATTGGCCACGCCCTGCAAGTGGTGTTTGCACCCATCGGCTTCAACTGGCAAATAGCCATTGCCTTGGTGCCTGGCTTGGCCGCGCGCGAGGTGGCCGTGGCAGCGCTGGGCACTGTCTACGCACTGTCCGGTTCGGGGGATGGTCTGGCTGATGCACTCGGCCCTTTGTTGTCCGCTCAATGGAGCTTGCCCACCGCCTTGTCTTTGCTGGCATGGTTTGTGTTTGCGCCGCAGTGTGTCGCCACCCTGTCCATCGTCAAGCGCGAAACCAATTCATGGCGTGCACCGCTTGCCATGGTGTTTTACATGTTTACGCTGGCTTATCTGGCCGCATGGGGAGTTTACCGTGCCGCCCTGGCGCTGTTGGGGGCTTGATGGCAGAACTGGCACAAATCATCGTCGTTGGCGTTATCGTAGCCTGGGCGGCTTGGCAAGCGTGGCTGCGTTATGCGCCCAAGTGGGGCGGGGGCAAACCCGCACCAGGGCAAAAAAGCGCCTGCGGCTCGTGCGGCAGCTGTGAGGAGTCATCTCGCTGCTTTTCGCCAGGAGCGCGAAAGCTCATTACTCCTTCCTCCAAACCATGAAACTTGTAGCCCGAATCCTGACCTCAACCGCCATTGGTCTGGCCAGTCTGGCCGCCTTGATCACTGTCGCCGGTCAAGTCGGCGCATTTGAAGGCTCGGCACCGATCGACCTGGGCGTGAAAGAAGGTCGGCTCAAACCACCAAGCCTGACCCCAAACAGCGTCAGCAGCCAGGCCAATTTTTACCCAGACCACCCTCAACGTGCGTATGCCCATATTGACGCCCTGGCGCTTCCAGGCAAAGCCAGTACCGATATGGCCAAGTTTGTGCCAGCCGTTCAGGCGCTCGGCGGATGCAAGATCGTCAAGCAGGACGCAAGCTACCTCTACGCACAGTGCAAGACCGTGTGGTTGGGTTTTGTGGACGATCTTGAGTTGTGGGCAGAGGCCGCGCCTGCTGCTGCCCATCACGACGTGCAATCACGCATCGAGGTGCGCTCGGCCAGCAGACTCGGGCGTAAAGACTTTGGTGTCAACCGGGCACGGGTCGAGGCACTTCGTCAGCGCCTGATGACAGCCACCTGAACACTGACTACCGCCCGCCCTGAACAATGGTTGGCCCACTGTCCTGCAAAGGCCCAAGCGGGTTCTTGCGCACCTCCACCTCGTTGATGGCGGGCTGTCCACCCCAGGTGCGATACACCACCACATCATTCACCATCAAAATCATGGCATTGAACCGCCAGCCTGAGGTTTCGGTGGTGCGCCTGAAGTTGGTGAAATCCAGAAAAAAGCTGCCCGTGCGTACCTTGGTGATGCGGGACGCGTTGAATTCCCACCCGCGGCACGCATCCCCCGCCTTCAGGCAGGCTTGAATACCCTTGTCCAGATCATCCCTGATCTGCAGATTCCCATTGGTCACCCGCCGCGCAATGTCTGAATGCGTCAGGATCAGCGTGTTCGGTTGCCTGATGGGGTCAATCCCCATGCGTGACAGCGCCGCGACATCGCTCTCATACGGCACCAGCGACTCTATCGCCTGCCTGGCCTCGTCAAAGGTCTTGAACTGTGCTGCGTCTGTTGTCGCTGTTGGCAACAGCGAGCCGCAACCTGCCAGCACAGCGGCAGTGCAAACAGTCAGCAAAAGAGAAAAGCTGCGGTTGATGATCATGGACGAGTCGGGCTACCATGCCAGTGTACCGACCTATCGGTACAGAGATACCCACAGGAGCCCACACAGATGACAAATCCCATCGCCATGCCGCACGTCCTTCCGTCCTACCTCAAGGCCGATCAACTCGGTCCCTGGGGCGTATATTTGCAGCAGGTAGACCGCGTCACCCCCTACCTGGGTGAGCTGGCCAAATGGGTTGAAACGCTCAAGCGCCCCAAACGCGTGCTGATTGTGGACGTGCCCATCCACATGGACGACGGCAGCGTCGCCCATTTTGAGGGCTACCGCGTCCAGCACAACACCTCACGCGGGCCCGGCAAAGGCGGCGTGCGGTTTCATCAAGATGTCACGCTCTCAGAGGTCATGGCCCTGTCCGCCTGGATGTCCATCAAGAATGCCGCCGTCAACGTGCCCTATGGCGGCGCCAAGGGCGGCATCCGTGTCGATCCCAAGCAGCTGAGCCGGGGAGAGCTGGAGCGCATGACCCGCCGCTACACCAGCGAGATCGGCATCATCATCGGCCCCAGCAAAGACATCCCCGCGCCCGACGTCAACACCAACGAGCAGATCATGGCCTGGATGATGGACACCTATTCCATGAACGAAGGTGCCACCGCAACGGGTGTGGTCACCGGCAAACCCGTGGGCCTGGGTGGCTCTCTCGGGCGGCGCGACGCCACTGGCCGAGGCGTGTTCACCGTGGGCGTGGAGGCTGCCCGCCACATCGGCATGGATGTCAGCCAAGCGCGCTTGGCCGTGCAGGGCTTTGGCAACGTGGGCGGCGTGGCAGCGCGACTGTTTGCCGAAGCCGGTGCCCGCGTGGTGGCCGTGCAAGACCACGGCGGCAGCATTTATCAAGAAGCAGGCCTGGATGTGCCCACCCTGTTGGCCCATGTCGCACGCCATGGCAGCGTTGCTGGCTTTGAAGGCGCCGAAGTCATCGTCAACGATGCTTTCTGGGACGTGGACTGCGACATCCTGATCCCCGCCGCCCTGGAGCAGCAGATCAACGAGAGCAACGCCAAGCGGATCAAAGCCCGCATGATCATCGAAGGCGCCAACGGCCCCACCACCCCGCAGGCCGACGACATCCTGCACGAGCGCAACGTGCTGGTGTTGCCCGACGTGATCGCCAATGCTGGCGGCGTGACCGTCAGCTACTTCGAGTGGGTGCAAGACTTCTCCAGCTTCTTCTGGACCGAAGACGAGATCAACGCCCGCTTGGTCAAGATCATGCGCGAGGCCTTTGCAGGCGTCTGGCAGGTTGCCAGTGACAACAAGGTCAGCCTGCGCACGGCGACCTTCATTGTGGCGTGCAAGCGGATATTGCATGCGCGCGATTTGCGGGGCCTTTACCCTTAATTCAAGTGTGAGCGCACCATGAGAATTCTGCCCACCGAGTTCGACGGCAAATTCATCCGCTGTGTGGATGACGAAGTCACCGAAACCAGTTGGTTTTCGGTGATTGACGCGGTGAAAGTGCTGACCTAGCAGGCCGTTTACCAGAACGCGCGCAGATACTGGAACAAGCTCAAAGAACGCCTGGTAACGAGGGCAGCAAGTCGGTGACAAACTGTCTCCGACTGAACTTACCCTCAAAGGCGGCTGCGCACCGTCACTGCCAGAGCGACTTCACCCGTGCGTCTCGCCCGCACGAGTATCGGTAGTAGCTGTAGCGGACCTCGTTTTTCTTGTAGTAGTCCTGGTGGTAATCCTCTGCCAAATAGAAGGGGCTGGCGGGGGCGAGTTCAGTGTGGATGATCTTGAAGCGTCCGGTCTTGAGCAGGGCGTCGCGGCTGGCCTCTGCCACTTGGCGCTCGGTGTCGCTGCCCCAGTAAATGCCGCTTCGGTACTGCGAACCTCTATCGCAGAACTGCTGGTCTTTGACTGTGGGGTCGATGTGGCGCCAGAAATACTCGACCAGTTGCGCGTACGCGACCTTGGCTGGGTCGTAGTTCACCCGCACAGCTTCGGTGTGTCCGGTACGGCCGGCGCTTACCTGCTCGTAGGTGGGGTTGGCGGTTTTGCCGGCGGTGTAACCCGACTCCACGCTCAGCACGCCAGGCAGCTTTTCGAAGTCGGCTTCTATGCACCAAAAGCAGCCACCAGCAAACACGGCGCTTGCTGTGGCGGCTTGGGCCAGGGTGGCGGCCGACAGCAGTGTTGCGGCCAGCAGGGATCGGATCAGGGTGCGTGTGTTCATGGTGTCTTTCAGGGGCAAGGGGTTCAGGTGCGCAGGGCTGGCAAGGGTTGCCCTTGGGGCACAAAGGCCAGTGCCACGCCGTTGTTGCAGTAGCGTTTTCCCGTGGGGCGGGGGCCGTCGTCAAACACGTGGCCTTGGTGACCACCGCAGCGGCTGCAGTGGTATTCGGTGCGTGGGTACAAGGCCTTGTAGTCGGTGGAGGTGCCCAGGGCGCCTGGCAACGGTTGCCAAAAACTGGGCCAACCGGTGCCGCTCTCGTACTTTTGGGCAGCATCGAACAAGGGCAGAAAGCAGGCGGCGCACACAAAGCTGCCGGCGCGCTTTTCAGCATTGAGTGGGCTGGAGCCCGCGCGCTCGGTGCCGTGATCAAACAACACGCCGTAGGCCGCTGGCGATACCAGCGCTTTCCACTCGGTGGCCGTCTTCTTCAAGGGAAAGGGTGCTGCCGAGCGTGCGTTCGACGCGAGTGTGAGCGCGGTGAATCCGCTGGCCAGGGATGTCAAAAGGGTGCGTCGTTGCATGGTGGTGTCCTGAAAGGGTTGGCCAGCACACGCTGGCCACATTGCCCATTGGTCGATTGGCCACAGAGAACCTTACAGCAGTGGTCAGCGACAAGCCGGTTTTATCGAATCAAAAAAATCGCCCAAAATCGCATCCCGGTTCACACCAAATGCCTCACGCATCCAGGGGCGGGAGTGGTCTGGCAGCCAGCGCTTGTCGTCGCTCAGGCGAGGGGTGCGCACCAGCTCGCTAGGCACCCAGTCTGGTTTGTACAGCCAGGCCACGCAGATGATGTCCCAGATCACCCAGCTGTGGGCTTTCAGGTTTGCTGTTTTGGGGTCGATACCCAGCAGGGGCCATAAAGGGTTGTGGGTGAATAACTGGTACAGGTAATTGCCGATGGCGCTGTGGCCGTTGACGTAGCGCTCCATCTCGGCGAGTGACAAACGCAGTTGCGCGCCCACGTGGTAGCCCGGCAGGTAGACCAAGGGCACGCCACTGTTCAGCAGCAGCTGGCTGGCCCACAGGTCTTGCTCCAGGTTGAAGCTGTGGTTGGCATGCGGGGCATGGCTGGGAAAGCCGCTGGTCCACACCACCACGATGCGGTCAATGATGTCGGGGGCCAATAGCAGGGCGCTGGCGATGTTGGTCACGCAACCCAGGGCCAGCACATACAGGGGTTCATCCGGCGGGCACGCGCGGGCCGTGCCCACCAGGTGGTGGGCCGCGTCGCTGTGCACTGGGATGGTGGGGCCGCTCAAGTAACTGGCACTGCCAGCAAACACCCGGCCTTGCCAGGGCAGGCCCAGCAGGCGGTAGACCTGAATGATTTCGTCGTGGCTGCGGGCCATGCCCACATCGGGTGGGTTAAACGGCGCGGCATCTCGGGGCGCGTGTGGATAGGCGTCACGCCGGTGGGCAAAAGAGAAGGGTTCGGCGTACACCGCCTCCACCACCATCGATTCAGTCAGGCACAGCGCCCAGGCCAGCGCAAACTGGTCGTCGATTTCATTGGCGCAATCGGTGTCGATGACCACGCGCCGCTTGCCCCTGGGCAGGGCCAGGCGCGACTGGTACCAAGCGTCGTCGTGTGTGGGGAAGGCGGGTAAATCAGGGGCTGTCATGCCGCAGATTGTGCAGGCGCTGCCAATCGGCGGGTTCGTCCACATCCCACAGCGGGGTCAGTTCTGCCACGCTGGCGCCCGCTGCTTTCAGGCGCTGGCGCGTCTGGGCCAGCACCTGCGGGGTGCTCCAGGCGATGTTGGCAAAGGCTTCGGGCACGCAGCGGCGCATGCCGATCAGCACATAGCCGCCGTCTTCAGCGGGGATCAGCACCACGTCGTGGGTTTGCAGGGCCAGCGCTGCCGCTTGCAGGTGGCCGGGCGATAGCACCGGACAGTCGGTGCCTATCAGCAGCACGGCTTGCGATGGCGACGCGGTTTGACTCGAAAAATGCGCCTCAAAGGCGGCCAGCATGCGCTGACCCAAATCGCCTTGGGGCTGCAGCTGTAACGCTAACGGAGGGGCGGTGCGGCAGCTGCGTTGCAAGGCCCTGAAAAACCGGTGCGTGGCGTCGGGTGCACACCACAGGGTGACAGGCCCCCATGCTGCGCCCACTGCTGGGTCTTTTGCAGAGGCGTCTGCGGCGGCTTGAACGGTGGCCTGTGCAGTGTGCAAGCTGTTCAATACAAAGCGCCGCTGCGCGCGGGCAGCACCGCCGGGCCCCAAAGCGGGGATGAGCCGGGTTTTGGCCATGCCTGAGACAGGGGCTTTGGCAACGATGGCCAAGGCTGCGGGCACGTCAGGTGGTGCCTTTGCGTAGCCATAACGTTCGGCCAGGCTATGGGCCGAAGCCCCCAATGCATAGGCTGCGCGCAAACGCCACATCAGCCATACCGTGCGCCACATGCCGTGCTGCTCCCAGCGCCTGCCGGAAGTGCTGACCTGCTCGCGCAAGCAGGCGGGTGGGCCCAGGCACTTCAGGCGCTGGCTCAGGTCAATGTCCTCCATCAGCGGCAGCGGGGCAAATCCGCCCACCGCGTCAAAGGTCCTGCGCTGCACAAACAGGGCCTGGTCGCCGGTGGCGATGCCTGTCAGACGCGACCTCCAGTTCATCATCTGTCCAATCACCCTCAGCATCGGGTGGCGGCCACGAATGTGCACATCAAAGCGGCCCCACCGCGCGCCAGCGTCCATGGCCTGCTGGATCAACTTGTCGGCCTCTGGTGGCAGTTGGGTGTCGGCATGCAGAAACAACAAGGTTTGGATCTGGGGGTGGTTTTGGCAAACCTTGGCCCCGGCGTTCATTTGCGCGGCCCGGCCCCGTGGGGCCAGGATCAGTGTGTCGGTCAGGCTGCCCAGCGCCTGCTGGGCGATGGCCCAAGTGGTGTCGGTGCTGCCACCGTCCACCACCACCACGAGGGCGCCGCGCTTTCGCAAAGGCTGCAAGGCCCGCAGGTGCCTCGCCAAGGCTGCACCCTCGTTGAGCACGGGCAGCACGATGCCCAGCGTGTGTCTGGTCATGAGGTGACTGAGGTCAGGGCAAGAGGGTTCACGCCAGCGCGCTTTCAAAGCGGTCAAAACCCGCCATCAGCTGCGCGATGGTTTCTTCGCTGAGGTAGTGATCGACCCGTTCGCGCACATGGGCAACCAGCGCTGAATCGCTGCGGGCTTGAGACCAGTCTTCGCCCACGGGCAGGCCACTGGTTTGCTGGCCTGACAACACCCGCCACTTGGCGCACCAGGTCAGAGACCACAGGCCCATGGCTCGGCGTAAAGTCCCGTGCCAGGGCAGGGCTGCCGATGCCAGCAAGGGGCCTACTGCGCGGCCCCAGGTGGCATAGGCGTTCAGCACGCTTGCATCGCTCAGCACGGCGTGGCTGGCCACGTCCCAGGTGGTCGACGTGTAGAGCGTGGCGTGAGCCAGGTCCAGGCCCGGGTAGCTGTAGCGGCACTTTTCCAGATCAACCAGCACGGCTTGTCCACTTGGGCGCACGATGAAGTTGCCTGGGTGGCCATCAAATGCAATCAGCGCGATAGGTGGGCGATGTTGCACGCTAAGGCGCTCGCGCAGGTCAGACAGCGCTGCTTCAATCAAGCGCAGTGCTGAGGGCATCAAATCCGCCTTTGGCAGGTATTGCGCCTGGGTGGCGATCTCTTGTACCAGTGCCAGGGCAGGGTCTGCGCTGTGTTGCAGAGGGGCACGGGCAGCAAGGTCTGGCACGGGCAAGGCATGCAGGGCTGCCAGCGCCTGGATCAGGGCGGGGAGTTGGTCTGGCAACACGGCGGGGGTGCCCACAATGTCCTCTACCAGCAAAGCGCCCCATGGCAGCAGCGAGTCGGGTGCCAGGGTGACCACCAGTTGCGGCGTGTGGCCTGAAGGTGCCGCGCGTTCAAAGCACGTTTTTTGGTAGGCCAGGTTGTCCGCTGCGCCAAGCCGCATCTGGCTTTGCTTGGGAATGCGGGCCAGCACGCCGGTGCCCACCAGCCGCACATGATCGTGGGCCAAGCCTTTGTCGGGCAGGCGCGCCAAACGAGCGGTTGACCCGGCTGCAAATACCTCTTGCAAGCGGTGCTGCAAGGCGGTTAACAAGGGGTCTGAACCTGCATGCCGCCAGCCTACCCCCTGTGCATCGTGTGGCAGGGTGCAATCCTTCAGAAGGCGTATTTGAAGGTCAGGGCGAACCTTGAGGGTTTGTCGGGTGCACCGAACTGGCGGCCGACTGACAGGCCAACAAAGACGGTGTCGGGTACCAGCGTCAATTGCGTGGCCAGGTTCACCCAGGGGTGGGGCTCGCGGTCGTTGCCCAGTATTTCGACCATGGGGCGCAGCTTGATGCCGCCCATTTCGTAGTTGCCATATTCAGCGGCCAGTGCCCATCTGGTGCTGTGCTGCTGGATCACGCGGTCATGCGAATGGGCGAGGTTGACGTGCACGGTCAGGTCCTCCGTCATCTCGCGGGTGTAGGCCAGGCCAATGTCGCTCAGGTCGTGGCTCCAGCGCCCATTGGCATTGCCCCAACCCAGGCCCCACGCAAGCACCATGGCGGCCTTGTCGTCTGCAGACTTCCACACGCGGGTTTTTCCACCCAGCGCGCGGGCGCGGCTGCTTCGACCGCCGGCCTTGGCAAATTCAAAGGCCGCAGCCACCTGGCTTTGAAAACCAATCCCGCAGCCAAACTGGCCGATGTTGACGGTGGTGGTTTCGCCTCCCGCTCGCACACGCGCGTGCTCACCCTCGAGTTCGCAGGATTTGGCATCCAGGATGCCCGCATCTTCGGTTTGCAGTGGGCGTCCAGCCTGGGCACCCGTGGTACCCAGAATCAGCAGGACGGCAGCGAGCGTGAGTCGTGTGGTCTTGTTCATGATGAAGATGGTATCTAGTTCCACGCGGGCGCGCAGTGCCCGCCAGCGTAACCCTTTCGATACATTGGACATTTGGCTGGGCAAGGTTTCATAATGAAGCCATGCATACCATCGCGCCTCCTTCTGCTTCTGCCGGACTGCTGTTAACCGGCGGTGGCGCGCGGGCTGCGTACCAGGTGGGCGTGCTGGAGGCCATTGCCGATATTCGCAAGCTGGCGGGGGCGAAGGATCAGCCCAACCCTCTGACCATCATCACCGGCACATCGGCAGGTGCCATCAACGCCGCAGCGCTGGCCTGCGGGGCAGATGACTTTGACGGCGCTGTTCGGCGGATTGTGGATGTGTGGAAGAACTTCCATGCCGATCAGGTCTACAAGGCCGATTCCTTGAGCGTGCTGCGCACCGGTGCCAAGTGGATGACGCTGATGTCACTGGGTTGGGTTCTGGCCCGGTGGCGCCGGGTTAAACCGCGATCCTTGCTGAACAATGAGCCTCTGGAGGAGTTGCTCAAGCGCATGGTGCCCCTGGACAGGCTGCCTGAGCTGATTCGCGCGGGGCATGTGCAGGCGCTGGCAGTGACAGGGTCAAGCTACAGCTCGGGCGAACACATCACGTTCTTTGAAGGCGACAAACGCCTGATGCCCTGGGTTCGCTCGCAGCGGCGGGCCGTGCGTGACCGCATCACGTATGAGCATTTGCTGGCTTCCAGCGCCATACCGTTTGTGTTTCCGGCCAAGCCCTTGCAGATCGACGGGCGAACCGAATACTTTGGCGACGGCTCCATGCGGCAGTCGGCACCTGTGGCTGCGGCGATTCACCTGGGGGCTGAAAAGGTGCTGGTGATTGGGGCAGGGCGCATGGCTGAGCCCCGAGTTTCACCGCAGACGCAGGATGCCAATGCCTATCCGTCGGTTGCGCAAATTGCCGGTCATGCGCTGGCCAGTATTTTTCTGGATTCGCTGGCGGTGGATGTAGAGCGGGTGCGCCGTATCAACCAGACCATGAAGCTGGTGCCCCCCGAGGCGCGGGCTGCCAGTTGCCTGCGGCCTGTCGAACTGCTGTTGATCTCACCGTCGCAACGGCTCGACACGGTAGCCTCACGCCACGTGGGGGATTTGCCCCCGGCTGTGCGGGCTTTGCTGGGCGGCGTGGGCGTGTCCAGCGCCAAGGCCGACATCAAGGGCTCAGCCCTGGCGAGCTACTTGCTGTTTGAGTCGAACTTTACCCGCGAGCTCATGGGCATGGGTTACGCCGATGCTGAGGCACAAAAAGCTGAAATCTGCCAGTTCTTCGGCTGGGAACTGCCAGCTCAGCAGCGGACTGAGTCTGTGCGGCCTGCCTGGATGGACAGGCGCAAAGACCCGCTGCGCCTGTAGCGTGCTCGCTGCTCGCTGCCCGCCGTCGCGGTTAAAGTGGCGTTCCAATTCACGATAAAAGGCGGCTCTCATGGCAACAGGCACTGTTCGACTTCATCGCGTTCTACGCGCAAAACCCGAGCGGGTCTACCGTGCATTTCTGGAGGCTGATGCCATGACCAAGTGGTTGCCACCCTATGGCTTCACCTGCAAGGTGCATCACATGGACGCCAAGGTGGGCGGCACGTTCAGAATGACGTTTGCCAACTTTGGCAGCGGTCAGGGGCACAGCTTCGGCGGGGAATACCTGGCGCTGGTGCCCTTTGAGACCATCCGCTACACCGACAAGTTTGATGACCCTAACCTGCCAGGCCAGATGGAGGTGACTGTCACGCTCAAGCCAGTGCTTTGCGGCACCGAGCTTCAGGTGGTTCAAGAGGGCATTCCTGAGATCATTCCGGTAGAGATGTGCTACCTGGGTTGGCAGGAATCGCTGGAGCAATTGGCCAAGCTGGTAGAGCCAGAGATTCCCTGATTCGAGGCAGTCATGTCAATCGAGCTTCCCAAAGACGTGCGCCAGGAGGCCATCGCATCCATTGAACGCTACTTCCGCGAGAACATGGATGAGCCCATCGGCAACATTGCCGCTGGCGCCATGCTTGGTTTCTTCCTCGAGGAAATTGGGCCGGCTGTCTACAACAAGGCCGTTGCCGATGTCCAGGAGCGCCTGATGGGGCGGGTGCAGGAGCTGGATTACGAGGTGCATGAAGACGAGTTCCCGTATTGGCGCCGACGCCGTACCCCTGGCAAAGTGCTTTAACCCAAGGATTCACCATGGAAGAGATCACGGTTTTTAAGGCCAAAGGCATTGTCACGATGAATCCGTCGCGTCCGCGGGCCACGCACGTGGCGGTGCGGGACGGACGCATTTTGGGTGTAGGCGATCTGGCTGATGTGGCTGGCTGGGGCGCGTACCAGCTTGATACCCAGTTTGCTGACAAGGTGTTGATCCCTGGTCTGATTGAGGGGCACTCGCACTTGATGGCGGGCACCTTGTGGCGCTATGTGTACGTGGGCTATTTCGACCGGGTGGACCCCGATAACCGCGTGGTTTCCGGTGCCAAAACGCTGGATGCCGTGGTGGCCGCACTGGCCAAGGCTGCTGCGATGGACCCGCACAGCCAGGCGCCCATAGTCGGCTGGGGATTTGATCCGATTTACTTTGGCGACCAGCGTTGCGCCAAGCATGACCTGGACCGGGTCAGTGTGACACGACCTGTTGGGGTACTGCATGCCAGCGGCCATATTCTGAACGCCAACTCGCGCGCGTTGGAGCTTGCAGGTTTTTTGCGGGTTGGCATTGAGCACCCAGGCTTTCCGCTGGGGTCAGACGGCTTGCCGACGGGTGAGTTGAAGGGGCCGGAAGCCATGATGCCGGTCGCTGGCCATGTGGGCCTGGACCGTTCTTTCCTGAGTGGCGACGAGGCAGGTATCCGGGCTTTCGGCAAGCTGTGTGTGCGCGCTGGGGTCACCACGGCCACCGACCTGGCCGCCACCTTGGGCGACGATGAAATTGCCACCCAGTTGCGCATCACCAATGAGGTGACCTACCCGGTACGCATCGTGCCCTTGCTGCGTTTGATGGGCATGAAGCCCAGTGACGCAGTCGAGCGTGCCGTGGCGCTTAAGGCTCGCGGGGCAGAAAACCTGCGCCTGGGGCGTATCAAGATCGTGGCAGACGGCTCTATCCAGGGTTTCTCTGCCCGCATGCGTTGGCCTGGGTATTTCAACGGCGCGCCCAATGGTCTTTGGTATACCGCCCCCGAGGCGATCCGCGAGTGCTATGCCCTTGCGCTGGCGCATGGCGTGCAGGTGCATACCCATACCAATGGCGACGAGGCGACCGACCTGGCGCTGGACTGTATGCAGCAGGCGTTGACGGCCCACAACCCGCCAGATCATCGTTTTATCCTGCAGCACTGCCAACTGGCCGATGCGGCCCAGTTCAGTCGCATCAAGGCCCTTGGCATGGGTGTGAATCTGTTTGCCAACCACACCTATTACTGGGGTGAACAGCACCGTGCCGTCACTGTAGGGCCAGAGCGCGCCGAACGCATGAATGCCTGCCGCAGTGCGCTGGACGCAGGTGTGGGGATGTCGATTCACTCGGATGCCCCCATCACGCCGCTGGCGCCGTTGTTTACCGCTTGGTGTGCCGTCAACCGGCGCACGGCAGATGGGCGACTGCTGGGCGCACCTGAGTGCATCAGCGTGGCAGAGGCACTGCACGCGGTCACACTGGGTGCGGCATGGTCGCTGCACCTGGACAGCGAGCTTGGCTCGATTGAATGCGGCAAGCGCGCAGACTTCTGCGTGCTGGATGCTGACCCGCTGGCTGCAGCCCCCGATGCGCTGAAAGACGTGGGCATCTGGGGTACGGTTCAAGGTGGGCGAGTCTTCAAAGCGCCCAGCGTTTGATGTTGCCGACTCTGGTGATCGGTGGCTACCTGGGGGCGGGCAAGACGACGCTGGTCAACCACCTTCTGCGTCATGCCAGCGGGCAAAGGATAGCGGTGCTGGTGAATGACTTTGGCGACATCAACATCGATGCGGACTTGATCCGCGGACAGTTTGGTGATGTTCTGGAGCTGTCCGGGGGCTGTGTTTGTTGCAGTTTTGGCGCTGACCTGGTGGGTGCCCTGATGAGGGTATCTGCACGGATACCTGCACCAGATGTTGTGCTGATTGAGACCAGTGGCGTGGCCATGCCGGCCGCTGTTGCGCGCAGCGCCCGGCTGGTACCGGGTTTAAGCGTGCTGGGTGTTGTGGCGGTGCTGGACGCGATGACCGTGCAGGCGCAGGCGCAAGACCGCTATGTGGGCGGCACGGTGATGCAGCAAATTCAAGAGGCAGATTTGCTGTTGCTGAATAAGGTGGATCTTTTATCTTCCGCTGAGTTGATCCAAACCCAAACTTGGTTGGCAGGCCTGAATACGACCGCATCCAGACTGGACACTTCGCAGTCTGCAGTGCCTCCCAGTTTCTGGAATTTGCTTGATGACCTCCGGACACCTGGTGGCGGTGGCTGGACGTCGGACGGCCGCCTGAGGCGACCCCCCATGCAAGACGCGGCGACCCAGTTTGAAACCCGGTCTTTTCAGCTACTGACTGGCGTGGATGTTCATGCTTTGAAGGCTGAGTTGGACGGCCAAGTGCATGTGCTGCGCGCCAAGGGTTGGGTCGAGGATGCAGTGGGCACCTCTTGGTTGCTACAAAAGGTGGGTTCACTTTGTACGCTGACACCTGCAGATGCAGCGCGGGCAGGCAAGGCGGCGGGTCAGTTGGTGGTGATCTCGCTTAAGGGCGAAATGCCCGACGGCTTGCTTTCAAATTGGAGCACTAGCACCACGCTCAGGTAATTGCAGGGCGCCTGCAGGTTTGACACAAAAATGTCACAGTACTGAAACATACTGTGTGAAATTTGCCCAACCTGGAAATCCTGACACTTTGCTGCCTGATATCAAACTGCTTGACCGTGACCACAGCATCCTGGCCTTCAATGAGCGGGTATTTGACTGGGCTTGTCGTAACGACGTTCCTTTGCTGGAGCGTCTGAGGTACCTTTGCATTGTGTCGTCCAACATGGACGAGTTTTTCGAGGTGCGTGCAGAGCCACATGTCAGTGCCTGGCAGGCTAAAGAGGCGCACGGCGCTTATTCCACGGCCTCGTTCACGGCCTTGTCTGCCAAAGCCCATGCGCTGGTTGACCGCCAGTACGCCCTGTACAACGACGAACTGATGCCCGCGTTTGAGAGGGAAGGTATCCGCATCATCTCCCACGGTGAGCGCAATTCCGCCCAGCGCCAATGGGTCAAGGCTTATTTTCAGCGCGAAGTCAGGCCATTGCTTGTGCCCGTGAGCCTGGACCCGTCTCACCCGTTTCCCCAGGTTGCTAACAAGTCACTGAACTTCATTGTGCAACTCAGCGGTCATGACGCCTTTGGCCGCGAGAACGAAATCGCCATTGTCAAGGTGCCGCGCGTTCTTCCGCGTTTTATTCGCTTGCCCGCCAAGGTGTCTGGTAAGCAAACCTTGCTGGTGTCTTTGTCCAGCGTGATCAGGGCCCACTTGGTCGATTTGTTTCCAGGGCGCGGCGTAGGGCAGTTTTCGCAATTTCGGGTGACACGTCATTCGGATCTGGCGGTTGACGAAGAAGATGTCCAGAATCTTCGTACCGCCTTGCGGCAGGGCCTGGAGCAGCGCCACTATGGTCAGGCCGTTCGGCTTGAGGTGTCTGCCGGTTGCTCGGAGCGCTTGTCTGGCTTCTTGTTGACCCAGTTCAATTTGCCTGAGCTGGCCCTTTACCGCGTGCACGGCCCCGTCAACTTGGTGCGGCTGACTCAGTTGCTGGACTTGGTGGACCAGCGCGAGACAGCGCACTTACGCTTTGTGCCTTACATGGCGGGTTACCCTGCGCAGTTGCGCCAGGGGCAGTCCATCTTCGAGCGCCTTCAATTGGGTGATGTGCTGATTCACCAACCCTTTGAGCGATTTGACGGTGTACTGGATTTCCTGCAAGAGGCTGCGAACGACCCCAAGGTCCTTGCCATCAAGCAGACTATTTACCGCACGGGTTCCCATTCCGAGATGATGGATTTGCTCCGTCAGGCGGTGCGAAACGGCAAAGAGGTCACGGCGGTGGTGGAACTCAAGGCGCGTTTTGACGAGGAAGCCAACATCAATTGGGCTGAGCGACTGGAGTCTGTCGGGGCGCAGGTTGTTTACGGCGTGGTCGGGCTCAAGACGCATGCCAAGATGCTGCTGGTCACCCGGCGTGAGGGGCAGGCACTGCGCCGTTATGGCCATTTGTCCACCGGTAACTACAACCCTGGCACGGCGCGGCTCTATACCGACATCAGCCACCTGACGGCGGATCGCCAGCTGACTGCCGAGATGGACCATGTCTTTACGCATCTCGCGAGCCAGAACCGCCTGCCCAGGTTGCAGCAGCTGATGCTGGCGCCTTTTCAGCTCCACCGCAAATTGATTGAGAAGCTGGATGCTTTGGGTGCGGCTGCAGCCAAGGGCAAAAGCACCCGTGTGGTTGCGAAGATGAACGCACTGACCGACGATGGCCTGGTGGCAGCCTTGATCAGGGCAGGCCAGCAAGGTGTCAAGATCGATCTGATTGTTCGTGGCGCCTGCACGTTGCCAGCGCAGATGCCTGGGCAAACGCACAACATCCACGTGCGATCCGTGATTGGGCGTTTCCTAGAGCATTCTCGGGTGTTTTACTTCCGGTGTGGTGATCAGGACGAACTGTACTTGTCCAGCGCCGACTGGATGAACCGGAACATGATGCGCCGAGTCGAAATTTCATGGCCCGTGACAGACCCCGTGCTTCGCCAGCGTCTGGTGGATGAATGCTTGGTGGCCTACCTGCACGACACCCAAGACGCCTGGCACTTGATGCCCGGAGGTGAGTACGTTTCCGACAGGCGGGCAGTGCCAAGAGAGCAAGCACGGCACGGGGCTCAGGCAGCCCTCATGGTGCGCTACGGCGAATCAACCCACCGAAAGACCTGAACATGGATCTGATTTTGTGGCGGCATGCAGAGGCCAGAGATGGTGAAGGCGCCCTTGCGGGAAGCAAACTGGACATGGCGCGTGAACTCACTGTGCGTGGCGAGCGCCAGGCGCGCCGCATGGCCCAGTGGTTGGACAGGCAGCTTGTTGACACTGCCAGGGTGTACACCAGTCCGGCAGTGCGCGCAGAGCGCACGGCGCATGCGCTGAACAGAAAATACAAGGTCACGGATGAGCTTGCACCGCTGGCCACGCCCCAGCAGCTGTTAAGCCTTGCACAGTGGCCGGAGGGCAAGAGCACCGTGCTGTTGATTGGTCATCAGCCCACACTGGGCATGACCATTGCGCGGCTGTTGAACCTGTCCGATGAACAGTGTGCCGTGCGCAAAGGGTCATTATGGTGGCTGCGCTGCAAAGAGCGCGAAGGCAGCTTGCACACACAACTGATGGCGGTGCAGGCGCCCGACTTTCTTTAGCCTGCCTTGTTGCTGGCAGGGCGGCCAGTCTTCAGTGAGGGCACACCGCTGAGGGCGGCGAGGAACTCGGCATCCTTCAGATTGGCCAGCAGCTTGATACCGGCGCGCAAGACTTCACTTTTCTTGGCAGGCTGCTTCAGATTGATGGCGCGTGCCTTGAGCAAGCCGAGCAGTTCGTACTCGTCTTTTGGAATGGTAAAGCTGTCACGCACCAGCTTGGGTTTCTTGTGCTTTTCGGGCTTGACTGCCTTGGTCACTGCCTTCATTGGCTTGGCGCTGGCCGCAGCTGGTTTGACAACTGGGGTTTTGGCAGGCGCTGGCTTCTTCACCGGCTGTTTCGCCGCAGGCTGCTTTTTCGCAACGGGCGGCTTGGCTGGTGTGGCTTTCGCGGGTGTGGGCTTGACAGGGGGTTTTGTCGCGGGCTTTTTTGCCACCGTGGCTGGGGCGGACGCAGTGCTCACTGCGGTTATTGTCTTTTCTTCGGTACTAGTTTCAGTTGCCATGATTTGATTTTCATTAAACGAGGTAAACAGTATATACCGTTTAATTGAGATGTCAGGGCTTTCATCTCCTCACCTGAGGGCCTCAATAGAGCGAAGGAACCAGGATTTCCTTGGGTACAGGACGGCGGTTGTAGTCTTCGCTCCGTTCACGTTCTGGCAGAACAATCTCAGGATGGAAGATTTCCGAGTAGGGCACTTGATTGAGCAAATGCTGGATGCAATTGAGCCGAGCGCGCTTCTTGTCATCGGCTTCTACCACCCACCAAGGTGCCTCAGGCGTGTGAGTGCGTTCAAACATGGTTTCCTTGGCAACTGTGTACTGCTCCCAGCGGCGCCGGGATTCCAGGTCCATGGGGCTCAGTTTCCACTGCTTCAAAGGGTCATGAATGCGGCTCAAGAACCGCATTTCCTGCTCTTCATCCGAAATCGAGAACCAGTACTTGATGACTTGAACGCCCGAGCGGATCAGCATCTTTTCAAACTCTGGCGCGGTGCGAAAGAACTCTTCGTACTGTTCGTCAGAGCAAAACCCCATGACCCGCTCCACACCGGCGCGGTTGTACCAGCTGCGGTCAAACAAGACCATTTCACCTGCCGCTGGCAAATGGGCCACATAGCGTTGAAAGTACCACTGGGTGCGCTCACGGTCATTCGGGGCTGGGAGGGCGCTGACACGGCAAACACGCGGGTTCAGGCGCTGGGTGATCCGTTTGATCACACCACCTTTGCCTGCGGCGTCGCGGCCTTCAAACAGGATCACCATTTTGTGCCCATGCGCGACCACCCAGTCCTGCAACTTGACCAGCTCGCCTTGCAGGCGAAACAGCTCCCGGAAATAGGCAGAGCGGGCAATGCGCTCGTCATCCGTCATCGGGGCAGCGTCACGGCGGTCGTCCAGTTCGATCTCCAGCTCTTCGTCATAGCTGTCAATCAGATCGCGATGCAACCTGCGAATCATCTCTGTCGTGTCATCACTCATGGGTGTTTCCAGATCTTTTGGTGTGGGGAATTCAGTGCCGCCGCGTCAGCAAGCGGGACTTTTGAAGGGCCATGAGCTCGGCCAGACCCCAGAGAATGCACGCTGGTATGGCAACCAGGCGGATGAATGACTTCTTGCGCCGCATGGGGTTTCCGGGCTGTTGGGTTGGCAAATGCTATCGATCGAATATGACATCTTCGTGTCAAATCACCGCCCCGAGCCGTCGTCAAAATGTCATACAGACCCGTTAAGCTCAGACTGTCAATCCTTGTCCTGAACTTACCGGCCTCTGCAAACCAATGAGCATTCATGAGCTGCCTGAACTGGCTGCACTAGAGAGGGTCATTGAGCTGGGGCAGGCGCATCTTTCTGCCCAGGTGGTCTGCAAAGCACACATGCCTGATGGCAGTGAATACCCTGTCTATGCCATCACTTTGGGCAACCCGAGTCTGGACGTACCTGCGGTGGGCTACTTTGGCGGTGTGCATGGCTTGGAGCGCATTGGTGCCGAAGTGGTGATTGCCTTTTTGCAAAACTTGGTGATGCGCCTGTCCTGGGACAGCGCCTTGCTCAAGCAACTTGAAACCATGCGCCTGGTGTTCATGCCCATCGTTAACCCAGGCGGCATGCGCATGGGCACACGGGCCAATCCCCAGGGCGTTGATCTGATGCGCAATTCACCCATCGAGGCGCAGGCATCGGTTCCATTCATGGTAGGTGGGCAACGCTTGAGCCCCAGGCTGCCTTGGTACCGGGGTGAATTTGGCAAAGCCATGGAAGCTGAAAACCAGGCGGTCTGCCAGGTAGTGCATTCAGAGTTGCTCTCACGGCAATTCAGTATTTCGCTGGATTGCCACTCTGGCTTTGGCTTGAGCAACCGAATCTGGTTTCCGTTTGCGCATACCCGGGCGCCCATCACACACCTGGCTGAAATGCACGCGCTCAAGGAGATTTTTGTCCGCTCACACAGCCATCACCGCTATATTTTTGAGCCCCAGAGCTTGCAGTACCTGACCCATGGCGACCTTTGGGACTACCTGTACAGCCAAAGCCTGCTGGTGCCAGATCATGTCTTCTTGCCTCTGACCCTGGAGATGGGTTCATGGCTTTGGGTCAAGAAAAATCCACGCCAACTGTTTTCTCGTCATGGCATCTTCAACCCGTTGATCGAGCATCGGCAGCAAAGGGTGCTGCGGCAACACCAACTTCTGCTTGACTTTCTGGCACGGGCTGCTTGTGGCAGCAAAATGTGGTTACCCGAGCACGACGGGCGAACCCAGCATCACATCCAGGCCTTGCAGCAGTGGTATTGAACATGCGCCATCCATGGGTATTTTTGCGTGGTCTGACCCGGGAGAGCGGCCATTGGGGCGACTTTGTTCAATCCTTTGAAGCCCATGTGCCTGACAGTCAGGTGATTTGTATCGACATACCAGGCAACGGAAGCCTTTACCGGCAAAAGAGTCCGCTCACCATCGCTGAGATGATGAACGCCTGCCACGAGCAGATCATAGATTTGGGCGTACAGACGCCCTACAGCCTGTTTGGCATGTCCATGGGGGCGATGCTTGCGGTGTCTTGGTGTTCTGTTTTTGCGGACGAAGTTCGCGCCTGCGTTCTGGTCAATTCCAGCATGAAACCCTTCAGCCCGTTTTACGAGAGACTGAAACCCCTCAATTACCTTCAGTTGCTCAAGCTTGGCGTGGGCCCGTCGTCCGACGAAGACTGGGAGCTTGCCATCCTACGGATGACCAGTGCCAACAAGGATGAATCAGTCTTGCCTGCTTGGCTGGACTTGCGTCGCAGGCACCCGGTTTCACGGGGGAATGCGATACGCCAGTTGTGGGCAGCAAGCAGGTACCACGCGCCGCAGCATGCCTCTTGTGTGCCCACGCTGGTGCTGACCAGTGATGGGGATGAGTTGGTGGCGTCGCGGTGCTCGTATGCCATTGCACAGCACGGCCAGTGGCCACTTCGCATCCATCCCCATGCGGGCCATGATCTCCCGATGGATGATGGGGCTTGGGTGGTAGATCAGGTTTGTCGATGGCTGTGCGACGATAAATCCTGAACTGTTCTTTATGGAAGTGCCGTACCTGTGGCCGTGACAACGCTCTGGTGCGAATAATCTGCACGAGCAGGACGAGCAATGCTGCCTTTGGTCAGCACGTAATCAACGAAGCTCTGGGTGTACAGAAGGTAGGTGTTGACATACCGCCCTGCGCTGTAGGCGACGCCCAAGGTGGCATAGCCGTCCTTGCCAGAGGCAATAAAGTCATTGGTGACCAGGACATAGGTCTTGGTTCTGTCAATGCCGCTCCAACTGCCTGTCGTCTTGTTGCGGACCTGTACATTGGTAAAGCGCTGACCTTTGGCCTTGCTCATGTCCAGATTCCAACGCAGGCCTGCTGCATAGGGGTGAGACCCGTTGCCAGAGGGCGTGACGATGTGGTTGTCAACCGCGTCTTCCAGCGCGGCCACCACCTCTGCACCAGTCAGTTCCATTTCAACCAACACATTCGTAAAAGGAAGCAGGGTAAACGCCGTGTTCATGCTCAGGGCGCCAGAAGCGACTGGTACGCGTACCCCGCCAGCATTTTGCAACGCAAAGTCAGCGCGTTTGGCGGCAAACAAAAATGCCTCTGCCACCACCTGCGCGGCATCACTACCACGAGCCTGTGTATTGGCCGTTTCACATCCCGCCGTGCTACCGCTACGGTTGGTGCTTTCGCCAGGAACACGCACCAGACAAAGGGATTCGGTTGCGGTACCGATGGCCTTGGCCTTTTCCAGCGCAACCTGGTCTGAATAGGTCTTCAGCACGGCGGCAGCCGTGGCGTCTGGTGTCAGTACTTTGACCTGGCCTTGGTTTGCTGCCAGATTGGCCATCAACGTGGTGCGCTCGGTACCGGCGACGGTCTGCCAGACGCCCGCAGAATCCTTGCGTTTGAAGCTGTCGCCAATCAGCAGCGTCGCTTTGCCTGCGCAGCTTTTCACAGCGCCCGCTTCGTTGAACTGCAGGTTCATCAGGCCAAAGGCCTTGCTGTACTCCCACGCCTGACCAATACAGACCATCTCGCCATTCATGTTGGTGGCGACACTGGGGTAGCTGCCAGATGACGAGGCAATGCCAACGGATTTGAAGTCACCCAACAAGCTGTGCGAATCGCCGCCAATGATGACGTCCACATCGGTCAATTTGGCAGCCATGGCTTTGTCAGCCTCATAGCCTTGGTGCGTCAGCGCAATGATGTGTCTGATGCCTTGAGACTTCAGTTCATCAATGGCTTTTTGAGCGGATGTCACTTCGTCGTTGAACTGCGTGCTGCTAAGTGGGCGCGAAGAATTCACCGTTTTGCCAGCGACCGTCAGGCCGACAATGCCCACTTTCACCCCATCCACATCCTTGATCACCCAGGGCTTGAGGTAAGCCGAACTGGCCGTTGGCACAAGTGGCGTGCCCACTGCAGGCACCACGTTGCTTGAAATGGAGGGCGTCTTGCAGCTACCTTTGGCCAGTTCGTCCAAAAAGCCTTTCAGAATGCTGTCGCCGTCGTCAAACTCGTGGTTACCGGGCGTAAAAGCATCAAAACAGATGGTGTTCATCATTTGCGCGTCTACGGCACCTTTGAAGAAGGTGTAGTACAGCGAGCCTGTCAGCGCATCGCCTGCGTGCAGCTTGAGCAGATTTTTGGCGTCAGCCATTGATTTGAACATGGCCGTCTGGCGGGCAAATCCGCCCAGATCAACCTGCGTGGCGACACCGTCCAACGTGAGCTCTGTTGCCGCAAAAGCATCAAGCTGCGAGTGATGATCATTGATATGGGCAATGTTCAGTTCAAGCGGTTTGAATGTTGGCGTATCACTATTGCCGCCACAGGCGCTGAGCGTCAGACCAAATATGACCAAGGCAGTGCCTGCCAGAGTACGCGCAATGGGGTTGAGTTGCATGACCATCTTCTGTTCGGGGGAATGAAACAGGCGAAGTTAGCGGCGAAATGTGACTGCGACATGACGGTTTGCTTGGATCGCATGAGGTAGGGCATTACGGGAGTCAAATATGACAGTTGCGTGACTGGGGGTTGCGCATTAAATGCCCTTGAAGTAAGGTTAAGCGTCGGTGCTGCACTGCACAAAACTCATCAAAAGGACTACCACGATGTTGGCCATCAAAAAGCAAGAAAACTGATCGAACAAAACCCTGAAGATCCCTCACTGCAGACGCTGTCGCGACTGGTGCTGGCGTTGGAGTCCGACGCTGATTTTCACTTGGCAGACATTTACCAGTTGAATTTCGATCAGTTTGAACTTGCAATCGCCATTCTGAAAGAGTGGCGACTGGACTCTTATTACGCAGGCAAGATGCGCCTCTTTAATGTGGCATTGCAGGCCACGGGGAGTTGATCGCCACGCCAACCAAGCTGGTCATATAGCCAGCCAACCATTTCACCAGGCCGCTTGTTTGCGGCCTGTTTGTTTTTAAGGGCCTTGTCACCAAAACTACATCAAAACGCCATCGTCTTGTCATGTCGCCTTGCAACACTTCAGGCATTCAAACAGACAAGCGGATCAGTTAGATGCTTAGCAACAAAGACAAATGCGGTGGGTTGACGCAAGAGGGTGTCAACTTCAGCGACAACGCCACCTTGCATGAGGTGAGTGTTGAGCGCCGTCGCATACTCAAGAGCACAGCCAGCGCAGTGGCCTTGCTGGTGGGGTCCCATTCGCTGAACGAGGCTTGGGCGCAGCCTTCGTCCAACTCGGCTCACCGTGCTGTCGGCAAGCCCCTGGGCTTCACCGCTGTTCCCATTTCCATGGCCGATAACGTGACAGTTCCGCCTGAGTATGTGGCGCAAGTCTTTTACCGTTGGGGTGACCCGACTGGCTTGGCCCAAGGTGCGCCCGCATTCAAAACAGATGCATCCAACACGTGGCAAGACCAAAGCTTGCAGGCAGGCATGCACCACGATGGCATGGAATTCTTTGCATTGGGCAAAGACCATGGCCTGCTGGCCATTAACCACGAGTACACCGACGACGGGCTTTTGCATGCAGATGGCATGAAAACCTGGACGGCCGACAAAGTGCGTAAATCGCAGGCAGCGCACGGCGTCAGTGTGATTGAAGTGACCCAGAGCCAAGGCCAGTGGGTACAACAAATCCCCTCACGCTATGCGCGCCGCATAACGGCCAACACCCCTATGGTGCTGAGTGGGCCCGCCGCCGGGCACAGTTTGATGAAGACCCAGGCGGACCCCCAAGGCACCCGTGTGCTGGGTACGCTGAACAACTGCGCTGCCGGGCAGACGCCGTGGGGAACCTACCTGACCTGCGAAGAAAACTGGAACGGCTATTTCAGCAGCCAAGCCACACCCAATGCCGATGAAAAGCGCTATGGCCTGCGTCCCAAAGGCGGCGGCTACCGCTGGCACGAACACGACAGCCGGTTTGACGCGGCCATCAACCCCAACGAGCCGCACCGGTTTGGTTGGGTGGTTGAGATTGACCCCACCGATCCAACCCATATCCCCATCAAGCGGACCGCACTGGGCCGTACGAAGCACGAAGGTGCTACCACCACCTTGACCCGCGACGGTCGTGTGGTGGTGTACATGGGTGACGACGAGCGGTTTGAGTACATCTACAAGTTCGTAAGCCGCGACAAGGTCAAACCAGGCGGGTTCAAAGCCAACCAGCATGTGCTTGACCACGGCACGCTGTATGTTGCACGCTTTGACAGCAGAGGTTATGGGCGCTGGATTGCTTTGGCACATGGTCAAAACGGCCTGGACGCGGCCCATGGCTTTGCCACACAAGCCGAGGTGCTGATTCGCTGCCGACAGGCAGCAGACCTGGTGGGGGCCACAAAAATGGACCGCCCCGAATGGATCGCAGTTCACCCTGATACGGGCGAAGTGTTCGTTACCTTGACCAACAACAGCCAGCGGGGCGCCGCTGGTCGCCCAGCCAGTGACATGCCAAATGACGCCAATCCGCGTGCCGACAATGTCATGGGCCACATCATTCGCTGGCGCGAAGTCGATGGCGACCCGGCTGCAACCGAGTTTCGCTGGATTCACTTTGCCTTGGCGGGCGACCCATTGGCCAAAAAGGCCGAGCACCAGGGCACGGTCAAGGGCGATCTGTATGGCAGCCCCGACGGCCTGAGCTTTGACCGCAACGGCCTGTTATGGATACAGACAGACATTTCTACCTCAGCCATGCACAAGGGTGCCTACGAGTTTGTGGGCAACAACATGATGTTGGTGTCAGACCCAGCGACAGGTGAGACCAAGCGCTTTCTGACCGGACCTGCGGGATGCGAGATCACAGGCCTTGCTTTTGCACCTGACCAGAAAACCCTCTTCATCAACATCCAACATCCCGGCGAGCCTGACAGCGAGCGCAGCGACCCTGCCAAGCCGCGAGCTGTCAGTTCCTGGCCCGATGGTCAGGGGGGAGGCAGGCCGCGGTCTGCCACGGTTGCCATCCGCCGCAAAGACGGTGGTGTGGTGGGCACTTGAGGCCAGTACCCAAGCCTGAACGAAAGAAGCACCATGAATGAATTGCCGCACATCGCTTTTACGCCAGCATCCCTGGCTCACCCTCAGGGAATACACCTTGGGCAGGGCGTCGCAGACGCTTGCTGCACCCGAGCAGAACCGAAAAATATCGGCCACCTGGGCCACAAATCTTGACGAAGTCAGGTCTGCCCAGCGACTGCGTTTCAATGTGTTTGCGGGTGAAATGGGCGCCCGTCTCAACACCCCCGTGGCGGGTTACGACATTGACCTGTTTGACGACTACTGCGAGCATTTGCTGGTGCGCGATGAGCTCACGCAAGAAGTGATCGGTACCTACCGTGTCTTGACCCCCCCCCAGGCCAAGCGTGTGGGCAGCACCTACAGTGATACCGAATTTGACTTGGTGCGTCTGCGTTCGCTGCGTGACCGCATGGTGGAACTGGGCCGCAGTTGCGTGCACGCCGACTACCGCCAGGGTGCGGTGATCCTGGCGCTGTGGGGTGCGCTGGCTGAGTTCATGACGCGCAACAAGCTGGACACCATGATTGGTTGCGCCAGCATTCCGATGATGCACAACGGGGTTGCCAGCGCCCAGGCAGCGGCAGGCATCTGGCATCAATTGCGGCAAACCCATCTGGCACCGGTTGAATACCATGTCAGGCCGCGACTGCCATTGCCAGTGGATGATTTTGAGCCGTGCCCTGGCATTGAGCCTCCAGCACTGATCAAAGGCTATCTGCGCCTCGGGGCCAAGGTGCTTGGCGCCCCTGCATGGGACCCTGACTTCAACACGGCCGACCTGCCGATGCTGATGCGCATCGGTGACTTGCCCCCACGTTACCGCAAGCACTTCCTGGGTGCATCGTCTGTGAGCGCCTGACGCTTATGAGATTCGACGCGGTCACATTTGATGCCGCGCCGATGCGCGAGGCGTTCGCGTCCCTGCACGCTGGCGGGTACGACCAAGAAAACACCGAATCCGATGGTGGCAAAACCCACTACCGTGCTATTTTTGTGTCGGACATCCACCTCGGTACGCCAGGCTGCCAAGCAGAGTCGCTGCTGGATTTCCTGAAAGACCACAGCAGCGACTACCTGTATTTGGTAGGTGACATCGTGGATGGCTGGCAACTGCGCCGCCGCTGGTTCTGGCCTCAGTCGCACAACGATGTGGTGCAAAAGCTGCTTAGGCGCGCACGCAAAGGCTGCCAGGTAATTTACGTGCCAGGCAATCACGACGAGTTTGCGCGTGGCTTTGTTGGTCATCAGTTTGGTGGCATCGATGTGGTGCAAGAGGCTGTGCACACCACGGCAGACGGCAAGCGTCTTTGGGTCATCCATGGCGACTATTTCGACGGGGTGGTCCAGTGCGCCAAGTGGCTTGCTTACCTGGGCGACACGCTGTACGAATTCACACTCAAACTCAACCGCCATTTCAACAGTTACCGGGCCCGCATGGGCTTGCCGTATTGGTCTTTGTCTGCCTACCTGAAGCACAAGGTCAAAAAGGCCTTGAACTATGTCATGGACTTTGAAGACGCTGTGGCCGCAGAAGCCCGCGAGCGTGGTCATCATGGTGTGGTGTGCGGCCATATCCACCGTGCCGAAATGCGCGACATCAACGGCACCTTGTACTGCAACGATGGTGACTGGGTTGAAAGCCGCACCGCGCTGGTGGAGCACATGGACGGTCGGCTCGAACTGATCTATTGGCAGCAGCTCGAAGGCCTGGTTTTGACCGCAGGTTCTGCAACGAACGCCAAGCTTGCCCAGCCAGCGGTGGCTGGCCGCTGATGTTTTTTGCCCGATTTTTCCTCTCACATCAACGTGAAGGACCGAGTTCAATTTGTACCAAAGGAGCCGAAATGATGTCTGAATTTTTCAATCAACTCACCATTCAGCGCTGGGACGACCACCGCTACTACCACCAAAGCCGGATCAATCAGACCCTGCATCTGATCAGCGCGATCAGCTTTCTGGTGGCCTATGTCTACCTGTTCATCGACCCGGCCATCTCTGGCCTGATTGGCTGGTTGGTCTCTATGAGCACGCGCCAGTCGGGGCACTTTTTCTTTGAACCGCTTGGCTTTGATGAAGTCAACCAGGTCACTAACGAATACAAAGAAGAAGTCAAGGTGGGATACAACCTGCAACGCAAGCTGGTGTTGATTTCCATTTGGCTGGCGTCACCTTTGCTTTTGCTGGCTACGCCCAGTCTGTTTGGTTTGATCGAGCCCGGGGTGGGCTTCTCTGGCTTTGTGCACAACACTGGACTGCTCTGGTTGGCCATTGGGGCGGGCGGTTTGATATTCCGCACAGTGCATTTGTTCTTCATCAAGGGTGTCATGGCCGGGCTGGTCTGGATGACCAAGATCCTCACTGACCCGTTCAACGACATCGTGCTGTACTACAAGTCCCCCTGGCCCTGTTTCGAGGTGAGTGGGTCGAATCAGGCAAATCCAAAGCCTGATTCAACGCGCTCCCGAATCAGAAACGGTGCTCCAGCATTTCCCGCATAACCCGGCGCTTGATACTTTGGTTGGTCAATACCGGGTTGTGCAGCCACCAGCCGTTTTTTGCATGGCCTGGGCGGCCCGGATAAACCGCTCACCGACCTCATCAAAATCGTGCTCGGTGTAGTTCAGGCTGAAGATCATTCGACCGGTCCCCACCCAACTCAGCGCCAGACCTTCCAGACGCAGATAGTGCTGGAACAGCCAGTTGTAGCAACTGGGCTGGGTGTACAGCACGGTCCAGATACTGGACAAGTTGGCAACTTGCACCGGCAAATCCAAGTGCGTGAGTTTTGCATTGAGCCGTTTTGCACGTGCATCCCAGCGTTGATCCAGATCGACATACAGCGCTTGCCCAGCGTCAGACTGGATATGCTGAAGAAACACATTCATGGCGCCCATCACGTAGGGGTGCGAGTTGAATGTGCCCCGTGCAAAGCAGATGTCTGCAGGAACGCTATCGCGAAACCTTTTCATCCAGCTTGCCTTGCCACACACCACACCCACTGGCAGTCCGCCACCCAGTGTCTTGCCATAGGTCACCATGTCAGCCTGGATGCCGAAGTAGTCCTGCGCGCCTTTGGCTGCAAGACGGAACCCGACAAACACTTCGTCAAAGATCAGGGCGATGTTTTTCTCGCTGCAAACGGCTCGCAGTTCCCTGAGCCAGGCTGTATATGCCTCGCGCGAGAAGTTAGCCTTGCGCGAACTGTCCAGCAAGGACGAATCCCCCGGCGCTGCGCCGTTCGGGTGCAGGGCCTGAAGGGGGTTTACCAGCACGCAGGCAATGTCCTTGCGCTTGCGCAAGACACGCAACGCAGCGGGGCTCATGTCGGACAGGGTGTAGGTGTCAAGCTCGGTCGCAGGGTTGCCGATGCCTGGTTGCACGTCACCCCACCAGCCGTGGTAAGCACCACAAAACCGGACCAGCTTCGGTTTACCCGTGTGGTAGCGCGCAAGGCGAACTGCTTGCATGACAGCCTCGGTGCCCGACATGTGAAACGAGACTTCGTCAAGGCCCGAAATCTCCTTCAGACGCCGAACGTTGTCAGCCACGACAGGGTGGTAAGCCCCAAGCACCGGGCCAAGATCCTTGACCAGTTCAGCACCCTTGGCAATGCAATCCTTGTAAAAATCCTGCCCCAAGAGGTTGACGCCGTACGAGCCGGTGAGGTCATAGAACACATTGCCGTCAAGGTCAGTCACTGTGACCCCCGATGTGGACTGTACAAAAGAAGCAATCTTCAGTTGCGTGCGGACCAGTTCCCTGAACTGAAAAGGGACCCGGTATGCACTGACGAATTGCATGTCAGAAATGCCTTGCTCTGCCTCCAGGCTTTTGGCCACGCTCAGCTGGTAACGCGCGCGGAACTGGTTGCCCAAAGCTGCCATGGCCGTGCGTCGGCGGTCCACCACCTCATTGGGCACGCCATCGAGGCAATACGCCTCGATCTCGTCATAGCCATAGTGCGGCATCAACGCTGCCATGCGACGGGCCATGCGGGGATGGCCCGCAAGCGAGCGGTGTTTTGCCAAAGACAACTCCAGGCGGGTTTTTGCTTTATGCATTGCGTAAAGCAATCCTGCCCCACCCATTCCATACAGCGCCAAGCTTTCATTCACCATTTTTGTCCTTCATTTCATGAAAATTCGTTCGTTCATTCAGAGCCTGCTTGCGCAGGAAGACCTTAATTTCTTGATCACCAACCGCTTGCCCAGGCGCTGGTTGACCCAGTTGCTTGGCCGGTTCAGCAAGATCGAGAACCCCTGGGTGCGGGACGCGTCTATCGCAGGATGGAAGTTCTTTTCTGATCTTGATTTGAGTGAGGCCAAGCAGAGCCGCTTTGCCAGCATGCATGCGTGTTTTACGCGCGAGCTGAAAGCAGGCGCGCGGACGGTCGACAGTCGCCTGGACGTGATGTGCTCCCCCAGCGATGGCATCGTCGGCGCACATGGCCCCATTGAGGGTACCCAGGTGTTTCAGGCCAAAGGCTTCCCGTATACCCTGGAAGACTTGCTGGGCAAGGACACACCCATCGACATCTGGCGCGGTGGCTATTTCGTGACCTTGCGCCTCACGTCCAGCATGTACCACCGCTTTCACGCCCCGGTGGATGGCACAGTTGAAAAACTGCGCTATTTTTCGGGGGATACCTGGAACGTGAACCCTATTGCCCTCAAAAGGGTGGAGAAGCTCTTCTGCAAGAACGAACGGGCCTGCATTGAAATGCGGGTGGGAGGGCAGGGGCCCGCTGCAGGACAACGTCTCGCACTTGTGCCGGTGGCAGCCATTTTGGTGGCCAGCATCCGTTTGCATTTTTACGATGTCCTGCTGCATCTGAAGTACAAGGGCCCCAAGGTGGTGGACTGCCACGCAGACTTCGCCAAAGGGCAGGAGATGGGGTGGTTTCAGCATGGCTCCACCATCATCGTGTTGGCACCCAAGGGTTTTGTGCTCAGCCAAACGCTGACAGATGGCACCACCGTCCGCATGGGCCAGGCCCTCATGCGATGGGTTGGCTGACAGGCCGGGTTGAGAGCGTGCCTTTGGACGCCTCCAAAGGGTTTTCGTGGGCGCTGATCACTGACCTCAGCGTTTCCACAAAAGCGTCCTGCACGTGGGCCCAGTCCAGCCGGGCCACACTGGGGGCCGCCTGGCGGCGGACGATGTCAATGTCTTGCGGCGTGTCGGCCAGTGCCAATGCGGTCTGTATAAAGCGGATCGCGTTGCCCTCAGGCACCAGGTGCCCATTGGTGCCTGACACAATCAGTTCAGCGGCCGCCGCACAGCGGTACGACAGAACAGCAAGGCCGCTTGCCATGGCCTCCGGCACGACGTTGCCATAGGTTTCGCTCAGGCTTGGAAAAAGGAACACATCGGCAGACGCATAGTGCGCAGACAGGTCTTCGCCCGTGCGCATGCCTGCCAGAATGACGCTGGGGCAGGTGGACTGTATGAACTGCTTCATGGGGCCGTCGCCGACCAGCACCAGCTTGGCTGTGGGATGTTTGGCGCTGACCGTTGAAAATGCCGACAGCACGACACCCAGGTTCTTCTCCTTGGCAAGCCGACCCACACAGAGCATGACCAGGTCTTTGGGCCCGGCGCCCCAGCTTTCACGCAATGCCTCAGAACGTTTGGCGGGGCTGAACCGCTCGGTACTCACGCCGCGAGACATGATGCTCAGGTTAAGATAGCCGCGCCGGGCAAGGTCTGTTTGAAGCGCTTTGGTGGGCACCAGTGTGGCTGCAGTGCGGTTGTGAAGCCTGCGCAGGTAGGCCTCTATGGCAGATTTGAGAAGGCCAAGTCGGTAGTGCCCGGAATAGCTCTGAAAGTTGGTGTGGAAAGAGCTTGTCACAGGCAAGCGCAACTTGCGTGCAGTGCCGATGGCAGACCAGCCAAGAGGCCCTTCCGTTGAGACATGCACGATGTCGGGGCGATGCGCTTTCCACAGCCCGGCCAGCTGACCGCGCTCAGGAAGGCCAAAGCGCAGGTCTGTGTAGTTGGGTATCGGATAGCCCTTGACCAGTACTTCAATCAGCCCCTCGCGCTGGCTAGGCGCATCATCCGGCGATTGTCTGGGGCGTATCAGCTGGACCAGGTGCCCGCGACTCAACAATCCGTCGACCAGGCGACCCAGGGTCATTGCGACGCCATTGATTTCGGGTGGGTAGGTTTCAGTGACAACTGTTATTCGCAGTGGGGCAGCCTGAGCAGAATGTGTTTCCACAGGGTATTCTTTCGCTTTGATCACCCTTCGAGAGCCTACCCACTGAAAATATCAGTTTGATGATGATTCCATGACAGTTTGAAGACATTGGCGCCGGTGCCGTGCCCAGATCCACAGCATGGTGCAGGTGACCAGAAAACCAAAGCACCAGATCAGGCTCATCAATGGAATCGCCAGTGCAGTTACCCCGGCATAGATGCCCAGAAAGATCAAAATACCCAGGTTTTCGTTGAATCCTTGAACCGCAATCGATCTTCCTGCCGTCAGCAAACTGTGCCCACGATGCTGTAAGACCGCGTTCATCGGGACGACGAAAAAGCCAGCCAAGCCTCCCACAAATACCAGAAGAGCTGCAGCGGCTTGTATCGAATGGACATAGGCCATGCTGGGAATCAACAAACCAAGCAGGATGCCAACGGGGAGCAGACGTGGCGCAAAGTCAAGGTTGATGGTTTGGCTTGCCAGCATGGCACCCGCAATGACACCCATGGCCGTCAGTCCCTGCAGGTAGGCTGCGTGTTCTAGCGACAGGCCCAATGATTCGCCTGCCCAGCGTAAGACAATCAGTTGCAAGCACGCGCCAATGCTCCACAACAGGGTGGTAACCGCCATCGACAAGCCCCCCAGAGGGTCTGTCCACAGCAATCGGTTTTCGTGCACAAAGCGAGTGAACATCTGCCTGGGATTAAACGGGTGATGGGCGTAGCGTTTGCCGCTGTCGCCCACAGCCAGATTGAGCGTGGCGGCCAGGCCGTAAAGCCCAAGCAGGCAAGTCATGCCAACCTTCAGATGGGAATCGCCAGCATTCAGCCACTGGGCTACGGCAGATGCGGCTTCCCAGCCGGAGGGCGCTTGGCTGACCAGTAACCCGCCAAGAGCCGTGCCAAGAACCACGGCGCTCACCGTGCTGGCCTCAATGAAGCCATTGGCCCGCACCAGCAGCCGTGCAGACAACAACTCTGTGACGAGGCCATACTTGGCGGGCGCATACATGGCCGCACCGAGGCCAGCGAGCGCCAGTACCCCCAAAGGATCAAAATCCCACAACAGCAAAAGCGCTGCAAGGCACTTGAGGCTGTTTGCTGCCATCATCACGCGCCCTTTAGGCCACAGGTCCGCCAGGTGCCCGACCAACGGCGCGAGCGCCACATAACAAAGAACAAAGCAGAGCTTGAGCATCGGCACAAGCCAGGCCGCCGACGCAAGCTCGACCATCCGTGCAATCGCAACGATCAGCAAGGCGTTGTCTGCCAGCGCGGAAACAAATTGAACCGTGATCAGGATATAAAAAGCGCGTGGCATGTCCCATCAAACCCGTCTGGACATCGCACAAAAACGCTGTCTCTGACCGAGCATTTCACCCGGTCAATGTGAAGGCTTGATGACGCAGGGATGTGCGCCTTCGCATGTAAGGCTCAGCGCTTTTTCTGTTGACGCAGCTCAAAGTACCTGAGTGCCATGAAGGTGACCACGCCAATCACCACAGACCCGGCTGCAAATGCGCCGTAAGCCACTGGCCAGGGAAGCCCTTGGGTCATCATCGAGAACTCAGACATGCCCCCCATGCCGGCCAGGATGTTGATAGGCATGAACACAATACCGAACGCCGTCAGCTTGTTGATCCGCTTGTTCTGGTTGATGTTGATGAAACCAATGGTCGCGTCCATCAAGAAGTTGATCTTGTCGAAAAGGAAGGCCGTGTGGCTGTTCAGCGACTCAATATTGGCCAGAATCTGCCGGGCATCATCGTGCTGGGCGACAGACAGTACCTTGCTTCGAATCAGGAAGTGGATTCCGCGCTGTGTTTCCAGTATGTTCCCCCGGATGCGCCCATTCAGGTCTTCCTCCTCGGCAATGTCACCCAGAATGCTGGCCGCCTCAGCGTCGGTGATGGACTCGCTGAGCACTTGGCGGCCAACCTTGCCCAGCGTGCTGTAAATGTCCTCCAGTGAATCGGCCGAATACTCGACATCGGCGCCATACAAATCGAGCATCAGGTCATGGCAGTCGTTGACATAGCCTGGCTGCGTCAAGGCGCGACGCCTTTGCAGGCGGAATACCGGCAGCTCTTCGCTGCGAAGCGTGAACAAAATGCCCTGATGGATCACAAATGACACGGGCACGCTGCGCGAGTTGCCCTGCCGATCCAGCAAGAAATTGGAATGCAGCAGCAAATCCGTGTTCTCCAGCATCTGGAATCGGGTGCTGACCTCCAGATCGGTGACATCGCTCGGGTCGGGCAGCGACAGTCCGAAATGCGCGCCAACATATTTGCGCTCCGACTTGGTCGAGTGCAACAGGTCAATCCAGATCGGCTTGATGCCGTCCAGGTCTTTACGCGCCGAAATGGGGATCTGGTGGAGTCGACCCTCTACCAGGACAAAGGCATTGAGCTGGCTTTCCTCGAACACTGGGTCGCGTGTGCCGACCAGCTGTTCACGGCGTACGTCGGAGACCTCCCACAAGATCTCGTTTTCTCGTGTGTCGGGGACTTGCTCCCAGACTTTGATGGCATCCTCAATGGGGAGCGCCTCCAGCACTTCGCTGATGTCCTCGACAGGCATCTGGGACAAGAGGTTGTGAAGTTCCGCCATGTGCTGTCGCTGAAGCAAGGTAAGGACGACCGCGTGGCGTGGCGTGTTCTGGGCCTGCGGAATGCTTTCCGCGAGTCGTTGCCTTGAAAGCATTTCAGCGATTTTTTCCTGGTACTTGGACATACGCGCAGCTAGGGTGTGGGCAGCCTTGCGCTGGCCAACCGACTCAACTCCAATGCTTGTGAAGAAGCAAACCCAAGACCGCCACCAGGACGACAGCGATCTCCCAGAGCCAACTCTGGGTGAGCTGGGCATCCGCTTCTGATGTCGACGCTGAAGGATGGGGCTCCGGTGCGCGCGGCGACTCCGTGTTGTCTTGATGGGTGTTTTTCATGGAATCACTGCGTGATTGCTTTGGGCTCCAAATCGGTCTCTGGCCCGAATGCCAAGATTTGCAGCTTCACTTTTTGTGCCTCGGACAGTCTGTCGAACTCGACCTCTGACAGTTCCAGGTCGGACTCTGCGTACTCCTGCCACAGGAAGTAGTTGTTGGCAATTTGCTGGTAGGTGTACTGCGCACTCATTTCAAAATCAATCTGGGGACCTGCGGCCGATCCCACCATTTACACATTCAGTTGTGACGGTGATATGACAATTCAGTGACTCCGCATCATCAGATCTGGCAATCCAGTAGACAGAACGGGCAGCCAGGAGATCAGCAGGGTGCCTATCAAAATCGCAATCACTGCGGGCAGGACCGACGCCGCCACATACCTCACAGGCTTGTTGAACATGGCGCAAGCGAAGTAGATGTTCATGCCCGCAGGCGGGCAAAGAAAACCCATTTCCATGTTCGCCAGGAAGATGATGCCAAAGTGGACAGGGTCAATGCCATAGCTCAAGGCCACGGGCAGCAGCAGGGGCACCAAAAACACAATGGCGGCAAATATTTCCATCAAAGAACCAGCCGCCAGCAGAAACAGGTTCAATACCAGCAGAAACACCCACTTGTTGGGGATGGCGGCCTGAACCCAATCGATGGCGTCGTTCGGCACACCGCTGTCCACCAGGTAGTTGGTCAGGCCAAGCGCCATGCCCAGGATCAGCATCACGCCGCCGATGATCCGGGCGCAATCGGCCAGGCATGCAGCCAACGTGTGCCAACTCAGTTCGCGGTGGGCAAAAATTTGTGTTCCCACTGCATAAGCGGCAGTCAGTGCTGCGCTTTCTGTGGGAGTAGCCAAGCCACTCACCAGTGAGCCAATGGCAATGAAGGGGGCGAGCCGTTCCCATTTGGCTGCCCAGGCCACCTGCGCCAGCGGTGGTGTCTCCAACAAGGTGCGAGACAGGGTTTCACCGAGCTGCCCAGGGGAACCTTTGCGCAGGTAGCCTCCGAGCACCAGCAAACACACGACCATCAAGGCTGCGGGCACGATGCCCGCCAGAAACATGGTGTTGATCGGCACGCGGGCAATGATGGCGTACATGATCAGCGGTACCGACGGCGCCAGCAGCACTCCCAAGGCGCTGGCACTGGTGACCAGACTGATGCCTTTTTGTTCTGCCATGCCTGCTTGTTTTAGCAAGGGCAAGAGCAGGCCACCCAGTGCCAGGATGGTCACGCCGCTGCCCCCCGTGAAGGCTGTAAAGAAAGAGCAGAGCACACCGGCCGCGACGACCGTACCGGTGACGCCCCCGCCAAACAGCGACATGAAGAGAGCGCCCAGGCGTTTGGCCGCCCCCGTGCGTGCAAACACCAATCCTGCCAGGGTAAACAGCGGCAGGGCAGGCAGCGACGGGTTCACGGTGATCTGGTAATGAGACAGCGCAACCGACGCAAGCGGTTGCCCGTCTTGCACAAAGAGAGCCAAGGCCAGCCCACCCAATACCGCAAACACCGGTGCACCGCACAACAAGGCCGCAAGCAAGCCCAGGGCCGATGGCCAAAGCGGTAAAGACTGACCATCAACTGCCCAGGCCAACAGGTAGCCAGCACCGGGAAGCAACGCGCCCAAAAGCAACTTGCTGGCAAAGCGGTCAGCGCAACGGGCCGCGAGTTTGAAACCAAGCAGGGCAAAGCCCAGGGGCATCAAAAGCTGAACCCACCAGGTCGGCAGGCCATAGGCCAAGGTATGGTTTGCTTCAATTTCGCTAGCAACAAAGCGCCAACTGGCGTGCCATAACAGTCCACAAATCACTGAAGAAACGCCGTTGGCAAAGCGTTTGGCGTTCGCCTGAAACGCCGCGCTTCCGAGGGCAGACAAACCACTGCCCAGGCTACTCAGATGACCATGTCGCTCGGCAGACAAGGCACCTAGCATGGCCAGCACCAAGCCCAAATGTTGCACCAGAGCCGGTGCGTTGGCCACACCTCGGCCCATCAAAGGTCGCGTGGCGATCTCAATGAGTGGGATCAGCGTCATCAGTGCCAAAGCCAAGGACGCGATCAGGTCGTCAAATCGCCCCAGGGTGTTCAGCCTGGTCTGCCAGGTTGCTTTCAACGCTATTTACCTTTGCCTGCACGGTAGGTTTTGAGGTGTACAAAGACCTCGTCAAAGGTCTCGGCAGGCACCATGGTTCCGCGGATGCGGGGATACAGCTTGTCGGCCAGTTCGTTCCACTCACGCATTTGTTCGGCATTGGGTTGATTCACGACCAAACCACGCTTTTTCATGGCGTTCACCGCGTCTTCGACTTCCTGGCGCGCTTTGGCACGGATCTCAACGCCGGCTTTTTCTCCGGCCACGCGCACGGCCTGCTGCGCCTGAGGGCTCATGTCGTTCCAGGCTTTTTGGGTGACCACCAAGGCACCTACGATGGGTGCCCAGTTGATCTCCAGCATATGGGGAGCCGTGCTGTAGATCTGGCTTGCCAAGGCAAAGTAGGGCGTAGAGGGCACGACATTGATCATGCCGGTCTGGATGGCGGGCAGGATGTCGGTGGTCTCCAGGGGAACGGGTGTGTAGCCCAGGCTTTTCATGATCTCCTGCTGATCAGCTTCAGAGCCCCAGGCGAAGAACTTCATGCGTTTGTAGTCGCCTGGCCGCAGGGCAGCTTCTTTGGAGAAGAACCGTACCCAGCCAGAATCCCCCCAAGCCAGAACGACAAAGCCTTTGTCCAAAAACTTTTTCTCCATCGCCGGGCGCATCTTCTCGCGCACATAGTCCACTTCGTCCCAACTGCGAAACAGCAGCGGCAGATTTTGCAAAGCAGCCACGGAGGGCTCTATTTCGCGCAAACCCACCACAGAAATCAGCGCACCCTGCAATTGGCCGATGCGCATGCGCCGGGCCAGTTCGGCTTCGCCACCCTGGCTACCATCGGGGTAGACCAAGTATTTGGCATTGCCGCCTTGAGCGGCGCGCCATACCTCACCTACTTCAAGCAACTGGCGGTGGTAAAGGGAATTCTTGGGCGCTAGCGTGCCGATGCGCAGCTGTTTGTCGGCGGCGTGCAGAGGCGATAGCGCCAGCATGGCCAGGCATGCGATGCACAGGCCGAGGGTTCGCCAGGGGGCTGCAAAGGGATTCTTCATTGTCTTGGACTGGGTTCTAGAAAAGATCGTCAGCGTTTTCAAGCAGCCAAAGGGCGCGCGCTCGCATGACACTGTTTGGCAAGTTGCGTTGGGTACTGCTGACGCGCAATGCCTGTTGCAACAGCAATTCAAAAGCAGCCCGGTTGCCCGCAGCCAGGGCGATGTTTTCGGCCTTGGCGACCAGTGGGCCAGCGTGACTGTCCCTGCCGAGATGGATCGCCTCGTCAAAGTATTTCTCGGCCAGCGTCCGCGAGCCACCCGGGCGGGAGGCCTCGAAACTGCCCATCAGCGTGGCCAGCGCACCCGCGCCGTGTTCAGGTGACGCGGTGTACGCAAGACCGGCCAGGCGCATGGCAGCAGGCAAATCGGCCACGGCGTCGGGGTCGTCTTTCGACAGGGAGATCAGCCCCCCCCACGAGGCAGCAGCCCAATAGGCAACGCCGATTTGGTCCGCACGCAGCGGCGGCATGCCAGTGGTCGTTGTGGCAGACAGCGCCTTGAGCAGACCGGGGGAATGCTGCTCTAACGCGGTCATGGCATGCCGGTGAGCGCGCCGGTACAAGGCTTGCGCCCGTTCACGCAGTTGTTGGGCTGATCGCGCGTCCCGGGCCTCCAGGCGCTCCGCCTCAAATTGGACGAAGGCATAGGCGTACTGGGTGAATCCACCGGCGACAGCCTCCGCCAGTGCGAGGTTGCCCGGGGCTTCGCGCAGCAGGGACTCAGACAGCTTCAGATAGAAAGCACTGGCCTCACGCGCCAGTACCAGGTCGTCCTCTGGCGCCTGGCCTTGACTCGCAAGCTCAGAGGCTAGGCCTTGCACGATCAAGTGCCGGGGCGAGCATGCAGCGCACATGACCGCAAAGACCAATGTGGCCCACCGAAAGCGGCCAAATTGACCTGTCAACAGTTTGATCATTTCGCCAGCTTAGGCGCGCAATGTGAAACTGACATGACAAACAGGCTGAGCCTGCGCAGCCTGATGACTAGGTATTTCCTCTCGACAACTTCTTCCAGCACGCAAAACATACCCAGCGCAGCGGATGCATCTGGCAGCCGCCTTCTGGCGGTTTGAGCTGAGCGCAGCGGGTGCAATTGCGATAGGGATGCATGATTCTCACGATAGGGATTCCTTTCAGGTGATCAAGCAATTGCGGCGAAAGCGGCGAATTGCACACAGCTTTAAAGGTAGCCTCTTTTGGTGACAGCGCCATGACGGAGCGCCCACGACTGCAAGCGGTGTTGCGCTGGGCCTATCCAATGTTGACCGAAAACGTCCACCCCATTTTGAGCCAGGCGGTTTCTTCCTCGCGCAGCAAATAGACGGATTGCGGGCAAGCGGCAGCCCATTGTGGACTTCCATGAAGGACAAAATCCCTGAACGATTGTTCAAGAACAAGGTCGTCAGTATCGGGGTCACGCCGTGCATGGCAAAGAATGGCTGCCAGGCGCAGCGTCAGTAACTGGCGGACGAATATGTCATCTTCAAAATCTGCCTCCAGTTTGCGCAGCTTGCCCCGGTGGCCCAGCACCAGCGTTGCCAGGCGTTGCAGCTCGGGGGTTGAAAACCCGGGGGCGTCCGCATTGGCAAGGATGTAGGCCCCATGCTTGTGGTATTCGCTGTGGGATATCAGGCTGCCTACCTCGTGCAATTGGGCGGCCCAGTCCAGCTTATCGAGCAGGCGTTCGACCGGCGTGGTGCCGCTGAGCTGCTGAAACAGCGACCGGGCAACCCGGCTGACCCGTTGTGATTGAGCCAAGTTGACCTCAAATTTGCTTGCCAGACGCTTGACAGTCTTGCTGCGCAGGTCGGTCTGGATATGCTCCCGGTCCAGCAGATCGTACAGCACGCCTTGTCGCAGAGCGCCTTCGGCCGCAAACATGGATCGGATTTCCAGCAAGTCAAAACAGGCCCGCAAAATCGCCAGCCCCCCACCAATCACCGCCTTGCGATCGTCCTTGACGCCGTCAAGCCTCAGTTTGTCCACTGACCCGGCACGCAGCAGTTTTTCAAGCAACCAATCGAGCCCTTCGGGTGTGATCTCGTCCGTTGGCCAGCCCGCAGCACCCAGTGCGTCGGCAACTGCACCCACCGTGCCAGATGAGCCGTAGGCAACATCCCATGTACCCGGTGAATAGAGCGTGACCGCTTCGTCCAGCACAGCCTTGGCGGCAATTTCGGCCATTTGAAAGGCATTGCTTGAGAATTTTCCGTCGGGAAAGTAACGCATGGACCACGCGACACTGCCAACCCGGTAAGACTCGGTGACTTTGGAGTCATAAGCCTGCCCCAGGATGATCTCGGTTGACCGTCCGCCAATGTCGATCACCAGGCGGCGTTCGTCCGATTGAGGCAACGAATGCACCACGCCCTGGTAAATCAGGCGGGCTTCTTCACGGCCCGGGATGACGTCGATTGGAAACCCCAGCAATTGCCGGCCTTTGGCCAGAAATTCGTCCCGGTTTCGCGCTTCGCGCAGGGTTTGCGTGGCCACTGCACGAACCTGCACCCGCTTGAACCCGGCAAGGCGTTCGCCAAAACGGGCCAGACAGTCCCAGCCGCGCTGCAATGCTTCTGGCGTCAAATTGCGGTCTGCGTCCAGACCGTTGCCCTGCCGCACAATTTCTTTGTAGTACTCGGCGCGCTCAATCTGGCCGTCGTCAAACTGACCAATTTCCAGTCGAAAACTGTTTGATCCCAAATCCACGGCCGCTAGGCGAGTTCCGTTTTGCATATTGATAGGTGGTTAAACAAGGCTGCCAGCGACGTGAGACGGCGCAAAGCATACTAAAGCCCCTGCATGACACATTGATGACATCAATTTGTCACGTCATTGTCACAAAGAGTTTTTACATTGGGCTCAAGGTTAACCACTTTGAAAGACCCAACATGAAATTCGGCCTCCAAACCTCCCTTCGTTTTACCGCCATCGGCATGCTGGCTTGCGGTTATGGCTCCAACGCATTGGCACAAGACGTGACCGGTGCAGGTGCTACCTTTCCTGCTCCCTTGTATGCCAAGTGGGCGGGTGACTACAACAAAGCCACCGGAATCAAAATCAACTATCAGTCGGTGGGTTCAGGCGCAGGTTTGAAGCAAATCGAAGCGAAAACGGTTGATTTTGGTGCTTCTGACATGCCGTTAAAAGACGAAGTCCTTAAAGAAAAAGGCCAGGTTCAGTTTCCCACCGTGATCGGTGGCGTGGTACCTGTTATCAATATCAAAGGCATCGCACCGGGTCAGATGAAGCTGAACGGGCAAGTCCTGGGCGATATTTTCCTGGGCAAGATCGTGAAGTGGTCCGACCCCGCAATCAAGGCACTCAATCCCAGTCTTGCGCTGCCTGACGACGCAATCTCACCTGTTCGCCGCGCTGACGGATCAGGGACCACATTCATTTTTACGAACTACCTGAGCAAGGTAAATTCCGAATGGAAGACCAAGGTTGGTGATGGCACAGCAGTGAACTGGCCAACTGGTGCTGGTGGCAAGGGCAATGAAGGGGTGGCCGCATTTGTGGGGCGTTTGCCCAACTCTATTGGCTATGTGGAATACGCCTATGTCAAGCAAAACAAGATGACTTTTGCTCAGATGCAAAACGCTGCAGGAAGCTTTGTTAGTCCAGACGATACTGCATTTAAAGCTGCGGCGGCAGGGGCTGATTGGGCCAAGTCCTTCTATCAAATCTTGACCAACCAACCCGGCAAGGATTCATGGCCTATCTCGGGTGCCACGTTCATTTTGATGCACAAGGTGCAAGACAAGCCTGCGCAAGCTGCAGCAACACTTAAGTTTTTTGACTGGGCTTACAAAAATGGCGACAAGACTGCCGACGATTTGGACTATGTTCCCATGCCGGATTCTGTCAAGGATGTGATTCGCAAGACTTGGTCTGAAATCAAGGACAGCTCTGGCAAGGCCATCGCGATCAAGTAAGTTCTGGCATTGCGAACCGGGTCATACTGATGTCAACTTCAATTTCTGCGAGCGGGGGGGCCTCTGGTTTTTCCGGTGGAAACACGCTCCCTAAAACCATGACGAATCCTTCACCCAAAAGGCCCACCAACCATGGGCCCATGATGGACAAGCTTTTTGGCTTTGCTGCCAAAGGCGCCGCTCTGATTACGCTGTCTTTGTTGATTGGCATCCTTGGTTCTTTGGTTGTAGGTGCTTGGCCAGCGTTTGAAAAGTTTGGGCTGGGATTCCTGGCTAGAACAGCCTGGGACCCGGTACAGGAAGATTTCGGCGGCCTGGTCATGATTTATGGGACGCTGGCTACGTCGTTCATTGCGCTCTTGATCGCCGTGCCTGTCAGTTTTGGGATTGCGCTGTTTTTGACAGAGTTGTCCCCTTCCTGGCTTAAGCGACCGTTGGGAACCGCTATCGAATTGCTCGCAGCAGTGCCCTCTATCGTCTATGGTATGTGGGGTTTGCTGGTGTTTGGCCCCATTTTGGCGACGTACGTGCAACAGCCTCTCCAGAAGCTGCTGACCGGCGTACCTTTGTTGGGTGCCTTTGTGTCTGGGCCACCAGTAGGCATCGGTATTCTTTCGGCGGGCATCATCCTGGCCATCATGATCATCCCATTCATCGCATCAGTGATGCGGGATGTTTTTGAGGTCACTCCCCCCATGCTCAAAGAGTCTGCTTACGCGTTGGGATCGACTACATGGGAAGTGATGTTCAAGGTGGTGTTGCCGTTTACAAAAACCGGCGTAGTTGGCGGCATCATGTTGGGGCTGGGTCGGGCCATTGGCGAAACCATGGCCGTGACCTTTGTGATCGGCAACATGAGCCAGTTCAATTCATTGAGCCTGTTTGAAGCTGCGAATAGCATCACCTCAACGTTGGCAAACGAGTTTGCAGAGGCAACGGGCGGTATGCATCAGGCCGCATTGATGTACCTCGGTTTGGTGCTGTTTTTCATCACATTTGTTGTGCTTGCACTGTCGAAAGTCCTGCTTGCTCAACTACATAAAGGGGAGGGTTCGAAATCATGAGTCACATGAACAGCACCCCAACAAGTACCCAATTGATTCAGGCCGCAGATGCTCAGTCTGCCCGCCTTGCCAAATTCAAAGGCCGTAAACGACTCAACACGATTGCTTTGCTGTTGGCAATGGCTGCGATGGCATTTGGGCTTTTCTGGTTAATCTGGATTCTGTGGGAAACCGTGCGTTTGGGCCTGGGAGGCTTGACTGTCGCAACCTTTACCCAGATGACTCCGCCACCCAATGAGGAGGGGGGTATCGCCAACGCCTTGTTTGGTTCTGCCCTTATGGTTGGCATGGCCACGTTGGTGGGAACGCCCGTGGGCATCATGGCCGGGATTTATTTGGCCGAATACGACACTAAGAGTTGGTTGGCGAGTTTGGTGCGGTTTGTCAACGACATTCTGTTGTCAGCTCCTTCCATTGTCATCGGCCTGTTTGTGTACGCGGTAGTGGTGTCTCGATTTAAGACTTTCTCAGGCATTGCTGGCGTTTGTGCGCTGGCCTTGCTGGTGATTCCGGTGGTGATCCGGACAACTGAGAACATGCTCGCACTGGTACCTGCAGGTCTTCGGGAAGCTGCCTACGCTCTGGGGACACCTAAGTGGAAGGTTATCTTGGGCATCACTTTGCGTGCAGCCAAAGCTGGGGTTATCACCGGCGTCTTGTTGGCTGTGGCCCGCGTTTCTGGCGAAACAGCGCCATTGCTTTTCACAGCGCTGAGCAATCAGTTCTGGACCAGTAACCTGGGCGAGCCCATGGCAAGTTTGCCTGTCACGATCTTCAAGTTTGCGATGAGCCCTTATGAGAACTGGCAACAACTGGCTTGGTCTGGCGTCTTTTTGATCACAGCTGCAGTACTTGGTTTAAATATCCTGGCACGAGTACTCACTCGCGCCAAACTTTGATGATCAAAGGTTCTTACTTATGTCTACTGTCACTGACAAACACCCGTCTCCATCCAAAATTTCGGTCAAAGACTTGAATTTTTACTATGGAAAATTCCACGCGCTGAAAAGCATCAACCTGGAGATTCCCGAGAAAAAGGTGACAGCTTTTATCGGACCATCGGGTTGTGGCAAATCCACGCTGCTGCGCACCTTCAACCGCATGTTTGAGCTGTACCCTGAGCAGCGTGCAGAGGGCAGCATTGAGCTGGACGGCGAGAACCTTTTGACATCCAAACTCGATGTGGCACTGATCCGTGCCAAGGTGGGCATGGTGTTCCAGAAACCGACGCCGTTTCCGATGTCCATCTACGACAACATCGCTTTTGGCGTGAAGCTCTTCGAAAACCTGAGCGATGCTGAAATGGATGAGCGTGTTGAGTGGGCCCTTCAGAAAGCCGCGCTCTGGGGTGAAGTCAAAGACAAACTCAAGCAAAGTGGCTCTGGTTTGTCCGGCGGTCAACAGCAGCGGCTGTGCATTGCCCGCGGTATTGCCATCAAGCCAGAAGTCTTGCTGCTGGATGAGCCTTGCTCGGCACTGGACCCTATCTCGACCGGCAAGGTGGAAGAGTTGATTGCCGAATTAAAGAGCGATTACACCGTGGTGATCGTCACACACAATATGCAGCAGGCAGCACGCTGCAGCGACTACACGGCCTATATGTATTTGGGTGACCTGGTGGAGTTTGGCGACACCGAACAGATGTTCTTCAAGCCAACCCGCAAAGAAACCGAAGACTACATCACCGGCCGTTTCGGCTAAGCACACACTCCGAGGTTGACCATGCCAGAAAAACATTTATCCACGCAATTTGACACCGAACTCAACAACGTGTCTTCGCGCGTCATGGCCCTGGGCGGTTTGGTGGAGTCCCAGATCCATCAGGCCATGTATGCCCTGTCGCATTTCAGTGCCGAAACGGTTGAGCAGGTGCTGCAGATTGAAGAGCGTGTCAATCAGATGGAAGTCGAGATTGACCACGACCTGAGTTCCATCATTGGTCGGCGTCAGCCAACTGCGCGAGACCTTCGTCTGTTGATGGCGATCTCCAAAACCACGGCCAACCTGGAGCGCGTGGGAGACGAGGCAACCAAGATTGCACGCATGGTCAAGAACATCATCGAAAGCGGCACGGGCGGGCGCTCGTTGCCATCGTCTGAGCTGCGCATGGCGGCAGACCTGGCGTCTGGCTTGCTGCGCAAGGCGCTCGACGCCCTGGCCCGGCTGGACACCACGGTAGCCGTTGCGATCTTGAAAGAGGACGATCTGATTGACCAGGAGTTTGACGGTTTTGTGCGCAAACTGATCACTTACATGATGGAGGACCCACGCACCATCACAGCAAGTTTGGATTTGCTGTTCCTGGCCAAGGCGATTGAGCGCATTGGTGACCATGCAAAGAACATAGCCGAACAGATCATCTACATCGTGAAGGGAACGGACGTTCGCCATTCCACGATGGATCAAATCGAAACCGTCGTCAAGGCTTGAGGACGCAGCAGACCCATGAAGCACATGCCGCGCGTATTGATCGTAGAAGACGAGCCAGCGATTGCCGAACTGATATCAGTGAATTTGCGGCACAACGGCTTTTCGCCCATTTGGGCAGAGGATGGGGACGCTGCGCAGCGGGAGCTAGACGCCGTCTTGCCCGATGTGATTTTGCTGGACTGGATGCTTCCCGGACAAAGCGGTCTGGTGCTTGCACGTAAATGGCGCCTGGACCCGCGTACCAAGCCTGTTCCGATCCTGATGTTGACCGCCAGGGGTGACGAGTCGGACAAGGTTGCGGGGTTGGATGCTGGCGCAGACGACTACATCACTAAGCCTTTCTCAACGCAGGAGATGATGGCCCGCATACGTTCTGTTTTGCGCAGGCGCACGCCAGAGCGGGTGGATGACAGCGTGGTTATCTCGGGACTTTCGCTGGATGCGGGGAGCTACCGGGTGACTTGGCAAGGGCAAGCTATGAAGATCGGCCCAACTGAATTCAAGCTGCTGCACTTCCTGATGAAGCATGCCGAGCGCGTGCACAGCCGGGGACAGTTGCTGGACAAGGTGTGGGGAGACCATGTGTTCATTGAAGAGCGCACGGTGGATGTGCACATCAAGCGGCTGCGTGAAGCGCTGGGTGCGGCCGGGGCTATGATCGAAACGGTGCGTGGCGCCGGTTACCGGCTGAGTGCACAGGCCATCACGACACCAGAACAGGTTTGATTTGCGTCTTTCGACGATTGACCGTGGATCCATGACCCAGGGAGCGCTGTGCTAGGGAGATTTTTCGTGTTTGCCTTGCTGCATCTTGTGGCGGGCGTTGCTGGCTGGTGGCTGAAAGGCTTGCCAGGGGCTTTGATTGGCATCGTGGTGGCCGGCCTGGTCTTGACAGCGCTGGATGTTTTCCGGGGTGCGCGCGTCAATGCCTGGTTGCGCGAAGGCAATTTGCAACACATTCCTTACAGATATGGTTTGTGGGGCGAGGTGTCCGAGCGCATGTACCGGGTTGCGCGTCGTCTGGAAAAACAGGACCAGGACAGCCAGCAGCGTTTGAGCGATTTTCTGGCAGCGATTCAGGCTTCGCCTAATGGTGTGGTTTTGCTGGATGGTAAAGGCGCGATTGAATGGTGCAATCAGACAGCGGCCGAGCACTTTGGGATAGATGCGGAACGTGACCGCCAGCAATTGATAGGCAACCTGGTGCGGGACCCGATCTTTGTCTCCTACTTCAAGGGTACGGATTTCAGTCGCGAGATTTTGATCCCGGGGCGTTCTGCCAGCGCTTCGAGACCGGTTCGCCTATCGGTTCAGATACATCCCTACGCGAGAGATGTGGACGAGGGTAAACGTCTTTTGCTGTCCAGAGACGTGACCGCACTGGAGCAGGCGGAAGTGATGCGGCGTGACTTTGTGGCCAATGTGTCGCATGAGATCCGCACGCCTTTAACCGTGTTGGCCGGCTTTGTGGAAACCCTGCAAAACCTGCCTCTCAGCGAGGCAGAACAGACTCGCTACCTGGACATGATGGCCACGCAGTCCAGGCGGATGCAGACCCTGGTTAACGACCTCCTGACCCTCTCACGGTTGGAGGGAAGCCCATTGCCATCTTTTGCCGAATGGACGCCCATAGCTCAATTGCATGAGGCCTATGCCCATGAAGCCCGCGCCTTGTCTGAGAGTTTGGTGCTGCCCGCCGACCCTGCTCAGGTACTGGTGCTAGATGCTGGCCCTGGTAAGGCCCTGGCGGGCTCTGGCGCTGAACTGATCAGTGCGTTGAGCAACCTCGTGAACAACGCTGTGCGTTACACACCGCCCGGGGGGCGCATTGAAGCCAGATGGACTGCGCTGGCAGACGGCCGCCTTGAGTTCTCGGTTTCTGACACCGGGCCCGGCATTGCGCCCGAACATATTCCGAGGTTGACCGAGCGGTTTTACCGTGTGGACCGAAGCCGATCCCGTGAAACGGGTGGTACTGGGCTGGGTTTGGCCATTGTCAAACACGTGGCACAGCGCCACGGCGCAGAGCTGAGGATAGAAAGCACAATGGGCGTGGGATCACGCTTCACACTCAACTTTGCGCTGTCCCGCCAGCGAGATTTCACTGCTCCGCAAGTGGTGAGCGCTTGACCTGATTCAGCGCCCACCAGAGCAGGGCAACAAACACACAGGCTGTCAGGATGAGCCCGAACGCACCTGCTATCCAGAATGCGGCAGGCGAGTGCATGGCCGCGACGCCCGGCAGACCCTGGTAGCAAAGCAGGTAGCCACCCCCTAAACCGATTCCCCACAGAAGTACGGTGTACACCAACAAAGGTGCTACCGTGATCCGGTAACTGCGCAACGCGAAGATGCTCATGGCCTGAATTGCATCGGCTGGATGGTAGAGAGCAACCCAGGCAAGCAGAGCTGCAGTGATGGTTGCCAGCTCTGGGTTGCTTGTATAAAGCTGGGCGATTTCCAGGCGCAACAGCCATCCTGCGGCCGCAACCATGGCGGCCAGGGCTGAAGTGATGCCCAGGCCCGTGACCAAGGCAGCCCGCGCACGGTTCTCGTCACCAGCACCGCGCCAGAAGCTTACGCGCGCGCTGCACGAAAGTCCCATGGCCAGCGGCATCATGTACATCACCGCAGCAAGATTGGCTGCCACCTGATGGCTGGCCGCTGCCAGAACCCCCATGCGTGCCACAAACAGCGATATCAAGGTGAAGGAGGTGACTTCGATCATGATCGTCAAGCCATTGGGTACCCCCAATCGCAGGAACTCGCGCAGCTGTGGCCAGTCAGGTCGCTCGAGTTTCTGCCAAATCGCATAGGGCGCGTACATGCTCTGGCTGCGAAGCAGCCAGATGCCTAGGCTTAGCATTGCCAGGTTGACGAGTACCGTCGCCCAGGCACAACCCACTGCGCCGCTGGCGGGCACGCCCCAGCCGCCCAGTGCAAACCAGAAGGCAACTGAGCCTGGAGCACACCCATGAGTGCCACATAGACGCTGATGTAAGCCGCCGCACCAATTGACAGCGCCGCCAGCGCTTCGTCAGAGTGGCGACCTGCAATCATCGTGTCGGCAACCCCAAAGCCCATCACCGCGACCTGTCCTATCCAGACTGTCCCCGCATGGCGCAGGATGGTGCCCGCCTCAAAACCAGCTGCCATGGTCTTCAGCGCGCCTGACGGTAAAGCATCACCCGGTCAGCCTTGTTCGGGCTTTGCACCTCTGCATGGAATAGCCAAGGGCGCAGATCAGTCGGCGGCTTGGCGTCCATCAGCAACCAAGGGCATGTGCTGGTCGGCGTGGTCAAGGCATGTTGGGGTGCAGGCAGAGGCATTACTTCCAGCTTCAAGGCTGCGTGGTAGCGCAAGGCAGCGATCAAACTTTCGTTTTCGGTCAGGATGGCCACACAGAAAGGGGAAGGGGCAAGTGCTTTCGCGACCCCTTGCGCCAAGGCGGTGCTGCTGCGGGCATAGTCAAGTAAAGGAAGCCACAAGCTCATAAGTAACAACCACGCCAGGCTGGCACCACTGGCTGGCAGAACCAGGCTTTTCCAGATTGCCGCACGGTGGCGCCCGACACGCCAGCGCACCAGACCGATCCAGGCAGCCGTGGCAGCCAAGGCAACGGCAGTTGCGCCGATAGACATGGACGGTTGAAACCCTGGCGCAAGTCGCGCGACATTGGCCGCGGGTTGGGGTGGAAAGCCGGTTTGCATGGCGAGCCAAACCACCCAGATCACCAGACTGCATGCAGAAAAGAACAGCAGAGTAAACCAGTCTATTAGCGCAGCCAGACTGCGGCTCAAGGTAGGCAATGCAAACGCAGCAAACGCGGCAAATGCTGGCAGGGCAAGCAAAAGCGACCGTTCTGCAGAACCCGTGGTGATGGTGGCAGCCATGGGTACCAACGCAAACAGCAACGGGAATGCCATATGAGGGCTACGCCAGTAGGCGCGCCAGCGCCATACCGTCCAGGCAGCCAGTGGCCACGCTGGCCACGTAAACCAGAGCAGAAGACGGGCAAGGCCTTTCAGGTGCATCCATTCTGTAGGCAGTGGTTGAACTCGCCAGACCCACTCATCTGTCAAGCTGGCAATAAGGGCTGCAGCGGCGGTGCAAAGCAAGCCTAGCGTGACGACGCCTGGTGTGCCAGGTGACGCAACCGAGTGAGTCACTTCGACATGTGTCCCGGCTGGCGTGGTTCGCCAGCTGATCAGCGTCACACCCAATCCCAAAAGGACGGCCAGCGTCGGCGCGCCACTGAGGGCCAGACCCGACAACCCGAGCACCAGCCCCCCTGCTGCCAGCAGGCGGCGGCGGTGCAGCCCAGCGGCACCACAGAACGCCAGTGCTATAAAAGCCAATTGGGCGAGCGCAGGCGTGGCTTCGTGAGCCAGTTGAGCCAAACCTAAGCAGGCAAGCAGTGCAAGCACACCGCCGTCGGCCACCGCGCGGGCATAGTCTGTTGGCCTGGCCTCTCCGCCGAATGCGAAAGCCACGGGTTGAGCCTGCGCGTAACGCGCCAGGCCATAGACACCGTACCACGATGCCGCCAGTGCCAGCGTGGCCAGTATCACAAAGGGGATGCGGGCAGCGGCATCAGGTGCCAACCCTAAACCAATCAGTTCATTCAGGTAAATTGCCGCAGCACCCAGCCAATAGGGTAAGAGGCCGTCCAAGGCCGGTACGGAGGTGGCCAGTACGGGGTGAAGCCAGGGACTTTGCCCTGTCGCCAGTTCCCACATATAGCCGAAGGACCGCATGTCAGCGTTCTTCCACGGCTCGCGCCCCCAAAAGCCTGGCAGCACATAAGCCAAGCAGAGCAGCAGCAGCCCTGCGCGTGGCAAGCGCCGCACAGCGGCCTGACCCACAATGGCGGGACTGGGTAATTTCATTCGGCGTTGAGGGCTAAAAGTCGATGGATGGATTCAAAAACGGAAAAAGGGCAGCCCGGTTGAACCGTGCTGCCCTTGCGGCGAACAGATAAGGGCGGAAGTGCCTTATTTGGCGACAGCGCCAGTTGTTTTGCCGAAGCGATTGCGGAACTTCTCAACGCGACCGCCCATGTTATCCACGGATTTCTGCGTGCCTGTGTAGAAGGGATGCGACTCGCTGGAAGTATCCAGCTTGTACATTGGCAACTCGCGGCCATCCTCAGTCTTGCCCATTTCTTTGGTGTTCACGCAAGAGCGAGTCACGAACTTGAAGTTGTTGGACAAGTCAACAAACAACACTTCGCGGTAATTGGGGTGAATGCCTTCTTTCATATCGGGTCCTAAGTATGTGCGGTAGCCACAGTCCAGCCAGTCTGAACGCACTTTCCGCCAAAAAGTCTTTGATTATCGCACAAAACGCGACATCCTCGGGGCCTTATCCGCCTCTGCGCATCATGTCGAAGAACTCGACATTGCTCTTGGTTGACTTCATGTTCTTGAGCATGAGTTCCATGGATTCGATTTCATCCATGTTGTACATGAACTGGCGCAGGATGCGGCTCTTTTGGAGCACTTCAGGGGCCAGCAGCAATTCCTCGCGACGGGTGCCGCTACGATTGAGCTGAATGGAGGGAAAAACGCGCTTTTCGTACAGGCGACGGTCCAGGTGGATTTCGGAGTTGCCCGTGCCTTTGAATTCTTCAAAGATCACTTCGTCCATGCGGCTGCCGGTGTCGATCAAGGCGGTGGCGATGATGGTGAGTGAGCCACCTTCTTCGACATTACGCGCCGCACCCAGGAAGCGCTTGGGGCGCTGCAAAGCGTTTGAATCTACGCCGCCCGTCAGTACCTTGCCGGAAGACGGCACCACATTGTTGTAGGCACGTGCCAGTCGCGTGATCGAATCTAACAATATCACCACGTCTTTCTTGAGCTCCACCAGGCGCTTTGCGCGCTCAATCACCATTTCAGCCACATGCACATGACGCGCAGCTGGCTCGTCGAACGTGGACGCAATCACTTCGGCCTTGACCGAGCGCTGCATTTCAGTCACTTCTTCTGGCCGCTCATCAACCAGCAGCACCATCATGTGGCTGTCAGGGTAGTTGGCGGCAATCGCGTGGGCAATGTGCTGCATCATCACCGTCTTGCCGCTCTTGGGCGGGGCCACCAGCAATGCACGCTGGCCCTTGCCAATGGGGGCAATGATGTCAATGATGCGGCCTGTGATGTTCTCGTCGCTTTTGATGTCGCGTTCCAGCTTCATCTGTTCCTTGGGGAACAGCGGCGTCAGGTTCTCGAACATCACCTTGTGTTTGTTGTTCTCGGGCAGGTCGTTGTTGACCTTGTCGAGTTTGGTCAATGCAAAGTAGCGCTCGCCGTCTTTGGGGATGCGCACTTCGCCTTCGATCATGTCGCCGGTATGCAGGTTAAAGCGGCGTACCTGGCTGGGGCTGATGTAGATGTCGTCTGTGCTGGCGGTGTAGCTCGTGTCAGGGCTGCGCAAAAAGCCAAACCCGTCGGGCAGGATTTCCAGCACGCCGTCGGCAAACACCTGCTCACCCGCTTTGGCGCGCTTCTTGATGATGGCAAACATGAGCTCTTGCTTGCGCATGCGGCCAGTGTTTTCAATCTCAAGGGCTTCGGCTTGCTTGAGGACTTCAGACACGTGCAGTGCCTTGAGTTCATTTAAGTGCATGGAATGACCCCGTGACGGGGAGAGTTCTAAAACAATAAGGGGGAGGGTCAAAGGCGAGGAAAGACAACCAACGCAGACCGGGAACTCGAACTGACTGCCTGCAAGGGCGAATCAGTGATTAATTGGCATTATGACAGGAAAACTTGACTGCAACCTTTACATTGCAAAAGGGTGTGCCACACCGCAGCACCGGGTGCTCGACGCAAGGCGCCGCTGCACCAGGGAGCAGGCACGCGAAGCTGCCAGCGTGGGGGTCATGTTTCAGGCCAACTGCTGATCGATAAAGGCTGTCAATTGAGCCTTGCTCAGGGCACCCACCTTGGTTGCGGCCAATTCGCCACCCTTGAACAGCATCAAAGTGGGGATGCCACGGATACCGAATTTGCCGGGAACTTCGCGGTTTTCGTCCACATTCATCTTGGCGATCTGCAGCTTGCCTTCGTAGCCGGTGGCCACCTCGTCCAGGATCGGGGCAATCATTTTGCACGGGCCACACCATTCAGCCCAGTAGTCCACCAACACAGGGACGGTGGATTTCAGGACGTCAGTTTCAAAAGTTGCGTCGGTGGTGTGCTTGATGAGTTCGCTTGCCATGATGGGGACTCCTAGTTGTCGGATGGGTTGTACCAGCGTCGCTCGGTTGAGCATGTCAGCCATATGCGGTCATTGTGACAGAATCCAAGGCGTCAAATCCCTGCCAAGTGTCGCTTTCGGGCGCTAACCCGGTAGCATCAGGCTATGACGTTGATAGACATTGCCTTGAACCGGGTGGCGCATGCCTTGCGTACCCACGGGGCCCATCCTGCACGCACCACCGTGCTTCTTCCATTTGCCCAGCTGCTGCCCCTGTTCGCCTTGGCGTGGGCAGCTCGCTTCCCGGACGGTTTCGCGCCACGGTTTGTCACCACTCAAAGCTGGGCCCGGCAGCTCGGCGCAGTCAGCCTGCAGGACGATGACTACCGATTCGACGCCGGTTTGGATGCGTTGACCGCGCTCAAGCTGCTGAATCAAGCCAAGGTGCCTGGCGCTGACATGCTTGCCCCCTTGCTGATGGACGCATGCGCTCAGCTGACGGGTGTTGCCGCCGCCGTGGCGCCGACAGACCGCAGTAATTGGGCGACGGGCCTGGCACCTCTTTTGTCCGCGGGCATGGACAGCCCGTTGCTGCAGGCAGAGCACGCGGTGGTCCAGCTTGCGCTGGGTTGGGCCGCGTCAAGCGCCTACGCTTCCGATGTGCTCTGGCGCCAGGATCTGGGCGAAGCAAGCCTGCTGATTCTGGTGAGCGGTCTTCAGCCAGACCAGCTGGGCGAAAGCCTGGTTCGCGCGTGGGGTGACCAGGCACTGCGCATAGAGGACCTGACACTTACCTGCGGCACCACAGCCGCAACCCAGGCGCAGCTGTATGCCTGTGCCGATTTTGAAGACGAAGCCCAGTCAGCAGCGGCTTGTCTGTTGCATCACCTGAATGCGAACGAAACCCCCGGTGCACAGGCCTTGCCGATTGCGTTGGTCGCCACTGACCGGGTTCTCACCCGGCGTGTGCGTGCTTTGCTTGATGCCAGCGGCGTGACGGTGCGCGACGAAACAGGCTGGAAGCTGTCCACCACCCGCGCGGCAGCCAGCGTCATGGCTTGCCTGGACGCCTGCGCCTGGAGCGCCAGTGCCGATGCCGTTCTTGACTGGCTGAAAAACAGCCCTGCCGTTGACGCTACGCTGTTGGGCGAGCTTGAGAGCGATTTGCGCAGCCTGCGAACCAGGCGATGGCAAAGCCGACGACTGCCGGAATCAGAACTTCAGACCTGGGTGCAAACCAGGCTGGACTCGATGCAGGGCAACCGCAGCCTGCACGCTTGGTGCCTCGCGCTGCTTGATTTACTGGGGCAATGCGGCATGCGTGAGCCACTTGAGGTGGATGCGGCGGGCATGGCGGTGCTTGATGCTCTGCATCTGACGCCCAGTGCCCTGATGTCGCTTGGCGAGTGGCCACAAGCTCAACGCCGCATGGGCTTGACCGAATTCACCGCTTGGTGCCGCCACTGCCTCGAAGCCGCCAGCTTTGTTCCTGAGCCTGCCGAATCCGCGCAGGTGGTCATCTTGCCCTTGACCCAACTGTTGGCACGTCCCTTTGCGGCTGTGGTGATGCCGGGGTGTGACGAGATCCGCTTCAACGCGTCGCCCGATCTACCCGGACTGTGGCTCACAAGCCATCGCCAGGCACTTGGCTTTGCCTGTGCGGGAGGACCTTGAGGAGAACCTGCGTGCGGCCTGGCTTCAGGCAGCGCAGGCGCCCCACCTGCATTTGCTGTGGCGCCGCCAGGGCCACGAGGGCGAGCCCTTGCAGCTCAGCCCCCTGGTTCAACAATGGTTGCTGGCAAACGGTCGAACGCCTGCCGACTGGGCAGGTGCAGACGCCAGGGTTGTGCGGGACATTCAGCCAGACCCTGTGGGCCGACCCCAACCCAAAGGCGCAAGCCTGCCAGTGACCAGGCTGTCTGCCAGCGCGTATGCCGATTTGCGCCAATGCCCCTACAAATTCTTTGCATTGCGCCAGCTGCGCCTGCAAGCGCCGCCTGAGCTGGATGTGGAGACAGAAAAGCGTGACTTTGGTGACTGGCTACACGAGGTGCTCAAGACCTTCCACGAAGAACACCGGGTACATGCCTGGACCGAGCCTGAGTGGCCTGGCCAACTGGACCGCATTGCCGACGCCTGCAGCGCACAGCGCAAGTTGGGCGCTGCTGAGTTTTTGCCGTTTTCAGCCGCCTGGCCCAAGCTCAGAGATGGGTACCTGCGCTGGTGGTCCGAGTACCAGCGTCAAGAAGGCCTGATGTTTGACAGTGCCGAAACAGCATATGAGATGGGACTGGGCAAGCTCAAGCTGCATGGCCGCATCGACCGCATCGACCGTGTTGGTGGGGCACAGAACGGGGCCGGGCAAGCCATGTTGATCGACTACAAGACCGAAAGCCTGGCACGCAGCAAAGAGCGCATCAAGTCGCCGCTGGAGGACACACAGATTGCGTTTTACGCTGCGCTGCTGCCCGACGACAGCCTGCGCGCCGGCTATGTGAATGTGGGTGAGTCGAATGGGACAGAACTGGTGGAGCAGCTCGACGTTGTGCAAGCACGCGACGCCTTGCTGCAAGGCATTCTTGACGACATGCAGGCCATTCGCGACGGTGCCGTGCTGGCAGCCTTGGGGGAGGGGGACGGTTGCGACTACTGCGCCGCAAGAGGCCTTTGCCGAAAAGACCATTGGGAGCATGTATGAACGCCCCTGCTTGTAACTTCGCGAATCACCCTGCCCCAACTGGGGTCTGGGCCCCCCACTTTGTTGGCGCGTGGGGCAGCACCTTGCTGGAGGCGGCATTGCGCTGCGGCAATTGATGACGAACCAACCCGCCTATCTCCATAACGGACAACCGATCAGCCGTGAGGGCTTTTACGCCATTGCCTGTGATCCCCAGCGCAGCGTGGCCGTGCAAGCGTGTGCCGGTGCTGGCAAAACCTGGATGTTGGTGTCGCGCATCCTGCGCGCCTTGCTCGAAGGTGCTCGCGCCAAGCCGCCGGTCATGGCGCAGGACATTCTGGCGATCACCTTCACCAAGAAGGCCGCAGGCGAAATGCGTGCGCGCTTGAACGAGTGGCTGGCGCAGTTTGCAAACAAGTCCCTGACTGAGCTTGAAGCTGAGCTTCGGGTTCGTGGTTTTGTTGAGCAAAACCTTGGTTCCGACATGGCTGAAGACACTTTAGTGCTACAAAATTTGTATCGAAATTTGTTGCAAAGTGGGCGGTCTGTCCAGATTCGCACCTTTCACAGCTGGTTTGCCAGCCTGTTGCGCCACGCGCCGATGGCACTTTTGCAGCAAATGGGCTTGCCCGCCCAATATGAATTGCTTGAGCAAGATGGCGACGCCATCGCCTTGGTCTGGCCCAGGTTCTTCCAATCCGTCGCCAAGACACCCGACGCGCTGGCCGATTTTGAAACCTCTGTGCGACTGTATGGGCGGTCGCAGACGCTCAAGGCACTGGCGGTGGCACTCAACAAGCGGGTGGAGTTTTGTCTGGCCGACCAGCACCAAACCTTGCAAGACTCCGTTCGACACTTTGGCGAGCTGTTTCCCGGCTATGCACACCTGGAGCGGCCCGAAGACGCATTAAGCGGTGACTTGGCCCACCAACGCTGGCATGCTTGGTCCAAAGCCCTGGCACAAGAAAAAAACAAAACACCCCAAAAAGCGGCTGAAGCGGTGGTGGATGCCTTCTTGACGCCCGACCTGATGCAGCGCCTGGCCCTGCTGCGCAAGGCCTTTTTTGTGGCCGCAGAAGACAGGCTGACCGCGCACTTAACCAGGTTTGATGCGGCCAAGCAAGCCGAGGTCGAGTTGCAATCCCTTTGCGGCGCGGCGGCGCAATTTGAAGCCTGGAAGCACCACCAGCGCATGGTCCGCTTGACCCGGATTGCCATTGACGAATACCGCCAGCTCAAGCGCGAACGGGGCTGGATCGACATGAACGATGTCGAGCAGGCGGCGCAAGCCATGCTCAACAGTGACGAGTTGTCGGGCTGGCTGCAGCAGCGCCTGGATGCGCACACGAGGCACCTGCTGATTGACGAGTTCCAGGACACCAGCCCTCTACAGTGGCAAACGCTTTACCACTGGTTGTCTGGCTATGCCGGTGCGGGGGGGGGCATGACCGCACCCAAAGTGTTTATCGTGGGTGACCCCAAGCAAAGCATCTACAGGTTCCGCCGGGCCGAGCCGCAAGTCTTCAAGGCGGCACTGGGCTTTGTGGTGAACGGACTGGGTGGCGACGAATTGACCTGCGACCACACCCACCGCAATGCGCCCGAGGTGGTCAGTGCCGTCAATGCCGTGATGCAGCAGGCCCAGGACAATGGAGAGTTCGAGGGGTTCCACGCGCACACGACCGAGTCTGTCAAGCCGGGGGCATTGCTGGCACTGCCTGCGATTGAGCGCGACGCACCACCCGGCGCCCAAGACGGCGCCCAGGAAAGCGTTGCTGGTTGGCGCAATTCACTGAGCACGCCCAGAGAGCTGCCCGAGGTGACTCTGCGCACGCGCGAATGCCGACAGGCAGCGCGCTGGATTGCCCAGCAAATCACGCCCGACACCCAGCTGTCAGACATCATGGTGCTGGCGCGCAAACGCGTCAGCCTGTCGGCCATGCAGGATGCCTTGCGTGAATTGCACATTCCTGCCAATCAACCCGAAAAAACCAACCTGGGCGCGGCGCCCGAGGTGGGGGACATCATTGCCTTGCTGGACGCCATGCTCTCGCCCTCGCATGACCTGTCGCTGGCGCAGGCACTCAAGAGCCCGGTGTTTGGCTGCACGGACGAAGACCTGACTCAACTGGCCAGGCTGCAACGCCAGTCGCCAGACAGGCATTCATCCTGGTGGGATTTGCTCCAACATCCAGAGCAGCTACCGACCGTCCTGCAAGCCGCAGGGGTGCAATTGACCGCTTGGCAGTTGCTGCTACAAAGCCTGCCACCGCACGACGCGCTGCAGACCATGTTTGACCAGGGCGACTGGATGGCGCGCTTCTTGGCGGCAGCCCCGGCTGCGTCCAGAACGCGGGTGCAGGCCAATTTGCAGGCCCTGCTGGGGGCGGCCTTGAACCACCAAGGCGGTCGCTTTGTCACGCCCTACGCGCTGGTCCGCGCGCTCAAAGCGGGCAAAGTGATTGCGCCCGCCAGCGCCAGCCCAGGCGCGGTTCAACTCCTCACGGTGCACGGCGCAAAGGGTTTGGAGGCCCAAACCGTTTTGCTGCTGGACACCGACGGTACAGCTGCCCGTGCCGACACCATGGCCGCGCTGATCGAGTGGCCTGGCGAAGAAGCGGCGCCGACAAGATTCAGCTTCTTGCTGAAGGAAAAAGCCCCACCCATTTGCAACCGTCAAGCCTTGCTGAACGAGCAGGCGGCAAGGCAGCGCGAAGAGCTCAACGCCTTGTACGTGGCCATGACACGCGCCAAGCAGCGTCTGGTACTGTCATCAGTGGTGCCCGCCAGGCCTCAAGCGAACAGCTGGTGGGCGCGACTCCAGCCGCTTGCCGCATCTGTGTCGTTGCCGCAGGCTATATTGGCAGCGACCCCACGGCTTGATGCACCGATTCAAGTGCTTGAACTGCCGTTATGGCATATCGATAAAGCAAAGTTAGCTACAAAAAGAGAAGCAATTGCGTCCCAATATCCGCAGCGGGCCGCCCGAGCGGCCAGCGCTCGCCTGGGTGAGGCAATGCACCGATTGCTGGAATGGCCCCCCCTGGCTGGGCAAGGCCACTGGAGCCACGCCCAGCTCAATGGCGTGGCCCGCGAATTCACGCTGGACGCCACTGGTTTGGAACAGGCTCACGCCATGGCGCAACGCATTCGCGGCGGTGACGCTGCCTGGGTCTGGGACGACCACGCCCTCAGCTGGTGCGGCGATGAGGTGCCCATCAGTTGGCGCGGAAAGTCCTTGCGCCTAGACCGCCTTGTGCAGCGCGCCGATGACCGCAGCTGGTGGGTGCTTGACTACAAAAGTGCGGCAGAACCGGAGCGCCAGCCCGAATTGCGGCTGCAACTGCTGTGCTACCGTCTGGCGGTGCAACAGGCCTACCCCGAGCAGGTTGTGCATGCGGCTTTTTGACATCACAAGGTCAACTCTGGCGCTTGCCAGACGACGAACCCAACCCCGAGGACGCTGCTTGACACACCATCTCACCCCCTCTGTTGCCGTCATCGGCGGCGGCCCCGCTGGCCTGATGGCCGCACAGACTTTGGCGGAGTCCGGCGTGCAGGTGGATCTGTACGACAGCATGCCCAGCGTTGGCCGCAAATTCTTGCTGGCAGGCAAGGGCGGAATGAACCTCACCCATTCCGAGCCATTGCCACAGTTCCTGCAGCGATACGGCCAGCAAGCCGGCCAGCTAGCGCCCTGGCTTGAAGCCTTTGGCCCAGACGCCCTGCGCGCCTGGGCCAAAGGGCTTGGCGTCGATACCTTTGTGGGCACGTCGGGCAGGGTGTTCCCAACGGACATGAAAGCGGCACCTTTGCTGCGTGCCTGGATGCACCGCCTGCGCGCCCTGGGCGTGCGCTTTCACATGCGCCACCGCTGGACGGGCTGGGTGGGGAGCGACCTCGCCTTTGAAGTACCCAATGATTCGTCTTCCAAAGGACAGGTCTTGGTGCGATCTGCCGCCACGGTGCTGGCTTTGGGCGGTGCTAGCTGGCCAAGGCTCGGGTCCGACGGTGCCTGGCAAGCTTGGTTGCAGGCGCGTGGTGTGGCGTTGTCGCCGCTGCAGCCAGCCAACTGCGGCTTTGACGTCTGGGGGCGCAACGGCCAGGGCTGGACGCCGCATTTTGTCAGCCGCTACGCGGGGCAGCCGTTCAAGTCGGTCTCTATACAGTGCACCGGGCCTGATGGTGAAGGGTTCCAGCGCAAAGGCGAGTTCGTGGCCACCGAGACTGGTGTGGAAGGTAGCTTGGTCTATGCCGCTTCTCAGCTCCTGCGCGCGCGGTGCATGGCAGATACAGCAGGGCAGGGGCAAGCTTGCTTCACGCTCGATTTGCTGCCCGCCATGAGCGCTGATCGCGTACTGGCAGAAGTCAGTCATCCACGCGGTGCCCGATCACTGAGCAGTCACCTCAAAAGCCGCCTCAAGCTGGATGGCATCAAAGCCGCCATCCTGTATGAGTTGCTGTCGGCACAGGAGATGGCCAACCCCCATACGCTGGCCACGGCCATCAAGGCGTTGCCGGTCCGCCTCTTGCGGCCCCGGCCCATTGCTGAGGCCATCAGCACGGCAGGGGGGGTGCGGCTGGATGGCTTGAGCGCTGATCTGATGCTGCCCACCGTGCCGGGTGTGTTTTGCGCTGGCGAAATGCTGGACTGGGAGGCCCCCACTGGAGGCTACCTGTTGACCGCCAGCTTTGCCACCGGTCGCGCAGCCGCTTTGGGGGTTCTGGGAAGTCAGAATGCACAGTGAACCTACTTACGCTTGCTTTTAATTCTGGAGATTGACTGAATGGACACAGTGATTCCTGGCATCCGGGCCATCGAGAACGACATGGTGGCCCTGCGCCACCATATTCACGCTCACCCTGAGCTGGCCTATGAAGAGGTAGACACCAGCAAGCTCGTTGCAGAGCGCCTGGCTTCGTGGGGGTACCGCGTTCACCGCGGGCTGGGTGGTACAGGCGTGGTAGGCACATTGACGCGGGGACAAGCAGGCAAAGCAATTGGCTTGCGCGCCGACATGGACGCCTTACCGATTCACGAGGCGACCGGGCTACCCTATGCCAGTCAGTACCCCGGAAAGATGCATGCTTGCGGCCACGATGGGCACACTGCGATTTTGCTGGCGGCAGCGCAACATCTGGCACAGGCGGGTCAATTTGACGGCAGCCTGCACCTGATCTTCCAGCCCGCGGAAGAGGGGCTGGGCGGTGGCCGCAAGATGGTGGAAGACGGACTCTTCAAGCTCTTTCCCTGCGACGCGATTTTTGCACTGCACAACATGCCCGGGTTTCCGATGGGACAGTTTGGGTTCAGGCCGGGCTCGTTCATGGCCTCGTCAGACACGGTCAACATCACCATCACTGGGCGGGGTGGCCATGGTTCGGCGCCGCACCTGTCGGCCGACCCTGTGGTGGCCTCAGCCCACATCATCCTGGCGCTGCAAAGCATCGTGTCGCGCAATGTTGATCCGCGTGAGATGGCCGTGATCACCGTGGGGGCCATTCACGCGGGCAATGCGCCCAATGTAATCCCCGACGCGGTGGACATGCGCTTGACAGTCCGTAGTTACACCCCAGAGGTGCGCCATCAACTGCGTGAGCGCATCACCGAGCTGGTGCTTGCGCAGGCCAGCACCTTTCATTGCAAGGCGAGCATCGACTACCAGTGGCGCTACCCAGCTCTGATCAATGGCGAGGCGCCCACTGCGTTTGCACGCCAAGTCGCGGTCGATTGGCTGGGCCCAGAGGGTGTCATTGCCGACCTGCAACCTCTGACCGGCAGTGAAGACTTTTCCTTCATGTTGGAACAGTGCCCAGGCTGTTACTTGATCATTGGCAACGGTGTGGGTGAAACACACGGCAGCGGCGGCTGCATGGTTCACAACCCAGGCTACGATTTCAACGACGCTTGCCTTCCCATCGCAGCCAGCTACTGGGTCAAACTGGTTGAGAAATTTCTTTCTGCTTGATATTCTTTAACTTAACTGAACCCCACCTCATGATGACAAATCACACATTCGTTCCACGGCGCGCGGCAATCCGATTTGCTGTCAGCACCATCGCCAGTGGCCTGGCCGCGCTGGGCGGGTCAGCCGCCATGGCCCAGTCCAGCTACCCAGACAAGCCCATCAAACTCGTCATCGGCTACCCGGCTGGCGGGTCGGTCGACTTCATTGGGCGCATCGTTGGCGAAGCTTTGGGCCAAAGACTCAAAACCACGGTGGTGATTGAGAACCAGGGCGGCGCTGCCGGCACCATCGCGGCCCTGCGGGTGGTCAATGCCGCACCTGACGGCTACACGTTTTTGATGGGCTCCAGCAATGAACTGGCGGGCACTGGGGCAGTTAATCCCAACCAGAAATACGACGCCAAGAAAGACTTCAGCCCCATCGGCTTGATGGCCACTGCGCCCGTGTTTTTTGTGGCAGGCCCCAAGGCTGGCGTCAAGACGCTGGATGAATTCCTGAGCACCGCCAGGGCGAATCCGGGCAAGTTCAGCTACGGAACGTCGGGTGTGGGTTCTTCGCTGCATTTTGCGGGTGAGTTGCTCAAGCAAAAATCGGGAATCTTCATGACCCACATTCCTTACCGGGGCGTCGCACCGCTCAGCAGCGATCTGGTCGGCGGCGGCATTGAGGTGGCCATGATGTCGGTACCGGGCGCCAAAGGCTTCATGGCCACAGGCCGCATCACCGCCCTGGGCGTGACCAGCGCCAAACGCTTGGCAGGGTTTCCCAATGTGCCGGCCCTGGGCGAGCATCCTGCCCTCAAGGGCTATGACATGAACGGCTGGTTCGCCATGATGGCGCCACGGCAGTTGCCAGCCGACATCACCGACAAAGTTCAGCACGCCCTGCAAGCTGTGCTGGCAGACCCGGCCATCAAGTCAAAGCTCGAGGACGGCGGCAACATCGTCGCCACCGGCAAGGAGAACCTGGCCGCGCTGATGCTCAATGAAGCCCAGCAACTGGGCAAACTGGCAGCGTTTGCGAGCATGCGTGAGTAGGATGGGTGGCGAGGGCGAGCTACTCTGAACCCAGAATGCCTCTGCCTGCAGCACACACACGGCTGCAGCATCTTGCAAATCTGGCGGATACTTTTCGTTAGACAAAACCCCCTTCACCATCAACCGCAGTCTGGTCCGCACGCTTTCGCGTTCTGACCAGTGCAGGTGTCTAAGCATTAAGGTCGACACCGGAGTGAGGGTGAATGGGCACATTGAGCAAAGCTTGAGCTTTGCATCGCGTTTTTGACTCCTACTTAGTCACCGTATCCCTGAATCGCGCAGACGAGTTATTTGATAAACCGGATCTGCGCGTTGATGCGCTCCAGAATCGGTTTCTTCTTCTCGTTAGATACGGCCTTGTTCTCCATACAGCCTTGCTGGGTCTCTGGCCCCATGCCGCCTTTGCCGACGATCAGCTTGACGCCCGTTTGCTCAATGAAGGCTTTTTCGAACTTCTCCATTCGCATGCTGGTGGTGGGGCCAATCGAGACCATCTCATATTCGCCGTCTTCCTTTTGGCGCACGATGGGGCGTGCGTGAAAGATGGCGTCGCCTTTCAGATCGACCGGTAGTTGGCGACCCAGCTCAATCGAGTGGCGGTGGTCCACGTCACGGCATGTGACCAAGGTGCCCGTCGGGTAAACCACGTCGCCGATGTTCAGGGATTCGAGGTCTTCGTCTTTGATAGGGGTTGTGAGTATTTTTTTCACAGTGCAAATCCTTGGTGCGAGAGAACTTCGTAAGACATGTCGGCATGGATCTTGATCTTGCCGCGGCGATGTGCCCAGCAACCGGTAGACACGGCCACGCCTATCGTTGAGGGGTGACGTGCAGAGGATTCGATGTTGACGCCCATCACGCTGTTGTTGCCTGTCAAAACCTGCCTACGACCTTTGCTTTCGGTTTGGCCTGCCGCCTGACTCGCGTGCGATGGCTCGCTTCATTGCGCCCAACCGTCGAATCGTGGTGGCATCTCCGGGGTATTTGAAGAGGTCGGGTGAGCCCAAATCCCCAGCAGATCTAGCCAAACACAATTGCATAGGCATTCGCCAGGGGGACGAAGCCTATGGCCTCTGGCGCTTTGTGAGCACCAAAGACAGGGGGCGATCAGCTTCGGCTCAAAGTATCAAGATTCGTGGCAACTTAACGACCAACGACGGGGAAATTGCGGTCAACTGGGCGCTTGCTGGGCACGGTGTATTGCTGCGCGCGGGATGGGATGTGGCGAGGTACCTGCATTCCGGTCGACTTGTTCATCTACTGCAGGGGTACCAGACGCCTGATGCCGACATTTATGCCGTCTATGCCCAGCGCCACAAGGCCTCTGTCCGCGTGAAATCTCTGGTTGATTTCGTGACGGCAGCCTTTGCAAAACAAGAGGGCCGCCCTGACGTGCGGCCCTCTTGAGCTGCGCAAATTATTCGCGTGCTTTCTTGGCTGAGCAGCCCTTACCACCGACGCCGTGGTTGCCCTTGGCTTTGGCGGCAGCTTCTGCCATGTATTCGCCTTCCTTGGTCTTGCCGTAGTACTTGCTGCCTTCGCAGTGATATGTCTTGGAACCACTGTTGACCCAAACCTTGCCACCACCGCCACCGGGTGCCGCTGATACCGCCGGTGCACTGGCGGGCATAGCGGCTGGTTTGCTCGCTGCTTTGACCGCAGCTGAGGCCGCGGGTACCGCTGCTGGCGCTGCCGCTGGCGCTGGCGCTGCCGCTGGTGCAGCCACAGGTGCGGGTACGGCAAGAGCGGGCTTGGCTGCAGGTGTGGCCACAGCCACGGCGGGTGCTTGTGCAAACGTGAAGGCAGTGGCCAGGGTCAGGCTGGTGGCCACGGCCAAGGTGCGAAGATTCAGTTTCATGGAAGTTTCCTTTTGGTTGAAAAACACGTCAATCGGCAAGCGGTTTGCGCTTACCTACACTAACGCGGCGGCGACTTGGCTGGTAGACACGCTTGGATCAATATTTTTTGGCGATTCACCATCGGCGGATGCTTAAGGAACAATGGCGGACGACGGAACACCCTCAAAATACCATGACAAACGCTTTTGACCCCCTAGAAAAATCCACGCACAAGTCAAACGATAAGTTGCCTCAAACCGAAGCGAACGGCATGCAAAAAGGCTTGACCTCCTATGGTGATAAAGATTTTTCTCTGTTCCTGCGCAAGGCCTTCATCAAAGGTGCGGGGTACACCGACAAGGCGCTTGATCGACCGGTGATCGGCATTGCGAACACGGGTAGCGCCTACAACCCGTGCCATGGCAACGCGCCGCAGTTGATAGACGCGGTCAAGCGCGGTGTGATGTTGGCAGGGGGGCTACCAATGGACTTCCCGACGATTTCCATTCACGAAAGCTTTGCGGCCCCCACCAGCATGTACCTGCGCAATCTGATGTCGATGGACACCGAGGAGATGCTGCGTGCGCAGCCCATGGATGCGGTGGTGCTTATCGGAGGCTGCGACAAGACCGTACCCGCGCAATTGATGGGCGCCGCGTCGGCGGGCTTGCCAGCAATTCAGCTGATCACGGGCTCCATGCTGACTGGCTCCCACCGCAGTGAGCGTGTGGGCGCCTGCACCGATTGCCGCCGCTATTGGGCCAAGTTTCGTGCAAACGAAATTGACGAGCAAGAGAAGGACGAGGTTAACAACCAGCTGGTGGCCAGCGTGGGCACCTGCGCGGTGATGGGCACGGCCAGCACCATGGCCTGCATCGCCGAGGCCCTGGGCATGACGGTGCCCGGCGGGGCATCGCCGCCTGCGGTGACGGCTGAGCGCATTCGCATCGCTGAAGAAACCGGTACCCGCGCGGTGCAGATGGCGCGAGACGGGCTCACCATTGACAAAATCTTGACACCAGCCGCATTTGAAAATGCCATACGGGTGCTGTTGGCCATCGGAGGCTCTACCAACGGGATCGTGCACCTGGCCGCGATTGCGGGCCGGGTGGGGTTGGACATTGACATGGATGCGCTGGACCGCATGGGACGCCAGACACCGGTCTTGCTGGACTTGAAGCCATCAGGCCAGCATTACATGGAAGACTTTCACCACGCCGGTGGCATGGCCACGCTGCTGCGCGAGTTGAAGCCGCTGCTGAATCTGGATGCGATGACGGTGACCGGGCGGACCCTGGGCGAGGAACTCGCGACCCAAGGCCCCGGCTTTGCGCAGGACGTGGTGCGTCCCATCAGCAACCCAATCTATCCGCAAGGTGGCATCGCGGTGTTGCGTGGCAACCTCGCGCCGGGCGGAGCGATCATCAAACAAGCTGCAGCAGACGCCAGATTGATTGAGCACGAGGGCCGCGCAGTGGTGTTCAATAACGCGGCTGATCTGGCGTTGCGCATTGACAGCGAGGATCTGGAAGTCATGCCCGACGATGTGTTGGTTCTGAAAAACATTGGCCCCAAAGGCGCCCCTGGCATGCCGGAAGCAGGCTACTTGCCCATTCCGATCAAGCTGGCGCGCGCCGGGGTGAAGGACATGGTGCGTATTTCAGATGGCCGTATGAGCGGTACCGCGTATGGCACCATTGTTTTGCATGTGACGCCTGAATCGGCCATTGGTGGCCCACTGGCGTACGTCCAAACTGGCGATCGAATCCGTCTTAGCGTGAGCAAGCGGGAAATCAGCCTGTTGGTGTCAGAGGAAGAACTGACACAGCGTCAGCGTAATATGCCTGTGGCACATCCGGTCGCAGACCGCGGCTACCACAAGCTCTTTTTGCAGACCGTCAACCAAGCAGATCAGGGAGCTGACTTTGACTTCTTGCGGGCAAGCGAAGCTAAGGGCAAGACGCCTCGGGTTTGAGGCTGTCTGAGCCTTGGTGTTGCTGAGCGCTCAGCGACGTTGTGGGGCCTGACCTGGGGTAGACGGGCCGCGGCCAGCAATGTGGCGGAAAGTGATGCGACCTTTAGACAGATCGTAGGGTGAGAGTTCCAGCGACACCTGGTCACCGGCCAGGATGCGGATGTGGTTCTTGCGCATTTTTCCGCTGGTGTAGGCGATCAGGCCGTGGCCATTTTCCAGGGTTACACGAAAGCGGGAATCAGGCAGCACTTCGTCCACTTTGCCGCGCATTTCAATCAGATCTTCTTTGGCCATCGGGCCTCCTAAAGCTTGTGTCAAAAGACCACACCCGGCCATTGAAGTGCAGCCGATGTGGAAAACAGGGGGTTTGCCAGGCAAACCCTGCAACCGGGACAAGCTGCCGTGGGCAGGCCTGACTGCAAAAGGGGACGCGGAGATTTCCGCCAGAAGAGCCGGGCCAATTGCCTGACCGGGCACAAAGTGTGCTTCAAAAAAGAAGCCGCCACCGAACCCTCTAATGTACGCGCATTTGCTGTCATGACGCACAATGGGTCTGGGTGAACGACTCCATTCGCGCCTATCCGCTTTTTGAAAGTTTTCTTGATCCGTCTTCAATACTCCCTTGTTCTCAGCTACGAAGTCACCGCACCTGGAACAGACTTCATCTTTAACATCCACGCAGCACAGACCCGGCAACAGAAGGTGCTGAACGAATCGCTGACCATCAGCCAGCAACTGGCCACGCAAATGCATGTGGATCCGGTCACGCACAACCGTTACTTGCGTCTCAAGGCGTTCACCGGGCCGCTACAGCTTCGCTATGACGCAACCGTTGATGTCGCACATTGGCGCACCTCGCCTGCGAACCTGTCAGAGGTACACGTGGCAAATCTCCCTGGTGCGGTACTGCCGTACCTGTACCCAAGCCGCTATTGCCAGTCAGACGAGTTGCACAAGTTCGCTGTGACTGAATTCGGCCACCTGTGGCAGGGCTACAGCCGCGTGCAGGCCATTTGCGACTGGGTGCAGCGGCGGGTGAAGTTTCAGTCCAACACCTCTAACAGCTACACCACGGCGCTGGAGATCCTGCATCACCAGGTCGGCGTGTGCCGTGACTTTGCCCACCTGATGATTGCACTGTGCCGGGCGGTCAACATTCCTGCCCGGTTTGCCACGGGCACAGACTACGGCGCAGACCCTGCCCTGGGGCCGCCGGACTTTCATGCCTATGTGGAGGTTTTTTTGGGTGACCGCTGGTATATTTTCGACCCGTCCGGCACGGCGATACCACTGGGTTTTATCCGCATTGGTACGGGGCGAGACGCAGCTGATTCGGCCTTTGCCACGATTTTTGGTGGGGTGCAGGCCCTGGCACCCGTGATTCAGATTGGTGCCATTGCGGGGGCTGATGGCACCTGTGAGGTGCCTGTCAGGGTGTTGGACGCCGTATCGACCGACGGCGCCGCCTGACCGTGTTTCAGTCTCCCCAGACTTCGCGCGCTGTCTCGATCACCAAGCGAAGCTTGGCGCGCTGAGCTTCTACGGCGATGTTGTTGCCGTGCACGGTGCTGGAGAAGCCGCACTGGGGCGACAAGGCCAGTTGATCCAGCGGGGCGTACTGGGCGGCTTCACCAATGCGGCGCTTGAGGGTTTCCTTGGTTTCCATTTCGCCAAACTTGGTGGTGACCAAGCCCAGCACCACTGTCTTGCCTTTGGGCAAGAAGCGCAGGGGCCGGAAGTCTCCGCTGCGGTCATCGTCGTATTCCAGAAAATACGCGTCCAGATCCATCTCTTTCAGCAGGGCTTCGGCCACCGGTTCGTAATTGCCCGCTGCGGCGTGCGTGCTCTTGAAGTTGCCCCGGCACAGGTGCATGGCCAGCAGCATGCCTGGGGGTTTCTGGGCCACCACCTTGTTGATGAAGGCTGCGTAGCGATGGGGCAGTTCATTTGGGTCGTCGCCGCGCTTGCGGGCGGCTTCGCGCATGTTCTCGTCGCACAGGTACGCGAGGTTGGTGTCGTCCATCTGCACATAGTTGCAGCCAGCGGCAGACAGGCTGCGCAGTTCGTCGCCATAAGCCTTGGCCACGTCGTCATAAAACGCAGGGTCTAGCTCTGGGTAGGCCTCTTTGCTGATGCCGGCACGCCCACCGCGAAAGTGCAGCATGGTGGGCGAGGGGATGCTCACCTTGGGGGTACAGCCTGCGCTGACTTGGCTTTTAAGGTACTCAAAGTCAGCCAGCTGGATGTTCTTGGCATGACGCACTTTGTCGATCACGCGTATCACAGGAGGCGCCAGTTCTTCAGTGCCATCAGGTTTACGGATGGTGACCGGGATGTCGGTTTTGACGCCGCCCAGTTGTTCCAGAAAATCGATGTGAAAGTAGGTGCGACGGAACTCGCCGTCGGTGATGCTTTTCAAGCCCACATCTTCCTGGAACTTCACGATCTCGGTGATCGCCTTGTCTTCGACCAGGCGCAACTGCTCTGGCGTGATGTGGCCGCTGGCTTTTTGGGCGCGGGCCTCCAGCAAGTAAGCGGGGCGCAAAAAACTGCCAACATGGTCGTAGCGGGCGGGTAACTGGGCTGACATAGCGGGGTCTCCTGGTCGGGTGGGATAAAGGTTTTGTCAAATCATTGTATGCAATGGATTCAATATTTCTTTCAAATTGCCGCAAAAATAGCTTTATCTAGCGATCGCTGTATACAATGATTTGATGCATTCACATCCGATTATTTCTTGACTGCTACTCAATCCATAGCTGAAGAAGTCCATCCGACAAGCCTAAGCCAGGCAGTGAAGGCGCAAATGGGCCTTCGTGCCATGATTTTGGCGGGGGAGCTGGCCGGAGGTACCCGAATAGCCGAGCTGAGTCTGGTCGACAAGCTGGCTGTTTCGCGCACACCGATCCGTGCGGCGCTGGTGCGGCTAGAGCAAGAAGGCCTGCTGGTGGCGCTGCCCGGCGGGGGGTTTGCCGTCAAAACCTTTTCTGAGCAGGACGTGTCTGAGGCCATTGAGCTTCGCGGCTGCCTGGAAGGCATGCTGGCTCGGCTGGCTGCCGAGCGGGGCGCGGATGCCGCCCTGCTTCATCAAGCTCGGGGGACGTTGTGTGACATCGATGCAGTGCTCAAGATGCACGCGCTGGACGACGAGTCGTTCACCCGCTATGTCGAACTCAACGCTCAATTTCACCAGCTGCTGATGGACATGGCGGGCAGTGCGGTGATCAGAAAAGAAGCTGAGCGAGTGGCCGCTTTGCCATTTGCATCCCCATCGGGTTTTGTGCTGGCGCAGGCCACCTCGCCCCAGGCGCGCGACATGTTCATCGTGGCCCAAGACCAGCACCGGCAGGTGCTGGCCGCCATCGAGCAACGAGAAGGTGCCCGAGCTGAGAGCCTGATGCGCGAGCATTCGCGTCTGGCGCAGCGCAATCTGGTGGCCACAGTCACCGCCCAAGTGCCTCCCGGATTGCCTGGTGTGCAACTGATTCAGCGCCGGGGCCTGACAGTGAATTCATAGCAGTGGATTCATAATTGACGCAGCAAGCTTTTTATTGGAGACAACACATGCAAAAACGACACCTTCTCAACCTGATCACTGGCGCCGCCCTGGCAGTCTGTGGCTTGGCACATGCGCAAGACAATGCGTTCAAAATCGCACTGATTCTGCCCATGACCGGCCCGTTCGCTTCGACGGGCAAGCAGATTGAGGCGGCGGCCAAGCTCTACATGGCGCAAAACGGCGACACCGTGGCAGGCAAAAAAGTGCAGTTGATCGTCAAGGACGATGCTGGCACCCCCGATACCACCAAGCGTCTGGCGCAGGAAATGGTGGTCAATGACAAGGTCAATGTGCTGGCCGGGTTTGGCCTCACGCCCTTGGCGCTGGCAACGGCCCCGATTGCCACCCAGAGCAAAACGCCGCTGGTGGTGATGGCTGCGGCCACGTCCAGCATCACGCAGGCATCGCCCTTCATTGTGCGCACCAGCTTTACCCTGCCGCAGGCCGCAGTGGGCATTGCCGACTGGGCGCCCAATAACGGCATCAAGAAGGTGGTGAGTCTGGTCAGCGACTACGGCCCCGGCATCGACGCTGAAAAGTACTTCAAAGACCGCTTCACTTTTAACGGTGGGCAAGTTGTTGAGACCCTGCGCGTGCCGCTGCGCAACCCAGACTTTGCCCCCTTCTTGCAGAAAGTGCGGGACGCCAAGCCTGACGCGATCTTCACTTTTGTGCCCTCGGGTGCGGGTGCGGCGCTGATGAAGCAGTTTGCCGAGCGTGGCCTGGACAAAGCCGGCATCAAGCTGATCGGCACTGGTGACGTGACGGATGACGACATCCTCAACGGCATGGGCGATGTGGCGCTGGGTGTGGTGACATCCCATCACTACTCTGCGTCGCACAAATCTGCGGTCAATCAGAAGTTTGTGGAGGCCTTTCAAAAGGCCAACAACAACCTGCGACCCAACTTCATGGCCGTGGGTGGGTACGACGGCATGCGCGTGATTTATGAGGCGCTCAAGGCAACCAAAGGTGCGGGCGGTGGCGAGGCGCTGTTGGCTGCCATGAAGGGCCAGATTTTTGAAAGCCCCCGTGGCCCGATGTTCATTGACGCCCAGACCCGTGACGTGGTGCACAACATTTATATCCGCAAGGTTGAAAAGGTCAACGGCCAGCTTTACAACCAGGAATTTGACACGATCAAAGATGTCAAAGACCCAGGGAAGAGTAAGTAACACCTCCGCATGCTGACCATCCTGTTTGATGGCGTTGCCTACGGCATGCTGCTGTTCGTGCTGGCTGTGGGCCTGTCGGTCACCATGGGGCTGATGAACTTCATTAACCTGGCGCACGGGGCGTTTGCCAGCGTAGGCGGATACGTGACGGTTGTGCTGATGCAGCGCTACGGGGTGCCATTTCTATGGTGCCTGCTGCTGTCCTTTGTGGGCGTGGCATTGCTGGGGGTGCTGATGGAGCGCACACTCTACCGCACCATGTATGCCAAGCCGCATCTGGACCAGGTGCTGTTCTCGATTGGCCTGGTGTTCATGGCAGTGGCCAGCACCGATTACTTTATGGGGGCCAGCACGCAGATCATCCAGTTGCCCGACTGGCTGCGCGGCAGGACCGAACTGCTCGACGGCGACGCCAACGTGCTGGTCGGTATGGGCCACTACCGCCTGTTCATCATTGCCGTGTGTGCCTTGCTGGCGCTGGCGCTGCAGCTTGTGCTGTCGCACACACGCTTTGGCAGCCGCTTGCGTGCGGCGGTGGATGACTCACGGGTGGCCGCGGGTTTGGGCATCAACGTCAACAGAATCTTCATGCTGACCTTTGCGGTCGGCTCAGGCTTGGCGGGGCTGGGCGGCGCCATGGGTGCCGAGGTGCTGGGGCTGGACCCGACCTTTCCGCTCAAGTTCATGGTTTACTTCTTGATCGTAGTGGCGGTAGGCGGCACCAGCTCTATCACCGGGCCGCTCCTGGCGGCGCTGTTGCTGGGTGTAGCCGATGTGGCGGGCAAGTACTATATGCCCAAGCTCGGCGCGTTCACGGTCTACTTGCTGATGATTGGCATTCTGGTCTGGCGGCCCCAAGGCCTGTTCACCCGGGGCAGTAAATGATGCCAGCGCTCACCGCTCACGCCCGTTTGCTTGACGATTCACGCATTCGCCCTTGGGAGTGGGGTCTGTGGGGACTTGCGTTTGCCCTGCCGGCGCTTTGGCCCAGCCACGCGCTGCTGGTGAACGAAGTCGCCATCACCGCGCTGTTTGCGGTGTCGCTCGATCTGATCCTGGGGTACACAGGCATTGTGTCGCTGGGCCATGCCGCATTTTTTGGTTTTGGCGCTTATACCGCCGCCTTATTTGCCAAACACCTGAACCCCGATCCGCTGTTTGGGCTGCTGGTAGGTACCGCCGCCGCCACCCTGCTGGGTGCGGTGTTTTCGCTGAGCATCCTGCGCGGTTCAGACCTGACGCGTTTGATGGTCACCCTGGGCGCATGCCTCCTCCTGGGCGAGCTGGCCAACAAGCTGGACTGGCTCACCGGGGGCGCCGATGGTCTGCAGGGCGTGGTGATGGGCAAGGGATTGGGTAGGTTTGAGTTTGATTTGACAGGCCAGGTGGCAGCCTGGTATTCATTGACCGTGCTCTTGTTGCTGTTTGCACTGGCCCGCCGCCTGGTGCATTCGCCCCTGGGGCTGAGCCTGGTGAGCATTCGTGACAACCGCCTTCGGGCGATGGCGATCGGCATTCCTGTGAACGCCCGTCTGGGCCTGATCTATACCTTGGCGGCTGCCCTGGCGGGCGCGGCGGGCAGTTTGCAGGCGCAGACCACGGGGTTTGCCTCGCTCGACGTGTTTGGTCTGGACCGCTCGGCAGATTTGCTGCTGATGCTGGTGATCGGCGGCACGGGCTGGTTGTATGGTGGCGTGCTGGGAGCGGTGGCCTTCAAACTGCTGCACAGTGTCATATCGGGCTGGACGCCGCAGTACTGGACTTTCTGGATTGGCCTGTTCTTGGTGGTGCTGGTGATGGTGGGCCGAGAGCGCCTGTTCAAGCCCTGGACGCGGTTCAAGACATGACCTCCACACTTGTCACAGCATGTACTGCGCTGCCATCCGAGGGTGCAGGCGCGCCTGGGGGCGACTCGGCGGCGCGCCGCACCACGGTGTTGTCTTGCGCCCACTTGGTCAAACGCTTCGGTGGCATTACTGCCACGCAGGATGTTTCGCTGGATCTGAAGGCCGGTGCCCGCCACGCCTTGATTGGCCCTAACGGTGCGGGAAAAACCACCTTGGTGAATTTGCTGACCGGCGTATTGCAGCCGTCAGAAGGGCAGATCACCCTGGACGGGCAGGACATCACTACCCTGGCGCCACACCAACGGGTGCAGCGTGGGCTGGTGCGCACCTTTCAGATCAGCCAGCTGTTTGACACCCTCACCCCCTTGCAGACGCTGGCGCTCGTAATTTCACAGAGAAAAGGCCAATCTCGTCAATGGTGGCATGCTTTGGGTGCTAGCAAAGAGATAGCTGATAGAGCCCAGGCCCTGGTAGAGCAATTCCACCTGGGCGAAGTGCGTGACCAGGTGGTGCAACATTTGCCCTATGGCAAACGCCGCCTGCTGGAGATCGCCATCGCCCTGGCCTGCGAGCCGCGCGTGTTGCTGCTGGACGAGCCCGTGGCTGGTGTGCCAGCAGGCGAGCGCGACGAACTGCTGCGTACCGTGGCCGCGCTGCCGGCAGACGTATCGGTGCTGTTGATTGAGCACGACATGGACTTGGTGTTCAGCTTTGCCACGCGCATGACCGTGCTGGTCAATGGCGCGGTGCTGCGGGAAGGCACGCCAGAGCAGATCGCCCATGACCCCAAGGTGCGCGAGGTGTACCTGGGCACCGGAGAACCGCATGCCTGACACCTTGTTGCAAATCGAAGGTTTAAGCGCAGGATACGGCGAGGCAGTGGTCATCACCGATATCTCGCTACAACTGGCGCAAGGCCACACGCTGGCCTTGCTGGGGCGCAATGGAACAGGCAAGACGACCTTGATGAACACCTTGGTGGGCGCTACGCAGCAGCACAGCGGAAGTATCCAGTTGAACGGCGTGGCGCTGCATCGCTTGCCCTCGCACCAGCGTGCGGCGGCTGGCATTGGCTGGGTGCCGCAAGAGCGCAATATATTCAAATCGCTCACCGTGCATGAGAACCTCACTGCTGTGGCGCGGCCAGGTGCCTGGACACCAGAGCGCGCTTACGAGATGTTCCCACGCCTGGCCGAACGCAAAGGCAACCTTGGCACGCAACTGTCTGGCGGTGAGCAGCAGATGTTGGCCATGGCGCGTGCACTGGTGCTCAACCCGCGCCTTCTGCTGCTTGACGAGCCACTCGAAGGCCTGGCGCCCATCATCGTGGACGAGCTGCTGCGCGCGATCCAGCGCGTCACGCGGGACGAGGGCATGAGCGCGATCATCGTCGAACAGCACCCGCAGGCCATCCTGGCGATCAGCCAGCAGACCGTGGTGCTGGACCACGGCACGGTGGTGCACCAAGGCCCCGCTGATGCTCTGGCCAAAGACGCGGCGCTGCTCGACCGCCTGCTGGGCGTTGCCAGGTAAATCCGTTTTCGTTTTCCTTCTGGAGGAGTTCAAAGATGTTTCCACGTCATGCCTGGTATGTTGCCTGCACCCCCGACGAATTCGCCGACAAGCCACTGGGTCGCACCGTTTGCGGCGAACAAATGGTCTTTTACCGAGATGGTGCAGGCCGTGCCGTGGCACTGGAGGACTACTGCCCGCACCGCGGTGCACCCCTGTCGCTGGGGCGGGTGTGCGAGGGCAAACTGGTTTGCGGCTACCACGGGCTGGCCATGGGCTGCGACGGCAAGACCGTGTCCATGCCTTCGCAGCGGGTGGATCGCTTTCCCCACATTCGCAGCTTTCCCTGCGTTGAGCGTTATGGCTTTATCTGGGTATGGCCAGGTGACGCCAGCTTGGCAGACCTGGCCAAAATCGAGGTGCTGCCCTGGGCCGACAACCCCGAGTGGGCCTATGGGGGAGGGCTCTACCACATTGCCTGCAACTACCGCCTGATGGTGGACAACCTGATGGACTTGACCCACGAAACCTATGTGCACGCCAGCAGCATTGGCCAAAAAGAGATCGACGACACGCCGTGCGACACACGGGTAGAGGGCGACGAGGTGATCACCAGCCGCTTCATGACCGGTATCAAGGCGCCACCGTTTTGGCGAATGGCTTTGCGCATGAACGATTTACCTGACGATCAGCTGGTGGACCGCTGGCAGATCTGCCACTTCACGCTGCCAAGCCACGTGATGATCGAGGTCGGTGTGGCGCTGGCAGGCAAGGGCGGTTACGACGCGCAGCCTGAGTTCAAGGCATCGACCCTGGTGGTGGACTTCATCACCCCTGAGACAGATACCTCTATTCATTACTTTTGGGGCATGGCACGCAACTTCAAGCCGCGTGACGCGTCGCTGACAACCCAAATCCGCAACGGCCAGGGTCAGATATTTGCCGAAGACAAAGACATGCTGGAGCGCCAGCAGGCCAATTTGCTGCGCTGGCCAGACCGTCGGCTGCTCAAGCTCAATATCGACGCGGGCGGCGTGCACGCCCGCCGGGTCATTGACCGGCAAATTGCGGCTGAAAAGGCAGTGATTGCGCCTCTGGCAAACGCCAGAACTGCTACTGAATCGGTAGCGTAAAATCATTGCAGATATTGCCGAAAGCAGGGTTTTTATGCAAATTTCTCGTCGTCAACTGCTGCTCTGCTCTGGGGCGGCCAGTGCCTTCTCGTGGTCGGCCCATGCCCAGGGTTTTCCCACTAAAGGCTTGAAGATCGTGGTGCCCAATGCGGCAGGCGGCGCAGCCGACATCACTGCCCGAGCTGTCGGGCAAAAGCTGGCCGAGGCGCTTGGGCAAAGCGTGGTGATCGAGAACAAACCAAGTGCTGGTGGCGTGGTGGCGGGCGATCAGGTGGCCCGGGCCGAGGCTGACGGACACACCTTGCTGCTGGTCTCCAGTGGCACAGCGGTGAGTCAGGCGCTGTTCAAGAGCCTGCCCTTTGATACCTTGCGCGACTTTGCGCCAGTGTCCAAGCTGGCCAGTTTTGATCTGGTGATCGCTGTCAATGCTGCGGGGCGCTTCAAGACCTTGGCCGAGCTGCTGGCCTATGGCCAGGCTAATCCTGGCAAGCTCAATATCGGCACGCCCAATGTGGGCACGACACAGAACCTGGCCGCAGAGCTGTTCAAGTCCACCACAGGGCTGGATGTGCAGGTGGTGCCTTTCAACGGAACGCCGCCAGTGATCACGGCACTGCGGGGGGGCGAGATCGATGCCATGCTCGACATCCTTGGCCCCTTGATGCCGCAGATCAAGGCAGGTGCCCTGCGGCCCTTGGCCGTGCTGGGGGATCACCGCGCCCTGCAGCTGCCCGAGGTACCCGCTGCGCGCGAAAGTGGCGGCAAGCTCAGCGGATTTCATGCATCGTCGTGGAACGGACTGGCCGTGCCGGCCAAAACGCCCAAAGATGTGATCGCCCGGCTCAACAAGGAGCTGACTTCCATTTTGGCGATGGCCGACATTAAAAAGCGTCTGCTGGAGCTGAACCTCAGTGCCCAAAGCAGCACGCCAGAGCAGTTGCAGGATTTGCTTGCAGCCGACATCATACGCTGGGGCGACGTGATCGCCCAGGCCAAAATCGCCAAACACTGATGCTTGACATTCTGGGCATCACTGGCCCCATTTACATCACCATTCTTTTTGGCTACCTTGCCACCCGCAAAGGACTGTTCGCCAGAGCCGACATGCAGGTATTTGGCAAGTTTGTCATCAACTTGGCGCTGCCCGCCATGCTATTTAACGCTTTGGCCCAACGCAGGCTGGGCGAGATCATTAACCTGAGTTACATGCTGGCCTATGCTGTGGGCTCTTTGGCCGTGATCGGTTTGGCGCTGTGGTGGGCCCGTGGGGTGGCAGGCCAGTCCAAGATCGCCAGTGCCTTCTATGCCATGGGCATGAGTTGTGCCAACAGTGGCTTCGTGGGTTACCCCATTTTGTTGCTGACCTTTGCGCCCGTGGCGGGTGTCGCGCTGGCTTTGAACATGGTTGTGGAGAACATGCTGGTGATCCCGCTATTGCTGGCGCTGGCAGACCGTGCCCATGGCGACACAGGGCCGCTGCACCGAATGGTTTGGCAGTCGCTCAAGCGCTTGGCGGCCAACCCGATGATCATGGGCCTTGCCGCTGGGTTTTTGGCGTCGATGCTGGAGTGGACCCCACCTGGCCCGGTCACCCGCACCATCAACCTGTTTGCCAGCGCCAGCGGGGTGCTTTCGCTGTTTGTGATTGGTGGCACCTTGGTGGGCTTGCCCGCGCACGGCATGGCACGGCAAGTGACCCCGATTGTGATTGGCAAGTTGATCATTCACCCGGCCTTGGTGGCCCTGGCACTCTGGGCATTGCCGCAGGTGGGTTTGCCCGCGGTCGAACCCTTGCTGCGCACAGCCGCCATCATGCTGGCGGCCATGCCGATGATGGGCATCTACCCGATCCTCGCGCTCAAGTACGGGCAAGAGGGTTTCAGTGCGGCGTCCCTGCTGGCCGCAACCACCTTGTCGTTTTTGACCGTCAGTGCGCTGCTGTGGCTGGTTCAGTGACCAGATCAGGGTAAATCCTGTCCTTGGCCTGCATTAGCATTGACAACTCCAGATGGAGTTGCACGCATGCCAATATCGAACAAAGCTATTGCTGTTTCTGTTGCCCTGAATATCGCGTTGGTGGGGGCTTTGGTGTATGAGTTGGGCGACGACGCCACGCATGCGCCGCCCGCCTCGGTCGAGGCTTTGAAACGAGAGATGCGTCCCATGCAGGTCAATCCTGCCTGGATCAAGTCGGGCACGCCCAGATTCATGGCGGCTGAAACCTCTCATGTAAACACAGTGGGTGTGACCACCGGCTTGTGGTCTTGCGACGGTCCGGGCACCTTTGAGTGGACGTATGGCACGGACGAAACCATCCACTTGCTCGAAGGCGCCGTCGAAATCGACTACCTGGGCAAGACGCTGAAGCTGGGTCCGGGTGATACAGCATTCTTTCGCGCAGGCACCAAGGCCACTTGGACTGTCAGGGAACGTGCATACAAATCCTTTATCCTGCACGATCCGGGTCGTCTGGCCCGCCTGTACAGGCGGGTTCTTGGCGTCTGAAGAATGACAAGGCCTCAAAGGCCGAGGAGACATCATGTTGTTGGCTTTGCTTTCGGACATACACGCCAATGTCCGCGCGCTGGACGCTTGTCTGGCGCATGCTGAATCGATAGGCGTCAAGCAATATGCCTTTCTGGGTGACTTGGTCGGCTACGGCGGCGAGCCTGGCGCCGTGGTTGACCGCATCATGGGCCTGGCCGAGAGCGGCGCCATCGTCCTCAAAGGCAACCATGACGAACTGGCCGCTGCATCCGCCGCTTCGGTGTCTGACGTGGTCAGTCCGTCGCAATCGATGGATGAAGCGGCGGCGAGCTGGACCCGACAGCAGCTTGACGCAGCGCAAAAGCAGTTTCTGTCTACGCTGCCGATGACGGCGCAAACCGGCGAATGCCTGCTCGTGCATGCCAGTGCCGACGCCCCAGAAAAATGGCGCTATGTGGACGACGCCCGCAGTGCCGGGGTCAGCCTGGACAGCGGAATCAGCCAGCAAGGTGTCCGGCATGTCTTTGGTGGTCATGTGCACCATCAAACCCTGTATTACCGTGGTACCGGGCGCGACCTGATGCCTTTCAAACCTGCTCCAGGTGTTGCCATTGCGCTTTCGCGCCCGCGCCAGTGGATCGCCACAGTGGGCTCGGTCGGCCAGCCACGGGACGGCAATACACGGGCTATGTACGCCGTGTTTGACCCCGCTCAAGCCCGGCTGGCGTTCTTTCGGGTAGCGTATGACCATGTTGCTGCAGCGGCTGCCATCCGAGCAGCCGGGCAGCCAGAATACTTTGCCCAAAGGCTGGAGGATGGTCGTTGAAATTGCTTGAACCTGGCACCCTGATGGACGGCTTCGTCATCGGGGAATGCGTCCATGCCGGCGGCATGGCCCACATCTATCACGTTGACTACGCCAATGCCGACGGCAGCGTCGGCCCTGGCCCCGGTTTTCCGATGGCCATGAAGATACCGCGCATGACGGCGGGCGACGGGGCTGAGAACATTGTCAGCTTTGAGGTTGAGCACCGCATCATGCAGATGCTCAGCGGCAAGCATGTTCCCCGGTTCGTGGCAGCTGGAGACCTGGACCGCTTGCCCTATCTGGTCATGGAATACATCCCAGGCAAAACCTTGCAGGATTACCTGGACCAGGAGGAAAAGCCCGACTTTGCTGAATTGGCACGCCTGTGCAAGGAGACAGCCAAGGCCTTGCACAGCCTGCACCGGCAGGACGCCTGTCACCTGGACCTCAAACCTGCCAATGTGCTGATTGATCAGGGCGGTCGCGCCATCTTGCTGGACTTTGGCTTGTCCTGTCATGCCCACTACCCCGACCTGCTGGCCGAGGAACTGCGCAAGGCCGTGGGTTCGCCCGCCTGGATTGCGCCCGAGCAGGTCGTGGGTGTGCGTGGTGACCCGCGCAGCGACATTTTTGCGCTGGGTGTGATCCTCTACGAATTTGCAACAGGCGAGTTGCCTTTTGGTGCGCCACAAACCGCAGGCGGCATGCGCCAGCGCCTGTGGATGGACCCGGTTCCCCCCCGCAAGCGCCGGGCCGATGTACCGGAATGGTTGCAAGAAATCATTCTGCGATGCCTGGAGCCTCAGGCCGAAAACCGTTACCCCTCTGCAGCCCACCTGGCGCTGGACTTGGCCAACCCGGACCAGGTCAAGATCACCGAGCGCGGCAAGCGCATGGAGGGCACGGGCTTCAAAACTCACTTCAAACGGTGGCTCAAAGCGGCAGGCAAACATTACGAGCCCAGCCCAGCGCCATCCAAGCGCATAGACGAGGTGCCTATTCTGATGGTGGCCGTGCCCAACCGGGATGTGACCGACGCGACGCTGTATTCACTGCGCGAAGCGGTGGGTCGGTCCCTGGGAATCCGGCCTGGTGCCCGCCTGGCCGTGGTGACCGTGATCTCGCCCAGCGAGACCAGTTCATCTGACAGTGAGAAAAGCGAAACCTCGGTTCACCGACGGCACCAGGCCACGCTGCGTCAATGGGCCGAACCACTGAACCTCAGCAATCACCAGACGTCCTACCACGTGTTGGAATCCAGCGACGTGGCCCAGGCCATCGTGCGCTATGCCGAAGGCAACCACGTGTCAATGATCGTCATGGGCGCCGCCACGCACGGCCTGCAGATGCAGCGCTTTGTGGCCACCGTGCCCATCAAGGTGGCGATGGACGCGCCCTGTACAGTGATTCTGGTCAAGCAAAGCCTGCCGTTTGAGCACCTGGATGCGCCTAACTCTACCTTTGGACCCTTGAAACGGGTGGTGGATAACTCTCCGTTTTGATTGTTTGAACGGCGGCAACGACATGCGAAGTAACTGTTGACATGAAATTGCCCTCGACAGCCCTCAGCAGCGTGCCAAGTCAAACGGCCACGGTACGCGCATTTGTGCTGGCGACCATCGTGGTCATCATGGTCGGAGAGTCGTCGTTCCTTGGTTTTCTGCTTTTGTCGGCACCCGATCAGTTACACCGCGCCGCAGGCCCAATGTCCATGATCCTGGTGGCGTTGCTGGGATGGTTTTTGGTCTTTCGCGATCAAGTTCGACCAGCGATGTACGTCATCGGGTTTGGAGTTTGGGCTTCGATCACTTTCGTCCTGGTCCTGAATGGAGGCGTTCGCGCTCCCTTGTCTTATGCCTATCCACTGGTGATAGTGATGGCAGGGTGGTTGATCAGCGCCAAGGTTGCGATCGTGATTTCGGGGATGACTTCTGCCGTCGTTGTCGGATTGATTCTGGTTGAAAACGCGGGGCTGTTGCCCAAGAAGGAGCTTGCCCCTGCAGTGCTTTTTGGCAACACACTGATATTCGTCTGTATTCTGGCTGCCGCCTTGATCAGTTTGCTTGTGCGCGCTTACCAGAGGCAGTTGGCCGCCAGTGACGCCATGACGAAGCGGTTTCAAACTGCGTTTCGATCGTCGCCCGCTGCGTTCTCAATTGCCACGGTGGATGGAGGGCGGGTATTGGAATTGAATAACGTGTTTGAGCGGGACTTTGGTTGGTCGCGCGAAGAATTGCTGTCCAAACCTACCCTGGAGGTTGGCTTGTGGCCAAGTCCGCAACACCGCAAAACCTGGGCCGAAGCGCTCACCAAGCTAGGTCGACTTGTCGAGTACGAAACTGTTTGGGTGCACAAAAGTGGCGAGCGTCGAAATGTCAGCATCTCAGCGGAAATCATTGACCTCGATGGGGTACCCTGCATTCTGGCCTACACGACCGATATCACCGAGCGCAGGCGGGCGGACGAACAGATCCGCAGCTTGGCCTTTTATGACCCGCTTACCCAGTTGGCCAATCGGCGCATGCTGCAGGACCGTCTTCAGGTCGCCATGTCAGCGCATATTCGCCACAACACCCTTGGCGCATTGCTGTTCATCGATCTGGACAACTTTAAAACCCTGAACGACTCCCTGGGTCACGACAAAGGTGATGAGCTTTTGCGTCAGGTGGCTGCACGTTTAACGCAAAACGTCCGTGACGGAGACACGGTTGCGCGTCTGGGTGGTGACGAATTTGTGGTCATGCTGGAAGACTTGAGCAACATCTCCGAAGCGGCCCTTGATCAGTCAATGAAAACTGCAGAGAAGATCCGCGCTGCACTCAGCCTCGAATACCGCTTTGGCCAACATACCCGTTACATCACCCCAAGTATCGGAATCACCCTTTTGGGGTGTGAAGCCGAATTGGTTGAAGAACCCCTGCGACGCGCCGATCTGGCCATGTACCAAGCCAAAGCTGCCGGTCGCAACACGATTTGCGTATTCGACCCACAGATGCTAATTACAGCCGCCAGCAGGGCGGACCTGGAGCAAGATCTTCGCGAAGCCATTGCGGGTCAAGATTTCGTCGCACATTACCAGCCACAGGTCGGTGCCGATGGCCTGACGATGGGGGCGGAATTGCTTTTGCGCTGGCAACATCCGCAGCGGGGATGGGTGTCACCAGGTGAATTCATTCCGGTGGCCGAGGAAACCACACTCATTCTGACGCTCGGCCAATGGGTGATAGACACAGCGTGTGTTCAGTTGGCCAAGTGGCGCCAAATCCCGGAGTTCTCTCATTTGACCCTGTCAGTCAACGTAAGTGCGCGGCAGTTTCATCAACCAGATTTTGCGAGTCAGGTATTGGCCACGATCGAGCGCCACGATGTGCCTGGATCCCATTTGATTCTTGAGTTGACGGAGAGCGTTCTTGTCGCCAATGTCGGCGACGTGATCGCCAAGATGCAGGTGCTTCAGACCAGCGGGATACGATTTTCACTCGATGACTTTGGCACGGGCTATTCATCTTTGGGGTATCTCAAGCGCCTGCCTCTGTATGAACTGAAGATCGATCAGAGCTTTGTGCGTGACATCTTGGTCGACCCCAATGACGCAGCGATTGCCAGGATGGTCATTGTCTTGGCAGAGACGCTAGGTCTGCGCGTGGTGGCAGAAGGTGTTGAAACCCGTCAGCAAAAAGAGGCTTTGCTGGCCCAGGGGTGCCGTGCTTATCAGGGATACCTGTTTGCCCCACCCATGCCGCTGTCCGACTTCGAATGTTTCATCGACCGAACGGTTAACGACCTGGCCGCTGTTGCCTAGTCCGCCGTCACCCGCCCCGCCTGAATCACCGGGCGCCAGCGTGCGATCTCTGTCGCTATGTATTGCCCAAACGCTTGCGGTGTTGTGGGGGTCGCCACCGCGCCTTCATTTGTCAGCCGGGTTTTGAGTTCAGGGGAGCTGAGCGCTGCGTTGATTTGCTGGTTCAGTTTGCTCACCACGGCGGCAGGCGTGCCCTTGGGGACGACCACGCCGTACCACTGGTCGGCCTCAAAACCTTTGTAGCCACTTTCGATCATGGTGGGTACATCGGGCAGGGATGCCATGCGCTGGGTGGACGATACCGCCAGCGCACGCAACTGGCCTGACTTGACGAAAGGCATGACGGCCAGTCCACCCGTGAACACCAATTGAATCTGCCCACCCGCCAGATCGGTCACCGCTGGTACGGCACCCCGGTAGGGAATGTGCAACATGGACGTGCCTGTTTGCTGCTTGAGGTATTCCCCCGCGAGGTTGGCCGCGCTGCCGTTGCCACCCGAGCCATAGCTCAGATGGCCGGGCTTGGCTTTGGCCAGTGCGACCAGTTCCTTGACGGTCTTGGCCGCCACGCCAGGATGCACCACCAGCACATTCGGCACTTTGGCTACCAGCGCGACCGGTTCAAAGCTGCGGACAGGGTCGTAGGGCAGTTTGGGGTACAGCGATGGGTTAACCGCCAGCGTGCCAATGTGGCCCATCAGCACGGTGTAGCCATCCGCAGGCGACTTTGCCACCTTGTCCGCACCCAGACTGCCACCTGCGCCCGGCACGTTGTCGATGACCACAGGCTGGCCCCAGGCCTCGGTCAGCTTCTGGCCAATGGCGCGCGCCAGGATGTCGGTGCTGCCGCCGGGTGTGAACGGCACCACCATGCGGATGGGCTTGGTGGGCCATGCATTGGCATCGGTGCCAGCTTGTGCAGATGCATTTTTGGAGATAAATAGAGCATTTCCGCATATTGCTATTACAAAGCTTGCTATTAAATTTATATTCATTGTGATGTCTGCACGCATGGATTTGCCTTATTGCTTCACCAAGAACTTGCCTTAGAAACTGGCAGTTTCACCGGGTTTCAGGCCCAGCAGTTGAATGGGGGTTTTGCCCAGCGCCTGCTCAAACTGGGGCAGAGTGCCCTTGGCCAGAGGGTTGGCACCGTAGTGCATGGGGATGACGCTTTTGGGCTTGATCCACTGCGTCGTTGCAAAGGCCGCATCCTCAGGTCCCATGGTGAAATTGCCACCAATGGGGATCAGCAGCACATCGGGTTGGTAGTACTCGCCAATGAACTTCATGTCGCCAAATAGGCCGGTGTCGCCCATGTGGTAAATCTTGACGCCGTTTTCCAGCGTGATGATGAAGCCGACAGGCTCGCCGCCGACATGGTTTTCATCCCTCCCGCTGTCCGGGTTCTTCCAGACATAGCTGGACGAATGCTCGGCCTTGACGGCGGTGATCTTGATGCGGGGCTCGTCCGCAAAGGGGGTGACGGTGCCACTCTTGTTCATGCGTGGAGCTAACTCCGGCGGCAGCACGCGCAGCAGGGTCAGCGTCTGGTTCAGGTCACCAGGGGCGAACACGCGGGCTTTGTGGGCCAGTGCCAATGCCGGGGCATCGGCAATGTGGTCACCATGGCCGTGGGTGACCAGGATCAGATCAACCTTGCCAATCTTCTCCAGACTTTTGTACTCGGGCGGCGTGATCGGGTTGGCCCGTAGCCATGGGTCGATCATGATCACCTTGCCCGTGGGGGTGGTGAGCTTGAAGGCGGCCTGCCCCAGCCATAGCAGTTCTGCCTTGCCCATCTGTGCATTGGCGGGACTGGTCAGCGCCAGCATAGCGCTGGCTGTGAGGGTGAGCAGGTGGCGGACAAAGTTCATGGTGTGGGCTCCGGAGGGTTGAAGGGCGCAAGGGGGCTTTAGTCGGTCGTCGCCTTGTCCTGAAAGAAGGATATGTCAAATTCATCGACCACCGGGTAACTCTCACCAATGCCCAAGGCGAATGCCCAGGTTAACCAAACTGTGCAATGGCTTTTTTCACTACCCGCTTGACCATGTCCAGCGCCACCTTGTGGGTTTCCGTCGTGGGGCGCCGGGCAGACCAGACCAGGGTGAGCGAGCTCATCAGGGTGGGTTTCTGAATCTCGTGCGTGACCAAAGGATGCGGCTTGGCAAAGTTGCTCAGCGTGTATTTGGGCAGCACGGCATAGCCCAGGCCTTCTTTGACCAGGTCCAGGATCGCGTTCAAGCCATCGATCTCCAGCACGATGTTGGGTTTGGCGCCAATGCGCACCATTTCTGCTTCGAGCAACAGCCTGAATGCATTGGGGCGGCTGGGAATGATTAGCGGCAAATCGGCCAAGTCTTTCAGCAGCACCGTTTCCCCCAGCACTTTGGGGGCACGGCCCGACGCGCGGGCACCGGCCGAGATCAGCACCAATGCCTCTTCATGCAGTACTTCGGTTTCCAGGTCGGGGGAGGGTGGCGGGTTGTACAGCACCGTCATGTCGAGCCGTCCTGCGCGCAGGCCTTCGTACATCAATACCGAAAAACCTTCCGTCAGGGTGAGCTGGGCTTGGGGCAATGCGTCCCTGAACGCGTGCGTGAGGGGCACCGTGATCAACTTGGACAGACTCGGTGGCAGGCCAATCGATACCCGGCCCGACAGCGCGCCCCGAATCGAACCCAATTCTTCTTTGGCCAGTGCTACCTGGTGCAAGATGCCGCGGCCGTGCTCCAGCAAAACCAGCCCTGCCTCGGTCAGCGTGACGCCACGTCCATTGCGCAGCAAAAAGGTCTGGCGGTATTGCACCTCCAGTTGCCGAACATGGCGGCTGAGCAGAGGTTGCGCAATGCCCAGCGCGACGGCGGCGCGGCTGAAACTGCCCAGTTCTGCGACCCGGACGAAGGACTCAATTTGTTTCAGATCCATGGGCGACACTCCTGACTGAGGCGAATTCCAGGCATAGAAACGTTTTGTATAGCCTGACTTTGGTTATCTATTATTGTTATATCAGCTAGTTTAAAGCCCCAGATCGAACTTCAAGCTTCGTTTCTAGAATTTCAGCCATGCCCAGCACCGATTCAACCCAATCTGCAATGACGATCAAAGGTATTTCCTCTATGGCCACCCGTCAAGTACTGGCGGAGTTGACCCAAGCTTTCGCGCAGCAATCAGGCATCCCCGTGGACATCGAGTCGGTTGGCGGTGTGGATGCGGCCAAACGGGTGCAAGCCGGAGAAGCCTTTGATGTGGTGATCCTGGGATCGGATGCCATCGACAAGCTCATCGCTGCGGGCCACGCACACGCTGGCAGCCGCGTTGACCTGGTACGGTCTGGCGTGGCCGTGGCGGTGCGCGAAGGAACAGCTGTGCCAAATATTTCATCGGAAGAGGCCGTCAAACAGGCTGTGCTGGCCGCTTCCAGCATCAGCTATTCCACAGGCCCTAGCGGTGTGGCGCTGGCCAAGCTGTTCGAAAAATGGGGTATTGCCCAGCAGATTCAAAGCCGCATGGTGCAAGCGCCCCCTGGCGTGCCCGTGGGTTCGCTGGTGGCCAAGGGCGAGGTGGCCCTGGGCTTTCAGCAGTTGAGCGAATTGCTGAACGTGCCCGGCATCACCATCGTCGGCCCCTTGCCCGATGCGATCCAGATCACCACCATTTTTGCCGCTGCCTTGCCGACTGTGCTGGTCAAAGATTCACCCCAGGCCGCCCGTGTGCAGGCGCTGTTGAATCACATGGTTTCGCCGCAGGCCGCAGAAGCCAAGCTTCGCCAGGGCATGACCCCGGCCTGAGCACACCCAACTATAGACACAGACACCAAGGAGAACGTCCCATGAGTTTGATCATCGATTGTCACGGCCACTACACCACTGCGCCGAAGGCGCTGGAGACCTGGCGCAACCAGCAAATCGCGGGCATCAAAGACCCCGCCGCTATGCCCAAAGTCTCCGATCTGAAGATCAGCGACGACGAACTGCGCGAATCCATCGAGACCAACCAGCTCAAGCTGATGAAAGAGCGCGGCAGCGACATCACGCTGTTCTCGCCCCGCGCCAGCTTCATGGCGCACCACATTGGCGACTTCAATGTCTCCAGCACCTGGGCCGCGATCTGCAACGAGCTTTGCTACCGCGTGAGCACGCTGTTCCCCGACAACTTTGTGCCCGTGGCCATGCTGCCCCAGTCGCCGGGTGTGGACCCCGCCACGTGCATTCCAGAGCTGGAAAAGTGTGTGAAGGAATATGGTGCGGTGGGCATCAACCTGAACCCTGACCCCAGTGGTGGACACTGGACCAGCCCACCGCTGACAGACAAACACTGGTATCCCATTTATGAAAAAATGGTGGAGTACGACCTGCCCGCCATGATTCATGTGAGTACCAGTTGCAACAACTGCTTTCACACCACCGGCGCACATTATTTGAACGCTGACACCACCGCCTTCATGCAGTGCGTGCAGGGCGATTTGTTTAAAGACTTCCCCACGCTCAAATTCTTGATTCCACACGGCGGCGGCGCGGTGCCTTACCACTGGGGCCGCTTTAGGGGCCTGGCGCAAGAGATGAAGCGCCCACTTCTCACCGAGCATGTGCTTAACAACATCTTCTTTGACACCTGCGTCTATCACCAGCCTGGCATCGATCTGCTGAACACGGTGATTCCTGTCAAGAACGTGCTGTTTGCCTCCGAAATGATTGGCGCCGTGCGCGGCATTGACCCTACCACAGGCCACTACTACGACGACACCAAACGCTACATCGAAGCCAGCAAGATTCTGAGCGCTGAAGACAAGCACCAGGTCTATGAAGGCAATGTTCGCCGCGTGTTCTCGCGTCTCGATACCCGTTTGAAATCAAAAGGACTCTGATCATGTACGAACTTGGTGTGGTTTACCGCAACATCCAACGCGCTGATCGCGCAGCAGCTGACGGCCTGGCCGCACTGGGCTCTGCCACCGTGCATGAAGCCATGGGTCGCGTTGGCCTGATGAAGCCTTACATGCGCCCGATTTACCCTGGCGCGCAAGTGTCCGGCACAGCCGTCACCGTGTTGCTGCACCCTGGTGACAACTGGATGATGCATGTGGTGGCCGAGCAGATTCAGCCAGGCGACATCGTGGTGGCGGCCATCAGCGCCGACAACTGTGACGGCTTCTTTGGTGACTTGCTGGCCACGTCGTTCCAGGCGCGCGGCGCACGTGCCTTGGTGATCGACGCTGGTGTGCGTGACATCAAGACCTTGAAGGAAATGAACTTCCCCGTTTGGAGCAAGGGCGTCAGTTCCAAAGGCACGATCAAATCGACCCTCGGCTCCGTCAATATCCCCGTGGTCTGCGCCGGGATGATTGTCAACCCCGGCGATGTGATCGTGGCAGACGACGATGGTGTGGTCTGTGTGCCCAAGGCCATGGCGGTCAAAACCCTGGAAGCCGCCCGTGCCCGTGAGGCTTTGGAAGGCGAGAAGCGTGACAAGCTGGCCACGGGTATCTTGGGCCTGGACATGTACAAGATGCGTGAGCCGCTCGAAAAAGCCGGCCTGCGCTATATCGACTGAACCCCATGAGCACGCAACGCCGTTCTTGGATTGGGCTGACCGCTGGCGCACTGCTGGCTGTTCTGGTGGCAGGTTGCGCATCCTCGCCCTCAAGCTCTAGCGCGCCAAGCGCAGCTATCCCCAGTGCAGCGATCCGCCAAGCCCTGGCGCCTAGCGGCAGTTTGCGCATTGGTGTGTACGCAGGCAGCCCATCGTCCATTGTGCGCAATGCCAAAGGTGAAACTGTTGGCGTGGCGCATGACTTGGGTCATGCCTTGGCCGCGCGCTTGGGCGTGCCTGCCAAGGTGGTGGAATTTGAGCGTCTGGCCCTGGTCGTGGATGCTGTCAAAACGGGTGCCGTGGATTTCACATTCACCAATGCGAGTGAGGCACGTGCCAAGGTCGTGAGCTTCACGCCGCCCCTGATCCAGCTGGAGCTGGGTTACCTGGTGCCGCCAAACAGTGCCATTCGCGGCGTCAACGAAGTAGACAAACCGGGTGTGCGTGTTGGGGTGAGTCAAGGCAGCAGTTCGCAAGCGGCCCTCGGCAAGAGTCTGACGCAGGCCAAGCTGGTCGCGGCAGATTCGGTCAAGAAGGCACAGGACATGCTGCGCCAGGGTGAGATTCAAACCTTTGCCACCAACAAAGCCATCTTGAACGAGATGGCGCAAGGCCTGCCGGGCTTCCAGGTGCTGGACGGCCGCTGGGGTCTGGAGAATCTGGCCATTGCTGTTCCACAAGGCCGTGACGTGGGCATGGACTACCTGCGTCAATTTGCACGGGATGTGCAAACCAGCGGTGAGCTGCAAGCCATCATCCGCAAGGCAGATCTGCGCGGTACCGTGCAAGCGCCATAAAGCATTTTTCTGGAGACATTCCTATGAATACAACAACAAATCGCGTGCTTCGCAGTTTGGCCCTGACTATGGCCGCTCTCCCCCTGCTGGTTGTGCCGCTGGGCGCATCTGCGCAGGCGTATCCGTCCAAGCCCGTCAAAGTCATCGTGGGCTATGCGGCTGGCGGCGCGGTAGATATCGTTGCCCGCACTGTGGGCCAGGCGATCTCACCCTCGCTGGGGCAGCCTGTGGTGGTCGAAAACAAGCCTGGCGCAGGCACCAACATTGCCGTCAAGGCAGTGATCGAATCCGCCCCCGACGGTCACACGCTGATGATGGCAGCCAATGCGCTGGCGGCCAACATGGCGCTGTACCAGCCTGCGCCTTTTGATGCGGAGCGCGACTTGGTGCCCGTGTCTCTGATTGGCCGCGTGCCGGTGGTCATTGCCGCCAACCCTAATGCGCCTTTCAACACCGTGGCCCAGTTGCTCGAAGCGGCCAAGGCCAAACCAGGTGGCATCTCTTTTGCGTCGCCGGGCAATGGCTCTACCCCGCACATGGCCATAGAACTGTTTGGTGCGGCTGCGGGCGTCAACCTGCAACACATTCCGTACAAAGGCGGGTCACAAGCGATCACCGATGTGATTGGCGGTCAGCTGCCTTTGGTGGCTGTGAATGCACTGGAGGTGTTGCCTCACTTCAAGAGCGGCAAACTCAAGGTAATTGCCGTGCTGAGCACCAAGCGCAGCAGCATTTTCCCCGGTGCGCCCACCATTGCGGAGAGCGGCTTCCCTGGCTTTGAGGCCTCAGTGTGGTATGGCTTGGTCGCCCCTGCGGCGACACCCAAACCCATCGTGGCTCGTTTGCATGCCGAAGTGCAAAAAGCCTTGCAGAGCGATGAGGTGCGTGCGCGCATGACGGCGGTGGGCGGCGAGGTCGAACCCGGCACACCTGAGCATTTCGGCGCCTTGATTCATGCCGAACGGGTTCGCTATGCCAAGCTCGTCAAAGACGCCAACATCAAACCCGACTGAACCAAAGACCAAAACGACATGAGCAAACCTACCTCTGGTGATTTCACCAAAACCAATGGCTGGATGGACTGGTACACCGGCCCCGCCAAGCCTCGCTTCCAGTTGCCTGCAGGGGCTGTGGATGCGCATTGCCACGTGTTCGGGCCTGGGGCAGAGTTCCCTTATGCGCCTGAGCGCAAGTACACCCCGTGCGATGCCTCCAAACACCAATTGCTCGCCCTGCGTGACCACCTGGGCTTTGACAAAAACGTGATCGTGCAAGCCACCTGCCACGGCGCAGACAACCGCGCTCTGGTCGATGCATTGAAGGCGTCGAATGGAAAAGCCAAAGGCGTCGCCACCGTCAAGCGCAGCATCAGCGACCAGGAGCTGCAAGAGCTGCATGACGCCGGCGTGCGCGGTGTGCGCTTCAATTTCGTCAAGCGTCTGGTGGACTTCACCCCCAAGGACGAGTTGCTTGAGATCGCAGGACGCATTGCCAAACTGGGTTGGCACGTGGTGATCTACTTTGAAGCCGTGGATTTGCCCGAGTTATGGGACTTTTTCACCGCTCTGCCCACTACCGTGGTGGTGGACCACATGGGCAGGCCAGATGTGAGTTTGCCCGTGGATGGCCCGCAGTTCGCCCTGTTTGAAAAGTTCATGCGTGAGCACACCAATGTGTGGAGCAAGGTGAGCTGCCCTGAACGCCTGAGCGTGACCGGCCCGAAAGCCTTGAACGGCGAGCGGGCTGCTTACCAGGACGTGGTGCCCTTTGCGCGCCGCATTGTGGAGCAGTTCCCTGACCGCGTGCTCTGGGGCACCGACTGGCCACACCCCAACCTCAAAGACCACATGCCCGACGATGGCCTGTTGGTGGACTTCATTCCGCAAATTGCACCCACGGCTGAGTTACAACGCAAGCTCCTGGTGGACAATCCCACCCGTCTTTATTGGTCTTGAGGACTTCACCATGGCTTTAGACAAACCCTACCTCGACGTGCCCGGCACGACAATTTTTGATGCCGAGCAAAGCCGCAAGGGCTACCACCTGAACCAGTTTTGCATGTCGCTGATGAAGGCCGACAACCGCAAGCGGTTTTTGGCAGATCAGCGCACTTACCTGGATGAATGGCCCATGAGCGAAGACCAAAAGCTGGCCGTCTTGGCCATGGACTTGAACCGCTGCATGGCTCTGGGTGGCAATATTTACTTTTTGGCCAAGATCGGTGCGACACATGGCCTGAGCTTTCAGCAGATGGCAGGCAGCATGACTGGCATGAGCGAAGAGGAATACCGAAACATGATGATCAACGGTGGCCGTAGCATCGAAGGCAATCGCTACAAGAAAGAGAGCGCCTAATGGCCGCCCGTATTACCGCAAGCGTCTATACGTCCCATGTCCCGGCCATTGGTGCGGCACTTGACTCCGGCAAGAGCCATGAGCCGTATTGGCAGCACGTGTTCAAAGGCTATGACTACGGCAAGCAGTGGATGAAGGACAACAAGCCCGACGTCATCTTCCTGGTCTACAACGACCATGCCACGGCCTTCAGCCTGGACATGATTCCCACCTTTGCCATTGGCACCGCAGCCAGTTACCAGCCTGCGGACGAAGGCTATGGTGCACGCCCTGTGCCTGTGGTGCAAGGCCACCCAGAATTGGCGTCCCACATTGCGCAGTCGGTGATCCAGCAAGACTTTGACTTAACAATAGTCAACAAGATGGACGTGGACCACGGCCTGACCGTGCCTTTGAGTCTGATGTGCGGCCAGCAAGACCCCACGACAGGCAGTTGGCCTTGCCCCGTCATCCCGTTTGCAGTCAACGTGGTGCAGTACCCCGTGCCCAGCGGTCAGCGTTGTTACAACCTGGGCAAAGCGATCCGCAAAGCGGTGGAGAGTTATGACGAAGACCTGAACGTGCACATCTGGGGCACGGGCGGCATGAGCCACCAGCTTCAAGGCCCGCGCGCTGGTCTGATCAACCGCGAATGGGACAACGCCTTTTTGGACCGCCTGATCGCAGACCCCGCAGGCCAAGCCGCTGTGCCGCACATCGACTATGTGCGCGAAGCCGGCTCAGAAGGCATTGAGCTTGTGATGTGGCTCATCGCACGAGGTGCCATGAACGACAAGCCCCCCGTGGTGAAGCAGCGCTTCTATCACGTACCTGCATCCAACACGGCCGTTGGCCACCTGATTCTGGAGAACTCTAAATGACCATCAAAGTAGCATTGGCAGGCGCTGGCGCCTTTGGCATCAAACACCTGGAAGGCATCAAGAACATCGACGGCGTTGAAGTCGTGTCCCTGATCAGCCGTGAACTCGACAAGACCAAAGAGGTCGCCGATAAATACGGCATCAAGCATGTCACCACTGATCTGGCCGACAGCTTGGCGCTGAAAGAAGTAGACGCTGTCATCCTCTGCACCCCCACCCAAATGCACGCCGACCAAACCCTGGCCTGCCTGAAGGCGGGCAAGCATGTGCAGGTAGAAATCCCCCTGGCCGACAGCCTCAAAGGTGCGCAGGACGTGGTGGCCCTGGCCAAGAGCAGCGGGCTGGTAGCGATGTGTGGCCACACGCGCCGCTTTAACCCCAGCCACCAGTACGTGCACAACCAGATCAAAGCAGGCCAGTTCAACATTCAGCAAATGGATGTGCAAACCTATTTTTTCCGTCGCACCAACATGAACGCGTTGGGCCAGCCCCGTAGCTGGACGGACCACCTGCTGTGGCACCACGCTGCCCACACGGTCGATCTGTTTGCCTACCAGGCGGGCAGCCCCATCGTCAAAGCCAACGCCATCCAGGGCCCAATTCATCCCGCTTTGGGCATCGCCATGGACATGTCCATTCAGTTGCAAGCGGCCAATGGTGCAATCTGCACGCTCAGCTTGAGCTTCAACAACGACGGCCCGCTGGGCACCTTCTTCCGCTACATAGGCGACACCGCGACCTACCTCGCGCGTTACGACGATCTGTACACCGGCAAGGAAGAAAAGATCGACGTGAGCCAAGTCGCAGTCATCATGAACGGCATCGAGCTGCAAGACCGTGAGTTTTTTGCGGCGATCAAGGAAGGCCGCGAGCCCAACAGCAGCGTAGCGCAGGTGTTCAATTGCTATCAGGTGCTACATAATTTAGAGCAACAACTCAATAGCTGATATGCCTAAAAGCCCGTCTTTTGTCTGAAAGAGGGTGCTCAAGAGAGCGTTTGCAAGATTTCATCTGCAAACTCGTCAAACCTAGGCATGGGCCCGTTGGGGTCCTTGGCCAGCTCATCAATTCGGCGTAGCGCCACCGCTGCCTCCCAGTGCGGCGCTTGCCGAAAGGCGCTTGCTTCAGCGTCAGTCATATAGCCGCCCTGGAGCTCCAGGCTTTCGATGGAGTCTTCTGAAAGCTTGGCAAAGTAGTCCGGCTCCGCTGAGCAAAGGTAGCGTTTGGCTGCCACGTGCAAACGGATGGGTTCTGTCACGTCGGGGCCATAATAGCGCTTGAGCCAGTCGGCGCCTATGTCTTCGTGGCGATCGTCAATGCCCAGCGCTGCGGGGTGCTCGCCCAACTCATGCACCATGTGGCCAATGTCATGCAGCAAGGCTGCCACCACGACGGCGGCGCTCAGGCCTTGCGCTCGCGCATGGTGGCCAGATTGCACCGCATGCGCCCGCTGGTTGACGAGCGTCAGGCCATATTGGCCTGTGGCGCGACCGTCGTAAATGGCGGTCAGCTCGTCCAGCGCGTGTTGTTTATCCAAGTTGCTTGATGTCATGTCTTTGTCCTCAAGGAACGATGGCCGCGCGCAGCACGCGTTGTGCAGAAGCATCGGCCATGGCTTGGGTCACTTGATCCAGTGAATAGCGCGCGTCTACCAATTCGGCAAAAGGGTAGTGTTGCTTGTTGGCCACCACAAAATCCAGTGCCTCTATCAAGTGGCGAGGATGGTAGTTGTGCACGCCGCGCAGATTTACCATCTTCCGCACGATCCGGTTCGCATCGATGGTGACATGGGCGCCAGGGCTGACCAAGCCAGCAATCACATAGGTGCCGCCGATACGAACCATGTCCAGGCCCAAGGGGATGACTTCTGGCACACCGCAGACCTCGATCACCGCGTCGGGGCCAGCGGGTAGGCAATTTGCTTGGATTGTTTTAAGCAACGCTTCTCTGTCCGCCGTCGGGGCAGTCATGGGGTTTAGTGCCAAGTCAACGCCAAAGCGGCCCGACTGTTCACATCTGGCGCTGTTAACGTCCAAACCAATCACGAAGCGGGCACCGCGAGATTTGGCCAGCGCTGCGCCATACAAGCCCAGCAGGCCCAAACCCTGGATGACCACCGTACTGCCGAGCCGAATGTTGGCGGCCTCAGTCACCGCCACCATGGTGGCCACGCCGCAGTTGATCGGGGTGGCTTCGGCATCGCTCAAGCTGTCTGGCAGCTTCAAGATCCAGGACTTGGGCAAAACATAGCAATACTCTGCAAAACCGCCGTGGTGATGGGGCGGCGTGGTGGCCACCATGTGACCGTATTTTTCGACGCCGTTGGACTTTTGGGGCAAGTCCAGCACGTCTGTGAAGTAGTTGTCGCCGGGGATGAAGAATTCGCTCCAGGTGATGCGGTCTCCGATAGACAGGGCGTCACCGCGCATGTCGTGGGTGATCTCATCCCCCAGTGCGACGATGCGGCCAACGATTTCATGGCCTAGCAAGCCAGGGCACGGGTTGGCACGGTGGCCTTGGTAGGAGTGAATGTCCGACCGACAAATGGTGGACATGCTGACGCGCACCAGCGCCTCCTTTGCGCTGGGCGCACGCAAGGGATACGACTCAAGCACGAAGGGCGCGTTTGGCTCGGTGTAAACGGCCATTCGGCCTGAAGACGGCAGGGTGATGCGGTTCATCAAATGCTCCAGCGGCGAACGCGCGCTGAAAGCACATCGATCAAGGTGACAGACACAATGATGATCAGCAGAATGGCAGCGGTCTCTGCGTAGTCAAAACCGCGAATCGCCTCGTGCAGCACAACGCCGATGCCACCTGCACCGACCATGCCCACCACAGAAGCTGAGCGCACATTCGACTCGAAGCGATACAGCGAATACGAAATCCACAGTGGCAGCACCTGCGGAATGACGCCGTAGACGATTTCTTCCAGCGCGTTGGCACCCGTGGCGCGCACGCCTTCAACGGGGCGAGGGTCGATCGCTTCAACGGCCTCGGCAAACAGTTTGGCCAGTACGCCATTGGTGTGTATCCACAAGGCGAGCACCCCGGCAAAGGGGCCTAGCCCCACAGCCACAATAAAAAGCATGGCAAACACCATCTCGTTGATGGCGCGGCAGGCGTCCATCAGGCGGCGCATGGGCTGATAAACCCAAGGCGGGGCAATGTTCTCGGCACACAGCAGGCCAAACGGAACAGCGCAGACGATGGCCAGCACCGTACCCCAGATGGCAATGTGAATGGTGATGACCATTTCATTCAGGTAGATGCGCCAGTCGTGAAAGTTGGGCGGAAAAAACTCCTTGCTGAACACGGCCATGTTGGCTGAGTCATGCACCAGCGCAAGCGGCCTCATGTCGGCGCCTTGCCATGACCACATCAGCAGCATCAAAAACAGTCCCCAGGTTATCAGTGTGCCCAAGCTCCTCACTGGCGGGGCAACGGGAATGTCTTTGATATTGGGTTTGAGGGTCATGGCGAGTCGCTCTATGGTGCCAACGGCTTACTTCTGCTTGGCCAGGATTGCCAGTTTCGCGTCAATCGCGTCGAGCTTGGGTTTCTTGTCGGCAACGCTCATGTGCTCATCTGCCTCGATCTTCTTGCGGTCTTTGAACAGCTCCAGTTGGCGAATAGGGATCAACTGGGCATCGGTCGAGGCTTTGAAGCCGGCCAGACGGTACATGTTCTTGAGGATCTCTTTCTCTCGGTCGTTCTTGCCGTAGCCCGTGACAAAGTCTTGAACCTTCTTCTTGACGTCAGCGGGCAGGTCTTTGCGCCAGACCAAGGGATCGCGCGGGATCAAGGGCGACGTCCAGAGAATGCGGATTTGCTCCAGCTTCTCAGGCGATTTTTCTTTCATTTTTTCCGTCATTTCGCTGTTGCTGGTCGCGATATCGACTTGCTTGTTCAGGACGGCCAGGAAGTTGCCTTCGTGGTTGGACGAACGCATCACCTTGAAGTGCGTTTTCGGCTCCAGGTTGTTCAGCGTGAACACGTAATAACTAGGCACCAGTGTTCCAGAAGTGGAAGACGGGTCACCAATGCCAAATGAATAGTCTTTGCCATTTTTCAACACTTGGTCGAGCGTCTTGATGGCAGAGTCTTTGTGCGTGATCAGGTAGGAGTAATAGCCGGGCGTACCGTCCAAGTCCACAAACTGGGCAAACACCTCACCGTTGGAGCGGTCAACAGCATCAATTGCGGCCTTGTTGCCGTACCAGGCGATGTGCACTTTGTTGAAGCGCTGCGCTTCAATGATCCCGGCGTAGTCGGTGGCGTAAAAACCATTCACTTTGACACCCACCGATTTGCCCATGTCTTCGAGGAACGGCTCCCACATCTGCTTGAGTGCGCCCGCCTTCTCGGTGGCGATGATGCCAAAGTTGAGTTCGGTGACATCGGCGGCACTGGCAACGCTGGCCGTGCCAATGGCCAATGCGGCCAGCACGGCCTTGAGTTTCTTGATCATGAGATTTCAGCTTTCAAGTTGAGAAATGAAGAGGGTCAGACCAATGCGGGCGCGCCAAGCGTTGCAAGCGCTTGTGCGGGATGAGTGGCGTCGGGCTGACGGGGCGATAACAACTCGCTGGCAGCGCTGCCGTAAAGCGCTGCCAGCATCGCTGGCGTCAGCGCGGAGGAGGGACCGTCAAACACCACGCGCCCCGCATTGAGTGCAATGGTGCGAGGGCAATACCGGACTGCAAACTCGACCTGATGCAGCGAGACCAGAACCGTGCACTTGTGTTGTTCGTTCATGTCCTTGAGCAACTCCATCACCTTGCGCGAGGACTCAGGGTCCAAGGATGCAATCGGCTCATCTGCCAGGATCAGCCGCGCGCCTTGCACCAGGCACCTTGCCAGCGCGGCCCGTTGTTGCTGGCCACCCGACAGCGTGGACGCCCTTTGCCAAGCGGTCTGCTCGATGCCGACAGATGCCAGCGCCTCCAGTGCTTTTTGGCGCTGTGCCAGGGTGAAACGCATGAAGAGGCTGCGCCACCAAGGGGTTTGATGCAACTGTCCGATCAAAACGTTGGTGATGACGGGAAGGCGGTTAACGAGGTTGAATTGCTGGAACACAAAGCCAATGCGGCTGCGCACTTGGCTGAAGCTGGGCATCAGCTTCCCGCCCGCTTGGACGGTCTGGCTCAGCACATCAATCTCACCGCTGTCGGCGGTCACAAAACCCGGCAAATGCCTCAGCAGGGTGGATTTGTCTGAGCCTGATGCCCCGATCAAGGCAACCATTTCGCCTTCGGTGATTTGCAGGGACACCTTGTCCAAGGCCTGGCAATGGGCAAAGGATTTACTCAGTTCTCGTGTGACCACTGCATACGACATCGCTTATCCAATCCCAACATTCAATTGCAAAAGGGCGAGGCTAAGGGGTGGATGTGTCGGTTTGATGACGCGTTGGCTTGGGCATAGACTACGCCCATCGATACATGGACTGGAATCAGCGTATGCAAGGCAAGGTTTTTAACGTTCTCTTTTTGTGCACCCGGAACTCCGCGAGAAGCATCTTGGCGGAGGCGCAGCTCAATGATTTGGGAAAGGGCCGTTTTCAAGCCTTTTCCGCTGGGCGCTATCCAGCCGAGAGCGTGCATCCAGAGGCGCTGGAAGTTCTCCGTCATGTGGGGCTTCCAACCGAGGGATTGCGGAGTAAATCCTGGGATGAGTTTGCTCAAGCAGATTCGCCTCACATGGACTTCGTGATCACGCTGTGTGACGAATCTGCGAACGAGGATAGACCAAACTGGCCAGGACATCCTGAATCAACCCATTGGGCTATTCCTGACCCCCTGGCGGTTGACGGTACAAAAGAACAAACGCACCGAGCTTTTCGCGCAGCGGCCATGGCATTGCACAACCGGCTGGAGACCTTCATTTCTCTGCCAGCCCATTCTTTGAATCACTTGATGAACATTCCTCCCGCAACTATCGTGGGATAATGAATTGTCAAAATTAATAGCAATAAACATAGGTAGGATATGACGAAAGGATGTTTTTAGATGATAAATACGGCCAACCGAACGATCGGTCCCTTCTCCGTCAGCCCCATAGGCCTGGGCTGCATGAACCTGAGCCATGCCTATGGCGCACCGGTGTCGGCGGAGCAGGGCGAGCGCGTGCTGCTGGAGGCGCTGGACGCTGGCGTCACGCTGTTTGACACGGCGGCGCTGTATGGCTTTGGGGCCAACGAAAAGCTCGTGGGCAAGGTCTTAAAGCCACACCGCTCGCGCTTCACGCTGTGCAGCAAAGGGGGCATGGCGGGGGTGCAGTTTGACGATGGCGTCAAGCGCGTGATTGACGGGCGGCCTGAGGCGATTCGGCGCGATTGCGAGAACAGCCTGCGCTATTTGCAAACGGATGTGATCGACCTGTACTACTTGCACCGTTGGGACAAGAAAGTGCCGATCGAAGACAGCGTGGGCGCAATGGCAGACTTGGTGCGCAAGGGCTATGTGCGGAGCTTGGGTTTGAGCGAAGTGTCGGCTTCAACGATTCGCAAAGCCCATGCGGTACACCCCATCGCTGCGGTGCAGACCGAGTATTCGCTGTGGACGCGCAACCCTGAGATTGCCGTTTTGCAGACTTGTGCCAACATCGGTGCGGCCTTTGTGGCCTTCAGCCCGGTGGCCCGCGCATTTCTGACGGGCACGCTGACCGATGCGGCCACGCTGGACGCCAAAGACATCCGCAAAGGCATGCCGCGCTTTGCGGCCGATGCCTACGCAGCCAACCTGAAATTGCTGCCGGGCTATCAGACCATCGCCAATGAATTGTGTTGCAGCCCCGCGCAGTTGGCGCTGGCCTGGCTGCTGCACAAGGCGCCGCACATCATCCCGATTCCGGGCACCACCAGCGTGGCGCATTTGAAAGAAAACCTGGGTGCGCAAGGTGTCCAATTGAGCCCCGAAGTAATGGCTCGCCTGGACGCGTTGATCAACCCAAAGACCGTGACGGGCCCACGCTACAACGCGCAGGCCACGTCAGAGGTGGATACCGAAGAGTTTGCGCCGCAGTGACAAGAGGGCGGACGGCTTATTCCACCTTGTAGTTGATCTTCTTGATGTAGTCCGCGAACTTTTGGGAATCTGATTTCACCAGTTTGCCAAACTCTACGGCCGTGCTGCCACCGGGCTCAAACCCGAAGTTTTGATACATGTTGCGGGTATCTGCGCTCGACAGCACTTTGGCAAATTCCTGCTGCAGTTTGTCCACCACGTCTGGGGGCGTGCCTTTGGGGGCAAAGATGCCAATCCACCCGTCTGTCTCCACGATGGGGTGGCCTGCTTCACGGATGGTGGGCACATCAGGGAAAGCTGGAATGCGCTTAGGGCCCATGTAGGCAAGTGCCTTGAGCCGTCCCGCTTTGACCAACTGCGCAACCGACCCGGCAGCAGGCCCCCAGCCCATGTTGACAATGCCTGACACCAAATCCTTGACCTGGTCACCTGACGCCTTGTAATGCACGGCCATCATGTCTACACCAAGGTCTTGTGCCAGCAGCAAACCGCCAAAGTGCGAGATCGTGCCAGGGCTGTAGGTGGCGTAGCTGGCGCTGCCTTTGGGTTGCGCTGTGATCCACTGGGTCAGCTCTTTCATGGTGTTGACTTTGAGCGAGCTGGGCACCAGCAGAACGAGGCTTCCACGCCCCAACTCTGTCACCGGGACCAGGTCTGTCAGCGAGTTGTAGGGCCAAGTGTAAACATGCGGGTTGATCACGATGCCTGCCTGCACCGTGATCAGCACAGTATTGCCATCCGGCGCGCTGTTCACGACGGCCTGCCCGCCAAGGCGGCCTTGTGCGCCTGGCTTGTTTTCCACGATCACCGGCCGCCCCAGCGCCGTGCCGAGTTTCTCGGCCACTGGCCGGATGAGTGCGTCCATGCCACCTCCAGGTTGATCGGTGGTGATGATCTTCAGCGGTGTCTGGGCCTGGCCCAGGCTTGCCATGGCGCTCAGGCAAAGGGCGAGGATAAATTGTTTGAACATCATGATGGAAGACCTCCCAGGTGAACGGTAATGTCGGGGCGGGGTTCGACGATCTTGAAGCCGCGCTCAAAGCTGTCCAGTACACCCAGAAAACCCATCAGCACCCCCGGCGTACCTTGAACCTGTATGCGGTTTGCGGCCACCGCATCGGCAAAGCTCAGTTTTTGCAGCGTGATCTCGTCCAGGGTGGTGCGGCTCATGGTCACCGTGGTATCAGCGCGAGGGCTTTCCTTGTCTGCCACATGCGTAAGCGTGCTGTTCTGCAGGGTCAGCACATAACGCTGTTCTGTGTCTGTGAAGTGCCAGTTCATCACCCAGTGTTTGCCCTCGGCCCGTGCGCAGTTGACGCGGATAGCCAGGTAGTCAAAAAACATGTCGAGCGTCAGCGCACGGATCACATCTGGGCTGGCGGGGCCCGCACGTGACATCTTGGGGGGGCCTTTGCGCATCTCCAGCGTGCCTTGCAGGTAGGCGTTGCGCCAAGTGGCGGATTCGGCTTGGTAGCCGAGTTGCTCCATGGCATTCGCGCACAGTTCACGGGCGCAAGCGTTGTCGGGTTCGGCATGGACGACCTGCGAACAGACTTGTGCCACCCAGCGGTATTCGCCTTGTGCAAAGTCTGCCTTCGCACGGGCCAGCACCGCATCGGCTCCTCCCATGTAGTCCACAGCCTTGCGCGCAGCCGCCACCGGGGGCAGGGCGTCCAGGTTGGCGGGGTTGGCGTCGTACCAGCCCAGGTAGCGCTGGTAAATGGCCTTCACGTTGTGCTTCAGGCTGCCGTAAAAGCCGTGGGCCGACCAATCCTTTTGCAGCGTGTTGGGCAGCGTCAATACCTCGGCGATTTCGGGCCCTGTGTAGCCGTGGTTGATCAAACGCATGGTCTGGTCATGCACAAACTTGTACAGGTCACGCTGGCGCTCGAGGTAGGGTTTGAGCTTGTCGCTACCCCACACCGGCCAGTGGTGCTGGGCGATCAGGATGTCGCTGTGGCTACCGTAGCGTTCCAGTGCCCGCCCCAGGTACCGCGCCCAGGCCAGGCTGTCGCGCACCTGCGCGCCGCGCAAGGGCAGCAAGTTGTGAAAGTTGTGACTGGTGATCTCGGTCATGTTCAGCACCCGCAACTGGGGGTGATGAATGATCATCTCGGACGGTGCCTCTGCCCCTGGTGTGAGTTCAAACACGCAATCGATGCCGTCAATGCAATGGGTTTCGACCTCGTTCGAAATGACCACCGTGGGCGGAATCAGCGTCACGCTGCCGCTGGAGGTGGTTTTGCCCAGGCCTGCGTCCACCTGGCCGCGTATGCCTTTGGGCAGCAGCGGGCCAAACTGGTAAAGCGCTCGGCGGGCCATGGCGTTGCCAGCGGTCACGTTTTCACTGATGGCGTCTTCCATAAAGCCCAGCGGCGCAATGACTTGCACCCGGCCAGCCTGCACGTCGGCTTCGTCCACCACGCCGCGCACACCGCCAAAGTGGTCGGCGTGGCTGTGCGAATAAATCACCGCCTTCACCTCGCGCCTTGGGCGGTGCGCAAAGTACAGTTCCAGCGCTGCGCGGGCCACTTCGGTAGAGATCAGCGGGTCGATCAGGATCAGCCCCGTATCACCTTCGATGATCGTCATGTTGGAAATGTCCAGGCCGCGTACCTGGTACATGCGCTCGCACACCTTGAACAGGCCTGTGACCATGTTGACACGGGCATGCCGCCACAGGCCGGGGTGTACCGAGTCAGGTGCTTCCTCCTCTGCCAAAAAACCGTAGGTTTTCAGGTTCCAGACAGGAGCGCCGCTGGGCTGGGTGATGGCGAGTGCAGGGATGTCGGCGATAAAGCCCCGGCGAGCGTCGTCGAATGACTGGGTATCTGCCAGCGGCAGCAGTCGGCGCTGTGTGTGGTTGCAGGCTCGCGTGGCCTCGGTAGCGGGCTGCGCGCCTGCAGGACCCAGACTGGGCTCTGACTTGGATTCTTGCATGGTGTCTCCGGCTCTATTTTGGAATGGCTGTGCACCATGCTAGCGGTTTTGGGTGGATTAGCGCACCGGGTTTTCGATGTGGCCGATCCCGTCAATCTCGATGCGAACCACATCACCAGTCTTCAGGTACTTGGGTGGCTTGAAGTCAATTCCCACGCCGACCGATGTACCGGTGGCAATGATGTCGCCGGGGTAGAGTGTGATGCCCGCGGAAAGGGTTTCAATCAAGGTGGGGATGTTGAAAATCAGCTCGGTGGTGCGGGCATCCTGGCGTTTCTCGCCATTTACAAAGCAGCGAACGCCGGTGTTGGCGCCGTCGCATTCGTCTGCGCTGACCAGCCACGGCCCCATGGGGCAGAAGGTGTCAAACGACTTGCCCATTTGCTCCTGGTGCGGCGTGCACACCAAACAGAACGGGTGTGCCTGGAATTCTTTGTGGAGGAACTGGCCCGCGCGTCGGGCAAAGACTCTCTGGCCTTCCGTCAGGCCTTGATGCAGAACCACCCCAAGTACTTGGCCGTGCTGAATGCGATTCAGGTGGCGACGGGCAAGCCGGTGCGGCAGCGGTCTTTGCGGGGACAGGGATTTACGTTTGCTTGATTTGCTTTGGTTCAGGTGTGCTTGACGGTGTTGGGACGCTGGTGTGGCTGCCGCTCTGCGCAGCCCAATTGAAACAATGTAGCGGTGGCTTAGGGGGAATCGTATTGCTCGAGGAAAACCTGCCGAAATCTAATCTCTTCAGAAACGCGCCAGGTGGACCCTAGAAGCTGGGCAGCGTTGCCAGCGCAGCGCGGTATTTCGTGGCCGAACCCACAATATGCCCCACCCACCAAAGCGACAAAAAGCGCTGCAACTCGGCACGCTCAAAGTTCTCGGTGGTGATGATCTCGTTGGTAAGGTAGTTGAACTCGTCGCGCTCGTTATGGTGCTCTTCCAAGGCCGGGTAGGCACACAGGGTGAGTTGGGCTTCTTCGGCTGCAAAGTGCTCTGCAGCAGTGGCCATGTGTGCCTGAAAAGCGCTGTCAAACCTCTGGTTGCTGTCTGAGGTGTTATCGGCAATGGCCGCGTCGATGCAATCGGCCAGCGCATTGATCTGCACCAGGATGCCTTGGTGCTGCGCGTCCAGCGTGGGGTTGCCCAGGCTAAAGATGGGTTCCCATGAAACTCGGTTGGGCATGGTGTGGATTCGTTAAAGGACAGGGCTTAGAAGCCGAGCGATTCGACAACAGCCACCAGGTCGGCAAAGCTGGCGGCGTTGAGCTTGGCCTCCAGCGCGGGCTTGTCGAGGCCGTCGCACGCAAAGCTGGTCATGCTCACTTCCAGGCCTAGCTCGCGGATTTCCAGCGGCGACATGAAGCCCATGTGGCAGATATGGGCCAGGCATTGGCGCTCGGGTTCTGACAATGGCAGGCCGTGGTACTTGAGGATTTCGAGGTAGCGCTCAGCCGTGCGGTTGAGCTTGCCGCTGATCTCCAGCGTATTCTTCTGGCCGTCTGACAGGATCGCCAGTGGCGGCCCAAAGAACACATTGGTTTTGCCCACGTTGCGGGTTTTTTCGGCGGCGGTCAGGGCGGGGGCAACCCAGGTGGGGTCGCCCCGCTCTGGGCGCGAGGGGAGGGGCGCTTCGCCCGCACCGTTGGTTGGGTCTGTTATCAATGCGCAATGCCGTGCACCAACTCGTGCTTGGCGTTTTTCATGCCTTTGGGCAACTGGGGTGGCGACTCGGGCGCCAACTGGATGAAGCCACGGTTTCTATTGCCGTCTTGCACGTTGTGGGGGTTATGGCATTCGGTGCAGGTAAACCAGCGCTTCTTGCCCGTGGTGGCCCATTCGCCAATCCGCTTGCCGTGAATGCCGTCGCGCCAGTCGCGCAGCTTGTCGCCGTGGCATTTGCCGCAGAGCAGTTGCGGTTGGTCGAAGCTGACCGGGTCGCCAAAGTTGTCCACCAGCTTGTTGCGCTGTGTGGTGTGGGGGCAATCCAGGCACCAGATGCGGCCGCGGCCGTGCTGCAGGTTTTGCAGGTCAGGCACCATGGCGGCCATGGTCGGCACGGGGGTAGGTTTCTTGCTGGTGGGCAACTTGGGTGGGTTGGCTTTGGCGCCCACGCCGTTGTGACATGCCGTGCCGCACAGGGGCATCAGGGCGAGCTTTTTCGGAGCGCGGCTTGACAAAAGCCTTGTCGGAATGTGCTTTGGCCACTTCCGGCATATCGCCCATGGGCACAGTGCCGTCCAGTGCATCGCTCCACCAGAGCACTGCGCCTGTCTTGGGCGAGCACTTGACATTGGGCAGGCCAGGTTTCAAGTCACGCTGAACCACCTCTGAGGCACCTTTGCGGCTTTCAAAGCAGGTGACTTCTTTAGGTGCCTCTGGCGCCTCTTTGGGGGCTTCCTGTTGGGCGAACGCGCTTGACATCCATCCACAGCACAAGGCCAGGATCATTGCCGGGATTTTGATTCTTGTGGTCATGCTTACCTCACTGTGCTGCTTTGGCGACTTTGATATCGCCCACCAGGATGCCAATGGCGCCCTTGAGCAAAATGGTCAGAACGAAGAAGCCCATCGCCCAGATTCCAATGGTCATGACGACTTCAATCAGGGTGGGGTAGTACTCGGTCACTTCACCGATGGGGGTGGGGATGAAACCGGGGACGATCAGGCCCATGCCTTTTTCGATCCAGATACCGGCAAACGCCAGCACGCAGGCGATGGGCAGCAGCTTGTAGTTGCGGCGCACGCTGGGGGTGAGGAACATCGCAAAGGCCACGAGCATGAACACCAGGGAGCTCCAGAACCAGGGCACCAGTTGGGTCAAGCCATGCAGGCCAAACATCAGGTAGTACAGGCCGTTGGCATGCTCGGTGCGGGCATACAGTTCAACCACGATTTCAGACAGGGTCAGGAACAGCGCCAAGCCCAGACACCAGGTAACGATGGTGGCCAGCAGGTTGATGGCCGAGTCCTGAATCCACATCTTGGTGCTCTTGCGGATGATCATGAACGCGATGATGATCAGGCAGGGGCCGGCTGCAAACGCCGTGGTAATGAAGCGGATCGGCATCATGCTGTGGTACCACATGGGGCGGGCAGGCATGGTGGATATCAAGAACGCTGTGACGGTGTGGATGCTCAGCGCCCAGACGATGGAGATGTACACCAGCGGCATGAAGAACTTGTTGTTGACTTGCGTGCCGTTGTACTTGTTGTAGAGGTAGTAAAACCCGCAGACAAAGTTGAGCACCAGATAGCCGTTGAGTGCCAACACGTCCCACGCCAGCATGGAGCCAGGCATGTTGAAGATGCCGATGATCGGGATCATGTGCCACAGGCGGTCTGGTCGGCCCATGTGGGCAAACACAAAGATCATCACCATGGTGACGGTTGCAATGGCCAGCATTTCACCCAGCACGGTCACCTCATGCATGCCCTTGTGGTGGTAGACATAGGCCGGAAACACGATGGTCACCGCCCCTGCGGCCACGCCCACCAGAAACACCAGGTTGGCAAAGTACAGACCGTCATGGATCTGGCTGGTCATGCCGGTGACGATCAGGCCTTCGGTGTTTTGCAGGTAAAAGCCATACAGGGCTGCTACGCTGAGCAGCGCCAGCACGCCCATCCAGGCGTAAAACTTGGTACTGCCCTTGACGATATAGCGAACGTAGTCGGTGACGAATGGAATGAGCTTTTGCACGATACGCCCCCTCAATCGTAAAAGTAGAAGAACTTGGGAAAGGTGTTCAGCTCAGCTTTGAGGCGGAACACGTTTTTGCGCGCCAGGATCTTGCTGACTTCGCTTTCCGGGTCCAACAGGTTGCCAAACTTGCGTGCGCCCACGGGGCAGACTTCCACACAGGCGGGGTAACGGCCCTGGCGCGTGCGCTGCAGGCACCAATGGCACTTTTCGACCACACCGCGCATGCGGGGGCGGTTGCCCAGGTAATGGGTGACCGGGTTCATTTCTTCTTTGGGCAGCACGGGCGTTGTCAAGTTGATGCGACGTGCCCAGTAGGGGCAAGCGCCCATGCACATGCGGCAGCCAATGCACCAGTTGTAGTCAATCACCACCGGGCCGTCGGCCTCGCGGTAGGTGGTGCGCACGGGGCAGACCTTGACGCACGGGGGTTTCTCGCACTGCATGCAGGCAATCGGCATGTAGGTGGAATCCTTTTCGGGCACGGCATCGGGCTCGTAGTGGTATTGGCCTTCCAATACCTGACCGGCTGGGGTGTAAGCATTGCCGCCTACCTGGATGCCCAGGCCTTCGGGGTAGCCATGGTCCATCTTGTCTTTGGAGAACTCACCGCGCTCCATCTTGAGCACCTGAATCCACTCAATGCGCTCGCCGGGTTTCTCGCCGCGTGACTGGTTGTTTTCTGTCACGCAGGCCTTGACGCAACGTCGGCAGCCAATGCACTTGCGGATGTTCAGGGCGTAGCCCATCAGCACGCCGGGCAGCGCCTCGGTGGTATCTACGGTAACGGGCTTGTGGTATTGCGCGGTGTAGCGCTTTTCGAGACGGGTGCGGGCCTCTGCTTTCTCAGCCTCCGTCATCAGGCGGTAATTGCCCTGAAAGTGCTCGGACCATTCGATGTTGGCCTTGGTATCGTCCGTTTGCGTCATCAAGGCGGCCGCACCCATCAGAGACGACATGCTCAACATACCACCGGCAACCAGGAAGTTGCGGCGGGAGTTGGACGCGCTTGCGTCGACGGTTGCGATGGGTTCGGGTTGTGCGGAGCAGGCGCACGGCCCTTGCGGGCAGGCATCTGCGGATGGTTTTTGTTCAGCGGTCACAAGCATTCTCCAGGTCAGGTCAACAATGTCGAGTTGGACGCGCGTAGCCAACTCAACTCGTGACTTGTGATCGTGAGAACACTCCCTCTGCCGTCACTTGACTGGATCAGTCTTGATTTCTTCTTGACGGAAATCTTGTGTCGACGGCGAGGTCAAGCAGCGTTGACCAAGCAATTTCCCGCCATTGATGGTAGGGACTCAGGGTAAACCCACATTGATATGGGTCAAGTCTGCCGAGGATGTCCCTCAAGTTGTGATGCCAAGGGCATACGCTGAAAAGATGGCGGCGCGAAATATCCGGGAGCGGCGTGAACACCAACCAGAACGGTGTGTACCTGGAATGCTTTATGGAGGAGTTGGCCCGTGCGTCGGGCAAGGATTCTCTGGCCTTCCGTCAAGCGCTGATGCAGAACCACCCCAGGCATCTGGCAGTGCTGAACGCCACCGCTGAGAAGGGCGACTGGGGCAAGCCCCTGCCACCGGGCGTGCACCGTGGCATTGCGCAGTTCATGGGCTACGCCTCCTCGAATTCCTGGTCCACTCAGAAGTAGAGGTTGGGGAATTTTGTCACACGGTACTCGACCGGCGGAACTGACCCCAATGCTTCATGGGGCCGGTGATTGTTGTAGCGATGCAGCCAGTCCGCCGTCATCTCCCTGACCTCCTGCAAGGAATCGAAGACATAGCAGTCCAGCACCTCCGTGCGGTAGGTCCGGTTGAATCGTTCCACATAGGCATTCTGGGTCGGCTTTCCTGGCTGAATATGGTTCAAGGCAATCCCTTTGGATTTGGCCCAGTCGGCCAGTGCATGGGCAATGAACTCCGGCCCGTTGTCCATGCGAATGGACAACGGAGCCCCACGTACTTCGACCAGCTCGTTCAAGGCCCGGATAACCCTGGCTGCTGGCAGGCTCGTATCAATCTCGATGCGCAGCGCCTCCCGGTTGAATTCATCAATGACGTTGAAGGTGCGGAACTTGCGCCCTGACCACAGCGCATCGGACATGAAGTCACAGCTCCAGCCCTGATTGGGCGTTGCCTCGCTTGCAGTGGCTGGCGAATACGCGCAGGCAGGCGCTTCTTGCCCCGCCTGGGCAGGTTCAGGTTGAGCTGACAGTACACCCGCCACAGCACGGTCTTGCCCCAGGGCTGGTTCTGATGACGGGCGCTGGCATACAGCAGGCCAAAGCCATGCCGTGGATTGGTGGCCATGTAGGTCTGCATGAACTGGAAGACCCCGGCGTCGTCAGGCTGTCTGTGGCAGTAGCGCAGTGTGGCGCGGGCGATGCCGCTGGCCACGCAGGTTTTGCGCTGGCTCATTCCATGGTCAGTCATGAGCGTTGCACCACATCCGTCCGACGCGCCGGGGTCAGAGCTTTCGGTCGACAACGTCCTTCAGGGCATGGTGCATGAGGGCCAGGTCGGCATACATGCGCTTGAGCTTGGCGTTCTCGGACTGCAGTTCACGCAGCTGCGACAGGTGGGACACCGTCATGCCGCTGTACTGGGTTTTCCACTTGTAGTAAGTCGGCTCGCTGATGCCGTGCTTTCTGCACGTCTCGCCGACCTTGGCGCCCAATTCGACTTCTTTCAAGATGCCGACTATCTGGCTTTCGCTGAATTTTGATTTCTTCACGTAGAGACCCCGTTGGGGGAATTTTCTCTACTTCACACTGGCTCAAGATTTCAAGGAGGCTTCAATCCCAGCGATTCGACGAATTGATTCCAAAGACAATCACAGTCGAGCTTTTGACGGAACCGGAATCATCAACAGCCTTGCCAAACTTCAGAATCCCGGTGCTCACAACCAAGAGAGCCGCAAAGGATTTCTCGCAATTACTCAGTTCTTGCGTGAGGTGACGGACCGTCCAGACGCGACGATTGAAATTCCGTATGAACGCGACACCATTTTGGTTCATATGGACAATAAGGTGCTGCCAATCGAATCGCTCGGTTCAGGCATTCATGAGGTGATCATTCTGGCTGCTGCCTCAACTGTGCTATCTAATCATGTCATTTGCATGGAAGAGCCGGAACTACATTTGAATCCAATCTTGCAACGCAAGCTGATTCGATATCTGGCCGTCAAAACAGATAACCAATATTTCATCTCCACCCATTCAGCCGCATAAATGGATACAGATGGCGCTGAGATCTACCACGTTCGGCTAAGCAATGGAGCGTCGATTGTCGAACGGGTCTCATCAAATGATGGCAGATCGTCTGTCTGTTCTGACCTTGGCTACCACCCCTCAGATCTCCTACAGGCGAACTGTGTAATCTGGGTCGAGGGGCCTTCTGATCGGCTGTATTTGAATTGGTGGCTACGTGCAGTTGATAGTTCACTTGTGGAGGGAATTCACTACAGCATTATGTTTTATGGAGGTCGACTTGCCTCGCACTTGACAAACTCCCCTGATGAAATTGAGTTGAACGAATTCATTTCGCTAAGGCGACTCAATCGTCGGGGTGTCATGTTGATTGACAGTGACAAGGATGCTCCACGAAAGCGTTTGAATGCTACGAAACAAAGACTGCAAAAAGAGTTTGACCTAGGGCCTGGTCACGCTTGGATTTCAGAAGGGCGTGAGATCGAGAATTATCTTTCGGTCGCTCAAATCAAGAATGCGATCAAAGCGGTTTGCCCGAACGCAACACCGGTAACCCAATTTGAGAGCTATGACAACGTGTTGAAGATTCGATTGCCAAGAGGTGGTGAGGGCCAAGCTGGGAAAATTGAAATTGCTCGTTACGTTACACAAACTTTTGCACCGGATTTCGATATCTTGGACCTGCGCGCAAAAATTTCAAAGGTACGTACCTTTATCGCTGATTCAAACCCCAAATACTCCTAAGCAAGCTAAGCTTTTTCGATTGGAATATCCGCTTTCCCATTAGGGCCTGTTAACACATCCGAAGTCCATCAGCGACGAGGACGAAGCAGATGAAGCCCAGGAACATGAGATCGAGTTTCTCGAAGCGCGAGAAGATCCGGCGATAACCCTTGAGCCTGCGAAACAGGCGCTCGACCTCATTGCGACGCTTGTACATCTCGCGGTCGTACCCAGGTTCGATGCGCGTCTTTATCGGTGGCACCACTGGAATGAAACCCAGATCCAGTGCCAGTTGCCGTGTCCGTTGCCTTCGTAGGCACGGTCCATCAACAAATGCACCGGCCTGCTGGTCGGCCCAAGACTGCTGAGCAGGCGCACCTGGGTGCGTCGCGCCTGCCCAGGCGAGAGGCAGAACGTCACGGCCGTTCGAGCATCCGCGGCAACCATATGAATCTTGGTGTTCCATCCCCCGGGATTTTCCGATGGACTGCGGACCGTTTTTTTTAACGCCCCGGTGCCATCGGGATGGACCTTGATGCTCGTGGAGTCGAGCGAGACCGCTTCGATCTTGATGCGCACGACCTGCGCTCGCTGCAACTCCTCGAACATGCGATCAAGTACACCGGCCTTGGTCCAGCGGTTCATGCGCGTGTAGATGGTGTGCCAGTTGCCAAACCGCTTGGGCAGTCCGCGCCACTTGCAGCCATGCTCGGCCACATAGAGGATCGCATTGACCACCTGCAGGTTGCTCAGGCTGACGTTGCCACGCTGCTTGGGCAGGCAGTGCTCAATCGTGGCGAATTGCTCGGGTGTGATCTCCATGCCCCGGAGTATCCGCCGCAGTGGACGCAATCACCATTAGTGTTAACACGCCCTAGTTCGCCTATTCCCAAAAAGGCAGGCATACCTGGGTGGGCAGGCGCAGGCCGATTCGCGCGAGCTTATGGGGCGCCGCGTGATGGCGGTTGCATACGCTCAGAAGCGCACGCAAACCAAAACCACTGTTCGCGAGCGTGGCCTGAGAATGGCCATCCTGGTGTGGCTGCCGTATCACGCAGCCCAAAAAATACGGAAGCAGAAAAACAGCACACAGCATTTAACGCCGAATGCTTGGCCCGTCCACTGTCAACCCCTGCGCCCGCACCTTCAAGTAAAGCTCCAACTGCCGCAATGTCTGATCGCCAGCGGGTGGCATCGTAGCCTGCACGCCTGAATAGCAAGCCCGCAAACGTCGGTCGATGGAGCCCATGCCTTGCCAGCTCATGCGGTAAATCGGAAAGCCCGTGGGGTTGGCTGGGCTGATCACATCAGAGCGCATTTGCTTGCCGATGTTTTGGTCATGGCAATGGGCGCAGGCCAGGTTCATGCGGCCCAGGCGGGTGGTGTAGAGCTTGGCGCCGGTTTGCAAGTGTTCTTGCCAGAGGGTTGTCTGGGCGGGTTGGGCATGCACATGAATGACCTGGCCTTTGGCGGCATCGTGCAGCGCTGAGCTCAGCGCCAAAATAGGCTCGCTTTCCAGCTTGTCGCCTGCAAGGCCAGCGCGTGAGCGGCAGGTGATGATTTGGTCTTCCAGGTTGATGAGTTTGCCGCTGCCAGCGCTCAGACGCGGAAAACTGCCTGCGCTGGTCTTCATGCTGGTCAGCGGGCCATGGCAGTCGGCACAGCTTTTGCCTTGGCTGGCGTCCATCCACAGGGTGCGTCCGCGGTCAAGATAGAGGGTGATGGGGCTGCTGCTGGTGTCATTCTGCAGGGTGATCAGGCCTGGGGGCAAAGAGGCGTTGCCGCTCAGTTTGGGGTCGGTCGGCCAGTCGGCTGCCATGATTGCTGCGGGCATTGCGCCCAGCACTGCGATCACGGCGAATGTCAGGGCCAGACGCGCCACGCTCATGATTCCAAGATCAAGAATTGTTGCGTTCGCCCACTCGCGCCTTTGTCGTCGCGCCATTCCACGGCCAACATGCCACCCTCAGGAGGGACGATCACCGAGAACGCCAGCAGCGGCTGGGCCGATAAACCGGTGCCGGGTTCCACTTCCAGGATCAGCTTGCTGTTAAGCAGCACCCGCACCACCGTGATGATGTTGCGAGGAATAGGGCGCCCTTCGTCGTCTACGCGAAAGCCGGTCTCCATGGGATGGCCGACGATCCAGCGCGCCTCGATGGTGTTGCCAGGGCGCAGCTTGCCGTGCAGGCTCAGGCGGGAGGGGATGATGTCTGCCATGGTGAGTCAGTCCATGCTCTGCTCAGCTTGTCCCGTCAAAGCAGGCGGATGAGGTGATGATGGTCGGCGCGCTGGCGGCACGCTGGCTGCCGTCGCTGTAGGTGGCGATGACCCAGGCTTCCTGGCTTGCCGCCAGGCGCAGCCGGGTGTGGAACAGGTAACGTGATGGCGGTTCTGGCAGGCGCAGCTTGACGACGTTGGGGTTGGGGTTCTCGGGCAGGATCACTTCCAGCGCAGCCAAGGTGAGGCCTGCGGGGGCTGCAATCTCCACTCTTAGCGGGACGGCGTTACCGGTGTCGGCGAGACGTGGGAATTCAAGCGTGATGCCGTCACTGGGCAGGCGCTTGTCGCGCAGGGCTTTGGCCAGTGGGCTTTCCACCGGGGGTGTCTGCGCTTGCAGTGGGTGATGCAGCGCTCCTAGACCCAGGCTCAGGCTGAGGGCTAGGCAATGACGACGGTCAATGTCAGTCATGTGAAATCACCTCCAGGTTTGCAGGGCAGCCACAACATGCTCGATTTGCTCTGGCGTCAGCACCGCTATGGCGGGTTGGGGCAGATTCAAGCCAGCAGTGCTACCAAAGGGCGGCATCAAGGTATCAGGTTTGATCTGCCGCGCATCCGTCACCCATTGGCGCAACTGTAGCGCGTTGAAGCGATTGGCGATACCTGCCAGCGTTGGGCCTAAGGTGCTGGTGATGCCACCAGAACTGCTGGATTGGGCTGGCAGGGCGTGGCAGGCCACGCAGTTGCCCTTGGCGCGGTCGCTGATGATTTGCAAGCCCGTGGTGGCGTCCTGCGCATGGGCATGTCCCAGCTGAACCCAGCCCAACAGAACGCAAGCTAGACGCTTCCAGCCCATAAACCGCAGCGCCCGCCGTGCCATGTTTGTCCTGTGAATTAAACGGGGGTTGCCAGTTTTATCAGCGCGTCGACATTGGCGCTGTTGCCCAAGCCCCAGCAGGCCTTGAGCAGCTCATCGACCTGGGCCTTGCCCAGCACGTTGTCTGACAGGCCGTGGAACTTGGCTTCCAGCATGGCGTCTGTCATGGGGTTTTGCAGCGAGCCAATGGCGTGCTCGACAAACACATGCACCTTGCTGCCGTCCTTGAGAATGGCGGTGACGTCTGCGCTGGCCTCATCGATGCTGTCGTCCACGGTGGCGACCACCTTTCGGCGCAGGGCGACCATGTCTTCCCGGGTGACGATGTGATCGGAGAACTCTTCTTCCGCCGCGCGGCCAAAGGTCAGGCCCGACGCACAGCCGTGGTACACGCTGAACTTGGCTTGCAGGCCGTCGGCGGGTTCCTTTTTGCCCGTGAGTTCAAGCACCAGACTGTGCACGCGCAGCTCAAGCCGCTCCACTTGTTCTGGCGTGATGCCTTTGGCCTTGAGCTGTGCGCAGGCGTCGATGCTGGGGTGGATCACGATGCCGCAGGCAAAGGGCTTGTAGCTGTTGAACGAAATCTCAAAGCGTTGACCCAACTCACCTGTGATTTCCGACCAGTCGTTCTTGAGAGACACCGTTTGCATCATGCCGCGTGGTGCTTCCAGCGCTTTCGGGCTGGCTGTGAAGCCCTGGCTCGCCATCAGCGCAGACATCAGTCCTGCACGTGCTGCACCACCAGGGTGGAAGGGCTTGGTCATGGTGCCAAACTGCTCGCGCATACCCACCGGTTGCGATGCCGCAATGCCCAGGGCCATGGCGGTTTTCTGCACGTCCAGCTTAAGCAGACGGGCGCAGGCAGCAGCGGCGCCCAGCGTTCCGGTGGAGCCGGTGATGTGCCAGCCGCGGTCGTAGTGGTCGGGGTACATGGCGTTGCCCACGCGGCAGGCCACGTCGATACCGATGACCAGCGCGTCGATGATGTCGCGGCCAGACAGCTTTTGGTGTTGGGCCAACGCCAGCACGGCGGATGCCACTGGGCCTGCGGGGTGGATGATGGTCTTGAGGTGGGTGTCGTCAAAGTCAAAGGTGTGGCTGGTGATGCCGTTGACGAGCGCTGCGCTGGCCATGTCCACCTGGGTCTTGCGGCCAAGCACACTGGCTTGCTGGGCGGGCTGCAGCATGGCGATGGCGGCCAGGGCGGCGTCAGCGGCTTCGTGGCCACTGGCACCCACGGCGCAACCCAGCCAGTTCAAGAAAGTGCGGTGGGCTTCGTGGTCTACAGCGTCGCTCCAGCCGCGGGAGGGGTGCTTGGCCACAAACTGGGCCAGGATCTGGGTGACAAGCGGGGCATTGTGGTCGGCGGTGACCTGGGTATTACGTGCCATGAGGGGTTTTGCCTGAAGGTTGATATAAAAATGATAGCTATAAAAGATTATGGGATATGCCGATATGGTCTATTTTGTTCGAAAATCAGCTGTCCAGCTGAATGTTGCGCTCTTTGGCCAGGACAGTCCAGCGCGCCAGGTCGGCTTTGATGAACGCGCCGAACTGTTCCGGCGTCATGATTTCTGGCTCGATGGCTTCAACCGCCAGTTTGTCGCGCAGGTCGGGGGCCTTCAGCACCACGGCCAGCGAATCGTTAAGCTGCTTGACTATTGGCGCGGGCATGCCCGCCGGACCCACCACGCCGTACCACTGCTGGGCGTCAAAGCCTTTGAAGCCTGACTCTTCCAGGGTGGGCAAGTCTTTGAACTGCGGGTGCCGTTGAAGACCGGTGACCGCCAATGGCCGCACACGGCCTGAGCGGATGTGGGGCATGGCCGCAGCCAGGCCTGGGAACATGGCCTGGGTCTGGCCACCCATCAGGTCTGTAAACGCCGGTGCGATGCCACGGTAAGGGATGTGCACCATGAAGCCGCCTAGGCGCTGTTTGAACAATTCCATGATCAGGTGGGTCAAAGAGCCTTGTCCCGCCGAACCATAGCTAACCTTGCCGGGATTTGCCTTCAAGTAGGCGACGAATTCCGCCACAGTCTTAATCGGCAACGCTGAGTTCACCACCAGCACATTGGGCGTGGCGCCAATCATGCCGATGGGTGTGAAATCTTTGATCGGGTCGTAGGGCAGTTTGCGGGTAGCTGGGGCGGTGCCATGGGTGGACACATAGCCTTGCATCAAGGTGTAGCCGTCTGGTGCTGAACGCGCAGCGGCTTGCGAAGCAATCACACCGCCGCCACCGCCTTGGTTTTCCACCACAAAGGTTTGCTTCAGCTGCGCGCCCCATCGCTCAGTGACGGTGCGGCCCACCATGTCGCTGCCGCCACCTGCCGCCACGGGCACGATGTATTTGATGGGTTTGTTGGGGTAGCCGGTTTGCGCCTGAAGCAGGCTAGGCGCTGTCAGGATGAGTGGTGTGGCTTGCAGGATGAGGCGGCGTTTCATGTTGATTTGTCTCGGGTGGTCTTGAATTTACTGGTGCGTGGCCAGGCGCTCCAGGGCTGCGCCCACATGTTGGGCCATGAGTGCCTCGCACTGGGCCAGGTCGCCGTCTTTCAAGGCTTGCACGATCTGGCTGTGTTCCTGGATTGAGGTTTGCATGCCCACGTCTTTGGATAGGTTCTTGATGCGCGACAGGTGCAACTTTTGCACGATGCCTTGGTAAGCATCTGCCACGGCTTTGTTGCCAGCAGCCTCCACCATCGCCCAGTGAAACCGCAGGTTCTCGCCGTAGTACCGTTGCACGGCCTGGCTGGTGGCTGCTTCTTGCATGGCAGCGATGGATACGTCCAGTGTTTGAATCAATCTGGTGCGCTGCTTAGACGGCAATGCCGCCACACTGCGCCAAACAAAAGCATCGAGCAAGGCGCGGAACTGGTAAAGATCGCGGATTTCATCGGCACCCAGTTCACGCACAAATACGCCCGAATGCTTGCGGGACACAACCAGGCCCGAGCTTTCCAGTTCGCGCAATGCCTCGCGAACTGGTACGCGAGAGACTTGCAGCCGCTGGGCGACATCGGGCTCGTTGATGCGCTGCCCGGGTACCAGAACACCGCGCAGGATTTGGCCGAGCACGTCTTCGCGAACCAATTTGGCGAGTGAAGTGTCACGCACATCGCTGAAGCGATCGGGTGAGGCGGGTGTTAACCAGGGAATCATGTTGGATCAATTGGATGCGATATATCGTATACGAAAATATAGCCGCTGATTAAATTGAATAAACCAACTCAGTTGGCTGACGCCGCTGTGCCGGGGGCCGAGTTATCTGGTGCGGGGGCCAATACTTCGACTGGCAGCCCCAGGTAAGCGGCAGCCTTATCTGGCGCCAAGCCAAAGGTCAACAACATCTGCGCGGTGCCCACGTTACCGCGTGCAGTTCCACTGAGGGCGCTCTGGGCACTGAAGGCCAGCACACCAGATCGGCCATCGTTGCAATCGATGTGAACCGTGCCAACCCGGGACGCGGTGTAACGCAGGGGCCCCGAACACGCCAGGACGGGGCTTGTTGTGGTCTGTAACTGAAGGCTAGCTTCGCGGTCCCGGGCAAAGTTCATTTTGCCCCGGAGGATTTGGCTATCGAGCACTGAAAATGCATCGGCGTTTGACGACATCCATCCACTTACTTTTTCGAGTGAACTGGCGCAACCGGCGAGCGCCGCCACAAACACCGTGGCCAGGATCAAACGTTGGCTTGTGGCATGCATGTCCTCAGGCCTTTCCAACAGCAAAGTCTTCTAACAGGCGTTCTATCCAGTCGTCGACATCCTGGTCATTCAGCATCAATGCACTGGCAGCATAGTCTCCGCCTTTGTTCCATTCAGTGCTGGTGTTCATCCCGGCAAAGCGCTGGATGGAAATCTCGGCGACCAGGCTCATGGCAATCAGGCGCATGACGGTGTCCGGGACTTTGGGGTCATGAAAAATGCTGTAGTCGTGGTGCAGGCGAATCGCGAGACTCAAGGTCGGGGACATGCCCCAGCTACGCGCCATGATGCCGCCAATCAGCGCGTGGTCGGTATTGTGATGGGCCTGCTCAACCTCAGTAAAGCTCTTGCTTGGTTCATCGTTACAGGCTTTAAGCGTCTTGCCATAGTCACTGAAGCGTTGCATCAGCAGCGGGATGCCGACATCACAAAACAGGCCAAAAGACTGTGCGATGTCGAGATCCACGCCGCCCAAACCGCGGGCCAGACGAGACATGGCATAAGAGCGTTTGGCAGATACATCCCAAAAACGTGTGAGCATGGGGCCGTCTGTGCGCAACACCTTGCGCAAGATCAGCCCAGTGACGATGCCGCTGACCTGCTTAAGCCCAAGCATGTTGATCGCCTGATCCACTGACTCGCATTGGCGAGAAAGCGCAAACATCGGCGAGTTCACGACTTTGAGCAGTGCCACGGTCATCGCAACATCGCTGGCGACCAGCGAGGCAATGCGCCGCAGATTCGGGTCATCAGTCACCATTTCCTGCTGCAATGAAACCAAGACAGATGGACGCGGAGGAATCCCAATGTTTTTGACGAGCGCATCCGTTTCTGGCACGGCGAGTTGTTTTTCGGCTTCTAGCGCTGAGGTCGCGACGGGCATCTGCAGTTCTCCCAATAGAAACTGCATCGTATACAAAACGCCTTGCGCCTGATTGTCCGACTGGATTTGTTGTGCGCGCTGTAGGGTCAAAGCGCAGATATGGTGCCCGGGACCGGAATCGAACCGGTACGCCCCTTATTCAGGAAAGCGGCGGATTTTAAGTCCGCAGTGTCTACCAATTTCACCACCCGGGCATTTTGTAGGGTGGGTTGCTTTATGAGAGCAGGCGAGATTATGCCTGCATGGCTCAATGTCTTCGCCATTCTCTCCAGACGATGCCAGAAAACCTGGGGCCTTTGAGCAAATATCTGCGCCAGAGTTTGCGCGGATTGGAGAGCAAGCGCCAGAGCCATTCAAGGCCACTTCTCTGCATCCAGACTGGCGCGCGAGGGATAAGGCCCAAGGCAAATTCCATTGATGCGCCTACGCCAAGCAAAAGTCCTGTGTTAACTTGGTTACGCACCTGCAAAGCCCATAGGTCTTGGCGCGGAAAGCCCAAGCAGACAAAGACCACGTCTGGTGCGATGTCGTTCACCCACTTCACGCAGGCTTCACCGTCCTCGCCCTGGTAGTCGAAACCCATGCGCGGACAGTGCAGGCTGATTCGTAAATCAGGGTAAACCTGGGCAAACAAATCCAGCAGTGCTTGTTCCTGACCGGGCATGCCACCAATTACCGCCACATGCCAGGCGCGTTTTTGCGCTTCGATGACCAATGCCACAAACAGGTCTGCCCCCGTGACGCGGGCTGGCAGGCTTACGCCGAGCAGCTTGGACGCCCAGACCACGGGCATGCCGTCAGCGAACACAAAATCTGCTGTTTTGTAGGTATTCTTCAGCTCTGCGTTTTCCTCTAGATTGACCAGATGATCCACATTGGGCGTGACCACCACTCTGGCTGGACGCCCGGACACTGCCTGAGCAAGCAAAACAACCGCTTCATCAAGGGTGACGGCATTGAAGTTGAGGCCAAAAAGCTGTCTTTGGACTGGGGCGGTTTTCGGGTCAACTGAGGTCATACCGAACGCCAGTAATCAATTGCCTGGTCAATGGGGAGCACTTTGCAACCCGCCGCCAATGACATTTGCACAGCGCTTTCGAGCAAGTGGGGTGTGCAACCCCACTTGCTCGGCTCCCGCTCTACATCATGACTGTAAAAAATCAGCCAGCCTTTCTTTTCTGCATTGGTACAGACAAGGCTCTGCAGGGTGGCGGCGCTCATGACACTGTCGTACAGGCGCTCCGTCTTGAGCGCATTGAGGTCGGCATAGCCGGTCTGAATGCCCCCGCCAGTGATCCTGCAAGAGGCAAAGCGACGACCGGCATGTAGTTTGGACCGGAGATCAAACGCACCAAGTGGAAATGAAAAGTGGAGCGGTCGATCCGTCACGCCACATTGCTCAAGAAATTCATCATTGCGCTGGAACTCAGCGTTCAGCTGTATCAAACTCATGCCAGCGCAGGGCGTGTGAGAATAAGTGTGACAACCTATCTGGTGTCCGCTGTCCCGTAAATTACAGATGTCCCTAACCGAGTGACTCATGTGCCCCAGGTCCATTTTGTCAGTCAATGCACCAGCCACATACCAAGTGCCATGGCAATGGTGTTTTTCAAGAACTGCTGCTCCGGTCTGACACGCGCTTTGCGGAGCATCGTCGAAACTGAAACTCACAATGCCTGTGTGACCGACCAAAGGAAGCAGGCGGCGGTGAGCTCGTAATGCCATCCATCGCTCTGCACGCATAGCCAAAGACGGTGGACTCATTGGCGGCGTTCTCCGAGTCCGGTACGCAATGCACCGTCTCTCAGGCTTTCATAGGTATATTCCAGTCCAAGGCGGATACTGGTTTGGTTGATGGCCGATCCGAGGGAGCCCCGGTCAAGCTTTTCACGAAAACCTTCTGCATAGACGCGAATATCCGGTGTGAACGCATGCACAACGCTGCCACCCAGCCGTGTTCGTCTAAGTTCGGGGTTGGAGACACTGCTGCCAAGCACGGTTGATTGATAGCGCTGCAATTCTTCTGCAGCTTGGAGCGTCAGTCGCGTTTTGGGCGTTGCAGCCCAGCGAACGCCCAGTTGACCACCGGTATTGATTGTGTAGAGGGTATTGACGTCGGTAGTTCCGACGGGGCGGTTCCAGATGCTTGCCGTGAAGCGTGTCAACGGTGAGTAGTCGTATGTTGCAAGTAACTCGGCATTCAGCACCGAGAAATTGCGGGAGCCCAAAACGGAATAGTTTCTGTGCACGTATCCGAGCCGCCCACCTACCCGCGACATCACGCTGTATTGCCAATCCGTTGAAAGGTATAACTCCCGGTCACGGTACCCGCTGTCCAGGAGTGCGATTTGCGTGTCAGATCGGTTCAGGAAGTGTGTTTGCGTCGAGCGGAACCCTGTTCGCAGGGTTGATCCCAGTGAGCTATCCCACCTGGCCCCCACGTCCACAACAGTATCGTTACGGTCATTTGGATTGAGCACTGCATTTTCGAAGCGCAAAGTTTGACGGGAAATAGTAGCTGGAAGTTGAACTTCTGGCGTGATCTTGAGAGCTACCTCGGCTGAGGTCAATTCAGTGCGCAGCATTGCCTTCTGGGTGAAGCTGCCGTCCAGGTACTGATAAAGCTGTGTTTGACTGCTCCGGAGTACCTCGCCACGCCAAAGATCCCCAAATCGCCACTGAAAAGCTGTGCGGTAACTTCCGTCCTGGTTGTCAAGCTGACTGAATTGCTGATAGTCACGTTTCCCCAGTTGACCAGACAACAACAGCCGTGTTTCGGGTGAATCCAGTGGCGCGATGCCAGCCGCCCGGACGTCGACCGAGAAAATGGAGTCACTTTTCTTCAATGTACCAAGAGACGCTTGCGGAGTTGCGTCGTCCGTGAATCTGAATGGATTTGAATCTGTTCGAAGCCCGGTGTCCATCTGGAGCACGAGTTCGTTTGGAGCGGCCAATACAGATTGCAGATCGAAAACGAAAAAAACGACCAGTGCCAATGTGCCAAAGACTGGACGGGCATTGCCGAATATCCCAGTATTGAAGTGGTGGCGCATTGGACAAATGGGCATAGATTGAGTGTGGGTTTGCATGGACCAAGACCGTGCAAAACATTCTATTCTGCAAAACCGTGAGCAGAGACTGTAGCCGAAGGCTGTGTGTCAGTTTCCGTATTCTTTGAACTGAAACTTGCTCATTCCAGTTAATTTCCCTGCTTGAGACGCAGCTTTTCTCAGCCATTCAAATGAGCGGGTGTTTGAAACAATGGCCGTGACGGCGGCGAGCAACAGACTGATCAGCAACTGGATGCTTGCCCGCGAAAGGAGGTAGCTTGCGCGCAACGTGCGGTTGATCCCTTCGCGGCGATGGAGTTCGGCCCTGATCCAGGTTTGCCCTATCCGATAGGCACGGCGTAACAACCAGGTCGCAGTGGCGCGGTCCAAGGGGACGTCTTCTTCGACTGGCGCTTCGTCGCACCAAATGAATTTGGCTCCACGGGCAAGTAAATCTCTAAATAGCAAGCTGTCCTCTCCGCCAGTTCTTCCAAACTCAGTATCAAAGGGACCTGGTAGCGATCTGAGTAGTTTGACTGAAATCAGTACGTTGCCGGTCCTTGTATCCCGCTCATCAATCGGTGACCCCGTCTTGAAACGACGGCGTTCGAAATATCCGCCGTCAATGATCCATTTCGGCGTGCCTGGGACATACCTTGGTAACACAGGCGCAAAAACTGCATCTGCCTGAAATTGTTGTTGAGTGGACATCAATCGCAACAGCCAATCTGATTGAGGTGTTTCATCATCATCGATGAACGCGATCCATTGGCCAGTTGCTGCAGCAACGGTGGCATTCCTGGCAAGGGAGATATTGGCAACGGGCACATGCAAAGTTGTCAGGGAGAAGGGTGCAGTGGCTTGCCATGACTCGAGGACTGGTTTGGCTGAGTTTGCGGGGTCGTTATCGGCAACAATAATTTCGACCTCATGGGTGATGCCTACTGTTTCCAGTTTGCCGAGGTCGCACAGCAGTTGTTTCAGCAAGCCGGGGCGGCGGAAAGTACAGACACAGATGCTGATGCGTGGAGTGCAATCATCTGGATGAAGCATGGTTTACTCAGTTTGCGTTAGTTCACCCGAATGCTTCCTCTTGGCCTTCGGCATAAGGATGGTCATGTTTGTCAAGAATTCAATCGATTCAACAATGATCATTGCGCACAGTGCCCCGAAAATCCCAAACTTCGGCATCAAAATCAGGCAACTGGCGGCCAAAAGACCCAACGAAATGCTTCCTTGCCAGAAGAGTACACGGTACCAACCGTAGCTCATCAAAAAAGTGGTCCCAACTGCCCTCGCACCATTGACCATGAAATAGAGTGCCCATAAAGGTACAAGGGCTATGGACTCCTGATATTTTGGCCCCAGCAAATTGGTTTGGAGCCAAGGTAGAACCAGGACAAGCACAACAGAGAAGGCAAATATCATCGTCACCAGCGCTCCGATGGACTGCCACGCAAATTTCTCAAGGCCTAGAAGATTGTTTTGGGCTATCAGCCTGCCAGCAGCGGGCTTTGCCACACGTGACCAAGCCATGCTTAGCAGGGCAACAGGCACAAGTAATAGGCGGGCGGCATTGAGGTCTGCCGACGCTTCAACGCTGATGTAAACACCTGCAAAATACAGGTAAGCGTTGTTACCAAGCCAGCCATTCACAGCCCCAGCGAAAGCCCAGCGGCTTAACCTCCATAGCATTTGGATGTCAGTCACGAGTTGGGATCGCGAGACACCTAAGCCCTTTTTCCACCAATGAATACTGAAGATAAGGCCTGCGACTCCATTGGAGAAAGCCAGCACCAGCATGGTCCCGAAGATTGTGACAGCGTCGGCAAAGTAGACATAGGCGAAAGCTGAAACGACGGTGAGACCAAAAAACAGGCTATCCAGTTTGGCGACAGCCACGGCTTTGGAGTTGGTAAACAGGGCGGTTCGACAAAACTCACGGGTGCTCAGAGAGGCAATGAACAGTGCAAATGCGATTCCGACGGCTTCCGGGTTTTCCGTGAAACCAGCAGAACGGGCGCCAATGTCGGCGCCAAGCCCAAAAAGCAAAGCGACGCCGAGGGATGCCGCCCAATAGAGTCTTGCGACTCTAGAAATCAGATCCGTGCGTTCTTGGTCGGGTAGGCGTGGCGCGATCGTGCTCAAGGCAGATCCAATTAAAGCATCGAGCAAGGCGGTTGAAAGCAGACCCGCTGAGAACAGCAGGGTATAAAGGCCATAGGCTTCCTTGCTGGCAAGCCGAATCAGCGCAATGCCGACAATGAAATTCAGCAGGCTGAGGAGCGCTTGGTCAAAGATTGACGCAATGGAACTGAATAGGAATCGTTTTCCAGACGTCAATTTCCACCTTCAACCGAACGCCTGCGCCTGAAAGGACTTGTCATCTGTGTCCAGACGGCCCGCAACGTGCCTCTCATGGATTTGGGCGGCTGGTTATAAACCGTACCCAGCATTTCAACGCCAACACCGGATATATCTCGATTCAGTGTTTTTAGATCAGATAGTTTGGTGAAATTCTCGCGTCCTACGATCAGGGCACGACCGGTCTGACGCGCAATCGTTTCACCGTCCGCCCAAATGGTGGCGGCCGGTGTGTCCACAATGAATACAGCAATATCTGAACTGAATCGATCAAGTAGCTTTGAAAAATTGGGTGAACTCAGTATCTCAATAGGATTGGGCGGTGGTGGCCCAGAGCCCAGGAGCCATAAATTTGGCATGACTGACGGCAACTGATCCATTGTCTTCGGGCTTCGCTGGGCGAGCATGGTGGATAGGCCCGTCTGATTGGGTATTCCGAAGATCTTGTGCAGGGTGGGGGACCGCATATTGCCATCAATCAACATGGTGTGAATATTCAATTGAGCAAATGCGACAGCTAAACTTGCAGCGATATGGCTTTTGCCTTCCCGTTTGAGGGGGCTCAAAATAGCCAAAGCAATGTGTTGCCCATCCCCAATTTTGTTCAGTATTTGTGTTCGCAAGCGGCGGATGCCCTCAGCCTCCTCACTGTAAGGTGAGTGAATAATGGCAAGGGATGGGGCGAAGCCCGTAGTGCGCCGACCCGACGGGGTATTAAAGTTGAACTGCTTGTCGAGCACATCTTCAACTTCGTTGCTACTGAGTAGCCCAAGTTTCACTGCTGCCTCGCCAAAGCGCATGCCACGCTCTTTCTGTAGACGGACAATGGCTTCAACTTGCTCTTTTGTGAGTCGATTTGATTTGATGAACGCGTCCCCCATGCGTCCTTTTCGCATGACGGCTTCTTCCGACAATTGCCCAAGGGTTGATTCAGTTGGGTTGAAGGGAGAAAAAACAGAAGCCTCCTGTTGCACCTTCCGTGCGCTTTGACCAAAGCGAGGACGTTGATTGAATGCCATTGGAACTTCTATCGATTATTGATTCTGTTTTCCGATTCGACCCAGGACAGAGAGATTGAGCTCCTTTTCCAGATCGTCCACATGGCGTAACCGGCGCCCAGTCAATTCAGTGAGAAATACGATCACAAGGCCAAGCAAAAATCCGACAGGAAAACTCATAAGCAAATTGGTTTGAAGCTTGGGTTTGGAATGAGTGTAGGGAAGGTCTGCCCATCGTAGAACTGCCAACGACGGAGTATTCACCGTGCTCGCCATCAGCAACTCGTCGTATTTCTGAACTGCCGAAGTGTAAACCTGACGGACACTTTCCATCTGCCGCTGATATGAGCTGATCACGTCACGATGTTTTTTCATTTCCAGAAGCTTTCGCTGCTGGTCTTCGACCTCTTTGGCTATCGCGCCAGTTTGTGTGTCGAACCGCCTTTGTTCCATCAATACGGCACTGAGTGCAACTTCCGATTCGCGTTCCAGTCGACGCATGAGCATTTCGCGTTCAGCCGTCACAATCTTGTACCGTGGGTGGTTGCGTCCATAAATATTGGTTACCTCAGCGGTTTGACGGTCAAGGTCTGAAAGACGCAATCTCAACTCCGGAATGCCGCGCTGCTGGGCAACTTCTGGAATATCCATAGGTGGTACACCTGCTTTCAGCAAGGCTTGTATCGCCCTGTGGCGTGCATCTGCTTCCAGTCTCAAACTTTGAGCCGCAGACTGCCTCGTGGTTAATTCGTTCAGCTGTCGGGAACCGGTGTCTAGACGCTCATCAGCATCAACAATCCCATACTCTTGCTGGTACTTGGTAATCGAGCTTTGGATCCTGTCAAGCTCCTGTCGCAGGGATTCCAATTGGCTGTTGTATTGTTCTTGGCGTGATTTCGCAGGCGCCAAACTAATACGCATGACCAAGTCCATATAGGCTTGAATTGCTGCATTGAGCGCATCACGTGCTTGGGTTGGGCTATCAGCTGAATACTTTAGCTCAACGACGCGACTCGTCCGGCGCATGTTGACTTCCAGGCTCTTGCCGATACCTTCTATCACAATACTTCTGGCTTTGACGTCACCGTCTCGTTCAATGATTTTTCTGACGGTCTCGGCCGACATTAGCTTGGTTGTTTCAATGATTCGGTTCGCTACTTCTTCACTGCGAATCATGTCTACCTGTGTCTGCATGTAGCTTTCGTCGTTGGCTTGCGTAAACTGACGACCGCTGATGGGGTCGTTAGACCGAAAATCAATGAACAGTTCGGCCGACGATGTATATATTTTTGGGAGCGACTTTGTCAGGGCATAGGTGGCGCAGATGGTTGCAACAATCACAACTACAACCGTCCATTTTCTGGCTGCAAGGATGGCCGAAAGCTGGGCAAAAGAGAGTCCACTGCTCCTTATTTCAGTGTTCATCTGAGGCACATTGATGTTGAAAAGAGTTAGAACAGGCGTTCGTCGACATAAATGACGTCACCGTTTTGAATCGGGGCAATGAGTTCAGGTTTGAATTCCGTTATTTTCTTATCTGATTGTTGACGATGGATCCGTATACGCTTGATAGAGCCACGCTCGGTTACTCCACCCCCTAGGGATATTGCACGCATTAAATTCAAATCTGGCTCCATTGGATATGCCCCTGGCCGTCTGACCTCACCATGGATATAAAAGAATTTTTGCTGTGCAACAAAAACAACGTCTTCATTTTTCAGTTCCAGATCGACGTCTCCGCGACTTTTATCAACAAGTTGGTCAAGTTCGATAGCAATTTCTTGGCGTTGAGTGTCTGTTCCCTTTGCGTGATTTCTTCGTATTAAGAAAACAATCCGGTCTGCCCTGGTTGTTACACCTCCTGCCGTCGCCAATGCATCTAGAACCGTCAAACGTCCTTGTAGCGGGAAACGTCCGGGTCTTTGAACTTCGCCGAGGACTGAAAAAATCTGACTGCGTAATTGGCGAACCTGAACCGAGACTTCCGGACTTCTCAAGTATTCACCGTCACGAAGCCGTTTTGCAACGAGTCGTTCAATCGCCTGAGGTGACAGATCTCCAATTTTGAGTGTGCCGATGAGTGGCAAGGTAACCTGTCCGTTGTCGTTAATGGTGACTTCAGCAGACATGTCTGGCTGACCAAATACTGCAATGAATATTTGGTCACCAGCTCCCACGATGACACGATCAGAAGCTGTTGCACCTGCATTCTCAAGCTCTGTTGCATCTTTGGTCTTACCCATTTCGGGGCTGATTGTGGTTGTAGATGTTCGGACTGGGGGAGCAGAAGGGGATGCTTCAATCGCAATCCAAGTTGTCTCATTTGGTAGGGTAATCTTTAGCGGCTGTGCTAGTGCGGCTGGCTGCATGAAGTATCCCGCGACCAGAATGATCACGAGTTTCAACAAGTCAAGGCGCACGTGCCGAAAAAAAACTTGCATGGAAGAAGTAGCGATCAACTCGGAAGTTTCAGGTGTACCCCAGGACGAGTTACCTTATGAAATGCATTATGCAACGTGCATCTGGTGCTAACCTGCAATAGTCCTGGTTTTGGCTTGGAGCATGGAAGCCCGTTCAATTTTGTCTTTGCTCTTGTATATGGAGGAAGATGCCCATAGGCTTGAAAAAATTAATAGCATGTGGTGAAACGCGACAGTCTTATAGAGCGTGCTTTCACTGAAATTCGAAAACAAGACGATCACCGCAAATGAAATATGACAGGCGGCTTGTGACTGGTCTATCTTCAACATTCGATACAGTTGATGGGCATGCACAAGCAACATGCAGATAAAAATCAACATTCCTGCGGATCCTAGCTCATTCAATATGTCCAGATAGCCGTTGTGCGCCTGAAAGGGTATCCAAGGCAACTGATCTAGAACTGGTTGAGACGCGCTGCCTGGCCCTAGCCAGAATGCGCCCCAACCCACACCGAGAATCGGGTGTTTCTGAAACTCGATGAACACATACTCCCAAATTTCTGTGCGACCGGTCAGGTCCGTCCCTTTGCCAAAGAGCGCGGCAAAAGGCCCAATGACCTCCCCCCATCGAGGCAAACGCCCCTCCTGTATGAAAAACCAGTGAACTCCTGCGATGGCAAAAATACTTGCCGTCGCCAGAAGGCGAGTTAACCAAAGAGGCGAGTCAATATAACGCTTGCGCAGTACCAAAAAGACAGTTACGCCTATGAGGGCAGTGGCGATTCCGGTTGAACTGGTGGCCTGAACAATGCACAAGGCAGAAATCCCTCCACCAATAAGAGAAACCGCTATGGGCCAAGACCGTGAGTCTGCTTTCACAACCCAAAGGATCACACCCATTGCACCCAGAAATCCCAGATCATTTTTTGTATTGAGAATCCCGCGCCAAGCCGTGCCAAAGCCTGAGTCATGGCCTAAGCTGGGGTAAACCAGTGCAACAATGGCTGATGCCAAGAGGATTCCCGAAACCCCAGTCAGTAGGGCGTTAAAAAAATTGTCGATGGGCTTCATCGATATCTGAAGCACAGTTGCCGTCAGCAGCAAACCAGCGAACTGGAATACGCGTTTGAACGAAATACTCGGATCGACAGACCAAAGAATACTTGTGGTCGTATACAGCAACATAAGGATCAAAAAAGGGTTCGCTGCTTTTACCAATGCCCATGTCTCACCGCCGTTTCGCAATGCAACTAAAAGCGCAATTGCGAAAATGCCCAACCATTGCAGTTGAAATCGCCAGGAAGTGCCCTGAGCCTGAGCCATAAAATCGTCATAGGATATCCATTCCAAGCCAGCAGGTAGCAGTGAGAACGTCACAACCATGAGAGCCATCGCAGTAATCAATTGATCATCCAAAGAGGTTACTCTTTTTGAATGGCTCAACGAAACCGCTATTTTTTTTGGGGCTTGACTCGAGCTGAAGTTTTCGCGAGCTTGCTGCAGGGGTTGTCCGCGCGGACCATCGCCAGTTGCATACTTAGAGAAGATCCCTTCATTCGCCTTGAACCCACTTGAGGACCCAAGGTGTTTCGATTCAGCGTTGTTTTCGGAGGCATGCATGAGATAACTACGTCTGGGTCGAAAATTCTTTTAATCCGCCACGAACTCTGCATGTCAGTGTTTGACAGGAGTCACTACGATCATAGTTTGACTGATAGACTGACATTCGATTTCGATTGAAATATACAGGTGTTCTATGCCTCGATTGATAGCCAAACTCTTTCCAATACAAAAACTAATTTTGTGTTGCTATCAATGGCTCAAAGGTTTTTGCGCCGCTTTAGAAGGGTGGAGACGCATTGGTCTGAGAAGAAGGCAGGGGTGCCTCGGTTTGCTTGGCATTGTCTTGCTGAGTTCTTGGGCTTTTCCTGACGACTCTGTCATTAGCAGGACTTCCTCGCTGCGATTTTTCAAACTGTTGCCATTGTCGAAAGCTGAAGCCTCTCCAGAGGTACCTGTTTTACGCGATTCGATGAATATTGACCAACGGCGGCGAGAAATTGTGGCGTCGTTGGGGAAACCGGCACGCCTCTTGGTGGGATTAGGTTCGACAGATCCGGTTGACATATTGGCGCAACAGGTTACTCCTGACCTGTTTGATGTTTACCTGACAGGTTTGGGTCCAACCAATTCATGGCGTGGCTGGAATAAGCCGGATGGTGAATATCTTCAAATGAAACTGCGTGACTCGGCAAAGGTAGGCGCGGTTCCGATGCTGACTGTCTATCAAATAGCAACCGGAGGTGAAAATAACCTGGATGTGCTTGGCGATTCAAAATTTATGCAAATATACTGGGGCGATTTTCATCGATTGATGCTTTTACTTAAGGCGTACAACAAACCAGTTCTCTTGAATATTGAACCAGATTTCTGGGGCTATACCCTCCGAAAGAATCCCGATCCAACAACGCATTTTGCACATGTAGGTAATGTATATGATGAATGCGGAAGATTTGGAAATACAGTTACAGCCATGGTTCAATGCATGGTTCATCAAACAAGAAAACATGTTCCCAAAGCTCGCATTGGGTTCCCTGCGCCTGGATTTTTGGACTTAATCAACAAGCAAATTCCATATATGCGTAAGCTTGGCGCTGATCAGGCGGACTTTGGAGTGATGCAAACGGGGGACCGGGATGCAGGATGTTATGAGGTAGGTAAACCACCTTGTGCGAATTCAAGAGATCCAATTGTGATGTATTGGGATGAGACCAATACAAAAAATCCCAATTTCAATCAACACTTTAGTTATGCATCAAACTACTCTCGGGGAATAAATCTTCCCCTGATTTGGTGGCAGACGCCATTGGGAGCGAAAAGCTCCCAATTTGGAGGACGCCCTTTTGCTTACCGTGATTCAAAGGTTCACTATTTCCTCACTCATGGTGCACAAGTGGTCGACGCTGGAGGGTTTGGCGTTGTATTTAGTCCTGGTGAAAAAACGCAAACAGAATTGAGGACAGATGGAGGGCAATTTAAAACATATTCTAAAGCCTACTTTTCAGCGCCGACACCTCTTCCGTAGATTGGTAATTTTTTGGGTATATTTGAGTACTTTTTATTTTAACTAAATTATTTAAATATTCAATCTAAATAATTCAATATTTTCTTGAAAAATCCACGAATGAAATCAATTTCTGAAATTGAAGGTCTACGGGCTATTGCTGTCATGGTCGTTGTGCTTTTTCATTCACAGTTTCGATTTTTTTCAGGTGGCTATATTGGTGTAGATGTATTTTTTGTTATTTCGGGTTATTTAATTACGGGCTTGCTTTGGCGAGAATTACAAACCAAAAAAACTATTTCACTTACACATTTTTTTTCACGCCGTATTTTGCGTCTTGCCCCTGCTTTGGCTGTGACATCATTATGCATAGCATTTATTTTCTCAATACTTCTACCGCCTGTTGTTACCAGTACTTTGACCCGCAGTCTTTTTTCAGCTCAATTTTCTTTTTCTAATTTCTGGTTTTATTTCAACACCAATTATTTTGCAAGCAATGCTACCAACCCTGCGTTGCATACATGGTCACTTGCGGTAGAAGAGCAGTTCTATCTGTCCTTGCCAATCTTGCTACTGTTCTTTGCACAATGGTCACGGCGGCGGGTCCTGACTGTGTTTTTTTTGCTTGCTGGATTTTCATTTCTTGCGTCGTGTTGGATTGTTCTTCAGAAACCAAGCCAAGCCTTTTATTTACCTTGGCTTAGGGCGTGGGAGTTGCTTGTTGGGTCGCTCTTGGCCGTTAGTTCTACCAAGGTCCGTCATCCAGTTGCTGCGCCAGGGTTGACGGTCGTCGGGATCGCTGCCATCGCTTTTTCATGTCTGACATATACCGAGAAAACCCAATTTCCTGGCCCTACGGCTTTGATACCTGTGCTTGGAACCGCCCTGGTCATAGTTACTGCTGGCCATGACAATTTTTTCAACAAGCTGCTAGGTCTCGCACCATTGAAATGGTTGGGCAAGATTTCGTATTCGGTTTACTTGGTTCATTGGCCTATTGTGTGCGCTGTCTCTTTGACCATCTCGCTCTTTCCTGCGGTGGCTCGCTATTCAATTGTGGTGACGAGTCTCGCTCTGGGATGGGCGAGTTGGAAGTGGATTGAAACCCCCCTCCGTTCAAAAGCGAATATCTGGTCTCCCCGTAAGGTCATTCTTGGTTTTCTGGTGGTAAACATCTTCGTTTGCTTTGGCATCCTTGGCATTCGTTTCGGCGGACAAATGGTTTGGGCGCAGTTTCCAAAAGCATCTGCAATATCGAATTACCTGGAGGGTGATCCGACGTTGTTTAAAACAGGCTCATGTTTTCTGGATGCATCTGTTGAGACGGACCATCAATTTGACAGGAATGCTTGCCTGCACACCAGAGATTCGGCACGCAATGCTTTGATTCTGGGTGACAGCCATGCCGCAAATTTGTGGACGGCATTGACTGAACTTCAGCCTCAAATCAATTTTATGCATGCAACTGCAGTTGGGTGTCGACCATTGTTGGACGCCACCTTTGGAGCCCCCGTTTGCCTAGCGCTCAATCACTACATATTTCGAGACTGGCTGGTAAATTCTGGCAAAAACGTTGATTTAGTGATTTTGGCCGGACGCTGGGAGTTATCGGAAATACATGCGCTTAAGCAAACAGTTGCCTATTTAGCGAGCTTGGGCAAAAAAACGATTGTTGTTGGGCCAACGCCTGAATACTTTGTGACAGTCCCATTGATGCTTGCCTATGAAGAGATCACCGGCTTTTCTTTGCAGCATCGGATGATCCGGCGTGACCGTATTGAACTGGATCGTACCCTTTCTGATGGGTTGAGGGGGACTGAGGCTGCGTACTTTTCAATGACCAATGAGCTTTGCAGAGGCCAAGACCATGAACTGGTATGCCTGACACGTACCAACGATGTTCCCATGTGGTCGGATCGTGATCATTTTACGGCGGAAGGAGCGAAGTTCGTGGTATCAAAAATACCGATGAAGTAATTCTGAGGAAAATGACGAATGCTTTTGTCTGCGTTCATTGCTACCTTGAGTTCGCCTGATATATTCAGTTGACCATGAAACATTCGCTTTTCTCATTCGAGCCGACTATTCAATGCTGAGCTATGGAAAAAGCTGAAAAGGGTCACTTTTCATCGCAGGGCTCATCAATCATGACGGCGCCGGCGTCAGGCTACATGCCCTACCTAGATGGAGTGAGGGGTATCTCGAGCTTGCTGGTGGCCTTCTCGCACGTTGGATTTGGCCACTTCGTCCCAGGTGGATTGGGTGTGACGATTTTCTTTTTTATCAGTGGATTTTTGATCACATCCCTGCTGCGACAGGAACGGGAAACGACTGGAAGTGTCAGTTTGCGGCGCTTTTACTTGCGCCGGGTGTGGCGTCTTTATCCCGCGCTATTGGCTTACGTGACGATTTCGTTGATCTTTACTGTGTTTGTGGGGCAAAAAATTGAAATAAAAGAACCATTGTTTGTTCTTTTTTATTTATCAAATTATTACAATTTATTTTTTGGATACGTGCCAATTTTTAACACATATTCGCCATTCGGTATTCAAGGTAGTTTGGCGATTGAGGAACATTTTTATTTATTGTTTGCACCATTGGTTTTATTGATAAAAAATCGACGCAATTTGATCGGCGTGGTTGTGTTGATGCTAATTATTCCATTGATTGCTAGAATTTTTATTATTTATCTTACTGATCATTCTGAATTTTCTTCAAACTATACCTATAGTGCGACGGAATGTCGATTGGATTGTATTGCCTATGGATGTGCATTGGCTTTGATTGACTGGCCAAAATTATCAAAAACTAAAAGTTTTGTAATCGGTATTGGTGGGGTACTTTTAATTTTATTTTCATTATTGATTAGAGATAATTATTTTCGCGAAACATTTAGATTTTCAGTTCAAGGCATTGGATTGATGATGATATTTATTCCAACAATTTTTTCTGAATTTTATAAACAAATTCGTAATGGATTGTCTAACATAGTATTGGTTTATGTTGGAAAACTAAGTTACTCTATCTATCTTTATCACTGGTTGGTTATTATTGCATTAAGAATATTTGTCGGCGATATTCAAATTTCCTTACTCTGGCAATCATTATTTTGGATTCTTTCTTTTGGATTATCTATTTTTTCTTATTATTTAGTTGAGCAACCATTCATGAAATTCCGTAGAAAATATGGTTCTAATATTTAATTATTTTTTGATATTAAAAATTTATTATGAATAAATTGCCATTCCTTTTTGCGGTCCCTTTGGTTGCGAAAATGGTGGCAAGGGATTGGGATAGAGCATGTCATTTATTGGCATGTACTCTTGATTCAATTCTGAATCAAACTGATTCTGATTTCATGGTTGCCTTGGTCTGTCATGATGTTCCTGATATTCCTCAATTAAAGGACCCACGCATTGTCGTTCTTCAAGCGCATTCCAAAATTCCTCAATCACTTGGTGAGCAAATGATTGATAAAGGTTACAAAAAGCGTCTGGCATTTGCCTATTTGCGCTTGTTGGGTGGTGGTTGGATTATGCTTGTTGACGCTGACGATTTAGTTTCCAAGCGATTGGTTGAATACGCAAGAAAGTCGAATGCAAAGTATGGCCTGTTGATCGATAAAGGTTGGGAGTTTGATTGTCAAACTAAAAAGTTGACTTTTGCTAGACGCTTCAATCGATTGTGTGGAAGTTCAGCACTTTTTAAATTTACAGTAGAAGAGCTACCACAATCTGCGGCCCAAGAGCAGGAAACAATTTCAGATAAATTTGAAAGTCATCGGATATGGCGAGAGACAGCGAATGGATTAAATCGGCCTTTTAATTTCATAAAATTTAAAGCAGCTGTGTATACAATAAATAATCAGCAAAATCATTCCACTTTGATGGGGGGCGTTGGATGGAAAAGAAAATTTTCAAGATTTTTATCATTTTCACATACACCTTCCAAGGCTGATATAAATGAATTTTCACTTCATGGTCTTCTTTGATTATTTAATGAATTAAATTGAATAATAGAAATACAATTAGATTTGATTTATTAGATGGTCTTCGTGGCGTAGCCGCATTGGCTGTAATGATTTACCATTACTCTCAACAAAGTGGGTTGCATTGGTTGAGCGGTGCTTGGGTTTCTGTTGATTTATTTTTTATATTATCAGGCTTTGTCATTGTATATAATTATGCCGATAAAATTATTCTGGGAATGAGTTTTATTGATTTTTTAATCATAAGACTTGTTAGATTGTGGCCGTTATATCTATTTGGTTTGAGTCTTGGTTTTTTCACAACTATTTATTCTTTTTTTATTAATTACGGTGAGGGTTTTGAATTTATAAGAATTATTAATCAATTTTTATTTGGAATTTTTTGGATTCCTACATTAAGTGGCGGTTCTATTTTTCCTTTGAATAACCCAGCGTGGTCATTGTTTTTTGAGTTATTTGTTAATTTATTATTTTTTATTATTTTGTATTTTTTTAAAAAAATGCCAAATAATATTTTTATTGCATTTATTATTTTTGGATATTTATTTATTTCTTTTATGTTTAGGAAAATAAATCCTGGTTGGTCAGGTGAAAATTTCTTTTTAGGATTTCCAAGAATTGTAACGGAGTTTTTGATGGGTGCATATATATATTCTTCGGGGATTTATCAAAAAAAATATCCATTGTATTTAAGTATTCCGTTTATAATGGCGCCATTTTTTCTATTTTTTACAAATAATCATGAAATTTCTTTTTTGAGTACAATTTTTTTGATTCCTATTTCAATAATATTTGCTGCTTCTTTTAATTTGGTTTCGTATTCAAGAAAAATTTGTAAAATTTTAGGTGATTTATCTTATCCAATATATGTAATTCATTTTCCTTTTTTTGTATTTATTGATCAAATTGGAGTATTTGAAGACTATTTTCCGGCTCAAAAAATTGGCATAACTAGTATGTTGTGTATTGTGATTTCTTTTATTATTGTTGATTTTGATATTAATATTCGTAAGAAATTGCTAAATTTTTTAAATATATATAAAAATTAATTATTGGATAATTAATGCTGCTTAGATTGATTGTCTCGATAGTCGTCTTAATTGTTAGTGGTGCGGCGCAAGCTCAAACTATTCCGCTTGATCGGCTACGCGGTACATCAGATGACATGGTCGAAACTCGGCTTTACTCGAGTGATTCAGAGTTGAAGTTGATGACACTCAATCAAGCTATTGCCGAAAATCCTCAAAACCCTGAATTACTGCTCAGGAAAGGGATCTACCTTCAAGAGCTAGGCCGCATGCAGCAGTCCATTGACGTGTTTGAAGCGCTGCGTGCCGAGTACCCGAATCATCCTGCGCCTTACATCAATTTGGCCTCAATTTTTGCTCAACAAGGTCGACTCGAAGAGGCGCGCCAAATGCTAACCAAGTCTGAGGCCTTGAATCCTGGAAGGTATCAGACGCAGTTAGGCTTGGCGTCAATTAATATCGGCCTGGCGCTAGAAGCGATCAAGAAAGCGAATGATCTCAATTCTGGCGACATAGCCACTGAGGAACGAATTCGTGAACTAGAGCAATTGATTGCAAAATTAAATGCCCCACCACTCGTTGTGTCCGCCGCTGCTATTTCAGAGCCTATACGTGTGGAGAACTTGAACCAATCAGGGCTTTTGCCCAAGCTAAAAAAAATTGGCGGGAACCCGAAGGCCAAAATCTCTCCCAATCGTGACCGACTGACGCTGAATGCGCCGACAACACCTGATCGACAATTGAAACAACGAGCCTTTGGTGGGGATCGTTCAAAGCAAAATCACGTCATGAGTGAGGTAACAGATGAGGCCCGTGTTGAAATCATGAACATGGTGGAGTCATGGGCCGCTGCATGGTCTAGGCGAGATCTCGTTGAATACTCATCTTACTACAGCCCACAGTTTAAGGCGGCCAATGGGATGCCCCGAGACTCATGGAGTTTGTATAAGAAAAATATAATTAATCATGCAAAGTTCATAGATGTTCGGGTCAATATTAAACAAATAAAAATCCTCAAAAATAAAGCTTGGGTTCAATTTTCGCAACGATACCGTTCAGATATTTATTCTGATTCTGCTCGAAAAGAAATGAAATTAATTTCTGAAGATGGTGTTTGGAAAATAATTGGTGAAAAATCTATTTTATAAATATTAAATCATGAATTTAAATGAATTTCATAAAATAATACCTCTAATTATTATTTCTCCGGTTAGAGATGAATCTGCTTTAATAGAAAAAACATTGAAATCAATAATTGATCAAACAGTTTGGCCGCTAGAATGGGTGATTGTTGATGATGGTTCAACAGATAATACAGCTGAAATTGTAAAATCTTATGCAAAAAATTATAAGTTTATTAATTTGATTTCAAATGAAAATCGAGGTTTCCGCAAATTGGGTGGAGGCGTTATTTCTGCATTCAAATTTGGGTTAAGTCAAACTATTCATAAAGAGTATGAATTCTTGGCCAAGCTTGATGGTGACATGTCATTTGGTCCTAAATATCTAGAAATTATGTTCGGTACCCTTGACTCAACTCCGCGACTGGCGGCTGTTTCTGGAAAAGTTTTTCGCCCAGAAAATGGGAAACTTGTCCCAGAATGGATTATTGATGAGCATGTTGCTGGACAGTTTAAACTTTATCGACGAACTGCATTTGAGGAAATTGGTGGTTTTGTTGAAGAGGTAATGTGGGATGGGATTGACGTACACATGTCTAGAATGAAGGGATGGGATACGCGCAGCTTTGAGCATCCTGATGCGCATCTTATTCATCACCGCTTGATGGGCTCTTCCGATAAAAATGTATTAAAAGGGCGGCTGCGCTGGGGGCGAGGTATCTACTTCATGGGATATCATCCTCTGTATGCTTTGGCTTCAGGTATTTTCCGGATGAGAGAAAAACCTGTTTTTATTGGGGGATTACTTATTATTATTGGATATTTTCGAGCAGCAATTCAGCGTGTGCCCCGCTACGAAAATTTGGAGTTTCGTACTTTTTTGCAAAATGGCAAATTGAGCAGATTAAAGCCCGATTTTTTGGTTCTACTTAGTAAGTTAGCTGAGTACTAATTTTTCTCTTTTTCACGTCAAATGAAGCAACCTCGTGCATCCAGTCAAAGCGCTCAACAGCGGTTGCTGAGCTTGTGCACGGGTATTGCGTTTGCACTGGCGATCGGTGGAACACTGCTCGTATTGGTTGCGTTGCATCCTACAGCAAGGTTTGAGGTTTTCGCAAATGCAACCGTCATCAGCGTTTTTGCTGGTTTGGCGATTTTCTCGCGTCTCGATTTGATGGCTTGGGCTGGACGATTCGAAACGTTATCCAGCATTGTTGTCCGGTGGTTAGTTGTTTATACCATCGTGATTGTCTCTGGATATCTGTCGATGTCGGTCGAGCAGCTGTCCCGAAAAGTCATGATTGGATGGCTGATCGCAACGCCAGTGGTTCTCGGACTTTTGGCTATTGTGATTCAAATTATTGCTATTGGTCTTTTTACAACTGGCGACAGACGACGCAAGGCAGTTTTTCTGAGGTTTCATCAAGCATCCCGGCTTTTGGCCCGGAGAATGTTGTATTACCGAATCCTCGGGGTGGATCCCGTAGGCTACTTTGATCCTGTTCGGGTAAGCAGTAAGCATGAAACTCCTGTTCCCTGGTTGGGGGATATTTCAAAGGCGGCTGAATACGTGGAGGAAAACAGGGTAGACATTGTGTTCCTCGGATTGCAGGTTGCTAACAATCCTGCGGTTCGTCGATTGATGGAAGTTCTCCAAGACTCTACCGTTTCAATCTACTTTATTCCAGACTCGCGCCTTTTTGGTGTTCCGGGGGTTCAGGTGACCGAAATGGTCGGAGTACCCATGTTGGTCGTTGCTGAAACCCCTTTCTTAGGATTGTCTCAAGGTTTGAAGAGAATGATGGACATAGTTCTCTCCATTGTATTGCTCATTCGCAGAACATCCTTGGATGAGTTGCCGCAGTTTTTTAATGTTCTACAGGGTTCCATGAGCATTGTCGGTCCCAGACCTCATGCATCGCAGCATAATGAGTTGTATCGCAAGCTGATTCCTGGATACATGCTCCGGCATAAAGTGAAACCTGGCATCACTGGATGGGCGCAAGTAAATGGTTTAAGGGGTGAGACTGAAACTGTGGAGAAAATGCGTCGGCGAATTCAGTATGATTTGGTTTACATCAGTCACTGGTCGTTTGCATTTGATCTAAGAATCATTTTGCGGACAGCTTTGTTGGTTTTTAAGGACAGCAAAGCCTATTAAATGAACCAAATTACGTACTTACTATGAGAATTCGGCTCATTCAGGCCAGCGAGTTGGATGATGGCCTGATTCGTCAGTGGCGATGTATTCAAGGTCAAAATGCTAACTTACGCAGTCCCTATTACTGCCCAGAATATACGCAGGTCGTTGATGCAAGTTTGAGGGCAAAGGGTAGGCTTAGTAGAAACTGCAGTTCATTTGCTGAGGTCGCGATCATTGAATCTGATACATCTCACCAGATTCAGGGTTTCTTCCCTTTCCAGCGAGGTCCTTGGGGTCGAATTTTGTCGGTTGGGGGTGGTTTGACAGACTACCAAGGAATCATCTGTTCAGATGATTTCGCAGAATGCAGGGCTGCTCAGTTGCTGTCAGCCATTCAGGGAAGATATTTTGCATTCAATCATCTTCCTTTGACGGGTGCGTTATTTTCATCTGCAGTAAAGATAAAGCATGAATCACCAGTCCTAAACACCGAGGGCGGCTATGACTCGTATCTGGAAAGATTAAAAAATTTTCAAGGAACCCCCAAGCCAGGCGTTCACGCGGAGGTTCGTAAACGTAGCAACAAGATTGTCCGGGAATTGGGGCCGTTAAGGTTTGAGAAGCATGAACAGAGCAGCAAAATCCTCCAGAGACTTATTCAATTAAAGATTGCACAGTGGAAAATTGGTGCGCCTCCAAATACAGTTACCGCATTTGAAATTCCGTGGATCAATCATGTCATTCACTCGTTGCTTGAGCGTAATTTGAGTGCAACTGATAAGGGTGTATTTAAGTGTGCATTGAGCACGCTCTATGCTGGCGACAAGTTGCTCGCGATACAGTTTAGTCTTCGTCATGAGCAAACTCTTCACTGCTGGTTCCCTGCATACGAGCCCGAGTTTGCTTCCTACAGTGGAGGAACGGTCTTGGTCAAACCCTTGACTGAAGAGTTTGCAGCTGATGGCATTGGGTTAATAGACATGGGAAGAGGCGCGGCAACATACAAAATGAGGGTTTGCACAGGTGTCGTTCCGTTGGGTGAAGGAGCGTGTTCCAGCCCCGCTGTGCTTGCCAAAGGTGTGGTTGCTGCACGGGTTGCTGTTCGATCACTTCGTCAACGTTTTCTGCGATGACAACTGGATGTCTCGGCTAGGCAGGGGGGCTATTGGATCCATATAGCCCATTGCCGGCCATTGTTTCGCTTGGCGTCGCGTTAGCAACTTCGCAGGCTCTGTCAAGGTTCAGTCGCGCTACATCAACTGCAGAACGATACGCGTCAATTGACGGGTTGCGCGGTTTTCTGGCCTTTTTTGTCTACTTGCATCACTCCAGTATTTGGTATTCCTATTTACGGACAGGAAGGTGGGAAGTACCTCCCTCAAACTTGTATACCCATTTTGGGCAAAGTGCTGTAGCGCTCTTTTTTATGATCACGGGTTTTCTATTTTTCTCAAAGATTATTGAAGCTCGTTTGACGAAGATTGATTGGTTTAGGCTATTTTTATCTAGGTTATTGCGACTGGTTCCGCTGTATTCCTTGGTGGTCTCACTTGTGTTCTTGACAGTGTTTATTCTTTCGAATGGAGCTTTAAACGAGCCACTACCGAAGCTTCTGCTTGGCGTCATAAAGTGGCTTGCCTTCACTTTTGTTGGAGCACCAGATATCAATGGCGTAGAGCGCACCTGGATCATTGTGGCAGGGGTGACATGGTCGCTTCCATATGAGTGGCTCTTCTACTTTTCACTGCCGATTCTGGCGTTTACTGTTGGAGTGATTCCTCCTTTTATCTACATTGGTTTGGCTTTTTTCAGTATTACCTATGCGGTTTATCATCCGAGCACCTATTACCTGTCATTTATTGGCGGTATTGCCGCATCCCTTTTGGTCAGGGTAGCGGTGGTACGTCGGCTTGCGGTAGGTGGTACCGGATCTATTGTCTTGGTTGCAAGTTTGGTTGCGATTGTTTCTGCTTTCCCCTCGGCATACGGTGTGCCACAACTCTTCCTATTGACCGCGTTCTTCACGCTGATCGCATCTGGAAACAGTGTGTTTGGACTGCTATTGACCCCGGCAGCACGTACTCTGGGCAATTTTTCGTATGGGATTTACCTGCTACACGGAATTGCATTGTTTGTCACATTTAACTTTGCTCTTGGGTTGCCACAGGCCAGCGAACTATCTGTCGAGCAACATTGGTCTGTTGTGGTTGTGCTCACTCCCTTGCTGGTCTTTGTGAGTTTTCTCTCATTCAAGTTCGTCGAATATCCGGCTATGTTGAAAACGGCATGCCTAACCCGTTGGATTAGGTCGATTGGCGATCGACTTAGAGTGGCTTCAAGACGCCATTTGGGTGATGGCTGAACCGCGCCGCCCAATCGCAAAATATTCAAATCCTTGTTTTTTGACCATTTCTGGCGCAAACAAGTTCCGTCCGTCGAACATGACAGGTGAATGCATTTCCGTTTTCAATCTATCCCAATCGGGTGTACGGAATTCGCGCCATTCGGTCACAATCGCAATGGCATCGGCACCTTTTGCCGCTTGGTAGGCATCTGCCGGAAAGCTCAGGCCAGGTCGCTCGCCTAAGGCCCGTTGAGCCTCTTTTGATGCGACCGGGTCATACGCTCGCACTTGGCCACCCCTTGCCAAAATGCTTTCAATCAGGACTAGGCTTGGTGCCTCCCGCATATCATCCGTGTTGGGTTTGAAGGCAAGGCCCCAGACTGCAAACATCTTTCCTCTTAAATCTTCGCCAAAGCGAGCTACCAATTTGTCAGATAGAACCTGCTTTTGACGCTCGTTGACTTTTTCAACTGCCGTCAAAAGGCTCAGAGCATTGCCATGATCATTGGATGTTTTGACCAGTGCCTTCACGTCCTTCGGAAAGCACGAACCTCCATATCCACTCCCTGCATACAGAAAACTGAAACCTATTCGAGGGTCTGAACCAATTCCTTTGCGCACCAATTCAATGTCTGCATCCAGCTTCTCTGCCAGCATAGCCAGCTCATTCATAAAACTGATCCGTGTTGCCAGCATGGCGTTGGCTGCGTATTTGGTGAGCTCGGCGCTACGCACATCCATGGCCATCAGTCTGTCTCGGTTACGCAAGAAGGGTTCATAAAGCGCTTGCATCTCCGCGAGTGCCCGTTGACTGTCAGTACCCACCACAATCCGGTCTGGGCGCATAAAATCGGCGACCGCAGCGCCTTCTTTCAGGAACTCGGGGTTCGATATCACAGAGTACTCTGTGGAGAGGCCACGTTTGGCGAGTTCGTCGGCAATTGCAGGTTTTACCACATCGCCTGTTCCCACGGGCACTGTGCTCTTGTTGACAACGATGGTATAGGCATCAGGCATGTATCGGCCAATGTCCCTGGCTGCGGCTTGCACATATTGAGTGTCGGCTGAGCCGTCTTCGCCAGGGGGCGTGCCTACGGCAATGAACTGCACGCTTCCGTGGCTTAGTGCATATGCCTTGTCCGTCGTAAATTTTAAACGACCTGCTGCGGCATTGCGTTTGACAATGTCCTCAAGGCCTGGCTCATGAATGGGTATGCCCCCTGCATTGAGCATGGCCACTTTCGCTGGGTCCAAGTCAACACAAACCACGAAATTACCCATTTCAGAGAGGCAGGCCCCCGTAACCAATCCTACGTATCCAGTACCAATAACAGTAATTTTCATATAACGGTCGATCCAATGGAGTTGACTTGATTATCAAATAGGAATGTGTGTTTCCGCTTACTCCCACCTTCTGGTTACGAATACCATACGGTATTCTTCGTCACAAATTTTGAAAGAATAGGTTTTATGTACAAAGAGAGCATTCGTAACGTCCTAACAAATCATGCACGCTTGTCTGTTGACGCCTTGAGCTTGGCTGAGGATGCGGATTTATATCAGGCTGGCATGACGTCTCATGCCAGTGTGAACACAATGCTGGCATTGGAAGGCGAATTCGACATTGAATTTCCTGACAGGATGCTGAAGAGGAGCGTCTTTGAAAGCATCGCCTCAATAAATGCTGCGATCGAAGAATTGAAGGCAGCATGAGGTTATTTATTGGTGCAGTCTAGATGCTGCGCTTTTTTGCGTGCTTACCTGATGTGTGGACAATATGAACGAATCCCCGTTGATTGAGGTCGCGAGAAAAATTGGGCAAGAGGTCACGCGGCTGCATGCAGACGATGTTGACGCCAATTCTAGGTTTCCTGTCGAGACCATTGATGCGCTCAAATCTGCTGGTTTGCTTGGTGCCTACGTGCCAAAAAGCCTTGGCGGTATGGGGGCTAGCCTGCGTGAGCTGTGTGGCATCTGCGAGGCGCTTGGTCGCCACTGTACGACAAGTGCAATGATTTTTGCCATGCACCAAATACAAGTGATTACGATTGTCCATCACGCAATGGATTCGGAATGGTTTCGCGCCTACTTGGCTGATTTGGCCAGGTACCAGTATTTGATCGCGTCAGTGACCTCGGAGGTCGGGGTCGGTGGTGAGATGAGGACAAGCCGATGCGCAGTCGAAGCTGACGCAGACGGCCGAGTGTTCAAACTGATTAAGGATGCCACCACCATATCCTATGGTGCCCAGGCCGATGATTTGCTTGTTTCAGCGCGCAAAGGCTTGCAAGCCAGCGGCAACGATCAGGTACTTGTGCTGGTTCGCAAGACCGATTACACGCTCGAGAAAAAGGGCGTTTGGAATTCAATGGGTATGCGTGGCACCTGTAGCCCACCGTTCTTGATGACTTCCAGGGGTGAGATGAATCAGGTCATGACAGTTCCTTTTTCAGACATGGCCGCCCAAACGGTTCGTGCCAGTTTCGCACCTACTTTGGGCTCATACCTGGACTGGTAACGTGACAGCCGCAGCTAACAAGGCGGCAGCTTTCGTCAGAGGGCAGGCCAGAGCGAATCCTGGCGCCGTGCCACCGACTGCACTTCGCCTTGCAGAACTTTCGTCCATGTTGCAAAGACTTCGCACCTCTATTGGTGATTGTTTGACTGAATACGAGTTTTTACGTTCCAGTGGCGTTGAAGGTGCAGAAAAACTGTCGTCTGTGGGATATGCCATCAAGATCAATAATTTGAAGATTGATGCGTCCGAGTCGTTGCCCGAGATTGTGGGTTTGGCCTTGAGGATATGCGGTATTCTGGGCTATAAAAACGATTCACCATTTGCCATGAGCCGTCATTTGCGCGATTCTCATTCATCTATTTTGATGGTGGGAAATGACCGCATGTATGCAACCAACGCCAACCTTCTTCTGGTGGTCAAAGACTTTTGAACTTGGGAGCCGTGATGAGTCTCGCAGCGTTTGATTTGCCTGTCCCTTCGTCGTACACGCCGCATGCACTCCATGCTGATGACAGGGCCTGGGCCGAAACCAATTGCTATGTCGATGTCTGGATCGAACTGCTTCACGCACTCCGGTTGAATCCTGTTGCATGCATGGGAATGGCTCTGGCCAATGATTTTGATGGTGATCAATGGACTTTCTACAAACCACCTCATGAGGACCTGTTTGAACTGTACGGACTGGACGTGCATGAACTGAATGTCTGGAAGTCAATTCTCACGAATGCGAGTGAGCAACTTAAGCGTGGGCGTGTGGTTTTGTCAGAAATTGATTCTTTCTATCTGCCTGATACAGCTGGAACTGACTACCGTCGCAATCATGTCAAGACAACGATTGCGATTCAGTCCCTAGACCTCGAGAAGCAGCAACTGCGTTACTTCCACAATCGCAGTTACCATCAACTCCAAGGTGATGACTTCGTCAATTTATTTCGTGTAGGTTTCCCTAGCGATCCAGGGTTCATGCCGTTTTTTGCAGAATTTGTCCGTCTTGACAGGATGCAACGGCTTGAAGACGCTGAGCTAGCCTCAATTGCCCTTCAATTGCTCAAGAAACACTTTGTTCGACGCCCATCGCAAAATCCGGTTTTGGCGTATCGACAGCGGTTTTTGGATGACATTGAGGCGCTCAAGCTGACGGGAATCGATGCTTACCATGCCTATGCCTTTTCCCATTTGCGTCAACTGGGCTCTGGGGCTGAGTTGCTTGCATCTCAAATGGCTTGGCTTGACGCTGAAGGGCTGGGCGATTTTTCCGTCGCTGCAGGCGATATGCTCTCGTTGTCCAATGCGACAAAAACGCTGTTGATGAAAGCCGCAAGGGCTGTTGTGATCAAGAGGCCTGCAGATCTTGGCGCCATGATTGACGAAATAGCCGAGCACTGGCAATCTGCGATGGAAAACCTGAGTCGGGAACTGAATTGATGTCGCATTTGGCGGTGGACGGGCGTGGGCAGTTGCTTTTGGCTGAGTGGGCATTTGTCTCCCTGGCGCCTGGTCAAGCGAATACACCAGCCGAACTGGCTTGTTTGAGTGTTGACTGGGCATCGGCCACGGTCCCGGGTACGGTAGCGTCCTCAAGGCGAGAATTAGGGTTTCCTGATTGGGGGCAGCTTGATCTTGATGCTCAGGATCACTGGTACCGTTGTTCTTTGGAATTGCCCGAGTCAGACGAGGTCAGCCTTTGCTTTGATGGTTTGGCGACGCTGGCACAGGTGTACTGGAATGACGAGTTAATTCTGCGCAGCTCCAATATGTTCATTCAGCACGAGGTGGATGTGTCAAATCTGCCCCGATCTGGAACGTTGATGATCCACTTCCAATCGCTGACGGCTGCCCCTTGCAACACGGCGACCACGCCCGCGTTGGCGGACTCGTCTGGTTGAACACCAACAGCTGCGCTGGGTTCGCACCAGTTTGATGGGGCGTATACCAGGTGGTCGCCAACTGCCGCACCAGTCGGCCCTTACCGGGCAATCAAAGTGCGTACAAGTGACGATGTCAATCTGTTGAACTCATCCCTCAGCGTCAGGTTGCGTGACGATGTCGGCCACGTGGCGATCAAGGTTCAAATGCGACTCCCTGCCAAGTGGGAGAATTCAAATGTGTTTCTTCGCCTTGGCGATGAATGCGCAGGCGTTGACTGGCATTGGATGCCTGGCGGTTTGTGTGAGATTGCAGGCCAGGTGTTGTTGGACAACCCTCAGACGTGGTGGCCGCACAGCCATGGCAAACCATCTTTGTATTCCTTGGATTTGATTATCCAGTCCTCGACAGAAGTCATCACACTTCAACTTGGAATGGTTGGGTTTCGCAACCTCAAGGTAGATCAGGAAAACGGCGCATTTCAAGTACAAGTCAACGGTGTCCCCGTCTTTTGTCGCGGTGCATGTTGGACGCCGGTTGATGTGCTGTCGCTCAATGCAGATGAAAAAAAACTTCGTCGTACCCTAGAGATGGTGCGCGATGCGGGCATGAACATGATCCGAATTGGCGGCACCATGGTTTACGAATCAGATGCTTTTTACCAAATCTGTGATGAACTCGGCATACTGGTCTGGCAAGACTTTATGTTTGCCAACATGGACTACCCGGTCGATGATGAGGCTTTTGCCGCAAGCATTGCCACTGAGGCGAAACAGTTTCTGAGTCGGATTCAGTCTCGACCAAGTGTGGTTGTTTTGTGTGGCGGCAGCGAAATTGAGCAGCAAGCCGCCATGCTGGGGCTGGCACCTGAGAGTTGGCGCAATCATTTTTTTGGCAGTTCACTTCCAGCCCTGTGCGCTCAGGTATGTCCTCAGGTGCAATACCTTCCTCCAGCCCCAGCGGTGGGGTTATGCCATTTCAGATCGACCAATCTGTTTCTCACTATTACGGTGTTGGCGCCTATCTCCGGCCGATAGATGATGCAAGAAGGGCGGGTGTCCGGTTCACCTCTGAATGTCTGGGGTTTTCAAATATTCCAGAGGAGTCAACCATCGATAGCCTTCTGGGGAATGGGCAACAGCCGTTTCATCATCCCGTATGGAAACAGCGGGTACCTAGAGACAGCGGCGCCGGGTGGGACTTTGAAGATGTGCGAGACCACTACCTAGCCGATCTGTTCAAGGTCGATCCGATGCGTTTGCGCTATTCTGACATGCTCAGGTACTTGTACATGTCGCGTGTCGCCACGGGCGAGGTCATGGCCCGGACCATGGCGGAATGGCGGCGCGGCGCTTCCGCTTGTCAGGGAGCTCTGGTTTGGTTTTTGCGCGACTTGTGGCCGGGTGCTGGGTGGGGTGCCATTGATGCCCTGGGTGTCCCCAAGGCCGCTTACTTTGCGCTCAAACGCGTTCTGGCGCCCGTAGCGGTCACAATTTCAGATGAAGGTCTAAACGGCTTGGTGCTGCATGTCTTTAACGATGGACCTAGTGTATTTGAGGGCCTATTGAGCTTGCAACTCTTGCGGCATGGACAAACCCAGGTCGCGCACGCTCGGCATGTGGTGCAGATTCCCCCACATGGCAGCGTCGAGGTGCGAGCAGATGCAATGTTTCTGCACTTTATGGACACGAGCTATGCGTACCGCTTTGGTCCACCCGGACACCACGCTGTAGTAGCAACGCTATCTGAGATGCAACGCGAAACGCTCATCAGTCAGGCCTTCCATTTTCCTGTCGGCTTCGATGCTGTGACGGTGGCAGATCTTGGGCTGGATGCGAAGTTTGTTCAGAAACCAGATGATGTTTGGGCCATTCAATTGCAAACCCAACGTATGGCGCAGTTTGTTCAACTGGACATTCCTGGCTGCCAGCCATCTGACAATTATTTCCACTTGGCACCGGGAAGTGCGCGGCTGATCAAGCTGCACGGGCAATTCAAAAGCGGTAATCCCAAAGGCATGGTGTCGGCTTTGAACGGGCGGGGCAGTACCAAGATTGGTGCTATTGGTTGATGCGATGATCGCCGACGTCGATATTTCCCGCTCTGACGGCGTCACACCCTTCTGGTTTGGCCCGGAGTCTTGTCGCATGTTGGCTTGGTACCATGCCCCTATTGGCCCCAAGATGGAATGTGCGGTGCTTCTTTGTCCGCCCTTTGGGCACGAGTATCTGGTTGCTTACCGTGGATACCGCAAACTGGCTGAAACGCTTGCTGGCGCAGGTTTTTCTTGCCTATTTTTTGACTATGACGGCATGGGCGACTCGGTTGAAAGCGATTTACCCCGGGTTCAGGCTTGGCGTGAAAGCATCTTGGCTGCTGCGGCAGAGGCTTCGCACTGCGTCTGGTGTCGCTAACCTGGTGCTGTTTGGTGCGCGGCTCGGCGCGCTTCTCGCAGCCAGTGTGGCCAATGAAGTTTCAGCCGCTGCCTTGATGATGCTTGCACCGGTTGTCGCCGGTAGAGCCTTTGTTCGCGAGCAACTCGGATTTGCTCGCCTAAGCCCCTTTGGCCATATCCGAAGATTCCCGCCAAAAGTTGACGGATGAGGAGGTTGTTGGCTATCCATTTACGCACCAAACTCAGCAAGACCTGGGTTTCCTGGACATGATGAAGATGGACTGCACATGCCCTAGCTTCGTGATTGAACGCGACGACATGCCTGGCCAAGTCAAAAAACTCGTTGGCGCCTGGACCGCCTTGGGGCGTGACATTCACACCGCTCAGGTAGCTGGCTACGCGGCCATGATGACTCAGGATGCCCATAGCTCTGTACCCCCCATGGAGATCTGGGAAGCAATTCGCGACTGGTTGCGAACACGCTTTGCTCGGCTTGCACCTGCACAACAGGAAACCGTCCACGACATGCCCGTCTCGATGCAAGTCGGACGACGCTTTATCGAGGAGGTCATTACGTTCAATGGCTTGGTCGGCGTCATCACCAGTCCATCCGGTCGCTTGCCTCGAAAGACGGCAGTTGTTCTGACCAACATCGGCGCCAGCCATCGAGTTGGCAATCACCTTTTGTATGTGCGTCTGGCTCGGAGTTTGGCGGAGCTTGGCTATTGCTCCATTCGCTTTGACAGGGCCGGCACCGGTTACAGCCGCCCCACGCCTGAAGGGATGGAGAACGATGTTTACGCGTCTTCCGGCATCGACGACGTCAGACTGGCGATGGACTGCCTTCAAAGTCGTTGCCCTGTACGCAAGTCACACTTGCAGGGCTTTGTTCGGGTGCCTACTTTTCCTATCATGCGGCCATCCTGGATATGCGCGTCAAGGGTTTGATACTGATCAATTTACTGACCTTTCAGTGGCATGATGGCGATTCCCTTGAACTCCGGATCAGGGACACCAACAAATCCACTGATTTCTTTTGCGAACAGTGGTCGAGCCTCAGACTTGGCTGCGTGTACTGAAAGGCGAAGTGGCTGTTGGGCGCATCGCAGTTGCTCTGACCAAGAGGCTTGTGCAGAAGCTTCCGCAAGCAGTTTATGTCTTTGCTCATCAGCGCATCAGGCAAAGGAGAACGTCGTGGCATCGTGCTTCAAAACTTCCATCACCTGCTGAAGCGACGGGTCAAGGTACTGTTCGTGTTTGGGTGCCGATGATGCGTCGCAGGACGTCGTTGCAGCGGAGTTGGGGCGCGATGCGACTGGGTTGAAAAGCCCTAACCTAGTGCAGGTTGATACCGTTTCTTGGACCGATCACACTTTCACGCCCCTTTGGGCACAGGCGCAACTTTTTTCGGGCATTGGTCAATTCATGCAAAAGCACTTCCGCTGAAAATGGGACGAATTTGTGAGTCCAATATTGACCCATTGAACACGCCAGAATTTGACGAATTCACAGCGCCCCTGATTTATCGGGGGGATTACCCCGATAAATCGTGCTGTTTCGGGTGAATGGAAACACAGTTGAGGTCGCTCGCCTTTTACATGCTGCAATGGATATACGGCAACACCCGTTTGATTTCAGAGGGTTCGTGGATAAATCTGAAAGTCAAGTTTCAGAAATATCCGGCTAAAACTGAAGCTCGATTGAAATTTTGTTTCAACGAACGAGCTTACCCGATGCTAACAACTGTGAAATCAACATGGCCTGCCCTGACGCGCCAGCACCCATGCAGGCGCATCCTGCAAACACACGGGCCGCAAGAAGCGGTCGATGGCTGCGTCTCCCACTGAGGTAGTCATCGGTTGCGTCGATGAAGGCCAGGGGCCGCCATGCTGCTGCCCTGCGCTGACAGCCACGCCCGTTGGCACGCCCGTGAACAGCACCCGCCCAGCAATGGCCATGGCGCCGCGCACCAATGCGCGGGCGTCATCAGTCTCGGTGTCTGCCCCCCACAGCGTGACGGTCAAGCTGCCGCCAACGGCTTGCAAAACCTCCAGCGTTTGCGCAACAGAGTCTGCCCACACGATCAGGCTGGCGGGGCCAAACACTTCTTCGCGCAAAGCGGTTTTGGCGATGAAGTGCACCGCGTCCACCTGCGCCAGGAAGGGGCGGGGTGCTTCTGCGTTGCCCACCTCTTGCAGCAAAGGCTTGACCCCTGCCGTGACCATGTGCTCAACGCCCGCATCAAAGGCCTGGCGCATACCAGGGGTCAGCATGGCGTGCGGCTTTTGAGCGGCAAGCGCCGTGGTCAATTGCTGGACAAAGGCGTTGCTGGCCGGGTCCTTGATCAGCACGATGACACCGGGGCTGGTGCAGAACTGGCCGCAGCCCAGGCTGATGGAGCCAGCCAAGGTGGCGGCCAGGTCAGCACCTTTGCTGGCAAGTAGCGCGGGCAGGGCGATGACCGGGTTGATGGAACCCAGTTCGCCATAAAACGGAATGGGGCGTGGGCGCGCGTTGGCCACGGCTTGCAGCGCCGCACCACCACGGGTGGAGCCAGTGAACGCGCCGGCTGCAATGGACTCGTGCTGCATCAGGCGAACGCCCACATCAGAGCCACCGCCCTGCACCAGGCCAATCAAGCCTGCGGGCAGGTTGAGGGATGCCAGCACTTTCTGGATCAGGCCGAACACGCGGATGGACAACAGCAAATGGCCTGTGTGGGCCTTCACGACAACCGGGCAGCCCGCTGCCAAGGCTGAAGCGGTATCGCCCCCGAGTACCGAGAACGCAAACGGAAAATTGCTTGCCGAGAACATGGCCACTGGCCCCAAGGGCACGCGCTGGCGCACCATGGCGGGGTGGCCCACCGGCGGTCCACCTGCGACGGCGGGGTCGTCTGTGCGCTCAAACGCAACGCCTCGCTCTGCCATGTCAGCAAAGCGGCGCAGCTGAAACGCGGTTCGGTCGAGTTCGCCATTCAGGCGAACCGGGCCGAGAGCTGTTTCCAGATCAGCCAGGGTGACCAGTTCCTCCCGGTCCGCTTCGAGTGCGTCCGCCAGACCGCGCAAGAGTTGGGCACGTTGCCCACCAGCGCTGGCTTGCCAGCCTGCAAAGGCCAGGGCGGCCGCCTCAGCGGCTTTGTCAACTTGCTCTGGCGTGTGCGCCACCAAAGGCGCGCCCAGGGGTTCGCCCGTGCGGGCGTTGGTGGATTGAACAGTTTTCATTGTGGTTTGATGCCAGCGGCTTTGATCACGCGGGTCCAGGTATCGATCTCTTTTTTCACAAAGGCGGTGTAAGGCTTGGAGCCCGGCTCAGGCACCACAAAGCCAACGGAGGTCAGGCGCTGTTTGATGGCTTCCGACTTCATGGCCTGGACCACGGCTGCTTCGAGCTTGTCCACAATGGGTTGTGGCGTGCCTTTGACCACTGAGATGCCAGACCATGACAGCGCTTCAAAACCTTTGTAGCCCGATTCGGCAATGGTTGGAATGTCAGGGTAAAGCGGATTACGCTGTGCGCTAGAGACGGCCAAAGGGCGCAGCTTGCCCGCCTTGATATGGGGAAGGGCCACGTCCTGGTTGATGAACATCATGGGGATGGTGCCACCCAAAATATCGGTCATCATGGGGCCACCGCCGCGGTAGGGGATGCCTGTTAGATAGATGCCTGTGGTCTGCTTGAACAGCTCCATCGCCATGTGACCAGAGGCCGCATGGGTGAAACCGTAGTCCAGCTTGCCAGGGTTGGCCTTGGCAAAGTCCACCACGTCCTTCAAGGTTTTGAACGGCGTTGATGGATGAACCACCAGCACATTGGGGCCAGAATGCACTTGTGACAGATGGACAAAATCGGTCATTGAGTTGTATTTCAGGTTCGGGTCCAAACCATGCGCCACGGCGCTTTGGCCTACGCCTGTCTGGATCAGGGTGTAGCCGTCGGCTGCCATCTTGGTGGCACGCTCTGTGCCGATGGTGCCGCCTGCGCCGCCAATGTTCTCCACCACAAAGGGTTGCTTCAGAATCTTGGTCAGCTCTTCAGCCAGCATGCGGCCCATCACATCGCTGGTCCCCCCTGCTGGAAAGGGCACGATGATCTTGACGGCTTTATTCGGATAGTCGGTCTGCGCCAGGGTTGTACCCGAAATTGCTATTGATGTAATAGCTGAAAAGGCAATCAGGGCGTGCCGAAAATGCTTTTTTAACATGATGTCTCCTTGAGAAAGGGTTGTGTAACAGGAATTATCGATCCAGCGCTGGGCGCTTGGGGTTGAACTGCCAGCCAGGGATCAGATACTGCATGGCGACGGCGTCGTCACGCGAGCCCAGGCCATGCTGTTTGTAGAGCTGATGGGCTTTTTCTACCTCGGCCATGTCCAGCTCCACCCCCAGACCGGGCTTGGCAGGCACTTGCACATGGCCGCCGATGATTTGCAGCGGGTCTTTGGTCAGGCGCTGGCCGTCTTGCCAGATCCAGTGGGTGTCAATGGCCGTAACCTTGCCGGGCGCGGCGGCACCGACATGGGTGAACATGGCGAGTGACACGTCAAAGTGGTTATTGGAATGTGAACCCCAGGTCAGGCCCCAGTCGCGGCAGGTTTGCGCGACGCGCACCGAGCCTGCCATGGTCCAGAAATGTGGGTCAGCGAGTGGGATGTCAACCGACTGCAAAGACAGCGCATGGCTTAACTGGCGCCAGTCGGTGGCTATCATGTTGGTCGCTGTAGGCAGGCCTGTGGCGCGCCGGAACTCGGCCATCACCTCGCGGCCTGAGAAGCCTTCCTCCGCGCCGCACGGGTCTTCGGCATAGGCGACCACGCTGCGCATGTCGCGCATCAGCCGTATCGCGTCCTTCAAGAGCCAGCCACCGTTCGGGTCTAGCGTGACGCGGGCACTTGGAAAGCGCTCATGCAATGCTGTGACGGCTTCGATTTCTGCATCGCCTCGCAGCACGCCGCCTTTGAGCTTGAAGTCGTTGAAGCCGTAGCGTTCCTGCGCGGCTTCGGCCTGGGCAACGATGGTCTCAGGTGTCAGCGCAACCTCATGCCGCACACGGAACCAGTTGTTGGCCGCTTCGGGCTCGCTGTTGTAAGCCAGTTCTGTCTTTGTGCGGTCTCCCACGTAAAACAGATAGCCCAGCATTTCCACCGCGCTGCGCTGCTGGCCTTCACCCAGCAGTGCGGCGACGGGCACGCCCAGGTGCTGGCCCAGCAAATCAAGCAGGGCGGACTCGATGGCCGTCACCGCATGGATGGTGGTACGCAAGTCAAAGGTCTGCTGGCCTCGGCCACCGCTGTCGCGGTCGGCAAAGCGCTTGTGCACTTGCTGCAGCACGCTCTGGTGCGCGCCAATGGTTTGCCCCACGACCAGTGGCGAGGCGTCTTCCAACGTCTGGCGGATTTTTTCGCCGCCGGGTACCTCACCCACACCGGTGCGGCCTGCGCTGTCGGTGAGGATCAGGATGTTGCGGGTGAAGTAGGGGCCGTGCGCGCCGCTCAGGTTAAGCAGCATGCTGTCGCGCCCAGCCACGGGGATGACCTGCAGACGGGTGATCTTTGGCGTATCTAGGGTACCCATCGCTGTGCGCGCCTTACTGTGGACCTAACTTGGACATCAGCGCGCGGAGTTCTTCAAACTCGGCAGGCTTCAGGTCAGACAAAGGCGGGCGCACCGGGCCAGCGCTGTGGCCGATGATCGTGGCGCCTGCCTTGACGATGCTGACTGCGTAGCCGTGACCTTTGTTGCGAATGGCAATCAGCGGCAAGAAGAATTCGTCCAGCAAACGGTTGGTGGTGACCGTGTCTTTGGCGTGGTGGGCGTTGTAGAACTCCATGGCCGTGCAGGGCACAAAGTTGAACACTGCAGATGAATACACAGGGCAGCCCATGGCCTGATAAGCACCAGCGAACACCTCGGCAGTGGGCAAGCCACCCAAGTAGGCAAAACGGTCGCCCAATGCGCGGCGGATGGACACAAAAGCTTCGATATCGCCAAAACCGTCCTTAAAGCCAATCAGGTTGGGGCAGGTGTCGGCTAACACTTGCAGCGACGCGGGTGTGAGCTTGCAGGCACCCCGGTTGTAAACGATCACGCCAAACTTCACGCTCTTGCACACGGCTTGTACGTGTGCAACCAGACCGTCTTGCGTGGCTTCAGTCAGGTAATGGGGCAACAGCAGAATGCCTTGCGCACCGAGGCGCTCAGCTTCTTGGGCGTATTTGATCGCCAAGGTGGTGCCACCACCCGCGCCCGCGATGATGGGCATTCGGCCCTTGCAGGTCTGGACTGCCGTGCGCACCACGTCGCTGTACTCCTGGGGTTCCAGGGAGAAGAACTCACCCGTGCCACCTGCTGCAAACAGGGCAGTTGCGCCGTAGGGCATCAGCCATTCCAGGCGGTCTGCGTAGGGCTTGGGGGCGAATTGCAGATTGCTGTCAAAGTCTGTCAAGGGGAAGGACAGCAGGCCGTAAGAGATGATTTTCTTGAGTTCTTGAGGGGTGGTCATGAAGGGCTCCGGTAGAAGAAAGAGTCTTGAGATAGGGGGGTGTAGGGAAAAATCAGGTGATAGGTGCTGGGTTAAACAGCACCAGGGCGTTGTGCAGTTTCCACTGTTCGGCCCAGGTTTTTTTGCGACCACTGGCCACATCCAGCATCAGGTGGAACATCTGCCAACCCACGTCTTCGATGCTGGCACTGCCTTCGGCAATCACGCCGGCGTTGATGTCCATCAGGTCATGCCAGCGGCGCGCCAGGTCACTTCGCGTGGCGACTTTGATCACAGGACATTCAGCCAACCCATATGGCGTGCCGCGCCCGGTGGTGAACACGTGCAGGTTCATGCCTGCAGCCAGTTGCAGCGTGCCGCAGATGAAGTCGCTGGCAGGGGTGGCGGCATAAATCAATCCCTTCAGGCCTTTGACTTTGAGCTTTTCGCCAGGGGATATCACACCCGCAATGGGTGATGTGCCGGATTTGATGATGGAGCCCATGGCTTTCTCAACGATGTTGGAGAGGCCACCCTTTTTGTTGCCCGGCGTGGTGTTGGCGCTGCGGTCCACGCTGCCGCGCTGCAGGTAGGCGTCGTACCAGGCCATCTCGTCGATGATCTGCTGGGCCACGGCGGGCGTGGTGGCGCGGGCGGTGAGCTGAGCCACGCCGTCGCGCACCTCTGTCGTTTCAGAGAACATCACACTGGCGCCCGCGCGTACCAGTAAATCGGTGCAAAAGCCCACCGCTGGGTTGGCGGTGACGCCTGAGAACGCGTCGCTGCCGCCGCACTGCACACCCACCACGAGTTCACTGGCTGGCACGGTTTCGCGTTGGCGTGCATTCAGGCGGGTGAGGTGCACTTTGGCTTGACGCAGGATCGAATCGACCATGGACATGAAGCCCACGTGCGCCTCGTCCTGTAAGCACACCACGTCCAGTTGATTGGCTTCGGCGCTTGCCGCTTGGCGTTGATCCACCAAAGGGATCGAGCCGGGGGCAGCAGACGTTCGGGCTGCAGCTTTTCGCAGCCCAGGCTGACCACCATCACTTCACCGCCAAAGTTGGGGTTCAGGCTGATGTTGCGCAGGGTGCGGATGGGGATGGGGGCATCAGGCGCGTCAATGGCTACACCGCAGCCATAACCGTGGGCAAGAGCCACTACGTCATCCACGTTGGGGAACAGCGGCAGCAGTTCAGCCTTGATGCGTTGCACGGCAAAGTCGGTCACGCCCGCCACGCATTGCACGGTTTGTGTGATGGCCAGGATGTTGCGCGTGCCCACCGAGCCATCGGCATTGCGGTAGCCCTCGAAGGTGTAACCCTCCAGAGGGGGCAGGGCGACGGCACGTGTGGTGGCCATGGGCAAATCCGTCAGCTCCCGTGCGTCGGGCATCGTCAACAAACGCTCGTTGACCCAACTGCCCGCAGGAATCGCGCGAATCGCATAGCCGATGGGCACGTTGTAGCGGCGCACGACTGCATTTGCGGCCAGATCTAGCAGCGCTACCTTGTGTCCTTGAGGCACGTGCTCCAGCAAGGTCAGGCCAGACGGAAAGACCGTTCCTGCTGGCAAGCCGCCATCATTTGCCACGATGGCGACGTTGTCGTTCGGGTGCATGGCGATATGCAATGGCTTTGGCGTCATGATGGCAGTTGTAGGGGGATGTCGGACAACAAGCGTAAATAATATCTGGTTGTATGATAACGTATCTTTAATGAAAACGTCAAATACACCGTCATGACACAGGCCGCAAACCAAACAGACCGCATCCAATCTGTCCGCATCTCTTCTTGCTATCTGCCACTGGCCACGCCCATCAGCGACGCCAAGGTACTGACAGGGCGCCAAAAGCCCATGACCGAGATTGCCATCCTGTTTGCACAAATCCGTACGACAGGCGGCCAAGAAGGCTTGGGTTTCAGCTATTCCAAACGTGCGGGCGGCCCAGGCCAGTTTGCGCATGCCAAAGAAATCGCGCCTGTTCTCATCGGTGAAGACCCCAGCGACATTGGCAAGCTGTGGGACAAGCTTTGCTGGGCCGGGGCATCGGTCGGGCGTAGCGGGCTGGCGACGCAGGCTATTGGTGCTTTCGATGTGGCGCTGTGGGATTTAAAGGCGCGCCGCGCCAATTTGTCGCTGGCCAAGTTGTTGGGCTCGTACCGTGATTCAGTGCGCTGCTACAACACTTCGGGTGGGTTTCTGCACACGCCCATTGATCAGCTGGTGGTGAACGCCTCGGCCTCTATTGCCCGTGGCATCGGCGGCATCAAGCTCAAAGTGGGTCAGCCAGATGGCTCGCTGGACATTGCCCGTGTGACGGCGGTGCGCAAACACTTGGGCGACGCGGTGCCGATCATGGTGGACGCCAACCAGCAATGGGACAGGCCCACTGCGCAGCGCATGTGCCGCATCTTCGAGCAGTTCAATTTGGTGTGGATAGAAGAACCGCTGGACGCGTATGACCATGAAGGCCACGCTGCATTGGCCACCCATTTCGACACGCCCATCGCAACGGGCGAAATGCTGACCAGTGCTGCCGAGCACGGCGACTTGATCCGTCACCGCGCGGCTGATTACCTGATGCCCGATGGTCCGCGTGTGGGCGGTATCACGCCTTTCCTGAAAGTCGCCAGTCAGGCCAGCCATGCGGGCTTGATGTTGGCACCGCACTTTGCGATGGAGTTACATGTTCACCTGGCAGCAGCCTACCCCACTGAGCCTTGGGTAGAACACTTTGAATGGCTGGACCCGCTGTTTAACGAACGCATCGAGATCAAAGACGGCTGCATGTTGGTGCCGACAAGGCCTGGGTTGGGTTTGTCACTGAGCGAGCAGGTGGCCACCTGGACGCGGGAGCGGGTTGAGTTTGCTTGATTTTTTGCTGTTGAGCACGCTGGGTAATCCGGCGAGCAGGGTACTCTGCTCACTACGCTCAACTCCAAACGGGTCAACCGGAGTCGTACTTTTCGTCCGGGTTGGTAAGGCGATGGGTCAACTCGCCACGGAGGGCTGCAAAGGAGTCAAAGATGCATTTGACGGCGATGAGGCCGATCCCCATGGCTTGTCAGCGGCGTTGGCAGCCATATCCATCAAGCTATGGGTTTAACTCGATGAAACTAAACAACATTGACTGTGAGGTTGACGAGCCTTGACCCCGGCACTGGCTCTACAGTTAGAGCTGCTTGGTTCCCCACCTGACTCGGTTGGCCGCTTTACCATGCGGGAAGGCCCGTCAAGCTTTATTGTATGCGCTGGCGCTGGTCAGGCGGCGGCAGTTCAGGCGGGTTCGTTCAAATCTGCCCAAATTACGGGGGATTTCATATTTAACCAGGCGTCAAAATGATCGCCGTAGGTGTGTTCTATCTGCCTGCGCTTGATTTTGAGTGTCGGTGTCAACAGGCTATTTTCGGGCGTCCAGGGCTTGGTGACGATAGCCAGCAGGCTCAGCTTTTCGTGCTCGCCCAAGCTGCTGTTGACTGCATGGATGTGTTCCGTCAAGGCGGCCGCTAGGCTGGCTCGTTCGGCTTTGCTGATGGTGGCTGCAAGGCTGGCGTCGGCATTCAGCATGACCAGGGCGAAGGGCTGCTCATGGTTGACCCGCCCTGTGACCATGCAGGCCTCGATGGCCGGGTGCTGGCTTAAGGAGTCTTCAATGGTGTACGGGGAGATGTGTTTGCCCCGGCTGGTCTTAAAGATGTCCTTGAGGCGGCCCGTGAGGCGCAAGACACCGTTCGCATCCACCTCGCCCCTGTCGCCCGTGCGAAGCCAGCCGCCGGGCAGAAGGGCTTCTTGCGTGCGCGCGGGGTCTCTGTAGTAACCATGCATCACGCCGGGGCTGCGGAGCTGGACTTCGTTCGTCTGTGGGTCAAGGCGTTGCTCCACACCCGGACAGGGCTGGCCAACGGTACCGGCACCCCCTGCGGTGCGCAACTGGCCGGGCAGGGTGCTATGGGAGACGCCGCAAATTTCGGTCATGCCATAGACTTCGACCAGGCCCAGCCCGAGCTGGCGGTACCAGCCAATCAGCTCTGCGGACATCGGCGCGGCGCCCGCAGCGGCGAGCTGGCATTTGTCCAGGCCGAGGCTTTTAAGCACTCTCTTGCGGACCAGGTTTCCAATGACCGGGAGCTTCAGGCGTTTTTGCAGTGTGCCCGCAGGTACCTTGGCATGCAGGTCCCGCTGGAGCTTGGCCCACTGGCGGGGCTCCGCGAAAAACACAGTAGGTCTTGCCCTTTGCATGTCTGCCAAAAGAGTGGCCGCGGATTCCGCAAAGAAAATCTGGGCACCCAAGTAAAGCGCACCATGTTCAACCAGCATGCGCTCGGCCACGTGGGCCAGCGGCAGGTGAGAGATGAAGCGGTCCGTTTCAGACAGCTTGAAGCGCCGGGTAGCACACAGCAATGACCAGGCAAAGCTGTTGAACGTCTGCATCACCCCTCTGGGCGAACCCGTGGCACCTGAGGTGTAGATCACAGTGGCCAGGCAGTCTCCCGTCGGGGGAGACACCCGGCGCAGGGGCTCGGTACGGGCAACGATGCTGTTCCAGCCGTTGTTGAACATCTGGCTGGCCGGGCCTTCAGGCAGCGTCATCGCGAAATCGGCGCCGAGTTCAGTTGCCAGTGCAGGCGCCTGCGACATGGAAATCACCGGGATGTAGCCCGGCATACCGCCCAGCAGCGCACGGGTGTCGTCCAACTTGCCCACAAAGCAGGCTCGTGCCTCGCTGTGTGTCAGGATGTGGTTAAGGTGGTTTGCATTGACGCTGGCGTAGATAGGGACGGACACATGGCCTGCCATCCATATGGCCAAATCGGCCAGGACCCAATGCGCGCTGTTGTTGCCGTAAATCGCGATGCGACTTCCTTCGGGCCAATTTTGCTCGCGCAGATAGGCCGCCATGCGGCGTACCTCGTGGCCAGCTTGGCCCCAGGTGATTTCCAGCACGGCGCCGTTGCCCACCGGTTGAGACAGAAACACCTTGCGAGGGCGCTCTTTTTCCCAACGCAGCAGTCTCTGCACGGGGAGCATGTCGGGGCTGATGTCAGCGTAAAGCGTGGGAGATTTCATGCAGCACGGGGCAGGCCTGGATGTAAACCATCCACTGTAGCGCTAAAGACCGACTATTCTGATCTGGATATCCGAAAGTGGGTAGGCAACGCAAGGCAGGATGTAGCCCTCGGCCTTTTCTTCGGCACTCAGGCCCGGCCATGCCATCTGGTAGCGGACCTGACCTTTTGTCAGCAGGCTGATGCAGGTACGGCAGTTGCCCACCCGGCATGAGCTGGGCATGTCGATGCCAGCTCTTTCAGCCGCCTGCAGTACGGTGGCATCAGGCAAAACGTCAAACGGCGTGCCATCGGGTTCAATACTTCCGATGAAAACACCGTTTTCGGCAAATTTCATAAGGATTTATTGCTATCTAATCAAGAGCGTGCGTGGGTGACGCCGCCATCGACCACCAGGGTCGAGCCCACCACATAGTCACCCGCGCGCGATGCCAGGAAGATCGCCGCGCCCGCCATGTCCTCGGTGGTGCCAATGCGACGCGAGGGGATGCGCTGGGCGACCGCGTCAGCATGGTCGCGGGCGTCCTTATTCATGTCAGACGCAAAAGCACCAGGTGCAATGGCGCTCACCACAATGTTCTCGGGCGCCAGGCGCAGTGCCATGCGGCGTGTCAGGTGAATCAGCCCCGCCTTGCTTGCTGCGTAGGAATAGGTTTCCATGGGGTTCACCGACACCCCATCAATCGATGCGATGTTGATCACCTTGGCAGGGCTTGAACCACCGTGGGCGTTCGCCGCAGCGCGCAGGGCAGGGGCGAGTGCCTGGGTCAGGAAGAAAGGGGTTTTCATGTTCAGGTCAACCACCTTGTCCCAGCCGCTTTCAGGGAAGTCGTCAAACGCCGCTCCCCAGGCGGCGCCAGCGTTGTTGACCAGAATGTCCAGGCTGGCCTCATGTTTGCCATAGGCCGCCACCAGTGCCTTGGCTCCGTCCAGCGTGGACACATCGGATGGCAGTGAGATGCAGTGACCCAGGGCAGACAGTTCTTTCGCCGTTTCGTCACAAGCGGCGGCTTTGCGGGCGCTGATGTAGACCCGGGCACCTGCGGCCAAAAAACCCTCGGCAATCATGCGGCCAATGCCGCGCGAGCCGCCTGTGATGAGCGCAGTACGGCCTTGGAGAGAGAAGAGGTCTGTGGTGTTCAACATGTGTGATCTCCTGTGGAAGTTGTGATTTTCAATGCAGTGCGGGCGACACGCTCATCGCCCTGTCGGGCAAAAACTGTTCTTGGTTTCTTCGCCGCGGACATACTGGGTTTCTTCTTCTTCGGAGGCGAGCCGTACCTCGACCAGCTGGGCGCGCTGACCATGCAGGTCGCGCAACAGGTGAGTCGCTTCAGCTTTCACGTCGACATCGGTACGAAATGACTTGAACCAGCGTCTGTCACGCCCGTCGAACCGGAAATCAATTCGCCACAGCGCGGATGGCCTGAAGAAGGTGGCCACGGTCAGGCAAACAGCGACTCAAACCCGTCCAAAGGCTCGAACCGCTTGTTGCGGTAAGCCAGTCGGGTGGGGCCACTCCAAATGCGTTGCTGGATGGAATGGCGCTCGTCGCCGGGGTAGGTGATGAAGCGGGTGCCTTCATGGTCAAACGGCTCAGGCTGAATCACTGGGGGCGGGCGATGGGCGGGAACCGTCATCGCACTGGCAACGTTGGCATGGCGTGAGAGTTCGGCCAGGGTCATGATCTGCGGTGGTGCCAGCTCAATATCTCCCGCCCAGTACTGCGTGAGGGCAGCGCGCGGCGCAAGCCAGCTGCTGGCCGTGGTTTCCACGTCGTCATGGGCGGCCTCTTGCAGGTGCGGCACGGTGGCCACAAAGAACCGGGTGTCAAACCGTTTTCGGGTGACCGAGGGCACTTGGGGTGATCCAGCGTGACCAGGGCAGCACGCCACTGGTGTGCAGGCGCAAACCCATGCGAGACAGCATGTCGTTAAAGCCCAGGCCCTCTTTCAGGTGCGCGGCGGCTTGTGCTGTGTTGGCGGGTTTGCCATCCTCACTGTGGGCCAGCAGTACGCCAGACTCCTCGAACGCCTCGCGCAGGGCAGCCACATGCAGGCCGGCTGCTTCTTCGGGGGTAATGTGAGCTTCGTTCAGGCGTGCATGCAAGACGTGTAACGGCATGTCAAGGTGCTGCGCTGCGTCAAGCTGTGCGTCGGAGGCATCCAGTTTTCCGCCCGGAAACACATATGCTCCCCCGAGTACATCGGACAATCCGTGGCGTTTCAGGAGGAAGACCTCCAATCCACTGTCACCATCGCGCAGTAGGATCACGGTGGCGGCTGGGCGGGGGCTTCGGTGACCAGTTCAGAGTTCAGTTCCATGGGCTTGAATTACAGTTATCTGTCGCCAGCTACCAAAGTTAGGGATATTTGGCCCGGCCACACAATTTGCCATTTCAACATCGATACAGCTACAGCAGGAGATTACATGAGCATTGATTTCAAAGGCCGCGTCGCCATCGTGACAGGCGCAGGGGGAGGTCTAGGGCGCCAACATGCTCTGGCACTGGCCAAACGCGGTGCCAAGGTACTGGTCAACGACCTGGGCGGTACGGTCTCTGGTACCGGTGGATCCCCTGTGGCAGCCCAAGCTGTGGTGGACGAGATCAAGGCCGCTGGCGGCGAAGCGATCGCCAATGGGGCATCGGTCACCGATTACGCCGCGGTGCAAGCCATGGTGCAACAGGCTGTGGACGCCTGGGGCCGGGTGGATATTCTGGTTAACAACGCAGGCATTCTGCGTGACAAGAGCTTTGCCAAGATGGAAATGGACGACTTCCGCCAGGTGGTGGATGTGCACCTGATGGGGGCAGCCCACTGCTGCAAGGCGGTGTGGCCGATCATGAACGCGCAAAAGTACGGCCGCATCCTGATGACAACCTCTTCCACGGGCCTCTACGGTAATTTTGGCCAGGCCAACTACGGCGCTGCCAAGCTCGCCCAGGCAGGCATGATGCAAACCCTGAGCATCGAAGGCGCCAAGAACAACATCCATGTCAACAGCCTGGCACCCACGGCCACCACGCGCATGACCGAAGACCTGTTCCCGGCTGATTTGCGTGCGGAATTTGATGCCGCCTCGGTGGTGCCTGCCATGTTGGTGCTGGTTTCTGAAGGTGCTCCCAACCGCACCATTTTGTGTGCTGGTGCGGGCACGTTTGAGGCAGCCAACATCACGCTGACACAGGGTGCCTACATCGGTACCGGGCCCGACGCGCCTGAGCGCTTGGCCGAACACCTGGCCCAGGTTCTCGACCGTACGGGCGAGATGGTGCCGCTCAGTGGCAGCGGGCAGGGCGCGAACGAAGTCGCCAAGGCCCGCGCCGCGCGTGGCTGAGTGCCCGTTCGACGACAACACCGATCAACCAGGACATCCATTGACAGCCCTTGATCCTCAACGCCTGCGGGGCATTCGCCGCGGCATCGAAAAAGAAAGCCTGCGCGCCAAGCCTACCGGTGCACTGGCGCTTACACCGCACCCCGTGGCGCTGGGCTCGGCTTTGACCCACCCGCACATCACCACTGACTACTGCGAGTCTCAGCTGGAACTGATCACTGGCGTCCACGCCGGCGTACAGGACTGTCTGGACGAACTCAAGCAATTGCATCAGGTGACCTTGCAGGTGCTGGACCAGAGCGACGAGATGATGTGGGTGTCCAGCATGCCCTGTGGATTGCCCACCGATGAGACGATACCGCTGGGGCGCTATGGATCGTCCAACATCGGTCGCGCTAAAAGCGTTTACCGCATGGGGCTGGGGCACCGCTACGGGCGGCGCATGCAAACGATCTCGGGCATTCACTACAACTGGTCATTGCCGGATGTGAGCAATGCGCAGTACTTTGGCTTGATACGCAATTTTCGGCGGCACCTGTTTTTGCTGCTGTATCTGTATGGTGCGTCGCCTGCGCTTTGCAGCAGCTTTGTCGAAGGCCGCACCCACAGCTTGGCACCTCTGCGCCAGGGCAGTCTGCATTTGCCCTATGCCACCTCGCTTCGCATGGGGCGCCTCGGTTACAAGAGCGATGCGCAGGCCAGCCTGGCAGTCAGCTACAACGATATGCAGGGCTATGGCGCTTCGCTGGAAGATGCACTGACCCGCCCGTATCCGGCTTACGAAAAAATTGGCATTCAAAACATTGGGGGCGAATACAACCAGTTGGCCACCACGCTGCTTCAGATCGAAAACGAGTTCTACGGCAGCATCCGGCCCAAGCGGGTCATCAAATCAGGCGAGCGCCCACTGCATGCCTTGCGCGAGCGTGGGGTGGAATACATCGAAGTGCGCTGCATGGACCTGGACCCGTTTGAGCCACTGGGCATTGCTGCGCCCACGCTGCGGTTTCTGGATGCCTTCTTGCTGCACTGTCTGCACAGTGACAGCCCGGCAGACACGCCAGATGAAATATCCGCACTGGCGCGCAACCAGCACAAGGTGGCAGAACGCGGACGCGAGCCCGGCCTGATGCTGGAGCGCGGGGGTGACGAGGTGTGCTTGAAGGACTGGGGTTTGGCGCTGGTGCAAGACATCCGCCCCTATGCAAAGGCACTGGACGCAGCCCACGGCGTGAACGACTACAGCGCGGCGGTGGACCAGGCCCAGGCCAGGATGGAAGATGCCAGCCTGACGCCGTCCGCCAGGGTGCTGGCGGTCACTGCCCAACACGAAAACTCTTTTGTGCAGTTTGTGCGTGCGCAGTCGATCGGCATACGCCAGGCGCTGCTGTCACAGCCCTTGAGTGACGAGGTCAAGCAGCAGTATGCCCAACAGGCTGCGGACTCCATCGTCGAGCAAAAACGCATTGAAGCGGCAGACACGCTGCCGTTTGAGGTGTTCAGGCAGCAGTATGTGTCGCACGCGCGGCTTGTGCCCTAGCGTGCGCTTGTGTATTCCGCTACCCATGCAGCCTTGCTCAGGCCTGAATACCTACCTGGACCTGGTTGCGCCCTGCCTGCTTGGCTGCATACAACGCAGCATCGGCTGATTTAAGGCCCGAATCTGCTCGCGCGCCGGGGGGCAGTGCCGCCACACCCAGGCTGACAGTGAGCTGCAAGCTGGTTTGGGGCGTTTCAAAGCGGTGAGACTCGACAGCTTGGCGCATTCGTTCTGCGACAGCGCGCCCATGCTCAACCGATAGGGACGGCATCAGCACGGCGAATTCCTCGCCGCCCATGCGAGCCAGCATGTCATCCGGGCGCAGCTGCTGTTGCAGCACCTGCCCCACGCCCTGTAGCACCAGGTCGCCTGCGTCGTGGCCATGAGCGTCGTTGACGTCCTTGAAGAAGTCAATGTCAATGATGACAACCGTCAACAAACTGCCGCTACGGTGGCTGGTAGCCAGGTCGCGCGCCAGTCTTGCCCGAAAAGCCCGCCGGTTGGGCAAGTGCGTCAGCGAATCGGTGTTGGCCATTGCCTGCAGTTCCAGCTCGTTGCGTGCGGCGGAGTATTCGCTGAATAGCATCAAAACGACGACGATGACCACACACGAGGTCAGCATGACGGTCCGAAAAGCATAGAGGTCCGACGGCGACATTTCAAGCATGGCGGGATGGGGCTCCCATCCGCGAAGCTCAAACCAGGCAAACAACGCGATGTTGATCGCCGACGCCAGCACTGCTTGTCGCCAGAGTAGCGGTGGGAAGAACACCGTGGCCACTGCGGCTACCACGATGAAGTACAAGTGAAGATTCAGCAGTGTGCCTTGGCCGAGTACGATGCCAACGGTGATGTCAATCGCCACCAGTGCAGCGAGAACCCAGCGTGCGATTGATAGGCGCCCCCTTCGATTGAGCCAGGTAACTGACACAATCAACAACAGACCGATTGGCAATTGAAACAGTCCAGAGCGGATCAGGCCTTCGTTGCCGCTCCAGGCGAACATCAAATTGAACGCGATGATGTTGCCCACCGTGAGCCACATGCCGGTGTTGCATTGCATTACTTTACGCCGCAGCGTGGCATCTGCAGCGTGCTCAGCGCCGATGTGCAGCAGTTGCTGCATGCGCCTGGCCAGCGGGCCCAAAGTGGAATCCTGATTGTTGCCCAAACGTCTGGTCCGGTAGGTTCAGCCTCGAACCGTTCAGGCAAGTGCCAGACGACATGAGGTTAACGAGCCAATGTAGCGCATGAGCGGCCTGCATGCAGTTGCCATGGTTGAAAAGCCCGGCGTGCTGTCAGGCCTTTGGTCTGTCCTTTTTGGGGGCTTTATCAGCTCGATTGGCGAAAGCGCTGTGCCGCAAATCCCTGTGCCAGCCTGGCGTCCATGGGCAAAGGCTCAGCCGCCAGATGAGCTACCAATAATTCAGCGCAAAGGGCGGCAAAACACAGGCCACGTGAGCCCTGTGCGGCGCTCACGTGCAGTCCTGGCAACCATTCCCCCACCAGCGGAAGGCGGTCAATGCTGGTGCAGCGCTCACCCAGCCAGCGGTGGACTTGCCCTTGGTCAAACTGGTTTTGCACGTCCGCGCAGGCCTGTGGCCAGTTCGCCAGCAAGCGCGCAAGGCGCATGCGGTTGGATTCAAGTCCGTTGGCAGCGTCCAACTCGTCGAGCGGCAGGCGTTCATAGGTCGAACCACTCAGCCAGAAGGGGGCCGAGACGCCGGGCACATCAGGTACCCAATGGCCATTCCCATTGAGCGGTGTATTCAGGCTGGTTTTTTGCGGGGCCATGGCCACCTGGCCTGCCACCAGATCCAGCGGCAAGGCATCAGCGCCGGGCAGCAAGCGGCGAAGCCCAAAGGCCGTGCACACCACCACCATCGGCGCCTTGCCAAGTGTCTGGCCGTGCACGCCCTGTTGCCTACCCTGTAGCAGCCAGCCCTGGCAGGTGTGCGTCAGGCTGTGTACGTCGGTCCCGCCCTTGAACTGAATGCCAGTATGGTGAAGCCATGCCCGCACCAGCGCGCCTGGCTTGATCCAGGCAGCGGTCTTGTGGTGTAGGCCATCAGCGTCCCGGCTGAACCAGTCGGCCGCGTCGCTGTTGGCCCAATGGGCTGGCCAGCTGCTCTTGACCGGGTCGCGCCCCTGCTCCAGTGCGCCTGTGCGTCGCCAGTCTTCGCCTTCAATGCACAGCGCTTTCAGGACTGCCAAGGTCGCGCGGATTCCGGTGCGGCTGGCCCTAGACAGTGGCGCATCGTCTGGCGACACATGAGTGGCCATCAGGCCCACGGGGAGGGCCGATGCATCGGCGGCTGGCTGGTCGGCGCGGTCCATCACCTCCACTTGCCAACCGTGCTCAGCCAGTTGCCACGCCACGGCTGCGCCACTCAGGCCTGCGCCAATCACAATGGCACGATCAGGGTTGACGGGGCGCGCTGCTTGGCGTTTCATGGGCCAATGGGGGGCAAACCTGGCGCGCAGCGAAGTCTGCGAGTCTTCAATTTGATAACCCAGTGAGCGCAGCTGCTCGTTCATGACCGGGTTGGGGTTGGGGCTGACAAATAAGCCGCCTACACGGCAGTGGCGCGTGAGGGCCTTGAGTGTGTCCAGCAAGTCTTGGTTGACTCCAGGTGCTGTGTCATTGAAGAACACCGCATCAGCGTCGCACACCAAGCTTTTCAGCACCGGATGCAATTCACCGATCGCCAAGGTCAGCGTCACATGGCCTGCTGCGAGGCGCAAGCGGTGAATGCCTGGCACCAAGCCCCACCATTCGCTGGCGAGTTCTCGCGCCAAGCCAGGGTTTTCAGTGTTTTCCAGAATTTGCGCTACTGTGGCGGGGGTGGGTGCTATCGCCACATAGTGCAGCCGCTTTGGGCGATCAGGGTCTGCGACCCAGCTGGCCCAACGGGCCAGAAATTGCTGGCCGACCCCGAAAGCTGTGTCCAGCAAGGTGTAGCTGGCCCTTGCTTGCCAATTCAGCTGCATATTCATGGTGAAAAAGGCTGTTATGGCACAGCTATAAAGCCTTTTTGCTATTGAAATATGAGTAAAAATAGGCGCAAATTGGGTGACTCAGTCAAGCTGCCGGCGGTACGTAGCCTTGCACGACGTCAGCGCCAGCGCCAAAGAAATGGTTCTCCATCTGACGCTTCAGGTATTCGCGTGCACGCTGATCGGCCAAATTCAGGCGGTTTTCGTTGACCAGCATGGTTTGCTGCTTGAGCCAGTCGGCCCAGGCCTGCTTGCTGACGTTTTGCCAGATTTTCTTGCCCAACTCGCCTGGGTAGGGGGGCAGGTCAAGGCCTTCAGCCTCGGTGCCAAGTTTGATGCATTGAACGGTGCGTGCCATGGAGGATTCCTGAAAAAATTGCTGCCCTGCTGGGCCAAAACCTGATTATCAATGCAAAGCTCGGCTACAGCCGTGCGCCTAAGCGAGTGCCCTGGTCAATCGCGCGCTTGGCGTCCAGTTCCCCCGCTTCGAGCGCACCACCAATCAGGTGCACGGCCACACCAGCGGCCTGCAAGGGGGCTTGCAACGCGCGCAGGGGCTCCTGACCTGCGCACAACACAATGGTGTCCACTGCCAGCACGGTGCCGTCTTTGCGGCCTTCGCCATAGGTCACAAACAGGCCTTCGTCGCCAATGCGTTCGTAGTTGACGCCTGCGATCATCTCTACGTTCTTCATCTTCAGCGCGGCGCGGTGAATCCAGCCAGTGGTTTTGCCCAGGGCTTTGCCGTGTTTGCCTGCCTTGCGCTGCAGCAGCATCACTTGTCGCGCGGGTGGCTCGGGCTGGGCCCTCACCACACCACCGCGTTGAGTCTCGGGGTCTGCCACGCCCCATTCGCGCAACCAGGCGTTCAGATCGGTGGTGGTGGATTTGTGCCCCAGGTCAGTGCCATGGGCCAGGTACTCGGCCACATCAAAGCCAATACCGCCCGCCCCCAGGATGGCCACGCGTTGGCCCACGGGCTTCTTGTGCAGCAGCACGTCGATGTAGCTCAACACCTTGGGGTGGTCTTGGCCGGGGATCTTGGGGTCGCGTGGTGTGACGCCAGTGGCCAGGATCACACTGTCAAATTTTTCAGACAGCAGGCTCGGTGCATCCACCCGCGTGCTCAGGTGCAGTTGCACGCCGGTCAGCGCAAGCTGCCGGGCAAAGTAGCGCAGCGTCTCGTCAAACTCTTCTTTGCCGGGAATGGTCTTGGCCATGTTGAACTGGCCACCGATGCGGTCGGCCGCGTCGTACAGGTGAACCTCATGACCGCGCTGGGCCAGCGTGGTAGACGCAGCCAGGCCGGCGGGGCCTGCGCCCACCACGGCGAACCGTTTTTTGGCCTGGGCAATTGGAATGACCAGTTCCAACTCGTTGCACGCCCGCGGGTTAACCAGGCAACTGGTGAGTTTTTGCGCAAAGGTATGGTCCAGACACGCTTGGTTGCAGGCAATGCAAGTGTTGATCTCGTCGCGCCGACCTGTGGCCGCCTTGTTGACAAAATCAGCATCGGCCAGGAAGGGCCGCGCCATGCTGACCATGTCTGCGTCTCCCCGCGCGATGACGTTGTCTGCAATCTCTGGCATGTTGATGCGGTTGCTGGTGATCACCGGTGTGGTGATGCCCTCAGCGCGCAGGTTTTCGCGAAGCTTGTGGGTCAGCCAGGTAAACGCGGCGCGCGGCACGCTGGTGGCTATGGTGGGCACGCGCGCCTCATGCCAGCCGATGCCTGTGTTGATCAGGGTCGCGCCTGCTGAGCTGATGGCGCGGGCCAGTTCCATCACCTCGGCCCAGTTGCTGCCATCCGGTATCAAATCGATCAGGCTCAGGCGGTAAATGATGATGAAGTCGGGGCCCACGGCCTCGCGCACGCGCTTGACGACTTCCACCGCCAAGCGCATGCGATTGGCATAACTGCCACCCCAGTCGTCTGTGCGTTGGTTGGTGTGCTTCACCAGAAACTGGTTGATGAAGTAGCCCTCGCTGCCCATCACTTCCACACCGTCATAACCCGCCTCACGCGCCAGCTTGGCGCAGCGCACAAAGGCGCGGATCTGTCGTTCGATGCCGCCAGCGGACAACTCGCGCGGCGTGAAAGGCGATATAGGGCTTTGGATGCGGCTGGGGGCCACACACAGTGGGTGGTAGCCATAACGCCCGGTGTGAAGGATTTGCAGGGCGATCTTGCCACCCTCTGCATGCACCGCATCGGTGACCGGCCTGTGCCGCCGCGCCGCTGCCGATGTGGCCAGCATGCCTGCAAACGGCTTGGCCCAGCCCTCGATGTTGGGTGCAAAACCACCGGTGACAATCAGGCCCACGCCGCCCCTGGCGCGCTCGGCAAAAAATGCCGCCATGCGCGGGAAGTGCTTGCGGCCATCCTCCAAGCCAGTGTGCATGCTGCCCATGAGCACACGGTTCTTGAGAGTGGTAAAGCCCAGGTCAAGCGGGGCCAGCAGGTGCGGGTAGGGTGAATGGTTCATCGCCGCTATGCTAGGGTATTTCGCTCATGGAGACCGGATATGAAAAAAACAGGCGCATCTCTGGCCAGGTACGCACTGGAGCAGCTGGGTATTCGCTATACGTTTGGCATCCCCGGTGTTCATAACACCGAGCTGTATGACGAGCTGAACAACTCGGACAAGATCACGCCGCTGCTGGTCAGCCATGAATGTGGTGGCGCCTTCATGGCGGATGCCATGAGCCGTCTTTCTGAATCGGTGGGAACGCTGTTGGTCGTGCCTGCGGCAGGCCTCACACACGCGGCCAGTGGCATTGGTGAGGCTTTTTTGGATGGCATCCCGATGATGGTGATTTGCGGTGGCATCCGAACCGACATTGACTGGCAGTTTCAGTTGCATGCCATGGACTTACACCAGTTCATGAAAGGCATCACCAAGGCCACTTACAAGATCGAGCGCACGGCAGACGTGGTGCCCACCTTGTATGAGGCCTACCGCTTGGCCACATCGGGCGAGCCCGGTCCGGTTTTTATCGAGCTTCCCTTGAACGTGCAAATGTTCCCGGGCGAGGCGGACGACCTGACACCCTGGGCGCCGCCCGCCTTGCCTGCCCCCGCAGCCAAGAACCAGATTGACGCTGCCATACATTTGCTTCAAAACGCTAAAAACCCCGGGCTCTTTTTGGGCTGGGGGGCGGCGGACTGCACTGCAGACACGTTTGCCCTGGCCGAGCATTTGCAAGCACCCGTTGCCACCACGCTGCAGGGCTTGTCTGTGTTTGCAGGGGGGCATCCCCTGCATACCGGGTTCAGTTTCGGCCCCTCTGCCGTGCCCGCTGCGCGCAATGCCTTTGCCCATTGCGACGTGATGCTGGCCATTGGCGCTCGGTTTGGCGAAATTTCCACCGGTAGCTTTGGCGTGAAGGTGCCGGCGCAGTTGATCCATGTGGACATCTGCGGCCATGTGCTCAATGCCAATTACCCCGCCCAGATTGCCATCGAAGGCGACGCCCGCGTGGTGGTGCCGCAATTGCTGGCGGCCCTGCGTCAAGCCATGCCTGCCAAGGCCATTGACACTGTGTTGCATGCGCGCATTGCAGCCGATAAACGAGCCTACCGCCAGGCTTGGTACGACCATGACAGCAAAGGCAAGGTGAACCCGGCAAGGTTCTTTGACGCCCTGCGAGCAGCGACGCCGCCCGAGGCAGTGACCGTGGTGGACGATGGCAACCACACCTACCTGGTGGCTGAGTTGTTCCCCATCCTCTCCACCAAGTCGGCCATCCTGCCAACCGATTTCAACGCCATGGGCTACGCCGTGCCGGCCGCCATCGGCGCCAAACTGGCGCGCCCTGGTGTGCCAGTGAACTGCATAGCGGGCGATGGGTGTTTTCGCATGACCTGCATGGAAATCATTACCGCTACGCAATACGGCCTGGGCGTGGTGTTCTATGTGTTCAATGATGGCGAACTGTCGCAAATCTCCCAAGCGCAAGAGATTCCCTATGGGCGCAAGCCCTGCACGGTGATGGCCAAGGTGGACTTAGGCGGAGTCGCCACAGCCGTAGGCGCGGTGTACGTGAAGATTGCGTCTGACGCTGATCTGGCTGCTGCCATATCGCAAGCCAACGCAGCTGCCCAGCAAAACCGCCCGGTGATCGTGGACGTGAACATCGACTACAGCAAACGCACTGCGTTTACCGAAGGCGTGGTCAAAACCAACTTCCAACGCTTTACCCTGGGGCAAAAGGCACGTGCGATCAGCCGGGCGCTGGTGCGCAAGGTGACGGGCTGAGGAGTGCAACGTGAAACAAACTCACCATCACGCGGAAGTACTGGTCATCGGCGGTGGACTTGCAGGCCTGGTTACTGCCATTGAATGCCTGCGCGCTGGCAAGCGCGTCACGTTGGTTGACCGCGACACACCCGAGCGCCTGGGTGGCTTGGCGCGCTGGGCTTTTGGGGGCATGGCCTTGGTTGACACGCCGCTGCAGCGGCGCATGAAGCTGCGTGATTCGCCTGAGCGGGCGCTGGCCGACTGGGTCCGCTTTGGCGAGTTGTCTGAACATGAGGTTTGGCCGAGGCAATGGGCTGCCTACTATGTGGCGCATTGCCGCGAACAGGTTTATGACTGGCTGGTGGCACAGGGCTTGAGCTTCATGCCTGCTGTGAACTGGGTCGAGCGTGGCCTTCAAGGCAATGGCAACAGTGTGCCGCGCTATCACGTGCTGTGGGGCACATCGCAGCGCTTAAGCGCGCGAATGATTGAGCTGCTTCATCAGGCGAATACCGGCGGGCGGCTGACCCTGTTGAGCAGCCACCGCGTTGACAGTCTGCAAACCGCTGATGGTCGGGTGAGCGGCGCGGTGGGCGTGGATGAAACCACTGGGCGCGATGTGCAGTTCAGTGCCGACACCGTGGTCCTGGCCATGGGCGGCATCAATGGTGGACATGAGGAAGTCCGTGCCAACTGGGTACCCGGCAGGCCGATGCCGGCCAACATGCTCAATGGCGCACACCCGTTTGCAGATGGCAAACTGCACCGCCTGGTAGCAGGCCTGGGCGGACTGATCACTCATGCAGGGGACATGTGGAATTACGCCGCTGGCATACCCCATCCGCACCCGCATTTTGCAGGGCATGGCCTGTCGGCCATCCCCTGCAAATCGGCGTTGTGGCTGGACCATTCGGGCAGACGCATTGGGCCAGCACCCCTGGTGACGGGCTTTGATACCCATGTCCTGTGTCAGCGCGTTGCAGCGCTGGAAAAACCGTACACGTGGCAGCTGCTGAACTGGCGAATTGCGGCCAAGGAGCTGGCGTTTTCTGGGGCCGAGCACAACCAGCGGATTCGGGACCGCCAGTTCCTGATGTTCCTCAAAGAAACATTGCTGGGCAATCACCGCTTGGTCAAGCAGGTGGCGGCCGAGAGCCCACACTTCCTGCTCGATGACACGCTGGTTGGGCTTGCCGCCAAGATGAATGCCTTGACTGGCAACGACGACGTGAAAGCAGACGTGCTGCAACAAACGGCAGACGCTTTCGATGCGAATTTTGATCGAGGCCTGTCGGTCGTGAATGACGACCAGATCCGCCGCATTGAACACGCGCGCCACTGGCCTCCAGACCGCCTGCGCACCTGCAAGCCCGCACCCCTGCAGGCGCGGGGGACAGGGCCCTTCATTGCGATGCATTTGCAGTTGATCACGCGCAAGAGCCTGGGCGGCTTGCAGACCGATTTGCAAAGCCGGGTACTGGATGCCCGGGGCGTGGCAATGCCAGGTCTGTACTGCGTGGGCGAGGCCGCAGGTTTTGGCGGCGGCGGGGCGGGTGGCAAACGGTCTCTGGAAGGAACCTTTTTGCCCGGGTGCATCCTTACGGCAAAAGCAGCTGCGCGATCAATCTGTGGCTGATCAAGTGCATCAAGTCTTGTAGCTAGGGTCTGTTCTGTCCAGCTTGCGAATCAACGCAGGCCATGCAATGCCTGAACCCTGGCCCTTGGTCACCATTGCCATCACAGCAGGCATGTTTTCCAAGATCTTGGGGTTGACCATGATCAGCTCACCCCCCGCCTGCGCACTGACCTGGATCGCGCAGGTGGACTCAAATGTGTACATGGACAAAAACGCATCTGCCACCGTTTTGCCCATCGTAGCGAGCCCGTGGTTGCGCAGCATCAAAAAGGTGCTTTTGCCCAGATCAGCTTGCAGACGGGGCTTTTCATCATCGCGTAAGGCAACGCCTTCATAGTCGTGATAGGCCAAGCTGGCGATCACAAAGGTGGATTGCTGGCTGATGGGCAGTACGCCGCATTTTTGCGCGCTGACCGCCACACCCGCACGGCTATGGGTGTGCAGCACGCAGCCCACATCGGGCCTGCCGTCGTGGATGCAACTGTGAATAGTGAAGCCAGCTGGATTGACCGGGAAGGGAGAGTCGTTGAGCTTGTTGCACTGTTGATCTACTTTGATGAGGCTCGACGCCGTGATCTCGTCAAACATCAGGCCGTACGGATTGATCAAAAAGTGATGTTCAGGCCCTGGAATGCGGGCACTGATGTGGGTGAACACCAGATCACTCCACCCATACAGGGCCACCAGGCGATAGGCGGCCGCCAAGTCCACACGCAATTGCCATTCTTCGGCGCTGACCTTGTCTTGGAGTGAGGGGATGTTCATGCTGGGGTTTGGTTGAAAAGCCTCAAGCTTAAGACGCGTTGCGCGCAATGGCATGCGCGCAAACCCGAGCGCCGGTGCAAATGTTGTCGCGGGGGTTACTGTTACTGGTGGCCCGCCATCTGCGTCTTCAAGCCCACACGGATGCGCGAAAACCAAAAGTGTCCACTGCTTGACTTTTTCAGATTGAGAATCAGCCTTACCCTCGTACAGGTAATTCTGGAGATATTCTGAATGTCATCTGATCCCTTTGATGCAATTGACGCTGATCCCGCCAAGGATTTTGCGGGTCGAATTGGCGCCACACTGGCCGACGCATTTCCCTCATGGGTACCGCCTCGCAAGCCAAAGCCAGGCAGCCCGAATGTGGTGGTGATTCTGCTGGATGACTTGGGCTACTCCGATTTTGGCTGCTTTGGTAGCGAAATTGAAACGCCGAACATTGATTCCCTGGCGTACCAAGGGCTGCGGTTCACCGGTTACACGACGGTGCCGATGTGCACCCCCGCCCGAGCTGCCATGCTGACAGGCAAGAATCCGCACACGGTGGGGTGCGGCTGGTTGACGCACAACAACCCAGGCTTTCCCGGTTACAGGGGTGGCGAGATGACGCTGGATGCTCCCACCATGGCCGAGTTGCTGCGCGCACAGGGCTACTCGACGATGGCAGTAGGCAAGTGGCACAACACCTATGACCGCAATGCCCATGCTGCAGGTGACCGCAGCAGCTGGCCGTTGCAGCGCGGGTTTGACCGCTTCTATGGTTTTCTTTCAGCCGAAACCAGCTACTTTCCCCCGGAACGCATGATGGAGGGCAACCAGCTTGCCCAGGTTGATACGTATCCCGAGGGTTACTTTGCCACCGACGACTACACCAGCCGCCTGATCGGCTGGCTGAAAGAGCACGAGGCCTGCTCGCCGGACAAGCCCTTTTTTGGTTGGCTGGCTTTTCAAGCTCCTCACACGCCCTTGCACGCGAAGCCAACGGATTTGGCGCGCTATGCGGGTCGCTACCAAAGCGGGTGGGACGCTATGCGTGCCACACGTTATGGTCGTCAAAAAGCGATGGGCATCATCGAACCCCATGCCGAACTGCCCCCGCGCAACCCTGGCGTTCCAGCTTGGGACACATTGACACCCGAGCAGCAGGCGCTGTTTGCCCGCTACATGGAGATCTACGCCGCGCTGGTGGACAACGTCGATCAAAACATTGGGCGTCTGGTGACGTTTTTACGCCAGTCTGGACAGTTAGACAACACGCTTATCCTGATCACATCGGACAACGGGGCCAATTCGATTGGCGGGCCAACCGGTGTTGCGAACCTGAATGACCGTCGGCAAGGCTTGCCAGAGGACCCCCAATTGGTTCAGCAAATGCTTCAAGAGGGTATGCTCGGTGGCGACCAAAGTTACCTTGCATACCCGACCGGTTGGACTCAAGTGTCCAACACGCCGTACCGCCTGTATAAACGCACCCCCATGGCGGGAGGCATTCGCGTTCCCTTGATCGCACATTGGCCTAAGGGCGTGGGAACCGAAGGCGGGAAGCGGAACCAATGGGTGCATGTGACCGACATTTTGCCAACGGTGCTTGAACTGGTCGGCATGGATTACCCAAAGGTGTTTAATGGCTTTCGTACGCGAGGGCTCAATGGCACAAGCTTTGCTGCTATCTTGGGGAACGCGACACAGGCTCCTGGCCGAACCACCCAGCACTACGAGTTGGAGGGCAACCGGGGCTATATTGCAGACGGCTGGAAGATCGTTTCTCTCCAGCCACCGGGCACTGCTATTCAGCTCAATAACTGGATGTTGTTTGACCTTGCCAATGACCCGACCGAGATTCACGACCGCGCTGCAGAACAACCCGAGCGCCTGCGCGCCATGATCGATGCCTTTGAGGCCGATGCCCATGCCAACTATGTGTACCCGTTGGACAACCGGGATTCAGGGCGCGCCATCACACTACCACCCCATGAGCTACACATCCTGTCGCAGCCACGCAGTTTTTACCGTGGGGGCCAGTCGATTCCCAGTATCGTGGTGTCGCCCCTGTTGGCTGATCGCTGCTTTGGCTTAAGCGTGCAATTCGATTGGCAGCCAGGCCAGCAAGGCGTGTTGTATGCGTTGGGTGACTGCTTTACCGGGATGCTGGCCTTTGTTGAGGATGCTGCCCTGCACTTTGTCTGGCAGCGCTGGATGCGTCCGGTGGAACTGGCTCCCATTGCGCTGCAGCCAGGCTCGCAAACCTTCACGCTGAACTACGACGCGCTGGGGGCCCGGCAGGGGCAAGGGCGATTCACTCTCAATGATCAGCTGGTTTTAGATAAGGTCAGCCTATCGCCGACACCTGTTCGCCTGCCTTCCGGTGGGCTGGATGTAGGTATCAACCGACGCCAACCCATCAGCCAGCGCATTGCTGGGCGGCAGGGCTTTCCCTACACGGGCACAGTTCACTTGGTGCGCCTGGACCCGGGGCAGCAAGCCCCCGGGTCACCCATGGTTCAGGATGAGGCCGCCGTGCAAGCCTCGATGCGAGCGGCTGCAAAAACCGCCAATTGATCAGTTTGATCAGTCCGATCAGTTCAACACAAAATTCGCCACACGCTCTCCAATCACGATAGCAATGGCGTTGGTGTTGGTGGATGCGATGGTCGGCATCACCGAGGCATCGGCCACGCGCAGACCTTGTATACCGTGAACCCTTAGCTGAGGGTCCACCACGGATTGTGCTGCGTCCGTGCCTATACGGCAGGTTCCCACGGGGTGGTAGGCCGTGGCGCCAGTTGCCCGCAGGTAGTCAATCAAAGCTTCGTCGCTGCCCCCCTTGGGGCCCGGGCGAACCTCCTCGTGTACCAGCTTGGACATGGGACCGGTGGCCGCAATCTTGCGCGAGAGCTTCAAGGCCAGCAGGCATGCTTCCAGGTCCTCAGGGTGCGTGAAGTGCCTCGAATGCATGACGGGATCTGACCGGGGGTTGCTATCGGCGATATGAGAAGTCCCACGCGAGCGGGGACGGATCTGAAAAGATGCCACCGTGATGCCCGGAAAGTCGTCCAAGGTGATCTTGCCCGCACCCCGGTTGCCAGGACTGCTGACTTGCTGAACCTGAATTTTGAGCTCGGCGTCTGTACCATCTGGCCGGGAGGGCGCAAATGCCTGGGCAGTGATGGTGACGCTGGAGAGTGGGCCATCGCGGTGCGTCAACCAGCGCAAACCCAGCTTGGCTTTTCCAAGGGGGTTGCTCAGGGATTGGTTCCAGCTGACCTCTGGACTGGCGCGGAACATGGTCGGGCTGTACACATGTTCGCTGAGGTTTTCGCCGACCATGGGCAGTTCATGTACCAGTGGTATGCCAGCATTGGCCAGCACATCGCGCCGCCCGATACCAGATAGCTCAAGCAATTGCGGCGAGTTAAACGCACCACCACACAGGATGACTTCTTTGCGCGCCGTGAATTCGCCTTCGATGCCGTCGATGGTGGCTTTGACCCCGGTTGCGCGGCTCGCATTAATCAGCACACGGTTGACCATGGCCCCGGTACGAATCGTTAGGTTAGGGCGGCCTTGCGCGGCGTCCAGGTACGCCATACGGGTGTTGCAGCGTATGCCGTTGCGGGTGTTGAACTGAAGGTAGCTGCCTCCAAAGCCTTTGGCGTTGTAGTCTTTCACGCGGGGCGCAACACCCGCTGCCTCAACAGAATCCAGAAAAGCGTCTGGCAAGCCATCCACTGGCTTGAACTGCGTCACCGTGACAGGACCGCTTTGGCCACGCGATGCGGCATCTCCCGCGCCATAGTTCTCAATCTTCTTGAACCAGGGCAGCAGGTCTGCATACGCCCAGCCAGGGCAACCGTCCTCGGCCCACAGATCGTATTCGCGCGGCGTCCCATGCACCCAGATCATGCCGTTGACCGTGGAAGACCCGCCCACCACCCAACCGCGCGGCCAGTAGATGCGACGGTCGTGCATCTGGGGATCAGGTTGGGTGAAAAAGCTGCGCGTGACCTTGCCCTGCTGCAACACATTGATCACGCCCGCTGGGATGCGCGTCCAGATGTTGGTGTCTGCTGGGCCGGCTTCGAGCAGCAGCACGGTATTACGGGTGTCCTCGCTCAGGCGTGCCGCGGCGGCTGCGCCGGCAGAACCTGCACCGACGACGATGTAGTCGAATGAGTCGGTAGTGCTCATGCTGCGCTGTCCTGGGCGATCAGGGCCTGCAGCGCAAGTGCTTCTTCACCCATGCGGTCAAACTGACGGTCGGGCATTTCTTGTTGCTCAAAGCCATCACGTGTTTGCTGTGGCACGGGTTCCACCATCAGCTCAACAAACACCGGACCGTCCATGGCCAGCAGTTGTGGGAAACGCGCAGCCCACTGGCTGCCATCGTCAATGCGCTCTGCATGCACGTAACCGACTTTGCGCGCCACTTCTGCAAACTGAAAATCTGTGGTGACTATTTTCATGTTGGCCAGACCGGTGAACTGTGTGCCGTTGTGGATCACGATGTGAAGCAGGTTCTTGGGCTGTTGTGCCGCAACCGTGGCCAGTCCGCCCAGTTCCATCAACAGGCTGGAGTCGCCGTCCACCACCACCACTTTGCGATTGGGTTGGGAAAGTGCCAGACCCAGACCAAGGCCTGCGGCACCGCCCATCAAGGGGACGCTGCTGATGCGGCCGTTAGCCGCCACGGTAGGCTCACTTCCCGTTACCAGCGAGCGCACCTTGGCTGCGGCAAAACCGAGCACCAGTCCGACCTTGCCGCCCATCAGGGGAACCATGCGCGCCTTCCCATCCTCTCCCTCAATCCGGTCGAAGATGAACATCGATAACATGGTGCACACGAGCAGTGCATCGCCCTTGAATTTAGAAACAACGCCGCAGGCTTGAACAATATTCATCATGGTGTGCGTCCTCTTTAGTTCCAAGCCATTGGTGCGGAGACCAACAGGATGACAGCGGTTTTTTGGGTTTGTGCTTGCTCGTAGGCCTGGTCCATGCGAGTCAGGTCTTGATCAGAGTCGAGGCAGTAGAAGGGCAGGCTCAGTGCATTGAGCACGGGTTCCATGATCCTCACCATGGTGCGCCTGGACTCAGTGGAGGGTTTGCCGAAGTTTTCATATTCCCTGCCGAACTGACCGACCATAAAGACCATGGGAATGTGTGCATCCATGCACACCGCACGCAAGGTGTTGACGCAGTTATACAAGCCCTGGTTCTGCATCATCAACAAAGGCCGTTTGCCACCCAGCGTCAGGCCAGCGGCGACAGTGACCGTTTGGTTTTCATTGCTGCAATTGATCAAGCGAATACCTGGAATGCCTTTTTCAAGGCGGCTATGCAGTGACAACTGCACCCAGTCGGGTACGGTGACAACATGGTCAACGCGGTTGCGCTGCAACGCAGCCACGGCAGACGTTGCCGATATGGAATGGGCCTGAAGTGTCATGGGTGTCCTGTCTTTGCTGATGACCACTGGGAAAACGCTGCCATCACTTCGGCTCAAGCGCGGCAATAATGGCGTCTAGCGAGCTAGGTTAAGCAATGTCCCTCTCCAAGTCTGTCCAATCAATGACACAAGCTGTCCGCACGCCTGAACTCAAAACCCTTGCGAGGGCCTTGCTTTCGCGGGCCATTGGGTTTCGGGAATGCGAAGCCCTTACGCTGGACGCGATGGCTGCTACCGGACGTATCCAGCGCTTGAGCAAGGGTGAATTGCTGGCCCAGCGTGGCGGTGCGTTTGATGCGCTTTGCTTGGTGGTGGAGGGGACGATAGAAGCCAGTTTGACGCGTCACGATGGGCGCAGGCAGCTGACCAGTTTTCTGCAACCTGGCGACTTAGTCGGCATGATCAGTCTGGTCGACGGGATGGGTCATGTCAACGACTTGCGCGCCCGGCAGAAGGCAGCTGTATTGATCATTCCCGGAGATGAATTGCGGCGACTGCGCGAACTCGACCCCAAGCTGTCACGCGCCTTTGAGGCGCAATTGGCCTTCAGAAGCCGCTTGCTTTATGAAAGACTTTCTGCAGATCCCTCTTTCCCGCTTGATCAGCGCTTGGCTAGGCTTCTGAACACGCTGGCAAATCTCTACGGCCTGCCGAGGGGCGAGGAAGTCATTCTGAACATGAAGTTGTCTCAGTCCGATATGGCCGATTGGTTGGGTGCCAGTCGCCAAAGGGTGAACTTTGTCGTCAAGCAACTTGAAGCACAAGGACTTATCCGCATCCGTTATTCGACGATCACCATCGTCAAGCCGTCTGAACTGATGGCGCTGGTCAAGCTCTTCGGTTGAAGTCATGTCACGCCAGCGGTAGTCAAATTTTCCAAAGGTCTCGGTACTAACCCTGCAATGTCAATGGCATGACATTGCCTTTGAAGCGGACGAACTACTATTTTCGTTTGAGGTGCCCGTGATGGGTACGCGCAAGACCACTGGAAAGAGACATGACCCAAGCCACCCAGACGCCCGCGACCACTAGCGCCAAGACCAGTGCCCCCAGCCTGGACGACCGCTACACCAAGACCACAGGCACCGTTTTTCTATCGGGCAACCAGGCCTTGGTGCGTTTGCCGATTCAGCAGCGCATGCTGGACCAAGCAGCGGGCATCAAGACGGGTGGTTATGTGTCGGGCTACCGTGGCTCGCCGCTGGGTCGCTACGACATGGAAATGTGGGCGGCGGCCAAGTACCTGGACCCCCTGAACATCAAGTTCCAGTCTGGCGTCAACGAAGACATGGCTGCCACAGCGATCTGGGGCACGCAAAACGTGGGCTTGATTCCTGGTGCCAAGGTCGAAGGCGTCTTTGGCCTTTGGTACGGCAAAGGCCCCGGCGTGGACCGCTGCGGCGATGTGTTTAAACATGCCAATTTGGCAGGCACCTCGCCCAAGGGCGGTGTGCTGGTGCTGGCAGGCGATGACCATGGCGCCAAATCGTCCACCACCGCGCACCAGAGCGAGCCTGCACTCATGGCCGCAGGCATGCCGATTCTGGCGCCCAGCAATGTGCAAGAGATTCTGGATTACGGCATCCATGGCATTGCCATGAGCCGTTTCACGGGGTGCTGGGTCAGCCTGAAGCTGGTCACCGATGTGGTGGAGAGCTCGTCCACTATCGATGTGGACCCCAACCGCTTCAAGACCGTGACGCCGCCTGTGCCGCCGATTCCAGGTGGCGTGCACCTGCGCATTGCTGATCGTCCGCAAATGCAAGAGCCGCGTTTGATTGCGGCCAAGCTGCCGCTGTCGGTGGCCTACGCCCGCGCCAATGGCCTGAACCGCATCACGCACGACGCACCTAATGCCAAAGTGGGCATCGTCACATCGGGCAAGTCGTATGCCGATACCTTGCAGGCCTTGCATGAACTGGGCTTGACGCCTGACGTTTGCAAGGCCGCAGGCATCCGCATTCTGAAGCTGGGCATGACATTTCCGCTGGACCCTGAAGCGGTCATCAAGTTTGCCGATGGCCTGCAAGCCATTTTGGTGATCGAAGAGAAGCGCCCGCTGATCGAGCAACAAATGAAGGCCGCGCTGTACGAAGCGGCCATGGCCAATCCGCCCAAGATCATTGGCAAGCCCGCATTGCCCGCGTTTGGCGAACTGGCCCCCAACATCATCGCCCACGCCATCGCCAAGCTGCTGGGCAAGGACGACATGGCGCAGGCCATTCCGCTGCCGCCTCCCCCTAAGTTCGATGCCCAAGGCCAATTGGTGCTGGGCCCCATGCGCATGCCCACTTTCTGCTCGGGCTGCCCGCACAATTCTTCTACCAAGCTGCCCGATGGCAGCCGCGCGCTGGCTGGCATTGGGTGCCACACCATCGCCATGCTCAGCAATCCGCGCACCATGACCGTGTCGCACATGGGCGGCGAAGGCATGCTGTGGGCAGGCCAGGCACCGTTTACCGATGAGAAGCATGTGTTCGCCAACATGGGCGACGGCACTTACTTCCATTCGGGCTTGCTCGCCATTCGCGCAGCGGTGGCCAGCAAGGTCAACATCACCTACAAGCTGCTGGTCAACGGCTTTGTGTCCATGACTGGCGGCCAGCCTGTGGACGGTGAAATCACCGTTCCCATGCTGGTGCAACAGTTGAAGGCGGAAGGCGTCAAACACATCGTGGTGACGACCGAAGACCTGGAGCGCGTGCAGGCGCTTAACCTGCCAAGCGACGTCCCCGTGTACCACCGGCGCGAGCTGGACCGCGTGCAGCGGGAGCTGCGCGAGATGTCGGGTTGCACCGTGCTGATCCACGACCAGGCCTGCGCCACCGAACGCCGCCGCCTGCGCAAGCGCGGCAAGTGGGCTGACCCCAAGGTGCGTACCTTCATCCACCCCGAAATCTGCGAAGGTTGTGGTGACTGCGGCAACAAGAGCGGCTGCCTGTCGATCGAGCCCCTAGAAACCCCGCTGGGCCGCAAGCGCCGCATCAACCAAAGCAGCTGCAACAAAGACTATTCCTGCGTGGAGGGCTTTTGCCCCAGCTTTGTGACGGTGCATGGTGCCGAGGCCAAGAAGCCTGTGGTGGTCAAGCGCGCACAGCCTGCCATTGACGAGGCCTCTTTGCCTTTGCCAGACACCCGCCTGCAACGCGAATCGTTTGGCGTGCTGATCACCGGCATTGGTGGCACGGGTGTGGTGACGGTGGGGGCGGTGACCTCCATGGCCGCGTACCTGGACGGCCTGGCTTGCACCACCTTGGACATTACTGGTCTGGCCCAAAAATACGGCGCAGTGATGACCCACATGCGCATCGCCAAAGACACCGCCTTGCTCACCAGCGCCCGCCTGGCCATGGGCGAAGCGGATGTGGTCGTCGGTTGCGATCTGCTGGTGACCGCTGGCGATGAAAGCTTGAGCCGCCTGCGTCCAGGCAGCGCACGTTTGGTGATCAACAGCGAAGAGGTGCCCACCACGGATTTCTCGCGCAACCCCGATTGGGACTTTGATGTGGCCACCCTCAAAGGCCGCCTCACTGCCATGGCGGGCGACCGCTTTGAGATGATCGAAGCCACGCAGCTTGCCAAAGACCTGCTGGGCGACGCCGTGTTTGCCAACATGCTGATGCTGGGCGTGGCCTGGCAGCGCGGCATGATTCCGGTGTCACTCGCCAGCCTGAAGCGCGCGATTGAACTTAACGGCGTGCAGATCGGCAAAAACCTGGAGGCCATCACCCTGGGCCGCCTGTGCGCTGCTGACCCGGCCAAGGCCAAAGCCTTGCACGACGCAGCCAAGCCCGCTCAAGTGATCACCCTGCCCGTGATCGAGAGCTTAGACGCCATCGTGCGTGACCGCGTGGCACGCCTGACCAACTACCAAAACGCCGCACTGGCGCAAACCTACAGCGAACGCATTGCCAAGCTCAAGGCTGCGGCGGACAGGGCGGGTGCTGCCGCCGCGACGGGCCGCCCCGAGCAAGGCATGGCCCCCTCGGGGGGCAGCGCTGCACACGAAGTGGCAAGCGTGGGGGCCGCACTCAATGCGGTGGTGAAGAACGCCGCGCGCCAATACTTCCGCCTGCTGGCCGACAAGGACGAATACGAAGTGGGCCGCCTGTACAGCGATCCTGCCTTCCGTCAGATGCTGGCGGCAGAGTTTGATGGCGAGCTGGATGTGCATTGGCACTTGGGTGGTGGCCCGTTCTCCAAGAAGGACCCTTCGACCGGTATCCCGATCAAGTCAGAAAAGACCTTTGCCATGCCCTTCATGCTGTCCATGCTGGGCAAACTGCGCGGTATCCGTGGCACCTGGATGGACCCGTTCAAAAACTCGGAAGAGCGCAAGCTGGCCAACCAGTTGCGTGCGCAATACGAGGCGGACTTGGACAGCATCGTCCAGCAACTCAACGCCAGCAATGTGCAAAGCATGACACGCCTGGCCGGGTGGCCCGTGCATGTGCGCGGCTACGGCCATGTGCGTGCAGGCAACGCGACCAAGGCACTGGCCGAGCGCGAAGCCATCCTCAAGCCTGCGCCTGTTGATGTGCCCGCCAAACAAGTGGCTTGATCACGTCCATTGATTCAGATACACCCCATTAGCAGGTAACCCCATGACCCACATCGCCTCCATCCTGTCCACGCTGCAAGTGGAATCCGTCACGCCGCACATCCTGCGCATTCCGCTGGACAAGCCGGTCACCACACCCATGGGGGTGGTGGATTCCACCATCGCCGTGCTGGTGAATGTGAAGACCACCGCGGGTGAAGAAGGCTGGGGCGAGGTCTGGTGCAACTTTCCGCGCTTTGGCGCTTATCACCGCGCGGTGATTGTGAACAAGGTGATCTCGCCTTTCCTCAAGTCCCGTAGCTTTGCCGGTCCGTATGAAGCTTTTCACGCGATGCACAAAGCTGCGAATGTGATCCGCTTGCAAAGCGGCGAGACGGGGCCGTTCTCTGCCGCCATTGCGGGGGTGGACATTGCCTTGTGGGACATCGTGGGCAAGCGCGAAAAGCAGCCCATCTGGAAACTGCTGGGTGGCAAGAGTGGCAGCATCCAGGCCTACGGCAGCCTGGGTCGCTCGAAAGGTTTCGAGCCGCTGGTGGAAGAAGGCCTCAAGCGCGGCTTTCGCGCGTTCAAACTGCGCTGCTGGGGCAACCCGGACCAGCATATCGACGCTTACGTCAAGGCGCGCGCCATGGTGGGTCCGGATGTGGATTTGATGGCTGATGCCAATTCATCCTTCCCGCTGGAAAACGCCGTGGAGTGGGCCAATAAGTTCAAGGACGTGAAACTCGCCTTCTTGGAAGAAGCGATTCCGGTGGATTCACCGCTTGACGCCTGGAAGACACTGTCCGCTGGTGCGCCCATGCGAATCGCGGGTGGCGAAAACATGATTGACACCAATACCATCACCACCGCCACCAACAGCGGCGTCTACGGCGTGCTGCAGCCTGACATGACCAAGTTTGGTGGCTTCTCAGGCCTGATGGATCTGTCGCACCAGATCGTGGCCAAAGGCATCCGCTTTTGCCCGCACATGTTCTCGGCAGCGCCCGGCCTCATGGCGTCGGCGCATTTGCTGGCCGCGTCCAACAGCCCCGACGGCTCGCTCGAATACGGCATCGAGTACAACCCGCCGCGCGACGAGTTCATTCAGCGTGAGGTGACGAATGGCCGCATCGAGATCGGCGACGCACCTGGCTTGGGGATGACGCTGGACAGCGCCAAGATGGACAAATACCGCGTGGCAGTTCCGGCGTATTGATTTAACGGATTTCACCAACAAAAAAGCCCATCCCGACAATCGGGATGGGATTTTCTTGCTATTAAAAGTGTAGTTTAAATCAGTTGTTGACCATGCCAAGCCGCTTGACAATGGCTTGCTGTTGAACCAGTTCTTTGCCAATGTCGTCGGCAAATTCAGCTGGGCTGTGCCGTGGGGATTTGATACTGCCCATGCGGTCAACGAGTTGGGTGACCTCGGCTGAGTTGACGGCGGCGAAGGTCGCTTCTGAAAAGGCATTCACCAGTGCGTCGGATGCTTTGGCCGGCAGCATGAGTCCACCCCAAGGTTCGGCCTTGAAGCCCGGCGCGCCGGCTTCGGCGGTGGTGGGCAAATCAGGCATGCCTGCAAAGCGTTTGACCCCGGTGAATGAGAGCGGGCGGAGTTTGCCGGACTTGATGAACTCAATGGAAGCACCAGGCAACGCGAACTGAAAGTCAATTTCACCGCCGACCAGTGCAGTCACCGCTTCAATGGCACCTTTGAATGGGATGTGTGTGGCTTTGATGCCAGGCACTGCTTCTTCCAGCATCTCGTACATCAAATGGGTGGGCGAGCCTGGTCCACCGGAGCCAAAATTGAGCTTGCCTGGGTTGGCTTTCATGGCATCGATCAGATCACGTGATCTTGGCGCCCATGGCTTGGGCCGTCACCATACCGGAGTGGGCGTAAAGCAGGTTGCTGCCATCGGCCGCAGCCATGGCCACAGCGCGCGTTGCGATGGCACCCGATGCTCCGGGCTTGTTTTCGACAATGAAGGTGTTCCCCATGTGTTTGGCCATGGCCTCGGCCATCTTGCGTGCAACCACGTCAACTGCGCCCCCGGCGGGGAAGGGCACAATCAATTTGACCGTGGCAGGGACTGCTGCTGGTTGGGCATGTGCCAGGGAACTGAGCGCTAAGGCCGCGATGGCGCCCAGAACGTGACGGCGGTGTAGGGATTGCATAAATGTCTCCTTAGTAATTTGGGGGGTGTCGCGAATGTCTGGTTTCTACGTCTGTACGCCGTGGCTCACACCCATGCGTTTTTGAGCTAAATCTTCACGCTGGTTCATGATGCTGCCTGGGGCTTGCGGTCCAGGGGTGACCGTCACGCTTTGGACATTGCCGCTGTAGGCAAAGGTGCCGCGATCTGCAAAGCGGGACGACACGCGCTGGCGACGGTCCAGACCCACATCCAGGCCTTCGCAGTGCACACCCAAAATGGTGGGGGCGATATCGGTCCACTCTTGTGTTTCGCCACCCTCCGACACCAAGCGCGCACGGCCTTTGCGTTGGCCCAGGGCTTCAAATTCCAACGCCAGAGTTTGTTTGCCGGGTTTCAGCGCCATCAGCGGTAGGTCCAGCGGATTCATCCAGCGGTGGTAGACCAGCAGGGCCTTGCCCTCAGTCACGTAGAAGGCAAGACCAGTAAAGGCTTCGCCAAGCGCCCAGACCACGCCTTCCTGACCCGCTTGCCAGTCAAACCGGGCGGTGATCTTGAAGCTGCGGTCGGCAATCAGCGGCGAAATGATCACGCGGCCAATGGTTTGCGCGCCAGGGAAGCACACCCGCTCGGTGTTCACGCTTTCGATCATGTGCGGCGGCAGGGTGATGGCGCGCTCCAATGCACGTGCGTCGAGTGGATAGACGTTGTTGCTCCAGGCCTCGGCGTCAAAGGCGGCCTCCATTTCCTTGACCTTGTCAGGATGTTGGGCTGCCAAGTCGTGCATCTCGGTGGGGTCGTCCTTCAGGTTGAACAGCATCCAGTTGTCCAGGCTGCCAATCTTGTTGCCACGGGTTTGCAGCGAGGCGATCTTCCATTGGCCGTCGATGAAGGCGCGGTTGGCTTCCAGCTCGTAGTGCTGGCTGCTGCGGGTCGTGGGCGCTTGTCCGCTGCCGATCATGGCCTTGAAGCTCACACCGTCCGGCTTGCGCGAGGCCATGTCACTAATGTGGTCAGGGTGCTGCAGCCCAATCACGTCCAGCAGCGTGGGCGTGATGTCGGTCACGTGAATCCACTCTTTGCGCACTGCGCCGCCATCCGCAATGCCTTTGGGCCAATGCATGATGAAGGGCACACGTATGCCGCCGTTCATGGGGGTGCGTTTGAAGTAGTAGAAGGGCGTGTTCGACACCTGGGCCCAACCTGTGGGGTACGCTGGCAACGACTCCGCACCGCCCATGATGCGGCGCGCAAGGCTGCCATGGCCTCGGGGTGTTTGGTAGGGCGCCCTTCGCGCATCTCCATGAAGTTCGGCGTGCCCTCCAGTCCACCGACGGCAGATGCGCCGTTGTCGGAGCTGAAGACGATGATCGTGTTGTCCATCTGGCCGGAGGCTTCCAGGAAGTCCAGCACGCGGCCAATGTTTTGGTCGATGTTGTCCACCAGGCCTGCGTACAGTTCCATGTAATTGGCAAACAGCTCTTTGCGCTCAGCGTCCAGGTCGTCCCATTTGGGCACGCCTGGCGGCATCGGGGCGAGTGGGTGCGGGCGGTCAAACAGGCCGAGTTCCGCTTGGCGCGCAGCGCGGTTGGCGCGCATGGCGTCCCAGCCTGCAGCGTATTTGCCTTCGTAGCGCGCTTGGTCTGAGGGCTTGGCCTGGATCGGCATGTGGGGCGCATTGAAGGCCATGTACATGAAGAAAGGCTTGTGTGGCTCGCTGCTCACGTGTGACTTCATGTAGTCCAGCGCGCGGTCAGTCCAGGCGTCGGTGCTGAAGTAACCCTCGGGGTAGCTGTCGATCTGCGCGACTTGGTTGCCGTCCAGGATGCGGTCAGGGCAGAAGTAATTGGTCTCAGCGTCCAGGAAGCCATAAAAGCGCTCAAAGCCGCGCTGCATCGGCCAGCTGCTGCGATCAGCCGCGTCGTGCACGTTGTGGCCCCAGGTGTTGTGCCATTTGCCCACCATCATGGTGGAATAGCCCTGGGCCTTCAGCATCTCGGGCAGGGTCGGCGCGTCAGGCGCGATCTCGCTGTTGTAACCGGGGTAGCCTGGCTGGGCGTGTGCGATCCAGCCACAGCCCACCGCGTGGGGGTTCTTGCCTGTGAGCAGTGCAGCGCGTGCGGGTGAGCACATGGGCACGGTCGTGTAGTTGGTGAAGCGCAGGCCACCTGCGGCCAGACGGTCTATGTGGGGCGTGGCTATCTCGCCGCCCAGGCAGCCCACGTCAGAGAAACCCAAATCGTCGCAGTACAACACCAGGATGTTGGGCGCGCCGTGCGGCGGCTTGACAGGCTCAGGCCACCAGGGGATGGACTCTTCAATCAGGCGCCCAATCTTGCCCTGGAAGTTATCCGCCGGATTGCCGTTGCGCCACTGTTTGGAATTGCTCATGAACTGATGCCCTGTTCGCATTCACACCAACGTGAATACTCTTCTAACAGGTGTGAATGCTAGGCCTTGCCATCCTTAAAGAATGTCAAGCGTTCGACATTTACCGCTAAGGGTAAACCTTCAGTCTGCCGCTGCATTAATCAGTGCTGCTTGTGTCCATCACCTGCCGCAAAACAGCCAAGTTGCGAAGAACGATGCGACCATAGGCTAGGCTGACGGCGCCCTCGTTCTCCAGTTTGTGAAGCAACTGATGTGTGCGCTGACGTGAGAGACTGAGCATAGAGGCGAGCGCCGACTGGCTCAGTTTGACTTCGATATTGGCATCTGGCGAACGCCTGGCAAATTCGTCTGGAGCCATCTGCTCGGCATAGCGATAGAGGCGATGAGCCAACGCGGCGATGGCAGGCGCCATGCTGCGGAACTCCAGGTTGTCCGTCATCCAGCGCATGCGGCGGCACATGACACCGATTACCGCATCCTTCAGGTCTGGGCGTTCGTCGCTGATGTTGGACCAAACATCAATGGGGACGATCAACGCCACCATGGATTCGCGCGCTACAACACTGGTGGTGTCAGGCGTTTGGGTGTAGCAGGGGACAAAGCCGTAACCCTCCCCAGGTCCGATGATCGAGAGAATGAACTCGCGCCCGGATGAATTGACACCAGTGACTGCTGCAGTGCCCTCCAGCATGATGACGATGCCACGCGGTACCTCGCCTTGGTGTACCAATACCTCTGCAGATTGAAGGCGCAAGATTTGACCGCGCAGCAGCAGCAGCCGGGCAGTTTCAGCTGACACGGCGACAGGCCAGGCATGTTGCATCGCCAACAACAAGGCCTGCGAATCCCATGTTTTCAATGCCATTACCAAATCGTCATCCTTGTCACGCTGGATGCTAACCATAGCTTGTCGAGGTGCCGTTCGCACCTTGACGTCATTTATTGCGGCTGCAAATTCAAATCTTTGGCAGCTTCGGTCATCCAGGCGGCGTCCGCATCGATCAGCTTGCGGAAGTCTTCCGGTGATTTACTGATGTTGGTGACCAAGCCGAATTGGGCCATTTTTTCGACATAGGCGGGCGCAGTGAGTGCTGTGACCAACTCCCTGGAGAGCCGTTGCGCAATCGCCGCTGGCGTGTCGGGATGAACCACATAACCGCCCCACAGGCGCATGGGCGAGACCCTGATGCCGGCTTCTACCAGTGTCGGCACATCGGCGAAGGCCTTGATGCGTTCACTGTCAATGGCCGCCAATACCCGCACCAAGCCCTTGGGGGCAAATTGCGCCGCCAGGACGGCGGGGGCAATGGTGTAGTCCACCTCACCGCCGACCACGGCCTTGACCATGTCGGGGCCACCTTTGTACGCAACATTGGTGGCCTTGAACCCAGCCACTTTGGCAATCTGTTCGTTCTTCAGGTGTTCTATGCTGCCAAGACCGGGCGTAGCGTAATTCAGTTTCCCGGGGTTGGCCTTGGCATAGTCGATCAACTCTTGAAGTGTTTTGAATGGTGTCTTGGCACCCACCATCAGAACCATTGGAGCTTCGCCAGACGTCAATAGCGGCATGGTCTGCTTGTTGAGGTCATAGCGTTTGTTGACCACCTGCACGCCCACCATGCCTGCATTGACGGCCAGCACTGTGTAGCCGTCAGCTGGCGCGCTTAACAGGGCTTGCATACCGATCTGGAAAAGCCCGCCGGGCTTGTTGTCCACCACCACCGATTGCTTGATGGATTTTTCCAGTTCTTGCCCCATGGCGCGCACGCCTACATCTGCCGCGCCGCCAGCAGGCAGCGGAATGATGAACTTGATCGGCTTGCTTGGGTAGTCGCTTTGAGCCAGTGCGCCAAAGGTGGGCAAGACCAATGCTGATGCAATGTATTGAAGTGCCTGGCGGCGTTTGGTGACTGAGGGGCTGATCATGGAGTCTCCGATGTGGTATTTGTCTGAAAATTCTGGCATGCATGCGCTCAGGAAAATGTCATTCAATGGACTATTTCGGGTTTACCCAGCCTAGTTCCTGTCTAGTGTGCCAAGGCACATTGGTAGGTGTTCACCCGAATACGTGAGTGAAATGACAACTGCATGTCAATCCTGGGCGCCATCGCGTCCTAAACTTTTTGCATGACTACAAATCAACTCTTTGATTTCATCGTGGTGGGTGCCGGTTCCGGCGGTGCAGCGGTTGCTGCGCGACTGTCAGAAAGCGGTCGCTATACCGTCATGCTTCTAGAGCCAGGCGGCGTGACCGACACGTTCAATCATCGTCTTCCGCTGGGTGTGGCCAAGCTGACGACAGACCCGCGCTACTGCTGGCAATTGAGCAGCGGGCCCGAAACCGCGTTAGGCGGTCACCGCGTGTTTTCTCCGCGTGGCCTGGGCCTGGGCGGCAGCAGCGCCACCAACGGCATGATCTGGGCCTTTGGTGACGCGAAGGGCTGGGACGAATGGCGCGATGCTGGACACGAGGGTTGGGGTTGGTCAGATGTGCAGCCGTTTTACAAGAAGCTGGAAAACTACCCCGAGGGCGACCCGGCCACACGCGGGCATGGTGGCCCCATGCAGATCAATCTGCACAAGCCAGAGAAGCTGGGCCAAGCCTTTCTGGACAGTTGTGCGCAGGCGGGATATCCGGCGGCCAAGGACTACAACGGCGGCAGCGTGGAAGGCTGGACCTGGCTGCAGACCAACACCCACAATGGCTGGCGTTGCTCCACCTACGATGCCTACCTGAAGCCCGCAGCTAACCGCAAGAACCTGCACATCGAGCTGGGTGCCTATGCCGACACCCTGGTGTTTGAAGGCAGCAAGGTGGTGGGCGTTGAGTACGTCAAACGCGATGGCGACCAGGCCGTGGCCCGCACCCAGGTGCGTGCAGGGCGTGAAGTGATTCTTTGCGCTGGCGGCTATCACACACCGGCCTTGCTCGAGCGCTCCGGCATTGGCCGCCCTGAATTGCTGCAAAGCATGGGTATTGAGGTGCGCCTGGCCAACGAACATGTGGGCGAACACATGCTAGACCACCTGCGTACCTGCGTGAGCTACCAAACCCAGGGGGCGGTGACGATCAACGACATCGTGCACAACATCCCCACCCGGATGTTGCAGGGTGCCAAATGGCTTTTCACGCGCCATGGCTGGCTGCGCACTGCGACCATGAACACCCAAATGACCGTGCGGGCTACACCGGATTCCCCCCGTGCTGACCTGAAGCTGCAGCTCAATGCGGTTTTAGCTGACATGTCCAAACCCGGTTCGTTGCACTTTCCGTTGGCCAAGACCAGTGGTCTGTCTTTGCTGAACTGGCCGGTGTATCCCCGCTCACGTGGCTACAGCCACATCACCGGCAAGCAAGCCTGGGATCACCCCGACATCTTTGCCAACTATCTGGCCGACGAATACGACCAGCAGGTCACCATCGCGGGCTTGCGTCTGGGGCGAAAAATTGCATCCCAAGCCGCGCTCAAGCAATACGTGTTGAACGAAGCCTTCCCTGGTGTGAATGTGCAATCAGACAGCGAACTGCTGGCCTACGCCAAGGGCACCGGCCTGACGGTCTATCACCCGGTGGGTACCTGTCGCATGGGCAAGCAAGGGCAGGGCGTAGTGGACAGTCAACTGCGTGTACACGGTGTGAGCGGCTTGCGCATTGCGGATGCGTCCATCATGCCAACCCTGCCTGCCAGCAATACCAATGCGCCGTCCATCATGATCGGTGAACGCGCGGCTGACTGGGTCTTGAAGGCCGTCGCTTGATTGCCAGATTTTCTATTCCATTTTTTTTCAAGGTCAAACCATGAGCAACTTTCCCACCAGTCTGACCGAGCGTCATCTGCACTACATCAACGGGGCCTTCACTGCTGCCGCCGGCCAGGGCCGATTGGACCTGGTCAATCCTTACACCGAAAGCGTGTTTGGTGCCATCGCTTTGGGTACCAAAGCCGATGTGGACGCCGCTGTAGCGGCTGCCCGCGCGGCTTTCCCGGCCTGGAGCGCCATGCCACGTGCTGAGCGCGCTGCCTGGATCGGCAAACTGGTGGCCGCCCTCAAGCCCCGCCTGGAGACCATTGGTGCGCTAGAGACCACCGAGATGGGCACACCTATCAGCTTTTCGATGCGCGCCCATGCCCAAGGCCCGCTGATGATGCTGGCCGGACACATGGAGTTTCTGGCCAAAGGCCCACACGACGAACTGATTGGCAATTCACGCGTGGTGCGCGAGCCCATCGGCGTGGTGGCCGCCATCACGGCCTGGAACTACCCGCTGATGTTGCTCATCGGCAAAATTGCCCCAGCCATCACGGCAGGCTGCACGGTGGTGGCCAAGCCTGGTGAAATGGCGCCTCTCACGTCCATGGTCGTGGCAGATGCGCTGGCCGAAGTGGGCTTCCCGCCAGGGGTGATCAACATCGTTAACGGCACCGGCATCGATGTGGGTGAGGCCTTGGTGACCCACCCTGGCGTGGACATGGTCTCCTACACTGGCTCCACCGCCACGGGTCGCCGTCTGATGGCCGCTGCTGCGCCTACGGTCAAAAAGGTGTCGCTGGAGCTGGGTGGCAAGTCCGCCAGCGTGATCCTGGACGACGCACCCTTTGAGCAAGCCGTGCGTGGCGGTATTCAAGGGTGCTTCTTGAATTCTGGTCAGACCTGCATCGCCCTGACCCGCATGATCGTGCCCGCCCATTTGCACGACAAGGCGCTGGAAATTGCAGCCGATGAGGTCAGTAAATTCGTCATCGGTGATCCGATGAACCCCGCCACGACGCAAGGCCCCTTGGCCTTTGGCAAGCACCGCGACCGCGTGCTGGACTACATCCGCATCGGCCAGGAAGGCGGTGCCAAGCTGGTCACCGGTGGCACCGATCGTCCCACCGGGTTCGATAAGGGCTACTTCGTCAAACCCACCGTGTTTGGCGGCGTCACATCGAACATGCGTATTGCGCAAGAAGAAATCTTCGGCCCGGTGCTGGCTATTCTTCCCGCCAAAGACGAAGCCGAAGCAGTATCAATAGCCAACGGCACCATTTACGGCCTGAACGGTGCCGTGTGGTCCGCCGACATGGCCCGTGCCGTTCGCGTGGCCCGCCAATTGCAATGCGGCAAGGTGGATATCAACGGGGGGCTTCAACATGAACGCGCCAGCGGGCGGCTTCAAGCAGTCTGGCATTGGACGCGAGCGCGGGCACTACGCGATTGAAGAGTTCATGGAAGTGAAGTCGCTCCAGTTCAACAATGAGGAATTGGCCAGCGCGTCCAGCGCGGATTGACGCGATGAAATCGAGCTCTCACACCGTTCTCGTCACCGGGGGAGCGACGGGGATCGGTTTTGCGCTGGCCAAGAAGTTTCAAGGTGAAGGCAATCAGGTGATTCTGGTTGGACGCCAGGAAAAGACGTTGACACAGGCTTCTGCCGCGCTAGGTGGCGTCAAGACCATGGTGGCGGATGTGTCCCTGGCGGCAGATCGCGAGCGGCTCGCTGCCGGTTTTCCCGAGGTGAACATATTGGTTAACAACGCCGCCGTGCGCTACGAAACACCATTTTCTGATGCCGGTGCCGAAGATCTGTTCCATGAACTGAATGTCAACTTGCTGGCGCCAGTGCTTCTGGCAAAGGCTTTCTTGCCCAGCCTCAAGAACAAGCCTGAAGCGGCGATTATCAACGTGACATCGGGTCTAGCCTTGGTCCCTCGGGAGGTCGCGGCGATGTACAACGCCAGCAAGGCGGGCCTGCACAGCTTCTCCAAGTCCATGCGTTGGCAACTCGAAGATACATGTGTCAGGGTGTTTGAGGTCTTGCCACCGATGGTGGCAACCAACATGACAGCGCACCGAACGGTGGGCAAGGGAAAGATCAGCTCAGATCAACTGGCGCAGGAGTTTTGGCAGGGTTTTGTCGCCAACCAGTATGAAATGTTGATTGGCAAAACCAAGCTGCTACAGCGCATTTACCGTCTGTCGCCCGCGTTGGCAGACCGCATCATGAGGCGTGCGCCACCATGAAAGGTCCAAAGCCGGACAGTGATAGCCCAAACGCCTGGCGCCGCTGATCGTATCGTTCACAGGGTAGTTCGCCTGCACCGGGTAGCCGCACAGGCACCGACTGCTTGACTTGCTATGTTTCATTCAGTCTTTGGGCACATCGGAATTGGCATCGACAAGCGCAGTTTCGACGACCTGGTAGGTCGCCTGACCGTTCTCTGGACCCCTGCCGTTTTCGCTGCGCAAAAAAAAACCGCCCCGGCTTGAGACCGAGGCGGCTAACCTTGGAAAGATGGTTGCGAAGACTCAGAAACGATGTGTGATGCCCACGCCCATCAGGCGGCTGTTTTGCCCACTGTTGGGAGTGACTACAACGCCACCCATCGCTACACTGCCGTTGCCCTTATTGGTCAGCCACAGGCCGCGTGCATACAGCGTGGTTCGTTTGCTCAGGTTGTAGTCATACCCCAGGGTCCATACAGATTGGTCCCGCGCGCTGCTATCCACATCACGGCGCCCGTAGTCGGCATAGACCGAACTGGCACCGAAAATGAACTTGGTGTTCAGATTCAGGATCTTGGCTTTGGGTGATGCCGCTACGTTAGAGCCCTGGGATCCCCAGGACGCACCCAGAATCATGCTGCCGGCGTTGTAGCTGGCAGCGATGACATTCGAAGTAGAGTCAGTTGGGTTGGCGGCTGGCGCTGCTGCGGTGCCGCTCTTTTTGTTCTGGTAGCCCCAACCTACCCAGATAGGACCGGATTCATAGGTCAAATTTGCACCCACGTAATTGCCACTGCTGTTGGTCGCCTCCCCAGGTGCATACATGATCCTGCCCTGAACCGCCATACCGGTCGGAGAGGTGTACATCACTGCATTGTCGGACCGCGCCGCCCACGCAGCCAAGCCGGTCTGGGCATCGTTTTGACCCCAGAGCGTCACTGGGCTGAAAACAGAATTCACGCCCAGCGGGTCAGCTCGCCAGACGGTGGCGAAGATAGGCGTGTATTGACGACCCAAAGTGACTTCACCCCAACCGCCAGACACACCTACAAAGCTCTGGCGAGTAAACATGAAGCCAGGGCCGGGAACGTTGCCTACACCGCTGTCTAGGTTGAGGCCGCCTTCCAGTGTGAATTTGGCTTTCAAACCGCCACCCATGTCTTCGACCCCACGGAAACCCAGCTGACTGGCAAGGCCGCCGCCATCCATCAAGCGTGTATCGGTTCCGGCACCTTTGGCAAAACCAACAAACGTATCAGCGATGCCGTAAACGGTGACTGAGCTTTGTGCATAAGCTGACAGACCACCAGCCGCCATCATGCTTGCAATGAAAATTTTCCGCATTCAGAGTCTCCTTGGTTAGTACTTAACTCTTCGCCGACGCAGGTATTCAGATTGGCTTTTCGGCTTCGTTGAGTTAGATTCAAATTTTAGGTAGGCTGCCTTGAATGGAGCAACAGGGTGAGTCACCTCATTTTGCGAATGTGTCAAGCACTGGACCATTTGGTGATCGCCAAATTGGTTTTCCTGCCGGAGGCGTGGCTTCATTTACAACAACAACGGTCCTCAGAGCGTCGTTGTACCGGTTAAGTCCTCCGTGGATACCAGTTGTCATTAAAGGTTGAACTGTTTGGCTGTGTCTGCCTGCCACAAGGCTTTGACCACATCGGCCCCACCTTTGTACGCGACTGTGGTGGATTTAAAGCCAGCAAGCTTGGTCATTGGTGGGGATCGAGAAATTCATTCCAGGCAGTCGTTGAATTTGAATTGATGCCTTTTCCTGCGCTCTGGTATGTATCGCCAGAGCGCAGGGTCTCACCTTATTTACAGACGAAGCTGGCGGCGTCGTTCAGGTCACCCGTGCCCCGGTAGTGTGGCTGCTCGGGGTAGCTGCACAGGGGGCGGGTGCGGGGCTTGCCGTCTTTGATCCAGTCCTTGGGGACGTCGGGGTTGATGCCCACGCGTGCTGTTGCAATGACCTGATCGGGGGCTTGGCCTTTTTCTACCCAGTTGACGGTGGCGCTCAGCAGGTCGAACTGCTCGGTGGTGGGGCCACCCTGGCAGTGATTCAGGCCGGGCACCGTGACAAGCCGGGCAAAGTCTCTGGCACGGCCCGACTGGTTTTTGTCCAGTCCCTGGTACCAGTTGATGCTGTCGTTGACGGAGAACACCGGGTCGCTGTTGCCGTGGTAGACCACCAATTTGCCGCCCCGGTCCTTGAAGGCAGACAGGTCGGTCGCGTTGGGTGGTGTCATGAACTGCATGGACGATTCGGTAAATCCAGGCGCAGTGCCAAAGATGGCCGGTGCGTCGCGGTCAAAGTCATAGCGGCGCAGAGACTCCAGCAGTGCGGGCGGGTTGCCTGCCACGGGCTTGGGGGGGGTCGAGAAGATGTAGGCGAGCGAGCCTGCACCCATCACGCCGATGATGGGCAAATTGGCAGTAGGTACTTTGGGGCCTTCGAGCTTCCAGGAGCGCCAGCTGCCAAAGCCGATTTGCGATGCGCCCACGCCTGCGTCCCAAGGCCAGTCGCTGTAAAGCTGCTCACCTTTGCTGTTGCGCGGGCCGCCAAATACCCTCTTCAGGGCCGTGACTTGAGGGGCACTCAGGCAACTGGCGGTCTTGCTGCCGGTGCATTGCAGGGCCTGCACGTCAAAGGCTTTTTGGCAGGCGCTTAGGTTGCCCACCATGCCGTCTTTGGCGCCGTCGAGCATGTCGCATTTGTCCAGCACGGCATTGGCCAGCAATTGCATGTCGGCGGGCGGAAACGCCTGTGCGATGTCGGGGTTGACCGCGCTGAAAGACTGGATATCCCAGGCATGCTGCACCGCAGCCTTGGGCAGGTTAAAGCCGGGGTTGCCTGCGATGATGCCGTCGAACAGATCAGGGAAACGGGCCGCTGCCACCATGCCGTGACGCCCCCCGTTGGAGCAGCCCATCATGTAGCTTTTGCGAACCGGCTCGCCATAGTGCGTGGCGATGATCTGTCGGGCCAGTGGCACCATCACGGCGGTGGATTGGTAGCCATAGTCGCGCCGAGCCTGATCGTCCAGGCCGAACAGATTGCCACCTACCAAGGCCACAGGCTTGCCGTCGGCACCGGGTGTTTGCGGCGGCAGGGATGCGTGACCACCGTTGCTGGACAGCACGGCAAAGCCTTGCATCAGTGCGTTGGTGGTGGCACCTGCCGAGACCACATTGCCAAAGGCGGGGACAACGGCGCCTTCATTGCCACCGTTGGCTTGCAGCAGGAACCGTCCTTGCCAGTTCGTTGGCATGCGCAGCTCAAAACTGATGGCATAGGGTTTGCCATCCACTCCCACGCGCTCGCCCACCTTGCCGGTGAGCTTGCAATGCGCAGGCATGGGGTAGGGCTGCGCCATGCCACTGACGGTGATGCCCGCAGGGACGGATTCGGCTGCCGAAATGCTGACATTGCGCTCAATGCCACGGGCTACAAAGCCCTGGGGCAGCATGCTGCATGCCATGGGAGCCGCCGGTGTCGTAGGCGTTTTGGCCGTCATCGGGTCGATGATGGGTGGCGAGTTGCAGGCCGCCAGTGCGGTCAGCGATGCCAACCCAATTGAGCGAGTGAGTGCTGGATAGTTGCGCATGCGGATTCCGCCTTTCTGGTGCTTAGCTACATTTGGCCTTGATGTCTTCGGGTACTGGAATCGCCTTGATGCGGTCCGGGTTGCCCTCAGGGTGGATCACAAAGGCACGGGTTTCAAAGCCTTCGCAAAGCACATCGTCACCACGCTTGACGGTGTGTTTCTGGATGAATACCTTGTCGCGCCATTCGGTCACACTGGTGTAGATCTGGATGCGCTCGCCGTAGGTGGCGGGGCGCATGAACTTGGTGTTGATCTCCAGCAGCGGGGTGCCGATGATGCCCGTGGTCTTCTTGAGTTCGCGCCACGGGGGCACACCGCACTTCACAAAGAAGTTCAGCGAAGAGGCATCCATCCATTTGGAGAAGTTGGGGAAGAACACGATGCCTGCGGGGTCGCAGTCACCAAACATCACTTCCACTTCGTAAACAACGGTTTTGGTCATATTTCTATCTTCAGTTGCCAGAGTTGGCGCGGAGTATGCAGACCACTGTGCGAGCCCAGCGAACACTGTGGAACCGGCTTCGCCGGGCCACCGGTGTTGCCCCCTGAGGGGGTATGCGGCTACACGCAGTGAGCAAGCAACGGGGGGGAACCTGTTACCGTGGTGCCATGCGCAGGGCGCCATCCAGACGGATGACTTCGCCGTTGAGGTGGCCGTTGCTCACGATGTGGCAGGCCAGCTGGGCAAATTCTTCGGGCTTACCCAGGCGGGCGGGGAAGGGAATGCTGGCGGCCAGCGACGCCTGAATCGGCTCAGGCAGGGTGCGCAGCAGCGGGGTTGCAAACAGGCCTGGCGCAATGGTGCAGACGCGGATGCCGTGCTGGGCCAGGTCGCGTGCCATGGGCAGGGTCATGCCTGCTACACCGGCTTTGGATGCGCTGTAGGCCTGTTGGCCCACTTGGCCGTCAAAAGCGGCGACCGATGCGGTGAACACCATCGCGCCACGTTCGCCGTCTTCGCCAGGTTCGGTCTTGGCGCAAGCAGCGGCAAACAGACGGGCCACGTTATAGGTGCCGATCAGGTTCACGTTGACCACCTTGGCAAAGTCTTCCAGCGGTGCGGCGTTGCCGTCTTTGCCCACCACGCGCTTGGCGCTGCCAATGCCTGCGATCTGCATCAGGATGCGGGCAGGGCCGTGGGCGGCGGCGGCTTCGCTGATGGCGGCCTGCACGCTGTCGCCATTGGTCACGTCGCACTGGATGCCAATGCCTCCGATCTCGGCGGCCACCTTTTGCGCGTTGACCAAATTAACGTCCAGGATGGCAACCTTGGCGCCCAGTCGTGCCAGTTCACGTGCGGTGGCTTCGCCCAAGCCCGACCCGCCGCCAGTGACCAATGCTGCTTGTCCTTGAATGTTCATGCTGTGCCTCTTAAGATGGTTTACTATAAAAAATGTAGCTAACTATGTTTGTGGAATATGCCGAAAATGCAGTTTTATCCTAAATTCATGCGCCTAAGGTCAAATCAGACGCCATCCGGGTTTTCCAGCAACAAGGCAATGCCCTGGCCGCCGCCCACACAGGCTGACGAGATGCCGTAGCGGATGCCTTTGAGCTGCATGTGTCGCGCCAGGGTGATGGTCAGGCGAACACCGGTGGCCGCCAGTGGGTGGCCGAGGGCAATGGCACCACCGTTGACATTGAGCTTGGCCAGGTCAAGGCCCAACTCGCGTCCCACAGCCAGGGTTTGTGCGCCCTGAGCTTCGTTGATTTCAAAGCAGCCAATCTGGTCCAGCGTGAGGCCAGCGCGCTCTAGCAGCAAGCGAATGGCCGGCGCCGGGCCAATGCCCATGATCTCGGGTGGCACGCCCACAGCGGCTGACGCTACCAAGCGGGCCAGCGGTTTCTTGCCTTGCGCTTTGGCGTGATCACGAACATAGGCGCCAGACGCAACGACTGCTGCCGCTGCCGCGTCTACCAGGGCGGCGCTGTTGCCGCCAGTCTGCACGCCGCCTTCATAAACGGGCTTGAGCTTGGCCAGCACCTCAGTAGGGGAGATGCGCGCATGGGTGTCCTGCGCCACTTCGGTGGCCTTGCCTTGCAGCCGGATGCCGCGTGGCTTGTAGCCTTCGACCTCAAACTTCTCGGTGATCACCGGCACGATCTCGCCCGCATGAAAGCCCGCCTGCTGCGCGGCCACTGCCTTGGCGAAGGAGTCTGACGCAAACTGGTCGACGTCTTCCCGGCTGATGCTGTACTTTTTGGCCAGATTCTCGGCCGTCTGGATCATGTTGATGCCAGCGGCGGGGTCTTTGAGTGCCTCCCACATGTAATCCTTGAAACCCACGGGTGCGCCTAGCTTGAAGCCAGTGCGGTGGTCAAAGGCGGCAATCGGGTTGCGCGTCATGCTCTCGGTGCCGACCACCAGGGCTGCGTCGCACTGGCCGCCCTGAATGTGTTCACCCGCCTGGCGAAACAGCTCAAAGCCGGTGCCGCAAATGCGCTGCGCCATGATGGCGGGCACCTCCAGCGGCACGCCTGCGTACAGGCCAATGTGGCGCGGCAAAAAGAACTGGTCAAAGTCGCCAGGGGCCATGTTGCCCGTGACCACCGAGCCAATGTGCTCGCCGGGCACGGCAGCCCGGGACAGTGCTGCGCGCGCCGCTTTGATGCCCAGGTCAGTGGGGGAGATGTGGCCCAGCGCGCCACAGTAATCCACCATCGGGGTGCGCACGCCGTCGAGCATCCACACGTCGGCAAAGGCGTTGAAGAAACCGGGTTTTTTCATCAGAGGCTTTCTTGGGTCGTCGGTTTATGCGGCCTTCTTGGCAGCGCCGAGATAAGTGTCAATCACGCGGGGATCATTGGCGAGTTCGTTGGCAGGGCCTTCGAGCGCGATCTCGCCCATCTCCAGCACATAGCCGTGGTCGGCCACAGCCAGCGCTGCGCGGGCGTTTTGTTCCACCAGCACAATGGTCACGCCGGTCTTGCGCAAGCTTTCGATGATGCCGAAGATCTCGCGCACGATCAGCGGGGCCAGGCCCAGGCTGGGCTCGTCCAGCATCAGCAGGGTGGGGCGCGACATCATGGCGCGGCCCACGGCCAGCATCTGGCGCTCACCACCAGACAGCGTGCCTGCTTCCTGCACGCGGCGCTCTTTCAGGCGGGGGAAGATTTGGTAAACCACATCCAGCTGCTCGCGCCATTGGCGGTTGCCCTGGCGCATTTGCCTGAAGCCGCCCAACAAGAGGTTGTCTTCAACCGGCATGGTGCCAAACAGCTCGCGCTTTTCAGGCACCAGGGCAATGCCCAGCATGACGCGCTCTTCTAGCGACATCGACTGGATGGCCTGGCCTTGAAACTCGATGCTGCCCCGCACGGGCAGAACCCCCATCAAGGCATTCAAAAAAGTAGACTTGCCAGCCCCGTTAGGCCCAATGACCGTGACCACACTGCCTTTGGGGGCGGAGAGGTTGATACCGTGAAGCACCTCGGCGCGGCCGTAGCCGGCTTGCAAGCCACGGACTGTCAAAACAGCTTGTGTCATCTCTGCGGCTCCCGTCTCAATGTTCCATGCCCAGGTACGCAGCGCGCACCTGTGGGCTTTGCTGCACCTCGGCCGGAGTGCCTTCCATGAGCTTGGTGCCGAACTCCATCACCACGATGTGGTCGGTCACGTCCATGACCAGTTCCATGTCGTGTTCCACCAGCAAAATGCTCATGCCCTCGGCTTGCAATTGCCGCAGCACCGCTCCCAGCGCCTGCTTTTCTTTGTGGCGAAGGCCAGCGGCAGGTTCGTCCAGCAGCAGCAGGGCTGGGTCTGAGCACAGGGCCCGGGCGATTTCCATCAGGCGTTGCGGCCCCATGGCCAGATTGCCCGCCAGCTCATGCATGGAGGCTCCCATGCCAATGCGCTCTAGTTGGCGCGCGGCCTCGCGCAGCAGGCTTTGCTCTTCGGCACGGTCAAGGCGAAGCATGGAGGACAGCGCGTTTTCACTGCCACGCAATTGAGCACCGAGTGCGACGTTCTCGAGCACAGTCAGCTCGGGAATCATCTTCACATGCTGAAAGGTGCGGCTCATGCCGCGGGCCGAAATTTCACGCGATGGAAGGCCGCTGATCACGTTGCCCCTGAACTTGACCGTGCCCGAAGTCAGGCCCAGCACGCCAGTGATCAGGTTGAAGGTGGTGGACTTGCCCGCACCGTTGGGGCCAATCAGCCCCACGATCTGGCCTGCCTGGATGGAAAAGCCCACATCTTTGACGGCGACCAGCCCTCCAAATTCTTTGCGAATGGTGTCGACTTCGAGCACGGTCTCACCTTTTGCAGGCTTGGTGCGTTCAGCCAAAGGTGCTGCGTTGTGCCAGTCTTCCACACGGTCTGGTTTGGGCAAAAAGCGGCCGACCAGCGACCAAATGCCGTCGGGCAGGTACTTGAGCACCAGCACCAGCACGATGCCGAACACGATCACCTCGTAGCTGCCGCTGGTGCCAATCAGCTTGGGCAGCACTTGAAGCTCGTCCTCCAGCAGCTTGGTCATCACCGAGCCGCTGATGGCACCCCAGACAAAGCCTGCGCCGCCCAGCACGGTCATGAACAGGTACTCAATGCCCATCTTGAGGCCGAAGGGCGATGGATTGACTGAATGCTGAAAGTGCGCAAACAACCAACCAGAAATGCTGGCAAAAACGGCCGCAATCAAGAAGATGCCGACCTTGTGGCGCAGCGTGTCCACGCCCATGGCCTCGGCCATCAGCACGGACGAACGCATGGCACGGATGGCACGCCCCGTGCGCGAGTCCAGCAAGTTAAGCAATGCAAAAGCGCCAATCAGCACGGCGCTCCAGGCAAGTACAAAAAAGTAGCGTCCCTGGCTGATGTCTACGCCGAACAGGTTCAGGCCTGGCACGCCCAGCAAACCGTCGTATTTGCCCAATGCGTCCATGTTGCCCATCAGGTAATACAGCGACAGGCCCCAGGCGATGGTGGCCAGCGGCAGGTAGTGCCCTGACATGCTGAGAGTGACCCAGCCCACGATCAGCGCACTGACAATGGTGATGGCCAGGCCGACAAACAGGGTCAACCAGGGCGACCAGCCCATGTTGACCGTCATGTACGCACTGGTGTAAGCGCCAATGCCCACGAAAGCGGCTTGTCCAAAAGAGGTCAAGCCACCAATGCCGGTGAGTAGCACCAAGCCCAAGACGACCAGGCTATACAGCGCGATGTAATTGAGTTGGGTAATCCAGAATTCTGGGACGGGCGATACCGCATACAGCAGCATGCAGGCGAAAACGGTCACGCGTTGCGCCTTGGCAGAGTGAATCCAGTGTTGGAGTTGTGTGGGAAGTGCCATGTCAATGTTCCTCAGAATGGCCACCGGTGACCGAGCGCCACACCAGAATCGGCAGCACCAGCGAGAACACCACGACCTCCTTGAACGCGCTGGCCCAGAAGGAGGCAAAAGCCTCGACTGTGCCAACGAACAGCGCGCCGAGCAGCGCACCGGGGTAACTCGACAGTCCTGCAATCACGGCTGCCACAAAGCCCTTGAGGCCGATCAAGAAGCCCGAGTCATAGAACACGGTGGTGGTGGGGCCAATCAGCAGGCCCGACAGCGCACCAATCAACGCAGCCATTGCGAAGGTAAGTTGACCCGCAGCATTGCTGGAAATGCCCATGAGGCGCGCACCCAGACGGTTGATGGCCGTGGCGCGCAATGCCTTGCCGTAGAGCGAGCGTTCAAAGAACAGCCACAGCAGCACGATGAGAGCAAACGACACGGCAAAAATGATGATGGCTTGGCCCGACAGCGCCAGTGGCCCCCAGGACAGCCGCAGGTCCCAGAACGCTGGGTTGCGAAAGCCTTCGGCGCCGAAGAACAGCAGGCCAAGACCTGTCATGGCGAAATGCACGCCTACCGACACGATCAGCAGAACCAGCGGTGTTGCCGCCTCAAGCGACTGGTACGCCACGCGGTAAACCAGGGGGCCAAACGCGGTGACGACGGCGGTGGCCAGCACGGCCTGTATGGCGAGTGGAAAGTTGTAAGGGGCAGCCCAGGCCGTGACGCCAGCAATTAGCAGTGGCGGCATCAACGTTTTGACGGATGCTTTCAGCGCGCGCGCGGCGTTTTGCTGATGCTGCCACTGGGTGGCGCCTTCCATAAGGGCTGCAACGACGGCCAGAATGATCAGTAGCCAGACGGTGCCGGGCACCTTGCCAGTTTGAAGAATCGCCAGGGTAAGCGCGCCATAGGCGACGAATTCACCCTGCGGAATGAAGATGACGCGCGTGACGGCAAAAACCAGCACGGTTGCCAGACCAAGCAGGGCATAGATGGCACCGCTGGTCAGACCGTCGAGCAGCAGGATGCTGGCAATCGATGCGTCCATTTGAATACCTTGAAATGAGAAGAGTAAAACTGGCCGCCCTGCGCAGGGCGGCTCAGTTGCGAACAGCCCGTAGGGCTTATTCCATCTTGAAGTCGCCGTTGACGACCTTGACGATCACGCCCGTGTCCAGGGTGAAGCCCCAATGATCTTCTTTTGACCAGTTGAGCACACCATGGGCGACGACAGTGCGGCCCATGGTTTCCAGCGCGTCCTTGAGCGCAGCGCGGAATTCTGGCGTGCCAGGCTTGGCCTTCTTCAGCGCCATGGGGACGGCTTTTTCCAGCACCAAAGGCACGTCATAGGCGTGACCACCAAACTGGTTGTGCGAATCGGCACCATAGGCAGCGCCGTACTTGACCATGTAGTCCATGGCCAGCTTCTTGGAGGGGTTGCTGTCGGGCAACTGCTCGGGTGCCAGCACTGGGCCGGTGACCACGTAAGTGCCTTCGACGGCCTTACCACCGACGCGGGGCAGGTCTTTGGTGGCAGCGGCATGGGTTTGGTAGAACTTACCCTTGAAGCCGCGGTCTACCAGGCCGAGTTGAGGCATGGCAGCGCCAGAGCCAGAGGCCACGACCAGCATGGCATCTGGATTGGCGGCGACCAGCTTCAGTGCCTGGGCCGTTACGCTGGTGTCTGCTCGCGCAAAACGCTCAGCGGCGATGATCTTGATGCCTTGCTTTTCACCTTCTGCTGTAAAGGCCTGCAGCCATTGCTCGCCATAGGCGTCGGTGTAGCCCAGGAAACCCACCGTCTTCACGCCCATTTTTTTCATGTGGGCAGCGATGGCGTGCGCCATCACCACATTGGACTGTGGCATGCGGAACGACCATGCGTCCTTGCCAGGTGGCAGCCCCATGGGCGTGGCAGCCAGTTGCACGGTCTTGGATTCCATGGCTACGTCGGCCATGGCAATGCCCACGGGGGTAGCGGCGGATCCGACAATCACGTCCACCTTGTCTTCAGTGACGAAGCGGCGAGCGTTTTTGACGCCAGCAGTGGGGTCGGTGGCGTCGTCCAGCACGATGACCTTGACCTTTTCGCCGCCAATGGTGGTGGGCCAGAGCTTGACTTGGTTGCCCATTGGGATGCCCAGGCCAGAGGCTGGGCCTGTCAGCGGCAAGCTGACGCCGATGGTGAGGTCAGCCAGCGCGCTGCCAGAGAATGCCAGCACGGCGGCTGCGGCGATGAGGTTCAAACGGATTTTCATGCTTGTCTCCTGATACGGATGGGTTGGTGGTGAAGGACGGGTTGAAAGGGGTGCCAGCTTAAGCTGCTGGGCTGGCTTTGACAATGTAGTGCAAGCGGTCTTCGTGCAGGGCTGCCACTGTCTCGGCACGGTGGGCTAGTACGGCGCGCTGATTGATGGAGCCTTTGTCTGTGATCTCGCCACGGTCGATGGTGGGGGGCTCTGAAAGCAAGCACATGCGCGCAATGCGGTTGGCACTGCCCGTTGCTGTCTTGGCGAGTTCGTCTGCAATTTCCTGGAACTTCGCCAGAACAGCCGGGCTGTTCAGCACGTCTGCCAGGGGTGCGTCGCCCCCTAGTCCGCTCAAAGGGCGTACTGCCTGGGTGGGGAACACCATTGCGCCCACTTCCTTGAGATTGAGGCCCGTCAGCACCACATCCTGGATGTAGGGTGCGCCGGCTGCGATGATCTTGCCGCGCAAGGGGCCAACGCTCACAAAGGTGCCTGTGGCGAGTTTGAAGTCTTCGGCAATGCGGCCGTCAAACTTGAGGCCCAGGTGGATATCGGTTTCGTCGATCCACTTGACCGCGTCACCAGTGCAGAAGAAGCCTTCTTCGTCAAATGCCTCGGACGTTTCCACCTGCGCGCGCCAGTAACCAGGCGTGATGTTGGGGCCACGGTAGCGGACCTCGGTTTTGTCTCCGGATGCCACCAGTTTCAGCTCCAGTCCGGGGGTGGGTACGCCCAAATCGCCAGCCCGCACGTTCGGGTTGGTCACAAAGATGCCAAAAGGGCCGCTCTCTGTCATGCCCAGACCTGTGGTCATGACGATGCGCTCACCCACCTCTCGCTCCTGCGATTCATACAGGCTGTCCCAGATAGGCTGAGCCAATGCGGCACCCGCGTAGAAGAACATCTTGACGCGCGACAGCAGCTTGGCCCGCAAGGCGTCGTCGGTCTTCATGGCGTTGGCGATGGCTTCAAAACCGGTGGGCACATTGAAGTACACGGTGGGCGCAATTTCGCGCAGGTTGCGCAGCGTCTCGTTGATCAGCGCGGGCGTGGGCTTGCCGTCGTCGATGTACAGCGTGCCGCCATGGAACACCACCATGCCAAAGTTGTGGTTGCCACCAAACGTGTGGTTCCAGGGCAGCCAGTCGATCAGTACCAGTGGGTCTTCGGCCAGCACGGGCATGGACTGGGACATTTGCTGTTGGTTGGCGCACCACATGCGATTGGTGTTGATCACCGCCTTGGGCATCTTGGTAGAGCCGCTGGTAAACAGGAACTTGACAATGGTGTCGGGCCCCGTGGCCTGCATGGCGGCATCGACCGATGCTGTGGCAGGTATGGCAGCCAGATCAGCGAAAGACGTGACGCTACGGCCATTGACCTTGCCTGACGTCATCAACACTTCACAGTCGGCGGCAACGGTGGCTTCAATTGCGCGTGCATAGCGCTCATCTGCAGCAAACACCATACCGGGTGTGACGGTACGCAGCACATGCTTGAGCTTGTCAAAGTCCTGGCTGATCAGAGAGTAGGGCGGTGATGTCGGGACAAAAGGCACCCCCGCCACCATGCAACCCAGGGCCAAAAGGGCGTGTTCCAGGTCATTCTCGGACAGGATGACCACGGGCCTTTCAGCGCTCAAGCCTCGGTTAATCAGGCCCTGGGCAATGTTGCGCGCGGTGGCCCAGGCCTGGGCATAGCTCACATGGCGCCAATCGCCCGTACTTCCATCAGCAAGTTTCACCCGGCGTGCCATGAAGCTGCGCTCTGGCGCGGCGGTTGCCCAGTGTTGCAGGCGGTCGGTCATGCGCGTGGGGAAGTCTTTGAGCTGCTGTTCGGCATGGAGGTAATGCACGCCTTTGGCACCATCTCGCAGGGCAACGCGGCGCACGCCGAAGGTCAAAGGACGGAATTTGGGGCTGCTCATGTGATGTCTGTCTCCGTGAGTGGGTATGAGGCTCAGGCTTTCTTGACTTTGGTGCCAGCCTTGCCCTCAAGGAAGTCGCGCACGCGCTGCTTGGCTTCGGGGGCACTTTGCGCAATCGCAGCCATCATGGCTTCGGTGAAGAAGCCTTGGTCGGCAGGTTGCTCGGCAATGCGGGGCAGGGCGTGCATCAGCGCATAGTTGGTCAGCGGTGCATTTTGGGCCACACGCTTGGCCAGTTCCAGGGCTTTTTCAGACGCGGTGCCTGTGGATACCAGATACTGGGCCAGGCCGATGCGTTCGCCGTCTGCCGCGTTGTAGACGCGCCCGGTCAGCATCATGTCGGTCATTCGCGCGGCTCCAATCAGGCGTGGGATGCGCACCGCGCCACCGCCACCCACAAAGATGCCACGGCTGCCTTCGGGCAGCGCATAAAAGGTGCTTTCGTCGGCCACGCGAATATGGCAAGCGCTGGCCAGCTCCAAGCCGCCGCCGACGACCGCGCCGTGCAGGGCGGCAATCACGGGTACGGGTCCATATTGCACACGCTCCAGCGCTGCGTGCCACATGCGTGAATGGTGCAAGCCTTGCCCGGCATCGCGCTCGGTCAACTCAGACAAATCCAGCCCGGCGCAAAAATGATCGCCTTCGCCGTCAATCACTGCCGCACGCACCGTGGACGGCATGCTGTCGAAAGCGTCGCGGATTGCCAGGATCAGGCCATCGCTCAATGCATTGCGCTTGGCAGGGCGGGTCAGTTTGACGATGGCGATCTCTTTGTCGTCGCCACAAATCTCAATGTGCAGGTCTTTGTTGTGCATGATCATTAGTCGCTTGTCTTTCGTGATAGGTCGAATTATGATTATGAAACATAACAATTAATAGATGCAAAATAGTTCATTTGACTAGGATTTACCCTAGGTGAAAAATCAAAAATTAACCAGGAAACGCCATGGACCATCAAAACCTTGTCGCCATCGACATCCACACCCACGCAGAGGTCAGCTGCTGGAACCCTTTTGACAACTATGGCGAGGAATATGACCGCGCCGCCGACAAGTATTTCGGTTCTAACCGGCGGCCCACCATAGAGGAAACCATTGCCTATTACCGCGAACGCAAGATTGGCTTGGTGATGTTTACGGTGGACAGCGAATCCCAGTTAGGCCGACGTCGTATTCCCAATGAAGAGATTGCCGAGGCTGCCAAAAAGAACAGCGACATGATGATGTGTTTTGCGAGCATCGACCCGCATAAAGGCAGGATGGGCGCTCGCGAGGCAGAAAAACTGATCACCGAGCACGGCGTTAAGGGCTTCAAGTTTCACCCGACCGTCCAGGGTTATCACCCTTATGACAAGATGGCGTGGCCAATCTATGAAGTGATTAACGCCCACAAGCTTCCGGCCATCTTCCACACCGGGCACAGCGGGATTGGCAGTGGTATGCGTTGTGGTGGTGGCCTGCGCTTGGCCTATAGCAACCCGATGCACCTGGACGATGTGGCCATCGACTTCCCCGACATGCAGATCGTCATGGCCCACCCCAGCTTTCCCTGGCAGGATGAAGCCTTGAGCGTGGCCACGCACAAGCCCAACGTGTGGATTGACCTTTCAGGCTGGAGCCCCAAGTACTTTCCAAAGCAACTGGTTCAGTATGCCAACACCTTGCTGAAAGACCGAGTGCTGTTTGGCAGCGACTATCCGCTGATCACGCCCGAGCGCTGGATGAAAGACTTTGAAGTCGCCAGGCTTTAAGCCCGAGGTGATGCCCGGCATCCTCAAGGGCAATGCCGTGCGCTTATTGGGGCTGGGTTGAGGTGCATGACGTCCCGCTCAGGGGACGGTTGTGCTGGTGTTTCTTCGGCAATAACCGGGGGTGATTAAACGGTCGCGTCCTGTTCTGCGTCAAACAGATGGAAGCGGTTTTTGCCAGACAGTTTGGCCTGGTACATGGCTTGATCTGCCTGCCGCAGCAACTGATCGGCATCCACTTCCTTGCTTTGGGGGAAAAGGTAAGCCCCAGGCTGCCAGATACCTGCAAGCTGGCATCGCCCAGCAGGACCGGTCGCGCCACGGCGGCCAGCAAGCGGTTCAGTATGGGCGCGCTGGCTTCAATGCTGTCGAGGTCGCTCAGCACCACCACAAACTCGTCACCCCCCAGGCGTGCCAGGGTATCGCCGTCCCTCAGGGCCTGCTTCATTCGCTGGCCCAGAGAGACCAGCAAATGATCTCCTGCTTCGTGTCCGTGGGTGTCGTTCACGGCCTTGAATCCATCCAGATCCAGAAATGCCACAGCCAGGCGCTGTGAGCGTCGCTGCGCCTGAGCCATGGCTTGCTTGAGGCGGTCAGACAGCAAAATGCGGTTGGGTAGCCCGGTCAGCGAATCAAAGTGGGCGATGTGCTCGAGCTGTTGTTGGTGCTCCTTGATGACCGTGATGTCAGAAAACAGGGCAACATACTGCCGTGTTGTGCCTTGTGCGTCCCGCACAACGCTGATGTTCATCAGCACGGCATAGTCTTTGCCATTCTTGTGGCGGTTCCAGAACTCGCCGTGCAGATGTCCCTTTTCTCTGAGCGTTCTCCACATGGCTTTGTAATACGACTTGTCGTGGCGATCAGATCCGAGCATGGCTGGGTTCTTGCCCAGTACTTCAGAGCGGCTGTAACCGGTAGTGCGGCAAAAAGCGTCGTTGACATCAACAATCCGGTTCTTTTCGTTGGTGTACAGGATTGCTTCCCGGGCATGCTTGAAGACGCTGGCCGCCAGGTGCAGTTTGTCTTCCGCCAGCTTGCGCTCATTGATATTGCGGCATATGTGCTGATAGCCTGTGAATCTGCCCTGACCATCGTGTGCCGGCGTAGACAGAATTTCGTTCCACAGCAATTGGCCATCCTTGCACCGGAGCTGCACCTCAATGGGTGCCAGCGGATGCTCTGGGTTTTTAAACGCCTCAACGGCCTCTGGCGTCAACATGGCCGTCAATGGCTGCCCCACCACATCGTTGGGGTGGCAGGCAGTCACCTGCGTGAAAGCCGTGTTGATTGCCACAACGACACCGCGGTTGTCAGTGATCAGGATGGCCTCTGTGCTGAAATCGAACACGGACGCGCTGATGCGCTGCAACCGTATGGACTCGGCACGCCCGGCGTCCAGCTGCGTCTGGCGCCGGTAGAAAACCCAGGTCAAGAGCGATAGCGCCAACAAGGCAGGCAGACCAAAGCTCAGCAGGGCCTTGATCGTGCCGCGCCAATGGCGCAACGCGTGGTCACGCTCTATGTGAGTCACCACCACAAACGGGTACAGCCCCGATGCCCTGTACGCTGTTAACACGCGGCGCGATCCGCCCAGGTCCTGTTCAAGCTGGCCTGAATCTGCCTCAGCCAGATTCAGGCCGAGCATCACATCTTGTAGCACCGCGCCTGTTTGGAAAGCGGGGTCAGTACCCAGCAGCAAGGTGCCGTCGTAGCGGAGCAGGTGAGCCCAGCCTTCGCCTGCGCCGAGGTTTTGCGTCATGTGACTTACGAAATAGTCCGGGTTCAGTGCAAACAGCAAAGTGGCACTGCGTTTGCCAAGGGTCAGGCGACGTATGACCGGCACAAGCCCTGGCTCGTCCTGGTTGGTTTCACCTGTTTGACCGGCCAGACTCCCCGCTGCGAAGTCACGCCCAGTCCAGGGTTTGCCGATGCCCAGGCCGTCCCGTTGCGCTGTGAGCGAGGGCATGAAGCTGTCCATCGGAATTTGCTTGCCCGTATTGGCGGGGTTGGAGCTTGCAACAATCCGACCACGGTCGTCCAACAGCGAAATAGAGCGTAAAAACGGCGCATGTCTCAAGCTGGCGTTAAAGGCTTGATCAAGCTGCCCAGGCACTGGCATAGGGCTGCCGCGCTGCAGCGCATTGGTGGCAGCCAGTTCGGTCACGCGAAGGCTTTGGGTGACCAGGTCTTCGAGGCTCCTGGTATGCAACGCGGCAATTTCAAGGCCTGTTGAAATGTCATCCGCATGCTTGGCGCGAACCAAGTAGCTGGTCGTGGCCAGCGTCACCACCACCACGAGCGTTGACCCGACCAGCAGGATATGTCTGAGGTTCAGAATGCGTTGCATTGGCCCTCAAGGCTTGACAATGCCATCCGTTGCCTTCTGATACGGCAATGAAATGGGTGCAATGGCTTGGGCATGGGGAATCCTTGTTTGCAGACGGCTGCAATTCTTCGCAAGACCGTTCCGGCCAAGGGCCCATGCTTGCAAAAATAGTTGGCCCGATGATCTGGTAAAGCGCGGCCAGTCGCACTGACATAGGTCAAACATTGGACAAGCCCTGGAGCGGAGGTCCATCATGGCCAACAGGGTTGTGAGGTAGAGTTTTCGGTATTTATAGCAACAAACTCAAGCCAGTATTGACATTCAGAGGTTCTTGTCAGAAACTTGAGATCCTTCAGTACAAGACTGCCAAAGCAATCAAAGATGCCCGTCATCGCTGTGATCAATCGCAAGGGGGAGCGGCAAGAGCACAACTGCAGCCCATCTGGCTGCCTGGTTGGCTGGTTGCGGCGTCAGCGTGATGCTGGGCGATGTTGACCGCCAGCAGTCCGCGCGCGCTTGGCTTGGTCGGCGCGATCCCACATTACCCGTCATCAAACCCTGGGCTGTTGACCAAAACCGTGTGTTGAAAGCACCAGGTGGAGTCACTCATGTGGTGCTGGACACGCAGGGTGGACTGCACGGGTTTGAGCTTGCCAAGCTTGTCATGAATTGCGACGCCATTCTCATGCCCGTGTGTAACTCGATCTTTGACCGGGACTCGGCCCTGGCCTGCTATGAGGAACTCCAAACCTTGCCCAGGGTGGCGTCAGGCAGATGCCGCATTGGCGCCTTTGGCATGCGCGTGGACGCTCGTACAAAGGGAGCAGAATCCTTGCGCGAATGGGCTGCCGCTGCAGGGATTCCGTTTTTGGGCGTGCTGCGTGAAACTCAGCTCTATGTTCGCAGCCTGGAGGCGGGCATGACAATCTTTGACCTGCCCGGCGCGCTGACCAAAGCGGACCGCCAGCAGTGGGAGCCCATCCTGCAATGGTTAAACCCCTTGTTGTTAACCGCAGTGCCGCAAGCGCCCGAGCTTGAGTCAGCACCCGAAGCGGCCAGACCGTCGATTCCTGCCTCCATGCTCAGTCGCTTCTTACAGGAGCAGCGCGCAGCCAGAAGTGCCGCACGCGAACCGCATTACCTCAATTGAGGTGTTTTAAGGGGCGCTTGGCCGCGGCTAGCGTCTGACTGGGAATTCCCCCACCCACAATGGCCCGCATGGCGCCGCTCGCTGCCCTTTGTGTGGGAGAGCACCGGTGTTGAACCCAATTTACCAACGGGCTGGACCCGGAGCGGTGCGCAAGACGCGTGTGTGCCTTTTTTCGCCCCTAGTTGCTGATACGGTGGCTGGCCTATTGCTGGTACGGGTGGGTTCCGTCAACACGTTACAAGAAGTCGCAGGCACGTCCATACAGCGTCAATCAAGATTGGGGACATGCCCCGCGTGCTGTTTCTGAAGACAGGGCAACCAGGCCCGCCAGACCAAAAGAGAGTTTGATGCTTACCCCAGCTCCTACAACAACTACAAGTGTGGCGTGGAATACTTCGTCCAGCACCTGCAAAGTAAGCAGGTCGACACATCTGCCCACGTGGCCATCTGCACCATCCAGCGCATGTTCCGTGTGCTCAAGGGCAGCGAACTGCCCGAACAGGCCGACGAAGAATCCACAGAGCGCATAGAGCAAATGTAAGGCCTGTTCAAAGACCCTGACGTGACAGGCGACGCCTACGAAGGTCTGCTGGAGAAAAACGCGCAGGACACCAAGAGCCTGAGGCGCGAGCAGCTCTAGCACCTGAAGAAAAAGCCTTCACCGGCTACGAGCTTGTGCAGGGCACGATCAAGATCATGTTGCACGGCATTGGCCCCGAAAAATCGGTGCCTGTAGTGGTGGGCGATGCGCTGGAGGCAGACACAGGTGAGTGTTTTGAGGTGGTGCAGGTCAGCCCGCCGCTTGGCAAAAAGAGCAGCACTGTCATTGTGGACGAAGACGGCTGCACCAGCACCGAGAAAGACGCCGTCGAGCGTGACGATTTCTGGGCCACCACCAGCAACAAGCAGCTCAACTTTGCGTGGCACATCAAGACTTTACAAGAAGCTGCTGCACAAGCGCGATGTGCACACGATGTTGCTCCTGCCCACTGGCTTGTTCTAAGCCCGGGGTGCGAAGGCCAATGTATTGTTCCTTGAAAAAAGGGCGCGAGCGAACCACCGTGGACCAAGCTACTCTGGATTTACGACCTGCGCACCAACAAGTACTTCACGCTCAAGATCAATCCGCTCACCCGTACCGACCTGAATGAGTTTGTAGAGCTGTACCAGACCAGCAACCGGCATCTGCGGCAAGCCACGTGGTCAACCTAAGTGAACCCCACCAAGGGCTCCGGCCCTGAAGGTTGCTGGCGCGTTTGCAGCTAAGACTATTTGGCCGACAGTGACAACCTGCCCGCGCCGGGCGTGATTGCTTTGGAGATAGCGGAAGACCTGCAGGCGGTGCTGGAGCAGTTCAGATTGATTGAGGGGGACTTGGGGGCCGGAGTGGTCCAGGCGCTAAAGCCTCGCCAAGCCTGGCACTCAGCGCGTCAAGCTGCGCCACAACATGTGCGTGCCCAAAGCCAGCAGCAGGAACGCAAATACACGTTTCAGCCCTGCCACATTCAAGCTGTGCGCGGCTTTGGCACCCAGTGGGGCGGTGCTGACGCTGGCAATCGAGATCACGATAAATGCAGGCAGGTAGACAAAGCCCAGCGTCCATGCGGGCATGCCGGGGGTGCCCCAGCCATTGACGATGTAGCCCAAGGTGCCGGCCACGGCAATTGGAAAGCCCAGGGCAGCCGATGTGGCCACCGCGTTGTGAATGGCCACGTTGCACCAGGTCATGAAAGGCACTGACACAAACCCGCCACCTGCGCCCAGCAGGCCAGACAGCACACCAATGACGCCACCCGCAGCCACCATGCCTGGGGCCTGAGGCAACTGGCGTGAGGCCTTGGGTTTTAGATTGGCCAGCGTCTGGACAGCCGAAAAATACAGGAAGAAGGCAAACGCCAAACCCAGCAGCTTGGTGTTGAGGTGGGTGGCAATAAGAGAGCCGAGATAAGCACCCACCAGTATGCCGGGTGTCAATGCCACCACAATGGGCCAGCGCACTGCGCCGCGCTTGTGGTGGGCGCGCACAGAGGAGAGTGACGAAAGGCAAATGGTGGCGAGCGAGGTGCCAATGGCCGCATGCACCAGCCACTGCGCAGGAACACCCTGACCAGCAAGCACCCATATCATGAAAGGCACCATGATCATGCTGCCGCCGATACCGAGCAAGCCTGCCAGAAAACCGGTGAACGACCCCAAAGCGAGAAGTTCAACAATGAGCAAAGGGTCTAGTGTCATGGGGGATGCGAAGCAGATGGGCCGTGGGCCAAAAAAGGTGCCTGCAGTGCCCCGGGCCCGCATCCTGAACCGGGGTTCAGGTGGGCAAGGTCAGCCAGCCGTTGGGTTCATCTGACGCGAGACGCTCACGCTCAGTTGGCGATGTTCCTAGCCCGAGCTATTTAAGCATTGGTACAAGGAATATAAAGCCCAGGGAACACTGCAGACGCATTCATTGTAGGCCTGCGGCGGTGCCTCGGGACGCGATCCGCATGCAAATTTTTTACAGAAGCTGGCCGTCAGCCTCTAGTACGCTGTCGATGCGTGAAGCCAGAGCCAGCAGCGCTGCATCCATTGAGCTGTCACTGGCCGCAGGTGCGCTTGCGGTTTCGGTGGCTTTCACCGCAGAGGGTTGCGGCGAAGCGACGTCGGCTTTGCCTTCTTCTTCAAACGCCAGATTGAGCGCTGCCAGCACGGCAATTCGGTCGCGCGCCTTGACCTTGCCCGCGTCTCGTATGCGGCACATGGCTTTGTCGACACGGCCAACGACATGCTGCAGACTGGTTTCTCCGCCTTCGGGGCAGTTCAGCAGATAGCTTTGCCCCATGATCTGAACTTCGACTTGCTTCATGCCACACCCTCCTTGGAGGCCGGGGGCGTCTCTGGCAGGCGGTCCAGCAAAGCGTCGATGCGAGCACGGGTAGCCTGCAGGCGCGAGCGCAAGGTGTCGCGTTCCAGCGTCAACGCGTTCACCTGCTCTTGCAACAGCGTATTGGTGCGTTGGAGTTCCTGGTGTCGAACGAGCAGGTGCTCTACACGTTCGGTAAGGTGAATCAAGGGTGTTGTCTGGGCCATATGCAAAGCAGCTGGAAAAATGTCAGGCTACAAGCGCGGACTGGGAAGTGGCTGTCATTGTAGGTGCTGGGGCGCCTCAATGGGCATAGCCTTAGAATAGCCCTTGTTGGTGCTCGCAAACTGGTTCACGGTTTGCAGTTCAACGGGAAGCAGGAGGGTGATGGCACGTCAGTGCCACGCCTGAACTGCGCTGCCCCCGCAACGGTCGAGTTTTTTCGCCATCACACAGCCACTGGGCGTTCTTCGGAACCACTGGGAAGGCGATGGGTCAGTTACAAAACTCCAGCCCGGATACCGGCCAACATGGTGACCACCGCCCTGCTACAGATTGCATGGTGATGGTCGTATTGCCCAGGCACTGGCGGGGAAGCTGGTGGGGGTGCCTTGTCTTGTTTGTTCCATTCATGAAAAACCCAGCTTCCGCGCTCGCTGCACGCCCATTGGCCACGCTTTTGTCACTGGTCGCGTCTTCAGTGTGCGCCCAGTCCCTCCAGACGCCCGTTTCTTTGCAGCAAACCGTGGTCACGGCCACACGCTTGCCCCAGACTTTGACCGAGAGTCTGGCCGATGTGTCTGTGTTGGACCCGTCCACCATTGAGCGCAGCGGCGCAGTGGGTCTGGTCGATGTGCTTTCGCGTTTGCCAGGGGTCGAATTTGCCCGCAATGGGGGGCCTGGCGGCACCACGGGCGTGTTTGTGCGGGGGGGGGAAACCCGTTTTACCGCCGTGTACATCGACGGCGTGCGCGTGGATTCGCAGTCCACAGGTGGGGCACCGTGGGAGTCGATTCCGTTGGCGCAAATTGACCGCATCGAGGTGCTGCGTGGCCCGGCCGCTGCCGTATATGGTTCTGATGCCATTGCTGGCGTGATCCAGATATTCACCAAGAAAGGCGAGGGCGCATTCAGCCCCAGCTTAGGACTCAGCCTGGGGCGCTATGGCACCCGAAAGCTGGAAGCCACTGCCAGCGGCAGTGTTGGCGACATCGACTATTCGGTCGGCCTGGCTGATGTCAAATCCACAGGCTTCAATGCCACCACCCGCACGGGGCAGAACCCCGATGTCGACGGCATGACAAGCCAGTCTGGCAATGTCCGCCTGGGCCTCAAGATCAATACCGCGCACCGGGTTGAGGCCACAGCGCTCAGCAACAAGCTGAATTCTCAATACGACAGCAGTACGCGCTTTGCGGACGAACGCAACCTGTACAAGCTGCAGGCGCTGGGCTTCAGCTGGCAGGCTCAATGGCGCGATGACTTGAACAGCCGACTGACGCTTACCGAATCCCTCAACCGCTACGAGACCACGCCGTTACCGTATCTGACCCTGACTCGCTTGCGTGGCATCACCCTGTTGAACGAATACCGCATGGGCAATGCCAGTCTGACTGCCGCGCTGGAGCGCAAAGAAGATTGGCTGGAGAATGCGCCCATCAACCAGGGGCGCTCGCAGAACGCGCTGGCTCTGGGCTACGGCATGCGCAGTGGTGCGCACAGCCTGCAGCTCAACCTGCGCCATGACAATGACAGCGAGTTCGGTGGCAAAAGCACTGGCAGCGCTGCCTACGGCCACAACATCACGCCGTTCTGGCGGGTCACGGCCTCGGCAGGCACTGCGTTCCGTGCGCCCACTTTGTACCAACGCTTCAGCATCTATGGTTTGCCCAGCCTGCAACCGGAATCCGCACGCAACGCTGAATTGGCCTTGCGCTACACCGAAGGCAGCACCCAGGTGCAGGTGGTGGCTTACCGCAATCGAGTGAGCGACCTGATCACATTTGTATCGGCCCCAGGCCCCTGCGTCGCGGGCAGCGGCAGCTTTCCGGGCTGCTACGGCAACACCGCACAGGCCCGGTATGAAGGTGTGACGCTCTCGGGCAAACATGCAATTAGCGGCTACGCCCTGCGCGGCTCGCTGGACTTGCAAAACCCACAAGACCTGACGCTGAACAAACAACTCCCCCGCCGAGCCAAGCAGCATGCCAACTTGGGGCTAGATAAGCGCATTGGCAACTGGCTGCTTGGTGCAGAGGCGCAGCTTGTAGGCAAGCGCTTCAGCGGTGCTGGCGAAACGCTGCTCATGGGGGGCTATGCCCTTTTCGGCTTGGTGGCCAGCTCGCGCATTGCACCCGACTGGTCAATGGTGGTCCGGATCGATAACCTGAGCGACAAGCGCTACGAAACAGCCAATGGCTACGCCACGCCTGGGCGCAGCGCGATGGTTGGCCTGAAGTGGCAGCCTCAGTAAGCTGGCGATGAACTTCACCGGCCCCAACATGCACGGTGCCTCGCTGGGCCCCAGCCGCATTGTCTGCCTGACCGAAGAAACCACAGAGTGGCTTTACTTGCTGGGGCAGGAAGCTCGCATTGTGGGGATTTCAGGGTATACGGTCCGCCCCCGGCGTGCGCGGGATGAGAAGCCCAAGGTCAGCGCTTTTACAAGTGCCAAGATCGACAAGATTCTGGCGCTGGCGCCTGACTGTGTGTTCGGGTTTTCTGACCTGCAGGCCGACATTGCGTCGGCTCTAATCCGTCAAGGTGTGCAGGTCACTGTGTTCAACCAGCGCAGCGTACCAGAGATTTTTTCCATGCTTTACCAGGTGGCTGCGATGCTGGGATGCGCACAGCCGGGTCTTGCCTTATTACAGGGTATTCGGGGCGATATCGACAAAGTGCAGGCGTTGGCCAGCCAATTGCCGCGACGCCCTAAGGTGTATTTTGAAGAGTGGGATGAGCCGCGCATCAGTTGCATCCGTTGGGTGTCTGAGCTGATCGGCATGGCTGGTGGGGATGATTGTTTTCCCGAACTGGCTTTGCAGTCACTGGGCAAGAACCGCATCATCGCTGAAGACTCGGACATCATCGGGCGCCAGCCAGACATCATTGTGGGATCGTGGTGCGGCAAGAAGTTCCGGCCTGAAAAGGTGGCCGCGCGCCCCGGCTGGCAAGAGGTGCCAGCGGTCAGAAACGGGCAATTGTTTGAAATCAAATCGGCCGACATCTTGCAGCCCGGGCCTGCCGCATTGACGGATGGACTGACGCAACTCAGTCAGATTGTTCAAAACTGGGCTTCGCAGCATGCGTGAACTGATCTTGGGTGGGCAAAAGAGCGGCAAATCGCGCCGAGCTGAGGCGCTGGCAGCCGAGTGGTTGGCGGTGGACACGGTCCGTCATGCTGTGCTGCTGGCAACGGCCCAGGCGGGTGACCCCGAAATGGGGGGGCGCATAGCCCGTCACCAGCAAGACCGCCTGCAGCGCGTGCCTCGAATGCGCACTGTGGAAGAACCGCTGTATGTGGCCCAGGCCCTGGCCAGTCACAGCCACGCTGGCACGCTGGTTGTGGTGGACTGCATGCCCCTTTGGTTGACGAACTGGTGGATGCCACAGGATGCAATGAATGATGATTCAAAAGAGGCGTACCGGCACGACTGGAATAAAGAGTTTGCTATGTTTTTAGAAGCTTTTGATCGGGCATCAGGGCCTGTCATCCTGGTCAGCAATGAGATTGGCTTGGGCGTGATTCCTCTGGGCTCAGAAGTCCGCGCCTTTGTGGACCGCTTGGGCAGCCTGAACCAGGCTTTGGCGAGGCATGCTGACCGCGTGACCTTGATGGCGGCCGGCCTGCCCCTGTTCCTGAAAGGCCAGACATGAGGGCAGGCGGCTTCAACTTGGCGTTGTTGTGCATGGCCTGGACCTGGAGCCTGAGCAGCCATGCGATTGACATTACCGATCAGCGCGGCGTGACGGTGCACTTTGAGCAAAGCCCACAACGCATCGTGAGCCTGTTGCCGTCGCTCACAGAGGGTGTGTGTGCGCTGGACCAATGTGGCCGTCTGATCGGGGTTGACCGCTATTCAAACTCGCCAGCTTCGGTCAAGGCTTTGCCCAAATTGGGCGGTGGCATAGACCCAAACATCGAAGCTGTGGTGGCTCTCAAGCCCGATGTGGTCTTGTTGGCCATCTCGTCGCGCGCCAGTGAGCGCTTCGAGTCGCTGGGGTTGAAGGTCCTGGCACTTGAGCCCAAAAGCCATGCCGACGTTCAGAAAGTGCTGACAAAACTGGGCGATTTACTGGACTTGCCTGCAGACACTGGTGCGCAGCGGGTGTGGCGCAACATTGATGCAGCCGTCAGCGCCGCAGCGCAAAGTGTCGATCCAAAGGCGCGCAACGCCCGTGTTTACTTTGAGGTCAATCGAGGGCCTTACGCTGCGAGCGAGGCATCCTTCATCGGTGAAACACTCACGCGTCTGGGCGTCAAGAATGTGGTGCCGGGTAGCTTGGGGCCGTTTCCCAGGTTGAACCCCGAATTTGTGGTCCGCGCCAACCCAGACCTGATCATGGTGGGTAGCCGAAGCATGGTGGCCATGTCGTCCTACCCTGGCTGGCAGGGGATCAAAGCCATCCGCAATCAAAACGTTTGTGCGTTTTCTGTTGACGAGGCTGATGTGCTGGTCCGCCCGGGGCCGCGCATGGACGAGGCCGCCCGCATCATGGCGCGCTGTATCAACAGTCAATTCGCCGCCAAGCCTAGCTCATCAACCGCAGGCCAGGTCAGGCCATGACAGAACTGACACCCAGCCCCGGCAAACGCCAAACCCACCAAGCGTGGGTGCTAGGGGCTGCCTTGATGGCTATGGCGGCAGTTCTGACGGTGGTTGGCGTGGCGATGGGGAGCACGGGGTCAGACAGCATTTGGGCCTTGAGCAGTGACCCGGTTGCCTGGCAGATCGTGTGGGACATCCGTCTGCCCCGCACATGGGGTGCCTGGGTTGCAGGTGCCCTGCTTGGCTTGGCCGGGGCCGTGGCGCAGGGCTTGTTTCGCAACCCCTTGGCAGACCCTTTTCTGCTGGGCAGTGCCTCAGGCGCTTCGCTCGGGGTGGCGCTGGCCATGGCCTTGTTTGGCATGTCACCGCTTGCCATGCTCTGGTTGACCCGGCTTGGGTTGACCGGCGCTGCTTTCATCGGCGCCGTTTTGGCCGTGCTGATGACCTTGCAACTGGCGCGGGGTGTGCAACACACGCTGCGTTTGCTGCTGGCCGGCGTGATTGTGGGTGTGGTGCTGGGTGCGGTGAAAGACTTGGTGACGCTGTCATCACCCGACATATTGCAAGCGCTGCAGGGCTTCGCTCTGGGCAGCGTCAGCTTTGTGAGCTGGTCAGCTTGCGCACTGATGATGGTGACTTGGCTGGCATGTGTGGTGGTTGCTTGGCTGCTGGCGCCCGTGCTGGACGCGTTGAGCCTGGGGGAGGCGACGGCGCAGAGCCTGGGCATACCGCTGGCCAAAATGCGGGTGGTGCTGGTGGCGGTGCTGGCATTGGCCACCGGCTGCGCCGTGGCTCAAACCGGCCTGATTGCCTTTGTCGGATTGGCGGCGCCGCACCTGGTGCGGTCTGTGGTCAAGACCACTCACCGCCGCCTGATGCTGCTTGCAAGTCTGATGGGTGCCACCTTGCTTATGGCGGCAGACATACTGGCCCGTTCGCTGATTGCGCCTCAGGAATTACCCGTCGGCGTGTTGACTGCGGTGCTGGGCGGTGGCTACTTGCTGTGGCTGATGCACCGTCGCCGGTCTGGTCACGGGGGTATCTTGTGAAACTGAAGCGAACAGCCATTGCACTGACACACTGCAATGCGCAACTGGGCAGCACCACCGTTTTCTCTGGCCTGAGCCTCAAGGTGCGGGCCGAGTGCTGGACCAGCGTGGTGGGACCCAACGGAGCGGGTAAATCTACACTGCTCAAGGTCATGGCTGGCCTCCTTGAGTCGCAGGGGCAGGTGCAGCTCATGGGGCAAAGTTTGCCAGTTTTACCCGCGCGTTTGCGGGCACAGCGACTGGCTTGGTTGGGTCAGAACGAGGCCGTGACTGAAGACCTGACGGTTTATGACGTTGCCATGCTGGGGCGCTTGCCGCACCAAGCTTGGCTTGCACCGCCCAGTGCTGCAGATCACGCCGCCGTTCAGCAGGCGCTGGAGGCGACACAGGCCTGGGACTGGAGAGATCGCCCCTTGGGCGAGCTCTCGGGTGGCGAGCGACAACGTGTTTTGCTGGCCCGCGCGTTGGCTGTGCAGGCCCAGATACTGTTGATGGACGAACCCCTGGCCAACCTGGACGCACCTCACCAAGCGGATTGGCTTGCCATGGTACGGAACTTGGCAAAGCGCGGTACCACAGTCGTCAGCGTGCTGCACGAGATCGGCATGGCCTTGCATGCTGACGATGTGGTCGTGATGGCAGAAGGCCGCATTGAACACCATGGCCCCAGCGGGGACCCAGCGACCCATGCTGTCTTGGTGCGTGTTTTTGAGGGTCGAATTGCCATTCACCGCATGATGGATCAATGGATCGTGCTATCAAAATAGTATTAACAATGCAAACAATGTCACCTACCAGCAGCTTGCAAATTGAAGCCCCGCCTACCGCCAAGCCCTACGAAAAACCCGAGGGCGAGAGGCGCGGTATCGTGATCGTCAACACCGGTGACGGTAAAGGCAAAAGTACCGCCGCTTTTGGCCTGGCCCTGCGTGCCCATGGCCGTGGCAAGGCCGTCAAAATTTTCCAGTTCATGAAAGTGCCCAGCGCACGCTTTGGCGAGCACCGCATGTTCGAGCAACTGGGGCTGCCCATCGAGGGCCTGGGTGACGGCTTCAGCTGGAAGAGCCAAGACCTGGACCACTCCGCCCAATTGGCGCGCGATGGCTGGTTTAAAGCCAAGGCGACCGTCCTCTCGGGTGACTACTTTCTGGTGGTGCTGGACGAAATCACCTACCCGCTGATCTACGGCTGGCTGCCCTTGCAAGACGTGCTGGACACCTTGGCCCTGCGGCCCAAAGATGTGCACGTCTGCCTGACTGGGCGGCGCTGTCCGCCCGAGATCATTGCGCTGGCCGACACGGTGACCGAGATGACGATGGTCAAGCATGCGTTCAAGGCGGGCATCCCGGCACAGCGGGGGATTGAGGACTGATCAAAGTGGATTAATCAAATCGAACGATTTGATTAAAATACGAGAAAGAGCTTCATCATGACGACTGCTCCGAAGCCATCCGTGCCAACTTTTGCCACGCGGCAGCAAGTGACTGCCGCGCTGGAGCGTGCGGCGGTCAAAGCCCATGTGCTGGCTGGGCAAACAGGTACCCAGTTGGTTCAGCGCCTATCGTCTGCGCCCTCTGGCAAAAGTCAGAGTTGATCTCTCTGATCTTTATCGCGGCATTGCTGTCGGCACTGTTAATCGACGCAAAGCTTGGTGAACCCGCTGCTCGCTGGCACTCGGTGGTGTGGATGGGCAACTACCTGAGCTGGGCTGGCAAGCGGGTGGCACCGGTCGCACCGACTGCTGCTGGCACTGCCAGCAGCGTGCCAGATTTCAAGTCTTTTGGCCTGGGTGGGCTTGCGTGGTGTGCTGGAGCTGCTACAGTTTGGGTAGCGGCTTGGGGTTTGCAAACGGCCGTCCTGCACCTACCTCAAGTCTTCCCCCACGCACTGGGCGCATGGCCCGGTGGCATGCTGGCGGCGCTTTTGTTGGGTTGGCTGCTCAAACCCCTGCTGGCCTGGGCCATGCTGAAGAGCGAGGTGCTGGCGGTAGAGGCCGCCTTGTGCGAATCGCTGGCCGCAGGGCGAGAGCGCCTGTCCTGGCTGGGCAGCCGCGACGTGGCTGCACTGAGTGAATCCGAAGTGCGAGAAAGCGCCATCGAGTCGCTGGCCGAGAACCTGAACGACTCGGTTGTCGCCCCTGTTTTTTGGTTTGTGCTGCTGGGCCTGCCCGGTGCGGCACTGTACCGATTTGCCAATACCGCAGACGCCATGTGGGGCTACCGGGGCAAGCGCCATGGCCGGGTGTGGGAATGGGCGGGCAAGTGGGCGGCGTGGGCGGACGATGTGCTGTCGTGGCTGCCTGCGCGTTTGACGGCGTGGCTGATATGGACGGTGACCCGGTTTGTTGGACGGTCGGGAATGCGTCCGGTGACCTGGGGGGACGTGAAAGCCCAAGCGGCGTTGACACCTTCGCCCAACAGCGGGTGGCCCATGGGCGCGATGGCGTTGGGGTTGGGCGTGCGGCTAGCCAAGCCCGGGGTGTATGCCCTGAACCCCGCTGGGTCCATGCCAGTGCGAAGCGACACTGATTTGGCCTTGATTTACTGTTTTAAATCGATTCTTCGGCTTACCCTTATTGGGTTTTTAGCTCTACTTTTGGTAGCAAAATGACATCCACACAACTCGCGCCTTGCATCATGGTGCTGGGCACCACCAGCGGCGCTGGCAAAAGCTGGCTGACCACCGCGCTGTGCCGTTATTACGCTAGACAAGGCCTGCGCGTGGCGCCGTTCAAAGCGCAGAACATGAGCAATAACGCGCGGGTGGTGGAGGGCGGCGAAATTGGCAGCGCGCAGTATTTTCAGTCGCTGGCAGCGCGGGCTGTGCCTGAGGTGCGCATGAATCCGCTGCTGCTCAAGCCTGAGCGTGACACCCACAGCCAGGTGGTGCTGATGGGGCAAGTCAACCAGGACCTGACGCAGATGGACTGGCGAGGTCGCAGCCTTAAGGTCTGGCCGCAAATCGCGCAGGCGCTGGACGAGTTGCGTGCGACTGTTGATTTGGTGGTGATCGAAGGCGCAGGCTCGCCTGCCGAGATCAACCTGATGGAGAGCGACATCGTGAACATGCGGGTGGCGCGCCACGCCCAGGCGGCTTGCCTGCTGGTGACCGACATTGACCGGGGCGGCGCGTTTGCCCACCTCTACGGCACCTGGGCCTTGCTGCCTGAGGCAGATCGGGCCTTGATACGCGGCTTTGTGCTTAACCGCTTTCGGGGCGATGCCGCTTTGCTGGCACCAGGGCCACAGATGTTGGAGGCTTTGACCGGTGTGTGCACGGTGGCCACGCTGCCGATGTGGTGGCAACACGGCTTGCCCGAGGAAGACGGTGTTTTTGATATGACCCCCACGCTTGTCGCTTCGCGTACTGCGTTGCCCCCTGGCGCAGGCGTGCCCGGCGCGGCGGCGTCTCTCTTTACCACGATCGCCGTGGTGGCCTACCCGCGCATCAGCAACCTGGACGAGTTTCAGCCGCTGAAGAACGTGCCCGGTGTGCGCCTGGTGTGGATACGCTCGCCTGCGGATTTGGTGGGCGCAGACTGGGTGATCTTGCCGGGCTCGAAACACACCAGTGGCGATTTGGCTTGGTTGCGCGCACAGGGGTTGGACGCTGCGGTGGCGGCCCACGCAGGGCAGGGAGGCGCTGTGCTGGGCGTGTGCGGTGGTTTGCAGATGCTGGGCGAGGCCTTGATTGACCCCCACGAAATCGATGGCAATGCGCCGGGCTTGGGGCTGTTGCCGTTGGTGACGGTGTTCGAGCCAGAAAAGACGGTCAAGAGCACCACGTGCCGTTTTTCGCCACTGGTGGGCGTCTGGCATGCACTGTCTGGGGTGGAGGTGCAGGGTTATGAGATTCATCATGGGCAGACCGCGCCGCACCCAGCGATGCAGGCGGCAGGGGATATTGCCGGGGAGGCGCTGCCGGACGGCTTAGGCTGGCAAAATGCCCAAGGCAATGTGATGGGCGTTTACCTGCATGGACTGTTTGAATGCCCAGCTGTTTTGACAGCGTTGTTTGGTGCCACAGTGCCAACGCTGGATTCTGTGTTTGAGGGGCTGGCGGACTTTGCTGAGGCGCATTTTTTGCCCGGTGTGCTGAATTCTTTTCTGACCGCCAAAGCGTAACGATCTTTTCTATTCCTTATTGATTGCAGATAACCATGAGTTTTTCTCTTCCGACCATCGCAGAACTGCATAACGAAAGCCTTCGTGAGGAGCTTCAATCGGTGCTGGACGGCAAAACCAAGCCGCTGGGCTCGCTCGGGGATCTGGAGTCGCTGGCTGTTCAGATTGGCTTGATTCAGAACAGTGCTGCACCGACCTTGCAGGCGCCGCAAATGGTGGTGTTTGCGGGCGACCACGGCTTGGTGGCCCACGGCGTGTCGGCTTACCCGAGCGATGTGACTTGGCAGATGGTAGAGAACTACCTGGCGGGGGGCCGCCATTTGCGTGATTGCGCGTCAGCATGGCCTGGCGCTGACGGTGGTGGATTGCGGTGTAAACCATGATTTTCTGTCAGAGGCGCAACCCTCCCGGCCGGGCTTGATCGTTAAGAAGGTTGCCAGGGGCACGGCGGATTCATTTATCGGTCCAGCCATGACCTTGGCCCAGTGTCACGAGGCTATATGCAACGGGTATGAGGTGGTGAAGGCGTTGCCGGGCAACGTGCTGCTGCTGGGTGAGATGGGTATTGGCAACACTTCGGCGGCGGCGTTGCTGCTGGCACGTCTGGCTGAGCTGGATATTGCCGACTGTGCGGGCGCTGGTGCGGGCCTGGATAACGTGGGCCTGGACCGCAAGATCAGGGTGCTGTCGCAGGTTTTGCAACGGCATTCATATGCAGCCGGGCCGATGGCTGGCTTGACCGCTTTTGGTGGTTTTGAGATCGCTACCATGGTGGGGGCGGTGTTGCAGGCGGCACATGAGCGCCGCGTGGTGGTGGTGGATGGGTTCATTGCCTGTGCCGCGGTGATGGTGGCGCAAGCCCTGGTGCCCCACGTGCTGGGGTATTGCGTGTTTGCACATCGCTCTGGCGAGCGTGGACACCGCTTGATGCTGGAGCATATCGGCGCGAACCCATTGCTGGACCTGGGTCTGCGCGTAGGTGAGGGCACTGGTGCCGCACTGGCTTGGCCTTTGCTGGTGTCGGTTTGTCAATTGATGGCAGAAATGGCCAGTTTTTCAGCCGCTGGGGTTGCCCAAGCCAAAGGGTGAGCAACTTGTTCTTGGCGGCCAAGCATTTTTTGCTGGCGTTGCAGTTCTTCACCCGTGTACCGGTCACGGGGCGCTTGGCTGACTGGGTTGGATTCAGTCCGGCCATGCTTCGTGCGAGCGTGGTTCACTTTCCTGGTGTGGGCTTGCTGGTGGGCACGGTTGCAGCCTTGGTCTATGAGGGGGTTTTCGCAGTTTTGCCGCACAGCGTTTATTTGCCTTTCGTGGCTGCGGTGTTCAGTACGATGGCCACGGTGCTGATGACGGGCGCTTTCCACGAAGACGGTCTGGCCGATGTAGCCGATGGACTGGGTGGCTCATTGGCACGCGACCGTGCTCTTGAGGTGATGAAGGATTCCCGCCTGGGAACCTATGGTGTGCTTGCCCTTGTATTCGCAACTCTGAGCAAACTGGGTTTGCTTGCATTATTGGGCAATGTGCTCACGGTCACGCAGCTTGGCCTGGCCTTGGTGGCTGCCCACAGCGTGTCGAGGTTCTTTCCGCTGCTGGTGATTTTTCGAATGTCGCATGTGGGCGACTTGGCTGCTTCAAAGTCAAAGCCGCTGGCAGATCAAATTGTGCTGAGTGGTGTACTGAAAGGCGCTGTCTGGGCTGGGCTGGCTTTGACGCTTGCATCTGGTTCATGGCACGCTGCGGCCTTGATGGTTGGCGTGTTTGCGTCTGTGCTTGGCTTCGTCTACATGAGCGGTGTATTTCGTAGGCGGCTTCAAGGTTTCACGGGCGACTGCCTGGGTGCGACGCAACAGGTATGCGAACTGGCGTTTTACCTGGGCCTTTGCATATATTGCCGGAGTTCTTCATGAGTGAAATCTGGTTGCTTCGCCATGCCACACCCTTGGTGGCACCGGGCACTTGCTATGGGGTGACTGACATGCCGGCCAATCAAGAGGACACTGATGCGGCTGCCCGGGCGTTTTGGCTTGCCTGGGAGGCGGAGCACCAAGCCTTGCCCGCTTTTTTGTTGTGTTCTCCATTGCAACGTTGTGTGCAACTGGGTGAGGCGTTACAAAGAATCAAACCCCATGTGGCGTTGCACCTGGATGCCAACTTGCGGGAGATGAATTTTGGTTGTTGGGAAGGCATTGCCTGGGCAGACGTTCCTCGGTCAGCCATTGATGAATGGACACAGCATTTTGCGACACACGCGTTTGGCGGTGTCGAAAGTGTGAACGACTTGATTGGGCGCGTTGGACAGGTGTGGGATGCCTGTGTGGCGGTCAGCAAGCCTGACGGCCAAGCTCCCTCGGTGTGGGTCACTCATGCCGGGGTGATCAAAGCCGCGAGTTGGTGGGCTCAGTCGGGTGGGCAAATGATTGCGCGAGCCGATCAGTGGCCGCTGGATCCGTGCCCATTTGGCAGCTGGCGAAAACTCAGCGCGGCTGAACGATCTTGTCCTTGAAGGTGCATTGAGTGGCAACGGCACATTCCCAACACCGGGGCTGCCGGGCTTGACATACGTAACGGCCGTGCAGGATGAGCCAGTGATGGGCATCGACCAAATACGCGCTTGGGATGGCCTTCAGCAAGCCGTGTTCTACTGCCAGCGGCGTCTTGCCAGGTGCCAGCCCAGTGCGATTGGACACCCTAAAAATATGGGTGTCGACCGCCATGGTGGGCTCGCCAAAGGCCACGTTCAAAACCACGTTGGCAGTTTTGCGCCCTACGCCAGGCAAGGCCTCCAGCGCTTCGCGGTGGCGAGGTACCTGGCTGCCGTGCAGGTCCACCAGCATCTTGCAGGTTTGCAACAGGTGCCGGGCTTTGCTGTGGTACAGGCCAATGGTTTTGATGTGGTCCTCGAGGCCCTCAAGCCCAAGATCAAGCAGGGTTTGAGGAGTGTTGGCGACCGGGAACAAGCGGCGCGTGGCTTTGTTGACGCCTACATCGGTTGACTGGGCTGACAGCAATACCGCAGTCAACAGTTCAAAAACCGAGGTATATGACAGCTCTGTCGTTGGCTGCGGGTTGGCAGCTTTCAGTTTTTCAAAGAGTATCTGAACGGTTTGGGGCTTCATGGTTTGAGTGGTTTGTCAGATACAAGCAAGAATGTGAATAAGTCACAAAGATAGTGGGAATGGATCACCCCCTGCAATCATCAATCTTGACTAAACTTTACCTGCGTTCTTTGACGCGATACGGAGTAAAGCATGTTTGCCCCTACGACCCTGGATTCAGCTGGGAATTCAGTCGCACAAGCCTTGATGGACACCATGAATTCGGCATCGGCGCCCACCAGTCTGTTGTCAGTTTCCAATGAAAATGCGCTTGGTTCATTGCGCCCGCATCCGCCACAGGGCAGGGTGTTGCCCCTGCGCAGGCGTTCGGACAGGTACGGGGCTGGTCGTTCGGATGGTTTGGAGGCAATGTTGATCGGCGCATTGGACGAAATCGATTACGGCATGATTTTGATCGACGCCCATGGTCGTGTGTGTCATGCAAATCACCTTGCGCGCGTGGAGCTGGGCCGTAATGAACATCTTTGCATGGAGCGCGAGCTCTTGGTCTCTTGTGCTTTGGAGCATCGTGAAGCGTTGTCTGGCGCGATTGGTCGCGCCAGCCGTGGTGCCCGCAGTTTGGTGGATTTAAGTCAAACCGAGTCGCCAGGGAGGTCATTGATGGTGGCGGTTGTTCCAATTGGTCAAAGAACCGAGAACAGCCTGACGCCTTCGTTCGTGCTGGTCATCACTGGCAAGCAGCAGATCTGCGAGCAGATCAGCCTGCAGCTTTTTGCGCGGCGCTATGCATTGTCAAGGTCCGAGCAAATTGTTCTGCACGCCTTGGCGCTGGGTAGTACCGTTCAGGAGGTTGCCACTGAGCGGGGCTTGGCACTCTCAACCGTGCGCAGCCAAGTTAAGGACATCCGGGTAAAAACGCGCTGCAAGAGCGTGCGTGAGTTACTGAGCAAAGTCTCGGCCTTGCCGCCCTTGGTCTCGTCAATCAAGGGCAATTCTTAGTGCATCAAATTGGTGCATGAATGGGTATCTGCCACTCAGGATGCCGACAAGGCGTATCGGGCATTGACCCTGACGTAGCAAAGGTTTGTGGACAGGAATACCATTGAAGCCAAGAGGCCTCAATGGCGCGCGACTTGGCTTTGGGTGCTGGTTGCCTTCGTTAGGGCCGTTCCATTCCTTAGCCTGAGCATTGCCTGTGCGTAACTCCAAAATCTGGGTTCAACTCATCCTGACCATTGCGGTGTCGCTGGTGGTGGTCTGGACTGGCGTGATCATCTGGCAGGGGCATGTATACAAGCAATCTGCCGTGGCGCAAGCGCAAGAATCTTCACTTGACATGCATAACTCCGTGGTTGCAGGACTGACCAGCATGATGGTGACCGGTACGGTTGGTCAGCGTGCGGTGTACCTTGACCAAGTCAAGCAATTGGGCACCATTCGCGACGTACGGGTATTGCGTGGTGAGCATGTTTCCAAGGCGTTTGGGCTAGGCAATGCCTCGGATGACTCGACCCCCGACTCCCTGGAAAAGCAGGTTCTGGAAAATGGCTCGGAGGCCATACGGATTGAGTCCGATGGTACGGGTGAGTTTCTGCGGGCCGTGCGACCGCTGTTGGCCCTGAAAAATTCATTTGGCAAAGACTGCACGCAGTGTCACCAGGTGCCTGAGCAAACCGTGCTTGGGGTGATCAGTATGAAGGTTTCGCTGGAGCACGTGAATAAGGGACTTGCAGAGCAACGCATCAAGTCAACCATCGTGGCGTTGGTGACCTGCATACCCGTCTTGCTGTTGATCTACCCGTTCATCCGCAAAGTGATCACCACGCCACTGCAAGGCAGTATTACGGCAGCACAAAATATTGCACAAGGTGACCTGTCCGGACACATTGAAGTCAGCTCTCAAAACGAAATGGGGCACATGCAGCAGGCGTTGCAGGACATGAGCCAAAGCCTGATTGGCATCGTGAGCCAGGTCAGGACTGGGACTGATGCCATCTTCAGTGCATCTAGTGAGATTGCGCAAGGGAACCTGCATTTGTCCAATCGCACGGAAATGCAGGCTGCAACGCTGGAAAACACAGCCTCATCCATGCGTGAACTGACCTCTACTGTTCGACAGAATGCGGACAATGCGCGTGAGGCCAATCAACTGGCAATGACTGCCACAGATGTCGCAGTGAAAGGCGGTGCGATGGTGGCGCAAGTCGTTCAGACCATGGATTCGATCAACGCGTCTTCGGCCAAGATTCAGGACATCATCAGTGTCATCGACGCCCTGGCTTTCCAGACCAACATACTGGCGCTGAATGCTGCCGTTGAGGCTGCGCGTGCCGGTGAGCAGGGACGTGGGTTTGCTGTGGTGGCATCTGAAGTCCGTGGCCTTGCACAGCGCTCAGCGACGGCTGCCAAAGAAATCAAGAAGCTCATCGACGATTCGGTTGCCAAAGTTGGAGAGGGCAGCCAACTGGTGCATCAGGCAGGCAGCACCATGACCGAGATTGTTGGCAGTATCCAGCATGTCACGGACATCATGGGTCAGATTGCCACCGGCAGTGCCGAGCAGACGACCCGCATTGAATCGATCAATACGGCCATGGCGGACATTGACAACGTGACCCAGCAAAACGCCGCACTCGTCGAACAAGCGGCGGCGGCTGCACAATCTCTACAGGATCAAGCAGGGCAACTTGAGCAGATTGTCAGCGTGTTCAAACTGACGTAGCACAGGCCGCGAGGTCACCAAATGGATCAAATTATCACGCTATAATTTGTGCACTCAACTTATACAGTTGAGTATGTTTCTAGCGAGACACGCCCGGGGGTTCTTAGCTCAGTTGGTAGAGCAGCGGACTCTTAATCCGTAGGTCGAGTGTTCGAGCCACTCAGGACCCACCACCCCACAAAGAAAGCCTGCTATTTAATCGATAGCAGGCTTTTATTTTTTGAACCACGTAGCCACCACGTAGCCATAAAACAATTTCGACGTTGGCATTGCGAAAATGGCATGAGAAAGTGCAAGTTATTTGCTGTCGATCCAACTCAAGCTAGCTTGCATGAACTGCATATTTGTACAGTTCAAGTGTCAGTCCAAACCCAGCGAAGCGAAGGCGTCAGGCTCAACAAGAGAGAGCTTGAAAGCCAGCCGTGGGTAGATGGCGACTTTCGACTTTCTACTTTGTCCAGGCAAGATCTTTGTGCGAACCTGATGGGGGCAGGGATGGTCATTTCGGTTGAAGTATTGCCGGGCCTGTGGTGATGCGTTTGGTGCAGCTTGGCGGCGAATCCTGTTTCGCGGCATTGAGAGCTTGCAAAGCGGCGCGGGTTGGTTCCACAGTGGCGATGCAGGCTTATTGGGGCTGAGAATGAAATGCATAGTTAAACCAATAAGCGGGTCTTTAATGATCAGTGATCGAACTCTCAATAAGTTTTATGGCGAAAACCTGATTCATTTTGGGGCGATGCGTCCACGCGTTTATGTAGTCGTCGGTAGCCCAGAAATTTGGCGTCGAATTGCGCTTGACCGGTAGAACGGACTCCCCCAAGCAATTTGGAAATGCTGTTCAAAACTTGGTTCCTTCACATCCTTGTCGTAAACCCCATAAGGAACAGTTGCATGGTGATTTCCACCTATAGATAACCCCAATTTGGGGGATGCGCTGTTGAGGCCGACCGAAAATTGACCATCTGGGTACGTGATTTTGTAGTCCACCTTGGGTCTAGGTTTTCTATCGGTCGGCAATTATGGTCAATTAAAAAAACCAAATAAATTTCATGGCTGCACGAGTTTTTACGATTCATGCCTGTTTAGGAATTGTGTTGGATTTGGAAATTACAGCTTCTACACCCGCTGCACTCAAACAGAACTGAAGTCTTCAGCACCTGCTAATCGTATTGTGAGCGGTGTCTGGGCGATGAAATCAAGCCTACTCGCTTGGGCAAGCAGCAGTACGAAGTGGCTAAGGATTCCTGGGGCGTACTTGCTGTAGTGGGCGCCATGAACCGCTGCAACACCGTCGAGTTTGAAACTTCGAAGAGTGCACTGGGTTGTCAGTTCTTGGGATGGAATCTGAGAGGATTCTTGATTTGTTGCTTTGTGTAGCTGGTAGTAGACAACCTTCGCCCGGAGAACATGGCGGCCGAAATGGCCATCAGTTGTACAGACCACGATCCGGAAGCCTTCAACTGTGTCAAGGAGACTGTCGAGTTCCAAACGTCCAATAAGCGTAGTGCCCACTGGATGCCAGACTTCAGGAAATTTGGTATTCGAGAGAGAGTTCATCTAAGGCAAAACATGGATGCTGCTCGACTTTTTCAGCTAGTTCCCGCTGAAATGTCCTGTTGGGCATTCAGGTGACACTGCAAGATGCACTAGACAATCAATGCAGATTTGCTGCAATGTAGAACATGCAGCTAAGCAATATGGGCAATACAACAACCCCGATGAGGCTGATGGCCCATGCATATTTGTGGAGACCCAGTTGAATCTCTAGCAGTTTGAGCGCTAACTGACCGACGTAGCCAAGAGCATAAAGAATCAACGGATTGAATCAGTGAGATACAAACCCGAAATAGACAAGAAATGCGATTCCAAGAACTTTTGCAGTGACACCAAAGTATGGAAGAAATGAGGGCATTGAACCATGTCCCTGACTGGCATAAGCAACGTGACTCGTTTGATGTGCGAGAAAGTAATGCCATAGAAAATAGGTCGCTATGAGAGGAATTGGGATAGATGACATGGAAAGTCCGTCCGGCTGTGTTGACTATTGATGAGCAAGGCATTGTGGACTTGGCGGATACCCGATCGATAACCAAATTATCCACTGCGTGATTTTCAGGAATCGAAAACATAGATGCTAAAAAAGTTGTAGCCGCTACAAACGTTGATTAGTCGCATACGGTTTTGGTACATAGCCGGACGTTGCTACTCTTCATTCATTGGTTCCACAAAGCGGTGAAAGGTTATAAGTCTATTTTCATGCTTAAGCCCTGTGAAAGCGTCCTAGTCCAACTGTAATGCCCACTTGAATGTGACCTGCCCGGAAATTTTGGACAAATTGACGCTTGAGAGAATGGTCTCTTCAGCAAGCAGGGACAGGAATGAAGCAGGGACGATTCAGTGATGAACAAATTGTTCGGATACTGCGCGAGTCCGATTAGTTCTACTTGGCACTGCGGCTGTCAGCTCTGGAGATACAGCGCACACCTTACTGGGCAATGCCATTGGTTTTGGATGACGTCTTTATGACCTCAGACGATGAACGTGCGGAGCATATGTTCGAGGCGTTGGCCCGCTTTGCAATGAATCACCAGGTATTGCTTTTTACGCATCACCATCAGTAGTAGTCCAAACTGGTCAACTCTGACAGTTCGATGTGCGCAGTTAAGGCCGCCTTCGGTAAATCTGCTGTGAAGTCAGAAAAGCGTTTTTGGACGTGCTTTGCGCCCGGTAAGTCTTGCCACTTTTCCGTTTGATGAAATCACGAACACATTGAATCGCTTTTCAGGCTTGTTGTCATGCACTTTAGGATCAATTCCGGCAAGGTCACTTGTGGTTACTTGGGCCTGATACGCCACCGCTCTAAAACACAGAAATCGTGTTCCCACTTATAAGGTTGCATCAAATGGACTGCGTAAGCGATTCCGCACTCAAAGGGCATATTGAAGCGGGGCAAAGGATTGCTGGTGGCACTCGTCACGCGGCTGATGTCGTGAATTGAGTATCTTGACGCAGCAATTTCTCGGCAATGCGCTCGGCCGGTTGGCTTTGCGTTGTCTATCAAGGCATGTCTCGCAATGAATCCGAGATCATGAATAGTGAAAAGAATCGCTTGAAAGATCGTCCACGAAACCCGGGGCGATTCAGTTGGATGATGTCAGCCGCACAGGACTGGCGCGCCGATTCTAGCGATCTGGGTCTTTGCCGGTTTGTCTGAAGCCTCGTTCCAAGGTACTGCAAAGGTGCCTGCAAAATAGGCAATCGCTAAAATCTACCCATGAGCATCACACCCCAGACCCTATCTTCGATTCAAAAAGCTGGCGAAGCCATAGAAGCGGCACGCCAAGCATTGGCCCATGCCGTGACAGAACACGCTCAGCGTGTGATGGGTGCGATCAAGCACAACCCCACCCATCCGGACAATGAGAAATCTCTGGAAGATTGGAAGGCGCTGACGCAATTGGCCCGTGAAGTGGAAACTGCTGAACAGAAGTTCAGAACGATTTATTTCACTGCAGAGCAGATGGTCTGCAAGAGGTTCAAATCCCTCCGGCCCTCGCACATCAGTCTGCAAATCTTAAAGAATCTGCATGGACTACGTCCGTGATTCAGGACGTCATCGCAAAGCCGGTGACCAAGAGGGCAAAGCAGTCCAAGAAGGCGACAGTCACCGCGTCTTCAGCTTCACCCGCTATTAAGTTGAGCAAGAACGACAAAAAGGTGCTGGATCACCTTAAGACATTGCTGTCAGACAGCAGTTGGACCCGTGTGACGCTACAAAACATTGCCCTGGGTGCGGGGGTTCCGAACGGATCCTCCGCTGCGTCCATGACCAGGCTGTTTAAGGCCAAA
>JADJBS010000003.1 GCA_016703665.1 Candidatus Defluviibacillus avedoerensis
TTTTTTACTACAATTTTTTTGATTTCTATTTCAATAATATTTGCTGCGTTTTTTAATTTGGTTTTGTGCTCAAAAAATTTGTAAAATTTTAGGTGATTTACCCTGTCCAATATATGTAATTCATTTTCCTTTTTGTATTTATTGATCAAATTGGAGTATTTGAAGACTATTTTCCGGCTCAAAAAATTGGCATAACTAGGTATGTTGTGTATTGTGATTTCTTTTATTATTGTTGATTTTGATATAAATATTCAAAGAAATTGCTAAATTTTATAAATATATATAAAATTAATTATTGAAGTTAATTAATGCTGCTTAGATTGATTGTCTCGATAGTCGCCTTAATTGTTAGTGAAAGGGCGCAAGTCACAAAACTATTCCGCTTGATCAACGACGCGGTACATCAGATGACATGGTCAAAATCCGCCTTTACTCGAGTGATTCAGAGCCAGTTGATGACACTCAATCAGTTTATTGCCGAAAATCCTCAAAACCCCGAATTACTGCTCAGAAAGGATCCATCCAAGAGCCTAGGGTCAGCATGGCAGTCCATTGACGTGTTTCCAGCGCTGCGTGCCGAAAGCACCGAACCTTCATCCTGCGCCTTACATCAATTTGGCCTCATCCTTGCTCAACAAGGTCGACTCGAAGATTAGCGCCAAATGTGCTAACCAAGTCTGGAGGCCAAAAACTTCCTGGAAGGCATCAAATGCGTGTTAGGCTTGGCGTCAACCAATATCGGCCTCATGCCAGAAGGGATCAAGAAAGCGAATGATCTCATCCTGGCGACATACCACTGGAGGAACGAATTCGTGAACTAGAGCAATTGATTGCAATTCGAATGCCCCACCACTCGTTGCCAGTCTGGCCGCCGTTATTTCAGAGCCCATACGTGTGGAGAACTTGAACCAATCAGGGCTTTATTTCCTTGCTTAAAAAATTATGGAACCCGATACCCAAAATCTCTCCCCACCGTGACCGACTGACGCTGAACAGCTGCCAACAATTTCAATCGACAATCGAAACAACGAGCCTTGTCCAGATCGTCTAAAGCAAAATCACGCCAAGGAGGTGAGGTTACAGATGAGTACCGTGTTGAAATCATGAACATGGAGTCATGGGCCAGGCTATCTTAGGCGATCTCGTTGAATACTCATCTTACTACAGCCCACAGTTTGGCGCGTGGCCAAATGGAGGCCCTGACTCATGGAGTTTGTGGCAGAAAAATATAATTAATCATGCAAAGTTCATAGGTCAACAATCAATATTAAACAAATAAAATCCTGCAATTTTCAAGCTTAGTTCAATTTTCAATGATACCGTTCAGATATTTATTCTGATTCTGCTCGAAAAGAAATGAAAGTAATTTCCTGAAGATATAAATTAAAAAATAATTCATGAAAATCTATTTTATAAATATTAAATCAAAAATTTAAATGAATTTCATAAAATAATACCTCTAATTATTATTTCTCCGGTTAGAGATGAATGTGCTCTAATAGAAAAACATTGAAATCAATAATTGATCAAAACAGTTTGGCTGCTAGAATGGGGTGATTGTTGAGATGGTTCAACAGATAATACAGCTGGAAATTGTAAAATCTTTATGCAAAAATTATAAGTTTATTAATTTGATTTCAAATGAAAATCATGCTCTCCAAATTGGGTGAGGCGTTATTTCTGCATTCAAATTTGGGTTAAGTCACTATTCATAAAGAGTATGAATTTTGGCCAAGCTTGATGGTGACATGTCATTTGGTCCTAAATATCTAGAAATTATGTTCGGTAATTCTTGACTCAACTCCGCGTGACTGGCGGCTGTTTCTGGAAAGTTTTTCGCTCCAGAAAATGGGGGAAACTTGTCCCAGAATGGATTATTGATGAGCATGTTGCTGGACAGTTTGAAACTTTATCGACGGAACCGCATTTGAGGAAATTGTGGGTTTGCTGAAGAGGTAATGTGATGGGATTGACGTGCACATGTACGTCGAATGAAGGGATACGGGACATGCGCAGCTTTGAGCATCCTGATGCGCATCTTATTCATCACCGCTTTGATGGGCTCTTCCGATAAAAATGCATTAAAAGGGCGGCTGCGCCGGGGCGCGAGGTATCTACCATGGGATATCATCCTCTGTATGCGCCGGCTTGTAATATTTTCCGGATGAGAGAAAACCTGTTTTTATTGGGGATTACTTATTATTATTGATAGCTTTGAGCAGCACCAGCGTGGTAAAAATGCCCTGCCACGGGGGAAAATTTGGAGTTTCGTATTTTTGCAAAAATGGCAAATTTGAAGTATTGAAGCCCGATTTTTGGTCTTCTACTTTAGTAAGTTTTTTTTTTAGTGAAAAAAAAAGTGAGTGAATGCTAATTGGGAAAAAGTGGTCTCCCCTTTCGGGGGGGGGGGGACGTCAAATGAAGTAACTCCCCCCCCCCCCCCCCCCCCCCCCCCCCCCCCCCCCCGCACCCTCCCAGTCAAAGCGTTTTTTTTTTTGGGGGCTCATGACAGCGGTTGCCGAGCTTGAGGCGACGGGTATTGCGTTTGGAAAGGGGACTGTTTTTTTTTTTTTTGCATTGGGGATCGGGTGGGGAATATGCGTCATTGGCTTGTTGCGGTTGATCCAGCAACAAAAAAAAAAAAAAAAAAAAATTTTTTTTTTTTTTTGGGGGAGGTTTGAGGTTTTTCCTTTTTTTTTTAAAAAAAAAAAAAGGCAAATGCAATTTTTTTTTTTTTTTTTTTTTTTTTTTTTTTTTTTTTTTTTTCCCCCCGTCATCAAAGCGTTTTTGCTGGTTCTTTTTGGGGGGACCGACTTTTCTCGCGTGTTTTTTTTTTTTTTTTTTTTTTCCTCGATTTGATGGCTTGGGCTGACGATTCTTGAAATGCGTTATCCAGCATTGTTTTTCGGGGTGTCCTGTGGTTAGTTGTTTATACCTTTATCAGGTGATTGTTCCGTCCCCCCCGGTGGATGGATTCCAGCTGGATCCGGTCGGTCGAGCAGTTCTTGTCCCGGGGGGAAAAGTCATCGTGATTGGGATGGCTGATCGCAACGCCAGTGGTTCCCGTTTTTGAATTTTGGTTCTGGGGATTGTGATTCAAATTAATTGCGTGTGGGGGGGGGGGGTATTGGTGTAATCCTTACAACTGGCGACAGACGACGCATTTTTTTTTAAGGGGCAGTTTTCTTTTCTGAGGTTTCATCAAGCATCCCGGTCTATGGCCCGGAGAATGTTGTATTACCGAATTTTTGTCGGGTTTCTCGGTGGATCCCCGTAGGCTACTTTTGATCCTGTTCGCAAGCAGTAAGCATGAAACTCCTGTTCCCTGGTTGGGGATATTTCAAAGGCGGCAGAATACGTGGAGGAAAACAGGGTAGACATTGTGTTCTCGGATTGCAGGTTACTAATAATCCTGCGGTTCGTCGATTGATGGAAGTTCCTCCAAGACTCTACCGTTTCAATCTACTTTATTCCAGACTCGCGCCTTTTTTATGTTCCGGGGGTTCAGGTGACCGAAATGGTCGGAGTACCCATTGTTGGTCGTTGCCGAAACCCCCTTTCTTAGGATTGTCTCAAGGTTCGAAGAGAATGATGGACATAGTTTCTCCATTGTATTGTTGTTGTTATTGACTTCGTCCTGATTGTGGTGGCTGTCGCAGTGAAGTTCACTTCACCCGGTCCTATCCTGTTTAAACAAAAAGGATACGGCGTCGGGGGAAGGAGATTGATGTTTATTAGTTCCGAAGCATGAAAGCCATGCTCCATCCACGTTAGGGAAACAGGCAACTCAGAACGATGATCGAAATACAGCCCGTCGGGCGCTTCATTCGCAGAACATCCCTTGGATGAGTTGACGCAGTTTTTAACAGCCCACAGGGTTCCATGAGCACTGTCGGCCCCAGACCTCATGCATCGCAGCATAATGAGTTGTAACGCAAGTTGATTCCTGGATACATGCTCCGGCATAAAGTGAAACCGGCATCACTGGATGGGCGCAAGTAAATGGTTTAAGGGTGAGACCGAAACTGTGGAGAAAATGCGTTCGATGAATTCAGTAAGATTTGGTTCTCTACATCAGTCACTGGTCGTTTGCATTTGATCTAAGAATCATTTTGCGGACAGCTTTGTTGGTTTTGGTGACAGCAAAGTGTTTCTATTAAATGAACCAAATTACGTACTTACTATGAGAATTCGGCTCATTCAGGCCAAGCGAGTTGGATGATGGCCTGATTCGTCAGTGGCGATGCATTCAAAGTCAAAATGCTAACTTACGCAGTCCCTATTACTGCCCAGAATATACGCAGGTCGTTGATGCAAGTTTGAGGGCAAAGGGCAGGCTTAGTAGAAACTGCAGTTCATTTGCCGAGGTACTCGCGGATCATTGAATCTGATACTATCTCACCAGATTCAGGGTTTCTTCCCTTTCCAGCGAGGTCCTTGGGGTCGAATTTTCGTCGGTTGTGGTGGTTTGACAGACTACCAAGGAATTATCTCTCCAGATGATTTTGCAGAATGGTGGGCTGCTCAGTTTGTTGTCAATCATTCAGGGAAGATATTTTGCATTCAATCATCTTCCTTTGACGGGCGTTTATTTTCATCTGCAGTAAAGAGTAAGCTTGAATCACCAGTCCTAAATACCGAGGGCGGCTATGACTCGTATCCTGAAAGATTAAAATTTTCAAGGAACCCCATGCCAGGCGTTCACGCGAGAGTCCGTAAACGGTAGAAACAAGATTGTCCGGGAATTGGGGCCGTTAAGGTTTGAGAAGCATGAACAGAGCAGCAAAATCCTCCAGAGACTTATTCAATTAAAGATTGTACAGTGGAAAATTTGCGCCTCCAAATACAGTTACCGCATTTGAAATCTCGTGGATCAATCATGTCATTCACTCGTCGTTTGAGCGTAATTTGAGTGCAACCGATATGGTGTATTTAAGTGCATTGAGCACGCTCTATGCCCGCGACAAGTTGCTCGCGATACTGTTTGTTCCTCGTCATGAGCAAACTCTTCACTGCTGGTTCCCTGCATACGAGCCTGAGCTTGTTCTTGACAGTGGAGGAACGGTCTTGGTCAAACCCTTGACTGAAGAGTTTGCAGCTGATGGCATTGGGTTAATAGAGATAGGAAGAGGCGCGGCAACATACAAAATGAGGGCTTGTACAGGTGTCGTTCCGTTGGGTGAAGGAGAGTGTTCCAGCCCGCCGTGCCGCTGTGTTGGCATAAAGGTGTGGTTGCTGCACGGGCTGTTGTTCGATCGCTTCGTCAACGCTTTCTGCGATGACAACTGGATGTCCCCGGCTAGGCAGGGGGCCATTGATCCATATAGCCCATTGCCGGCCATTGTTTCCCGCTTGGCGTCGCGTTAGCAACTCGCAGGCTCTGTCAAGGGTTCAGTCGCGCCACATCAACTGCAGAACGATTACGCGTCAATTGACGGGTTGCGCGGTTTTCTGGGCTTTTTGTCTACTTGCATCACCCAGTATTTGGTATTTCCTATTTACGGACAGGAAGGTGGGAAGCACCTTCCTCAAACTTATATACCCATTTTGGGCAAAGTGCTGTAGCGCTCTTTTTATGATCATGGGTTTTCTATTTTTCTCAAAGATTATTGAAGCTCGTCTGACGGAAGATTGATTGGTTTAGGCTATTTTTATTTAGGTTATTGCGACCGGTTCCGCTGTATTCCTTGGTGGTCTCAAATGGTATTCTTGACAGTGTTTATTCTTTCGAATGGAGCTTTAAACGAGCCACTACCGAAGCTTCCGTTGGCGTCATAAAGTGGTCTTGCCTTCATCTTTTGTTGGAGCACCAGATTGGCGTAGAGCGCACCTTGATCATTGTGGCAGGGGTGACATGGTCGGCTTCCATATGAGTGGTCTCTTCTACTTTTCACCGCTGATTCTGGCGTTTACTGTTGGAGCGATTCCTCCTTTTATCTACTATTGGTTTGGCTTTTTTCAGTATTACCTATGCGGTTTATTCATCCGAGCACCTATTACCCGTCATTTATTAAGTGGTATTGCCGCATCCCTTTGGTCAGGGTAGTGGTAGTACGTCATTTCGCAGTTGGTGGTACCGGATTCGTTGTCTTGCTCCAAGTTTGGCTGTGATTGTTTCTGCTTTCCCTCGGCATACGGTGTGCCAGCAACTCTTCCTATTGACCGCGTTCTTCACGCTGATCGCATCTGAAACAGCGTGTTTGGATCGCTATTGACCCCGGCAGCACGTACCTGGGCAAGTACTTTCGTATGGGATTTAGCCTGCTAGACGGAATTGCATTGTTTGGTTCACTTTTAACTTCTTGTCTCGGGTTGCCACAGGCCAGCGAACTATCTGTCGAGCAACATATGGTCCGTTGTGGTTGTGCTCACTCCCTTGCTGGTCTTTGTGAGTTTTCTCATTCAAGTTCGTCGAATATCCGGCTATGTTGAAAACGGCATGCCTAACCTGTTGGATTAGGCCGATTGGCGATCGACTTAGAGTGGTTTCAAGACGCTATTCGGGTGATGGCTTAACTGCGCCGCCCAATTGCAAAATATTCAAAGCCTTGTTTTTAACCATTTCTGGTGCAAATAAGTTGCGGCCGTCGAACATGACAGGTGATTGCATTTCCGTTCTTAATCGATCCCAATCTGGTGTACGGAATTCGCGCCATTCGGTCACAATCGCAATGGCATCGGCACCTTTTCGCCGCTTGGTAGGCATCTGCCGGAAAGCTCAGGCCAGGTCGCTCGCCTAAGGCCCGTTGAGCCTCTTTTGATGCGACCGGGTCATACGCTCGCACTTGCCACCTCTTGCAAAATGCTTTCAATCAGGACTAGGCTTGGCGCCTCCCGCATGTCATCCGTGTTGGGTTTGAAGGCCAGGCCCCAGACTGCAAACATCTTTCCTCTTAAATCTTCGCCAAAGCGAGCCACCAATTTGTCAGATAGAACCTGCCTTTTGACGCTCGTTGACTTTTTTCAACTGCCGTCAAAGGCTCAGAGCATTGCCATGATCATTGGATGTTTTGACCAGTGCCTTCACGTCCTTGGGAAAGCACGAACCTCCATATCCACTCCCTGCATACAGAAAACTGGAAACCAATTCGAGGGTCTGAGCCAATTCCTTTGCGCACCAATTCAATGTCTGCATCCAGCTTCTCCGCCAGCATAGCCAGCTCATTCATAAAGCTGATCCGTGTTGCCAGCATGGCGTTGGCTGCGTATTTGGTGAGCTCGGCGCTACGCACATCCATGGCCATCAGTCTGTCTCGGTTACGCAAGAAGGGTTCGTAAAGCGCTTGCATCTCCGCGAGTGCCCGTTGACTGTCAGTACCCACCACAATCCGGTCTGGGCGCATAAAATCGGCGACCGCAGCGCCTTCTTTCAGGAACTCGGGGTTCGATATCACTGAGTACTCGGTGGAAAGGCCACGTTTGGCGAGTTCGTCGGCAATTGCAGCTTTCACCAAATCGCCTGTTCCCACGGGCACTGTGCTCTTGTTGACAACGATGGTATAGGCATCAGGCATGTATCGGCCAATGTCCCTGGCTGCAGCTTGTACATATTGAGTGTCCGCTGAGCCGTCTTCGCCAGGGGGCGTGCCTGACGGCAATGAACTGCACGCTCCCGTGGCTCAGTGTAAATGCCTTGTCCGTCGTAAATTTTAAACGACCTGCTGCGGCATTGCGTTTGACAATGTCCTCAAGGCCTGGCTCATGAATGGGTATGCCTGGCATTGAGCATGGCCACTTTCGCTGGGTCCAAGTCAACACAAACCACGAAATTACCCATTTCAGAGAGGCAGGCCCCGTAACCAATCCTACGTATCCAGTACCAATAACAGTAATTTTCTTAAAACGGTCGATCCAATGGAGTTGACTTGATTATCAAATAGGAATCTGTGTTTCCGCTGACTCCCCCTCTTCTGGTTACGAATACCATACGGTATTGTTAGTCACAAATTTTGAAAGAATAGGTTTTATGTACAAAGAGAGCATTCGTAACGTCCTAACAAATCATGCACGCTTGTCTGTTGACGCCTTTGAGCTTGGCTGAGGATGCGGATTTGTATCAGGCTGGCATGACGTCACATGCCAGTGTGAACATAATGCTGGCATTGGAAGGCGAATTCGACATTGAATTTCCTGACAGGATGCTGAAGAGGAGCGTCTTTTGAAAGCATCGCCTCAATAAATGCTGCGATCGAAGAATTGAAGGCAGCATGAGGTTATTTATTGGTGAGTCTAGATGCTGCGCTTTTTTCGTGCTTACCTGATGTGTGGACAATATGAACGAATCCCGTTGATTGAGGTCGCGAGAAAATTGGGCAAGAGGTCACGCGGCTGCACGCAGACGATGTTGACGCCAATTCTAGGTTTCCCTGTCGAGACCATTGATGCGCTCAAATCTGCTGGTTTGCTTGGTGCCTACGTGCCAAAAAGCCTTGGCGGTAGGGGGGCTAGTCTGCATGAGCTATGTGGCATCTGCGAGGCGCGGTCGCCACTGTACGACCAGTGCAATGATTTTTGCCATGCACCAAATACAAGTGATTACGATTGTCCATCACGCAATGGATTCGGAATGGTTTCGCGCCTACTTGGCTGATTTGGCCAGGTACCAGTATTTGATCGCGTCAGTGACCTCGGAGGTCGGGGTCGGTGGTGAGATGAGGACAAGTCGATGCGCAGTCGAAGCCGACGCAGACGGTCGAGTGTTCAAACTGATTAAGGATGCCACCACCATATCCTGCGGTGCCCAGGCCGATGATTTGCTTGTTTCAGCGCGCAAAGGCTTGCAAGCCAGCGGCAACGATCAGGTACTTGTGCTGGTTCGCAAGACCGATTACACGCTCGAGAAAAAGGGCGTTTGGAATTCAATGGGTATGCGTGGCACCTGTAGCCCACCGTTCTTGATGACTTCCAGGGGTGAGATGAATCAGGTCATGACAGTTCCTTTTTCAGACATGGCCGCCCAAACGGTCGTGCCAGTTTCGCACCTACTTTGGGCTCATACCTGGACTGGTAACGTGACAGCCGCAGCTAACAAGGCGGCAGCTTTCGTCAGAGGGCAGGCCAGAGCGAATCCTGGCGCCGTGCCACCGACTGCACTTCGCCTTGCAGAACTTTCGTCCATGTTGCAAAGACTTCGCACCTCTATTGGTGATTGTTTGACTGAATACGAGTTTTTACGTTCCAGTGGCGTTGAAGGTGCAGAAAACTGTCGTCTGTGGGATATGCCATCAAGATCAATAATTTGAAGATTGATGCGTCCGAGTCGTTGCCCGAGATTGTGGGTTTGGCCTTGAGGATATGCGGTATTCTGGGCTATAAAACGATTCACCATTTGCCATGAGCCGTCATTTGCGCGATTCTCATTCGTCTATTTTGATGGTGGGAAATGACCGCATGTATGCAACCAACGCCAACCTTCTTCTGGTGGTCAAAGACTTTTGAACTTGGGAGCCGTGATGAGTCTCGCAGCGTTTGATTTGCCTGTCCCTTCGTCGTACACGCCGCATGCACTCCATGCTGATGACAGGGCCTGGGCCGAAACCAATTGCTATGTCGATGTCTGGATCGAACTGCTCACGCACTCCGGTTGAATCCTGTTGCATGCATGGGAATGGCTCTGGCCAATGATTTTGATGGTGATCAATGGACTTTCTACAAACCACCTCATGAGGACCTGTTTGAACTGTACGGACTGGACGTGCATGAACTGAATGTCTGGAAGTCAATTCTCACGAATGCGAGTGAGCAACTTAAGCGTGGGCGGGTGGTTTTGTCAGAAATTGATTCTTTTTATCTACCTGATACAGCTGGAACTGACTACCGTCGCAATCATGTCAAGACAACGATTGCGATTCAGTCCCTGGACCTCGAGAAGCAGCAACTGCGTTACTTCCACAATCGCAGTTACCATCAACTCCAAGGTGATGACTTCGTCAATTTATTTCGTGTAGGTTTCCTAGCGATCCAGGGTTCATGCCGTTTTGCAGAATTTGTCCGTCTTGACAGGATGCAACGGCTTGAAGACGCTGAGCTAGCCTCAATTGCCCTTCAATTGCTCAAGAAACACTTTGTTCGACGCCCGTCGCAAAATCCGGTTTTGGCGTATCGACAGCGGTTTTGGATGACATTGAGGCGCTCAAGCTGACGGGAATCGATGCTTACCATGCCTATGCCTTTTCCCATTTGCGTCAACTGGGCTCTGGGGCTGAGTTGCTTGCATCTCAAATGGCTTGGCTTGACGCTGAAGGGCTGGGCGATTTTTCCGTCGCTGCAGGCGATATGCTCTCGTTGTCCAATGCGACAAAAACGCTGTTGATGAAAGCCGCAAGGGCTGTTGTGATCAAGAGGCCTGCAGATCTTGGCGCCATGATTGACGAAATAGCCGAGCACTGGCAATCTGCGATGGAAAACCTGGAGTCGGGAACTGAATTGATGTCGCATTTGGCGGTGGACGGGCGGGGCAGTTGCTTTTGGCTGAGTGGGCATTTGTCTCCCTGGCGCCTGGTCAAGCGAATACACCAGCCGAACTGGCTTGTTTGAGTGTTGACTGGGCATCGGCCACGGTCCCGGGTACGGTAGCGTCCTCAAGGCGAGAATTAGGGTTTCCTGATTGGGGGCAGCTTGATCTTGATGCTCAGGATCACTGGTACCGTTGTTCTTTGGAATTGCCCGAGTCAGACGAGGTCAGCCTTTGCTTTGATGGTTTGGCGACGCTGGCACAGGTGTACTGGAATGACGAGTTAATTCTGCGCAGCTCCAATATGTTCATTCAGCACGAGGTGGATGTGTCAAATCTGCCCCGATCTGGAACGTTGATGATCCACTTCCAATCGCTGACGGCTGCCCTTGCAACACGGCGACCACGCCCGCGTTGGCGGACTCGTCTGGTTGAACACCAACAGCTGCGCTGGGTTCGCACCAGTTTGATGGGGCGTATACCAGGGTGGTCGCCAACCGCCGCACCAGTCGGCCCTTACCGGGCCATCAAAGTGCGTACAAGTGACGATGCCAATCTGTTGAACTCATCCCTCCGCGTCAGGTTGCGTGACGATGTGGGCCACGTGGCGGTCAAGGTTCAAATGCGACTCCCTGCCAAGTGGGAGAATTCAAATGTGTTTCTTCGCCTTGGCGATGAATGCGCAGGCGTTAACTGGCATTGGATGCCTGGCGGTTTGTGTGAGATTGCAGGCCAGGTGTTGTTGGACAACCCTCAGACGTGGTGGCCGCACAGCCATGGCAAACCATCTTTGTATTCCTTGGATTTGATTATCCAGTCCTCGACAGAAGTCATCACACTTGAACTTGGAATGGTTGGGTTTCGCAACCTCAAGGTAGATCAGGAAAACGGCGCATTTCAAGTACAAGTCAACGGTGTCCCCGTCTTTTGTCGCGGTGCATGTTGGACGCCGGTTGATGTGCTGTCGCTCAATGCAGATGAAAAAAAACTTCGTCGTACCCTAGAGATGGTGCGCGATGCGGGCATGAACATGATCCGAATTGGCGGCACCATGGTTTACGAATCAGATGCTTTTTACCAAATCTGTGATGAACTCGGCATACTGGTCTGGCAAGACTTTATGTTTGCCAACATGGACTACCCGGTCGATGATGAAGCTTTTGCAGCAAGCATTGCCACTGAGGCGAAACAGTTTCTGAGTCGGATTCAGTCTCGACCAAGTGTGGTTGTTTTGTGTGGCGGCAGCGAAATTGAGCAGCAAGCCGCCATGCTGGGGCTGGCACCTGAGAGTTGGCGCAATCATTTTTTTGGCAGTTCACTTCCAGCCCTGTGCGCTCAGGTATGTCCTCAGGTGCAATACCTTCCCTCCAGCCCCAGCGGTGGGGTTATGCCATTTCAGATCGACCAATCTGTTTCTCACTATTACGGTGTTGGCGCCTATCTCCGGCCGATAGATGATGCAAGAAGGGCGGGTGTCCGGTTCACCTCTGAATGTCTGGGGTTTTCAAATATTCCAGAGGAGTCAACCATCGATAGCCTTCTGGGGAATGGGCAACAGCCGTTTCATCATCCCGTATGGAAACAGCGGGTACCTAGAGACAGCGGCGCCGGGTGGGACTTTGAAGATGTGCGAGACCACTACCTAGCCGATCTGTTCAAGGTCGATCCGATGCGTTTGCGCTATTCTGACATGCTCAGGTACTTGTACATGTCGCGTGTCGCCACAGGCGAGGTCATGGCCCGGACCATGGCGGAATGGCGGCGCGGCGCTTCCGCTTGTCAGGAGCTCTGGTTTGGTTTTTGCGCGACTTGTGGCCGGGTGCTGGGTGGGGTGTCATTGATGCCCTGGGTGTCCCCAAGGCCGCTTACTTTGCGCTCAAACGCGTTCTGGCGCCCGTAGCGGTCACAATTTCAGATGAAGGTCTAAACGGCTTGGTGCTGCATGTCTTTAACGATGGACCTAGTGTATTTGAGGGCCTATTGAGCTTGCAACTCTTGCGGCATGGACAAACCCAGGTCGCGCACGCTCGGCATGTGGTGCAGATTCCCCACATGCTGATCAAGCTGCACGGGCAATTCAAAAGCGGTAATCCCAAAGGCATGGTGTCGGCTTTGAACGGGCAGGGCAGTACCAAGATTGGTGCTATTGGTTGATGCGATGATCGCCGACGTCGATATTTCCCGCTCTGACGGCGTCACACCCTTCTGGTTTGGCCCGGAGTCTTGTCGCATGTTGGCTTGGTACCATGCCCCTATTGGCCCCAAGATGGAATGTGCGGTGCTTTTGTCCGCCCTTTGGGCACGAGTATCTGGTTGCTTACCGTGGATACCGCAAACTGGCTGAAACGCTTGCTGGCGCAGGTTTTCCTTGCCTATTTTTTGACTATGACGGCATGGGCGACTCGGTTGAAAGCGATTTACCCCGGGTTCAGGCTTGGCGTGAAAGCATCTTGGCTGCTGCGGCAGAGCTTCGCACTGCGTCTGGTGTCGCTAACCTGGTGCTGTTTGGTGCGCGGCTCGGCGCGCTTCTCGCAGCCAGTGTGGCCAATGAAGTTTCAGCCGCTGCCTTGATGATGCTTGCACCGGTTGTCGCCGGTAGAGCCTTTGTTCGCGAGCAACTCGGATTTGCTCGCCTAAGCCCTTTGGCCATATCCGAAGATTCCCGCCAAAAGTTGACGGATGAGGAGGTTGTTGGCTATCCATTTACGCACCAAACTCAGCAAGACCTGGGTTTCCTGGACATGATGAAGATGGACTGCACATGCCCTAGCTTCGTGATTGAACGCGACGACATGCCTGGCCAAGTCAAAAAAACTCGTTGGCGCCTGGACCGCCTTGGGGCGTGACATTCACACCGCTCAGGTAGCTGGCTACGCGGCCATGATGACTCAGGATGCCCATAGCTCTGTACCCCCATGGAGATCTGGGAAGCAATTCGCGACTGGTTGCGAACACGCTTTGCTCGGCTTGCACCTGCACAACAGGAAACCGCCCACGACATGCCCGTCTCGATGCAAGTCGGACAACGCTTTATCGAGGAGGTCATTACGTTCAATGGCTTGGTCGGCGTCATCACCAGTCCATCCGGTCGCTTGCCTCGAAAGACGGCAGTTGTTCTGACCAACATCGGCGCCAGCCATCGAGTTGGCAATCACCTTTTGTATGTGCATCTGGCTCGGAGTTTGGCGGAGCTTGGCTATTGCTCCATTCGCTTTGACAGTAGCACCGGTTACAGCCGCCCCACGCCTGAAGGGATGGAGAACGATGTTTACGCGTCTTCCGGCATCGACGACGTCAGACTGGCGATGGACTGCCTTCAAAGTCGTTGCCCCTGTACGCAAGTCACACTTGCAGGGCTTTGTTCGGGTGCCTACTTTTCCTATCATGCGGCCATCCTGGATATGCGCGTCAAGGGTTTGATACTGATCAATTTACTGACCTTTCAGTGGCATGATGGCGATTCCCTTGAACTCCGGATCAGGGACACCAACAAATCCACTGATTTCTATTTGCGAACAGTGGTCGAGCCTCAGACTTGGCTGCGTGTACTGAAAGGCGAAGTGGCTGTTGGGCGCATCGCAGTTGCTCTGACCAAGAGGCTTGTGCAGAAGCTTCGCAAGCAGTTTATGTCTTTGCTCATCAGCGCATCAGGCAAAGGAGAACGTCGTGGCATCGTGCTTCAAAACTTCCATCACCTGCTGAAGCGACGGGTCAAGGTACTGTTCGTGTTTGGTGCCGATGATGCGTCGCAGGACGTCGTTGCAGCGGAGTTGGGGCGCGATGCGACTGGGTTGAAAAGCCCTAACCTAGTGCAGGTTGATACCGTTTCTTGGACCGATCACACTTTCACGCCCCTTTGGGCACAGGCGCAACTTTTTTCGGGCATTGGTCAATTCATGCAAAAGCACTTCCGCTGAAAATGGGACGAATTTGTGAATCCAATATTGTGACCCATAGAACACGCCAGAATTTGACGAATTCACAGCGCCCCTGCCTCTCTGTTGCCCCGATGATGGATTGGACGGATCGGCATTGCCGCTATTTCCATCGCTTAATCACCAAGCAGACGCTGCTTTACACCGAAATGGTGACCACCGGCGCACTGATCCATGGCGATGTCTCCAGGCATTTGGGCTACAACGAGCAAGAGCATCCCGTCGCCTTGCAGCTGGGCGGGAGCGACCCGGCTGATTTGGCGCAATGTGCTTTGCTGGGGGAGCACTGGGGTTATGACGAGATCAACCTGAATTGCGGTTGTCCGTCAGAGCGGGTGCAACGCGGCGCATTTGGCGCGTGCTTGATGAACGAGCCCAGATTGGTTGCCGATTGTGTCAAGGCCATGTGCGACAGGGTCAGTGTCCCGGTGACGGTGAAGCACCGCATTGGGATTGATCAATCCGAAAGTTACGGCTTCGTTCGAGACTTTGTCGGTACCTTAAGTCAAGCCGGTTGCCAAGTATTCATTGTGCATGCCCGCAATGCCTGGCTGAAGGGCCTGAGCCCCAAAGAAAACCGGGAAGTGCCACCCCTGCGCTACAGCGTGGTTCATCAACTTAAAAAAGACTTCCCTGATCTGCACATAGCCGTTAACGGTGGCCTCGGTACCGTTGACCAAATTGCCGAGCAACTAGAGCATGTGGACGAGGTGATGGTTGGGCGAGAGGCATACCATAACCCGTGGAGCATGGTTGACTGGGATGCTCAGTTTTTTGGAACGGAAGAACCAGCATTGACCCGCCAGAGGGTCGAATCCATGATGGTTGATTACATGGAAAACCAACTGGTTCAGCATGGCACCCCGTGGAATGCCGTGGCGCGGCACATGCTTGGCTTGCGCAATGGTTTGCCCGGCTCTCGCCGCTGGCGTCAAGTCTGGAGCGATCATCGTTTGAAGACGACCCCTGTGCGCGAGGTGGCCGGACTTGCCGCCCAGGCGTGTGGGTATTCAGTTGACCATGACGAGCTTGCCCATCACGGCACGTGAGCCCATGCGTTCGTAGGCAGCTTTGAGCTCTGACATCGGCATGGTGCGGTCAATGACAGGCTTGATCTTGCCCTGGCCGTACCACTGGGCCAACTCCCCCATCATGGCGGCGTTGGCTTTGGGCTCGCGTTTGGCAAAGTCACCCCAGAAAACGCCCACGAGTGACGCGCCCTTGAGCAGTGCCAGGTTCAAAGGCAAGGAGGGAATCGGGCCCGATGCAAAACCCACCACCAGGTAGCGACCACGCCAGGCAATGGAGCGGAACGCGGGTTCTGCAAAGTCTCCGCCAACCGGGTCGTAAATCACATCGGGGCCTTTGCCGCCTGTGGCTGCTTTGACCGCATCTCTGAAAGCGTTTGGCAAGGCGTGCTGGCTGTAATTGATGGTTTCATCGGCGCCGATTGATTTGCACAGATCGCATTTTTCGTCGGTCGAGGCGGCGGCGATAACACGCGCACCGACTGCCTTGGCGATTTGAATGGCAGAAGTGCCGACACCACCTGCTGCACCCAGCACCAAAACGGTTTCACCCGCCTTGAGTTGTGCTCGGTCAATTAATGCATGATGCGATGTTGCATAAATCATGATGAAAGCGGCGGCATCCACTGCAGGGAACCCACTTGGCAATGGCATGCACAGCGCAGCAGGTGCCAAGGTATGGGTGCCGAAGCCGCCGGTGCCAGACAGGCAGGCTACGCTTTGCCCTACCTTGAAGTGAGAAACCCCTTCGCCAACAGCTTGAATCACCCCCGCGTACTCCGAGCCTGGCACAAAAGGCAGGGCGGGCTTCATCTGGTATTTGTTTTGAACAATCAACAGATCCGGGAAATTCAGACTGGCGGCCTTGATTTCGATCAGTACCTCACCCGCTTTGGGCGACGGGGTGGGGATTTCTTTCCAGGTGAGGGCGTCTACGCCAACGGGGTTTTCGCAAAGCCAAGCGTGCATTGGGGGCTCCAGTTTATTGGGTGCGAATCATAGAGCGCGAGCGTCACGCTGTCTTGTCTCAAGAGCGACGATGCGCAGGCCTACAATCCAATCTCTTTTCCTACAAATGGCGCTGATTCGATGCGAATTTTGATTTCCAATGACGATGGCTACCAGGCACTTGGCATTGTTGCTTTGCATGGTGCTTTGAAGGATATCGCCGATGTCGAGGTGGTGGCACCTGAGCATAACAACAGTGCCAAGTCCAATGCACTGACTTTGAATGCCCCTTTGTACGTGCATAGGGCAGCCAATGGGTTTCGATACGTTAACGGTACGCCTGCTGACTGTGTACACATTGCACTAACAGGTTTGCTCGATTACCGCCCCGATTTGATTGTTTCTGGAATCAACAATGGTGCCAACATGGGTGACGACACCATTTACTCCGGCACTGTGGGCGCAGCCATGGAAGGTTATTTGTTTGGGATTCCTGCCGTCGCGTTTTCCCAAACCCAAAAGGGCTGGGCGCACCTTGATGGAGCTGCCGCCATGGCGCGACAGATCGTGCAAAAACTGATTGCAGGGACTTTGCCTAAATCAGGTGAACACCCCTGGCTGCTGAATGTCAATGTACCCAATCGGCCGATCCAGGCACTGACAGAAATCAAAGTTTGCCGCTTAGGGCGGCGGCACGCGGCTGAGAGCGTGATTACACAGGTCAGTCCTCGCGGCGAAACCATGTACTGGATTGGCAGTGCCGGCGCTGCAAAGGACGATGCCGACGGTACCGATTTTCATGCCACTGCGCTGGGACAAGTTTCTGTCACACCGCTCAAGGTCGATCTGTGTGACCACGCAAGTCTTTCGCCGTGGGTGTCGCGTGTCGGTGCCTGGGGGCCACTCGCAGGGGAGGGGCCCGCATGAGCGCACAGCGCCCGCGCTTTCCGTTGCAGTTGGACAAACTTGCCACGACCAAGCGACCGGGCACCATCGTGCCGTCTGTGGTGCTGATGTCCAATATTGCGCGTCAACCTGGGCCATCCACACTTGCCGTCCCGCAGATTGTCGATAGCAGGGCCCGCCGAGCAGACATGGTGGCTAAGTTGAAAGCACAAGGCATGACCGATACGGTTGTGCTTGATGCAATGGGCACGGTTGAGCGTCACTGCTTTGTCGATTCTGGTTTGGGAGGACAAGCTTACGAATACACCAGTTTGCCCATCGGGCTGGGCCAGACGATTTCCAAGCCCAATGTGGTTGGTCGGATGCTCGAATTGCTGCGCAGTGGTCACAAGGGGCCTTTGAGCCGCGTGCTGGAGATTGGCACAGGATGCGGCTACCAGGCTGCGGTTTTGAGTCATATTGCAACCGAGGTCTACAGCGTAGAACGTTTGCGTGGTCTGCACGACCGGGCACGTGAGAACCTGCGCCATTTCCGACTGCCAAACGTCCATTTGATCTTGGGAGACGGCATGTTGGGCTACCCCAAAGGCGCACCGTATAGCGCCATCGTCTCGGCTGCAGGGGGCGAAGCCATTCCCCCTGCCTGGATCGAGCAATTGGCCATGGGCGGACGGATCGTTGCTCCGACTGTCACGGCGGCCGGCAAGCAAGCGCTGGTCGTGATAGACAAAACTGCGCAGGGAATTCGCCAAAATGTGCTCGAAGCTGTTCACTTCGTGCCTCTAAAATCCGGTCTGGCCTGATCCTTCAAAAGACACCTACTTTGCGCCCCGGTTGACCGTTACCCGGTTCTGCGAAATCCATAACCATGCTCAACAAACTTACTTCTGCCAGCCGTTTGATCCCCTGGACTTTGTGCTGCCTTGCTGTTGCCGCGCTGTCAGCCTGCGGATCATCTACACCTTTGAACAAGGCACCCGTTGAAGACCGCAACAATGGCATCGCACGGACGGTGCCGTCCATGGCCGCTCAGTTGCCTGCAACAGATTCCGCTGCGGTCAGTGCGGCGTTGCTGCCAGGCGCAGAAAATGCGGGTAAACCCGGTTATTACACGGTCAAACCCGGTGAAACCCTGATCCGCATTGCGATGGACAACGGTCAAAGCTGGCGTGATGTGGCCAAATGGAACAACCTGGACAACCCGAACAAGATTGAGATTGGCCAGGTTTTGCGCGTGGTGCCGCCTGGAGTTCTACCTGTTGAGCCGCGCCTAGCACCCAGTTCAACTGCGATTGCAGCAGCGCCGCTTGCGACTGGCAGTGGCAATGCACCGGTCATTGTGGGCTTACCGCTGCCAACCCCCACCATCAGTGCCAGCAAGTTGCCTGCCCCTGGGGCAGCTGTCACACATGCAGTGCCCATGCCCCCTGCGCCTGCTGCGTCAGTAGACCCAGCCAATGCGGACGAAGAGGTCGGCTGGATCTGGCCCTCTGCAGGCACTCTGCTGGCTGGCTTTGACGAAGCCAAGAACAAAGGGCTGGACCTTGGCGGCAAGGTCGGTGACCCGGTCTATGCCGTGGGCGATGGCCGTGTGGTTTATTCGGGGGCCGGCTTGCGCGGATACGGTAACCTGATCATTTTGAAACACAACAACACGTACTTGAGTGCCTACGCACATAACCAGACTCTGCTGGTCAAAGAGGATCAATCGGTGCGAAAAGGGCAAAAAATCGCTGAAATGGGCGCCAGCGATACGGACAAGGTCAAGCTTCACTTCGAGATTCGCCGCCTTGGCAAGCCAGTCGACCCTGTACGCTACTTGCCAGCTCGCTGATTTGCGGGCCTGAGACAATCAGGGTATGACGACAGATACTGACATCCAGCCGAACCCCTCTCACCCGTACCCCGACGACGCCCTGTTCGTCGAATCTCTCGACCTTGACGCCCAGGGTGTTGCTCACCGCGCGGACGGCAAGGTGGTGTTTATCGAAGGCGCGCTGCCGTTTGAATATGTCCGCGCTAACGTTCATCGTAAAAAAAACAATTGGGAGCAGGGCTCACTCCAATCAATCTATCGGGAATCCTCCCAGCGGGTGCGTCCCGAATGCCCCCACTTCGGCATGCACGTGGGTGCCTGTGGTGGCTGCAAGATGCAGCACCTGGACGCTGCCGCCCAAGTCGCCGTCAAGCAGAGGGTGCTAGAGGACAATCTGTGGCATTTGGGCAAAGTCAAGCCCGAAACCATTTTGCGGCCCATTCAGGGTCCCTCATTCGGGTATCGCTACCGTGCACGCTTGTCTGTCCGCTATGTGCACAAGCGCGGGGAGGTTCTCATTGGGTTTCATGAGCGTAAAAGCCGCTACGTCGCAGACATGCAGGTGTGTCACGTTCTTCCGGATCATGTCAGCGCCTTACTGATGCCTCTGCGCGCCTTGATCGCTTCGCTGCACGCACGTGAGACCTGTCCTCAAATTGAGGTGGCGTGTGGTGACAACGTGACAGCACTTGTGCTCCGTCATCTTGAGCCTTTAGGCAACAATGACTTGGAACTTCTGAGAGCCTTTGGCGAACAGCACCCTGAGGTTCAGTGGTGGCTTCAACCCAAAGGCCCCGATACCGTTCACCTGCTGGACGCAAGTGAATCCCGGCTTTTCTATGCGCTGCCCGAGTTTGACGTCACCATGCCGTTCAAGCCGACGGATTTCACCCAGGTGAATCCCCACATCAACCGGGTGCTGGTCACCCGCGCTTTGCGTTTGCTGGATGTTCAGCGTAACGAAAGGGTGATTGACTGGTTTTGTGGGCTGGGCAACTTTACTTTGCCACTTGCCACTCAGGCTAGCGAAGTGCTGGGTATTGAGGGTAGCGAAGTTCTTGTCAGCCGTTCTCGGGAAAATTTGGATTTAAACAAGGGATTTAGGCATATTAGTATTGGATTTTGTGCTACAAAATTTGAAGCTAAAAACCTGTTTGAAATGTCACCGCAAGATCTCTTGAATTGTGGCCAAACCGATAAATGGCTCGTCGATCCCCCGCGCGAAGGAGCCTTTGCACTGGCCAAAGCGTTGGCGGATTTGCACCAAAATGCGGAACTGGCAGAAGCCGTTGCAGTCAAGAAATGGGAGCGGCCCAAACGCATTGTTTATGTGAGCTGCAACCCTTCCACGCTGGCGCGCGACGCAGGTTTGTTGGTGAATATGGCAGGGTACAACTGTACTTTTGCTGGGGTTGTGAATATGTTTCCTCATACAGCGCATGTTGAAAGCATCGCTGTGTTCGATCGTGTCCAGAGCCTGGGGACAACCTAATCGCTCAAGAATTGTTGGGCGGCGTGTTGCTCAGTGCTTGGCCGTGGATTTGCTCTTGGGCGGGGGCTCGGGCGGATCTTCCTCTTCTTCGGCTGCGGCCTTGACAACGGGTTTGGGCACTACAGCCGGCATGCCATCGAGTTTGTTATCCCGCATGTACTGATCCATTTCCTTCCAGCCCGCAAAAACGGCTGACTTGGATGCGGTTGGATTCAGGGTGTAGCAATCTTCGACGCCACGGATCGCGTGCCGACAGGCACTGCCAATGGCCTTACCCTCTGTTTCCATTTCAGCGGCCTTTTTGGCCGATCCGTCGTCCAGAAAGGGAATCTCACAACCCGTCAGCGCCATAGCTGCGACTGCCAGCATCACGAGGGTGCGAAGGTTTGACAAGGGGAACGCCATGGCCTGCAGTTTATCGGCTTTGGGGTAGTGCATAGGCCGTGAAAAAGGGGCTCGAATGCCCCTTTTCTTTTGAATAGGCAGTCAGATCAGTCGCGCTCGCCACCAAAAATGCCTAGCAAGGCCAATAAACTTTGGAAGATGTTGAATAGATCCAGGTAGATGGCCAAAGTGGCACTGATGTAGTTTGTTTCACCGCCATCAATCACTTGCTTAATGTCGTACAGCATGTAGGCACTGAAAATCGCAATGGCCATCATGCTCATCACGGCCATGCCAACAGTTGAACCAACGAATAGGTTGATGATGCCACCGATCATCAAGACCACTGCACCCCAAAACAGCCATTTGGCCATGCCAGACAGATCTTTCTTGATCACTGTTGCCAAGCTGGCCATGACAAAAAATACCCCGGCCGTGCCGCCAAAAGCAGTCATTACCAAAGAAGGGCCGTTCTTGAAGCCCAGCACCATTGCGATCAGGCGGGCAAGCATTAAACCCATGAAGAAAGTAAAGGCCAGAAGCACGGGCACGCCAGCGGCCGAGTTTTTGGTTTTTTCAATGGCAAACATGAATCCAAACGCACCTGCCATGAACACGATAAGGCCAACACCGCCGGTCAACGCATTGGTGATTCCAGTGGCAACGCCGACCCACGCGCCGAGAACAGTGGGGACCAAACTCAGCGCAAGCAACCAATAGGTATTGCGCAGGACGCGGTTACTCTGGCTATCGATCTTGCTGTAGCCAGTTGACGTATTCAAGTTGTGGACTTGCTCATTCATGCATTTTCTCCAGGTTTGCTCACACAGGTATGAGACTCGCGGATTCTAATGGGGTTCCCCGTTTTCAGAAAATAAAGCCGTTATGCTCTTGGCTTTTCTTACTGAAGACCGACAGAATTATGAAAACCAAAGCATTCCTTGAGTTGTCCGACGTCAAACTGATTGCTGCAGCAGCGGAAGCCGAAGCAATCAAAAACAACTGGGCCGTCTGCATTGCGATTGTGGACGATGGCGGTCATTTGCTGTGGTTGCAACGCCTGGACGGTGCCGCAGGAACTTCGGCACACATTGCACCCGCCAAGGCCCATACAGCTGCAATGGGACGTCGTGAAAGCAAAGGCTTTGAAGACATGATCAATGGCGGTCGCGTGTCCTTTCTGAGCGCGCCGCTTTTGCAAGGCATGCTGGAGGGGGGGGTGCCGATCATGAAAGATGGGTATTGCATAGGCGCTGTTGGTGTCAGCGGCGTGAAATCCACCGAAGATGCACAGATTGCCAGGGCGGGTATCGCTGCAATCGGACTGTAAGTCAAAGTCCGTGCGCTGAGATGGCACGCTGACCGCTGAAGAAGCGTTCAGCCAATTGCCTTAATTTTTAGGCTCGGTGATGAAGCCTATCTTTCTCAGCCCGACCTGCTGTGCAGTGGCCATGGCCTGTGCGACGCGCTCGTATTTGACGTTCTTGTCGCCCCGGATGTGTAACTCGGGCTGAGGTACTTTGACACTCTCGGCTTTCAGCATGGCTTGAAGGTCTTTGTCTTCAATCATGTCCTGGTTGAGATAGTAGTCACCTTTGGCGTCTACGCTCAGTCGAATCGTTTCTGGTCGCGCTTCCAGTGGTTGATTCTTGGCGCTTGGCAGGTCAATGTTGACTGCATGTTTCATCACCGGGACCGTGATGATGAAAATGATCAATAGCACCAACATGACATCGACCAGTGGCGTCATATTGATCTCGTTCATCACCTCGTCGGTGTCGTCCTGGGTTCCAAAGGCCATGCGTATGACTTTCTTGAATAGCCTGTTTCAGGCTTTCTTCATATTGACGGCGGAATTTGCGCCATAAGATGTATTCATGCGGGCTCCCGTCACAAAGTAAGCGTGTAGATCATGGGCAAAGCGGTTAAGTTTGTTAATGACGCCTTTGTTTCCGCGAACCAGCGCGTTGTAGCCGAGCACGGCAGGAATTGCCACTGCGAGGCCCAAGGCTGTCATGATGAGTGCTTCCCCAATGGGGCCTGCGACTTTGTCGATTGTCGCTTGCCCCGCAACCCCAATGGACAGCAAAGCATGGTAGATGCCCCACACTGTGCCGAACAAGCCAACGAAGGGGGCAGTTGAACCAACAGAAGCCAGTACCGCTAGCCCAGCCTGCATTGTGGACGTAGAGTTATCAATGGAATTGCGCAATGCACGCGTCACCCAGTCGCTGACATCGAGTGAATTCGCCAACTGTGGTTGCGCCTGGCGGTGATGCGAAGTGGCCTCGCGGCCTTCCAGTGCCAAGGTGTGAAATGGGTTTCCAGGATCTGCGCCAAGTTTACGCAATCCTTCCGAAAAGTCAGCGCTGTGCCAGAAGATTTCAGTCCCTTTTGCTTGTGCCGCATAGCGCCTCAGATCCAGCACCTTGAGGATGATGACCATCCATGATGTCAGCGACATCAACAAAAGCAAAATTGCGACGCCTCGGGTAACAATGTCCCCTTGCATCCACACATTCACCAAGCCAAATTGAGAATTCATTCCACGCTGCTCCGTCACTGTTAGTTTATTTGCCCACCCTGCGGACCGATCGTAGCCGCTTGATTGCGGACATCGGTGTTTTCTTTCAATATGCCAGGCGTTCCGGCCGGATTTCCTGAAGAATGGTCGTGGCAATTTCTTCAATCGATTTTGTGGTGGTTGATAACCAGCGTATGCCAGATCTGCGCATCATCGCCTCTGCCTCAGCCACTTCAATGCGGCAATTCTCAAGTGATGCGTATTTGGAATTTGGTCGGCGCTCGTTGCGGATTTCACTCAAACGCTCAGGTTGGATACTGAGTCCAAAAATCTTCTTTCGATGTTCCGCGAGGGCAGGGGGGAGATGGCGACGTTCAAAATCTTCGGGAATCAGCGGGTAGTTCGCGGCTTTTAGGCCATGTTGCATGGCAAGGTACAAGGACGTGGGCGTCTTCCCACTGCGACTGACGCCGACCAGGATGACGTCGGCAGACCCGAGCTCGCGATTAGACTGACCATCATCATGTGCCAGACTGTAATTGATTGCTTCGATCCGGTCATGGTATTCCTGGCTTTTGCTGACGTCACTGAAGCGACCGATCCGATGGTTGGATTTGACGCTGAGCTCTTTTTCAAGCGGGCGGACAAAAGTGCCGAACATGTCAAGCAGCATGCATTTGCAGCCGCTTTGGATGATTTCGAAGACTTCGGTGTCAACCAAGGTGGTGAAGACAATGGGCCGACGCCCCTCTGCGGATGTTGTTTCATTGATCTGACGGACAACCTGATGAGCCTTTTCGACCGAGTTGACGAAGGGCAGGCGGACCCGGCGCGGCTTCATCTCAAACTGTGCCAAGATGGCATTGCCGAAAGTCTCCGCAGTAATGCCTGTGCTGTCAGACACAAAAAAGACGGTCCGCCCCGCTGTTTGGGCGCCGTCGGCACTTTCTTCTGGCAATTGGGATTCGGGAAATTCAGGGTGATTCATGGAGCGTGCCGCCTACAATCTTGATCAAGCCATTGATTTGCTTGGTATACAAGCATTATCCAAATTTCTCAGACGTCGCTAGCTGGTTGAACCATCCCGGGGCGGGTCTTGCGCAAAGTATTTTTAACTTGGAGCTTTAGGTATGTCTGCACTCTTTGCCTTGGACGCGTTGGTCGTCCCGTTTGAAAAACTTCGAATGAGCGACGTTGAATCGGTTGGCGGCAAGAATGCCAGCCTCGGGGAGATGATTTCCCAGTTACCGACTGGGGTGAAAGTGCCCACCGGTTTTGCGACGACCGCACATGCTTTTCGTCAGTTCCTGTCGCACGACGGCCTGAGCGATCGGATCAATGTACGACTGGCAGCACTCGATACGGAAGACGTACGGGCGCTGGCCGTGACGGGGGCAGAAATTCGCGCCATGGTAGAGGCTCAACCCTTCCCGGCTGATCTCGAAAAAGCCATCCGTGAAGCATTTATGACACTGAGCGCAGGTAACGACCAAGCTTCTTTTGCTGTACGTTCGTCCGCTACGGCGGAAGATTTGCCCGACGCTTCGTTCGCCGGCCAGCAAGAGTCTTTTCTGAACGTCGTGGGTATCGAAGAAGTCCTCCACAAAATGAAGGAGGTTTTTGCGAGTCTTTACAACGACCGTGCCATCAGCTACCGCGTTCACAAAGGCTTTGCCCATGCAGATGTGGCGTTAAGTGCCGGTGTTCAGCGAATGGTTCGCAGTGACATGGGCGCGGCCGGAGTGATGTTCACTATGGACACAGAAAGCGGCTTTGATCAGGTGGTGTTTATTACCGCCAGCTATGGTCTAGGCGAAACGGTGGTGCAAGGGGCGGTGAATCCAGACGAGTTCTATGTTCACAAACCTATGCTGGAGCAAGGCAAGCGGGCCATCATTCGCCGCAATCTTGGCTCCAAGCTGATTCAGATGGTCTTCTCCAACCCCGACGAGAAGGCCGCGTCGGGTAAGTTGGTTAAAACGGTGGATGTGCCTACCGAACAGCGCAATCGCTATTGTTTAACTGACACCGACGTAGAGCAACTGGGGCGCTATGCTTTGATCATTGAGCAGCATTACGGTCGCCCAATGGATATTGAATGGGGCAAGGACGGTACTGACGGCTTACTTTATATCCTTCAGGCACGCCCTGAGACGGTCAAAAGTCAACAAGGCGAAAAGGCAGAGTTGCGATACAAGCTGAAAGGCAAAGGCGTGGTTTTGGCCGAAGGGCGTGCCATTGGTCAGAAAATTGGTACCGGTCCTGTGCGCTTGGTGCACAACATCAGCGACATGGACATTGTGCAACCGGGCGATGTACTGGTCACCGATATGACCGATCCCAATTGGGAGCCGGTGATGAAACGGGCCAGTGCCATCGTGACCAATCGCGGCGGCAGAACCTGCCACGCGGCCATCATCGCACGAGAACTCGGCATTCCAGCCGTTGTGGGCTGCGGTGACGCCACAGAGAAATTGAAGAGTGGCACGTTGGTTACGGTCAGTTGCGCAGAAGGAGATACGGGTCACATTTATGATGGTCTGCTGGAGACCGAAGTGACGGAAGTCCAGCGTGGGTCCATGCCCGACATAGATGTCAAAATCATGATGAACGTGGGTAACCCTCAGCTGGCGTTTGACTTCTGCCAATTGCCTAACCAGGGCGTGGGCTTGGCACGGCTGGAATTCATCATCAATAACAACATCGGTGTCCATCCCAAAGCCATTCTGGACTACCCAAATGTGGATGCAGACCTCAAGAAAGCGGTTGAGTCTGTGGCCCGCGGGCACGCTTCGCCGCGCGCATTCTTCATTGACAAGGTGGCAGAAGGCATTGCTACCATTGCAGCCGCATTCTGGCCAAAGCCCGTGATTGTTCGCTTGTCTGACTTCAAGAGCAACGAATACCGTAAACTGATCGGTGGTAGCCGTTACGAGCCTGAAGAAGAAAACCCCATGCTCGGATTCCGGGGAGCTTCACGCTATATCAGCGAGGAATTTGGCGAAGCTTTCGCAATGGAGTGCGCGGCGCTCAGGCGCGTGCGTGAGGACATGGGTTTGACCAATGTGGAGATCATGATCCCATTCGTGCGAACCTTGGGACAGGCCGAAAAAGTGACGCAACTTCTTGCTCAGGAAGGTTTGGCGCGTGGTAAGGACGGCTTGCGTCACATCATGATGTGTGAAGTTCCCAGTAACGCGATCCTGGCTCCCCAGTTTCTGGCTTTTTTTGATGGCTTCTCAATTGGGTCCAATGACCTGACCCAGTTAACGCTGGGGCTTGACAGAGATTCAGGTTTGGCGCTGCTTGCCGCTGATTTTGACGAACGTGATCCTGCTGTTAAGGCCATGCTTAAACTGGCAATCAAGGCTTGCAAGGATCAAGGTAAGTACGTGGGTATTTGCGGTCAGGGACCGAGCGATCATCCTGATTTTGCGCGCTGGCTCGCTGATGAGGGAATCGTGTCCATTTCGCTGAACCCTGATACCGTTATCGAAACCTGGAAGTCGCTTGCCGTCTGACGCGTAAGCCTCTTTCGTTCAGCAAACATGACCCCCAATTCGCTGCCAACCGAATCATTGGGCATAGGACGGGCATTCATGCTGGTGCTTTGGATTGCGGTGTCGTTTGGGTTTGTGTTTTTTGCGCGCGACCTGCAATTTGATGTTCTTGGTTGGCCGTTGAGCTTCTGGCTGGCTGCCCAGGGCATTGTGTTGGTTTTTGTATGCATCGTGACCGTCTATGCATGGTTCGCCAATCGGGCAGAGGTCTCCAAATCGGAGGCATTGCCTCCAGGTCAAGGGACAGGGCTGTGAATCAAATCGAATCAGAAAGCTATCAGTCCTATAAGAGGCGATTGGGTCGGATACTTTTTGTATTCGTCGTCTGCGTTATCAGTTTTTTAGCCTGTATGGCCGTGGCCGAAAGCATGGGTTTGTCGCGCCAATGGGTTGGTGCAGCATTTCTGATTGCGTCAATCGTCCTGTACACCGGGATTGGGGTGTATTGCCGGACCACGGACGCACAGGAATACTACGTGGCTGGCAGGCGAGTCCCTGCAGTCTATAACGGGATGGCGACTGCAGCCGATTGGATGAGTGCTGCGTCTTTTATCAGCTTAGCCGGGGGACTGTATCTGCAGGGATTCGGGGGCACAGAAACACAACCGGGTGGCTTGGCTTACGTGTTGGGATGGACGGGGGGGTTTTGCCTGGTTGCATTGCTGGTTGCGCCCTATTTGCGACGATGCGAGATTTACACCGTTCCTGATTACTTTGCCATGCGCTATTCAAGCCCATGGCCCCGGCGGATTGCAGCACTGGCTGCCGTGTTGGTGTCGTTTACTTATGTGGTCGCCCAGATTTATGGGGTTGGCCTTATCACTACTCGCCTGACAGGCGTGCGGTTTGAGATTGGGATTCTGTTAGGTCTAAGCGGCGTATTGGTCTGTTCTTTTTTGGGTGGAATGCGCGCCGTTACCTGGACTCAGGTAGCTCAGTACATCATCATCCTGCTTGCTTTCTTGGTGCCCGTTTCATGGCTTGCATACAAACAACTGGGCAACCCGTTGGCACCTTTGGTGTTTGGTCAGCAAATCAAAAAAATCACTGCCAGAGAGCAGGAGGTGCTCAAAAATCCTGCTGAAATGGAGGTTCTTCGTCTGTACGTCGAGCAGGCCAAGGAGTTTGAACGCAAGCTGGCGGATGTCCCAGGTGCCCTTGCCATAGAACGTGCGGCTGCAAACGAAAACCTGCGAAATCTTAAGCAAGCCAGGGCAGATACGGTTGCCATTTTCCAAGCAGGCCGTGATCTTGCCAACTTGCCCAAAGACGTTGGTGCTGCCCGTGAGCGATGGACAAAGGCAATGCAGGATCGCCTGGAGCGAGCAAAGCCCTTGGGTGGAATGCCGCCGATGGCTCAGGCGTTTGCAGGGAACCCAGACGGCGATGCCAAAGAGAGAGCAACTTTCGATACGAGTCGACGTAATGTTTTGGCGCTGATGTTTTGTCTGATGGTGGGCACAATGGGCCTGCCGCATTTGCTGACACGATTTTATACGACACCCACGGTGGCTGAATCGCGCTCATCGGTGGCGTGGTCTTTGTTTTTCATTGCCATTCTTTATGTGAGTGCGCCGGCGCTGGCTGTGTTGGTGAAATATGAAATTCTGACCAACCTTGTTGGGAAAAATTTTGACTCATTGCCTGCATGGATTGCCCAGTGGGCGAGACTGGACTCGTCGCTTTTGTCTGTTCAGGATGTGAACGGCGATGGAATCCTTCAATTAGGTGAATTGAAGATGGGTGCAGACATCATCATGCTGGCAACACCAGAGCTTGCGGGTTTGCCTTATGTCGTATCGGGATTGGTTGCGGCTGGCGGACTGGCTGCTGCGTTGTCTACGGCTGACGGTTTGTTACTGACGATCGGAAATGCCCTGGCCCGCGATATTTATTTCAAAGAATGGGCGCCAAGTGCCAGTTCAGGCCGTCTGGTGATTTTGTCGAAATTTGTGTTGCTGACGGTTGCGATGGTTGCAGCCTATGTAGCTGCTCAAAAGCCGGGTGAGATATTGTTCTTGGTTGCGACGGCTTTTTCCCTTGCTGGTGCTGCGTTCGTTCCGGCCATGGTGTTGGGAATATTTTCCAAACATACAAACAGCATAGGCGCAATTGCAGGTATGTTGAGTGGACTTGGTGTCACCATTTATTATATGGCTTCACAGGTAGTTTCTCTTCGCGCTATGTGGGGAGCGACCATGCCAGCCCATCTATGGTTTGATATTCAACCCATTTCTGCGGGGGTTTTTGGCATCCCATGCGGATTCGCAGTCACATGGATCGTGAGTCATTTGGCCAGCCGTCGGAGGACGCCTTGAATTTGTCCGCATTGATAATCACTTCAAGTAGCTTGTCCATTCTGATCGTATCTCCAAGGGGAATCCAGTGATTCCGGTAAAGACTGAGAAAGGCCTCTCGGTATTGAAGGACCGGTCTGTACGTTTGATGCCGCGCCAGCGATCAGCGTTTGTTCTGTGTGACGGCAAGCGCAGGATTGAAGAGATCATGGAATTGACCAAAGCACTTGGCGTTACTCAGGATGACATCAATCTGCTTTTTCAGGAAGGGCTTTTGAATGATGGCTTGAGGCTGCCTGAGGCTTCTTCACCTGACGCTGATGATGTTTCGGTACCCATATCATCTCTATCAAGACGAAGCCGTCAACAGCGATATCAAGATGCATACCCGGAGGCGATCCGGCTTACTGCCAGCTTGGGCCTGCGTGGATTCCGGCTGAATTTAGCAGTTGAAGCTGCAAGTGGCTATGAGCAGTTGAAAGAATTGGCTCCACGTATCCGTGAAGCGGTAGGCGAGCAGGCTTTTGAACCTTTGGGGAAAGCCTTGCTGGGATAGGTGTCGGAAACAGCTTATAATCGCAGGCTTTGCCTTGTCGTACCGCTTGGACAGACGCTGCGGGCGACTTTAATCCACAAGGAGAGTCTATGCGTCATTATGAGATTATTTTGTTGATCCACCCGGATCAAAGTGAGCAGGTTCCTGCCATGCTGGAGCGCTACAAGGGCATGGTTACCGCAGGTGGCGGTAAAGTGCACCGCGTGGAAGACTGGGGCCGCCGTCAAATGGCTTACCTGATCAACAAGCTGGCCAAAGCCCATTATCTGTGTGTCAACATCGAAGCCGATCAGGCTGTGATGGTTGAACTCGAACATGCTTTCAAGTTCAATGATGCTGTGTTGCGTCATCTGACCGTTCAGAAGAAGAAGGCTGAAACTGGCCCATCTTCGATGATGAAGACGGTGGAGCGCGAGGAAGCCCGTAAAGCTCAGCAAGCTGAGTTCGCGGCCTAATTTGGAAATGTCGGCACGATCGTTCCGGTGAATCAGTTCATCGTGACGGCCGCGCTGGCAGAGGTCAAGGCGCTGCGCTATACCCCTGCAGGCTTACCCGCACTGGATCTGGAGTTGATTCATCACTCAGAGGTCTCAGATCAAGGGAGCCCCCGTCAGGTTGGATTGCAGCTCAGAGCGGTCGCATTCGGTGCCATGGCTGAAAAGCTGCGAAACCAGGCAATTGGCTCTGAATGGCAATTCAGTGGTTTCATTACTGCAGCTAAAGCCAAACCGACCTTGTCCAAGCAAATTGTGTTTCATATCCAGGATTTTCAAACGGTTCCAATATTGCATCAGCAGTAAACCTTTTTCAAAAGATTCATCATGGCTACATTCAAGAAATTCAACAAAGACAAGCGCCCCAAGCGCAATACCCAATCGCTCTTGTTCAAGCGGAAGCGTTTCTGCCGCTTTACGGTAGCAGGCGTTGAAGAAATCGACTACAAGGACATTGACACCTTGCGCGATTTCATTGCTGAAAACGGCAAAATCATTCCCGCACGCCTGACCGGCACGCGCGCCATCTATCAGCGCCAGTTGAACACCGCCATCAAGCGCGCACGCTTCCTGGCCATGTTGCCTTACAGCGACCAGCACAAGATCTAAGGGAGCACACAAACATGCAAGTTATTCTGCTCGATAAAGTCGCCAACCTGGGCGGCCTAGGTGACATCGTCAAAGTTAAAGACGGTTATGCACGCAATTTCCTGATTCCTACAGCACGTGCACGTCGTGCGACTGCTGCCAACAAGGCTGAGTTTGAAGCTAAGCGTGCTGAGCTTGAAAAAGCGGCGGCTGCCAAACTTGCAGAGTGCCAGGCCGTAGGCGAGAAACTGAGTGGCACAACCATCAAACTGACCCAAAAAGCCGGAGTCGATGGTCGGTTGTTCGGTTCAGTGACTAACCATGATATTTCGGAAGAGTTGAACAAGCAGGGCTACAAGGTGGTTAAGGCTCAAGTGCGTATGCCTAATGGCCCAATCAAGACAGTCAGTGATTCAACTGTCAGCGTTGCGTTGCACACGGATGTTGTGGTCGAAATCACTGTCACTGTTTACGGCGAATCCGCTTAAGCAGTCTCGACAGTCGGCGCGGTAGCGCCACCGTAAGCCGCCCAGGAGCAAACCTTGGCGGCTTTGTTTTTTCTGGTTTCCTCTGCGTTATACAGAATTACTCAGAACTTATCCACAAGCTTTCCCCATTGTTTCCTATCGACGGCAACATGCCATCAACGTAGCATCCAATACCCAATTTTTATCTGAATTTCTTTGCACATGCCTGTTGTACCTCCTGCTTTGGATGCTGATTACCCTGGTTTTGCGCCTGATGCACAGGTAGCGCAGTTGCGCATTCCTCCTCATTCGATTGAGGCAGAGTCAAGCGTGCTGGGAGGATTGTTACTGGACAACGCTGCTTGGGACCGGGTCGGAGATCTGCTAAAGGATGGGGACTTTTACCGATACGAGCATCGCCTGGTGTTTGCGGCCATTTCGAGTCTGATCAATGCCAGCAAACCAGCGGATATCATTACTGTTAACGAGCATTTGCAGAGTCTCGGTAAAAGCGAGGAAATCGGTGGCCTTCCCTACCTGAATGCATTGGCACAGTACGTGCCCAGTGCCAGTAATATCCGTCGCTACGCCGAGATTGTGCGTGAACGTGGAATTTTGAGAAAACTCGTTAGCGCCAGTGATGAAATATCGACCACTGCGTTCAATCCTCAAGGCAAGCCTGTCGACAAGATTTTGGATGAGGCAGAGCAGAAGATCTTCAACATAGGCGAAGAAGGCTCACGCATGAAGCAGGGCTTCCAGGGCATGGATACCCTGGTGGTCGAATTGCTGGACCGCGTACAGGAAATGGCTGATAACCCAAACGACATCACGGGTGTTCCAACGGGTTTTTATGATCTTGATCGCATGACTTCAGGCTTTCAGGCTGGGGACATGATTGTGTTGGCTGCTCGCCCATCCATGGGTAAAACAGCTTTTGCGATCAACATTGCAGAGCATGTCGCCCTCAATGAAGGGCTGCCTGTTGCCGTGTTCTCCATGGAAATGGGGGCATCCCAATTGGCGGTTCGTATTGTTGGCTCTATCGGTCGAATCGATCAAGGGCATCTGCGTACTGGCAAGCTCACTGACGACGAGTGGCCACGCCTGACCGAAGCGATCGAGAAGTTGCGGAACATTTCGCTGCATATCGATGAGACGCCCGGTTTGACTCCCAGCGAGTTAAGGGCGAATGCCCGGCGTCTGGCTCGCCAATGTGGCAAATTGGGACTGATTGTGGTTGACTACCTACAGTTAATGAGTGGTTCCACTGCGGGTGGAGATAACCGTGCGACAGAACTCGGTGAGATTTCCCGTGGGCTGAAGATGTTGGCCAAAGAGTTGCAATGCCCGGTGATTGCGCTTTCGCAGTTGAATCGCAGCGTTGAAACCCGAACAGACAAGCGTCCCATGATGAGTGACCTGCGAGAATCCGGTGCCATCGAGCAAGATGCGGACATCATCATGTTTATTTACCGGGATGACTATTACAACAAGGACTCCAAGGATCCTGGGGTGGCGGAAATCATCATCGGTAAGCAGCGTAATGGCCCGACAGGTACCGTGAAGCTGGCCTTCTTGAAGCCTTTGACCCGCTTCGAGAGTTTGGCATCCGGAGGTGGGGACGACTTCTGAGTTCAAGCTTTAATTGTGTTGCTCAATATCGTTTTTCTTGGGGTAGGTGTGGCAATCGCCTATCGGGCAGTTATTTTGTGCCGACGCTTTCAGGCGTTGAACGAGGGGCTGTATCCGCAGCCTTTGCGAATCACAGACGCAGACATTCAACAAGCGAAGCGAGCACTCGACTCGTTTGAATCCGTTTCCTTTCGTACGCAGGACGGGTTGACCCTCAGAGCGTGGTATCGACCATCTCTCACCGGTGCTGCTGTCATCTTCCTCCATGGGAAGAGCAATAACCGGCATGTGTTGCTAGAGGAAGCGGCAGCCGTCGCGCGTCAAGGTTTGGGTGTCTTTCTGTACGACTCACGCGCCAGCGGCGACAGCGATGGACAATTTCACAGCTGGGGATATCTCGAACAATTGGATTTGGTGGCTGCGCTTGACTACTTGATGACACGAAGTGATGTTGACCCAGATCGGGTTGGTGTTCATGGATTTTCTGTCGGAGCCAATACCGCCTTACTTGTAGGGGTAAAGGACGACCGAATCAAGGCGCTGGTTCTGTCTGGGGCATGTCCATCTTTGGCACACTACTTGAAGCACATTTCCAGTCGTCCGCGATTCCTGATGGAATGGCTTCTGTTACGCAAGTACCACAAAGCAGGTGTCCCCGTCGAACAGATTGACCTGACTGCGTGCATAGCAGATTTTTCACCGCGCCCTTTGCTAATGGTTCGTGGAACAGGCAACATTACAGTTCCTGTCACCTTGGTTCAGGAACTGTATGAAGCAGCATGTCAACCCAAGGAATTGTTTGTGATCAAAGGGGCTGATCACAACGACTATGTTGCGGTCGGAGGTGCGCCTTACTTATCAAAGGTGGCCAGTTTTTTTGAATTCCACCTTTCATCCCCTAGCATCAAAGATTCCGGATTTTAAAGGTGTCGCAGGCCTTGATGTTCCCGCCCTGCAGGCCAGTGTTGAACCACCGCACACGTTGCGCGCTGGTGCCATGGGTAAAACTCTCTGGAACAACATAGCCTTGGCTTTGCTTTTGGAGTGCATCGTCGCCAATTTTCGCAGCTGCATTCATGGCAGATTCAATGTCACCGTTTTCCAGGGTTTTTCGAGACTCGTTCGATTTATTTGCCCACACACCGGCAAAACAGTCGGCCTGCAGCTCTAGCCGAACACTTAAAGCGTTGTAGTCTGTTTCACTAATGCGACTGCGCATGCGGTCCATTTTTTCGCTGATGCCCAGCAGATTCTGAACATGGTGACCAACTTCGTGGGCGATCACATAGGCCTGAGCAAACTCGCCTGGTGCCCCCAACTTGTTTTTTAAGGTCTGATAAAAATCCAGATCGATGTAAACCTTTTGGTCCCCTGGGCAGTAAAAGGGCCCCATGGCAGACTGTCCAGTCCCACAGGCCGTGCGAGTTACGCCCCGGAAAAGCACGAGCTTGGGCTCTTTGTAGGCACCACCACTTTGTGTAAATACGTCCTTCCAAACATCTTCCGTGTCTGCCAATACGGTAGAAACAAATCGGGCCATCCGGTCATCACTTGGCGGCTTGTGCGCAGGACCTTGCTGCTGAACCTGTGGCTCAGGGGTTACTCCGTCAAGCAGACCAAGCACCGTCAAAGGATTGATTCCAAAAATCCATCCAACCACCAGGGCCACAGCAATACCACCCACGCCAATGCCTTTGCCGCCACTGACGATACCTCCACCGCTACCACTGCGGCGGTCTTCCACGTTGTCAGACTCGCGATTGCCTTCCCACTTCATGCCGGACTCTCTTTGAGTGATTTTTGTCTAAAGAACTTCGCTTGCAAAATCAGCCAGACGTGATCGCTCTCCGCGAGCCAGCGTGATATGTCCACCGTGTGGCCATCCCTTGAATTTGTCTACTGCAAAGGTCAACCCAGACGAGCCCTCTGTCAAATACGGTGTGTCAATTTGCGCCAAATTACCCATGCAAATGATTTTGGTACCAGGCCCCGCGCGGGTGATCAGGGTTTTCATGTGCTTGGGCGTCAAATTTTGGGCTTCGTCAACCATCACGTACTTGTTCATGAACGTACGACCGCGCATGAAGTTCATGCTCTTGATCTTGATCCGGCTGCGAATCAGCTCATTGGTCGCTGCTCGACCCCATTCACCTGCGTTGCCGCCGTCACCTTTGGCCAGGAACTCCAGGTTGTCATCCAGGGCCCCCATCCAGGGCCCCATCTTTTCTTCCTCAGTGCCAGGTAGGAAGCCGATATCTTCCCCCACGCTGACGGTAGCGCGTGTCATGATAATTTCGGTATAACGGCGTTCATCCAACACCTGAGTCAGGCCAGACGCAAGGGCCATCAGCGTCTTGCCGGTACCAGCGGTTCCTGCGAGCGTGACAAAGTCGATCTCTGGATCCATCAGCAGGTTCATGGCAAAGTTCTGCTCCCGGTTGCGTGTCGTTACGCCCCAAACAGCATTTTTGAGGTGACCATAATCCTTAAGGGTTTTCAGCACCGCAGTCTTAGCTCGAATCTCTGTCACACGCGCGTACAGGGCGGGCTCTCCTGGGGCTTCAAAAAAGACGAGTTGATTGACGTAAAGGTTCGGGACGATAGGGCCACTGATCCGGTAAAAAGTGAAACTGCCGGATTGCCAGCTTTCAACCGTTTTTCCGTGTGTCGCCCAGAAATCGGCTGGCAACGCGAGTGCACCTGAATAAAGCAGATCGCCGTCTTCAAGTGTCTTGTCGTTTTGATAGTCTTCAGCTGCAAGGCCCAACGCGCGGGCCTTGACACGCATGTTGATATCTTTGGAGACCAGCACCACGTCTTTGTGCTTGCCATCAAATCCACCTGGCAGTGCGCGTAATGCCTCAACTACCCCCAATATCTGGTTGTCTGCTTTACCCTGCGGCAGACTGGATGGAAGGGTGTAGTTGAGCGGCTGTGTTTGAAAATACAGCTTGCCTCCTGCTCCTGTATGACCAGTGCTGTCAAGTCTCAGGCCTTGCGCCATGTCCGTGCCCTGTGCTGCCAGGGCATCCAGTGTTCGGCTCGTCTGGCGCCCATTGCGCGCAACCTCAGTCATACCCTTCTTATGCCCGTCCAACTCTTCCAGGACAATCATGGGCAGGAAGACATCGTGCTCTTCAAACCTGAATAGGCACATTGGGTCATGCAAAAGTACGTTTGTGTCCAGTACAAACAACTTTGCTGGTCCAGATGTTTTTTTTGTCTTGGCGCGTGGGGCAGGGGCCAGTGCAGGCACAGACTCAACTCTGGTTTCGACCTGGATCATGGGCTCAGTTGCTGCCGTCACTCGGGGCGCCTGCTGAGTGGCTGGGTCAGCGGGTACTTGACGCGCGCTTTTTCGGTCTTTGCTTGGTGCAGCTTCTGAAACCAAAGTCCCCGACAAGGTATCAGCTTGCACATGGGGGGGAGTTGACCGTTTGCTTTTGGCCGAGGCCTTGGCAGGAACATCAAAATGCTCAGGGGCGAGCAAGCTGGCACGTTTGGCGGGAGCGGGTGGCAATGGCATGGATTTGCTCTAAATTTTAGGACAACGAGGGTTGCAGGTCAGCAGCGCTGACGTTGAGCGCCCAGTAAAAAAGCCGCCCAGTTACCGGGGCGGCTTGCGAACGTTGGCGTCAGGTTCAGTTTGAACACTAGGCGCTTAAGTGGCAACAATGAATTGCGACTTGCAGAGCGGCGTCAGGCGGCCTTTTTCAAGGCTTTGACTGACTTGAGAACTTCGTCCACATGACCAGGTACCTTCAGTCCACGCCATTCTTCCTTGAGCAGGCCATCAGCGCCAATCAAGAAGGTGCTGCGCTCGATACCCTTGACCTTCTTGCCATACATGATCTTGTTCTTGACCACGCCAAACATATGGCACATTTTTCTTCTGTGTCTGCAATCAACTCGAAGGGGAGTTCGAGCTTGAGTTTGAAGTCGTCGTGAGACTTCATATTGTCACGCGACACACCAAACACGGTTGCGCCTGCACGAACAAAATCCTTGTATTTGTCACGGAACTGCATTGCCTCAGTGGTGCACCCAGGGGTGTTATCTTTGGGGTAGAAAAAAAGCACCAGAGTGTTCCCATTATGAGAATTATTGGTGACTTTGACGCCCCCTGTGGCGTTGGATTCAAATTCTGGGAGAGGTTTACCGACAACGATCGCCATAGGGTTCCATCTGAAGTGACAGGGTGTGGGCCATGCTACCAGGCCACGCCTCTGATGAGCTTTGCCTGCGTACGAGGCAGGCTGCAACCCTCGATTTTAACTTGAAAACAGGTTGCTGCTCTAATTTGATGACGTTGCACTGACTTGATCAGGTGAGGTAGATGCGTTATCGGACTCTAGGATGATCGCGGCTAGCACTTTCCGGCCTTCACCCGCCAAAATGTTGTAAGTGCGGCACGCTGCAGGGGTATCCATGGTTTCCATTCCGATCCGTTGTGCCATCAGCGTTTGCAGCCAAGCAGCTTGTACGAATCGCAACTTGTGACCACTGCCAAAAATCACCATCTCTGCCCCCATGGTCTTGGCGTGCTCGGCAACGACTGCGAAGTGGTGTTCATTCAGTTTGACAAAGCTGTCACATTCCCAATCAAGACGCAAACCTGATGAGCTGATCAACAGGCTGGTAAAAAGTTTGTCATTATTGACGGCAATCCAGCCAGGCCCATAGCCCCGGATGTTCTGTGTGTCTGATTTGTCGGGTTGGAGCTTCATGGATTGTGGTCAAATTATAGGTTTACCCGAATCGGGCTCGCTCGTATATGACGAGCCCACTTTCACTTCACATTGCACAGGCTCCACTTTGAAATCCGTCCACAAGTCCCTCAAGCTCGCCAACGTCTGCTACGACATCCGTGGCCCGGTGCTGGATAAAGCCCGTCAGATGGAGGAAGAGGGTCAGAAAATCATCAAGCTCAACATTGGCAACATTGCCGCCTTTGGACTGATGCCGCCCGACGAAATTGTGCAGGACATGATCCGCAACCTGACGGGGGCGGAAGCAGCAGGCTACACCGACAGCAAGGGCCTCTTTGCGCCGCGCAAGGCCATCGTGCACTACTCGCAGCAAAAGAACATCCAGGGCGTGACGGTCGATGACGTTTATCTTGGCAATGGTGCGAGTGAACTGATCACTCTGAGTATGAATGCCTTGCTCAACACGGGCGATGAAATCCTGGTGCCGGCGCCGGATTACCCGCTCTGGACAGCCTCGATTTCGCTAGCGGGTGGCACGCCTGTGCATTACATCTGCGACGAAGCGGCAGACTGGACCCCCGACATTGCCGATATTGTCGGCAAGATCACCCCCAATACCAAGGGCATTGTGGTCATTAACCCCAATAACCCGACGGGTGCGCTGTACCCCAATGAAGTGCTGCTGCAGATCGTGGATTTGGCGCGCAAACACAACCTCATCATTTACGCGGACGAGATTTACGACAAGACCCTGTACGACGGCGCAGTGCACACCAGTCTGGCGTCTTTGGCTGACGATGTTTTGTTCTTGACCTTCAATGGCTTGTCCAAGAATTACCGTGCCTGCGGCTACCGTGCAGGCTGGATGATCGTGTCTGGCAACAAAAAAGGCGCCAAAGACTACATCGAAGGCCTGAACATGCTGTCCAGCATGCGCCTGTGTGCCAATACACCGGGGCAGATGGCCATTCAGACAGCCCTCGGCGGCTACCAAAGCATCAATGATCTGGTGGCTGAAGGTGGCCGCCTTCGCAGGCAACGCGACCTGGCGCACAAGTTGTTGACCGATATTCCCGGCGTGACCATGGTCAAGCCCAAGGCCGCGCTGTATGGCTTTCCTCGCCTTGACCCCAAGATGTATCCCATCGTGGATGACCAGCAATTTGCGTACGAGTTGTTGGCCGAAGAAAAGGTGCTGATCGTGCAGGGCACCGGCTTCAACTACCCCACACCAGACCACTTCCGTATCGTGTTCCTTCCCCATGAGGACGACCTGACGGACGCCATCAAGCGCATTGCACGCTTTCTTGATGGCTATAGAAAACGTAGCGCATTTTGAAGACAGTACTGACGAAACAACCCAATTGATTCAAGATTCGACCCAGAAAGCCATGATGAAAGCAAATGACCCCATCCAGGTAGGCCTGCTCGGTATCGGTACCGTAGGCAGTGGCGTGTTCACTGTCCTGCAACGCAATCAGCAAGAAATCCAGCGCCGTGCAGGTCGTGGCATTGAGATCACCATGGTGGCAGACCTGGACACGGCACGCGCCAAGGGCATTGTGGGCAACCAGGTGCAGGTTGTGGCCGATGCACGCGCCATCATCGCCAACCCCGAGATCGACATTGTGATCGAACTCATCGGGGGTTACGGTATTGCGAAACAGCTCGTCATGGAAGCCATTGCGGCAGGCAAGCATGTGGTGACCGCCAACAAGGCCCTGCTGGCCGTGCATGGCACCGAGATTTTTGCTGCGGCGCATGCTAAAGGTGTGATCGTGGCCTTTGAAGCCGCAGTGGCGGGGGGAATTCCAATCATCAAGGCCCTGCGCGAAGGCCTCACGGCCAACCGCATCCAGTGGATCGCCGGCATCATCAACGGCACCACCAACTTCATCCTGAGTGAAATGCGCGACAAGGGGTTGGACTTTGGCGTGGTGCTCAAGGAGGCGCAGCGCCTGGGTTATGCAGAAGCCGACCCGACTTTCGACATCGAAGGTGTGGACGCCGCCCATAAAGCGACCATCATGAGCGCCATCGCTTTTGGTATTCCAGTGCAGTTTGACAAGGCTTATGTCGAGGGCATTACCAAGCTGGGCGCCGCTGACATCCGCTATGCCGAGCAACTCGGTTACCGCATCAAGCTGCTTGGCATTACAAAACGCGTCGATTCAGGTGTTGAGCTGCGCGTGCATCCCAGCTTGGTGCCAGCCAAGCGTCTGATCGCCAATGTGGAAGGCGCCATGAACGCCGTGGTGGTACAGGGCGATGCCGTGGGTACCACGCTGTATTACGGCAAAGGCGCAGGCAGCGAGCCCACCGCCAGTGCTGTGATAGCCGATTTGGTGGACATCACCCGCTTGCATACCGCGGACCCTGAGCACCGCGTGCCACACCTTGCGTTCCAGCCCAACTCTATGAGTTCGTTGGAAGTGTTGCCAATGGATAAAGTGGTGACCAGTTACTACCTTCGCCTGCGAGTGGCGGATCAGGCCGGTGTGCTGGCCAAGGTCACGGGCATCCTGGCTGAGGCGGGCATCAGCATCGATGCCGTGATCCAGCGCGAGGCCGATCAGGTGGGCGGCGAAGGCTCCACCCAGACCGACCTGATCATCCTCACCCACGATTGCGTGGAAGCCAAGATGAATGTTGCCATCGCGCAGATGCAAGCCTTGCCCACGGTGCTGGATCAGATCACACGCATCCGCAAGGAAGAACTGGCCTGATTGCCAGTGATGGACGGATCAGGTCTCAAACACCTGATCCCAGTTTGCAAACCCCTTGACCTCGATCGGGTTGCCGCAAGGGTCCAGGAAGAACATCGTCCATTGTTCACCGGGCTGACCTGCAAAGCGCAACTACGGGTTCAGCACAAAGTCGATGCCTGCATCGGTCAGACGCATGGCCAGTTCCTGCCATTTCGGTAGGCTTAACACCAGCCCCAGGTGTGGCATGGGCACCATATGGTCGCCGACCTTGCCCGTGTTGGTGGTCTTGAACGGTTCGCCCAGATGCAGGGAGATTTGGTGGCCAAAGAAATTGAAGTCCACCCAGGTGTCCGTGCTGCGTCCTTCGGGGCAACCTAAGACGCCGCCGTAAAACTGACGGGCTACGTCCAGATCCGTTACATGGTAGGCAAGGTGGAACAGGCTTTTCATGGGTTTCCTTCGGTGTGCTTGGGCCTGAACTGTCGCCATAGTCGCAGCAGTAGCAAAAGCAGTGGGGTGGTGTGCATCAGCAGGTCAAAGATGTCGATGGGTTTTGACAGGCCGCCCAAGCTCAGCATACGTATTTTTTCAAGCAAGTGAGGCTCTGGTGTGATGGGGGCAAGGGCCATCCACAAAGCGAGAAATACCAGCCAAGGCAGGGGCAAGTTATCGAGAAAACGCATCACTTGATCTGAACGGTTTGCTTTTGCACAAGCTACTCAAAGGCTGGCATAGAGGGTTTCACCACTGGCTTGCCAGCGGCTATCCAGCCATCAATACCGCCGCTGATTGACTTCACATCCAGGTAACCCATGTCGGCCATCGCGCATGCAGCCAGCGCGGCCCGACCGCTTGTTTTGCAGTACAGCACGACCTTCAAGTCCCGTGAGGTAAGGGCGGGCGTGCTGCTGAGCTTGAACTCCAGCAATCCTCGCGACATGTGCACTGCACCGGGCAGGTGTCCGGCGGCGAATTCGTCCAACTCGCGTACGTCGATCAACACGTCTGCATCACGAATAGCCTGGTCCGCTTCAGCCGGGCTAATTTCATGCACGCGGGCTTTGGCGGCTGCAACGAGGTCTAAGGCTGTTTTCATGATTTAAATAAGCAATGATTGATGTAGAGGCAATGCTAACCGCAACTAGCCTTCTTTAACGCCAGTGCTGCGCTGCGGATTAACCCAGGACCGCCATATATCAGCCCGGTATAAATTTGAACCAAGTCTGCGCCAGCATTCAGCTTGCTGACTGCGTCCTCCGCGCTCATTACGCCGCCCACACCAATAATAGGAAAACCCTGGCCCAACTGCTGGCGCAGCTTCGTGATCACGTGATTGCTCAAGGCCAGCACTGGTGCACCGCTCAACCCACCTGCCTCTTCGCCATGAGGCATTCCCTTTACCGCTTCCCGGCCCAATGTGGTGTTGGTCGCAATCACGCCCCATTGTTGGTTTGGCTTTCCTTTGCTATCTTTACCATAGCGAGAAAGTGTTGAGGATATTGCCAAAATTTGAGTTTCGTCTAGGTCTGGTGCAATTTTGACGAAGAGAGGAACGCTCTTGCCATGCCTTTGCGCAAGTTGAGCACGGCGCTCTGCCAGTTGGCCAAGCAGCGCGTCGAGCGCAGCGTCGCTCTGCAGTTCGCGCAGGTTCTTGGTGTTGGGGCTGGAGATGTTTACCGTAACGTAGTCGGCGTGCGAATAGACACCTTCCAGGCAAGTCAAATAGTCGTCAGTGGCCCGCTCGATCGGTGTGCTGGCGTTTTTGCCAATGTTCAGGCCAAGGATGCGACCTTTTTGCCGGAAAGTCGACTTCTGCACATTCGCAATGAACACATCCAGTCCGTCGTTGTTAAAGCCCAGTCTGTTGATCAAGCCTTTGGCAGCAGGCAGGCGGAACATGCGAGGTTTAGGGTTGCCCGGCTGGCCCTTCGGCGTGACGGTGCCGACTTCCACAAAACCAAAGCCCATGGCGCCCAGCCCGTCGATGCAGCGGGCATTTTTGTCCAGGCCTGCCGCCAGGCCAATTCGGTTAGGAAACTTCAGCCCAGCCACTGTGACCGGGTCAACCACCATTGGCTGGCTGTATGCCCAGGCTAAGGGTGTACCTTGGACTTTGGCCAGTGCATGCAGGGTAAGTTCGTGCGCGGTTTCGGGATCTAGGCCAAAAAGAAAGGGCCTGGCCAGGCCGTAGGGGATGAGGGACATAGGTGATAATTTTAGGATGACTCAAGACGAACTGAAGACTTTGGTGGGCCACGCCGCGTTGGCTTACGTGCCCGAGGGCGAACTCATTGGTGTTGGCACGGGTTCCACTGTCAATAAATTCATTGATGCCCTGGGCGCCAGTGGTAAAAAAATTCCCGGTGCAGTGTCCAGTTCGGTGGCCTCAACTGAACGATTGCTGGCATTGGGAATTCCTGTATTCGATGCCAATGAGGTGGGCGACCTCGCTGTGTATATCGATGGTGCAGACGAGATCGATCATGCTGGCCACATGATCAAAGGAGGCGGTGCGGCACTGACCCGCGAGAAAATTGTCGCTGCACAGTCGCGACAGTTCGTTTGCATCGCTGATGAATCTAAGCTGGTGAAGGCGCTGGGGAAATTTCCGATCCCCGTGGAGGTGATCCCCATGTCGGCGCAGCACCTGTGCCGTAGATTTATCTCCATGGGCGCCACTGCCACTTTGCGACTCAAAGACGGGCAACCCCTGGTCACCGACAACGGCCAGCACATCCTGGACGTGGCGGGTTTGCAACTGGCCGACCCACTGGCATTTGAAACCCAGGTCAGCCAGTGGCCTGGGGTGATCACAGTGGGCGTGTTTGCATACCAGAAGGCGCAAGTGTGCCTGCTGGCGACTGCAAATGGAATTAAAACCCTTTCCTTTTAATGGCATGTGGCGGTCATTGCTTAACCAGGATCATTCTCGACGTGATTGAGCACTGAGCTTGACCCGAGTCAAATCCCTGTATTCCATGCAGATGTATCGTGATTTTGTCTGAAAAGGCGTTTTCGCAACGCTGAAGGGATCCATGCAAGAGGTTCGAATCGACGATATCGACAATCAGGCGACTTGGCAGCCGTCGCCTGTGTTTCTCAGGTATGCCATGGTGGTCCTTTCAATTGGCGCTGTGGGTTATCTGCTTCTTCTACGAGTGCTTGTTCCGGAGCAGTTGACTCGCTTGATCGGTCCGTCGGTGGGGTTGGTGCTGGCTGCCATCGTGGGACTGTTATCGCATTTCGGTTGGTACCGCGCGGCAGTCAGGTTTTTGGCCATCGGTGCCTTGATGGCAGCAACCGTCATATGTGCTTTCATGGGCGGCGTGCGCACGCCGGTCGTGCTGGCTTACCCTGTGCTTGTCATGTTGGTGGGTTGGCTATTCAGTGCTCGTGCTGCACTGGCTGCGGGTTGGTTCAGCAGCCTGATGATTGTTGCTTTCGTGGTGGCAGAGCACTGGAAGGTCTTGCCACAAACGCCCGAAACACCCGCAGCGATGTACGGGATGGTCCAGATCTTGATGATCTCGCAGTCTACTCTCATGATCATTTTTCTGATCAAGACCTACAAGGCTCGGTTGAAGGAGTTGGGTCAATCCGCGCAGGAAATCGCCAGAAAGTCACTGGAGCTCAAGACCAGTCAGGATCGGTTGGGTATTGCCATTCAGGCGACCGAAACCTTGTTTTGGGAGTACGACCATGTTAACGACCTGCTGAGCTATGACGACGCAGAACTTAAATGGTTGGGGTTGAACCCGGCGCAGGCTCCTCGGAGTTTGTCCCAATGGGTTGGGTTGATACATCCCGTTGACCAGGCCAGCATTTTGCGGCGCTTTGCCCTGGCTACAAGCAAAAAGGGCGCGGTACTTGATGTTGATTACCGTTTGACTGACCAAGCGGGTGGATGGATTTGGGTGCATAACAGGGGCACAGTGGTTGAGCGTGACGCCGATGGCCGCGCTCTGCGCTCAGGCGGTGGGTGTACTAACATATCGTCCCGCAAACAGGCAGAAGAAAAACTGTCGCTGGCAGCCCTGGTCCTGGAGAACAGCAGTGAAGCGCTGATGATCACTGATGCGAGCAACCATATTCAGGAGGTGAATCCTGCATTTACCCATTTGACCGGCTTTAGCAGGAATGAAGTTATTGGCCGTAAGCCCAGCATTCTCGAATCTGGCCGCCACGGCCCGGCGTTCTACGATGCCATGTGGAAAACCGTGGATGCCACTGGCAAGTGGCAGGGCGAGGTCTGGAATCGACGCAAAAACGGTGAGTTGTTTGCTGAGTGGCTCACCATTAGCACCCTTTACAGCGAGGAGGGTCATGTTCACCGGCGGGTGGGGTTGTTCTCTGACATTACCGAAAAAAAGAAGGCCGATGAATTGATCTGGGCACAGGCGAATTTTGACATGCTGACCAAGCTACCCAACCGTCGCATGTTCCGTGATCGCCTTGCGCAATGCGTGAAGGTCGCTGGCCGAACCAACCTGCCTTTCGCGTTGTTGTTTCTCGACCTGGACCGGTTCAAGGACGTGAACGATGCACTCGGCCACGTCAAAGGTGATGCCCTGCTTGTCGAAGCTGCACACCGCATTGTCAGTTGCGTGAGGGATGCCGACACAGTCTCGCGCATGGGGGGGGATGAATTCACAGTCATTGTGACTGAACTTGACCACACCCGTAGCGTGAGCAGAATTGCGCAGGACATCATTGATGAGCTGAGTCAACCCTATGTCCTGGAGTCGGATTCTGTTCAGCTTTCAGCCAGCATTGGTGTCTCAATGTGGCCAGCGGATACGGCAGACCTCGATCAACTTGTCAAGAATGCTGACCAGGCCATGTATGCCGCCAAGAATGCGGGTCGCAACCGTTTCAGCTATTTCACCGAAGGCATGCAGTTGGCCGCCGTGCAACGCATGAAGACGCTGGGTGACTTGCGCAAGGCACTCGCGCTGGGGCAATTCCGTCTGCGTTTCCAGCCGGTGGTGCAACTGGCGACAGACCGGGTTTTCAAGGCAGAGGCGCTGCTGCGCTGGCACCACCCCGAGAAAGGTGAACTGCTACCTGAATCATTCATTGCGTTGGCCGAAGAGTCTGGGCTGATCCATGACATTGGGTATTGGGTGATCACGGCAGCGGCGCAACAGGTGCAAAAGTGGCAGGCCGCTTTGGGCCCGGGCTTTCAGATCAGTGTGAATTTATCGCCCGTTCAAATCCAGTCTGCTGCGCACTGCGCTCGCTGGCTGACGCAGCTGGCTGCCATGAACTTGCCAGCCGGCAGCATGGCACTGGAGATCACCGAAGGCCTGTTGCTGTCTCACTCGGCTGGAACCACGGCGCAAATGCTTGCATTCCGGGATGCCGGAATTGAGCTTGCCATTGACGATTTTGGCACGGGCTATTCGTCACTGTCGTACCTTCAGAAGCTGGACGTTGACTATCTCAAAATTGACCAGTCTTTCATTCGGAATCTGGCCTCGGCTGGTGCTGATCAGGCCTTGTCTGAGTCCATTGTGGTGATGGCCCACAAGCTCGGTCTGAAGGTCATCGCAGAAGGCGTGGAAACGACCGCCCAGCGTGATTTACTGGTGCAGATGGAATGCGACTATGCCCAAGGCAACCTGTATTCTGTGCCACTGTCCGCTGCAGAATTTGAAGCCCTTTTGGCAGGTGCCCAGGGACTGCTTAAAACCTGATGCCTGCAGGGTTACTCTTGGGATCGATGGCCTGTGGGCGCGGGGTGACTGGCGCACGGCTTGTTGGTGTACGGATGGCCTCGGGGGCAGAGGCTGCAGGTGCAGCGGGTTTGGCCATGGCGATCAAGGGGCTTGGTTCAGGGTTGCGATAGCCCTGGGGTAATTGCGACCGGGTAGGGTAGCCGGCTGCATCCAGATACTGCGCCCAATCCAGGCTCGAAAACCCTTTGATCTGCTGGCTGCCAATGGTGCCGAAGGGCAGCTGGGTGTCACCGCTGAGTTTTTGTAGCGCTGCGAGATCCTCATTGGTGGCGATGGATTTTTCGGTATAAGGCACACCGCGCTGGTTCAGCAGCGCCTTGGCATTGGCACAGGGGTTGCAGTTGGTGCTGGTGTACAGGGTGATGGGGAATTTCGCCACAGTAAGCTTCAACTCATAGGGCAGGGCTGGGTTTGTGGTGCCACCCGAGGTGACCTTGGTTCCCGCCGGTGTGTCTTTGCCCGCTGCGGGTGGCCGGTCTGAAAAAGTGACCTTGCCATCTGGCCCTACGATTCGGTAAACAGATTGTGCGTGAGCAAAGCTCAGGGTAACGAGTAGCACCGTCAACGGCAGCATGCGAAGGCAAGGGCGAGGCAAGGGCAGGGTGATCATGGCAACCCTACTTTAGCCCATACCCTGGTGCCTGAGCAAGGCGTCCAGACTGGGTTCACGTCCCCGAAAGGCCTTGAACGACTCCATGGCTGGGCGTGAGCCACCTGACTCAAGAATAGTATGCAGATATCTGTGCCCAGTTTCGGCGCTGGACTGGCCGTCGGTGCCAGCGGTTTCCTCAAACGCTGCGTAGGCGTCTGCGCTGAGCACCTCGGCCCACTTATAGCTGTAGTAACCTGCGGCATAACCACCGGCGAAGACATGACCAAAAGAGTTGGCTGTGCGGCTGTAGGCGGGGGGCTTAATCAAGGCGACTTCGTCTCGGACTTTGTCAAGCATGGCTTGGGCCGTGCTGCCCGGCTCCGCGTGCAGGCGCATGTCGAACAGCGCAAACTCGATCTGACGCAAGGTTTGCATACCCGCCAGGTAGTTCTTGGCTGCCATCATTTTGTCGAACAACACACGAGGCAGGGGTTCGCCTGTCTCGACATGGGCCGTCATGTGCTTGAGCACACCCCATTCCCAGCAGAAGTTCTCCATGAACTGGCTAGGGAGTTCAACCGCAGCCCACTCTACGCCGCTGATGCCTGACACATCCCGTTCGTTCACCTGGGTCAGCAAGTGCTGCAGACCGTGGCCGCATTCATGGAACAGGGTTGTCACATCGTCATGTGTGAGCAGAGGGGGTTTGCCATCCACGCCTTCTGCAAAGTTGCAGACCAGATGCGCAATCGGCGTTTGCAAATTGCCAGAATCGGGGCGCAACCAGCGGGAACGCACATCGTCCATCCAGGCGCCACCTCGCTTGCCAGCTCGCGCGCCTGGATCCAGGTAGAACTGCCCCACCAACTGTCCTGCGCGTTCGATGCGGTAGAACGCTACCAAGGGATGCCACACGGGCGCTGTATCCGGACGGATGGTCACATCAAACAGGGTCTCGACAATTTTGAACAGACCTGCCAGCACTTTAGGGGCTGTGAAGTACTGCTTGACCTCCTGTTCGCTGAAGGCGTAACGGGCCTCCTTGAGCTTTTCACCAATGTAGGCCCAGTCCCAGGGCTGGGGGTCGGCAATGCCAAGGTGTTCAGCCGCAAAGGTGCGCTGATCGGCCAAATCCTTCTCTGCATAAGGTCTGGCCTTGACGGCGAGGTCACGCAAGAACTGAATCACTTGAGCTGGTGACTGAGCCATTTTGGGTACCAGAGACACGTCTGCAAAACTTGCGTACCCCAGCAGCGCGGCCTCTTCCTGGCGCAAGGCCAGGATTTCGGCGATATTGGCGGTGTTGTCAAACTCCGGCCGCTCAAACAGCTCCGATGCCCGTGTGGCATAGGCGTGATAAAGCTTTTCGCGCAGTGCGCTGCTGTTGGCAAACTGCATGACAGGCAGGTACACCGGCATCTTCAGGCTGATCAGATGTCCTTGCTTGCCGTTGGCATTGGCTGCCGCTGCCGTCGCTGCCAGCACGTCGTCCGGCACGCCCACAAGCTCATCTGCGCTGGCCAGGTATGTCCAGGCATCCGTGGCGTCCAAGGTGTTTTCGCTGAACTTCTGACTCAACGCGGCCTGCCGCTCTTGAATCTCGGCAAAACGTGCTTTGGCAGATCCAGTCAGTTCCGCACCGCTCAACACGAAATTGCGGATGGCATTGGTGCGAGCTTGAGTCTGTTCCGCATTCAAGTCGCTAGCGTTCATGGCCTTGTACTTGGCGTACAACCGTTCATCGGCGCCCAGGCGGGTCCAGAACTCAGTGACTTTGGGCAGGGACTCGTTATACGCTGCACGCAGTTCAGGTGTATCGATTACACCGTTCAGGTGGCTGACCGTGCCCCAGGCCCGAGAAAGGCGTTCGGTCGAGACATCCAGCACCTTGGCCATGCTTGTCCAACTGGCTTGAAACGTCGGTGCAGTAACGGTTTCCAGCGCCGCACTGGCATCGGCCAGCAGTTGATCAATCGCTGGGGCGACATGCTCAGGCCTGACTTGGTCAAACAAGGGCAGATCAGAAAAATCAAGCAAAGGGTTAGCGTGCGCAGGGTGGTTCATAGGGCTCACTTGGCGTCGCGTTGGATGGATTCAAGCTCTGCGGCTTCGAGGGTATTGACCAGCAACATGGTGATCGTCATAGGCCCGACCCCACCGGGTACAGGGGTGATGTGGCTGGCAACTTGGCTTACGCCAGCAAAGTCCACGTCGCCGCAGAGTTTGCCTTCATCATTGCGGTTCATGCCCACATCGAGCACCACGGCACCAGGTTTGACCATGTCCGCGGTCAGCACATTGCGCTTGCCTACCGCAGCCACGATCACATCTGCTTGAAGCGTCATGGCTTTCAGGTCTTCGGTGGCGCTGTGGCAAACGGTAACGGTTGCATTCTTTTGCAATAGCATCAACGCCATGGGTTTGCCAACGATGTTGCTGCGGCCGATGACCACGGCATGCTTGCCGCGCAGATCGTAGCCTTTGCCTCCGTCCAGGGATTCCAGCATCTTCATGCAGCCGTAGGGTGTGCAAGGCCAAAAGCCTGGCATGCCGGTCATCAATGCCCCAGCGCTGGCGATGTGGAAACCGTCTACGTCTTTGAGTGGCGAAATGGCCTCAATCACCTTTTGCGCGTCAATGTGGGAGGGCAGAGGCAATTGCACCAGGATGCCGTGGATTGCCGGGTTCTGGTTGAGGGACTCGACACGGGCGAGCAGGGCGGCTTCGGACATGCTCGCGTCGTGCTTGTCCAGCACCGAATACAGGCCCGCTTCCTCGCAGGCCTTGACCTTGTTGCGCACATAAACCTGGCTGGCTGGGTTGTCACCCACCAAAATGACGGCGAGGCCGGGGGTGATGCCTTTGGCTTTGAGCGCAGCGGTACGCGCGGCCACGTCAGCGCGCAAGGATTTGGAGAGGGCGATACCGTCAATGAGTTGTGCAGTCATGGTCATTTTGCAAATAAAAACGCCCGTTACGGCGTAGCCTACGGGCGTTTATAGCTATCAAAAATTGAGTTTTAGGTTTTGGGAGCGTTTTGGCCCAGTGCAATTTTGAGCAAGTCCGCCACGGTGTTTGCGTTCAGCTTTTCCATGATGTTGGCGCGGTGCGCTTCCACGGTCTTGATGCTGATGCCCAGATCGTCGGCAATTTGCTTGTTAAGGCGGCCTGCGACGATGCGTTCAAGCACTTGTGCTTCACGGCTGGTGAGCTTGCCAAGCAGCGCGTTTCGGTTGGCATTTTGTTGAAATTCAGCAAACGCGCCCTTGGCTGTTTCAAGCATTCGCTCGACCAAGTTGACCAGCTCTTCCTCATTGAAAGGCTTCTGGATGAAATCCATTGCGCCTTTTTTCATGGTGTTGACTGCCATGGGTACATCGCCGTGGCCAGTGATGAACACAATGGGTAGAGGAGAGCGGCGCTCGATCAGGCGCTCTTGCAGTTCTACCCCTGTCATGCCGCCCATACGCACATCCACGATCAGACAGGCTACTTCGCGGGCATCGTAGCGTGACAGGAAAGACTCTGCAGAATCAAAGCAGCGAACCCGGTAATCCTTGCCCTCCAGCAGCCATTGAAGGGAATCGCGCACTGCTTCGTCATCATCTACAACGTAGACCGTGCCTTTTTTGGGAATCAAACTCATTCTTTACCCCGAAACCTTTACCGCTGTCGACGTGCCAAGCGCTTTGCGCGCATCGGCGATGGTGGTGGGCTTGCCCACAGGCAGCCAAAACGAAAACTGGCAACCTTTTACCTCGGTGCCATTGTAAATGTTCTCTGCATTCATCCTGCCCTGGTGAGACTCGACAATCGTTCGGCACAGGTTCAAGCCAATACCCATGCCTTCTGCCTTGGTCGAAAAGAAGGCCTCGTACAGGCGTTCCATCACTTCGGGGGCGAGGCCCTTGCCCGTGTCGATCACCGAAAACTCCACCACGGCCTGAGTCCCTTCCATCCGGGGAATCACCCGCAGTTCCACTCGTCGGCGACCTGCTGGGCGCTGCGCATTGTCCACCGACTCAGCCGCATTCTTCAGCAGGTTCACCAGTACCTGTTCAATGAGGATTGGGTCCACATTCAAGGGGGGCAAGCGCGCCGCCAGGTAGGGGTTCAGGTAGACATTGCGTCGCCGCATCTCGATACCCGCCAGTTCAATCGCCTCATTGACCATGGTGACCACATCGGACTCTGTCCGGTTGGGCTCACTGCGTTTCACAAAGGACCGGATGCGCTGGATGATTTGCCCCGCACGCTGCGCCTGTCGCGCGGTTTTCTCCAATGCGGCGATCAGGTCTTCATCGGTCAATTGCTTGGACTTCACCCGGCTGACCATGCCGCTACAGTAGTTGTTGATGGCAGTCAGCGGCTGGTTCAGCTCGTGTGCCACGCTGGATACCATCTCCCCCATGGTGATGAGGCGGCTGGCTGCTTGCGCGCGTTCAGCCTGCGCGGCGGACGACTCTTCTGCCAAACGGCGCGGCGTGATGTTGGTGGCAATCACCATCTGAGCCAGGCGGCCATCTACCCAGGTTAAGTAGCGGGCGCGAACCTCCAGCCACTTGTCGAGTGCAGGGATGAAGATTTCCGTGCTTTGAGCTTGGGCGTCTGTCAGACTGTCCGTGGGCAACCCAACCAAAGAATCCACATCATCTGAGGCTTCCTGTGCGCTGCTGAACTGCAATGAGCCCGCCTGTGTAACCAGTTGGGAATGTCCCTGCGTATCCTGCCCAAACCACTGTTGATAAAGCTTGTTGGCGTAGAGCAGTTCCTTGTTGCCCAGTGGTGCCACGGAAACGGCGGCGTCCAGTGCCTCCAGCACGGTGGTGAAGCGCTCATAAGAGGCTGACAGCTGTTCCCGGATACGGTTAGGTTCAGTGATGTCCGTCATCGACGCCATCCACCCAGTTTGCACGCCATAGGCATCCACCAGGGGCGATACGTAGACACGTGCATCAAACAAGGTGCCGTTGCTGCGTTTGACACGCATCTGAAACCCGCCAGCCGCAATCTGGCCCTTCAGCTCTTCGTCCAGGCGCGCTGCAAGCTGCTCGCGGTCGGCTTCAGGCCAGTAGGGGAAGGGGGCAGTGCGGCCTACCAGCTCGCTTTCGGTCCAGCCGGTCATTTGGCAAAAGGCGGCATTCACATAGGTCACTCGGCCTTGCAAATCCATGGCACGCATACCGGTAGGCATGGAGTTCTCCATCGCACGCCGGAAATTGGTTTCCGTGATCAAAGCCTGCTGCACCAGCAGGCGCTTGCGGGTGTGGCGCCAAGTACCTATCAGCATCCAGACCGTCAGCACGCTCAACGCACCCACCAACCAGAACAGACCGCTGCCAATCACCCCAAGCGACGTGCGCCATGCTTGCGCACGGATCACCATGCCCTGCCCTACCGGTGACACTGGGATGCTGTAGGCATTGACCTCGGTTTTCCAGGGCAACAACTGTGCCGCCTTGGCCCTCAAGGGAACGCTGCTGCCAGCCAGCACTTGGCCATCGGCGTCCAGCATGGCGACTGCGTACTTGCTCCAGATATCGGCTGCGACGCCCAGTTGCAGCAGGCTGTCGATCGAATACTCAGCCAGCAGTTCGCCTTTGACTTTGGCCTGCTTGGGTAAAGGTACGTGCAGTTCGAGCAAATGACCGGGGCGGTTGGTCGGCGCGGCGCGGGGGAATCGCTCCGGCGGCAAGTTGGTGGCACGTTCCACGGCAGGTTGACCGTAGATGGGTTGCTGCATGTCGCGCGCCATTTCAAATGTGACTGAGGTAACGCCGTCTGGCAAGGCGTTGCCGGTCAGGCGCAACTGGCTGTCGGGGATGCTGGGGACCGCATAACTTGCCTTGATGGTTCGCGTCTTGTCAATCCAACTGAGGATTTGAAGCTCGGGGTATTGCTCGGCCAGGTTTTCAGCGCGAGACACAAATTCCTCAGTATCCAGTTCTCCATTGGCTGTTTCGCGCGCCAGCCTGACCAACTGGTCCTGCCGCTCGATCAGGCGAAGGCGGATTTGCTGCTGGGCATATTCCACATCGCGTTTAAGTCCCTCCTGCTCGCGCTCCATTTCCTCCAGCCGCAAATAGCTGAAAGCTGAAACGATGGCCGCAAAAAACAGCAATACAGAGGCCAGCGGCGCCAGCAGCGCATAGCGGTCTTGCCATTGTGGGGTCAGGCTGCGCCACCAACCGCGCAGGCGCGGTATGTGGGAAACACGTCTATCAGGCCCGACGAAACGGGAGGAGGATGGCATTTGCAGAGTGTAGTTCTCTGTGGCGAATAATCTCCAACAAATATTTCATATTATAAAATCAATAAGCACCATTTGGAATTTTAAATAAATTGTGAAACAATAGAGCTACTGAACTAAATTCACCAACTGGACCCATAAAGGAGACATCCATGTCCAATGCACCCGAGCAAGCGCCCGTTGGCGACGCCGACAAAGTAGAAACCCGAGAGTGGACTGACGCGTTGTCCGCCGTCATTGAAGCGGAGGGGCCGCACCGTGCGCACTTTCTGCTTGAACAGTTGCTGGAGCATGCTCGCCAGCACAGCATCGACATGCCATTCTCTGCCACCACGGGCTACGTCAACACCATTCAACCCGAACAAGAAGCACGCAACCCAGGGAACGTGGAGATTGAAGAGCGACTGCGTGCCTACATGCGCTGGAATGCCATGGCCATGGTGGTCAAGGCCAACAAACACAATCCCCCAGACGGTGGAGACCTTGGCGGTCATATTTCGTCGTTTGCGTCGCTCGCCACCATGTTTGGTGCAGGCTTTAACCATTTTTGGCATGCCGATAACACCGATCAGGGTGGTGACCATGGTGGCGACTGCCTCTATATCCAGGGCCACAGCGCGCCGGGTGTCTATGCCCGCGCTTACCTCGAAGGCCGCCTGACCGAAGAGCAATTGCTCAACTTCCGCCAGGAAGTCGACGGCAAAGGCATCAGCAGCTACCCCCACCCCAAGCTGATGCCCAATTTCTGGCAATTCCCCACGGTGTCGATGGGACTGGGCCCTTTGATGGCCATCTACCAAGCCCGCTTTTTGAAGTACCTGCACGCACGCGGCATTGCCAATACCGCCAAGCGAAAGGTTTGGGTGTTCTGCGGTGATGGCGAGATGGACGAACCCGAATCGCTGGGCGCGATTGGCTTGGCAGCACGCGAAAAGCTGGACAACCTGATCTTCGTGATCAACTGCAACCTGCAGCGCCTGGACGGCCCGGTGCGAGGCAACAGCAAGATCATCCAGGAGTTGGAAGGCGAATTCCGCGGCTCCGGCTGGAACGTGATCAAGCTGATCTGGGGCAGCAACTGGGATCCGCTCTTGCGTCGCGACAAGGACGGTGCACTCAAAGAGTTGATGATGAACACGCTGGACGGTGACTACCAGGCCTTCAAGGCGTTTGACGGTGCCTATGTTCGGAAAAACTTCTTTGGCCGTGATCCGCGCACCCTGGAGATGGTGGCGCACATGTCTGATGACGAAATCTGGGCGCTGCTGCGTGGCGGCCACGACCCACAAAAGGTCTATGCCGCGTATGACTCCGCCGTCAAGACGACAGGCAAACCTACTCTGTTGCTGATCAAGACCGTCAAAGGCTATGGCATGGGCAAAAGCGGCGAGGGCCGCAACACCGCGCACCAGACCAAAAAGCTGGCCGATGAGGACATGCGCCACATCCGGGATCGCTTCAACATCCCGGTGTCAGACGACAAACTGACTGACATTCCCTTCATCAAGCCCGAACCCGGCAGCGTTGAAGACAACTACCTGCACGAGCGCCGCAAGGCCCTGGGTGGCTATCTGCCCCACCGTCGCACCAAGGCAGACGAGCAATTCACAGTTCCCTCACTGGACACTTTCAAGTCCGTGATTGAACCGACGGCTGAAGGCCGCGAAATCAGCACCACCCAAGCCTATGTGCGCTTTCTCACCACCTTGCTGCGTGATCAGGCGCTGGGCCCACGCGTAGTGCCCATTTTGGTGGACGAGGCCCGCACCTTCGGCATGGAAGGCCTGTTCCGCCAGATCGGTATTTACAACCCGGCGGGTCAGCTTTACACACCTGTAGACAAAGAGCAGGTGATGTACTACCGCGAAGACAAGGCCGGACAGATCCTGCAAGAGGGCATCAACGAAGCTGGCGGCATGAGCAGCTGGATTGCCGCTGCCACCAGCTACAGCACCAGCAACCGCATCATGGTGCCGTTCTATATCTATTACTCGATGTTCGGCTTGCAACGCGTTGGCGACTTGGCCTGGGCGGCAGGTGACATGCAGGCACGTGGTTTCTTGCTGGGCGGCACATCGGGCCGTACCACGCTGAACGGCGAAGGCCTGCAGCACGAGGATGGCCATAGCCACATCATGGCCAACACCATTCCCAATTGCCTGAGCTACGACCCCACCTTCGCGCACGAAGTGGCCGTTATCCTGCACCACGGCCTCAAACGCATGGTGGAGAAACAGGACAATGTCTATTTCTACATTACCCTGCTGAACGAGAACTACCCCATGCCAGGCCTCACCGCTGGCACGGAGGAGCAGATCATCAAAGGCATGTACCTGTGCAAAGAGGGCGCCAAGCTCACACCGCGAGTGCAGTTGCTGGGCAGCGGCACCATCCTGCGCGAAAGCGTGTTTGCCCAGGAACTGCTGGAGAAGGACTGGGGCGTGGCCGCCAACGTGTGGAGTTGCCCAAGCTTTAACGAGCTCACCCGCGAAGGCCAGGATTGCGAGCGATTCAACATGCTGCATCCGCTGGAAGCGCCGCGCGTGTCCTTTGTCGGCCAGCAGCTTGAAAAGCACATGGGCCCCGTGGTGGCATCCACCGACTACATGAAGGCCTATGCCGAGCAGATTCGTCCGTTCATCCCCAAGGGTCGTACCTACAAAGTGCTGGGCACCGATGGCTTTGGCCGCAGTGACTTCCGCAGCAAACTGCGTGAGCACTTCGAGGTGAACCGCCACTACATCGTGGTGGCAGCGCTCAAGGCGCTGAGCGAAGAGGGCACCGTGCCGGTTGCCAAGGTAGCCGAAGCCATTGCCAAGTACGGCATCAAGGCCGACAAGATCAACCCGCTGTACGCCTAAACCCTTGGGAGACACAACATGGCATTGATAGAAGTAAAAGTCCCCGATATCGGTGACTTCGATGAAGTGACAGTGATCGAGCTGATGGTGAAAGTGGGCGACACGGTCAAGGCCGAGCAATCGCTCATCACAGTGGAAAGTGACAAAGCCTCGATGGAAATCCCTTCCAGCATGGCTGGTGTGGTCAAGGAACTCAAGGTCAAATTGGGCGACAAGGTCAAAGAGGGCTCTGTCGTCTTGATGATTGAGGCGGCTGGTGCGGCGGCAAGCGCAGCTCCAGCCGCCGCCTCTACGCCTGCGCCTGTTCAGGCCACGGTGCCAGCACCGGCGTCAGTGGCTGGTCCTTCTTCTGTAGCAAGTGCTGGCCCGGTTGAAGTTCGCGTGCCTGACATTGGTGACTTCAAGGACGTGGCTGTCATTGAGGTATTTGTTAAGGCGGGCGACACAGTCAAGGTCGAGCAGTCACTGATCACTGTCGAATCAGACAAAGCATCGATGGAGATTCCCTCGTCCGCCGCAGGCGTCATCAAAGAGCTGAAAGTCAAGCTGGGCGACGTGGTCAACATTGGCGATTTGCTGGCGATTCTCCAAGGCGCTGAGGGCGCGCCTGCCGTTGCAGCACCCGCCGCCAGCGTGGCGGCTCCAGCCGTAGCTGCATCTTCTGCCGCGCCGATTGCGGTGGCATCTGCTGGTGCGGTTCCGGCCCACAACCCCACGGCGGCTGTGGGTGCTGTGCTGCCGCACGCCTCACCCTCGGTGCGCAAGTTCGCACGCGAACTGGGTGTGCCGCTGGAAGAACTGAAAGGCTCCGGCCCCAAAGGTCGCATCACACAAGACGATGTGCAGTCCTTCACCAAAGCGGTGATGAGCGGTGCCACCCAAACCAAAGCGCAAGCAGCCAATGCGCCTAAAGCTGCTGCGGGTGGCGGCGAAGCCCTGGGCCTCTTGCCCTGGCCGAAAGTGGACTTCACCAAGTTTGGTGCGGTGGAACGCAAAGACCTGTCGCGTATCAAGAAGATTAGCGGCGCCAACCTGCACCGTAACTGGGTGCTGATCCCGCATGTCACGAACCATGACGATTGCGACATCACCGAGCTGGAAGCCTTCCGCGTGCAGATGAACAAGGAAAACGAGAAGTCAGGCGTCAAGGTCACCATGCTCGCCTTCATGATCAAGGCCGCCGTGGCTGCGCTCAAGAAGTTTCCCGAGTTCAACAGCTCGCTCGACGGCGATCAACTGGTGCTCAAGCAATACTTCCACATCGGCTTTGCCGCCGACACGCCCAACGGCTTGGTCGTGCCCGTCATCAAAGACGCTGACAAAAAGGGCGTGGCCCAAATCAGCACCGAGATGGGCGAACTCGCCAAGAAGGCGCGCGACGGCAAGCTGGGCCCTGCTGATATGAGCGGCGCCTGCTTCACCATCTCGTCACTCGGTGGCATTGGCGGACGCTACTTCACCCCCATCATCAATGCGCCCGAAGTGGCCATCATGGGCGTGTGCAAGAGCCAGATCGAACCCAAGTGGGACGGCAAGGCCTTTGTGCCTAAGCTGATGCTGCCGCTGTCCTTGAGCTGGGATCACAGGGTGATCGACGGTGCCGCTGCAGCACGATTCAATGCCTATTTCGGTCAACTCATGACCGACTTCCGCAGAATCTTGTTGTGACCACTGTTGTCGTCGTCAAGAAGAACGGTCAGGTCGCCATGGCGGCCGACTCACTCGTGACCTTTGGCGACACCCGCCTGGGGCCACGCTTTGAGGCCAACAGCAAGATCCTGAAAATGGACACCCCTGCAGGCCCCACCTTTGTGGGGACAGCGGGCACGGTGGCGCATTTTCCGGTGCTTCGCAAGGCGCTGACCAGTCTGCCTAAGGATCAGCTTTTGCTGGGCAGCAAAGATGAAGTGTTTGACACGTTCATCAAGCTCCACCCCATGCTGAAGGAAACCTTCTTTCTGCAGACCAAGGAAGACGACAACGATCCGTACGAGTCCAGCCAGTTCAGCGTGCTCATCGCCAATGCCACTGGCATTTACGGCCTGTACAGCTACCGCGAAGTCTTTGAGTTCAAAGAGTTCTGGGGCATAGGCTCGGGCCGCAGCTTTGCGCTGGGTGCCATGCACACGGTATGGGACAAGGCCAAGACGGCGCGCGAGGTGGCTATCGCTGGCATCCATGCCGGTTGCGAATTCGACAAAAACTCAGGGCTGCCGGTGGTCATGCACACCGTCAAGCTCAAAAACCAATAAAGCGGAGAAATCCCATGGCAATCATTGAAATCAAGGTTCCGGACATTGGTGACTTCGACGAAGTTACCGTCATCGAATTGATGGTAAATCCCGGCGACACCATCAAGGCAGAGCAGTCCCTGATCACCGTGGAGAGCGACAAAGCCTCCATGGAAATCCCGTCCAGCAGCGCTGGCGTGGTCAAAGAGGTCAAGGTCAAGCTGGGCGACAAGGTCAAGCAGGGATCTGTGGTGCTGATGCTGGAAGCCGCAGGCGCAGCAGCCGCTGCTCCGTCGCCCGCACCAGCACCCGTTGCAGAACAAAAATCAGCCTCACCGCAATCTGAACCTGCAGTTGTAGCTACAACATCCATAGCATCCAGCTACACCGGCACGGTTGACATGGACTGTGATGTGCTCGTTCTGGGCGGTGGCCCTGGCGGCTACAGCGCAGCCTTCCGCGCGGCAGACCTAGGCCTGAAAGTCGTCATCGTTGAGCGCTACGCCACCCTGGGCGGCGTGTGCCTGAACGTGGGCTGCATCCCAAGCAAGGCGCTTTTGCACGTGGCGGCAGTGATGGACGAAGTGGCGCACCTGGGCGACCTGGGCGTGGACTTTGGCAAGCCAGTCGTCAACATCGACAAACTGCGCGGCCACAAAGAAAAAGTCATCGGCAAGCTCACGGGCGGCCTGGCCGCCATGGCCAAGATGCGCAAAGTGACCACGGTGCGTGGTTATGGCCACTTCATCAGCGCCAACCATGTCGAAGTGGAAGAAACCACGGGCACATCGCAAGACAAAACCGGTGGCAAGAAGGTCATCGCCTTCAAAAAGGCTATCATCGCAGCAGGCAGCCAAGCTGTGCGCCTGCCCTTCATGCCAGATGACCCGCGGGTGGTGGACAGCACCGGCGCCTTGGCACTCAAAGAAGTCCCCAAACGCATGTTGATCTTGGGCGGCGGCATCATCGGCCTGGAAATGGGCACGGGTCTACACCACGCTGGGCGCACGCCTGGACGTGGTGGAAATGCTGGACGGCCTGATGCAAGGGGCTGATCGGGACCTGGTCAAGATCTGGCAAAAGATGAACGCCAAGCGCTTCGACAACATCATGCTCAAGACCAAGACCGTCTCCGCACGTGCCTTGCCCGAGGGTATCGAAGTGACGTTTGCACCGGCAGAAGAGGGCGGCACTGCCCCCGCACCCCAGGTCTACGACTTGGTGTTGCAAGCCGTGGGCCGCACACCCAACGGCAAGAAAATCGCTGCCGATAAAGCCGGAGTTGCCATCACCGACCGTGGCTTCATCAATGTCGACATCCAGATGCGCACCAACGTGCCCCACATCTTCGCCATTGGCGATATCGTCGGCCAGCCCATGCTGGCGCACAAGGCCGTGCACGAAGCGCACGTAGCAGCAGAAGTGATTGCCGGTGAACTGCAAGGCAACAAAGAACTGGCCGCCGCAGCGTTCAATGCCCGAGTCATCCCAAGCGTGGCCTACACCGACCCCGAAGTCGCCTGGGTGGGCCTGACCGAAGACCAGGCCAAAGCCCAAGGCATCAAGGTCAAAAAGGGATTGTTCCCCTGGACCGCATCCGGCCGCGCCATTGCCAATGGCCGCGACGAAGGTGTCACCAAGTTGCTGTTTGACGATAGCCCCGAAGCACATGGTCACGGCAAGATCCTGGGCGGCGGCATGGTCGGTACCCATGCAGGCGACATGATCGGGGAAGTGGCCTTGGCGATTGAGATGGGTGCTGATGCTGTCGACATTGGTAAGACCATCCATCCGCACCCCACGCTGGGCGAGAGCATCGGCATGGCGGCTGAGGTGGCGCATGGGTCTTGTACCGACGTGCCACCAGGCAAGAAGTAAGACAGCTTCCTTTGAGCAAGTGGCGGGGGATGAGGTCGCGGGTGTTGTCTTTCACCCGGCTAACGGTATCGACGAGGCCGGCGTGGCCCAGGCACAAGCCACCTTGCGCCGGCCCACCCTTTGCCATGGAATGATTGCGCAAGGCCGATGAGTTGCACCTCACGCCCAAGCGAGCGGCGCACTATCTGTGGGCGGTGCTGATTGCGCTCATCTACGAGGTGTTTCCATTGGTCTGTCCCGTTTGTGGTGGACAAATGCGCGTCATTGCTTTCAGCACGCACAGCGCAGACATCCGGCACCAGACTATGAGGTGGCTCAGCGCGTCAGTTGGTGACTGAACAAGTCGGCGGCTTTGACCCGCTGCGGGATGGTCTGCGTGCTCAGTACGCCCTTCCCCACAGGCACACAGCAGATTTGTAATCTGTAGCCCTGCGCGCCACAAAAATCAACAGACCAGAGAGTTTCCTTGGCACCAAGCACGTGCAATACTTGGCCTCGTGCGATTGAATTTCCTATCCGTCATCAGGTTCCGCTGTCTACTGCAAGTCCGATTCACCGCAACCGATAAGGGAACACACCATGAAAGCATCCCGCCTCGCCCTCGCCGCATGCCTTGCCGCCGCCTGTAACCTGACGCAGGCGGCCATATCGGATTGGACCGGTACGCCGCTGGATCTGGTCTGGCATGGCGACGAACGGTGCCGCCTGCAGGTGACTGCGGTCACGCAGGCCAGGTTTTATCAACCGTTACAGGTGACGGTCGTCAATCGCGGTACCGTACGCGTGAAATACGATATCTACGTCTTCGCGGAGCGTCTGGCTGGCGAGCCCGTGTTCTACGACACCTTCACCATCGCCAGCGCTGCGCCTGGCGCGGTATCAGTGGGCAAAACCCGTGTCTGGAGTAATTCAATCACAGGCGCCAAGGTTAGAGTTGGTCTGACTGCGTGCAGCACCATCGGCTGACAGGGGGCGCCTGGCTGCCGCGCCGTTGCTAACAGCCGCGATGTGGGCGTCACCAAACTGCCGTTTGATGGCAGGCCCGACGCTCACGGCCACGGCAAGATCTTGGGTGGCGGCATGGTCGGCACGCATGCCGGAGACATGATTGGCGAGGTGGCCCTGGCGATTGAGATGGGTGCCGATGCAGTGGACATCGGCACCCATCCACCCCCACCCAACGCTGGGCGAGAGCATCGGCACGGCAGCGGAAGTTGCGCACGGCAGTTGCACGGACGTGGTGCTGCCTGCGCGGAAGTAAATTCACAGCCAAAATGGCCTCTGGCCTCTGGCGTTTGACGATAAAGCGCAGACTGCTATCAGCAATGAAAAGCCCAAACTGGCAACGGTTCGGGCTTTGTGCTTTGCGTATTCAATCCATCGGTGCAAAATACTGTATATTTGAACAGTAATCATGTCCGCCAAACCCTAGCTCTACAACCCACGCCACCCCGAGCGCACGCTGCTCTACCAAACGGTAGTCGAATACATGAGACTTGGCTGGATCTCGCCAGTGCAGGCCAGTTCGAAGGGCAGGGCGACCACCACACTCCAAAGCCTTCTGTCCGCAAGGCGTTTTTCAAATACCTTGAATGCGGCATCTTTGCCCACCTGTTTGCCGATTCGCTGAAAGAGCCCTATGGCGGGGCCAATCCGGGGGGGGAGGCCGCCGGTTGGCTGGACGAGCCCGAGTCCCTTCGTTCACTGGCGCTGATTGCCCTGCGCGAGGCACCCGGTGCCCGGGCATTTGGTCTGCTGGTGATCGGATCACCCGATGCGCAGCGCTTCGGGCGCGACATGGAAGTGGACTTCCTGATGCGCATGGGCCAGCTTGCCAGTGCAGCACTGGTGCGTTTGCGCACACCGGCCTGAGTGCCGGGCCGCACCCCGGTACCACTGGCCCGGTGGTCTGTTGGGTGTAGGGAATGTCTGCATGCGGCGCGGGGATGCGTTGGCCACAATCAACGGGCTTATCCATACCGTCACCCGTATTTTTCAAAGGGGCTTTCCATGCGCATTCTTCAACCCGTTCAAGTCACCCTGCTGGCGTTGGCGCTGTCCGCATCGCTGACCGCGGTGGCCGCCACGGACGCACCTGTGAAGGTGGTCTACCACATGAGCGAGGGCATTCCGCAGGCTTCCCGGGCCATCAACAACATCCGCAACCACCTGGCTGCTGACCCGAATGCCAAAATTGTGGTCGTGACCCACGGCCTGGGCATCGACTTTCTGCTGGAGGGGGCGGTCAACCAGATGGAGCAGCCGTTTGCCGGTGCGGTTGCCGATCTGGCAGGAAAGGGTGTTGAGTTCAGGGTGTGCAACAACACGCTGGCGTCACGCAAAATCGATGCCTCCAAAGTGGCGATGGAGGCCAAGGTGGTGCCTTCCGGCGTGGCCGAAACTGCCCGCCTGCAGGCCAGGGAAGGCTTTGTTTACCTGCGTCCTTGAGCGTCAGTCCTGCGTGGCGCGGCGGCGCAGGTCGTCAACCTAGGCCTGACCCCAGCGGGCTGGTCAATCGAGCACTGCTCGCTCAGGTGCATGGACAGGTGCAGAAACGGGTTGGTGCAGTCTGCCGGGACTTGCTCAAGATCTGGCAAAAGATGAACGCCAAGCGCTTCGACAACATCATGCTCAAGACCAAGACCGTCTCCGCACGTGCCTTGCCCGAAGGCATTGAAGTCACATTCGCCGCAATGGAGGAGGGCGAGGCAGGAAGCAACGCAAGCGTTGCGGCCCCCGCCCCTCAGGTCTACGACTTGGTGTTGCAAGCCGTGGGCCGCACACCCAACGGCAAGAAAATCGCTGCCGATAAAGCCGGAGTTGCCATCACCGACCGTGGCTTCATCAATGTCGACATCCAGATGCGCACCAACGTGCCGCACATCTTCGCCATTGGCGACATCGTCGGCCAGCCCATGCTGGCGCACAAGGCCGTGCACGAAGCGCACGTAGCAGCAGAAGTGATTGCCGGTGAACTGCAAGGCAACAAAGAACTGGCCGCCGCAGCGTTCAATGCCCGAGTCATCCCAAGCGTGGCCTACACCGACCCCGAAGTGGCCTGGGTGGGCCTGACGGAAGACCAGGCCAAAGCCCAAGGCATCAAGGTCAAAAAGGGCCTGTTCCCCTGGACAGCATCAGGGCGCGCCATTGCCAATGGCCGCGACGAAGGTGTCACCAAGTTGCTGTTTGACGATAGCCCCCGAAGCACATGGTCACGGCAAGATCCTGGGCGGCGGCATGGTCGGTACCCATGCAGGCGACATGATCGGGGAAGTGGCCTTGGCGATTGAGATGGGTGCTGATGCTGTCGACATTGGTAAGACCATCCATCCGCACCCCACGCTGGGCGAGAGCATCGGCATGGCGGCTGAGGTGGCGCATGGCAGTTGTACGGATGTGCCACCTGGGCGGAAGTAATCCCGTCTCCATGACATCCTGACAATGACAAGGCCCGAACTGGCAACGGTTCGGGCCTTGTCAGTGGTGCAAAGCTTGCGAAGGACGAGTTGACCTACTGGCATTTGCATAGCCGGTACGAAAAGCAAAGCCGCTCGACGTCGTCCTTAGCTAGACCCCATTCGGTTGGGCGAAGTATTGGTGGGTATCAATGATTTGGCCAGGGATTTCATCACCGCTTGTCGGCTTTGAATACCTCGGGTTTATCTGTCTCGACAGCCTCAATAGACATCCGCAGAATGAACGATTCAAACGGTGGAGTCTTCATGAAATCAATTGCTCAACTGAGAGTGGTGATCGCTGGTTTGCTCTTGATACAAACCTTTGGCATTTCGGCTCAAACATGGCCCACCAAGCCCATTAAGCTGATCACGTCTGCAGCGCCCGGCGGCATTGTTGATATTTACGCCAGAAGGCACCAACCCCATTTGCAGGCGGAGTTAGGCCAGCCCATCGTGGTGGACAACAAGCCAGGTGCTTCGGGCGCCATTGCAGGTGATGCAGCTGCAAAATCCGAAGCCGATGGTCATACTCTTTCATGGGAAGCCAAAACGAATTGGGCCTCATCGGTCAGCTGGGTGTTCCGGTTCGCTACGATCCAGTGAAAGACTTTTCGGTGGTAGGCCTCACCATTGCGGGATATCCCATTTTGATGGTCAACTCGCAATTGGGTGTGAAGAGCGTGCCTGAATTGGTGGCTTACATGAAAGCAAAAAACGCCCCACTTGATTGCGGTGGAAGCGGAACAGCCACCGTCGGACATTTCGTATGCGCTGCCTTCTCGGTGCGCACGGGCACCAAACTTCAATATGTGCCCTACAAGTCAAATGTCCCTGCCATGACCGATGCGGCATCTGGACAAATTCAATTGGTAGGGGCTTTTTACAGCGAAGTGGCACCCTTCATCAGTGGTGGCAAACTTATTCCTTTGGGTGTATTTGGCGCCACTCGACTGCCACTTCTTCCCAACGTACCCACCATGGAAGAGCAAGGTCTGAAAGATCTGGAATTGCAAAGTTACACGGTCTATGTTGTGCCCACAGGAACACCCGTGGCCGCACAACGAAAACTTAATGCCGCTATTTTGAAAGCAGCTAATCACCCAGATGTGATGGACAAAGTCAAAGCTGCTGGCGGTGTCTATTTCGATATGAACCTGGAAGAAACACAGGCGTGGCAGAAGAAGATTCAAAGTCGATGGAACAATATTGTTCAAGAGACCGGCATCAAGCTAGACAAATAGTCTATCTATTGGAGGGCCCGGCGGGGGGGGCGCCCCGGGGGGGGCGGGGGGGGGGGGGGGCGGGGGGGGGGGGCGGCCGGGGGCGCCGGCCGGGGGGGCGGGGGGGCCCCCCGGGCCGGGCGCAAGCCCCCCCTTCCCCCCCGCGGCCCCGGGGCGCGGGGGGGGGGGGGGGGGGGGGGGGGGGGGGGGGGGCGGGGGGGGGGGTTCCCCCCGGGGGGGGGGGGGGGGGGGGGGGGGGGGGAAAGGGGGGGGGGGGGGGGGGGGGGGGGGGGGGGGGGCCCGCGGGGGGGGGGCGCCCCCGGGGGGGGGGGGGGGGGGGGGGGGGGGGGGGGGGGGGGGGGGGGGGGGGGGGGGGGGGACCCCCTCCAGCAGAACGGGGGCCCCGGGGGGGGGGCTCCCCACAGACCCGGGGGGGGGGGGGGGGGGGGGGGGGGCCCCCGGGGGGGGGGGGGGGGGGGGGGGGGGGGCCCCCCCGCCCCCGGCGGGGGGGGGGGGGGGGAAAAAAAAAGGAAAAACGGGGGGGGGGGGGGGGGGGGGGGGGGGGGCGGGGGGGGGGGGGGGGCCGGCCGCCGGCGGGGGGGGGCGGGGGGGGGGGGGGGGGGGGGGGCGGGGGGGGGGGGGGGGGGGGGGGGGGGGGGGGGGGGGGACGTCCGTCCGGGCGGGGGGGGGGGGGGGCGGGGGGGGGGGCAAAAAGGGGGGGGGGGGGGGGGGGGGGGGGGGGGGGGGGGGGGGGGGGCGGGCCGGGCGGGGGGGGGGGGGGGGGGGTTTGGGGGGTTTGGGGGCGGGGGGGGCTTGGGGGGGGGGGGGGGGGGGGGGGGGGGGGGGGCGGGGGGGGGGGGGGGGGGGGGGGCCGGGGGGGGGGGGGGGGCCGGGGGGGGGGGGGGGGGGGCGGGGGGGGGGGGCCGGGCCCAGCGGGGGGGCGGGGGGGGGGGGGGGGGGGGGGCGCGCGCCCGGGGGGGCGGGGGGCGGGGGAAGGGGGGGGGGGGGGGGGGGGGGGGGGGGGGGGGCGGGGGGCGGGGGGGGCGGGGGGGGGGGGGGGCGCCCGGGGGGGGGGGGGGGGGGGGGCCAGGGGGTGAGTTTGAAAGCCAAACGCGCATCCCATTCTTGCCATCATGCATTTGGATTGTCTATTTTTAACCTCAGGCTTAACTAAAGGAATGAAGCCCCTATGAAGTTATCTCCCATTGCGATCTTTGCCGCTGGATTCATCACCGGAAGCGTCCTTTTGGGCGGCGCGGTCGTCGCCCACGCCAGAATAGTGACTCTTAATTTTGCAATCGCGGGTGTGCTACCGAATACCGAAGGAAGCCTGTTCTGTGTCACCGCCGCATCTGGTCTTCGGGCCACCACCGGGGTACAACGGACGACCAGCGTCAACGCGCCTGGTGGTGCCTCCATCGGCGTCACACTGCGTTGCCCCAAATAACTTGGCGGGTCTTGCTTGGCCACGTTGAAATCTGCGTGCAGTAGCGTGGATTCTGATCAGTTGGCGGGCAGACAAGATTGCAGCTTCACCGTCAGGCGGGTACCCTCAAGCGATCCACCGAAGGGTCGCATCGCTGCCACATTGGCAGTCGATGCATGAGGGATTTCCGCCGGGCCTACGAGCCCAGATAGGCTTTGGCCACTGCCTTGTAATTCAACCAGTGCGGTGATTCGGACAGGAGCGGTACCGCGATTTCTGAACTGAATACGAATGGTGCCCAACGGACCGCTTCCCTGCAGATAGGCGCGGTCTACTGTAATTCTGCAAGTCGAGCCAGACAAGGGCGTGAATTGGAGATTGATGCCAATCCAATTGATCGTTTGCGCTTGCGCCGAAAACACAGTAAACCAAGCTAAGACAAGGGGCATCAAAATCTTGGCCGTGTATTTAAGCATGTTCAATCTGTAACTAACTGGCTGTAAAGTGATGCGTGCCAGCCATCGCTGGCAGTCGTCCTGCCGAGGATGGCACCAAAGTTTGATTGAAGTCCGCCCATGCGCCTGCCTTCCATTGCCCTGTTGTTGATCACGCTCGCCGGTTGTGCCAGCTTGGTGTCTGATGTGCTCGACAGTCGATATGGCCCGGCTGACCTCACCCGGCATAACCAACCCCTCATGGCCAGCGCTGTCGTGCCCAGCTACCAGCGCGACATCAAACCCATTTTTGATAGCCGCTGCGTGGTTTGCCACGGTTGTTACGACGCACCGTGCCAGCTCAAACTGGGCAGTTGGGACGGCATTGCCAGGGGGATGAGCAAGGCCAGCATTTATGGCGAACTGCGTTTGCGCGAGGCGCCTCTGACACGCCTGGGCATCGATGCAGACCGAGCGTCCCAGTGGCGAGCCAAAGGATTCGATGCAGTGCTGAACGAGCGAACGCCCTCGCCGCAACACCAACTGGCTGCCAGCGTACTCTGGCTCAGCCTGGCGCTCAAGCAATCGCACCCGTTGCCCGCTGCGCCAGTGCTGTCTGATACCGACTTTGATTTTTCGCTCAGCCGAAACAACAGCTGCCCCCATCTGGGTGAGTTCGACGCCCATGCCCAACGCTGGCCCCTGTCGGGCATGCCGTACGGACTGCCCGGGCTGAGCGAGCGGGAGCTGGATTTGGTTCGCCAGTGGCTGCAGGCGGGGGCGCCCGATGACCCAGCGCCAGCCTTGCCAGACACCGTGGCGCGTCAGGTACTTGAGTGGGAGGGCTTGCTCAACGGTGCTTCGCGCAAAGAAAGACTTGCCGCCCGCTACCTTTACGAACACCTGTTTCTGGGGCATCTGGTGTTTCAGGGCGATGCGCAGCGCCATGTCTTCAAGCTGGTACGCAGCCGCACGCCCCCCGGCCAAGCAGTTGAGGTGATCGCAGGCCGTCGCCCGTTTGATGACCCTGGTGTGGCCCAGCCTTACTACCGCTTGGTGCTCGACCGGGAAACCCTGCTTGCCAAAACCCACATGCCCTATGTGCTCAGCCCGGAACGCATGGCGCGCTGGCGCGGCTGGTTCTTAGAGGCACCCTACGAGGTGGCCAGCCTGCCTGGCTATGACCCCGACACCGCCGCCAACCCCTTCAGGGCCTTTGCGGCCATTCCCTTGACGTCGCGATACCGGTTTTTGCTGGATGACGCGGGCTATTTCGTCAACAACTTCATCAAAGGCCCGGTCTGCCGTGGCCAGACAGCGCTGGATGTCATCAACGACCGCTTCTGGGTGTTTTTTGTTGATCCCAACATCGGCGCGGATGACGACGCAGCCCAGTTGGTTGAGCGCGAGGCGCAGGTGCTGCGCATGCCCGCCGCAGAGGGCAGCAACGCCAGCCTGCTCGCCTGGCGTGCCATTGCCAAGGCAGAAGACGACCTGCTGGCCGCCAAGACGCAGCACATGGACAAGGTATTTGGCCCAGGGCGCACCCCAATCAACCTGGACTTTGTCTGGCGTGGCGACGGCCACAACGCCAACGCCGCGCTGACGATATTCCGCCACTTTGACAGCGCCACAGTAGAGCAAGGCCTGATTGGCGACGCTCCCAAGACCGCCTGGATCATTGGCTACCCGCTTTTGGAGCGCATCTACTACCTGCTGGTGGCGGGCTTTGACGTGTACGGCAACACCGCGCATCAGCTGCAAACCCGCCTGGCCATGGATTTTCTGCGCATGGAGGGTGAGTCGCACTTTCTGATGCTGCTGCCCAAAGCCGCCCGCATCCAGCTGCGAGATGCCTGGTACCGGGGCGCCAGTGAAGAGGTCAAGAGCCGTGTGCTGGGCGGCGTGTACCGGTTCGATGCCGAAAGCGGCATCCGCTACCCCCGGGACACCGAGCCACAACTGCACCTCTTTCAATTGCTGCGACAGCAGCTTGCCCCCGTATTGCCCACCCGGCATCAGATCAACGACCGCACCGAGCCTGACCCGGCTGCCCGCCAGGCCCTGCAGCAACTGGCCACCGTGCGCGGCCCGTCCCTGCAATGGCTGCCCGAGGCCACCATGCTGCGCATTGACGCAAGCGCTGAACCCAGCGGCGGTGCAGGTGCGCGGTATGTGAGCCTACTGCGCAACACCGCGCACCTGAACGTCAGCACCCTGTTCCGTGAAAGCGCCATGCTGGTCCCCGCTGAACACAGCCTGACCGTGGCGCCCGGCTTCATCGGGGCCTACCCCAACGCCTTGCTGCATGCCAGCCCGCGCGATTTGCCAGCTTTGGTAAAGATGATCGCCAGCCTGAAATCTGAGGCCGACTACCGCGCCCTGGCTGACCGCTTTGCCATCCGGCGCACCAGTGCTGACTTCTGGCCCGCCAGCGATGCGCTGATGACCGCGTATCGACGTTGGGCCCCCGGCGAGGCGGGCGTGTTTGATTGGGGGCGGCTGGAGAACCGCTAACTGCGTTCCCTGGCGGGGAAAATTGAAAACACTTGTGGCTGCCATGCACAATGAGGTCATGAGCGTGTCATTCGGCAATCCATCTCACTTCCAAATGGCCGGCAAAGAACGCGGCATTCTGGCTGGGTGTTTGCTGTTTCTGGCGCTTTGGGTCGTTTTTGCGACCGGGGTTGCATTGCGGGAACCCAGCCTAGGCTGGCGCTTTGCGCCTGATCCGCAAGGGCAAGGCGTCTTGGCGTATGCGCCGTCACGGGCAATCAAAGTGCAACAGAGGGGTGACGCAGACCACCGGTTCGTGGCATTACGCCTAGTGACAGCGGGTGGGCTACCAGTTGAGCCCTTGGCGCTGGACAGCATGGTGGCGGTGGAAGCACCGTCCATGCTCCCGCGGCAGGACGATTTGGACCGGTTTTTTGATTTGCAGCGCAAGGTATGGATGCTGCTTGAGGATGCCCGCGTTACGGGGCGGGATGTTGAGTTGCAGCAGGCAGATGACACCTGGCTGCGCCGCAGCGTGCGGGTGCGCGGTTGGGACGAGTTGGGCTGGTTGTACTGGGTGCCACTGTTGTGCGGTGTGATCCCTTTCGTGGTGGGGGCGGGGGTGGTGTTTTCCGTTGGCAAAGCCCAGGGGCGCGGTATTTGGCCCTGGCCAGCCTGATGGCTTTATTGGCGCTTGGTGAGGTGAGTATCGTTACAGGTCGCTTGTGGCTGCTGGCACCGTGGTTTGCCGAGGCAGGGCAAACCTTTGTACGCTGCACGTCGCTGGTGGCGGTGTGGGCCTTTGTCATGATGATGTTGCACTACCCCACGCCTTTGCGTGGGGCGCAGACTTGGGCGCGTGCAAGTGGCTTGGGCTTGCTGGTGCTGCTGCTGCTCAATGTCTTGCAATGGCCCGATAACCAGACCCTGCGTTACAAGCTGTGGCTGGTGGCCGGCAGTGCCTGCCTGGTTGGTCTTGCCATCTGGCAAAGCCTGAGCCGCAGGGACGACCCCCTGCACAGGGCGGCTGCGCGGTGGTTGGCGGCCTCTGCGGTGGTGAGTTTCAGCATTGCCATGTATGCGTTTGTGGTTTCCCTGGTGTACGACGCACCCGGTATCAGCAACAGCTACCGCTGGGTCTCGGTCCCCTTGCTATACGTGGGGTTGATGGTGTCGGTGGGGAGGGCTAACCTGTTTGAGCTGGAGCGTTGGTGGGTGCCGCTGTGCCTGTGGTACCTGGGTGGGACGCTGGTGGTGGTGGTTGATCTGGGTTTGGTGGCCATGCTGCACATCCAGTCAGGGACAGCGATGACGCTGTCATTATTGGTCATCGGTTGGTTGTACTTTCCGATGCGTCAATGGCTGCTGGCACGTCTGCAGTTGTCCAGTCGTCCGCAGGTCGTGACCTATGTGTCTGACCTGATGGGGGCAGTCAATGCGGGGCTGGGTGGCAACCAGTCGGCGCGCCATGCCTGGCGCCAGTTGCTGCAGCAGGTGTTTGATCCGCAGGATTTGACTTGGCGCAAGCAAAACGCGGGTCAAGCGGAACAGCCAGTAGCGGAGGTGGCTGATTTCGGGCGGCAGCTTCTTGTTCCTGACGTTGGTGCGCAGGGCTGTTGGCAGCTTTCTCTGGCCAGGCAAGGGCGCCACCTTTTCACCCAGGAGCATGCCCGGGTCGCCAGTCAGCTATGGCAACTGCTGGAAGTGGGGCTGGCCCAGCAGCGGCAGACACAGGAGGCTGTGGAGCAGGAGCGGCAACGCATTGCCTCTGATTTGCATGACGATCTGGGTGCCAAATTACTCACATTGGCACAAGCTGGTTCGACCGATGGCACTGCGCCGCTGGCCAGACAGGCGCTGGAAGAGATGCGGCAAAGTGTGCGCGGCATGGTAGGGAGGGCCGTTCTCATTGACGACGCACTGGCAGACTGGCGGGCCGAACTCGTCGGGCGGCTGGACGGCGCCGGCCTTCACGTGCAGTGGGATGCCAATGACCCGCCCCCGGCCATGATTCTGCTGCCACGGGTACACCTTCAGCTGACTCGGATTCTGCGCGAAGCGGTGTCCAATCTGATCCGGCACAGCGCGGCGCGACACTGCCGCATTGGCTTGGTGGTCGACAGTGGGCACGTCGTTTTAGACATTGAAGACGATGGCAAGGGACTGCCAGATAGCCGGAGCAATGAGGGTAAAGGACTTGGCATGGCCAATATCGAAAGGCGTGCCCGCAAGCTAGGGGGTAGCCACCGGTTTGGCACCTCTATGCTGGGCGGCGCACATATCCATGTGGAGGTGCCTGTTCGAGATGTTTCAGCACATCCGGTACCATCAACTGATGCAACACGCCCTGATCGTTGAGGATTTACCCGAAAGTCGTATCTGGCTAACGGGTGTGTTGCAGGCTGCTTTTCCGACGCTGCAGATCGCCACGGCGGCACGACGCGATATCGCTCTGGCCTGCATCAATGAACACAGATACGACCTCGCGCTGATTGACCTGGGTCTGCCAGACGGTTCTGGCGTTGACGTGGTGGCTGCTTTGCAACAGCACCAGCCTGACGCTGTGTCTGTGGTGGTGACCATCTACGATGATGACGCCCACATCTTCCCTGCACTGCAGGCGGGCGCGTTTGGCTATTTGCTTAAAGAGCAGGATCAGGGCACGCTGGTCTCCCAGCTTTTGCGTATCAGCCAAGGGGAGCCACCGCTTTCGCCTCAGATCGCGCGCCGAATGCTGTCCCACTTTGGTATGCATGATCGGCAACAGAAGGCCCAGATCCGTCAGGCGTTGGAGGAGGTGAAGCTGACTGAGCGCGAAACCGAAGTTCTCCAGCGGGTGGCCAAGGGCTATACGCTGCCCGAGATAGCCTTGCAGTTCAGCCTGTCCAAGCACACCATTGGTGATTACGTCAAACAGGTGTACCGCAAGCTCAATATTTCATCTCGAGCCGAAGCTACCCTGGAAGCGGCAAGGCGCGGCCTTGTCCAGCCGTGAGTCCCCGATCTGTGGATAAACTTTAAGATGCCGTCTTGGCCTCCTATCAGGAACTGAACATGCCCATCACCAAAGGTTTTCGAGCGCTCGTTGACGAAGCAATGGCCGAGGTCACCACCCATTCGGTGGAAGCCGTGCGTGCGCGCCTTTCTGACGACAGCGTTGTCATCGTCGACATTCGCGATGTGCGGGAATTGACCGGTGGGACGGTCACTGGCGCAGTCCATGCTCCTCGCTGCATGCTGGAGTTTTGGGTAGACCCTGAATCCCCCTACCACAAGCCGATGTGGGCAGACGAGACCAAGGAATTCATCCTGTTTTGCGGTGCAGGCTGGCGCAGTGCACTCGCTGCCAAGACATTGCAGGACATGGGCATGACCAATGTTTCGCACATCGATGGCGGCTATGCCGAATGGGTGAAGCAGGGGGCACCAACTGAAACACTTGAACAGCGTAAGGGTCCAAAACGCTAACAACCTGTTATGGTGAGTTTTGTAATTTTCTGCAAAAGCGCATGATCATCATAGGAGGACTTGTTGGCGGAACGCAGCACTGATATCGAAGCTGCATTGGCCCGGTATATCCCGCGCCATGTGCTGTCGTCAGGTCATGGCGACAAGCCGAGCCAACGTGACTTCAATGGAGTGGTGCTCATGCTGGACATTGCAGGCTTCACTTCACTGACCCAAGCTTTTGTGGGTGAGATTTCCGCTGGAGCCGAACGCCTTTCGGGAATTCTGGATTGCTACTTTGGCTGTATGACTGATATTGCTGTCAGGCACGGTGGTGACGTGCTTGACGTTGTCGGCGACGCTGTCCTGGTAGCGTGGACTTGCCAGGCGCGTCCACTGGAGATAGGTCGCGTAGCCGTCCAATGCGGTCTGGCGATGCAGGCAGCTTTGCCCGAGATCGTGGCCCAGACTGGCGTGCAATTGCGCCAGCGTGTTTCGGTGGCCAGTGGCCCTTTGACCCATTTTATTGTGGGTGGGGTTGCGGAGAAATGGCATTGCCTCACGGCTGGCAATCCTCTGATCGAGGCTGCATTTGCCAATACACACGGTGGCCCAGATAATGTAGTGGTTAGCGCATTGCTTTGGCAACAACTGGCGCCATGTAGCACTGGTCGAGTGCTTGCTGATGGTCGCGCCGTGGTTTCCTCTGTCGTCGAAGCTAGTTCCCTGCCTGTTTCCCTCCTTGCGGACGGCGCGGGCATTCAGTCAGATCTGGCGCGCTATGTTTCACAGCCCCTGCTCGATCGCCTGCGCATGGGCGGTGGTCACTGGCTGGGTGAGTTCCGTACAGTGACCACCTTATTCATGGGCGTGCCTGGCGTTGATTGCACCAGATCAGATGCGTTGAACTTGTTGCAGACAGTCATTGAGGGCGCACAGCGTATCCACGCGCGGGTTGGCGGCACCCTGATGCGGCTGTCGTCTGATGACAAAGGTGTTTTTTTGCTAGCAGCTTTTGGGCTGCCATTGACTGCGCGTGAAGATGATGCTGTGCGCGCATTGACCGCAGCACAGGTTTTTTCGCAGTACCTGCGAGAGCACAGTATCCCGGTCAATCTGGGCGTTGCCACTGGGCCTGTTTTCTACGCTGACAGTGGTAGCACAAAACGGCGCCATGCTGGCCTCACGGGAGGGGCGGTCAACCTGGCAGCACGTCTTATGGTGGCGTCCAGAGGGGGAATACTTTGTGACGGCACCACGCGGGTCGCAGCTTGCCGAGGCTTTCAGTTTGAGTCGTGCGAGCCGGTGGTGGCCAAAGGGCTTGCCGATCCGGTGCCCGTGTGGCAGCCTGGCGTGCGACTGGCGCACGAACGCCGTGCATTTCTCGGCACAGTCGTTGGACGCACTGATGAAATGCGGCGCATGAGCCAAGCGTTGACGATTGTGGAGCAGGGTGCCAGCGCGGCATTTGTGTTGCGCGGAGAACCTGGTATAGGCAAGTCCCGGCTTATTGCTGACATGGCTTCGCGGGCACGTGAGCGCGGCATGCGTATCGCATGGGGCGCTGGGTATTCGCTGGAAACTGGATCGGTGTATTTCCCCTGGCGACAGATATTTGCTCAAATGCTAAGTGCCAACGAAGACGTTGACGAGGCCAGCGCACGCCGAGCCGCAGCGGCCATCGTTTCTGATGATGAGCGGTTGACGTCATGGTTGCCCTTGCTGGACGACGTATTGCCCTTGCACTTTATGCCAACTGAGGTGACAGAGCAGATGAGCAGCCAGGCGCGTGCGGCCAGTCTGCGTGTGCTGGTGGTGGGATTTGCCATGCGTCTGACACGGATAAAACCGCTTCTGCTGATTGCCGATGATTTGCACTGGTTTGACTACGCCTCTGCTTCCCTGTTGCTGGCACTGATATCGGCGAGGGTGCCGGGGTTAATGGTGCTGATAGGCACCCGCCCACTTGGACTGGGCGCTGCCTTGGCCACGCGGGAAACTCTTGCTCAGGCAGAACTGATTGAGCTTGATGCCCTTTCACCCGCTGAAGTGGGTGTGTTGATCTCTGGCCGCATGGCAGTCATGCAAGCCTCACATGCATTGGTGGAGTTTGTTTCATCCCGCACAGCTGGCAATCCGTTTTATGCAGAGGAACTGATGCTTGCCCTTCGTACGGCAGGGCAACTGGAATTGGTCGATGGAGAAGCGCGTTTATGTCTGGCGCGGAATCTCGGATGTCGCTGCCTGATGAGCTGCGCGGCATCATCGTCAGCCGCATAGACGCGCTTGGCGCTGCCGAGCAACTGGTGTTGAAAATTGCGGCGGTCATAGGGAGGGAGTTTTCACTGCCAATGATCAAGGACTTGCTACCATTTACCGAGACTGAGGTCGACATGGCGCAGGTGGCCCGCGTACTTGAACGCGAGGACGTGGTGCGGGCTGCTCGGACCCCTGGAGCAGGGTACCGCTTCAAGCATGCGCTGCTGCAAGATACGGTTTATGAGCAGTTGCCCCATTCGTTACGCCAAGAACTGCACGGTGCCGTGGCGCAGTGGATAGAGCGCAACGAATCTCATGAGCTTGAGCCACGCTTTGCCGAGCTGGCACAGCACTGGGAGCGGGCTCGAAACATGCAGGCGGCAGTGTCTTATCTGGAATTGTCAGCAGCCTTCTCTTTGCGTCGGTATGCCAACCGCGAAGCGATTGCCCAGGCCAGTCGCGCGCTGAGCCTGGCCAAAGAGCACAAGCTGTCACTCGATTTGGCACGGGATGCACGATGTGAGGCAATTCTTGGGGATGCCTATAACGAGCTGTTTGAGTACCATGCTGCCAGCAGTCACTTTCTAAAAGCCCTTGAGTGCGCCGGGCGCCCCGTACCGGGAAATCGTGTTGCCCTGATATTGGATTTGAGTTGGCAGCTGCTCATTCAACTGAGTGTGCGGGCTGGATTCAAGCGCCGCATCAGCCGCAATCCCAGCTTGCCTTGGGCCTCTCACATCCACCAGAAGCTTGGCGAGATTGCGTATTTTGACGCTGGCATGCTGCCATTGCTGCACGCCACGCTGACATCGCTGAATCTGGCGGAGCGGTCTGGAACTGTACGTGAGGCAGTGGATGGACTGGCAGCACTCGCGATCGGGTTTTACGGCGCGGGTCAGCATTCGCTGTCGCGCCTCTATAACCATCGCTCTCTGAAACTGGCACATGACAAAGGCGGTATGGCAGACATTGCCTATGCCAATCTGGTCAGTGGTGTTTACTACGCCGCACAGGGGCATTGGGAAACTGCCGAGTTGTCTTTGAAGCATGCAGTGGCACTGTATACACGGCTTGGTGCAGTCGAGCGTTGGCAGCAGGCCTACGGGGGGCTGTGTGCCATTTCGCTCATGCGAGGTCGTTTTGACCAGGCGCATATGTACTTGGACATGCTGCGACCTGCCCAATCGACGATGGCAATACAAATTTCTGCCTATCTGCATGCTTTTGATGCCAGCGTGGCGCTGGCCACGGAAGGACCATTGCCAGAAATCGTGGCACGATTGCACGAAGTGGCCAACTCGCGCGAGTTGGCGCAGTTCGATCGCCTGATGTGTCAGGGCCTGATGGCGACCGCTTGCTGGCGGCTCGGTGACCAAGTCACGGCCGTAGAGATGGCCATGGCCGGAATGGGCAGTCTGGTCGAGGGGGGGGCTCCGGCAGCCTGGTACGTGACGGACGGCTTGGCCGGTATTGCTCAAACCCTCATCGATGCATGTGCGATAGGTATGGTCGATGTGCGGGAAGCTCGCCGTGCCTGTCGCGCGCTGAATCGCTATGCACGTGCTACTCGAGTCGCAGGGCCGCGAGCCGCCTTGCTGTCAGGGCGTCTTGCAATACTGGTGGGAGACGAGCCTCAGGCACGTAAACATTGGTATCGCGGCCTTGCGCTTGCTCAGGTCCTAGGTACGGACTATGACCAGACGTTGCTCAGGCACGCACTTGCTGGTGGTGGCAATGCGAATACCCCTGACATTTCGCGAGTCAGGGTGGGTGTCCACCGTTGATTCAGGGAGTCTCAATTCATGCATTCTGAATATCCGTCGCTCATTACTGCTCTGCTGGCGCCGGGCCGTTACCCTGGTGATATCACGTGTGTCGAATTGGTGCAGACTCATATTTCCTGGATTCTGATGGCAGGCGAGTTTGTCTACAAGATCAAGAAACCGGTGAGTCTCCAGTTCCTGGATTTCAGTACGCTTGCACTGCGACGCCAGTGCTGCGAGGACGAGCTTCGCCTGAATCGCCGATTCGCACCAGACTTGTACCTGGATGTGCTAGCCATCACAGGAACCCCTGAAGACCCGCATTGGGGCGGGCAGGGAGATGCAATCGAATACGCAGTCAAGATGCGTCGCTTTGACGACAACCAGCGCCTTGACCGGGTTTGCCAGCGTGCCGAATTGACGCAAGCGATAGTGGGTGAATTGGCACGTTCCGTGGTGGATTTTCATGCAGTTGCTGCTGTGGCCGAGGGTGATTCTTGCCGTGGGACACCAGAGCGGGCATTGGCGGCTGCCATTGACAACTTGCAGGTTTTGGCAATAACCTTCTCAGGCCCAGACGTACTTGGGCGAGTGACTACGCTGCGAGCCTGGACTGCTGTCATGGGGGCGCAACTGGCTCCTCAAATGCAGCTGCGGCACACCCAAGGGCTGGTCCGCGAATGCCATGGAGATCTGCATCTGGGCAATCTGGTGTTGATTGACGGTCGTGTACGCCTGTTTGATTGCATTGAGTTCAGTGCCGACCTGCGCTGGATTGATGTGGTCAGTGACTTGGCATTTGCTTACATGGACTTGTTGCAGCATCAGCAGCCGGGCTTGGCCAACTGGTTGGTGAATGAGGTGTTTGGCAGCAACGGGGATTACTCATCGGCGCCATTGTTGCGTTTTTTTGCCGTCTACCGTGCGTTGGTGCGCGCGGCTGTCGCTGCCATTCGTTCCTCGCAGGCAGAGGGAACCCTACAGCCAGCTTCGAGCGAGGTACTCGCATATATCACGTTGGCAGAAAAACTGGCGAACCCGGCAACGCCGCGACTGGTGATCACACATGGTCTGTCTGGCTGTGGCAAAACGATGGCTTCGAATCAGCTCTTGTTGACGGATACGACGGGAAACACCCTGCGGCTGCGATCAGACGTGGAGCGCAAGCGCCTGTTTGGATTGGCAGCTCTACAGCCAAGTGGATCAGGTTTCAATAGCGGGATTTATGCACCCGATGCACACCAGCGTACCTATGCGCATTTGCTGAAAACCACGCAAGCGCTTCTTGAGGCTGGTTGGTCGGTTGTTGTGGACGCGGCCTTTTTACGCCGCAGCGAACGTGATGCATTCGCCGCAGTGGCACAGGTTTGCAAGGCGTATTTTGCCATTCTGGCCCCAAGTGTGCCTTTGACGCAATTGCGCGCGCGAATTGTCTCGAGACAAGCCAACGGTGGTGATGCGTCAGAAGCCACGCTCGCCGTGCTGGAAAATCAGCTTAAGTGGATCGAACCACTGTCGCCAGACGAGCAGGTACTCAGTCTGACTTGCGGCGATGCACCGGAATCGAAGGGCTTGTTGCCTGCACAAACGCGACCGAACCCATTGCTGACAACAAAGCCAGCACTGTAAATCCGAGCTGATAGTTGCCTGTCAAGTCGGCCAGAACGCCGGCAACCAGTGGTCCCACGATCTGACCAATGGCGATGATGGCAGCAGAGACGCCCAGAATCTTGCCAATGGCCTTGCGCCCGAAATAGTCTGCCCGGATAGCTTGCATAAACGGCCCTCGCAAGCCCCACGCAAAACCATGAAATACAGCGAAGGCGAGCAATTCTGCCATGTGTGTGGAGTAGGTCAGACACAAAAGTCCAACTGCGTGCGACACCATGCACAAGGCAGCGACCTTGCGTTTTGCAAACCGGTCGCCGATGCTGGCACCTATCAACACGCCACCGATTTGACCAATTGTCATCAACATGATCACCCAGCCCGCAGTGGCAACCGAGTAGCCCAGGCCCTCTTTCATGTGGGTGATGGCATGCACATTCACGGCGGTCACCACCAGCAGAGCCAGGCCATGCCCAATCGCCAGTAGCCAAAACGCTTTGGTGCGAAGTGCTTCACTCAATGAGAAGTCATACTGTATGGCTGAGCTTGCCGATTGTCCAGGATCAGCGTCGTTTCCTGGTGTGACAGCGTCGGGCGGTATGCCGTCAATGTATTCGCCGTGATCTTCAGGTCGGCGGCGGATCACACGAGCCAAAGGCAACCCGATGATCAACGCACAGATGCCGGACGTGCCAGCGGTTTCGCGCCATCCCCAGTGCTGCATGGACCATGCCACCAGCGGTACCAGCAAGCCGCCAAGAGCCAAGCCCAGGCTCATGATCGACAACGCCCTGGCCCGGTGTTTTTCAAACCATTGAACCAGGGCGACAGACAGCGGAAAGTAGCCGCTCAGGCTGGCACCAATGGCCATCAATATTGCCGCCGTGTAGAACGTGGCAACGGTATTAACCTGACTCAATACCAGTAGCCCAGTGCTGAAGATCACTATGCCCCAGCGGATCATCAACTGTGGGCCAAAGCGGTCCATTAGCCAACCGAGCAAAGGCCCGATGATGGCAGACTCAACTGATTGAAGCGCAGCGGCACCAGACAAGGTAGTCTTGCTCCAGCCCATTTCGTCAGACAGGACAGAAATGTAGAGTCCCAGCGATTGCGTCAGCAGTGCTGCCAGCAAAAACTGGATGCCGCAGGCAGCTGCCACCATGCGCCATCCGTAAAACGTGGGCAAGCCTTTCTCCTTGTTGTTGGGCTGGCAGAAATTATCGGGGCGTGTGCCATCATGAGTTGCAACACCGGAGACATCAGCACAGTGGAGACCGGCTGATACAGTTACCTGTATGGGGCGCTGACTGGACGCACCTTGGCGACAGTGAGGGTGGCACCGTCGTTTTGACCTGACACCTTGAAGACCGATACCGCTTGCTTGAGGCGGTCTGCGTGAGCGCGCAAACTTTCTGCTGCAGCTGCGCTTTCCTCAACCAGCGCTGCGTTTTGCTGCGTCATTTGGTCCAGGTCGCAAATGGTTTTGTTGACCTCTGCAATGCCCGCACTTTGCTCGGTTGCTGCAGCTGTGATTTCTCCAATGACGTCGGCCACCTTTTGCACAGAATCCACGATTTCATTCATAGTGGCGCCGGCGTCAGTGACGAGCTTGGTACCAGATTCGACTTTTTCTACTGAGCGGCCAATCAGTGAACGGATTTCTTTGGCCGCCTCTGAACTGCGGCCTGCCAGACTGCGGACCTCGCTTGCCACGACGGCGAATCCGCGCCCCTGCTCACCAGCTCGCGCTGCCTCGACAGCGGCGTTGAGCGCAAGGATATTAGTCTGAAAAGCGATCCCATCGATCACGCCAATGATGTCGGCAATTTTCTTGCTGCTGTCGTTGATCTCCTGCATGGTGCTGACCACCTCGTTGACAACTGACCCACCTCGCTGTGCGACCGACGATGCATTGGCGGCCAATGAGCTGGCCTGGAGTGCGTTGTTGGCGCTGTGTTGTACGGTGCCGGTTAGGGTATCCATGCTAGACGCTGTACCCTGGAGGTTGCTGGAGGTCTGTTCAGTACGTTGGGCCAGGTCGTTGTTTCCATGGGCGATTTCTGCGCTGGCTGTGGCTATGCTGTCCGTGCTGCTGCGCACTTCAGAAACCATGCGGCCCAGCGATTGGTTCATGGTGCCAAGCGAATTCAGCAAAGCGCCAAACTCATCTTCCCTATGCGTGACAACCGTTGAACTCAGGTCACCCCGGGCAATGTGGGACGCCAGTAGGTTGGCTTGGTCAAGTGGTTCGCGAATGGAGCGGACAAGCCACCCTGTTCCTGCCAGGATGGCAACAAGAATGACACACAACCCCACCAAGATAAAAGTGGTGTTCGCGCTGCGCCTAGCTTCAGTGTCTGCCTGAATCTGGGCAACTCGCTCGGTTTGAATACGGACCAATTCATGTTGAGCGCCGATGTAGCTGGTCATGGCTGGAAGGTAGCTGGCATTCATTACCTTTAGGGCTTCCGCATCGTTGCCGTCCGCTTTGAGTTTGCGGGCTTTCTCACGCCATTCAATCACCGTTGCACGCAGGTCTGCGATCTTCTTTAGCTGGGCTTTGTCCGCAGCTGTTTGCGCCATGGCATCCAAATTTTTCTGAAGCTCTGAAATCTGTGAGCTGGTGGCCTTTACCGGGTTATCGAAGGCCTCCAGTGTGGTTGGTGATGCGCTGATCAGGATGGCATGATTGCGAGCAGCGTTGGTTTCCGTCATCCCAGTCCACTTGGTCGCAATCAGAACAAGATCGACTGCGGCTGACTGAGCTGCTCGACCTTCTCCAATGATGGCTGCACTGCGCACCAAACCGATTGCCGCAACCGAACAGATGGATACCACCACAGCAGTGATGAAGGCCCATAGTTTGGTTGAAATGTGAACACGGCTCAGGTTCATGGTGCTGTCTCCAAAGGTGGGAATTGACGCTGAACGTCTTTCACTCTGAGGCCGAAATTAGCAGAGTGCTGGAAAACTCACCGGGTCGCCGGAAATTGCCACTCATGGCGGTCAGGTCTTCTTAATCGCTTGAGAGACCATTCCTGTCATAACCGAACTCATGCAATTTCCGAGTCACAACACCTGTATACGCCGGGAATGCCTGTTTCCCGGTAGGACGATCTGACGTGGTCCAAGTGGGCAAGACTGGAAACACGAAATTCGGTTTAGAACTGTCGGTTGCGCGCGCGCTGCTCAATCTCGAAGCGTTCGATGCAAGCAGGATCGTTTTGATAAGCTGGCCTGACGCACTGTTCCATCATGCACGAATGATAAGCGAGCAGTATCTTGCCTTCGCAGGCGGCTTTCGGCGTCAGGATAGGTGCCTGGACGGGTACAGGTGCCGCAATCGCTTTGGTTGGTGCATCTGGCTGCTTCATTTCGGTACTTGGGACAGACGGATTTGCAGTTGAGCTTGGTTTTGTATCCACTGCGCTTGCGGGCTTGGACGCTTTCAAGGCTATTTCGGCAGCACGGGCCTTGTCCGCTGCTATTGTTTTTAAAGTCGGCCTGGATGCTGTTTGGAGTGGTGTGGATGCAACTGTCAGCGGGTTTGATGCAAAGGAAGCCTTTGGCAATGCGGTTGGCGAAGCTGTCTTTTTCTCAGGCACTGAACTCGTTTCGACTGTGACAGATTTGTCATTTGAATTCGCAGTAGGCCAGAGCAATTTGGCCGCAAAACCGATCACGAGCAGGCCTGTGAGGGAAATGGCTGCAAGGGTGAAGGACGATTTTTTTGTTTGCCGAATTGGGTCTGCCGAAGTGTATAAAGCAGCGACCACGCCCTTAGGGGCCTCAGTTTTGGGTTCCAGCTTCACCGTTGGTAATGTAGGTTCCCTATCGGGCAACGTACTGATCGCTTCGGTCACTGGAGTTGACGCCATGGCTTGCCCTGCCAAGGCAGGGATAGGCATGTGCATCGTGGCGTCCTGGTCATCGGACATCATCTTGACCGTTGCGAGCGGATCAAAGTCTGCTTCTGTCACACCGGCTTCGGAGGCCTTTGAGATCTGTCGCGTGGAATCGTGAGCGCCGGGCAAACTGGCACCGTCGCCGAGATGAACTGCACCCAGCGCAAGTTCCGTTTGTGTGCTGTCTGGTGCATAAGACTGCGTTCCCGACAATGTGCCGTCTGTGGCCAAACCACTGAGTTTTCTGATCCGGCGACGCGCCAAATCTGCATAAATGCCTGTTGGAAACCTCACCAGGAAGCCTCGCAAATCATCAAGGTCTGCGGTGTCCTTTACATCCTTCCAGTAGACCAGTTCGACTTCTTGTGTCACGGTGGACGCACTTGTTCCACCTGTCAAGGCGTTAACGTCAGTCCCGCCTCTCTGGCTCGGCATGCCCGGTTGCGACATGCCGCTGGCGGTCGAAGCAGAAATCGGAGGTACGACGGTGGTGTCTGTGGCGCGCCGACAGGCAGACTGCAGCGCGAGGGCGAAATCGCGCGCAGTGGCAAATCGCTCGTCACGTGCTTTGGACAAGGCTTTGACGACAACGGCGTCCAGGGTCTTGGGCAGAAGGGGATTGATGTTGCTGGGAGCCTCTGGCGTCTTCCCAATAATCTGATGCATGATGGCGAAGTCGTTGTCGTCATCAAAAGGGCGACGACCAGTCAATAACTGGTAAAGCACGACGCCAGCAGCAAACAGATCAGTGCGAGCATCAACAGAATGACCTTGTACCTGCTCAGGGGCCATGTACTTCAGCGTTCCGACTATGCTGCCCTGTGTACGAGTAGCTTCGTTGGAATCCTGGATTCTGGCAACACCAAAATCCGTGAGCTTGACCCGCCCACTGGGTTCTAGCAACAAGTTGGCAGGTTTGACGTCACGATGGATGACGTTTTGCCGGTGCGCGTAATCCAACGCAGACAGCAGGTCACGCACGATTGCAACGGACTGATCGAGTTGGAAGCGGACACCACGGTCCAGGTGGTGCTTCAGGTCTTCACCTTGAATGAATTCCATGACCAGGAAGGCGACGTTCCCATCCCTGTCGGAGTCGTAAACGCTGACGATGTTGGGATGCTGAAGCCTAGCGGCTGATTTGGCTTCTGTCTTGAAGCGGACTTCATAGTCGGCGACGGCTTCTGCCGTCAGGTTGTCGACCAAGATCGTCTTGATGGCGACACGACGGTCCAGGTTGGGATCCCGGCCTTCATATACGACGCCCATCGCACCCTTGCCAATGACCCGTGTGAGGTCATATCTACCGAGCTTTTGGGTACTCATAGCAAAGTTAGTGGAATCGCTGTGTTGATCCGGGTATCTTACAGGCGGCGATCAAGTTTGTAACAATTTCGATGTCTAGACCGTGGGAACCGAACTACTTTCTGTTCTTATCGTACTCACGCGCGTAGTAGGGCGCAAAGTGCTGGCTTATGACGTCAGACAACCAGCGCGGCAAGTTTGCAGCAATGCGCTTATGGTGCTCGCAGAAAAATTCCCACAATTTGCCGCTTGCCAGCATGGGCAAATACGTGCCCGATTTGTCAAAACTGGCCTTGATAGTGCTCGGCTCAAGATCAGTCAGGATACCCATTGCTGTGGCACGGGTAGCCGCCATCATGGCTGCTTCATGCGCATGCAGTCTCATGATCAGGTCATTCAGGGCATCGTCTGGGTTCAGCGTTCCTTCGGTGTGTTGGGCGGTACTTAGCAAAAAGCCCAATTTTTGGCTGGGTGATTGATTCCCAATCAATGGGTTGCTTTGCCCATTGTGCTTGAGACCTAGCTTTGCCTGGGTGGCTTCCATTGCGGCCTCAAGGGTAAGTATGGCTTGGACGATGACCCTAACCCGTTTGCCGAGTGCTTGGAGGTCTTTGTCATTCAAATGATTGAGCGTCGATGGGGTGACTCCCATGCCAAACAGCAAGGCATGTAGCGAATTCCGGGATTCCTGACGCGGCGCTTGGCTAGGGTTGCTGACCTGAGACTGGGCATTGGGTGATTCCAGACTCCATTCAGCAAAAGGATCTGGCTCAAGCGGTGATGCCGGAAATTCCGCCATGGTTTGAGGGCCTTGTCCTGCCCATTGACTGTCCATCTCTGCCCACGGGTCTGAAGGGACTGCGCTGCCAATGTCAGACTTTGTTAATGTGGATACCAAATTCGAATGGGAAGAGGGCGAGTCTTCCGTGTTTAGCGTGTAGTCGCTAAATTTAAGGAAGTGTCCCATTTGCAGTTCACCACTTTCGCCAGGTGCGTATTTTCGCAAGGACGTGGTGACGCCTGCAACTGTTGAAATGACTTTGAAAAATACCCGGTTTCCTTGAACCCAAACCGAAAGATGTCTGCGTGACACATTGCGTTTTGGGTCAGGCAGGACAACATGGCAGCTTGGGTCGCGCCCCACGATGATTTCTGCGCCTGCCGGGTTGATCGGGCAGAGTACTGAAAAGTTTGGACCAACGACGCGCAGGGAGGCTGCCATCAGGATTTGACAGAAAATTCAATCAAGGGAGCATCTGCCTCGGTTCGCTCACAACCCAGAACAATCTGTCCATTTCCTACCAGAAAACACTTGGTGCGGCGCAAAATCATCGCATCTGTCTGACCACCTAGGTACACCCAGGTTCCAAAGCTCGAAGTGTCGGAAAGGACAAACTGTCCCGCACTCCATTCGACAGTGGCATGGGTGCGGGAGACTCGCCGGTCATTGAGCGTCAAGGCTGCGTCGGTGGCACGTCCCATAGATATCTTGGCATCGCGTGGATCAAGTCTCACGGTTTCCCCATTCGCAGAGACTTCAAGCCAGGTAGCAGACGCTTTGGTGACTATCGAGACTCCCATCATGGTGGCTTCGTCGTCCTGTCCAAGGCGCCATTCGACCCTGTAAAGATGGCTGGACTCGGCTTTTCCTCTCAGGTACATAGGGCCGATGCTCTTCAGCAATGCCTGCTGCGTTTGTGGCAACTGGGAGTACACGTTTTGTGTGGTCAAGATTTGGTCCGCCCCCGCCAGATCTGCCAGGCGAGCTGCCGAGTTCACGGTGTCACCAAAGCAGTCTCCTGCAATCTCAACAACTTCGCCGGATTCGATGCCCATTTGCATTTGCACGGGTGCGCCCGCGCCGCCTGGCCGGATGGGTTTATCAACGAGCCGCTTTTGAATTGCAATGCACGCAGCTAGTGCATCACTTTCGAGAGGGAATAAGACAAAAAGACCATCACCAAGCAGCTTGACGACTCGCCCATCATGTTGCTCAAAGACTTGGCTTAAGGCCCCCGTCAATTGGGTGACAAAGCGCGAAGCAGTTTCATCCCCCAGTCTTTCGAATAGACTGGTACTGCCTACAAGATCTGCAAAAACAACAGTTGCCATAAATCCTGTGCGATGAAAGCCAGATATCCATGTATCGATGCGGTTGCATCATACTTGGCGGACGGGTGTCTCATACTATGCTCGATCCCAAAGTCGGTGCAGCGCATTCCAGTCGGGTTAAAGGGTGGCTTTCAACCCGGCGATTAGCTGGGAGTAGGCTTCACTCAGGTTGTGCATACCCATTGGAGAGGGGTGTGTGGCTTCAAGTATTTTGGCGTACTTGGGGCAAACTTGGCGGGGGCGATTGATGTCTTCTTCGTCCATGTTCTTGTCAATCTTCAGATAGCCCTTGCCTACGCAGAACATCACAGCCTCTAGTGCCTCTTTGGATGCGGGGTGATCTCTGATGGTTGTGGCCAACACATCCGCAGATCTTTGACTGAAAACCAAAGCGCGGCTGTCCTCACGTGCCTCAAATAAAGCCACGGCGACGGCAAGCATGACAAAGGTCAAAACGACCCAGAAAGTGCGTAGAAGAGTTTCCTGTCGGGTATTTTTTCGGATGGGCTTTTGCATGATAAGTACGCCGGTTGACTACTCCAATTCCGTGAGCATAAGGCCAAGCAACTGACTTCATTTCGAAATACAGCCCTGTTCCGGGAAAATTTACGCCAACTGCGCCAAAGCTTATCTGATCAAGTCAATGCAGACCGGTTATTGATCGTTTGACGATGGCACACGTCTTGCTCCGGTAAATCGACGTTCCCAATAAGCTTGACGCATGTCTTCGACACGAACTTCAGAACCAGGCTTGGGTGAGTGGATGAATTTGTTGTCGCCTACATAAATACCAACATGGCTAAAGGCACGGCGCATCGTATTGAAAAAGACCAAATCGCCTGGTTTGAGGTCTTTGCGGTCGATAGTTTGGGTTACCGCAGCTTGTTCTGCTGCCCGGCGGGGTAATAGCAATCCGACGGTCTGTTCATACATGGCGCGCACGAATCCACTGCAGTCGAAACCTGTTTCCACCGAATTGCCGCCACGTTTGTAGGGAACACCTAAAAACCCCATGGCATTCAGGACCAGATCCGATGCTTTCTCTCCAACAGTCTGCCTGACTTGGTCCAATTGAACAAGAAGGCTCCTGTCTGCGACGAGTAGCTCCACCTCATCCGATTGGCTGGTAGGTGCCGCAAAAACAATGGTAGCTAGAAACAAGTGGCAAAGGAAAATCCCTCGCAGACAAAAAATGAGCCGCATTAGCGTAGGATACCCAACTGCTACAACAGCTGTCAATTTAAAGTTGATTCGAAATATATATTGTAACTTATTGATTGATAACAAAATTCATTTTCAACGCATCAAAAAGGGTTTGCCCTGATGAGTGCTAAAACCTTTCAAACTTCACGCAGAAGATGTTACTCAGTCACGAAGATTCTCAACTGGTGTTAGTCGACTATCAAGTTCGTTTGTTGCCCTGCCTGCATCAAGGGCTGGATGCGTTGGCGAACGCCGTGCGGTTGGCCAAGGGGGCGAGAGCTTTCCACGTACCTGTTTGGGGCACCGAGCAGGCGCCCGAAAAACTGGGCGCAAGCATGCCTGAACTTGCGGGACTCGTGACGCAAATGCTGACCAAGACCGATTTCAGTGCTGCTGATATCCTGGTTTCAGCACTGATGCCGATCTTGCGTACCCCGCAGGGTAATGCACGCAGCCTGCCTAAGCACCTTCAAAAACCGCAGGTGCCAGCCCCGGAACGATGCAGCGTTGTCCTAGCCGGTTGCGAAGCGCACGTTTGCTTGCTGCAGACAGCCCTGGATTTATTGGACCGGGAAATGGAGGTCTGGGTGGTGACAGATGCTTGCGCTTCCCGAACGGAGCGCAACCGCGATGCGGCATTCGACCGGCTGGCGGGCAACGGAGCAGAGTTGGTCACAACCGAAATGGTTCTCTTTGAGTGGCTACGAACCTCACAGCATCCGAACCATAAGGTGGTGCAGGCACTGATTAATTGAGGCGAAACTATGTCAGCAATGACTGCAAGGGTTGTTCATTGAAATGCAGTACCAAGCAGATCCACTCAAGATACTTTTAGTTGACGACTCTTTGGCGTTGCGAAAAACGCTTGGCCGTCAATTGGCTGAGCAAGGGCATCTGGTTGCAGAAGCCTTGAATGCAGAAGAGGCTTTGCTCGAGTTCGCCAAATTTCGCCCGGATCTGATTTTGCTGGACGTGATCTTGCCTGGTGCCGACGGTTATTTTGTGGCTCGCCAGATCAGGGAACTGGAGGCGGGGCAGTGGACACCCATTATTTTCCTTTCTGCCAAAGATGGCGATGCCGACCTATGGCAAGGAATTGAAGCCGGTGGTGATGACTATTTGGTCAAACCCGTATCGACCGTGGTTTTGACGGCTAAATTGCGGGCCATGCAGAGGTTGCGGTCAATGGGGCGTCGCAATCAGGAAATCAGTGAAGAGTTGCGTGTAGTCAATGCGCAATTGCGGCACCTTTGCCAAACGGATGAGCTAACAGGTCTTAGCAATCGACGAGGCTTTGATGAATTCTTGTTGCAGGAATTGCGTAGCGCTCAGCGTGATAAGACACCGCTCACGCTGATCTTGTGTGATGTTGACTATTTCAAGTTGTTCAACGACACATTGGGGCATGTGCAGGGGGATGCCTGTTTGCAACGGATTGGGGCCATTTTGCGCAGCTTATGTTTGCGACCACGGGATCAAGCGGCCCGTTATGGTGGCGAAGAATTTGCACTGGTGTTGCCGCATACACCTAAGTCGGGTGCAATGACCTATGCGCGTGGATTGCAAGCTGTCTTACGGCAGGTGGCGATTGCTCATCCTGGATCTCCATTTGACTCAAAATTGACATTGTCTGGAGGCATCACCACCTGTATTCCTGATGCTTCGGCGACATGCGAAAGTTTGATTCTTCGTGCTGATGAAGCCTTATACGCAGCCAAAGCCCTGGGTCGCAACCGATTTTTCAGTTTCGAAATGCAGTCTGACACCACAGAGTAAATAGCATTTTGTTCGTTGCAGTGGTCGGCGGGCGGCGCCACAAAACTAACCAGCATACCTACTTGCTGTCAGTCCCTAGCAAGCTCATTATGAATAATTATAAATTCAATTCATGATGTTCTGTGCTGGAACAATCAGCGCAAAAAATGACAGGAGATGGGTATGACAACAGGCTTGATTTCATATGCTGATTTTTATCAGCGCTCATTGACGGACCGCGACAATTTCTGGGCAGAGCAGGCTCAGTTGATTGATTGGGAAACGCCTTTTACCCAAATCTGCGACTACAGCAAACCCCCATTTGCGAATTGGTTTGTTGGTGGGCGAACCAACCTCTGTCACAACGCGGTAGATCGCCATGCTGCCAAAACCCCCAATGCGGCTGCGCTGATTGCGGTATCAACCGAAACGAACACTGAAAAGGTCTTTTCCTTTGCTGATCTGAAGGCAGAAGTGGAGCGTATGGCAGCCAGCCTGAAGGATCTGGGCGTACAAAAGGGCGACCGTGTCCTGATCTACATGCCTATGGTGGCAGAGGCTGCATTTGCCATGTTGGCTTGTGCCCGCATTGGCGCCATTCACTGCGTCGTGTTTGGCGGTTTTGCCAGCGGCAGCTTGGCTAGCCGAATTGAGGATGCATCCCCCAAGCTGGTCGTCAGTTCCGATGCAGGATCTCGCGGTGGCAAAGTCGTGCCCTACACACCCTTGCTGGATGAAGCCCTGAAACTGTCGGCACATAAGCCAGACGCAGTGCTGATCATTGATCGTGGATTGTCGCCGGTAGCTATGGACGCCAAGAACGTCCATTCATGGTCGGTGATGCGTGAAAAGCACCTGAATGCGAGCGTACCGTGCGAGTGGCTGGAGTCAACTCACCCGAGTTACACGCTGTATACCAGCGGAACGACAGGCAAACCTAAAGGCGTTCAACGTGACACCGGCGGTTATGCTGTGGCGCTGGTTGCATCCATGAAGCACATCTTCTGTGGCAACGCTGGCGAAACATACTTCTCCACCAGCGACATCGGATGGGTGGTCGGCCATAGCTATATTGTGTACGGGCCTTTGCTTGCCGGCATGGCGACCATTATGTACGAAGGCTTGCCCACTCGCCCTGATGGAGGCATCTGGTGGCATCTGGTCGAGAAATACAAGGTCACGGTCATGTTCAGTGCCCCAACAGCGGTGCGCGTGCTCAAGAAGCAGGATCCAGCCTTGCTGAGTAAGTACGACCTCTCTTCGTTGAAGGCGCTCTACCTTGCAGGGGAGCCCCTTGATGAACCCACTGCTCAATGGATTTCTGACGGCCTGAAGAAGCCAATCATTGATAACTATTGGCAAACAGAATCGGGCTGGCCGATTCTGACTATCGCCAACGGAGTGCAGCAACTGCCGTCCAAGTTTGGCAGCCCCGGCATGCCCATGTATGGCTACAACGTCAAGTTGATTGACGAGAACACCGGCGATGAGTTGACGGAGCCGAACCAGAAAGGGGTTGTCGCCATTGAGGGGCCGTTGCCACCAGGGTGCATGCAGACGGTTTGGCAAGATGACGCCCGCTTTGTCAATACTTACTGGAAGAGCATTCCTGGCAAACTGATGTACTCAACCTTTGACTGGGGTATTCGGGATGCCGATGGCTATTTCTTCATCCTGGGTCGCACCGATGACGTCATCAATGTGGCAGGCCACCGCCTCGGCACGCGGGAAATCGAAGAGGCAATTTCTGCCCATCCAAACATTGCCGAAGTGGCTGTGGTCGGCGTTGCCGATCAGCTTAAAGGGCAGGTTGCCATGGCGTTTGCCGTGATGAAAGACCCGTCGCTCGCTGAAACTGACGACGCGAAACTCAAGCTAGAGGGCGAAATTATGAAGCTTGTGGACGGTTCATTGGGCGCTGTGGCTCGTCCGGCGCGTGTACGTTTTGTCAATCTGCTACCCAAAACCCGTAGTGGCAAACTTTTGCGTCGCGCAATTCAGGCCGTTTGCGAAGGGCGTGATGCAGGGGATTTGACCACCATGGATGATCCCTCAGCGCTGGCGAATATCAAGGAATTGATGCCTTGATGGCATCGAACAGACATGAACGCGCGTAAGTAATACAGGCAAGCAATACTACTTAAGGCAACATAGTTATGCGCCTTGATGAGTATTGTTTACCTTTTGGTGGCACAATGCCGCCTGCATCCAGGCCCCTTCCAGCCACAGTCCAAACTGTCAGTGCAATCCGCCAACCGGTTCAGCCGTGTCGCGGAAGGTTGTTTAACCAGCTAATGTTTCCCAGAGGGAAACGGAGGTCAGCGCAATATGAGTGATTCCCAGGCGACCAGTTCGTCCATCTATTCTGCCTTTAACGGCAATTCTTACCTCTTCGGTGGCAATGCGCCCTATGTCGAAGAGATGTACGAAAACTACCTCCAAAATCCAGGCAGCGTCCCAGACTCCTGGCGCGATTACTTCGATGCGTTGCAGCATGTGCCTGCCGTTGACGGATCCAATGCAAAGGATGTGCCACATCTGCCAGTGATCAATGCTTTTGCTGAACGTGCGAAAGCAGGCGGTACCCGCGTGGTGGTGGCCAGCGCAGACGCCGAAATGGGGCGCAAGCGCACCGCAGTGCAGCAGTTGATCGCTGCCTATCGTAACGTTGGTGCACGCTGGGCAGACCTTGACCCCTTGAAGCGCACAGAGCGTGAAAATATTCCTGACCTGGAGCCCTCGTTCTACGGCTTCAGCGATGCCGATCAAGAAGCGGTCTTCAACACCAGCAATACCTATTTCGGCAAAGACACCATGTCCTTGCGCGAGCTGATGAATGCGCTGCGCGAGACCTATTGCGGCACCATTGGCGCGGAATACATGTACAGCACCGACCAGGTGCAAAAGCGCTGGTGGCAGCAAAAACTGGAAAGTATTCGCTCCAAGCCTAATCTGTCCAAAGAAAAGAAGCTTCACATTCTTGACCGCCTGACAGCGGCCGAGGGTCTGGAGCGCTTCTTGCACACCAAATACGTGGGTCAAAAGCGCTTCTCACTAGAAGGCGGAGAGAGCTTTATTGCAGCGATGGACGAAGTCGTGCAAAAGGCTGGTACTCAAGGCGTTCAGGAAATCGTGATCGGTATGGCCCACCGCGGCCGCCTGAATGTGCTGGTGAACACGCTCGGCAAGTTGCCCTCAGGTTTGTTTGCGGAGTTTGAGCACACGGCACCAGAAGACTTGCCATCTGGTGATGTGAAGTACCACCAAGGTTTCAGCTCGGACGTGACAACCCCAGGTGGTCCGGTTCACTTGACCCTGGCATTCAACCCATCCCATCTTGAAATCGTCAATCCCGTGGTCGAAGGTTCAGTCCGAGCACGCATGGACCGCCGCGGCGACCCCAAGGGCAAGCAAGTATTGCCCGTTCTCGTACACGGCGATGCAGCTTTTGCGGGCCAGGGTGTGGTGATGGAAACATTGGCGCTGGCTGAAACCCGTGGCTACCACACGGGCGGAACAGTGCACATCGTCATCAACAATCAGATTGGCTTTACCACCAGCGATCCGCGTGACAGTCGCTCCACGTTGTATTGCTCCGACGTCGTGAAGATGATCGAAGCGCCGGTTTTGCACGTCAACGGTGATGATCCTGAAGCCGTTGTGCTGGCCACCCAGTTGGCTCTGGACTACCGAGCTGAATTCAGCAAAGACGTAGTCGTTGACATCATCTGCTTCCGCAAGCTCGGCCACAACGAGCAGGACACGCCGATGCTGACGCAGCCCCTGATGTACAAGAAGATTGCGCAGCACCCTGGTACGCGCCGCTTGTACGCTGACAAGCTGTCCGCGCAAGGCTTTGGCGCGACTTTGGGTGATGACATGGTCAAGGCGCTGCGCGCTGCACTTGATGAAGGCAAGAACACCTTCGACCCTGTGCTGACCAACTTCAAGAGCAAGTTTGCGGTGGACTGGAGTCCGTACCTCAACAAGAAATGGACTGACAATGCTGACACTGCCATCCCCATGGCAGAGTGGAAGCGCGTGGCTGAAAAGATCACCAAGGTACCCGAGACCTTTACACCCCATACGCTCGTCAAGAAGGTTCTGGACGACCGTGCGGCCATGGGTCGCGGCGAGATCAATGTGGACTGGGGCATGGGCGAACACATGGCCTTTGCGTCCTTGGTGGCCAGTGGCTATCCTGTCCGGTTGTCTGGTGAGGACTGCGGGCGGGGTACTTTTACACACCGCCACGCAGTTTTGCATGACCAAAAGCGTGAAAAGTTTGATGAAGGCATTTATGTGCCGCTTGAAAATGTCGCAGAAGGCCAAGCACCGTTTGTTGTGATCGACTCCATCCTGTCGGAAGAGGCCGTTCTGGCGTTTGAATATGGCTATGCGTCAAACGACCCCAACACGTTGGTGATCTGGGAAGCCCAGTTCGGTGACTTTGCCAACGGTGCCCAGGTGGTGATTGACCAGTTCATTGCCAGCGGTGAAGTCAAGTGGGGTCGTGTGAACGGCATTACCTTGATGTTGCCCCATGGTTATGAGGGTCAAGGCCCAGAGCACAGTTCAGCCCGACTGGAGCGGTTCATGCAGCTCAGCGCTGACATGAACATGCAAGTGGTGCAACCCACCACCGCCAGCCAGATCTTCCACGTGCTGCGTCGCCAGCAAATTCGCAATCTGCGCAAGCCGCTGATCATCATGACGCCCAAGTCCCTCTTGCGTGCCAAAGATGCGACCTCGCCATTGAGCGAGTTCACCAAGGGTAGCTTCCAAACGGTAATCCCTGAAGTCAAGGAAGATATCAACAAGAAGGCCGATAAGGTCAAGCGTGTGATCGCCTGCTCTGGTAAGGTTTACTACGACTTGGCCAAGAAGCGTGAAGAGAAGGGCTCCGATGATGTGGCTATCCTGCGCGTAGAGCAGTTGTATCCGTTTCCGCACAAAGTTTTTGCAGCAGAACTCAAGAAGTACCCGAACGCCACTGAGGTGGTCTGGTGCCAAGACGAGCCGCAAAACCAGGGCGCCTGGTTCTTTGTGCAGCACTACATCCACGAGAACATGATGGAAGGCCAAAAGCTGGGTTACTCCGGTCGCGCCGCTTCCGCTTCTCCCGCCGCTGGCTACGCCCACCTGCATCAGGACCAACAAAAGTCCCTGGTCGAAGGTGCGTTCGCCAAGCTCAAAGGTTTCGTGCTTACGAAGTAATACATACAAATTGGATTGTTGAAAAATGTCTATCGTTGAAGTCAAAGTTCCCCAACTGTCTGAATCCGTGGCTGAGGCCACGCTATTGACCTGGAAGAAGAAGCCCGGCGAGGCAGTCGCTATTGATGAAATCCTGATCGAAGTTGAAACCGATAAAGTGGTCTTGGAAGTTCCAGCGCCATCCGCAGGCGTACTTGCCGAAATCATCATGGGTGACGGCGCGACGGTGACCGCCGAGCAGTTGATTGCCCGTATTGACACTGAAGGCAAGGCCGGGGCGGCAGCGCCTGCCACAGCGGCTACACCCGCAGTTGCGGCTTCCGCAGCGCCTGCGGGCGCCACATCCATGGCAGGCGTTGCCATGCCAGCAGCCGCAAAGCTGATGGCTGACAACGGTCTGGCTGCCGGCTCAGTTGCCGGTTCTGGCAAAGACGGTCGAGTCACCAAGGGGGATGTACTGTCGGCTGTTGCCGGTGGCGCTAAACCCGCCGCAACACCAGTGGCTATCCCAACCGGCGTGCCAACAAAGTCACTTCCTCAAGTGGCAGGCCCCAAAGTTGACCTGGGCGACCGTCCTGAACAACGCGTGCCCATGACACGTCTGCGCGCCCGCGTGGCAGAACGTTTGTTGCAATCGCAGTCCAGCAATGCAATTTTGACCACCTTCAACGAAATCAACATGGCTCCTGTCATGGAGATGCGCAAGCGGATGCAAGATCGCTTTGAGAAGGAACATGGTGTCAAGCTGGGTTTCATGAGTTTCTTTGTTAAAGCAGCAGTGCATGCGTTGAAGAAATTCCCTGTACTGAACGCCTCCGTCGATGGCAATGACATTGTTTACCACGGCTACTTCGACATCGGTATCGCGGTGGGCAGTCCACGCGGTTTGGTGGTGCCCATCCTGCGAAATGCTGACCAGATGAGCTTTGCTGATATCGAGAAGAAGATTGCAGAGTTCGGCGTCAAGGCGCGCGACGGTAAACTGGGCATTGAAGAAATGACTGGTGGGACTTTCTCCATCAGTAATGGCGGTACCTTTGGCTCGATGATGTCTACCCCCATCATCAACCCACCCCAAAGTGCGATCTTGGGCGTCCACGCCACCAAAGACCGTGCCATGGTCGAAAATGGCCAAGTGGTTGTTCGACCAATGAACTACTTTGCCATGTCTTACGACCACCGCATTATCGATGGCCGCGAAGCCGTGCTTGGCTTGGTCGCCATGAAGGAAGCGCTCGAAGACCCAGCCCGCCTTCTGTTCGATATTTAAGTCATTTGATCCGATGGCGCTTCTCAGTGAAGCGCCATTTTTCACTGAGAAAACCATGAGTAAACAATTCGACGTCATCGTCATCGGCGGTGGTCCCGGTGGCTACATTGCAGCCATTCGCGCGGCTCAACTGGGTTTCAACACCGCTTGCATCGACGAATGGAAGAATGCAGCCGGCGGTCCAGCCCCTGGCGGCACTTGCACCAATGTAGGGTGCATTCCGTCAAAGGCATTGTTGCAATCTTCTGAGCATTTCGATCACGCAACCCATCATTTTGCCGAACATGGCATCAGCGCCAAAGAAGTGAAAATGGATGTGGCCAAGATGGTTGCGCGTAAAGATGTCGTTGTTAAGCAGAACAACGACGGTATCTTGTACCTCTTCAAGAAAAACAAGATCAGTTTCTTCCATGGTCGTGGATCGTTTGCTGCCAGTAAAGACGGCGCCTACGAGATCAAGGTAGGCGACGACACCTTGGTTGCCAAGAATGTCATCATTGCGACAGGCTCCAACCCGCGAGCACTGCCAGGTGCTGCGTTCGACGAAGAAAACATCCTCTCCAATGATGGTGCTCTGCGGCTTGGCGCGGTGCCCAAGAAGCTGGGCGTGATCGGTTCGGGCGTGATTGGTCTGGAGATGGGGTCCGTGTGGCGCCGCCTTGGTGCTGAAGTTGTCATCCTCGAAGCATTGCCAACTTTCCTAGGGGCGGCTGATGAAGGTGTGGCTAAGGAAGCATTGAAGGTCTTCATCAATCAAGGCCTGAAGATCGAGCTGGGCGTGAAGATCAGCGAAGTCAAGTCTGGCAAAAAAGGCGTCACCGTTGCATATGCAAATGCCAAGGGCGAAGCTCAGGAGTTGGCCGTGGACAAGCTGATCGTTTCGATTGGCCGCGTGGCGAATACCATTGGTCTGAACACAGAGGCGGTTGGTCTTAAGCTTGACGAGCGCGGCACGATTGTTGTGGATGGTGACTGCAAAACCAATTTGCCTGGCGTGTGGGCTGTGGGCGACCTGGTGCGCGGCCCGATGCTGGCGCACAAAGCAGAAGAAGAAGGAGTGGCAGTGGCCGAGCGCATTGCCGGTCAACACGGTCATGTGAACTTCAACACCATCCCGTATGTCATCTATACCAGCCCAGAGATTGCCTGGGTGGGTCGCAGTGAGCAGCAGCTTAAGGCGGATGGCATCGCCTACAAGGCTGGGCAGTTCCCATTCCTGGCCAACGGTCGCGCGCGTGCATTGGGTGATACAACTGGCTTCGTTAAGTTCTTGGCCGATGCCACGACGGACGAAATCCTGGGGGTGCACATCATTGGTCCCTCGGCTTCGGAATTGATTTCTGAAGCCGTGGTTGCAATGGAGTTCCGTGCCAGTGCGGAAGATATCGCGCGCATCTGCCATGCTCACCCGTCCTTGAGTGAGTCAACCAAGGAAGCTGCTTTGGCCGTAGACAAGCGTACGTTGAACTTTTGAAGTCAGTTACCCGCGCTTATGAAGCCGAGCTGAAAACGCGCGGCTATGCCAGTGACCCCGCGCAATTGCGCGCCGTTGCAGCCTTGGAACGCTGCGCCGAGGAATGGGCGCAGTACAAGGAAAAGCGTTCCAACGGGCTCAAGAAGTTGCTCAACCACCCCGAGATTCCCCGAGGCGTCTACATGTTTGGCGGGGTGGGGCGAGGCAAAAGCTTTTTGATGGATTGCTTTTACAACGCGGTACTAATTCGGCGCAAGACGCGGCTGCATTTTCACGAGTTCATGCGGGAGGTCCACCGCGAGCTGGCAGACTTACAGGGAACTGTTAATCCACTGGATGAGCTTGGTGCTCGCATGGCTAAGCGCTTCAAGCTGATCTGCTTTGATGAGTTTCATGTTGCAGATATAACTGATGCGATGATCCTGCATCGCCTACTGGCGGCTCTATTTAATAACGGTGTCGGTTTTGTCACCACATCCAACTTCAAGCCTGATGACTTGTACCCTGGGGGGCTGCACCGAGACCGGATCTTGCCCGCTATTGACTTGCTTAACGCCAAGCTTGAGGTGATCAATGTCGATAACGGCACGGATTACCGTCGCCGCACCATGGAGCAGGTCAAGCTTTACCATTCGCCACTAGGCCCAGATGCGGATGCACAAATGGAAGACGCGTTCACTCGTTTGGCCGAGACCCATGACGAAGACACCGTGCTGCATATTGAAGCCCGTGAGATTCGGGCGCGCCGTCGTGCGGGCGGTGTTGTGTGGTTTGACTTCAAGACATTGTGTGGTGGACCACGAAGCCAAAATGATTATCTGGAAATTGCCACGCAATTTCACACGGTGCTGCTTTCCAGTGTGCCGCAAATGGCAGTGCGCAACGCTTCGGAGGCTAGACGCTTTACCTGGCTCGTCGATGTGTTGTACGACCGTCGAGCTAAGCTCATCATGTCAGCCGAGGTTCTTCCGGAAGAGTTGTACACAGAAGGTCCATTGGCTCACGAGTTTCCGAGGACGGTTTCACGCTTGAATGAAATGCAATCAGTAGAGTTCCTTGCGCTGGAACGGCGGGATGTCGATACTGGCATCACATGAAGGGCTTGACGCATAGAGCGGCAGTTACCGCAGCGCTTTGGTACACAGGGGCGGCAGTTGCCGCTGGTTCAATACCAAATGCCGATGGAGAAAAGGTTCGCCTAGAAAGCGAGCGAGCGGTCATCGAACGTCAGTACGCGAGTGATCGTACTCATTGCTACCAGCAATTTGAAGTCAATCAATGTTTGGTAGATGCCCAGCGCCGTCAAAGTGTTTTGCTGACAGAATTAAAACGCCAGGAAAGGCTTCTGAACGCTGAAGAGCGCAAACGCAAAGCGGGGGCTCAAGTTCAGAAGTTGGAAGAGCGCTCAAGCCTTGCAAACCAGGGCACATCTGCCTCAGAGCGTGAGCGTCGCGCCAGTGAGCAAGTGGAACGGCAAGCACGCGCTACTTCAAAAGTGGTGGGGCAACCGCAGGCGGTGGGGCGTAACAAGTCAGATGCAAGAGTATCTAACGTTGCCAGGGGCGGCGTGTCAGATTCCAGGGCATCTCCAAAAGTCAATACCGTTGAGTCAGAGAAGAAGCTGATGGAATACAACAAAAAGCAACAAGAAGCAGCAGAGCGCAAGGCAGGCATCGAAAAGCGACGCCGTGATCGCCC
>JADJBS010000004.1 GCA_016703665.1 Candidatus Defluviibacillus avedoerensis
TTGCCCATGAATGCCGTCGAGACAGTCGCCTCCCTTCAAGCAAAGATTCTGGAGATGTCTCGCCTGGTGCGACAGAACGAAGCCAAACAAAAAAAGTTTGACGTACTTGAGCGCAAGTTGATTGGGGCGGGCTCGCTTGCGGAATTGCTTTCGACCCTGGCACACGACTACCGCAACGACTTCTCGATTGATTGGGTCACCGTTGCCTTGGTGGACCCAGAATACGAGGTGATCAAGCTGCTTGACCTTGCCAGCGAAGACCGCCATGGCATCGAGAGCCATTTGGTGACGCTTGACTCCGACGCAACATTGTCAAAGACACTTGGCAACGATCTGTTGCCTTACCTCGGCCCCGCTCAGCCATATATGGCCGAGCTGTTTGGCGACGGCAAACAGAATCATGGCTCTGTCGCCATCTTGCCCTTGGTTTATGGAGGGCAGGTCCTCGGTAGCATCAATCTGGCCAGTGGGGATGTTGATCGCTTTGTCGACGGATCAGGCACCAGCTTTCTGGAGCGCCTGTCAGCTATTGCTGCGCTGTGCTTGCAAAATGCCCTTTCATCCGAAAGGCTGAAGGCGGCAGGACTGACCGACACACTGACCGGCGTCAAGAACCGCCGCTACTTTGAAGCCCGCAGCAAAGAAGAAGTGGCCTCGGCTCTGAGAAGCAGGGCACCACTTGCCTGCCTGTTCTTTGACATAGACAAGTTCAAGTCTATCAACGACACCTACGGACATCAAGTTGGCGATGAAGTCTTGCGCCATGTGGCCAAAGTCATTCAAGTTCAACTGCGCGCCAGCGAGGTGCTTGCCCGTTACGGCGGAGAAGAATTTGTCGTGTTACTGCCCGGCGCGAGCGAGACCAACGCCGTCGCCACGGCGGAACGCATTCGCAAGATTGTGGCGGCCCAATCCGTGCCGCTGGACGCCAAGCGAACCATACGACTCACCGTCTCCTGTGGCGTATCGGTGCTGGCCCAAGAAGGAGACTCGTCAACCAGCACTGAATGGAATCTGAAGCTCCCTCGGCCGCATGATTGAGCGAGCAGATCAAGGCGTTTACCGGGGCTAAAGACTCGGGTAGGAATTGCGTGGTTTTTGTCAATTAGACCTATAAACGCATGGGCAGCATATTTATCGAATTGACGGCATAGGGGCATCTTCAGACATAGCCAAATGGTAGCTGTCTGGAGTTTGAAATGGCCTGATGACGTTGCCAGGAAGCCGAGACATCCGCGATCGGCCGAGTGTGCCCATTGCAGTCATTCACTTTTCGACAAAGTGGTCATTGGAGGGACTAAGGATGTTGCAAGTCGCGCGGTCAGTCAACGCGTCTTGACAAGCTCATCGCCAACCAGTTGTCGCAATTGTTCAAATCCAAATGAGGGCAGCGGCCTGCCGTTTACAAAGTATTCGGGCGTCTGCGCGACGCCCAGCGTATTGGCATCGTTGAGGTCTTGCGCGATGGCCTGTTTAAGGTCCGGTGCGGTCAGATCAATCGCCAGCTGTTCCATGTTGATGCCGAGGCCGTCAAGGTATTTCCAGGTCAAATCGGCCTTGGCTGTATGGTTGGACGCCCAATCAGACTGATTGCTGAAAAGTGCTTCCAGTGCAGGCCAGAACTTGCCCTGCCGATGCGCGGCAGCCAGCACGGCCACCACTTTGTCCGAACCCTTGTGAAACGGTGCGTAGCGCATGACTAGCCGAATGCGCCCAGGGTGCTCGGCCATCAGGCGTTTGACCATCGGATAGAACGTGCGACAGGTCTCGCAAGCGGGGTCAAAGAATTCGACAATCACAACCGGTGCATCGGCCCGGCCTTCGCTGGGAGAATGCGGACGAATCAGCGCTGAACGATCAATGGGTGCTGTCTCCGGTGCTTTTTCCCCGGGTTTGCCAGGTACCACCAGCTCCCCAGGCCAATGACCAGTAAAAGTGCGATGAGCGATGCGATGTAGGTCGTTTGTTTTGCATAAATGATTTTTTCGGTATTGCCATTCAACCCAGGTGGGTATGGCGCTCTGGCTTAGCGCCGGCTTCCATGGCGGCCAAGCCCCTGCAAAAATACCACAGGCATCCACCGCACTTTCGGTCTGGCACCGTTGGCGCAGTGCGGCCAGTTGCTCTTTCAGGTAGCTCAGTTCCCGGATGCGCTCGTCGACATGGGCAATGTGCTGATCGAACACGGCATTGATGGCGCCACAACCCTCGGAGGGGCGATCTGCCAAACCCAACAGGGTGTGGATTTCCCCATGACTCATGTCCAGTGCGCGGCAGTTGCGGATGAAGCGTAGGCGTTCCAGATGGGCCGGGCCATAGACCCGGAAGTTGCCTGCGGTGCGCGCAGTCTCGGGAAGCAGTCCCTTCCTTTTCGTAGTAGCGCACAGTTTCGACAGTGGTTTGAGCGACCTGGGCCAATTCACCAATTTTCATGACAGATTCCAAAATAGTTCTTGACTCTATAGTAACTTTAGGTTGCGTAATAGGGTTAATTCCAAAACGGACAGCCATATGACTGCACACGATCACAGTGCCCACGGCACAGACAACACTCCCAACGAGGCACAACCCGCCAACGCGTGTTGCAGTGGGCACTGCGCCAATGTTGGAATGCCCGTCCCACTGGCACACTCCAAAAAGGCCGTGGCTGGTACCGGTGTGCAAACCCCCATTCGCATCATGCAGATGGATTGCCCCACGGAAGAAGCGTTGTTGCGTAAAAAGCTGGGCGGCATGGCCGGTGTGGACGGCATGGAGTTCAATCTCATGCAGCGTGTGCTCACCGTCACGCATGAACCCCATGCCTTGGAGCCAATTCTGGCCGCCGTGCGCTCGCTGGGCTTTGCACCCGAGATTGCCACCGGAGCGCCCACACCCGACGCGCCCAAGCCGGAGGCCGTCAAGGCGTGGTGGCCACTCGCCATCGCAGGACTGGCGGCAATTGCGTCCGAAGTGGTGCAGTGGGCGGGGTTGCCGACTGGGTTGGCAGCCGCGTTGGCCGTGGTCGCCGTTCTCGCCAGTGGAACAAGCACCTTCAAGAAGGGCTGGGTCGCCATCCGCAACGGCAACCTAAACATTAACGCGCTGATGAGCATCGCTGTGACTGGTGCGCTGCTGTTAGGCCAGTGGCCGGAAGCGGCCATGGTGATGGTGCTATTTACGATTGCCGAACTTATCGAAGCCAAGTCTCTTGACCGGGCACGCAACGCCATTCAGGAGTTGATGCGGTTGACGCCGGAACGTGCGACGGTGCAGCAGGCCGACGGTAGTTGGTGTGAAGTGGATGCCAAGCTGGTCGCAGTGGCTGCCAGGGTGCGTGTCAGGCCGGGTGAGCGCATTGCCCTGGATGGAAGCATCGTCAGCGGGCGCTCCACCATCAACCAGGCCCCGATCACGGGCGAGAGCCTGCCAGTCGACAAAGTTCAGGGCGATGCATGTTTTGCCGGAACCATGAACTAGGCAGGGTCATTCGAATACGTGGTCACTGCGATAGCGGGCGAAAGCACGCTGGCGCGCATCATTCATGCCGTTGAGGCCGCGCAGGGCGCACGGGCACCCACCCAGCGTTTTGTCGACAAGTTTGCCCGCGTGTACACCCCTGTTGTCTTTGCCATCGCCGTGGCGGTTGCGGTTTCCCCGCTGCTGCTGGGCGGTAGCTGGATGGAATGGGTCTACAAGGCGCTGGTGCTGCTGGTCATCGCCTGTCCGTGCGCGTTGGTGATCTCCACACCAGTGACCATCGTAAGCGGATTGGCCGCCGCTGCGCGTCAAGGCATTCTCATCAAGGGCGGTGTCTATCTGGAAGAAGGGCGCAAGCTGGCTTCGGCTGGCGCTGGACAAGACCGGGACCATCACGCACGGCAAGCCGGTTCAAACGGACTTTTTACCCCTCAATGGCTCGCCAGCCGCAGACGTGCGCAGCGTGGCCGCCAGCCTGGCGAGCCGTTCCGACCACCCCGTGTCGCGCGCTGTGGCCCAGGCCGCCCTGACCGATGGTGTTGCCCTGCGTTCGGTGGAAGCCTTTGAGGCCCTTCCAGGGCGCGGCACCACCGGCGTCATTGATAGCAAGCGCTACCACCTGGGCAACCACCGCTTGATCCATGAACTGGGGCGCTGCACAGACGCGCTGGAAGCGCAGCTATCCGACCTGGAGGGTCAAGGCAAGACGGTGATTGTGCTGACCGACGACAGCAGCGTGCACGGCGTGTTTGCCGTGGCTGACACCGTCAAGGAAAGCAGTCGACAGGCCCTTGCAGAGTTGCACGGGCTGGGTATCAAGACCGTCATGCTGACTGGCGACAACGCCCATACGGCCCGGGCTATTGCGGCTGAAGTAGGCATTGACGAGGCCATTGGCGACTTGTTGCCCAATGACAAACTGCAGGCGATAGAGCGCAAGATGGCCCTGGGCGGAAAAGTCGGCATGGTGGGCGACGGCATCAACGACGCACCCGCTCTGGCACGCTCCGACATCGGCTTTGCCATGGGGCGGCCGGCACCGGCACCGCGATAGAAACCGCCGATGTGGCGCTGATGGACGACGACCTGCGCAAACTGCCGCGCTTTGTGCGCCTGTCCCAACGCACCCACGCGGTGCTGGTTCAGAACATCGTTCTGGCACTGGGCATCAAGGCCGTGTTTCTGGTGCTAACACTGCTGGGCCTGGGCACCATGTGGATGGCGGTGTTTGCCGACATGGGGGCCAGCCTGCTGGTGGTGGGCAATGGGCTGCGGCTGTTGCGCGCAAAGGCATCGGAGTAAGCCCGTGGACATTCTTCAAGCACCCACCACGCCACCATCCAACGAGCAGCTCGCCAGTTGGCGACAACCGACACCGTTGCTTGACTACGATCACGCGACCATTCAAACCCTGGTTCAGCGGCAGGGCTGGCTGCTGCTCAGCGAATACGAGCGCATCGGTGCTGTCTACAACTTTGTGCGCGACGACATCGCCTTTGGTTACAACGCCTCGGACGATTTGCCAGCGTCCCAAGTGCTGGCGGATGGCATCGGTCAATGCAACACCAAGGGCACTTTGTTGATGGCGCTGCTGCGAGCGGTTGGTGTGGCCTGCCGATTTCATGGATTCACAATTGACAAGGCGCTGCAAAAGGGGGCGATCACTGGGGTGGCGTACCAGCTCGCACCACGCAGCATCATCCACAGCTGGGTCGAAATATGGTCGACGGGCCAGTGGATTCGCCTGGAGGGTTTCATTTTGGACCGCCGCTACCTGCAGGCATTGCAAAGCCGTTTTGCGGGTCACCAAGAGCCGTTTTGCGGATATGGTGCCGCGACCCCCAATCTGCAGTGCCCGCCGGTGGATTGGGTAGGCAAGGACACCTTCATCCAAGGGGATGGCATCAACCACGACTTCGGGCTGTTTGATTCTCCGGACGACTTTTACGCGCAGCACGGCGTCAACCTGAGCGGGGTCAAACGTTCGCTTTATGCGTACGTCATTCGGCACGCGATGAACCGTAACGTGGCACACATTCGTGAAAAACTATGAATGGCACAAACCCAAGAGGGTTAATGATGAAGCGCTGCTACACTCTCGCCGCAATGCGCCGCTGGTTCCTCATCTTCCTCGTAGTCTTCTTGCCGATGCAGCTCAGTTGGGCTGCAGTGGCGAGTTATTGCGAGCATGAAACTGAGGCAACGACTCAGCACGTTGGGCACCACGAGCACCAGCACCAAGCCGATGCCGAACCCACGGACAGCGACAACTCCAAGGCCTTTGGGTCGTCTGATTCAGACTGTAGTGCTTGTCACGCTGGCTGCTGCACGGCCATGCTGCAGTCGACCCCCTTCTTGACGATTAGCCTGTCATCAGATGCGCACGGTGCACCCGCGCTGCGCCTGTCCTCCCACCCCGCTTCCCTACCAGAACGCCCAAATTGGGCTGACCTCGCCTAATCGGCGAGGCTGGACTTTCCTGACCTCTCACTGTTGGTACGCGCTGCCTGGTGCGGCGCGTGATCGTGTTGAGGGCTGTTGTTGATTGCACCTCGCCGATTCCCCAAATGTTTTTCATTTTTGGAGAATCGGATGTTCCGAAAAAATCAAGTTATTTGGTGGCCGTGTGCCGTGCTGGCCCTGGTTGCCCACAGCGCAACGGCTGCCCCCGTCGCTGCGACAACAACACTAAAGCAAACCTTTGATGCCGCCTGGCAGCGCCAGCCCGAGGCCCTGTCACAACAAATGCGCCTGGATGCAGCCGCTGCCCAGCAGCAGGCCGCCACCCGCTGGACCGCAGAGCCCGTGGCGCTGGAGCTGTCCACCAAGACCGACCGCCTGAACCAGAGCCTGGGCCGTGACGAAATGGTGGCCGGCATCAGCATCCCGCTGTGGCTACCGGGAGAGCGTGCGAGCACCGTTGCGGTAGCCGATGCGCAGGCGCGGGCGACGAGTAGCCGCGTGCGTGCGGCACAGCTGCGCACGGCGGCACAGGTGCGCGAGGCCTACTGGGCCTGGGCGCGCGCGCACATGGACCACGCGCTGGCCGGTGAGTTGTTGAGCCATGCACAACAGCTTGCACAGGATGTGGCCAAACGGGTGCGTGCCGGGATCTGGCGCGTGCCGACCAGAACCAGGCGGATGGCGCACTGGCCACGGCAGAGGTGACACTGGCTGAGGCCACGGGTGTGCTGGCGACTGCTGCCCAGCGCTTGCGTGCCCTCTCCGGTCTGGTGCCCCAGCTGTCAGCTGCTGGCCCAAGTGGCGTAGGCGGCGCTATCGGGGCAGAGCCCATGCCTGTTTTGCCTGCGGATACTGCCACACTGCTAGTCACCCACCCGGCAGTTGCCGAGCTGCAAGACAGTGCCGATGTGGCCCAACGCTCCGCAGAGTTGGCACAGGTGCAGACCCGCGCCAACCCGGAGTTGATGCTGGCCACCAGCCGCGACCGCGGGCAACTGGATGAGGCTTACCAGCACAGCATCACGCTGGGCATTCGCTTCCCACTGGGCTCCAGCAGCCGCAACCAGGCCAAACGTGCCAGCGCCCAGGCAGATGCGATGGAAGCCGAAACAAACGTACGGCTGGAGCGCGAACGGCTGCAGGGCGACGTGGAAGCCGCCCGCGTGGGCTTAGTGTCCGCCCAGACCCAGCGCGATGCGGCCCAACGGCGTGCGGTGTTGGCCCGCGAGTCGCGCGTGTTCTTCCAAAAATCTTTCCAGATGGGCGAGACCGATCTGCCCACCCGCCTGCGAATGGAGCGCGAAGCCATGGACGCCGAACGCCAGGCCGCCCGTGCCGGCATAGACCTGGCGGCTGCCCAGTCCGCTCTGCGCCAAACCCTGGGGCTGTTGCCGGAATAAGCCCGGCCCAGCCTCGGCATACACCACTCCTTTAGAGAAACACACATGACGAAACTTTTGACACGGCGTAAGCCATTTTTCCTCGCGGTGATCTTGACCACCGTAGCCCTGTGCGGTTGGGCCGGTGACGGCCACGACCATGGCGAAGCACCTGCCGCTGCGGGCGGTCCGACCAAACCCCGCTTTACCGCCACGACCGAGGCATTTGAGTTGGTGGGTGTGGTGAACGGCAAATACATCACGCTGTACCTGGACCACACCGCTGACAACAGCCCGGTCAAGGATGCCAAGCTGGAGCTTGAACTGGGCGGCACCAAACTGTCAGTTCAACCCCACGGAGAGGGTGAGTTCGAGGCCACATTGGCCGCAGAACTGCAGCCCGGAGAGATCAGTGTGACCGCGACCGTAGTTGCAGGCGCTGTGACCGACCTGCTGGCTGGTGATCTGGACGTCCATGCCGACACCCACGCAGACGCCGCGCATGGCGCAACGTGGAAGACCTACAGCGCATGGGCGCTTGGCGGACTGTTGACCCTGGCACTGCTGGCTTTTGCCGTGCGTCGCCTCGGTGCTCAGCGCAACACGCGTTTGGGAGGTGCAGCATGAAGCCCCGTTTTTTGATGCTGGCTGCTTGCCAGATGCTGAGTGCCGTGGTGTTGATGCTAGCGCCCACCGCATGGGCGGGCGACGGCCATGACCATGGTGATGCCCCCCCCGCAGCCAGCGGTGACGGTCCCAAGCGCCTGCCCGATGGCAGCGTGTTTTTACCGAAACCGGCCCAACGCCAGATTGGCGTTCGCACACTGGTGCTAACCGACGCTGAACTACCCCGTTCGCTGGAACTGGCCGGCAAAGTGGTGATGGACCCCAACGCAGGGGGCAAGGTTCAGGCCCTGATGGCAGGGCGCCTGGAAGCGGGCGCGCGTGGTTTTCCCAGCTTAGGCCAGGTCGTCAAGAAGGGCGATGTGCTGGCCTATGTGGTCCCATCCAGCGGTGCCATTGAGCGCTCCAACCAGGCCAGCGTGTTGGCTGAGTTGCGAGCCGCGCGGGCGCAGGCCGAGAAACGTGTGGCCCGCTTGCAAGAGTTGTCCGACACCGTGCCACGCAAGGACATTGAGGCAGCGCAAAGCGAACTCAGTAGCTTGACCGAACGGGTGGTCGCAGTGGGTGGCGGCCTGAACAACCGCGATGCCTTGGTCGCACCCGTCTCGGGCGTCATTGCGTCCAGCAACGCGGTGGCCGGCCAGGTGGTCGATGCCCGCGAACTGTTGTTTGAGGTGGTGGACCCAACCCGCCTGCGCATAGAGGCGCTTGCCTATGACGCAGCGGTGGTGAGCGACGTGGCGGGTGCCACCCTGGCCCTGGGTGCGGATACCGTGGCCTTGCGTTTTATCGGCGCGGCGCGCAGTTTGCGCGAGCAGGCCTTACCCATGCTGTTCCAGGCCGAAGGGCAAGCCTTGTCCAAACTGGCCGTGGGCCAGCCGGTCAATGTCTATGTGCAAACGGCTACACGTGTCAAAGGCATACGGGTGCCCGCACAGGCGTTGCTCAAAAACCCGGCCAACCAGGCCGTGGTGTGGGTCAAGACCGCGCCCGAGCGGTTTGAGCCACGCACGATCACGGTGGAGGTTCTGGATGGTTCCTCGTTTGCCGTCACCTCGGGCCTTAGAGCGGGTGACCGTATTGCCACGCAAGGGGCCAGCTTGATTAACCAGATTCGCTGAAAGGAGTCCAGACTATGTTCAAGTGGCTTCTCGACAATAGCCTCTCCAACCGGCTGCTTGTCATCATTGCCAGTGTGGTGTTGATGGCCTACGGCGCGTTCACGCTGTCGCGCACGCCGGTGGATGTGTTCCCCGATCTCAACAAACCCACGGTCACCATCATGACCGAGGCCGGAGGCATGGCCGCCGAAGAGGTGGAACAACTCCTGACCTTCCCGCTGGAAACGACCATGAATGGCCTGCCGGGCGTGGAGAGTGTGCGCTCGGTCTCCAGTGCCGGTCTGTCCTTCATCTACGTCACTTTTGACTGGAGCACGGAGATCTTTCGCGCCCGCCAAATGGTGTCCGAGCGTTTGTCGGCGATGGAAGAAGGGCTGCCCGCCGGTGTGGTGCCGCGCATGGGGCCTATCAGCTCCATCATGGGCGAGATCATGCAGATTGCGATCCCCATCGACACCGGGAAAATTTCTCCCATGCAGGTGCGCGAATATGCCGACTGGGTCTTGCGGCCCCGGCTGATGGCCGTGCCCGGTGTGGCGCAGGTCATTCCGATTGGCGGCGAGGTGCGCCAGTTTCAGGTGCAGCCCAACACATCACGTATGGCCGAGCTGGGCATCACCCATGACCAGCTGGAAGGTGCGCTCAAAGGTTTCTCGTCCAACACCTCGGGCGGTTTTCTGGAGCTCAATGGTCGCGAATACCTGATCCGCAATCTGGGCCGCACCTCGCGACTGGACGACCTGAAAAACCTGGCCTTGACGACCAAGAACGGCCAACCCATTCTGCTGCGCCAGATTGGTGAGGTGGCATTTGCGCCCGCCCTGAAGCGCGGAGACGCGGGTTTTGAAGGCAAACCGGCGGTGATTTTGGGCATCCAGAAGCAACCCACGGCAGACACCATTGCGTTGACCCGCTCCATCGAATCGGCTTTGGCAGATATGAAACGCTCTTGCCCGCAGGCATGGACGAGCCCAAAGTGACATTCCGCCAAGCCAGTTTTATTGAGGCGTCCATCACCACACTGCAAGGCAAGTTGATCGGCGCATCCATCTTTGTGGCGGTAATCCTGTTCTTCTTTTTGGGCACCCTGCGTCCGACCATCATTGCGCTGACGGCCATTCCGGTGTCCATCTTCATGACGGCGCTGGTGTTCCAATATTTCGGTTTGTCCATCAACACCATGACACTGGGCGGCCTGGCCATTGCGATAGGTGGTCTGGTGGACGATGCGGTGGTGGGTGTGGAGAACGTGATGCGCCGCCTGAAGGTGGACCGCGAACGCCACCACGACCATCGGATGAACCCACACGAGCTGGTGGCTAGCGCGACGATGGAGGTGCGCTCTGCCATTCTGTATGCCACCATCATCATCGTGTTGGTGTTTCTGCCGCTGTTTGCGCTGCCCGGTATGGAAGGGCGGCTGTTTGTGCCGTTGGGCATTGCCTTCATCGTGTCCACACTGGCCTCACTGGTGGTGTCTGTCACGGTCACGCCGGTGCTGGCCTACTACCTGTTGCCGCGCATGCGTTCGCTCAACCATGGCGACACCAAACTGCTGGCCTGGCTCAAACGTGGCTACCGGAGCAGCCTGCAGCGGGTGCTGAATGCCCCGAAGCCCGCACTGGTGGCAGCCGGTTTGGCCGTTTTGCTGGCGGCGGTGGCCGTGCCTTTTTTTGCGAAGACCTTTTTGCCGCCGTTTAACGAGGGCACGCTGTTGGTCGGTCTACGGCTGAACCCTGGCGTCACGCTGGCCGAATCGTCTGCCTTGGCGCAGCAGGCGGAGCGCTTGGTCAAACAAGTGCCCGAGGTCACCCACGTCGGGCGTCGCAGTGGCCGGGCCGAGCTGGACGAACACGCCGAGGGAGTGCACGTCAGCGAACTGGACGTGGGGCTGAAACCCGCGTCCGAGCTGACCCGATCCATGGACGAGATTTCGGCCGATATCCGTGCGCGCCTGGTCAACCTGCCGGCGTCTATTGGTATCGGGCAACCCATCTCGCACCGCATAGACCACATGTTGTCGGGCGTGCGCTCGCAGATTGCAATCAAGATTTTTGGTGACGATCTGGACACCCTGCGCGGGCAGGCCGATCTGCTGCAATCCAAGTTGGCGGCGGTGCCCGGCATTGCCGACCTGGAGATCGAAAAGCAGGTACTGGCACCGCAGATCAAGGTAAGGGTGGACTACGCCGCAGCCGCGCAATACGGCGTACCCACACCGCAGATTCTGGCCACGCTGCAAAGCCTGGTGGAAGGCGAAAAAGTGACCCAGATTGTGGAGGGTTCGCGCCGCTTCGCGCTGGTGGTGCGCCTGCCGGAATCGGCCCGTTCGGTGGAAGGCCTGGGTAACATCCTGCTGCAAACCCCCAATGGGGCCGTGCCACTATCCAAAGTGGCGACGATTGAAGACGGTGATGGCCCCAACCAGATCAGCCGTGATGATGGCAAACGCCGCATCGTGCTGTCGGCCAACGCGCAGGGCCGTGCGCTGTCCGAGATCGTGGAAGACATCCGCAAGGTAGTGGGGGAGTCCAAGCTGCCCGAGGGCTACTTCATCACACTGGGGGCAGTTTCAGGCGCAGGAAGAGGCGTCCAAACTGGTGGGGTTGTTGTCCATCGTGTCTTTGGTGCTTATGTTTGTGGTGCTGTACAGCCGATACCAATCAGTCACCTTGTCGGCGCTGATCATGGTGAATATTCCCCTGGCGCTGGTGGGTGCGGTGCTGGGCCTGTGGCTATCGGGCCAGCCGCTGTCGGTGGCGGCACTGGTGGGCTTTATCACGCTGGCTGGCATCTCGGTGCGCAATGGCATTTTGAAGGTCAGCCACTACATCAACCTGATGCGAATCGAGGGTGAAGAGTTTGACCACAAGATGGTGGTGCGCGGCTCGCTGGAACGGTTGAGCCCGGTGCTGATGACCGCTCTGGTGACCGCCTTTGCGCTGGCACCGCTGTTGTTTGAGGCTGAGCGCCCAGGCACCGAGATCTTGCACCCCGTTGCGGTAGTGATCTTCTCGGGCCTGATCAGCTCCACGCTGCTCGATACCTATTTGACGCCAGTCCTGTTCTGGCTGTTTGGCCGAAAGGACGCCGAACGCTTGTTGGACGACCGCAATGCGGAAGCCTTCTGATTTTTTAACCCCCTGAAAGGAACACATATGAAATTCCCTCAACTCATAGCCGCCTTGGCCTTAGCGACCACGGGCGCAGCTTTCGCTGCCGACAACCATGTCCATGGACATGAGCACAAACCGCTGCATGGTGGCCTCGTGGTCGAGGTCAAAGACATGGACTACGAACTGGTTGCCAAGCCCGATTTGCTGCAATTGCATCTACGTGACCACGGAAAAGCCGTGGATGTCAGCAAGGCTGCAGCCAAGCTGACTTTGCTTTGCGGTACCGACAAGCAGGAGGTGGAACTCAAACCCGCTGGCGACAAGCTGGAAGCCAAGGGCAGCTTCAAAGTGGTGGCAGGCACCAAGGTTGTGGTCGTTGTGTTGGCGACTGGCAAGTCGTCTACGGCACGGTTTGTACTGAAGTAAGTCATTGCTGGGCGCCCGCGCCCAGCTTGTGCCCAACGTGTTTGTAACTCGCAGAAAGAAAAAATGGCAAGAATGAACTTTAGAAGTGTCGCTGCCCTGGCATGCATCTTTGCTCTGCTTGGCTGTGCCACACCAGTTGATCAGCTGGCCGAAAAGCCATACTGTCACACTGACCGTGGCATACGTGCCGTCTGTACAAAGGACTTCGCACCGAGCCTTCAACGTGATGCTGAAGCCAAGCAGTTTGCGTCAGTGCCTGATGCCCTCACCATCTATGTTGTTCGCTACTGGGGCGATGGGCACCATCCAGTGGAGATCTCATTCAATAGCGGTGCTCCGATGGAAACCGTTCCAGACTCTATGATTCGCCTAAGAGTTAAGGCAGGAGTGCATCAGATAGCCTTCAAAGTCGACGGGAGATCGTTTGAACGAAAGATTTCTGGAGTCGCAGGAGAAGTTCGTCTGTTGGGCATTGCCGGTACCGACTGGCCTTGGGGTAGTTCTCATGCATGGTCAGATGATTCTGAGGATCAAGTTAAACGGAAGGCCATGCGTTCTCGACTGATCAAAGACAAATCGATGTTGTGAAGCCGTAATTTCAGTTCATAAGTTCACACCTGCAATGCAGCCTCTTTGATCCGAAGACATTTGAGGGGCAACCTGAGCCCCGGAGCAAAGGGTGCCACTAACTCCAGTTTCAATTCGCTCACTGTTGTAGAGCGATTGCTCTGAACGTCGGCATCTGGCCAGTGACGGGTGTACGTGAGGTCAATCGCCGCGCCAGATACCCGACGTTGCTGGTTCCACAAAATCAGCCTGCCTGATTGCAGTTACAGGTGCGAGAGCATCTTGCCCAAAGCGGGTACTCGCGGGGACGGCAAGCTGTCATTCAGTAAGCGCACTGGCAACTACGCCCTACCAGTGCGCTTACGATTTACTTGCAGGCTGGCGGTAAGGAAATCCTTGTTGACATGATCCGTGATTTTGCGACCGCGGTTGCTTCACAAGGCTGCTCGGTACGCCTGGATGTTTGGACTCACATGAACCATGAGTTCCACGCCTATGGGAGCTATCTGCCGGAAAGCCACAGCGCGCTTGAGCGGTTACGCGAGTCCATCGCCTGGGCGCTGGGCCGACAAAATAAATTTGCTGCAGATAGCTGTACAGAATGCGATTCCATTTTGAGCTAGACGAGAATTAGCGAGCGGTACTTCTGAGAAATTGTGCTGCGATTTGCTGGAAACGTACTGCGTGAAGTTGTCATTCATGACCCCTCAAGCTCACTGGCGTTTACGACTCGCTCATCGACAGAGCAGTCGCAAGGCGAGCGCTCTAAGCGAACACGAAAATACGGCACTTGCCCTGTCCGCCGACTCCACGCAACTCCTTCTTGAGATCGCGACAACTCGTGGGCAAGCGCAGCGAACAATCCTACCGAGCCACGCACACTAAGAGACCCTCTTCTGCCCAAGAAATTCGGTGACGAGAAAGTCCCGCATTTTCATGTTGAACCGCTGGTTTCAGAATAATACTCACTCAATGGCAGCAATGGAGCAACTGGCTCCGATGTCTGGACCTGGCCATCACGAGAAGTCAACCTGCCATTTGGAACTACCTGGAAGCGGGCACATTCGACGCTTTTGTGTAAGCCTACGAATGTCGGCTGTCAGGCGACCATTTGAATGCTGTCTACGACTGGTTTGGGTCGGCAATCGAAGTTGGCTACGGTGACTCGAAGACCGCTGTTGGCCTGAAGCAGGCCTACCAGACCGCGGCACCGAAACATGCGGCGCCCAAAGACCAATCCTGACAAAAATGTAATCAAAAGGTCAGCTTGCTGTTGGGTGCGGCTTCGCACAATGGGTCGTCACCCATTGCCATGCGTCCCTTTTACCCACTCCGTCACTTCGCTCAACCCCTGCGGCATCTGGCTTTGCTCGCGGGCCTTGCCTTGGCGCTGCCTGGCTGGGCGGCAGATGCCGCAGCGCTTGATCTCGCGGGCGCGCTGACACAGGCCTGGCAACTGCACCCGCAGGCCGCAGGCCTGGACGCCCGCGACGCCGAGGCGCGCGCCGCACTGGATCTGGCCAACGGCCTGACGCCACAGCCAGCGGCAGCTACCCTAGGTCATTTGAATGATCGTTTGAACAGAAACATGGGGCGGCGTGAATGGGAGCTGGAGTTGGCCGTGCCGCTGTGGCTGCGCGGCCAGCAAGACGCCCGGAAGGACGAAGCTAACAGCCGCATTCAGCTTGCCGCCGCGCAGCGCAGCGCCGTCAAGCTTGCGCTGGCAGGCAGCCTGCGCGAGGCTTGGTGGACGCTGGCCAATGCACGCGCTGCGCTTGCCCTGGCCACCCGCAAGCTGGACACTTCACGCGCCCTGCAGGCCGATGTGCTCAAGCGCTACCGGGTGGGTGAACTGTCCCGCATCGACGCCAACTTGGCCCAGAACGAAGTGCTGGCGGCAGAGGCCGAATGGGCCGACGCTTCTTCCGCCGTCTTGCTGGCAGAACAGGCCTATGCCACGCTGACGGGCCAATCGCCCCCGCCCGCCTGCCCGAAGAAGCCCCCGCTACCGCCGCTGCCACGCCAGACCAGCACCCACAACTGCTGGCCAGCACTGCCACCGCGCGCAGCGCCCAGGCGCGCGTGCGCACGACCAGCACCACGAACCGTGCGGCGCCAGAGCTTGCCGTGCGTGTGTTGCGAGAGCGCACCGACCTGACCGAGCGCTATGGCAACCAGTTGGGCGTGCGCCTGACCGTGCCCTTTGCCGTGGGCGCACAAATCCAACGCGATACATCGGCCGCGCTGGCTGAATCGCTAGAGACCCAGGCCGAGTTGCAGCGCACCCAGACACGGCTGGAACAGGACCTGGCGCGCGCACGCCAGCAATTGAACACCAGCGAGCGCCAACTCGCCCTGAGCCAGCAACGCGTGGCCCTGGCCAGCGACAACCTGGCGCTGATTGAAAAAGCGTTTTCGCTGGGCGAATCCGATCTGGCCACGCTGCTGCGCCTGCGCAGTGCCGCCTTTGACGCCATCGGCAGCTTGGAACGCCAACGCATCAGCCGTGCGGCGGCCGTGTCTCGGCTCAACCAGGCCTTGGGAGTTTTGCCTTGAAAGCTGTTGTTATCTTCTTGAGCGCCTTGCTGTGTGCCGCGCCCCTGGCCTGGGCCCACGATGGCGAAGACCATGGCACCCCATCGCCCGCGATGGGCCTCACATCTTCGCCGCCTGCGGTCAGCCAATCGGTTGCACCGCGCGCCAGCGCCAAGTCTGAAGACTTTGAGCTGCTGCTGGTGGCCGACAAGCAAGCGCTGGTGATTTACCTGGACAGCTTTGCCAGCAATGCCCCCGTGCCGGGCGCCAAGATTGAGGTGGACGGTGCGGGGCTCAAAGGCTTGGCGGCAGAAGTCGCGCCCGGCGTTTACCAGCTGGCAGCGCCTGCACTGGGCGCAGGCAAGCATGCCTTGACTGTGTCCATTGAAACAGCCGACAACGCCGACCTGCTGGCCACCACGCTGGAAATCGCCGCAAAGGCTGACGCGGCTCCCCTGGCATCGCCAGCGGCAAATGGCTCCGCACACTGGATGACATGGGGCTTGGGGGGCGTTGCGTTGGTGCTTGCACTGGTGCTTGGGCTGGTCGCTGGCATGGCGTTGAGCCGCCGTCGTGGCGCTAAGGAAAGTGCGGCATGAAGACTTTTCATCTGTTCCATGCCGCCTTGTTGGCGCTCGCGCTGATTGGCACAGGTCAGCATGCCTTGGCCCAAGAAGGCCCGCAACGCCTGGTCGATGGCAGCCTCTTTGTCCCCAAAGCCGTTCAGCGGCAGTGGGACATCCGCACCGCGCCTGCACGCACCAGTGAGCTGGCGGGCACGGTGGAGCTGAACGGCAAGGTCTTGCCCAGCCCCGACGCGGGTGGCCGCGTGCAGGCCACGCTGGCAGGCAGCGTGTTGCCCGGCCCCAAAGGCATGCCCACGCCGGGCCGCCAGGTGCGCCGTGGCGAGGTGCTGGCTTACCTCAAGCCCGCCGGTGGCGCGATTGAGCGGGGCAACCAACAAGCGCAATTGGCAGAGCTGGACGCGCAAGTGGCCTTGGCGGCCAGCAAGATGCGTCGCTTTGACCAGCTGGAAGGCGCTGTGCCACAGAAGGAGATTGAAGCCGCCCGCATCGAGCATGCCGCGCTGCAAAAGCGCCGCGCGTTTGTGAGTGCCAGCGTCAACACCGCTGAGCCCTTGACCGCGCCGGTGTCGGGCGTGATCAGCGCCAGCAACGTGGTGGCTGGGCAAGTGGTAGAGCTCAAAGAGATCCTGTTCGAGATCATTGACCCGGCACGCCTGACGGTGGAGGCCCTGGCCTATGACGCCAGCTTGACCAGCAGCATCACGGGGGCCAGTGCACGCGCAGATGGCGCGGCTGCGGAGGCCACGTTGGCCTTGAGCTTTGTGGGCGGTGGCCGCCAGTTGCGTGAGCAGGCTTTGCCGCTGCTGTTTCGCATCACCACGCCCAAGCCTGCGGTTGCCGTGGGCCAGAGCGTGAAGGTGCTGGTGCGCACCCGCCAAGCCGTGCAGGGCATGCCCATGGCACGGCAAGCGGTGACGCAATCCAGCGCTGGCGAATCCGCCGTGTGGGTGCACACCGAGGCCGAGCGCTTTGTGCTGCGCCGTGTGCGTGTGCAGCCGCTGGATGCCAGCACGGTCGCCATTACTGACGGGCTGCACGAGGGTAACCGCGTGGTGACGGCTGGCGTGAGTTTGTTGTCACAAGTGCGTTAAAGCGCCATGTTTGACGCCATCATTCATATCAGCCTGCGCCAGCGCCTGATCGTGCTGGGCCTGGCCCTGCTGATGGTGATCTACGGCATCTTCACGCTGCAGAAGATGCCTGTGGATGTGTTCCCTGATCTGAACAAACCTACCGTCACGCTGATGACCGAGGCGGGCGGCATGGCGCCGGAAGAGGTGGAGCAGCTGGTGAGCTTCCCCATCGAATCCGGCATGAACGGCATGGCGGGGGTGACGCGGGTGCGATCCGTCTCTGGCGTGGGCTTGTCGGTGGTGTATGTGGAATTTGAATGGGGCACCGACATCTACCGCAACCGCCAGCAGATTGCCGAGCGCTTGAACCTGGCGCGCGAGCAATTGCCCTCGGGCGTGGTGCCGCAGATGGGGCCGATCTCGTCCATCATGGGCGAGATTTTGCTGATCGCCCTGCCCGCTGACCCGGCCAAGGTCAGCCCCATGCAGGTACGCGAATACGCCGACTGGGTGATGCGCCCGCGCCTGCTGACCTTGCCTGGCGTGGCCCAGGTGACGGCCATTGGGGGCGAAGTGCGCCAGTACCGCGTGGAGGTCAAACCCGCCCAACTTCAGGCCCTGGGCATTGGCCGCGAGAAGCTGGACGCCGCGCTGAAGGACTTTGGCGCCAATACCAGCGGTGGCTTTCTGGAGGCGCAAGGGCGTGAGTATTTGATCCGCCAGATTGGCCGCAGCGCCCGCATTGAAGACCTGCAGAACCTGGTGGTGACGGTCAAGAACGGTCAGCCGATTTTGCTCAAGCAAGTGGCTAGCGTGACCATAGCCGCAGCCACCAAACGCGGCGACGGCAGCTACCAGGGCAAGCCTGCCGTGATTTTGTCGGTGCAAAAGCAGCCCAGCGCCGACAGCGTGGCGCTGACCCATGCGGTGGAAGATGCGGTCGCGCAACTGGCCAAGAGCCGACCGCGGGGCATCGACGCGCCGTCCTTCTTGTTCACGCAGGCGGACTTTATCGAGCATTCGATTGGCAACGTGACCGGTGCGCTGCGCGATGGCGCGCTGATGGTGGCGATCATCCTGTTTTTGTTCTTGCTGAACGTGCGCACTACGGTGATATCGCTGGTGGCGATTCCGCTGTCGCTGCTGGCAACAGCGCTGGTATTCCATGCCATGGGCCTGTCGATCAACACCATGACGCTGGGCGGATTGGCCATTGCCATTGGCGAACTGGTGGACGACGCGGTGGTGGCTGTGGAGAACGTGCTGCGTCGCCTCAAAGAAAACCGCCAGCGCGCCGCCCCGCTGCCGGTGCTGGAGGTGATTGCCAGCGCGTCGCGCGAGGTGCGCACGGGCGTGGTGTACGCCACCTTCATCGTGGTGCTGGTGTTTGTGCCGCTGTTTGCGCTGCCTGGCATCGAGGGGCGGCTGTTTACCCCGCTGGGCATTGCCTATGTGGTGTCGATCCTGGCCAGCATGTTGGTGGCAGTGACGGTGACGCCCGTGCTTTGCTATTACCTGTTGCCGCGCATGAAAATGCTCCATGCAGGTGACAGCCCTCTCGTCACCTGGCTCAAAGTGCAAGACGCCAAGCTGCTGCACGCCTCGTTTTCAAAATCACGCACCCTGCTGGCGGGTGCGGCCCTGCTGGTGGCCTTGGCTGTGGCGAGCATTCCGTTCTTTCCCCGCGCGTTTTTGCCCCCGTTCAACGAAGGCACGCTCACGGTCAATGTGCTGCTGAACCCGGGCACATCGCTCACAGAATCCAATCGCGTGGCCACGCTGGCTGAGCAACTCGTATCCCAAGTGCCCGAGGTGACGCAAGTGGGCCGCCGCACCGGCCGCGCCGAGCTGGACGAGCATGCCGAGGGCGTGCACTACACCGAGATGGATGTTGACCTGAAGGCCTCCACGCGCAGCCGCGACGCCGTCATTGCCGACATCCGCAGCCGTTTAGCCGTGCTACCTGCGAGCAGCAGCGTGGGCCAACCCATCTCGCACCGGCTGGACCATTTGCTGTCGGGTGTGCGCGCCCAGATCGCCCTGAAGATTTACGGCGACGACCTGGACACGCTGCGCGGTCTGGCCGCCGATGTGCGCGAGCGATTGGCCCAGGTCAAAGGCATCACCGACCTGCAGATCGAAAAGCAGGTCTTGATCCCGCAAGTCAAAATCCGCCTCGATTACGACCGCGCCGCACGATTGGGCGTCGCCCCCGGCAACCTGCTGCGCAGCCTGGAGCAGATGATTGCGGGCGAGCGCATCACCCAGATTGTGGAAGGGAACCGCCGCTTTGACTTGGTGGTGCGCCTGCCCGAATCAGACCGCGACCCGCAGGCACTGGCTAACCTGCTGATTGAAACGCCCACGGGCTTTGTGCCCCTGCGCCAGGTGGCCGATGTGAGCGTGACGGATGGCCCCAACCAAGTCAGCCGCGAGAACACGCGCCGGCGCATCGTGCTGTCAGCCAACACCGACGGGCGCGACATGGCACAGGTGATTGCCGACATCCGCGCCACGCTGGCCGCCAAGCCCATGCCCGAGGGCTACTTCACCGCGCTGGAAGGGCAGTTTCAGGCACAAGAGCAGGCCACCCGCCTGATTGCCGTGCTGGCCACGCTGTCGCTGGCCATGATCTTCATGGTGCTGTACAGCCGCTACAAATCGGCCGTGCTCACGCTGATCATCATGGGCAACATACCCCTGGCGCTGGTGGGCAGCGTGGTGGCACTTTGGATTTCTGGCCAACCGCTGTCGGTCGCAGCCTTAGTCGGGTTCATCACGCTGACCGGCATTGCCACGCGCAACGGCATCCTGAAGATCAGCCACTACATCAACCTGTGCGCGCTGGAGGGCGAGCGCTTTGGCCAGCCCATGATCGTGCGCGGCTCACTAGAGCGCCTGACGCCCGTGCTGATGACCGCGCTGGTGGCCGCGTTTGCGCTGCTGCCGCTGATGTGGTCAGCCGACGCCCCGGGCAAAGAAATGCTGCACCCCGTGGCCGTGGTGATCTTTGGCGGCCTGATCAGCTCCACCCTGCTGGACACCCTGCTGACCCCGCTGATGTTCTGGCTGTGGGGCCGGGCCCCGCTGGAAAGTCTGTTGGCAGCACAGAGCACGACAGACAACTCCGCGCCACTCAACACCACCCATGCTTTTTAACTTGGAGAACCCCATGACAACACCTAACGCCAAGCGCTTTGCCAAGTGCCTCACCCTGGCCACCTTGCTGACCGCCCTGTTCGCCAGCACCGGCGCGCTGGCCCACACCGACGATTACCTGGATACCCAAAAACATGCCAACGGCGGCCAAATGCGCATGGCCGGTGCCCTGCACTTTGAACTGGTGGTGGCCAAAGACAACAAGGCCGCCAAAGAAAGTCCCCTGATCGTCTATGTCACGGACCACGCCGACGCCAAGGTGCCTACAGCAGGCGCAACAGGTACGGTGATACTGCTGTCTGGCAAAGACAAAAGCACCATCACGCTGACGCCCGATGGCGACAACCGACTCAAGGGCATTGGCAAATACGCGTCAGCGCCAGACCTGAAAGCCATTGTTTCGATTAGCTTGGCGGGAAAACCAGCAGAACAGGCTCGGTTTACGCCACTCGCAGCGCTACCGGCGGCCAAGGTGACAGCGCCAGCGGTCAATGCGCATTCAGAACACAAACACTGATCATCGAAATGTGTTGATCAGCCCAGGTGTTCAAGGCAACACTGCCTCGATCAGGAATGGGCCATTGCACTTGATGGCCGCTGCCAGCTGCTGATTGAACTGCTCCGCCGTCTCGGCCCGTGCCGCCTCCACGCCCATGCCGTTGGCGATGGCCACCCAGTTGAGCGAGGGGTTGTCAATGTCCAGCATGCGCCTGGCATTGACGCCGGGCACACCTGCGCCCACGTCCCTCAGCTCGCCATGCAGGATGTTGTAGCGGCGGTTGGAGAAGATCACTGTCACCACATTCAACTTTTCGCGCGCCTGGGTCCACAGCGCTTGCACGGTGTACATGGCGCTGCCGTCGGCTTGCAGGGTGATCACCTTGCGGTGGGGTGCGGCAATGGCTGCACCTGTGGCCAGGGGCAGTCCCAGTCCAATGGCGCCGCCGGTAAGTTGCAAGTAGTCATGCGGGGCAGCGTGGTAACTCATGGGAAAGAAGTCGCGGCCAGAGCTGACGCTTTCGTCGCAGATGATGCTCTGGTCAGGCATCAGCGCCACCACGCTTTGAGCGATGCTTTGGGCGCTCAGGTGCCCGCTGGGCAGGCTCAGGTCGCGCCGCTGGGCCACCATGTGTTGCACGGGCTTGCCAACTTCAGCCGCTATGCCAAGGCGCGCGGCCAGTTCTTTAAGGCTGGCGAGCAGGTCGTCCCCGGGCAGGGCGGCAGGAATGACTTCGCAATCGGCAGGCAGCATGCTGCTGGGCTTGCCAGGGTAGGCAAAAAAGCCGACCGGTGCTTTCGATCCGATCAGGATGATGCGTTTTGTACTGGCAAACATCTGCAGGGCTTTGTCAACCACGTAGGGCACGCGGTCCAGCATGACACGGCCCAGTCCCCGCTCGACCCTGGCATTCGCTTGCTGTGTGAGCAGTCTCGCGCCAGTGGCCTGAGCGATCTGGCTGGCCAATGCCATGCCTTCATCGCGCAGCGCCTTGCCTGCCAGCAGGATGACCGTGTTGTCCGCATTTGTGCCACTTTGGCTCAAGGCTTGCGCGGCGTGGGCTATGCGCGCGGCTTGCGGGGCATCGCCCTGGTTGGGTGCAGCAGCCTTGACGGCGCTGGCTTGCGTGAGGCTCCAGGCGTGATCTGCGGCCAGGATCAGGTTGGCAATGCGCCCGGGCGCGATGCGGGCCTGGGTGATGGCCTCTGCGGTGGTGTAGCCCAGGGTGTCGGCACTTTGGCTGCGCCCCAACCAGTGAGACATGGGCGTGGCCAGGCTTTCAATGTCGGAGGTAAGCGGCGCGTCGTACGCCAAATGGTGCGTGGCATGGTCGCCCACCACGTTGATCATGGGTGTGCCCGCGCGCCGGGCGTTGTGGATATTGGCCAGGCCATTGGCCAGACCGGGGCCGGTGTGCAGCAAGGTGCAGGCGGGTTTGTCAGCCATGCGGGCATAGCCATCGGCCGCGCCGGTAACCACGCCTTCAAACAGACCCAGCACGCAGCGCATGTCGGTCTGGCGGTCCAGCGCAGCCACAAAGTGCATTTCTGATGTGCCAGGGTTGGCAAAGCAATGGTCTACACCATTGGCCAGCAGGGTCTCGCACAGCAGGTCTGCGCCGTTGCGAACGTGTGCTGGGGGGCGGTCTTGGTTTTGTTCAGTCATGTTTGTCTCCTTGTCGAAGCGGCTTGAGCAAATCTCCCAGGCCGTTGTGGTCTATCTCGTGCATCAGGGCCAGCAGGCGACCGAGCTTGCCAGTGGGAAAGCCCTCCCGCGCAAACCAGTTCAGGTAATTGCCAGGCAGGTCAGCCAGGAGGCAGCCCTTGTGCTTGCCGTAGGGCATTTCGGTGGTGACCAGCTGGGTCAGAAGTTCGGCGTCCATTGGGCAAGTTTGACACGGGCGCGCTGTCGCCTTTGTCACACGCAGCACTGAATGCGCCGCTACGATGGTGCCCATGATTGAAAAGCACCTGGACATCCCGACCGCCGACGGCGCCATGAACAGTTTTGTGGTTTACCCCGATGAGGGCGGCCCGCACCCGGTGGTGCTGTTTTACATGGACGCGCCCGGCAAGCGCGAAGAGCTGCACGACATGGCGCGCCGCTTGGCCAGCGTGGGCTATTACGTGGTGCTGCCCAACCTGTACTACCGCAACACGCCCGACTGGTGGCTGACAGAGCGCACCGAGGCCAACATGGCGCACATGTTCAGCCTGATGGCTACCCTGGACGCCCGCACCACCGAGGTGGATACTGCCGCCCTTCTGAAGTTTGTAGACGCCCAGCCCGAGGCGCGGGCCAGCCGCTTGGGGGCGGTAGGCTACTGCATGAGCGGGCCATTTGTGATGTGGGCAGCGGCGCAGTTTGGGGGCCGCATCAGTTGCATTGCGTCCATCCACGGGGCCAACATGGCAACCGACGCACCTGATTCACCCCACCGCATGGCGCCACGCCTCCTGTGCGAAAGCTACTTTGCCTGTGCCGAGATTGACAAATGGGCGCCGCCTGCGGACATCGAGCAACTGGCATCTGCATTGAAGGCCGCAGGCACCCCGCACCGCATCGAGTGGTACCCGGCGGTTGAGCATGGCTTTGTGTTTCCGCAGCGCGGCACGATCTACAACCGGACCGCTGCCGAGCGGCATTGGGAGCGGCTGTTCAGCCTGTTCGCACGCAATCTGCGCTAAGACCTATCAGGCCAAGGCCCGCTTCACCTCTTCTGCAATGGCGAGGCAACTGGTGAGCCCTGGGGACTCGATGCCGAACAAATTGACCAGACCCGGCACGCCGTGCACGGTTGGTCCCTGGATCACAAAATCTTTGGCGTCTTCGTGCGGCGCCTGTATCTTGGGGCGTATGCCCGCATAGCCGGCCTGAAGTGCCCCGTCGGCCAGATCAGGCCAATAGCGGCGAACCGCTTCGTAGAAACTGTCGCCACGGGAGGGGTTGACCACCAGGTCGTCAGGTGATTTAACCCATTCCACATCAGGACCAAACTTGGCTTGACCGCCCAGGTCCAGCGTCAGATGCACGCCCAGGCCTGCAGCTTCTGGCATGGGGTAGATCAGGCGTTTGAACGGTGCACGGCCTGCCAGCGTGAAGTAGTTGCCCTTGGCGTAATAGGCGCTGGGCACATGGCAGGCGTCCAGCCCAGCAATCTGACGCGCCAGGTCGGGCGCATACAGGCCAGCGGCGTTGACAACGGTTTTGGCAGCCAGTTCAGTACCGTCTTCTGAAACTATTTCGATAGCATACCTTGTATATCTGGCATGCCGAAAAGCGGATTTTAATGCCAACATTCCGCCCGCATTCTCCATATCACCCTGCAAACTGAGCATCAGGCCATGGCTGTCCACAATGCCGGTGCTGGGGCTGAGCACGGCTGCCACGCAGTTCAATGCGGGTTCGAGTGCCAGGGCCTCGGCGCGGCTCAGGAGTTGCAGGTCATTCACGCCATTAGCCTGGGCCTGCGCAATGCTGGCGTGCAGCTTTGGGATTTGCCCCTCACTGGTGGCCACCAGCAGCTTGCCGCAGCGCTGGTGGGCTATGCCTCGCTCTGCGCAATAGGCGTACAGCATGTCCTTACCCTGCACGCACAGCCTGGCCTTGAGCGAGTCCGCTGCGTAATAAATGCCCGCGTGGATGACCTCACTGTTACGCGAGCTGGTGCCCGTGCCGATGGCGTCGGTCGCCTCCAGCACCATGACCTCGCGCCCCTGCAAGGCCAAGGCACGGGCCACAGCCAAACCCACTACACCTGCGCCAATGACAACGGCGTCTACCTGATCCATGGACTGTTCCTCGTATTTGCTTTGCGGCTTTCGTTGGCTACCACTGCAATTTGAAAGGGTCGGTATCGTCACCACCCCCAATGAGCGGCCCTTGCTTGAACACGCCGCTGACGCGCATGGCAGCTTCGCCGTCGGCGCTGACCAGGCCTTGCGCAAACAGCATGTTGCGGGTGCGGCGCAGCACCTCCCCCTCGCCTTGCACCCAAGCGCCGAGCTTGGCGCCCGACAGGTAATCGATCTGCAAACTGATGGTGGGTAAAAAGCGGCGTTCGCCCTCGCCCTGGTAAATGGCCACGGCAGGCATCAGCATGTCTGCAAAGCTGGCCAGCATGCCGCCATGACAGTTCATCAAAGGGTTGCAGTGGCGATCTTCTACCCGAAAGCCCAGTTGCAGGCGCGTGCCCGTCCAGCGGGCAAACAGTGGGCCGTTATCGCTGATGAACGGGCCACCAATCTTGATCGGCTTGAAACCTTCGGGCACGTTGGCCGAAGCGATGCGCGCGGGATCAAGCTCATAGCGGGTGTTGTAGGCCGTCAGGTCAATGTGTTTAGTCATGCGCTGGCTCCCAATGTGTGTTCCACCGCCAGGGCCACAGCGGCCAAACGGGCATCGTCGCCGCCTGTGGACGACAGCATCAGGCCCACCGGCAACTCGCCCGCTGCGTGGCACGGCAGGCTGATCGAGCAACCATCCAGAAAGTTGAAGGCAAAGGTGTTGCGCAGCAACAGGCCGTTGGCCTGGAAAAAGGCATCGTCAGACGCCAGCAGGGCATCGATGGCTGGAGCAACCATGGGCACGGTCGGGCAGATCACAGCATCGAAGCCTTCCAGCCGTTGCTCTACCCTGGCGATCCAGTCGCGGCGATTGTCTTGCATGGCGATGTATTGCTGGGCAGTGACCGTCTCGCCCAGGCCAATGCGCGCGGCCACGCGGTGGTCGTAGGCGGCCTTGTTGCGGGCCAGGCGCTGGTGGTGCACAGCAAAGGCCTCCACCGCAGAAAAGCCGCCGGGCGCATTGAGCTTGCCAATCTCGGCCAGCTCGGTCAACGGCAACTCGATCAGCTGTGCGCCAGCTGCCGACAGCGTGGACAGGCTGCGACTGAATGCAGCGGAGACAGTCGCGTCCAAGGCGTCCAGCAGCACGGTCTGGGGCAGGGCCAGCCGCAACCCACGCAAGGGCCGTCGCCGGACCGGCAAGGGCGCACCCGAGAGCACGGCATCGACCGTCAGGCAATCTTCCACACTGCGCGTCATGGCGCAGACCGTGTCCAGCGTGCGTGAGAGTTCGAAAGCACCGCTGCGAGGCACCCGCCCCTGGGTGCTCTTGAAACCGACCAGACCACACAGCGCAGCCGGGATGCGAATGGAGCCCCCGGTATCTGACCCCAAACCTGCCACCGCCAGACCCAAGGCAACGGAGACAGCAGCACCTGAGGACGAGCCACCGGGGATGCGAGCGACGTGTGCGTCAGCAGGGTTGCGCGGCGTGCCGTAGTGCGGATTGATTCCCACCCCGGAAAACGCAAACTCGGTCATGTTGGTTTTGCCGATGATGGCAGCGCCCGCTGCGCGCAAACGAGTCACGGCAGGGGCGTCGGCGAGCGCAGCAGCGTCGACCCGGCATGCGACAGAGCCCGCCAGCGTGGTCTCACCAGCCACGTCATACAGGTCCTTGATGCTGACGGGCAGCCCAGCCAATGGGGAAAGCTGCACGCCCACCGCCTGTGCGGCATCTGCATGGCGGGCAGCAGCCAGGGCTGCGTCGGCATACAGTTTGGTAAACACATGTTGTGCCGGGGCTGACGCAGTGCGTTCAAGCGCCTGACTGACAAGCGCTTCGCGGGTGGTTCCAGAACGCGCTAACCAGGCGTTCAGATGCGGGATGGTGAGGGGTGCTGTCTGACTCATTCGCCAAGCTTAACAGGGCACCCCGCCCTGTCTATTGCAGGCTATCGCCCAAACGCCAGTGCCGCCGCCCCTACATGTTTGACGGAAGGTGTGCCCACGCTACTCAAGCTCGAAAGACCAGCCGCGTAACCCACACCGGTGGTTCCAACGATGCGGCCATTGATCAGGGCTGTCGGTGTGCCATTGCAGCCCACACACCGCACATTGCTCAAGGTTTGCTCGGTGGTTGCCAGATTCCAGGTGGTTCCTGTGGGGATTGAGTATCCGACTGCGCCCGCCGTCGCCGTTCTTGCAAACCCCATGGCAATCGGGTCTAAGGTACCTACTTGACGGGTTTGAAAATCGACGCTGAGCCTGCCTGCATTGATCACGCCGGTGCGCCCCATGCTATCGGTCGGAGTGGTACCTCCGGCGTAGTTGTAGACGACCGTGCCCGTTGTGGGTAAGTCAATTCGCGGTGTATCACCAAAGGCAATGTGAGTCCCGACCAAATTGCTGCTACCTACACCCGGTGCCCGGTATGTCCAGTAAACACCTGAGCCTTTGGCGGTATCTACCTGAAAGGTTTTCTTCATTTGCACAGCCAGTGACTCGGCGTCATAGAAAAACTTGTCATGCAGTTCATCCACCTCTGACCGCAACTGCTTCACGGTCGGACTTCCCGACTCGGTTGCCGCAATGAACGCACCGTCGGTTACAACCTCACCACTACCTTGCACATAGGAGACGCGGTTGTTCTGCGACGTCACAGCGTCGACCAGACCTGGGTATTGCCCTGACGCCATGGCCGCACGCAAAAGCTGCGGGTCAGACGCCAGCAAGCGAATCAGGGTGAGCTTTGTTGAGTTGGACATCTGGTCGCTGATGCGTGCCTCGGTTTTGGTGTCCACACTGGCGGTCTCATCGCCAGCATTGCTGCTCTTGGCGCGCACCACCAAGGCTCGGTCTAGCAGGATGCTGGGCGGCGTCAGCAATCGCTCTGGGACGGAATCCATGCTGGCCAAATAGAAGTTTTCCTGCTGGTCAAACTCTGCTTCGCCTGTGTTGTTGGTGAGCGATATTCGCCCGTCGGTCACGCCACCAAACAGACCATTGGGTACCGCCGTGCCGTCAGCGTTGGCGCAGTCGTTGTTGCAGGCAACCAGGGTGAAATGGGTACCACGGATGCCAACGGTGGCGGTTGATGTCTGAATGCCATAGGAACGGGCGTTGTTCTTGCCGATCAGGCCCGTGATGGTGCGCAGGCCGCCTTTGATCAGTGCCATGACAGATCGGTCACTTTGGGCATTTTGTTTGTATTGGAAATCCTGAACCTTGAGTTGCGTGTTTGCTCGCAAGGCCATGATGGACTCATCGGTAAACCTGACTTGCACGGCGCTGCGGTCGCCCACGGCGAGGACATCACCGTTTTGAACTTCTGTACCAAAACTGATGGCTTGAGCCTGTCCACCGCGCTCGATGCTGGCGTTGCCTGCAACAGCTAGCACGCGGCCCACGGGTTGGGCAAGGGCAGTTGTTTGAGCCAGCGCGAGGATGCTGGCGGTCAGACCGGTCCAAATGATTTTGTGGGTCATGATGGCTTTCCTCACAGAGTGTCGTACCGCAGCTTGAGTGCCACGGCGTTGCGGTTAAGCTGGTAAAGCCCGATATTGGAGCGCTGATCTAGTCGCTGATATTCCATGCGCATACTCCAATGCCGAGAAAGGGCGTAGTTGGCGTTCAAATCCAGTACCGTGCCAGTATCGCGGCGGGAATTGAGCCCGTCTGAAAAAGGGCCGCCAAACCGGGACAACAGGTAACTGAGCCCTGCGCCCGCTGTCCAGGCCTGGGCTGGCTGGGCCGAGACAGCAGCCCGCGCACCCCAGAAATTGCGGGAGAGGTCGGGGCGGTCTTTCAGGTTTTTTTCCTGCCCGCCATTCACCGTCAAAGTCAGCACGGGGCTCCAGGTGAACAGGAAGCTGCGTCGCCAATGGGCCGTCAGGTTGTAGAGCTGACTGTCACGCACATCAGCGCCAGAACTCACGGGCGTGGTCTTTGCCAGATCCTGATAGGCATTGATGTTTTGGTACGACTGACGAGACCATTGCACCTGTGCACCCAGTCGGTTGAACTGATCCGCCTGGAAGTTCCACTCGCCTGCGAGTGTCACGGCCTTGAGGTACTGCTGACGAAACACATAGATCGAATTGACATCCACGCCTGCGCGCACCGCATGACGCCCCAAACTGCGGGACACACCACCGAACAGCACCACGCCGTCCTGATCAAACACATCGTGCTCGCTCTTGGCGTGCCGCCTCACATTGGCAACCGCCCCGCCGTACAGCGCGGTGCTGGCGCGTAGCGGCAGGCTGCCCTGCACACCAACCTGGGCGGTGCCAAAATTGTCTGTCCGTTGCTCGGATGTCTGCCCCGGTGACACAACCAGGCCTTCAGGCAGGCCCGCGATCTGACCGCTGAGCACACCGCTGTTGATGTTGTTGTCCCGCCCAGCACCGAGTTCAACCCAGGCAGACGCAGACGGCCGCGTGCTGGCCTGGCGCGAGTTGATGGTATCCAGGAAGCGGTTAATGGTGTAAAGCTCGCCACCTTGAGCCACCTTGGCAAGCGCTTCAAAAGCCTCTTTCGCCTGGGCGTCGTCGCCCAAGGTGAAGTAACCCCTGGCCAGATGAAACCGGGCCGAGTGGTTGTCGGGAAAATGCAGAAGGTAGCGCTCAAGCGCTAAAACCCCTTCGCCAGGGGCTCCCGCATTGATGGCAGCGATGCCAAAAAAGAAATCAAACAGCGGCTCGCCCAGCTGATCCGCATGGGTGCGCCCTAATTGGTAGGCCTGGGCGTCTTGCGACGCCTCCAGCATACGCTTCATGTCATCCGCAGGCGCTGCGTGCGCTGCAAAGCCGCAAACCACCAGGGCTGCGGCCAACGTTAGCCTTTTCATGGAAATTCCTTCGGGGGAACAAGCCCCGAAAGGCTACCACAGGCCACTAATCGCAGTGAAGTGGATGTGAATTGTTCACAACAGTGCTCAATTCACGTCCCACAAAATGAAGTCAGCTGACGACACGATCAAAGCGGAACTGTCCTGGCGCGGTGACCGGATCCACGTCCACCGGGATGACGGACTTGGGTGGGAAGCGCCCTTCCAGCATCAGCTTGGACAGCGGGTTCTCGATGCGCTGCTGGATCGCACGCTTGAGCGGCCGCGCGCCAAACACGGGGTCAAACCCCACCTTGGCCAATTCGGCCAAGGCCATGGCAGACACGTCCAGCTGCAGATCCATGCGGGCAAGGCGCTCTTGCAAGACCTTGAGCTGAATGCGCGCGATCGACTCAATGTGTTTGGCGTCCAGCGCGTGGAACACCACGGTTTCGTCGATCCGGTTAAGGAACTCGGGGCGGAAGTAGTTTTTCAACTCGTCCCACACCGCGTCCTTAATCTCGTCGGCATCGCGGCCGACCATGCTCTGGATGATGGGCGAACCAATGTTGCTGGTCATCACGATCACGGTGTTCTTGAAGTCCACCGTGCGGCCTTGACCATCGGTCAGCCGACCATCGTCCAGCACTTGCAGCAGCACATTGAATACATCGGGGTGGGCTTTCTCCACCTCGTCGAGCAGCACCACGCTGTAGGGCTTGCGGCGCACGGCCTCGGTCAGGTAGCCGCCTTCGTCATAGCCCACATAGCCGGGCGGCGCACCAATCATGCGACTGACCGAATGTTTCTCCATGAACTCGCTCATGTCAATTCGGATCAGGTGGTCTTCGCTGTCAAACAGGAAGCCTGCCAGTGCCTTGCACAGCTCGGTTTTACCCACACCCGTGGGGCCCAGGAACAGGAAGGAGCCTGTGGGCCGATTCGGGTCAGACAAGCCCGCTCGCGAACGACGGATGGCGCTGGCGATGGCGTGAATCGCCTCGTCCTGGCCGACAACGCGCTCATGAAGTTTGTCTTCCATCAGCAGCAGCTTGTCGCGCTCGCCCTGCAGCATTTTGGACACCGGGATGCCCGTGGCACGCGCAACCACTTCGGCGATTTCGGCCACGCCGACCTGCGTGCGCAGCAGCCTGTTGACAGGTGCATCGCCACTGGCTGCCGCGCTTTTGGAGCGGGCCTCCTCGGCCTTAAGACGCTTTTCCAGGTCAGGCAATCGACCGTATTGCAGCTCGGCCACCTTGTTGTAATCACCTTTGCGGGTGAATTCATCCATCTGTTTGCGGATCTTCTCGATTTCTTCCTTGATCTGTGCACTGCCCTGGGCCTGGGCTTTTTCAGACTTCCAGATCTCGTCCAGATCGGCAATCTCCTTTTGCAGTTGGGTGATTTCTTCTTCGATCAATGCCAGGCGTTTTTGGGAGGCCTCATCGGTTTCGCGACGCACGGCTTCGCGCTCGATCTGCAACTGGATCATGCGGCGGTCAAGTTTGTCCATCACCTCAGGCTTGGAATCAATCTCGATTTTGATCTTGGATGCAGCCTCGTCGATCAGATCGATGGCTTTGTCGGGCAGAAAACGGTCGGTGATATAGCGCTGACTGAGTTCTGCGGCGGCGACGATGGCCGGGTCGGTAATTTCGACGCCATGGTGCACTTCATAACGCTCTTTCAAGCCGCGCAGGATGGCGATGGTGGCTTCCACAGTGGGCTCACCCACCAGAATTTTCTGGAAGCGGCGCTCAAGGGCAGCGTCTTTTTCGATGTACTTGCGGTATTCGTCCAGTGTGGTGGCACCCACACAGTGCAACTCACCGCGAGCCAGCGCGGGCTTGAGCATGTTGCCGGCATCCATGGCGCCCTCGGCCTTGCCTGCGCCTACCATGGTGTGCAGTTCATCAATGAAGACGATGGTCTGGCCTTCGTCCTTGGCAAGTTCGCTCAGCACTGTCTTGAGCCGTTCTTCAAATTCACCGCGAAACTTGGCGCCCGCCAGCAAAGAGGCCATGTCGAGCGACAGCACACGCTTGCCTTTGAGTGAATCTGGCACTTCGCCTGCGACGATGCGCTGGGCCAGGCCTTCGACGATGGCGGTCTTGCCAACACCGGGCTCACCGATGAGCACAGGGTTGTTCTTGGTGCGGCGCTGCAGCACCTGGATGGCGCGGCGGATTTCATCGTCACGGCCAATCACTGGGTCGAGCTTGCCCAGGCGGGCACGTTCGGTCAGGTCAAGGCAGTACTTCTTGAGGGCTTCGCGCTGGCCTTCTGCGTCAGCATTGTTGACACTCTGCCCACCTCTGACAGCCTCGATGGCGGCCTCAAGTGACTTTCGATTCAGGCCGTTTTCTTTCGCCATACGACCTGCGTCTGCCTTGCTCTCACTGACTGCCAGCAAAAAAAGCTCTGCCGCAATGAACTGGTCGTTGCGCTTGATGGCTTCTTTCTCGGTGGCCTGCAGAAGTGACACGAGCTCGCGGCCTACGGTGACCTGTTCCTGCCCTTCTACCTGAGGAAGCCGTTTGACAGCAGCCTCAGCTGCAGCCAGCAAGCCCGGCACATTGGCACCCGAACGCTCGAGCAAGGCCCTGGGGCCGTCGGTCTGTTTGATCAAGGCAACCAGCAGGTGCGCTGGCTCGATATAAGCGTGGTCGCTGCCAATGGCAAGCGACTGCGCATCAGCCAGGGCTTCTTGGAACTTGGTGGTGAATTTGTCTGTTCTCATGGTGCTAAACCTTCCTTGGCCTACACGTGGTCACGAACAACGCCATTTTCAAGGCTTAAACCGAGCGAACAATTGGATTGGCTTGACTAAAATCAAGCCATGAACATCCACCAACTGTCGCTCAGCTACCTCAACGAGCAAGACCGGATTCTGGTGCGCATCAATTCAGCCGACGCGCAAGAGATCCGCCTTTGGTTCACACGCCGCCTTTGCCTGAGCTGGGTCGCGGTCCTGAGAAGCGCCCTGGACGCAAGAAAGGCTTGGCATGACGAAACCGTACCGGCCTGGGTCGGAGAATTCGAGCGTTTGCAGCATCTGAAAGATGCCGACTTTTCAACGCCATTCAAAGGAGATGCACAGTCCTGGCCACTCGGCTCGGAGCCGCTGCTGGTCACCACGGTGAGTATTGCCCCGGGTAGTGACGGAGGGATGGAGATGCGTTTCGAAGAGTGTCTTCCAGGCAGTCAGCGTCAGGAGCGCAGCTTTCAGGCGGAATTGGCACCTAAGCTGGTTCATGGCTTCATGCATTTGCTGGAACAAGCGCTGGGAACTTCTCAGTGGGAACAAACTGAAGCACTCGCCAGCGTGCATCTGCATTCCCCCGAGATGGAAGACTACTGCCCAAGACAGACACAAGCTTACTTACACTGAACCCACCGCCGTGTGCTTAAAGTGATCTGGAATGACGCGCGCCCCACACGACCAGACTCGCCTGCAAAAAGCCGGGCACCCACCGGGCAAGAACAGGGTTGACGTTCATGCAACCACTGGCTTGCTCAATCGGCACGGATGTTTTGGGTTTTGATCAGTTTTGCCCAGCGCAGCGCATCGCTCTCCACCACGCGCTGAAACTCTTCAGGCGTACTGCTGGCAGGGTCCATACCCTGGGTTTCAAAGGCTGCCCGGACATCTGCGCCCGTCAGAATGTCTTTGATCTCACGGTTTAACCGCTGCACAAGATCTGCAGGGGTGCCAGGCGGCGCAAATACGCCGTACCACATGGCCACGTTGACATCGCCTGCCTTGGCTTCTGCCAGGGTTGGCACGGTGGGCAACAGGCTGTGGCGCCTGTCACTGCCAATGCCCAGTGCAATCAGTTTGCCAGCGCGGATATGCGGTAGAGCCACGTGAATGGGGAGGAACATGACATCGACCTGACCTCCCAACAAATCTGTGACCGCAGGCGCGGTTCCACGGTACGGTATGTGTGTCAAGAAAACGCCGTTCGCACTCTTGAACAACTCCATGGACAGGTGGTGTGGTGTCCCGACACCGGGGGATGCATAGTTGATACGTCCGGGAGCCTGTTTTGCCGCCTGGATCAATTCGCCCGGTGTATTGAAACCGGCTTGTTTGCCAGTCACCAGCAAAAGCTGTCCCCAACTGGTCAGTGAAACGGGGACAAGGTCTTTGACCGGATCAAATGCCAATTTGGGAAACAGGCTTCGGTTCATCACCAGGGTGTTGACCGATACCAGCAGCGTGCTACCGTTGGGCGGAGAACGCACCACAGCCTCAGTTCCGATATTGCCAGACGCACCCACACGGTTGTCCACCACCACACTGCGACCCAGGCGTTCACCCAGTTTGGGGCCCACCGTCCGGGCAATCAGGTCGATGCCAGTTCCCGGGGTGAAAGGCACGATCAGGCGCAAACTGGTTTGCGTTGCCAGAACAGAAGCGGCGGCTGGCGCTGGCGCGATCTGAGCACCTACCGATTGGGCTTTAGACAGAAAGGGCAAGCAAAATGCCAGCATCCATAAACTCTTGAAAGAAAGAGTTCTCAACATGGGGTTTGCCTGACAGTAAGATGGAAGCACTTCATGAAAAGACCCGCCAGAGTTTGCATGCTAACCATTGTGCGACAGGGTCACCCAGACCTTATCCAGGGAATGCCCTGATAGGAAAACCTTGAAAGCGCCGCCTTGTGCCTGAAATCGCCAGCTTGACCCGCCTCTATTCCCGCCCCGGCTTTCTGCTGCGCCGGGCACATCAGATTTCTACAGCGGTGTTTGAATCTGAGTGCAATGCACTGAAGCTCACGCCCGCCCAGTATGGCGTTTTGACCGTGCTCAGCGCTTACCCAGGTCTCGATCAGTCCAGCCTGGCCAGGGCATTGGGGTTTGACAAGGTGACGATGTTGCGCGTGCTGCGGGTGCTGGAACCGCGCGGACTGATCAAGCGGGAAGAATCCCCCAATAGCAAACGAAATTTATCAATCTCGCTGACTCCAGAAGGGCGCAAGCTGCTCAAAACAGCTCAAGCACCTGCTGAGCGTGCCTATCACCGCTTGCTTTCTCCACTGGATGCGACGCAGCAGGCGCAGTTGTTAAGCTTGCTGGAGCAGCTGTCGACGGGACTGGACAGCATGGCCCGCGCACCTTTTGTGCCACCGACGTGATCGTCACGCCAGCGAGTGTCTAGCCATTGCTGGCTTGGATGCCCCAGCGCTGCAGCGCTGCATCGTCGCTCACACGCGCATCCACCCACTGTGCCCCCTGGGGAGTCTGTTCTTTCTTCCAGAACGGTGCCTGAGTCTTGAGGTAATCCATCAAGAATTCGCAACCCTGAAAACTCATTCCCCGATGACGTGAGGTGACAGCCACCAGTACGATCTGGTCGAGGGGCAGGAGCAAACCCACCCGGTGCACGACACGTGCGCCATAAATATTGAATCGTTGATGCGCTTCGTCAATCATGGTCATGATCGATTTTTCGGTCATGCCAGGGTAATGTTCAAGCTCCATGCTCACGATAGCAGGACTGTTGCCGCCCTCTGTGTCAGTTTGGTGGGCACCGCGTACCGTACCCACAAAGCTGCAAACAGCACCCACACGCTTGTCATGCGCACGCAAAGCGGCGAGTTCAGCGCTGACATCAAAGTCATGGGTTTGAATGCTGACACTGCCATGGTGTGCAGACATGTTCGCCTACCCGCCGGTGACGGGAGGAAAGAATGCCACCTCCGCATTGGCAGGCAAGACGGTTGCATCGTCCACCATCACTTGATTCAGCGCCATGCGAACGGCTCTCCCGGTGCCCAGGCATTGCGCAGAGGGATTTCCCCTTGCAACCAATTCGGTACGCAGTTCACCTATGGTGTTGGCATGCGAAGTCACTTGCTCGGCAGAGCAACCCATGGTTTCGCGGATGCTTGCAAAGTAGCGTATGGTCAGTGACTTGCTCATAGCAGTTCTGCAAAGGGCAGATAGGGCACGGGCTCTCCTGCTGTGATCACCCTGCCGGGTGCTACGTCCACCAGACCATCACCCCAGACAGATGAGGTCAACACGCCGGAGCTCTGGTTTTCAAACAGTTCCAGCTCACCCGACGCATTGCGGCGAACACGTAAAAATTCACGTCGACGGTCAGGTTTCTTCCAGTTGAAGCTGGCCCTCGTCGGAATGGCCGATCTGTCCAGTGCTGTAGCGCCCTGCAGCTTGAGGATGACCGGTCGCACCAGCAACATGAAGGTGACAAAGCTTGACACGGGGTTTCCAGGCAGACCGATGAAATGCGCCGAGCCCACCCGACCGTGGGCAAATGGCTTGCCCGGCTTGATGGCGATTTGCCACAGGTCCAGGGTGCCGAGAGCCTGCACTGCAGGTTTGATGTGGTCTTCCTCGCCCACCGAGACACCGCCGCTTGTCAGAATCAGATCATGCGATTCAGACGCGGAAGACAAGGCCAGTTCAGTGGCCACACGTTGATCTGGCACGATGCCGCAATCGGTCACGTCACAACCCAGACGCTGGAGCATGGCCCGCAGAAAAAATCGGTTGGAGTTGTAAATAGCCCCGGGTCGCATTTGGGCCGGCGCAACTTCCCCTGGCATGACCAGTTCGTCACCCGTTGAAAACAAGGCAACACGTGGCCGGGCAGCCACACGCAAACGATCAAATCCGATGCTCGCGGCAAGACCGAGTGACGCCGGGTTGAGTCGATGCCCCAGGTGCAGCACTGTTGTGCCCTTGCGCACGTCTTCTCCAGCGCGCCGAATCCACTGGCCAGCCATGGGAATTTGCTGAATACGCACATGGCCGTCAGGCTCGGTCATGGCTTCGCACTCTTCTTGCGGTACGACTGCATCTGCCCCCGGCGGAATGGGCGCACCTGTAAAGATGCGTGCAACCGTTCCAGCAGCCAGTCGCAGCCCGGCACCGGCTTCCTGGCTGCCTGCGGCGATGCGCTGAGACACCTTGAGCACCATGCCAGCTTGCCGCACATCTGCGCAACGCATGGCATAGCCGTCCATGGAACTGTTGTCCAGTGCAGGCACCTGCAGCGCAGACACCAACTCTTGCGCAAGCACCCGGCCATCGGCATCAAAAGTGTTGACGGTCTCGGTTCGGCCCAGGGACGTTACGCCCCCCAGCAACTGTGCCAATGCCTCGTCCAGTGGCAGCAGAGGTGGGCGTGTGGAACGGGGTGCAGGCACACTCATGCGTAGTTCTCGGCGTGGTATTCAAAACGTGACTGGTTGGCAATCAGCCATGCGGCGATTTCTTCTGGCTTGTTCAGGTCAAACACGGGACGCTGCGTTGGATCTGGCAAATCGTCTGGTGAATCAGTTGCAATGGCGACGATAAAGTCGTCCTCCTGGTATCGTGCCGGGTGCTGGGTTGACGCCCGCCAGACTTCAATTTTTTGCAGGTCAGATTGCTTGAATCCCTCGACCAGGACCCAGTCAACGCCGTCGTAAATTTCTGCCAACAGATGATGAACGCTCAGCTCTTTGGCTTGCTCGAACTCACGCACCAGCATCAGGCGTTTTGAAGACGCTGCAACAACCTCAAAAGCACCCGCCTCACGGTGCCGGAAGGTGTCCTTGCCTGGATGATCCAAATCAAAACGGTGATGCGCATGTTTGACGACAGACACGCGCATGCCCATTGCCTTGAGCGCAGGGATCAGGCCTTCGACCAATGTGGTCTTGCCAGAGCCCGAAAAGCCCGAGAAACCAATCACTTTCATGCGCAGGCCTGCGCGATGTAATTCTTCACCGCATTGGCATCCGCAGGCATGACCTTGACGCGCTTGGGCAAGGCCTCAATGCCGGTAAATTTGACTGGTCGCTCGGGCTCGCGACCCAGCGCCTCCACAATGGTGGCGGCAAACTTGATCGGCAAGGCGGTTTCCAGCACGATCATGGGAACACCTGATTGGACGTGTTCTGAGGCCACCTTCAAGGCATCCGCCGTGTGGGTGTCAATGACCACGCCAAAGGTTTCGCTTGTCGCTTTAATCGTAGCCAGTCGCTGGCTGTGATTGCTCTTACCGCTCTGAAAACCATAGCATTTGGTAGCCTCGACAAAGCGGGGATCAGCACTCAAGTCAAACTGACCCTGACGCTGAATAGTCTCGCCAAACAGTTGGTTGGTTTGGGCACCATCGCGCCCCAGCAAGTCAAAAATAAAACGCTCGAAATTGCTGGCCTTGGAGATGTCCATGGACGGGCTGGAGGTTTCAAATGTGTCGGCACTTCCGCGTACACGATAGACGCCGGTGCGAAAGAACTCGTCGAGCACATCATTTTCATTGGTCGCAACGACGAGTTTGTCGATGGGCAAGCCCATCATCCGTGCCACATGGCCTGCGCAGACATTGCCAAAGTTGCCAGAGGGAACAGCAAAGCTGACCCTCTCGGCATTGGTTTGGGTCGCCTGGAAATAGCCAGCAAAGTAATAAACGACTTGGGCCAGCAAGCGCGCCCAGTTGATCGAATTAACGGTGCCAATCTTGTACTTGCGCTTGAACACCAAGTCATTGGACACAGCCTTCACGATGTCTTGGCAATCGTCAAACACGCCTTCAATTGCGATATTGTGGATGTTCTCATCCATCAGGCTGAACATCTGGGCCTGCTGAAACGGGCTCATGCGGCCATGGGGCGAGGTCATGAACACACGCACACCTTTTTTGCCACGCATCGCATATTCAGCGGCGCTGCCGGTGTCGCCGGAGGTGGCGCCGAGGATGTTGAGTGACTCGCCGCGGCGGGACAATTCGTATTCAAACAGGTTACCCAGTAACTGCATGGCCATGTCCTTGAAGGCCAACGTGGGTCCGTTGGACAAACCTTGCAGATAAAGCCCATCTTTGAGCTTCGTCAATGGCGTAATTTGCGGTGTGCCGTAAACGGCCTCGGTATAGGTCTTATTGCACAAGGCCTTGAGGTCTGTTGCTGGGATATCGTCGATGTACATCAACAAAATTTCAAACGCCAATGCCGCATACCCCCCCGCTGCGCCTGCGTTGAACACTGCGCGCAACTCAGCTAGTCGTGCAGCGCTGACTTGGGGGTAAACAGCAGGCAGGTACAACCCACCGTCTGGCGCGAGGCCCTCGAGCAAGATTTCACAAAATTTGCGAGGCGTGGCATCGCCACGGGTAGAGAGATAGTTCATTCAGACGATACAAGCAAAACTTGCAGAAATTGAGTAACGCCCGGCCATTGTAATAAGCAGCCCCTCATCCATAAAAAATTTGGCCCTATTGGTTAGCAACTCCGACATTTACAGAATTTCTGTACTATAATTTGAGGCTTCGCGGGAATAGCTCAGTTGGTAGAGCGATACCTTGCCAAGGTATAGGTCGAGAGTTCGAGCCTCTTTTCCCGCTCCAAACGCGAATCAAAAAAGGAACCTTAGGGTTCCTTTTTTGTTGCCCGTGGCAAAGCCAGTGCGCATAAAAAAGCCCGCCTTCAACATATTGGAGGCGGGCTTTTCTGGTGCCGCTTCGTCAGGCCAGCTGCGCGTGCATTTCCTGAATGGAAATCACACCCAGGTTGTCCATGTACTTCATGCCTTCCACAGCAGCCTCTGCGCCCGCAATGGTCGTGAATGTAGTCACACGGGCCAACAGCGATGAGGTGCGGATCTGGCGACTGTCAGCAATCGCGTTACGGCGCTCTTCCACGGTATTGATCACCAGGCTGATGTCACCGTTCTTGATCATATCGACCACGTGTGGACGCCCTTCGGTGACTTTGTTGACCAGTTTGCAGGGTATGTCTGCTGCCTCAATGGCTGCAGCCGTGCCTCGCGTTGCCACAATCTCGAACCCAAGAGCAACCAGGGCGCGTGCAACCTCTACCGCGCGGGCCTTGTCGTTGTTCTTGACCGTCAGGAACGCGGTGCCGCCACGCGGTAGTTTGGTCCCTGCGCCGAGTTGGCTCTTGACGAACGCCTCACCAAAAGTCTTGCCAACACCCATGACCTCGCCTGTGGACTTCATCTCCGGGCCGAGAATCGTATCCACGCCCGGGAATTTCACAAACGGGAACACGGCTTCCTTCACGCTGAAGTACGGCGGCGTCACTTCTTTGGTAATGCCTTGGCTGGCCAGCGTTTGGCCGGCCATGCAGCGTGCGGCCACCTTGGCCAGCTGGATGCCAGTGGCCTTGCTCACATAGGGCACGGTGCGACTGGCACGCGGGTTCACTTCCAGCACGTAAATCACATCTTTGCCATCAACGTGCTGAATGGCAAACTGCACATTCATCAGACCAACCACGTTCAAGGCACCCGCCATCGCAGCGGATTGGCGCTTGAGCTCATCGACCGTTTCCTTGGACAGGGAATACGGTGGCAACGAGCAGGCAGAGTCCCCGCTGTGCACGCCGGCTTGCTCGATATGCTCCATCACCCCACCGATAAAGGTTTTACCTTCGGGGTCGCGCAGACAATCCACATCACATTCGATGGCGTCGTTCAGGAAGCGGTCCAGCAGCACGGGCGAGTCATTGCTGACCTTGACGGCCTCGCGCATGTAACGCTCCAGGTCGCGCTGCTCGTGCACGATTTCCATGGCACGGCCACCCAGCACATAGCTGGGGCGAACCACCAGGGGGTATCCCAGCGTGGCGGCTTTTTCAAGCGCTTCTGGCTCGGTACGTGCCGTCGCATTGGGTGGCTGCTTGAGATTCAACTCGCGCAGCAGCGCCGAGAAACGTTCGCGGTCTTCGGCCGCGTCGATCATGTCGGGGCTGGTGCCGATGATGGGCACACCTTCGGCCTCCAGACCCAGCGCCAGTTTCAAAGGCGTCTGGCCGCCGTATTGCACGATCACGCCAGTGGGCTTTTCTTTGTCGACAATTTCAAGAACGTCTTCGAGCGTCAAGGGCTCAAAGTACAAACGATCTGAGGTGTCGTAATCGGTGGACACGGTTTCGGGGTTGCAGTTGACCATGATGGTCTCGTAACCGTCTTCGCGCATGGCCAAGGCGGCGTGCACGCAACAGTAGTCAAACTCGATGCCCTGGCCGATACGGTTGGGGCCACCACCCAGCACCATGATCTTTTTGTTGTTGGTGGGTTCGGCCTCGCACTCTTCCTCATAGGTGGAGTACATGTAGGCTGTGTTGGTGGCAAATTCAGCCGCGCAAGTGTCAACACGCTTGTAGACCGGGCGCACATTCAATGCACGGCGGCGCTCACGCAGGGCCTTGTCGGTGGTCTTGAGTAACTTGGCCAGACGACGGTCTGAAAAACCCTTCTTCTTGAGGCCACGCAGCGTGGGCTCATCCAGTTTTTCGAGCGCAGCAGCGCCGTGCTGCTCGGTGAACTTGTCAAGTGACAGTTCCAGCTTGACGATTTCTTCGATCTGGATCAGGAACCAGCGGTCAATCTTGGTCAGCTCAAACACGCGCTCCACGGTCCAACCTGCGGCAAAGGCATCACCCACGTACCAGATGCGGTCAGGGCCAGGTTCACCGAGTTCTTTTTCCAGAATCTCGGGGTCTTGCGTCTTCTCGTTCATACCGTCCACGCCCACTTCCAGGCCACGCAAGGCTTTCTGGAAGCTTTCCTGGAAGGTACGCCCCATGGCCATGACCTCGCCCACGCTTTTCATTTGCGTGGTCAAGCGGCTGTCGGCAGCGGGGAACTTTTCAAACGCAAAACGTGGGATCTTGGTGACCACGTAATCAATTGAAGGTTCGAACGATGCAGGTGTAGCGCCACCCGTGATCTCGTTACGCAATTCGTCCAGCGTGTAACCCACCGCCAGTTTGGCCGCAACCTTGGCAATCGGGAAGCCTGTGGCCTTGGAAGCAAAAGCGCTGGAACGGCTCACACGCGGATTCATCTCGATCACGATCATGCGGCCATCCGCGGGGTTGACCGAGAACTGCACGTTCGACCCGCCGGTATCGACACCAATCTCGCGCAGAACGGCCAGTGAGGCATTGCGCATGATTTGGTATTCCTTGTCCGTCAGGGTCTGTGCAGGTGCCACGGTGATCGAGTCGCCTGTATGCACACCCATGGGGTCCAGGTTTTCAATCGAGCAGATGATGATGCAGTTGTCCGCCTTGTCGCGCACCACTTCCATCTCGTACTCTTTCCAGCCGAGCAGCGATTCTTCGATCAGCAGCTCGTTGGTCGGAGAGGCTTCCAGGCCGCGCTTGCAAATCGTCTCAAATTCTTCAGGGTTGTAGGCAATGCCGCCGCCCGTGCCACCCAACGTGAAACTGGGGCGGATCACGGTAGGAAAGCCCACCGTCTTTTGAACGGCCCAGGCTTCGTCCATGCTGTGCGCGATACCAGAGCGCGCTGAACCTAGACCGATCTTGGTCATCGCGTCTTTGAACTTCAGGCGATCTTCGGCCTTGTCGATGGCCTCGGGCGTGGCGCCGATCAGCTCTACCTTGTACTTGTCCAGCACGCCGTTGTGCCACAGGTCCAGCGCGCAGTTCAGCGCGGTCTGGCCGCCCATGGTGGGCAGGATGGCGTCGGGGCGCTCTTTGGCAATGATCTTCTCGACCGTCTGCCAGGTGATGGGTTCGATGTAGGTGACATCTGCGGTTGCCGGGTCGGTCATGATCGTGGCAGGGTTGCTGTTGATCAGGATGACTTTGTAGCCCTCTTCGCGCAGCGCCTTGCAGGCTTGCACGCCGGAGTAGTCAAATTCGCAGGCCTGCCCAATGATGATGGGACCTGCGCCGATGATGAGAATGCTTTTGAGGTCGGTACGTTTTGGCATATCAGTTCTTCTTCCCTGCTGTTTCCATCAAGCCGATGAAGCGGTCAAACAGGTAGCCGATGTCTTGTGGGCCAGGGGATGCTTCAGGATGGCCCTGGAAGCAAAACGCAGGCTTGTCGGTGCGTGCCAAGCCTTGCAGTGTGTTGTCAAACAAACTGATGTGAGTGGCACGCAAATTGGCGGGCAGGGTTTTCAGGTCCACAGCAAACCCGTGGTTTTGGGTGGTGATGCTGACCCGGCCGGTGTCCAGGTCCTTGACAGGGTGGTTGGCACCGTGGTGTCCGTGCGCCATCTTGAAGGTCCTGGCACCGCTGGCCAGCGCCATGATTTGGTGACCCAAGCAAATCCCAAAAACAGGGATCCCTGTCTCGATCAGTTCACCCGCTGCAGCAATGGCGTAATCGCAAGGCTCTGGGTCGCCAGGGCCGTTGGACAAAAAGATGCCATCGGGATTGAGCTTCAGTACCTCGGCAGCAGGTGTCTGGGCGGGCACCACGGAGACCTTGCAGCCACGCTCGGCCAACATACGCAGAATGTTCTTCTTGACGCCAAAGTCATAGGCCACCACATGAAAGCGCGGAGCTCTTTGCTCGCCATAGCCGGTGCCCAAGCGCCATTCAGTTTGCGTCCAGGCAAAGGTTTTTTCGCTGGTCACCACCTTGGCCAGATCCAAACCTGCCATATTAGGCACTGCTTTGGCAGCAGTGATGGCTTGATCTTTGATGGCTTGAGTGACCTGCTGACCCGCAGCCAAACCGATGATGCAGCCGTTTTGTGCGCCTTTAGTGCGCAGGATACGCGTGAGGCGGCGGGTGTCGATGTCGGCAATGGCGACTGTTTTTTCGCGTACCAGGTACTGGTCCAGCGACATGTTCAGGCGGAAATTGCTGGCCAGCAGCGGCAGGTCTTTGATGATCAAGCCGGCAGCATGCACGCGGTTGGCTTCTACGTCTTCGGCGTTCACGCCATAGTTGCCGATATGCGGATAGGTCAGCGTGACGATTTGCTGGCAATAGCTGGGGTCGGTCAGGATTTCTTGGTACCCGGTCATGGAGGTGTTGAACACCACCTCGCCAGACGTTTGGCCGGTGAAGCCGATAGAAAGACCAACAAAGACGGTACCGTCAGCCAGCGCCAATACAGCTGGGGGATATGCAGAGTGATGTGCGGGGGCGTCTGGCCCTGATCCCTGAATTGACAAAAGCAAGGGGTTCTCCGGATGGTTACGGGCCCTTTAGCGTGCAGACAACCCGACCAGAAACGGTGGGCGAGGCTACGGCTTTTGAGTGGGAGTTGACTGAGAACTACGCTAGGGGCTGGGGGTGAATGCGGGAAAGCCTCTCATTATAAACCCTTACTTGGCGCTTGCACCCATGCCCATCGGGTTCTGAGGGGATTCACCGCACGGGATAGCCCAGTTCACGTTGGTGCCGCACCCGCAAAACAACGACCAAATCACGGGCTTCAGCATATTGATAAGCGCCAAATAGCCGCTGCCCCCGCGAAAACCACTCTGCAAGCCGACCAATCGCCGCCCCACGGGTGATCAGCCAACTCTCCAGCGCCTGGAGCACGAGATCCACTGCTGCCATGCAGGCCATCAGCTCTGGGAGGCCAGCAAGAGCCTGCCCTTCCAGATCGCCGCACTGGGCCCAGACCACCAGGTCATCCTGACAAAGACTTGGCGATTGCTGACCGCTTGGAGTCCCCGCCTTCCGAAGTCCGAACTGGTCCCAGAATCGGTACGCCTTCAGCCAAGCGCTTTCGCCGCCAAAGCACGTTCACAAACTGGTCATACACCTTGGGCCACGGCCGATTCAATGGCCTGCACCATCACCGCATGCGCCGTGACACCGCGACGTTCGGCCAGTTGCGCGACTTGTGATTTGGTGGACTCGGGTAACTTGACGGAGACGAGCGGCATGGAAACTCCTGAACAAATTGCACAACGATGCGTCAAAATGGCACTCCAGGTCCAGGATCCCGTGCGGGCCCCAGGGCAGGCCACGCGATCCTTGCGGCTCCGCGAACGGGTGCGCAGGCGAACACGAAACACCGCGCTGGGGGCTTTGGGGCGAGACTGGGCGCGGTACACCGCAGCAGGCATGCCAGTCCAAACACCACACGAAACCCAGGTGTCAGTGTCGGCTGATTCCTGTTACGGTAAGAGCAGCCTCTCCTTTTCCAGCCCATCCCCATCCTGCCGGAAAGCACAAAAGTCTAGAAAAACGCCCACCAGCGGGCGTCAGCACGGGGCCCAGGGCGGCGCGGCGCACGGGTGGTCGCCTTCCAGCCACACCCTGCCCTGCTTGCGGTAGGCCGTGTTGTCCTGCGCCAAGCGCTTCAGGTCTTTGACAAAGGCGTTATCTTTGGACGTGATCAGGGTGGGGCTGTGCTCATGCGTTCTGCCGGACTCTTGTGCTGGCCAACACCTGGGTCACGGGGGCGAAAGTGCTGCGGTGCTCTGGGCACGCACCGTGCGCTTGCAAGGCGGCCAAGTGCTGGGCCGTGCCATAGCCCTTGTGGGCGTCGAAGCCATACAGTGGATAGCGCAGGTGCAGGTCGGCACACCAGCGGTCCCGGTGTACTTTGGCGAGTATTGATGCGGCCGAGATGGCGGGCACCAAGGCGTCGCCTTTGACGATGGCCTCGGCCAGCATGTCGAGCTTTGGGATGCGGTTGCCGTCAACCAGCACTTTGCTGGGCTTGAGTCTCAGGCCCGCTATCGCTCGCTGCATGGCCAGCAAGGTCGCTTGCAGTATGTTGAGGCGGTCAATCTCTTCGACACTGGCCTCGGCGATGGAGCAGCACAGGGCTTTGGCGCGGATTTCGTCGTAAAGCCGCTCTCGTTTGAGTGCGGTTAGTTTCTTGGAATCGGTCAGGCCTTTGATCGGTTGCAGTTCGTCCAGGATCACGGCTGCGGCCACCACAGGGCCGGCCAGTGGGCCGCGACCGGCCTCGTCCACACCGGCGATCAGGCCGGGCACGTCCCAGAGCAGCTTGGCCTGGCGCAGCGTCATGGAGGGGATGTTGCGTTTCTTGACTGTCATTTCGACTGGCCTAGGGCATTGACGGTGTCTTCGATGGCCTGCACGGCAAGCTGGGCGGTGTCGCGTTGAAGCTCGTTGTGCAGACTCACAAAGCGCTGCTGCAACTCTGCAATACGCTGCGGCTGATCAAGCCAGGCGAGCACTGCGTCTGCCATGGCGCTGGGCGTGGCAGCGTCTTGCAGCAACTCAGGCACCACAAATTTGCCGCACAGGATGTTGGGCAGGCCCACCCAGGGCTGCAGCATCTTGCGCCGCATGATTTGCCAACTGAGCCAGTGCATGTTGTAGGCGATGACCATGGGCCGCTTGAACAGCGCTGCCTCCAGCGTGGCAGTGCCGCTGGCGATCAGCGTCACATCGCAGGCGGCCAACACGGTGTGCGACTGGCCGCTGACAATTTGCAGCGCGTCCTCCAAACCACTTTGCCGCGCGAGCTTGTCGATCTGCGGCTTCAGGGCGGGAATGGCCGGCACTACAAATTTGATAGCTGGCCTGGCTTGCTGGATCTGCCGACAGGCCTTAAAAAACCTTGAACCCAGGTAACTGATCTCTGCTTGACGACTGCCAGGCAACACAGCAACCACGGCGTCGCTCGCGGACAAGCCCAGCGCGGCCCTGGCGGCGGCTTTGTCGGGCTGCATCGGGACGATATTGGCAACAGGGTGGCCCACGTAGGTGGCCGCAATACCATGTTGCGCCAGCAGTGCGGGTTCAAACGGAAAGACGCACAGCACATGATCAGCCGCAGCTTTGAGCTTGATGAGTTTCTTGGCGCGCCATGCCCAAAAGGAGGGGCTGACGAAATGCACGGTGGGGATACCACCTGCCTTAAGGCGCTTTTCCAGGTCAAAGTTGAAGTCCGGCGCGTCGATGCCAATGAACACGTTGGGTTTATTGGCCAAAAGGCGGTCGCCCAGTTCTGCGCGGATCTTGAGCAGCTTGCGCAGATGGGGCAACACCTCGGCATAGCCGCGCACGGCCAGCAAGGCTTGCGGCCACCAGGCATTGCAGCCCTGGGCCTGCATGCGCGGGCCAGCGATGCCGCTCGTTTGCAGATCGGGCCAGCGCTGCTTCATGGCCTGTAGCAGCATGGCTCCAAGCATGTCGCCAGAAGCTTCTCCGGCAACCAGGGCTGCGCGCTGCACCCCCACGCTTGCCGCTTCGCGTGCTGCGCTGCCCCCCGAGGGGGCCTTCGCGCCTTGGGACGGCCCGGCGGCGCTCACACTCATCCCTACCTAACAATCCCGCGCTGCGGCGTGGTTTGATCCAGAAAGCCCAGCATCATTTGCACGTCAGGCGCGGCGTCGGGTGTTTTGTCCATCAAGCTAGCGATCTGTGCTTTCGCTTGATCGAGCGTCAAATCGTCACGGTACAGCGCTTTGTGCATGGCTTTCACAGCGCTGATGCGCTCTGGGTTGAAGCCTCGGCGGCGCAGGCCTTCGAAGTTCATGGAACGGGCTGCCGCGGGCTGGCCCTGGCACATCACAAAGGGGGGCAGATCTGCAAACAGCAGCGAGCACATGGCCGTCATGCTATGGGCGCCGATGCGCACAAACTGGTGCACCACGGTGAAGCCGCCAAAGATGACCCAGTCATCCACCAGCACATGACCAGCCAGTTGGCTGTTGTTGGCAAAGATGCACTGGTTACCGACGCGGCAATCGTGCGCCAGATGGACATAGGCCATGATCCAGTTATCGTTGCCAATGCTGGTGATGCCACCGCCACCGGGGCTGCCAATGTTGAAGGTGCAAAATTCGCGGATGGTGTTGCGGTGGCCAATCTGCAATTCGCACGGCTCGCCAGCGTACTTTTTGTCCTGGGGAACGGCGCCCAAGGAATTGAACTGGAAGATACGATTGTCTTCGCCGATAGTCGTGCAACCTTCAATCACGCAGTGCGCAGCGATGGTTGTTCCCTTGCCCACTTTAACGTTGGGGCCGATAACGGTGTAGGGACCAACGCTGACGCTACTGTCAAGTTCAGCCCTGGGATCCACCAGCGCGGTGGGATGAATCAGGCTCATGCTTGGCTCACCTCACGCGATTTTGCGCATGGTGCACATGAGTTCGGCTTCGGTCGCGACCTCTTCGCCCACCAGCGAACGCGCTTTGAACTTGAATATGCCTGCTTTTTGCCGGTCAAGTTCGACCTCTAAACGCAACTGGTCACCGGGCTCCACGGGGCGCTTAAAGCGTGCACCATCAATGCCCGCAAAGTAGTAAACAGTTTTGTCATCCAAGACTGTCCCCATCATGTCGATTGCCAAAATCGCAGCGGCTTGTGCCAGGGCTTCCAGTTGCAGCACGCCTGGCATGACGGGACGGTGCGGAAAGTGGCCTTGAAAATGCGGCTCGTTAATGCTGACGTTCTTGAGGGCGACGATGCGCTTGCCTTTTTCGATCTCGAGCACACGGTCCACCAACAAAATGGGGTAACGGTGCGGCAGGCTTTTGAGAATTTGGTGAATGTCCATCATGTTGGAGTGTTCTCGTTGGATTGCAGCGCGGTCACGTTGGCCTCCAGGGCTTTGATGCGTTCGCGCAATTGATAAAGATGCTTGAGGGTCACAGCGTTCTTCTCCCAGGACGCATTGTCGTCGGTGGGGAAAATTCCGGTGTACAGACCCGGTTTGTTGATAGAGCGCGTCACGGTGGTAGACGCGGACACGTTAACGCCGTCGGCCAAGGTCAAATGCCCAAGCACGACAGCTCCACCGCCTACCGTGCAATTGGCGCCAATATGGGCACTGCCGGCCACACCCGCACAACCCGCCATGGCGGTGTGACGGCCAACAAATACGTTGTGCCCGATCTGGACCAGATTGTCGAGCTTGACGCCATCTTCCAGCACCGTGTCGCCCAAGGCACCACGGTCCACACAGGAATTGGCACCAATTTCCACATCGTTGCCAATGCGCACGGCGCCCAGTTGCTCAATCTTCTCCCATAGCCCCTGGTGCGGTGCAAAACCAAAGCCATCCGCCCCAATCACCACACCGGGATGCAGCAGACAGCGGTCTCCAATGACGCAGTCTTCGTTAACCACCACCCCTGACTTGAGCACGGTGTCTGCACCGATGCAGGCACCACGCTCCACCACACACAGCGGGCCAATGGTGGCACTTGGGTGAATATGAGCGTCAGGATCGACAACCGCACTGGGGTGAACGCCAGCCAGGCGTGCAGGCGAATGTGATTTCTTCCAGAGTTGGGTCAGCCGCGCGAAGTAATGGTAGGGATCAGGCGTGACGATGCAGGCACCCCGTGCATGGGCGGCCTCGGCAAAGACTGGTGTCACGATCACGCAGGTAGCGCCTGTGCTAGCCAGTTGCTGCTGGTACTTGGGGTGGCTCAGAAACGCCAAAGCCCCGGTGCCAGCCGTTGCCAGCGGCGCCAGGGCTTCGATTTGAAGATTGACATCCCCGTGCAGTTCACCGCCCAGGGATTCAACAATGTGGCCAAGACTGAGGGCCACCGCCTTATTTAAGGGCGTTGAGGGCTTTGATCACCTTGTCAGTGATGTCCAGCTTGGGATTGATGTATACGGCCTCTTGGAGAACAACGTCGTATTTTTCGGTTTCAGCGACTTGCTTGACGACCTTGTTAGCGCGCTCCAGCACTTGCTGCAACTCTTCGTTCTTGCGGGCGTTCAGATCCTCCTGGAATTCACGACGCTTGCGCTGGAATTCGCGGTCCTGATCAACCAGAGTCTTCTGGCGCGCGTTGCGCTGGGCTTCTGCCAGAGTGGGTGCTTCGCGCTCAAGCTTGTCAGAGGCGTTCTTCAGTGTATTACCCATGTCCACCAACTCTTTTTCACGCTTGGCGAATTCCTGCTCCAATTTGACCTGAGCAGCCTTGGCAGTATTGGCCTCACGAAAAATGCGATCCGTGTTGACATAACCGATTCTGGATTCTTCCGCCTGTGCATAGGACGGTGTACCTGCAAGCAATGCAGCAACGCCCACCAAGGCCAACAGGGAACGGGGAAGAGAGGAAATATTCATTAGAAAGCCGTACCAATCTGGAATTGAAGTTTCTGGATTCTATCGCCTGGCTGCTTGCGCAGAGGCTGCGCATAAGCGAGACGCAAAGGACCGACAGGCGAAATCCAGCTCAAGCCAATGCCTGCGGAAGATCGCAAGTCTTTGAACTGGACTTTTTCAGTTTCACCAAACACGCTACCCAGGTCAAAGAAACCGTAGGCACGGAGTGTTTTGTCGTTCCCCGTTCCGGGGAAAGGGCCAATCACTTCCACATTGAAGGTGAGCTTTTTGGGGCCACCAATCAGGGCACCTGTCACATCACGTGGTCCAAGCGTACTTTGCTCGAATCCACGGACCGATCCCAGGCCACCCGAGTAGAAGTTCTTGAACACTGGGAAGGGCCGTCCTCCCAGGCCTTTGCCATGGCCCAACTCGGCATTGAAAGCGGTTGTCCAGAGTTTGCTGATCGGTATGTACTGCTGGAACTGGTAGTTAGATCGCAAATAGTGTGCATCCCCCGCCAAACTGGCTTCAGTATTGAAGCGTTGGTATTGTCCACGGCTAGGGGCCAGGGCGCTGTCCCGATCGTCTCTTGCCCACCCAACCGTCAAAGGCAAGGCCGTACTGGTATACCCAAACCGGGTGGCATAGGCCAAATAGGCTGCTGGAATATTGGTGCCTGGCTTGATCTGTGTCTGCTCAATGCCTACGCCGAAAAATACCCGGTCAATTTCAGTGAAGGGCACGCCAAAGCGAACACTCGATCCAGCGGTAACCAGTTGGTAATTGCCACCCAAGTCGTTGTAAGGTCGTGAAGCACGGTAGTACGCATCGAGCGTGCGTGAAACACCTTCTTGGGTGAAGTAAGGGTCTGTTGTACTGATGACAAGCACCCGGTTGTAACGACTGGTATTGACATCAATGCCCAGGTAGTTCCCTGAGCCAAAGGCGTTTTCCTGTTTGATACCAAATGAGAGCGAAAGTTTTTCATAGGTTGAAAAACCAGCACCAACCTGGACACTTCCAGTCGGTTTTTCACTGACGGATACGTTGACGTCAACTTGGTCGGGTGCGTTGGGCACCTCATCCGTCTCAATATTCACATCCTTGAAAAAGCCCAGGCGGTCTACGCGATCACGGGACAGCTTGATCTTGTCACCGTCGTACCAGGATGCCTCCAGTTGCCGGAATTCACGGCGGATGACTTCGTCACGCGTACGGGCATTCCCATTGATATTGATCTTGCGAACATAGGCCCGGCGTGAAGGATCACTCTGAATAACCATGCTGACAAGCTTTTTTTCGCGGTCAATTTCGGGGCGAACTTCGACGCGGGCAAAGGCAAACCCAAACTTGCCGAAATAGTCGCTGAAGGCCTTCGTCGTCTGTGTGACTTCGTCAGCTTTGTAGGCCTGGCCCACGTCAATCTTGATCAGACTTTTGAACTCATCCTCTTTACCCAGATAGTTACCGGCCAGCTTGACGTTGGATACCGCAAACCGGTCGCCCTCAGTGATATTCACTGTGATGCTGATGTCTTCCTTGTTGGGGGAAATGGCAACCTGGGTAGAGTCGATCTTGAAGTCAATATACCCACGGTCAAGATAGTAGGATCGGATGGATTCCAGATCAGCATTGAGCTTGGGACGCGAGTAACGGTCGGCTTTGGTATACCAGTTGAACCAGCCACCTGTGCTGAGCTCCATCTGGTCACGCAAGGTCGACTCCTTGATCGCATTAGCACCAACTATGTTGATATCCTTGATGCGAGCAGGCTGCCCTTCGGTTACGCTGAAGGTCAGGCTGACCCGGTTGCGTTCTGCCGGCGTCACCGTAGTAAGCACCTCGGCTGCATACATGCTGCGGTTAATGTACTGGCGTTTCAGCTCTTGTTCTGCGCGGTCAGCCAACGCCTTGTCGAACGGGCGACCATCCGTGAGTCCCACTTCGCGCAAGGCTTTCTTCAACACATCCTTGTCAAACTCTTTGGTACCAATAAAGTCAAGTTCGGCAATGGTGGGGCGTTCTTCCACCACCACCACCAGCACATCGCCATTGACTTCGAGTCGCACATCCTTGAACAGGCCTAAAGCAAACAATGACCTGATGGACGCAGCCCCTGTTTCGTCGTTATAGGTCTCACCCACACGCACCGGGATCGACGCAAAAACGGTTCCAGGCTCTACACGTTGAAGGCCTTCGACCCGGATATCGCGGACAGTGAACGGGTCAACCGCCCAGACCGAACTGGCCGTGAACGCCGTCGCGAGCAAGGCCATTAGCGTTGAAACGCGGACGCGTTGTGTGGTGTTCATCATGAGTATCTGTGTGGTCAGCACCTGCTGCTGTCGAAAATTAGCCAAAAAGTCGGTTCATATCATTGAACATGGCAATGCCCATCATAAGCAGCAGCACCGCAACGCCCGTGCGTTGAAAGCGGTCCATCCAGCGCTCGGATACGCTTTTACCAGTCAATGCCTCCCAAAGATAATACATCAGGTGCCCACCATCGAGGACGGGCAACGGAAGCAGGTTTAAAACCCCCAAGCTGACGCTGATCAGGGCCAGAAAAATCAGGTAGCTGCTCAGCCCTATGCTTGCTGACTTGCCTGCATAGTCGGCAATGGTGAGAGGTCCGCTTAAGTTCTTGAGTGAGGCCTCGCCAATGATCATCTTGCCCATCATCCGCAGAGTGAGCGTGGATACCTCCCAGGTCCGCACAGCGGCCAGCCAAAGTCCGTCAAGGAGCCCGTATTGCACCGTCAACATGGCGGGCATGTCGCCGACATAGGCGTCTATGCGACCTACTTTCTGGTCCGCAATCGTTTTCAGGTCTGGGGTCACGAACTGCTCAAAAGCTTGAGTGCCCACGCCACGTTGGATGCGCCAGATTTGAGTAATGCCCTTCTGGCCATCGTTTGAGGCACGAATCAATTCGCGTAATTGCTGCCCATCTACGACCGCATGAGGCCCAATGGCGAGTACCAGATCTCCTGCAAGCAGCCCGGAACGCTCTGCTGCGCCACCCGTCATCACTTCACCAATCACAGGCCGTGTGTAGGGGCTCAAAATACCAATCTTGCGCATGAGGGTGGCATCCGCTTCTTTGGACTCGATTCGGTCGAGTTCAAGACGGATCTCACGCTGATGACGACGATCAGCCTTAGAATCTGCCCCAGCAGGTGCCCGTGCGGATACTTGCAAGCGAAGATTTTTGCCGTCCAAGGCACCCTGCGTCAACTGCCAACGCAGGTTCTCAAAGGACCGAATTGGTTCGAATTCTTCCCCATCAAAAGCCGAAGCAAATACTTCCTCGCCGCCACGAAGGCCAGCTGCCTCAGCAATGGACTGCGCGACGGGACTTGCCAAAATAGCGCGGGGCTCCTGAACCCCCATCCAGTTAACTGTGGCATACAGCAATAGAGCAAGCAACAAATTGGCGACTGGGCCAGCGGCCACGATGGCTGCGCGATAAAGCAGGGGCTGTGTGTTGAAAGCGAGGTGCCGCTCCGATGCTTCAACAGGTGCTTCCCGTTCGTCAAGCATCTTGACATAACCACCCAATGGAAACGCACTCAAGACAAATTCTGTGGATTGACCCCGCTGTTGTTTCTGGGGCTGCCATCGTAAAAGCACCTTGCCAAATCCGAGGGAAAACCGCAGCACTTTCACACCACAGGCCACGGCAACACGGTAATGACCGTATTCATGAACGGCAATGAGCAGTGCAAGCGCGACAACAAAGGCTACCAGTGTCAACATCAATGAAATCCTTCAGATCAGACGCTTGATCTGGGCCTGCGCCGTTGCACGCGCGGCAGCATCCAGCGCCAACAAATCCTCAAGCGTGGAAGGCTTGGAGATGGTGGCGGTCTCTAAAGTTGCAAGATTGAGTTGATGAATCTGGTCAAAGCGAATCTGTTTGTCCAAAAAAGCCGCAACGCCAACTTCGTTGGCCGCATTGAGTACTGCGGTTGTACCTGGCTCGGCACGCAAGCTGTCCCAGGCCAGTTGAAGGCCGGGAAAGCGAACTGGATCCAGCGGTTCAAAGGTCATGGCACTGAGGGTAGCGAAGTTCAGAGTCGATGCACCACTTTCCATTCGGTCTGGCCAACCCAAGCCATAGGCAATCGGAACCCGCATATCAGGTGTACCCAATTGAGCGACGATAGAAGCATCACGGTATTGCACCATTGAGTGGATGATGCTTTGCGGGTGGACAACGACTTCGATGCGCTCAGGTTGCAAGCCAAACAGGTACCGCGCCTCAATCACCTCCAGCGCTTTGTTCATCATGGTGGCTGAATCCACTGAGATTTTCCGACCCATCACCCAATTGGGGTGCGCACATGCTTGTTCGGGCGTCACATCCCGTAAGCGTGCGGGGTCCAAGGTACGAAACGGGCCACCGGATGCCGTCAGAATGATTTTTTCCACCCGCGCATCCCAGCTTGAAGAATCTTCCGGCAAAGATTGAAAAATAGCTGAGTGCTCGCTGTCGATCGGTAACAGGCGTGCACCGCCTGCTTTGACAGCCTCCATGAAGACATCCGCGCCAACAACCAAGGCCTCTTTGTTTGCCAGCAACAGGCGTTTTCCTGCGCGGGCTGCCGCCAAACACGGACCCAAACCGGCCGCACCAACGATGGCCGCCATGACAGCATCGGTATTTTCGTGGCACGCTACATTTTGAATAGCGTCTGCGCCACATAAGACCTTCGATGGCAACCCATTCGCCTTTACTTTTTGCGCCAACTCACGGCCTGCAGCCTCGTCCGCCATCACTGCAAACTCTGGCTTGAACTGAGCGCATTGTTTGAGCATCAGATCAACTTGTCGGGCTGCAGTCAGCGCGAATACTTTGAAACGCTCAGGATGACGTGCAGCCACATCCAAAGTGTTGGTACCAACAGAACCTGTCGAACCAAGCACGGTCAGTCGGATCATCGGAGAAGTCATGGCATCAGGACAGCAGGGTATATAACATCATCGCCAGCGGCAAGGTGGGCAGCAAAGCATCCACTCGGTCAAGCACGCCGCCGTGTCCTGGCAAGAGACCGCTGCTGTCCTTGACGCCAACGCTGCGCTTGATCAAAGACTCCACCAAGTCGCCAGCGACGCTCATGGCGCCCATGAACAAAACAACGATGGGCAGCAACGGCCAGCTTTGCATGACCACACGCGTGTACAGGCTGGGTACGCTGGCCTGCCAATGCGCATCCAGATAGGTCCAGATCAGCGCCAAAACCAAAACACCCACCATCCCGCCCCAAACGCCTTCCCAGCTTTTACCCGGACTGATAGACGGTGCCAGCTTGACCTTGGCTATGCGCATGCCAAAGGCCCTGCCTGCAAAGTAAGCAGCAATGTCAGCCATCCACACCAGAACCAGAACTGAAAGCAGGAAATTGATGCCGATTACCCTGGCCTGCGCAACCGCAAGCCACGCAGCCCACAACGCCAGTACGCCACCAATCACTCGAACCGCTTTGGGTAGGTCTGCCCAACCTGACACACCCCGGTGAAGCAGGGCCGCAGCACCGAGAACCCAGGCAGCGCCAACAATGGACCAAAACAGTGGGAGTGACTTGGTGAGCCAACCCAGCTTCCATGAGACCGCACAGAGGACAACACAGTCCATGCCAATCAAAAGTGAGCTTTTGGGGCCATACCCATTCATCCGACCCCATTCCCAGGCGCCAGCAGCCATTAATATCAGGGTAACGGCACAAAAAGGGGTCAGCACTGTCAGCAAAGAGTGCTGGCAACAGAATCGCCAGAAGAACAAGTGCCGTGATGATGCGTTGTTTGAGCATCGGGCTCAGACGGTTTCGCCAAGCTGCTGGGATGTTTTTCCAAAGCGGCGTTCTCGCTGGTTGTAGGCCGCAATGGCGACGTCAAGCGCCGCCTCATCAAAATCTGGCCAGAATTTGTCGCTGAAATACAGCTCCGAATAGGCGGCTTGCCAGAGCAAGAAATTGCTGATTCGCTGCTCACCACCAGTACGGATCAAAAGATCCGCGTCCGGAACATGCGACATGGCCATCGCACGGTCCAAACTTAACTCTGTAATGGGTTCTTGCTTTGCAGCAAGGGCAGCAGCAGCCTGGGCAATGTCCCACCTTCCGCCATAGTTGAAGCAGACATTGAGCATGATACACGTGTTATGCGCAGTGAGGCGCTCTGCATCGGCCAAACCCGCCTTCACTTTGTCTGACAAACCTTCACGGTCACCCACGAAGACCAATCGGACTCCGTCGGCCAACAAGTCAGGGACCTCCCTTGACAAAGCCATGGCCAACAAATCCATCAAGCCAGAAACTTCCTCTTTGGGTCGGTTCCAGTTCTCAGACGAGAATGCAAATACAGTGAGAACTTTGACATTGCGGTCAGCACAGGCCTTGACGCAACGGCGCAAGGACTTCACACCCTGCTGGTGTCCGGCAATTCGAGGCAAAAACCGCTTGGTAGCCCAACGACCATTGCCGTCCATGACAATGGCGATGTGATGCGGACCTTGAACCATGGCAGTCAATGCCTTAGACCTTGCGCAAGCGCCACCGGGCCGCTAAGCAGGTCTAGCCCAGCCTTAACCAGAACGTGGGCGAAGGCCCCCTTGGTGGAAAGCGAAGCACACACAGAGGGGAGCGTGAGGGGCAGAGTCATACAGCCATGATTTCCTGTTCTTTGGCTGCAACAAGGTGATCAATTTCAATCACGTGCTTGTCCGTCACCTTCTGGATCTCGGTTTCCGCACGTTTTTGATCGTCTTCAGAGGCGACTTTGTCTTTGACTAGTTTCTTGACTGCCTCGTTCGCATCGCGGCGCAGGTTACGCACAGCAATTTTGGCAGTTTCACCTTCATGGCGAACTACCTTGGTCAACTCCTTGCGGCGCTCCTCCGACATCGGAGGCAGCGGCACACGAATCAGTTCACCCATGCTGGACGGGTTCAATCCAAGATCACTGTCACGGATGGCTTTTTCAATCTTGGCGCCCATGCCTTTTTCCCAAGGCTGAACACTGATGGTGCGGGAATCCAGCAAGGACACATTGGCCACTTGCGTGATGGGAACAGGAGACCCGTAGTAATCTACTTGTACAGAATCCAGCATGGCAGGATTGGCACGACCCGTACGGATCTTAGACAGATTGTTTTTGAAAGCTGCAATGGACTGGTCCATTTTGCCTTCTGCATTCTTGCGGACGTCAGCAATTGTCATCTCATCTCTCCAGTGAGGTCCAGGATTTCAAACCCTTAAGCGTACACCAATGTACCTTCGTCTTCGCCGCAAACGACCCGCTTGAGCGCCCCATGCTTGAAGATGGAAAACACCTTGATTGGCAGCTTCTGGTCACGGCATAAGGCAAAGGCCGTGGCGTCCATGATGCCCAGATTGTTCTTGATGGCTTCATCAAAGCTGATACGGCTGTAACGCGTTGCGTTGGGGTCTTTTTTCGGGTCGGCGGTGTAGACCCCGTCCACCTTGGTGGCTTTTAGCACCAGCTCTGCACCAATTTCGGCACCACGCAATGCAGCGGCAGTGTCTGTGGTGAAGAAAGGATTGCCCGTCCCCGCAGCAAACACCACGACCTTGCCCTCTTCGAGATACTGCAAGGCCTTCGGTCGCACATAGGGTTCAACCACTTGGTCAATGGCAATGGCAGACATGACACGAGCGGTCAAACCGGCTTTGTTCATCGTGTCGGCCAAGGCCAGCGCATTCATGACCGTTGCCAGCATGCCCATGTAATCCGCCGTAGCACGGTCCATACCGACCGAGCCGCCTGCGACACCCCGAAAGATATTGCCGCCACCGATCACAACAGCGACCTGGACACCCATCCGGGTAACTTCAGCCACCTCTTCAACCATACGAACGATGGTTGCCCGGTTGATGCCAAACTGGTCGTCGCCCATGAGCGCTTCCCCCGACAGCTTCAACAAGATACGCTTGTGGGCTGGGGTTGATGTGCTCATGGAATCTCCTTCGATTGATGGGGTATTTTCAGGCAAAAACGACGTTCAAGCGGCGGCTTTGGCAGCTGCCACTTGTGCAGCCACTTCGGCTGCAAAGTCATCAACCTTCTTCTCGATGCCTTCGCCGACCACATACAGGGTAAACGCCTTAACGCTGGTACCCACAGTCTTCAGCATTTGCTCAACGGTTTGCTTGTCATTCTTGACGAATGGTTGATTGAACAGCGAGACCTCTTTCAGGTACTTCTGCACACCACCTTCGATACGCTTGGCGACAATCTCTGCCGGCTGAGCAGGCTTGCCAGCGGCTTCAGCCACCTTGCGGTCTTCTTCTGCTTTGCCAGCAGCGACTGCTCGCTCTTTTTCGATCAACTCAGCAGGCACGTCAGAACTGGTCAAAGCCACTGGCTTCATCGCAGCAATGTGCATGGCAACGTCCTTGGCCGCAGTTTCGTCACCGTCAAATTCAACGACTACACCAATACGGGTGCCATGCAGATACGCGGCCAATTTGGCTGCGCCATCAAAACGTTTGAAGCGACGGAAGCTCATGTTCTCGCCAATCTTGCCGATCAAACCCTTGCGCACGTCTTCAAGCGTAGGGCCAAATCCATCCTGGCTATAGGCTATCGCGCCCAGTGCAGCCACATCAGCGGGATTGTTCTTGGCGATCAGTTCGGCGGCAGCGTTTGCCAGCGCCAGGAAACTGTCATTCTTGGTCACGAAATCTGTTTCGCAATTGACTTCCAGCAAGGCACCCAAGTTTCCATTGATGTAGCTGGTCACCACGCCTTCAGCAGTCACGCGGCTTGACGCCTTGCCCGCCTTGTTGCCCAGTTTGATGCGCAACAGTTCTTCTGCTTTGACCATGTCGCCATCGGCTTCAGTCAGTGCCTTTTTGCATTCCATCATGGGAGCATCGGTCTTGCCACGCAGTTCAGCCACCATGCTTGCGGTAATTGCAGCCATTTTGTTTCTCTCTTCTCAATCAGTTCAAATTCGGTTGAAAAAAAGGGGCTACAAGAGCCCCTGATTCAGCAGGACTCGGAGTCAGGCAGCTGCACCCTCTTGCACTTCAACAAACTCATCAGCACCTTCGGCCACAGCCTTGACCACGTCGTTCATGGCATTTGCACGGCCTTCGATGATCGCGTCAGCAATACCGCGGGCATACAAAGCGACGGCCTTGGAGGAGTCATCATTGCCAGGGATCACATAATTGATGCCTTCTGGAGAATGGTTGGTATCCACCACACCGATCAATGGAATGCCCAGCTTCTTGGCTTCCGCCACGGCAATCTTGTGGAAACCTACATCGATAATGAAGATGGCATCAGGCAGGCCGTTCATGTCTTGAATGCCGCCAATGTCTTTTTCCAGCTTTTCGAGTTCGCGGGCAAACATGAGCTGCTCTTTCTTGCTCATGGATTCCAGGCCAACTTCCTGCTGAGCCTTCATGTCCTTCAGACGCTTGATTGAGGTCTTGACCGTCTTGAAGTTGGTCAACATGCCACCCAGCCAGCGCTGGTCAACAAAAGGTACACCTGCGCGACGTGCCTCTTCGGCCACTGTCTCGCGGGCCTGTCGCTTGGTGCCAACCATCAAAATGGTGCCACGGTTGGCAGACAGTTGCTTGGCAAACTTGGCTGCCTCCTGAAACATTGGCAGCGATTTTTCCAGGTTGACAATGTGAATCTTGTTGCGATGGCCGAAAATAAACGGAGCCATCTTGGGGTTCCAGAAGCGGGTTTGGTGACCAAAATGGACACCTGCTTCCAGCATTTCGCGCATGGTAACGGACATAAAAACTCCAAAAGGTTGGTTCTAAAATCCAGCCCGTTTTGGGCCTCTCTCGCGGAGAGACCCAGCACCTTAGGTGGGCTGGTTTGCGATTTGCTCCCATTCGCACTTACATGACAGTAAAGTATCAGAGAGCCTTTGATTCTAGCATGCCGGGCCAAATTTTGGCAGACCCATCGCGTTTATGCCCGCAGGCCGGGCATGAAAGCGTTGGACCCGAGCCAAGCCGTTAGACTCGACTTGAGCCTATAGACACTTTGAACATGAAAATTGCAGTGATTGGGGCAGGTATTGTCGGCGTTACAACCGCCTATGAGCTTGCAGCGGACGGACATCAAGTCTCGGTTTTTGAGCGCCGCAGTGCCGTTGCAGAAGAAACAAGCTTTGCCAACGCAGGCGTGGTGGCTCCTGGCTACGTCACCCCGTGGGCAGTTCCTGGTATGCCTTCCAAGGTGCTGAGCAGTCTCTTCAGCAGTCATGCACCGGTTCGGGTCAGAGCCCCCCTATCAGCCAACGATATGGCATGGATGTGGCGATGGTATCGAGCATGCAACTTGCCGACCTACATGACAAACCGTGCACGCATGCAGCGTCTGGCCTATTACAGCCGCACCCGCCTGCATACACTCAGCAAAGATTTACACCTTGATTACGAACGCGCAGAAGGTTACATGGTACTTCTGCGATCGGAAAAAGAACATCTGTTGGTGCAACCCAGTCTGCAGGTGCTGCGCGACGCCAAGACGAGTTTCAAGGAACTGACTGCGGAGGAAGCCCGCAAGCTAGAGCCAGCCCTGAACCCAGATACCCCCCTTCATGCTTCCATTCATCTGCCACAAGATGAAGTGGGCAATTGCCGTCAGTTTGCCATGCTGCTGAAGTCCGAAGCTCAGCGCCTAGGCACCAACTTTGTCTTCAATACCCCCATCGTAGCCATTGATAAAGCAACGCCAGCGACACTTTGGGTAGCAAATGAAGACAGGTCCAGAAGTTTTGACGCTGTGGTTTTGTGTGCGGGCCTGGATTCAGCTGGTCTGATGAAGAACTTGGGAGTCAAGATACCGATGACTGCGGTGTATGGCTATTCAATCAGCGCTGCAGTCCGCGAACCCCTCAATGCTCCGCGCAGCGTCTTGATGGACGAACGCTACAAGGTGGCAATATCGCGTATCGGTCAACGCATTCGCGTCGCAGGCAGTGCAGAGATTGGCGGGTCATTGAACATTCACCGCGAGTCAGCCATTCAAACCCTGTACAAGGTACTGGGGGATTGGTTTCCGGGGGCCGCTCAACTCGCTTCACATCGCCGTGGCAATGCGGTCGGTACAGGAGTTCAGGAATGGAAAGGCGCACGCCCTATGCTGCCCGATGGCCCACCAATCATAGGTTCAAGTGGGCTTCCCGGTCTCTGGTTGAATCTTGGTCATGGCTCAAGCGGTTGGGCCTTAAGTTGTGGATGTGCGCGGGCCGTTACTGATCTGATCGCAGGACGCAAACCCGACGTTGATCTTGACGGTCTGGGCATGGAGCGGCTCAAGCACTGATTTCCGCTTAAGTGATGAGTTCTCTTGCTGGCGCGCTATGCTGTCAGCCATGCACAGACTGGATTTCAAGCACGCAACACCCATCTACAGCGCTGCAACGCTTCGCGCCATGGAAGCGAAACTGGGTGCAGATTTACCACCGCATACTCTGATGGAGCGTGCTGGACTCGGGGTCGCTCGATTGGCTTTAGCGATCGCACCTCATTCTCGCTGCATCTGGGTTGCCTGTGGACCAGGCAACAACGGTGGAGACGGACTCGAGGCGGCGATACTTTTGCACCAATGGGGCAAGGCGGTCGTGGTGACTTGGCTGGGAAATGAGCACAACATGCCGAATGACGCGCGCATATCATTGTTGCGCGCACGCCAATCTCAAGTCGTATTTAGCCAAGAGCCGCCCGAAGGCCCTGATCTGTGCATAGATGCCTTGTTAGGCATCGGCAGCAGTCGGGCACCAAAGGGCCAAATGGCTGATTGGCTTGCTGCAATGGCCCGCTCCAATGCGGTCATTCTTTGCGTAGATTTACCGAGTGGCCTAGATGCCGACACCGGTGACTTTAGTTCTATTTTTATAGCAAACTCTTTAATAGGAAAAAGCCAAGCCAGGATTTTCACACTCTCACTGTTGGGCATGAAGCCAGGCATGATCACTAACCAAGGGCGCGACGCTTGCGGAGAAATTTGGTGCGACGATCTAGACGCGTCAGACAAGCTCAACGACTTCGCACCAACTGCCGTGCTGGCAGGCGTGCAGCTATCAAGGCAGTCGCTGCACAACAGTCACAAAGGTAGCTATGGTGACGTGCTGGTCATTGGTGGTGATGTTGGTATGGCCGGGGCAGCAGTACTGGCAGGTGATGCCGCCCTGCACGCTGGCACGGGTCGGGTTTACGTTAGCGTCCTTGATCCGGAGGCATCACTGCTGGGCAGCGACCGCCCTACTTTGATGTTCCGCAACTGGGCTGACCTGGACTTATCGAAGATGAGTGTGGTGATCGGGTGCGGAGGTGGTGAAGCAGTAAAGACGGTCCTTTTACAGGCCGTCGCTCACGCAGCCCATCTGGTTTTGGATGCCGATGCGCTTAACCACATTACCAACAACCCGGCCTTACAAAACGCACTCATTGTGCGTGGCCAATTTGGGAGACCGGCGGTGCTGACACCCCATCCTTTGGAAGCGGCCCGCATGCTGGGCAGCACTAGCAAGGATGTCCAGGCAGATCGCCTGAAAGCAGCGCGACTTCTGTCAGAACGATTTTGCTGCACACTGGTGTTGAAAGGCTCAGGCACAGTCATCGCCAGTCCTGGCCAGTTGCCAGTGATCAACCCGACGGGCAATGGCAGATTGGCCACGGCGGGCACGGGAGATGTTCTGGCTGGACTGATTGGCGCACGCCTGGCGCAGGGTATGTGCTCTCACGACGCAGCGATAGCTGCAGTCTGGCAGCACGGTCATGCAGCGGATAGCTGGCCCACAAACATCTCCTTAACAGCTGACAGATTGGCACGGTCGCTTTTGCGATGAATAAAGGGGTCAAGCATCTACACTCTGCGTTATGTCAACTCCTTCTGAATCGGTAAAAGCACCGGTCAAATCGCTGTCGGGACTTGTCCCATTTCTTAAACCCTACAAAAGTCAAATTGCGCTGGCATTGATGTTTCTGGTGCTGGCTGCTGTCAGCACCTTGGCATTTCCGATGGCCCTTCGCAGCCTCATCGATGGCGGGCTGGCGATTGGCGACAGAAGTAGCCAGGTGATGGCTTTAGAAGGTCATTTTTTTGAGCTCTTTGGAGTTGCTGTCGCCCTGGGTGGTTTTTCTGCTGCGCGTTTTTACATGGTCAGTTGGCTTGGTGAACGAGTCACTGCCGACCTGCGCAATGCGGTCTATGGTCATGTGCTGGAACAGAGCCCTGCCTTTTTTGAGACAACCCAGACCGGGGAAGTGCTCAGCCGTCTGAGTGCGGATACGACACTGGTTCAGACAGTAGTGGGCTCGTCGCTATCGATGGGACTTCGCAATGCGGTGATGGGACTGGGTGCGTTGATTCTGCTGGTTTGGAATAACCCGTATGTGATGTTGCAGGTCCTAGGTATTTTGGTACTGATCGTAATGCCCAGCCTGTGGTTTGGACGGCGGGTAAGAAAACTCTCCCGTGCGAGCCAGGATAGATTGGCAGACTCAAGCGCCATCGCCGGCGAGGTGCTCAACGCAATCAATACCGTGCAGGCTTACACAGCCGAGTCGCGCGAATCTGCCCGGTTTACTCGATCAACCGACGAGACCTTTACCGCAGCTGTACGGCGTAGCAAGGCTCGCGCCGTCCTGGTGGCATTCATCATCATTGCAACCTCGGCCGCGCTGTTGTGGGGCCTTTACCAAGGAACGCAGGCGGTGATAGGGGGGCGCATGACTGCCGGTCATCTAGGCCAGACCGTGATGTACGTGATCATACTGGCCAGTGCCTTTGCCGTACTGGGGGAGGTGTACGGCGATTTGCAACGGGCAGCAGGTGCCACAGAGCGATTAATGGAACTGCTCGGCAGTCACTCACCGATACGGTCACCAGCTCTGCCCTTAGCAGTGCCCACACCGCAGACCGGAAGTTTCATCGATTTTGACGGCCTGCAGTTTAGTTACCCATCGCGCACGGCACAGGCGGCGCTTTCCAACTTCAATCTCTGCATTCGAGCAGGCGAGACAGTCGCATTCGTAGGATCCAGCGGAGCGGGCAAGAGCACCGTATTTCAAATGCTTTTGCGCTTCTATGACCCCCAAACTGGTGAGATCAGAATTGACGGCATCAACATCAAACACTGGCGTTTAGGTGACTTGCGCCAAAGATTGGCAGTGGTTCCTCAAGATGCGGTTATTTTCTCGACCAATGCGATGGAAAACATCCGCTATGGGCGACCTGATGCAAGTGATGAAGAAGTCAGAGCGGCAGCGCATGCGGCGTTTGCCCATGAGTTCATCATGGCCCTGCCAGAAGGTTTCGACAGTTTCCTGGGGGAGCGTGGTGTACGTTTGAGCGGCGGACAACGCCAGCGTTTGGCCATTGCACGGGCGATGCTGAAGAACGCCCCCATTTTACTGCTGGATGAGGCTACCAGCGCGTTAGATGCAGAAAGCGAGCGCATGGTTCAAGCCGCACTAGAGACTGCCATGAAGGGAAAGAATGGCGAGCGACGCACAACACTCATCATTGCGCACCGCCTAGCCACAGTACAAAAAGCCGACCGTATTGTGGTGCTGGAACAGGGGCGAATCGTGGAACAAGGCACCCACGCCTGCCTTGTGGCAGCCAACGGGGTTTATGCGAAGCTGGCCGAGTTGCAGTTCACGCATTAAAGCCGTTCCTAGAATGGCCCCTGTGATGACGGTCTATTCATAAAGTCTATTGAAGCGAGCCTTTCAGGGCGGCAGGAAGAGCCAGAGGTACGACAGATATTCCCTCTTCCAACAAAGCTTCAGTTTCCGTATGTGAGGCTTGACCTCGGATCGCGCGCTCTTTCGTTTCACCGTAATGGATCTTGCGTGCTTCCTCAGCAAACTGTCGACCTACATCTTCGGTATTGGCCATCACGGCCTGGACCATGTTGAGCCAAGCAAGCTGCATGCTGGATGCAGATGGATCAAACGGAGGTGTTGGAGGTTCAGCTGCTACAGAGACAGGCAAGTCGCCAGCCGGTTTGACAGTCCTCAGGTTCAAGCGCGGAGCAGACAGTTTCTTCACAACGTCAACGCTGCCACACATCGGACACGCCACCAAACCACAAGACAACTGGTTCTGAAAATCTTCTTCAGAGCCAAACCAGCCTTCAAATGAATGCAGGTCTGCACATTGGAGATCAAGAACCTTCATGCTGACAGGTTATCAGAAAGCTGCCAGTCGAGCGTCCAGGTGCGATTATTGACGTTTTGCAGCCAGAGCGCAGCAACCAGTGTCTTGGCGTCGGTGACGGTGCCATCCGCACACCATCGCAGCAATTGCTCGGGCGTCGTCGCAAAAACGTCCAGAAATTCACCTTCATCCAATTTTCTGGTGCCTAGTGTCAGCCCTTTAGCAAACCAGATATCAATGAATTCTGTTGAATACGAGATCACTGGATGCATCTGTCCCGCCCTGGCCCAGCAACTAGCACTGTAGCCTGTTTCTTCGTGCAATTCCCTCTTCGCGCAACTCAGAACGGATTCACCAGGATCCAACTTACCAGCAGGAAACTCTATCATCACTCGCTGTACCGGATAGCGGAATTGCCGCTCCATGACGATTCGACCGTCATCCATGATAGGCACAATCATGACGGCTCCGGGATGAACAATGTACTCACGTGTCGCGTGGGCTCTGTTTGGCAGCAAGACGGTATCGCGCAATACAGTCAAAAATTCACCGTCTAACAACTCGCGGCGGTCTACAAACTGTTCGATCAAGTGATTGCTGGCACTCATGGTTTGAGTGGAATCAAAATTCAGGATAGCTTTGCAACTTGCTGGAAAGCGCATCCAGCGATGCAAAAGTCACTATTCAAGAACCCAGCGTCTTGACAATCGCGCTGGCACACAACGACATCAGACCATTCGGTAACAAGCCCAGGAGCAAAACCAATGCGCCATTGATGCACAGCACAACACGAACATCCCCTGGGGCAGACACTGTCGTCACAGTAATCGGTTCGTCAAAATACATGACCTTGACCACACGCAAGTAGTAGAAAGCGCCAATGAGTGACATCACGACAGCAAAAATTGCAAGCATCAAATATGGGCCATAGCCGGAGGTAATAAGCGCCTGCAAGACAGACAACTTGGCATAAAAACCAACCAACGGAGGAATACCCGCCATGGAAAACAAGCAAACAGCCATGACACCGGCGTACAGGGGACTCCTCTGATTTAATCCGGCCAGATCACTGATCTCTTCGCTCTCAAATCCTTCACGCGCCAGCAAGAGAATGACTCCGAAGCTAGCCAGCGTTGTCAAAACATAAGTAATGACATAGAACATTGCAGAACTGTAGGCGTTAGCTGCAGACAAGGTGTTTCCGTTTACCACGCCAGGAATCAAACCAAGCAGGACAAACCCCATTTGCGAAATGGTAGAAAACGCAAGCATGCGCTTCAAATTAGTCTGGGCGATCGCAGCTAGGTTACCAATCAAAAGTGAGCCTACCGCAGCCACCATCAACATTTGCTGCCAGTCAATCGCGAGTGGAAGCAGCCCCTCAACCAGTAAACGAATCGTAATGGCAAAGGCTGCCAATTTTGGCGCCCCCCCGATCATCAGAGTGACAGCTGTCGGTGCACCCTGATAGACGTCTGGCACCCACATGTGAAACGGCACCACACCCAGTTTAAACGCCAAACCAGCGACCACAAAAACCAGACCAAACACCAACACCTGATGCTTGATCTGACCTGATGCAACGGCCTGGAACACCCTGCCAATGTCCAGCGAACCAGTGGCGCCGTAAATCATTGACAAACCGTAAAGGAGGAAGCCAGAAGCCAAGGCTCCGAGAACGAAGTACTTCATCGCGGCTTCTGTGGCAGTTGCATTGTCGCGTCGCAATGCCACCAATGCATAGCTGGAAAGAGTCAGCAATTCCAAGCCCAGGTAGATCACGAGGAAATTGCTACCCGAGATCATGACGAACATACCCAGCAAAGAGAACATGCTCAGGGTGAACATTTCGCCCCCAGTGAGCATGCCACGCTCGCTAGCGTAGGGACGGCCATACACCAACGTGACCATCATCGCCACAGTGGCAAAGCATTTAAGCCAGTTTCCCATTGGATCGCTTACGACCTGATTTCCAAAACCATAGATAGTGGTCTCGCCAGAAGCGTAAAGAGCCAGCAAAACAGCAACCGCACCTAGCGTGATCATGGTCAAGCCGTAGGTTGCAGTTCGCCGCGGACTGGTTACAGCCAAGTCGACCATGGCAATCACGCAAGCCATCACCAGCAAAACAATTTCTGGGTAAATGGCAATCCAGCTGAGTTTGTCAATCATCTCGTATCCTTCAATCTCACTGCAGCTTGGACATGGCGACATGCTTAAGCAAATCAGCCACCGAGGCGTTCATCACATCTGTGAACTCCTTGGGGAAGATACCCATATAAAGCACAGCAACAGCCAAAAGGCCCAACATCAAAAACTCACGGCCATTGATGTCTTTGAGTTCCTGCACGTGGTCATTTCCCACTGCACCAAGGTAAACCCGCTTGTACATCCACAGCGAATAAGCCGCACCAAATATCAAGGCACTGGCAGCGGCAAAGCCAAGCCAGAAATTGGCCTTGACAGCGCCCAAAATCACCATCCATTCGCCCACAAAACCGGCCGTCGCAGGCAGCCCACAGTTGGCCATTGTGAAGAGCAATGCAAATGCTGCGAACTTAGGCATTGTGTTCACGACGCCACCGTAATCTGCGATCTGACGTGAATGCATGCGGTCATACAGCACGCCGATCGAAAGGAACATCGCACCAGACACGAAGCCGTGCGCAATCATCTGAACAATGCCACCGGCAACACCGATGTCATTAAAAATAAAGAAACCCAAGGTAACAAAACCCATGTGCGCTACGGACGAATACGCTACCAGCTTCTTCATGTCTTGTTGCACCATCGCGACCAATCCGACATAAATGACCGCAATCAGCGACAGAGCAATCATGAAGCCAGCCCACTCATGTGCAGCGTCTGGCGCAATTGGCAAAGAGAAGCGCAGGAAACCGTATGCCCCCAGCTTCAACATGATCGCTGCCAGCACGGCAGACCCACCTGTTGGCGCCTCAACGTGCACATCCGGCAACCAAGTATGGACCGGCCACATGGGGACCTTAACTGCAAACGCAGCAAAGAACGCAAAGAACAGCAAGGTTTGTTCTTTTTTGCACCCAGAGGCAGCTTGTGCCACACCAATAAATCAAAACTGCCACCGGACTTCGTGTATAGGAAGATCAGTGCGATAAGCATCAGCAGCGACCCCAACAATGTATACAAGAAGAACTTAAATGCCGCATAAATCTTGTTAGGTCCACCCCAAATACCAATGATCAGGTACATCGGGATCAGCGTTGCTTCAAAGAACACGTAGAACAACATGCCGTCCAACGCGCAGAAAACACCGATCATCAAGCCGGAAAGTATCAGAAAAGCGCCCATGTATTGATTGACTCGCTCCGTGATCACTTCCCAACCCGCAATCACGACAATCACATTGATAAAGGCGGTCAACAAGACAAACCACAGCGAGATACCGTCCACACCCAGGGTGTAGTTGACATTGAAGCGTTCAATCCACGAGGCCTTCTCGACAAACTGTATCGCAGATGTCTCAAGTTGAAAGCCCTGATACAAGGGTAAGGTCACGGCAAAGCTGACAACCGCGCCAATCAGGGCGATCCACCGCACAGTTTTGGCTTGGTCATCACGCCCCAAAGCCAGTAAGACAACGCCGAAAAATATTGGCGTCCAAATGGCGAGACTTAGCATTCCCATTTTTGTTCTGCTCCTGTATCTGTCATTTGGCGGGCCAGACGAACCAGGTCATCAGCACAAACACACCCAAAATCATCGCCATGGCGTAGTGATAGATATATCCCGACTGCACACGACGTACCACGCTGGAAATCCAGCCCATAAGCTTCCAGGATCCATTGACAACGGCGCCGTCAATGATGGCCTGATCGCCTGCCTTCCATAGCACGATGCCAAGGCCCCGTGCAAACTTGGCCAGGATGTTTTCGTTGATCCAGTCCATGTAGTATTTATTTTCAAGCAGGCTGTAGATAGGCTGCACCGCAGCCTTGATTTTGCCGGGCAATGCCTTGTTGACCATGTACATATAGTACGAAAGCGCCACACCTGCGAGTGCCAGCCAGAACGGCAATGTGCTTAACGCATGCGTTGCCATGGCAATAGGCCCATGGAAAGCATGGCCCAGTTCTTTCATGACCGGATGCGCCTGCTCATTGACCACAATGGCGCCCTTGAAGAACTCACCAAACAGCATGGGCTGAATTGTCATGAAACCAATCACTACAGAAGGGATCGCCAGCAACACCAGCGGAACCCAAACCACCCAAGGTGACTCGTGGGGATGCGCATTGTGTCCGTGGTCCCCATGATGGGCGTCGGGGTTTTGGTCGTACCGCTCTTCCCCGTGAAACACAAGGAAGTACATGCGGAACGAATAGAAGGCTGTGACAAACACACCTGCCAGCACTGCAAACCCAGCAAAGCCAGCAGCAGGAAGGTGGCTTTCGAGAACCGCTTCAATGATGCTGTCTTTTGAATAGAACCCAGAAAACAGGGGGGTACCAATCAGGGCGAGCGAACCCAGCAAGGAAGTGATCCATGTGATGGGCATGTACTTGCGAACACCGCCCATCCAGCGGATGTCCTGATTGTGGTGCATACCCATGATGACCGAACCGGCACCGAGGAACAACAATGCCTTAAAGAAGGCATGGGTCATCAGATGGAAAACCGCAACAGAGTAGGCCGAAGCACCAAGCGCAACCGTCATATAGCCTAATTGGGACAATGTAGAGTAGGCCACGACGCGCTTGATGTCGTTCTGGATAATGCCGAGAAAACCCATGAACAAAGCGGTGATCGATCCAATCACCAGTATGAAGTTGAGCGCAGTGTCGGACAACTCGTAGAGTGGCGACATGCGGGCCACCATAAAGATCCCCGCAGTCACCATTGTCGCGGCGTGGATCAAAGCCGAAATTGGGGTTGGACCTTCCATGGAGTCGGGCAACCATACGTGAAGCGGGAACTGAGCACTCTTGCCCATTGCACCAATGAACAGGCAGATGCAAATAACTGTGATCAGCATCCACTGAGTGCCTGGGAAGCCGATCTTGGCAATTTCTTCGGCTTTACCAAAGACTTCAACATAGTTTAACGAACCAGTGTAGGCCGCGATCAAGCCGATGCCGAGAATAAAACCGAAGTCACCCACGCGATTGACCAAGAATGCCTTCATGTTGGCAAAAATGGCTGTCGGCTTGTTGAACCAGAAACCGATCAACAAGTAAGACACCAAGCCCACAGCCTCCCAACCGAAAAACAATTGCAGCATGTTATTGCTCATGACGAGCATCAACATGGCAAATGTAAACAATGAGATGTAGGCAAAGAACCGGTTGTAGCCAGCGTCCTCTTCCATGTAGCCAATGGTGTAAAGGTGAACCATCAGCGACACAAAAGTCACGACACACATCATCATGGCGGTCAGGCCATCGATCATAAAGCCGACTTCCATCTTCAAGTCACCCACCACCATCCAGGTATAGAGGGTTTCATTGAAGCGTGCACCATCCAGGACTTGCATCAGCGTAGACGCAGAAAGCAAGAACGCGATCAACACGCCCAGAATCGTCAAACTATGAGATATCTTGCGCCCAAAACGGTTGCCGCCAAACTGGGTACCAAAGACACCCGCCAGGATAGCCCCTGCAAGTGGTGCCATGGGCACAGCCAGGAGCGTAGAAGCAGAAAGAGTTGCGCTCATCGTGTATTCTCTTCTTAGCCTTTGAGCGTGTTAAGTTCTTCAACATTGATGCTGGACTTGTTACGGAACAGCAGCACCAGAATAGCCAGACCAATCGCAGATTCCGCAGCAGCCACGGCCAGAATGAAAAACACAAAAACCTGACCGTGCATATCGCCCAAGTAATGGGAAAAGGCAACAAAGTTCATATTGACTGCCAGAAGCATCAGTTCGATCGCCATCAACAATACGATCAGGTTCTTGCGATTCAAGAAAATACCAATGACAGACATGGCGAACAAGATGGCGCCCACTGTAAGAAAATGGCCTAAAGTCAAGTTCATGCTTTTTTCTCCGCAGGTACTTCGACCGCAAGAGCAGGTTCTGCCGGTGCTTGCGTTGCTTGCATCTTCACAATTTCCATCCGGTCTTTGGCCTTGACGCGAACTTGCCAGTCAACGCTCTGGTACTTGCTGTCTTTACGTTGGCGCAATGTCAATGCAATAGCTGCAATAATGGCTACCAACAAAATGACCGCGGCAATTTCCAAGGGATACAAATACTGGGTGTACAGCAATTTACCGAGTTCTTTGCTGTTTGAAATTTCAATGCCTGCATTCATTGCTGCCTGATTGGCCGCCTGCACTGCCTTGGGCTCTTCTGAAAGGCGAAATCCACCCAGCAATACGCTGGCCATTTCCAGCGCAATCAAAGCGCCGACGATGGCTGCAAGTGGGAAGTGTTTCCAGAATCCACGGCGAAGACTGTCAACATTGATGTCCAACATCATCACCACGAACAGGAACAGAACCATCACTGCACCGACATACACCAGTACCAGCGAGATAGCCAGGAACTCAGCCTTAAGCAAAATCCAGATGCCTGAGGCCTGGAAAAAGGCGAGAACCAAAAACAATACAGCATGAACTGGATTGCGCGCAGTGATCACACGAAATGCTGACAGCAGCAGCAGTATCGCGAACACATAAAAGAAACCAGTCTTAACGTCCATTGATTGCTTCTTGAATTGATGCTTTTGCGGAAGACTTCTGTGTTAACGGTACTTGGCGTCAGCTGCTTTCGCTGCTGCGATTTCGCCTTCATAACGATCACCCACTGCCAGGAGCATGTCCTTGGTGAAGTAGAGGTCGCCACGTTTTTCACCGTGATACTCAAAAATATGGGTCTCAACAATTGAATCGACTGGACAGCTCTCTTCGCAAAAACCGCAGAAGATGCATTTCGTCAAGTCAATGTCATAACGGGTCGTACGACGACTTCCGTCGGCGCGGACATCCGATTCAATAGAGATGGCCATCGCAGGGCAAACCGCTTCGCACAGTTTGCAAGCAATGCAACGCTCTTCACCATTTTCATAGCGACGCAGGGCATGCAGTCCCCGAAAACGTGGGGACAGAGGAGAACGCTCCTCTGGAAATTGAACGGTCACCTTGCGGGCGAAGGTGTATCTGCCCGTCAGGGCCATTCCCTTAAAGAGCTCAACGAGCAAGAAGCTCTTGAGGAAATCCTTCAAGGAGAAAGTAGAAGCAGCTGTATCAGCAATGGCAGCCATGTCTTGACCCGGTTAATTCCAGATATTCCACGGCGAATGCATCCAAACGCCGACGATAAGTAGCCACACCAGTGTGACCGGGATAAAAATCTTCCAACCCAAACGCATGATCTGGTCATAACGGAAGCGTGGGAATGTGGCGCGAATCCAGATAAACATGGACACCACAACAAAAGTCTTGATACCCAGCCAGATCCAGCCTGGAATCCAGTTGAACAACACACTGTCAATCGGTGACATCCAACCACCCAGGAACATCAGTGCTGCCAGGATGGAAACCAGCCACATGGCGGCATATTCTGCCAAGAAGAAGATAGCAAAGCCCATACCTGAGTATTCGACCATGTGACCGGCCACAATTTCGGCCTCACCTTCCACCACGTCAAACGGATGACGGTTGGTTTCGGCCACACCGGAAATCAAATACACCATAAAGACCGGAAGCAGTGGCATCCAGTTCAACGACAGGAAATTCAGACCCATGTTGGCAGCCATACCCTTGCCCTGTGCTTCGACAATGTCGGTCAGATTCATACTGCCGGAGACCATCAAAACAATCAAGAAGCAAAAGCCCATTGCAATCTCGTAGCTGACCATTTGTGCAGATGCACGCAACGCGCCCAAGAAAGCGTATTTGGAATTAGATGCCCACCCCGCAATGATCACACCATAAACCTCAATGGAAGTGATGGCCATGATTAGCATCAACCCAGCATTCACGTTTGTCAAGGCGACATCTGGGCCAAAAGGAATCACGACCCAAGCAGCCAGCGCTGGCATGATTGCCATCACAGGTCCTAAACGGAACAAACCAGAGCTTGACGCCGTTGGATTGATCAACTCTTTGGTCAACAACTTCAACGCGTCAGCGATAGGCTGCAACAGTCCCATAGGTCCTACGCGGTTAGGACCATGGCGGACCTGCATAAACCCAAGAAGTTTCCGCTCCCACAGCGTGAGGTAGGCAACTGCCCCCATCAGCGGTGCGAGCACGAGGACAATTTTCAGCAGGATCCACAAAACTGGCCAAGCCATAGCGACCCACCAGCTTCCAGGCAACAAACCTGCACCAAAGTTATACAACGCATCGATCATGCGATCTCTCCTGCGCGCACAGCACGCGCATCGGCCGTCAATTGCAGCGATGGTGATCGTCGAACCAGACCATCCATTTTGTAGATGCCAGCGGTAACTGGCATATGGTCGATCTGGTTCAGATTGATCGGGCCGTGGGTGACATTGCTCAAGCGATTTGCATTGATGCGTCCACCCAGCACACCTTCCAATTTGGCAAGCTCATCTTGCGACGATTCAGCCTCGAAACCAGGCAAGCCGAGCATCGTGCCCAGAACACGAAGAACCTTCCAACCTGGACGTGTCTCGCCCAGTGGCTTAACAACGGCATGAAAACTTTGTACCAAACCTTCGGCGTTGGCAAAAGACCCAGATGTCTCGGTGAAAGGTGCAATGGGCAAGAGCACATCACTGAATGCCATATTGGTTTTGAACGGGCTCAGTGTCACGCACATCTGTGCTTTCGCCAGCCCTGCAACTGCAGCCTGTCGGGCAGCGCTGTCATGTTCGGGTTCGGTATTGAATACGATCGCCGCCTTGACCTCACCAGCCAGAATTGCTTGCGCATTCTTGCCATTGCCTTTTGGCTGGGCGCCAACCAACATGGCACCGACCGTATTTGCTGCTTCAGTCAAGTAGCCAACAGAAGCTCCTGTTTCTGCGCCAATCCAGTTCGCCAACGCCAACAAGCTTGAAGCGCTAGCGTGGTGAGCAGCAGCATTCCCGAGCATAACTGCTTTGCGTTCACCGCTCAACAATGAGGCGGCAATGCGCTCTGCGGCTGGGTCTAAACCATTCGTTGGCGCGACGCCGTCCGGCAGATTGACAGCCTTTTGTGCAGAAATTGCGCGAACCACATCGGCCAGAACGTTCGCCCACGACGCGGCAGGAGCAGCGAACAGATTCGCCACTGGCATCGCCCAATCTTGCTGAGCCGCGTTGATCACATTGACCTGAGCACCGCGACGGACTGCTTGACGGATGCGCTGTGCGAACAACGGATGATCTTTGCGCAGGCTGGAACCAACAACCAACACACGCTGAAGATTAGACAGCGACGCAATGCTTGCCCCTAACCAGCGAACACCTTCGGCCTTGCCAAATTCAGCGTGGCGCAAACGGTAATCAATGTTGTCGCTGCCCAAACCACGAACCAGTTTGGTCAGCAGACTCATTTCTTCCAGAGTGCTGTGAGGACTCACTAACGCACCGATGCTCTGGGCACCATGGTCAGCCTTAATCTGCTTCAGACCATTGGCAACGTATTCCAGCGCTGTTTGCCAGTCCACGGTCTTCCACTGACCATCTTGCTTGAGCATGGGTGCTGTCAATCGATCATCGCTGGCCAAGGCTTCGTAAGAGAAACGGTCGCGGTCAGCAATCCAGCACTCGTTCACAGCGTCGTTTTCGAACGGGACAACACGCATAACTTTGTTCGCCTTGACTTGCACGATAAGGTTTGCACCTGTCGAATCGTGAGGGCTAACCGACTTGCGACGACCCAACTCCCAGGTACGCGCGCTGTACCGGAAAGGTTTACTCGTCAACGCCCCCACGGGGCAAATATCAATCATGTTGCCTGACAACTCTGAGTCAACCGAAGCATCCACAAAGGTCTCGATCTCAGAGTGCTCGCCGCGGTTGCTCATACCCAGTTCCATCACGCCGGCCACTTCCTGACCAAAACGGACGCACCGGGTGCACTGAATGCACCGGCTCATTTCATTCATGCTGATCAGTGGGCCGACATCCTTGCCTGAGACAACCCGCTTTTCTTCTTCGTAACGGGAGGTTCCGCCACCGTACCCAACAGCCAAATCCTGCAATTGGCATTCGCCACCCTGGTCGCAAATAGGACAATCCAGCGGGTGATTAATCAGCAGGAACTCCATCACCGATTGCTGGGCCTTGATGGCCTTTTCGGTTTTGGTACGAACAACCATGCCATTCGTGACAGGCGTTGCACAAGCGGGCATGGGCTTAGGCATCTTCTCGATGTCAACCAAGCACATGCGGCAGTTGGCCGCGATGGACAGTTTCTTGTGGTAACAGAAATGTGGAATGTAAGTGCCTGCCTTCTCGGCCGCATGCATGACCATGCTGCCTTCGACAATTTCCACCTTCTGACCGTCTAACTCGATTTCAACCATGACAGACAGCTCTGGTTATTGTGGCGCAGAGACCGGGCAGGTCTTGTGCTCAACGTGGTATTCAAACTCGTGCCTGAAGTGCTTGAGCATGGCACGCACTGGCATGGCCGCTGCATCCCCCAAAGCACAAATCGTGCGACCCATGATGTTTTCAGACACCGTGTTCAGCAAATCCATGTCTGTGGTCTTCCCATCACCTGTCGCAACGCGATCGACCATGCGCGACAACCACCCAGTACCTTCACGGCAAGGTGTGCATTGGCCACATGACTCGTGCATATAGAAATAGGACAGGCGCTGAAGACTTTCCACCATGCACCGGCTATCGTCCATCACAATCACAGCACCTGAACCCAGCATCGAACCAGCCTTGGCGATGCTGTCGTAGTCCATCGTGCATTCCATGATGATGCTGGCAGGCAATACCGGCGAGGATGAACCACCGGGGATCACTGCTTTCAACTGACGGCCTTTTCGCACGCCACCGGCCAGTTCCAACAACTTTGAAAACGGTGTCCCCATAGGGATTTCGTAGTTGCCTGGGCGCTCAACATCACCGCTTACCGAGAAAATCTTGGTGCCGCCATTGTTGGGCTTGCCGCAAGCGAGGTAAGCCGGCCCCCCATTGCGGATGATCCACGGCACAGCGCCAAATGTTTCAGTATTGTTGATAGTAGTTGGCTTGCCGTAAAGACCAAAGCTCGCAGGGAATGGGGGTTTGAAGCGGGGCTGCCCCTTCTTGCCTTCCAGCGATTCGAGCAGAGCGGTTTCTTCGCCGCAGATATAGGCACCAAACCCGTGAGCTGCATGCAACTGAAAGCTGTAGTTGCTTCCCATGATGTTACTGCCTAGGAAACCGGCGGCACGGGCTTCCTCAAGCGCCACTTCAAAACGGTCGTAAACCTGAAAAATCTCGCCATGGATGTAGTTGTAGCCTACGCTGATACCCATCGCATAGGCAGCAATTGCCATGCCTTCTATGACAATGTGCGGGTTGAACATCAAGATGTCACGGTCTTTGCAAGTACCGGGTTCACCTTCGTCCGAATTGCAGACCAGATATTTTTGCCCTGGGAACTGACGGGGCATGAAGCTCCACTTCAGGCCCGTCGGAAAGCCTGCACCGCCTCGACCGCGCAAACCAGAATCCTTGACGATGGCAATGACTTGGTCTTGGCTAAGGCCTTCGCCACCATCTTTGCCCAAAATCTTGCGCAACGCTTGGTAGCCTCCACGAGCCTCGTACTCCTTCAAACTCCAGTTGCTGCCATTCAGGTCTTTATAAATTTGGGGTTCGATATGGCGGTCGTGAAAACATGTTTCCACACCTGTAGAGGCATACTGGGCCAGTATCTGATTGGAATCCATTACTTGCCCCCCCGCAAACCGTCGATCAACTGATCCAGTTTTTCATTGCTCATAAAGCTGCACATTGAGCGGTCATTCACCAGCAAGACGGGGGAGTCTGCGCATGCACCCAAACACTCAGAAGGTTGCACCGTGAATTTGCCGTCTTTGGTCGTACCGCCGGGCGCCACGCCCAACTTGTGGCAGACATAGTCGAGTGCCTTTTGACCGTCACGCAACTGGCACGGCAGATTAGTACAGACATTGATCTTGAACTTGCCAACCGGTTTCTGGTTGTACATGTTGTAGAAGCTTGTGACCTCGTGCACAGCCATAGGAGCCATACCAAGATACTCAGCAACTTCGCGTTCGCTCTCGGCGCTCACGTAACCTACTTCTTGCTGAACAATGGCAAGGCAAGCCATCACGGCAGATTGAGCCTGCTCATGAGGGTATTTGGCCACTTCTTTGGCGAACCTCGCCACTGCCGTAGACGGCAACTTCGCTGTGCTCATCGGTCAATTTCCCCAAACACAATGTCCATGGTACCGATGATCGCAACCGCGTCGGCCAACATGTGGCCCCGGGCCATTTCATCCAAAGTAGACAAGTGCACAAACCCTGGTGGACGAATCTTCATGCGGTACGGCTTGTTCGCACCATCGCTCACCAGATAAATACCAAACTCTCCCTTCGGATGCTCTACTGCCGCATAGGCTTCGCCTTCTGGGACGTGGAACCCTTCGGTGAAAAGCTTAAAATGGTGGATCAATTCTTCCATGTTGGTCTTCATGCTTTCACGCGATGAAGGTGCAACTTTATGGTTGTCCGTGATAACAGGACCTGGGTTGGCACGCAACCAGTCAATGCATTGTTTGATGATCCGATTCGACTCTCGCATCTCCTGCATGCGAACCAGGTAGCGGTCGTAACTGTCGCCCGTCTTGCCTACGGGCACGTCGAAATCGACCTTCTCGTACACATCGTAGGGCTGCTTCTTTCGCAAATCCCAGGCAATGCCAGAGCCACGCAACATTGGCCCCGTCATCCCCAGGTTCAATGCGCGCTCTGGTGGCACAACACCAATGCCGACAGTGCGTTGCTTCCAAATACGATTGTCTGTCAACAGGGTTTCGTATTCATCCACCAAACCCGGAAAACGGCGGGTGAAGTCTTCAATGAAATCCAGCAAGGAACCCTGCCGATTTTCATTCAGTTTAGCCATTGCCTTCGCGTTGCGAATTTTGCTGACACGATACTGAGGCATTTGATCCGGCAAATCCCGGTACACACCGCCCGGGCGGAAATACGCCGCATGCATGCGCGCGCCGCTGACGGCTTCGTACATGTCGAAAAGGTCTTCGCGTTCACGGAATGTGTAGATCAGAATCGTTGAACTACCGCAGTCGTTGCCGTGCGAGCCCAACCACATAAGATGGTTCAACAACCGGGTGATTTCAGAGAACATCACACGGATATACTGCGCGCGAATCGGCACTTCAATGCCCAGCATTTTCTCAATCGCCAAGCAATAAGCGTGCTCATTGCACATCATGGACACATAGTCGAGCCGATCCATGTAGGGCAAGGACTGGATGTAGGTTTTTGTCTCGGCCAGCTTTTCGGTGGCACGGTGCAGCAACCCAATGTGGGGGTCAGCTCGCTGCACCACTTCGCCGTCCAGCTCCAGTACAAGGCGCAAAACGCCGTGCGCCGCTGGGTGTTGCGGTCCGAAGTTCAGGGTGTAATTCTTGATTTCAGCCATGATTGATCACACGAAGCGAAGCGCCTCAGTGCTTGAGCCCTCCGTAATTGTCTTCACGGATGATGCGAGGCGTATTTTCGCGCAATTCGATGCTCACAGGCTCATACACCACGCGACGCAACTCGGGGTCGTAACGCATTTCGACATGGCCCGTCATCGGGAAGTCTTTGCGGAACGGGTGACCAATGAAGCCGTAGTCAGTCAAGATACGACGCAGATCAGAATGGCCTTCAAACACAATACCAAACAGATCAAACGCTTCACGCTCAAACCAGTTGGCTGAATTCCAGATATTGCTGACAGAGTCCACCAAGGGGAGATCATCGTCCGGACACAATACCTTGACACGTACGCGCTGATTCAGGCTAACGGACAACAAATGCGAAACCACGCCAAAACGTGGGCCACCAGTGCCAGCGTCACGGTAAGTTGAATAGTCAAGTCCGCACAGGTCTATCAACTGTTCAAACTTGCAACTAGGCGCGTCATAGAGCGTCTGCATGGCTGCCAGGTAATCCTTGGCACGGACGTTCAGTGTCACCTCCCCCATCGCAACAGTGATGGACTGCGCCTTATCACCCAGTGCAGACTGGATAACCGCTTTCAGGTCTTCGGGATGAATTCCAATATCTGCCATGTGCGTTACCTCAGACCCGTGCAATGGTGTGTTCACGGCGAATCTTCTGCTGAAGCTGAATGATGCCGTAGATCAAAGCTTCAGCAGTCGGCGGGCAACCGGGGACATAAACATCAACTGGAACCACACGGTCACAGCCGCGAACCACAGAATAGCTATAGTGGTAATACCCACCACCATTGGCGCAAGACCCCATAGACAGCACCCAACGCGGCTCACTCATTTGGTCATACACCTTGCGAAGTGCAGGCGCCATCTTGTTGCAGAGCGTGCCTGCAACAATCATCAAATCCGACTGACGTGGACTGGCACGAAAAACCTCTGCGCCAAAACGGGCCAAATCGTACCTGGCTGTGGCAGAGTGCATCATTTCGACCGCGCAGCAAGCCAAGCCAAAAGTCATTGGCCAGACAGAGCCGGTTTTGGCCCAATTCACCACAGAGTCGTATGTCGTGGTGACAAAGCCTTGTTTCAGGACGCCTTCAATCATTGCATTACTCCCAATCCAGAGCGCCTTTTTTCCACATGTAGACAAAGCCAATTGTCAGTACAACCACGAACTCCAAGCCAAACAGGAAGCCCGTCATGCCGATGTCCTTCAATGCAAGCGCCCAGGGAAAAAGCAAGGCGGTTTCTAGGTCAAACAAGATGAAAAGAATGGCAACCAAGTAGTAACGCACGTCAAACTTCATGCGCGCATCTTCAAATGCCTCAAAACCGCATTCGTAGGGTGAATTCTTGGCTGCATCAGGCCGGTTTGGGCCCAGCAAGTAGCCCAAGGCTTGCGGCAATATGCCAATTGCAACGCCAACCAAGATGAACAATAAGACGGGAAGGTATTGATCGATGCTCATCTTGTATCTCTTTGTACTTTTAGCAAGTCAATCTAGCACTCAAAGTGCATCGGTTACCCCGCTACACTTTGCTTCAAAATTTGGTGCCGTCGGCGAGACTCGAACTCGCACAGCTTTCGCCACTACCCCCTCAAGATAGCGTGTCTACCAATTTCACCACGACGGCCATTGTTTCTGTCTAAATTGCCTGAGGCATTGCAGTTTATTGCTATTCCAGACAGCTTAAGAGTTTACCCGGAAATAGCCCTCATTTTGACTAGAAGGGGACTTGTTTTCGGGATAAGTGCTGCTACCTATTTGCCCGGAATTTGAGCAGCGCCGGATGCGACCGGTGCAGGCACATCAACCACCTTTTCTGCGCCTGCTGGTAATGCAGGCACACCGACGGCAGCGTTTTCAAGCACGCTGCCGGTGCTCGTAGGACGCGCCGAACCAAAGTAAGCCAATGCCAAGGTGCTGGCAAAAAAGACAGCGGCAAGAACCGCCGTCGTCCGAGACAGAAAATTCGCACTACCACTGGCACCAAACAGACTTCCAGAGCCGCCACTGCCAAAAGCAGCCCCCATGTCGGCCCCCTTGCCGTGCTGCACCAAAATCAAACCGATCATCCCCAGCGCTGACAGCATTTGCAGCGCCAGCAGAATTGTCAACACGATTCCCATTCAATACTCCTAAATTTATAGCTAACTTTGAGGCTAATTAAGCCGCAGCTCTAATAATGGTCAAGAAATCTGGCGCCTTGAGCGCCGCACCGCCGATCAGGCCGCCGTCAATATCGGGCTGAGCCAACAACTCTTTGGCATTGGCCGCATTCATGCTGCCGCCGTACAAAATCTTGATACGGTCTGCTTTGTCTGTCGCTGCTTTGAGTTGCGCACGCAACACTGCATGCACAGCTTGGGCTTGCTCAGGAGACGCCGTCTTACCTGTGCCAATCGCCCAGACAGGTTCGTAGGCGACCACAATTTCACTGATGCAATGACCGTTCGTGTGAATCACCGCAGCCAATTGCCGTTTGACCACTACCTCGGTCTGACCCGCTTCGCGTTCGGCCAGCGTCTCGCCAATGCAAACCACGGGCGTGATGCCGTTGGCCAATGCCGCCTTGGCCTTATTGGCGACGACTTCATCTGTCTCGCCATGGTATTGGCGGCGCTCTGAGTGGCCCACCAATGCATAGCGCACGCCAAATTCTTTCAGCATCGTCGCTGACATTTCACCGGTGAAGGCGCCGCTGGCCTGTGCTGAGACATCCTGGCTACCCAGGTCAATGCCTGTTCCTGCACACAGCGTCTGAACCTGTGCCAGATAGGGCGCTGGTACGCATACCGCCACATCGCAAGTCAAGCTGGCAGGCAAACCTGCAACCACGGCCTTCACAAGGGTCTCGTTGGCAGCCAGGCTGCCGTTCATCTTCCAGTTACCTGCAATCAACTTCTTTTTCATGCTGGACTCCATGTCAACACAATTTTGCCAATATGCTGGTTCGACTCCATCAGGGCGTGGGCGTTCACTGCCCCACCCTGCTCCGCTGCAAACACGCTGTGGATCACAGGCTTGATCGCACCTGCGGCCACCTTGGGCCAGACCTTGTCACGCAAGGCCTGCGCAATGGCGGTCTTGAAAGCAACAGGACGTGGGCGCAACGTAGAACCCGTCACCGTCAAACGACGGCGCAAGATCAAGCCAGCATTCACCTCGCACTTGATGCCACCTTGGACTGCGATGACAACCAGTCGGCCATCTTCCGCCAATGCTTCGACTTCACGTGCCAAATAGCTGCCAGCCACCATGTCCAGAATCACATTCACACCAGCCCCGTCGGTCAGGCGCTTGGCCTCAGTGACGAAGTCTTGCGTCTTGTAATTGATGGCGTGGTCTGCGCCCAGCTTCAGGCAGGCGGCGCACTTGTCGTCGCTGCCGGCTGTAACGATCACCGTCGCGCCGAAGGCCTTGGCCATCTGTATTGCAGTCACACCAATGCCGCTGGAGCCACCCTGAATCAACAGGGTTTCACCAGCCTGCAAGCGGGCGCGATCAAACACATTGCTCCACACAGTGAAGAAGGTCTCGGGAAGCGATGCCGCTTCGATATCCGTCAATCCAGCCGGAACTGGCAGGCACTGGCCCACTGGCGCTACACACCACTGCGCATAGCCGCCACCGGCCACCAGCGCGCAAACGCGATCACCTATAGCCAAACCTGCAGCCGCCATGGCCGCTGCATCGCCAGACTCGACCACGCCTGCCACTTCCAGGCCCGGGATGTCCGAAGCACCTGGCGGCACGGGGTAGTTACCGGTGCGCTGCAACACGTCCGGGCGGTTCACACCGCTGGCGGTCACGCGAATCAGCAGCTCGCCCGCACCCGCCACGGGCTTGGCGCGCTCACACAAACGTAGCACGTCTGGCGCGCCAGGCGTGGCGATTTCGATGGCTTGCATGGTGGTCATAGCGTGCTTCAGCTTTTTACTGCTGTTGCTGCTGGGCAGCCTGGTCGTTACGGTCGATCAGCGCCTTCATGGACAGCTTGACACGGCCCTTTTCATCAGTTTCGAGAACCTTGACCTTGACGATCTGGCCTTCGCTCAGGAAGTCAGTCACCTTCTCAACACGTTGGTGTGCGATCTGGCTGATGTGCAGCAAACCGTCTTTGCCAGGCAACAGGTTGATGAGTGCGCCGAAGTCCAAAATCTTGACCACTGGGCCTTCGTAGACCTTGCCGATTTCCACTTCTGCGGTGATTTGCTCAATGCGGCGCTTGGCTTCGTCGGCCTTGGCTGCTTCAGTAGCCGCGATGGTGATTGTGCCGCTCTCGTCAATGTTGATCTGGCAACCGGTTTCTTCGGTCAAAGCACGGATCACCGCACCACCCTTGCCGATCACGTCACGGATCTTTTCGGGGTTGATCTTCATGGTGTAAAGCTTAGGCGCGAAGCTGGACACATCGGTCTTGGCCTCGCCCATGGCATCTTGCATCTTGCCCAGGATGTGCATACGGGCTTCCTTGGCTTGTGCCAAAGCGACTTGCATGATTTCCTTGGTGATGCCCTGGATCTTGATGTCCATCTGCAGTGCAGTGATACCGTTGGTGGTACCGGCGACCTTGAAGTCCATGTCACCCAGGTGATCTTCGTCGCCCAGGATGTCGGTCAATACCGCAAAGCGGTTAGCTTCCTTGATCAAGCCCATGGCAATACCGGCAACGTGCGCCTTCATGGGCACGCCAGCATCCATCAGCGACAGGCAGCCGCCACAAACCGAAGCCATGGAGGAGGAACCATTGGATTCGGTAATCTCGGACACCACACGCATGGTATAGGGGAACTCTTCTTTGGTAGGCAAGCAAGCCACCAAGGCGCGCTTGGCCAAACGGCCGTGGCCGATTTCGCGGCGCTTGGTTGAGCCCATGCGACCCACTTCGCCAGTGGCGAACGGAGGCATGTTGTAGTGGAACAAGAAGTTGTCTTCGTATTCGCCTGACAGTGCGTCAATGCGCTGTGCATCGCGGCCAGTGCCCAGCGTGGTCACGACCAAAGCCTGGGTTTCGCCACGGGTGAACAGGGCCGAGCCGTGGGTGCGGGGCAACACGCTGTTGCGGATCTCGATGGGGCGCACAGTGCGGGTGTCGCGACCATCGATACGGGGCTCGCCCGCCAGAATCTGGCCACGAACAATTTTGGCTTCGATGTCGAACAGCATGCCTTCGACCTTGACAGCATCGAATTCAACACCATCGGCCTTCAAGGCAGCCATCACGGCAGCGTAGGCTTCGCGGCAAGCTTGGGTACGGATTTGCTTGTTGCGTTGCTGATAGGCTGCGCGCAGCTTTTCTTCGGCATGGGCACCAACCTTGGCGATCAGGGCTTCGTCCTTGGCAGGTGCAGCCCAGTCCCAGGCGGGTTTGCCAGCGTCGCGCACCAGTTCATGGATGGCGTTGATGGCAATGGCACTTTGCTCATGGCCAAAGACCACAGCGCCGAGCATGATTTCTTCAGACAGTTGCTGTGCTTCGGATTCCACCATCAACACAGCAGCTTCGGTACCTGCCACGATCAAATCCATGATGCTGTCTTTGCGCTGGGTCTGACCAGGATTCAGCACGTATTGGCCGTTGACGTAACCCACGCGGGCAGCGCCCACAGGGCCATTGAAAGGAATGCCGCTGATGCTCAGAGCCGCGCTGGAAGCGATCAAAGCTGCAATATCAGCGTCCACTTCGGGGTTCAGAGAGATGGTATGAACCACCACATGCACTTCGTTGAAGAAACCTTCGGGGAACAGCGGACGGATCGGGCGGTCGATCAGGCGGCTGGTCAGGGTTTCAAATTCGCTGGGCTTGGCTTCGCGCTTGAAGAAGCTGCCGGGGATCTTGCCTGCGGCGTAGGTCTTCTCGATGTAGTCAACTGTCAGGGGGAAAAAGTCCTGACCAGGCTTGGCGCCTTTAGAGGCGACAACAGTAGCCAGCACCACGGTACCTTCGATGTCGACGATCACAGCGCCAGTGGCTTGGCGAGCGATTTCGCCGGTTTCCATGACGACCTTATGTTGGCCCCATTGGAATGTCTTGGTAACTTTATTGAACATGGTCATAGGAGTTCTCCTGTTGGTTTGGGATAAACCCGTCAGTCCGACTCAGAACAGAATGCCATTCCAGAAAAGGGCCACGTTTCAACAAGCGCCTGCTTATGGAATGACACAGCTTCGATCTGCAATTCGGCTAAGGGGAATAGAGGGATTGAAGTGAAAAAGCAAAAAACCAGCGAAAAAACGCCTGAGCTAGCGGACTAACTCAGGCGTTTCGTCATCTGGCGTGATTACTTACGCAGACCCAGCTTGGCGATCAGCGCAGCGTAACGGTCAAAGTCTTTGGACTTCAAATAGTCCAGCAGCTTACGACGACGGCTCACCATGCGCAGCAGGCCGCGACGACCGTGGTGGTCTTTGGCATGTGTCTTGAAGTGAGGTGTCAGTTCGTTGATGCGAGCGGTCAGCAACGCAACTTGAACTTCTGGGCTACCGGTATCACCGGCGGAACGGGCATTGGCCTTAACGACCTCGGCCTTGATGGAGGATGCAATCATGGTTTTTCCTTGAGAGTGACTTGCGGTAGGCGCTGGAACTGCCCCTACCGTGCTACCTTGCGAGATGCAAAGCCTTGGAATTATAGCCCGAGCCATGGCAGATGTCACTTTCAGCCCAAAAGGCCGACAATCACCTCATGCAAGCCCTACTTCCCCGCCAATGGATCATCCTGATACTGCTGACCCTGATCTGGGGAATCAACTGGCCCATCATGAAGCTCGGCGTCACTGGTTACCCTCCGCTCGCCTTCCGCGCCCTGTCCATCACCCTGGGCGTGCCCGTGCTCGGCTTGGCACTCTGGCGCATGAAAGTACCCTTTCGGGTCGAACGCAAAGACTGGACCGCACTCTTCTGGCTGGCTGTTGCCAACATGTTTGTCTGGCACGCCCTGATCATCGTGGCGGTTAGCAAACTCTCCAGCGGCCGCGCGGCCATTTTGGGCTACACCATGCCCATCTTCTCCGCCATCTTGGGTGCAACAGTATTTGGCGACCGCCTGCGCCCCCGCGCCTGGGGTGGCGTAGCCGCAGCCGCACTGGGGGTGGCTTTGTTGCTCTGGCATGAACTGACCCAGCTGGCTGGCAACCCCGTCGCGGTGATGATGGCGTTGACCGCCGCCGCAGTCTGGGCGCTGGGCACCCAGAACCTGCGCCGCACACCCTTAACAATTCCCACCCTTACCATTTCGTTCTGGATGACTGCCATGACAGCGGTAGTGATGATCGTCCTGTCCGTCCTACTGGAACGAGACCGGTGGGCCATGCCCTCCGGCACCAGTTGGGGATCCATACTGTTCAACGCCGTCATGATCTTCGGCTTCGCCCACGCCGCCTGGTTCTACCTGGCCCGCACCCTACCCCCGGTAGCCTCCACGCTCAGCGTCATGTTCATCCCCATCCTGGGCGTGTTCTCTGGCGCGTGGTGGTTAGGCGAAGTGCTGCACTGGCAGGACTGGACAGCGGTGGTGCTGATGGTGGTGGCGATTGCGTCGGTGCTGTGGCCGAGCAGAAAACCAGCTTAATCCTTTGAGGGAAAGATCCCAAGAACCAAAACGTCACGCCTCGCCGCGAAACTGCGCCTCGGTCATTCCTACGCTGGGCCCTGGCTCGCCAAGGCGCCACTTGAGTTCAACGGCAGTTCTGAAGCGAATCTGCGCGTCGTTTTCCCCGGGGGCACGCAGTTCCCGCAAGTAGGCGTTGAAGTGCAGTTCGATGCACCTCACAAAGCCTCTTGGATTGATGATGGCGGACTCGAGCCTGCCATCCGAAACGAACTGGCCATTCTTCTTGGGCCAAGTGATCAACATTGCTTCTTCCCGCATCGTGCTGAAATAGATGCCGCTTCGAAACATTCCATCATGCGCAAAGCCGCAGCGAAGCATGTCGTACAGCGCATCGGCAATGGCGTCCTACATGAACTCCGGTCCGCTGACCATTGCGAATATTTTTCGATACCCACCCCGAAAGAATTCCTTTGACTTATTCTTACTGTCCTTGCCAGACGAATAGATCTCGATACCCTCAATGTAGTTGGTCGCCAAGGCAACTGCAGCAACTTCACCGTGAGGCGCTGAAAGCAAGTACTTTGCAGGCTCTATCAGCCAGTAGCGCATGCGGTCCTCAAACACGTCAACTACGTCCTTGTAAAGCGGTGGATCAAGCTTCTCAGAATAAAAGTTTGGGCTGACTAGATGCTTCACGTTGGAGCCTTACACACTCGGACATGGAAAACAATGTGGCAGGCATTGGCGCAGGTTTTGCAAGGACATATCAAATCTATTCGCGATCCGCATCGCGTACGATGGTGGTGTCAATACCGTGCAAGAACCCGCGCAATTGAGTGACATTTTCTATTGGCACTTGCTTGAGGCGGTCATCAACGGGAACCCCCTGCTTCTCGTGCTTTTCCATCGAGCCAAATCTATGCAAATCAGCAGTGGTTTCCTGGATGGCTTCGATCAAGCGAGTTTTTACGGTGGCAATAGGATTCATGGCAAGTTTCCTGAACCGTCAGGTCCTTTTCAGCATGGTCAATTTGAGAGATCGTCAGGCGAATTGCTTAATCACACTTTTCTGCAGTTTCTCGGCAGTCTAGCGCCTCAGCGATCGTCACCCGATCAGGCGAATGGGGTGCTCTGCCCAGGTAGGTCAAGGGGGAGGCCGCGAGGCCGGAGGACACGGACTGGGCAGAGTACCCCGTTCGCCTGATCCCCCACGGACTCCAATCGCTCAAAACCCTGAAAATCTACATTTTTAATAGCAACAAACACAGACCATATATAACGAAAAAGGCATTTACAGACCAGAAAACGCTCACTGCGACTCAAGCCACCCCCGCAACCGATCCACCCCTTGCCCTAACCGCGCCAAGTCCTTAGACGCAAAACACCAGCGCAGCCACCCCTGAGCCTCCGGCGCAAACGCAGTCCCGGGTGCCAGCCCCAGCCCCGCCTCCACCACCAACCGCTTGGCGGTCACCAGCGAATCCGCATGCCCTTCCAACTGAAAGAACGCATACATCCCACCCAGCGGCGTGGCGACGCGCACGCCCGGCACCGCTTGTAACAGTGGCAACAGCGTGTCCCGGCAAGCTTTCATGTGCGCGACGACCTTGGGCGTAACCTCGGCAGTGCGCTGCATCGCGGCAACGCCTGCACGCTGGGTGAACACACTCAGACAAGACGTATTGAACTCGATCAGCTTGCCCATGTGCGGCGTCATGGCGGGTGGCATCACCAGCCAGCCCAAACGCCAGCCCGTCATCAAAAAACTCTTGGAGAAACTGTGCACCACCACCAGGCGGTCGTCAGGCTCGCTCACGTCCAAAAATGACGGCGCGCACTTGGCGCCTTCCACGTAGTACAGCCGCTCATACACCTCATCCGCCAGAATCCATGTGCCTGTTTTGCGGCAATGTGCCAGGATCGTCTGCTGCTCGGCCCGGGTCAGCATCCAGCCCGTGGGGTTGTTCGGTGCGTTCAGCACCAGCAACTTGGTGCTCGGCGTGATGGCCGCCAAGAGCGCTGGCAGGTCCACCACCCATTGGCCGTCCACAGGCTTCAATGGCACGCAGGTCAGTTTGGCCCCCATGATCACAGGTTGTGCGGTCAGGTTAGGCCAGACTGGCGTGACAGCCACCACCTCGTCGCCAGCGTTCACCAAGGCCTGCACCGCCAGCATCAACGCGCTGACGCCGCCAGATGTGACGGCAATGCAGTCGGTAGACACCATGCCATGCAAGCCCGACATGTAAGCTGCAATCTCGGCACGCAGTTCGGGCAAGCCCAAGTTGTGCGAATAAAAGGTCTCGCCTGCATTCAGCGAATCGATGGCAGCTTGGCGAATGAATTCAGGCGTGACCTCGTCACTCTCTCCAAACCAGAAGGCCAGCACGTCGCTGCGCCCCATGCCTGCATTGGCTACTTCACGGATTTTGGATTCTTGTAAATTGACGATGGCTTGGCGCATGATGTAGTTGATAAAGCAGTGACAAAGTGCCCACTTTTGTTGCAGACCGATCCTTATCATAGGCGGACAAACCTGGAGGATGACACCATGATTCGACCCAACGCCTCACGCAAGATTGGCGCCGCACTGTTCAGCATTGCCTTGCTGTTCGCGATAACGGCGGCAGATGACAGTCATGCCGCCAAGAAGAAGCGCAAATCTGCCGATTCAGGGCAAACTGTTGGCAAAACCAAATTCGATCGAGGATCGGCTGAAAACCCCGCCCAACGCGACAAGCGCCTGCTGCGCGAATGCAAGGGTCGCCCCAACTCGGGTGCCTGCATGGGTTACACCGGCTAACCTCTGAAAGCCAAAGACTCAGCCGGGCCGACTCATCTTGCAAGTGGTCGGCAATTCAGCTTGGCTGGCGCTCAGGGTCTTAATCACCCGAAAGCCAAAACCTGAGCCTTCCACATCAAAAGGCACACCGGCACTGCCCTGGCGGTCCATCACACCCACCACCAGCGACTGTTGCACTTGGTGGTCGGCTGCGCGCATGCTGGCAGATTGACCGAATAAAGTGGCCTTTCCGATTTCCAGATAAGCCGAAGCAGCTACCATATCAATAGCACTCTCAGGCTTGGATTCAGCCCCAGCTTTCTCGAGGGCTTGGGCCAGCAACTCCACCATCAACTGCATGCGCATGTGCACATAGTCGTCTGTAGGCTTAGGAAAACGTTGGCGAAACGCCTGATAAAACGCCTGCGATTCTTTGGTCGGCAAATTGGGCAGCCAATCCGCCACCGCAATCACTTTGCCGATACCGGCTTCGCCAATGGCAGCAGCCGGCGCGCCTAACGCATTGCCGTAAAAGGTGTAGAACTTGCCCTCATAGCCCACGTCTTTGGCGGCCTTGACCAGCAGCGTCAAATCATTGCCCCAATTGCCCGTGATGACGGCCTGGGCCCCGCTGGCTTTGATCTTGGCCAGATAGGGCAAGAAGTCTTTGACGCGGCCCACTGGATGCAGCTCGTCACCCACGACTTGGATGTCTGGCCGCTGCGCGCCAAGTTGACGCCGCGCCTCTCGCAGCACGGCTTGACCAAAGCTGTAGTCCTGCCCAATCAGGTAAGCCTGTTTGACGCTGGCGTCCTCTTTCAACACCGACATCAGTGCCGCCATGCGCATGTCGGCATGGGCATCAAACCGGAAGTGCCAGAAGCTGCACTTTTCGTTGGTCAATGCAGGCTCTACGGCCGAATAATTCAGGAACAGCACTCGCCGTGCTGGGTCGCGGTCATTGTGCTTGCCAATGGCATCGATCAAAGCCGCCGCAGTGGCAGACGAGTTTCCTTGCAGGATGATCTGTGCGCCATCGTCAATGGCTGCTCGAAGAGTGGAAAGCGCTTCCTCGGTTTGTCCTTTGCTGTCGTAACGCGCCAGCCGCAGCAAGCGAGGGCCTTGCGCAGTTCGGATACCACCACGCTGGTTGACACGCTCCACTGCCCAAACCAAGTTGCGAAAAACCGCTTCCCCGGTGTTCGCAAATGGGCCACTCAGACTCTCGACCAGCGCCAGCTTGACCGGTCCAGCCGCCGCTTGGGCAGGCATAAGAGAAACAGCAATAGCGAGCGCAGATAGCGTCGGCAAACCCGATTTCAAGAGCAGACGGCGTCTAATAAATCTTGTCATAAATCCCTTGAATTTGCGCATGGTGCGCGCAGTTACAGGCCATGCGGCGATCGCTGTGAAAGCCGCGCAGTGTATAGGACTCACACCATGTTTTTTACCCCTGTTGCCTCACCCGCTTTCCGTCGTGCAGCGTATACCCCAGCACTGCATACGGCAGACAGCAAGCTTGAGCGATTCCTGCGCGAAGCCATGCTTGCCCCCACAGCCGCCGCTGGCGCCAAGGCCTGCCAGTTTGAGCAAGACGATGCCAGCTACACGCTGACGCTGGATACCCCAGGCTTGGCCAAAGAGCAACTGACCATCGGCATTGAAGGCGCTGTGGTTCGCATTGAAAGTCTGGCGGATGCTCCTCGCAGCCTAAAGGTCGCTTACGAATTGCCACAAGACATTGACGTAGCTACCAGTGAAGCCAAGCTCGAGCTAGGCGTGTTAACGCTCAAGCTCGTCAAGAAACAGCCTGTGAGCAATGTCAGCTCACTCGCCATCAACTAACTGCTTTGAGCTTGATGCAGCAGCGGGGGTGTGACCTAAACTTGGCCGCACCCCAACACTGCACTGAAGCTGTCATGTCCCCACTGAACCCTGCCGATACAGATGCCATCGAGCGAGCCACGCTGGCTGCGGTCGCGCCAGAAACTTGGGATGAGATTGACGGCTGGCTGGTGCCGCTCGACAGTGGCACCATCGGTCGCGCTCAAAGTGCGGTGCCGCTCTGGGCGGGCAAGCCTGGTTTAACGACCCTGACCAGGATCGAGGATTGCTACCGCGCAGCTGGTCTGCCCCCCAAGTTCCGCCTGTCAGACCACCCGCACTTTGGCAGCATCACCCAGGCCCTTCAAACCCGAGGCTACCGAGCCACCAAACCGACGCTTGTTCAAGTTGCGTCCACCCGGAGCATGCTTCAAGCCCACGGCAATAGGGTGGAAGTGGAAGATCAAGCTGATGAAGCCTGGAGCAACTTGTTCTTGGGCCCGGGTTTTGATCCGGTGGATGGTGCCAACCGCGTGCGCAGCTTGAGCCGATCCTCCACCAATGTATACGCCAGCTTGCGAGAGAGCGGGCAAACCGTGGCGGGTGGCGCTGGCTCGTTCAGCTACGGCTGGGCCAGTGTCCACGGCATGCGCACTGATGCGGCCCATCGTGGCACAGGCTTGGCTGCTCAGGTTTTGGCTGCATTGGCCAGCGCAGCCATTGACCGTGGATTTGATCGATGCTTCTTGCAGGTGGAAGCGCATAACCTGAGTGCGCTATCGCTTTACCGGCGCGCAGGTTTTCAAACCGTTTGGTCCTACGCGTACTGGGCCAGACCCTGAAAGCGCAGCACCTGCATCACGGCTTCTTCGTCGTCCATAAGCGCAGAGACACGCCGCCTGGGATTTGGCGGCACATTCCGCTGGCCTGCGACTTCGCCAATTCGAAGTACTGTCCCGTCCAAGCCCACTCATGGGTTTCCCAACAGTCCCCAATGCCACGGCCCTTCATCGCCGAAAAGGCGGTGCCGTCTGGATTCAAGTTCAACTCGGACGGTGACTCCAGGTCAAGCCCGTCGACACCTGGAAACACCACGGGAACAGGATTGTGTGGCGCCGTACTGCTGGCCAGCCAAGCCGCACGGCCAGACTGGTAGGCTGCCTGCCAGCACAGGCGAGTCACCATTACCTCGGTAGCCGACACACGAATGATGCCGGGGTCAGCGTCGGCGTCTTTGGCCACGTCATCCCAGCACCCTCGTTTTTTGACAGCGGCCAAAATGGGCTTAATCAATGTAGTGTCTGCCCTGGTTGCAGCCATCAAGGGTTTGGCGCGCAGCTCTGGCGCTGGCAAGGGCGGTAACGCAGCAGATTCAGGCTTGTCGCCCTTGCGAAGAAAGGCGCCCGGTGTTCCTACCCGCCCCTGCACATCGTCCATCTTGAGCAAAGCTGCATGGGAGCCCGATAGCGAGATGTGCCGAACATCCTGACCCCGACTCACCCTGATGTTATCACCCTTGGACAGCCAGACCATCAAACTTTGCACAGACTTGGCTGGCAAAGCCTGCTCGGACACGACGCCCTGCAAACGGGTTTCCCCCATATGAACAGTCCATGGCCCGCTGCGTGGGGGCTGGCGGTTGTCGGGGTCAGGCACGATGAAGCGGATGTCGATGGTGGCACCGGGGCCGGCCTCGCGGGTCAGCAAAACGGCGACGGGTTCTGGCACCACCCCTTCCATCCCACCTTCTTGTTGATAGCCCGCAGCCTGACAGCGGCGCACATTGTCACAGGCCACCTCCCAGTCCTTGAACTGGAAAAGTCGCCCGCCGGACTTGGCCACGGAAGCGGCGGCATGGACTACGGGGTTCACAATCAATGAGCATCCCAAAAGCAAAGCGAGGCAGGACCTAAGCATGAAGACTCCAGCGCGGTTTAACGTCAAACGCATAGTCTGAGTTGGGCCGCTCGACGTCGGCTTGCAGGCGCAGCGCTGCCGCCATGGCAATCATGGCACCGTTGTCGGTACAAAGATGCAGCTCTGGGTAATGCACGCGCACCCCGGCTTTCTTGCACGCGGCGTTCAGCTGTTCGCGCAGCAAGCGGTTGGCACCTACGCCACCGGCCACCACCAAGCGGCGCATCCCGGTTTGCCTGAGTGCGGCGAGAGACTTCTTGACCAACACGTCCACGATGGCTGCTTCGGTCGACGCGGCCAAATCCGCCTTGCGCATCTCCAGCGCGTCGCCCAGTTTCTTGGATTGGGTCAACACCGCCGTTTTCAGCCCGGCAAAAGAAAAATCCAGGTTTCCGCTGTGCAGCAAGGGCCGTGGCAACTTGAAAGCTTGCGGATCGCCCCCTTGTGCCATGCGTGAAAGCGCTGGACCACCCGGATACCCCAGGCCCATTAGCTTGGCTGATTTGTCAAAGGCCTCGCCCGCAGCATCGTCAATGGTTTCACCCAGAATCTGGTAGCGCCCCACGCCATCCACCTGCATCAACTGCGTGTGTCCGCCCGACACGAGCAATGCAACAAAAGGAAACTCAGGCGGATCAGCGCTCAAAAATGGCGACAGCAAATGCCCTTCCAGGTGATGAACACCCAGCACAGGTTTGTTCAGCCCCATACCGAGCGCACAAGCCACGCCCGCACCCACGAGCAGCGCACCTGCCAGGCCCGGCCCGCGTGTGTAGGCGACCACGTCAACATCAGTCAACGCCACTGCGGCCTCATCCAGCACCGCTTGGGTCAATGGCAACACCCGCTGAATGTGGTCCCGGCTAGCCAGTTCGGGCACAACACCGCCATAGGCCTGGTGCATCTCAATCTGGCTGTGCAGCGCGTGGGACAGCAACCGCGGCACAGATCCTCCGTCAGATTGCACCAAGGCCACACCGGTTTCGTCGCAGGACGACTCGATTCCAAGTATCAACATGGCGCCAAGTGTAGAACCGAATCCTGGTGCAGCCAGCCAATTACAATAGGCGCGCCCCTGGCAACAGGGGTTCCGCTAGGGGTGTTGCGCACTGTCAAGCATTGACGGCCGCGACTGAGAAAGTCCCTTTGAACCTGATTGAGGTAATCCTCGCGCAGGAAAGCGTGTCCATACGGGACCGGTGCCGCCTTCTCTGGTGCCGACCACGCCCAAGGACAAGCCTTTCTGTCATCTCCTTGGAAAGAGGTTATGGCAAATTTGAAAATAAAGAACCATTTCAGGCCTTTACGGCATATGGGACGGTCAATCTTAGCTACTACATTCATAGCAACTACGGTTTCAGCTCAAACGGCAGATGTCAGTTTGCCCCCTGTCACCATCACATCCGGCGCTGGCGTCAGGCCGGTCGACCTCGCGGGTTTTGGTGACTATCCCCTGAAAGAATTGCCCATGTCGGTAATGGTCGTCGACAGCGCACAGATCAGTGCCTCAGGATCGCGCCGCCTGGCAGATCTGGCCCGTTACGATGCATCCGTGACAGACGCCTACAACGCCCCTGGCTACTGGGACTTTCTGTCCATTCGCGGCTTTACCCTCGACAACCGCTATAACTACCGTCGCGAAGGCTTGCCCATCAATGCCGAGACATCCATCCCGCTCGACAACAAAGAGCGGGTAGAAATCCTCAAAGGCACCAGCGGTATTCAAGCTGGCACCAGTGCCCCTGGCGGCATGGTCAACTACATGGTTAAACGCCCCACCAACAAAGACTTGCGCAGCGCGCGTCTGGAGGTCACCAGCCGCTCCAGCGTACTGGCCGCCGTAGACCTGGGAGGCCGCTTTGGTAATGACGGCGTGTTTGGCTACCGCCTGAACGTCGCTCACGAAGACTTGCGCCCGATCACCCAGCATCTGCGCGGCCAGCGTGACCTGCTCGCCTTGGCCACCGATTGGCGCGTCAGCACAGATTCACTGTTGCAGGCTGAACTGGAATGGAGCCACAAATCCCAACCCAGCCAGTTAGGCTACAGCCTGTTGGGCAGCACCCTGCCAGCAGCGGCCAATCCAGCGCTGAACCTGAACAACCAAGCCTGGTCGCAGCCGTCTGTATTTGACGCTTTGACCGGTAGCTTGCGCTGGCAGCAAAACATCAATTCCGACTGGCGCTGGTCAGCCCAATTGGGTTCACAGCGCTTGAAAACTCACGACCGCCTGGCTTACGGTTTTGGCTGCAGTGCCGAGAATAACTATGACCGCTACTGCAGCGACGGCACTTTTGATCTGTACGACTTCAGAAGTGAGCATGAAAAGCGCACGCTGAACGCAGCCACACTCAAACTGCAGGGCAAGGTACAAGCCGCGGGACTCAGTCATAACCTAAGCCTGGGCTTGACCCACAGCCAGCTAAACAACCGCTTTCAAATGCAAGCCTACAACTACGTAGGCACGGGCAATGTGCAAGGCACGCAGATGGTGCCAGCCGACCCCACACTGACTGACCAGAACACAAACAGAGACGAAAAGTCGCTGGAGCTGTCTGTGCAAGACGTCATTCAATGGACGCCAACCTTAAGCACCTGGCTGGGCATGCGTAGTACATCGCTGGCGCGCGACAGCATTCGCACCGATGGCAGCCGTGCCACGCAATACACCGCAGCCCTCAACACACCCTGGCTGGCAGTGCATTACGCCTTGGACGACCAAAAATCCATCTACGCCAGCTACGGCGAAGGCCTTGAATCACAAGTTGTGCCGAACAAGACGTCTCAGTACGTCAACGCAGGCGTGGCCTTGGCGCCCCTCAAATCCAGACAACTGGAACTGGGCATCAAGGTCAACCAAAAAGACATGATCTGGCAAGTGAACGCTTTTCGCATCTCCCGCCCCATGAGCAACCTGGACGCCTGTGTGCGGCTGGGCATCACCCCTTGTACAGGTCAGTACGACGGCGAGGCGGTGCACACGGGCCTGGAGGCCAACGGCCAAATCAATTCAGGTGCATGGCGCCTAAGCGGTGGAGTCACATTACTGGACGCCAAGCGCAAAGGCAGCATGCTCGAACCAAGCACCAACGGCCAACGCCCCACCAACGTGCCAACCAACGTACTGCGCGCCCAAACCGCTTGGCGAGTGCCGGGCATGGCTGGATTGGAATGGCAAACCCAGTGGCAACGTGAAGGCAACCGTGCCGTGCTGCCAGACAACAGCATCATGCTGCCAGCCTGGAACCGCTTTGACTCCAGCGTGCGCTACGCCGCCCGGATGGGCGCCACAGCAACGACCTGGACCCTGGGCATCGACAACCTGACCAACCATCGCCACTGGCAAGAAGCTCCCTACCAATACGGCCATGTTTACCTGTTCCCCGCAGCAGCGAGAACTTTTCGCTTGGCTGTGCAAGCCAGCTTGTAAAAGCACCAAAAATAACGCTATAATCTAAGACTTGTTCCTCGATAGCTCAGTCGGTAGAGCGCCGGACTGTTAATCCGTAGGTCCCTGGTTCGAGCCCAGGTCGAGGAGCCAAAATAAGCCTTATGGCTACTGGATGCCCTGCTACTTAATCAGTAGCAGGGCATTTTCATCTGTGGTGCCAAGATAAATTTTAAGGTTGCCACCCTCGATTGATGAGCGTAGTTCGGATCGTCTGCGCAAGTTCTTTCGGCTCAAACTTGGCCACATAGGCGTCTGCACCGACAGCGTCTGCATGCCCCTCGCTTGCAGACCCTGTCAAGGATGAATAAACGATGACGGGGATTCCTGCGAATCTGGCATCCTGCTTGATGTTGCGAGTCAAGGTAAAGCCGTCCATCTCGGGCATTTCGAGGTCTGTCAAGACGATTGCTACCGTGTCGCTAGCCTTCTTGCCATGACCGACCGCTTCCATGTGGATGCCACCAAGACGCTCCCATGCCTCTTTGCCATTTTTGACAGAAATGAAATTCACATTCATGGCCGACAGGCTTTTCTCGATCAACAGGCGGGCGACGTGGGAGTCATCGGCAAAGAGAATCACTGTTCCTTGAGGCATCTGAATTGCCGATACGTCCGCGACGTCTTCCTCGACACCGTGTGCGCCCGGAAATACATCCCTCAATATCTGTTCGACATCCAGAATCTGGGCCAGTCGCGAACTAGGGGCGTCGCCATCAATTCGGGCTATGCCAGACAAAAGGCCCGCGTGAGTGCCTTCCGCAGCCAGCAAATGCTTCCACTCCAGTTGAATGATCTCGACGACTTCGTCCACGATGAATGCCTGTGTCGTTCGGGCAAACTCCGTGACCAAAACAATCCCTGTGTTTGTCTGGGGCGTACACCCAGTTAGTGCAGGCAGATCGATCACGGGGATCATTTGCCCACGTACATCAGCCAACCCCACTGCGAATGGGGGCGCATTGGCGATCGTCGTGATCTTGGGTGCGACCACAATTTCTCGGACCTTGAACACGTTGATGCCGAAAAGCTCGCTGCGTTTGGATTCAGACGGTTCACCCAGCCGAAAAAGGAGCAGTTCAAATTTACCATCTTCCGCAGGGGAGTTTTGGCGTTTGCTGGTGCTATGTCCGCTGGTATTCATACAATGATCTGCCTATCTCGACTGCCTTTATTCGAGTTTGGCACTTTTTGCCACGCCGCGTTGCCGCCCTTTGAGTTAACCCAGGACGCGTAAAGGACATCGACCGAACCAAAATCGAATTTGAGTTGCTATTCGGCTTCAAGCTCACTTGCTTCTGCCTAAAACCTTAAGTAGTTCGGGGCAAACCAATCCACTTCTGTAAGCTCAGGTAATCCCACTCCACTAAAGTTCGTGGCAGAGTTCACTGCATCCGGTTTGACCGCACCCAGAAATCTTCTTTTGCATAAAACCACACCCATTCTTTTGACCTTTTTTCTGGCGTGCCCCACTAGCGCACGCCATTGGAACTATCGTGGTTGCTGACCGCGAGCAAGGAAACTCATGAACCAAGCTGTCGAAAAGCCTGCCCTGCCGGACCATCTGTCGGTTGACCCGCGCAGCCCTCATCATCTGGCCGCCGTGTTTGAACATGACATCGGGATTCGCCTGAATGGCAATGAGCGATTGGATGTAGAGGAATACTGCATCAGTGAGGGTTGGGTCAAGGTGCCTGCCGGCAAGACCCGTGACCGAAAGGGTCACCCTCTGCTGATCAAAATCAAGGGGAAGGTAGAGGCGTTTTACCGTTAACTGGATCGAAGACGACACCCCTGAACTCCAGGCATTGGTGGTGAAAGACTCGCTGAGATCGGCCTATTTGGCAGCGTTCTAGGCGTCACTCTCGCGAGATGCGGTCTGTCGCCACTGGTCCACACTTCTACGGAAGTCTCAGTCGAATAAGCCCAACTCATCAAAAAAAGACCAACCGATTTCCACCCAGTGCCTTGGCTTTGTACATCGCTGCATCGGCAATCATGATCAGTTCCTCAGGTGAATGTTTCAATTCAGCAACCACCAGCGCACCAACACTTGCCGTGTTCTGCAGCTTGACACAACGGAGCTGATAGGGCTGATTCAAGGTACAAAGTATCTTCTTTCCAATGTTTCTTGCATGGGATGTGGCGGCTTCGGCGCTTTCGCCCGAGTCCTCAAGCAAAACGATGAACTCGTCGCCCCCAAGCCTGGCCACCGTGTCGTTTACACGCACACACCGCCTGATGCGATTGGCGACCTCCGTCAGCAGCAAGTCACCCATATCATGTCCAAATTCGTCATTGACATGCTTGAGCTTGTCTAGATCGATGAATAGCAACACGCTAACTTGCTGGCGTCGCGCACTGATCGCCAATGCCTGGCGGATCCGTTCCATCAACAAACGGCGATTCGGTAAACCTGTCAGCGGATCGTGAAACGCCATATCGCGGATTAAATCTTCACGAGTCTTGCGCTCGGTCACGTCACGACCAATGCCACGGTAGCCAGTAAATACCCCGTGTTCGTCATGCATGGGTTCACCACTGATGGAGTGCCAAGCAAGCTGATCATCGCCCGCATGACATTGAAACTCAAAGTTATGAAAGGCCTCATGCCTTTCCAGACATGCTGCATGATCCGCCCACTCGGCGTCGGTCAAATTAGTGGAGCCAAGGGCCCATCGGGTCTTGCCGAGGACCATTTGAGTTGCCTGAAGATTCGCACCCGACTGGTTGATATCGAGCCGAGTAAAACGGAATTCCGTGTCAATTTCCCAATACCAATCGGAAGAAAGGCTTGTCAGCGCACGGAATCGACGCTCGCTTTCCTCTAATGCAATTCTGGCCCGATACTCGTGGGTAATTTCCTGAACCGTTCCTTCGTAATAGCAAATCTGCCCCTGGTCATCATAGACAACGTGGGAATTTACCCGAACCCAAATACGTTCCCGAGTCTTATGGCGATAGACCTCGGAATCAAAGTTGACAACACGACCATGCTCAGCCAGAAGAACCTTGAAAAGAGTGCGTCGTTGTGGATCAACATACCACTCTGTGGCCAGATCCTTGGTAGCTTCTAGCATTTCGGCTTCGGTGTCGTAGCCGTCAAGGCGAACCAACGCGAGATTGGCACGTATCTGACGACCATCGGGGGTAGAACGGTACGCCCCAATGGGTAGCAGTTCAAAAAAGGTTGAAAAGTCCCCGCTTGCCATGACACAAAAGCCATTAAATATGGCAAATGTAGTTCGGTCTACTCTCATTCACCGCCTTGATCGAAATAACCTTCAAAAGTGCATCACAATTAAGCGGTACCTACGATTGAAGAAATGCTTGGGTTTTCGGCTTTGATGGCTATGACGCGTGATATTCAATGGCTTGAACCGGGGCAGCCCTTTCCACCTGTTTCGCAGGCTTGGGGGACATCTGACCCAGCACCTGGCCTGCTGGCTGTCGGCAGTGCACTGGATATCGCGACACTTCGTCGAGCTTATAGCCAGGGAATATTTCCGTGGTTCAACGAGGGACAACCCATTCTTTGGTGGAGCCCGGATCCTCGCATGGTGCTGCAAACCGAACGGTTTAAGTTGCACCGGTCTTTGCGTCAAACCTTGAAATCATTTCTGGCCGAACCAGGCAACGAGCTTCGAATGGATACGGCGTTCAGTGAGGTCATTCGCGCGTGTGCGAACAGCAGACGACGGGGGCAAAAGGGCACCTGGATTGTTGGTGACATGATCAGCGCCTATGAAGCTCTTCATGCCGATGGGGTGGCGCACTCGATTGAGATTTGGGCCAAGGGCCAGTTGACAGGAGGTTTGTATTGCCTGGGTGTTGGTGGCGCAGTCTTTGGCGAATCGATGTTTTCACGGGAAAGCAATGCATCCAAACTAGCCTTGGCAGGATTGGTAGCGTTTTGTCGCCACAACCGTATCACTCACATCGATTGCCAGCAAAACACACATCACCTCGCATCATTGGGAGCCATGGAAATGAGCCGGACCGACTTTTTAGTCCATCTCAGAAAAGCGATTCTGACACCTTCACCAGACTGGTACTTTGATTCCGTATACTGGGATACTGTTTTAAAACGCTGATTCACTCAACCGGTGACGCACCTTAAAGACCTGCCCCTCCAGACATTGCAGTTTTATGCAACAGCGCCGTACGCCTGCAGTTACCTTACTGCCAGGCAGGCTAGGTCACAGGTGGCCACACCCAGCCACCTGATTCACAACTCAGCCTATTCGGAGTTGGTGGAACAGGGCTTTCGTCGCAGTGGCATGTTCACCTATCGCCCACTTTGCGATGATTGCCGCTCGTGTATTCCGCTCCGCATCATCGTGAACAGGTTTCAAGCAAACCGCAGCCAGTCAAGGGCCATGAAGAGGCATGGAAATCTGGAAGTCAGGGTCCTTAAACTGTGTTTTGTGCCTGAGCACTATGAGCTTTATCTCAAGTACCAGGCGTCGCGGCATGCTGGTGGTGGAATGGATCAGGACAGTATTGACCAATACACCCAGTTTCTGTTGCAAAGCCGCGTGAACTCCAGAATGGTTGAGTTCCGGGAACCTGCGTCAAGTATCGCTCCTGGCAAGTTGGTTATGGTTTCCATTCTGGATGTGCTGGACAAAGGCCTATCTGCTGTTTACACATTTTTTGTGCCGGGAGCAAGCAATAGCTACGGCACTTTCAGTGTGCTTTGGCAAATCGAACAGGCCAAACAATTGGCGCTCACCTATGTATACCTGGGCTACTGGATTCAGGAAAGCCCAAAAATGAATTACAAGGCCCGCTTTGCACCTCACGAGTTGCTCGTGAACGGGCACTGGCAAAGCCCACAAAATGACCATGCGCAAGTCTGACCCCAATACACAATCCGTTCCCACGATTCAGGTTATTGAGCGAATGTTCTCTGTCATGGACATCCTCGCCTCAAGGGAGGACCCTGTCTCACTGAAAGAAATCAGTGAGCGCACGGGATTGCACCCGTCTACCACTCACCGAATCCTGAACGATTTGACAATCGGGCGATATGTCGACCGACCGGAGGCTGGCAATTACCGCCTGGGCATGCGTTTACTGGAGCTTGGTAACTTGGTCAAAGGCCGGCTGAACGCGCGTGACGCAGCGTTAGGTCCGATGCGTGAACTGCACAAGCTCATTCAGCAACCGGTCAATCTGAGCATGCGCCAGGGCGACGAAATTGTTTACATTGAGCGCGCGTACAGTGAGCGCTCAGGCATGCAGGTAGTCAGAGCAATTGGTGGCCGGGCACCTTTACATTTGACATCTGTAGGCAAGCTCTTCCTGTCAGTTGACGATGTGCAACGGTTGCGCAGCTACGCGGCACGCACGGGATTGCCAGGACACACGAAGAACAGCATTACCCAACTCACCCCTACTCGAGCGTGAATTGTCAAAGGTGCGTCAGTATGGTGTGGCACGGGACAACGAAGAACTTGAATTGGGCGTCAGATGCATGGCAGCCGGTGTGTACGACGACCAATCACGACTGGTTGCCGGTCTGTCAATTTCTGCCCCCGCAGATCGCCTCGATGAAAGCTGGCTACCTAAATTGCAGATCACGGCAGCCCAAATTTCTGAAGCCTTGGGATTCAGGGCTGGCGCAAGCACTCCTGCCGTCTAAGATCCTGTGGATGGAATGGTTTGTAGCTCAGCAATTTAGGCAAAATGCGCACAGGTCGTTGTCAGCCTCCGCCAATCTGGCGGGAAGTGCCAGCGGCGTGAGAGGTTTCGACCCAATGCCGGACACGTTCAGCATCACCTAATCGACTAAGCTTTCCAGCTGAATCCAAAAAGACCATGATTAATTTGCGACCTGCAATCTTTGCCTGCATAACCAAGCACTGACCTGCCTCAGAGATATATCCGGTCTTTTGAATACCGATGTCCCAACTGGGATTTTTCACCAGACGATTAGTGTTGTTGTATTGCAAAACACGCTTCCCCACCTCCACCTGATGGCCAGGTGACGTCGACAACTCCCGAAGCACCGGGACGTTATAAGCAGCGCTGACCAAGGCTGCAAGATCCCTTGCGCTAGACTGATTTTTACTGGAAAGCCCGGTGGGCTCCACGTACTGAGTGTCCTTCATGCCAAGTGTCGCAGCCTTGCCATTCATCAATGTAACAAACTCGCTCATACCACCTGGATAAGTTCTGGCCAGAGCATGAGCAGCTCGGTTTTCGCTTGACATCAAGGCTAAATGCAACAACTCGCCACGGCTCAATGACGTGCCCACTTTGAGACGCGATCTGCTGCCTTTTTCAGTATCAACGTCGTCCTGCGTGATCATGATCATCTCGTCCATGGGCAGTTTGCCCTCGTTGACAATCATGCCGGTCATCAATTTAGTAAGTGACGCAATTGGCAGCACGGCTTGGTCATTTTTTTTGAACAGGACTTCACGTGTGTCTTGATCAATAACAAAAGCAACACTTGATTTGAGGTCAAGCGCATCCTGTGAGGCATGTAAGCCTGCAATTTGGCCAAATGATGGTCTCGACGAAATCACTGTAACTGGTGCACGGGCTTTGACGATACGTTTGGGTACAGCCTTTGCTGCTGGCTTCGAAGCCCTGGGAGCTACCACCGACTTCTTAGCTGGGCCTGCTCCAGTTGCTTGGGATTTGGGTGCAGCATGACTGCGATCAGCAGCTGTTGCATCAGACTGAGCGCCATATGCCAAGACAAACACCAATAACGTAAGATTAACGGCGCGACATAGCAAAAAGAAAGAAGAGATCATCCGGCAATTCATTCAGGCGTCTCCGATAAAAACAGTGTCAGAGTGTATAGAAAAAATAAAAATTACACAATATCAATTACTTGCAAGGGTTTTTTAATTTCAAAATTAATAGCAAATCTTGACAATGCAGCTGATTGTAGTCGGCTGCACGTCAAAACGCAGGGAAATTAACCCGGGTGGTCACAACTCAACCTTGTGCAGCTACCCGATCAGCTTTGCTGTGCAGCTTGTTGAGGGCACTGAGGTAGGCTTTGGCCGACGCGACCACGATGTCCGGGTCCGCGCCTACACCGTTCACCACCCGGCCACTGTTTTGCAAGCGAACAGTCACCTCACCCTGGCTTTCAGTGGAGCCGCTGATCGCATTCACCGAATACAAAACCATTTCTGCACCGCTTTTTACATGCGACTCAATGGCTTTTAGTGAGGCATCCACGGGGCCATTGCCATCAGACTGACCTTTGAACTCTTTGCCGTCTACGGTGATCACAATGGTGGCTTCAGGGCGTTCACCCGTTTCACTGTGCTGCGACAGCGAAACAAAACCGTATTGCTCTTTATCGTGCGTCACGCTTTCTTCGCTGACCAGTGCAAGAATGTCTTCGTCAAATATTTCACTCTTGCGATCAGCCAGTTCCTTGAAACGTGTAAACGCAGCATTGATGTCGCCCTCGCTCTCCATCTGAACACCCAGATCCTGCAGGCGTTGCTTGAACGCATTTCGACCGGAGAGCTTGCCCAGCACGATTTTGTTATTGCTCCAGCCCACATCTTCAGCGCGCATGATTTCATAGGTATCACGCGCTTTGAGCACGCCGTCTTGGTGGATACCGCTGGCATGGGCAAACGCATTTGCACCGACCACAGCTTTGTTTGGTTGAACCACAAAACCGGTGGTCTGACTCACCATACGGCTGGCGGCCACGATATGCTGAGGGTCGATATTCATATCGAGTCCAAAGTAATCTCGGCGGGTCTTGACGGCCATGACAACCTCTTCCAAGCTGCAATTGCCAGCACGCTCACCCAGACCATTGATCGTGCACTCCACTTGACGTGCACCACCAATCTTGACACCGGCCAGCGAATTCGCCACAGCCATGCCGAGGTCGTTATGACAATGCACTGACCAGATGGCTTTGTCTGAATTTGGAATACGCTCGCGCAGATTTTTGATGAAATGACCGTACAACTCAGGAATGGCATAGCCCACTGTGTCAGGCACATTGATCGTAGTTGCCCCCTCGGCAATTACCGCCTCCAGCACACGGCACAGAAAATCGGGGTCTGAACGGTACCCATCTTCCGGACTGAACTCAATGTTGTCCATCAGGTTGCGCGCAAAGCGCGTCGCAAGCTTGGCCTGGTCAAACACCTGGTCGGGCGTCATCCGAAGCTTCTTTTCCATGTGCAAAGGGCTGGTTGCCAGGAACAGATGCAGACGCCCGGACTTGGCGGGCCTGAGCGCCTCCGCGGCGCGGGAAATATCGCGGTCATTTGCGCGTGCGAGTGAACAAATGGTCGAATCCTTGATGGCTTCGGCAATCGCCTTGACGCATTCAAAATCACCATTGGAACTTGCCGCAAAACCAGCTTCAATCACATCCACCTTCAGACGTTCCAGTTGACGAGCAATGCGCAATTTTTCGTCCTTGGTCATAGACGCGCCGGGCGACTGTTCACCGTCTCGCAATGTGGTGTCAAAAATGATCAATTTGTCGGTCATTGTGGTACTCCAGAAAATGAAAACGCAATGCAGCCAGGAAAAACAAAACGGCCCGCTGCATGATGCTGGCGGGCCGTTTGGGGTAAATCGAAAGATGTACGCGCTCAGCCCGCTTTGTATAGCAGTAGAGCCAATAGCACGGCAGCGCCGTAAGCAGCAATTTCTGCTTTGGCGAGTGCACTGACAGCGGCGCGAACGGGATTAGAGGTCCTCATGGCGATCACTTTAGCACAAGTTCTCACGCATCAGTGCAAGCCTCGCTCATCAGGTTCATCGGTTGAGGTGCTGATGACACTGGTTTGCAAACCCTTGGTCTTACGCCAAGCGTAAACGACATAGCCGCTCAAGCCATAAATCACAAACAAACCAAAGAGCACGGTGGGTGGATGGATATTAATGACAGCGATTCCCAACGCGATCATGACGATGACAGCAAACGGCACACTTTTCTTCATGTGCATGTCCTTGAAGCTGTAAAACGGCACATTGGTCACCATGGTCAACCCAGAAAATAGAGTGAATGCAAACATCGGCCATGCCACGTCTGCACCTTTGATTTGAGGGTCCAATTCCACCATCAACCAAAGAAAACCCATCACCAGCGCTGCTGCAGCGGGCGAAGGCAAGCCCTGAAAGTAGCGCTTGTCGACCACACTGGTATTGACGTTGAACCGGGCGAGCCGCAAGGCTGCACATGCGCAATAGACAAAGGCAGCGATCCATCCCCAACGCCCCAGGCCTCTCAGTGACCATTCATAGGCAATCAATGCTGGCGCCGCCCCAAAAGAAACCATGTCTGAGAGCGAGTCCATCTGTTCGCCGAATGCACTTTGCGTGTTTGTCATGCGGGCCACACGACCATCCAGACTGTCGAGAATCATGGCGCAGAAAACGCCAACAGCTGCTTGATCGAAGCGACCATTCATCGCCATCACGATGGCATAAAACCCGCCAAACAAGGCTGCTAGCGTAAAAAGGTTGGGCAGCACATAGATGCCCTTGCGAGGCTTGCGAATCGTCACCAACTCACTGTGTTCACTGTCTGATTCGGGTCCGTCTTGCATCACTTGTAGCTCACCGTGAAAACATGCAGTTTAAGCCAAGGACGACCCGCCCCGATCTTCCATTGAAAAAGGCCACCGAAGTGGCCTTTCAAACTGTTTCGCCTGGGCGATCAGTTGCGGGTCTGGTCAACCAGCTTGTTCTTGGCAATCCAGGGCATCATGGCGCGAAGCTTTGCACCCACAACCTCAATCTGGTGCTCAGCCGTCAGGCGACGGCGTGCAGTCATGCTGGGGTAGCCTGTGCGACCTTCCAGAATGAACATCTTGGCATATTCACCATTCTGAATGCGCTTCAATGCGTTTCGCATGGCTTCACGCGACTGGGCATTGATCACTTCAGGGCCGGTCACGTACTCGCCATATTCAGCGTTGTTGGAGATTGAGTAGTTCATGTTGGCGATACCGCCTTCATAAATCAGGTCAACAATCAACTTGAGTTCGTGCAGGCACTCAAAATAAGCCATTTCTGGTGCGTAGCCAGCTTCAACAAGGGTTTCATAACCCATCTTCACGAGTTCACCCGCACCGCCGCACAGTACGGCCTGTTCGCCGAACAGGTCAGTCTCGGTTTCTTCCTTGAAGTTGGTTTCAATGATGCCGGCCTTGCCGCCACCATTGGCCATGGCGTAAGACAGGGCCAAATCGCGGGCCTTGCCAGACTTGTCCTGATGCACGGCTACCAAGTGAGGCACACCGCCACCTTGGGTGTAAGTGTTCCGTACAGTGTGACCAGGGGCCTTGGGCGCGACCATCCATACATCCAGGTCAGCACGTGGCACAACCTGGTTGTAATGCACGTTGAAGCCGTGGGCAAATGCCAGAGAAGCGCCTTGCTTCAGGGACGATTCAATTTCTTTGTAGACAGTGGCGATGTTTTCGTCAGGCAACAAAATCATCACCACGTCGGCGGAGGCCACTGCGTCGTTAACTTCAGCCACCGTCAGGCCAGCTTTGGCCACTTTGTCCCAGGAAGCGCCGCCTTTGCGCAAACCCACGACGACTTTGACGCCGCTGTCGTTCAGGTTTTGTGCGTGTGCATGACCTTGACTACCGTAACCAATGATGGCCACTGTCTTGCCTTTGATCAGGCTCAGATCGCAGTCTTTATCGTAAAAAACTTTCATGGTATCTCCGTAAGAATAGAGTTGGGTTGGGTGAAAAAAGAACTGCGCTTTCAGACACGCAGAATACGTTCGCCACGTCCGATGCCGCTGGCACCGGTACGCACGGTTTCCAGGATGGCGCTGCGTTCGATTGCTTCCAGGAAAGCATCGTTCTTGCTTTGGTCGCCAGTCAGCTCAATGGTGTAGCTCTTGTCGGTCACGTCAATGATGCGCCCTCGGAAGATGTCCACCATGCGCTTCATTTCTTCGCGCTCTTTGCCGACGGCACGCACCTTCACCATCATGAGTTCACGCTCGGTATAGGCACCTTCGGTCAGGTCCACCACTTTGACCACTTCAATCAGGCGGTTCAGGTGCTTGGTTATCTGCTCGATGACGTCATCCGACCCTGTGGTCTGGATGGTCATGCGCGACAGGCTAGGGTCTTCGGTGGGCGCTACCGTCAGCGATTCAATGTTGTAACCACGGGCAGAAAACAAGCCCACAACTCGGGACAAGGCACCGGGCTCGTTTTCGAGCAGGACAGCAATAATGTGTTTCATAGGGTTAGATTCCTCTTTTCACCGCCCTCCCCCTGCACCGGTAAGTGCAAGGCTTGGCAGGCAATAGATTCGTCAAATTGATATCAAATAAATAGCAAAAAAACCTTGATGAATAAGCCATCAAGGTTTGTTGAGTAAGTTAAAGGTCTTCGGCCCCAAGGATCATTTCGGTGATACCCTTACCAGCGCGCACCATTGGGAACACGTTCTCGGTGGGGTCTGTACGGAAGTCCATGAACACGGTACGGTCCTTGAGCTTACGGGCCTCGCGCAATGCGCCTTCAACGTCTTGTGGATGTTCAATCAGCATGCCAACGTGGCCATACGACTCTGCCAACTTCACAAAGTTGGGCAGTGCGTCCATATAGCTGTGGCTGTAGCGGCCAGAGTATTCGATTTCTTGCCACTGGCGCACCATGCCCAGGTAGCGGTTGTTAAGCGAAATCACTTTGATCGGCGTGTTGTACTGCAGGCAAGTCGAGAGCTCCTGAATGCACATCTGCACAGAACCTTCGCCTGTGATGCAGAACACTTCGCTCTCTGGCTTAGCCAGCTTAATGCCCATGGCATAGGGAATACCCACACCCATGGTACCCAAACCGCCAGAATTGATCCATCGGCGCGGTTCGTCAAAGCGGTAGTACTGTGCGGCCCACATCTGATGCTGACCGACGTCTGACGTAATGTAGGTATCCGTGCCTTGGGTCATATTCCAAAGGGTTTCGACCACAAACTGGGGCTTAATCACGTCCTGGTTATCACGGTCGTATGAAAGGCAGTCGCCTTTGCGCCAACCATCAATGGTTTCCCACCAAGCACCCAACGCATGGGCGTCGGGCTTGACGCTCGACTCCTTGATCATGGCAATCAACTCGGTCAGCACTTCCTTCACATCACCCACGATAGGGACATCCACACGGACGCGCTTGGAAATGCTGGAGGGGTCAATGTCGATGTGAATGATCTTGCGCTCGTTTTGCGCAAAATGTTTGGGGTTGCCGATCACGCGGTCATCAAACCGTGCGCCAATGGCGAGCAATACATCGCAATTCTGCATGGCGTTATTGGCTTCCACCGTGCCATGCATGCCCAGCATGCCAACAAACTTGCGGTCGCTGGCAGGGTACGCACCCAACCCCATCAAGGTGTTCGTGACGGGATAGCCCAGCATGTCGACCAAAGTGCGGAGCTCTGCTGTCGCATTGGACAACAACACCCCTCCACCGGTATAGATATAGGGACGCTTGGCAGCCAGCAGCAACTGCAGTGCCTTTCGGATCTGACCTCCGTGCCCTTTGCGAACAGGGTTGTATGAGCGCATTTCAACGCCCTCTGGATGACCACTGTAAGGCGTCTTGTTGAAGGAAACATCTTTCGGAATGTCCACCACCACCGGGCCCGGACGACCGCTCCGCGCAATGTGGAACGCCTTCTTCATAACCATGGCCAGGTCGCGTACATCCTTGACCAGGAAATTGTGTTTCACGACAGGCCGGGTAATACCCACCGTGTCACATTCCTGAAATGCATCCTGCCCAATGGCTGCTGTCGGGACTTGACCCGTGATTACCACCAGCGGAATGCTGTCCATGTACGCCGTGGCAATGCCAGTCACCGCGTTGGTGACGCCAGGGCCAGACGTGACCAGCGCTACGCCAACATCACCAGTGGCGCGGGCATACCCATCAGCAGCATGAACCGCAGCTTGCTCATGGCGCACCAGCACATGAAGCATGGTGTCTTGCTTGTACAACGCGTCGTAGATGTGCAGGACGGAGCCACCTGGGTAACCCCAGATGTATTTAACGCCTTCAGCCTGCAAAGACTTGACGAGGATTTCCGCACCGCGGAGTTCTTGTGGGTTGCCAGCAGTCGTTGCTGCGGCAGCCGAAGCGATTTCGGCTTTAGAGATTTCCATGATCAACCTTTCGAGAATTTCTCTGACGAAAAACCTTGGGTGCTCCTTTGCGAACTCTTGTGGAGCCGCGCCGGAACTTAGAGCCAAAGCCATGAGCAGCAAGTTATTTCGCCGCCGGACCAGGACCCGTTTGCCTTTTTGACTTAGCCGAGCATTATCGCATTGCAACAAAGCAAATTACACCAACTGCCGCACCCGATGCCATAATTGCTCGCCCTGCAAACGCAATTCCAGCAAAACTCGGGGCAAAAACGAGACAAAATTTCCCCAATGTCCACCCGAGCAGCAGGTTTTGGCGACTGAACAAGAACTATCCGATTTCCTCAAGAGCGTCGAGAAACGTGCGTTCAAACGCAGCGTTTATCACGTTCGAAACGAAGACGCTGCCCTGGATATTGTCCAGGACAGCATGATCAAACTGGCCGAACACTATGGCGACAAGCCCGTGGCCGAATTGCCCATGCTGTTCCAGCGCATTTTGTCCAACACCACGCTCGACTGGTTTCGGCGCCAAAAGACGCGAAATGCGCTGTTTTCAAACATGTCGGACTTTGAGTCGAACTCAGAAGACGGTGATTTCAATATTCTTGAAACTTTAGAGTCCTCTGAAGACTCTCAACGAACAGAAAGCGCCGAAGACTCCACCAATCGGGCACAAACCTTGCGTCTCATCGAGGCACAAATCCAGGAGTTGCCGGGACGTCAACGGGAAGCCTTCCTGATGCGTTACTGGGAAGATATGGACGTTGCCGAAACCGCCGCCGCAATGGGCTGCTCGGAAGGCAGTGTCAAAACACACTGCTCCCGGGCAGTTCTCGCCTTGAGCAAAGCGCTGAAGTTAAAGGGATTTCAACTATGACAACACAGGCCGAAACCAGATTCGCCATGCTGGAAGCGCAGTTTGCCAGCAAGCTTGTGGCGCGACTCACCCAAGGAGCAGAAAGTGTTCCTCACGATATCTCTGAACGCTTGCGTGTGGCTCGAATGCAAGCTGTGGCTCAACGTAAAAAACCTCTTGTGCAACCGCAATTGACAACATCCCCCGCCATCGAGGTAGCGGGTGGTGCAGCCATTTTTGGCATCGGTGGCGGTTTGGGTGATGAAAAATCAAGCATTTTCAATCGCCTTGCTTCATTTTTGCCAATTGCCGCCCTGTTGATTGGCTTGATCGCCGTCAACCATATCCAAAACGATGACCTCGCCAATGAACTGGCTGAAGTAGATTCAGCACTGTTGACCGATGATCTTCCACCCGCAGCTTATGTGGATCCTGGATTTGTGCACTTTCTGAAAATAACGCAAGACGTCAGCCCCTGATTTTTGCGACTTAGTCGTTTCAATGACACCTTACCCAGCAAAGACTATTTCCATCACAAACACCCCATACCGATTCATTGGGGCGCTTTGGCTCGCGGTGAGTGCATGCCTTATCGGCACCAGTCCCGTCTATTCCCAAGAGATTGATCCCTCCGTAGACATGGGTTCAATAGGTCCGATCGGAAAGCCTCAAACAACGGCAATCGCCAAAAAACGTGTTGTGTCAACTCCCGCATCTAGCAAGACCGTGTCCAAGCCTGACTGGGACGAACTCACCCCGAGCCAGCAACAAGCGCTGTCTCCGCTTGCACCTAGCTGGACTGGCATTGATGAACCACGCAAGCGAAAATGGCTGGCCATCTCCCAAAATTTTGGAAGCCTGCCTGCAGAAGAACAAACACGCATGCACAGTCGCATGAAAGAATGGGCGGCACTCAGTCCCCAGGAGCGAGTGCAGGCGAGATTGAATTTTGCGGGTGCACGTGAGCTACCACTGGACAAGCGCATAGAGAAGTGGGAAGAATACAAAGCCTTGCCTCGAGAGCAGCGCAAACAATTGGCAGCAACTGCGCCAGGAAAGCCAGCTGGCGCAGCTACAGCTGTTAAACCCATGCCTCCCAAGAACCTGTCAGCGGCACTTCCTGCGCCAACACCCTCTGCGCCAAAACATTTAGCCGACGGCCTCGCTGCTCCCCTCAATTCACGCATTCCAAGAATCGCTACGAGTTCCCATTTGATTGACAACCGAACTCTGCTACCACTTTCTGTCAGCGCCAAGCCAGGGGCAACCAAACAGCCTTAAGTACACCACCTCCGTTGGTCAGTAGGATCCTCGCAATGCATGCCACACCCACCATTGGCCGCCGAATGGCATGCTGGACCTACGAAGGCATTTTGCTGTTTGGCGTCGTGTTCATTTCTGGCTACCTGTTCGGCACCCTCAGCCAAACCCGAAATGCAATGGACAATCGGCACGCCTTGCAGGCCTTTTTGTTCGTGGTGTTTGGCATTTACTTTACTTGGTTTGGCGCAAAAGGTCAGACACTTGCCATGAAGACTTGGCACATTCGGCTAGTGGACACCGTCGGCCGTCCCGTCTCACAACTTCGGGCATTGGGGCGGTACGTGCTTAGTTGGGTCTGGTTCCTTCCGCCACTGATTGCGGTTCATCCGTTTACCCTTACCGTGGGCGAAACCATGGTCATCGTCGCGGGATGGGTCGCCGTTTGGGCTGTCCTCAGCCGCTTCCATCCCCAACGTCAATTCTGGCACGATGCACTTGCAGGCACGTGTTTGGTGTCCAGCCTGCCGTGAACACAGCCAATGTGCAGGCTGAAGGGGCGTCGTTACCGCCCATGTCAAAATCAACCAAATGACTCCTGCATTTTCCGTTTGTGTTTACTGTGCCTCGCGCTCTGGCAATGCCCCAGCGTATACCCAAGCGGCCATCGACGCAGGCCAATGGATTGGTCAACATGGCGGCCAACTGGTTTACGGCGGTGGCCGTAGCGGACTGATGGGCACGCTGGCCAAATCTGCGCTGGATTCAGGGGCGAGGGTGGTCGGCATCATTCCCAAGGTACTGGTCGATCGCGAACTGGCGAACACCGATTGCACCGAGCTTCATGTGGTCGAGACCATGCACGAGCGCAAGGAGATGATGGCTCAACGTGCAGATGCATTTGTCGCCCTGCCCGGCGGCATAGGCACCTTCGAGGAGTTTTTCGAGATCTGGACATGGCGTCAGCTGGGCTATCACAACAAACCCATTGGCCTGTTGAACTTAGCGGGCTACTACGACGGTTTGCTCGCCTTTACGGCGAGTTGTGTCCAGTCAGGCTTAATGAATGAGCAACAACAACAATTGATCCAGACTGGCACAGAAATCCGCCCGCTGCTGGGCGCACTGGTACAGGAATCAATTCGCTTGCGAACCGGTTTGTAACAGTCGCCGAGTATTTAGCGCCGCCAGAATTGCCATCAAGGATATAGCAAGAGATGACCAGTAGGCAGACGAAAGCCCTAGTTTTGAACTGATCCAGCCACCCGCAAAGCCGCCGAATACCCCTGTCAAACCGTAGCCGATGACGGTAAACAAAGCCTGCCCGCGGCCACGAAGACGCCCTGGGAAATGAGCCGACAGCAAGGACACGCACACCGTGTGATGCGCGGCAAAGCTCAGGCCGTGGAGCATCTGCGCCAAGATCAAAAAGAACACCACGCCACCCAGCGCAGCGGTCAACCCCATCCGCACAGCCATGGCGCCCGCGCAGATCACCAGCCAAGTGGGCAATGACCAGCGCGGCAACCACCGCCCTTGGGTGTAGAACCAGGCGATCTCTACGCACACACCCACGGCCCACATCAGCCCGATGATGGTCTTGCTGTAGCCCAACTCATCCAGGTACAGTGAAAAATAGACATATACACTGATGTGAGCCAACACATGGAAGAACAAGGAGACGAAGAACCAATAAATGGCAGGCTGGCGCAACACGGGCCAGACGGAAACATGAGGCTCGCCCGCATGGGCGCTCTCTTTGGCATCCGGCAAGCGCCAGACGCTGATCAGCACAGCGCCCATGGTCAACGCGGTCCAAGCGGGGAAATGTCCCATGCCGAAGACTTCGAACCAGGACCCCGCCGCAAAAACTGTGACCAAAAAGCCCACCGAGCCCCACAGGCGCACCCGGCCATAGCGCCGGGCGTCAAAACCGCCTTCACGGGTCACCAAATGCGCCATGGCCGCCTCGCTCATGGGCATCATGGAGCTGGTGTGTGTGAACATCACAAACAACACAATTCCCAGGGTCCACGGCGCAAGTTGAAACATCAACGCCAGCGAAACAACAAAGGCCACTGTGGCGCTATAACGAAGTAACTTGACGCGCTCACCCGTGCGATCACTTATCACGCCCCACACATAGGGTGCAAACAAACGTGTGGCGGCCTGGACAGAGGTCAGCAAACTGATCGCGAACAGGCCGAAACCCAAATCCTTCAGCCACAAAGGCAAGTAAGGGTTAAAGAAACCAATGTGGGCGAAGTAGCTGGCCGACAGCGCTGCAAAGGGAACCAACTGCGGGCCGGGGCCGGGCATCAGGGGGCACTGGCTGCGATGGCGGGGCTATTGACCACCACATCGCCACACTGGGCTCGGTGTTGCAAGGCATGCTCAATCACCACAAGTGCCAGCATGGCCTCCGCAATGGGAGTGGCCCGAATACCCACACAGGGGTCGTGACGGCCTTTAGTGACCACTTCTGTTGGATTTCCGTTCAAATCAATGCTCTCTCGTGGGCTCAAAATAGAACTTGTCGGCTTGATCGCTATCGAGACTTCCAGATCTTGGCCCGTGCTGATCCCGCCCAATATCCCTCCCGCGTTGTTGGAGCGAAAGCCATGCGGCGATAAAGAGTCACCATGGTGGGTACCACGCTGTGCCACAGCGGCAAACCCAGCACCAATCTCCACACCTTTGACCGCATTGATGCCCATCATGGCAAACGCAATGTCTGCATCCAATTTATCAAACAACGGCTGGCCCAAGCCCACCGGCATACCAGTCGCTACGACTCGAATACGCGCGCCACAGGAATCATGCGACTTGCGCAGTGCGTCCATATAAGCCTCAAACGCGGTCACATCTGCTACCGGAGCAAAAAACGGGTTGTTAGGCACATACTCCCAGTTTTCAAACCCAATGGGTAAGTCGCCGATTTGGGTCATGCACGCCATGAAACGGGTGCCATACTTTTCGGCCAACCACTTCTTGGCAACAGCACCTGCAGCCACCATGGGCGCTGTCAGTCGGGCAGAAGAGCGCCCGCCACCGCGCGGATCTCGCAATCCGTATTTGTGTAAATAAGTGTAGTCAGCATGGCCTGGTCGAAAGCTTTGCGCAATTTCGGAATAGTCCTTGCTACGCTGGTCAGTATTGCGGATCAGCAGGCATATCGGCGTGCCCGTGGTCTTGCCGTCAAATACGCCACTCAAAATTTCAACCTGATCCAACTCAGCTCGCTGTGTTTCAAATCGGTTCTTGCCAGGACGGCGTCGATCAAGGTCTGGCTGAATATCAGTCGCTGACAATGCCATGCCTGGAGGACAGCCATCAATGACACAGCCAATCGCTGGGCCGTGGGACTCACCAAAGTTGGTGACTGCGAAAAGGGTGCCGAAGGTATTGCCGCTCATAACTTTCGATTATCCCAGAGCGGCACGGTTCAAAGAGATATCAAGGGGTGTTGACTTCACCTTTACCGACATCATCGCCGTCCACTGGCCAGTCACGGATATAGGCTTTCAGCATCTTGTTTTCAAAGTTCTGGCTGTCAACCACCGCTTTGGCCACATCGTAAAAGCTGATCACACCCATCAGCATTTTATTGTCCATCACCGGCATATAGCGGGCATGGCGATCCAGCATCATGCGGCGGACTTCATCCATTTCGGTTTCCATGGTGCAAGTCAATGGTGCGTCATCCATGGCAGTCCGCACAATCGTGGTGCCCAGACTGCCATTGTTCTTGACCAATTGCGCAATGACCTCGCGAAAGGTCAGCATCCCGACCAGATCCCCGTGCTCAATAACGACCAGAGAGCCGATGTCTTTTCCAGCCATCAAATCCACTGCACGAGCCAGGGGCTCATCGGGATTCGCCGTAAATAGCGTGCCACCTTTGACTCGAAGGATATCGCTGACTTTCATGCTGAACTCCAGAAGAACAGGGTTAGAACCAAGACAGCCACAATATAGCCCACAATGCCCATGCAATGTCACACTGCGACATTTGAAATCACTGGGGAATGCACGGATAAGTTGCCCATGCAAGCCCAAACAACCAGGAGAATCTGAATGCCCGGCTACTCTGACCCCGGCTTTGACACGCTGGCCTTGCACGCCGGTGCTGCGCCCGACCCAAGCACTGGGGCTCGCGCCGTACCGATACACCTGACGACATCCTTCGTGTTTGAGTCCAGTGACCACGCAGCGAGTCTGTTCAACCTGGAGCGGGCCGGGCATGTTTACAGCCGCATCAGCAATCCAACCAATGCCGTGTTCGAGCAACGCATGGCCGCGCTCGAAGGCGGTATTGGCGCCATCGCGACAGCCAGCGGCCAAGCAGCCCTGCACTTAAGCGTGGCGACATTGATGGGTGCAGGCTCGCACATCGTTGCCAGCACGGCGCTCTATGGTGGATCGCAAAACCTGCTTCATTACACGATGCGGCGGTTCGGTATCGACACCACCTTTGTCAAACCTGGCGACATCGACGGTTGGCGCGCCGCAATTCGACCCAACACCAAGCTGTTTTTCGGTGAAACCGTGGGGAACCCTGGCCTGGATGTGCTGGATATCTCCACCGTCTCAGCTATGGCGCATGAGGCGGGTGTTCCGCTGCTGGTGGACTCCACGCTCACGTCGCCGTGGCTTATCAAACCCTTCGATCATGGGGCAGACTTGATCTACCACTCTGCCACCAAGTTCCTCAGTGGGCACGGCACTGTGGTGGGCGGCGTGGTCGTTGATGGTGGCAGTTTTGATTGGGAGCGCAGCGGCAAGTTCCCTGAGCTGACCACTGCTTATGACGGCTTTCACAACATGGTGTTCAGCGAGGAGAGTACGGTGGGCGCCTTCTTGCTGCGAGCCCGCCGAGAGGGTCTGCGCGACTTTGGCGCCTGCATGAGCCCGCACACCGCCTGGCTGATTTTGCAAGGCATCGAGACCCTGCCGCTGCGCATGGCCCGCCACATGGGCAATACCGAGCGCGTGGTGCAGTTTCTGGCCAGCCACCCCATGGTGTCTAGGGGTTGGCCACCCACTGCTGGAAAACCATCCCAGCCATGCACTGGCACAAAAACTGTTACCGCGCGGCGCTGGCTCGGTCTTCAGCTTTGACATCAAGGGCAACCGAGCCCAAGGCAAGGCATTCATTGAAGCGCTCAAGATTTTCAGCCACCTGGCCAATGTGGGCGACTGTCGCAGCCTGGTCATCCATCCGGCAAGCACGACCCATTTCCGCATGACGGATGAAGCACTTGCCGGCGCTGGCATTGCTGCGGGCACAATCCGCCTGTCGATTGGTCTGGAAGACCCCGATGATTTGATCGACGACTTAAAGAAGGCCCTGAAGGCGGCAGAAAAGGCTGGAGGTGCAGCATGAAGATCAACGTCAACGGCCACAGCACGTATTGCTACACCGGCGGCAAAGCACTTGACCCTGATCAACCCACGGTCGTGTTCATCCACGGCGTACTCAATGACCACAGCGTGTGGATTTTGCAAACGCGCTACTTCGCCAACCACGGCTGGAATGTGCTGGCCGTGGATCTGCCCGGGCACTGCAAGAGCGACGGTGAAGCCCCATCCACCGTCGAAGAAGCCGCGGGTTTTATCGTCGACCTGCTGGATGCCGCAGGTATTCAATGTGCAGCTCTGGTTGGGCACAGCTGGGGTTCTCTGATCGCGCTAGAAGCGGCCTCCCACCTGGGCGAGCGCGCCACGCATCTGGCGCTGGTGGGTACGGCGTACCCGATGAAGGTCTCTGCCGCACTCTTAGAGGCCTCGCAGAACAGCCCCATGGCCGCACTCAAGATGATCAACGTCTTCTCCCGCGCCACGCTGGCGGCGCCTCCGTCGGCACTCGGCCCAGGCACCTGGGTGTATGGCAACAGCATGGCGCTGGGCCGCCGGGTACTGGCAAGCAATCCCAAGGTCAATGTGTTCCACCGCGGCTTCAAGGCCTGCGACAGCTACGCAGGCGGAGAAGCCGCCATGGCGCAAGTGAAATGTCCGGTATTGTTCCTGCTTGGCAGTCAGGATCAGATGACCACCCCCAAAGCCGCACAACCGCTGGTCAAAGCGGCAAGCAGCGCCCATGTTCGCCATGCGACGGTCGCGGTGCCTGTCGGACACCACCAAATGACGGAAGCGCCCGAGGAAACGCTACTCGCTCTAGGGAATTTCCTGCATTCCAATTGATGCGCGTTGCACGCGACTCAAACCGTGTGCTTTTTGAACGCAAGTACGGCCTGATCCCTCAGCGCCCCTAACTGCTTCAGCACCCTGTCCGTCAACACCACGCCCCCGGGGCGTGTGTGGTCGGCATAGATAAGCCCCATGGCCTGGTTCTTCTGAAACAAGGGCAATAGGAGGTAGCAACCGGTTTGAAACGACTGACGATGCCACTCGGGGCGCTTTCCATCGCGGGTGCTGTCTGCAATCCAGGTGTCTTGCTGGTTGAACACAATGGCGGCAAAGGGGTCGTTAGCGTCCTCCAGCGAAAGCTGGAAAGCCGAAGCGTCGGGCTGAATCATTGGGCCAACCGCCATCCGCCCAGTCATCTGAGCGCTCTTGGTCTGGCGAAGTACCAACATCACTCGCTCAAAGCCTGTGGCCTCTTGCAAAGTCTGCAGCAATTGCCTCAAGACCCCATTCAAATCGAACTTGCTATCACCCAGTTTGGACGCTGCACGCTCGATGCCTTGATTCAACAGCGTCATACTGTGCTGCACCCCCGCAGCGCCATGGCCCGGCACAGGGGGCACGACGGGCGAGGCCTGGGTGTCTGCTGCCTGGCTTGGATGCCCCAATCGATCCAGCTTGGGTTTGGCCACCATGCCAATGCGCTGAGCCAGCAGACTGCGCGGCAGATCTTGGCGCATGACCTGGCTTTGTGCCTGGAGCAGGTGTTTCACTTTCATGGTTGCCACATGAACGGCATGCTGAACCCCTCCAGCGCTCAAGCCCAGCGCGGCTGTATAGCGCTGTATGACCTGCTGCGTGCCCGCGGCTTCTCTCGGCGGATGGGTTTGCAACCAAGCATGGACCAATTCGCGCGCAAAATTGCCCAGCGCCCGCAGATATTCCGCCCGGGTGCGTGTGATAGCCACCGTGCCCGTGGGCTCACCCTCATCCGATTGGCCCAGTGCATACATGCTTTGCACCAAAATGTCTGGCAGGCCCCATTGACGTGCGGCGCCTGTGGCAAGGCGTTCCATGCCAATACCCAGAACATGGCGTGCAGCGCGTTCTCGGTGCCCACTGAGTACCGGCAACTGCTCAGACAAACCCAGCGGCGCCTGCCCACCCAGTGGCGCATAGTGATCAATCAACTGCCCTTCTCTGGCAAAGCAATGCGTGATCAGCATGGCACCCAGCCACTGCAAGCTGCCACACAAAAGCCTCCTCGCCATCGCGCTCGTCCAAACCCGACAGCTCCCTCGCCACGGTACCGCACCAAATCGCAATCAGGCTGTCGTCCAGCAGGCGAGCACGCTGCTCGGCTTCGTGTCCCTTCGCCATGGATGCCATTGCGGTGGCCGTACTGCGCACGGCCGCATAGCCCAACAACTGGATGGCAGTAGACACAACACTGACACTGCCCTGCCCCAAGCCACGGTACAAGCTTGAATTCACCATGCGCAGTAATTTCAAACTAAGGCTGGTATCGCTCAACACCGCGTCGGACAAGACCGCTACTTTCTGCCGGTCAGACGATGCCAGCGGCAAGACCTGCCCAACAGTGGACGCGAGCATTGGGTAGTCACGCTGGGTTTGTACGCGTCGCAGCAGCAATCGCAGTTTGTCCAGTGCGCGTTTTTCTTGCAGGACGGCAGCACGCAAGGGCGTCGTGATCTCGGCTGGTGTTGGGGTAGAGGGGATCTGCGCTATTTCAGCTTGAGCGGCCGACGCCGGTGCTTGTGGTGGTGCATCCCCCACCGCACAGGGCGTTGCCCCCTCCAGTGCCGTCTTTTGCAATGCCGCCACAGCGGCATTCAACGCCTGCTTGGCCTCTGTATCTGACTTGCGCGGTAGTTGAGGCGTCTGCGGCATGGGTATTCCCATTTGCCAGTCATGCAAGGCATCCACCAAGGCGTCCATCGTGGCATACCCTTGCCTGCAATCGCGCGCCGCAGCCTGGTTCACGATCGAACGCAACTGCTCATCCACCGGGTAAGCCAAGGCATCTGGCAAGCGAACATCCTGATGCATCAAGAACAGTACCGCTTTGTAGCCCATCTCCTCTGGCGCCGCGCGCTGACCCGTCAGCATTTCATACAAGATCAGGCCTGCAGAAAAAACGTCCATTTGCGGGCTGGTGCGACCATCCTGTGCATATTCGGGCGCCATGTAAGCAGGGGTACCCATGAGTGCCGCGCCGCCCAACGCATCCGGCTCACCAGCCGAATCCGCGGTGTGGGCCTGCTGAGATTGCTCGGCACCATGCACAGCGATTCCAAAGTCCATGACCCGGGAATTGCCACGTCGATCCATCAAAATGTTCGATGGCTTGAGGTCGCGGTGAATCACATCACGGGAATGTGCGTAGGCAACTGCCTCCAGTGCCGGCAGCAACATGCGCACAGCAAGCGCAGGCGCCAGCGCACCTTGCTCCTTCAAAACATCTGCCAACGTGGGCCCGGCCACATATTCAAACACCAGGTAAGCACCTGTTCGGCCACCGCTGGTGGCGTTATGCTGGGCAGGTGAAGCTTCACCCACTTCAAACACAGGAACGATACCGGGGTGGCTCAAGCGGCCCACGGCGCGGGCCTCGTTCAACAGGGCATCCGCTGTGCTGGCAGATCCGCGCAATGCCTTGATGGCTACCTCACGCTGCAACTGAGGGTCCAGCGCCAGGTAGACCACGCTTTGAGAGCCTTCGCCAAGCTGGCGCAGAATCTTGAAGCGGCCTAAAAAATCAGGCTGACTGGCGGGGGCGTGGTTGGCAGGTGGGGTCACTTATATTTCTATAGCACGTCAGATAAGCGCATGGCGCGAAGACGTGCATTTTCCCAAAGATTCGTCAGCGCTGCATCGTCTGGCAGGAGCAGCCGCTGAACCAATGGGGCCAAGGGTGTTTGGCTCGGGTCGGTGATGAGGATTGCGCGTGGAACGGGTTGCTCTTCGGTCACCTCGATCAAGCCCACCCAGTCCAACTGGCGCAATTGCTCAAGCACGGGCGCGAGCTGTATGGCATCTACCCGCAGTCGCGGCGCAAGGTCTTCCACCGCGATACCGGCTGGGTCCCCTGCTCGCCGCAAAGCTGACTTGGCCTGCAAGGTTTGCATCAGTTCGATCGCCAGCTGAAATTGCCAGCCCGGTGTGTCCCCACGACGGGCCACGCCGCTCAGCAGACTGGGCAGATAGGCGGCCAACACGGCTCCCAGCAACACAATCACCCACACCACATAAATCCACAGCAGCAAAATTGGCACAGTGGCAAACGCGCCGTAAACCACTGAATAGGTCGGCACGGCAGACAGGTAGGTTGCCAGCAGGCGCTTGGCAATCTCGATTCCCAGTCCAACAAAAACCCCACCAGACAAGGCGTGGACCCACCGCACAGGTGCGTTCGGCACGTAATGAAACAGGGCCGCACTGCCAGCACTGAGCGCGGCAAACTCAAGAAACCCCAAAAAGAAGCGCAACTGACCGCTCACGCCACGGCCCACTCCCCCCACCAGTCCACCGGATGCCGTCATCAAGTACGACGTAGCGGTCAAGCTTGCCCCCAGGAGCAGCGGCCCCAGCGTCAGCACAGCCCAGTAAATCAGCACACGCTGGGCAATGGGTCGCAGTCGTTTGACGCGCCAGATGGCATTGAGCGTGTAGTCAATGGTGAGGATCAACAACAGGGCAGACACCACTACGCCGAACAAACCAACTGCGCCCAGCTTGTTCGCCTGGCCTGCAAACTGGGTGAGGTAGCCCAGCACTTGGCGCGCGATGTTGTCAGGTACCAGGCTTTCCACTAACCATTTTTGCAGCACTGTCTGTAGTTTCCCAAAGATCGGAAACGCCGTGAACACGGCCAGCGCAACCGTGATAAGGGGTACCAGCGCCAATGTGGTGGTGAAGGTTAAGCTGCTGGCGGTCAGGCCCAGATGGTCTTCGCGAAAACGCTGACGCATCGCCCAGGCAGTATTGCGCCAGGGAAAGTGGCGCAAAGTCTGGACGAATTGCTGCGCAAACAGCTTGGACTGGGTGGCGAACTTCATCACCGCTATGATGCCACCGCCATGACTACAAGCTCCTCCACCACGACTTTGCCGACTTCAGCACCCGCATCCACGCCAGCATCGGTGCCCGTTAACCTGACCAGATGGATGGCCGCTGGGAGCCTGCTGGCATTGATTGCCCTGTGCATGGTCTGGGAGCTATGGCTCGCGCCCTTGCACCCCGGCGGTACTTGGCTGGCGCTTAAAGCCCTGCCGCTGTGCATTCCCCTGGCAGGCATCCTCAAGAACCGTATGTACACCTACCGCTGGGTCAGCTTGGTGGTATGGCTGTATTTCACTGAAGGCGTGGTGCGTGCCTGGGGTGACAAACCACCGGGCAATTACCTGGCCATGGGTGAAATTGCCCTTTGCCTGATCCTGTTCACTGCTTGCGCACTGCATGTGCGCCTGCGCTTAAAAGCAACTCGCGTGACACAATCACCAACATGATTGCGACCTCCAACCAATACGAGACCTTCATGCGCCACGTCTATGAGACGGGCACACCCAAGACCGACCGCACGGGTATCGGCACCAAGAGCGTGTTTGGTTACCAGATGCGCTTTGACCTGAATGAAGGCTTTCCGCTGGTCACCACCAAAAAGGTGCATCTCAAGTCCATCATCCAGGAGTTGCTGTGGTTTCTGACGGGTTCGGGCAACAACAACTGGCTCAAGGAGCGTGGTGTCAGTATTTGGGACGAATGGGCCAAACCGGACGGTGACCTTGGCCCGGTTTACGGTGTGCAGTGGAGAAGCTGGCCCACACCCGATGGTGGACACATCGACCAGATTGCGCAGGTCATCCATACGCTCAAGACCAACCCTGATTCGCGCCGCATCATTGTGAGTGCCTGGAATGTGGCCGATCTGGACAAGATGGCACTGATGCCCTGCCATGCGTTTTTTCAGTTTTATGTGGCGCCGTCGCAGGTAGCTGGGGAGCCAGCAAAGCTCTCTTGCCAGTTGTACCAGCGCAGTGCCGACATCTTTTTGGGCGTGCCTTTCAACATTGCCAGCTACGCTCTGCTGACGCATATGGTGGCCCAGCAATGCGATTTAGCCGTAGGCGACTTCATCTGGACGGGTGGCGACTGCCATATCTACAGCAACCACCATGAACAGGTGCAACTGCAACTGAGCCGATCGCCCTACCCCTACCCGCAGCTGAACATCAAACGCCGCCCTGCTTCCATCTTGGACTACCAATTTGAAGATTTCGAAGTGCAGGACTACCAATGCCACGCCGCGATCAAGGCGCCCGTCGCCATCTAACAATGACGCTCAAACTCATCTTCGCGCGTGCGCGCAATGGCGTCATCGGTAAGGATGGGGGCATGCCCTGGCATTTGCCCGAGGACTTGGCGCACCTCAAACGCACGACCCTGGGATGCACCGTCATCATGGGGCGTAAGACATGGGATTCGCTGCCACCACGCTTTCGCCCCTTGCCGGGACGCACCAATATCGTGGTCACACGACAACTGACTTGGGCCGCAGAGGGCGCAGTGGTGGCGCATTCGCTGGCCGAAGCGCAGCGCGCAGCACCTGCGGGCGCCTCCGTATGGCTGATTGGCGGTGCCGAGCTTTATTTGCAAGGCATTGCCCATGCGACTGAGGCCGTGGTGACCGAAATTGAGGCTGACTTTGACGGCGACACTTTTGCGCCACAATTCGGCCCCGACTGGAAGGAAGTGACACGGGAGCGTCATATTTCTGCCGCAGGCTTGCCTTTCAGCTTCGTAACCTACCAGCGCATTTCAGGAGATTGACATGTCCGGACACGGATTTCACGTACACGGCCCACACGACCATGAACTAGAGCATGCAGCCCAGGGTGGGCACGGAGGTGGTCATGATGAAAGCGGCAAAGGCATGATCGGGCAGATCGCCGTCGTGACTGCCATCATTGCGACTGTCGGCGCGATCTTTTCGTACATGGGCGGAGCCACCCAGGCCAACGCTGGCTTATTCAAAAACAACGCCGCCATCAAGAAGACTGAAGCCTCCAATCAGTGGAATTACTTCCAGTCTAAAAGCACCAAACAATCCTTGGCGGAACTCGCGCGCGACATGACAGCGGCCGAAGCTGAAAAGGCCAAATACCAAGGCAAGATTGATCGCTACGAAAAAGAGAAAAACGATATCAAGGGCGTCGCGGAGAAGCTCGAAAGTGAAGCCACAGAATGGGACAAGAAGAGCGACGAGCAAATGCACCAGCACCATCGCTGGGCGCAAGCCACCACGGTGCTCCAAGTCTCCATCGCGCTGGCAGCCATCGCACTGCTGACAAAAAAGAAATGGCTGGAATGGGGCATGTTCGGCTTGGCGGGCTTGGGCATTGTGATTGGCGCACTCGCATCACTCCACATTTAATAGCAAACTATTGTTTACTGACTTGCCAAAATAGGGAATATTTCTGAGGTTTCGCCTGTCTCAGGTGTGACGCAAAGAAGCTCCCTTTGCCGTGACCCAGTCACTATGATGGCCCCTGAACTGGGTCCATTATTTTTGGCCCCTGTGTCTACGCAATACCCGTTGGAGACAAGCAGTGAATCAAGCAAACCAAAACAAAGTTGTCCGCATTGGCGGCGCCTCTGGCTTCTGGGGCGACAGCAGCCTGGGTGCCCCGCAACTCGTGGGCAGCGGCCAGATCGACTACCTTGTGTTCGACTACCTGGCTGAGCTGACCATGTCCATCCTGGCCGGTGCCCGCCTCAAGAAGCCAGAACTGGGCTACGCCACAGACTTTGTCTCCGTCGCCATGAAGCAGGTGCTTAAAGACGTGGTTGATAAAGGCATCCGGGTGGTCAGCAATGCGGGTGGCGTCAATCCTCAAGGCTGTGCAGCGGCGCTGCAGGCTTTGGCTACTGACATGGGCTTGAGTCTGAAAATAGCCGTTGTCACAGGCGATGATGTCATGCCTCTGCTGCCCGCCCTGCGCGAACAGGACCCACCGGTGCGCGAGTTACAAAGCGGCAAACCATTGCCCGAAAAAGTGGTGTCGTCCAATGCTTACCTGGGCGCCATGCCCGTCAAAGCTGCGCTCGATGCGGGGGCACAGGTTGTCATCACTGGGCGCTGCGTGGATTCAGCCGTCACTTTGGGTGTGCTGATGCATGAATTTGGCTGGACGAGCGATCAATACGATTTGCTGGCAGCAGCCAGTCTGGCTGGCCACATTATCGAATGCGGCTGTCAGGCTACTGGCGGCCTGCACACAGACTGGGACCGCGTGCCAGACTGGCCGCACATTGGCTACCCCATCGTGGAGTGCCGCGCCAATGGCGATTTCGTGGTGACCAAGCCCACAGGGACTGGTGGGCTGATCACCCCGGCTGTCGTCGGCGAGCAGATGCTGTACGAGATTGGCGACCCACGGGCGTACCTCCTGCCCGATGTGATATGCGACTTCACCGGTGTCATGATCACGCAAAGCAGCGACAACCAGGTCACGGTAAAAGGTGCCAAGGGCTCCGCCCCCACGCCGTTCTACAAAGTCAGCACCACCTACATGGAGGGCTTCAAGATCTCCGCCCAACTCACCATCGTTGGGCTGGACGCCGCACGCAAGGCACAACGAACGGGCGACGCGATACTGACCCGCACAAGTGAAATGCTGGACAAGCTCGGTTTGGGTGCATTCTCAGGCATCAACGTCGAAGTGCTGGGGGCAGAGTCCTGCTATGGGCCCAACGCACAGACCTGCTCGTCGCGCGAGGTGATTCTGCGTGTCACTGTCACCCACAAACGAAAAGAAGCGCTGGATTTGTTTGCGCGCGAGGTAGCGCCCGCTGGCACGTCCTGGTCACCCGGCACGACGGGCTCTGGGGGTGGACGCTCATCGGCGTCCCCCTCGATTCGGCAGTTCGCATTTTTGATCGACAAAACCCAATTGGCGCCACAGGTGCAAATGGATGGCTTGACCATGGATGTGACCGTCCCACCTGGTCAGGCATGGACGCCACCACCTGCACCCCCTGCTTCATCCGTGAGCGCTGCGGTCAATGAAACTGACACGGTGGAGGTTCCGCTGGTTCGCCTGGCCTGGGCCCGCAGTGGCGACAAAGGTGATACATCCAACATCGGAATCATTTCGCGACATGCCGATTTGCTGCCCTGGCTCAAGTCGCATTTGACCGCTGATCGCGTTGCGGCCTGGCTCGCCCACCTCGTCAAAGGCCCAGTGACACGTTACGAAGTGCCGGGCATTGGCGCCTTCAACTTTGTGTGTGAACAGGCACTGGGCGGTGGAGGCATGGCGTCTTTGCGCAACGACCCGCTGGGCAAGGGCATGGGGCAGATTCTGCTGTCCATGCCCGTGAAGGTGCCAGCAACGCTGCTCAACAAGATCTAGCTTCTTCGAGTTAGCAGTCTCAAGTCCGGCGGTTTTTAGACCACTCCAGCAGGGCCATCTTGAATTTGGGAATCAACCAGGTCAACTGCTCCACTTGCTCTGAGGCTGCATGGGTATCCTTCTCCCTGGCCACTTCAATCAGGTGTTGCAGTGCAAGGTCCACACCGATGGCAGACAAATTGCCTGCTGCACCAGACATACTTTGGGCAATAAGGTCAACATCAGCAAAATGGCGGGATTCAATGGCGTGAATGATTTTTTCCAGATTGTCGGGCGCCTCGCTGGCAAACTGGAACCCCAGTTCCTCGATCAAGCCTGCCTCACCGCCCCAGCGCACCATGGCTTCGGCAGCATCGAAGTCTGGAAACGACATACCGCCCACAGGTGTTAGCGTTTCAGCGTTCTCTCCAGACTCGGCTGGAAAATCAATGTTGGTTGCACTCCAGATGTTGCGGCTTTGCTGTTTGACCACCACCCGGTTGATTTCTTCAATCAACTGATTTTTTGAAATCGGCTTGCTGATATACCCGTCCATGCCCGCCTCCAGGCAACGGTCGCGGTCTCGCGGCATGGCGTTGGCTGTCATTGCCACGATGAGCTGGCGGTCACCGTCTCCTTCAGATTTTTCGCGCTCCCGGATTGCGCGGGTCGCATCAATGCCGCCCATCACGGGCATTTGCATGTCCATCAGAATCAGGTCAAACGACCCTGTACCGCTGAGGGAAACAGCATGTGCACCATCCTCAACCACGGTCACAGCATGGCCAAGCCGCTCGAGCACAGTCACAGCCAGCTTCTGGTTGACCTTGTTGTCTTCGGCCAGGAGCACCTTCAGACTGGAGGTATTGGTGCCCAGCAGATCACCCGTCAAAGACGAATGGGCAAATTGAGACGGCGCGCCCATGGTCAGCATCAAGGCATCCACCAGATCAGCCTGGCTGACCGGCTTGGTGACAATGGCGGCCAAACCCAGCGCCTTGCACCGCGCCAGGTCTTTGGCTGTTCGGCTTGCTGGCAGCATCATGATGGTTCTGGCAATCACATCGGGGTAAATGGACAACGCATCCATCACATCAAAACCTGACACGCCTGGCATTTCTGCGTCCAGCAAGATGAAGTCATAGCGCTGGGCTGGATCAGTCATCTCCCGCAGGGCGTCGAGCCCTGTACTCACGCAACGGGTTGCCATGCCCCAAATTGCCGTCATCTCTGCAAGCCACTGGAGGTTTGTGGCGTTGTCATCCACAACCAGAAGGCGTGTGTTGCCAAGTTCAACCGTCTGGTGCAGAGGCATCATGCCGGACTCTGACACTTGCAACGGGAGCGAGAAGAAAAAGTTGCTGCCCTGGCCAGGCTTGCTTTTCACGCCAATACGCCCGTGCATCAAGGCGGTAAGCCGGGCACAAATGGTCAGGCCCAGACCCGTCCCCCCGTAATGCCGGGTAGTGGACGCATCTGCTTGTGAGAACGATTCAAATATCTGCTGTTCTTTTCCCTTGGGCACGCCGATGCCAGTGTCTTCCACGGAAAACTCGATCACCACGTTCGTGCCCGTGTTCGAGAGGGTTCTTACCTGCACTGCCACCTGCCCTTTCTCAGTGAACTTGATGCCATTGCCAATCAGATTGGTCAGGATTTGTCTCAGGCGACCAGGGTCTCCGCGCAAAAAATTCGGCACATCAGGCAACACGCGCGCCAACAACTCTAGTTGCTTTTGGTGAGCCTTCACCGCCAGCGGCTTCAAACATTCGCTGAGCATTTCGCGCACGGAAAATGAGATGGTCTCAATGTCCAGCTTGCCAGCTTCCATCTTGGAGAAATCCAGGATGTCGTTGATGATGACCAGCAAGGAATCAGCTGACGATTTGATCGTTTTGAGATAGTCACGCTGCTCGGCACTCAAGCTGGTTTCCAGTGCCAAGTCGGTCATGCCGATGATGCCGTTCATCGGCGTGCGTATCTCGTGGCTCATATTGGCCAAAAATTCGCTCTTGATCTGGCTGGCTGCCTCGGCTGTTTCCTTTGACTGAATCAATCCAGCCGTCAGCTCACGCATGGCCGTGATGTCGGTATGCCGACAAACTGTCAAACCCTCTGATGTTCGCGACTCGGCAATTCGCAACCAGGTGTCGCCGTGTTGAATCTCAGGTGTTCCGGCCTCATCCCGGTAGCACATCCGTCTGGCAATCCAGTCTTCTTTGGTCAGTTCATCCAATGCGGTGGCAGTCGATGGCAAGTTCGCCGGGTACATGAACGCCAGCATCTGGCCGTAATCCAGACCTGGTTGCAAACTAGGTGCCAGTCGCGGATAGATCTCACGAAACTTGGCATTGCAAAAAAGCAGCCTGTCGTTCGCATCAAAAAGTGCAAACCCAATGATGAGGGAATCAAACCCCTCTAGCGATTGCCGCTTGAAAAGCGCCAGTTCTTGCACGCGCTGTTTGATACGTTCTAGCGCAGCACCGTAGTCGTCGTAATCCTTATTGATGCGTGCCAAAAGCACTGGAAACTGCTGCGCAAAACGCGATAGCGCAGGCCTCCCTTCAGCTGCATTCGTCAGCTCTGTATGGAGCACCCCGAGTTCGGCGTCGCTGCTGAGCCCAAGGGCGCTGGAAAGCTGTGCTTTAAGTCTGGCGTTTTCAATCACGTGAATTCACTGCACGCTGGTGAGCGTCTTGTTGGTAACCCGATGGCGGCGACGAACCGCCCCCTACAATCGCAGCTTCTGGCGGCTTGTATCGAAGTATCCGGTTTTGATCGTACACGCCTTCCATCCAACGCGAGTATTACCCCCTGCATGCCCTTTGGCGTTGACAGGGTTTTATCGGCCAAAAGCATCCCCAGACTTTATGAAAATTGCCACCTGGAATGTCAATTCACTGAGCGTGCGTTTGCCGCAGGTCCTGGCTTGGCTGTCTGCCAACCCAGTGGACGCACTGTGTTTGCAAGAGCTGAAAATGACGGATGACAAATTCCCGTTTGACGCCTTTCAGGCTGCGGGTTACCAAGCAACTGCCTTTGGACAAAAAACCTATAACGGGGTTGCGCTGATCACACGTGAGCCAGTTGATTCAGTGGTCAGGAATATCCCCGGGTTTGCCGATGAACAATCGCGCGTCATTGCTGCCACACTACCAACGCCTGACGGCCCCTTGCGCATCGTCAATGGTTACTTTGTGAACGGTCAGGCACCAGACACTGACAAGTTTGCCTACAAGTTGACTTGGCTGACTGCGCTGCAGAATTGGCTACGTGACGAATTGATCATCCACCCACGACTGGCACTGCTGGGTGACTTCAACATCACAGCTGATGACCGCGATTCGTATGACCCGCAAGGTCTGCATGAGACGATTCACCACACGACGGTAGAGCGAGAGCACTTGCGGGCTTTGCTGGACCTTGGCATGCATGACGCTTTTCGGCAGTTTGAGCAGGCCGAAAAAAGCTTCAGCTGGTGGGACTACCGTGATTTCGGCTTCAGACGCAATCGTGGCTTGCGAATCGACTACATCTTGCTGAGTGACTTGCTCAAATCCAGCCTGAAAAACTGCGTCATTGACAAGGCACCCCGCAAAAACGAGCGTCCGAGCGACCACACACCGGTGGTGGCAGAGCTTGGCACTGACTGAAACCCGGCCAAGCACGAGTGGGCTCGGCCCTGCCCCAGTCTGACGGTTTGCTCACTCCAGCCCGAGTTCCTGGATTTTGCGGGTGATGGTATTGCGGCCGATGCCCAGTTTTTGAGCAGCCTCGATCCGGCGTCCACGGGTATGGTTCAAAGCTGTCAGGATCAGGCGGGATTCAAATCTGCGGGTCAGTGCGTCCCACACATCGTGTTGCCCTGCAGCCAATAAAGACTGAGCTTCATCTATCAAGCCCTGCTCCCAGGCAATTGACCCTGCAGTGTGCATTTCTCCAAGTACTGGGGTTTGCCCTCCACCTGCCAAAGGCGAGTCGCCAGTTCCATTCAGCGGTGCACCAGGTGCAACACCAACATTCGAGGCAGACATTAGCGCGGAAGAACTGTCTGCCAGTAAAGCCGTTGGGTGGGCCACGGCCTCTGAAGGCGTTGGTGCATTCATGCCAAATGCAGCCCCACCAACCCCCATCAGTTCTGTTGTCGTGCCTGAAAGGACTTCGGGTGGCAGGTCTTTGGCGTCAACCAACTGTGCCGGCGCCATGACCGTGAGCCAGTGGCAGACGTTTTCGAGTTGACGCACATTGCCTGGGAATGCGAAGTCAGCGAGACGAATCAGGGCAGCATCTGATATGCGCTTGGGCTCCACGCCCAATTGCTGTGCACTTTGTTGCAGAAAGTGGCGTGTCAACATGGGCACGTCTTCCCGCCGCTCGCGCAATGCCGGCAGACGCAATCGAATCACGTTCAGGCGATGAAACAAGTCTTCTCGAAAGCCACCGTCCTTGACGCGCTGCTCCAGATCCTGGTGGGTAGCAGCAATGACCCGGACATTGGTTTTGACAGCATTGTGACCACCTACGCGGTAAAAATGTCCATCACTCAAAACACGCAGCAAACGCGTCTGAAGGTCAAACGGCATGTCACCAATTTCGTCCAGAAACAGCGTCCCACCATCGGCTTGCTCAAAACGTCCCCGTCGCATGGTCTGTGCGCCTGTGAATGCCCCACGTTCGTGACCAAAGAGTTCACTTTCCAGCAGGTCCTTCGGAATTGCTGCAGTATAATAGCAACAAATGGGCCATTGGCGCGCGGAGAATGCTTATGGAGGGCTCTGGCCACGAGTTCTTTGCCTGACCCCGATTCACCGGTGATCATGACCGTGACGTTGCTCTGGCTCAAACGTCCAATCGCTCGGAACACGTCCTGCATGGCGGGTGCTTGGCCGAGCATTTCAGGCGAATCGGCCATGCGTTCTTCGGCAACCTCTTCGCGCTGGCTCTCTTCTACCGCACGACGAATCAGTTCGACCGCTTTGGGCAGATCAAATGGCTTGGGCAGGTATTCAAACGCACCACCCTGAAACGCGGACACGGCACTGTCCAGGTCAGAGTACGCTGTCATGATGATGACGGGCAGGCCCGGCAACTTCTCCTTCACTTTGGCAAGCAGGTCCAGCCCCGATCCGCCTGGCATGCGGATGTCGCTCACCAGCACCTGTGGCGAGTCTTCGTCGGCCATGGTGGCAATGGCCATCAGTACATCACGTGGATTGGTAAAGCTCCGGGTAGGAAGGCCTTCGCGGAGCAAGGCTTTCTCCAGCACGAACCGGATGGACTGGTCATCATCTACTATCCAGATCGGCTTCATGGAATCCTTCAAAACCTCGGCTCACACGCCAACATCGGCGCAGTTCACAACTCAGGGCAAAGGAATCAGGATCTTGAAATCCGTCTTCCCCGGAATGCTCTCGCACTCGATCAAACCATGGTGTTGCTGAACAAAGGTTTGCGCCAATGTCAGCCCCAGGCCAGACCCTCCTTCACGCCCTGAAACCAAGGGATAGAAGATGCGGTCCTTGATCGAGTCCGGCACGCCGGGCCCGTTGTCGATGACATGCAATTCCAATGCCAGTCGGTAACGTTGCTTGCCAAATGTGACCTGTCTGGCAATGCGCGTTCGGAAAATAAGTCGGACGTCCCCCGATGCCAAGCGCTCAGCCAGTGCATAGGCGGCATTGTGTGCAATGTTCAGCACGGCTTGGATCAACTGCTCGCGGTCCCCTCGAAACTCGGGAATCGAGCTGTCATAGTCGCGTACCACCACCAACCCACGGGGAAACTCTGCCAGAATCAGTGAGCGCACCCGCTCACACACCTCGTGGATATTGACATCCCCCACCACGTGTGGCCTGCGGTGGGGCGCCAGCAACCGGTCCACGAGGGTTTGCAGACGATCCGCTTCATGAATAATGACTTGGGTGTATTCAGTCAATTCGCGCGAATCAACTTCCATCTGCAAGAGCTGCGCGGCCCCCCGAATTCCGCCCAATGGGTTCTTTATTTCATGGGCCAAATTGCGGATCAGTTCTTTGGTGGCCTGGGCCTGATCAATCAGGCGCTCTTCCCTATCCTGTTTGGCCTGCGCTTCGAGGGGTAACAGTTCAATGATGACCTCACCCGCCTTATCGGTCTGGGCCAGAACCACGTGAACCGGCAGCGGATCATGCGTCACCCGCTTTAACCAAGCGTCATAACGCAGGGCAGCAAACTCGTTACTGCCAGCGCCATGCAACGCGTTCAACAATCTTTCGGGCTCAGTAAAACTGTCTGGGAAAAAGGAGCCTTCAATCGTCCGACGCGACGTACCCAGTGCGTCTTCCAGCGCGGCATTGGCAAATAGCACCATTCCATCGCTGCGAACGACCAATACCAGGGTGGCTAACAGGTCAAAGGCCTGAAACCGGTGTGGCTGGGTCGTTACGAGCGGCGCAGGCTTGGAGCGCCCCGTCATTTCAACGCGGCCGAACCAACCGAATTACGGGTCAACTCGCGCTTGATGCCTGCAATATCTTCATCGCTGCGTGCAATGGCTGCCTTGAGTTCAGATACTCGGTCAAGGTATTTTTGATGATTTCGCGTTTCTGCTCCCTGTTTTTCGGGTTCGCCGTTGTTGTATTCCTTGATTAACTCTGCCTGGCGCGCTTGCGTGCGGCGCAGTTCGCCCTCTAGGATGGTGCGTGCGTCCGAGTCCCGTGTTTTTTGATCATTGGCATCCACTCTGGGACTGTTGGGAGGAGAACTGGCCGATGCACCGGCTGTTGCCAAACGGACTCCCTGCCCGGAAGGTTTGGCTGGCACAGCAATGACGGTGACATTGCCGCCTTGAACCAATTTGCAACCCCGATTCTTGGCATCATTGGCGTTGTTGGTGTACTCGTTCCCACAGCGATAGATAGCGTCTTGCGCAAAAATCGACCCAGACACAGTCAATGTCAAAAAAGAAATAAAGAATGCTGTTTTCATAGTGAATCCTGTCCTTTGGCGGTGCAGGTTGAGCTTTAGTATCGCGCAAACCCTGACAAGTTCCTAACCGCGACCTCATCTATAACGCGCCAAAAGTAAAAAAGGACGGCTTTCGCCGTCCTTTGCATCACAAAGCAGAAACTGCTTACAGCGAATAGTACATATCGAATTCGACAGGGTGAGTCGCCATGCGAAAGCGCGTGACTTCCTGCATCTTCAAATCGATGTATGCATCGATGTATGCATCGGTAAACACACCACCCTTGGTCAGGAAAGCGCGGTCTTTGTCCAGGCATTCCAGCGCCTGATCCAGGCTGTGGCAAACCGTGGGAATCAGTTTGTCTTCTTCTGGGGGCAGATGATAGAGATCCTTAGAGGCAGCTTCGCCGGGATGAATCTTGTTTTCCACGCCATCCAGACCCGCCATCAACAGAGCGGAGAAGCCGAGGTAGGGGTTCATCAATGGATCGGGGAAACGCGCCTCAACGCGGCGGCCCTTGGGGTTTGCCACGAACGGGATACGGATCGATGCTGAGCGGTTCTTGGCAGAATAAGCCAACTTGACTGGCGCCTCAAACCCTGGTACCAGGCGCTTGTAGCTGTTGGTGCCTGGATTGGTGATGGCGTTCAAGGCACGTGCGTGCTTGATGATGCCACCGATGTAGTACAGAGCGAAATCAGACAACCCAGCATAACCGTCGCCTGCGAACAGGTTCTTGCCATCTTTCCAAACGGACTGGTGAACGTGCATGCCGGAACCGTTGTCACCCACGACAGGCTTGGGCATGAAGGTGGCGGTCTTGCCATATGCGTGTGCCACGTTGTGGATCACGTACTTTTGCAACTGAACCCAGTCAGCGCGCTGGATGAGGGTGCTGAAACGCGTACCGATTTCCAACTGACCCGCATTGGCCACTTCATGGTGATGAACTTCAACGGGAATGCCTACTGATTCGAGCACCAAGGACATTTCAGAACGCATGTCCTGAAAGCTGTCCACAGGAGGAACCGGGAAGTAGCCACCCTTGACGGCCTGGCGGTGGCCCTGGTTGCCATGCTCAAACTCTTTGCCTGTGCTCCAAGCAGCCTCTTCAGAGCCGACCTTGAAGAAGCAACCCGACATGTCGTTTTGCCAGCGAACGCTGTCAAACACGAAGAATTCTGGCTCTGGACCAAAGTAGGCCGTGTCCCCCAAACCAGACGCCTTCATGTAGCTTTCAGCGCGTTTAGCCAATGAGCGGGGATCACGCTCATACGCACGGCCATCGACTGGGTCGATGACATCACATGTCAAGATCAGCGTGGTCTCTTCAAAGAAGGGGTCAATGTTTGCTGTATTGGGGTCAGGCATCAACTGCATGTCAGAGGCTTCAATGCCTTTCCAGCCCGCAATAGAGGATCCATCGAATGCATGACCGTCGGTGAACTTGCCTTCGTCAAAATGAGAGACAGGCACAGTCACATGCTGCTCTTTACCACGGGTGTCGGTGAAGCGGAAATCAACGAATTTAACTTCGTTTTCTTTCACCATTTTCAGTACGTCTGCGACGGTCTTTGCCATCAATAATCTCCTGGTAGGTAAGATGGTTGTGAAGAATTTGTTGAGATGATCAATGCAGTTTTTATGCCAAGACCAAACCTGTATTTTGCCTTGGAATGGCGCAACAAATTCACCAAGTTAAATGCACCATATTTGTGCATATCCAACTTTCCAATCTCTTTTAGACTTAACGCACCAATTCGGGGCCAATTGATGCCCCAATATCGCGCAAACCCGACATCAATGTGCGATACGCATCATCGAGCTGGCTTGAAGTCCCTTTAACGCCCAGCTCAATATGCCGACCATATTGCGGATGGTCAACACTTGGCAGGCTGAAGACTTTGATTCCATCAAATCGACTTTCGATGTCGATCATCATCGGCGTTAGAGTGGACTCCATCGCACCAAAGACGATGACAGATTTTTCGGTATTGCCTGCCTTTTGAAACCATTTGCTGTACGCGGTATCGAGCACCCACTCCATCATGGGCCAAGCCATGACGGGGAAGCCGGGAACAAAGTGAACGGCCCCCCCAAAGTCGCCTTCACAGCTGAAACCGGGGATCTTGTTGTATGGATTTGGAATAATGCGAGCGCCAGCCGGAAACATGCCCATGTTGTAGCGATGAACATTGTCAGCACGCTCTGGCTCAAAAGCTTTTCCCTGTTCTCGTGCCATTTCCTGCATGCGCTCGCGGATCAGACTTTCTGCCTCGGGGTGGAGCAGGAGTTCGCGCCGCAAAGCGTTGGCAGCGCATTGACGAGTGTGGTCGTCTGGCGTTGCACCAATTCCGCCACAGGAAAAAACGACATCTGCTGAAGCGAACGCCTGCGTCAAAGTCGCAATGATTCTGTCAGGCGAATCGCCGACGTAATTGGCATACGCCAAAGAAAGCCCTCGCACTGAAAGCAACTCAATGAACTTGCTCAGATGCTTGTCGGCACGTTTACCTGAAAGTATCTCGTCACCAATGATGATGATGCCGAAGTTGGGCGCTTTGCCACTAGGGAGACTGTTGAGGGCCTGGATCATTTGAGAATGGTAACGCTTGTGGCGCCGCGACTTCAATCGCTGAAGGCACAATGGCACTCGCTGCCTGAGGCACACCCGGAGCTTCGCGAAGCGCCTGCAAGGCAGCTAGGCAGTAGTGGGCAAACCAGAGTGAGGAAAATGCAAAAACCAGGGTGTACATCCAGATTGCCACGGGGACAAGAATCACAAAAGCAGCGGCAAACATGGCGCCGGACGCCCACACCAAGCTGGGCGCTGCACCCAGATACCCTGAGACCAGTCCTATAAAAAGCAAACAGGCTCTGTGCTCGCGAAAAATTTGCCGCCGCTCGGTCTTGCTGGCGTGGGTACTCAATGCGTCGTAGGCCATGACCCGGTACGTCAGCCAACCCCAGATCAAAGGCGGGACGACCAAAACCAGCGGGGGAATCAGCCACAGCGGAACTGATACCACCATGGCAACGACAGCCAGCACGACAGAACTGAGAGACCACCAGATGCTGACGATTACCGAACCACCCTGCTCTCGCTTCAAATCGGCATAACGACGCTTGGCCACCAGTGCAGTCATGGCTGGCGTCATCATGGCAGCCACCACCAGCAGACAGATCAGCACCAGCAAAGGCGTGACCGCAAAAATAACGATCAACGGCGCTACCACGGTCTTGAGATTGCCGAAACCCAGGCTTTGAAGCCAGGCCCAAAGCGTACTAAGAACTCCATATGAATCGAGTCCACTGCGAACCATGTCGAGTACGGGTTCCCAGAAGAAGTAACCCAGCCCAAGTGCAGTCCCTGCGAGAAGCACCAGGGGCAGAATTGACAGTGCGATAACTCGTGGATAGAGGCAATACAGCAAAGCCCGACAGAAGGAGGCAAACAACAATTGCATGCCCGAAAGCATAACCTTTCGGCGCAGAACCCAAATGACTCAAGTGGGCAATACAACACGAAAACTCAGGCTTTTCCAATCAGTCTGAGCAGCCCGCTCCATTGCTGCTGCCAAAATCCAGCGCCATAGTCGCGCCCATCTTCGACTTGGTCGCGCACGCCCGTGTCATCAAAACGCAGTTCAAAATTGGCTGTCCCTAACGCCATGTCCCACCAAGGAAGAAGAACGCCAAAATTGCAGCCACCCAAGGTGTGCACACCTGCACTTTCGTGTCCAATGCCGATACTGTGGTGCATTCGGTGGAACCTGGGGCTGACCCAGAGCCGCTCACCTACATTGCCAAACCAAATGCGCAGGTTGGCGTGCTGGAAGCTTTCGCTGAGTTGGGCGAATGCCACCAAGACTACAAACTGACCCGGCGGCACGCCTACCAATACAGCGACACCCACGAAAATCAAATCCCGTAATACATCGTCCAACAAGTGGTTGCGGTTATCACTCCACATCGTCATCTGACGCTGCGAATGATGCAAGGAATGCAGCGCCCACCACCATTCAAACTGATGCTGCCCACGGTGAATCAGGTATTGAATGAAATCAAATACCACCAGATAAACCATGAACGCCAGCACAGGTTGATTCGCAACGCCTGGCCACCAAAGTTCAAGGTGGAAGGTCGGAAAGCCCATGACGCGAAACTCACCAACCAAGTGATCGACCAGGGGGTCTATACTGAAGAACATCAGCAGCTTGAACAAGCCAAGCCGATGGATGGCGGTGTACAGAATGTCAACCCGCACAGCGCGCCAGTCAGTGACTTTGAACACTGGAAATGCCATTTCAAGGGGGTAAAAAACAGCAAGCATCACAGCAAACTGCAGCACCCCCACTAAAACCCAACCCGTGCCGTCATAGGCCAAGTCGAGTAGATTGCCCATACCACTTGCAAATGCAATGGGCTGGACCACACTTTCGAACAGCCACTGCTGCAAGGTGCCAAACCAATCTGTCATTGATAGTCCGGATGTTGACTAAGTGTCTGAAAACAAAAACCCCGAGCTTTCAATCCTTTTATCAACGGCTCCAGTACCGCAGGTGCCCAGGGGTCGCGACGCGACCAGATCCCAAGATGGGCCATCAGTATGTCGCCCGATCGCACCTCGCGCAGCGCCTTGGCGAGCAACGCCGCGTTACTGAACTTTTCGCTGGACAATTCGTCTCCCAAGAATCCGGCAGGCGCCCAACCCACATGCTTGAAGCCGCAAGACTTTGCTGCCGCCAACAACCGCTGCGATGTTTTGCCACCAGGCGCACGAAAAACGGCCAAGGCAGGCTTACCGGTGATCTCACCGATACGGTCTGAAGACCGCCTGATTTCGGAGCAATACTGGGCTGCATCCCATACCAAATGACGCCCCTCCATGGGCCCTGCGCTAGGCCGCATCTTGAACTGTCCATTTGGTAGGTCTTCCCGCCAGTAAACGTGATCATAGGTGTGCGATGCAAACTCGTGCCCCTCAGACGCACGAGCTTTCCACCAGACGTTCCACTCTGGTCCCAGCGTCCACCCACCGTTTTGGGTGCGTTCGTTAGCGGTAAAGAAGGTGACCTTGACCTGGTGGCGCTCGAGTACCTCGGCCACCAAGCCTGCAATGCCCATGTGCCCTGTGTCGAAAGTTAAGTACAAAGGCTTTGCGCAGTTCTGCGCGTAACTGATGGCTGATGTCAGCAGTCCAACCGCCAATCCGGCAAACCAACGGGTCTTAATAACGTGGAGCGTGATCAAGTGTCCAAACCCCGTGAGGAGACTTCCCTACACTGACCTGTCGCACAACTTTGCGTGCATCTACGTCAATCACTGTTAGTTTGCGAGCCCAGCGGGAAGCAACGAAAATAAATTTGCCGTCGGCTGACAAGTCCATGCAATCGGGCCCTCCAGGTGCAGGATATTCCGCAACGACTTTCATGGCTTGCAAATCAATCTTGCTGATGGTGTTTTGGACACGATTGCTAACCAGCAAATGTTTCTTGTCACCAAAGGCCCTGAAGGCGTGAGCGCCTTTACCCGTGGGAATGAAATTCACACGTTTGGCAGGCGACTGGGTCAGATCGAACACCTCGACCCCTTCACCGCCAGTCAGACCAATCAATGCGTAGCGGTCATCAGGCGTTCCATACACATCCGCTGGCAGCTCGCCAGTGGGCGTGCGCCACCGGATGGTTTGGGTCGCCAAGTCGATCGCAATCAATTCATTGCTGTCTTGCATGGTGGCGTAAACCACGGTACTTTTGCTGTCCACCCAGAGATGGCTGGGAGTCTTCCCCGTTGCAATTCGCTTTGCCAGGGAGAGATCTTTTCCATCCCAACGGTAAATATCAACATGGTTCAAACGGTTCGCCACCGTGATGAACCACTTCATGTCGGGGGAAAATCGAAGCTGGTAGGGATCCAGTGTCTTGTTGACAACCCGCTGAACTTGCGCAGTGCGAGGGTCGATAAATGTAAGCGAGTCGCTCAGCGCATTGGCAACGATCAACGACTTCTCGTCCGGTGTCAGGTACAGGTGATGAGGCTCTTTGCCCGTCGGAATTCGCTGGGTTTCTGCCCATGTGTTTGTATCGATGACGCTGATGCTGGCCTCCAGCGAGTTCAACACAAACAAAGGCGCGCCTTTGGCTCCTACAGAGGCAGCGGGCGCTGCTGACAACTGCGTCGTCAATGTCAGTGGTTGAGCCTGAGCATACTGAACAGTTTCAGCCGAAATGACCAGGACGCTCATGGCGACCACGAAAGAACGTAAATTCACTACAAGTCCAGCAAGCATTTGGAGGCGCTAGTGTACCTAGACGCTGCCAACCTGGAATTTGACAATTCGCAATCAGTACATCAAGAGACGCTAGAGTTGCCAAACTTGTCGTAAATCATCGGAACTCAACCACCTCCAGTGCCCGGGAAGCAAATCAGCCGGTAGTCTGAAATGACCAATGCGGGAGCGGTGCAGCATTTCAACCCGGTTACTGACGGCAGCAAGCATTCGCTTGACCTGGTGGTACTTGCCCTCTGTCAGGGTAAGCTGCATTGTTTTCTCACCTGTCGCAAAACAAGCAGCCGCACATACCGGCTTAGGATCATCGGCCAGCACTACGCCATCCAGAAGTCGCTGGACCTGCACAGATGTCACCTCGTGGACGCAAGTCAATTCGTACACTTTCGGTACATGATGGCGCGGTGAACTCATCTTATGGATGAATTGACCATCATCAGTCAACAGAAGCAACCCTGTGGTGTCCTGGTCCAGTCGCCCGACCGCCTGCACACCTTGAATCGCGCCCTTTTGTGGCCGCAACCTCAGCGGAGAGGGCAGCAAGGTGTAAATGCTCGGCCAGGCAGATGGTTTTTGCGAGCACTCTGTGCCCGCAGGCTTGTTCAAGACCAAGTAGGCTTTTTCATGAAAGGACCAAAGCTTTCCTTGAACAGTAAACTCAAGCCCCTCTGTTTGAAACACCTCCGCAGCATCTGTGCAGACTTCACCCTTTACGGCCACAAAGCCTTGCTGGACAAGGCCAGCACACACCCGCCGTGTGCCAAAGCCCTGACCATAGAGAATGTCCTGAAGCTGCACCAGAGGTCAGTGTTTGACCGCGCCAGTGGTCTTACGGGCAGCCTTTTTTGCGGCAGGTGCCACGACGGCCACAGCGGCAACACCGTCGACCGCAGAAGACGGCTCGTCAACCAATGGCGTCGGTTCGCACTCCAGCGCAACCTTGAGCACTTGGTCAATCCAGCGAACAGGCACGATCTCTAGGCCACTTTTGACGTTATCAGGTATTTCGGCCAGATCCTTGACATTTTCTTCAGGTATCAACACCGTCTTGATGCCACCTCGGAGCGCAGCTAGCAACTTTTCTTTCAGGCCACCAATGGCGGTGACTTCGCCGCGAAGCGTGATCTCACCCGTCATGGCAACATCACCACGAACAGGTATGCCCGTCAGCGCCGATACAAACGCTGTGGTCATTGCAGCACCTGCGCTAGGGCCATCTTTGGGCGTAGCACCATCTGGTACGTGAATGTGAATGTCCTTCTTTTCAAAGGTTTCATCCTTGATGCCAAGGACGCGTGAACGGCTACGAACCACCGTGCGTGCTGCCTCCACAGACTCCTTCATTACATCGCCCAATGAGCCAGTACGCGTAATCGCACCCTTGCCTGGCATGATCGCCGCTTCGATGGTGAGCAAATCACCTCCCACCTCAGTCCATGCCAAGCCAACCACTTGTCCGATCTGGTTTTGCTGCTCGGCACGACCATAGGTGTACTTGCGCACCCCCAAAAAATCGTTGAGATTGTCGGCAGTCACAAGCACTTGTGGGGTCAGTTTCTTGAGTTGCAGACCCTTGACAACCTTACGGCAAATCTTGGATAGATCCCGCTCAAGCGAACGCACGCCCGCTTCTCGTGTGTAGTAGCGAACAATGTCGCGTACAGCATCCTCGCGAACCATAAGTTCGCTGTCTTTGACGCCGTTGTTCTTCATCTGCTTGGGCAGCAGATACTTCATGGCAATGTGGGTTTTCTCGTCTTCCGTATAACCCGACAACCGAATCACTTCCATCCGGTCCAACAAAGCCGGCGGAATGTTCATCGAATTGGAGGTTGCAACAAACATCACGTCGCTGAGGTCAAAGTCCACCTCAACATAGTGGTCGCTGAACGTGTGATTCTGCTCGGGGTCCAAGACCTCCAGCAATGCGCTTGAGGGGTCGCCCCGAAAATCCGTGCCCAGCTTGTCAATTTCATCCAGCAGGAAAAGCGGGTTTCGTGTGCCGACCTTGGTCAGGTTTTGCAATAGCTTGCCTGGCAGGGCACCAATGTAAGTGCGACGGTGGCCGCGAATCTCGGCCTCGTCTCGCATACCACCGAGGGCCATGCGCACGTATTTGCGCCCAGTGGCTTTCGCCACCGATTGGCCCAGCGACGTCTTGCCAACGCCGGGTGGACCCACCAAGCACAAAATGGGGGCCTTTACCTTGTCCACTCGCTGCTGCACTGCAAGATATTCAAGGATACGGTCCTTGACCTTGTCCAGACCAAAATGATCTTCGTTCAGTACTGCTTCGGCATTGAGCAGGTTGTGCTTGATTTTAGTCTTCTTGCTCCACGGCAATGCTGTCAGCACGTCAATGTAATTACGTACCACCGTGGCTTCGGCAGACATTGGAGACATGAGCTTGAGCTTCTTGAATTCGGCGTCAGCTTTCTTGCGTGCCTCAATAGGCATTTTGGCGGCCTTGATCTTCTTTTCAAGCTCCTCCATGTCTGCGCCGTCTTCACCGTCGCCAAGCTCCTTCTGGATGGCCTTAACCTGTTCATTCAGATAGAAGTCGCGCTGATTCTTCTCCATCTGGCGTTTGACCCGCCCACGGATCTTTTTGTCAACGTTCAATATTTCGACTTCGCGTTCGATCTGTTCAAACAGGTTTTCGAGCCGATCTTTGACACTCGACAGTTCAAGCACCGCCTGCTTGCTTTCAAGCTTGAGCGGCAAATGAGCGGCAATCGTATCGGCCAAGCGACCTGGATCATCAATGCTCGAGATTGAGGTCAAAATCTCCGGGGGGATCTTCTTGTTGAGCTTGACGTACTGGTCAAACTGCTGCATCACGGCGCGGCGCAGAGCTTCGATTTCGCTACCAGTTGGTGCAGCGGGACTCATATCTTGCGGCGTGACATTGGCCAAGAAATGAGTTTCACCTTCTGTAATTGTGTTGACAACCGCGCGTTGCTGACCTTCGACCAATACCTTGACGGTGCCATCAGGCAGTTTCAACATCTGAAGGATGGTCGACACACACCCTGCACCAAACATATCCGTCGCCACAGGCTCGTCTTTGGCAGCAGTTTTCTGAGCCACGAGCATGATACGGCGGTCAGCTTCCATGGCCGATTCAAGCGCTTTGATACTTTTGGGCCTGCCCACAAACAACGGGATGACCATGTGCGGAAAGACAACAACGTCACGCAATGGGAGCAAAGGCAAATCCAGCGCAACAGGGGGAAGCGGGGTGTGGCCAGACATAGTTTCCTCAATTCATGAACACAAATCATGCCTTCTTGGCAGATTCACGGTAAACCAATAAGGGAGGCTTTTCTTCGTCAATACAAGACGCGTCCACCACCACTTTGTCGACATTAGACACAGTCGGCAGGTCATACATAACGTCAATAAGCGATTGTTCAACAATCGATCGCAATCCGCGCGCACCTGTTTTTCGCGCCAAGGCTTTTTTGGCAATGGCATTCAGTGCAGAGGGACGTACTTCCAGAGTCACGCCCTCCATCGCAAAAAGCTTGGCGTACTGCTTGACAATCGCGTTCTTAGGCTCTGTCAGGATCTGGACCAGCGCCTCTTCGCTGAGTTCGGCCAAAGTTGCAACCACAGGCATACGCCCGACCAGTTCAGGAATAAGCCCAAACTTGATGATGTCTTCAGGCTCCACATCCTTGAACACCTCTGACAGGCTGCGCTGCTTCTTGCTCTTCACGGCTGCACCAAAGCCTATGCCGGATGACTCCGTTCTGTTTTCAATCACCTTCTCAAGGCCGGCGAAAGCGCCGCCACAGATGAAAAGGATGTTCGTTGTATCAATCTGGATGAAGTCCTGGTTCGGGTGCTTGCGACCACCCTGCGGAGGCACGCTGGCCAGCGTGCCTTCAATCAGCTTCAACAAGGCCTGCTGTACACCTTCACCTGAAACATCACGGGTGATAGACGGGTTTTCTGATTTACGCGAAATCTTGTCAATTTCATCGATGTAGACAATGCCGCGCTGGGCCTTTTCGGCGTCGTAATTACAGGTTTGCAGCAGTTTGGAGATGATGTTTTCCACATCTTCGCCCACATAGCCAGCTTCCGTTAGCGTGGTGGCATCAGCCATCACAAAAGGTACGTCCAACATCCGAGCCATGGTTTGAGCCAGTAAGGTCTTGCCTGACCCCGTGGGGCCAATCAAGAGAATATTGCTCTTGGCAAGCTCAACATCGTCCTTCTTGGCGCCTTCCTTGTGGCGAAGACGCTTGTAATGGTTGTAAACCGCCACAGCCAACGTGCGCTTGGCACGCTCTTGCCCAATGACATAACTGTCAAGATTGAGCTTGATTTCTGCAGGCGTGGGTAATTCGGTTTTTTCTTCTTTGCCCAACTCACCTGTCGCAGGAAGCTCATCGCGGATGATGTCGTTGCAAAGATCAATGCATTCATCGCAAATGAATACAGAAGGACCAGCGATCAGCTTTTTGACCTCATGCTGGCTTTTGCCGCAAAAGGAACAATACAAAGTTTTCTCGCCGGATGAGCCTTTTTTTTCGGCCATGGGTGACTTGCCTCAATTGACAGTGGTGAACAATGATACTAAAGCTGCCAATGAAAGCTGCCTGCCAGTAGCCGAAAGGCGCATGCCCTTTACCGAGGCGCGACTCACCTTCCGTCTTGGCGAGATCCTCAGGGACGCTTGGCGATCACCTGGTCGATCAAGCCATACTCTTTGGACTCGTCCGCACTCATATAGTAGTCGCGCTCAGTGTCACGCTCAATCTTCTCAAGCGGTTGACCGGTTTGCTCGGCCAAAATTTTGTTCAGTTGCAGGCGCGTTTTCAAAATTTCGCGGGCCGAGATTTCAATTTCAGTCGCCTGGCCTTGCGCTCCACCAGAGGGTTGGTGAATCATGATCTTGGAGTTCGGTAAAGAAAACCGTTTGCCTTTGGCCCCTGCCGACAGCAAGAAGGCACCCATACTCGCAGCAAAACCGGTACACAGTGTGGACACATCAGGCTTGATGAAGTTCATTGTGTCGTAAATCGCCATGCCAGCACTGACCGATCCGCCAGGAGAGTTGATGTAAAAGGAGATGTCTTTGTCCGGATTTTCGCTCTCCAGGAAAGCAACTGAGCCACCACCAAATTGGCGGTGTGGTCATTGACCGGCCCCACCAGGAAAATCACGCGCTCTTTGAGCAGACGCGAATAAATGTCGTAAGAGCGCTCACCACGCCCCGACTGCTCAATGACCATCGGGATCATGCCGAGGGCCTGTATTTCCATTGCACTCATGTTTTCTCCTGGTAATACGCGACACGTTATTGTGTACCGCACAACAGCAACAGATAAGGCCTGATGACCAGACTGCAAGTCGTGATCAGCAGGCCTTGGCCGCTAGATTAGCTCAGGCAGGGCCTGCGTGAAAAGTCAAGCTTGCTGTGCCATCAATTCATCGAAAGAAACGGCCTTGGTTGTCACTTGAGCCCTGGAGAGCACATGTTCTGTCACGTTGTTTTCGATCACGATGGCCTCGACTTCTGCCATTCGGCGGTTGTCACTATGGTACCAACGCACCACATCAGCAGGTTTTTCGTAACTGGACGCCAGCTCCTCAATGTGCGTCTTGATCTGCTCGGGCTTGGCTTGCAAATCGTTTGCACGAACCAGTTCTGCCACCACAAGGCCCAGACGTACGCGACGCTCTGCCTGTGGACGGAAAGCATCGTCAGGAATCGGCGCCTTGTCAGCATCCTTGATGCCACGGGACTTCAACTCGGCACGTGCACCTTCGATCATGCGGTCGACCTCAGACTGCACGCTGGAGTTTGGCAGGTCCAGTTCGGCCACAGCAACCAAAGCATCCATCACTGCCTGTTTGTTGCGCGACATCAGACGCGACTTGACTTCGCGCTCAAGGTTCTTGCGGATATCAGAACGCAATCCTTCGACGGTAGCATCACCAATGCCAAGTGACTTGGCCAAGGCTTCATTGACTTCGGGCAGGTGGGCCGCTTCGATTTTCTTCACAGTCACCATGAAGTCAGCTTGCTTGCCGGCAACGTCTTTGCCATGGTATTCCGCCGGAAAATTCAGCGGGAAAGTCTTACTTTCTCCGGACTTCATACCGCGCACGGCATCTTCAAACTCCTTGAGCATCTGGCCTTCGCCGACCAAAAACTGGAAGTCACTGGCTTTACCACCATCGAAGGGTTCACCGTCAATTTTTCCTTCAAAATCAATGGTCACTCGGTCGCCATCGGTCGCAGCCTGATCCATCCCGCGCTGGGCAAAGCTGCGACGCTGTTTGCGCAGAATCTCTACAGTCTTGTCGATCGCGTCTTCGCTGACTTCAGCTTCCAGCTTCTCAACGGTCGCCGTACTCAGGTCAGCAATCTTGACCTCTGGGTAGACCTCAAAAATGGCATCAAAGGCCATTTCGCCTTCGGTCGCACCTTCAACTTCGCTGATGCGGGGCTGGCCGGCCACACGCAGCTTGGCCTCGTTGGCTGCCACAAAGAACGCCTCGCCAACCTTGTCGTTCATCACTTCGTAGTGCACAGAATAGCCATAGCGCTGGGCCACAACGTTCATGGGCACTTTGCCTGGACGGAAGCCGTCCATCTTGACGGTGCGTGCCAGGCGCTTCAGGCGCGTTTCCACTTCCGACTGGATCGAGTTCATTGGGAGCGTCAGGGTGATCTTGCGCTCAAGCTTGTCAAGGGTTTCAACGGTAACGGCCATGGTCATGTTTCCTCATGAGAATTCGAGAGACAGGGCACTTGAAACAGGGTTCATTCAAGCCCTGCAAGTTCCCTCAAAAAAGCTGGTGCGCGGGGGGGGACTCGAACCCCCACACCATTGCTGGCGTCAGGACCTAAACCTGGTGCGTCTACCAATTTCGCCACCCGCGCATTGCACCCGCCTCAAGCCAATGACCTCAAAGAAGCCGCTCTACCAAGTGCAACCCGCCATTCTAAACCGGATTCGAAGACTCACTGACCCAAGCCTGGCAGTCTGTCAAGCATGTATGCCGTCAACCAGTCGTGAATCAGGTGTACATCTTGGTAGATTGCTACCTCTTGACGCGGAACCACGCCGCATACATGGCGGGCAACGACAGCAGTGTCAACACGGTTGCGACGACCAACCCCCCCATGATCGCGACGGCCATTGGGCCCCAAAAGACACTGCGCGACAGCGGAATCATGGCCAGAACGGCCGCAGCTGCGGTCAATGCGATGGGGCGCATGCGACGCACTGCAGACTCCACAATGGCATCCCAGGCTGGAATACCCCTGGCGCGGTCTTGCTCGATCTGGTCAATCAAAATCACGGAATTGCGCTGGATCATGCCCATCAAGGCAATAACGCCCAATAATGCGACAAAGCCGAACGGTTTGCCCGAAATCATCAAGGCCGCCGCGATACCCGCTACGCCTAGCGGCCCGGTCAAAAAGACCAGCAACGCCCGGCTAAAGCTGTGCAGTTGAACCATCAGCAATGTGAAGGTGATAAACAGCATGATCGGCACACCAGCGGCAATAGACATGGATCCCTTGGCGCTTTCCTCCACCGCACCTGCAACGACCACGCGATAACCCGCTGGCCATTTCGCGCTCAGTTCAGCAAGCCGCGGTCGAAGCTCGGCTGACACGGTTGCCCCTTGCAGACCTTCTTCAATGTCGCTCTGGACTGTGATCGCGTAGTCGCGATTTTCGCGCCACATCACGCCCGGCTCCCAGGCAAATACCGGCTTGGCAATCTGCGTTAGAGGAATGGATTTTCCAGATGCTGTGGGCAAATAGGCATTGCCAATATCACTGATGGCATTACGCTCATCAAGTGGTTGGCGAAGCACGATATCGATCAGTTTGTCAGCCTCTCGATACTGACCAATGGCTGTTCCACTCAGCATGGTCTTGCTGGCCTGTGCGATGGACTGACTGGTCACCCCGAGCGAACGTGCTTTGGCTTGATCCACCTCCAACCGCATCACCTTCACAGCCTCGTTCCAGTTGTCATTGACGCCTCGCGTATGGCTATTGGCACGCATAGCTTCCTTGACCTCGTCCGCCAAATTACGCAGCGTGGCTGGGTCTGACCCAATTACCCGGAACTGAACCGGGTAAGGCACTGGAGGGCCATTGGGTAACAGCTTGATGCGTGCCCTCACCTCTGGGAACTCTTCAGCCATGATAGTCGGCAGACGAACCCTTAAGGTCTCGCGCACCGCCAAATCTTTGGGTAACACAATGAACTGCGAGGCATTGGCTTGAGGAAATGTCTGGTCCAGCGGCAAATAGAAGCGCGGAACACCGGACCCGATCCAGGCGCTGACGGTCGTGACACCGGACTCCCGCATCAAACGGGCCTCCACCTGCTTGGTAACCGCTTCATTGGCCGAAAAAGCCGTCCCTTCAGGAAACCACAGATCCACCAGAATTTCCGGGCGGCTTGAGTCCGGGAAAAACTGCTGCTGAACTTTGCCCATGCCAACGATGCCGATGGCAAAAGTCACTGCAGTCGCGCCAATCGTTAGCCAGCGATGCTCGACGCACCAGTCCACCGTCTGACGAAAGTGGTTATAAAACGGCGTGTTAAACAAATCTCGCTGTGCCTCATCATCCTTGAGTGGCTTGACCTTGAGCAGCAACGTTCCCAGATACGGCACAAAATAAACCGATGCCAACCAACTCAGCACCAGAGCGATGACAGTGACCGCAAAAATGGCGAAGGTGTATTCGCCTGTTGACGATTTCGCCAGACCAATAGGAAGAAAGCCCGTCGCTGTGATCAAAGTGCCGGTCAGCATGGGCATGGCGGTCACTTCATAGGCAAACGTAGCTGCGCGAACCTTGTCGTAACCCTCTTCCATCTTATGGACCATCATCTCGACTGCAATGATGGCGTCATCCACCAGCAGCCCAAGTGCAATGATCAGCGAGCCAAGCGACACCTTGTGCAAGCCAATGCCCCAGTACCACATGGCCAAAAACGTGACTGCCAACACCAACGGTATGGTGATGCCCACCACAAGCCCTGGCCGCATGTCCACGTAGTAGCGCCGCAGCAACCGGGTTTCACCGGGCCTGGCATGAAGCCCAAGCGAGACAATGCTCACCAGCAGCACGATGGCAATCGCTTCAATCAACACGCCGACAAACTCGTTCACCGATTTCTTGACCGCCACCGGCTGGTCTTGCACCTGGTTCAGGCTTACGCCCAGTGGCAAACCTGCCTGAATCCGTTGGGTCACTTCGGTCAGCGCTTTACCCAAGGCGATGATGTCGCCACCTTTGGTCATCGAAACACCCAAAGCCAGAACATCCTTGCCCTGGTGTCTGACCTTCACCGCTGGCGGGTCGACGTACCCACGATGTATATCAGCAATGTCACCCAAGCGTATCTGGCTACCCGATATTCCACGTATGGGCATGGCCTTCAAGTCTTCAACAGCGTTAAATTGTCCCGCCACTCGAACCTGCAAAACCTCCAGAGGCGTCTGGACAATCCCAGCGCTTTCCACGGCATTTTGTGCCCCAAGCTGAGCCAATACTTGATTGAAGTCGATGCCCAGTTGCGCCAGTCGTTTTTGCGAGATTTCGACATACAGTTTTTCGTCTTGAACGCCAAATATCTCGACCTTATTCACGTCCGGTACCCGCAGCAGTTGCTGTCGCGCTTCGTCGGCAAAAACCTTTTTCTCGGCATCGTTGAAGCCATCTGCCTCAATCGCGTAAATCACACCAAAGACATCGCCAAATTCGTCATTGAAGAACGGCCCTTGGATATTGCCTGGCAAAGTAAGGCGGATATCACCAACCTTTTTCCGGACCACATACCAAAGGTTCGCGACTTCGACCGGTTTGGTGGAATCCTTGACTTCAAAAATAATCTGAGACTCACCAGGCTTGGAATAGCTGCGAATCTTGTTGACATTAGGCACCTCCTGTAAGGTGCGCTCCAGCTTGTCGGTGACCTGCTCTGCGACCTGTTGCGCGGTGGCACCCGGCCAATACGTTCTCAGCACCATGGCGCGGAACGTAAATGGCGGATCTTCGTCCTGCCCTAACTGGAAGTAGGCCGCAAAACCCAAAACCATCAACACCAACATCAAATAGCGAGTCAGGGCAGTATGCTCAAGCGCCCATCGGGACAGATTGAAGCTCGCTTTCGGCTCAACACGGGTGGTCATGGTGCACCCCGCCCGGCTTCAGCGCGCTGCGTGACCTTATCCTTGTATTCAGTGACTTTTTGGCCCGGCGCCAACACATGAACCCCGGTGGATACCACTTTGTCACCTGGCTTGAGGCCCCCGCCAATGACCGCCAGATTCCCTTCTGCGGTCAGAACTTGCACGGACCGACTTTTGACAGTCATGGTCTCGGGGTCCAACACCCAGACAGCACTGGAATTGCCGTCCTGTCGCAGTGCACTGGTAGGCAGTTTGATCACTGCCGTGTCGGCAATCATCTTGATTTTTGGTGTTGCGAAGACCGTGCTGCCCAGTGGGGGGGCCGTACCTTCATCCAACGCGACTTTGACCGCAAACGTCCGGGTCAGCGGGTCAGCGCTGCTGGCAATCTCACGCACCTTGCCGTGGAGAATCGCCTGGCTGGACCACACCCGTACCGTCACTTTGGTTCCCATGGACACTCCGACCAACTTGTCTTCGGGAACCGCAAAAAGAACATCCCTTGGGCCATCCATGGCCAAACGGACAACGGGGGCGCCAGCCACCACCACCTGGCCCGGCTCTGCTTCAATCGCCGTGACAACGCCTGGGCGGTCAGCAACCAGTTTGGCATACCCAGCCTGGTTGCCTTGCACCGCCAGTTGTGACTGCGCCTGCTCCAACTGTGCCTGCGCTGAAAGCACTGCCGCTTCGCGCCGGTCAAGTTCAGCACCACTGATGAAGTTTTGCTCCTTGAGGGTTTTGAACCGATTGAAATCAGCTTGCGCCAAATCCCGATTCGTCTTGGCTGCATTCACCTGCGCCTGTGCGGCCTCTGCCGACAAGCGGTAATCCTTCGGGTCGATTTCAGCAAGCACTTGCCCTGCCTGCACTTTCTGACCAATTTCAGCCTGCCTGCGAACGATTTTGCCCGCCACCCTAAAGCCCAGACGCGACTCAAGTCGTGGCCTGACCTCGGCCGCGTACTCAGTTTCAGCCTGGTAGCCGGCGAACCCCACCGTCATCACCTTGACTGCACGCACTGGCTCTTCTGGAGGCGCTGGCTTGGAGCAAGCGGTCATCAACAGGATCATGCCCAGGACAGACACTGACACCAGGCGGCGAGGCAAGGTGGACACAAAAATGGATTGACTCATCGCAAAACTCTTTAATGACTGACTGGTTAGTAATCTAAAAGGATTCTCCCACACTGTCAAGGCAGGCGCTGCACCCAGCCGCTACACAACACCAGGGTTTCAGTAACATCCAGGGTCAAGCCACGCGGCTCCACCTGCATCGCCATGTCTGTCCAGCACTACGAAAATTTCCCTGTCGCATCCGTCCTGTGTCCGCCTGCACTGCGGCCAGCCATTGCTGCGATCTATCACTTCGCCCGCACAGCGGATGATCTGGCGGATGAGGGAGATGCCACATCCGATCAACGCCTGAACGATCTGGCGGCCTTCCGGTCTGATCTGGTCGCTGTTTGCGACAACAAGGCTGCGTCAACGCGATGGGCGGACATGTTTGTTGCCTTGTCTCGCCAGATACAAGCATTTCAACTGCCAACGCAGTTACTGCATGACCTCGTCACTGCGTTTGAGCAGGACGTGCGCTACACGGCGCAGGCCCACCGTTACGCTGACGAGGCTGAGCTGCTGGACTATTGCCGCCTGTCAGCCAACCCCGTGGGGCGCTTGCTCTTACATTTGTACAAAATCAACGATCAAGCTTCGCTGGCGCATAGTGACCATATCTGTAGCGCGCTACAGCTGATTAACTTCTGGCAAGACCTGAGCGTCGATATCCCCGCCATCGGCACTATCTCCCCTTGGATGCCTGCCAGCGCCACGGCGTCACGCCAGAGATGCTTGAGGAAAGAAGCATCAATCCGAAAACTACTAAATTAATAGCAGCACAAGTCCTATGGGCGAGCCAAAAGATGCAAAAAGTGCATCTTTGGCGAGGAGAATTCCAGGTCGCGCAGGGTGGGAGCTGCGTCTGGTAGTGCAAGGCGGCCTGCGAATTCTGCACAAGCTAGAGGCAAATGGCTTTGACGCACTGCAAAGGCGACCCAAGATTACCGCCTGGGACGCTGGCCCCATGTTATGGGCTGCCTTGCGAATGTCTTAAGCCTTATCCCTGCGCGCGCCCTGTCTGCAGTGCCACAATCGGAGCATGACGCCGGAGCAATACGTTCAAAACAAGGCCGCAGCCTCAGGCAGCAGCTTCTATTACGCCTTTCTGTTTTTGCCGCGTGCGCGCCGGGCAGCGATCACCGCCTTTTATGCATTTTGTCGTGAGGTGGACGACGTGGTGGACGAAGTCTCCGACCCTGGCGTCGCGGCGAGCACGCTGGCCTGGTGGCACGGCGAAGTGGCCAAATCCTATTCAGGCCAGCCCACCCACCCGGTCATGAAGGCGCTGATGCCTTGCGTCGAGAGTTTCGGGATCGAACAGCGTCACTTGCAGGCCGTTATCCAAGGCTGCGAAATGGACTTGTCGCAAACCCGCTACCTGGACTACCCTGGTCTGCAAGGCTACTGCCACCTGGTCGCTGGAGTCGTAGGCGAGGTTTCGGCGCTCATCTTTGGACAAACGCAAGCGGCGACCACGGCTTACGCCCACAAGTTGGGCCAGGCTTTCCAGTTGACCAACATCATCCGCGATGTGGGCGAAGACGCCATGCGTGGACGCATTTACTTGCCCATGTCCGAATTGCAGCAGTTCGATGTGAAAGCGCATGAAATCCTCAAGCGCACCTATTCAGACCGATTTACCGCGCTCATGAAGTTTCAGGCTGATCGCGCCCACGCCCTTTACGACGAAGCCCTGGCGCTGTTGCCTGCGGTAGACCGTCGCCCACAAAAGCCGGGGCTGATGATGGCCAGCATCTACCGCACCCTGCTGCGCGAGATTGAAATCAGTCACTTTCAGGTGCTTCACCAGCGCATCAGCCTCACGCCTTTGCGCAAACTGTGGCTGGCCTGGAAGGTTCAGGCCCTGGGCCGGATGTGAATCACGGCATGGCCCGCCCGGACAAAGCCCCTGACAAAACCTCGCTCAAGGTAGCGATCCTGGGCGGCGGCTGGGCCGGCATGGCGGCAGCGGTACGGGCACAGCAGCTGGGACACAAGGTCACCGTCTACGAAGCAGCCCGGGTGCTGGGGGGGCGCGCTCGCGGGGTCGAGTGCAGCACACCAGAAGGCGATTCGATCACGCTGGACAACGGACAGCACATCCTGATAGGTGCCTACCGGGAAAGTCTTGCACTGATGAAACTGGTGGGAATTCCGTTGAATGAAGCGCTGTTAGCCACGCCGTTAGCCCTGCCTGCGCCTGATGGATCAGGGTTTCGCATGCCCAACACCCCCGTCTGGTTGCAGCGGTTTGTCCCAGGACTGGACGTGATCTGGAGCATCATGAATAACCCGGGCTGGACATGGAAAGACAAGCTGCGCCTGCTTAAAACAGCACTGCGATGGCGCATGAGCGGCTTCAACTGTCCGCCCAAAATGAGTGTCGCTACCCTTTGCCAAAAAATCACCCCCAGGGTGCACCACCAGTTGATTGAGCCCTTATGCGTCTCCGCGCTCAATACCCCGGCCGAGCACGCCAGTGGGCAAGTGTTTCTGCGTGTCTTGCGTGACGCGCTATTTAACGTCGGTGCAAGGCAGCTCCCCTTTCACAGTGCCACGCTTTTGTTGCCGCGCCTGAATCTGAGCGCGCTTTTCCCTGAGGCTGCGGCCCGCTGGCTAACGGCAAAAGGCGCCAAGATCGAGCTTGGTAAACGGGTTCAGTCCATTGAGCCTGTTTCCATTTTCAGCGGTGGCAAGGACAGGCTTGTCTCATGGGACATTCATGGTCAAACCTTCGACCGTGTGGTAATTGCCTGCCAGCCATCAGAGGCCGCCCGGCTGGTTAAACACAGCAGTTTTGCCGTGCTTCCCCGAGCCCATGACTGGCTTACCAAAGCGCAGCGGATTCAGTTTTCTGCCATCACCACGGTTTATCTGCAAGCCCCCCCCACCACTCGGCTCAACCACGCCATGCTGGCACTTGAAAGCGGGCCCGGCATGCCCGCCCAGTTTGTGTTTGACCGTGGGCAGCTAGGTGACCGACCCGGCCTGCTGGCTTTCGTGGTAAGTGCCAGTCATGGAGAGCGCGATCAGCTGGAGGAAGAAGTTCAGGCGCAGGCCATTGCCCAGTTGGGTCTGGGCAGCACGCAAGTGGTGCAAACCGTGATCGAAAAGCGAGCCACCTTTGCCTGTACACCAGGCCTGCAAAGGCCTCCCATGCGCATTGCCGATGGCATTCTGGCCTGCGGCGACGACATCGACGGACCGTACCCCGCTACCCTGGAAGGCGCCGTGATCAGCGGTATCCAGGCGGCTGAGGCCCTCTGGTAGCTAGACGCCCCCAACCTATCAAACGCCCAGTGCATCGCACAAAGCAAGTAGCTCGCTGACCTCCACATGGGGCTTCGCCGTGTGAGCCCAACTGTGGTTAAAGCGGTTGATCCAGGCAACTTGCATGCCACTTGCCAAAGCGCCCTTGCCGTCGAGTTCGGCGTCATCGCCCACATGCAGAACTTGCGCTGCCCCCACACCCGCCAGACGTGCAGCTTCTTCAAAAATGCGGGGGTCAGGCTTGGCCACGCCGAAAGACTGGGCACTGACACCCGCCTGAAAATAGCGCGACAAACCTGTCTGCACAAGATCTGCCGTGCCATTCGAGACGGCCACCAGCGGCCAGTGCTGACTTAGCCGCTCCAGGGCAGGCAAGGCGTCTGCAAAAAACTCGACCCTCTGTCGCTGGGCATGGAAGATTTCAAAGGCAGATTCGGCCAGGGCCGGGTCATCTCCGGCCTGGCTCAGCAACACGCGGATCGACTCTCGTCGCAGCAAACCCAGGTCATGCAGCTGACCAGGAAACCGGGCCACCACATCTGCCCTGACTTTGGCTTGGATACCCGGTTGCTCACACAGAACCGCCGTCTGCGGCGCATATTCACGAAACCAGGACCTGAGCACCCGCTCGGCATTGACCATGATCGGTTTGATAGGCCAAAGCGTGTCGTCCAGGTCGAGGCTGATGGCGCGAATCTTGTCGGTAGAAAGCATGAGTGGTACAGGGTAGGGCAGGCTCGTGGAGAATACCGCATGCCTTTTCTTAAGACCCCCTTTCGGCCTGAACCACCCCACCAACACGGTCAGCCTGATGCCAACCAGCCCCGAACCGCCATCCTCTGGTGCAACCTGGGCACGCCCGCTGAGCCCACCGCCCAAGCGCTGCGCCCCTATCTCGCCGAATTTTTGAGCGACCACCGCGTGATCGAGATTCCCATGCTGGTCTGGAAACTGATCCTGCACGGCATCATCCTGCGCACCCGTCCAGCCAAGTCGGCCGCCAAGTACGCCAGCATCTGGACGCCCGAAGGTTCTCCCCTGCGCGTGTGGACCGAGAAGCAAGCCAAGCTGCTGCAAGGCTGGTTGGGCGAGCGTGGTCACCGAGTCACCGTACGCTACGCCATGCGTTACGGGCAACCCGCTATCGCAAGCCAGCTGGATCAATTGAAAGCCGAGGGCATTGAGCGTGTACTGATCCTGCCCGCCTACCCGCAGTACAGCGGCACCAGCACTGCCAGTGTGATGGACGCCATCTATACCTGGGGCCAGCAAATCCGCCACCTGCCCGAGCTGCGATTCGTCAACCAGTACCATGACGACGCCGCCTACATCGATGCATTGGCCAATAGCGTCCAGAAACACTGGCGGGAAAACGGCAAGCTGGACGCTGACCCCCAAAAAGCCCGCCTGGTAATGAGCTTTCACGGTGTGCCCGAACGCACCCTTCTCTTGGGCGATCCGTATCACTGCCAGTGCCTGAAGACCGCACGCCTGCTGCGCGAAAAGTTGGGTTTGAGCGAGGCCCAAGTGAACGTGAGCTTTCAATCCCGCCTGGGCCGTGCCAAATGGCTGGAGCCCTACACCGAGCCCACCCTGATCGCCCTGGGCCAACAAGGCGTGCAGCGCGTGGACATGGTCTGCCCCGGCTTCACCAGCGACTGCCTGGAGACGCTGGAAGAAATCCTGCAAGAAGGTCAGCACGCCTACAAAGCCGCAGGCGGCAAACAGTTCACTTATGTGCCCTGCCTGAACGACAACCCCGACTGGATCGCGGCACCCGGCCAACTGGCACAGCGCCACCTGAGCGGCTGGAACACCAGCGCACCCGATGCCGACAGCCTGAAAGCCACCTGCACCCGCGCCCTGGCGGCCGGCGCCAAGCGGTAGAGCGCCGTACCCGATGTCAGCGCCCTTGATCAACCCGGTAGGGCACTTGCTGCAGTTGATCGCTGCATGCAAACCGGGTCAGCGTGTGATCGTCGGGCTTGTCGGCTTGCCCGGTTCGGGGAAAAGCACCCTGGCCCGTGCGCTGCAGGCGCAGGTCAACACGCACCTCGGCCAAAATGCCATCCTGGCCGTGGGCATGGACGGCTTTCACTTAAGCAAGCAGCAGTTGTCCCACATGCCTGATCCGCAAGAGGCCTTTGCCCGGCGCGGCGCCCCCTGGACCTTTGATCCCGCAGGCCTGGCCCAGCGCCTGCAGGCCTTAAGAACGCAACCCCTGGTAGACGTGCCCTGGCCCAGCTTTGAGCACAGCGTAGGCGACCCAGTGGAAGGTGCGCTGACTGTCGCCCGCCACATCCCCCTGGTGCTGATCGAGGGCCTGTACCTTCTGCACAAGGACGACGGCTGGGATGTCAGCGGCCTGCTGGACGAATGCTGGTTTCTAGACGTACCGCTGCACACTGCCCTGCAGCGCCTGCAAAGCCCGCCACATGGCAGCCTGGGGCATCAACGCCGAACAGGCGCAGGCGCGCATTGCGGGCAGTGACGTGTTGAATGCCCAACTGGTGCAAGGTCATCGCGAGCGTGCAGATGCATTGGTGGGGGACAGCATGTAGCGGGCCGCGACGGATACCCAGGTGTGCGACACAGTTGACCAAGCCAATCACTACTATATTGATAGCAATATGGCTTTATTGGTTAAGCCGAAACGGTTTATTCCCCCCCTCGTTCCGGTTCCAGTCCCCTTTGCGTGAAAGGACGGCGACGATGACTCTCTGACTTTTCGCTGGTGATGGCCTCCAGACGGGTGTGGGCCATCTGCAGTCATAGCCAAATGGCTGCTGTCTGGAGTTTGAAATCTGCCTGATGGCGTCGCCAGAAAGCCGCCATCCGCGACCGGCTGGACAGTGCCCTTAGCGGAAATTGGGCAGCTTTGTTCGCAGTCATCATTGCAGTCATTGATGTTCGTTTAATCGGCACTGGCTAACGCGAGACTATTGGTGGACTTCGGCTCATTCGTCCTCACGACAATGGATGCCCGCTGATGATGCTCGTCTCAGTTCTCAGTGTTCCGCTTGACCGGATAACCCCCTCATACTTTCAACGCTCAGGTGTTCCCGACAACAGCTGATCGGTTCCCATGCGAGTGCGACCACTTCGCGTTTTAAGACTTCACTTTCCGCATTCAGTGATGATTGTGGGCATTTTGATATAAGATAGTAAGCAATTACTTGCTTAAATTATTTTTAACATGGTCACTTCAGTAAACATCCAATCAAAACTACCCGCAGACGAGCGACGCGCCGTTACTGTTGAGGCTGTCATCGCGCTGGCGGGTTCTCAAAACCCCAGTGACATAACGACTGCTGCCATCGCGAAGCACATGAATTTGACACAGGGGGCGCTGTTTCGGCACTTCCCTAGCAAGGATTCAATTTGGCAATCCGTCATGGAGTGGGTGGCAGATCGCCTGCTGGCACGAGTCGACAGCGCAGCGGAGGGAATTGAGTCACCATTGGTCGCCATGCAGGCCATGTTCATGACCCACATCGACTTTGTGGTCGAGCACCCAGGGGTGCCGCGAATGATGTTCGGTCAACTTCAAAGCACAGAAGAGACGGCCGCCAAAACCATGGCCCAGACATTGATTCAGCGCTATGCCGAGCGCTTACGCGCACGTATCGATGAAGGCAAGGCTATCGGAGAAATCAGTTTGGAGGTGGATACCCAAGCCGCCGCCACGCTGTTCGTCGGAACGATTCAGGGCTTGGTGATGCAGTCGCTGCTGTCTGGCGATCTGCTTCGCATGCGCACCGACGCACCCGGTGTCTTTGCAATTTATCAACGCGGTATGAGGACTGTTCAATGAAAAATCTTATGTCCCTGCATGGCCGAACAATCGCGCTGGCCAGCGTCCTCATTTTGTTGGCTGGCTTGTTGGGCTACGTTGCGCTACGGGCTGGGCCAATGGCACCGATCCCAGTGACGGTGATCAGCGTAGAGAGCCAGGCTATCAAGCCCGCCTTGTTCGGCATCGGTTCAGTGGAAGCACGGTTTACCCACAAGATCGGCCCGACCTTCGCAGGACGGGTAAAGCGTGTCGAGGTTCAATCGGGCGATCATGTCGCAAAGGGCCAATTGCTTGGCGAAATGGATCCCGTCGATTTGGACGACAAAATCGGGGCGCAAGAGGCGACCCTTAAACGTGCAGAAGCGACCCTGTTGGCGGTCGAAGCGCAAGTTCAGGAAGTGAGTGCCCGAAAAGCATTCGCTGAAATCCAGACAAAGCGATACGAGCAGTTGTTGATCGCTCGATCGGTCAGCGAGGAAGGCGCACAGGCAAAACAACAAGAGTTGGACATCACGCAGGCTTCGTTGGCCGCTGTTCGCGCTAACCTGGAGGCATCGCGGCAAGAGTTGATCCGTGCGAGGGCGGATCGTGATGGCCTGGTTCGCCAGCGGGCAAATCTGCGTCTGATTTCACCGGTGGATGGAATCGTCACACGCCGCGATGCTGACCCGGGTACCACTGTTGTAGCCGGACAAGCGGTGGTTGAAGTGGTTGAGCCAGGCAGTATTTGGATCAACGTGCGCTTCGATCAGCAACGCGCACAAGGGCTAAGTGCCCAACTGTCGGCACAAATCGTCCTGCGCTCGCGTGCCGGTGAATTGCTGACTGGGCGGGTGTTACGCACCGAACCCCATGCCGACGCCGTTACAGAAGAAATACTGGCCAAGGTGGCGTTTACACAAATCCCACAAGTACTGCCGTCGATTGGTGAACTGGCAGAAGTGACGGTGGCATTGGCGGCGCAGAAGTCGGTGCCGGTCGTGCCCAATGCTGGCGTGCAACGCGTGGATGGGCGCCTCGGCGTGTGGGTCGTTGAGGACGGCAGCTTACGTTTTGCACCGATCAAGACTGGCGCAACAGACCTTGAAGGCCGCGTGCAGATTCTTCAAGGTCTCAGTGAGGGCGAAAAAATTGTGGTGTATAGCTTCAAAGCGCTGGATGCCAACAGTCGGATCAAGGTGGTTGACCGCATCGTGGGCAAATCATCATGATCAGCCTAGCCGGACGAGACATTCTGCATGCTTGGGGCAAGTTCGTGTTCACCGGCATCGGACTCGGACTTTTGATTGGTGTGACGCTGACCATGGCAGGCGTGTACCGGGGCATGGTGGACGATGCCAATGTGCTGCTCGACAACAGCGGTGCTGACCTTTGGGTTGTACAGAGGGACACCCAAGGCCCTTATGCAGAGTCTTCTAGCCTTTACGACGACACCTACCGCAGCATTCTGGGCATGTCAGGGGTGGCGCGCGTTGCCAATGTCACCTATCTGACCATGCAGGTAAGCCAGCTCGGGGAGGGCAAAGCACGTGATGTTCGCGCGATGGTGGTCGGTATTCCACCTGACGGTGCAGGTCATCCCGGGCAACCCGGCTACCTTGTTGAGGGACGGCGTCTGACCCGTGGTCATTACGAGGCGGTAGCCGACATTGCCAGCGGCTTCGCACTGGGTGACCGCATCCGCATTCGGCGCAACGAGTACACCGTGGTGGGGGTTGACCCGCCGCATGGTGTCGTCAGGCGGTGATCCGATGGTGTTCATTCCGCTGAAGGATGCGCAAGAGGCCCAGTTTCTCAAGGACAACGATGCCATTCGGGCACAGCGCGCCCGCACGGCACAGAGCCCAGCACTGAACCGCCCCGGCGTGCCCGGCTTGCTGAATGCCGTGATTGCCTCGCAGAGCACCAATACATCGGTCAACGCCGTTCTGGTACAGATAGAAACCGGTGCAGATCCCGATACGGTGGCCGAACCCATCAGACGCTGGAAGCACTTGAGCGTCTACACACGAGCACAGATGCAAGGAATCCTGATCGAGAAATTGATTGCCACAGCGGCGAGGCAAATTGCCATGTTCCTAGTGATTCTGGCGATTGTCAGCGCGGCCATCGTTGCCTTCATCATCTACACCCTGACCATGGGCAAGATCAGAGAGATCGCGGTGCTCAAGCTCATTGGCACGACCAACCGCACCATTGCCGGGATGATTCTTCAACAGGCCGTGGCACTGGGTTTGATCGGATTTGTGGTTGGCAAAGTCGCCGCTACATTCTGGGCCCCAGTCTTTCCGAAATATGTGCTTTTAGAACCCGGTGATGCCGTTCGTGGCTTCGTGGTGGTGGTTGTAATTTGCGTGCTGGCGAGCGTGCTGGCGATACGTGCCGCGCTCAAAGTTGACCCAGCGGAGGCCATCGGTGGATAAAAATCATTCTGGTTCTTCTGCGCGTGGCATCCGCATTGAAGGGCTTACCAAGCGCTACGGTCACGGAGACATGGCGGTGGACGCGCTCAAGGGTGTAAACATGGTCGTTGCACCCGGTGAAGTTGTGGGGTTGGTGGGACCTTCAGGCTCTGGCAAGAGCACGCTGCTCAAATGCCTCGGAGCAATCATCGAGCCGACCTCCGGACGGATGGTTCTGGGCAAGGACGTTATTTTCGATAACGGCTGGAAGATCTCCGACCTGCGCGCCCTGCGACGCGACAAAATTGGATTTGTCTTCCAGGCCCCCTACCTGATCCCATTCCTGGATGTAACCGACAACGTCGCCTTGTTGCCGATGTTGGCAGGGGTTCCCAACGCTGAGGCGCGCAAAAAGGCGCTGGCGTTGTTGACGGCACTGGATGTACGGCACCGTGCCAAGGCCATGCCATCACAGCTCTCCGGTGGCGAGCAGCAACGAGTTGCGATCGCACGCGGGCTGGTCAATCGACCCCCAGTGATCCTGGCTGATGAACCCACTGCACCGCTGGACAGTGAACGCGCGCTGGCCGTGATCCGCATCCTCAACCAGATGGCCAAGCAATTCGACACCGCCATCATCGTCGTCACCCACGACGAAAAGTTCCCACCTTCAAACGCATTTATCACATCCGCGACGGCGTCACCCACGAAGAGGCGGGTGAGGGTCGTGGCATGGACTAACGCCCATTCATTCTCTTTAACAAATTGGTCTTCAAAATGATAAAAAATCCAACTCGCCATCACCCAGCACTTGTCAGTCTGCACTGGCTCCTGGCTCTGCTCATCATGCTTGCGATGGGAATGGGCACCTTCGTTTTAAAGGCAACGCCAAACACTTCTCCTGACAAACTTGGTGCCTTGCAGGGCCACATGATCGTGGGATTTGTCATTGGTAGCCTGATGATGGCGCGCTTGATCGTTCGCCTGCGCACAACTCACCCGCAAGTTGCCTCTACAGGTAGCAACGCACTGAACTTGTTGGGAAAAGGCGCTCATGTGGGCCTGTATCTGCTGGTCTTCGCCATGGCTGCCAGCGGCGCCGCAACAGCACTACAAGCGGGATTGCCGCAGATGATTTTCGCCGGTAACGCCGGATCGCTGCCGGACAGCTTCGCCATCTATGCGCCACGCGTTGCCCACGGTTGGATCGCAAAATTACTGATGGCGCTGGTGGCCCTTCACGTTGTCGGAGTCGTTTACCACCAGTTCAGGCTCAAGGATCGCCTTCTGTCACGCATGTGGTTTGGTCAACGTTAGCCGAGCACGTCGATTTCGGTGGGGCCTAAGAACGGCGCACTGGAAAAACGACAACATCAGAACAAGGAGAAACGCGATGAACATTCATTTATTGCAGCAGATGCCGTGTGAAGAACTCGAAGGCGGAGGTGCCACGTGAAAATCACTTTTCTGGGCGCAGCACGCGAAGTGACGGGCTCCTGTTATTTGGTCGAGACCGATCAGTGCCGCTTTCTGATCGACTGCGGCATGGTGCAGGGCGGGCGGGAGGCCCCGGCGCGAAACCACAAGCCGTTTGATTTTGATCCGCGTGGGATCGACTTTGTACTGCTAACCCATGCTCACATTGATCACAGTGGCTTGCTGCCAAAACTGGTGTTAAACGGCATTGATGGTCCGATCTACACCACCCGTGCTACCACCGACCTGCTGAGCGTGATGCTGCCCGACAGTGGGCACATTCAGGAAATGGAAGCAGACCGGGCGAAGCGGCGACACAAGCCTGATGCGCTTCCGCCGATTTATACCGTGCAGGATGCAAAGAACTGCCTCAAACAAGTCAAACCGATTGACTACAACGAACGCTTTGCACCGCATCCTTCGATTGCGTGCTGCTTTCGGGATGCTGGGCACATTCTAGGCTCAGCCATCATTGAAATATGGGTAACTGAAAACGGCGTCACCCGCAAACTGGTGGCTTCGGGCGATCTGGGGCAGCCTGGGCGCCCCATCCTCAAAGATCCAACAAACATCGAACAAGCGGATGCTGTTGATTGAGTCCACCTATGGCGACCGCAACCACAAGGACCTTCCCACCACCTTGGCGGAACTGGCAGATATCGTCGAGCACACCTTGTACAAGCACAAAGGCAATGTGATTGTTCCGGCTTTCGCAGTGGGGCGCACACAAGAGATCATTTACCACCTGCATCAGCTCACCGAGCAAGGCCGCCTGAGCCACCTCAACATCTACGTTGACTCGCCCATGGCGGTGGCAGTGACCAACATCACGAAAAAACACTTCGAACTGTTTGACGCCGAAGCTCGCCGCATCACCCAATGGCAGGCCCAGGCTAAAAATCTGCCCACGATGCATTTTGTGGCTGATGTCGCCGAATCTATCGCACTCAACCATATCCGCTCCGCGCCATCATCATTTCCGCCAGCGGCATGTGTGTGACGCCGGCGCATCCGCGTCACCTGCGGCACAACCTGGGGCGACCCGAATGCAGTGTGTTGATCACCGGCTTTCAGGCCGGTGGCACGCTCGGACGGCGTTTGGTGGATGGGGAGAGAGTGGTGCGTATTTTTGGCGAAGAAGTTGCGGTGCGCGCATCCATCCACCCTGGGCGGGTTCTCGGCCCATGCCGATCAAAAAGCACTCATGGCGTGGACGAGCGGGTTCAGCCAACCACCAGGACGCACCTTTGTGGTTCACGGCGAAGCCGCTGCCGCCAACAACTTTGCGCAACAGCTGCGTACCGAGAAAAACTGGACTGTGGACGTGCCAGCAATCGGTCAGAGCTATCAGCTATGAGCGCCACCAACAGGGTGCAAGATGCGCAACTTGAAGCGATTCTTGCGCACCCCTCTTACCGTCTGGCACATGAAGACCAGGAGTTGCTGGCTGATGCCGATTCGCGTCCGATCAGGCTTCAACTCGAATTACTCAAGCCGGAGCGCTATTTGCGCCGCCACAAAATTCAGTCGACTGTGGTGGTGTTTGGCAGTGCGCGCGTGCCCTCGCCCCAGCAAGCCCAAGCCACATTGGCAGATGTGCAAGCCCGCACCTGTTCAAACCCGGAGGACGACCGCCTACCCGCAGCCATGGCCCGCGCCCGTCAACAAGTGCGTCAATCGCACTATTACGAAGTGGGCCAGGCGCTTCGCTGAAATTGTCTCCCTTCGATTTCAGGAGGAGGGTCGGCGGGATTTTGTAGTGGTGACCGGGGGTGGTCCCGGCATCATGGAAGCGGCGAATCGGGGCGCCTTTGATGCGGGTGCGCGCAGCATTGGTTTGAACATAACGCTGCAACACGAGCAAGCCCCCAATCCGTTCATTACACCTGGCCTGTGCTTTCAGTTTCGCTACTTCGGGCTGCGAAAAATGCATTTTCTGATGCGCGCCAGGGCCTTGGTGGTTTTTCCGGGTGGCTTTGGCACCATGGATGAGTTATTTGAAGTGCTTACGCTGGTGCAAACCGGAAAAGTCCGGCGGGTACCGATTGTTCTGGTGGGAACCGAGTTTTGGCGCAAGGCCATCAACTTTGATTTTTTGATTGAAGAAGGTTACATCGGACCGCAAGACGTGCGGCTCTTCACCCTGGTCAACACGGTGGAAGAAATTATTGCTACCTTGCAAAATTTCTATGGTGGGAATCCGCCAGCGCAAGACGCCAATCTGGATTGACCATGCTATCCAACAAAGTGCAGCCCCAACCAAGGCATTGCCAAACCAGCCACAAGAGATGCT
>JADJBS010000005.1 GCA_016703665.1 Candidatus Defluviibacillus avedoerensis
GCAACCTGGGGCAGTTGTTTTGCGGGGCCAAGCTTGAAGCAGGCATGCGGGTGCTGGATTTTGCAGCGGGTTCGTGCTGGTTGTCTCGGATACTGGTGCAAATGGGCTGCCTGGTCAGCTGCTGCGATGCATCTGCGACAGCGCTGGAGATTGGCAAAGAGTTGTTTCGCAAGTATCCGCCGGTGGCGGGCAGCTACAGCCCACCTGATTTTTGTGTGTTTGACGGCGAGACGCTGCCGTTTGCGGATGGGGCATTTGACCGCGTGTTGGTGAATGATGCGTTTCACCATGTGCCCAATATGGCAACCGTGTTGGCAGAGTTTGCCAGGGTGCTCACGCCCGATGGCATCGTTGCCATGTCGGAGCCGGGGCGGTACCATTCGCGCACGGAAGAATCCCAGTTTGAGATGAAGACTTTTGACGTGATTGAAAACGATGTGGTGCTGGAGGACTTGTGGGACATGGCGCGCGGCCTGGGCTTTGCCGACATCCGTATCAGCCCACGCTGCGGACACCAGACATGGGCATGGCAGACTATCTGCAGTGCATTCAAGGTGCCGTGCCGCCTCCCGTTTTGCAAGGTCTTGCCCATGGCACCCAGAGCCATTCAATCTTCTTTTGCACAAGCAAGCTGGCAGCCTTTGGTACACCCGGCCGATGCGCCAGACCAAGCCCATTCGCGCGACGATTTGATGAGGCTTTTTACCTGGAACGTTACCCCGACATTGCCGAGGGACTGGCCCAAGGGCATTTTGCCGATGCCTGGCAGCATTACGACAGGCATGGCCGCCAAGAGGGTCGCCGGGCGCGTTTCTTGCCAGGCTAATTGGTACACCATGTTGCAATACCGACAACTTCCGCCTGTTTTGAGCCTGCTGCTGCTGGTGCGCAAAGACATAGCGCAGTGGATAGATGTCTCCACTGCTGCAGGATGGGCCGACGCGATGGCGTGGTTTTTTGTCAGGGCGGTGCCAGAGTATGGGCTTGACGGGCGATTGACCCCCGCACCTTGGATGGGTTGAACGCACCGGCCGAGCCCTTTGCGCGCCGAGCCTGGCCAAGACAAAGCCGCAGCCCAAGACGCCCTGGCCGGGCTTTCTGTCTTGATGGGGTTGACGTGGCGGCATCGCGCAGATGTGCAAAAGGTGTTTGATATTTCCAACCCCACGGGGCGTGCACAGTTCATTGTGTGGTTTTTGTCGCATGGGGTGCCTGAGCATCAGCTGCAGTCGCTGATGTCTGACGAATGGCGAACAAAGCTCTTGTCTCCCAGCCCATTCACCGCTGTGGCAGATCTGCCTTACCTGGGGCATTTGGCTTGGCTGGCCAGGCCCGATTTGCAGGCCGCTTTTGATTTGAGCACCCCAGAAGGGCAACAAAGCTTGCGGGCCTGGACGGAACATGAGCTGAGCACCGGGCCCCATTTGCAGTGGCTACAGCAGCCTGCCTCTGCTTTCCGGCCTGTGCTCAGTGCAGTTCAGCAGCGCTGGCGCGCAAGACCGGTGACCGCCCTGGTGTGAACCTGATTGGCTTTGCCCAAGGCGAACTGGGCATTGGTGAAGATGTGCGCATGGCGGTGACGGCGTGCGAAGCGGCTGGCATTGCGTATTCTGTGATCAATATTTCCACGAGGGCCAATACGCGGCAGGCCGATGCCGCCCTGTCTGATGCACTCAAAAAGGCCAGCACAGCGCCCTACGGCATCAATGTGTTTTGCTTGACTGGCTTTGACACGGTTCGCGTTTTTTGAGCAGGGCTCAAGCCTGTTTGCCAATCGGTACAACATTGGTTGGTGGCCTTGGGAACTGCCGGTGTGGCCTAAAGACTGGCTGCCTGCGTTTGATTTGATGGATGAAATATGGGCAGCCACCGAATACACGCGCGCCATGTACAGCTCGGTGGCGCAGATCCTGTCCACCTGATGCCCTTGCCGGTTTGTGTGGACAGGCGCCAGCCTATCAGCCGCCAAGCCTTGGGCTTACCGCAAGCCCCTTTTTTGTTTTGTACATCTTTGACTTTAATTCGTACCTGCCGCGCAAGAACCCGTTTGCTGTTTTGCGCGCTTTCCGTCAGGCCTTTGTGGCGGACGATGCTTCGGTAGGTTTGGTCTTGAAGACGATGAACAGCGATCCCAGCAACCCGACCTGGCAACGGTTTGTGCGTGAATGCGCCAAAGACGCACGAATCACCTTGCTGGACAAAACGCTGGACCGTGGCCATGTGCTGGGCCTGGTCAAGGCCTGTGATGCCTATGTGTCTTTGCACCGTGCAGAAGGCTTTGGGCGCACCCTGGCAGAGGCCATGATGTTCGGCAAGCCCGTGGTCGGGACCGACTTTTCTGGCTCGGTAGACTTCGTGACCCCTGAAACAGGCTTTCCTGTCAAGTGGCGGCGCAGAGTGGTCAAGCAGGGAGACTACCCCTTTGTCACAGCAGCTGACCAGGCATGGTGGGCCGAACCAGATATTGCCGACGCAGCCGGGCCAAATGCGTTTGGCCTACCACCGGGCAAATGACAAGGCCTATGCCCGGCGAGTGAAGGCAGTCGCCACCAAGCAGTTGAGCCCGCCCGCATTGGCAACCTGATCCAAAGCAGGTTGACTGCCATCCAGCACCCTAAGCGCAGCATATGAGTATGCATCACAGCGATAGCCAACCCGTGCGGCTGCTACCCGGCGTGCCACTGATTGAATCGCCATTCTTTGCAACAATGGCCCCGAATTTGGCTTGGGATGCTGAGACCCAGCGAATTGCCTTGGATCTACATGCCAAAGGCTATGCGGTGTTTGATTTTCCAGACCCTGCGCTTGATCAAAAGGCGGCGGCCATCAAGCGCGCGCTTCATGACCAGTTTGACTGGGCAATGTGGCATGACCACGGCCACCGAGACGGTATTAGCCTGCGCGCTTGGGATGTGTGGAAGCAGGTGCCGGATGTTCGCGCTATCGCAACGAACGCAGCGGTGATTGAACTCCTCAGCAAGTTGTATGGCCGTCTGGCCTGGCCGTTTCAAACGCTGAATTTTCCGGTGGGGACCCAGCAACATGTCCACTCAGATGTGGTGCATTTCAGCAGCAACCCAGAACGCTTTATGTGCGGTGTGTGGGTGGCACTGGAAGACATTACCCCTGACAACGGGCCGCTGGTTTACTACCCAGGCAGCCATAAGTGGCCCATTTATACCAATGAGCACATAGGGTATTGCGTGAGCGACCATGCCCACAAACCAAGCCAGGCCATTTACGAGGCCATGTGGGCAGAACTGGTCAAAGCCAACCACGCCAAGCCAGAGTACTTTACCTGCAAAGCGGGCCAGGGCCTGATCTGGGCTGCCAACCTGCTGCATGGCGGCAGCCATCAGCTCGACAAGAACAAGACCCGTTGGTCACAGGTGACGCACTATTACTTTGAAGGCTGTGCCTACTACACGCCGATGTGGTCGGATCCGTTTGACGGGTTGGTGTATTTTCGCGAGCCGATTGACATTGCGACGGGTGAGCGGCGCGCGAGTCAATATGCCGGTCACCGGGTGGCAGAAAATTTTATCGCGGATTCACGCAATGGGCACTTTGCGTTTGACGCTGATCTGTATTTGGCAGCCAACCCGGATGTGGCTGCGGCAGGTATGCCAGCGCTGGAGCATTACCTGCGCCATGGCAAACATGAAAAGCGCCCTCTGCGATAGCGTGGCCGAATGATGTTTGATATTGCTGATTGATGAATATGTTAACAATACTGGTGGTGGGTGGTGGCGGATACATTGGCTCACACATGGTGTGGTTGCTTGGCCAAAAAAATGTAAAATTATTTCAATCGACGATCTTTCCAATGGTCACCAGGATGCAGTCCTTTATGGTGATTTTATATTGGGAGATATTGGTGACAGTGTTTTATTAAATAAAATATTTAAAAATCATCAAATTGATTGCGTCATTCATTTTGGGTCTTTTATCCAAGTTGGAGAATCAACGTTAGATCCTGAAAAATATTATAAAAATAATGTATGTAACTCCATTGTATTGTTAGAGGCAATGCGAAATAATGGTGTAAATAAAATTATATTTTCATCAACAGCCGCTATTTTGGTAATCCTCAGTATATTCCAATTGATGAAGATCATCCAAAATTTCCAATTAATCCTTATGGACGAACTAAATTATTTGTAGAAGAAATTCTTGATGATTATGATAAGGCTTATGGCATCAAATCAATATGTTTGCGTTATTTTAATGCCTGCGGATGTCATCCAGAAGCCTTGATTGGTGAGAGGCATTGGCCTGAAACGCATTTAATACCCTTGGTGCTGCAAGCTGCTTCTGGACGTCGTGACGCGATACAAATTTATGGTATTGACTACGATACGCCAGACGGTACCTGTGTTCGGGACTACATACATGTATTGGATTTGGCTGAAGCACACTGGTTGGCTTTGGAGCAATTGCAATCAAATAACATGAGTGCCAGATATAACTTAGGTAACGGAAGCGGTTATTCTGTTAAACAAATCATTCAAATGGTTCGTGATGTCACAAATCAAGTTTTCTTGGTTAAAGAAATGCCAAGAAGAGCAGGTGATCCGGCCTATCTTGTGGCTGACTCCAAGAAGGCAGTTTGAATTAAATTGGACACCTAAATACGGTGACTACATGAAATCATTACGCACGCTGGAAATGGGAGTGTCAACAGGTAGCAAATGATCAAGGGGTATCGACTCTGCCCAGCAAGAACTGACGTACTTTTTGGGTGCACTCTTCAATGCCTTGAAGCGATGTGTTGACCAGAACGTCTGGCGCAAATGGCGCTTCGTAAGGGCTGTTAACACCAGTCATGTTGGGTATCAACCCTGCACGTGCTTTTTTATAGAGGCCCTTGACGTCGCGTTGTTCGCAGGTTTCCAGTGGGGTGTCATACACTTCGACAAAGTTCGCCACCCAATCAACTCCCGCGCCATGTCGCGCTCCTGCCTAAAGGGCGAGATAAAAGCGGTCAGTACGATCAGGCCAGCGTCCATCATCAGTTTGGCCACTTCGGCAATACGGCGGATGTTTTCGACCCGGTCTGCATCGGTAAAGCCCAGGTTTCTATTGAGTCCCTGTCGGACGTTGTCGCCATCAAGGATGTAGGTATGCATGCCATGGCCATGAAGCTCAAGCTCCAGGGCGTTGGCCAATGTTGATTTACCTGAGCCCGACAACCCCGTGAACCAGATGACCTTGCCTTTGTGGCCATTCAGTCGCTCTCGTTCGGCCCGGCCGATACTCAGCGACTGCGTGTGGACATTTTGCGCCCGGCGCAGGGTGTGGCGGATCATGCCTGCGGCAACGGTGGCGTGACTGAACCGGTCTACCAGGATGAAGCTGCCCAAGGCAGGGGATTGGTCGTAGGGGCTGAATACCAGCGGTTTATTGCTTGCCAGGGTGCAGATGGCAATGTCGTTCAGCTGTAACTGTGTGGCTGCGTTGTGGGCCAGTGTGTTGATATCGACGCGGTATTTCACATCGGTGAGGTTGACTGTTGCCCATTGGGTGGCGAGCTTGATGTCGTAGGTGCGACCGGCCAGCCCGACATCCTCGCCCATCCAGACCAGAGTTGCCTCGAATTGGTCTGTGCTGTCCAGGGGAGCTTGGCCAGGGCGATCACATCGCCCCGGGACGCATCGATCTCGCGGTCAAGGCGCAGTGTCACCGCATCGCCCTGGGCTGCGCTTTCGATCGAGCCGTCCATGGTCACGATTTCAGCGACCTTTGCCGTTTGCCCTGACTGCGTCACCCTTTATCTCGTCACCCTGGCGGACAATGCCTTCGGCCACGGTGCCGCTGAACCCACGGAAGTTTGAATGGGGTCTGTTGACCCACTGCACGGGGAAGACAAGCCGCTGGTGGCTTGGGCGAACAACGTTCACGGTTTCCAGGTAGCCCATCAATGTGGGTCCCTGGTACCAAGGGCTTCTGGCCGAGCGCTCGGTGATGTTGTCCCCTTTAAGAGCACTTAAGGGGATGGCCGTGATGGATTCAAAACCCAGGGGCTGGGCAAAGGCAGCGAAGGCGGCTTCAATGTTGACATAGGTTGGCTGGTCAAAGTCGACCAAGTCCATCTTGTTCACGGCCAGCACCACTTGGCGGATGCCCATCAGCGACGTTAAATAGGCGTGGCGCCGGGTTTGCGTGAGCAGGCCTTGGCTGGCATCGACCAGCAAGAGGGCGACATCTGCCGTAGAGGCTCCCGTTACCATGTTGCGCGTGTACTGCTCATGGCCGGGTGTGTCTGCCACAATGAACTTGCGTTGGGCCGTGGCAAAAAATCGGTAGGCAACATCGATGGTGATGCCTTGCTCCCTCTCGGCTGCGAGGCCGTCAACCAGCAGGGCAAAGTCAATGTCGTTGCCTTGGGTGCCGTGCTTCTTGGAATCAGCCTGCAAACTGGCCAATTGGTCATCAAAAAGCTGTTGAGATTCCCATAGCAGGCGGCCAATCAGGGTGCTCTTGCCATCGTCGACACTGCCACAGGTGATGAACCGCAGCAAATCCTGGTTTTGCTGTTGGGCCAGGAATTCGTCCATGGTTTGCGGTTGAGTCACGGTCAGTGCCTTGGATGGTGATTTGAGTTTGGGGTTGCGCAACATCAGAAATAGCCTTCCTGTTTCTTCTTTTCCATGCTGGCTGATGCATCACTGTCGATGGCACGACCCTGCCGCTCGGAACTGCGGGCGTTGACCAGTTCCAGGATGATCTCGGGCAGGTTGGCGGCACCTGACTCGATGGCGCCCGAAAGCGGGTAACAACCGAGGGTGCGAAAGCGGACCAGGCGCTCCTGAATCTGTTCGCCTGGCAGAAGGCGAAAGCGGCCATCGTCTACCAACAGGATCAAGCCGTCTCCGGACGACGACAGGGCGAACTTTGGCAAAGTACAAAGGCACCACGGGAATATTTTCCTGATGAATGTATTGCCAGATGTCCAGTTCCGTCCAATTCGACAGGGGGAACACCCGCATGCTTTCGCCTCGGTTCTTTTTGGCGTTGTAGAGGTTCCAGAGTTCTGGGCGTTGCTTTTTCGGGTCCCAGCGATGAGCGGCTGTCCTGAACGAAAAGATCCGTTCTTTGGCGCGTGATTTTTCCTCGTCTCGCCGTGCGCCACCGAACACCACATCGAACTTGTGCAGATCCAGTGCCTGCTTGAGGCCTTCTGTTTTGGTGATGTCGGTGTGTAAGGCGGACCCGTGGTCAAAGGGGTTGATGTTCTTGGCGATGGCATCGGGGTTGATGTGCACCAGCAACTCCATTCCGCTCATTTTGGCCTAGTGGTCTCGAAAAAGTTACATCTCCTGAAACTTCCAGCGGGTGTCCACATGCCTGATCGGACAAGGGGGGGGGCAGGATAACAAGCCTTTCGCGCCAGGTGCAACATGACCGAACTGTCTTTGCCAACCGAATACAACATGACGGGGTTTTCGGCTTCGGCAACGGCTTCGCGAAGAATGTGAATACTTTCGGCTTCGAGTCGCTTCAGATGCGGGGTCGGCGAGGTTTGCCGCCCCAGTGCGCTGGACACCTCAAGGATGGGCTGGTAGGCACCTGCCACGGTCGTGATGTGTTCGGTTGGGCCAGTGTTTCTCATGCATCCCACCAGCTTGCCATGTGGAAACACGGCAATGGTTTTGCCGATGTGCTGTTGCCGGCGACGAAGGCTGTGTGACACTGCCTCTGCGCTTGTGTCCCCAGCGGCGTTTACTTCTACCGGCACCCAGTACCGTGCACCGCGGGCGTCGTTGGCATGCAGGCAAACGGGTCCGGTCGGGGCCTGATAGAGCTGCACAAACAGGATGAGTTGCCGTTTGCTCCGGGCCCTGTCCAGTGCCCACTGCAACACGACCTGGTTGGCGGGGCGATCAAGTTCATCACGAAGCTGAGTTTCAACAACTGGCAGCGGCCAAAGCTGGAGCTCTTGCAACCGGCGTTCGGCCGTGCGTTTGGTATCGGCGTTTCCGAGCTTCTGTAAATGCTGGAAAGCGATGTCCGTGTCCCACACTCTGTTGTCGCACAGGCCAAGCAAAACAGAAGAATTGTCGTGAAATGCATTCATTTGATAAATCTATGAAATTCATACTAAATATAACTTAATTCAGTCAATAAATTTTCGCATTGCAAATTAAGACAATCGTTTGAGTACCCACAACGTGGGGATTTGCTTGGGCAGGTTTGTGCAGTGTGCAAACCAGCGACCGATAGAATCGGCGCATCATTTGAGAATCATGTTGACGATGTCAACGCGGAACAAAGCAGGACATGCGCGCATTGATTTTGGGTATTGGTGGGCAAGATGGGGGTTATCTTGCCAAGTTCCTCTTGGGCAAAGGCTATGAGGTCTATGGCAGTTCGCGCGATGTGCATTTGATGTCAGGTCGTGGTCTGCATGCGTTGGGCATTGCTGACCGGGTGAGCTTGCGATCGATGGCCATCAATGACTTTCGAAGCGTCTTGACGGTGCTTGCAGAGGTGCAACCTGATGAGGTTTACAACCTGGCGGGGCAAAGTTCGGTCGGGCTGTCGTTTGAGCAGCCTGTCGAAACCATGGAAAGCCTGGCCATTGGCACATTGAACGTGTTGGAGGCGATTCGGTTCCTTAGCCCCACAACGAGGTTTTACAACGCGGGTTCAAGTGAGTGCTTTGGTGATACCGGCGACACGGTGGCCGATGAAACAACGGCTTTCAAACCGCGTAGCCCTTATGCGGTAGCCAAGGCCACCGCTTTCTGGCAGGTGGCCAATTACAGGGAGGCCTACAAGCTGCATGCCAGCAGTGGCATCTTGTTTAATCATGAGTCACCGATGCGGCCAGAGCGGTTTGTTACCCGCAAAATCGTGGCAGCAGCCTGTCGCATCGCACAAGGTTCAAAGGAATTGCTGACCTTGGGCGACATTGATATCCATCGCGATTGGGGTTGGGCGCCAGACTATGTGGAAGCGATGTGGGCCATGACTCAGCAGCCCCAGGGGGGCGACTACGTGGTGGCGACTGGGAGGACTGTTTCTCTGGGGTACTTTATTGAAAGTGTGTTTGCTGAGTTGACGCTGGATTGGCGTGACCATGTGCGTAGCAACCCGAAATTGTTCCGGCCAAGTGATATTCGTCACAGCCATGGCAATCCTGCGCGTGCCCAGGCGGTGTTGGGTTGGCGCCATCAGCTAGAGGTCGAGGACGTGGTGCGTGAGATGGTTCTCTATCAATTGAACAAACCTGTGGCATCGTGACAATGTACCGGGAGTTATGGCGCTATCGTGGGTTCATTCTGGGAAGTGTGCAAAGGGAGTTTTCCCGACGTTATAGCCACTCATTGCTGGGGCCTCTGTGGGTGTTTATCCATCCCGCAGTCACCATCGCGGTGTATACGGTGGTGTTTTCGCAAATTCTGGCTGCGCGTTTGCCGGGGACAAATTCAACCTTGGACTACGGCGTATTTTTATGCACCGGTGTTCTAGCTTGGGGTTTATTTGCCGAAATTACCGCCAAGTCGCAAGGCATGTTTCTTGAACATGCAGCCCTGATCAAGAAGTTGAGTTTTCCTCCCTTGAGCCTGCCGGTGGCGGTGGTGCTGAACGCGCTGATCAATTTTTGCATTATTTTTGCCTTGTTTGCGTTGATGCTCCTGGCGCTTGGCAAGTTTCCGGGAGTCACGCTTGTCGCTATGCTGCCAGTGGTCATTGTTCTGGTGGTCTTGGCAGTGGGTATTGGCCTGATGATGGGTGTATTGAATGTATTTTTCGTGATGCGGGCCAGTTCTATACCGTGTGGCTGCAATTCTGGTTTTGGCTGACGCCGGTGGTGTATCCATGGGATGCGCTGTCGCCAGTGGCACAGGGTTTGATGCGTGCGAACCCCATGGCACCGATTCTCTTGTCTGCGCAGAGCGTGGTATTGCACAGGCAGTGGCCACAGTGGGGCGCAATGGTGTATCCATTGGGGTTGGGTCTTGCGTTTTGCGTCGGTGGTCTTTACCTTTTTCATGTGCGGCGCAGCGACATGCTGGATGAACTTTGATGGGGTCTATTGTGGTATCAGGCCTGGGCAAGGCCTTTAAGCAGTATGACAACCGCTGGCAGCGGCTTGCCGAATGGATCGTGCCAGGTGGCCGGGTGCGCCATGAGTTGAAGTGGGTGCTCAGAGGCATTGATTTCAGGCTTGAACCTGGCGAGGCAGTTGGCATCATTGGATTGAATGGCGCCGGCAAGAGCACTTTGCTCAAGATGATTTCGGGCACCATGTTGCCGACGGAAGGTGCAGTTGAGATCAATGGGCGCGTAGCTGCGCTGCTTGAGCTAGGGTTGGGTTTTCATCCGGACTTTACAGGACGTCAAAATGTGATGATGGCAGGTCAGTTGATGGGCTATCACACTGCAGATTTGCTTGCACAAATGCAAGCAATTGAGGCATTTGCCGAACTGGATGGTTATCTGGACCAGCCGGTTCGCGTCTACAGCAGCGGTATGCAAATGCGGCTTGCCTTCAGCGTTGCAACCTGTGTGAGACCTGATGTGTTGGTGGTGGACGAGGCATTGTCGGTGGGGGATGCTTATTTTCAGCAAAGAGTTTTGAGCGTATCCGGGAATTCCAGCGCCTGGGCACCACCCTTTTGTTGGTGAGCCACGACAAGCAGGCCATTCAATCCATCTGCTCAAGGGCTATTCTGCTCGGGCGGGGGACTGTATTGATGGAGGGTGAGCCAGAGGCGGTGATGGATTATTACAACGCGATGTTGGCCCAGCATCAAGAGCAGAAGGTCAAACAAACCCGACTGGATTCGGGACAACTGCAAATCGAATCCGGTACGGGTGAAGCGCAGGTTTGCGAGGTTGGTATGTTTGGCGCAGATGGTGTCGAACGAAACGTGTTCTATATCGGCCAGACACTGGTGATAAAGGTTCAGGTTGCTATCAATCAAGCGATTGACAGCCTGGTGTTGGGTTATGGTATCAAGGACCGTTTGGGTCAGGTGATGTTTGGAACAAACACCTTTCACACCGGGCAAACACTTTCAGATTTGAAGGTGGGTGAGCGGTATCTTTATTCGATTGCCTTTCCGGTGGTTTTGGGTGTTGGAAGCTATTCTGTGAATGTGGCGCTGGTCCGCAATGCTTCCCACGTAGAGAATAACTACCATTGGGTGGAGCGTGCCGTGATGTTTGAGGTGCTGAACAAAGACAAGCCCTATTTCCAGGGGAGTCAATGGCAGGACGCGGTTTTTGAAGTCTGCAGAATTCACGTACAGAGATGATCGTTTCATTCGCCCAGAATTTCGAGGACGTCATGCTTTGGCGCGCGTTGAAGCATGTCGATGGAGGGTTCTACATTGATGTGGGTGCAAACGACCCTTCTATCGATTCTGTCACCCGCTTGTTTTACGACCGTGGATGGCGGGGATCAACATTGAGCCGCTCAAACATCACTGGTTGGAACTTGAACGCGCAAGAACCCAGGATCTGAATCTGCAATGTGCGGCTGGTCCATCGGAGGGGGTTATTGAATTGTGGGAGTGCGGCGTCAGGGGATGGGCAACCGCCGACAGTCAGGCGGTTCAGGCGCATCAAGCGCGAGGCAGAACGGGCCAATACATGCGTGTACCGATGTCAACGCTGGCATTGATCTGCAAAACGCATGCGCCAGAAGATATTCACTTTTTAAAGGTGGATGTTGAAGGGTTTGAGTGTGCGGTGCTTCAAGGAATGGATTTTGTTGCCTACCGCCCGTGGATCGTGTTGGTGGAAGCAACCCGACCGAATACCACGATTGAGGTGTATCAGGCGTGGGAAGGGATTCTGACTGAGGCGGGTTATGTCCATGTGTATGCGGATGGTTTGAACCGGTTTTATTGCCTGCGAGCGCGAAACCTTGCTTGGCGCGTTCAAGTATCCGCCCAATTTTTTGACGGGTTTGTCACGTCTTCTCAGCTGGATGCTCAGACGCGAGCGGAGTTTGCTCAAGGGTGCATTGATCAGGCATTGGCAAGGGCCACTCAGGCCGAGGCGCAGGTTGCTGCACTGCTGGGCAGCACATCATGGCGTGTGACGGCACCGTTGCGCCGGGCATGAAGGTTAGAGAACTGTTCAGTCGGCGGATGGTTTTTGGTCCCGTCACCGCGGCTAAGAATCAGATCCGGCGGGTTTTGCACAGTTCAAATTTGCGGGCGATGGTATTGCCTGCTCTTGATAGATTTCCACGACTAAAGGCTCGGGTAAAGGCACTGCGCGACGGTACCACGAACAGCCCTGTCGATGAGCTGGCTCATCTTCCCCTGCGGGTTCGCAAGGCTTATGCAGAGTTGTGCAGTTTGGCCAGTCATGGACAATGCCAGAACGGTAGTCCTGCCGACTCCTCGCAAAGACGCTTTGGAAGCTGGCCTACGTTTCCCCCTTGCCGCCTCAGCGTTCAGGTATTGCTGACTACAGTGCCGAGTTGATATCGGCGCTTTCAACGCATTACAAGGTGGACGTGATTGTTGATGATCTTCAGCGTTCAGACCTTCAAATTCCCGCATCGTGTGAATACCGTTCAGTGACGGATTTTTTGGAACATTCCCAGGTGTATGACCGGGTTTTGTATCACTTCGGAAACTCAGCACTTCACAGCGGCATGTTTCAAATGCTCGACAAGGTGCCCGGTGTCGTTGTTCTGCACGATTTTTACCTGGGGGGAGTGCTTGAATCGATGGAGCAGGCAAAAGCGCCGGCCTTTGCGCTGCTGCATGCCATTTATGCATCTCATGGTTACAGAGCGTTGATTGAATGTGCAGGTGCGACAGGCAAGGCTGGGTGGGTTGCAAATACCCTGCGAATCTTCCGGTAATGCAAGGTGCTCTGAGTGTTGTGGTTCATTCAGAGCATTCCAGAAATCTGGCTGATCAGTGGTATGGCGAGGGTACTTCCGTTGCATGGTCTGTCATCCCGGTTTTGCGTGCGCCGCCTGCTGTTGAGCGCAGCGACGCGCGTCAAATCCTGGGTTTGTCAGCGGATGATTTCGTGGTCTGCAGCTTTGGATTGATGGCACCTCGAAACTGAACCACCGTTTGCTGGACAGTTGGTTAATGTCGCCATTGGCAAGCAATGAGAAATGTTCTCTCATTTTGTCGGAGAAGAGAATGCAGGCGAATATGGGCGCCAAGTCAGGCGAGTCATTGAGAGTTGCGGCGTTTCTGCTCGGATCCGCATTCTCGGATGGACAGACATGGCCCTTTTCTCACGCTACCTGGCAGCAGCTGACGTCGCCGTTCAGCTGAGATCTCAATCGCGTGGAGAGTCTTCGGCGGCTGTCCTGGATTGCATGAACCATGGCCTTGCAACCATCGTGAATGCCCACGGATCCCTGGCTGAGTTACCTTCTGAAGCGGTGATGCTGCTGCCCGACCTGTTTGACAACTCGCAACTCTCAGATGCACTGGAGTATCTCTGGCGAAATGGGGTGGACCGCCAAGCACTTGGCATACGTGCCTGACGCCATGTTCAAGAGGTTCATTCGCCACAGAAGTGTGCGGTCGAGTATGTGCAGGCGCTGGATGCAGCTTATAGCAGCCTGGCGTTGGAGCGCCAGGGCAGGTTAGACCGCCTTAGTAAGGTAGATGGCACGCCCACGAGTTTGGTAGAACTGGCAAAGGCAGTCGTTCGTGCGCAGCCCAGTCTATTTAGACAGAAACAGTGGTTAATCGATGTGTCCGGGACCTGTCGAAGCGATCCAAAGACAGGCATTCAACGTGTGGTGCGGGCCTTAGTATGGGAGTTGATTCGCAACCCACCGTCGGGCAGTCGAGCCGAGCCAGTGTATTTGAGCGACAAAGGTGGGCGCTGGCATTACCGCTATGCCCGAGCATGGACGCTGGAGTCTTTGGGCTATTCCAAAGATGCATTGGTTGACTCGCCAGCTGAGTTTGGCCAGGGCGATGTGCTCTTGATTGCCGACTTTATTTCAGAGTTGGCTTCGCGCGCGCTCGATTCCGGGGTTTACGAGGATGCGAAGCTTGGCGGAGCGAGCATTCATTTTCTTGTCTACGACCTTCTGCCGCTTTCAATGCCCCATTGTTTTCCGCCAAATCAGTTTGGCTACACGCAATGGCTCGACTCACTATCTCGTGGCTGATGGGGCTCTCTGTATCTCGAGTCAGTCGCCAATGATCTGCTTGAATGGATGGTTCATTCTGGCCCGGTGCGTTCAAAACCCTTGGTGGTGGATTGGTTTCACAGGGGCCAACATTCTTGAAACTATTCCCACACGCGGACTTCATCCCGATGCCAGCCGGGATTTGACGAACATTGCTGACCGCCCCAGCTTTTTGATGGTCGGTACGCTTGAGCCACGCAAAGGTTACCTGCAAGCACTGGACGCCTTTACGTTGCTTTGGGATTCAGGCGTTGACATCAACCTTGTGATCGTTGGTCGGGAGGGCTGGACTGACCTGCCCGACAGGATGCGCCGCACCATTCAGAGATCATGAAGCGCCTGCGTGGTCATCCTGAACTTGGGAGGCGGCTGATTTGGCTTGACAGTATCAGCGACGAATTCCTTGACTTGGTCTATGCAGGCTGCCAATGCCTGATCGCTGCGTCAGAAGGGGAGGGCTTTGGTTTGCCTTTGATTGAGGCGGCTCAACACGGCATTCCGATCATCGCCAGGGATATCCCAGTATTTCGGGGAAGTTGCTGCAGACAATGTTTTCTTTTTGAAGCCTCTGAGCCTGCACAGATGGCCGATGCCGTCAAGGAATGGATCGGATTGAACGCGCGTAATCTGGCGCCTCAGTCGTCGGGAATGTCGTGGCTAACCTGGGAAGAGAGCGCATTTATGCTGGTGCAAAAAGTTGAACATTTCCAATGACGACCAATGATACGGACAGGCCGATGCGAGTGGCACTCAATGCGACGGCATTGCTGAGCCCGCTGACGGGTATTGGACAATACAGTTTTCAACTGGCACGCGAGCTTTTGACTCGGGATGAGTGCACTTTGGATCTGTTCTACGGCTCGTACTGGGATCGGCGTTTGTATGCAACACCGTCTAAGACTTTAGCTTCAGCCTTGCCCTGGATCAGAAATAGGGTGCCGAAGTCATATCAAATCCGGCGATGGATTCAGAACCGTCAGTTTTATCGGCACACGGTTGACCGGGGCGCACAGAAGTTTGATATTTACCACGAACCGAACTATCTCCCGTTAAGGTTTTGACGGTCCAACCGTGATTACAGTCCATGATCTGTCCTGGATCAGGCACCCAGAGACTCATCCGAAGGTTCGCGTGGACGCCATGAACCGTTACTTTGAGCCCGGACTTCGGCGCGCAAATTCCATCATCACCGATTCGTCATTTGTAAAGGGTGAGGTCATGGACGTCTTCGGTATACCTAGCGAGAAGATTTTCGTTGTTCCTTTGGGGGTAGAAGCGCATTTTCGGCCGCTGAATGGCGTCCAGACGCGCGTTGTGCTGGAGCGGCACCAACTGAAGCATGGTCAGTATTTCTTGGCTGTTGGCACGCTTGAGCCCCGGAAGAACCTTTCCATTGTATTAAGGGCCTACGTGCAGCTGCCGCACCAAACACGCCAGCGATATCCACTTGTTCTGATTGGAATGAAAGGCTGGCGGACATCTGCACTTGAGGCCGAGATTTCACCGCTGGTTGCATCGGGACAGGTTCGTCAGCTTGGGTACACCCCTCGCGAAGAGTTGCATACATTGATAGCAGGGGCAAGGGCGCTGGTGTATCCGTCGATTTATGAGGGATTTGGTTTACCTCCGCTGGAGGCCATGGCATGCGGTATTCCTGTGATCTGCGCCAACTCTTCCTCACTGCCTGAGGTCGGGGAAGCGGGTGTGTTAATCGATCCCTACGATGAAGGATCAGTGATCGCTGCTCTCTGCAAAATGGCAGACGATGATCCGTGGCAAATGGCTCTATCCTCAATGTCCCGGCAGCAGTCAATGGGCTTCAATTGGGCAAAGTGTGCTCAAGATACCCTGTCTGTGTATAGATCTGTCCTAAAGTGAATGAATGAGTATCGTCCCATTGAGAGTCCTTCACTTTTACAAATCGGCGTTTCCCTACGCAATGGGTGGTGTGGAGCAAGTTATCCATCAACTGGCACGTGGCGCCAGTGCTTATGGGGTCAGCAGTGATGTCTTGTCATTGGATCCGCGCAGGGGGGGGGCAACTGTTTCGATGGATGGCTACAACGTTCACCGGGTTAAGCGCAATTTTGAAATAGCTTCTACGGGCTTTTCTATCGCTGCTTTCAAGCGGTTTTCAGAGCTATCTGCCAGTGCTGACCTTATCCACTACCACTATCCTTGGCCCTTCATGGATTTGGTGCATTTGCAATGCTTCGCAACAAGCCGACTTTGGTGACTTACCATTCCGACATCATCCGTCAGCGTGCATTACTCAAATTCTATGCACCATTGCAGAAGAAGTTTTTGAACAGTGTGGACAAAATTGTTGCGACTTCATCCAACTACTTGGCCAGCAGTCAAGTCCTGGAACAGTTTCCTGACAAGGTCGAGGTGATTCCAATCGGTTTGGACAAGTCGACATACCCACAGCCCTCTGACTTTCTCCTCCAAAAATGGCGGGAAATGTTTGGTACGCAGTTTTTTCTTTTTGTGGGCGTATTTCGGTATTACAAAGGGCTCCACATACTGCTTGACGCTGCCAAAGACATCAATTGCCCCATTGTATTGATTGGCACTGGCCCGACAGAACGTGATTTGAAAAAGCAGGCAGCAGACCTTGGTCTGACCAATGTCCATTTCCTTGGACAGTTGCCGGACGAAGACAAAGCGGCTCTCTTGACGCTCTGTCTTGGAGTTGTGTTTCCTTCACACTTGCGTTCTGAAGCATTCGGTATCTCGCTGCTTGAAGGCGCGATGTTTGGTAAGCCCATGATTTCGAGCGAAATTGGAACAGGGACTTCTTATATCAACATCGCTGGGTTGACTGGCGTAGTGGTTAGTCCCAGTGACGCAAAAGCACTGGGTGCCGCCATGCGTCAACTGCTCGAAAACAAATCGCAAGCAGACGAAATGGGTCGCCAAGCGAAGCATCGATATGAGTCACACTTCACTTCCGAACGTATGGTGGAGTCTTATGTCTCTTTGTATCAAGAATTGACTGCCACCTCGCGCAAGAGGCAGGCTGCACGCATCAGGACTTCTTAACGGTTGCGGGCTTCTTCTTTGGTTTTGCGCTCTCTTTGCTCACTGCGGAAGTTGGAACTGCGGGAGTTTTTTTCTGTGCAACTGTAGGCTTCGTCTTGGAAGGGGCCTTGAAAACCTTGGTGCGCGCCGAATCGCTCCAGGGATTGACTTTAGCGTTCTTGGGGTTTGTCGTTGGCACGACGATAAGGCTCAATGCGGTCAGGTGTTCCGAACCACTGGGGCCACTCAGTCCAATACCTGCGACGATGGGGGTTACAAACCCTCCAGAGAAGTGTGCGAATCCTTGTAACTCGTGCTGGTTAGATTTAGGCCCCGTCAAACCAAATGTGGCTTCAGTGATTCTGCGCGCCATGTTACGGGTTCCGCAATATTGACCCAGTGTCATCATGGGTGTGGTTTCACCGCCTTCAATGGTTACGCCGTAGACCACATCCAACCCCTCAGGTTTGTCTGGCCACATGAGTTGAAAACCCTCCAGGCGAGAGTGACTACCAAGTTGACCGATGGTTTCCCCTGCACCAGCAACAGCATCCCCTATAGCTTGAATATGTCCAATGATTGGAGAGGCCGCGTTCGCTGATCTCGATAATCTTGGATGAAGGCAGTGAGTCCTGCTGGACTAAAGGGAGTTATCGGTTCTGGGTCGAGCCCAATCTGATCAATTCGCAATGTCGGCGCGGGCCCTCCAACTGGACTGACAAACGCGGTTACAAGCAGCTCTATCGGACCGCCAAAAACTCGCATCACAATACAGTCAGAACCGTCACGGAGCAATGTCCCTTGGGTACGCGGTGTCGAAAGAATTTCATGCTTTCCAGGCCCCGAAGGCCCTCTTGTGACAGACAGTGCGCAGGCGGACCCACCTGGATGACGAATGATGTATATGCCAGGCTGTAGCGTGACCAGCGAGTTCTTGAGTTCCACCGAGAATCCTTTCAGCAAATACCAATTGCAGCATCCATAGTTTATCTGCATCTAAGAAAGACCTACCCCACATATTGGGTATGGGTGCCATGGTCAATTCAGCAGCGCGGCAATCGCCTTGCCCATCTCGGTCGTGTTCGCCGTGCCACCCAGATCCGCCGTGCGCGGCCCACTGACCAGCACCTTTTCAATGGCGGTTACGATGGCATCGTGCGCCCCGCGGCCATTGCCTGTGCCCTTGGTCAGAAAGTCCAGCAGCAACGCCCCCGACCAGACCATGGCCACCGGGTTGGCGATGTTCTTGCCGTAAATATCGGGGGCTGACCCGTGCACAGGCTCAAACAGGCTGGGGAAGTTGCCTTCAGGGTTCAGGTTGGCCGACGGTGCCAGGCCAATCGTGCCTGTGCAAGCTGGGCCCAGGTCAGACAGGATGTCGCCAAACAAATTGGAGGCCACCACCACGTCAAAGCGGTTGGGTTGCAGCACAAAGCGGGCAGACAAAATGTCGATGTGCTGTTTGTCGACCGTGATGCCGGGGTAGTCTTTGGCCACCGCGTCCGCACGGCCATCCCACCAAGGCATGCTGATCGCTATGCCGTTGGACTTGGTGGCGACGGTCAAATGCTTGCGGGGGCGGCTCTTGGCCAGCTCAAAGGCAAACTTCAGGACCCGGTCGGTGCCATGGCGTGACATCACTGTTTCTTGAATGACGATCTCGCGCTCGGTGCCCGCGTACATGATGCCGCCCAGGTTGGTGTATTCGCCCTCGGTGTTCTCGCGCACCACAAAGAAGTCGATGTCGCCGGCTTTGCGGCCAGCCAAGGGGCAGGGTACGCCGTCGAACAGGCGCACTGGGCGCAGGTTGATGTACTGGTCAAATTCGCGGCGGAACTTCAGCAGCGATCCCCAAAGCGACACATGGTCTGGCACTGTGGCGGGCCAACCCACGGCACCAAAGTAGATCGCGTCCATGGGTTGCAGCAGCTCCTTCCAGTTGTCAGGCATCATCTGGCCAGTCTTGGCAAAGTAGTCGCAGTGTGCCCAGTCAAAGGTATGGAAGGTCAGCGGGATGTCAAAGCGCTTGGCGGCGGCTTCGAGCACGCGCAGGCCTTCGGGCATGACTTCGCGGCCAATGCCGTCACCGGCGATCACGGCAATGTTGAATGCTTTTGTCATAGAGGTCAGGTGTTGGGTGAGGTGTTAACGAAAGGGTGGGGGAATAATACGTCCAAAGGAATTTCATGACAGACGCAGTTTCCACATTCCCCACCTTCCTGAAGCAGGGCTGGCGCACCCTCTGGCGCGACGCCCGCGCGGGCGATTTGACGCTGCTGATCGTGGCGGTGACGCTGGCGGTGGCAGCCCTCACCGCCGTCGGTTTTTTTGCGGACAGACTTAAAGGCGGCTTGCAGCGCGACGCGCGTCAGATGTTGGGCGGGGACGCGGTGCTGGCCAGCGATCAGCCCACGCCCGGGGTCTTTGTGGACAAGGCCCGCGCGCTGGGCCTGGAGACATCGGCCAGCCTGAGCTTTCCCACCATGGGCCGGGCGTCTGAGGCTCAGGGGGGTGCCGCCAAACTCGTCGCGCTCAAGGCGGTGGGCGCAGGCTACCCCTTGCGCGGCAATCTGCGGGTGGCCAGTGCTGTGGGTGTGGCAGACCAGGTGACGCGTGACATCCCTGCGGTGGGTGAGGCATGGGTCGATGCCCCCTTGCTGGACGCACTGGGCCTGCGAATGGGCGACAAGGTTTTGCTGGGCGATACCAGCCTCACACTCAGCCGCGTGGTGGTGATTGAGCCCGACCGGGGTGCGGGCTTCATGAACTTTGCGCCGCGTGTGTTGATCAATCAGGCCGATGTCGCCGCCAGCGGCCTGGTGCAGCCCGCCAGCCGGGTGGGTTACCGCCTGGCAGTGGCCGGTCAAGAGGCAGCAGTGGCCAGCTATGTGCAATGGGCCGACGCCGAACTGAAAAAAACCGGTACCGATGGCTTGGCTGCCTACCGGGGTGTGCGTGTCGAATCGCTGGAAACTGGCCGCCCCGAGATGCGCCAGACGCTGGACCGGGCCGAGAAGTTTCTCAACCTGGTGGCGTTGCTGTCGGCACTTCTGAGCGCGGTCGCCGTGGCCCTGGCTGCGCGCAGCTTTGCGGCCAAGCACCTGGACGCCTGCGCCATGCTGCGGGTGTTGGGACTGAGCCAGCGCAACATTGCCCTGAGCTACGTCACCGAATTCGCCGCCGTGGGCATCGCTGCCAGCCTGGCCGGTGTGCTGATAGGCTACGCCGTGCACCACGTGTTTGTGCTGCTGCTGGCGGGGTTGGTGGAGTCCAGCCTGCCGGCACCCGGCATGTGGCCGGTGGTGTTTGGTGTGGGGGTGGGCTTTACCTTGCTGTTTGCTTTTGGCCTGCCGCCTGTGCTGCAACTGGCGCAGGTGCCGCCTCTCAGGGTGATCCGGCGCGATGTGGGCGGGCTCAAGGCTGCGTCTGTCACCGTACTGGCCGTGGGTGTCAGCGGCTTTGCAGGCCTGTTGTTGGCAGTCAGTGCTGATACCAGGCTGGGCATGATTGCGGTCGGTGGGTTTGCCGCTGCTGTGCTGCTGTTTGCGCTGCTCAGCTGGGCAGCCATCCGCTTGCTGCGCCGCTGGGTAGACGATGAACGCGCCCCGCGCTGGCTGGTGTTGGCCACGCGTCAGATTGCGGCCCGACCCGCCTATACCGTGGTGCAGACCAGCGCCCTGGCCGTGGGCTTGCTGGCCCTGGTGCTGTTGGTGCTTTTGCGCACCGATCTGGTCAGCAGCTGGCAAAAGGCCACCCCGCCCGACGCGCCCAACCGCTTTGTGATCAACATCATGCCCGAGCAGGGTGACGCCTTCCAGCAGACGCTGAAAACCGCAGGTGTTGGCCGCTACGACTGGTACCCCATGATCCGGGGCCGCCTGGTGGCCATCAACGGCAAGGCGGTGAATCCTGAAGACTTCAGCGAAGACCGCGCCAAACGCCTGCTGGACCGCGAGTTCAACCTGTCGCACGCGGCGACGCTACCTGAGCACAACATCCTCGCTGGTGGTCGCTGGACACTAGAAGAAGCCGGTGCCATGAGCGTGGAAGAAGGCATCGCCAAAACACTGAACCTCAAACTGGGCGACAGTCTGCGCTTTGACATGGGCGGCGTGACCAGCGAGGCCCGCATCACCAGCCTGCGCAAGGTGGACTGGGGCTCCATGCGGGCCAACTTCTTTGTGATGTACCCCGTCAGCCAGATGCCCGATGTGCCCATCACCTTCATGGCCGCGTTGCGTGCGCCCGCGCAGGCGGGGTTTGATAACCAGTTGGTGCGCCAGTTTCCCAACGTGACCAACGTGGACATGAGCGCCACCATTAACCAGGTGCAGCGCGTATTGGGCCAGGTCATCCGTGCGGTGGAGTTTTTGTTTGCCTTTGCGCTGGCGGCGGGCTTGGTGGTGTTGGTGGCCGCCGTGTCATCCACCCGGGAGGAACGTGCCCGCGAATTTGCCATCATGCGTGCCCTGGGGGCCAGCAGCCAATTGCTGCGCCAAGTTCAGCGGGCCGAGCTGGCAGGCGTGGGCGCGCTGGCCGGTGTATTGGCCGCGCTCGCAGGCGTGGCGGTGGGCTGGGCACTGGCCCGCTACGTGTTTGAGTTTGCCTGGGCACCTACCCTGTGGGTGCCGCTGGGCACCGCCGTCACTGGTGCCTCGCTGGCCCTGCTGGCAGGTTGGTGGGGCCTGCGCGAGGTGTTGCGCCGCCCAGTGGTGGAGACGCTGCGCGCCGCAGTAGACTGATCGCATCAAAATAGATAGCAATAAAACCACACCCAATATGTCGGAAAAACAAATTACACCCGAAAAAATAACGCCATTCGACTGGATGGGTGGTGAGCCGCAGGTCAAAGCGCTGGTCGAGCGGTTTTACGATCTGATGGACCTGGAGCCTGGTTACGCCGAGCTGCGCGCTGTGCATGGATCAGACCTGGCCAGTGCCCGCGAAAAGCTATTCTGGTTCTTGTGCGGTTGGCTGGGCGGGCCGCAGCATTACACCGAGCGCTTTGGCCACCCGCGTTTGCGGGCGCGGCACATGCCGTTCAAGATTGGCATCCTGGAGCGCGACCAGTGGCTGGCCTGTATGGACCAGGCCATGGGTGAGGTGGGGGTAGATCAAGCCTTGCGCGTGCGGCTGGACGAGTCGTTTTTCAAAACAGCGGACTGGATGCGCAACGTAGGTGCCTGAGCCTGGGGGCGGCCATCGCCGTTGCTGCTGGCTGGGTTCAATGCCGGGCCAGCAGCACCAGCAGCGCACCAGCGCCGCCTTCCATCGGACGAGCCTGCACGTAGGCCAGCACCTCATTCTTCTGCACCAGCCAGCTTTGCACCCGACCTTTGAGCACCGGTGTCTTGCCCGGTGAGCCCAATCCCTTGCCGTGAACCACGCGCACACAGCGCAAACCCTGCTTGTGGCAGTCGCGGATGAAGGCGCTCAAAGTTTCCCGGGCGTCGTCGCGGCGCAGGCCGTGCAGGTCGATTTGCTTTTGAATCGCCCATTCTCCCTTGCGCAGTTTGGCGGTCACGTCCGGACCAATGCCGGGGCGGCGAAAGCTCAGGGAATCGTCCACCTCCAGCAGGGTGCTGGCGTCAAACTCGTCGCTGATGGCCTCTTGCAGAACGGCTTTGTCGTCCAGTGCCTGCTGCTTGGCAATGGGTTCTGCCGGGAGTTTGGGGCTGGGGACGCGCCCGGTCTCGGGTAGCCGCTGCACTTTGCCCACGGCGCGGCTGAACAGGTCTTTGGCCGCCGCCTGGCGTGCCGCGTCCAGCTTGGCCTGCGCTTCGCGCTCTTGGCGCAGGCGCTGCTGCTCAGCCAGGTGGGCCTGCATGTGCTTCAGATCGGCCAGGGAGTTGGCTTTCATGGCGTCACCCTCACATCAAGCCTTTTTCGGCCATCGACAGCGTCTGCCCCTGCGCCACGATGACATGGTCCAGCACGCGAATGTCCAGCAGGGCCAGGGCGGACTTCAGGTTTTGGGTGAGGTATTCGTCTGCACGGGAGGGTTGCACACTGCCGCTGGGGTGGTTGTGGGCCAGTACGACCGATGCGGCGCTGTGGTGAAGGGCGCGGATGACAACCTCGCGCGGGTAGACGCTGGTTTGGGTCAAGGTGCCACGAAACAGCTCTTCCAGGGCCAGCATGCGGTTTTGCGCGTCCAGGAAGATCACGGCGAAGACTTCGTAGGGGCGTTGTCCCAAATGCAGGCGCAGGTAGTCGCTGACTGCATGGGGGGTGTCAAACACCGTGCGCTCTTTGAGCTGCTCGGCCAGGGCGCGGCGGGCCAGTTCGAGTACGGCCACCAACTCGGCACGCTTGGCAGGGCCCAGGCCTTTGATGCGCTCCAGGTCTTTGGCGCTGGTGTGCAGCAAGCCGCTGATACCGCCAAAGCCGTTGGGGTTTTTGGCCGGGTCCGCCAGCAATTCGTCGGCCAGGTGCAGCACGCTTTTGCCTTGGATGCCGGTGCGCAGCAACAAGGCCAGCAGTTCGGCGTCACTTAAAGCGGCAGGGCCACGTGCCAACAGCTTTTCACGGGGGCGGGCATCGGCGGGCAGGTCTTTTAAGGGCATGGGTGGGGATCTGGCAGGGGCTTCTTACAATTGAGACTGATTATCGAGTGTTGTACCTGTCTATATGTCTCAAACTTCCCCTGTCGTTGTGGCCGATTCCTTTTTGACCCTGCACTACCGTCTTGCCGGGCCTGCGGGGGACGTGATCAACACGTTCAATGACAAACCGGCCACCCTGTCGCTGGGCAGCGGGCAGTTGTCACCTGCGGTAGAGCAGCGGCTGCTGGGCTTGGCAGAGGGCACCCACGCCACGTTCGAGCTGGCGGCTGGCGAAGCCTTTGGCCCGCGCAACCCCGACATGCTGCAGTGGATTGCGCGCAAGGTGCTGACCGACATGGGTGACCCACTGGAGCAGTACAACGTGGGCGATGTGGTGCAGTTCCCCACACCGGACGGGCAGGGCTCGTTTGCGGGCGTGCTGCAACAGGTGAAGGGTGAGGGCAAGGAGCAGTCGTTTCAGTTTGACTTCAGTCACCCGCTGGCAGGCCAGTCGGTGACGTTTGAGGTCAAGCTGCTGGGGGTGTTGTGAGCAAGGAGATCGTTCTAGCAGAACCGCGCGGCTTTTGCGCAGGGGTGGACCGTGCCATCGAAATCGTGGACCGCGCACTCGCCAAGTTTGGCGCACCCATCTACGTACGCCATGAGATTGTGCACAACACTTATGTGGTGAACGACCTCAAATTGCGCGGCGCGATCTTCATCGAAGAGCTGGACGATGTACCCCCTGGCGCCACCCTGGTGTTCTCGGCCCACGGGGTCAGCAAAGCCATACAGAACGAGGCGGATGCTCGCGGGTTTCAGGTGTTTGACGCCACTTGTCCTCTGGTGACCAAAATACATGTAGAAATCACCAAGCTGCACAAAGAGAATTTTGAATTCATCATGATTGGCCATAAAGAACACCCTGAGATGGAAAACACCATGGGCCAGCTGGACAGTGGTATTCATCTGGTGGAAGACGTGGCCGATGTGGCTGCTGTGCAGCCAGCTCAGACCGCCAAACTGGCCATGGTCACACAGACGACGCTGAGCGTGGACGATGCTGCCGAAATAGCCGCAGCGGTGAAAGCCCGCTTTCCACTGGTACGGGAGCCCAAGCAGCAGGACATTTGCTACGCCACGCAAAACCGGCAGGACGCCGTCAAACTGCTCAGTCCGCAAGTGGACCTGGTCATTGTGGTGGGCAGCCCCACCAGCTCCAACAGCAACCGCCTGCGCGAGGTTGCCCGCAAGCTGGGTACCGAAAGCTACATGGTGGACAGTGCCGACGAGCTTCGGCCCGAATGGTTTGAGGGTAAGGCGCGCGTCGGGTTGACGGCGGGCGCGTCAGCCCCCGACGTGTTGGTGCAGCAAGTGATCGACAGGCTCAAGGCCTTGGGCGCACTGGCCGTGCGAAAATGCCAGGCATGGAGGAGACGGTGAAGTTCCCCCTGCCCAAAGGCTTGCGCCTGGATACCTGAGTGAGCGATTGTGAATCGCCGCAGCTGACTGGCCTGGCTCCCTTGCTGGACGAGCGGTGCCGTGTGCTGGTGCTGGGCAGCTTCCCCGGCGCGGCGTCGCTGGCGGCGCAAGCGTATTACGGGCATCTGCAAAATCAGTTCTGGCGGATTTTGACGGATATATTGCCTTTTCCGGCAGGACTGGTGGTCACTTCTAGCTATCAAGAGCGTAGCAAGTTCTTGCTGGGCCAAGGTGTCGGCCTGTGGGATGTCTACGCCGCCTGCGAGCGCCAGGGCAGCCTGGACGCCAACATCCGCCATGCCCAGTTGAATGACTTGGCCAGTCTCAAGCAGCGCTGCCCGCAACTGCAAGCCATAGTCCATAACGGGGGCGAGAGCTACAAGCATCGTCGCCACACCGAAGCGCTGGGCCTGCCGGTGCACAGGCTGCCCTCTACCAGCCCAGCCAATGCGTCTGTGCCCTATGAACGCAAACGAGAGGAATGGCGTGTGGTGTTGGGGATGTACCTGAAATTGAAACCGGATTTGCCATGAACCCAAGCGATAAACAAATGCCTGACACCGAACTGCCCGAAGGCGATTTTCCAGAAGTCAATTACTCCGACTATCGAGGCGTGCGTAGCTTGCATCTGGGCACGCCCTGGATTCAGGGCAGCATGCGGGTGGCCGACCCGTTTGACCTGGAGCTGGAGTACGTTCAGCGCATGATGGCCTGGCTGGTGTTTGTGGAGCCCTCCAGTGTCAGCAAACGCCACGCGATGCAACTGGGCCTGGGGGCGGCATCCATCACCAAGTTCTGCCGCAAAAAGCTGCACATGACGGTGACTGCAGTGGAGGTCAACCCGCAGGTCATTGCGGTGTGTCGCAGCCTGTTCAAACTACCGCCCGATGACGAGCGTCAGCGCGTGGTCCTGGCCAATGCAGCCGAAGAAATCCGCAACCCCATGTGGCATGGCACGGTCGATGCGCTGGCGGTGGACCTGTACGACCACGAGGCCGCTGCCCCGGTGCTGGACAGCGCAGCGTTTTACGCCGATTGCCGGCAACTGTTGACCGGGGACGGTGCGATGACGGTCAACCTGTTTGGCCGGTCGTCCAGCTACGAGCAAAGTCTGGCCAAGATCAGTGAGGCGTTTGGTGAAGATGCTGTGTGGGCCTTCAAACCTACGCGTGAAGGCAACACCATCGTGTTGGCACTGCGCACGCCCAGCAACATCAACAAAACCCTGCTGGCGCAGCGGGCCGAGGTGGTCGAGCGTCGCTGGGGTCTGCCCGCTGCCAAGTGGATGCGCGCTTTCAAGCCAGTGGTGGCTTGATTCTTTTTTGCATGAGCCTGCGCCGCTGGAACACGGGCAAAAGGCAGAGCAGTTGCACCAGCAGATAAGCGATGGCTGCGAACATCAAACCCATGGTGGGCAAGCCCAACAGCAAGGGCAAGCCAAGTGCAGAAAGTCCGTCTATCACTCCATTGGACCAGTTCAAGCCTGCAAATGAGGTGGCGGGGTCCGTGGCATCAGCAGGCAGGATCAGGCGTCCTATCTGAAACGCCAGCATGTACAAAGGGACGATGGTCAACGGATTGGTGTAAAACGTGGCCGCTGCAGCGGCAATCAGGTTGGCGCGAAGCCAGACACAGAGCAGCAAAGACCCCGCAACTTGCAGCGGCCCGGGAATCAGGCCGCAAAACATGCCGATGGCAACGCCCATGGCGAGGGGCGTGCGGTGAAAACTGAGGACGTCTTTGTCATCCAGCCAGGGGCGCAAGCGGCCAAGCAAAGGCCCCTTCATGCTGGCCAGCACACGCGGCTCCAGGCCACGTAGCCAACGGCGGAAGTTGCGAAGCAGGGTCATGAGGAAGTTTTGTGTCCTGTTTTGATGTCTTTTGCGCTGAGCATGGACGCCACGATGGCGCCCGCAATCAGCCCTGCCGTTACCAGCAGAGCCGCGCCAATGGGAATCTTGTAAATATCACCTAGCAGCATCTTGGAGCCAATGAACACCAGCACCAGGGCCAAGCCATAAGCAAGAAGGTGGAAACGATCTGCCATGTCAGCCAGTAAAAAATAGAGCGCACGTAGGCCCAAAATGGCAAAAATGTTGGCCGTCAACACGATGAAAGGGTCGCTTGTGATGGCAAAAATTGCTGGAATGCTGTCTACCGCAAAAATCACGTCAGTCGCCCCAATCATCACCAGCACGACAAACAAAGGGGTGTAATGTTTGACGCCCCCGATAACTGTGCTGAGCTTTTCGCCGTCCATTCTGTCGCTGATCTTGACATAACGGCGCAGCAGTTTCAGTACTGGGTTTTTCTCGACATCTGGTGCTTGGCCTGCTGCCAGCCACATCTTGCCGCCCGTTAAAACCAGGAAAGTGCCAAACACATAAAGTAACCAATGGAAAGTGGCCAACAGCCAGGCGCCCACCAGAATCAGAATTGCGCGCAAAACAACCGCACCGATGATGCCAGTTATCAAGGCACGCTTCTGTAACTCTGCGGGTACAGCAAAGTAGCTGAAGATCATCAAGAACACAAAGATGTTGTCAACCGACAGGCTTTTTTCAACCAAATAGCCTGTAATGAACTGCATGGATGCTGTGTTGGCTACCTCCCTACCTTGCACACCGTCCAGGTACCACCACAAGGCAGCCACAAAGACGAAGGCCATGGAGAACCACATCACGCTCCAGGCCGCGGCTTCTTTCATCGTGACTTTGCGGGCGCCTTGCTTTTCCATCGCCAGCAGATCGATGGAAATGGCCACCACGACAAAGACGATAAAGCCTACCCACATCCACCAGGTGCCGATGGTCTCCATGTCCTATCCTCTCTCTGTTTCAGTGAGGTCAGTCGTTGCTGCCTATGCCAAACAGACTCAGCAGGCTGGTAAACAGATTGAACAGCGACACAAAGAGACCAACGGTTGCCAATACGTAATTGGTTTCACCACCATTGACGATGCGGCTGGTTTCAAACAGGATCAAGCCTGCCGACAGCAGCGCGACCATGCCAGAAATGGCCAGGCCGAGGGCGGGCATCTGGAACACCATGGCTGCGATGCCGCCCAGAAGGGCAATGACCATGCCTGCAAACAGGAAGCCGCCCATGAAGCTGAAGTCGCGGCGGGTGGTCAGCACATAGGCTGATAGTGCCAGGAAGGTGACAGCGGTTGCCCCCAGTGCCATGCCAATGACTTCACCGCCGTTGGGCAAGCCGCTGTAGCGGGTCAGGATGGGGCCCAGTGTGTAACCCATGAAACCTGTCAAACCAAAGACAGCAGGCACAGCCCAGCCGCTGTTTTGCAGTTTGTGCACAGCAAAAAGCAGGCCAAAGTACCCCACCAGTGTGATAAGAATACCGGGAGCAGGTAGCTTCATCGTTGTCGATACGATGGCCACCGCGGCACTGAAAAGCAGTGTCATGGCCAGCAATGCATAGGTGTTGCGCAGCACACGGTTTGGTGTGCCGGATGCCGCTTGCGCATAGTTGCCTGCCGGTCGTGCTGTGTCGCCGGACCAGGAGAAGCGGTTAGTCTCAGGGTTGGAAGAGAGGGGGTTCATCTAAAGCTCCGTCATGTAAGGGAAATCAAAAAAGTACCGGATGGGTTGCCGTTCAGTTTGAATCCTGGACCAGGCTGCGGACCGATTTGCGCTGGGGGCGACTTGCCTGCTTGCGCGTACGCAGAACTTTGGTGATTGCGCGCTGCAGTGCATTGTCCAGAGCTGTGCGCCAGGAAGTTGCACGCGCTTCAACCACAACTGAGCCGTTCGACAACAGGTTCAACTGGATATGGGCATGTTTGTCAACGCCCCCGCGTGGTCCATTCAGATCACTGAATCGCACACGTACCGAGTTGACCAGCGTGTAAAGACGACGCAGAGCAAAGCGAAGGCGCTCAACGGTCTGATCCCGCAAAGGCTTGGCTTCGACGGGCTTGGCATCAAAAACAATGTGCATGAGAAACTCCGATAGAGGTAATGGGAGCCATGAATTTAGTGCTACATTGAGAATAAATAAATATACTAATATTTAATATTTAGTAAGAAAAAACTAATCTATATTGATGCCACTCATGAGCGCAAACTTTAACTACAAGCATCTTTATTACTTTTGGGTGGTTGCCAAAGAGGGCGGCATGGCGCGTGCGGCGGAGCGACTGGACATCGCCCTGCCGACCATCAGTACACAGGTCCGTGCGCTGGAAAAGGATTTGGGGGTCAGTTTGCTGAGAAACCAGGGGCGCAACCTGGTCCTGACAGAGGCTGGCGTGGCGGCGATGCGCGAAGCGGACCTGATTTTTGCCCTGGGTGAGAACCTGCCGCACAAGGTCAAGGAGGCGGTTTCCGGCAAAGTGATTCGGTTCAACGTCGGGATTTCAGACGGAATCTCCAAGCTGGCAGTTCATCGTGTCCTGGCGCCTGTTCTGGATGAATCCCATCTCCGGCTTTTGTGCCACGAGGGTGAGTTTGAGCAATTGCTGGGCGAGTTGGCCATGCACAAGCTGGATGTGGTGCTGTCCGATAGACCGGCTACCCCGCATCCCGAGTTGCGGATCACCAGCAGCTTGTTGGTCAGCAGCCCCATGGCCTGGTATGCCTCGCCCAACTGGGCTGCAGTGGCGGGTGTCAACTACCCGCAAAGCCTGTCGCAGGTGCCCATGATTTTGCCTACCCGGCACTCGGCGGCTCGCGCCCGCATCGACCACTGGCTGGAGCGTGAGCGTATTCAGCCACGGATCGTGGGTGAGTTTGAAGACAGCGCCCTGTTGACGACCTTTGGGGCTGCAGGCATGGGCGTCTTTCCTGCCCCTGAGTCACTGGACGACGAACTGGAGGAAACCCACCGCCTGAAAAAGTTCGCCAGCCTGCCAGAAGTGGAAGAGCAGTTCCACCTGATTCACACGGCGCGCAAAGTGTTGCACCCCTTGCTTATGTTGCTGTTGAACCCTGTTCAAACGGGTATTTCGGGCGAATAGTTTTCTGCTGCCTTGATCGATCATCCGGGGTGGGACTGAGCCGTTAACATGGGCAAACTATGACAAGCAAAGCACCTCGCCCAATCAAGGACATCAAAGACTTCAAGGGTCCTTTGCATTGGCGGCAAATTGTGGACTGGCTGGCGCAAGACGGTGTCATCAGCAAGGATGAAGCGATCCGCACCATCGCGCGCTGCTCGCACTCAGAAAGTGCCCAACACCCGTTGGTGCGTTTGTCCAATGTGGCGATGGCGCGTGCCAGTGACGGCAAGGCTCTTGACGTGGAAGCCTTGGTTCAATGGCTGGCGGCGCGTTGTGGGATGGAGTTCTTACGGATTGATCCGTTGAGGGTAGATGTCGGCAAGGTGGCCGACGCGATGAGCGCAGGCTACGCCGAGCGGCACAAGATTTTACCGGTGCTGATCAGTGGCAGCGAGGTCACCATTGCCACAGCAGAACCTTTCGTAACGGACTGGATTGCCGAGGTAGAACGCCAGTCGCGGCGTACCGTGCGGCGCGTGTTGTCTAACCCACTGGATGTACACCGGTACACCGCTGAATTTTTTTCACTGGCCAAATCAGTTCGCTCTGCTCAAAAAACGGGTGCTGCGGCCAGTGGCTCCAGTTTTGAGCAATTGGTTGAGCTGGGGCGCAGCAACAAGGCCCTGGACGCCAATGACCAGGGTGTTGTGCAGGTGGTGGACTGGCTTTGGCAATATGCTTTTGACCAGCGCGCCAGCGATATCCATCTGGAGCCCCGGCGTGATCAGGGCGTCATCCGCTTTCGCATCGACGGCATTTTGCATACCGTTTACCAGATGCCCTCCAGCGTGCTGGGCGCCATGACGGCGCGCATCAAGCTCCTGGGCCGCATGGACGTGGTGGAGCGCCGACGCCCCCAGGACGGTCGGATCAAGACCCGCAATCCGCGCGGCGAAGAGGTGGAAATGCGCCTTTCGACGCTTCCGACTGCGTTCGGCGAAAAGATGGTGATGCGGATCTTTGACCCTGATACTGCGGTGAAAGATCTGGATGCCCTTGGGTTCACGCCACACGATGCTGATCGCTGGCAGCAACTCGTCAAGCGTCCGTACGGCATTCTTTTGGTGACAGGGCCCACAGGATCGGGCAAAACCACAACCCTGTATTCGACCCTGAAGCGCGTGGCGACTGAAGAAGTGAACGTCTGCACAGTCGAAGACCCGATTGAGATGATTGAGCCGTCTTTCAACCAGACCCAGGCCCAACCACAACTGGATTTTGGTTTTGCCGAAGGGCTGCGTGCCCTGATGCGTCAGGACCCGGACGTCATCATGGTGGGCGAAATACGGGATCTGGCTACCGCCGACATGGCGGTACAGGCGGCGCTGACTGGGCACTTGGTTTTCTCTACCTTGCATACCAACGATGCCCCTTCCGCGATCACGCGCTTGATGGAACTGTGTGTGCCGCCGTATTTAATCAATGCCACCGTGCTCGGTGTGCTGGCCCAGCGTCTGGTGCGAACCCTGTGCAAGGCTTGTGCAGTGCGTGATGACGCATCCAACCCTGACGCGCTGGCCGCAGCCATCAAGCCCTGGAAGCTGAACGGTGGCTACAAACCCTTCAAACCCGTGGGCTGCGAGGACTGCCGGATGACAGGTTTTCGGGGGCGCATGGGTTTGTATGAACTCCTGGCGGTCAGCGATGCCTTCAAGGACAAAGTGAATAAGGAACCCAACATCGATGCCTTGCGTCGTCAGGCGGTTGCCGATGGCATGCGGCCGCTGCGGCTGGCCGGGGCATTGCGGGTAGCAGAGGGCATGACCACGCTGGAAGAAGTGCTGACAGCCACCCCGCCGCTGGACTGATGGCAGTCCCCTAGGGGACAACCCTGAGTAGGTGTAATCCACATTCTCGCCAGGGTTGATTGCGCCGCACAATCGGCCCAAATCAAACTTCTAGGAGATATGTCCGTGGGATTCAAGAGTCAACGAGACTTCTTTGCCGGCATCATGTTCACGATCGTCGGATTGGCGTTTGCCATTGGCGCACGTAACTACAGCATTGGCGATGGGGCCCGCATGGGGCCGGGTTACTTTCCTCAAATGCTGGGGTACATCCTGGCAGCACTGGGGGGCATGATTGTTTTCAACTCGTTTCGCTCTCACGCGCGGGACGGGGACCCGGTCGGCAAATTTGCCTGGAAGCCTTTGGGTTTCGTGCTGGGTGCCAACCTTTTGTTTGGTGTTTTGCTTGGCGGTTTGCCAAGCATTGGCGTACCCGCAATGGGCTTGATGATTGCCATCTATGGCCTGGTTGTCGTGGCCAGCATGGCGGGTGAAGAGTTCAGCCTCAAGCCGGTCCTGATTCTGGCAACTGCCTTGGCCATTGGTAGCTACCTTGCATTTGTCATGCTGCTGAAACTGCAGTTTCCGGTGTGGCCCACTTTCATTACCGGTTAAGAGGAAAAGAACAAAATGGAACTGTTAAGCAATCTTTCCCTCGGTTTTGGCGTGGCGTTCACGCCCGTCAATCTGCTTTATGCGCTGGTCGGCTGTGTGCTGGGTACGCTGATCGGTGTGTTGCCAGGCATTGGCCCAGTGGCCACGATTGCCATGCTGCTGCCTGCGACTTATGCATTGCCTCCCGTGTCGGCATTGATCATGCTCGCTGGCATTTATTACGGTGCGCAGTACGGTGGTTCAACGACTGCCATCTTGGTCAATTTGCCAGGTGAGTCATCGTCGGTGGTGACCACACTGGACGGCTATCAAATGGCCAGACAAGGGAGGGCGGGGCCAGCACTGGCGGCAGCTGGACTGGGTTCATTCTTTGCAGGTTCGGTGGGTACATTGATCCTGGCAGCGTTTGCGCCTCCCCTGACGGAATTGGCCTTCAAGTTTGGTCCAGCTGAATATTTCTCGCTGATGGTGCTAGGCCTGATTGGTGCCGTTGTGCTGGCTTCGGGCTCGTTGCTGAAGGCAGTGGCCATGATCATCCTGGGCCTGCTGATGGGGTTGGTGGGCACAGACGTCAATTCGGGTGTAGCCCGTTACAGCTTTGACATTCCCGAATTGACAGACGGCATTGGCTTTGTGGCCATCGCCATGGGGGTGTTCGGTTACGGCGAGATCATCTCCAACCTGTCCAAGCATGAAGATGAGCGCGAAGTATTTACTGCCTCGGTGACCGGCCTGTTCCCGACGGTGGAAGACTTCAAGCGCATGCTGCCTGCCGTGCTACGGGGTACGACGATTGGCTCGCTCTTGGGTATTTTGCCCGGTGGCGGTGCTTTGCTGGCGGCATTTGCGGCGTACACCATCGAAAAGAAGATCAAGCTCAAGCCCGGTGAAAAAGTGCTGGGTACTGGCAACATCCGGGGTGTGGCTGGCCCAGAGGCTGCCAACAATGCAGGCGCTCAAACCTCGTTCATCCCGTTGCTGACGCTAGGCATTCCACCTAACGCGGTGATGGCTTTGATGGTGGGTGCGATGACCATCCACAACATCCAGCCCGGCCCTCAGGTGATGACGAGCAACCCCGAGCTGTTCTGGGGCTTGATTGCGTCCATGTGGATTGGCAACTTGATGCTGGTGATTCTGAACCTGCCACTGATTGGCATGTGGATCAAACTGCTGACAGTGCCCTACAAGTACCTGTTCCCGTCCATTGTGTTGTTCTGCGCCATTGGTGTGTATTCCACCAACAACAATACATTCGATATCTGGACGGTGGCCATCTTTGGCTTCATCGGCTACCTGTTCAACAAGCTGAGCGTGGAGCCTGCTCCTTTGCTGCTTGGACTGATCCTGGGGCCTATGATGGAAGAGAACCTGCGCCGCGCACTGCTTTTGTCGCGTGGTGATTGGACGGTGTTTGTGACTCGTCCGCTGTCGGCAGGCTTGCTGGTAGTTGCTGCTATTTTGCTGGCGGTCGTATTGTCGCCTTCCATCAAATCCAAGCGAGAGGCTGTGTTTGTCGAGGAGTGATTTTTCAGGCGACTGATTGAAAACGGCACCTTTGGGTGCCGTTTTTGTTTGCCAAGCCAACATCCTGCGCGACAATCTGATACTGCTCTAGAGGACTGTCAACATGCTTCGTCGAAATCTGTTGCGCGCGGTACTGGGATGTATGTCGTTTGCCGCTTGCGCGGCCATACAGGCGCAAACCTATCCAGCAAAACCAGTGCGCCTCATCGTGCCGTTTCCTGCGGGTGGTGCGACCGATATTTTTGCGCGAGCCTTGTCCCAGAAACTGGGCGAAAAACTGGGGCAGTCACTCGTGGTCGAAAACCGTCCTGGGGCTGGGGGCACAATCGGCTCTGACGCGGTTGCCAAGGCCGTACCAGACGGCTACACACTGCTTTTGGCAACGTCCAGCACGCACTCCATTGGCCCGAGCCTGAATGCCCGCATGCCCTACGATGCGGTGCGCGATTTCAGTCCGATTGCCCATGTGGGCAACGCACCCAGCATCATGCTGGTCCCTAACGGCAGCCCAGCACATTCCGTGAAAGAGTGGATTGCCTATGCCAAGGCGAACCCTGGCAAGCTGAACTACGCATCCAGCGGCAATGGCACCATCGTTCAACTAACCGCAGAATTATTCAAGTCGCAGGCGGGTGTCTTTTTGGTTCACATTCCCTACAAAGGCACGGCACTCGCCATGCCTGATTTGATCAGTGGCAAGGTCGATGTGATTTTTGACTCCCTGCCGACCGGACTTCCACATGTGCGCGACGGTCGCCTGCGTGCGCTGGCGGTAACCACCGCCAAAAGAACGCCGTTGGCGCCCGATTTGCCCACCGTGGCTGAAGTGCTGCCTGGGTATGAATCGAATACATGGTTTGGTTTGTTTGGCCCGAAGGGATTGCCCACTGACGTACTGACCAAGGTCAATACGGCGGCCAACCAGGCACTTGCGGATCCAGAGGTCAAAGACAAACTGGCACGACTGGGCATTGACACCGTCCGCAGTACGCCCCAGCAGTTCGCCGACATGGTGAGTGCAGACACCACGAAATGGAAAGAAATCATTGCTGAACGCAAAATCACTGCCGATTGAGGACCCATTGATGAACTTCGATTTCTCCACTCCCTATTCCAGCGTGCGCCTGCCTGTGTTCGCGCGCAATGTGGTGTCTACCTCCCATCCGCTTGCCGCACAGGCTGGGTTGAGGATGCTTTATAAAGGTGGAAATGCGGTTGACGCAGCGATCGCTGCGGCGGCGGTCATCACACTGACCGAGCCTGTCAGTTGTGGCTTGGGAAGCGATGCATTCTGTATCTTGTGGGATGGCAAGCAGATGCATGGCCTGAATGCCTCGGGACGTGCCCCTGCGGCCTGGACACCTGAGTATTTCAAGCGGAAGTACGGTGCTGACGCCAAAACGCCGCCCAAGCGTGGTTTCGATTCGGTCACCGTACCGGGGGCAGTTGCTGGCTGGGTTGCCTTGAGCAAACGCTTTGGCAAGCTGCCTTTTGCAGATCTGCTGGAGTCTGCGATTGACATTGCCGAGCGCGGTTACCTGCTGCCCATCGTGGTGCAGCAGAAATGGGCAGCCCCTGTGGAGGAGCTCAAAGGTCTGCCCGGTTTCGCACAGGCCTTTTTGCCCAACGCAAGGGCGCCGAACGTCGGTGAGTTGTTTCAGTTCAAATCGGCAGCCAAAGGCCTGCGAGCCATTGCCGAAAGCGGTGGTGAAGCCTATTACCGTGGAGAGATTGCAGCTGCCATTGCCAAGTTTTCGCAAGCCAATGGGGGGGCGCATACTGAGGCCGACTTTGCCGCCTACCAGCCTGAATGGGTGACGCCCATTGCCAAAAACTACCGTGGCTACACCCTGCACGAGATTCCGCCCAATGGGCAGGGTATCGCCGCCTTGATTGCACTGGGCATTCTGAGCCACTTTGATCTTTCAGCATTGCCGCCTGATGGCGTAGATGCACAGCATTTGCAGATCGAAGCCATGAAACTCGCATTTGCAGACACCTACCGTTATGTGTCTGAGTCGGCCGCCATGACCATGCCTGTTGAGCACATGCTGGATGATGCCTACTTGGCCAGCCGGGCCAGATTGATCCAGATGAACCGGGCGCAGGATTTCAAAGCGGGCAACCCGGTGAAGGGGGGCACGATCTACCTGTCAGCGGCAGACGAAAACGGCATGATGGTCAGCTTCATACAGAGCAACTACATGGGCTTTGGCTCAGGTTGTGTTGAACCTACCTTCGGTATCAGCTTGCAAAACCGAGGTCACGGTTTTGGGCTGGATGCAGGGCCAGGTGCATTGAATCCGGACAACGTAGTGGCCCCTGGCAAACGGCCTTTCCACACCATCATTCCGGCTTTCCTGAGCAAGGACGGTCAACCTGTGATGAGCTATGGTGTGATGGGCGGCAACATGCAGCCACAGGGCCATATGCAGACCCTGGTGCGCATGCTGGACTACCAGCAAAACCCGCAGGCCGCCTGTGATGCGCCGCGCTGGCGCTTCAACGCCGGACTCAACATCAATGTGGAATCCGCCATGCAGGGCGGGACGGTGCAAGGCTTGCAGGACCGTGGTCACCAAGTTGATGTGATCAATGATTCGTATCAGGATTTCGGTGCGGGGCAGTTCATCTGGCGCATGGGGGACCCGAAGGTGGAAGGCTATATGGCTGCGAGCGACCCGCGCCGTGACGGCCTAGCTGCTGGCTTTTGAGCAAACAACATTTCGTACGTTCAGTGCCAGCGGTGAACGTCAGTCGTCGACAAGCGAAATTTCAATTTGCGGGGGCGTTTGCAGTTCCTGTTGCGGCGCTCGCAAAGGCTTCATGGCCCGCATTTCACACACCATTTCCTTGACCATGTTTCTTTCGGTCAAAATTTTCTCAAAAACCTGATGAGGGTTGAGGCCGACGCAACGCGAACGCGAAACCATCATCATGATCTTCTCTGGTTGCCAGTCGCCGCGATATCCATAGTCTGCTCGCCAGTAATGGGGTTGAGAAAAATACCCAAAACTGCCGTGAAAATAGGGTCGTACATGTGTGGGATCTTCCCAGGCATCATCGCTGCCCCCGTGGGGTACTCGCACAACCGCCAAAGCGCCGGGAGTGGCCAATCTCCACATCTCTTGCATCAACCCCAGGCTGTCGCGAATATGCTCAATCACATGGGAAAGCAGGAACATCTCCACTGATCCATCGGGTAAATCGATTGGCCGTTGACGTACCTGTTCAAGGTCGCAGACGATGTCTACGCCGGGCAGTGCGCGGGAGTCAAGAGTGAGCCATCCTGCGTGTAGGTTCCGACCTCAACCGACATTTAAACGAAATGGAGGGTTCTGCGATGCAGTGTGCATGTTCATGGGTAAGTGAAGTGGTTTTGTCAGTTTTCTGTGTATCAGCAGCTTGTCATCGCAATGGCTGTGCTCGAATTCGCTCTGCAACAGTAATGGTCGGCTGGCCCGCAAAGGCATCCAGGCGTTTGCCCATGGCCTGCTCCAGCTGGTCCAACCTCAATTGCGGCGCAGGATGGGTGCTCATGGACAGCGAAAAGAGCGGATTGTCCGGCGCGGCTGAGCGCAGTTGCTGTAACACTGCCACCAGGCCAAACGGGTCAAAGCCTGCACGTGTTGCCAGTGCCACGCCATTGCGGTCAGCCTCCAGTTCGTCGCCTTGGTCCAGCCCACGGCTATACAGGTCGCGCCCTAGTGCCACAACCTGGGATGACAGGTTCTTCCCCACTGTGTTGTTGATCTTCGAGGCTGCGGCCTGCGCCAGCAACTGCGTGCCCAGGCTGGTCTGGGCGTTCTTGTTCATCGCTTTCAGGTGGTGTCTGGAGGTCACATGGGTGATTTCGTGGGCCAAAATGCCCGCCAACTCAGCCTCGTCTGCCACTCGGTCAACCAGACCTTTGGTGACGACAATATAGCCACCGGGTGCGGCAAACGCGTTGTAGCCAGGGTCATCAAGCACGCCAAAGGTCCATTTCAGGTCGGGTCTGTCAGAGTGAAGTGCAATCCAACGTCCCAAGCGGTTGACGTAGCGTTGCAGGCCCATGTCTGGATGCAAGGGCTTGCTGCCCAGCAGGACGGCTGCCAGGGTTCTGCCGATTTCAACCTCTTTGGGTTCGTCTATTTGCTCGACAGATTGGGTCAACAACTGGGCGATGTCACCGGCTTTGACGCCTGAGCTACCGCTACCGCTCAGAACGTTAGTGACGGCTGCCGGCGCTTGAGGCAGGTTTGGCAGACCTTGAACTGGTTTGATGAGCTGCTGGAACAGGCCTTTGAAGTCTTGTGCATGAAGGGGGAGCACTGCAGCGATGGCGATAGTCACCGTCCCCGCCGCCCAGGCCAGATGCGGCCATTCTCTGGTTGAAAGATCCAAGCCTTTCATCACGGCGCCTCCAGTGGCGGCACCTCACGCCGCTCCATGCCCGACGCAGCCGCAAACTGCTGGGCATCGATGGCCTCCACACGGTTGGCTTCCATCTGGTTCACGCGGTTAATGTCGGGCTGGGCATTGGCCAAGTCCTGCGCGTCAAGGCCCCGGATGCCTACTGTCGATGTGGCGACCGTTGCGTTTTGTTGAGCACCACCCTTGTTGAACAAGCCTGTTACGCCCCGCAGGAAGCCCGATGCGATACCACTGCCCGGTGCCGTACTGGGGCTGCCAGCGTTGCCAATGTCAAACATGTGAATCCACCCCGTTGTGCCTGTGCTGGTGCGAACCTGCACCCATGGGCCGGAGCGCTCCGCCTGTCGCGTCAAGCTGGTCTGCGCTGGCAAACTGGCCAGAGATTTGGCCGTGTCTGCAGGGCCCTCGCGCAACTCGGTCGCACGCTTGGTGGTCATGGGCTCAGACTGCGCCTGTGCACCCAAGGGCAACATGATGGTTGGCAAAGCCAGCATGCACGCCACCAATATTCGATCCAGTCGGGTTGAGATGAGGTGGTGCATTTTCAAGAAAAGACGTCCTGCAAACAAGGGTGACCACAAGTCAAACCGTATGATAGCCCCATCGTTTCAATCAACACGCAAGGAGTCCCCATGGATTTGGGCATTGCAGGCAAATGGGCGCTGGTCTGCGGCGCGAGCAAGGGCTTGGGGCTGGGCTGTGCGCAAGCACTGGCGCACGAGGGCGTCAATGTGATCATGGTCGCGCGTGGGGAGGAAGTTTTGGCCTCGTCTGCTGCTAAATTGGTAGCATCCTGTCAAGCACAAGCAGGCGGAAAGCCTGTTCCAAGTATTGAATTTGTAGCGGCAGATATCACCACAGAAGAGGGGCGTGCAGCCGTTTTTGCCAAACGACGCGATTTTGACATTGTGGTCACCAACGCTGGCGGTCCGCCACCGGGCGACTTCCGCGCTTGGGACCGGCAAGCATGGATCAAGGCGGTGGACGCCAACATGCTGACACCGATCGAGCTGATCAAATCGCAGGTGGATGGCATGGCCGCGCGGGGCTTTGGGCGTATCGTCAACATCACCTCCAGCTCAGTCAAGGCGCCTATCGATGTGCTTGGCCTGTCCAACGGTGCTCGCAGCGGGTTGACGGGTTTTGTGGCTGGTGTGGCGCGCACCCCTCTGGCTGCAGCCAATGTGACCATCAATAACTTGCTGCCCGGCGTGTTTGATACCGATCGCATCAAGGGCGTATCTAAGGTCCAGGCAGAGAAAGCAGGCACAACGGTCGAGGCAGTTGTGGAAGCACGCAAAAAGACGATACCAGCCCGGCGTTTGGGCAACATAGAGGAATTTGGCTCAACCTGTGCCTTTCTGTGTAGCCAGCAGGCCAGCTACATCACAGGCCAGAATGTGCTGATGGACGGGGGGGCATACCCGGGTACGTATTGAGGGGTCGCCTCTAGCGGGAGGCGTGTGGGCTTGCGTCCAGCGACCGGCTTTTGAGTTCAGCCAGACGGTCCGGAATGCGTCTGGCTGGGGCATTCTCCAGGTTGTCGAAACGGTCCTCAACCACCGTGACCAAATGGTCGACGCGGGCCTGGGGGGGCGGCAGCTTCTCGATGATGGGCTCAAAGGGAGCTTTGCGGAACATACCCACATCAGCCAGGCGTTTGAGCAAGCCACGCAGACCATGGGCTTCGAGACCTGTTCGTGCACAAAGCTCGGTCGCCAGCACGTCTGCTTCCAGTTGATCTGGCAAGCCTGGTGTGTCCAGGACGCCACCGCGCAAGTGGTAACGCTCAGCCACCATGACAATTTCGTGCGCCAGCACACCAGCCAATTCGGCTTCATTTTCTACACGTTCAAGCAGGCCCTGAGTCACAAAGACATAGCCGCCCGGCGCAGAAAAAGCGTCAAAACCATGGTCATTGATGACGGCAAAAGTCCACTCGACATCTGGTCGGGAGGACTCAGTGCTCAACCATCTTCCCAGCAGATTGATGTAGTGTTGCGTCGCAACGTCTGTCACCAATGTCCTGCCTGCCAGGCGCTTGGCAGCAAAGCTTTGGCCCATGGTTTTTTCCAGTGCCATGGCAGGTTCAATGGGGGGGGGCTGACCTGCGTTGCCCGGGGTGCGTCGCGTAGCCCGAGGCAACTTGACCAGTCCCAATCCACCTGAGAATCCAAACTCACGCGCTTTTTCGGTTGACTGGGCAAACGTCGCCGCTTGCACGAGTTGATCCATCCCGGGTGTGTTTGCGTTCAGGAGTGCCGCGTCCATGACTGCAGTCGGAGGGGCATCCTTACGGGGTGGAATGCGCAAGGCGGTGACGGCTTCAGGCAGTGCGGGGGCCACACCCGCAGACGCAGGCAAAGCCAGGTCCAGGGCCTGAACCCAACCCGTAGGACCACTGCTGACACGGATGTGTACCCATGGGCCGTAGCGCCCACCTGTGGTGTCCACCACCGCTCCTGCGTTGACAAGTCCCAGGATGCGCGACACGCTGACCGGTTCAAGGTAGAGACTCGATTGGCGTACCAGCTCCACAGGCTCCGCCAAGCTGAGCGGCGCAGAGAGACTACTCAGTAACGTCACGCCAGCGGCCGCCCACAGGCGCCTCGTCACCAGCTGAATTCGTGGCCGAGTTTGCAAACTAGGGTGGGTTGATGGAGTGAGGCTGTGCATGATGCGCATTATCACCAAGCCCGGGTCAGGCGAGAATACGGTGGAAGTGACTGCTGGGCCCTATCCGCGGCAGTTTGGTCGACAAGTTCATTCGAGTAATTCACAACCAGGAGATTTCATGAGCAAAGCAATATGCATCGAACAATATGGTGGCCCCGAACAGTTGAAGCTGGTGGACGTGCCGGTGGGTGAACCCGGCCCAGGCCAGATCCGTATCCGGCACAAGGCGGTGGGACTGAACTTTATTGACGTGTACCAGCGCACAGGTCTCTATCAGAATCCTTTGCCGCTGCAACTGGGCATGGAGGCCTCGGGCGTGGTCGAGGCAGTAGGCGAGGGGGTGACTCATCTGCAGGTGGGGGATCGGGCCGCCTATGCAGCCAATCCGCCTGGATCGTATTGCGAAGAGCGCGTGATGCCTGCCATGAATGTGTGCAAGCTACCTGATGCGATCAGTTTTGAAACAGGCGCCGCCATGATGCTCAAGGGCTTGACCGCGCAATACCTGTTGCGTCGCACTTTGCCCCAGGCGGGTTTGCAACCAGGCGACTTTGTGCTGTTTCATGCGGCTGCCGGTGGCGTGGGCCTGATTGCCTGCCAATGGGCGAAGGCCCTGGGTTTACAGCTGATTGGCACAGCTGGCTCTGATGCCAAATGCGCCTTGGCTGCTGAACATGGGGCTGCCTTTACGATCAACTATGCCAAGGAGGACTTTGCTGTCCGTGTCAAAGCCATCACCGGGGGAAAAGGTGTGAAGGTGGTTTATGACTCGGTGGGCAAGGACACCTGGGACAAATCCCTTGACTGTCTATCTCCATTTGGTCTGATGGCCAGTTTTGGCAACGCCAGCGGCCCGGCGCCTGCCTTTGCACCGGGGATGCTGGGTGCCAAAGGATCCCTGTATGTGACGCGCCAAACCCTGTTCACCCATATCAGCTCGCGTGCCGCCACACAGGGCATGGCCGATGAATTGTTTGCCGTGGTGACGAGTGGGCAGGTCAAGATCCGGATTGATCAGCGTTTTGCGTTGGAGGATGTGCAGTCAGCGCACCGGGCACTGGAGGCGCGCCAGACCACGGGCTGCACGATCCTGACACTTTGATGCCCGACTGGAAAGACTGGCTAACCTCTGCGCGTGCACGGGTGCAGGTTCAGCCACGACGGCCACGTGTTCCGTTTCTGCTCAATGGCGAGGTCATTGGCTCTGTTGAACCCGGTTTTCTGATTCCATTTGTCCATTCAGGCAAACCTGGTGGATATTGTTTGCTACAAAATAACGGGCATTCGACATGGGAGTTGAATGGTGATGCGTCGGCGGGGTTAGCTGAACTTGCGCTGGAGTTGAGAAACGCCGGGCTGACGGGAGCCTGGCGCAATGAACTGCTGCGGGTCAACAATGTTCATGGTCACCAGGTGGCTGTGGTTGAGCGTGCTGCCGTTCGTCCCCTGGGAATCTCGACACATGCGGTGCATCTTGTCGGCTTTACGGCAGATGACCGGATTTGGGTGCAGCAGCGGGCACTGAGCAAAGCCACTGATCCAGGCCAGTGGGACACGCTGATGGGCGGGATGGTGTCAGCAACGGACAGTTTGGCGCAAGCCCTCGCACGCGAAAGCTGGGAGGAAGCTGGATTGCAACTGGAACAGATGCAGGGGCTGGTGCATCGAGGACACATCGACTTCACAGGACCCTCGCACGATGCCCACGGCGCAGGCTACTTGGTTGAGCGCATCGATTGGTATACCTGCACCCTGCCCACAGGGGTGGTTCCGACCAATCAGGATGGTGAGGTTGAACAATTCGCCTGCCTGTCATGTGATGAGGTGCTGGCTTTGCTCGGTCAGGGGCGGTTCACCCTGGAGGCAGGGCTCATCCTCGGGGTTGCAATGGGTTTATGAAATGCGTAGAGTGCAAGTTTTTGAGGGAAAAATGATGCGGATCTCAACATGGCTGCTGGGTGTGATGTTGTTGGCCATGGGCGGCTGTACCACCATGTCAGTCGAGGAATGCAAGGTGGCGCGCTGGGGCGAGGTAGGCTTGCGAGACGGGCTGGCCGGTCAGCCACTGTCCAAACTCGATGACCTTTCCAAGGATTGTGCCGAGGCAAAGGTGACCGTGGACACCAATGCCTACCTGCAAGGGCGCGACCAGGGCTTGATCACTTACTGCCGCCCAGGCAACGCAGTGAAGTTAGGGCTTGAAGGCAAGTACTACCAGGGCGCTTGCCCCGCATCAATCGACGCAGACTTCCGCCGACGCTATGGTGTTGGGCGAGAGGTGTACGACTCCCGTGAGCAGGTGCGAAACCTGGACAGTCGTCGCATGGGCTTGGAGCGTCAGTTGAGGGATGCTCAAAAAGACGATGATCGACGCAAGTACCGCAACGAGCTGAGTGATCTGGATTACAGCTTGCGCAGGGCACGTGATCGTGTGCGCGACGCTGAATGGGCGCTTGACCGCATGCGGTAAGCCGACACCCAAAAATCAAGCTTTCTCAGTGAAGGCTACCGGCCCCGCCGGTGATGTCCAGTTTGTGGGTCACGGCTGCGTCCAGCGCAGCTTTGAGCCCACTGACCATTAAATCCAGGGCCATGGAAGGTGGTCTTGGCGCACCTTTCGTGGCGATGTTGGCGGCTTGCTCGGGTAAGTAGGGCACGTGCACAAAACCACCACGCACTTCCTGCAAGGCGCGCTGGCTGCTCAGGCGATGCATGAGTCCGTAAAAAACATGGTTGCAGACAAAGGTGCCTGCGCTCTGCGAAACCTCGGCAGTTGCACCTGCCGCCATGGCTGCTTGAGTCATGGCTTTGATCGGCAGGGAGCTGAAGTAGCCAACCGGCCCACCTTTGACCACTGGCGTATCGACCGGCTGTTGCTGCGCATTGTCTGGAATACGGGCGTCGTTGATGTTGATTGCTACCCGCTCAAAAGACATGGCCTGGCGGCCACCCGCTTGGCCAACGCAAACCACCAGCATGGGTCTGTGTTTACGCAACTGCACGCCCAGTGCCTGCAGCGAATCGTCAAATACGGTGGGCAAGATGCCCGCCACGACGAGATGGTCTGCGATGTGTTGACCGTTCAATGCATGTGCGATCTGTGAGCTGGGGTTAACAGTTTCACCGCCAAATGGTGCAAATCCGGTGACCAAAATCCTGGGTTTCAAGGGTTGCGGCATGGGGACACTCTATCAAAATTGGATGAATTTGCAGGAGATGCGACAATACCCGGCTAAATGACTGCATCTTTTTCCAATTTATCGCTGGCCGAACCGCTGGCCCGAGCCGTGGCCGAAATGGGCTACGAGAGCATGACGCCCATCCAGGCGCAGGCCATTCCTGTGGTGTTGACCGGCAAAGATGTGATGGGCGCAGCCCAGACCGGTACCGGTAAGACGGCGGCGTTTTCGCTCCCACTCTTGCAACGCCTGCTCAAACATGAGAACGCCTCTACATCGCCTGCACGCCATCCGGTACGGGCGCTGGTGCTTTTGCCCACGCGCGAGTTGGCTGACCAGGTAGCGCAGCAAGTCAAGCTGTACGCTAAATACACCCAACTGCGCAGCGCCGTGGTGTTCGGTGGCATGGACATGAAGCCTCAAACGATTGAGTTGAAGGCTGGCGTGGAAGTACTGGTCGCCACTCCGGGTCGTCTGCTGGATCACATTGAAGCCAAGAACTGCGTGCTGAACCAGGTGGAATATGTGGTGCTGGATGAAGCAGATCGCATGCTGGACATTGGCTTTTTACCCGATCTGCAGCGCATTTTGAGCTATCTGCCTAAGACACGGACCACCTTGCTTTTTTCTGCCACGTTCTCTCCCGAGATCAAGCGTCTGGCAGGCAGTTATCTGCAGGATCCGATCACCATTGAAGTCGCCCGGCCAAACGAAACGGCATCCACGGTCTCGCAGCATTTTTATGGCGTACCGGACGAAGAAAAGCGTCATGCGCTGCACACGCTGCTCAAGCAAAATGGCATCAAACAAGCCTTTGTGTTTGTGAATAGCAAGCTGGGCTGCGCACGGCTGGCACGTTCTTTGGAGCGGGAGGGCTCAGGCCACGGCGCTGCACGGTGATAAGAGCCAGGACGAACGGCTGAAAGCACTGGACGCCTTCAAAAAGGCGAGGTTGACTTGCTGGTCGCCACCGATGTGGCTGCACGTGGTCTGGACATCAAGGATGTGCCAGCGGTGTTCAACTTTGACATCCCGTTCAACGCCGAAGATTATGTGCACCGCATTGGCCGGACTGGCCGTGCAGATGCCTCAGGGCTGGCGATCAGCTTTGTGTCGCATACAGACCAGCGTCTGGTAGGCGACATCGAGAAACTGCGCAAACGCAAGATCGAGATCGAAGCGGTTGAATTTGAAGAGGACCGCCCCCGAGGCAGGATCAATACGGGACGCCGTCATTGGGGCGAGGACGATCCACGCGATGCGCAAGATACGTCAGTGGCGCAATCTGATCGACCTTCAGACCGCGCAAGCCGCGACACGCGCAGCCGTCGGGGCGGCTTCGTGCCCGCCCCTGTGTCACGAGACCCGTTCTTTGACAAGCCCTATGAGCCCGACAGTGCGCAGGCGCGGCCCTCGTGGGAAGCTCAGGTGTCAGCCAAGCCTGCACGTGCCATATCGGCCAACATCAAGCCTCGCCGCAAGGTGGCCGCGCTGTTCAAAATGCCGCAAACGCCAGAAACTTCCGAGGCCTGAAGAACGCCTGGGTTGGTTGATCAACCTGGCTTTTGCGCTTGCGCGCACCGCGTCTGAATCACCTCCCGTGTCGCCAGGTTGATCGCGCTCAAGCAGCCACCCCAAACACAACCGGTGTCCAAAGCGATCAAGTTGGGGAGGTTGATCAGTCCCAGTGTGGACCAATGGCCAAAAGCGACGGTGGTGTCCTCTGTCAAACGCCCGGGCACTTCAAACCAGGGCATATAGCCTACTGGTGCCCCCCCAGCGCCCTCTTTGGTGTCGAATTCCATTTCACCGTCTTGCGTACAAAACCGCAAGCGAGTCAGTGCGTTGACGATCACGCGCAATCGCTTGATGCCACTGAGGCCATCGCGCCATGCAAAGGGCTTGTTGCCGTACATCTCCAGCAGAAAGGCAGGCAGATCGTTCCCACGCAAGACGGTTTCCAGTTCGCGTGAAAGCGCGATTGTTTTTGAGACGTCCCACGAAGGCAGCACCCCTGCATGCACCATGAGTACGCCCTGCTCAAGCATGGCCATGTGCTGATGCTGCACCCAGTCTATCAATGCTTCGCGGTCTGGCGCGTCCAGGATGTCTTGCACGGTATCGCCGTGTTTGAGCATTCGTACACCGTGCGCGCTCGCCAGGAAGTGCAGGTCATGGTTGCCCAGCAGGCACTTTGCGGACGCGCCCAGAGTCATCAAGCGGCGCAGCACGCCCAAGGAGTCTGGCCCACGGTTGACCAGGTCACCCAACAGGAAGACTGTGTCACGACTTGCGGAGAAATCAATTTGTTTCAACAGGGTGTCGAGCGCGCCATTGCAGCCCTGAACATCGCCAATACAGTACATTGCCATGGTGTTGATTTTCGTCTGTGATTGATGGATGTTCTGTTGATTGTTTTTCTGACCCTGCTTAACGGGGTATTTGCCATGTCAGAAATGGCGCTTGCCTCGAGCCGCAAAGCTCGTCTTGGGGCTTTGGTGGAGGCTGGCGACAGGAAGGCGCAGGTTGCACTGGACCTGATGGAGCACCCAACGCGGTTTTTATCGACCGTCCAGGTCGGCATCACCTCGATTGGCATGCTGAACGGCATTGTGGGCGAGGCTGCGTTCAGCAGCGGTGTAGCGTTCTGGTTGCAGGGGCTGGGTGCCAGCGCCGGTGCTGCTGACGTGGCGGCAACGGCTCTGGTCGTGGCAGTCATTACCTTTGTCACCATCATTTTTGGCGAACTGGTGCCCAAACGTATCGGCCAGCTTTACCCTGAAACCACTGCACGCTGGGTGGCTCCCCCTATGCGTTGGCTTGCCCGTATGGCGGGACCTTTTGTCAAGCTCTTGTCGGGGACTACGGCACTGGTACTGCGCTTGATGCGAATTGACACCACGGGCTCGCGTGCGGTGACAGAGGAAGAAATCACCGCCAGCCTGGAAGAAGGGGTTGATGCCGGCTTGATTGAAGAGCATGAACACCAGATGGTGCAGAACGTATTTCATTTAGACGACCGCTCACTCACCTCTCTTATGGTGCCACGGGACGAATTGATCTGGTTGGATGCTAGCAATACAATAGCGCACAGCCTTGATCTGGTTGGCGTGAAAGGCCAGAAGTCTGCACATTCCTGGTATCCCGTTTGCCGGGGTGGCCTGGACGACGTGGTCGGCATCATTGGCCTGGCGCAGATGCTGGAACTTGGTCGTACGCAAGCTGGCACGATCGAGGCACACGCTACGCCGCCAGTGTATGTGCCTGAAACTCTGAGTGGAATGGAGCTCCTGGAGCAGTTCCGTAACAAAGCCAGCCGGATGGTGTTTGTGGTGGATGAGTACGGTGTTGTGCAGGGCTTGCTGACGCCGCGCGACCTATTGGAGGCCATCACGGGTGAGTTGCGCTCAGATGCTCAGGCCGACGACTGGGCCACCCTTCGCGACGATGGCGCCTGGGCGCTGTCAGGTTTAATGCCAGTGTCCGAACTCAAATCTCGCCTGAATCTGGAAGACTTGCCTGACGAAGACAAAGGCCGCTACAACACGCTGGCAGGCCTCTTGATGGCAGTCAGTGGGCGATTGCCTCAAGTGAATGAGCGTGTGGATTGCGTTGGCTGGCACTTTGACGTGCAGAGTCTGGACGGTCGGCGCATTGCCAAGGTGATCGCAAGGCCGATGGTGCATGTGCCAGCAAGCGATAACTTACAAAAAGCGGCTTAGCAGCTTGCGTGAATGTGCGTTGAGTTCTCCCGTGTCCTTTACGATGAACTGAACGCCGTGGCTGCTGGCAATCAACAGCGCGGCGCCCGGCAGGCGGCGGATGTCTTCCTCGCCCTTGAGCACAAACTCGGTTTGCCCACGGTCAGTTGCCACTGTCCAGGTGCTGGGCGTCGAAAAAGTTGAAACTCTGAGGATCTGCTGGATCACCGGGAAGAATTCGCGCTGACCCAGCTCCTCTTGCAGCAAGGCTCTGTCCTGCGGGGGCAGGTCGCGCATGTGAGGAATCCAGGCCAGTTCATGTCCATCTGGCCCCATGATCGAGAGGCCTTCATCTGGTGCACCAATCGGAAAGGCCCGAACAGGCTGGACGCCCGTTTGAGCCTTGCCGTCTGCACCGGTATAAACCAGTTGACCAAATGGGTTGCGACTCAATTGAAAGCTTGAATTGTTGGTGAGGGCGATGGTCTGGGCGCTCATACTGCGGCTCCGTTATGCGGGGTCGTCGCGTGGGGACTGATCACATCGGCTTCGCCACTACGCAACTCGCTATGGGCAAAGTTGGGGGATTGCCGCAATGGGTCTTCCTCTGTCGCCTCTTGTTCGGCGCGGCGGGCCTGGGCCATATACAGGCGGTAATAGGCGCCCTGTGCTGCCATCAGTTCATCATGTGGTCCAACTTCAACCACCTGCCCACGGTCCATGACGACGAGCCGGTCTGCTTTGCGTAGCGTGGACAGACGGTGCGCGATGGCAATGGTGGTGCGTCCCTGCACAAGATTGTCCAGCGCTTTCTGGATTTCCTTTTCGGTTTCTGTATCCACCGCAGAGGTGGCTTCGTCAAGGATCAAGATCCGTGGGTCGATCAACAGCGCGCGGGCAATGGAGATGCGTTGGCGCTCACCGCCTGACAAGCCCTGTCCCCGCTCGCCGACCAAGGAGTCATAACCCAGTGGTAAACGCAAAATGAACTCGTGCGCATGGGCGGCTCGTGCAGCTGCCACGATTTCTTCGCGGGTGGCTTCAGGCTTGCCATAGGCAATGTTTTCAGCAATCGTGCCAAAGAAGAGAAAAGGCTCTTGCAGCACCAGGCCAATGTTGCTGCGGAAGTCTGCAATGCCAAAGCGGCGGATGTCCACACCGTCGAGCTTGATCGAGCCTTCGCTCACGTCATAGAAACGGCAAATCAGGTTGACCAGTGTGCTCTTGCCTGAGCCACTGTGGCCTACCAAGCCAATCATCTCTCCGGGTTGGATCGCCAAATCCAGGTTGCGGATGACCGATCGGTTGCCGTAGCGAAAGGCCAGTCGGCTCATCTCGAGTCTGCCTTCTACACGTGCCAGCTTCACGGGTTGCGCTGGCTCGGGCACGGCCGACACGTGGTCCAGCACATCAAAAATACGCTTGGCGCCAGCAGCAGCTTTTTGGGTGACGGACACAATCCGGCTCATGGAATCGAGCCGACCGTAAAAGCGGCCGATGTACGCGATGAAAGCGGTGAGAACGCCAACGGTGATGTGGTGGTTGGCTACCTGCCAGATGCCGAAAGCCCATACCACCAGCAAACCTATCTCGGTCATCAGAGACACGGTGGGTGAGAAGACCGACCAAGTCTTGTTCAGACGGTCGTTCAGTTCCAGGTTGCGCATATTGGCCTCGCGGAATCGGCGACCTTCTCGTTTTTCTTGAGCAAAGGCTTTGACCACTCGCGCACCGGGGATGGTGTCAGCAAGAACGTTGGTGACTTCACCCCAGATACGGTCGATTTTCTCGAAACCTGTTCGCAAGCGGTCCCGCACCATGTGAATGATCCATGCAATAAAAGGCAGTGGCAACAGGGTGACCAGGGTGAGCCAGGGGTCAATGGTGGCCAGGATGATGGCAGTCATCAGGATCATCAGTACATCAGTGGCAAAGTCGAGGCCGTGCAAGGACAAAAATACGCTGATGCGGTCAGATTCCGATCCGATCCGCGCTATCAGGTCACCTGTTCTTTTTGATCCAAAGTAGTCCAGCGACAAGCCCAGCAGGTGGTCAAAGGTAGTGGTTCGCAAGTCTGCGCTGATGCGTTCAGACACCAACGCCAGCACGTAAGTGCGCGCCCAGTTAAGTGCCCAAGCGGCCACCGCAGCCAGTAGCAAGCCGCCCAGGTACATGCCGACGAGGTCTGGATCAATCTTTTGCCCGTTCTGAAAAGGGATCAGGATGTCGTCCATGATCGGCATGGACAGGTAGGGCGCAATCAGCGTGGCGGCTGTGGAGAGCAACGTCAGTACAAAACCCAGTAGCAACTGACCCTGGTAGGGCTTGGCAAAGCGCCAAAGCCGCAACAACACCCAAGTGGACGGGGGGGAGTGCAACTCACGCGCGCAAACCGGGCATTCTTCGCTGTCAGGCGGCACCGGCGCGTGGCATGACGGGCAGGCGGCATGTTCGTCAGTCGCTTCGTCAGGTGGGGCATCCAGGTGATTTTGGAGCTTTTCAAAGCGCTGGATCAGGCGCATGGCTTGCAGGTTGTGACCCAGGGTGTAACGCCAATGCGCAATCCGCTCAGCTGCGTTTACCAATTCCAGTACGCCAACACCACCGTGGTCATTGTGACGCAGTGTCAAGCTGCTGCCTACGGCCCAATGCTGAATCTGTGCATGGGCCGAGCGCCAGCTCAAAAGGCGACGGTTGCTCAGCACTAAATACTGAGGTTTGAAGTGCAATTGCTCGTCCAGGTCAACCTCCAGCCATGCCAGGACGTTTTCACCAGGGTCAAGCTGCTGTCGCACAGCGTCTGGCACCCCTGAGGGGAATGGTTCTGCGACGGGGGTAATGCTGGATGTTGCGGTTGATTCTGAGAGTTGCATGTTGTAACCAAGGGGCCCGGATGGGATTTTCGCCGACTTCACCCTCACAGGCGGCAGAATGCTGCATAACGCTTCAGAAGACCTTCTTGCCGACAAGGCACAATTCCACCGTTGCAGCCTTTTTGATACCCGCTGATTTCTGGCGGCGTAGTGCGCTTTGAGGCTTTTTGTTCTACCTATGAAATACGATATTCGCCTGTTGCGCATCCAATATTTGCGTGGTCCCAATATCTGGACTTACCGTTCTGCCCTGGAAGTCTGGCTTGATTTGGGTGCACTGGAAGATCTGCCTTCCAGCAAAATCCCTGGCCTGACTGAAAAACTCGTGGCATGGCTGCCTGCTTTGGCTGAGCATCATTGCGGTGTGGGCGAAAAAGGTGGATTCTTGCAGCGCCTGCAAGAAGGCACCTGGGCCGGTCACATTCTGGAACATGTGGTGATCGAATTGCTTAACCTGGCGGGCATGCCAACCGGGTTCGGCCAGACTCGAAGCACAAGCAAAACCGGTGTTTATCGCATGGTGTTCCGCGCCCGGGACGAACAAGTTGCGCGCACAGCACTGGCCGAAGGGCACACTTTGCTGCTGTCAGCGATCAATGGTGAAAGGTTTGACGTGGCCGCTGCGGTGACGCGTTTGCGTGACACCGTTGACGACTGTTACCTTGGACCAAGCACTGGCGCTATTGTGACGGCAGCGACAGATCGAGGGATTCCGCATATCCGTCTGAACGACGGTAATTTGGTGCAACTCGGCCACGGTGCCCGCCAGCGGCGCATTTGGACAGCGGAAACTGAGAAAACCAATGCCATTGCCGAAAATATTGCGGGTAACAAGGATCTGACCAAGACGCTGCTCACCTCTTGCGGTGTCCCGGTTCCTGAAGGTGAGATTGTCGATGGCCCAGAGGCCGCGTGGGTGGCGGCGCAAGACATTGGTTTGCCCGTCGTTGTGAAGCCACTGGACGGCAATCATGGCCGCGGTGTGTCGATAGAACTGACGAATCGTGCCGATATTGAAGCGGCCTTCAAAATTGCCGAAACCGAAGGCAGCGAGGTGATTGTTGAGCGCCATATTCCGGGCGATGAGCACAGGGTTCTGGTGGTCGGGGGCAAGGTGGTTGCCGCAGCAAGAGGGGAAAGCATTTACATCGTCGGGAATGGGCGCGATACCGTGGTCAAGCTGATTGACGATCAGCTCAATTGCGACCCTCGTCGAGGCGACGCTGAAGAGTTTCCGCTAGAGACCATCCGCCTCGACCGCGAGCCTGCCATGAAGCTTTTGCTGGAGCGCCAGGGCCTGCACGGTGACGCGATGCCAGCGGATCAGCAGCGTGTACTGGTGCAGCGCAACGGCAATGTGGCGATTGACTGCACCGATGATGTTCACCCTGATGTGGCACATGCAGTTAGCTTAGCCGCCCGGGTGGTGGGGCTGGATGTGGCAGGTATCGACTTGGTTGTTCAGGACATTTCCAAGCCTTTGCAGCCCCAACGAGGCGCCGTGGTCGAAGTCAATGCGGGTCCAGGGCTGTTGATGCATTTGCGTCCGGCAGTGGGTAAGCCACGACCTGTGGGGCAAGCCATTGTCAATCACCTGTTTGAGCCAGCCGACACGGGGCGCGTGCCCATCGTTGGTGTATCTGGAACAGTTGGGACGGCAGATATTGCGCGCAAGATTGCCTGGTTGCTTCACCTCAGTGGCAAGCACGTGGGACTGGCGTGCCAACATGGCCTGTACCTGCGCACACGCTGTGTTGAGAAAGCAAACAGTGCCAATTGGGTGTCCGGCAACCGTCTGTTGATGAACCGCGATGTGAATGCTGTGGTGCTCGAAAACGGTCCCTTGAGCATTCTGAAGGACGGTCTAGCCTATGACCGTTGCACCGTGGGTGTGGTGACTGATTTTGGCAACTTTGAAGGCCAGTCTGACTACGATATTTCGGAGCCGGAGCATATGCGAAAGGTACTGCGCACACAGGTTGATGTGGTGCTTCCAGAGGGGGTTGCCGTGCTGAATGCCAACGACCCGGGGGTGGCTGAGTTGGCCGATTTGTGTGATGGCGACGTCATCATGTACGCCGCAGATGAAGCGACGCCTGAGCTGGCAGCACACAGGGCCAGTGACCGGCGTGCGGTTTTTGTGCGAAATGGTTGGGTCATGCTCGCGGCTGGAGCCCAAGCTGTGCCCTGTGTCGAGATTGCACGTGTAGAACGCGCACGCAGGCAACCTGCGCCCGTGGCGGAACATCTGCTGGCCGCAGTTGCAGCAGCCTGGGCACTCGGGATTGGTTCAGAACTGATTGCCGCAGGCCTCGAAACCTTTGACCCGATGTTGGGTCGCCAGTCTTAAAGAGTTGATAGCCATGGATGTTTCACGTATTCGCGCATTGCGCGGCCCCAATCTCTGGAGTCGTCATACCGCTGTTGAGGCCATCGTGCAATGCTCTCCTGAAGAGATGTCATTGCCGTGTCTTGTGGGCTTTGAGGCGCGACTGCGGGCGTTGTTTCCGCAGGTTGGCTCTCTGCTGCAACCAGGGGGCAAGATCGAAGATGTCTCATTGGCGCATGTATTGACGGCATCGGCCTTAGGCCTTCAGGCGCAAGCGGGTTGCCCTGTGACCTTCAGCCGAACCAACATCACGCCTGAAATGGGCGTGTTTCAGGTGGTAGTCGAGTACACCGAGGAGGCTGTTGGCAAACTGGCGCTGGCGCAGGCACAAACCTTGGTTCAAGCGGCTGCGTCTGGTGAACAGTTTGACGTGTCTGCCGCCATTGCCACCCTGCGCGAAATGGATGAAGACACTCGCTTAGGACCCAGTACGGGTTCCATCGTGAATGCTGCGCGTGCGCGCAACATCCCATTTCGGCGTTTGACCCAAGGCAGTTTGGTGCAGTTTGGCTGGGGTGCCAAGCAGCGGCGCATCTGGGCAGCCGAGGTGGATAGCACCAGCGCTGTGTCTGAGTCCATTGCACAGGACAAAGACCTCACCAAAACCTTGCTCCAGGCTGCAGGTGTGCCCGTGCCCATTGGCCGCCCGGTGTCGTCAATGGACGAGGCCTGGGCTGTTGCCACGGAAATTGGTCTGCCCGTGGTGGTCAAACCGCAAGATGGCAACCAGGGCAAGGGCGTGACGGTCAATATCGTGAGCCGTGAACACCTGGAAATTGCCTACAAGGCTGCGCAAGACATTGGCACTGTGATGGTCGAGAAATACTTGCCAGGCTATGACTATCGCTTGCTGGTGGTCGGCAGTCGCCTGGTGGCCGCAGCGCGGCGGGACCCACCGCTGGTGATCGGCGATGGACAGCATACGGTTCGCGAACTGGTGGACTTGGTCAATGCTGATCCTCGTCGGGGCGATGGTCATGCGACATCACTTACAAAAATCCGCTTTGATGACATTGCAGTGGCACGACTGGCACTGCAGGGTTTAACGCCATCATCAGTGCCAGAAAAAGGGCACCGCGTCATCCTTCGCAACAATGCGAACCTGAGTACAGGTGGCACGGCTTCAGACGTTACTGACGATGTTCACCCTGAAGTGGCGTCCCGTGCTGTGGCGGCAGCCCAGTGCATCGGCTTGCATATCTGCGGCGTAGACGTGGTTGCTGAAACCATGTTAAAGCCGCTCGAAGAACAAAGTGGTGGTGTGGTCGAAGTGAATGCGGCGCCCGGTCTGCGGATGCACCTTTCGCCTTCTTATGGCAAAGGCCGTGCCGTGGGCGAGGCGATCATCGACCACCTCTATCCGCCCGGTGAAGATGGACGAATTCCCACTGTGGCTGTGACGGGGACCAACGGCAAAACGACGACTGCGCGATTGATCAGCCACCTGTTTTCGACCAATGGTCTGCGTGTTGGCATGACCAATACAGACGGTGTTTATGTCGAAGGTCGCCAAATTGACAGTGGTGACTGCAGCGGCCCCAAGAGCGCCCGCAATGTGCTGATGCACCCTGACGTCGATGCGGCCGTTTTTGAGACCGCACGCGGCGGTATTCTGCGCGAAGGTTTGGGGTTTGACCGCTGCCAAGTGGCCGTGGTGACCAACCTTGGGGCTGGCGATCACCTGGGCTTGAACTACATCACCACGGTGGAAGACCTGGCGGTGCTCAAGCGGGTGATTGTCCAGAACGTAGCCAAAACAGGCTACGCAGTGCTGAATGCGGCTGACCCCATCGTGGCCAACATGGCTGGCGTGTGCCCGGGCAAGGTTGTTTTTTTTGCGCAGGACAGACACCACCCGGTGATGGCCACGCACCGTGTTCAAGGGCAGCGCACCGTCTATGTGGACGGCACCTTCCTGGTGGCATCTGAGGGCGCTTGGCGCGAGGCGATTGCCTTGCGCGATATTCCCATCACCCGCGATGGCACCATCGGGTTTCAGGTAGAGAACGTGATGGCTGCTGTGGCGGGTGCCTGGTGTGCAGGTGTACCCTGGGAGGCCATTCGCAGCGGTTTGGCCAGTTTCATGAACGATGCTGACAACGCGCCAGGCCGGTTCAATGTCATGGAATACAAGGGTGCCACCGTCATCGCAGATTACGGCCACAATCCAGACGCCATGCGTGCCCTGGTTTCTGCCGTCGATTCAATGCCAGCTAAGCGCAGATCCGTGCTGATCAGTGGTGCGGGTGACCGTCGCGATGACGATATCCGTGAGCAAACCCAGATTTTGGGTGCCGCTTTTGATGATGTATTGCTCTACCAGGATGCATGTCAGCGTGGACGAGAAGACGGCGAAGTCATTGCCCTGCTACGCCAAGGCTTGACAGGTGCAACCCGAACCAAGCACATTGAAAACATCGATGGGGAGTTTGTGGCGATTGACCGCGCTTTGGAGCGCTTGAGTGCCGGGGATCTGTGCCTGATCTTGGTTGATCAAGTGAATGAAGCGCTTGAGCACCTGGCAAAACGCGTCCGCGAATCCAAAAACCAGGGTTGATTTGTGTGAGGGCGCGTGCTCAGTCAAAATGGACAAAAAGGCCCACAGCAATCAACACCGTGACCGCGATCACTACGGCAATGGCAAAGTGTCCTGTTAACTGCTTGGGTTCTTGAGGTGATTCGAGCGGCATGCGATCTGTCGCTTCGATCTCCCGCAACATCTCAGCATGAATGGTTGTTTTGTGATCCATGGTCCAAATGTTAGGCGTTGATCGGGTTCTGGTCAATTTGGAATTTGCAGTCTTTTGCCAAACGCGAAAGCTATGCTCAAGAAAAAGCCCCTGACCATGACGGCCAGAGGCTTTTTGTGAGTGGTGCCGGAGAGATGAATCGAACACCCGACCTTCTCATTACGAATGAGCTGCTCTACCGACTGAGCTACACCGGCACGAAGCTTTCAATTATAGCCCGGGTTCTCATTCTGCTCTCGTTTTACGCGTCGTTTGGCGAGGCCTCACGATGGTAGGACGTTACCCGATCTACCTCGTTCTTCGATCCTAAAATCACACTGATTCGCTCGTGTAGCTTGGCGGGCTGAACATCCAGAATCCGTTCCTTGCCGTTGGTTGCAGCGCCTCCCGCCTGCTCTACCAACCAACTCATCGGGTTAGCTTCATACATCAAACGCAGCTTACCCGGTTTGTTGGGCTCGCGCTTGTCCCAGGGGTACATGAAGATACCGCCCCGCGTCAAGATCCGGTGCACATCGGCGACCATGCTGGCCACCCAGCGCATGTTGAAGTCTTTGCCGCGTGGGCCTTCCTTGCCCTGAAGGCATTCGTCAATGTAGCGTTTGACTGGGGCGTCCCAGTGGCGCATATTGCTCATGTTGATGGCAAACTCTTTGGTGTCTGCGGGGATCTTGACGTTTTCCTGGGTCAACACAAAAGTGCCTTGCTCACGGTCCAGTGTGAACATGGCGACGCCATCACCCACAGTCAAGACCAGCGTGGTCTGTGGGCCGTAAACGCAGTAACCCGCCGCGACTTGTTTGGCGCCTGCTTGCAAGAAGTCGGTTTCCGTGATGCCATGACTCTCGCTGGGTTTTTTCAGCACACTGAAGATGGTGCCAATGCTGACGTTCACGTCGATGTTGCTGGAGCCATCCAGGGGATCAAACAGCAGCAGGTACTCACCTTGTGGATAGCGGTTGGGCACCACATAGATGCTGTCCATCTCTTCACTCGCCATGGCGGCCAGGTGGCCACCCCATTCGTTGGCCTCAATTAGGACCTCGTTGGCGATGATGTCCAGCTTCTTTTGCATCTCGCCCTGGACATTCTCGCTCTCCGCAGAACCGAGGACGCCACCGAGAGCGCCTTTATTGACTGCCTGGCTGATGCTCTTGCAGGCGCGCGCCACCACTTCGAGCAGCAAGCGCAGCTGGGACGGAATCAAGCCATCGACGCGTTGCTGTTCAACCAGGTAACGGGTCAGGGATACTTTCTTAGACATGTGGGGTCCTTAGTCGTTCAGAGCACGGGTGACCACCTCGCGCACATCGTTGCTCAAATCGGTTTTGCCAGCGACACGCGCAATGGCTTCGCGGGCAGCGCTACGGTAGGGTTCCGCCAGTTTTTTCCAGCGATCCATGGCGCGCGCCAGACGGGCGGCGAGCTGGGGGTTGATTGCATCCAGTTCAATCACCCGCTCACTCCAGAACACATAGCCAGCAGCGTCTGAGCGGTGGAATGCGCCTGGGTTTGCCGCACAAAAGGTGAAGATTACGCTACGTGCCTGGTTGGGGTTACGCAAATTGAAGTCAGGGTGCGTCAACAACTGACGAATCTGGGGCAAGACCTGGCCGCCCACATCGGGCGCGCCAGCCTGCAGACTGAACCATTTGTCCAGTACCAGGGCTTCGTTCTTGAACAGCGCGTGGAAGCGCTGCAATGCCTGTGAGGCCAGTTCATGGCCACTGATGACCAACGCGCTCAGGGCATTGAAGCGGTCGGTCATGTTGCTGGCGTCCTTAAAGCGTTGGTAGGCCTTGCCAGGCCAGACCGCATCGCCATTGGATCGAGCCGCCAGACACAGATGGGTCAACGCCAAACCGGCCAACGCGCGTTTGCCGGCGGAAACAGCATCGGGCACATAGGCCCCAGTCTCTTTGTGTGCTTCAAACGCCCATTCCCAGTCGGGTGCCAATGCCGTTGCCAGTTGATTGCGCATGGATTCGCGGGCCGCGTGAATTCGCTGTGGGTCTACCACGCCCATTTGCTCGGCAATGTAGCCCTCGCTCGGCAGGGTCAGCACCAGCTCCTTGAAGGCTGAGTCCAGTGTGGGGTGACGCAGCACTTCACGCAACGCTTGTATGCATGCTTCGTCCAGCACGGGGGCTTCACTGGGCGCTGAATTCAATGCGGCCAGGGCACTGCCCAGCACCAGTCGTTGACCGGCTTCCCAGCGGTTGAACGGGTCGCTGTCATTGGCCAGCAAGGTCAGCAACTGTTGACGCGTGTAGTCCATCTCCAGCACCACTGGTGCGCTGAATCCGCGCAGGACTGACGGTACCGGCTCTTCATTCACATGGATGAACGTGAGCGTTTCTTCGGCCTGCGTCAGCACAAAAGTACGGTTCCCGCCTTCTGGCTGAGCCCAGTGTGCGAGCTGGAGTGGCAGGTCCTGGCCACTGGCAGACACCAAGCCCATGCTCAGCGGTATGACGAAGGGCTGCTTGACGGCTTGATCTGCGGTCGGCGCGCACGACTGGCTCAAATGCAAGGTGTAGGTGCGTGCATCAGCGTCATACAGACCACGGGCCTTGACATGCGGCGTACCAGCCTGGCTGTACCACAGTTTGAATTGCGGCAGCAATCGGGCCAAATCGCTGTTTGGATTGGCGTCTGCGATGGCCTGTGCGAAATCGTCACAGGTGACGGCCTGACCATCATGGCGTTCAAAATACAAGGCCATACCTTTTGCAAACCCGTCGCGCCCCATCGGGTCAGACTGACAGCCCGTCAGGGTTTGCATCATGCGGACAACTTCAGCACCCTTTTCGTACACAGTGACCGTGTAGAAGTTGTTGATTTCGATGTAGCTGTCGGGCCGCACTGGATGGGCCATGGGACCGGAATCTTCGGGAAACTGCGCCGTGCGCAGCACACGCACGTCTTCAATGCGCTTGACTGCTTTGGCGCTGGCTTCTGCGCACAAGTCCTGGCTGAACTCCTGGTCACGGAAAACGGTCAGGCCTTCTTTCAGGCTCAGCTGAAACCAGTCTCGGCAGGTGACGCGGTTACCCGTCCAGTTGTGGAAGTATTCATGACCAACAACGGACTCGATGTTGGAGAAATCCGCATCTGTGGCCGTGGCCTGATTGGCCAGCACGTACTTGGTGTTGAAGATGTTCAGGCCTTTGTTCTCCATGGCGCCCATGTTGAAGTCACTGGTGGCGACGATCATGAAGCGCTCCAGATCCAGACTCAGGCCAAAGCGTGCTTCGTCCCAAGCAACAGATGCCATCAGAGAGCGCATCGCGTGCTCTGTTTTGTCCATGTCACCAGGACGGACGTAGACCTGCAGCAAGTGGTCTTTGCCCAGCGGCGATTTGACACGTTGCTCACGGCAGACCAGCTGACCTGCCACCAGTGCAAACAGGTAGCACGGCTTCTTGTGCGGATCCACCCACTTTGCAAAGTGTCGACCGTCTTCCAGATCACCTTGTGCAACCAAATTGCCATTGGACAACAGCACCGGAAATTTGGTCTTGTCCGCACGCAGGGTGACGGTGTAGTTGGACATGACATCCGGGCGATCCAGGAAGTAGGTGATGCGCCTAAAGCCTTCTGCCTCGCACTGCGTGAAGAACGAATCATTGCTCACGTACAGGCCCATCAGCTTGGTGTTCTTGGACGGCATGCAGGTGGTAAAGATCTCGAGCTCAAACGTGCCGTCGGCAGGCAGGTTTTCCAGCACCAGCTGGTTGCCATCTATCTTGAAAGAGGTGCCTTGGCCGTTGACCATCACACGCGCCAAATTCAGCTCGTCACCATCCAGGCGAAGCGCTTGCGCAGCAACGTCCGTATTGCGGCGCAGCGTCATTTTGTTGAGCACGCGTGTCTTGACCGGATCCAGATCAAAGCACAGGTCTACCTTGTCGATCAAGAAAGCAGGCGCGCTGTAGTTTTCACGCCGGATGACTGTCGGTGAGCCCGTGTTGTTAAGCATTTGCATGCAGCATCTCCAGAACGTTCATGTCGAGCAATTCATTGAAATCATTCACAGCAGCCAGCACATGCGGGCCGGCCAGTTCGTTGGGTGTGTGCGTTGTGCACAGGGCCACAGCACGCATGCCGCCGCGGCGCGCAGCTTCGATGCCCAGAGGGGCGTCTTCAAAGACAATACAGCCTGTGGCGGCAACATCCATGCGCTTAGCCACTTCTAAAAAGATAGCGGGTTGGGGCTTGCCTGGCAGACCCTCGTCACCTCCCACAATGGCCAGTGGCTTGGGGTCCAGATGCAGGTGCGAGAACACGAACGCGATGTTGTGTTTGTCGCCCGCTGTGCCCACCCCGTACTTCAGCCCCAGACTCGCAGCACGTTTGGCAAATGCCCGCACGCCAGGCACTTCACGAAATACCGGCTTAAACAAATCGCGGTAGATGATCTCTTTTTCGTGAATCAATTCCCAGGCTTCGGCCTCGTCCAGCGGCCGCTGAAACAGTTCGCGCATGCACTCCGCACCATTGCGTCCATTGGTGCGGCGCATCAAGTCATCAAGCTCCAGGTGAATGCCATGGCGTTCGCAAAACACCTCCCAGCTCTTGGCATGGTACGGAATAGAGTCCACCAGGGTTCCATCCATGTCAAAGATCAGGCCCGTGGTTGTCTTGCTCTGCATCAGACGCCTTGCTTCAAAGAGGCTTCAATGAACACGTCCAGATCGCCATCCAATACCTTTTGGGTCGCCGAGACCTCCACGTTGGTGCGCAGGTCTTTGATACGGCTGTTGTCCAGCACGTAAGAACGGATCTGATGGCCCCAGCCCACATCGGTTTTGGTATCTTCCAGCTTCTGCTGGGCCTCTTGCTGTTTGCGCAGCTCAAAGTCATACAAACGGCTGCGCAGGCGCTTCCAGGCCACGTCACGGTTACTGTGCTGGCTGCGACCATCTTGGCACTGCACCACAATCCCGGTGGGAATGTGCGTCAAGCGCACGGCAGAGTCCGTCTTGTTGATGTGCTGACCGCCTGCACCGCTGGCGCGGAAGGTGTCGGTGCGTACATCGCTTGGGTTGATCTCGATTTCAATCGAATCGTCGATCTCGGGGTAAACGAATACGCTGGCAAAACTGGTGTGGCGGCCACCGGACGAGTCAAAAGGCGACTTGCGCACCAAACGGTGCACGCCCGTTTCAGTGCGCAGCAGGCCAAACGCATATTCGCCGTCGATTTTGATGGTGGCACTCTTGATGCCAGCCGTGTCACCTGCGGTTTCGTCTTCCAGAACAGCAGAAAATCCTTTTCGCTCAGCGTATTTCAGGTATTGGCGCAGCAGCATGCTGGCCCAGTCGCAGGCCTCGGTGCCCCCCGCACCTGCCTGGATGTCCAGAAAGCAGTTCAGCGGATCGGCTGGGTTATTGAACATGCGGCGGAACTCCAACTGCTCAATGTCCTTGGCCAGCTCAGCCGTTTCTGACTGGATCGTGGTCAGCCCGTCAAAGTCGCCATCGGCCTTGCTCATCTCAAACAGTTCGCTGTTGTCGGCCAAGTTGCTGGTCAGCTTGTTGAGTGTGTCCACCACGGCAGACAAGGCTTTTTGTTCTTTGCCCAGTTCCTGGGCTTTCTTGGGGTCGTTCCAGACGCTAGGGTCTTCCAGGCTGGCGTTGACCGTTCTCAGTCGTTCAGATTTGGCATCGTAGTCAAAGATACCCCCGAAGCTCTTGGGTACGAGCGCTCAGGTCTGCCAGTGCTGCGCCGATCTGGTTGATGTTTTCTGCTTCCATGGTGTTCTTTCCGGGTCAGGTGACTGATGGTTAACCTTGCATTTTCGCATGGGTATCAAACCGGAAGTGTCCGAAGTCACTCAGAAGCGGTGGACGTACGAGAACATCAACGCCGAATTGCCCAGCAACTGCAACTCCACCGCATCCTGCGGCTTGAACTGGTAACCCACTGCAGGCAACACCAGTGGTGAAAATCCGCCGTAGTTCAACGGCACCTTGTCCTTGAACTTGCCTTTGTAGCCATACATGATGCCCGCCACGATCTTGCCGTAGATCAGCGGTTGACTGGGCCAGATGTTTTCCCACGTTCTGCCTACATACACGGTGGCCGAGGGTTGCCCAAACGAATTGGTAAACACACTGAATCCGCAGAAGTAGTTGCCCCTCAGATGCTGGTTATAGCCCGCCAGCACCACGGGTTTGTGGTCTTCAGACGGGTGCCAATGCACCGTGTAGGGCGACAGTGTGACATCCTGGTTGAACTTGTGCTCTGGTGCCGCGCTGTTCTCCAGCATCTTGGGGCACATTTGAAAATCGGCATGTGCCACATTGGCAGCCAGCAGCAGGGATGCGAGGAGGATGCGGACAGGGATTTTCATGACGGGCAAAATGCCAGAAGTTTACGTGAGAGAGATGTCCAATCCATGAGCCTGTGTTTTCATCGGTATGTCTGGATGCCCGTGGCCCTTTTCTGGCTGGCAGGTTGCGCCAGTCTGGACGAATGGCAACGTATGAAGGTTTACCGGCCTACGCCGATCGAAGCCGGCGCCTGGCAGCCTGAACTGGCTAAATATCCAGGTGTGCAGGCGCAAACCCTTCGTTTGCCGCAAAACGAGCAACTGCAAGTGTTGCGGTTTTCGGCCATGCCGGGAAATTCGTCCAAAGTGAAGGTGCTTTATCTGCACGGCACACTGCGTCACGCCTTGCAAAACAGCGCCAAGATTGAAGGCATTACCCGCAACGGCATGGATGTGGTGGCACCCGATTACAGGGGCTGGGGCGCGTCAACCTATCGTATTCCAGATGAAACCAGCATTCATGCCGATGCGTTGGCGGCCTGGCAGGCGCAGCGCGACCTTGAGGAGGATCACCTTTGGGTGATTTACGGCCACTCCATGGGCTCTGCCGCCGCCGTCCACTTGGCGGCCCAGGTTCACCAGCGCGGGCTGGGTCCGTTTTGCGCCGTTGTGCTGGAAAGTGCCTTTACCAGTTTTCCTGACGTGGCCCGATCAGTGAGCGGCCCTTTTGGCCTGTTGGCCGCAGCCCTCACGACCCAAAAGATGGCATCCATCGACATGATCGGCCAAGTGCCAGGCCCCATCTGGTTGTTGCACGGCAGCCAGGATGCGACGATTCCCATGTCACTGGGCAAAAGACTCTTCGCCGCCGCCCCAAGCCCTAAATACTGGCTGGACCTGCCCAAAGACCATAGCGACCTGCAAACGGATGCTACCGGTGCTTATGACGCAGTGTGGCAGCAAGTCAAGTCAACGTGCGACCCATCTGCCGCCAAGCCATCAGGGCTCAGGCAATAAAAGATTCAATCAGCGCTGCCAGCTTTTCAGGCTGGTCGTGGTGCAGCATGTGGCCTGCATCGTCAATCAGTGCCTGTGAGAGTTGGGCCACCGCCTTGATACGCTCGTGGTACTCAGCCAAGGTGTATTTGCCTTGCCACCACTGGTCCATCTGGTTATCGCTGGCTTCCACACACAGAGTGGGGCAAGCGATGCGCTTGAAGATCTCCTGTACCTCGTCCACGTGGTACAGGTTTGCATTGATGATCTTATGGGCCACGTCCCCCAGAATTTGCCATTTTCCTTGTGCGTTCTGGGCCGCCCAGTGCGGCGCCAGCCAAGCGGCTTTTTGGCGGCCTGATTCGTCGCGTGCCAGGCGCGGGTTGGTCTTCTTGAGGCGATTGGCCACGTCGTCCAGGCTGTCGTACTCGCGCATGGCCATGTCACCTCGGTGCATTTCTTTCAGGGCGTCCATCCATTTGGCATAGCGTCCCGGTGCCTGGGCGGGGCGGGTGGCAGGCATGCCAAAGCCTTCCAGATTCACAAGGCGGCGTACCCGCTGAGGCCGTGTACCGGTGTAAAGCATGACGATGTTGCCGCCCATGGAGTGCCCCACCAAATTAACCGCGTGGTCAGGTGAATAGTGGTCAAGCAAGAAATCCAGGTCAGCCAGGTAGTCTGGAAACCAAAAATTGTCTGCCCCGCCAGATTGCGTCTGTCCGTAGCCGCGCCAGTCTGGCGCGATCACGTAATGGTCGTCTTTGAGCGCATCCACTACAAACTGGTAAGACGCGGCCACATCCATCCAACCATGCACCATGACCAATGGCGTTTTACCTGTGCCGGGCTCGCCCCACACGCGCACGTGGTAGTTCAGGTTGCGGATCGGGACAAACTCGCTGCGCGAGGCTCTTTGGATTGGGTACATTCGGGCAATGATAAGGACAGCACCCATGCCACGCAGTCAAAGCAGAGACAAGTCGGAAGCCAACACACACTCGCAAGCCGATCCTGTGGTGGATCACTACGCGAGCCTGCACAGCCAATTCCGATGGCACGTCGAACCGGAATTCAACATGGGCCAGGTTTGCTGTGAGCGCTGGGGTAAGGACAAAGACGCCGCAAAAACCATAGCAATCATTGAGCACAGGCCTGCCGAAGAGCCAATTTTTTATACCTATCTAGAACTGTTCCACGCTGCGGGGCGCGCCGCCAACGCCTTGAAGCGCCAGGGCGTTCAGCCGGGCGACCGCGTTGCCATCGTCTTGCCACAGCGGTTTGAAACTGCGGTGGCTTACATGGCGGTTTTGCAACTGGGGGCAGTGGCCATGCCGCTGTCGCAACTCTTTGGGCCCGAGGCTTTGTCTTACCGCCTGCAAGACAGCGAGGCCGTGCTGGCCATTTGTGACGAGAGCACTTTAGCCAATGTGTTGGCCGTGCGTGCTGGGTGCCCAACACTGCAAAATGTCATGTCGGTGGATATGACCAAGGAGCGTGGCGTCACCCTTTGGCGCCGAGCGCTGTCGCTTGCCAGCAGTTCGTTCACTGCCGTCAAGACCAAGTCGGAAGAGGGCGCAGTGCTGATCTACACCAGTGGTACCACTGGCCCCCCGAAGGGTGCCTTGATTCCCCACCGAGCGCTGATCGGCAACTTGAGTGGCTTCATTGCCAGCCAGAACTGGTTTGGTTTTGATCCCTGGGATGAAACTGTGAAGAGCCAGGCCGTGTTCTGGTCCCCCGCAGACTGGGCCTGGACTGGTGGCTTGATGGACGCACTGCTGCCCACGCTGTATTACGGCCGCACCATCGTGGCTTTTCGCGGACGCTTCAGCCCAGAGGAAGCCTACCTGCTGATGCAGCAACATGGCGTGACCCACAGTTTCTTGTTCCCCACCGCGCTCAAGGCCATGATGAAGGCCTACGCCAAGCCCAGACAGCAGTTTCCTGGCCTGCAACTGCAAGGCCTGATGAGCGCAGGCGAAGCGGTGGGTGACGCGGTTTACGCCTATTGCCGGGACGAACTGGGCGTGACGGTCAATGAGATGTTTGGCCAAACCGAGATAAACTACATCGTCGGCAACTGCAATCGGCTTTGGCCATCCAAACCCGGCAGCATGGGCAAAGGCTACCCTGGGCACCGGGTGGCCGTCATTGACGACGAAGGCCATGAATGCCCGGTCGGCGTGCCGGGAGACGTCTCGCTCAACCGCTTCGATGTGCACGGTGACCCCGACCCGATCTTCTTCTTAGGCTACTGGAAGAACCCCCAAGCCACAGCCAACAAGTTCACTGGCAAAGATGGGCAAGGGCAATGGTGCCGTACCGGTGACTTGGCCACGCGAGATGCCGACGGCTACCTCTGGTACCAGGGCCGGGCTGACGACGTGTTCAAGGCAGCGGGTTACCGCATTGGTCCCAGCGAGATCGAGAACTGCCTTGTCAAGCATCCGGCCGTGGCCAACGCTGCTGTGGTGCCCAAGCCCGATGCTGAGCGCGGCGCAGTGGTCAAAGCGTATGTGGTGCTTGCTCCTGAATATGTAGCTAAAAAAGGCCATCCAGATTGCCGTGAAGCCGAATTTGATGCCAAAATAACAGCCGAATTGCAGGCCCATGTCAAAGGCCAATTGGCACCATACGAATACCCCAAGGAGATCGAATTTGTGGAAGCCCTGCCCATGACGACCACCGGCAAAGTGCAGCGGCGCGTGCTGCGGCTACAGGAAGAAGAGCGCGCCAGAGCGGCGTCGGCATGACGCTTGATATCGGCCAATTCACCTGGTATGACGCTCTGGAGGTCAGTACCCAAGCCAGTGCACCCGTGATCAAAGCAGCCTACCGCTGCCTGGTGCAATTGAACCATCCCGACAAGAATCCGGGCAACCCGGCTGCGGCAGAGCGACTGGTGCAAATCAACCAAGCCTATGACGTTTTGTCAGATCCACAAAAGCGAGCCGATTACGACCATCGGCTCAATTTGGCTGCGGCCAGCGCTGAGCGTCGAGGCACGAGCAGCGCAACCAACCCCACTGCCTCACCCTCAGTCAAGCGCCCAGCCTCCCGCAGTTTCGCTTTCAGACCACTCAAATAGTTCCTATGAAACCTTTACAACTGGGCACCAGTGCCCTCCACGTCACCCCCATCTGCCTGGGCACCATGACCTTTGGCGAGCAAGTCAACGAAACCGATTCCCACGCCATTCTCAGCCGGAGTCTAGAGCGTGGCGTCAACTTCTTGGACGCCGCCGAGATGTATTCCGTCCCAGCCAAAGCCGAGACCTTTGGCGCGACAGAGACCATCATCGGCAACTGGTTCGGACGCAACCCCGGCATGCGCAACCAGTGGACAGTGGCCACCAAGGTGGCAGGCCCGTCGCGCGGCATGCCCTGGATACGCGAAGGTGCGGGCATGACCGTGCAGGACATTCACCGGTCCTGCAACGCCAGCCTGAAGCGCTTGCAAACCGACGTGATTGACCTGTACCAAATCCACTGGCCCGAGCGCCATGTGCCCGCCTTTGGCGCCATGTACTTCGACCCCTGGCAAGACAAATCCAGCACGCCCCTCCATGACCAGCTGCAGGCCCTGGGGGACCTTGTCAAAGCGGGCAAGGTGCGCACTATTGGTCTTTCCAACGAAACGCCGTACGGCTTGCACGAATTTGTGCGCCTTGCCGAGCAGCACAACCTGCCACGGGTTGCCAGTGTGCAAAATCCGTACTGCCTGATCAACCGCAGCGTGGACAACGCCTTGGACGAAAGTCTGCACCGCCTGAACGTGGGCTTGCTCGCTTATTCCCCGTTGGGCTTTGGTTTGCTAACGGGCAAATACGACGCCAGTGGTATCGAAGGCCCAGGTGCACCCGCGAGTGCCCGTATTGCGAAATACGAGAGTGTGCGCAAACAACGCTGGGGCCGACCTGCCTCGCTGGCAACCGCCCGCCGCTACAACGCCCTTGCCCGCGAGCACGGCCTTACCCCCACTCAGATGGCCCTGGCCTTTTGCTACAACAACTGGCGCGTGGCCAGCACGATCATCGGCGTGACCAGCGTGGCACAACTGGATGAATGCCTTGATGCGTGGGGGACGACTTTGTCCAAGGAACTGCTGGCGTCGATTGATGCGCTACGGTTGGATGTGCGGGACCCGGCGATGTGACAGGACGCCCCAGAATGATAGGCAATGTCTTTGACGTTGCCCGTCTTTGCAATGCCAGCAGGGCTTGTTAAAGCTTGGCCACGATGTGTAGCGGTGTTCTACGTTCGAGGGCATTTGTGCAATTTCCCACCGGTGACCTTAAGGCCTGATCTTTCGGAGGACTTGCCCCTAGAATCTTCTGTCTGCTTTGCTGCCTCTTCGTGCCGCATTTCTGAATATGGCTAAGTCCGCTCACATTTCTGAAACTCCCGCCACCCAGTTCCTCAAAGCTAACAAGGTTGCTTTCACCGAACACCCTTACGAGTACCTGGAACACGGTGGTGCCCAGCACAGTGCGGCGGTGCTGGGGTTTGACCCATTCACGGTAGTCAAAACCCTGATCATGGAGGACGAAAAGGCCAGGCCGCTGGTCGTGCTGATGCATGGCAACCGCACCGTGTCTACCAAGAAATTGGCTCGGCAGATTGGCTGCAAGTCGGTTGCGCCCTGCAAGCCGGAATTGGCCAACAAACACAGCGGCTATTTGGTGGGGGGCACGTCGCCCTTTGCCACCCGCAAGGGCATGCCGGTCTATATCGAATCGACGATTCTGGGCTTGCCACGCATCGCCATCAATGGCGGAAGGCGTGGATTTCTGGTGGAAATAGATCCGCAGGTCTGTGTGGCATTGCTCGGGGCCAAGCCAGTCCAATGCGCTTTGATGGAGCCGTGACTTGTCTAGCTTCATCATTCTGTCTTTTGCCTACGGAACGACACATTTCATACGGGTTTAGGTCTGATTTCATGAATTCACCTGGGATAACTTTGCAGCGCCGTCAATCAATGTTAGAGTGAAAATCCCATTTAAATCAAGCACTTTTGCTTTTTGACGGGGGACAGAATGAAACAAGAATCAAGTCAAATCCGGTTGTTTGTTCCGGAATTGCCGGACACGACGGATGCCATGGTCTCTGGGGGGGTGTATGCCATGGTCGCGGATACGCCGCCAGCGCGCTTTCCGCTGCTTGCTGCAACGCTCGAGGGCAACCGTCTTCAGCGCAGGCCGGTCACACTGTTGGTGGCCACAGATCCTAAAACCTTTCTTGATCGGCTTTCGTCTGTTGGGTTCGGTGGAGGATCAGCGGCGTTAGAGACCGGCCAGTTGGGCGTATTCCAGTTTCAAGAAGATCTGAACAAAAATCTGTTCCGGTTTGGCATGGATGCCTTTACAAAAGAACTGGACTTTTTCGGGTTGCCTAAGAACAGCCTGCTGGTGATCGATCAGGCGGATGATCTCTTCAGTCTTCACGACTTGCCTCAGGCGCTCAACCAGGCTGACGGCCTTTCACATTGGGCGCGTCAATCAAACACTTCTGTTTTGCTTGTATTCACGCGCGCCGCAGTCGTTCCCTCTGCGTTGGCTGTTCTCAATGGGTTGATGGATTACCTTTCCGGTATCGTGCGACTGGGTGGTCATCAGGCGGGCTTGGAACTGACTTTCGAGTATTGGCAGTCCCCAGGAGGTACCGTTGCGGCCAGGGTGTATCACCTGAACATGCTGGAGAACGGTCAGTATCAAATCAGGCAGCCCGATGTCATCGCAGGTTTGGCACTCGATGGCCCTGACAGAGTGACTGAACCAGCCAGTCCTGCTGATCAAAATTACCTTTATCTGGACCCTGCTGTCGGCCAAATTGGCAAGCAAATGAGCGGCCGCTGGCAGCAATGTGAGTCTGTCATGGGTATCTTGCGGCAGGCGCATGGTCTCGGTGACATCAGTGTTCTGCTTACCTTCGAGCGCCAAACCACACTGCGTGAATTGGCAGAATCAGTGCATAGCCTGCGCTTGACACTTGGAAAGACAGCACAAATTGTTGTGTTCGAGAGAGATGCTTCTTTGCGATACCAAAACGAAATACTGCTGTTGCGTTTGGGTGCAAATCTGATTGTGCACAGGGATGTACCGTCGATACGTATTCCCTTGATGCTTGAATCTCTGGCGGGTCAAATGTTCACGCGTGAGATCGAGATGCAATTTGACGAGGCGCTGGCGAGCGTCAGCGCATCAAGCCAAAAAGGGTATTTGCCGAAACAATTGTTTATCAGTGAATGCAACGCCATCGTAGAGAGAGCTGAGTTGCTTAATCTACCCTGTACGCTGGTACGGGCAAAAGCAGTAGGTGGAAAAACACCGGAGGAAGTGCTTTCAAACCTTCGAATCAATCGCCCAGGTGATATCACAACCCATGATGGCGAAAATTGCTATCTTTTCTTCAGCGGCTGTCCTCAGGCAAGTCTTGAACAGGCGATGTTGGCTGTGACGAATGGCAATGTGATGAGCTTGTTTACCCACGTTCAATACTGGGTTAGCAGAGAAGAGTTACGCAATGCATTGCGTAACTTCGGGCCCGTTGAACATTTGGCAGCGACATTGAGCGCACCCAAGCAAGCTGCTAATGGCGCTTCACTTTCCGTTGAGAATCCTTTTGCAGTCGAGCATGTCGACGCCGCGCCTGTTGTCCTGCGCGTTGTTTCTCCTGCATCGAAACAAAATGCCCTTTTATCTGCAAGCTCAGTGGTCAGTGAACCAGCGGTTGAACAAAATCGATCCGCTTTGTCTTTCAGGCCAACCGCAAGTTCCACGGTCAGTCCACTGCGTCGAATGGTGGCGCGGCGCGTAACAGAAACTCAAGCGAATTCAGTTGAATAGGTCCTCTTTTGTTTATGGCCTGTATTGATCGCGCGAAATCATCCAGTTGTGCTTGCTCTGGTCGGCTCGTTCTAACGGCGCTTTTGTTCGGCTTGGTCGGAGACAAGGCAGTTGCGCAGGAGACCCTACAGTTGTCCCCATCTCTCAGCCTGGGTGCGGCCGATCAGGCGCGAGCAGGATTGGTTCTGCTGGTGGAGTTGGATAAACTCTTCGATGCCGCGCAGCACGAGGCTGCAGGTACGCTTGGACTGCAATTGCTTGAGCAAGGTGTGCGTCCCAACGAGACTCAGCGACTCAATATTGCCAACAGTTTGGCTTGGTCCAACCGCTTGCCTCAGGCGGTCAATGCCTATCAAACCTTGCTTGGGGGGCGTCATGATGCACAAGCGAGACTCGCGATTGCCAATGCGCTTCGCTGGGATGGTCACCCAGACTTGGCAATGCCTGAATACCAGCGTGCCTTGGTATCGGATCTTGGCAACAGAGGCGCTGTTGATGGACTTGAGTATTCGGCACGGGAGCTGCGACCCAGCACAACGGTAAGTGTTGGAGGTGCTAAAGACAGCAGCGATATGCGTCGAAATACGCTGATGGTCAATCATCGTTGGCGCGGCGCCAATTCAGCTCAAATTTTTGAGCTTGAGACTCGGGTGGCGCAGGATAAATTGGATCCGGCCCAACTCAAAGTGTCAGAAACCGATTTGACCATTCGATACCAGGACATGGATCTACCGCTCACGCCCAAAGTTCACCTCAACCTGATGGCGAAGCCGCATGGGAACGTGTACGGTGGACTGCGTCTTAAGCTGGCAGAAAGTACTTTCTTGAGTCTAGACAGGCAGAACTGGGGTATTGCCAGCTTCAGCGCACGTGCGCTTGATCAAAATCTGTCTGCGTACCGTGTTGGGATGGACAGCCGTTATCGGGCAGGTATGGGTGAATTTGCTGGGGCGGTCCATATTTACCGTATATCGGACAGTAATACCGTGCTCAGCAGTTCATTCAAGTTCACTCCTTCTTGGCGTCCCCTGGGGCCTGGGTTAAAGTTCTTTACCTCTGTGGAAACACGAGATGTTCGCTTCAACACTTTGAATTACTGGTCACCAAAGGACGGCTCTGGCACCGCTTACTTGGGGGTTCTCGGTGAGTGGTCGGAGAAGGACTGGTCCCTGTATGGTTCCGCGCAAGTCGGCCGACCGGTATACGGCGAAGCGGGTTCCGCTTGGAGTGTCAGCGCAGCGGGCAAGCGTTGGATCAATACCGACATGGCGCTTGGTTTTAATCTGTGGTCATTGTCCAGTTGGCGTGATGGCTTGAAGTACCGAGCTCACTCCATGGCCGTCAATTTAGAAAAACTCTGGTGATGGAACGTACCCGCAACGTCCGAGTGTTTCGATATGGGCTGGGTATTTCCCTGATGATGATCCTTGTCGTTCTCATTAGCTTAAATCATCTGAATTTATTGCGCTTGGGATTCGGCGACCTCCGTGTCCTCTTTGAAAGCCTTGTACTGAGTGCGATTTCTGCATACCTGCTGTTCTTTCTGTCTCTCCTTGTTCTGCGGTATGCGGTGCTGATTTTTTACTCCTTTATGGAGCACGTGGACATTCAGATCAAGAATCGTCAACAAGCTGAGCGTTCGTCTTCAATCCAACAGGTCTTTCCGATGGTCAGTATCGTTGTGCCTGCGTACAACGAAGGCCCCGTTATTGAAGCTGCCGTTCAGGCTTTGCTGCGCTTGGATTATCCGAACTATGAGGTCCTGATCGTTGATGATGGATCGACTGACAACACATATGAAAAGGCCATGGTTGTCGCCAGGAACAGCAGCAAAATTCCTGTGCGTGTGATCGCAAAGGCCAATGGCGGAAAAGCAGATGCGTTAAATGCAGGCATGGCTTGTGCACGTGGTGAGTTCATTCTGAATATGGATGGAGATACGAAGCTGTCCGCCAATACGCTTAGGGCGTGCATACGCCATTTTGACGATCCCAGTGTTGGAGCCGTTGCCGGAAATGTCAAGGTCATCAACCGGGAAAATGTCTGGACCAGAATTCAGGCGCTTGAGTACATCGAAGGTTTGGCGATGGCCCGAAAAGCCCAAAGCTTTGTGCGTTCGGTCAACATTATTCCGGGACCGCTCGGTATGTTCCGAAAATCTGTCTTGCAACAAGTGGAAGGCTATGACCGCGACACCTTTGCTGAGGACTGCGACCTCACGCTGAAAATTCTCATGCGTGGTTGGCATGTCGCCTACGAACCTACGGCAGTAGCCTGGGTTGAGACACCAAGTCGTTTGCTTGATTTGCTCAAACAGCGGTATCGATGGACCCGGGGAATCCTCCAGGCCATGAAAAAACACAGCGCTGCACTGTTTAGTCCTCGTAAAGCTGGGATAAATTTTTTTATTCTTTGGTACATGTTGTTTGAAGCCATTGTTTGGCCGATTTCAACGGTAGCAGGAAGCGTTTTTTTTGCCTATGTAGGTTTGCGCTACGGTATCGTCGTGTTCATTCTTTACTGGTGGTTACAGCTAACCATGCTTGATTTAATCGCTGCGACCTATTGTGTTGTGGTCGAAGAAGAAGACCCGATACTGATTTTGTATGCGGTGAGCTTTCGCTTGTTCTATATCACCATCATTGATGTCTCTAAGGTTTTCGCCACGCTCGAAGAGTGGATGGGAACCCGTATGACCTGGGGAAAATTGCAGAGAGAGGGAAAGCTTTAGCATGGACATTATTTCAGTCTTGGCAACCGTCATCCTGTTGACAACGATTGGTACGCTGATCGTCGCTATTGCCGCCTATGGTGCGTTCAAGCTACGAGACAAACGAAAACCGTCGCGTAACGACCCGACCGTGACAGCAGGGAAACCAACAGAGCCTATTTTCTTGAAACGCTATAAGCCGAGCAGTGCAAGGCCAGCGGCCAAAAACGTGAGTTCCCGTCTTTAAAAGAGGGTATCTCCAATGTCGATTGAGTACCCTGTCGATTTCGAGTCACGCCCGGTTTATCGGCGCGTCGGAACGTACTTGATTGGCATTGTTGTTCTCGGCTTGGCTGCGGCAGCTTTGGTTTTTACACTGGCTATGCAGGGCGTTGGCTGGCCCATTTCCCTTTTGCGTGGTGGTGCTGTATCTGCGGGTACGTTAGCATCCCTCAAGCAAGAAAATGGACAAGTTTGGTTGTATTCCGCGCCCGCCAGCAGATCTTACTTTGCCAGTGTCGGAGGCAATTACGACCAACTTCTGCAGGCCTGGCGTCAGTACTTTGACCGTCGATCAGAGAAGGCGCACGAAATATCCGATTTAAGCGCGATTTCCAGTGCCAGTGGTGGTGTGGTGATCTTGGCGTCGGCAGCGGCACTGGGCGAAGCTGAGCGGCGTCAGCTCACGGAGTTCAGACAACGTGGCGGCAGCGTCCTCGCCACATGGGCAACGGGCACTCGTGACCTACATGGCCAGTGGCATGGGTGGGGTTTTTTGGAAAATTTACTCCAGGCGAAATATCTGGGGGAGCGTGCGGCTTCGGCTTCGGTTTCAAATGTGCTCATCATCAGTGGTAATTCGCCGCTTGCTTCTGTTGCGATGACGGGTCGGCAGATTGAACTGGGGGGATTGACTGAACCGCCCTTACGCTTTGACAGTCCAAACAGGTCGGGGCTCTTTCTCGGTCAGGATGGCTCATCGAACGATTACTCGATCGTTTTCGCCGAATCCAGTACAAACGGCGCGCGCGCGCTGTTGTTTGGATTTGCAGAGACTGCCTGGGAGCGGCAGCCAGAAGACGTCTATCTGTTGGTAGATGCCAGTTTGAACTGGCTAAGGCACAAGCCACAGCTTCAGATTGCTGGTTGGCCTCATGGGAAGGTTTCAGCACAAAGTTTTACATTGGATGCCGACACGCCCTGCAACAATTTCAGAAATCGGATGTCAAGTGGCGAGGTTTTGACGCGCGCATCAGTCTATTCTTACCAGCCGAAATGCTGCCTTTTGCTTCTGACTGGATTACCTACTTCCAGGGAGAACATGGAAGTCGCCCAGCGGGGGGCTGTATCCGGCAGTGCCTCACCAGTGGCGGCGGTAAGTACCAAGTCCTCTGTGGTCGTATCGCCTGTAGGGGGTCTTGTTGGATACAGTTCCCACAACGAGCGCTACAGTCTCGATGCCCAGCAGAGCTTGCAAAATTCAGGTATTCGCTATTGCATCTCAGCTCCTCAGGCTGGAAGAGGTGCCTTGCCCTATTTCGCAGCCATATCAGGAACGGATTCCACCAATGGATTGCTTATGTTGCCGAGATCGCAGTCGAATGACACGGCGCTATTGACAGCGAATGGTGACAGCGACAGCTTAACGCGAGCTTTGCGCAAAAATTTTGATGGCAGCGCTGAAATCGGTGGCCTGGGAATTTTGGGGCTTCATACTTCCGCACTGGCAAATCCCCTGTTGTCCCAATCGCTTGCCGAGTATCAGGCGTATGTCAAGTCGCAGTCAGACCGAGTCTGGCTGGCGTCTACGGGGGAGGTAAACAGCTGGTGGCGTGACCGATCGCGCATTGGGTTGGTTCAGCGGCAGTTAGGCTTCAGGTTTGAATTTGACTTGGCTATTGGCGGCGAGCGTCCCGTGACCGGAGCCAGTTTGGTGTTGACGCTGCCTCGAAAAGGTGAGCCGCCCAGCGTTTCTGGCCTCAAAATAGGCATGCCGATGCCGACGCTGCGCTTGCTGGATCCATTTCGCGCAATGATCGTCTTCGATGCACTTTCCCCTGGCAATTACTTCTACCAAGTGACTTTTTGATCAAGGTCTTTGCCAGTGATTGCGAAGAATTGTGGTCAAGACACCCTTGTCGTAGCCGAGTGGAAAAAATGCGAGGCCAGCCAAACCATTGCGACTGAGCCAATCTGCTTTGATCCGCAAGCTCCACGAATCCTCGAACCAGCCGACAGTGCATGAACCTTGACCGTTGTCAAACAGGTAGTACAGCGACGAGGACTCCAACTCGACCTGTGCACCGTGACGGGCAACCTGACGTTGGATATCGCCTCGAAAACTTGCGTTGGGCATTGTTTTGAGTGGCAGCAAGGACGTGAGGCCGCCTACTCCCTTGTGTGCGCCTCTTGGCTGACATGAAGGGACAGTCCATTCGTAGCCATAGAGGGGAAAACTCATCAACAAGCGATGGCGTGGCAGCTTCATCGATTCTGCCAGCTGCAGCATTTTTTCCCAGCTCACCGCGTCAGGGCCTGCGAGCGGTGCAACAGGCCCAGCCAGAGGGCTGTTCAAGAAATGTGCGTCATAGCCTTGCAGTACCACCCAATCAACGGAGCGCAAAACTTTGGCGTCATATATTTGGGCGTAGGTGCCTGAAGGCAGAAAAATACTCAGTTGTCGGCTGGGTTTGAGTTGATGAAGTCTGGTCGCGAGGGTATTTACAAAGCGACGATATCGGGAAATAGCGGCACGGCTGGTTTGTTCAGCTTTGACTTCGACATCAAGATGCAACCCCCCCACCTGGTTGCTGGAAGAGACCAGCTCCGTCAATTCATCCTGCAGGCGATCTGACGCTTCGGTGGATTCAAATACTGCGCGGAATGTATGGTGATCGGCAAGCGTGATTGCCAGATCAAATGCCTGGCTGTGCTGAGTCAACTGGGCGCGCCAATCCTCCCATTGCTGTGGCCAGCCGTGACGCTGATCCAATGTGCCCGATGGACCCACTTCCAATTGAAAGAAAACAGAGCGGTCAAGCTCCTTGATGTCTTGGTCTTTCCAGGCGTCGCCCATCCACCAAGCCTGGTACCCCCAGATTTGCATGGGTGAGGCTTGGGCAGCGCTGATCGAAACAACACAGCAGAGCGCGAGTAGCAAGGTACGCGAGCGCACTGTATCCATACTAAATAGGTTCATCCGCAGACTCTTTCGTGAATCCAACGCTTTAGAGCAAATATCTGACCGTAGAATGAAAAGCAACATGGGCCTACGGCTCTGAACCCTGAGCCACTTTGGTTTTACTTCAACGCGCCGAGATCATGTCACAGATACTGCACCTGCCCCGTCGAAGTTTTCTACTCCTTGCAGCCCAACCTGTTAGCTTGCTTGCGCAAAGCAGCAGTGGTCTTTACGACCCTCAGCCACCGGCAAACGCGGCCTATTTACGCGTGCTTTTGCCCTTGCGCATGAGCGGGCATTGGCAACTCGAGGTGGATGGAAAACCACGGTTTTCGACCTTGGTCAGTGGTGAACCTAGCCCCTATCTGGTGATAGGTTCAGGGTCGCATCAGATCAGCGTGAAGGATAGTGCGGGCAAGCAAGTGGTGCTTCACGAGTTTAATGCACTGCCTGGTCGCGCAAATACTTGGGCGCTTTCGGCCACGGACAAAAGACCGACGGTGTTTGACGATAAGACAAGCAGCAACAAACTCAAGGCGCAACTGAGTGTTTACCACCTTGGCAAGGATGTGCAGATTGACGTGTTGACACCTGACGGTCAAACCAAAGTCTTTAGTCAACTTGTGCCTGGCTCGATCAGCACGCTAGCTGTGAATCCCGTGCAGGTCGAATTAGTGGCCAATGCGGGGGGGAAACCTGTTTCGGGAAGGGTCGCTTTTGATTTGGTACAGGGTGCGAGTTACAGCTTGTTCTTGATGCCCGATGCGCAAGGCAAGTTTCAATTGATTGGTGCAATTAATCGCGTAGAACGATACACCGGCAAATAGTTGTTAGCGTCTGATGAGGATCGTGCCTGAAGGAGATCATTTATGTTTCTGAATACAAATCACTGGCAACTGTGTGCCAGGATGGCCTCGGTGCTTCTAGGCGGGGCTTGGGCCAGTGTGTCTGCACAGGAAGCTGCACCAGGGATTGTGGGCCAACAAGGATGGCTGTTTTATCGACATGAATTTTCTAATCCGAGTGACGACGCCAACGTGAGCAAGACAATCGACCTGTTGCGGCGCGTCAATGCCCAGCTCGCACGCAACGGAACGCAACTCGTTGTTGTCATGGCACGTTTGAAAATTCGAGTTCACAGTGAGTTTTTGCCACCCTCTGCAGCGCTTACGGACCACCTAAAGGGCAGTTATGGTCGTATGCTACAGGCTTTGCGCAGTGGCGGTGTGGCGCCGGTGGATCTTGAAACTGCATTTATCGCCAGTCAAAAACGCAATAGCCCCATGCCACTGTACTTCAAAAGGGACACTCATTGGTCTTCGGCAGGGGCACTCTTAGCGGCGGAGACCGTACGCGATATGGTTCAGGCCGACACCAGGCTCCAGCAACTGACCGCAAGCCTGCCTAAAACGCGCTACCAGCTGACGTGGTCCTCCAAGGATTGGCCTGTTGATGGCGATCTTCCCCCGCAATTGCCAAAAGGATCCCCGCAGTTTGACAAAGAGCTGATCAAAATCTTTACCGTAGAAAAACTGGCAGACCAATCAACTGGCGGCTTGCTAGACAATTGCACCCTACCAATCACGCTTTTGGGCAGTAGCTATACAGCTGACTGGACCAATTTCCCAGCAGCAATGCGATATGCGTTGCAAAGCGATTTGTTGAGCATTTCGGTCGACGCTCTGCAGGGGCAGTGGTTTGGTCTTCACAGCTATTTGCGGGACGATGCTTTTCAAGCGCAGCGTCCCAAGCTGCTTATCTGGGAAATGCCTGCAAGGGATATGAGGGCGCCACCAGATTTTCAATGGCGTGAAGCCAGGTACAAAATGAACGCAACAGAATGGCTGCTACAGACATCAGCTTTGCTTCAGATTCAATGCATACCCAGTGGCATCAACGCCAAAGTAAGTCACGTAACCGTCAAGGGCGCGCAGTCAGGTGCCCGTGGCTTCAGCACACCAGCCAGTGTGTCGAGCGACTATGTCGAACTACAGTTTGATAAGCCGCTTCAACGGAAGGACTATCTGTCAGGAAAGCTGGTTGTTGACGGATCCAAGGTGCTCACGCTGGAAGTATCCTCGAAGGCAGGGCGTAGCCGCACAAGCACACTTCCTGTCGCCGGTGATGACGTGGCCCATGTACTGAGGACTGCTCTGGTCGGTGCAGAAGCAAGTGACGGCATTTCACAGGTGCGCATTTTTCCGGGTACCACTCGCAGTTTTTCGCTGCAGGAAATCCAGGTTTGCCAACAGCCCGCCGATCTGCTGAATTGAATGCCGACTAAGGCAAGCCTTGGATAGACATGGTCTTCAGTTCAAATCTATTCCTGTTTGCATTCCTACCGCTCTTTCTGGCATGCTATTACGCGATGCCGATGAAGTCACGCTCGGCGGTGATACTGATTTTCAGCTATGGGTTCTACGCGTGGTGGCGTCCTGACTTCCTGGGGATTCTGTTGGGCGTAAGCCTTGTGTCTTATGGGCTGGCCTTGGCCATCGATGCGGAAGCCTTGCCGAGCAAGCGCTATCGACTGCTCTTTGTCGGGGTGTCGCTCAACCTGCTGGCTTTGGCCTATTTCAAATATGCAAACTTTGGTGTCGATAGCCTGAACCTGCTGTTACAGGCGCTTGGCATGGAGCCTTTGAACTTTGGTCGAGTGCTGTTGCCCATCGGGCTGTCGTTTTACATCTTTCATGCGATCAGCTATCTCGTGGATATCTATCGTAGAGAGGCCCCTCCCGCCAACAACCTGATTGACTTCTCCGCATTTATCGCTCTCTTTCCCCATTTGGTGGCAGGTCCGGTTCTTCGATACAAATTGCTTGCAGAACAGTTTCGATATCGGGAGCACAGTTGGACACGCTTTGGGCAGGGCTGTGTCATGTTTATGGTTGGTTTTTGCAAAAAAGTACTGATCGCAGATAGCGTTGCGCCACTTGCGAATGCTGCCTTCTCGGCCTCCAAGCTTAGCCTGTCAGATGCGTGGCTGGGGACTGCGGCGTACACGATCCAGCTATTCTTTGATTTCAGTGGCTACAGCGACATGGCCGTAGGACTGGCTTTGATGATCGGGTTTACGTTTCCACAAAACTTTGATGATCCCTACACATCTGGCTCACTCACGGAGTTCTGGAAGCGTTGGCACATGTCATTGTCCAGTTGGTTGCGCGAGTATCTGTATATCCCTTTGGGGGGCAATCGTCTCGGAGGAGGACGAACCTACCTGAACTTGTTTTTGACAATGCTGCTGGGCGGACTTTGGCACGGAGCAAGCTGGTCCTTTGTGCTTTGGGGCGCCTGGCATGGAGGAATCTTGGGAATTGAACGATTCTGGCGGCAACGTTTTCCCGGGACCTTCTTCCCTCGCCCACTCAAAGTGGCCTGGACGATGCTGCTCGTTATGTTGGGTTGGGTCCTGTTTCGTGCCAACGATCTCGCGAGTGCAATGCGTATCTGGAGATCGCTGTTTGGCATGTCTGATTTGCCTTTATCCGATGCCATGCAATGGGAGTTGGCACCCGACCGATGCATCTTGTTGTTGGTAGGGATCGGGTTGGTCTACGCCATGCCGTGGCTGCGGCGACATCAAGGGGGGGCATTGAAATGGTTATTGGTCCCCCTGTTTTTTTTGGCGCTTGCCAAGCTGTCTGCCCAGTCCTTTACACCTTTTCTCTATTTTCAGTTTTAAGATGTTGAGCGATTCCAAAGGTCTGAACCATGTGGCTGCCATTGGCTTGCTTTTGACCATGCTCTGGGGTGGTCTTGAGGTCGTGGGCGCCCTTAGGCACGGGCTTGAATTTCCAAGTAGCAAGCAGGAGTTTCTGGATGGAACCAGCACGCAATCCTTGGAAAAGCAAATCGACCTGCACTTGCCCTCACGCGACATACTGATTGCTGTAGATAGCGTCGTCCGGTATAAATTGTTGCGCGCAGGTGGTGACCAGGTCCTATTGGGGCGCGATGGCTGGCTATTCTTGCGCGATGAATTGCGACCATACGAAAGTGCGCTAGCGAACCAGACGGCACGCATTGCCATACTGGTCAAACTCGCAAATTTCCTGAAGCAGCAGAGCGTGCACCTCCTGGTGATACTGGTGCCTGACAAAGTCCGTATTGCCGAAGCGCAATTACCTGCTCGGCACTTGCCGGCTCACACGTCGCTTCGGTACCAAGAGGCGTTGCAGGAAATGCAGGCACAAGGCATCTGGACGCTTGATTTGCGCCAAGCGTTAGTCACTGCGGGGGAGCCAACTTACTACCGCAGCGATACGCACTGGAACACGCGAGGCGCGGGTCTGGCTGCGAATGCCGTGGCAGCTGCGGTCAAGGCCCGAGGCATGTCGTTGCCAAGCACCTCTTTTGCTACTGTGTCGGCCGAGCGAGCTGTTGAGCGTGAGGGGGATCTCATTCGCTTGATGGGCTTGTCTGCGGTGAGCAAGGCATGGCGTCCACTGCCAGACATGGAGCTAAGTTCGGAAACCCGCCAAATAAAACCGAGCGTCACGCGCTCGGGTGGTTTGCTGGATCAGGTCGACGGTCCTCCCGTTGTTCTCGTTGGAACCTCTTATTCTTTGCGTGGCAACTTTTCAGGACAACTCAAACAGGCCTTATCTGCAGAGGTCTTGAATGCGGCCAAGGACGGTGGTGGGTTCCTCCAGGCCACTGCAGAGTACCTCAATGATGAGTCATTTCAAAGTGCCAAGCCTTTGCTGGTGGTGTGGGAGTTGCCCGAGCGGATGTTGACCGCCGAGCTGACGCAAGACACTCGCTGGATTCGCTTGATTGAACGATACTGCCCGTAACGAGTCGTCTTTACGCCCACTTGAGCGATGGACGTGTAATGGGTCTTATGCTTTCGTAGGCCTTAGCCGCGCGCAGCACCATGGCGTCGTCAAACATCTACCCACGATTTGTAGGCCAATCGGCAAGCCGTCTTGGGTCAAACCACAGGGTATGGTGCAGGCGGGTTGCTGGGTCAGATTGAACGGGTAGCTGAAAGGTGTCCAGCCAAGCATGACTTCGGGGCTCATGGTGCTGTGGCCTGCGGCTTGGGCGGGCAGGGCGGGGATAGCGACTGCGGGCGTTACGAGCAAGTCATAGCCCTGCATGAATTGCCGCATGTGGGAGCCCAGCAGGCCACGCCGCAGGTTGAGCTGATGGGTATCCAGCAGACTCATTTTTTCACCTAACAGCGCCTCGGCTTTGAAATCGGGATCAACGCTCGCTTGCTGCACTGGGCTGAGCGCGTTGTAAACAGACCAAGCCCCGATAAACCAAAGACCGGTGCTGATGTCTAATGAGTCTTCTATGCCTGGATCCACCTGTTCAACACAGGCGCCCAGCATTTCCATCTGCCGCGCGGCTGCGTCCACAGCTCTTGACACTTCAGGATGGACATTCCTGGCGTAGCCTAAGGTAGGAGAATAGGCAATGCGCAAACCACGAATACCGTCGTTCAAACCCACGAGGTAGTCGGTGTTGTCAGAGGGAAGCGATGTCCAGTCGCGCGCATCAGGTTGCTTCAACACGTTCATCATCAGGGCACCGTCAGCCACGCTCATGGTGTGTGGACCCAGGTGGGCGACCGACCCAAAGGGCGACAGCGGGTAGGCGGGTATGCGGCCAAAGCTGGGTTTCAGGCCAAAGTTGCCACAAAAAGCCGCAGGAATGCGTACGCTGCCTGCACCGTCGGTGCCGACGGACAGGGCGCCCATGCCCGCAGCCACAGCAGCAGCAGAGCCCCCCGATGAGCCGCCAGGGCTGTGGTCAAGGTTCCAGGGGTTGCGGCTGATGCCAGTCAGCGGCGAATTGGTTTCACCCTTGCAACCAAATTCTGGGGTGCAGGTTTTGCCGAGCAAGACAGCCCCCGCTTCGCGCAGGCGGGCCGTGGCAGGGGCATCCACTTCCCAGGGCTGATGCGGATCAATGGTTTTGCTGCCACGCAGAGTGGGCCAGCCCTTTGTCAGGATCAGGTCTTTGATTGAAGTGGGCACACCGTCTAATTCACCGACGGGCTCGCCACGCATCCAGTGGGCCTCGCTCTCGCGGGCAGATTGCAGGGCGTGCGCGTGATCCACAAGGCAATACGCATTCAGCTGGGCATTGAGCTGGTCGATGCGATTCAGCGCTGCCTGCGTTGCCTCCACTGGGGATGCCTTTTTACTGCGGTAAAGGGACAAAAGCTCGGTAGCGGTCGCGTCGGCAAGATCGGGTTTCAGCATCAAAAGTCTCCGGTTCTGCGTGTGTGAGTGAGTCAGGGAGTCAAACGAATGTGCGGCGACAGTTTTTTCCAGGGCATGGTGGCAGGGTCTGCTGCCATAGGGCCTGCAGCCACTCCCACCAGAATATGGCTTGCCAGCGGTGTGAAGTCGGCGCGGAAGTGGTTGGAGCTTTTCACCACAATGATCTTCATCTTTTCCGGCGCAATGCCCAGCATTTGCAGCAAGGCGCGGTCCAGCAGTTGCATCTTCCCACTGACCACGGCCACCAAAATTCCATCAATCTCCAGGCATGCGCTGGGGCCCAGTGCTATCTTGCTCCCGGTCATCATGGGGCCAGTCAGGGTGCAGTGGCCGTCGCTGGTGGCTTGCACGGTGAATGTGCCGGTGACGGGTGGGTCGCTCAGCTGCCCGGTAAACGTGGGCACGGCGGTACCCAGGCTCAAGCTGATTTTGGTGCCCGGTGCGAGGCCCACGCAGGCCGCTGCTGCCGCCTCGTCATACATCAAGCCCAAAGCGACTTGGCCTGGGTGGCGTTTGCCCACGTCTTGGCGCAGGAGTTCATGAAGCATGCCGGTGGTGTTGCTATCGCCCCCTGCGCCAGGGTTGTCCTGCGTGTCTGCAATGACCACGGGCTTGTCAGCGCTGGCACACAGGGTAAGCGCCTGGGCGACAGCTTGCTGTGCGCTCAGGCAATGCAGGCGCCAGGGTGCGGGCTCGGCGACCAGTGCGTACATGGCGTCACAAACAAGCACCGCCTGTGCGCCGTGACTCCAGACCACTGGGCCACACTCATCAAAATCAGAAGCGGGAAACCCCATGCAAAAACTGCTGACTGTGCCGTGCAGGGCGTCGAGAGCCAGCATGTGCTCATAAAGAGCTTTAGCGGGGGCCATATCGGTGCTCTGGCTATTCAGCGGAATCAGAAAGGGCAGGCGGCGTGAGTGGGCAGGTTCGCGCGAGCCGCCTGACAAGCGACGCTGCATCAGGCTCGCGGCCAATTCGCCAGTGGCTGCCATGTCTGTGTGTGGGTACTTGCGGTAAGCCACCAGTGCATCTGACAGGTCAAGCATCTTTTCTGTGATGTTGGCGTGCAAATCCAGGCTGACAACTAGGGGTAAATCGGCACCCACGACCGCGCGCAGCCGTGCCAGCAACTCACCTTCGGCGTCATCGGCGTTCTGGGCGACGGCAGCGCCGTGCAAATCCAGGTAGATGCCTTCCAGGCCCCCATCTGCCAACGCCTGCCGAGTGGTGGTGACAATGGCTGCGCAAATGCGCTCGAAGGCATCTTCAGTCACGTACGACGATGGTCCTGCGCCCGCCCAGGCTGCGGGAATTAACTCCCAGCCCAATCGATCTGCTGCAGCCATGAAGCCGCCAACGGGCACATTGACGCCGGTCAGCCGTTGCTGGATGGCCTCACCTTGCATGAAGGGTGGAAAACTGTCGCCGCGGTTAAAGGCCGCCCAGTCAGCCAGTGAAGGTGCAAACGTGTTGGTCTCGTGCTGGAATCCAGCGATAAGGATACGTGTCAATGTGAGTCCCTCAGAGCAAGCGTGAAGCCAAAATCAAGAGAAACCAGTGTCGCATGGAGCCACGACTTCTTGCCTCAGGCGCAACCCTGGCACGCTGGCAAAATGCAAGGTACTGATCATCGAAAACTTGATTCCCGAATAGCCAGGAGACTTCATTGGAAACCCTTTACCCCGCCATTGCCACCGTTGTCGCCTATTTACTGGGTTCGCTTTCATTTGCCGTGATCGTGAGTCGTGCCATGGGGTTGACTGACCCACGCACCTTTGGCAGCAAGAATCCGGGCGCCACCAATGTGTTGCGATCAGGCTCCAAAAAAGCGGCCATCATCACCTTGCTGTTTGATGCACTCAAAGGTTGGTTGCCTGTGCTGGCGGTGCGTTATTTTGGCAAGCCGTATGGTTTGGAAGACGGCACGGTTGCTCTGGTGGGGCTTGCGGCGTTTTTAGGGCACTTGTGGCCCGTTTTCTTTGGCTTCAAGGGCGGGAAGGGCGTGGCAACCGCGCTGGGTGTTCTGTTTGGTACAAACCTGTTTCTCGGGCTGGCGGTGGGTGCAACTTGGTTGTTTGTCGCCTATGTTTCACGCTACTCATCATTGTCATCATTGGTGGCTGCGGTATTTGCACCTGCCTACTACATGCTGGGCGATGGCGCTTTGTGGAGCGCCGAAAAACCAATCACCCTGGCCTTGATCGTGATGGGGGGATTGTTGATCTATCGCCACAACGAAAACATCGGGCGTTTGATTGCCGGTAAAGAATCCAAACTGGGCGCGAAGAAGAGCTGAAGTCAAGCCCTGGGCATCAGCTTCAGCATGGCTTCCATGTTGAGGTTGACGCGTACACCTGTGGCTGCGATGGTGGCCTGGATAGGAACCACACCACGTGAAATGTCGATCGGGCGCGGTAAAGCAATGGGTTCGTTATTGCGATTCAGCACAGTGGCCACCAGCGGTTCTGCCGGTTTCAGGCCACGCTTGAGCACAACCGCAGTTTCACCATTGCCCAGTTTCACATACGTGCCTGGGGGGCATAGTCCCAGTATGCTGACCAGTGAGGTGCCCACTTCGTCGTGTTTGGCATCGGCTTGCACCACGACCGACCGAACCGAATCACGCGCCGTGCGGCCAGAACGGGACTTGCGTGGACTCATGGCAGCCGTGTAACGGTCGACTGTTTGCAAGATACGGGCAATCCGGGCCACGGGCTGCCAATCAGCAAGTTTGTCTGGACCGGTGAGAGGGGTGTGATGTTGAGCGACTGCATCCAGCCAGAGGGGGTCTTTCACACCGGCGCTGATCAGCATGTCGCGGCCCGCCTGGGCATGACCATCAATCTGTGAGCGCTGCGTTGGGCTGGGTGCCTGCTTTTGTAAAGCCAATTCGTCTTGCAACGCAGTCATTCCGATGTTCATTGTCAACGCTGAGCACGCCAATGCGCGCCGCTCTGGCTCCGGCAGGGCAAATACTGTCGCCACCAACTGCGAGAGCACAGAACACAGCAATGAATGCAAGGCACTGTAGCCGCCGTAATGGGTCACTGATCTGTGAAACAGCAAAAATTGCGACCCGACACTGTCTTCGGCCAGCAGCAGTTTGGTGTAGTCATACACCTGCTGGACCTTGGTTTCAAAATCATGGGTGTCTTTACTGCTGGCCAATACACCGCGTAGTTTGGATTCAACGTCGCTCCAGCGTTGGAACAAGGAGCCGGTGAGCTTTTCTTCAGACTGTGAGCCGCCTGCCATCAGGAACTTGTTGAAGTCCTTGATGGGGGCGTCCTTGCGGCTCATCTCGGTCAGTCCAGCCATCATCAGTCGGACGCCTTCATCCGACTCGTCTATTTCAACGAAAATCCTTCCCCGGGCTTTGATTCCCGCCAGTATCGTGGCGTTTTCAATCTTGTGCCCCTTGGACAGCAACACGGTTCCACTCTGGTCGCGCAGCGTATAGTTCAACGCCATGCCCACCATGAGCTTGTCTCGGGGCAACTCGATCAGGTCTGTAGAGTCACCCATGTCGCATCAATCCCGAAAATTATTGAAACTCAGGGGAAGGTCCGTCATTTCTTTCTTTATCAATGCCATGGCGGCCTGCAAATCATCGCGCTTTGCGCCGGTCACTCGAATGGCGTCTCCCTGAATGGCCGCCTGCACCTTCAGCTTGCTGCCTTTGATGAAAGTCTGGATTTTTTTTGCAGCCGTGCTTTCGATTCCGTTGCGGACTTTGACGACCTGTTTGACCTTGTCGCCCCCCATCTTCTGCACGTCTCCTATATCCAGGAAACGAACGTCAACGTTTCGCTTGGTCAGCTTGTTGCGCAGCACATCTTCAATTTGGGTGAGCTGAAACTCCGCGTCACCGACCATGGTGATTTCTTTTTCCTTGAGTTCAACAGAAGCCGATGTTCCTTTGAAATCAAACCGGGTGCTGATTTCTTTGGCCGTGTTTTCTACGGCATTCTTGACTTCGACCAGATCGGCTTCACAAACGGTATCGAAGGAGGGCATGGGTGCTAGCGCTATCAAAAGTGAGAATGCGACAATTCTCCCATGTTCTTTGAATCCCATGCATCTTTGCAGGCCTTTAACACCTTTGGCATTGCTGCCAGGGCCGTTGCATTGTTGCGTGTGGCCGACGTTGTCGGTTTACAGGCTGCACTGCGACATCCTTTGGTATCAGGGTTTACCCCGCTGTTGCTGGGTGGTGGCAGTAACATTGTGTTAACCGGGGACGTGAAGGTGCCAGTGATCCGCATCGAGATCAAAGGCATGCAACTGGTCGAGGAAACTGCCAAAGCGTGGATTGTGGAGATGGGTGCTGGTGAAAGCTGGCATGACTGCGTGCGCTGGACCCTGGACCAGGGCATCCCAGGTCTTGAGAACTTGGCCTTGATACCTGGCACAGTGGGTGCCGCGCCTGTTCAGAACATAGGCGCCTATGGGGTGGAGTTGCAAGACCGGTTTGAATCCCTGACTGCCATGGACCTGCATACCGGCCGCAGCTTTGAGCTGGATGCTGCCCAATGTGCATTTGGTTACCGCGACTCCATTTTCAAGCATGTCGCCACAGCGCCGGGTGACTTTGGCTTGGCGGGACGGGCCGTCATTACCCATGTGCGATTGCGATTGCCCAAACCCTGGAAACCGGTGCTGGGCTACCTGGACCTGGAGCGCAAATGCCAGGAGTCCGGCGTTGTCAGGCCGGATGCCAGACAGATATTTGAATGGGTCTGCGACATCCGCCGCGCCAAGTTGCCAGACCCCAGGCAGATCGGCAACGCCGGAAGCTTTTTCAAGAATCCAACGGTTTCTGCAGATCAATGCGCAGACATCATTGCCCGTGAACCCAACATCGTGCACTACCAACTGGCGGATGGCCGCATCAAGCTGGCTGCGGGTTGGCTGATCGATGCCTGCGGCTGGAAGGGTAAGACCATTGGCCGCGCGGGTGTTTATGAAAAGCAGGCGCTGGTGCTGGTCAACCGGGGGGGCGTGGAAGATCCCGTGACCGGTGGCGAGGTGATGACGTTGGCTCGGGCGATCCAAACCAGTGTGTACGAGCGCTTTGGCATCCGGCTAGAACCCGAACCCGTGGTGATCTGACATGAGTGCGCTCAGCCTGAACTACCGCCGCCGCATTGCCCTGCTGGTTGCGGTGCGGTGGAGCCTTGTTGCTATTTTGATCGGCGCATGGTTCTGGGTTTCCCGCATGACCTTTGTCTTCCAGCTGTTTTTGACCGTAGGCTTGAGCGTTGCGCTGCATCAGTGGGAACTGAGTGTGAGGCGCCAGTTCATCCGCGATGCAAGCTTCCCGGTCTTCTTACAGAAGAAAGTGATGCAAGCCCACCCAGGTTTGAGCGAGCGGGACGTGGAGTTGGTCTTTCGGGGGCTCCGCCAATTCTTCATGGCACATCTTCGGAGTCATCTCAAGTTTGTGGCCATGCCGTCCAAGGTGGTGGACACCGCTTGGCACGAATTCATTCTTCATACCAAGGCTTACCAGCAATGGTGCCAAGCAGCCTTTGGACGGATGCTGCACCACACGCCAGCCGAGGTGCTGGGGCGGGACTCCAAGCGCAACGACGGGCTGCGCCGATCTTGGTTCTGGTCTTGCAAGGAAGAAAGCATAGACCCGCGCAAGCCGACGCGACTGCCGTTGCTGTTTGCGCTGGACGCCAAGTTTTGCATCGAAGGTGGATTCAGCTACGTGCCTGATTGCAAGGACATCGACCAGCAAAGTGGTTCCACCGCCTATTGCGGCACAGATTTCAGTGCCAGCTCAGACGCCGGGGGTGCGCCAGGCGACGCGGGGGGCTTTGGCGCAAGCGAGGTCAGCAGCGCAGATGGCGGCAGTGACGGCGGGTGCGGTGGGGGTTGCGGTGGCGGTGACTGAAAAACCGCGCGGTGAGGCAGTCAAGCAGCCAGCATATCAGCCGAAATGGCAGACGTAGTGGTAGGCGTCTGCAACTCGGATATCAAACTTGGAATTGCCAGGCACGCTGAATTTTTCACCCGGCCCTGATGTGACCCAGGTGTCAGTACCCGCCAGCTTGTATTCGCAGGCGCCACCAACGCATTCCATGATCTCAGGTGCACCTGTATTGAAGGTCAGCGTGGACGGCAAGACCACTCCCACGCTCTTCTTCGTGCCGTCGGGGTACGTAATGTTGTGGCTGACACACTTGCCGTCGAAATAGACATTTGCTCGGGTGGTGACGGTGACGTTGGCGATGGATTCAGTGGACATGGCTGAGTGAGGAAGGGAAGGTTGCAAACGCCTGAATTCTAGGTCAGCGGCGCACAGACATCGCATTCAGCCGAGCGCTAGTGGCGACGACCGCCATGCCCGTGGTAACTGCGATACCCCAGCCCGATTGAAAGACCAATCGGTGCGTAATAGGGCGAGTAATACGGGGCAGCGTAGTACGGCGCGGTGTAAACGGGTGGGGACACAAATGTCGGCTGAACATAAGTTTGTGTCGTGACCACGCCTTGCGGATAGGTTTGCTGCGGATAGGCCTGTGGTGGGTAGCTTATGCCTTGTTGCACATCAGACGGCAAGCTGGCTTGCGGTGCTGCACTGCCCACGCCGACCGGCGTGACTTGCAACTGAATGGTGGGGCCGGGATCGGTAGGCATTTGCACGGTGTACTGCTTGCCACCGTAGTCATAAACCACGTTGTAGCCCAGGTTTCGGTTTTCATAGATGGTCTGGGTGCTGCATGTTTGCACGTTTTGCACGTGCTGGTTGCTGCCCTCTATGTTGTTGCCCAAAATGGCTCCACCCATGACACCCGCAATGGTGGCCAGCGTCTTGCCAGAACCCTGGCCCACTGCATTGCCGAGGCCTCCACCTGCCAGTGCGCCCATCACTGCGCCAGCGCCGGACTTGGGTTCCGAAACGATGGTGGGTTGCGTGGTGCAGACCTGACGTGGCACAGCAACTTGCTGTATCAAGGGTGTGCTTGAGATCACTCGGCCAACTTCCTGGGCAAAGGCCCCAGAGGCCAGCAAAGCCGAGCCGGTCAGGGCGGCAGCAATCAGGTTCTTTGTCATGTTCAATCCTTTCGGCATCAAGCTGCCCAATGGCCTCTATAACGCGCCACATCGCCAAAAAGTCTACGCAGCCATCAACCCGATTTTGATGCGGACTTGGCCCTCTCGGCCCATTCTTCAGGTTTGAAACCCACGGTTGTGCTGTTTGCCCAGTCCACCACTGGGCGTTTGATCGTACTGACCTGGCTCTGCATCACCTTACGGGCACTCGCGCCATCGTGAACCGTATTCTTGACATTGTCGTCCAACTGGCGCCACGCCGTGCCTTTGCGGTTCAGCAAGGTTTCCCAGCCCACGGCTGTCAACCAAGCGTCCAGGCGATCTGGGGGAACGCCTTGCTTCTTGAAGTCATGGAACTGGTGTTCAATGCCGTTGTCTGCAAGCCACGAACGGGCTTTCTTGACAGTGTCGCAGTTGGGGATGCCGTAAATGGTGATCATGGGTTTGCCGTTGCATTGAACAAGAAAAAACAGTTTTTCGGCAATGTTAATCAATATTCATTGCTATCAAATTTGCACAACAATGGCTTGGCTTGATAATTCCGGCATGTCTGAGCCCTCTGCCGATGCTTACGTGAAAGCAAAACCCTGCCCCGGCCCGTCGTCTTCGCTCGAAGAATGGCTGTCTTACTGCGAAACCTTGCACCCGCGCGCCATTGACATGGGGCTGACCCGTGTGCAGCAGGTGGCCCAACGGATGAAGCTGCGCTTTGACTGCCCTGTGATCACCGTGGCGGGCACGAATGGCAAAGGCTCAAGCTGCGCGATGCTGGAGGCCATCCTTCAGCAAGCGGGCTACCGAACCGGCGTGTTTACTTCCCCGCATCTGGTGCACTTCGAGGAACGCTGCCGTATTCACGGCGAGAGCGTAAATGCTTCATTATTGATAGCAAACTTTGTTGCTGTACAAGCCGCTAGAGGTGAAATATCCCTCAGTTATTTTGAATTTACCACCTTGGCCATCCTGCGACTGATGAGTTTGGCCGGGCTGGACGCAGCCATTCTGGAAGTGGGCCTGGGTGGACGGTTGGATGCCGTCAACATCATTGATGCCGACTGCGCCGTGATCACCAGCATCGACCTGGATCACACCGAGTTGCTGGGGCCAGACCGTGAAAGCATCGGTTTCGAGAAGGCCGGCATCATGCGCGCGGGCCGCCCCGTGATCGTCAGCGACCCAATGCCACCCAGTAGCCTTGCGACCCATGCGGCCGCGCTGGGGGCAGATTTGTGGTGTCTGGGCCGGGACTTCCATTTCAGCGGTGACAAGCAGCAGTGGGCCTGGACGGGGCGCGCCCGTCGCTTTGCCGGCTTGGCCTATCCAGCCCTGCGTGGGGCCAACCAACTGGTCAATGCGTCCGGCGTGCTGGCGGCGCTGGAGGCCTTACGCGAGCGCATTCCCGTGACGGCGCAAGCGGTGCGCAATGGTTTGGCACTGGTAGAGTTGCCTGGCCGCTTTCAGATCGTGCCGGGCGAGCCTGTGCTGGTGCTGGATGTGGCGCACAATCCCCATTCAGTGGCGGCTTTGGCCGCCAATCTGGACGCCATGGGTTTTTCACCCTGTACTCACGCTGTGTTTGGCGCCATGGCTGACAAGGATCTGGCACCCATGCTGCAGCGCGTGGGGCCGATGGTTGACCGCTGGTACTTCTGCGACTTACCCACACCCCGTGCAGCAAGCGCACTGGCGTTGCAAGCCCGTTGGCAAGCGGCAAACCAACGCACAGACACAAGCAGCAGCGTCCATGCCGATCCCCAGTCAGCCCTGAACGCGGCCATCGCAGCAGCAGACCCCACTGATAGAATCGTGGTCTTCGGTTCCTTCTACACGGTGGGGGGCGTTCTGAAGGATGGCACGCCCCGTTTGCAGGCAAAGCACCTGGGCTGATCCTGCTTCTTCACGCAACTCCCTTCACCCTGACATCCACGCATCGCATATGGCCTTTTTCAAGTCGCGCCAACCTGGGGACGCTCCTGCCCCGTCAGCCCGCCAGCCCGAAAGCGTGGATGTGCTGCGCCGTCGCGCCAAACACCGCCTGATAGGGGCTGTTGTGCTGGTTCTGGCTGGTGTGGTGGGGTTCCCGATGCTGTTTGATTCGCAGCCCCGTCCCGTGCCTGTGGATATTCAGATCGACATGCCCGACAAAGCCAAAGTTGCGCCGCTGCAAATCCCGCCTAACCTTGAAGCCCCCCATTCTTCCAGTACAGCCACTGCCGCCGCGACGGGTGCAGTGGGTGGGGCGGCTGTGGTTGCAACCGCCAAGTCAACTGAATCCAAAGTGGTGCCCGCTGCCAGTCTGGGTGACAAAGAGCAGATTGTGGGCAACGAGACGACAAAGCCTCAAATTAAGCCCGAACCCAAGCCTGAACCCAAGCCCGAAAAGAAGCCGGAGGCCAAGCACGATGATGGCGCTCGAGCTAAAGCCCTGCTCGAAGGCAAGTCGATCGCTAAAGAAAGTCCGAAAGACAGCAAGCCAAAATCAGCTGAAGGCGATTTGCGGCTGGTCATCCAAGTAGGTGCCTTTGCCGAAGCAGACAAGGCACAAGAGGCGCGCATGAAGCTGGAGCGCGCAGGACTAAAAACCTACACCCATGTGGCGGAAACCAAAGAAGGCAAACGCATCCGTGTACGGGTAGGCCCGTTTGCAACGCGTGCCGAGGCCGAAAAGGTGGCCGCCAAGGTCAAAGGCTTGCAGCTGCCTGCGTCCATCCTGACGCTTTAGCCTATACCGGCCTCACCCATGACACTGGCACCACTCGATTGGGTTTTGCTCGCCATCCTACTGGTATCAGCCCTGGTGGGCGTGTGGCGTGGGCTGGTCTATGAAGTCTTGTCCCTGGTAGCCTGGGCGGTGGCTTTTTTTGTAGCGCAAATCTTCGCCGCCGACATGGGCGCATTGCTGCCCATGGGGACAACGGGCGAAGGTACCCGCTACCTCGCAGGTTTTGCTGTGGTCTTTTTGTTGACACTCGTTGCCTGCGGTCTGAGCATTGCTTTGCTAACCAAGTTGATCTCGGCCGTCGGCCTGCGCCCCATTGACCGCGCTTTGGGTGGCCTGTTCGGGCTGATCCGAGGCCTGCTGTTACTCATGGCCCTGGTGTTGGTCGTGGGCATGACGCCATTGCAAAAGCACGACGAATGGCAAGCGTCTGCTGGCGTGCATAGCCTTCACAGCCTCTATAAAGCCGTGCAGCCCTTGCTTCCCAGCGAGTTTGCACGGTATTTGCCAGAATAGTGTTTAGGCGGCGCAAGCTGCCCAAAGGAAAACCAAGCATGTGTGGAATCACTGGCGTTGTCAGCAACGCGCCTGTCAATCAACTGATTTATGACGCCTTGCTGCTCTTGCAGCATAGAGGCCAGGACGCTGCGGGCATCGTCACCCAGCTTGACCGCAAATTCTTCATGCACAAAGCCAAAGGCATGGTGCGCGATGTGTTTCGCACCCGCAACATGCGTGCCTTGCCAGGCAACTGCGGCCTGGGCCAAGTGCGCTACCCCACCGCAGGCAACGCTTACAGCGAAGAAGAGGCGCAACCGTTTTATGTCAACGCGCCCTTTGGCATTGTGCTGGTGCACAACGGTAACCTGACCAATGCGCATGCGCTGAAAGCGGAGTTGTTCAACACCGACCACCGCCACATCAATACCGAGAGCGACTCAGAAGTCTTGCTGAACGTGGTCGCCCACGAGATCGAAAAATCCACTCGTGGCTTACCCTTGAAGCCCGACGACGTGTTTGCCGCCGTGCGCAACGTGCACCGCCGCATCAAAGGGTCGTACGCCGTCATCGCATTGATTGCGGGCCACGGCCTGCTGGCGTTCAGGGACCCGCATGGCATTCGACCGCTGGCCATGGGTGTCAGCAAAGACGGCACACGCATGATCGCGAGCGAGTCCGTGGCGCTGGAGGGTACGGGCCATGTGTTCGAGCGCAATGTGCAGCCCGGCGAAGCGGTGTTCATTGACCTGCAAGGCCAGATGTACGCCCAGCAGTGTGCCGACAAACCCCAACTCAACCCTTGTATTTTTGAGTTTGTATACCTGGCACGCCCAGACTCAGAGCTGGACGGCATCTCCGTCTACCAGGCACGCCTGAACCTCGGTGAGACACTTGCCAAGCGGGTCATCTCTACCGTCCCCCCTGACCAGATCGATGTAGTGATCCCCATCCCGGAATCCAGTCGCCCCAGCGCGACCCAGCTTGCCCACCTGCTGGGCATTCCGTATCGGGAAGGCTTTGTTAAAAATCGCTATGTTGGCCGCACCTTCATCATGCCGGGGCAGGCGGTGCGCAAGAAATCAGTGCGCCAAAAGCTCAACGTCATTGCCAGTGAATTCAAAGGCCGCAACGTGCTGCTGGTGGATGACTCTATCGTGCGCGGCACCACCAGCCGTGAGATCGTCCAGATGGCCCGCGACGCTGGGGCGCGCAAGGTCTACATGGCCAGCGCCGCGCCTCCCGTGCGCTACCCCAACGTGTATGGCATCGACATGCCCACCAGTGGCGAACTCGTTGCCCATGGCCGCACGCTGGAAGAAATCCGCGAAGTCATAGGCTGCGACGCCCTGATTTACCAGGACGTGGACGGCATGAAGCGCGCCATCGGCTCGCTCAACCCCGCCATTCAGGGCTTTGATGCATCCTGCTTTGATGGTGTCTATGTCACGGGTGACATCACCGCTGCCGATATCGACCGCCTGAATGAAAACCGGGTGGGCGCAGATGAGGGTGACGAAGACACATCGCGCTTGGCGCTGCCGAATCAGAGCTGAGTAAAGACGTTACTTTTCAATAAAAATCTGCCTTTATGGCTTAACTGATAAGCATTTATTGCTATCAAATTTGTATTTTCCACATGAGCACAGTACGCACGCGCATCGCACCATCGCCAACGGGTTTCTTGCACCTTGGCACCGCCCGCACCGCTTTGTATTCCTGGGCGTTTGCCCGTCACAGCGGGGGAAAGTTTGTGCTGCGCATCGAAGACACCGATGTTGCTCGAAGCACGCAAGATTCAGTGGATCAAATCCTCGTCGCCATGAAATGGCTGGGCCTGGACTATGACGAAGGCCCCGTCTACCAGATGCAGCGTCTGGACCGCTACACCGCAGTGGTAGAGCAGTTGATGACCGAGGGCAAAGCCTACCGCTGCTACAGCACACCAGAGGAACTGGACGCCGTGCGCGAAGCCAAAAAAGCCCGCAGCGAAAAACCCTTGTACGACGGCCGCTGGCGCCCAGAGCCCGGCAAGACGCTGCCCCTCGTTCCCGATGGCGTCAAGCCCGTCATCCGCTTCAAGAACCCTACCGAAGGCGACGTCACCTGGAACGATCTGGTCAAAGGCCCCATCACCATCAACAACCGCGAAATTGACGACCTCATCATTGTCCGCGCCGACGGCATCCCCACCTACAACTTTGCCGTCGTGGTGGATGACTGGGACATGCACATTACCCACGTGTACCGAGGTGACGAGCACATCAACAACACCCCTTGGCAGATCAACATATTCAATGCACTTGGCGCACCTCTGCCTCAGTTTGGTCATTGCCCCGTGATTTTGGGCGACGATGGCCAAAAGCTCTCCAAGCGCCGAGGCGCGGTCAGCGTCACCGCCTACCAAGAAGCTGGCTATTTACCTGAAGCCTTGCTCAACTACCTGGCCCGCTTGGGCTGGAGCCATGGCGACGAAGAACTCTTCACCGCAGAACAAATCGTCACCTGGTTTGACGGCACCCACCTGAATAAAAGCCCCGCGCAGTGGGACCCCGCCAAGCTGCTGTGGGTAAACGCACACTACGTCAAGACAGCGGACAATGCCCGCCTGGCGAAGCTGGTTACGCCCTTCGTTCGCGCCAAAGGCCTCGACATAGACGAGCGCCTGGCAGACATTTGCGGCCTGTTCAAAGACCGCTGCGAAACCTTGGTGGTGCTGGCCAATTGGGTATCGGCCTTTTATGGACAAGTCACTCCCAAACCAGAAGAAATAACGCAACACGTGACACAGGCCATACGCCCCGTATTGGACTCGCTCAGTCAAAGCCTGTCGTCCTGCACATGGGACAAGGCTGGCATCGCCGCTGCCATCAAGGATGTGCTGACCCAGCATGGCATCAAAATGCCTCAATTGGCCATGCCTGTGCGAGTTCTCGTCATGGGGACTGCTCAAACACCGTCACTCGACGCTGTGCTGGCGCTCTCAAAAAGAGAAGTTGTATTGCAGAGATTGAAAAGCGTTTAAATTTCGGTATATAATTCAAGGCTCGACACGAACACAGTTAAATGTGTTTGCCTTAATGGGAAACCAAAGAGGAAACTATAGGGGGTATAGCTCAGCTGGGAGAGCGCTTGCATGGCATGCAAGAGGTCAGCGGTTCGATCCCGCTTACCTCCACCAAGGTTGTCGAAAAGTTTTAGGTTTTGACCCTATCGTCTAGAGGCCTAGGACATCACCCTTTCACGGTGAGTACCGGGGTTCGAATCCCCGTAGGGTCGCCAGGTTTGCCAAATGGCAATCAGGCACAAGTGGTTGGCACTTGGCTCGTCAGAGCGAAAGTCATCTACCAGGAGTGGTAGTTCAGTTGGTTAGAATACCGGCCTGTCACGCCGGGGGTCGCGGGTTCGAGTCCCGTCCACTCCGCCAGACATTGGAAAGCCGTTGAAGATCATTGATTTTCAACGGCTTTTTCATTTCTCGGGTTGTTCTGTTTTTTCGGGGTGGTAGCAGATTGGGTAGCAAATCATGGCGCTGTCTTCTTCCGGCTTTCTGTTGGGCGGTTCGGGAAGTTGGCATAGGTGTTTGCTACCCCTGCCAGCTTCAAACTGCAACCCAGAATCTTTGAATTTGCTGGCTAAGATGGGTGGTGTCAGCTATTGTTGTTTTCAAGCTATGGTTTTTGCCCCAAATTGCGCGACCTTGCGTTGGTCGTTCGATAAAAACACGTACTCAACCTCTCGGCGCGTGAAATGTATGAATCACAGGACTTACTACTTGTCTACGCCCATCACCAAATCAGGGAGAAAGGTCACGATTTGGGGGAACACGGTGATGATGCCTATGCAGATGACCAAGCAGACAAAGAATGGGATGGACGCCCGGGCAATGGTGTTGCTGTCTTTGCCGGTCATGTTTTGCAGCACAAACAGGTTGAAACCCACGGGAGGGGTGACTTCTGCAATTTCCACCAGCAGGATGATGAAAATGCCAAACCAGATCAGGTCAAAGCCTGCTTTCTGGATCATGGGCAAGATGACCGCGCTGGTTAAGACAATCATGCTGATGCCGTCTAGCGCAGTACCAAGCACCAGGTAAACGCCAACCAATGCAGCAATCAAGGCGTAGGGCGACAGGTGCATGCTTTCAACCCAGGTGGCCAGTTCCCGGGGTACCCCGGTGAATGCCATGGTTTTGGTCAGAAAAGCTGCTCCCGCCAGGATGAACATGATCATGCAACTGGTGCGGGTAGCACCCATCAGGCCTTCCCAGAAGTTGCTCCAGGTCAGCGCTTTGCCATAGCCAGCAATTGCAAGAGATCCTGCTACGCCATAGGCAGCACACTCAGTGGCTGTGGCATAACCAGCCACCAGAACCCAAACAATGAAAACAATCAAGGCCGTACAACGAATCAGGTTTCCACTTTTTTTGAACTTTTCTGCCCACGAACTGGGTGGGTCAGCCGCAGGGACCTGGTCCGGATGGCGGATGGACCACCACATGATGTAGCTCATGAACAGTGCCATCAGTACCGTGGCTGGGATAAACCCCGCCAGGAAAATACGGATGATGGAAGCATCTGCCGCCACGGCGTACACCACCATGGTGATGGATGGCGGTATCAGAATGCCCAGGGTTCCTGCAGTGGCGAGCGAACCCAACACGATATCCTCGTTGTACCCGCGGCGCTTCAACTCCGGCAGTGCCACTTTGGCAATCGTTGCGCAGGTCGCAGCAGACGAGCCACTGACCGAGCCAAAAATGCCGCAACCCAAAATGGTGGTGTGCGTCAGTCGCCCAGGGATGCGATTCAGCCAGGGGCGCAAGCCTTCAAACATTTCCTCGCTGAGCTTGGTGCGAAACAGGATTTCACCCATCCAGATAAACAGGGGCAGGGCGGCCAGTTCCCAACTGGCATTACTTTCCCAAAACGCTGAAAATAGATTTTTGCCAGGCTCGGTGGATGTGAAAAACGCCTGTCCTACCCAGCCGCAGATGGCCAGTGTCATGGCAATCCAGACCCCGCCAGACAGCAGAACCAGCATGATGGCCAGCAGCAAGCCGCCGATGTACAAGACTTCCATGAGGGATCCGTAACAGTTGTTTCAGACGTCTGACGAGAAATCGCCGCGCGCGTGCCGCTCTTCAACCAGACGCACAAAGGTGGGTGCACCCCCCCGCAACACAATGATGAACTCGTCCAGCACAGCGACCAGCAGCAAGATGGACCCCATCGCAAAGCTCAATTGTGGAATCCACATGGGCATGGGCAGCAAACCCTGTGCGATGTCGTTGAACTCCCAGCTTTCATAAGTGAACTTGATGGCTGACCAGCACAGGTATCCCGTGCTGACGCTACCAATGGCGAGTGATGCCAATTCCAGCTTGCGTCGCACAGGCGGGCTGACTTTTTCAAGCAACAACGTCACCCTGACAAAGTCCCCGTGCTTGAAGGCATGCGCCATGGCAAAAAAGGCCGCTGCTGCACAGAACCAGGACACCACGTCATTGACTGCACCCGTGCGAATGCCCAGTTCCCGCATCACACTCTGGGCAATCATCAGCACACAGATCAGTGCGACAAAGACGGCGCCCAAAGCGCCGCCCGCGTCATACAGGCGGTCAAGAAAACGGCGCATACAGTCTCTTGCCCCGCGCTTTACTTTTTGCTCTTGTTATAGGCAGCCAGAATGGCTTCGCCGTCGGCGCCAGCTTTCTTTTGCCAGTCAGACAGCATGATGCTGCCCACTTGGCGCATGTCGGTCATCAGCTTAGGTGACGGAGCCACGATCTTCATGCCTTTGTCGGTCAGGGCTTTTTTGTACCAGTCATTCTTCTCCTGGCTGACCTTCCAGCCGCGCACTTCTGCATCTGCTGCCGCTTTGGTCAGCGCTGCCTGCGTGGACGCATCGAGTGCATCAAAAGCCTTTTTGTTGACCAACACGGCATTTTTTGGGCAGCCAAGCCTGGGTGTCGTACCAGTACTTGATGCTCTCGTAGGTTTTGGTGTCGTAGCCTGTGGAGCCTGAGCTCATATAGCTTTCCACCACGCCTGTGGCGAGGGCCTGGGACAGCTCTGCAGCCTGAATGGTGACCGGCTGTGCGCCAATCAGTTCAGCAATTTTGGCTGTGGCGGGGCTGTAAGCGCGCCACTTGATCCCGCGCAGGTCAGCCACAGAATTGATTTCTTTCTTGGCATAAATGCCTTGCGGTGGCCAAGGTACAGAGAACAGCAGCTTCATGCCCTGACGGTCGAGAAGCTTTTCCAGCGCAGGTTTCTGGGCGTCATACAAGCGCTTGGAATCGGCATACGACGCGGCCAGGAAAGGTACGCCGTCAAGCCCATAAACAGGGTTTTCGTTCTCAAAGTTGGCCAGCAAAACCTCACCAGCGGGTGCCTGGCCACCTTGCACGGCGCGTTTGATTTCGTTCGCCTTGAAGAGCGATGCGTTTGCGTGGACGGTGATTTTCAATTTACCACCGCTTGCCTTGTCCACATCTGCTGCAAGCTGGCTCAGGTTCTCAGTATGAAAATTGGTCGCCGGATAGGCGGCTGCCAGGTCCCACTTGGTTTGTGCTTGGGCCTGAAAGCCAGCGATGGACAGCACGGCAGCGACTGTAGCGCTTGAAAAATAACGACGTTGCATGAGAACTCCTTGCAAAAATCAAAAATGGACAGGCAAATAAAGTTTTTTACACAGCTTGCAATGTAGACGTGCCGTGGCTTGAGTGGCATGGTAGTTTCCCTTAAATCATCAACAAATTGTTGATAAATTGTGATCATGCCTTCTACAATTTGCTGCATGCATTTTCAATGCCAGGCAAACCGATCACCATGACCCGTAAATCCAGCCCCCTGCTGCGCCGAATTTGCAGGCGCCTGCGACGCAGCCTATTGTTTCTTCGGCGCATCTCGTGTCAGCGCAGAGTGCCCAGCTGAGCGAGTTCGAGTTCGGTCTGATCGTCGCGGGGAATGCCTTTCACCGCTGGATACTGCATTGCATGAGTGCGGCGGGCCTGAAAGATTTGACACCGCTGGATGTGCTGGTGCTTCACCATGTCACCCATCGTGCGCGGGACAAGCGCCTGTCGGACATCTGCTTCATCATGAATGTAGAAGATACGCACCTGATCAACTACTCGCTCAAAAAGCTGCAAGGCCTGGGCGTGGTTGAGTCACGCAAGCTTGGTAAAGAGGTGACCTATGCCTGCACCGAACAAGGGCAAGCCTATGTCAACCGCTACCGTGAAGTGCGCGAAGCCTGCCTGATCAACGCCCTGAAGGCCGACGACAGCTTGAACCGGGACATTGGCGAACTGGCCCGCCTGTTGCGTGTGCTCTCCGGCGTTTATGACCAGGCCGCCCGCGCCGCCGCATCCCTGTAAAAACCACCATGACCCACCCAAGCACAAACACACCTCTAGCTCGCTGGCAGTTCTGGATTGACCGTGGCGGCACATTTACAGATGTGGTGGGCAAACGGCCTGACGGCAATTTGGTCACGCACAAACTGCTCAGCGACAACCCAGAGCAATACAAAGATGCCGCAGTAGCAGGCATTCGCCACCTGCTGGGTTTGAAACGTGGTGAACCTGTGACGCCGGACTTGGTTGAATGCGTGAAGATGGGGACCACAGTGGCCACCAATGCCCTGCTGGAGCGCAAGGGCGAACCTACCTTGCTGGTCACGACCCATGGCTTTCGAGACGCCCTACGCATCGCCTATCAAAACCGCCCACGCATCTTTGACCGCAACATCCAGTTGCCTGAACTGCTCTATAGCGCTGTCGTTGAGGCGCATGAGCGCGTGGGGGCAAACGGCGAGCTATTGACCCCCCTGGACCATGCGCATTTGCAGACTGCATTGCAAGCCCAGTTTGACCAAGGCCTGCGCAGCGTGGCGATCGTCTTCATGCACGGTTACCGCTATACCGCGCATGAGCAGGCTGCCAAGCGCATCGCCACGGCCATCGGTTTTACCCAGATCAGCACCTCGCACGAGACCAGTCCGCTGATGAAGTTTGTAAGCCGGGGCGATACCACGGTGGTTGACGCCTATCTGTCGCCGATCCTGCGCCGCTATGTGGAACAGGTGGCCCACGAAATGCCGGGGGTGCGCCTTTTCTTCATGCAGTCCAGTGGTGGCTTGACCGATGCCAGCAGCTTTCAGGGCAAAGACGCCATCCTGAGTGGTCCGGCAGGCGGCATTGTGGGCATGGCCCGCACAGCATCGCTGGCAGGCATCGACCGCGTCATTGGGTTTGACATGGGTGGTACCAGTACCGATGTCAGCCATTTTGCGGGCGAGTTTGAGCGCGAATTTGAAACCATGGTGGCGGGTGTGCGCATGCGCGCCCCGATGATGAGCATCCACACCGTGGCAGCGGGTGGCGGGTCTTTATTGCAGTTTGACGGTGCGCGTTTTCGCGTGGGCCCCGAGAGTGCGGGTGCCAACCCAGGCCCTGCAAGCTACCAGCGCGGTGGCCCGCTGGCGGTGACCGATGCCAACGTGATGCTCGGCAAGATCCAGCCACGTTACTTTCCACGGGTGTTTGGGCCGCAAGCCAATTTGCCCCTGGACGCGCAAGTGGTGCGCGAGAAGTTCGCTGCGTTGGCTGCAGAAACTGGACGCAAGCCCGAGAACGTGGCGGAAGGCTTTTTGCAAATCGCCGTCCAGCAAATGGCCAATGCGATCAAAAAAATATCGGTCGCCCGCGGTTATGACGTCACCCGCTACACCTTGCAGACCTTTGGTGGTGCAGGGGGGCAGCACGCTTGCCTGGTGGCCGACGCCTTGGGCATGACCCGCGTGTTCGCACACCCTATGGCGGGCGTGCTGTCCGCCTACGGCATGGGCTTGGCAGACCAGACCGTGATCAAGGAGCAGGCCATCGAATTGCCGTTGGATGCCCAGGCGCTTGAAACAGTCGCTGGGCGACTGGATGCCTTGGCGCAGATCGCACAAACCGAGCTGCACGGCACCCAGGTCAGTCAAGGCCAAACCATGGTTCATCGCCGGGTACATGTCCGCTATGCAGGCAGTGATTCGGCTTTGGTGGTGAACTACGGCGATGGCAATGCACAGGGAATTCAAGCGCGATTTGAAGCAGCTTACCGCCAGCGCTTTGCTTTCCTGATGCAAGGTAAATCCTTGGTGATCGAAGCAGTCTCGGTCGAGGCGGTGATTGCGGGCGATGCGCCCAGCGAGATCGCGCATGCATTGAACCAAGTCCGCCCAGCACCCGTGCGAGAACAGGTGCCCATGTACGCCGAAGGCCAGTGGTTTGATGCGGCCCTGGTGGTGCGCGAAGACATGCGCCCGGGCGACACCATCACCGGCCCTGCCATCATTGCCGAGAAGAACGCCACCACCGTGGTCGAACCTGGCTGGCAAGCCCAGCTGACCGCCCTCGACCACCTGGTGATGGAGCGCAAAGTGCCTCGCAAAGTAAGCTATGCCGCAGGCACCACGGTAGACCCAGTGCTGCTGGAAGTGTTCAACAACCTCTTCATGAACATCGCCGAGCAAATGGGCCTGCAATTGCAGAACACGGCCTACTCGGTCAACATCAAAGAGCGGCTGGACTTCTCCTGCGCGCTGTTTGACGCGGCTGGCAACCTGATCGCCAATGCGCCGCACATGCCGGTGCACCTGGGCAGCATGGGCGAGAGCATCAAGACCGTGATCCGCGAAAACGCAGGCCACATGTTTCCCGGCAATGTGTACGTGTTGAACGACCCGTACCACGGTGGCACGCATCTGCCTGACGTGACCGTGATTACCCCAGTCTATTTACAACAACACAAAGGTGATGCACCGCTGTTTTATGTAGGCAGCAGGGGCCATCATGCGGACATCGGTGGAACCACACCGGGATCCATGCCACCGTTCTCCACACGCATCGAAGAAGAGGGCGTGCAGATCAACAATGTGCTGTTGGTGGATCAGGGCGTGTTGCGCGAGCCTGAGATGGTCACGCTGCTGCAAAGCGGTGAGTACCCATCGCGCAACCCAGCCCAGAACATGGCTGACCTCAAGGCGCAAATTGCAGCCAACGAAAAAGGCGTGCAAGAGCTGCGCAAGATGGTGGACCAGTTTGGCCTGGATGTTGTGCAAGCCTACATGCGCCACGTGCAGGACAACGCCGAGGAATCGGTGCGCCGTGTCATCACCCGCCTGAAGGACGGCGCCTACACCTTGCCGCTGGACAACGGTGCGCAGATCAGCGTGGCCATCCGCGTCAACGCGGCAGAGCGCAGTGCGGTGATCGACTTTACCGGCACCAGCGCCCAGCAGGCCAACAACTTTAACGCACCCACAGCGGTGTGCATGGCTGCCGTGCTGTACGTGTTCCGTACGCTGGTGGATGACGACATCCCGCTCAATGCGGGTTGCCTCAAGCCCTTGCAGGTCATCATTCCGCCAGGGTCCATGCTCAACCCCAACCCACCCGCGTCGGTGGTGGCCGGCAATGTGGAGACCTCCAGTTGCATTACCAATACCTTGTACGGCGCGCTGGGTTTGATGGCGTCCAGCCAGTGCACGATGAACAACTTTACCTTTGGCAACGCCCGGCACCAGTACTACGAGACCATCTCTGGCGGCAGCGGTGCGGGGGCTGGATTTAACGGCACCAGCGTTGTCCAAACCCACATGACCAACAGTCGTCTGACTGACCCCGAAATTCTGGAATTCCGCTTTCCTGTCATGCTGGATAGCTATGAAATACGTAGCGATTCAGGCGGTCCAGGCGAGTGGCGCGGTGGCGACGGCGGCGTACGCCGCGTGCGCTTCTTAGAACCCATGACGGCCAGCATTTTGTCCAATGGCCGCGTGCACCCTGCCTTTGGCATGGCAGGTGGCCAGCCAGGTGCCGTGGGCATCAACCGTGTGATCCGTGCTGACGGCCGCGTAGAAGTGCTCGCGCACATTGGTCAGGCCGAGATGCAGCCAGGTGATGTGTTTGAGGTCAGTACGCCAGGTGGAGGAGGGTACGGGACGGCGTGAGCGTGGATTGAATTCGGGTGTCGTCATGAATGCCCGCCTGCGCGGGCGGGGGGGCGGTCTTAGGCCGATTCTTTGACCCTGTAAGAGGCTGCAAATCGCAACAAAGGGCTCATGCCGCCGCCAGCTTCATTGCTTTCATCATTCCCTCCAAGCCCAAGATACTCAACACACGCTTGAAGTTGTACGCCAGTACGTTCAAGCCCATCTCGGCGCTGACGTTGGGCAGCCGCCGTGTGAGGAAGTGCGTGTAGCCCATCCAGCTTTTGAGCGTGCCGAACACGTGCTCAACAGTGCGTCGTCTGACTGTCATGGAGTCAGGAGAGCGATCCAGGCGACGCTGTACTGCTTCCAAGACTTCTTCATGCTCCCAGCGGGAGATACTTCTGTAATCGCTGGGTGTGCACTGCGCCTTCAAGGGACACTTGGGGCAGGCGCTACTCCAATAGCGACGAGTCATCATCCCCCGCTCCTCGGTGACCATGCGGAACTTTGCCCTCTGTCCAGATGGACATTCGTATTCGTCATCTTTTTTGATGTAAATGAAGTCCGCCTTGTCGAAGCGACCTTCTGCCTTGACGTTCGATGTTGTTGGCTTGGGCAATACAACGGCAATGTCTGCATCCTCACACGCCTTGATTTGCAGACCGCTAAAGTAGCCACGGTCAGCGATTGCGCGTAACTTCCTTCTTCCCATGGCTTGGCGGGCGGCTTGTGCCATGGGGCTGAGTTGGGCTCTGTCACTACCAGCATTGGTGACTTCATGCGCAACGATTAAGTGGTGCTTGGCGTCTACCGCCACTTGAACGTTGTAGGCCACCATGCCCGACCCTTTGCCACTGGTCGCCATAGACCGGGCATCGGGATCGGTTCTGGATATTTGACCGTCAGGCTGTGTCTTAAGTTGTTCTTTGATGGTATCAAGCTCACGCATCTGGTGGCGCAGCCGTGCAATCTTGTCCTGCAGTCGCTGTGTCTTGGCCTTTAACTCGCTGGGCTGGGTGCGATCTGCTGTCTCCAGTGCCACCAAGTAGCGTTGGATGCTCTCCTCAATCTGTTGTTGGCGCTTGTCGATCTTGCCGTTGGTGAAGTTGCAGTCGCGCGAGTTGACGGCCTTGAACTTGCTGCCATCGATGGCTACCACGGCCTGGCTGAAGAGTTTGAGATCACGACACAGCGTGACGAAGCGACTGCATACGTTGCGGATGCCCACGCTGTTATCGCGGCGAAAGTCTGCAATGGTCTTGAAGTCCGGGGAAAGCCTGCCCGTCAGCCACATCAGTTCCACATTGCGTTGGCATTCACGCTCCAGGCGACGGCTGGATTGGATGCGGTTGAGGTACCCATAGAGGTAGACCTTCAACATGACTGCGGGATGATACGAAGGACGTCCCGTTAACGCAGGATTGGCTCCTTCAAAACCCATGCCCACCATGTCCAGCTCGCTGATGAATGCGTCCACAACCCGAACCGTGTTGTCCTCAGCGATGTAGTCGTCCAGACACTCTGGCAACAGAGTCACTTGCTGCCTGTCTTCTCCCACAATAAATCTGGACATATTCAACCCTCCATGCGGCTTTATATGTCGTGGCGAAAATTGCGCCAGATTCAAGGGGTTTTCACGCAGCCTCGGCCCAATGCCGACACAGCGGGCGAGCATCTAATCGACTGAAACCTGTCAGTCAAATGCCATCCAATTCATGCTGGGGATACCCCCATGAGGGGAAGCTCAGTCTGCATGGCGGGGCATACAGCCGAGGTTTTTTAGGCTGTGATGAGCAAGGCGTGACTTATTTGGACGCAATATGCTGAACAATATCCAGCAAGGCCATCCGTGAAATGGTCATTGTTAGCTATGAACTCAGGACCAATTCGGCAAGCGCGCAGCGGCCCATACACTTGGCGGTCCGCCCCGCAACCTCACGATAAACGCATTGCAGCTGCCACACCCCCGTGCTGAACGACCACTTTGACCTTGTAACTCTGCGTGTCGTCGTAGCGGTGGCCGATGCCGGCTCCATCAGCGCGGGCAGTGACCAGGTTCAACTGGCCCTGGGGGCGGCGAGTGCGCGTATATCCGCACTGGAAGCGAGCATGGGCATTCGCATTTTCGAGCGGTCTTCGCGCGGAGTGAAGGTCACGCCCACCGGGCAGTTACTGGTGCAGCGCGGGCGCGAACTGCTGGCCGATGCCGACCGTCTGGCAGTGGAACTGACAGATTTCAGTCTCGGCCTACAGGGCCATGTGCGGGTACTGGCAAATGCTTCGTCGATATTTGAGGTGCTTCCCGACATGCTGGCGGCGTTTGTGCAGAGCCATCTGCTAATTCGTGTCGATCTGGAAGAGCGCAGCAGCCCAGAGACTCTCCTCGCCCTGCTAGATGGCCGGGCTGACCTCGGTGTCGTGGACATCGCTCATCCGCTGCACGGCTTGCGGTTTCATGACCTTTTTACCGACCACTTGGCGCTGATCGTGCCCCGTACCCACGGGCTAGCGACGCTAAAGCAGGTGTCGCTGCGCGACGCGATGAACGAAGACTTCATCTGCCTGATGGACGGCAACGCCATCTCCAGCCGCCTCATGACCGCCGCAGCGCTATTGGGCCAGACCGTCAAAATACGCATGCGGATGCGCAGCTTCGACGCTGTTTGCCGGATGGTCGCCAGCGGCCTGGGCGTGGGCGTGCTACCCCGTGAGGCGGTGGGACCACAGTTGGCCTGCCTGCCAATCGTCGCAGTACCGATCACCGATGCCTGGACGTTGCGCACCCACCGGTTAGCGACGCGCGAAGAGGTGCAGCCATCGGCAGCAACCCAGTCGCTAATGCAAGCGCTGCTGCAGGCTGCCCGGAGCTGAGGTGCCTGCCTGAGTGGTATCGGTCACTCGGCCTTCGCAGAGCGCGAAGGCCGCTTTCGGTCGGCATTCTTGCCGACACCAAACATAGCTCCTAAGCTGCGAGGCTTCGAGGCATGATCCATCCGAGTTGCCCGATACCAAAATGAAGTAGCCATCGCTTCATTCGGGCTGTTGGCCGTCAGTCATACCTAAAAAAACCTCAGAAAATCCGCATGAAACTAACTAACTTTTCGATTTGCCGCCGTCATGTGCTGCTTGCTACCATCCTTACCGTGGCCGGTGCAGGCGCGCAGGCGCAGAGCTACCCCAACAAGCCGATTCGCTTGATGGTGGGTTATTCGGCGGGGGGCGGCGTGGATGCCATGGCGCGTGTTTTGGCGCCGCGCTTAGCCAACCTGCTGGGCCAGCAGGTGGTGGTGGAAAACCGTGCCGGTGCCTCCGGCCAGATCGCCGGAGCCGCTGTGGCACAGGCTGCGCCCGATGGCTACACACTGCTGCTGGCCGAAAGCGGCCTGTTGATCTCACAGCACATTCAATCCCGCATGACCTTTGACCCTATCAAGAGTTTCACGCCGGTGGCGGGCCTGTTCACTACGCCGTTGATGATCGTGGCCGGCAACAGCTTTCCGGCGAAAACTCCCAGGAGTTGGTTGCGGTTCTCAAGGCCAATCCTGCCAAATACTCGTATGCGACCCCGGGCGTGGGCACGGTGCAGCATCTGGGCTTCGAGATGCTCAAGGGCCAGACCGACACCTTTGTCGTACACATTCCCTACCGGGGCGCTGCGCCAATCGTGTCTGACGTGGTAGGCGGTCAGGTACCGCTGGCTGTGGTCAGCGCCACGTCCGGGCTGGCGCAGTCCCGGGCCGGCAAGCTTCGAGCGATTGCGATGATGAGCCCGGTCAGACTGGCGGGTGCTGAAGATGTGCCGCCAATCTCGGATGCCTTGCCCGGATTTAACGTGGCACCGCGCCTGTACCTGACGGCCCCGGCCGGCACACCGACTGCGGTGATCGAGCGCCTTGGCGAGGCGGTGCTCACCGTACTTTCCACCCCAGAGCTGGCGCAGGCTGTGAGCGCTCAAGGCGCCGTGCCTGCCTACATGGCCGCCGGGCCGCTCGCGGCGGACTTGGTGCGCGAATCAGCCGCCTGGGGCCAGTTCATCAAGGCCAAGAATATTACCGATCAATGAGACATGGGATCCGCAAATGACACACCAGACACCTCCAACCATTGGCTTGATTGTTCCACCTGCTGGCGATGAAGTCCCGCAGGATGCGGCATTGCTCTACGGTGACCGCGTGCGTTTCATAGCGCGCAGTCTGGGAATTGGCGCGGTCTCGCCAACGGGCTTTAACCCAGTCATAGGCCAGGTGCTGGACAAGGCCCGTGAACTGCGCGATGCTGGCGCGCAGGCAATCTCATTGATGGGTACGTCCATCAGCTTCTACCGGGGCGCAGCCTTCACCGAAGATCTGCGCGCCGCCATGGAGAATGCCACCGGCCTGCCGTGCACCACCATGAGCCATGCCATCGTGTCTGCGCTACGCACGCTGGGTATCCAGCGGGTGGCGGTGGCTACGTCATACATCGATGAGCTCAACGACCGGCTGGTGGACTACCTGACAGCCGCAGGCTTCGAGGTCACCGCCATCCGCGGTTTGTCGATCACCGGTGTGAAGGAGATAGGAGAGGTTACGCCACAGACCCTACTAAAACTATCGGGGTCGGTCTACGCTCAGGACCCGTCGGCCGATGGCGTCTTTATCTCCTGCGGTGGGCTGCTAACGCTGGACGTAATCGGTCCGCTTGAGACCCAGCTGGGACGGCCCGCTACCGCCAGCTCCCCGGCCGGATTCTGGGATGTGGTGCGGCTGGCCGAACTGGATCCTTACTCGACCGGCTATGGGCGCCTGTTTGAACCCGCGAGGGTTGGCTAACCCAGTTGGCACATTCGGAGCTAGTGGTACGCAAGCCGCCCTGCCCACACCCACCGTTAAGAAGCCGAATGTCGATATTGAGACCAACATATTAAAAGCTATGTGCGTATCCGGTATGTCAGTCTGTACCGGGATGCTTGATTTCACGACTGCTTACTGGCCAGCCTACCGTGAATGCACATGATTGCAATGGACACGCTTGATTCGCTGAATTCGGTCTGTAAGTGAGCAAATCCTTTATCCTAAAAACGTTCAGTCAGCTGCCGTTCTTGAGCGTTAGCTATTGGCCCACACTCGTATGGAGGCCATTACCAGCGAAAAGTCAGAGAGTCATCGTCGCCGTCCTTTCACGCATATGGGACTGGAACCGGAACGAGGGGTGAAATAAGCCGTTTCGGCTTAACCAATAAAGCCATATTGCTATCAATATAGTAGTGATTGGCTTGGTCAACTGTGTCGCGCACCTGGGTATCCGTCGCGGCCCGCTACATGCTGTCCCCCACCAATGCATCTGCACGCTCGCGATGACCTTGCACCAGTTGGGCATTCAACACGTCACTGCCCGCAATGCGCGCCTGCGCCTGTTCGGCGTTGATGCCCCAGGCTGCCATGTGGCGGGCTTGCAGGCGCTGCAGGGCAGTGTGCAGCGGTACGTCTAGAAACCAGCATTCGTCCAGCAGGCCGCTGACATCCCAGCCGTCGTCCTTGTGCAGAAGGTACAGGCCCTCGATCAGCACCAGGGGATGTGGCGGGCGACAGTCAGCGCACCTTCCACTGGGTCGCCTACGCTGTGCTCAAAGCTGGGCCAGGGCACGTCTACCAGGGGTTGGGTTCTTAAGGCCTGCAGGCGCTGGGCCAGGCCTGCGGGATCAAAGGTCCAGGGGGGCGCCGCGTCGGGCCAAGGCCTCTTGCGGATCAGGCATGTGGGACAACTGCTGCTTGCTTAAGTGAAAGCCGTCCATGCCCACGGCCAGGATGGCATTTTGGCCGAGGTGCGTGTTGACCTGCGCCTGCAGCGCACGGGCCAGGGTGCTTTTCCCCGAACCGGGCAAGCCGACAAGCCCGACGATCACACGCTGACCCGGTTTGCATGCAGCGATCAACTGCAGCAAGTGCCCTACCGGGTTGATCAAGGGCGCTGACATCGGGTACGGCGCTCTACCGCTTGGCGCCGGCCGCCATGTTTGCCGCCTGCGGCTTTGTAGGCGTGCTGACCCTCTTGCACGATTTCTTCCAAGGTCTCCAGGCAGTCGCTGGTGAAGCCGGGGCAGACCATGTCCACGCGCTGCACGCCTTGTTGGCCCAGGGCGATCAGGGTGGGCTCGGTGTAGGGCTCCAGCCATTTGGCACGGCCCAGGCGGGATTGAAAGCTCACGTTCACTTGGGCCTCGCTCAAACCCAACTTTTCGCGCAGCAGGCGTGCGGTCTTCAGGCACTGGCAGTGATACGGATCGCCCAAGAGAAGGTGCGTTCGGGCACACCGTGAAAGCTCATTACCAGGCGGGCTTTTGGGGGTCAGCGTCCAGCTTGCCGTTTTCCCGCCAGTGTTTCTGGACGCTATTGGCCAATGCATCGATGTAGGCGGCGTCGTCATGGTACTGGTTGACGAATCGCAGCTCGGGCAGGTGGCGGATTTGCTGGCCCCAGGTATAGATGGCGTCCATCACACTGGCAGTGCTGGTGCCGCTGTACTGCGGGTAGGCGGGCAGGATCAGTACACGCTCAATGCCCTCGGCTTTCAATTGATCCAGCTGGCTTGCGATAGCGGGTTGCTTGTAACGCATGGCGTAGCGTACGGTGACTCGGTGACCACGTTCGCCCAACCAGCCTTGCAGCAGCTTGGCTTGCTTCTCGGTCCACACGCGCAGGGGAGAACCTTCGGGCGTCCAGATGCTGGCGTACTTGGCGGCCGACTTGGCTGGACGGTGCGCAGGATGATGCCGTGCAGGATCAGTTTCCAGACCAGCATGGGGATCTCGATCACGCGGTGGTCGCTCAAAAATTCGGCGAGATAGGGGCGCAGCGCTTGGGCGGTGGGCTCAGCGGGCGTGCCCAGGTTGCACCAGAGGATGGCGGTTCGGGGCTGGTTGGCCAGGCTGACCGTGTTGGTGGGGTGGTTCAGGCCGAAAGGGGGTCTTAAGAAAAGGCATGCGGTATTCTCCACGAGCCTGCCCTACCCTGTACCACTCATGCTTTCCACCGACAAGATTCGCGCCATCAGCCTCGACCTGGACGACACGCTTTGGCCTATCAAACCGATCATGGTCAATGCCGAGCGGGTGCTCAGGTCCTGGTTTCGTGGAATATGCGCCGCAGACGGCGGTTCTGTGTGAGCAACCGGGTATCCAAGCCAAAGTCAGGGCAGATGTGGTGGCCCGGTTTCCTGGTCAGCTGCATGACCTGGGTTTGCTGCGACGAGAGTCGATCCGCGTGTTGCTGAGCCAGGCCGGAGATGACCCGGCCCTGGCCGAATCTGCCTTTGAAATCTTCCATGCCCAGCGACAGAGGGTCGAGTTTTTGCAGACGCCTTGCCTGCCCTGGAGCGGCTAAGTCAGCACTGGCCGCTGGTGGCCGTCTCGAATGGCACGGCAGATCTTGTGCAGACAGGTTTGTCGCGCTATTTTCAGGCGGGTGTCAGTGCCCAGTCTTTCGGCGTGGCCAAGCCTGACCCCCGCATTTTTGAAGAAGCTGCACGTCTGGCGGGTGTGGGGGTAGCGCAAGTTCTGCATGTGGGCGATGACGCCGAACTCGACGGCAAGGGCGCTTTGGCAAGTGGCATGCAAATTGCCTGGATCAACCGCTTTAACCACATTTGGGCTCACACGGCGAAGCCCCAGTGGAGGTCAGCGAGCTACTTGCTTTGTGCGATGCACTGGGCGTTTGATAGGTTGGGGGCGTTTAGCTACCAGAGGGCCTCAGCCGCCTGGATACCGCTGATCACGGCGCCTTCCAGGGTGGCGGGGTACGGTCCGTCGATGTAGTCGCCGCAGGCCAGAATGCCATCGGCAATGCGCATGGGAGGCCTTTGCAGGCCCGGTGTACAGGCAAAGGTGGCTCGCTTTTCGATCACGGTTTGCACCACTTGCGTGATGCCCAGACCCAACTGGGCAATGGCCTGCGCCTGAACTTCTTCCTCCAGCTGATCGCGCTCTCCATGACTGGCACTTACCACGAAAGCCAGCAGGCCGGGTCGGTCACCTAGCTGCCCACGGTCAAACACAAACTGGGCGGGCATGCCGGGCCCGCTTTCGTGCCAGCATGGCGTGGTTGGAGCCGAGTGGTGGGGGGCTTGCAGATAAACCGTGGTGATGGCTGAAAACTGAATCCGCTGCGCTTTGGTAAGCCAGTCATGGGCTCGGGGAAGCACGGCAAAACTGCTGTGTTTAACCAGCCGGGCGGCCTCTGATGGCTGGCGGGCAATTACCACACGGTCGAAGGTTTGACCATGAATGTCCCATGAGACAAGCCCGTCCTTGCCACCGCTGAAAATGAAAAACAGCCTCAATGGACTGAACCCGTTTTACCAAGTCTCGATCTTGGCGCTTCTTTTGCCGTTAGCCAGCGGGCCGTATTTCGGAAAAGCGCGCTTTCTCACCCAGGCGCGGCAACAAAAGCGTGGCACTGTGAAAGGGAGCTACCGACGTTAAATAGCGTCACGCAAGACACGCAGAAACACCTTGCTCACTGGCTTGGTTTTTTTTCAAGCGCGGAGACGCATAAGGGCTCAATCAACTGGTGGTGCACCCTGGGGTGATTTTTGCAAAGGGTAGACACTCATTTTTGGGCGGACAGTTAGCCGCTCATGCGCCATCGCAGTGCTGTTTTACAGGCAGCAATGTCTTTCCATATGTCCAGCCCGGGTTATCCATGATGCTCCAGATCACGTCCAGTCCTGGGACAAAAAAAACCGCTGCAACCAGACGGGGTGTTAAAAACGAAACCCTGATCCACTTCAGCGCAAGCAGGGCTAACGGCGTGGCTAACAGCGCTTCATTCAACGGAACTCCCCACCAGTTTCATCAGCACTTTCCCGGTAAATTTATTTCAGGATGTGCTGTCCGTTGTCCAGCGTGATCGAATCGCCTTCTGGTGCTGCACTCGACCCCGCGAGCGCGCCCCCAGCACCCGGGCTGGCGGGGTAGACGGCGACCTTGTGTCCCAGCTGCTGTGCCTGTACTCCCGCCGCTATGCCGGCTCCAGCTGCCGCCCAGGATCCCTACCTTGAGCGAGGTTTTGTCAGGGCTTTGTCCGGCGGGCCATGCCGTGATTCACATCCGGCCCAGGGCCTGAACCTTCCAGGCCAGCCATAGTTTGCGCAAAGGCGAGGCTGATGCGCTGGTGAAGCACCTGGAAAGTGACTGGCTTCAATCTCTCGCGCAGCAGGGTGCGGTAGATGCTGGCCATCATCAGCCCCGGCTTTTGTGGCCGACGGTCTACCGCAGGCAACAGCGCCAGGGCTCCTCAATGGCGCGTGGGCGCGATCAGCCTGAAACTTCATGAGCGCGGTAAATCGGTCTGAATAGGTGCGGGAGGATTTCATGCGCTTTCACATCGAACTGCTGCAATTCGGACATGGGCAGCTAAATGCGTCCACGGGGGCGTCTTCGCCCACATCGCGGATGATGTTGGTCAACTGGGAAAGCCTGGCCCAACTTGTGGGCGTGGGCCGTGGTCGCCGCTTGCGTTTGTCCAAGATGAGCGCCGAAACCCCGCCTACGACCCCAGCGACCAGGTGGCAGTAGCCTTCCCCAGACCAGGGTAGTCCAGGTAGCGGGCTTGCGACAAGTCCATTTCTCGCAACCTTGATAACGGCCTGCGGGCGACGCTGTTCGATCCCGAAACTCGACGCAAGGCATCAGCGCCTCCTCGGCTGCGGTGGCCTGAATAGTCAGGATTTGGCCACTTTGCCGTGCCACCAGGGCCACCCCCGCGCTCGCCGCGACGCCAGGGTCGGAGATTCATCCACCACGTCGTCCACCTCACGACAAAATGCATAAAGGCGGTGATCGCTGCCCGGCGGCGGGGCACGCAAACAGAAAGGCGTAATAGCTGCCGCCTGAGGCTGCGGCCTTGTTTTGAACGTATTGCTCCGGCGTCACGTTCCGATTGTGGCACTGCAGACAGGGCGCGCGCAGGATAAGGCTTAAGATATTCGCGCAAGGCAGCTCATAACATGGGGCCAACGTCCCAGGCGGCATTCGCGGTCGCTCTTTGCAGTGCGTCATAGCCATTTGCCTCCCCTAGCTTGTGCAGAATCTGCAGGCCGCCTTGCACTACCAGACGCAGCTCCCACCCTGCGCGACCTGCCACTCTTCCTCGCCAAAGATGCACTTTTTGCATCTTTTTTGCCTCGCTCCATAGCTGACTTGTGCTGCTATTAATTTAGTAGTTTTCGGATTGATCTTGTTTTCCTCAAGCATCTCTGGCGGGACGCCGTGGCGCTTTTATGCAGGCATCCAAGGGGAGATATTTATGGGGGATATGCCGCTCAGGTCTGCTGGGTAGAAGTTAATCAGCTGTAGCGCGCCACAGATATGGTCACTGTGCGCCAGCGAAGCTTGATCGTTGATTTTGTACAAATGTAAGAGCGATGCCTCCACGGCCAACAGGCGGCAATAGTCCAGCAGCTCAGCCTCGTCAGCGTAACGGTGGACCTGCGCTGTGCAGCTAATGTCCTGCTCAAACGCAGGGACGAGGTCATGCAGTAACTGCGTTGGCAGTTGAAATGCTTGTATCTGGCGAGACAAGGCAACAAACATAGTCCGCCCATCGCGTTGACGCAGCCTTGTTGTCGCAAAACAGCGACCAGATCAGACCCGCAGGCCGCCAGATCGTTCAGGCGTTGATCGGATGTGGCATCTCCTCATCCGCCAGATCATCCGCTGTGCGGGCGAAGTGATAGATCGCAGCAATGGCTGGCCGCAGTGCAGGCGGACACAGGACGGATGCGACAGGGAAATTTTCGTAGTGCTCCCCCCCCCCCCCCCCCCAAGGGAGCCGCGTGGCTTGACCCTGACGTTACTGAAACCCTGTTTTTCTGTGTAGCGGCTGGGTGCAGCGCCTGCCTTGACAGTGTGGGGAGAATCCTTTTAGATTACTAAACCGGGGTCAGTCATTAAAGAGTTTTGCGATGAGTCAATCCACCTTTGTGTCCACCTTTGCCTCGCCGCCTGGTGTCAGTGTCTGTCCTGTAAAAGATCCTGTTGATGACCAGCTTGCTCCAAGCCAGCGCCTCAAAGAGCCACCGTGCGGTGCAAGGTGCGATGACGGTGGGTTCGCCGGCTACCAGGCTGAAACTGAGTACGCGGTTGAGGCCGGGCCACGACTTGAGTCGCGTCTGGGCTTTAGGTGGCGGGCAAAATCGTTCGCAGGCAGGCTGAAATTACTGGGAAAGTGCAGGCAGGGCAAGTGCTTGCTGAAATGGACCCGAAGGATTACCGCCTGTCGGCAGAGGCCGCACAGGCGCAGGTGAATGCAGCCAAGACGAATCGGGATTTGGCGCAAGTTGATTTCAATCGGTTCAAAACCTCATGAGCAAAACTTCATCAGTGGTGCTGAACTTGACCGGCGCGAAGCGGCAGTGCTTTCGGGGCAGGCACAGTTGGAGCAGGCGGTCGCTAATCAGAGTGGTAAGTGCAACCAGGTTTGGCATAAACTGGCTGCTGACCGCCCAGGCGTTGTCACGGCGATTGAAGCAGAGCTGGCCAGGTAGGTGGTGGCTGGCGCCCCGGTTGTCCGTTTGGCCATGGATGGCCCAAGGGATGTTCTTTGCGGTTCCCGAAGACAAGCTGGCTCCTGTGCGTCCATGGGAACCAAAGTGACGGTACGGTCCAGCCAGGCGATTCTCCACGGCAAGGTGAGATTGCCAGCAGCGCTGACCCGCTGACCCGGACGTTTGCAGTCAAAGTCGCGTTGATGAAGGTACGGCCCCCACTGGGCAGCACGGTCTTCGCAACACCAAAAATCAAGATGATTGCCGACACGGCAGTGATCAAACTGCCTACCAGTGCACTGCGACAGGACGGCAATTCCAGTGCTGTTCGGGTGTTGGACCCCGAGAACGCGACTGTCAAAAGTTTGTCCGTGCAAGTTCTGACCGCAGAAGGAATCTGGCGGTCATTGGCGGGGCCTCAAGCCAGGTGACAAAGTGGTATCCACCGGGTTCGCGTGTTGGCGCCGGCCAAAAAGTCACTGAATACAAGGATAAGGTCACGCAGTGCTGAAGCCGGGGCGGGTGCACCTGGCGACCACCCGTGTTGAGCCGAAAGCGAGTTTCAATCTGTCCCTGATGGGCGCTTGAGCATACTGCCCTGACTCAATTGGACGGATGGTGTTGATGGTTTTGGGTTTTGCGGCCTACTTCCAGTTAGGCATTGGGAAGATCTCGCCATTTACGTTCCGCGCCATGGTGCTGAGAACGTATTGGCTAAAAGCCACCGCGCAACAGGTCGCAGAGCAGGTCACTGACAAGCTGGAGCGCACCTTACAGGAGGTGCCTAATGTCAACAAGATTCGCAGCACCTCCTGGCTCTGGTGAGTCTCAGATTATTTTTGAAGTCAAGGATTCCACCAAACTGGTCGAAGTCGCGAACCTTTGCATGTGGTCCGGAAAAAGGTTGGTGATATCCGCCTTACTTTTGCCAGGCAATATCCAAGGGCCGTTCTTCAATGACGAATTTGCTGATGTCTTTGGTGTGATTTACGCGATTGAGGCAGATGGCTTCAACGATGCCGAGAAAAGGTTTTTGCCGACGAAGCGCGACAGCAACCGTTGCGGGTACCTCGGACGAATAAGGTCGAGATATTTGGCGTTCAAGACGGGAAACCGTATGCCGTCGAGTAACGACTGGCGCAACTTCGGGCATCGACTTCAATCAAGTATTAGCTCAGCTTGGGGCACAAATGCCGTGGGGAGTGCTGGGATTGTCCAGACGCTCTCTGGAGAAGTTGCAGGTTCGAGTGGCGGGACAATTTAACGCTGTTGAAGACTTGAAGGCCATGCCCATACGTGGAATATCGGGTAGCCACTTTGGGGTGACATTGCTGATATACATCGTGGGTACGTCGACCCGCGAAGCGGTGAAGGTCAGACACCCAGGGGCAAGGATGTTCTGGCTTTGCGTTTCGATGACCGGGGTTGGTATACATCATCGCCTTGCAATGACCGAAGTGACCCAACGGATTCAGGCAGGTTTGCCACTGGGCGTAAGTCTCATTCAGGTGCGTGACCAGCCGGTGGCGGTCAAGAAATCGGTGAACGAGTTTGTCGGCGTGTTGATTGAAGCGATTGCCATCGTGCCGTTGGTGAGCATTGTCTCGCTTTGGGCTTCATGCCAGGCCCGGTGAATCCCGGTTGCTGCGGCGCTACTACGTGGACATGCGGCCAGGGCTTGTGGTGGGCATCACCATACCGTTGGTGCTGGCAGTCACGTTTTTGGCCATGTGGTACTCAGCATTGGCTTGCGCAAGGTGTCGCTTTGGTTCGCTGATCATTGCACTTGGGTTGTTGGCGGATGACGCCATCATTGCAGTCGAGATGATGGTCCATAAGATGGAAGAGGGTTGGGGCGTTGTTCGCGCAGCTACGTTTGCTTATGAAGTGACCGCCATGCCCATGCTGACCGGCACTTTGATCACAGCGACGGGCTTTCCTATTGGGCCCCGCGAAATCGTCAACAGGCGAATACACTCTTCGCCATTTTTGCGGTCACTGTCATCGCTCTGGTGCTGAGTTGGCTGGCATCGGTTTATTTTGTGCCGTATCTGGGAACGTTGCTGCTCAAGGTCAAGCCACCTGCCGATGATGAGGCACAGCGAGATTTGTTTAACACGCCGTTTTATAACCACTTTCGTCGGACGGTGGACTGGCGCGTCGAGCATCGTTGGCTAATGGATTGGCGCGACTGCAGTGACTTTGCCATCGGCATCGTTGGCATGCAGGGTGTTCAGCAGCAGTTTTTTCCTGGACCTGCCGCCCGGAAATTCTGGTGGATCTGTGGTTTCCTGACGGCTTTTTCGGCCAATGAAGCGGTTACTACCAGGTGGAGGCACGTTTGATGTGGGAGTCCAAGGCCACGACCGTCACTGCCTGGATCGGGTCCTGTGTTCCGCGCTTCCATTTGCCGCTGGACCAGACATTTTCAAGCCAATGTGGTTTCGCAGTTCATTGTGTTACCCAAAGATTTGGCGGTGCGCGAGACCTTAAGGGCAGTCTGCCGACTATCATGGCTGAAGAGTTCCCAGAGGTGAGGGCACGCATCAAGCTGTTACCCAATGGCCCTCCAGCGCCTTACCCGGTTCAGTTCCTAGGCACTGGGTCAGACCCCAGCCACGCTGCGTAATTTGGCGGGATGGTGTCATGAAGCGATGCGTGCCATTAGCCATACGCGAGGCGTTTTGGCAACCGGAACGAGGCTGTGAAGGTGATGCGGTTGGAGGTGGATCAAGCCAAAGCATCGTTTCGCTCTCGGGGTGACCAGTCAGTCCATCGCACAGGGCCAGCAAGACCATGCTGAGGAACAGCCATTGGTCAAAAGTATCGAGAGGCTGGACAAACTGATCGGGATATCGTGCTTCGCCAACCACTTGATGAGCGTGAATGGCAATGCCTATTTGCCCACAGCATCTGGAAAATCCATTCCTCTAACGCAGATTGCCAAGCCGGTATTTGCCTGGGAGCCTTTCATGATGTAGCGAAAATCGCGACTACGCGATCGGCAGTCCAGAGCGACATTGGGGAAGGTCTGCAAGGGGCAACCGTGTCAGCTGAGCTTCGACCGCGGCTTGCTGAACTGAGCGCGAAATGGCCAGCGGGTTATCGCGGGGTCGTTGCAGGTGCGGGTGGAGTGAAAGCGCCAGGGATCCATGTCTATTGCCGCTGGTGTGCCGATCATGCCGTTTATCACCTTCACATTGCTGATGGTTCAACTGCACAGCTTTAGCCGGGCGTTGCTGGTCTTTTGACCGGGCCGCTAGGCGTAGCGGGTATCGCGGCGGCCTTGATGATTTCGGGCAAACCGTTCGGGTTTGTCGCATTATTGGGCGTTATTGCCTTGATGGGCATGATCCAGCGCAATTCCGTGATTTTGATTGACCAGATCGAGCACTACCGCGCCAGGGGTATTCCAGCCTGGGATGCCATTGTGGAGTTTCCAGTGCGTCGCATGCGCCCCATCGCATTGACCGCAGCTGCGGCCGTTCTGCTGCGATTCCGCTGTCGCGCAGTGTCTTTTGGGGCCCAATGGGCCGTCGCGATCATGGGGGTTGGTCGTCGCAACCGTGTTGACACTGCTGTCGTTGCCCGCCATGTATGTGGCGTGGTTCCGCGTCAAGAGGTAGCACCACTAAGATGTACACCTGATTCACGACTGGCTGACGGCATACATGCTTGCCAGACTGCCAGGCTTGGGCCGTGGTCTTCGAACTGGCTTAGAATGGCGGGTTGCACTTGGTAGAGCGGCTTCTTTGAGGTCATTGGCTTGAGGCGGGTGCAATGCGCGGGTGGCGAAATTGGTAGACGCACCAGGTTTAGTCCCGGACGCCAGCAATGGTGTGGGGTTCGAGTCCCCCCCCGCACTCAACTTGCCAGTCTCGAGTATTATTTGGGCAGGGCATAACAATAGAGAGTAACAGTGTTGTTTCCTCTGTCGTTCAGCTTCGCCAATCCTGCTTAGCGACCGCTTCATAGAAAACGGGTCGTTAGTGCAGATATGGAATCACTGCTAAACTAGGTGTTAAGAGGCGACAGTCACAACATGGAACCACAGATATCAGTCGAAAAAACCTTAAGCGCCCGGCGTGATTCAGATGGACGGCATCCCCGCGCGCTATACGACCAGGATTCGATGACATCCTTTATTCCGCACTACCGAAGCGCTCGCCCCACAAGGATTTCACGTCCTCGGGCACGCGCCACGAGGCGATGGTTGCGAAGATGTACCAGGAGAAGATTCACCAGGATGTGCTCTAAGATTGCTGGGGATGGCCTGGGAGACAGTTAAAAGCACTCGCTGCGAGTCGTTGGGTCCGCGAGTATTAACGAGCGATCCCGAGCCAGCGAAGACCCGACTTTAAAGTTACCTGCCGAGGTCGATCGTTTTCCCCGAGCCAGTAGTCAAGGGGATTACTTTGGCCTGTCCTTTGAGATCGAGCTGCAGCCTGATGAGCCGGCAGCTGACGAGATACAGCGCTAGATGAGATTCGTAATCGCTTGCCCGCTCGAGCCGGCGACCGACAGAACTGTTTTCAGGCTGGAGATGTTCTGACGATTGACTACGACGGAACTGTTGATGGTCAGCGTTTTAATGACTCTGTTGGGACCATGTGGTTGTAGACTTCGTGGTGATAATGAGTTAGGAGCTCGCAGGGGCCTACGCTGCTCGCGATCGATGAGAAGCGCGAATTAGATGTTGTGCTTCCGAGCGCTCCGGAGAGCTTGCTGAAAAACCGTACACCATCAGATCACGGCTAAGGGCGTCGGATGGCGTGTTCCAGAGCTTGATGATGAGTTAGCTGTGTCCGAACTGGCACAGTCGGTTGCGGAGTTAAATGAATTTGTAGCTACAACATCCGCACTCAGCGCAAGGAAGCTAATGACCGAGTGCTTCGCGATAAGCTGTTTGAGGCACTGGCTGAGAAGAACGATTTTGAGGTGCCACAGATTCTAGTCGACGAAGAGATTCGGGAGATCTCCTTGAACTGGAGGCACTAAATCGCCGCGATCGAAAATCCTATGATATGGATGTATCAGGGTTCCGAAAACCCCTTGAGAAGGGGTGCTGAAATTCCGGGTGCGCGGTGCGTTCCTGCTGGAGCAGATCGTGAAGCAGGAGGAGTTTGAGGCCTCTGAGGAGGATGTCAACAGCTGGCTTGATACCCGTGCTGCTGACGCCAAGCGTCCTCGGGAGGAGATTGAGAAAGCATTTGGCTTGCCGAAGAACCGTGAGGCGGTTAATCGAATGGTTACCCGTGAGCGGATGGTTGAGCAGCTCATCGAGAAATCCAAGATTAAGAAGAGTATTAAGGCAATACCAGCGACTGAGGGGTAATCTGCGATGCAAATGAACTACTACATTCCATACGTCATCGAGCAGACCGGAAGAGGGGAGCGATCCTACGATATTTACTCCCGGCTGCTTAAGGACAGGATCATCTTTCTCGGTTCAGAGGTTAACGACCCCGTAGCAAATGTTAAGGTGGCGCAGCTTCTGTTCTTGAGAGTGAGGATCCGGAGAAGGATATTTTCTTCTACATCAACTCTCCTGGCGGATCGGTAACAGCCGGCATGGCGATTTACGATACGATGCAATACATCAACCCCGATGTCTCGACTCTCTGTCTGGGGCAGGCTGCAAGTATGGGTGCGTTTCTGTTGTCGGCAGGCCAAAGGGGCGTATTTTTACCGAACTCCAAGATCATGATTCACCAACCTCTGGTGGAGCGCAAGGCCAGGCGACTGAAATTGAAATCTCGGCCCGCGAAATTTGAAACGCGCCTGCAACCGAACAAAATTTTGGCTGAGCAAACAGGTCAACCGCTGAGAAGTCGAGCGTGACACTGAGCGCGACTACTATATGAGTGCGGACGAGTCCGAGGCTGGCTTGATCGACCAGGTGATCGCCAGCGTCCCTGAGGATCTCGCCAAGACGGAAGGTGAGTCGCGCTTCAGTAAGGGCATGCGCCTTTCGCTACTGGCAGGCAGCTTTCATTGGCAGCTTTAGTATCATTGTTCAACACCGTCAATTGAGGCAAGTCAACGGCGGCTGAAAAAAAAAGGCTCATCCGGCGAGAAAACTTTTGTATTGTTCTCTTTGCGGCAAAGTTTGCGCGAGGTCAAAAGCTGATCGCTGGTCCTTCTGTGTTCAGTTTGCGATGTACGTTTGACATCTTTTGCAACGACATCATCCGCGATCAGCCTCGCGGCGGTGAGTTGGGCAAAGAAGAAAAACCGAATTACCCACGCCCGCAGAAATCAAGCTCAATCTTGACAGCAGGTTATTGGGCAAGAGCGTGCCAAGCGCACGTTGGCTGTGGCGGTTTACAACCAAACCCGCGTTGCCCGCCAAGGAAGGCGCCAAGAAGGACGATGTTGAGCTTGCCAAGAGCAATATTTTCTTGATTGGTTCCCACGGGGTCAGGCATCTTACCGGCTCAAACCATGGCTCGGATGTTGGACGCACTTTTTGTGATGGCTGATGCCACCACGCTAACGGAAGCTGGCTATGTGGGCGAAGATGTGGAAAACATCATTCCAAACTGCTGCAACCTGTAATTTTGACGCCGAAAAGGCTCAGCGCGGTATCGTCTACATTGATGAAATTGACAAGATTTCGCGTAAATCAGAAAACCCGTCTATCATACGTGATGTTTCAGGTGAAGGTGTACAGCAGGCCTTGTTGAAGTTGATTGAAGGCGTACGCTGGCCAGCGCTCCGCAGGGTGGTCGTGTTAATCTGAACCAGGACTTCATCCAGATTTTTTTTTGGGCCATCCTTTTCATCTGTGGCGCGCCGGCCTTGAGAAGGTGACGAAAACAGAACGGAGTCATCCGGTTTAGGCTTTGGCAGCCGTGAAGAGCAAGAAGCAGCGCAGCTCATCAGAGGTGTTCAAGGATGTGGAGCCTGAAGACATCAAGTTTGGGCTTATTCCTGAACTGGTCGGGCGTAAGTTTGTGGTTGTAACTTTGGCCGAATCTCAGCGAAGAGGCGCTGGTCCAGATCCTGACAGAGCCTAAGAACGCGATTGAAATAAGCAGTACGCCAAGCTTGGGCGATGGAGGGCGTCACTCGAAGTACGTCCCTCTGCACTGGAATGCCATTGCTGCGTGCCTTGGCGCGAAAAACAGGTGCGCGTGGATTGCGATCGATTGTTGAACAACTGCCGGCTGACGTTATGTATGACCTGCCGACTGTGTCTATTGTCGACAAAGTGGTGGTGGACGCGTCTTGTATTGACGAAGAAAAGCCTCCCTTATTGGTTTATCGTGAATCTGCCAAGAAGGTATGATTTGTGTTCATGAATTGAGGAAACGAGGTCTGGCCACACCCCGCTTCCCCTGTTGC
>JADJBS010000006.1 GCA_016703665.1 Candidatus Defluviibacillus avedoerensis
CTGCCGCCAGGAGCTTGTCGATACGCAAGTAGGTGTCTGCCGAGGCATTGCCCCCCAAGGCATACGAAACGCTGGCTTCGCGCACATGCAGGCTGGCCGCATCGGCGTCGGAATACACCGCCACCGTTTGAATGCCCATCTCGTGCGCAGTGCGGATGATGCGCCGGGCAATCTCGCCACGATTGGCGATCAGGAGTTTCTTGATCTTCATGCTGGCCTTGGTTTCTTCGCAATACCCATGAGCTTGGCGAGGATGCCCATCATGACTTCGTCTGCACCACCGCCAATGGAGGCCAGGCGGCCATCGCGGAACATGCGCGAGACTTTGTTCTCTAGGGTGTAGCCCATGCCGCCCCAAAACTGCAGACAGGTGTCTGGCACGGTGCGGTTCAGCCGCCCAGCCTTCAGCTTGGCCATGCTGGCGAGCTCCAGCACATCCTGGCCGGACACATACAGTTCGCCCGCCCGGTAGGTCAGCGCCCGCAATGACTCGACTTCGGTTTTCAGCTCGGTCAGTTTGAACTGGACCCATTGCTGATCTGCCAGGGTGGAGCCAAACATCTTGCGCTCTTGCGCGTATTCAATCGTCCACTGGATGCAATTGGTCAGGCTTTGCAGGCAACTGGCGGCGGCCCACAGGCGCTCTTCCTGGAATTGCTGCATCTGGTAGACAAACCCCGCGCCTTCTTGGCCAATGCGGTTGCGCTGAGGCACGCGCACTTCGTCAAAGTACAGCAGGCCCGTGTCGCTGGAATCCATTCCGATCTTGCGGATCTTCTGCGCTACGCTGATGCCGGGGCGCAGCTTGCCGTTTTCACGCAGGGGCACCATCACCAGGGTTTTGTTTTTGTGCGGATTGCCTTCGCCCGTGTTGACCAGCATGCACATCCAGTCAGCCTGCAGGCTGTTGGTGATCCACATTTTTTGGCCGGTGATGACGTAGTCATCTCCATCTTTACGTGCGTAGCTTTTGATACCGGCCACGTCGCTGCCAGCGGCGGGTTCGCTCACCCCAATGCAGCCGACCATGTCGCCCGCGATGGCAGGGGCCAGAAATTCGGTGCGCAGTTGGTCGCTGCCGAAGCGTGCCAGCGCGGGGGTACACATATCGGTCTGCACACCAATCGCCATGGGGATGCCACCACAGTGGATATGACCCAAAGTCTCGGCCATGGCCATGCTGTAGGAATAGTCCAGGCCCGATCCGCCGTAAGCCTCGGGTTTGCACAGGCCCAAAAGGCCCAGCTTGCCCAGGCCTTTGAAGACTTCGTGGGCCGGAAATATCTCGGCGGCTTCCCATTCCTCGACATGCGGGTTGATGTGCTCGTCGATATAGCGTTTAAGGGTTTTCTGGACTTCTAGGTGTTCGTGGGTGTATTTCATGGGATGTCTCCTAGGTTGGTTTTGTTCAATGGTTTTTTCTGGACGCTTGTGGTATTCGGAGGTCGGTGAGGCTCAAGACTGGTGGGTGCTGAGACGCTGGGGTGGGTGCCTCCGCGAATGTCCCCCGGGCCTCGCGGCCCTAGGCTGGGCGGGGGACAGCCGCAGAGGTGAGTACCCTGGCGGCATGATCCACCCACAAACCTCAAACATATGTGAACGATCAACCAGCATCATCACATCCGAGCCACGCCAAACTGCATAGGGCGCACGTTACGGGCAGCAGCCTGCGCACAAATGTCCAGACACTGCGCCAGCACCGCCCGCGTGTCACGCGGATCGATCACGCCGTCGTCGAGCATCAAGCCGCTGGTATAGAGCGCATCCGCTTGCCGCTCAAACAGTTGAACAATCTTGTCAAACTGCGCCTGGCTGGCCGATGGATCAGGCTCTATACCTTTGCGTTTGAGGCCTGCCTCCATCACGATCTGCATGGTGCGGGCTGCCTGCTCGCCGCCCATCACAGCCGTCTTGGCGCTGGGCCAGCTGAACAGAAAGTGCGGCTCATAGGCGCGACCACACATGCCGTAGTTGCCCGCACCAAAACTCGCACCGCACTGGATGGTGATCTGCGGCACGGTGGCATTGCTGACCGCCTGGATCATCTTGCTGCCATGCTTGATCATGCCGCCCTGCTCGCTGTCTTTGCCCACCATGTAGCCGGTGGTGTTTTGCAGATAGATGATGGGGTGACCCAACTGGCACATCCACTGAATGAAGTGCGTGGCCTTGTTGGCACCCGCCACATCGATAGGCCCGTTGTTGCTGATGAAGCCCACCGGGTGGCCTTCGATATTGGCCTGCACGCACAGGGTTTGCGGGCCGAACAGGGGCTTGAACTCCAGCAGATCTGAGTCGTCGGTTATGCGAACCATCACCTCGCGCATGTCCACCGTTTCTCTGTGATGTTCAGGCATCAGGGTCAGCAATTCATCAACTGAAAATTTCGGAGAAACTCCACTTTTCATAGCAACACTTGGCCACCCAGTGCGCCGTAGCAGGTCTTTTGCAATACCCAAAGCCTGTCGATCGTCCTCCGCCAGGTATTCCCCCAGGCCCGAGACACTGGTATGCATCTCGGCACCGCCCAGTTCTTCTTCGGTGGCGACCTCGCCGGTCGCGGCCAAGAGCAGTGGCGGACCTGCCAGAAACGCGCGCGACCTACCCCTCCCCATGATGACAACATCGGACAAGCCGGGCATGTAGGCACCCCCTGCCGTGCCTGAGCCATGCTGCACCGTGATGACGGGCAGGCCTGCCGCAGACAGGCGAGCCAGATTGCGAAAAAGCGCACCACCCAGCACAAAGCCCTCCACCCGGTACTTCATCAAATTGGCACCTGCGCTCTCGACCAAATGCACAAAGGGCAAGCGGTTCTGCAGGGCGATCTCCTGCGCACGAAGGGCTTTTTCGCGACCCATGTGCTGAATGGCCCCCGCATCGATGCCAGAGTCGCTGGCCAATATCATGCAGCGCACACCGCTGATAAACCCGATCCCCGCAATCATGCCGCCGCCAGGAATAGAGTCGTCAGCCTTCGGCGTGTCCTGCATGTAGCCCGCAATGGATGCCAGTGGCAAATAGGGCGTACCAGGGTCCAGCAGCAGTGCAACACGCTCACGCGGCAGCAACTGGCCACGTTTGTCAAAGGTGGGTTTGGATTTTGCCGACGTTTTTGCAGCCCGTTCTTCTAGCGTACGAAGTGCGGCAATGCGTGCCAACATCGACTCTCGCCGCGCCAGCGCCTGGGGGCTTTGCGGGTTCCAACTTGAAGTAAAAGAACTCATGCCTGAAAAACCTTGGGAGTGTTGTACCGATGAAATCCATCAAACGGCTTGATGGCATTGCGCTTTTGCACCTCTTCGCTGGCCGTGAAATTACCCCAACCCTGGCGAACCTGGGGCCGGGCGCCGTCTATGCGCATCACCGTGCCGCTGATAAAACTTGCCGCCGGACTGAGCAAAAACACGATACCGGCTGAGGTTTCGGCCTCGTTGCCATACCGGCCCAAGGGTACGGTCAGGCGGTTGGCTTTCAGCATGGGCGCCGCCTCGGGTGGATAGTGATCCATACCGCTGGAGGCGATATAGCCAGGTGCCACAGCGTTCACCCTCACACCATTCTTGGCCCACTCCAGTGCAGCGGTTTCGGTCAAGCTCACCATCCCGGCACGTGCAGCGCCACTGTGGCCCATACCTGGCATGGAGCCCCAAATATCAGCCACCACATTGACGATGGCGCCGCCGTTCGCCTCCATGGCCTGTACATAGCATTCGCGCGCCATCAAAAAACCGCCTGTCAAGTTGGTTGCCACCACTGCGTCCCACCCTTTGAGACCGATCTTTTCCAGCGGCGTGATGTACTGGCCGCCTGCGTTGTTGACAAGTCCATCAATGCGCCCGTGCTGAGCCACGATGGCCGCAACGGTCGCCTTGACCGTGTCTTCTTGCCGAATGTCGCAGACATGTAAGCTGGGTTGGGGGGTGGCCGGGTTATCGGACACGATCTCAGCCGCCACCGACTCCAGTTTCTCGAGCTTGCGCCCCACCAGCACCACTTGTGCGCCCAGCGCAGCCAGTTCATGTGCGGTGCAGCGGCCAATGCCTGAGCCCCCCCCCGTCACCACCATTACCGTGCCTGCGAAAGCATTGGCTTTGAAAATCGATCTGTAACTCATGCGGTTTCCTGAATGAATAAAGCCATGGCAGCCTGGGCCAGGGTGTCGAGAGAAGCGCTCTTGGACCGGTCGTACCACTGAACAGACCAATTGAGCGCACCAAAGATCAGCAAGCGTGAGAGCTTCACATCTGCCTTGAGAAGACCCTGCCCATGCAACGCCTGGAGCAGTGGCACCCAGGGCGCTTCATATTCGCCCTGCAGGGTGGCCATCAACCCACGCTGGGCCTGGCTGAGCGAGCGCGATTCATAAAGCATCACCGGGATGAAATCGCTGCCCGGCCCAAGAAGCACGTCAAAATGATTGCGCACCAGCACGGCCAGTTTTTCGCGTGCATTGGGCTCACCGGTTTCGGCCGCCTTAAGGGCTGCGTCTTGACGGGCAATCGCGGCACGCATGCCCTCCTCCATCACCGCGCAAAGCAGGGCACTTTTGCTTTCAAAATGATAGAACGGTGAGCCGCTGTGCATACCGACCGCTGCAGCAATGTCGCGAGTGCTGGTGGCATCAAACCCTTGAGTGCGAAACAGCTTGGCAGCGGCGGCAATAAGGACCTTTCGGCGGTTACCGTCGTCGCGCTCGTCCGCAGTTTTGCGTGGGCGTCCACGCGGGCGTTTGGCCGCATTCACCAGCCCCGAGGCGCGTGAATCAGAAATCTCAAGTAAAGGACTGGAATGCGACATTGCGCCGCACAATAGCAAAGCTTGGTATTTTTAGCAAGCGTTTGCTTTTTAAAAATATACCAACGGAGTCCAACAGGCGACTCAGGTCGCCTGAGAGGGCGGCAAAGGCAGTCGTAACACCAGGCTGGTTTCACCAGGCGCTGAGGTGACCTGCAGTTGGCCGCCAATGGATTCTGATCGCAAGCGCATGCTGCTCAAGCCTTTGCCCGTCCCATCCGTGCCAAAGCGCTCAACATCAAAGCCTTTGCCGTTGTCCGTGACTTTGATTTCAATGTGCGCTTGGTCACCCTCTTGGACCAAGGTGGCAGACAGGCACCCCTTGCTGGCCTCAGCATGCACCATCATGTTGGTAAAAGCCTCCAGCAGCAGCATCTGCAACTGGTAGGCCTGCTTGACGGTCCAATGCGGCATGGTTGGCAAGCGCTGCACATCCCACGCCAGGGCAATGCCTGCCGCCTTGAGTCGCGGCGCCAGCCGATACCGAACCGCCCCCAGCATGGACGGGATGTCCCCTTCCGTTTCCTGCATGGCGTCCACGGTCACTTTCATGTGATCAATCGCGTCGCGGAGGTGGTTGACCAACTCTGCCTTGTCGGTGGAAGGGTTTTGGGCAATGAGTAAGGCACCCGCCAGCTGACTCCCAAGCCCGTCATGCAGATCCCGCATCAGGCGTTGACGCTCCTCAGTGGCACCACGCTCTTTTTCGGCATACCGTTCCCGATCAAACGCAGCGCTGAGTTCGACACTGCGTCGCCCCAGTTGTTGGCTAAGCGACGCATTCAATTCCACCAAGGCCAGATCCGACTTTCGCACGCGTTCGACCGCAATCCAGACAAAGGAAAGCCCAAGCACTACCCAGGCAAACCGAAGCCAGGACGAGGATACATAGGCGTCAATGGACAGGATGAAGACGTAGCCATCACGGACACCGCACAACACAAGCAATACAAACACCGATGCTATAAGCACCTGGACTGGGCGTCGCCCGCTCCAGGCGTTTCGCACACTGATCCAGGCCAGAAGCAGGACAAATGAGAGCAGTACCAACATGAAAACCTGCACCACCACAGGCGCCCACTCAAATACCGCTACCGTGGCCATCAAGGGCGCTGCGGCCAGCATGCCATTCAGAATACGCGTGAGCACAGGCGTATCCGAGTCCAGCAGGGGTAGCATGGCCTTGTACATGAGTGGCACCGAAAGCATCAGGGGCATCCTGTAAAGCAACAAAGGCATCCATGGCCATGGGATCAGGTCTTGGTCAACCAGTGTTCGCAAGGTCAGCAAGGTCCACAATAGCTCCGACAGGCCATACCAAAGGTAAGGCGCCTCCCTAAGCCGGATCCACATCAGAATGCCGAAAAGGCCCAGCACCGCCGTCACGGCACCGAGAAAGCGGCGCGACGATACCTCCAGAAACTGTCGCCAGACGAACAAGGGCCGAATCTCTTCGGTTGGCCCCCAGAACACATGGGACAGGCCGCCATATTTACCTGGCACAGCTACGATGGCAACCTCAACCTCAGAAAGGGCCGTGATGTGCTCTTGCGGCACCACAATCAATGCGGGCTCACTGGTGAACTCATCCGGCCCACTTAGTGCGGAACCGGTGGAGCGAAAAATCTCCCGACCATTCACCTTGACGCTGTACTGGTTGCCCACACGCGGCATGTGCAGGGCATAGGCGTGCGCAGATCCGTCCCATGGGAGCCGCATGACAAACCGCGCCTCGCCACCTCGCGGGCCATGCAACTTGTCCCAGTCATAGGGAAGCGATACTTTGGGATTGACCGAAATAGTCCCTCCAACGGCCAATGTCATTTCAGCGGTGGCGACCTCGGTCACTGCTGCATGGGCAGGGCCTGAAAGTATGACTGCACCGCTCACCAGGATCAGCGTCAGGCACCAGAGGTATCGGAAAAACATGGCTAGAAGGGTTGCAACAGACCTGCCCGCAGCAACCCCAGCTTGTGCGCTTCAAACACAGCCTCTCCTCTGGAATGCACCGACAGCTTGCTGTAAATGTGCTTGACATGGGTTTGAACCGTGTTAACTGACACCCCCAGCAATTTGGAGATTTCGGCATAGGTATAGCCACGGGCAATCAGGTCGAGCGTGTCCAACTCGCGCTCGCTCAAGCTCACCTCATTCGATACAGGTATCTCTCGCGGGACCTGGTCAGGAGCTGGAGCGCCTCGCGAATGACGCGCCAGGAGCTTACGGGCAACCAGAGGACTCATGGGAGATCCGCCATTGCGCAAATCGTCAACAAACTGGGCTACGTCGATTTCATCAGAATCCTTGAGGATGTACCCCAAGGCACCTGCATCAATGGAGGCAATCACGTTCTTTTCATCACCGAACATGGTGATGACCATGATGTCGCACTCAGGGTGGGTTGCGGCGCAATAACGGATAACGTCAATGCCTGAGCCATCTGGCAAGCCCAAGTCCGTTAACAGCACATCAGGCTGATGAGCTGCCAGCCAATCGAGTGCCGCTTTCTTGGTGGCCAAAGCAGCATTCAGTGAAAGGCCTGATGCTGCTGAGATGGAGTCGCAAAGAAGACCCCGGACAACCGGATCATCTTCCACCACCACCACGTTGACTGCGTTTGAAATTAACGGATTTGACATCTGGAATCTTGAGGATCTGACACGCCCAGCTGGACTGTCTACAACCTCACATTTGGCCATAAGTCGCATTCAATTCAGTCCCATAAACAGGTGATACCGGCCCCGATCTCGCTATTCAAGGTTGAGGCATGGGCCTGGTACCAGGGAGCAATACGCCCATCAATTCGCTTTTGAACTTTCGTGTTTCTGGGTCATACACCCCAAACCCTGCCGCGAGTTCCCAATAGGCCCACCCGAAGCCGCGCAGCTCCATTTCTTCGCGCATGATTTGGGTGAACCGAACACGGGCCGCCATGTCTGCCTTTTCATACGCGCCAAACTCACCCACAAAAATGGGATAGCGATTCTGATCGGACCAACGTTTGGCGGTATCAAGTGGCTGCAGCATCTCTTCCCTTTGGGCTGCATCGCAGCAGCTCACGCCCGTGGGCAGCACGGGATCAATCCATGTTGCGCCCTGGTGACTGAACTTGAACGGCGCATAGTTGTGGATGGTGACGATCAAATTCGCGTCATTGGGCAAACGTAAATCAGCCAGGGCATCAGCATTGTTCCATTGGACTGGCCCAATCATCAAAACTCGTAGCGGATTGCTTTTGCGCACAGCGGCGGTGGCACGGGCCATCACTTCGTTCCAGTGCGGGCCGTCCAGCAGTTTGTGGGGCTCGTTGTAAATCTCAAAGATCAGCTTGTCACTCTTGCCGGCAAAGCGCTGGGCAATCTGCGCCCACAAGGCCAGGAACCGCTCATCGCTCAGGCTGGTGTTTTGTGGCTCGTCACCCTTGTCGGGGGCATCACCGTCCAGCGCCCGGTAGTGATGCATGTTGAGCACCACGTACACGCCTTTGGCCAGCAGTTTGTCAACCACACTCTCCACCCGGTTGGCAAAGGCCACATCCAGCCGAAACGGTCGTTTGGTGGCGGCATGGTTGCTCCAGCGCACCGGCAAGCGCACAGTCTGGAAACCCGCCTGGGTAACAGCATCCAGGAAATCTGGGCGTAAGGTCAAGCCCCAGTCACCTTCATTGGGGGCTTCGAGCATGTTGCCAAAGTTGATACCGCGCCCCAGGGCTTTGGCCACTTGAAACGCTTGGGCTGAGGCGCCTGGCGGTCTGTCATTCGCCATAGGTGGATAGGCGTCCAGGTTGCCCCGCATGGGGCTGGCACAGCCGGCCATGATCATCACAATCACAAGGTTGAACCAGAGACCCAGATTCCAGAGTGGCGAATTCGTTTGCATGCCAGCATGCTAGCGGCTCTTGGGCAAGTCTGCAGGCCCCGCTAGCTGATCCCGCAGCGCCAGTGCAGGGAACAGGCGCTGCCAAGCTGCGGCCACGGCCATGGTGCCCACGCCCCCGGAGACCACTGAAACCACGGGTCCCCAAAGCGCGGCCACTGCGCCAGATTCAAATTCGCCAAGCTGGTTACTCGCCCCAATGAAAACAGAGTTGACAGCCGCCACACGGCCCCGCATGTCGTCAGGGGTTTCCATTTGCAGCAGCGTCATGCGGATCACGACGCTGATATTGTCTGCCGCTCCGGTCACCGCCAACGCGAGCAGCGCCACCAGAAAATGGTTGCTCAGCCCAAACACCACTGTGGCCAGGCCAAATACCGCGACTGCCGCCAGCAGCTTGCGCCCAACTCGACGCTGAATGGGCCAGCGCAGCAGCACCAGTGACATGATCAGGGCACCCACCGCTGGCGCAGACCTCAGCATCCCTAAACCCTGGGGCCCGGTGTGAAGAATGTCGCGCGCGTAAATCGGCAGCAAGGCCGTGGCACCGCCCAGCAACACTGCAAACAAATCGAGTGAACTCGCACCCAGCAAGACCTTGTGTTGCCACACATACACCACGCCCGCCATCAAGGTGTCCCAACTGGCAGACAAGGTCGAGGCCTGATGCTGGTAGCGCACAGCCAGCGTCAATAGGCATGACAGCACCAGCAGGACAGCGCAAGTGCCATACACCGCATTCGCGCCCCAGGTGTACAACACACCCCCGAGCGCAGGCCCCCCGATGACGGCAGCCTGGATGCCTGTGGCGCTGAAGGCCACAGCGGATGGCAGCAAATGGGGTGGCACGAGAGAAGGTGTCAATGCCTGCTGGGCAGGCATCTGGAAGGCACGCGTCAACCCCAGCACCACGGACACGCCAAAAATCAATTCACGCGCCGCGAAGCCCTGGACAGTGGCCCAGACCAGCACCAATGCAACCGCTGCCTGCACCAGCAGGCATGCAGCAAAAATACGCCCACGGTGATGTCGGTCAGCCACGTGCCCTGCGGGCAACGTGAACAGCAGGGCCGGGATGAACTGCAACAAACCCACCAGACCCAGGTCCCAGGCGCTGGAGGTTATGTCGTACATGTGCCAAGCCACCGCCACCATCAGCATCTGATTGGCAGTGACCCCACCCAGCCGAGCCAGCCAAAAGCGGATAAAGGCACGCTGGGCAAACAGTTCTGAGACGCGGGGCTTGGACATAGGGAGTCGCCAAGCTTACCAGCGTGAACCGCTTGCGCTGCTATCATCATTTTCAATGTCAGCCCCCCTACCGCCAGCGCTTTGGCAACGGCTTCATGATGCCGTCCAGAGCCGCACCGCCCATTTGTCGCCCACCGCACAAGGGATACTGTGGACCAGCGCTGCAGGCTTGATCTTCAGCATGCTGAATGCGCTGATGCGCTTGCTGACGCTTCAGATCGACCCGTTTCAATCTCAGTTTCTGCGTTATGCCTTTGGCCTGGTGGTACTGCTGCCCATCATCTGGAAAAGCGGTTACCGCGCATATGCACCCAAGCAGATCGGTGGCCAGTTCGCTCGCGGGGCAGCACACACACTTGGTCTGTGTCTATGGTTTATCGCTTTGCCGCAGATTCCCCTGGCGGACATGACCGCCATTGGCTTCACTGGCCCGATCTTCATCATGATTGGCGCCTACCTGTTTTTCAAGGAGCCCATGCGTTGGGAGCGTTGGCTGGCGACGGCCATCGGTTTTGGCGGTGTGCTGATCGTGGTGGGTCCCAAGCTGACTTTTGCGCAGGGCGGCTCCGGCCTGTACCACCTGGTCATGCTGGCATCGGCACCAATTTTTGCTGCTTCCTTTTTGCTGACCAAGGCGCTCACACGCTACGAGAGCACTGGCACCATCCTGGTGTGGCAGTCCATCACGGTGTCCATCTTCAGCCTGCCATTGGCGATGTATGTCTGGCAGCCCATGAACGCCTGGCAATGGTTCGGCTTTCTGCTATGCGGCGCATTGGGCAGTGCAGGGCACTACTGCCTGACACGGTCGTTCAAGGTCGCAGACATATCGGCAACCCAGTCAGCCAAGTTTCTGGACTTGGTGTGGTCGGCCCTGATGGGGGTTTTGCTGTTCAGTGATGTCCCGAGCCTCAGCACCATTGCGGGGGGCGTGCTGATTGCCAGTGCGACGATCTGGGTGGCGCGGCGGGAATCGCGTTAGAAGCACCTAAAGGCAACGCGCAAGCCAAGCCTACAGCAGTTCGTCAGCACGAGGTCATTGATCAAACACAATCACATTCCGCGCCACACCGCCGCGCTTCATGGCATCAAAACCTTCATTGATCTGATTCAGCTTCAGTCGACCAGATACCATCTGATCCAGATGCAGTCGGCCTTGCAGGTAAAAATCCACTAACCGCGGCATGTCCAGCCGGAACCGATTTGAGCCCATCATGCATCCTTGAATGCGGCGCTCTCTCAGGAAATCCGAGCCCATCAACTCGATCTTGACGCCCACCGGGATCATGCCCACCACCGTCGCAGTGCCACCCTGGCGCAGCATGCTGAACGACTGTTCTGTGGTTTGCTTCAAACCAACGCATTCGAATGAATAGTGCACGCCGCCTTTGGTCATTTCCATCACCTGCTTGGCGGTGTTGGCGTCACCAATCAATGTGTCAGTGGCGCCAAACTGCCTGGCCAGCTCCAGCTTGAACGGATCCACATCAATGGCGATGATGCGTCCCGCCCCGGCAATCTGAGCGGCATTGACCGTGGCCAACCCGATACCGCCACAGCCCAACACCGCCACAATGCTGCCCGGCTCCACCTTTGCTGTGTGTACCACCGCGCCGTAGCCAGTGACCACACCGCAGCCAATCAGCGCGGCCAGGTCCATGCCGATGTCCCGGTCTACTTTGACGACCGCGTTTTCGTGCGTGACGATCTGCTCGGCAAAGGACGAGAGGTTCAGGAACTGATGCAGGTTTTCACCTCTCCAGCGCAAACGTTTGGCCTTGCCGGGCGGGAGTTTGACCTCTGGCGATTGGCACAGCGACATGTGCCCCGTCAGACAAAACTCGCAGTGCCCACAAAAGAGCGACAAGCAGGTAATGACCCTGTCGCCGGGTTTGACATAGGTCACGTCCTCACCCACGGCCTCGACGACTCCTGCTGACTCATGGCCCAACACCACCGGCACGGGGTGCGGGTATTTGCCATCCATGAAATGCAGGTCGCTGTGGCACAGACCGGCTGCAGAGGTGCGGATCAGCACCTCGCGCCGCTGTGGCTTGTCCACTTCAACATCTTCAATCGTCATCGCCTGCCCAGGCGCATGCAGAACGGCTGCTTTCATTGAATATTTCCCTACACCCCCTTTGCTTGCTCACTTCGTGTAGCAGCCTCCCCCTCAAGGGGGCGCCGCCAGCGGCCTGGCGAAGCCAGTTCCGCGGCGACCGCTGGGCTGCCTATCGTCTTTTCACGCGCGTGGGGTTGTTCGAAACGTGAACCGACAAATACGCGCTTACTCTTACAATTTCGAGAAGTCGGGCTTTCGTTTTTCCATGAACGCGCCAAAGGCCTCACGCGCTGCTGGCTCGCGCAGCATGTGGCCGAAGCGCGCGCCCTCTTCGTCCATTTGGTGCAACACAGCCGACATCTGGCCTTTCTTCATCAGGTGTTTGGTCTCAATCAGCGAAGTGATGGGCTTGGCAGCCAGCTTGCGGGCCTGGGTGAGGGCATACCCGTTGACCTCTGTTGGTGGCAACACGGGGTTGCCCAGGCCTACTTCCATCGCAGCTTCAGCCATGAAGGGTTCACCCATCAGCAAGGCTTCTGCCGCACGGTGGTAGCCCATCATTTGCGGCACCAGCAGGCTGCTGGCGGCCTCGGGGCACAGGCCGAGGTTGACAAAGGGCATGCTGAATGCAGCGTTGTCGCCCGCATAGACCAGGTCGCAATGGAACAACATCGTCGTGCCCACGCCCACTGCGGGCCCACACACGGCTGCGATCAGGGGTTTAGGGAATGCCGCAATACCGCGCAGAAAGCGAAACACAGGCGAATCTTTGCCAGAAGGTGGCTTATTCAAAAAGTCACCAATGTCGTTGCCCGCGCTGAACACCGTCTCATGGCCCTGAATAACCACCACGCGGATGCTGGCATCGTCCGACGCATGCTGCAAGGCATCGGCCATAGCCGCGTACATGTCTGAGGTGAGCGAGTTCTTACGCTCCAGACGGTTCAAGGTCACGGTCATCACACCCGCTTCGGTGTGGGTCAAGATGTCGCTCATGCCAAGGCTTCCTTTACAAAATCGATGCGGTCCTGGCCCCAGAACATCTGGTCGCCAACAAAGAAGGTGGGCGCGCCAAACACGCCGCGCGAGACCGCCTCTTGCGTGGCGGCTTTCAAGGCTTCTTTGGTCTCAGGCGCATTGGCCAGATCCACTAGGGCCTGGAGGTCAAACCCTGACTGTGCCAGCACTTTGCCAACGATGGCGGGGTCGTTCATGTTCAGCGAATCCACCCAGATTGCCTTGAACATCGCCGAGCAATAGGCCAAGAAGCGATCAGCTTGGCTGGCTTGCATGCCAGCCGCACCGCGCATCAACAGCAAGGTGTTGATCGGGAAGTGGGGGTTGCTGTTCAGCGGCACGCCGTAACGCTTGGCGAAGCGTGCGAAGTCCACAAAAATGTATTTGCCTTTGGCTGCCACGCTGGCTGGCGAGCGGTTCTCGGTGGCTTGAAACACGCCTCCCAGCAACATCGGCCGGTAGACAGCCTTGGCGCCTGTCTGTGCTTCCATTTCGCTGATTTGGGTGAAGGCAAGGTAGGCAGCCGGGCTGCCAAAGTCAAACCAAAATTCAAACTGTTTCATCCAAACGTCTCTTCAAAATTTTTCCATGTAAGGAGGCAAATCCTGCTCATGCGTCCAAGCATCGCGCGGCGGCTGGTGCAGCATGAGGTAGGCGTCAGCAATGTGTTCGGGCTTGAGGATACCGTCTTGCGCCTTCAAGGCATAGCGTTCGGGAAAATTGTCACGGATCAAGGCGGTATCAATCGGGCCGACAGTGGATTCGATCTGGTCTGCCAGTGCAAGCACCTCTTCTTCTTTGCGCGCATCACTGGCAAAAGCATGGCATAAGGCGCCATCAGACTCGATTTTTTGCTTCAATATTTGTAGCTTATCGGCACTGCGGCGGGTCACACAGGCTGTGTAGCCTGCTTTGGCAAACTTGCGGACAATGGCGTCACCTGTGGCGTTCCCGGCGCCGATGATGAGGGCTGCAGCGGTGTGAGTCATGACTTGTAGTAAACCGTCTGATGTGTTGTACAAAGCAGCACTCCCGCCTCGCTCCACAGCTGCGCTGTCTGGTCAAAAAAGCCTTTGTAAAACGCCTGGGCCCTGGCTTGCCCCAGCAAGTAGCCTTCGCCCGTTTGAGCCAGCTGCGTAGCGTCCGCATGGAAGTACACGGTCATCGATACGGTGCCCACCGGCACCATGGTGGCACGGCGCAGCCAGATGCGCGGGAAGAAAATGTCCGCCATGGCGGTGAGCGAGGCGTAATCCAGCGGACGCGGTGGGTTGTCGCGCATCCACAGTTGCGACAGGCTGGCCGTAACGGGGTCATCGGACGCTGCCTGACCCTCCCACTGATGAGGGATCAAACCCGTCAGTGGTCGCATTTCATATCGCTGCAGCCAAGTGACACCTTCTCGGCGAAAGGCAGGCACCTGCTGTGCGGGCGTGACCTGCGGCATGGGCATGTCGTTGGCATTCCAACTCTCACGCCGCACAGCCGTCATCGCCGTCGCGGTCAAGGCCGTTTGCAACAAACCATCTTCATCGGTTTGGGTCAGCTCAACCACCCAATGCTGGGTAGACCGATTGGTCCGTACAGGTCGGGCCTCCACCGTGAACGGCGCGTCGGACAAACCTGCACAAAAATTCACCGTCAGCGCCACCGGCTCCCCCATGCGCTGGGGGTGCTGGAGTACAGCGTTGAGCGCTGTGGCGGCGCTGATGCCACCAAAAGGCCCCACCATGTTCGCCCAGGCGGGGTGGGTTGCGCCCACAAACCTGTCGCCGCCGTCGGCGATCAATTCAATGGCTTGGTCAAATAAATGCTTCATGTTTTCAACGACAGTCTGCGGTCATTGAAACCACGAACCATCACACCCTTTCAAAAATACCGGCTGCGCCTTGACCCATGCCCACACACATGGTGACCATGCCGTACTTGAGATTTTTGCGCGCCAGGGCGTGAACCACTGTCGCAGACCGGATAGCGCCGGTGGCACCCAAGGGATGGCCCAGTGCAATGGCGCCGCCCATGGGGTTGACCTTGGCAGGGTCCAGGCCCAGTGTGTTCATCACAGCGAGCGACTGCGCGGCGAAGGCCTCGTTCAGCTCAAACCAGTCGATGTCGTTTTGGGTGAGGCCTGCGTTCTTCAATGCGGCAGGAATAGCCTCGATGGGGCCAATGCCCATCAGGTGCGGGGGCACGCCCCGGCTGGCGAAGCTGACAAAGCGGGCCAAAGGCTTTAGGCCGAAGCGTTTGACGGCTGACTCGCTGGCCAGCAGCAAGGCGCCGGCACCGTCAGAGGTTTGACTGCTATTGCCCGCCGTGACCGATCCACGTGCCGAAAACACGGTACGCAGCTTGGTCAGGCCTTCGACGGTGGTGTCCGGCCGGGCGCCTTCGTCTATGCTGACGGTGCGGGTTTTGACGGACACCTCAGCAGAGCCCAGATCGACGCTGCGATCAGACACTTCAACGGGCGTGATCTCGTTGGCAAATTCACCGGCCTTCATCGCCGCAATGGCCTTCATGTGCGAGCGGTAAGCAAATTCGTCCTGCGCTTCGCGGCTGACCTTCCATGCTTGAGCGACCTTCTCGGCTGTCAGCCCCATGCCATAGGCAATGCCATAGCTTTCCACATCTTGCGTATTGGTAAACACACTGGGTGACAGGCTGGGTGAATTCCCCATCATGGGCACCATGCTCATGCTCTCTACGCCAGCAGCAAACATCACATCGGCTTCGCCTACGCGGATGCGGTCTGCCGCCATCTGCACAGCGGACAAACCCGATGCGCAAAAGCGGTTCACCGTAATGCCTCCGACCAAGGTGGGTAACCCCGCCAACACCGCCCCGATGCGCGCCACGTTCAAGCCTTGCTGGGCCTCGGGAATGGCGCAGCCGCAGATCACATCTTCAATCGTGGCTGGGTCCAGACTGGGCACTTGCGACAGGGCCGAGCGCAGCGCGGCCGCAAGCAAGTCGTCTGGCCGCATGTTGCGGAAGTAGCCACGGTGCGAGCGGCCAATGGGAGTGCGCGTGGCAGCAACGATGTAGGCGTCTTGAATTTGTTTACTCATGGTGAATCCTTGGTTGCCTTAGTTGCGCAGGGGCTTGCCTGATGACAACATGCCCATGATCCGCTCTTGCGTCTTGGGGTGCTCCAGCAGGCTGCAGAAGGCGCGGCGCTCCAGCGTCATCAAATATTCTTCGCTGACGAGGGTGCCGGTCTCGACGTCTCCGCCTGTCACCACACCTGCGATCAGGCTGGCGATGTGAAAATCATGCTGGCTGATGAAGCCCCCGTCGCGCATGTTGACCAGCTGCCCTTGGATGGTGGCCTTGCCGCTTCGGCCAGCTACCGGGAACAGGCGTTTGTGCGGTGCACGGTAGCCAGCCGCGAACATGGCCTTGGCCTCGTTGATGGCCACAAACAGCAGTTCATCTTTATTGGGAACAACCAGATCGCTGTCCAGCAAATAACCCAGTTTGCGGCTTTCCAGCGCACTGGTGCCCACCTTGGCCATGGCCGCAGCGGTAAAACCTTCGGTGACGAATGGGAGCAAGTCTTTGTGCGTGGACAGAGCTGCCACTTCGGCCGCACGGCGGGCGATGTAGGTCAGGCCCCCCGCACCCGGCACCAGACCGACGCCCACTTCCACCAAACCGATGTAGCTCTCCATGGCCACGACCCGGCGTGCGGAATGGACGGCCATTTCACAGCCACCGCCCAATGCCAGGCCCCTCACAGCAGATACCACCGGCACGTTGGCATAGCGCAGCTTGAGCATCACTGCTTGCAGCGCGCCTTCGGCCTCGTCAATCGCGGCAACGCCGCCCATCATGAAACCAGGCAACATGCCCGCCAGATCAGCGCCCGCACTGAAGGGCTCGTCGCCCGACCAGATCACCACGCCCTGGTAGTCCTTCTCGGCCATGTCAACCGCGATGGACAGGCCCTCGGCCACATCCGGGTCGATGGCGTGCATCTTGGATTTGATGCTGGCGATCACAATCTGATCGTCCATCGTCCACAGGCGGATCGAGTCGTCCTCGTGCAAGGTCTTGCCCGTGGTCTCAAACGGTGTACCCACCCCCAGGCCTTGATGAAATCCGGAAACCGTTTCAGGAAACAGCTGCCTTCCGTAGACTGGAAGCGCATGTCTAGCTACAAATTTGGAAGCAGTTGGGTTCCAGGAACCCTCTGCTGTGTGCACACCACCCGCATCAGCAACCGGGCCACTGAACACCCAGTCCGGCAGGGGTGCGTTGCACAGTGTCTTGCCCGCAGCAATGTCCTCCTTGATCCAGTTGGCCACCTGCAGCCAGCCCGCCTCTTGCCACATCTCAAATGGGCCTTGCTTCATACCAAAGCCCCAGCGCAGAGCCAGGTCCACATCGCGCGCAGTCTCGGCAATGCTGGCCAAATGCACGGCAGCGTAGTGAAAGCTGTTGCGCAAAATGGCCCACAGGAACTGGCCTTGCGGGCCTTCGCTTTCGCGCAGCAAGCGCAGCCGCTCGCCAGCAGGCTTTTTGAGCATGCGGCCATAGACTTCGTCTGCCTTTTGACCTGCGGGCATGTAGTCTTCTGACTCCAGATCGAAGCGCATCACATCGCGGCCGACTTTTTTGTAAAACCCCGCCTTGGTCTTCTGGCCCAGGTTGCCAAGCTCCAGCAGCTTGGCCAACACTGGCGGCGTGCCAAAGCTCGGGTAAAACGGATCTGTGGCCTCACTCAAATTGTCCTGCAACGTCTTGATCACGTGGTTCATCGTGTCCAGGCCCACCACGTCCGCGGTACGGAAAGTGCCGGAGCTGGCGCGGCCCAGCTTCTTGCCAGTGAGGTCATCGACCACATCAAAGCTCAGGCCAAAGTTTTCGACCTCTTTCATCGTGCCCAGCATGCCCGCAATGCCGACCCGGTTGGCGATGAAGTTGGGGCTGTCTTTGGCCCGCACCACACCCTTGCCTAAAGCGGTTGTGACAAAGCTCTCCAACTGGTCCAGCACCTGAGGTTCAGTGGTCGGGGTGTTGATCAGTTCCACCAGATACATGTAGCGTGGTGGGTTGAAAAAATGGATGCCGCAAAAGCGTGGCTTGATCGCGTCAGGCAAGGCCTCGCTGAGCTTGGTGATCGACAGGCCCGAGGTGTTGGACGCCACCAGAGCATGTGGCGACACGAAGGGCGCGATTCTCTTGTACAGATCCAGCTTCCAGTCCATGCGCTCGGCGATGGCCTCGATGATGAGGTCGCAGCCACGCAGCTGCTCGAGGTGCTCTTCGTAATTGGCCTGCTCGATCAAGGCAGCATCATCTGCGACACCAAGCGGCGAGGGCTTGAGCTTTTTCAAGCCTTCAATGGCCTTGGTGACAATGCCGTTCTTCGGGCCTTCCTTGGCAGGAAGATCAAACAGCACGACATTGACCTTGACGTTGACCAGGTGCGCAGCGATTTGCGCACCCATCACGCCAGCGCCGAGCACGGCGACTTTTTTCACGGGAAAGCGGGACATGAATTTCTTTCAAACTATTGAATACGCTGCCACACTTGGGTGCGGTAGAAGGGGCCTATGTAGCCCCGCACCTGCAGCTTCTTGCCACCCTCGATGAGGACCAGGCTCAGGGTGTAGTTCTTGCCGTTGTCGGGGTCGAGGATCTTGCCCTCTTCCCAGGCTTCACGGCCTTCTGCCTTCTTGGCGCCACGGATGATTTCCATGCCGACCTTGGGTTTGTCCTTGCGGTCATCTGTGCAATGGGTGCAATTGGGCTCGGCCGAGGTGATCAGGGCTTTCTCGATCACGCCATTCAATGCGCCGCCTGCCGTCGCCTTGATGCGGATTTCAGCCTTGGGCTGATCGGTCTTGTCATCAATGCTGCGCCAAAGGCCTTCCGGCGTCGTCTGGGCAAAGGTGATGGAACTGGCCAGGGCACAAGCAAGGATAAGAACGCGCTTCATGGATGTCTCCTTTTTTGGTCGGTTGAAGGGGCTAAGTCGGTTAAATGGCCAGGGCTGCGTCCGTGTCCATCAGCACCTTGCTGCCCGCACGCGCCGTGCGCATGAGGGTTGCGGTCTCCGGGAATAACTTGGCAAAGTAAAAACGTGCCGTCTGCAGCTTGGCCACATAGAACAGATCGGTGTTGCCCGCTGCAATCTGTTGCAGCGCCACTTGGGCCATGCGCGCCCAGAAGTAGCCGAACACCATGTGACCTGCTACACGCAGGTAAGGCACGGCGGCGGCCCCCACTTCGTCGGCGTTCTGGAAGCCCTTAAACCCAATCTCAGTCGTGAACTTGGTCATCTGGTCGCCCAGCATGGCGATGGGGTTGATGAACTCGGCCATCTTCTCGTTGACGCCTTCTTCTTCCACCAGTGCAGCAATCAACTTGCCAAACTTCTTGAGCGTAGCTCCGTTATTCCCCAAAATCTTGCGCCCCAGAAGATCCAGACTCTGGATGGTGTTGGTGCCCTCGTAGATCATGTTGATGCGAGCGTCACGCACAAACTGTTCCATGCCGTTTTGCTTGATGTAGCCGTGCCCCCCGAAAACCTGCTGGCACATCGTGGCTGCTTCATAACCGTTATCAGTCAAAAAGGCCTTGGTGATGGGTGTCAACAGGCTTAGCATTTCTCCGCTGTCCTTGCGCACCTTTTCGTCGGGATGGTAATGCTCCTTTTCGAGCAAAACCGAGCAGAACATGGCCAGCGCGCGCCCTCCTTCGGCGTAGGCCTTGGCGGTCAGCAGCATGCGGCGCACATCGGGGTGCACGATGATCGGGTCGGCGGGTTTGTCCTTGGCTTTGTTACCCGTCAGGCTGCGCATCTGGATGCGGTCTTTGGCATAAGCCAAGCCGTTCTGATAGGCCACTTCGGTCAAACCGAGCGACTGGTTACCCACCCCCAGGCGCGCGGCGTTCATCATCACGAACATGGCCTGCATACCTTTGTTGGGTTGGCCCACGAGGGTGCCATAGGCGCCGTCGAGCACGATCTGCGCGGTGGCGTTAGCATGAATGCCCATTTTGTGCTCCAGACCTGCACAGTAGATACTGTTGCGCTCGCCCAGCGTCCCGTCGGCATTGACTTTGAACTTCGGCACAATGAAAAGACTTACCCCCTTGATACCTGGAGGCGCATCCGTCAATCGCGCAAGCACCAGGTGAATGATGTTGCCAGCCATGTCGTGCTCACCGGCACTGATGAAAATCTTCTCGCCAGTGATCTTGTAGCTGCCATCGGGCTGGGCTTCGGCCTTGCTACGCATCAAGCCCAGGTCAGTTCCGCAATGAGGTTCGGTCAGGCACATGGTACCGGTCCATTCACCGCTGGTCATCTTGTGCAGATAGGTCTTCTTCTGCTCTTCCGTGCCATAGGTATGCAACGCAGCATAGGCGCCGTGCGTCAGGCCTGGGTACATGGTCCAGGCCTGGTTGGCCGAGTTCATCATTTCGTAAAAGCACTGGTTCACCACCAAAGGCAACCCCTGCCCCCCAACGTCAGGATCACAACTCAGGGCCGCCCATCCGGCCTCAACATACTGGGCATAAGCCTCCTTGAAGCCTTTGGGCGTTTTGACCCTGCGCGTAGCAGGGTCATAGCTACAGCCCTCGGTATCGCCGCTGATGTTGAGCGGAAATATCACCTCCGCAGCAAACTTGCCGCCCTCTTCCAGCACGGCATTGATGGTGTCTATATCGACCTCTGCATGGCGCGGGATGGCTTTGAAGTCATCCATGACATGGAGCACTTCGTGCATGACAAATTGCATGTCGCGCAAAGGGGGGGTATAGGTGGGCATGGTTACTCCTTTACAGATTTTGGGGATGGGTTGGCGGGCATGGCGTTGGCGTGAGCCGCCAGGATGTTGTCAAAGCCGCGAACCGCACGGTCTATGGAGCCCGCCGACTTGAGGAAGCGGGCTTCGTAATGCAAGGCCAGAATCAGGCCATGAATTTCAAACATGAGTTGGTCTTCATCGACATGGGAGCCAAGGTGGCCTTCTTCCTTGGCTTGAGTCAGCGCACGGCGCATGGCAGCAAGCCAGGTTTGCACCGAACTGGCCAGCGCATCGCGCACGGACCCCGGCCGGTCATCGAATTCGACAGCGCCACTGATATAGATGCAGCCTGAGTCAATCTCGACCGAAGTACGCTTCATCCAGTTGCCAAAAAGCGCTCGCACACGGGGTAGGCCTCGGTCAGCCCGCATAGCGGGAAAAAACACCTCGGCTTCAAAACGCGCGTGGTATTCGCGGATCACCGAAATCTGCAATTCCTCACGCGAGCCAAAATGCGCAAACACACCAGACTTGCTCATCCGTGCGACCTCAGCCAGCGCGCCAATGCTCAACCCCTCCAGACCGATGTGCGTCGCCAGGCCCAGTGCTGCATCCACAATGGCAGCCTTAGTCTGCTGACCTTTGTGCATGGTTCGCCCGTCCACCTGCATGGCCTGTGCGCGCAGACGGTCTGCTTTTCGGGTAACTGCTGCTGGTGACATGGGTCTTCAAAAATTCGAACGATCGTGCTATTTTGCAAGATTTCACCCAATTGCGCATCGACCATGACAGTTCTAGGGATGCAGCACTAAGGCGATGACGGGTAAACCCCTAGGCGCTCAAATACTGGTTTTTGAATCACTTAGGTGGATACTGGTCCCTGTTATGGATCGAGCGTTTCCAGTCAGTCAAAGCTGCAAGGGCGGCGTCCGGTTTGTCAGTCAGCGGCTGACCGACCGGCTGACCGATGCCCGCCTTTTGGCTGACCTGTTGGAGTCCCTTGGCCTTCGTGGCCATGTTCATCGCTATGGCGAAGACGCCAGCGCCTATGCACTTGGCGACGGCGCGAGCCATGCATGGATGGCCGGCCATGACACGCTGGGTTTAAAGCAGACATTGGCGCTGGAATTTGGTGAAGACGCACTTTCCATGCGTCGGCAAATTCTGGTCAGCATGCTGGGTGGTCCCGTGGCTTTTGATTTCCCCAGTTTTGCCGAATTGAGGGCGGCTGTAGATATCCGTGAACGCATCGTCCACGATGCACTCAAAACAGCTCTTGCCTTCAAAACGGCCAGTGCTGAGCGCCCCGAAGAATGCTGGGTCTATGATGAATCAACCGGCTTTACTTTGCGCCCAGACCATTCGCTTGAGGTTGCACTACGGAGGGCGACGCAGCCCGATGTGTCTGGCAGGCTCTATGACTTTTCCTGCTACCGCGCCAGCGAATATGTGATCCTACTGGCGTTGGCCGAGACTTTGCCGCTCTACAACCCTGCCCTGTCGATGCAGCTACAGGAACAATGGGAGCACAAGGCCATCATGTCTGGTCAGTTTCATGATGTCTTCATGCGTGAATACGGCAGCCAGGATGCACCGCTACCCCCTCGCTATTACGTCCCTGGAGACAGGCTTTGGTTTCGCAACCCAGACGAAGCATCCGCCGATGCGACGGGTTATGAAGGCTCATGGGTGTTTTACCTGGGCGATGGCCTGTTCAGCGACTTCTGGCGTCAGGGCCGCACATACACCCTAGAGAGCAAGTGCCTGGAGATTTACCACTGGCGTCATGCGACTTACACCGACGACGCAGGTGAGTTGCAAATCAACGAAGTGATTGTGGAAGCGCACATTGCACAGACCATGAAAGACCCTGCTGAAGTTGCGCGCATCCAGTCATTGATGCAACGCTACCGTGAAGGCCGCGGAATCTACACCGAAGCAGGCGGCTGCATTGACACCACGCGCGAATACCCTCGCTGGGTGTGCCCGGGGACGGCAGATCTGGTACTGCCGCCCTACTGAGCTTACAGTTTGAACGCAACAACTTCCTGGCGTTGCTCGCCCAGGCCTTCGATGCCCAGTGTGACCACGTCGCCCTTCTTCAAGTAAATTGCATCGGGTTTCATGCCCATGCCAACACCGGGTGGCGTACCCGTGGTGATCACGTCCCCTGGCTCTAGCGTCATGAACTGGCTCACGTAGCTGATGATCTTGGCCACACTGAAAATCATGGTCTTGGTGTTACCGGTTTGCATGCGTTTGCCGTTCACATCCAGCCACATGTCCAGCTTCTGTGGATTGGGCACTTCGTCACGCGTCACCAGCCAGGGACCGATGGGGCCAAAAGTGTCACAACCCTTGCCCTTGTCCCAGGTACCGCCACGCTCAATCTGGAACTCGCGTTCACTCACATCGTCAATCGTGCAGTAGCCTGCCACGTGGCTGAGTGCGTCTTTTTGTGAAACGTAGCGCGCCTGCTTGCCAATCACCACCCCCAGCTCAACTTCCCAGTCGCTCTTTTTGGAGCCTTTGGGCAACATCACCGGATCATTCGGTCCCTGGATGCAACTGGTGGCTTTCATGAACACAATGGGTTCTTTGGGAATGGGCAGGTTTGACTCGGCCGCATGATCAGCGTAGTTCAGTCCAATGGCGATGAACTTGCGCACACCATTCACGGGACATCCCATGCGCGGCTTGCCCTTGACGGCGGGCAACTTGTCCGTCTTGAGCTTGGCAAGCTTTGCCAAGCCAGCATCACTCAGTTGATCTGGGCCAATGTCCTTGATGACCGCGCTCAGGTCGCGCAAGACACCATTTGCATCAATGAGGCCGGGCTTCTCTTTACCTGGGTTGCCATAACGAACGAGTTTCATGTCTTCCTTTCAGTGAGGGATTATTCAAAGTCTGTCAAAGTCAGTAGGTGGATCGCCCACCCGAGAGATCAAACACCGCGCCCGTTGAAAACGAGCAGTCTTCAGTGCAAAGCCAGCACACCATGGCGGCCACTTCTTCGGGTGTACCAAAACGACCCATCGGAATCTTGCTGAGCATAAACGCAATGTGCTCTGGGCTCATCTGGTCGAAGATGGCCGTCTTCACGGCCGCCGGTGTCACGCAGTTCACGCGAACACCGGTGTCTGCCAACTCCTTGCCAAGCGACTTAGTCAATGCCATCACTGCCGCCTTGCTTGCGCTGTAGGCACTGGCGTTGGGGTTGCCGTCTTTGCCTGCCACAGACGCGATGTTGACAATACGCCCATAGTTTTGCTGGCGCATCACGGGCACCACCTCACGGCAACAATGGAACACGCCGTTGAGGTTGACATTCATTACCTGCGCCCAGGCGTCAACTGGGTAATCCCACAGCTTGGTGTTCGGACCCGTGATGCCGGCGCTGTTTACCAGGCAATCGATCCGTCCACGGTCGGCGACAGTCATCGCCACGGCCTGTACCACGCTGTCATGCCGACTCACGTCCACCTTGACGCCGCTCGCAGCAGACCCCAGAGTCCCCACAGCCAACGCCAGCGCAGCAGGATCAAAATCCCACAGCGTTACGCTGCCGCCCGAAGCAATGGTGCGCTGCGCTATCGCAAAGCCCAGCCCCGCTGCACCGCCAGTGATGACTGCATGGCGGCCATTCAGGTCAAGCTGGTTCATATGGTGATGCCTCCGTCAACCAAGTAGTTTTGCCCCGTGACAAACACCGATTCATCGCTGGCAAGGAACACCACAGCAGGTGCAATCTCTTCTGCTTTGGCGAGGCGCCCCATGGGCTGACGGGCAATGAAGGCCTTGCGTGCTTCGACCGGATCGGCAAACGCATTGATTCTTTCGCCCAAAGAAGGCGTGTCCACCGTGCCTGGGCAAATGGAATTGCAGCGAATGCCCTGCCCCACATAGTCTGCGGCCACGCTCTTGGTCAAACCAATCACTGCCGCCTTGCTGGCGCCGTAGATAAAGCGATTCGGCAAGCCCTTGATGCTGCTGCACACGCTCGCCATGTTGATGATGCTGCCGCCGCCATTCGCAATCATTTTCGGTAAGGTCGCTTGAATCATCCAGAACTGGGCTCGGGCGTTGAGGTTGAAGCTGAATTCCCAGTCAGCATCTGTTGCATCCAGCAGTGCACCGTTGGCGACAAAGCCCGCGCAGTTGAACAGCACATTCAACGCAGGCAGATCTGCGGTGAACTTTTGAATGGCGGCTTTGTCGAGCACATCGAGTACCGCTGTTGTTACATTGGCCACGCCCGCGTAACTCTCTAGCAGCTTGGGATTCACATCGGTGGCCCAGACCTGTGCACCTTCTTTGGCAAATGCAAGCGCTGTTGCTTTGCCAATGCCCTGACCAGCAGCGGTGATGAGGGCTGTTTTCCCTTGAAGTCGCATGGTGTTTTTCCTTATGCGGAGTGAAGTTCGGCAATTTGCCGCTGTTTAATCCGGGACCAATCCCATTCAATGCCCAGGCCAGGCGTGTCGGGCGGATAGGCGTAACCGTCTTCCACTCGAATGCGGCTGGTGGTGATGTCGTCTAGTTGAGGGATGTACTCCACCCAAGCCGCGTTGGGCACGGCGGCGCACAGACTGACATGCAACTCCATCAAGAAGTGCGGGCACACTGGCACATCAAAGCCTTCGGCCAAATGTGCTGTTTTGATCCAAGGGGTGATGCCGCCAATGCGGGCCACATCGGGTTGCACGATGCTGCAAGCGCCCGTCTCTAAGTATTCACGGAACTGGCTCAGGTGGTACATGCTCTCGCCCACTGCTAAAGGGATGGTGGTGTGCTCACGCAGTTGCCTGTGGCCGGACACGTCCTCGGCAGGCAAGGGCTCCTCCAGCCAAGCCAAATCCAAGCCATCAAACGCGTGCGCACGACGAACCACTTCGGGCCGGTTAAAGCCTTGGTTGGCATCCGTCATGATGTCAAATCCAGCACCCACGGCATCGCGTACCGCGCTCAGGCGTGCCACGTCCTCGCTAACATGCGGTCTCCCAATCTTGATCTTGGCTCCTTTGAAGCCTTGCGCTTTGGCGGCCAGGGTTTGATCGACCAGTTCTTGCGGACTCAAATGAAGCCAGCCGCCCTCAGTGGTGTACACCGGTAAGCGGCTTTGCGCCCCACCCAGCAATTGCCACAGCGGCAAACCTTGACTGCGCGCGCGCCAGTCCCACAAAGCTGTATCGATGCAGGCCAGGGCCAGGCTGGTGATGGCGCCGACGGCAGTCGCGTGAGTGGCGTAAAACAAGTCCTTCCAGATCGCTTCTATGTGCAGTGGATTACGCCCGATCAGGCGCGGCACCAGGTGGTCATACAGCAAAGCCATGATCGACGACCCACCCGTGCCAATGGTGTAGGCGTAGCCCGTGGCCTCGACGCCGTCGCTACAGCGCACGGTGAGCAAAATGGTTTCTTGCGTCACGAATGACTGGATCGCGTCGGTCCGAACCACCTTGGGCGGCAGGTTGACCTGACGTAGTTTGACGGACTGAATGGTTGGCATGGGATGCATCACAGGGTTTTGCCCGATGGTGGCAGGCGCGATTGATGCGATCATAAATTGGTCTGACCACTTGTCCAATTCACGTAATCCCGTACCGCTCAATTCTCACCGCACCGTGCCCATCCAGTCCATCGAGCCACAACGCCTGTATCGCCAGATCGCCGACCAGCTGCGCCAGCTGATCAGCAAGGGGGAATACGCCGTCGGCGCTCGCCTGCCAGCCGAGCGCGAACTCGCTGCCCAGTTGGGTGTGAGCCGCCCCTCGGTGCGCGAAGCCTTGATTGCCCTGGAGGTTGAGGGCTGGGTCGAGGTGCGCACGGGCTCTGGCGTGTATGTGCAAGAGCGCAGCAGCCATGGCCGCAACGACAGCGTCGCACCTACCGAATGGGGCCCGCTGGAGTTGATTCGCGCCAGGCGCGTGGTCGAAGGTGAAATTGCCGCCCTGGCCGCGACACAGGCCAAGCGCAAAGACATCACGGCCATGGCGCAGGCGATTGCTGCCATGAAGAAAGACGCCCAGAAAGGCATCTTGCCGCTCGATGGCGACCGCGACTTTCACACTGCCGTGGTTCAGGCCAGCGGCAACGTGGTGCTGCTAGAGACCGTGCAAATTTTTTGGGATTCGCGCCGCGGCCCCCTCTTTACCCGACTGGGTGGTTATTTTGAGACCCTGGACTCCTGGCTGGCCGCCATCCAGGAGCACGAAACCATTCTTGCTGCCATCCGAGCCCGCGACGGGCCGGCAGCACGGCTGGCCATGCAAGCACACATGGACAACTCGCATGCGCGCTTTAGCGTGAGCTGGCGCGAACTCAAGAGCAGCTGAATTCCCCTTTCCCTTTAACCCTGGAGACGACAAATGAAACGCAGTACATTGAAATTCATAGCAAGTTGTGCAGTAGCAGCCTGCGGTATGGGCCTTTTGGGCTTGCAAATGCGCAAACCAAACTCAAATGGGCCCATGTGTATGAGACCTCCGAGCCGTACCACAAGTGGTCGGTCTGGGCGGGCGATGAAATCAAGAAGCGCAGCAATGGCAAGTTTGAAGTGCAGGTCTTCCCCGCCTCCACCTTGGGCAAGGAAACCGACATCAACCAGGGCCTGACGCTGGGCACCGTGGACATGATCATCAGCGGCACCTCCTTTGCCGCGCGCAGCTACCCGCGCCTGGGCATCGCCTATTACCCCTTCATCTTCCGTGATGCAGACCATCTGGTCACCTACTCCAAGAGCGATGTGTTCAAAGAGATGGTCGATGGCTACGCCGCCAAAACCGGCATCCAGATCCTGGCCTACAGCTACTACGGCGCGCGTCACACCACGGCGCAAAAAGCATTCACCGATTGTGCAGGCATGAAGGGTCTGAAGATCCGCGTGCCTGATGTGCCCGCCTACACCGCCACACCCAAGGCATGCGGCGCAAACCCCACCCCGAGTGCGTTGGCCGAGGTCTACCTGGCCTTGCAAAACGGCACTGTGGATGCACAGGAAAACCCGCTCACAACTATCGAGGCCAAGAAGTTCTATGAAGTCCAAAAGGCCATCATGCTTACCGGCCACATCGTGGACGGCCTGACGATCCAGGTTGCCCCCCATGTCTGGAAGGCGCTGAGCGCCACTGAGAAGACCTTGTTCACCGACATCGCTCGTGAGGCCACCGCCAAGATGACGGCGGACATCAAGAAGCGTGAAGGCGAGCTGGTGGACGAGTTCAAGAAGAAAGGCCTGCAAGTGGTCACCGTGAACCGCCAGAGCTTTGTGGACGCCGTGTTGAAGAACTCGCCGGTCGAATCCCTCGGCTACGAGCGCAAAGACTACGACCGCATCGTCACCTTGAAGTAAACCCCGGTTAGACCCGAGAAGCCAGAGCCATCCTATGCATGAACCAGCCCAAAAAATTGTTGGCGACGACGGTGAATTCCATGTCGAAGATGACGAAGTTGATCTGTCACCGGTGACCACCGAAGGCTGGATCTCGCTAGGATTTTTCTGGCTGCTCGGCGCAACCGTGTTCTACCAGTTCATCACGCGCTATGTGATGAACGACTCTGCCGCCTGGACGGAAGAGATTGCCCGCTACATGCTTATCGCCACCGTGTTTGTGGGCGCAGCAGTGGGTGTGACCAAGAACAACCATATCCAGGTGGACTTCTTTTACCGCTTCATGCCCAAGGCCCTGGCGCGCGGCATGGCCATGCTGGTGGACGGTGTGCGCATTGTCTTCTTTGCTGCCACCGTGTACCTGACCTGGATGATGATGCAGAAGATGGACAGCTACAAGATGACCATCATTGATCTGCCCATGAACATCGTTTACGGCATCTGCCTGTTTGGCTTTGCCGCCATGCTGGTTCGATCGCTTCAGGTGGCGCGCATCCACATGCAGCGCGGCTACTCTGTTCTGGAACACCCCGAAACCACGATGGCCGACAAATAAGAAGAACATGCTAAAAATCATTTTTCTGCTTTTCATGGGCACCGGCATGCCCGTGGCCATTGCCATGGCGGGTTCGTCCCTGGTGTACATCCTGGCCACAGGCAACCTGCCGCCCTTTGTGGTGATACACCGCATGGTGTCCGGCATCGACAGCTTTCCGCTGCTGGCCGTGCCCTTCTTCATCCTGGCGGGCAACCTGATGAACAACGCGGGCATCACCACCCGCATCTACAACTTTGCGCTCGCTTTGGTGGGCTGGATGAAGGGCGGTCTGGGCCACGTAAACGTGGTGGGCTCCGTCATCTTTGCCGGCATGAGCGGCACCGCCATTGCCGACGCAGCAGGCCTGGGCACCATCGAGATCAAGGCCATGGAAGAGCATGGCTACAGCAAGGAGTTTGCCGTGGGCGTGACGGCGGCTTCGGCCACCCTGGGCCCGATCATCCCGCCCAGTTTGCCGTTTGTGATTTACGGCATGATGAGCAACGTCAGCATTGGGGCGCTGTTCCTCGCTGGCATCTTGCCGGGTGTGTTCATGGCCGTGGCCATGATGGTGACGGTGGCTTACTTTGCCCACAAAAATGGCTGGGGCGCAGACGTCAAGTTCAATCTGTCCAAGGTGCTCAAGGCCCTCGTAGAACTGGCTGTCGTGTTGGGCTGGCCGCTCTTGATGTGGGTGCTGGTCACCAAGGCAGAACTGCCCGCACAGGCCACTGTATTTGTCGGGCTGATCGCCCTGTTTGCCGCAGACCGGTTATTTAAGTTTCAGGCCGTTTTGCCCATCTTGACCCCGGTGCTGCTGATTGGCGGCATGACCACCGGCATCTTCACACCGACAGAAGGCGCCATCGCCGCCTGTATCTGGGCGATGCTGCTTGGTTTTGCCTGGTACCGCACACTCAAGTTCAAAATGTTCGTCAAGGTGTGCCTGGACACGGTGGAAACCACCAGCACGGTGCTCTTCATCGTGGCCGCCGCCAGCATTTTTGGCTGGATGCTCACCGCCACGGGCGTGACCACTGCGATTGGCGAATGGGTGCTGGGCTTTACCAAAGACCCCATGATGTTCCTGCTGATGGCCAACTTGTTGATGCTGTTTGTGGGCTGCTTCCTGGAGCCGACCGCTGCCATCACCATCCTGGTCCCGATTCTGCTGCCCATCTGTCTCAAATTGGGGGTAGACCCGATCCATTTCGGCCTCGTGATGGTGCTAAACCTGATGATCGGTCTGCTGCACCCGCCCATGGGCATGGTGCTGTTTGTGCTGGCCCGCGTGGCCAAACTCAGCGTGGAGCGCACCACCATGGCAATCCTGCCCTGGCTGGTGCCCCTGTTGGGCAGCCTGGTCCTGATCACGTATTTCCCCAAAGCGGTCCTGTGGCTGCCAAAAATGTTCTATTGATATGACCCAAGCCACTCCCTTTATCCGCCTGCACGCCAACGACGACGTGCTGATCGCCCGCACCCAGTTGGTGGGCGGCACTGTGGTTGAAAGCGTCGCCGTCAAGGGCCTGGTTCCGCCCGGCCACAAAGTAGCCATGCGTGCCATTGCGCAAGGCCAAGCCGTGCGCCGCTACAACCAGATCATTGGTTTTGCCTCGCGCGACATCGCCCCTGGCGAGCATGTGCATACCCACAACCTGGACATGGGGCCCAACAAAGGTGACTTTGCACGGGACTATGCGTTTGGCGCGGACACCAAAGCGCCGCCTGCGCGCCAGCAGGCCACCTTCATGGGTTACAAGCGATCAGACGGCAGGGTCGCCACGCGCAACTACATCGGCATTCTCTCCAGCGTCAATTGCTCGGCAACTGCTGCCCGCGCCATTGCCGACCACTTCTCGCGACAGACCAACCCTTCTGCACTGGCCACGTATCCCAATGTAGATGGCGTCGTGGCGCTCACCCACGGCACTGGCTGCGGCATGGCGACCGACGGCTTAGGCATGAGTATCTTGGAACGCACGCTGGCAGGTTACGCCCGTCACGCCAACTTCTGCGGCGTGCTCGTGGTGGGCCTGGGCTGCGAGGCGAACCAGCTCAACACCTGGCTGGCGAATAGCCATCTTGCCGACGGCGAAGCGCTGCAGACCTTCAACATTCAGGACACGGGTGGCACGCGCAAGACGGTCGAAAAAGGCATCGCCCTGGTGCAGCAAATGCTTGTCAAAGCAAACCAAGCCAAACGCGAGCCCTGCCGTGCCGAGCACATCACCATCGGCTTGCAATGCGGCGGATCAGACGGCTACTCTGGCATCAGTGCCAACCCAGCGCTCGGTGCGGCAGTGGATATTCTGGTGGCGCACGGTGGCACCGCTATTCTGAGTGAGACGCCCGAGATTTACGGCGCCGAGCACTTGCTGACCCGCCGCGCTGTATCGCGCGAAGTGGGCGAAAAGCTCGTCTCCCGCATCAAGTGGTGGGAACAGTACACCGCACTGAACGGTGGCGAGATGAACAACAACCCATCACCAGGCAACAAAGCGGGTGGCCTGACCACCATCCTGGAAAAGTCGCTGGGCGCGGTGGCCAAAGGCGGCACCAGCAATCTGGAAGCTGTCTATGAATATGCAGAGCCCGTGACGGCTAAGGGTTTTGTCTACATGGACACCCCCGGCTACGACCCCGTCAGTGCGACAGGCCAGGTAGCAGGCGGCGCCAACATGATCTGCTTCACCACCGGCCGAGGCAGCGCCTACGGCTGTGCCCCCGCGCCGTCGCTCAAACTGTCCACCAACACTGCGCTGTGGAACAAGCAGCAGGACGACATGGACATCAACTGCGGCGAGATCGTTGACGGCACCAGCGACATCCAAGCCATGGGGCAGCGTATCTTCCAGATGGTGCTGGACGCCGCATCTGGCAAAGCAACCAAGAGCGAACAACACGGCTATGGGCAAAGTGAGTTTGTCCCATGGCAGATTGGGGCAGTGATGTGAAGACATCGGTTCGCGCGCCAAGACCTGAAAGGCAGCGGGAGGGGCGTGGACGCCTGCACTCGTGTCCCCCAGGCCTCCCGGCCTTTCCTCCTTTACCTCGCGCAGACATCCACCCCCCTCCCGCCGCTGCATGCCGCCATAGTCTGCGTGCAAGAACAACCACCACCGGTCGCAGATCGTGCCGGTGGGGTGCTCTGCGCAGGGAGGTTAAGGAGGAGGGCCGCAAGGCTCGGGGGACACGGACTGCGCAGAGTACCCCGGCGGCATGATCCTCCACGAGTCTCAACTTTCATCCATCCAACACTGAATATGTCAGACATCACAGTCAATGCAGAACAACTGACCCAAAGCGTGCAACAAGTTTTGCAAGCCGCAGGCAGTTCCGTGACAGAGGCGCATCAGGTAGCCGCGAACCTCGTGATGGCCAACCTCAGTGGACATGATTCGCACGGCGTGGGCATGTTGCCGCGCTATGTTGATGCGGTGCTGGAAGGCGGCCTCCAGCCCAACACCGGCATCAAGTTCATCATGGACCTTGGAACCATGCTGACCCTGGACGCACAGCGTGGCTATGGGCAGGTAACAGGTGTGCAGGCGATGGAGCTGGGCATGGCGCGCGCCAAGCAACATGGCAGTTGCATCATGACGCTGGCCAACTCGCACCACCTGGGCCGCATTGGTCACTTTGCCGAGATGGCGGTGGCGCAAGGGCTGATCTCGATTCATTTCGTCAACGTGCTTTCTCGGCCCGTGGTGGCGCCCTGGGGGGGTGGCGATGGGCGCTTTGGAACCAACCCTTGCTGCATTGGCATTCCTTTACCCGGTGAAGCCCCCTTCCTGCTCGACTTTGCGACCAGCCGTGTCGCGCAAGGCAAGATGCGCGTGGCACACAACAAAGGTCAACGCGTGCCTGAAGGCTATTTGATTGACGAACAGGGCCGCCCCACCACCGACCCTGGCGTGGTGGTCGTCCCGCAGCCCGGCGGCATGCTGGGCGCTCTGATGACCTTTGGCGAGCACAAGGGCTACGGCATGGCCATGGCCTGCGAACTGCTGGGCGGCGCACTCTCCGGCGGCGGCACCTGGCACCGTCAGGCAGACAATGCCCGCGCTGTCTTGAACAGCATGCTGACAATTCTGATTGACCCAGCCAAACTGGGCACGGCTGACGCCTTTGCGGCCGAATCCAAAGCCTTTATCGACTGGTTGCGCCAAAGCCCACCGGGCGCTGGCTTTGACCATGTGCAGATTGCTGGCGAGCCTGAACGCGCAGCGCGCGTTGCACGCGAACGCGACGGCATTGTGGTGGACGCCAGCACCTGGCAGGAGATTGTTGATGCTGGCCGCAAGGTCGGTCACGTGATCGCCTAGAGACTTCAGACATTCATCTTTTCATGACGCAACTCAACACCCAATCGCTGGCCATTGCAGCTCAGCGCGGCGCAGCCATGCCAGCCTACGACCGTCAATCCCTAACGCCCAGCGTGGTCCACATCGGCCTGGGTGCATTCCACCGCGCCCACCAGGCCATGGTATTTGATGCGCTCCTGTCTAAAGGTGACCGGCGCTGGGGCGTGCTCGGCGTCGCCATGCGCAGCACGCAACTCGCCGACACATTGAAAGCACAGGACGGCCTATACGCAGTGCAGATTGCCAGCGTCAAAGGCATCCACTGGCAGATCCCAGGTGCGATGGTGGACACTTGCGTGCTGGCACGTGAAGAAGCCACCGTGGTTCAGGCGATTGCTGCACCCGGCACACGCTGGATCACATTGACTGTGACCGAAAAAGGTTACACACCTGAACTTGCAAAATTGATCGTGCAAGGCTTGAAGCTGCGCCATCAGCAGGGCCTGCCGGGCTTGACCATCGCCAGTTGCGACAACCTGAGCCACAACGGCAAGCGCCTGCAAGCCGCGTGCGTGGTTGCTGCACAAGCTGTGTCGGCTGAGCTGGCCACCTGGGTGGACCAGGCCTGCGTTTTCCCCAACAGCATGGTGGACCGCATCGTCCCCGCCGCCACGCCAGAGCGCTTGCAGGCCGCGCGCGATAGCCTGGGGGTAGACGATGCCGCCGCGCTCGGCACCGAAGGCTTTTGGGAATGGGTGATCGAAGACCGCTTTGTGGACCCGAGCGACGGCCCAGCGCTGGCCAGCGCCGGTGTGACTGTGGTGCGCGATGTGGCGCCGTTTGAAGAGGCCAAGCTGCGCATGCTGAACGGCAGCCATTCCGCCATGGCCAGCATGGGCGCGGTGGCGGGACTGAAGGTGATTTGCGACTGCATCAGCCAGCCCGAGATCAAGACCTATGTGCGTGACATGATGACCGACGAGGTCGCGCCGCACCTGTCCCGCCCAGACTGGGTCGAGTACCGCGATGCCCTGCTGCAACGCTTTGCCAACCCCGAGCTCAAGCACAGCGTGCACCAGATCGCCATGGACAGCTCGCAGAAAATCCCGCAGCGCTGGCCGCCTACTGTCGCGTTGCAAATGCAAAAAGGCGCGTGCTATGAACACATTGCCTTTGCTGCTGCTGCATGGATGCGCTACCTGCAAGGCCGGAACGAGGCCGGTGCCAGCTATGCCTTGAGCGACCCCATGGCCGAGCAGCTACAACCTTTGGCCATTGCCCATGCGAATGACCCCGCTGCTTGCGTCAAAGCCATCAGCGCATTCGAGAACGTGTGGGGTAAAGACCTGCCCACCAACGCTGCCTGGCAGTCACGCGTGACATATTGGCTCACGCAGATCAATGCACTGGGCGTGCTGAGGGCGGTGGCCAGTCTCAATCAAGCCCACGCCACATCCAAGTGATGAAAAGCAAGCCATGAAGATTACAAGTGCCCGCGTCATCGTCTGCAGCCCTGGCCGCAACTTTGTCACGCTCAAAATTGAAACCGATGAAGGCCTCACCGGCATTGGCGACGCCACACTCAACGGGCGCGAGCTATCCGTCGCCAGCTACCTCACCGACCATGTCATCCCCTGCCTGATCGGGCGCGATGCACACCAGATTGAGGACATCTGGCAATACCTGTACCGTGGCGCCTACTGGCGTCGCGGCCCGGTCACCATGAGCGCCATCGCCGCTGTGGACACTGCCTTGTGGGACATCAAAGCCAAAGCTGCCAATCTGCCGCTGTACCAGTTGTTGGGTGGGCGCAGCCGCACCGGCGTGATGGTGTACGGGCACGCCAATGGCAAAGACATTGAGCAGACCGTGGACGAAGTGCTGCGCCACAAGGAAATGGGCTTCATGGCCATCCGCGCACAGTCCGTCGTGCCGGGCTTGGACAAAGTCTAGGGCGAAGGCAAGGGCACGGTGTTTTATGAGCCCGCCGATGCCGACCTTCCCAGCGAGCACGACTGGAGCACCGAGAAGTACCTGAACCACACGCCCCAACTGTTCGACGCCGTTCGTCAGGCTGTGGGGCCTGACACGCATTTGCTGCACGATGTGCACCACCGTCTGACCCCCATCGAGGCGGCTCGTCTGGGCAAGTCACTGGAGCCATACAAGCTGTTCTGGATGGAAGACCCCACACCTGCAGAGAACCAGGAAGCCTTCAAGCTGATCCGCCAGCACACCACCACACCCATTGCCGTGGGTGAGATTTTCAATTCCATCTGGGACTGCAAAGACCTGATCCAGAACCAGCTAATCGACTACATCCGCACCACGGTCGTCCACGCGGGCGGCATCACCCACCTGCGCCGCATCGCAGATTTGGCCAGCCTGTACCAAGTGCGCACGGGCAGCCACGGCGCCACCGATCTAAGCCCGGTCTGCATGGGCGCCGCCCTGCACTTTGACACCTGGGTGCCCAACTTTGGCGTACAAGAACTCATGCCGCACACGCCATTGGCAGATGAGGTGTTCCCCCACGACTACCACTATGACGGCAAAGGCCTGATGCACTGCGGTGAAAAACCCGGGCATGGGGTTGAGATTGATGAAGCGCTGGCGGCTAAGTATCCGTACAAGCGCGCTTACCTGCCGGTGAATCGGCAGCAGCATGATGGGGCGTTGTGGAACTGGTGACTGAGATTGCCCTGGACTGCGTCAGGTCAAAAAAAAACAACTAAACAGCCAATTCCTCAAACGCAATCTGCACCTTGAGCGACTGCTTCTTGTCGCCCGCCAAGTCAAACGCCTCCAACGCGCGCGACACCGGCAACACAGCAGTAATTACCGGCTTGCCGTCAATCAAGCCTTGGTTCAAAAACTGAACGGCTGTCGCAAATTCGCCGTGAAAGCGGAAGGTGCCCCGCAAGTCCACTTCTTTGGCCACGATCTGCGTCATGGGCAAGCTGATGTCGCCACCCATGCCAACGGTAATCAGCACGCCGCGCGGCGCAATCACATCCAGACCCAGTCGCAAGGCGGGCTCGCTGCCTGATGCTTCAAACACGGCGTCAAACTGGCCCTTGTCGATCTTGTAGCGATCCATGGCAGCAGCACCAGTGATGAGGTTGATCGTCTCATCCGCACCCATTTGCTTGGCACATTGCAAGGGCAAATCGGCAATGTCAGCTGCCACAATGCGAGCTGCACCTGCGCGACGCAAGGCACCAATCAACAGCGAGCCAATGGGGCCGCAACCGGTGACCAGCACCTGCTTGCCAAGCACCCCACCGGCGCGCTGGATCGCATGCAGGCCGACCGACAAGGGCTCTGACAGCGCGGCTTCCGACAGACTGACATGGTCGGCAATCACATGGGCCTGGAACGCCTCAATCACCAGCTTTTCGCTGAACGCGCCCTGAATGTGCGGGAAGGGCATGGCGCTGCCGTAAAAGCGCATGGACAAACACTGGTTGTGCATTCCACTCTGGCAGAAGCGGCAGTGGCCGCAGGGGCGCGAGGGCGATATGGCAATGCGCTGGCCTTTTTTAAAGCCCTTTACCTCGGCACCCACAGCTTCGATGATGCCGGACACTTCGTGCCCCAGCGTGATGGGCTGCTTGATGCGCACGGTACCAAAGCCACCGTGCTGGGAGTAATGCAGGTCTGAACCGCAAATACCTCCAAAGGCAACCTGCACCCTCAATTGTGTGGGCCCCATCTGGGGCATCTCCTGCTCTTCGAGCCGAAGGTCTTTGGCAGAGTGACAAACAATCGCGCGCATGGATTTACCTTTTCAATCAAATGCTTAAAGCGTGGCGGTAACGCCACCGTCTACATACAACACATGGCCATTGACGAAGCGAGACGCATCGCTGGCCAGAAACACGGCTGCACCGCCCAGGTCTTCCACGTCACCCCAGCGGCGGCTGGGCGTGCGGCCCACCAGCCAGGCGGTGAAGGCGGGGTCGGCCACCAGCTTTTCGGTTAGCTCGGTCTTGAAATAGCCTGGGCCCAAGCCGTTGACATTGATGCCGTGCTGACCCCAGTCAATCGCCATGCCTTTGGTCAGCATTTTCACCGCCCCCTTGCTGGCGGTATAGGGCGCAATGCCAGGTCGCCCGAGTTCACTTTGCACTGAGCAGATGTTGATGATTTTGCCCTTCCGGCGCTCGATCATCTTTTGTGCCACGGCTTTGCCCACGAAAAATACGCTGTCCAGGTTGGTACGCATCAGGGTATGCCAGTCTGCGTCGGCAAATTGATCCAGGGCATTGCGGATTTGCATGCCTGCGTTGTTTACCAGGATGTCGATGGGGCCTATGGCCTCGATGGCGCCCACTGCTGTTTGCACAGCGGCGGAATCTGTCACATCAAACACGGCGGCGCTGACCGACAGGCCTTCAGAGCGTAATTGTGCAGCAGCAGCTTCAAGCTTGGTCGCACCGCGACCATTGAGGATGAGGTGTGCACCGGCCTGCCCCAACGCTCGTGCCAAGGCCAAGCCAATGCCGGTGGATGAACCAGTGATCAAGGCACGGCGCCCGCTGAGGCTGAAGGATTCGAGAACAGGAGATGAGGTCATGGGTAATTCAATTCAAAAGCCATTTCAAGGGCACCAACACCAACTGAGGGAAAGCAATCAGCATGCCCAACACCACCAGTTGCGACAACAGGAAAGGCCACACGCCTTTGATCACCTCATGCATTGGGATGCGGCCTACGCCGCACACCACGTTCAGCACCGTGCCCACGGGGGGCGTCAGCAAACCGATGGCGTTGTTGATGATGAACAGCACGCCAAAGTACACCGGGTCAATGCCAGCCTGGCGCACCAAAGGCATCAGCACGGGCGTCAGGATCAGCACCGTGGGCGCAAAGTCCAGCGCGGTGCCCACAATGACCACCATCAGCATCAACATGGCCATCAGCAGCGTCTTGTTGCCCATGAAGGGCTCCATCAAGGCCACGACCTGAGCCGGGATGTTGGCCACAGTGATAAGCCAGGCGGACACCAATGCAGCAGCCACCAGAAACATCACAATGGCAGAGGTCTTGCCTGCGCTCAAAATAATCTGGTACAGGTCTTTGATCTTGATTTCGCGGTAAACAAAGAGGCCCACCAGCAAGGCATAGACCACAGCAACCACCGCGGCTTCAGTGGGCGTGAAGATACCGGCTTTCATGCCGCCGATGATGGTGATCGCCAGCAGGTAGCACCAGAAGGCATCCACTGTGACCCGAACGCGCTCGCGCATGGGCACCTTGGGGGCTACCTTGACATTGTCTTTGCGGGCCACCATCCACCAGGTCATGATCAAGGCAAGGCCCATCAGCAGGCCAGGAAATATGCCTGCCAAAAACAGTTTGGAAATTGACACACCACCGATCACCCCAAACAGGATGAACCCGATGGACGGAGGAATGACGGGCGCGATGATGCCGCCCGCCGCGATCAAACCCGCCGAACGGTCCATGCGGTAGCCTGCGTCGCGCATCATGGGCATCAACACAGCGGCCAGCGCTGCGGTATCGGCGACTGCCGAGCCTGACAAGCTGGCCATGATGAGCGCTGCAAATACGGCCACATAGCCCAAACCGCCCTGAAAATGCCCCACCCACACCATGGCTGAATTAACGATGCGGCGGCTCATGCCACCGGCGTTCATCAGTTCCCCCGCCAGCATGAAGAAGGGCACGGCCATCAGTGGAAAATTGTCCGCTCCACTGATGAGGTTTTGCGAAACGATCTGGGTATCAAAGCTGTCGAGATGCAGCATGAGTGCCACGCCAGAGACCAGCAGCGAAAAAGCCAGAGGCATGCCGAGCGCCATGGCACCCAGCAGCGAGAGCACAAAGACAAGAATGGTCATTTGGCAGCCCCCGCCAATTCAGTATTCGCGGCTCCTTGCAAGTGAGGCTGGGCTTCTTCTTCGGAGTCATGCACCTGAATCAGGTCACTCTCCTGAATCTGTCCTCGGGCTAGTTGAACCAGTTTGCCCACAATCAAGAGACCCATTGCCACGCTGGCAACATAGCCCACGCCATACACCCAGCTCATTGGCAATTCCACTACAGGAGACAAGGTGGTTGCGTTGATGCTGTGTTGCTTCCAGGTGCCGTAAAACATCAGCACGCAGCAGATCAGCATCAACAGGTTTGAAAGCGCAAAGCAGGCCTTCTTGCCCACCAGCGGCAACACGCGCACCAGCGAATCCAGCCCCAAGTGGGCGTTCTCGCGCATGGCGATCACAGCCCCTAGAAAAGTAATCCAGATGAACAGAAAGCGCGACAACTCCTCCGAACTGATGATGCCGGAATTGAACCCGTAGCGCAGCACCACATTGCCAAACACCATGACGACCATGATGCTCAGCATGCTGACCAGCAGCAGCTCGGCCAACCTGAAAAAGAGATCGTTAAGTTTCTTCATGCTTTCTGTCCAGACCACTGCAAGTTACTTGGTCGCCGCAATGGCTTTCAGCAGTGCTGTGCCGTTCTTTTCGCCAAAGGATTTTTCAATCGCTTCAGACACGATCTTCTGGAACGGCGCCATGTCCACAGTCTCAATCACCTGCATGCCCGATTTCTTCAGTTCTGCAACGACCTTGCCTGCGTTCTGTGCATTCAAATCCCGCTGGTACTTGGCGGCTTCACGGGCTGAGTCCACCAAAATGGTCTGGTAGTTGGCAGGCAGGGTATCGAACTTGGCCTTGTTCATGGCGATGATGAGCGGTGAATACACGTGATTGCTCACCGTCAGATGCTTTTGCACCTCATAGAACTTGGAAGACCAGGTCACATTGATGGGATGCTCCTGTGCGTCAAAGGTGCCTGTCTCCAGCGCGGTGTACAGCTCGGCGATGGGCATGGGCGATGGGTTCATGCCCAGCAACTTGAAGGCCTGAATATGGTACGGGTTACCCGTGGAGCGAATCTTCAGGCCCTTGGCGTCGTCAGGTGTGCGGATGGGGCGCTTGTTGTTGGTAAATGCGCGCCAGCCGTTTTCCCAGTAAGCCAAGCCTTTCAATCCGTGTGGTGCCAGCTCGTTCAAGATGCCGGTACCAATCGAGCCGTCCAGCACGGTATATGCATGCTGGGCATTGCGAAACACAAAGGGCAACTCCATGGCGGCGGTGTTGGCCACAATGCCGTTGAAGTTGGACGCACCACTGGACACCAGATCAATGGTGCCGCCACGCGTGCCATTGATCATGGCAGCGTCGTTGCCCAGTTGGTTGGATGGGTATACGGTGATCTCCACGTCCCCATTGGTGCGCTGCTTCACCAGTTCAGCCAGCTTCACTGCTGCCGCGTGTTGACCGTCCGTGGTCGCCACAGCGTGACCAAGCTTCAGGTTGAATTTGGCCGCATACGCGGCTGTGCCCATGCTGGCCATCAGGCAGGCAATCAGCAGTTTCGATACTTTCATGGTGTGTCTCCGGGTTAAAAAGGGATGCAGGTCAGGGAAGGGAAATCAATCGGTTGGCAAGGCGTATTCGTCTGCGCTGAAGATGGTATGGAACACTTCGCCATCAAACATGGCGATCAGGGCCTTGGACACTTCGCGGCTTTCAAGTCGCACGGCAGAGGCCAGCGCAATGTCAATCGACTCGCGCGATGGGTAGCGAACGGACAACACCATCTCCAGGTGCGGGTCGTTCACATCACACTCCACCTGGCGCAGCACGCGCACTTCCTCGGCCCCGGGAAAGCGTGTCCAAAGCGGTACCAACTCTTCGCGGATGTAGCGATTGAAGTCGGCCTCCAGGCCGGGTTTGACGTGGCCTCGAAAAAATGCGCAACGAATATACATAAATGCCTTTGGTGAATGTCCGCCAGACTCAAGACGCAGAGGTAACGGGAGATACCAGCCCTGCCCTGGCCTGCGCCACCAGGGCGTCGAGCGGCTGGTCTATGGAAACTGTGATCACATCCAACTCGTCTGCGGTGGGCGCTTGCAGCGTGAGGAACTGGCTGTCCAGCAACTCAGGCGGCATGTAGTGGCCCTGCCTTGCAGACAGGCGTTCGCGGATCAAGGCGGCACTGCCTTGCAAAAACACAAAGCGCACCTCCGGAGCCAGATGGCGGATGCGGTCGCGGTAATCACGTTTGAGGGCAGAGCAGGCAATCACACGCCCACGCCCCGCCGTTTGAGCCTGCGCCAGATGCTGGCCAATGCGGTCCAGCCAAGGCCAACGGTCGCTGTCTTGCAAGGGGGTACCCGCGCGCATTTTGTCGACGCTGGCTGGCAGATGCAAATCGTCGCCGTCGGTCATGTCCAAGTCCAGTTCACGGGCAATCGCACTGGACACTGTGGATTTGCCACAGCCCGACACACCCATCACCACAATCTGGAAAACCTGCTCGCTCACCGCTCAAAGACCCATCTGCGCCCGGCACTCGGGCACGGGGGTTAACAGAGGTGTGCCCGCCAGCCCAGCCTGCATATTGGCGAAAGCCAGGTCGGCCATGGCCTGCCGAGTCTGATGTGTGGCGCTGGCCATGTGGGGCGTGAGCACCACATGGGGCATGGTCCACAAGGCTTGAGGCACATTCGGCTCATCGGCAAACACATCCAGCCCCGCGCCAGCAATCGTGCCGTCGGTCAAGGCCTGCACCAGGGCAGCCTCGTCCACCACGCTGCCGCGTGCCACATTGATCAGGTAGCCGTGCTTGCCCAGCGCCTTCAATACGTCCGCGTTGATCAGGTGTTTGGTGCCTTGCCCGCCCGGCGTGATGACCACCAGAAAGTCCACATTCGCTGCCAGCGCAGCGGCACTGGGGTAATACGCAAAGCCGCTGTCGGGTCGCTCGGTGCGCGTGGTGTAAGCCACCGACATGCCAAACGCCTGAGCCCGCTTCGCAATGGCCGACCCAATGCGACCCAAGCCCACAATGCCCATGCGCGAGCCAGACACCTTGCGCCCCAGTCGCATGCCAGCCTTGGGCCACTGCCCCGTACGCACATGCTGATCGGCCTGCGCAATATTGCGCGCCACCGAGAGCGTCAAGCCCATGGCCAAATCGGCAACATCATCGGTCAACACATCGGGCGTGTGCGTGACAGGAATACGTCGGGCAATGGCAGTGGGTACGTCGATACCGTCATAACCCACACCAAAAACCGACACCACCTTGAGCTGCGGCAATTGAGCAATCAATGCGCCAGGTACGACGGATTCACCCCCTGCCGCCAAGCCCGTGATGCGAGAAGCCACGGCCGCCAAGTCTGCTGCATCTGCCGGGTTGTACTCATGCACGTTGTGCTCCGCTTTCAGCGCTGCCACATACAAGGGGTGCACCTTGGGCATCACGAGAATGTCAGATTTCGGCACGACTCACCTTTCATATCATTGTTGGATAGCGCTATCCCAAAGGGGATAAAAAAAACGGCGGCAGTCGGGTTTCTACACTTGACCACGCCTTGGACAGCGCTATCCTAAAGAAATCCCTCCGAATCCTGCTCAGTACTTACCCTTGTCAGACAACCCACAACTCGCCCGACGACACCGCTCTACCGGTCGCATCACCCTGGCCGATGTGGCCCAAGAGGCTGGTGTCAGCCCCATCACCGTATCGCGCGCGCTGCGCGGCGAGCGCGCCGTTGATCCTCTGCTGGTGGAGCGCGTATTGGCCGCATCCACCAAGCTCGGCTACGTGCCCGACCCCGCAGCCCGTGCGCTGGCGTCACAGCGCAGCAACCATGTGGCCATCCTGATCCCCAAACTCTCAAACGCCCTGTTTGTGGACCTGTTGGACGCAGCCCAGCAAACCCTGCGCGCGGCCGGCTTCCAGACCCTGATCGGCGTCACCCACTACGACGAAGAGCAAGAAGAACAGTTGCTGCGCGAGCACCTGCTGCACCGCCCGGCCGGCATGCTGATCACCGGCCTGAACCACAACGCCGCCACCCAAGCCCTGATCGAATCCAGCCGCGTGCCCTGCGTGCACCTGATGGACTTGCCCGCCGCTGACGACACCAGCACCCACTGCGTGGGCCTGCGGCAAGACCAGGCAGGCCTTGCCCTCACCCAACACCTGCTGGCCCAAGGCCGAAAGCGCATCGCTTTTGCCGCAGCGCAACTAGACCCGCGCGCCATCCAGCGCCTGTACGGCTGGCGCACCGCGCTAAAGCAAGCGGGCCAGTACGACCCCGAGCTAGAGCACCTGAACCCCGCCTCGTCCTCGCTGGCGCTGGGCGGCCAGATGCTGACGAACATCCTGGCCCAGCAGCCCGATGTGGACGCCATCTTTTTCTGCAACGACGATCTGGCCCAAGGCGCCCTGCTAGCCGCCCTGCGCAGCCAGATCCCCATACCCCAGCGCGTGGCCATCGCAGGCTTCAACGACCTGACCGGCAGCGACCAAATGCTGCCGCCCCTGACCACAGTGCGCACGCCTCGTGCCGCGATTGGACGGGAAGGCGCTGAGATGCTGCTGCGGCTGATGCAGGGACAGGAGCAGTCACCAGCGTGGCTGGACTTGGGGTTTGAGGTGGTGGTGCGGGGGAGTAGTTAGGCGTTGAGTTCAGAAGACTTGGGCTATCGATAACAAGAAATCGTTGCCCAAAATGCCTCGAATTGTTTTCAAGCGATCAAACTAAGCGAGTCCGACGGGAGAAGGCGCACTTTGGGGCAATAGGTTTGCGAAATCAGGATAAATATCTGTGTAGGTAATCGCCGATGGCGCGTCAAATTCGACAAACCGTCCAGACTTGGTCACTAGTGCGAGTGCCGAAGTGACGGCGCTTGCTGTGACGTGACTGAATTTCAAAGTATCGGAGTCACTGTTTTTTGCATGAATAAGTCCAGCAATGTAGTCCGGCATGAGAAGGAGCGGCTCCTCCTGTTCCGTTGTGATTTGCATTGTTGTAGCTTTGTACTCGATACCGAGTGATGCGGTTAGCGGCCGATTGGCGTTACTCGCGCGCCAAGTGTCCGCAAAGGAGTCAATGTTTTCAGCCCCTTGTAGGTCCGAATCAAAAACAAGGGCATGAGAGATATGGAGCGTGCCACCGCGAGAGCGAATGGGCGGTAGGGCGCCTGAGCGGATCGAATGGGCTAAGGATAGAGTGGCCGACTCCCCGAAGAGTAGAAATTTTAAAAGAGTCCCGGCCTTCAGAATTCCAATCGAAGCTCCACTAAGGTTAGCGGCCTTCGAATGAACATGACTTGCATCTTTCCAAAAATTTACCCACCACGGTTCACGTTTGTCGATCGAATAGGCGACGATTCCAAGTGACTCTTCGCACATGAGAGAAACTAAGTGGAGTACGTGTTTATCTGTAGCGTTGCGCCACTTTGGGAAACCTGAAGGTATGCGCCGCCGCAATTGGGACAGTGCACCGGTCGGTAGGCAAACCCCTGCGACCGTCACCTGATCGGCGTTGTGCGACGCTTCGGTGAGTTGGCCAGCGATATCACTTAGAGATGTTACGTTCGCCATGGTCGGTGCTTTTGCATCCTGTCCTGTGATTGAGGCGTCTGATTGGCTATTCGCGCCTGTCGCGTCCTGCAAAAATGCTTAGACCGCTATGCTGCCGATCGACTTTGATACGAGCGCTCCAGTCCTGGAACTGGCGACAGGATCAGCGACGTGAAAGGATCGGTCTTGACGATTCCAGAAAACCAAAAGGGTAATCGTAGGTCGAGTACGTTCAATAGAAACGGCATTATTTGTAAGTGCTGCCTTCGCCTGCGCCGAGCTTGTCAGAAATTTCGTGTGAGGCATACCATGTCCAAGGAGCATGTATGCCGAGCAAGACCTGAAGGCTGCACAGGCGCTGCCAACCATACCCAAAGAACTCATTGACCAGTTTGTCCAGGGGGAGGCCCCGCGGGAGCAGAGGGGGTAAATGCCGCTCCCTGGCATTCAAGAAGGCACTGATGGCGTGCCCTAGCGACCACCCGGCATGCACCTAGTGCTGACAAGCCCGAGGATGCGAGCAACCACCATGGCGCCACTGCCAAAACCGTTCTGACCGAGGACGGGCCACTGCGCATCGAAGTCCCCGCGACCGTGCTGGCAGTTTCGAGCCCTTGCTCATCCCCAAACACGAACGCCGTTTCACAGGCTTTGATGACAAGATCGTGGCCATGTACGCGGTATGACGGTACGCGAAATTCAGGGCTTCTTAGCCGAGCAGTACGCCACTGAAGTCTCGCCGGATTTCATCAGTTCGGTCACGGATGGTGATGTCTGAGGTCACGGCCGGCAGGCCGCCTGGGCCCGTCCGGTGGTCTCTTTGATGCTTTGCGTGTCAAGATTGGGAGATGCGGGGCGACAGGCCATCTCGGCCCTGGGTGTTCAGCCAGACGGCACGCGCGACATTCTGGGCTGTGGATTGAGACACCGAAGGGGCCAAGTTCTGGATGAAGGTGTTCAACGACCTCAAAACCCGTGGCGTCAATGACATTCTGATTGCCGTCACCGACGGACTCAAGGGCATGCCAGAGGCATTGAGCGCGGTGTTCCCGGCCACCACGCTTCAGACTTGCATTGTTCACCTGATTCGTAACAGCCTGGACTACGCCAGTTGGAAAGACCGCAAAGCGCTGGCAGCAGCCATCAAGCCGATTTACACCGCAGCCAGTGCCGAGGCTGCGTTGGGATGGATGCGTTTGAGGCAGGCCAGTGGGGTGCCAAGTTCCCTACCGTAACGGCGGCCTGAGGCGCAACTGGGACAAGGTGATTCCGTTCTTTGCGTTCCCGGCGCACATCGGCGGGTGATCTACACCACCAATGCCATTGAAAGCGTGAATGCCAGACTGCGCAAGATCATCAAGACGCGGGGTCACTTCCCTTCTGATGATGCCGCTTCAAAATTGATTTGGTTGGCTTTGCGAAATATCACCACGACTGGGCGTGCCAGCCAGACGAAAGAAGCCATGAACCAGTTTGCGATCCTCTAGGACCGCTTCCAATAAAGTCCATTAAGATGAAATCCGCTTGCCCAAAACGTGGGCAAGCAATCCCGCCTCACACACAGAAATTCAGACACTCCCATGTTTAACTCAAAATGGCACGACGGCGCACTTTCGCCCAGGCAAAGTACTTCCCGCAACAACATGGCACATCGCATCCTCTGTCCATCTGCACCCAAGCTCAAACTTCATTTTCCCTCTGCTGGATAACACCCGATTAACAGAAACAGATTTTGCAGCACTTCCTCCATCTGGCCGACGCCCCCACGGCACTCACCCGATCAGGTGAATGGGGTGCTCTGCCCAGGTAGGTTAAGGGGGAGGCCGCGAGGCCGGAGGACACGGACTGGGCAGAGTGCCCCGTTCGCCTGATCCCCCACAGGCGCCTACCGCACAAAAGAGCAAAACAGCTACTAATTAGATAGCAATAAATGCTTATACCAATTGCCGAAGCAGCCATTTCCGTTCGAAATCCAACGCCAGCACCGCTCATCAGCGTCAGCAACTTTTCCTGTAAGCCGCCTACTCCTTGACATCCACCGGTGAAAGCGCTGCCGGGTCCATCCATTGCGCCCCCCAAATGTGCCCGTCCAGATCGGTGAAGTCGCGTCCGTACATGAAACCATGATCTTCGACCGGATTGATGTCGGCGATTCCACCGTGTTCTGCGGCGCATTGGTTCATCGCATCAACCTCTTCGCGGGACTCGCAAGAGATGTTGAGCCCCACCTCGCTCGAAGTCTTGGGTGGAATCGGACGGTCGGTGAAGGTGCGCCATTTGGCGTGGTTGAGCAGCATCACGTTGATGGTTTCGCTCCAAACCATGAACGCTGCGGTTTCGTCCGAGCACTGCGGATTGTTGACAAAGCCAAGGGCCGTGTAGAAAGCTTTAGACGCTTCTACATCCACAACGGGCAGGCTGATGGTGATGGTGCGGGGCATGGAGGGGCTCCTGATCAAGAACGCTACATATTCTGCAGCAACAGATGCTTATTGATATTGCCTAAACAGGCATTTCAACTCATTAATTAGCCTAACCAGCCGCCTTCAACACATTCACCAGCGCCTCACCCCGGCACAAGCGCCCGATGTTGTCGGCCATGGTTTGCTGGCGGCGTTGGATCGTGCCGCTGGTCCAGCCGGACATATGGGGCGTGAGGGTAACGTTGTCGAGCGCGGCAAAGTCAAACTGCGATGGTGCGCATTCAGTGCGGGCAGGCGTGGGGTATTGGTACCAGGTGTCGATGATGGCGCCAGCGATCTGCCGACGCGACAAGGCTTCGAACAGGGCCTGCTCATCAATCACCGGGCCGCGCCCCACATTCACCAGCACGGCGCCTGGCCGCATGGCGGCCAATGCAGCCTGATTGACGATGCCTGTGGTGTCCGGCATCAGCGGCAGCGACACCACCACCACATCAACAGACGCCATGAAGGCGGGCAAATCGTGCAGCCCGAAAGCCTGGTCCACCAGCGGCGACTTCACGGCACTGCGGTTGGCGGCGTGCACCTTCATGCCAAAAGCTTTGGCACGGTGGGCAATGGCCTGGCCGATGTGGCCAAACCCCAGCAAGCCCATGGTTTGCTGGCCCAACTCAGTCCGCAGTGCATTCGGGCGGCCCGCAAAGTAAGTCCACTGCCCTTGGCGCAAATCGGCATCGGCCTTTGCGAGCGGCACATGGCGCAGCAACAGCGCCGCCATCACGTATTCGGCAATCGCGTATTCATGCCCATGGCAATTGCACAGGGCGCTCGCTGGCGGCAACAAAGAGAGGTCTATTCCGTCGGTGCCCGCCGAAGGGGCGTGCCACAGCCGCAGCTTTCTTGGCTGCGGCATGTCGGCGTCGAGTCGAACCCCCACCACCACGTCGGCCGATTCAAAATGCGCCGCCTTCGCCCGGCAGGTTCAGGCCATCGCTCACGTCCAGTATCTGGTGGCTGGCGCCGACCAAGGCCTCAAAGTCCTGGGCGAAAGTTGGTGGCGTTCTGGACCGTGAAAGGCGATTTTGAGAGAAGTGGTCATGGCTTGTCGATGGGGTTCGGCTGAATAAGGCTGCCAAGTTATGCGGTATATACACACCTGCGACTACCCCTTAGCGACGCTCAGGCCTTGCCTAGCCTCCACAGCGACGTGACCTCTGCTGCGCGCGCTGCGTGCAAGGCATCGCGGCCATCGGTTGCCTTGGGGTGATCAGGTTTGGCATCCACACGGCCAAGCACGATGAGGCCTGCTTTGTCGATCGCAGCCATCAACTCGTCGCGCGTGCGTAAGCCCAAGTGCTCTGCAAAGTCAGACAGGATCAGCCAGCCCTCCCCTTTGGGTGCCAAGTGGGCCGCCAAGCCGTTTAAGAAGCCCAGCAGCATCTGGCTGTTCTCGTCGTAAATGGCATGCTCAATGGGTGCGCCAGGGCGTGCGGGCAACCAAGGGTGGGTTGCAGACGATGAGTGACGCCAAGCCAGGTGGGAACAAGTGAGCATCGACGATTTGCACCTGGGCCGCAATATGCAGCCGGGCCATGTTGGCGCGCGCGCAGCTTAAGGCGCGGGCGTCGGTGTCGGTGGCCACGGTCAGTTCCACGCCACGGCGCGCCAGCACGGCAGAAAGCACGCCGGTGCCCGTGCCGATATCAAAGGCCACAAATGGCAGCAGGCCCGTGTCTGGCAGTTTGGTGTTGGCCACCAGACTGATGTATTCACCGCGCACAGGGGAGAAAACGCCGTAGTGCGGATGTATGCGGTTGTTGCTCTCGCCCAGTGCCGGGATCTCAACCCCACGCCTGCGCCATTCGTGTGCACTGGTCATGCCCAGCAGATCGCGCAGCGACGCCACGCTGGCCACGGCGTCGGCCGCAGGCACGCCCCAGGCCTCCGTGCAGGCCACACGTGAATCGGGTGCACGGCGCAAGGGCACGCTGTAGTCAGCATCAAACGGAATCAGCACCATGGCCAGAATGCGCGCACGCTGCGACTGGGCCAGGCGATGCTGGTTAAAGGTTTGCAGCGGGGTGAGTTTGGGTGCCGCTTGCAAGACACCCTTGCGGGCTTTGCGTGCGGGCACGTTGTCGCATCGGCGGGCCAGGGCTTGCAGCAGTTGGCGTGCGTTCTGAAAGTCGCCCCGCCACAGCATGGCCGTGCCGGCGCAAGCAAGGCGATACGCCGCATCTGCGGTCAGGGTATCGTCTGCCAGTTCAACCCGCGCAGGAGGTGCGGAGCCACGCTCAGATCGCCACAGCGCAGAACAGGGCAAGCCGCCCTCGGTCCAGTGGATGTGCGCCAGCGCTTGAACAGCGCCCAAAGGTTTGAGCGAGGCAGCGCTGCCCGGGTGTGGTGTTTGAAATATCGTTCGATTCAGGGTGTTATGGCACACCCAGTAAGGGTTTAATGCTCTTAAGTTAGGAGCATTCGACGCAGCGACGCGTCCAGGTGTTCGGTCGGTAAACGTTTAAAGCCCGAGCGCGCAAAGCGCTGCAGGCGCCCCATGCCAAAGGCGGTGAGCGTCGTGGCCACCACTTGGGCGTCTACGGTAGGCGTGGCTGAGTTTTCTGCCACCCCCGGACGCAGGCATTGGCGCAGAGCCGCTTCAAATTTGTCAAAAAACTGGTTCATGCGCTGCTGCAGGCGTTCGTTCTCAAACACCAGGGCGTCCCCCGCCATCACACGGGCCATGCCGGGGTTCTTTTCGCCAAACTGCATCAGCATGTTGACCAGCTTGTAGGCCTGGGTGGTGGGGGCGTCGTCGCGCTGGGTGATTTGGGTGACCAGGCTGAAGACGCTTTGCTCGATGAACTCGATCAAGCCCTCAAACATCTGGGCTTTGCTGGCAAAGTGGCGGTACAGCGCGGCCTCACTGACCGACAGGCGCGCGGCCAGCGCGGCGGTGGTAACGCGCTCTGAGCCGGGCTGCTCGAGCATGCTGGCCAGGGTTTGCAATATCTGCACTCGGCGCTCGCCCGGTTTGGGCCGCTTGCGCGGCACAACCTCGCCCGGTGCATGTGCTTCACCCGACAAGTCAGGATCGTCGCCTGCGGGAGACGGGGAATGGGGCTCGGCTTGCGTCATGGCGGGTGCTGTCTCGTTCTTATGATGGGGCGTGGCGGTCAGCGAGACCTTATCATGGTCCCAAAGGCCTGTTCGGTCAGGATTTCCAGCAGCATGGCATGCGGCACGCGGCCGTCGATGATGTGCACCGCGTTCACGCCTGCCTTGGCCGCATCCAGCGCACCCTGAATCTTGGGCAACATGCCGCCACTGATGGTTCCATCGGCGAACAGCTCGTCAATGCGGCGGGCGGTCAGGTCGGTGAGCAAATTGCCCTCTTTGTCGAGCACACCGGGGGTGTTTGTGAGCAGCATCAGCTTCTCGGCCTTGAGCACTTCGGCCAGCTTGCTGGCCACCACGTCGGCATTGATGTTGTAGCTTTCGTTGTGCTCGCCAAAGCCGATCGGGCTGACCACGGGAATGAAGGCGTCATCCTGCAGCGCCTTGACCACGCTCGGGTCAATGGATTCAATGTCGCCGACCTGGCCCACATCGTGTTCCACATTGGGGTCTTTGCTGTCCACCATGCGCAGCTTTTTGGCGCGGATCATGGCGCCGTCGCGCCCGGTCAGGCCCACTGCCTTGCCGCCAGCCTGGTTGATCAGGCCCACGATGTCTTGCTGCACCTCGCCAGCCAACACCCACTCCACCACCTCCATGGTTTCGGCATCGGTGACGCGCATGCCCTGAATGAATTCGCCCTTCTTGCCCAAGCGATTGAGCGCGGTCTCGATCTGCGGGCCACCGCCGTGCACCACCACCGGGTTGATGCCCACCAGCTTGAGCAGCACCACGTCCTCTGCAAAGTCGGCCTGAAGTGCGGGGTCTGTCATGGCGTTGCCGCCATATTTGATGACCATGGTTTTGCCGTGGTACTTGCGGATGTAGGGCAAGGCCTGGGCCAGGATTTCGGCTTTGTCACGGGGAGCAATGTTGGCAGTGCTCGCGTCAGATGCATTGGCAGTCATGGTCGGGGTCGGTTTGGGTTCTTTTAAAGATCGCGCCATTGTAGGGTTGCCGACAGGGTCTTTCGCGACCGGTCGGGTGTCTATGTCTTGAAATGGCTCGCATGCACCAATGCGAACAATTCATTTCTGAAGTGAATGCCAAGCCGGTCAAACGCGCGGTTTCGGTAGGTCTTGACGGTGGGCAGACTCAGCCCCAGGTCAACCGCGATACCGTCGTGGGTCATCCCCGTCAACATGCGTGCACAGACCTGAAGTTCGCGGGGTGAAAGGCTTGAATTGATGGCGCGCAACTGACGCAGCCAATGCTCGACATCATGCGCGCCATCAGCCTGGCGGGTCAAAGAGATCTGCTTTTGCACCAGCGTTATCAAGGCGGGGGCCAACGCCTCAAACTCGGCGATGTGCGTGTCTTTGAAAGGTGCCTGGTGTGCGTGCCGGTAAAAGTTAATCGCAAAAAGGGACGCCGCCTCTTGCTTGACCACAGACACTCGCTCGGCCATGCCGTGGGCCTCGTACACCCTGGCGCGGTGTTCGGCGGACACCTCCTGTGCAGTGATATGGCACAGCACAGGTCCTGCACCGACGCTGCCATCCTTTACCAGGCTGCGATCCGTCAGGTAGGGGCCAGACAGGTAGGCATGCCAACAAGCCCGGGTGGTATCGGGCACCCCCAGACTGGCCGACATGAAAAGCCTTGGCGCACAAGCTTGACCGGTTTGGTAGATCGAATAGGAAGCGGCTGGCACTACCGCATGCAAGCGGTGCAACAGCGTGGATTCAAATGCAGTTTCGCCAATCAGGCCGATCAAGCCCTCCAATGCCTGGACAGGGCGGTTGCTAAGCTGGGGAGTCCATTTACGCATGGGTAGAGCAGGGTTTTCCACGTCATCTTAGGGGATGACAGCCCTGGCGGACAGCTTGGAATACCCTAGCCATCATGCAAGATTTACCCACACCTGAGCTCCGGTTGTTCGCCGATTTGTCGGTTCAAGTGGCTGCTCCCATGGAGGTCGGTCACACAGTTCATGGCCTGCGCCGGGTGATCCCTATCCTGGGAGGCACGGTACAAGGCCAGAGCTGGACAGCACGGGTTTTGCCGGGCGGCGCAGACTTTCAACTGATTGTGAATAGCCGCATGGCAGAGCTCGATGCGCGATATGTCATCGAAACCGACGGCGGCGATTTGATCTATGTGACCAACCGTGCCGTTCGCACGGCCAGCCCCGAAGTGACGGCCAAGCTGGTGCGTGGTGAAGTGGTGGACCCCAAGGACGTCTACTTCCGCTGTAGCCCGAGCTTTGAAACCGCCTCCAAGGCCTTGGGCTGGATCAGCGAACGCTTCTTTATCGGCACGGGTGCAAGGCACCCTGACAAGGTGGTCATGCGGTTTTTTGAAGTCATCTGACCCCGGCCAGCGCCGAGCACCCCCCTGAAAACTGGAGATATCAACATGCGTCACCACACGATTTCGGTTCCCCTGCTCTTGGCCAGTCTATGGTGCACAGGATTTGCGGCCTGGGGTCAGACCACTGATTGCCTGGGTTTTGCTGCCCAAGCCCCCGCCGGAGTGAGTTTGAGCCTGGAGCAAATCGCGGGAGACAGTGTTCGTCCGCCCAATGTCACAGCTGGGCCGCTGCTGGCGGCCCATTGCAAGCTGAGTGGCCGCATGGCCGAGCGAATTGGCCAGGACGGCAAGCCTTACCACATTGGTTTTGAGATGCGCCTGCCGACGCAGTGGAATGGCCGCCTGCTCTACCAGGGCGGCGGGGGCAACGACGGTGTAGTCCGCCCCGCTGTGGGGCCGCAGGCAGCACCGGGCTATGCCTTGAACCGGGGCTTTGCCGTGGTCACCACCGACGCGGGCCACCAGGGGCCAACTGCCAACTTTGGCTTTGACCCGATTGCCCGCACCGACAACGCCTACAACGCCCACGACAAAGTGGCCGTGACCGCCAAGGAACTTATCAAGCGGTACTACGCCAAACCTGCAGACCGCTCTTACTTCATCGGGTGTTCGGGCGGAGGGCGCCAGGCCATGATGTTCACTCAGCGATTCCCCAGCTACTTTGACGGTGTGATCGCCATGGCGCCTGCCATGCGGGTATCCAAAGGCGCGACCATTGCCGCCGCATGGGACACGCAAGCCTTGCAGGCCATCGCACCCGTTGGAGAAGATGGCAAGCCCGTGTTGAGCAAGGCCTTGTCTGACTCAGACCTGGGTTTGATCCGCAAGGGCATTCTGGATTCATGCGACGCGCAGGACGGCGTGGTGGATGGACTGGTGTCTAACCCGGCAGCCTGCAAGTTTGAAGTGTCGACCTTGCAATGCACAGGGGCAAAGACCGATTCATGTCTGGCACCTGCGCAGGTGGGTGCACTGAAAAAAATGTTCTCCGGTGCCAGAGACAGCGCCGGAAAGCCCCTTTACACCACCTGGCCGTGGGACCCCGGCATGGGTCACCAGCAAAATGATTGGCGCGGCTGGAAGCTGGGTAACGCTTTGTCGTCCAAAGCCAATTCACGTCATGTGTTCCTGATGGAAGACGCCTTGCAAGGCTACTTTGTCACGCCGCCCGACCGCAGCTTGAGTATTTACCAGTTTGACTTTGACCGTGACCCACAGCGCATGGATGCCCACGCCTGGATATTCAATACGGCCGATGATGTGAAGCTCACGGGATTTCAGGCCCGCGGCGGCAAGCTCCTTTTCATCCACGGCATGGCCGACCCGATCTTCTCAGCCCATGAGATGGAGGACTATTACCAGCGCTTGACTGCCGAAAACGGTGCAAAGACACCTGATTTTTCACGACTCTTTCTGGTTCCTGGTATGGGCCACTGCCAGGGTGGCGCAGCAACCGACAGCATCGATGGCCTGGGCGCGTTGGTGGACTGGGTTGAGAACGGCAAGGCGCCCGATACCTTAAATGCGAAGGGAACCACGGTTTACCCAGGCCGCACCCGGCCTTTGTGCGCATACCCGAAATACGCGCATTACAAAGGCACGGGGACCGCGGAGGACGCCGCCAACTTCAGCTGTCGCTGAGCCCGCCTCACAGCCGCCGAGTCAAATCTCGGCGGCGAGTCGGCTGGCTTGATCGATGGCTCGCTTGGCATCAAGCTCTTTGGCCTCGAAAGCGCCGCCAATCAGATGTGCGGGCAGGCCCAATGCAGATACCTCGTCAAACAGGGTGCGCAGCGGTAACTGCCCAGCGCAAACAATGACTGTGTCCACCTCGAAAAGCGTCGGTTCTCCGTGGACGCGGGTGTGAAGGCCTTGGTCATCGACCTTGAGGTACTCCACACCGTTAACCATGCGCACGTTGCGCCGGGCCAGCGCCATCTTGTGCGCCCATCCCGTGGTCTTGCCCAAGCCTTTGCCGACCGGATCAGTCTTGCGCTGCATCAGCGTGATGCTTCGACCCGAAGTTTCGACGTGAGGCTGCACACCGGTCACGCCACCGCGCGGGTGATTGATAAAGTCGATCCCCCATTCGCGTGCAAAAACCTTGACATCCGTGGCAGCTGAGGTGCCGGCATGGCTGATGAGTTCGGCCACATCAAACCCGATACCACCAGCACCCATGATGGCTACACGCTGGCCTATGGGTTTGCGGGCCAAAATAGCGTCCAGGTAGCTGACGACCTTGGGGTGGTTGATGCCTTCGAGCGCTGGCTGACGCGGCACGATGCCAGCGGCGATCACCACCTCGTCGAACTGCTGCAATTTGAGTTGAGCCGCATCGGCGCGGGTGTTCAGACGCACATCTACTCCATTCAATGTGAGCATGCGCCCGAAGTAACGCAGGGTTTCGTGAAACTCTTCTTTGCCCGGAATGCGCTTGGCCAAGTTGAACTGCCCACCAATTTCGTCGGACGCCTCAAACAGCGTGACTTTGTGCCCCCGCTGCGCGGCGATGGTGGCGAACGCCAGCCCTGCAGGGCCAGCCCCCACGACCGCCAGCCGTTTGGGCTTGATCGTCTGGACATAGTTCAACAAGGTTTCGCGGCAGGCACGGGGGTTGACCAGGCAACTCACCTGCTCACGGCCAAAGGTGTGGTCCAGGCAGGCCTGGTTGCAGGCAATGCAAGTGTTGATTTCGTCCTCGCGTCCATCGCGCGCCTTGTTGACGAGCTCCGGGTCTGCCAGCATGGGGCGCGCCATGGAGATCAAATCGGCGTCTCCCCTGGCCAGCACGTCTTCTGCCACCTGAGGCATGTTGATTCGGTTGCTGGTGATCAATGGGATTGTCAGCGCGCGGCGCAAACGTCCGGTGACGCTGGTAAACGCCGCCCGTGGTACGCGGGTGGCAATGGTTGGCACAGGCGCCTCGTGCCAGCAAAAGTGGGTGCTGATGATGTTGACGCCCTCTGCCTCCAGTGCATGGGCGAGCTGCAGGATTTCTGACCAGGCCAGACCGCCGTCCAACATGTCCATGGCCGAGATCCGGAAAATGAGAATGAAATCCAAGCCCACAGCGGCGCGCACGGCCTTGACGACTTCCATCGCAAAGCGCATTCGGTTATCGAAGCTGCCGCCCCAGGCATCGGTACGCAAATTGGTCCGTTGGACCAAAAAGGTGGAAATCAAATACCCGGCCGATCCGATGATCTCCACCCCGTCATAGCCCGCTTGTTGTGCCATGACGGCACAGTCGGCAAAGTTCCGAATCTGCTTTTGAATCCCTGCTTCGTCGAGTTCGCGTGGCGTGTGGCGGGCAATGCGCGACTTGATCGCAGAGGGCGCAACGCACAGTGACGTGGGAGCCAGCGGTCCCATGTGCAGTATCTGCATGCATATCTTCACGTCCGGGTCTGCGCCATGGACGACACTGGTGATGCAGCGGTGTTGCTGAATTTCGTCTTCATGGCTGATGTCAACGCCGTGACCACCCTCTGCATTGGGCGCAATGCCGCCGGTGATGATCATGCCTACGCCACCCCGCACACGCTCTACAAAATAGCGGGCCAGCCGCTCAAAGCCACCAGGTGCTTCTTCCAGGCCCGTGTGCATGGAGCCCATCAAAACGCGGTTCTTCAACTGGGTCCTACCCAGGTCGAGTGGCGAAAAAAGCAAGGGGTAGCGGTGGTGGTTCGTCATGAATGGCCTTATCTTGACGAAACTATGCCGCGTCTATAGAGGCAAGGCCAGAGGGTCTTACCTCAGGCTGTCACCCTGGAGTCAGACTAAGTGCCGGTCTGGAGTGGCAGGCTGCGCTGGCGCTTACCGGTGAGTGCAAACAGCGCATTGGCCACTGCAGGCGCCAGGGGCGGCACTGCGGGCTCACCCGCCCCGGTGGGGTCGCGTTCACTGTCCACCAAATAGGTTTGCACATGTGGCGTCTGTGCCAGTTGCAGCAACGGGTAGTTGGTAAAGGTGGACTGCTGCACTTCGCCGCCTTCAATGTCGATTTTGCCGTACAGCGCTGCTGTCAACGCGAACACGACCGAGCTTTCTACCTGCTGGGCCACGACACCAGGGTTGACCACCGTACCGCAGTCCATCGCGCACACGACGTGGTGAACGCGCGGCACGCCCTTTTCCACAGACACTTCTGCCACTTGCGCAACGATGGAGCCAAAAGACTGATGCAAGGCCATGCCCCGCGCACGCCCAGCGGGCAGTGGCTCACCCCACTTGGCTTTGCTTGCAGCCAGGTTCAACACTTTCAGGTGTCGTGGCGCCTCGGCCAGCCATTCACGGCGGAACGCCAGCGGGTCCAGACCAGAGGCCTCGGCCATCTCATCGACAAAGCATTCCGAAAAAAAGGCATTGTGCGAATGTCCGACCGATCGCCAGAAGCCTACGGGCACGCCCATGGGACTTTCGTTGTGGCTCATTTTCTGGTTGCCAAAACCGTAAGGTATGTCGCACAAGCCCTCTGCAGTGGCTTTGTCTGGACTGTCCGAATCCGACATCACCGGGAAATGCCGATTCATGAAATGCGGCGCAATGGCCTGCCCCGCCGACTGAATGCGCAGACTGATCACCGACTTGTTCTTATCGAACCCGGCGCGCAGCAAAGCCACGTTCATGGGACGGTAAAAATCGTGCTGCATGTCCTCCTCGCGCGACCAGATCAGTTGCACCGGCTTGCCCTGGGTTGCCATGGCAATGCGCACCGCCTGCGCCACGCTGTCCACCTCCAGGCGGCGGCCAAAGCCGCCACCTAACAAGGTTTGGTGCAAGGTGACCTGCGCAAGCTCAACGCCCGCCACCTTGGCTGCCGCAGCCCGCGCCAGTTGCGGTACCTGGGTCGGCGCCCAGATTTCCACCTTGCCATCGGCGACGCGGGCGGTGCAGTTCATGGGTTCCATGGTGGCGTGCGCCAAATAGGGTGCGCTGTAAAACGATTCCACCGTGGTCGCAGAGAACGATTCCGCCTGCGTAACATTACCCGCGCTAAAGAACGTCTTACCCCCGCCACGTCGCGCTACCGTCTCCAGTGCCTCGGCAATGATTTTGGTGTCCAGCTTGCCAGAGGCAGGGGTCGTCCAGTCCACCTTCAAGCCCTGTACCGCCTGCTGCGCTTGCCACCAACTGCGCGCCACCACGGCAACACCCGCCGTTGAGCCTGCCAATGAGGGCAGCATCACCAGCTGCTCGACACCTGGCTTGCCTTCCACTTGTTTGGCATCCACTGGGGCCAGGCCACCTCCGAGCATGGGGCACTGGCGCACAGATGCATAGAGCATGCCTGGCAAACGCACGTCCAGCCCATATTGCGCTGTGCCGTTGACTTTGGCCGAAACATCAACCCGCGCTGCAGACGTGCCCAACAGCTTCCAGCTGGCGCGCGGTTTGAGTGTGACCTCATCCGGAGAATGGCTGGCTGCGGCACTTGCCAGTTCTGCGAGGCTGGCAGACTTGCCCGAAGCGTGAGTTACCCGACCGTTCTGGATTTGGAGGTCTGCCAAGGGCAGCTTCCACTGCGCCGCCGCTGCGCCTAAAAGGCTTGCGCGCGCTGTAGCTGCAGCCAGGCGGACCGGGCCCCAGGCGTCGGCCACGCTGGACGACCCGCCCGTGGCATTGATGCCCAGCTCGCGCGCGACCTTGCCCATCAAATGCCGCTTTAAGCGAACGGTATAGGGCATGCCGTCAGGCCCCTCAGACGCCATGGGGTGCCCAGACACATCGGCCAGCATCATGCTCACATTGCCATAAATGCTGTCAGCCCCGGCCTGTTCGATCCGGACTTGCGTCAGCGCAATATCCAGCTCCTCGGCCACCAGCATGGGCAGCGCGGTGTGTATGCCTTGCCCCATTTCTGCGCGCGGCATGGCCATGACCACCGAGCCATCCGCTGCGATCTTGATCCAGCCATTGAGAGCGACATCGCCCTTTCCCAGGCTCATCATCTCGGGCTTGCCCAGGCGCGAGCGCTGCGGCAGCGCGCCCCAGCCGATGATTAGCCCACCAGTAGCACCTAAAGCGCTCAGAATCCAAGTCCGGCGCTTCATGATCGGACCCCCACGTTTGCCGCTTCGCGTGCTGCACTGCCCCCCGAGGGGGCCCTCGCGCCTAAGGGCGGCCTGTCGGCGCTCGAGGTCACCCCCACTTTTGCCATGTCGGCTGCACGGTGTATCGCAGCTCGAACTCTTTGATAAGTTCCGCACCGACACAGGTTCGTCATGGCGGCATCAATGTCCGCATCCGTCGGCTTGGGGTTCCTGTCCAGCAAAGCCGCCGCCGCCATCAACATGCCGCTTTGGCAATAGCCACACTGGGGAACTTGCTCGGCAATCCAGGCGATCTGCAACGGATGGGGCTTGTCTGGCGTGCCCAGACTCTCAATCGTCTTGATCTTTTTGCCGTTCACCATGGACACGGGCATCACACAAGACTTGGCGGCCTGCCCATCGACATGGACCGTACAGGCGCCACAAGCGGCTACGCCGCAGCCAAATTTGGTGCCCGTGAGGTTCAGCACATCGCGCAGCACCCACAGCAAGGGCATGGCGGGGTCCGAGTCGATCGGTGTGGGCTTGCCGTTGAGGGTGATTTCCAAGTCGGGCTCCTGTGGGGACGAATGCGCGACTATACCGATGTGGTCCGGGCAATGACGGGGATTCATTCAGCCCACCTGGGATAATCCCGTATGGCTTTGATTACCCTTCTTGACGCTCAACTCGCTTTTGGGCACGTCGCACTGCTGGACCACGCAGATTTTTCCCTTGAACCCAATGAACGCGTTGGCCTGATTGGCCGCAATGGCGCGGGCAAGTCGTCGATGCTCAAGATTTTGGGCGGCATGGAAAAACCCGACGACGGCAACCTCTATGTACAGTCCGGCATCCGTGTAGCCTATGTAGCGCAGGAGCCCACGCTAGACCCTGACGCTACCATTTTTGAAGCAGTCAGTGCTGGCCTGGCGGGCGTAAAGGAGATGATTGAGCAGTATTGCTCGGGTGAAGGTGACCTCAGCGCACTGCAATCTGCTATCGAACATCAGGACGGCTGGAACTGGGAGCAGCGCGTCACCGAGTCCCTGCATCGTCTGCATTTGGCGGCAGACCGGCGCATTGGCACGCTGTCAGGTGGTATGAAAAAACGTGTCGCCTTGGGACAAGCCTTGGTGGCCCAGCCCGATGTGTTGCTTCTGGATGAACCCACCAACCACCTGGACTTGGATGCCATTGAGTGGCTGGAAGAGCTTCTGATCGCCTTCAAGGGAAGCCTGATCACCATCACGCACGACCGGTCCTTCTTGGACCGCGTGGCCACCCGAATTGTGGAACTGGACCGAGGCAAGTTGCGCAGCTACCCCGGCAATTTTGCCCAGTATGTGATCAATAAAGACGAGCAAATGGCACAAGAGGCGGTCATCAATGCCAAGGCCGACAAGTTGCTGGCGCAAGAAGAGATCTGGATCCGCAAAGGTGTCGAAGCACGCCGCACCCGCAGTCAAAGCCGCATTGGGCGCCTGCAAGTCTTGCGCGCCGAGAGAAGTGCCCGGCGTGACGCCGTGGGCAGCGTCAAGCTGGACCTGGCCTCAGGACAAAACAGCGGCAAGATCGTGGCCGAACTGACCGAGGTAAGTAAAGCCTTTGGTGAGCGCACCATTGTGAGCAAGTTCACTGGCACCATCCTGCGTGGCGACAAGGTAGGCTTGATTGGCCCCAATGGCGCGGGCAAGACCACGTTGCTGAAGATGATTCTGGGCGAACTGGCTCCCGACAGCGGCAAACTGCGCCAAGGTGCCAATTTGCAGGTGGCTTACTTTGACCAGATGCGCGACAACCTCGACCTGGACGCCACACTCGAAGACTTCATCAGCCCTGGCAGCGAGTGGATTGAGATTGGAACTCAGCGCAAGCATGTCAAGAGCTACCTGGCCGACTTTTTGTTCAGCCCGGCTCGCGGAAATTCACCCGTGCGTTCACTCAGTGGTGGTGAGCGCAACCGCCTGCTGCTGGCCCGCCTTTTTGCCCGCCCCGCCAATGTGCTGGTACTGGACGAGCCGACGAATGACCTGGACATTGACACGCTGGAGTTGCTGGAAGACTTGCTGCAAAACTACGATGGAACCGTGTTTTTAGTCAGCCATGACCGCGCATTCCTGGACAACGTGGTCACCAGTACGTTGGTCAGCGAAGGCAGTGGCCATTGGCGTGAATACGAAGGCTCGGTCCAAGACTGGCTGATTCAGTCCAAACGTGCGCGCGAAATAGCTTTTGCTAGAAATTTAGCAGCAGAAAATGCTGCAGAGGAAAGCCAGAAGACATTAAAGACAGCTCAAACAGAAGTTAAGCCAGCGACTACCCAGGCGACAACACAAGCTGCGACGCCCATCAAGCTCAGCTACAAGCTTCAGCGCGAGCTGGACGGATTGCCAGCGCTGATTGCGTCGCTCGAAAAGGAACTGGCTGACGTTAATACCGAGCTGGCTGACAGCAGCCTGTACCAGCGCAATGCAGCACGCGCCACAGAGCTGCACACCAAGATGCCAGCCCTGGAAGAAGCGCTGATGGCAGCCATGGAGCGCTGGGAAGCGCTCGCCGCCTCAGCGCAGTAAGCGCCGCAGCCACCAGGTCAACCAACGGCATCAAATCCGGGTGCGTTGACCTGCGGTATCTGACAGCCGCTGAAGCAGCGTGGGCGCGATCTTGTTCAGCGGCAGCACCTCGTGGGCAGCCCCCTCCTGGATGGCCTCGCGTGGCATGCCAAAGACAACACAGCTGGCTTCGTCCTGCACGTAGTTGTAGCTGCCTTTGTCGCGCATCACCTTCATGGCGGCTGCGCCGTCGTTGCCCATGCCCGTGAGCATTACACCGAATGCATTGGGGCCGGCAAATTGGGCGCAGGACAAAAACAGCACCTCGACCGATGGGCGGTGGCGGTTCACAGGTTCACCGTCTTGGACCACGGCCACGTAATTTGCACCGCTGCGGGTGATGCTGAACTGCTTGCCTCCGGGCGCAATGTAGGCGTGGCCTGGCAAGATGCGGTCTCCGTTCGCGGCCTCGCGCACGCTGATCCTGCACAGACTGTCCAGCCTGGCTGCAAAACTGGCCGTAAAACCAGGCGGCATGTGCTGGGTGATGACCACGCCAGGAGAGTCGGCAGGCAGGGCTGTCAAGACCTCTCTGATGGCCTCGGTCCCTCCGGTGGAAGCGCCAATGCAAATCAGCTTCTCGGTCGAGATTCGACCCAAAGAATTGGGAGTAGACGGATTGCTTGGAGTCGGGCTGGCAGCCGATTTTGCGACAGGGCTCTGTGCACCTGCTCCTGCGGCGGGAGTGACGGAACGGTGAATTTTGGCCACCGCCGCCACGCGAATTTTTTCCACTATCTGAGCCGAGAGGTCCTTAAGCCCATCAGCCACTCCGATTCGGGGCTTGGAGACAAAGTCAAGCGCTCCCAGCTCAAGCGCCTTCATGGTGACCTCAGCACCCCGCTCGGTCAAGGTCGAGATCATCACAACGGGCATGGGGCGCAATCGCATCAAGCGGGCCAGAAAATCGAGCCCATCCATCCGGGGCATTTCGACGTCGAGGGTGATGACGTCGGGGTTCAACTCGCGGATCATCTCGCGCGCAATCAGGGGGTCCGCGGCCGCGCCGATGCATTCCATGTCAGGCTGCCGGTTGATGATTTCCGTCAGCAAGCTGCGCACCAAGGCGGAGTCATCCACCACTATCACTCGAGTCTTTGCCATAAGCTCCCTTTGCGTTTCTTGGGTCGGTCAGAACAGGTCGACCGACCCACCCGAATTCTGCGTCGCCACATTGGCGGCATTGCCGCGACGTTCCTGTTCGACCAAGGCCTCGGGGTGAGAATGCGCCAGGCGCTTGACCAGAGCCTTACCTGTGGTCGGAAAAAAACACACCTTGCGGGGGTAAATGTCGAGCACGTCCTTAGACACAATGGGAATGCGCTCGGTTTTGAGGTAATCCAGCACAAACTCGGTGTTGCGCTCGCCTACATTCATGGCGGTGAATGAGGCCATGACTTGCCCCCCACCAAAAACCTTGGCCTGCATGGCTTCACGCCGCGAACCCGCCTTGACCATTTCATTGATCAGCAGTTCCATCGCGTAGGAGCCGTAGCGACCGCTCGTGTCAATGCCGTCGCTGTCCGGCAGCATGAAGTGGTTCATGCCGCCAATGTTCAGGTGCGGATCCCAAATGCAGGCCGCAATGCAGGACCCGAGCACGGTCATGATGACCATGTCCTCCGACGAAACAAAGTATTCCCCCGGCAACACCTTGACGGCCGGGAATCCAAAATGATGATCAACGTAAAAAAAACTGGCTTCACCCGGTCGGCGTCCGCGGGACTTGAGCTTTTGGACGGCAGCCAGATGCTTGACGCTGTTGTCCCTAAGGCTTGGGTTGGTAGAAGTTGAAGACGCGATGACCATAACCTACAGCCCCCCGCCAGCAGAGTCAAACCGTGATGCGCCAAGGGTCATGAAGTTAACGCCGCTCATAAACAGTTTTGCCCCGCAAGGTAAAGAGATCGCGAGAATCGTTGAAGTTTTCCGAGTGCCCCACAAACAGCATCCCCCCCGGTTTCATGTTTCTGTGGATTCTCTCCAGCACGCCGCGCTGGGTGGGTGCATCGAAGTAGATCATGACATTTCGGCAAAACACGATGTCAAAAGGCTCGCGAAAGGGCCATCCATCCTCAATCAGGTTGACCTGCAGGAAATCAACTGCCGCCTGAAGCTCGGGCTTGACACGTACCATGCCCGAATTCGCGCCCTTACCCCGAAAGAAGAACCGGCGTAGTTTTTCGGGCGCGACGCCTTTCATGTTCTCGAGTTTGTAGACGCCTCGTGAAGCCGTCGCCAGCACCTTGGAGTCGATATCACTGGCAGTGAGGTGAAAAGCGCCAGTGCTGCCCAAGGCCTCCATGGCGGTCATCACAATGGAATACGGCTCTTCGCCCGTTGAGGCAGCACTGCACCAGATGTTCCAGCGCTGCCCTTTGGATTTGCTTTGCAGATGCTCGTGCAAAATCTCAAAATGATGCCCCTCACGAAAGAACGAGGTCAGGTTGGTGGTGAGCGCGTTGATGAACTCCTGCCACTCGTCGCCATCGTGGGACTCGAGCCAGCTAAGGTATTCCCGAAAACTCCGGTACCCGGTCTCGCGCAGACGCCTTGAAAGGCGGCTGTAGACCATGGCGTGTTTGCCGTCATTGAGCGAAATGCCCGCACGCTGATAGATGAGCTTCTGGACACGGTCAAAATCTGCCGACGACCAGTCAAACTCCCGGTCTGCTGGCACAGCCTCGGAGGCGGCCATGCCGTGACCATCGGCCCCCGTCCGCCTCGGAACGGCTGGCCGCTTGTGCAGTGTTTCCTGGGTCTCGGCGTGCAGCATGTAGGCCTTAGCCGTCGTTAGAACTCAGTCCCATACCGGGACTGGACATCAGTTGCTCAATGTCCAGCAGGATCAGCATGCGGTCCCCCACAGAGCCTAGCCCGGTGATGCAGCCCGGATCAATGATGCTTTCAATTTCTGGCCGTGGACGCAGGGACTCAGGCGGGAGCTCCATCACATCGCTGACCGAATCCACCACAATGCCGACCACGCGGGCCTTGAGGTTCAAAATGATCACCACCGTAAAGCTGTTGTACTCGGCCTTGCTGCAGCCGAAGCGGAGCCGCATGTCCACAATCGGGACAATGGTGCCACGCAAGTTGACGACCCCCTTCATGAAGTCGGGTGCGTTGGCAATCCGCGTGGGCGGCTCATAGCCACGGATTTCCTGCACCCTCAAGATATCGATCCCAAACTCTTCCTGATCCAACCGAAAGGTCAGGTATTCCCTCGCAGTGGCCAGGGAGGCTTCGCCAACATGTTCCATCATTCCCATGATCTGCTCCTGTTCAATGACGCGAGCGGCGCACCAGGGCCGCAGTGTCCAGAATCAATGCCACCTTACCGTCACCCAGGATGGTGGCGCCCGACACATTGGGGACCTTGCGGTAGTTGGATTCGAGGTTTTTCACAACCACTTGTTGCTGCCCAAGCAGCTCGTCCACCAGCAGGGCGACACGGCTGCCCTCCGCCTCGACCACCACCATGATGTTGCTGGACTTGTCAAAGTCAAAGCGCGGGACTTGGAACACTTTCTCCAGGCCAATCACTGGCATGTACTCGTCGCGCACCTTGACCAGTTGGGCCCCCTGCCCAACAGTATTGACCTCGTCACCCTTCACCTGGAAGGACTCCACCACGGAAGACAGAGGCAAGATATAAACCTCTTCACCAACGCCGACCGACATGCCGTCCATGATGGCCAGTGTGAGCGGCAAGCGGACCGATACCCGCATACCGTAACCTTCAGCGGAATCAATCTCGACAGTCCCGTTCATGGAGCTGATGTTTCGCTTGACGACGTCCATGCCGACACCGCGACCGGAGACGTCTGTGACTACATCAGCTGTCGAAAAGCCTGGGGCAAAAATCAGTTGCCAGACTTCCTGGTCGCTCATCTGGTCGTTTACATCCAGACCACGCTCCTTGGCCTTGCTCAAGATCTTTTCTCGCGACATGCCTTTGCCGTCGTCCCGCACCTCGATCATGATCGAGCCACCCTGGTGTGACGCAGACAGCGTGATCGTGCCATTGGGGGGTTTGCCTTTGGCGATGCGCTCTTCGGGCATCTCAATGCCGTGGTCGCAGCTGTTGCGCACCAAGTGCGTCAACGGGTCGGTGATCTTTTCGACCAGCCCTTTGTCGAGCTCGGTGGCCTCACCCATGGTAACCAGCTCCACCTTCTTGCCCAGCTTGCCAGCCAAATCGCGCAGCATGCGCGGAAAACGGCTGAACACCACCGACATGGGGATCATTCGGATGGACATCACCGATTCCTGGAGATCGCGTGTGTTGCGGTCCAGATCGGCCAGGCCAGACATGAGTTGCTGGTTTTGCACTGGGTCCAGTGTGGAACTGTTCTGCGCCAGCATGGCTTGCGTGATCACCAATTCCCCGACCAGATTGATCAACTGGTCTACCTTGCTGATCGCCACTCGAATGGTGCTGGCCTCGGCATTCACCTGTGCGCCCACCTTGGGGGCTGCAGCGGGCTGGGCCACATGTTCAGGCGCCTTGGGTGCAACTACCGCAGGGGCGGCTGCAGCCACAGCGGGCGGCTGAGGTTTTGCAGACGGCAGGCCGGGCGCATCGGGAAAGAAGCCAAAGCCCAGATCCTGCTCTGGAGCAGCCACCGGTGCTGCAGCCGCTTGACTTGACGAGGCTTGCGCTTCTTGTATATGGACTTGTTCCTTGGCAACATGAAACACAAACAGATCAAGCAAATCTTCGTCTGTCGATGTGGTTTCTATTGCAAATACCTTGTAATCCGCACGGTCAGACGTGAGCCCCTGGATCGTTCCCAGACCTGGAATGTCGCGAAAAAGATCCTGAACAGCATCGGCTTGTTCGGGTTTATCCATGGGGCCGATTCGCACTTCCAGTTTGCGCACGGCGCCAACGGCAGATGCTTGCGGCATGCCGGACACGCCTTGAGTTGGCGCGGGCGGTGGCGCTATCTGAACCTCAACCACAGGGTCTGTCGCAACCACAGTGGCCGTGGCCACGGGGGCCGGTGTTGGAGCAGAGACGCCTGCGTTCCCGCCTTGGGCTAAATCGCGGATACGGCTGACCAGGCTAGCGGTCGGTGGCGGCTCTCCGCCCTGGCCCTGATGAATCGCCAGCAGCCCGCGCAGGGCGTCAGCTGACTCCAGCAGGACATCGACCATGGGTGGTGTAGGTTTGAGTTCATGCCGACGCAATTTGTCCAGCAGTGATTCCATCTGGTGCGTCAACTCTGCGACGTCAGCAAATCCAAAAGTCGCAGCGCCACCTTTGATGGAATGTGCACATCGGAAGATCGCGTTCAGTTCTTCGTCGTCTGCAGCTTCAACATTCAGGTTCAGGAGCATCTGCTCCATCAAATCCAGGTTTTCACCCGCTTCTTCAAAGAAGATTTGATAAAACTGCGAGAGGTCGATGTCTCCGCCAGAACCACCACTGTGTTGTGCTTCGCTCATGATTTTCTCCTTGTGGGCCCGTCCGTACAGGCCAGGTTCCTAGCCCAATACCTTTTGCAGGACCTGGAGCAGCCTGTTTGGATCAAAGGGCTTCACAAGCCAGCCAGTGGCCCCAGCTGCCCGGCCGGCCTGTTTCATCTGGTCACTGGATTCAGTCGTCAGGATCAGGATGGGAATCGTCTTGAAAACAGGATGCTCACGCAATTTACGGGTCAGGCCAAGTCCGTCAAGTCGTGGCATGTTCTGGTCGGTCAGGACCAGATCGATTTTGTGGGACTGAGCTTTCTCATACCCATCCTGGCCATCTACAGCCTCGACGACCTGATAGCCCGCACCTGTCAAGGTAAACGACACCATCTTCCGCATTGACGCAGAGTCATCAACGGCTAGGATTGAATACATACAAGGCTCCAACTGAAAATTTGATTGATTTGTTCAAGTAAAACTCAAAATAGCTCTATCGAGCCCGCATCCATCTCATCCTGCGTGACTGGGTTTGGCCTGTCTGGCAAGGGCTGCATGATGATCTGCAGTTCCTCTTCGTCGGCTTCCATGGCTTCGTAGGCTAATCGGTCTGCACATGCCTTCAAGACCTTGCTGGTATGGGTAATGAGCTGAGTCGCCATGTCCTGAAACTGCAGCTCGGTGATCGCGCTGTGCAATGCGGTTCTCAAATCTGCCAGGTCTTCATGGGCTTTGGCGTCCAGGTCGGCTTTCGCCAGGCTCACATTGGCGGTCTCAAACCGCTCAAGCAAGTTATTGGCGGCATGGTTGACCAGGCCCTCCAGGCGCTGCAGGTCATTCAGGACCACCAACAGGCTGTCCTGAAGCTCGGCAACCGTCATCACCGGTATCTGTACCGTCGGGGTGTAACTGTCAGCGTCGGTTTCTTGCATGTTGGTCTGAAGTTCGTGCCTTGTTTTTGACTATCCAAGCACAATGCCCACTGTGAAGTCCTCTTAGCCCAATTTAGCTCAATATCTAAAATCTGTGTTGCCGTAGTGGAATTGCCCACTGCGTCAGAGTAGAGAATACCGACTTATCCGTTTTCATGGGGAGACCGCCGAAGTGACCCTGCCCTTCACATCAGTAATACGCCAGCCATGGTCAGGGCTGTGCATGCGTTTGCAGGATTGCCGGTGAACAAAACCGCCATACGCAGGGTTCTGCACCTGGAAGACTCCCGCTTCGACCATGAATTGGCCACATTTGCGCTTAAAAGCAGCGATTTCCAATACGAATTGTCACGCGTGGAAACACTTGAAAGCTTTGTCGAGCACGTGCAAACCCAACCACTGGATGCCATCGTTGCCGACTACCGCCTCCCGGGCTTCACGGCCATTGATGCCTGGAACGCGTTGCACAGTCAGCCCAAGGGACTGGCAGTGAACCCGCCGCCTTTCATCATTTTGTCGGGGGCCATCGGGGAATCTGCTGCGGTCGATGCTGTGAAGCAGGGGATCAGTGACTACCTGTTGAAAGATGACATTACCAAGCTTGACCATGTCATTTCACGGGCCATTGAGGTCCATGAATCACGGCGAGCCAAGGTGATCGCGGACGCTGAACTGGCCAAATCGGAGCGGCGGCTGGCCGAACTAACAGAATACCTGCAGTCCAGCATCGAACAAGAGCGCGCTGCCATTGCGCGCGAGGTGCATGATGACATTGGCGGCTCCTTGACTGCAGTAAAGTTCGATCTGGCCTGGATTGTGCGCAATTCGAAAGACCCCGCCAGCCTGGACCATGCACGCTCTGCGAGCGAAATGCTCCAGCACGCCATCGGCGCAAGCCAGCGCATTCTGCATAACCTGAGACCCGCCATCCTGGAGCAGGGCCTGGTCGCAGCGGTGCAATGGCTGGCCAGCGATTTTGAGCGGCGGACCAATGTCCGCACCACGGTCCACGCCGCCAATGAGGCCGTCAATCTGAGTAAGGCCATCCAGCTGGTGGCATACCGGACGACGCAGGAAGCGCTTACCAACATTTCAAAACACGCCGAAGCAAATGCTGTCATGATCGACCTGTCTGACGCTGAAGGCGTCTTGACGCTGGAGATCACAGACAAGGGCAAAGGCCTGGATAAAACCGAACTCGACAAACCCAAGGCCTTTGGCATCCGTGGCTTGCACGAGCGCGCCAAAACAGTGGGAGGCTGGCTGGACGTCAGCAGCCGGCCAGGTGTCGGTACCTCCATCATCCTGTCGGTGCCTCTCAAGGCAGGGTTGTCTGACTATCACGCTGAGGTGGCTGAATGATCAATGTAGTTTTGTGTGACGACCATGCCGTCGTGCGTCGAGGCATTCGCGATACCCTGACTGAGGCCGTGGATGTCAAAGTGACAGGCGAAGCAGGAAGCTATTCCGAAGTGCGGGAAGTCTTGCGCAAGGTGGAATGCGACGTACTGGTACTCGACATGAACATGCCCGGCCGCGATGGCCTGGAAGTGTTGGCAAGCCTGCGTGACTCAGGCTCATCCGTTAAGGTGCTTTTTTTGTCGATGCACCCAGAGGATCAGTACGCGATTCGGTGCCTTCGGGCGGGTGCGCAGGGCTACATCAGCAAGGCGGGTGACCCCAGCGAGTTGATCACTGCAGTGCGGACCGTCGCCATGGGACGCAAATATGTGACACCTGAAGTTGCCCAGATGTTGGCAGACAGCCTGTCTGCGCCCAAATCAGAAGTGTTACACGATGCTTTGTCAGAGCGTGAACTGCAGACTGTCATTAAGATCGCCTCAGGTAAACGCTTATCAGATATCGCCGAAGAATTAATGCTCAGCCCAAAGACAGTCAGCGTCTACCGAACAAGAGCGCTGGAGAAGCTGAACCTGACCAACAACGCGGAACTGACGGTTTACGCGATCCGCAACGGAATGGTCTGAGCAAGCGCGTCAGCGCTTCATAAACAGATCAATCGCCTGCGTCAGCAGCCGGGTCATGGGGGTTTCCAGGAGAGGCAGCCCGGCTGTGATGCCCATCAAGCCAACGGTTAACGTGACCGGAAACCCCAGCGCAAAGATGTTCATTTGGGGGGCAACCCGTGACACGATGCCAAGCGTGAGATTCACCATCAACAGCAGACCGATGACGGGTAACGCCATCCACAGGGCCGAACTGAACAGTTCAGCGCCCATGGTGTGAAGATGCAGGCGACTGAAAGTGTCCATCAGGCCAAAATTCACAGGGAACGCGTCATAGCTCTTGATCACCGCCATGAGGATCATGAGATGCCCGTTCATGACGACAAAGAGCAATACCGCTATGTTGCCGTAAAAGCGTGACACGGCGCTGGCCTGGCTGTTGCTGGTCATGTCAAAGAACATGGCGAAGTTCAAACCCATCTGTAGCGCCATCAACTCACCGGCAAGCTCGACCGTGGTAAACACCAGACGCACGGCGAACCCGATCGCCAATCCAACGCCAACCTCGTGGACTGCAGTGGCAATGGTGTCTGTATCGTTCAAACCCACCACAGGTTGGCCCTCCAGACTGGCCTGAGCGCACACTGCAACCAGAAAAGCGAGACAAATTTTTGTACGGGTCGGGATGGCACGAATAGACAGCAACGGCGACGAGCCGAACATGCCAAGAACCCGCAAGAATGGCCACAGAACCGGTGCCAACCAAGCCGACAGTTGAGCCTCTGAAATGGAGATCATGGCGGTTAAGGCGCTATGCGAACGGAGTACGCATAGGGCTCAGTTCACCCAGGCCGGAATGTTGCTGATGGTGCGACGGATGTACTCCACCATGGTGGTCAACATCCAGGGGCCTGCTACTGTCAGCACGACCACGGCCGCGATCAGTTTGGGCACAAACGACAAGGTGGCCTCGTTGATTTGGGTCACCGCCTGGAACAGACTGATAAGCAAACCAACCACCAGGACAGCGCCCAAAATGGGCGAAGACACCATCAGCAAAAGCATCAGGGCTTCTTGCCCGACCGTCAATACGCTTTGAGGATTCATGAGGACAGCTCCTTCACTGGACGAAACTGGCTGCCAGAGACCCTATAAGGATGTTCCAGCCATCGGCAAGCACAAACAGCATCAATTTAAATGGCAAGGCCACCAGGACGGGCGACAGCATCATCATGCCCAGCGACATCAGCACACTGGCCACCACAATGTCGATGACCAAAAAGGGGATAAAGATCATGAAACCGATCTGGAAGGCTGACTTCAGTTCACTGATAGCAAACGCGGGCACCAGCACCCGCATGGGGGCAGTCTCACCCTTGATATCTGGATCCAGTTTGGCCAGCTTCGCAAACAAGGACAGATCAGACTGTCGCGTCTGCTTAAGCATGAATTGCCGCATGGGCGCTTCCCCCCGGTCCAGTGCCTGTTCAAAAGAAATGCTTCCCTTGGCATAGGGCTGGTAAGCGTCCTGATACACCTTGTCCAGGGTTGGCCCCATCACAAAAAAAGTGAGGAACAAGGACAACCCAATGATCACCTGATTCGGCGGCGCCGACTGCGTACCCAGTGCCTGACGCAACAACGACAACACGATCACAATCCGGGTGAAACCGGTCATCATCAAAAGAATGGCCGGAAGGAACGAAAGCGCAGTGAAAAACAGCAGAGTCTGAATAGGCACTGAAAAGCTTGTGCCCCCGCTACCGCTGCCCACAATCAATGGCAATTGTCCGGCGGTTTGGGCCAGGCTATTCAATGGCAAAAGCCAGATCAACCCGAGTGCAGCCGAGGCGCGGAAAAGCCGTGTCACGAAGCAATCCTCTGATGATCATCCAGCCGAGACGGAAAGTCGGGAGTCGGCACGGGCTCCACGGCCAACGCGGTTGAATCGCCCGAAGTGGGCATGACATGCAGGCATGAAATGGACTGTGGCGTCACGCCCAGAACCAAACGGGTACGAGTCTGCCCATGGAGCACTTCGACAGTGACTACCCGCTGCTGTGGGCTCAATGCCAGGGAGGATATGAGCCGCGTTCCACCGTCCTGGGGGACTTTGCCCAGGCCAGTTCGACGCTGCACCCATTTCACGAGCCATGGCAGCGAAGCAAATGCCACGACGAAAAGGACCAACCAGAAGGATGTTTGGTTCATGGTTCGGGAGATCAAATATCGGCAAAAAAACTTAGCCGCGGCTAACCCGCTTGAGCCGCTCGGAGGGCGTCACCACGTCTGTCAGGCGGATACCAAATTTCTCATTCACTACCACCACCTCGCCCTGGGCAATCAAATACCCATTCACCAATACATCCATCGGCTCGCCTGCAAGCGCGTCCAATTCCACCACCGAACCTTGGCCTAGCTGGAGGATGTACTTGATCGGCACTTTGGTGCGTCCGAGCTCAACAGAAAGCTGGACCGGAATATCCAATACCATGTTGATGTCATTCAGCGGCGCTGACGTTCCCGTACCATCAGAAAACCCGGCTCCGTCGCCAGACAGAGGTCCCCCTTGAACATCTCCGGCTGGTTTCTCGTCTGATTTTTTCTGCTCTTCGAGCGCCTCCGCCCAGCCACTGAGCTCGTCAACTTCGTTTGTGTCCATGCCTTCGGTTGCCATGATTGCTCCCTGACTGATTAAATGGATTCGCCGCGATGCAGCAAGGTCTTGTCAACCTTCACGGCATACTTGGTGTTGTGTGTCCCGTACTGGCACTCAAAGGCGGGTATACCGTCAATGTTGACCTTGATCCGGGGCTTGCGCTCCAGTTCGATAAAGTCGCCCGGTCGCATCGCAAGCAGCTGTTCGATGGTGGTATCGGCCCTGGCCAGTTCGGCGACAAGCACCACTTCGGCGGCCTGGATTTCCTGCGTGAGTACATTCACCCAGCGACGGTCCACCTCCATCGAATCGCCCTGGCTGGTGGAATACAGCACATCACGAATCGGCTCCAGCGTGGCATACGGAATGCAAAAATGCACCGAACCGGTGATCTCTCCGATCTCCAGATGGAAACTCGTGGACACCACAATCTCGCTGGGTGTTGCGATGTTCGCAAATTGCGGCTGCATTTCTGAGCGCTGATACTCCAGGTTGATCGGGTAGACGCCCTTCCAGGCTTTTTCATACTCGGCAGTGATCACCTCAACCAGGCGATTGATCACACGCTGTTCGGTCGCTGAAAACTCACGCCCCTCAATGCGGGTTGGGAACTTGCCAACACCGCCGTACAAGGTGTCGATCACACCAAAGATCAGAGACGGCTCACAAACAATCAAACCGCTTCCGCGCAACGGCCGCACCGCCACAATATTGAAATTGGTGGGAACTGCCAGCTCTCGCAAGAACGCGCTGTATTTATGAACGGTGACGGGCCCAATCGAAATTTCAGGGCTACGCCGGATGAAATTAAAGAGCCCCACCCGCAAATTTCGGGAAAACCGCTCGTTCACGATTTCCATGGTGGGCATACGCCCACGGACAATTCGCTCCTGACTCGAAATGTCATAAGTTCGGATAGCCCCCTGGTCAACCACATCCTCGGAATAGGTCTGGCTCTCCCCCGTGACGCCTTCCAACAGGGCGTCAACTTCTTCTTGCGATAGAAAGGACTCACTCATGGGTCACACCTCCGGTGGAGGACATCATCATGCATCACTGGACTATAAAGCTGGAAAACAACACGTTCTTGATGGGATTAGGCGTCGCTGTTTTCTTGGGCTTCTTGGGTTTGGCGCCTTTCTTGGGCGCGGGATCTTCCTCTTCAACTTCGTCGTCTTCCACCGCGAAACCCAGTGGAGTTGACACCTCACGCCGAATATCTTTAGCCAGCTTGGCCTTGCCCTCAACCGTCAGCAACTCCTGGGTTGTGCGCTGCGACACCGCCAGCAACACCGCATTGCGGATCGAAGGCATGAAAGCCTTCACCGAATCTGCCACTTTGGGATCCGTAATTTCCAGCGTAATGCCCAGCTGAGCAAACCGCTCGCCGCCAGGATCTGCCAGATTGACAACCAAGGTTTCAAGTGGCAAGAAGGTGGGCGGAGCAGCAGGCTTGGCATGCGCGGCAGCCGCAGGCTCCTCCTCCCCTGCCGGTTTGGCCTTCTTCATGAAGAAAAATGCACCAGCCCCACCACCACCGAGAAGCACCACGGCGGCAATGATGATGATGAGCATTTTCTTGCTTTTGGGAGGTTTAGCCTCCGCTGCGGGCGCGTCAGACACGGTTGACCTTTCTGGCAACACACCGCAAAAACCGCAGCATGCACCTAAACTTCTTATCTCATCCGATTATTCGGTGACTTTAGTGCCGCAATTGTCTGATTAAAAGGAAATTTCAGGGCAATTCGGGTCAATTGCCCTTACATCCCCCTAGACAAACAGGTCTACCACACCAGCAGGAACCCTGGTGCGGGGGAGCATGTTCAACGTTTGGGCGGTGGCGCCATCTGCATTGCGCGCGGCTCCAGACCGTGCTTGCTGGCCCTTTGCGTCCTGACCCTGTGAAGCGTCAGCCTCACCAAAACGCTGCTGATTTGACGCGGTGACCGACACACCGGACAACACCAAGCCCTCGCTTAGCAACATGGCATGCAGCTGGTCTGCCGCTCGGTTCAGGACTTCACGTGTTTCGGGGGTATCGCAGCGGAACTCAACCGTGGCCTGATTGCCGGCCAGCGAGATGCTGACCTCGACCGGGTCACCTCCCTGTGCATCAAGCTTGAGTTCGGCAGACTGCACATGTTGAGATACCCACACAGCCACCTGTGTAGCCACTGCAGTTTCAGGCACAGCATCAACTGCAATGGTGGCACTGATGGCCAGGCTGGCCGCTGTTTGATTGGCAAGCGAGCTCATGTCAAGCCCAGGGCCGGCAAAGGTGGATTGCCCAGACTCAAACCCGCCCTTTGAGGACATGGACGATGGCTTGTTCCCCTGCTGCATGCCCTCAACCCATGTCGAATGGGCAGCGGCCACCAACACTTCAGGCGTCGGGTTTTGCGTTTGAATCTCTTCCAGAAGTGGACTCATCTGCTCACTGGCAGATTTTTGTGCCGCCGCAGCCATTGCCAGACCACTCAATTCGGTCATCTGTGATGAGTCTTGGGCGTTGGATGAGCCCCCATGCAGCTTGTGTCCAGAAGCATGCACGACAGGAAGATCGCCGCTCACTGTCGGGGTGTAGCCAGGCGTGGGCGCAGGAAGGTTGGCACTGACTTGGGGCTTCATTTTCGATGCACTGTCAGCCACCTGCGCTGGCGCTGGATTTGCCTCGGACTTCATCCATGACTGCCCGGTCCCCGTGAGCGTCGCCAAGTTTGCGCCGGTTTGTTCGCCGAGCGCATCAACGCCACCGGTCTTCTGCGCCAAGCCTGACTCCACACCAGACGCTGCGAGACTTTGCTGGGCAGATGCTGCTTGCCCCATCTGCATTTGTGCCCATAACACGGGTGAGGCAGAGTCTGGCGCCAACAAACCGTCTTCGCTTGCCTTGCCATCGTCTTTCAGCTCAAGCGCGTCAGATGCAATCGAAGCTGTCATCAGATCCGGTTGCACACCCGTCGTCATCGGATCCGCTTTTTCGCTAGGCTTTTCACCTGACAACGCTGTGGCGGGTTTGCCATGGCCCTGGCCTAGCTGCGTCAACAGGGAATGAAAGCCAGTCGGCTTTTTCCCTTGCCTGACCAAGCCGTCTTTAGAGGATCCACCAAGTGAAGTGATCGCGTCCGCGCTGAAAGAGTCGTTTTGAATCGGTGTCATATGTGTTCCTTGGCTTGTCTGGACTGGCGAGCTGCCATTTGAGACGCCATCTCATCCATCTGTTTTTGTTCCTGCCGCATCCGCTTGTCGGCAATCGTTGACTTGCGCGTATCGAGCACATGCTGAAAGCGCTTAAGCTTGTGCTCCGCTTCGACCAAAGCCGACTGCGCCTGTGCAATCTGGGAAGCGTGGGTTTGAATCACCCGCTCCTGATAGCCAATCGCATGCTGCAACTTCTCCAGGAACTGATAGTGGTGATGCATCACGGCTGCGTCAGAGGCCATGGTCCGGGCAATCCACTTGTTCTCGGTTTCAACCACATAGGCCTGCAGTTGCTGCAACTGCAGGGTCGCTGACTGACGCTGGGCTTGACGCTGCGCCACCCGGCGAGCAACCTCATCGCGCTGGCGTTTCGCCATGTCAGCGGCGAGTTCGAGCGGCCTCAGGTCAGACACGGGCCACCTCCTGCGCAGCCACGGCATCGGCAGCGGCGTTCAGATTCAAACCGATGGCATTGGCCATGCCGTACACACTGTCAACAAAACCAACCCCTGTATGCATGGCCTGTTGCAGGAACTGGGTCATTGGGGCGTTCAGGGCAATGGCTTTGTCCATGGCGGCATCCGAACCGTTCACATAGGCCCCAATCTGTAACAGATCTCGCCCTTGTTCATAGCGTGCATAGATGGCGCGAAATTGCCGGGCCAACTCAAAATGGTCTTTCGACACCACATTGTTCATCACTCGCGAGGCGGACGCACCAATGTCGATGGCCGGAAAGTGTCCCGCCTCAGCAAGCCGCCGGGAAAGCACGATATGTCCGTCCAGAATTGCCCGTGCAGAATCTGCGATGGGGTCCTGCTGGTCATCGCCTTCAGACAGTACGGTGTAAAACGCCGTGATAGACCCGACGCCATTCAAACCGTTGCCACTTCGTTCTACCAGTTGCGCCAGACGCGCAAAGCACGACGGCGGATAACCCTTGGTGGCCGGCGGCTCACCAATGGCCAAGGCAATTTCACGCTGGGCCATGGCGTATCGGCTGAGCGAATCCATCAGCAGCAGCACATGCTTGCCCTGGTCCCTGAAGTATTCGGCAACGGCCGATGCGTAAGCTGCTCCCTGCATCCGCAGCAAGGGAGGCGCATCTGCAGGTGCGGCTACAACGACAGAGCGGGCACGGCCATCGTCCCCCAGAATGTCCTCAATGAACTCCTTCACCTCCCGACCACGCTCGCCAATCAATCCCACCACAATGACATCAGCCTGGGTATACCGAGCCATCATGCCCAGCAACACACTTTTGCCGACACCTGAGCCCGCAAACAGGCCCAGTCGTTGACCGCGCCCCACTGTGAGCAGGGCATTGATAGAAGCCACGCCCGTATCGAGCGGTTCCCGCACGGGCGTTCGATCCATGGCATTCAAGGGCTTGCGGTTCAGCACACCGATCTGAACACCATGCAAAACGCCCTGCCCATCCATAGGCTTGCCCTGTGCATCAACCACCCGGCCCAGCAAGCCATCGCCCAGCGGCAACTGAAGCATGCCAAGGTCAGGCGCATGTGCGTTGGGGCCCTGGTCAGGACAATCACCTAATTTCAGCAAGGGACTGAAAGGCATCAACGGGGTCACCCGGGCGCCGCGTGTAAAGCCCTGTACATCGCCTGCGGGCATCAGGAAAGCATTGCGGTCAGAAAACCCAACCACCTCGGCCAAGACGCCAGGCTGACCATGGGATTCCACCAAGCACTGGGCTCCCACGGGTGTGCGAATGCCGGATGCCTCCAGCACCAAGCCAGCCACATGGGTCAGTGAACCTTGCACAGCCAAGGAGTCGCGTCGCGCTACCCGCTGCTGGGCGGTGGCCAAAAAATCCTGCCAGCGTTGGGTGACTTGCTCGCTCACGGCAAGGCCTCGTGCGCCCCTTCGTCAGTGGGGACGAAAGCAGCTCTTTCAGTGGGAAGGCCCAGAGCGCTGACAGCCCGTTCCCAGCGCTTTGACAAACTGCCGTCAATCACGGCCCCGGCGCTTTCTACCTTGCATCCACCCGGCTGAATGGATACATCTGCGATCAAATTCATCGCGGAGCCGGCAAACATCACTTGCAAGGATTCTTGCAGCATCCCCATGTCCTGGGGATTCAGCCTGACGGTTGCGGCCTTCCCGTCGGTCAACACCATGTCAAGTGCTTCCTTGATCACGTGTCGCACAGCGGTAGGGTCAACCGTCAATTCGTGCCGGACGACCTGCCTTGCAACAGCACAGGCCAGATCCAAAACGCCCTGCGCAATCGTCTGCTCAGCCTCCTGAAGCGATTCCTGAGCTGCAAGGACAACCGCATTGAGCCGTTCGGCAGTTTCTTGCCCTTGGGCTTGAGCAAAGGCCTGAAGCAGTCGCTGCGCCTCAGCGTTGGCTTCAGCGCGACCTTGTGCCAGACCACGCTCAAATGCGGTTTGGCTGGCAGACTCCAGCTGGAGCTGTGCTTGCTCGGCCTCTGCCCGCCGAACATCCATCTCAGCAGGTGAATACGTTGCACCCACAGCGCCGAAGCGCCATTGCGATACGTCGCCCAGCTCTTCGGCAGGGATGAAGCGCGCATAGTTGCGCGGATCAGATGAGGGCATCGTCACCGCCACCTCCGCCTAGAACGATAGTGCCTTCGTCTGCAAGACGTCGCACCACCTTGAGGATTTCTTTTTGTTGTGCCTCGACCTCGGACAGGCGCATAGGCCCCCGGGACTCCAGGTCTTCCTTAAGGGTTTCGGCCGCACGGCTGGACATATTGGACAGCACTTTTTCTTTGAGTTCGGCAGAACCACCTTTGAGGGCCACCACCAAGGTCTCGGAAGAGATTTCCTTGAGAACTGCCTGAAAACCGGCGTTGTCGAGTTTGAGCATGTCCTCGAAAACGAACATCTTGTCCATGATCTTTTGAGCCAGATCCGAATCCTGACTGCGGATCGACTCGATGACCGTGCCTTCGATGCTGGCACCCAGAAAGTTAATGATCTCGGCTGCCGTCTTGACCCCACCCAAAGAACTCTTGCGCACCTTGTCGCCACCGGCCAGCACCTTATAGAGGACTTCGTTCAAGTCTTTCAATGCAGTGGGCTGAATGCCTTCCAGCGTGGCCACCCGCAACATGACTTCGTTTCGCTGACGCTCTGACAGGTTCTTCAAAATGGCCGCAGCCTGCTCGAAATCCAGGTGAACCAAAATGGCCGCGACGATCTGGGGATGTTCGTTGCGGATCAACTCAGCCACCGAGACCGGGTCCATCCACTTCAGGCTTTCAATGCCTGAAACGTCACCACCTTGCAAAATCCGATCAATCAGCAGCGACGCCTTGTCGTCACCCAGCGCACGCTTGAGCACAGAACGCACGTAGTTGCTGGTGTCTGTGACCAGCAGGCTCTGCGCCCCGGCAGCGGCGGTGAACTTGACCATGACCTCGTCAACCCGCTCTTTGGTGACCGCACGGGTCTTGGCGATGGTTTCGCCCAGTTTCTGCACCTCTTTGGGTGAGAGATGCCGGAACACCTCTGCCGCCTCTTCCTCACCCAAGGACATCAGCAGAATGGCTGCGTCGGATAGGCCTTCTTCATCCATGATGGCACCCTGAAAATAGATTGACGAGTATCACACTGGGCTTTCGCCGTTGACCCAGGTCTTAACTATATTCGCCACGGCAACCGGATTGGCTTTGGTCAGGGCACGGGCGTCCTCAATGCGAAGCTGGTGATCCGTCAACGCGACTGGCAGGCCGCTGGCGTCAGCACCAGCCCCACCGCCGCCCAGCGCCAGCATCTCAGGCCGCTGGTCATCATCAGCCACCACGGCGTTCAACTGTCCACCTGCCACCTCCACCGACGGCGGTGGCGGCGTATTGACCGCCTTGATCGCTGGTTTGATCAGCATCTGCATGACCAAGAAGGCAAAAATTACCCCAGCAATGGGCCAGGCGAAGCTACGCGCGGTGTCGATCACAGCGGCCTGCTTCCACAGCGGTACGTCTTCAAACACCTGCTTTTCAACGGCGAAGGCAGCGTTGACCAGGTTGATGGAGTCGCCTCTGTCTTTGTTGAACCCGATGCTTTCGCGCACCAGTGCATTCATCTGGTCCATCTGCTCCTTAGAAAGGGGTTTGCTGACTGTCTTGCCCTGCACTTCGGACGAGGTGTTGTTGATCACTACTGCAGCCGTCACCCGCCTGACCACCGCCGTGGCACCACGGACCACGCGCACAGTCTTGTCTACTTCATAGTTAGTGATCATTTCTTTCTTGCCGTTCGGGCCCAGGCCTCCATTGGCGCCGCCAGCGGTAAGCGTTGGCGTCGCACCGTTGATACTGGCCGAAGGCGTCGCAGGCGGCTGATTGGATACGGCCCCTGGCACCCCTGTGGCTGGTGCGCTGTCAGCCCCCCTGGACTCGACCACTTGCTGGCTGCGAATGGCAGCCTCGTCGGGCGTCTGGTTCGGTTTGTGCGACTCTGAGGTCGATTCTGATTGCGAAAAATCCACATCAGCCGTCACCTGCGCGCGGACGTTGCCCCTGCCAACGACGGGCTCCAGAATGTCCATGATGCGGCGCGAATAGGCTTGCTCAACCTGTTGTACATATTGCAATTGCTGAGCGTCGACAGCCCCAGGGCCACCATCAGGCGCATTGGACAAAAGCTTGCCTGTATCGTCCAACACACTGACAGCGGTGGGACTCATCTCAGGTACGCTGGACGCCACCAAGTGAACAATGCCGGCAATCTGAGCGCGGTCGAGCACCCGACCGGGGTGCAAACTGAGCAAAACAGAGGCCGACGCCTTCTGTTGCTCCCTGAAGAAACCATTTTGATTGGGTAATGCCAGGTGAACGCGGGCGTTTTGCACGGACGACAAGGCCTGAATAGAGCGCGTCAACTCGCCCTCCAGGCCGCGCTGAAACGTCAGTCGCTCCTGAAACTGGGTCATGCCAAACCGATTGGCCTCCATCGAATCAAAGCCACCCACGGTTCCCTTGGGCAAGCCCTGGGAGGCCAAACGCATGCGAATATCGTTCACGCGCTCTGCTGGCACCAGGATGGCGCTGCCACCGTCAGCGTGCTTGTAGGGAATGTTCATCTGCGACAGCTGCGCAATGATGGCACCACCGTCTTTGTCTGCCAGATTCGCATACAACACGCGAAAATCGGTCTGCCGCCCCATGAACAGGCCAGCAAGGCCGACCATGAGCACCAGGACCACGCCCAGGGCAAGCTTGAATTTTTGAGCTCTGTCAAGCGCACTGGCCCGCACTATCCAAGTCGGGGCAGTCACTTGACCAGCAGGGTTTGTGAGTTCGGCTACGGCAGACATCAAGGTTCCAGTGTCATCAAGGAGCCACAGGGCCCCTTCATGGCGTTGATTATTCGACGCCCCCCAGAAAACATGAGCGAGATAAGGGGGGGTTTTCACCCACTATTCGCCCTCAAGATTTCGCAGCCAGGTTTTAGGATTGCGCCATTCGCCCCGACAGGAGCCCGTCGTGGACCTTCGCATCCCCAGCAGTACCTCAGCCCCCAGTGCCCTTCGCAGCATCGGTACCGGCGGGCTGTCCAAAAACCAGGCACCCAGCGCAGGCTCGGTGCAGTCACCTGGTATCTCCAACGCCTTCAGGAACGCCTTGAAAGCTGTTAGTGAGGCCCAGAATCACTCAGACAGCCTTCAAAAAGAAGTCACCATGGAGAACCCCAAGGTAAGTCTTGAAGAAACCATGGTCGCCATCCAGAAAGCACAAATCGGATTTCAGACCACCCTTCACGTACGCAACCGCATGGTGCAGGCCTACAGCGACATCATGAACATGCAGGTATAAACCGCCTCGCCCATAAAAAAGGCGCCGTGGGCGCTTTTTTTATTTCAGTGCAAGCGGTGTGCCTGCGGGTTCATCATCTCCCCGAGCTCATTGAGCCAGGGTTCAGCCAGTAGGCGGATCTCTGCATCGTTCTTGAGGATACGCTGCATGATCTGAGCCTTGACTTTGCGCTGCTCGGGTGCCAATTCTTCTTGGCGGGCTTTGAAGCGCAACTGCTCAATCAGCACAGCGCAAGCGCCTTCGTAGCGCACAACCTGGTCCCAGTCCTCCACGTGAGCGGCGGCCAGCATGTTGCTGCTGGCAGATTCGATCGCTTGGTAATAGTCCATCAGGCTCTCCGGGGCGCATGCACCACGGTGGGTTGTCATTTCATTTTCGATAGACATGTCAGTTCCCCTCGGTGGCTTCGGGCCGGATGGCTTTCCAGGAGTCGGCCACGGGTTCGATGAGTTTGCGAACTTCGTCGATGGCGGCCAAATCATTTCTGGCATTGGCCTCCGTCAGACGCCTGATGCAGTAGTCATACAGATTGCCAAGGTTGACAGACAGCTCGCCACCTTGCGGATTGAGCCCGGCCTTGAGTCCTTCATCGAGCAAGCGAACAGATTTTGAAATCGCCTGGCCTTTGACAGCCGTCTCGCCACGCTCCATCGCGCCTCGGGCAAGGTTAAGCGACTCAAGAAGGCCATTGAAAAGCAGATTGATCAGCTCGTGGGGATTGGCACCCTGCACACTGGTTGTGGCGCCCATGCGCGAGTAGGCAGAGGCCGAGCGGTTATTGATAGGAACGTACATACTGGAGTCCTTAGCACTGATGCTTTCTTTATCGGACTTTGGCGGAGAATCTGAAGGATTCATAAAAATAAGACCCGTCAATAAAACCAGGAAATTGAAAGAAACTATAGCGCAAGGATATATATGCGCCTTCAAAAGATGCCCAATGATGGCCACAACTATAAATGCTCGACGAAGAAACCTATTAGCCCTGAGTTAATGCCTCTTTTCCACTCTTGCCGCACTCGTTGTCCCCCTATGCTTGACCTCTTCAAGTCACGGTGTGATCCTCAGGAAAGTCCATGAAAGCTGTTTTGCTGGCCGGCGGCCTTGGAACCCGCATATCTGAAGAGTCTCATCTTCGCCCCAAGCCAATGATCGAAATCGGCGGCAAGCCCATTCTCTGGCACATCATGAAAATCTACTCGGCCCATGGCGTGAACGATTTCGTGATTTGCCTTGGCTATAAAGGTTATGTGATCAAAGAGTATTTTGCGAACTACTTTCTTCACATGTCTGATGTCACTTTCGACATGGCCAAGAACCAGATGGAAGTTCACCATCGCCATGCGGAGCCCTGGCGCGTCACCCTCGTCGACACCGGCGAGAACACCTTGACCGGTGGACGCCTGAAGCGTGTAGCGGAATACCTGCCGAACGATGAGCCGTTTTGCTTTACCTATGGCGACGGCGTTGCTGATTTGAACATCCGCGCGACCATTGATTTCCACCGTCAGCATGGTCGTCTGGCGACTATCACGGCTGTGCAACCTCCTGGCCGGTACGGCGCGCTCCAAATGCAGGCATCGCAAGTGACGGGGTTTACCGAAAAACCGCGTGGTGACGGAGGCTTGATCAATGGAGGCTTTTTCGTCCTGTCGCCAGACGTCCTGAAACTGATTGCCGGAGATACAACGCCTTGGGAGGCTGCGCCGCTGGAAACCCTGGCCAAAGACAAGCAGTTGATGGCTTTCGAGCATTCAGGCTTTTGGCAACCCATGGACACTCAGCGTGAAAAAAACATGCTGGAGGAACTTTGGGCTTCGGGCCAGGCCCCTTGGAAGGTCTGGTAATGTGCCTTGAATCCAGTTTCTGGCGAGGCAAACGGGTCCTATTGACCGGGCACAGCGGCTTTAAAGGCGGTTGGCTTGCGATCTGGCTCAAGCACTTAGGTGCTTCGGTGACGGGCTTATCGCTTCCGCCACAGACGACACCGAACCTTTTTTCGCTTGCCCGCATCAGCGAATGCCTGACGAGCCACTGGTGTGACGTACGCGATGCAAAAGCTTTGTCAGCCCTGGTCCGGCGGGTAGAACCAGAGATCGTCCTCCACCTTGCCGCACAACCCTTGGTACGCGCAAGTTACGCTGATCCGCTGGGGACCTACGCCACCAACGTGATGGGAACCGCCCACTTGCTTGACGCATTGCGTGGACTTGACTCTGTTCGGGTAGCGGTCATGGTGACCACCGACAAGGTCTATCGCAACCAGGAAACACCCTACCCCTACCGTGAAGACGACCCGCTGGGCGGACACGACCCGTACAGTGCAAGCAAGGCCGCAAGTGAAATCGTCATCTCCAGCTACCGCGATTCATATCTCAAGCACCAAGGCGTCGCATTGGCCACTGCCCGCGCCGGCAATGTGATCGGAGGGGGTGACTGGTCAACCGACCGCCTGATTCCAGATGCGATGCGTGCATGGTCTACCGGTACGCCATTGGTCATCCGCCGACCTGATGCCGTAAGGCCATGGCAGCATGTCATCGAACCCCTGGCTGCGTACATGGTTCTGGCACAACATCTTTGGCATGAACCCACACTGGCGGGCGCTTACAACTTTGGGCCATCAACCCACACGGCAGCAACCGTCAAACAGGTTATAAATCTTGCACTTTCGGCATATGGGACCGGAGTAGTTAGCTATGAATCAGATAGCAAACAACTTCATGAAGCGGGCTGGCTGGCACTGGAAACAGCCAGAGCCAGGGTACAGCTTGGCATCTTGCCTCAGTGGGACTTGAACAAGACAATCACCCAAACCGTTGGCTGGTATCGCGCCATTCAAGAAGGCACCGATGCACGTTACGTTTGTCTCCAACAAATCCAGGAATATTCGGAGCAGGCATGGGCCGCTTGAACATCCTGCCTGCTGACTTGGACGGCCTTTGCCTGATTGAGCGCCAGCGTGTGGGCGATTCCCGGGGATTCCTATCTCGCATGTTCTGTTCGCACGAACTGGCTGTGGCCGGTTGGGCATGGCCAGTCGCCCAGATTAACCATACCTTGACCCGCCAAGGTGGCACCGTGAGAGGAATACATTTTCAACGGCAGCCCCATGCAGAGGCGAAGCTGGTCAGCTGTCTGCGCGGTCGCGTATGGGACGTCGCCGTGGATTTGCGCAAAGACTCGCCCACCTACCTGCAGTGGCGAGGTCATGAACTGTCCCCGGACAACGGCCTGGCGATGCTGATTCCGCCGGGGTTCGCCCATGGGTTCCAGACACTCAATGATGATGTCGAGATGCTATACCTGCACAGTACAGCCCACGCCCCCGAGGCAGAGGGCATCATCAATGCGCTGGATGCCCGGCTTGAAATCTCCTGGCCGCTGCCTGTGAGGTACCGTTCTGCACGTGATGAGAACCAAGCACCCATTGGCCCTGATTTTGGAAGGAATTTCCCTATGAAGTGCCGACACTGCGGTGCAGCCGTCACACTGCAGCTTGCTGATCTTGGAACTGCACCGCCGTCCAACGCCTATTTGAGCCCTGACGATTTGCATGGGCCCGAGCAGTGGTACCCGCTTCGCGTATTGGTATGCGAGCATTGCTGGCTTGCACAAACCGAAGACTTTGCCAATGCGCAGGACTTGTTCGACGCCAATTACGCATACTTCAGTTCCTTTTCGAGCAGCTGGCTGGCACATGCCAAAGCGTACGTCGAGGACATGGCCGAGCGGTTTGAGCTGGGCCCCCAAAGCTTGGTGGTTGAAGTGGCCGCCAACGATGGCTATTTGCTTCAGTATGTTGCACAGCGTGAAATCCTTCACCTTGGGATTGAACCCACGGCCAGCACAGCCTCGGCCGCGAGGCAAAAGGGTCTTCAAATCGTCGAGCGATTTTTTGGGGTTGAGCTCGCCAGAGAATTGGTCGCCAAAGGCCAATCAGCAGATCTGACAGTCGCCAACAACGTGCTGGCCCATGTACCTGACATCAACGACTTTGTTCGCGGTTTTGCTGTGCTTCTCAAGCCCCAGGGCGTCGCGACTTTCGAATTCCCCCACCTGCTCAAGTTGATTCAGCACAACCAGTTTGACACCATTTACCACGAGCATTTTTCCTACCTATCGCTAACGGCTGTTCAAAGAATCTTTTCCGCCAACGGCTTGACCGTATTCGATGTCCGGGAACTGCCCACCCATGGGGGCAGTTTGCGGGTGTTTTCCCGCAGAACCGATGGTGCAGCAGGCAAGGCGCGTGAGGCTGAGCACCCCCGTGTCGCAGAACTTCTCGCGCACGAAAACCACGCAGGTATGTCAAACGCAGCGTTCTATCGCGCCTTTCAGGCCGAGTGCCTGAGAATCAAGAATGACCTACTTAGCTTCTTGATTGCGGCCAAAGCCCGCGGACAAACAGTGGCCGCCTATGGTGCTGCTGCGAAAGGCAACACTTTGCTGAATTTCGCCGGTATACGGGGGATTTGCTGCGCTTTGTAGTGGACAAGAACCCGGCGAAGCAAGGCAAGTTCTTGCCGGGAAGTCGGATACCCATCGTAGAGGAGGATCGCTTAACAGAGGACCGCCCGGACTACGTACTTATTCTGCCCTGGAACCTTCTCAATGAAGTAAAGACCCAATTGGCCTATGTGAAGGCATGGAATGCAAAATTTGTCGTCGCAGTGCCTGGACTGGAGTTCTCATGAAGAACACTGCAAAGATTCCGCTGGCCAAGCCATCGATCACCGAACTCGAAGTTTCATTTGCGACAGATGCAGCCCGCAACGGTTGGGGAGAGCACTGCTATGCCTACATTCAAAAGTTTGAGGAGGCCTTTAGACAACACATAGGCACTCAGCACGCCATTGCAACCTCCAGCTGCACAGGTGCAATGCATATGGGTCTGGCAGCACTCGGCATATCCGCAAATGATGAAGTCATTCTTGCAGATACCAACTGGATTGCAACGGTTGCACCCGTCGTCCACCTCGGAGCGACACCTGTCTTTGTCGACATCTTGCCTGATACTTGGTGCATCGATCCAGCGCGAGTGGAAGCAGCCATCACGACGAGAACCAAGGCGATCATTGCCACGCATCTCTACGGAAACGTGTGTAATATGAATGCGCTGCTTGAAATTGGTCACCAGCATGGCATCCCGGTCATTGAAGATGCTGCGGAAGCCGTGGGCTCTACGTATTTTGGCCGTGTCGTCGGTGGCGTCGGTCTTTTCGGCGTCTACTCTTTCCATGGATCCAAGACGATCACGACAGGCGAAGGGGGTATGTTCGTCACTAACGATCCAGAACTCTATGAGCGGGTTTTGACACTTTCCAACCATGGACGAGCTGCCCAACAGGTCAAACAATTTTGGCCAGAAGTCATCGGTTTCAAATACAAGATTTCCAATATTCAAGCCGCGATCGGATACGCCCAAACCTTGCGCGTGCATGAACTGGTGAACAGACGCAGGGAGATTCTCGCGGCGTACCAAGACACACTTTTGCAGCTTCGCGGTGTGTCCATGAACCCTGAGCTCGCGGGTACTCGCATCGGTGCCTGGATGCCGACTGTCGTGTTTTCCGAGGAGACTGCCTTGACTGCGGAGGTCCTTATACCGGCTTTCCAGAGACGCGATATTGATGCACGAGTGTTCTTCCACCCACTTTCCAGTTTGCCCATGTTTGGACAAGAAAAACGAAAAAGTGTTGCTGCCAGCGTTGCCTCCAGAGCCATCAATTTGCCCAGCTTTCATGACATGACAGCCCAACAGATCGATCGCGTTGCCGAAGTGATCAAGGACGCACTTCGTGGCTGAGACCAAGCTGTTCATCTGTTGGGGAGCCTCGGGCCACGCCCAAGTCCTGACGGAATTGGTTGCTACCCTCAATGGAACGGTGGTGGCCTATTTTGATAGAGATGTCCGCCCCCAATCATTGACGCCATCCCTGTCTATGTCGGGCTGCAAGGCTTTGAGCAGTGGGCGTCAAGCTTTGGCGATCTCAGCCGCGTCAGTGGCGTAGTCGCCATCGGTCATTGCGGTCCGGATCGGGAGAACCTACTTGCGCTGTTGCGTTCGCATGGCATGCAAACGCCGACACTCATATCCCCAAATGCCAGCGTCAGCACGACTTCCAATATAGGCCAAGGCACACAAATCCTGCCTCATGCCCTGGTGGCAGCCAAGGCAGAAATTGGTGCTGCATGCATCATCAACCACGGTGCTGTAGTTGAGCATGAGTGCATACTGGACGCTGGCGTCCACGTCGCACCTAGAGCCACCTTATGCGGCTGCGTAAAGGTAGGCTCTAACGTCTTTGTGGGTGCTGGATCCGTCATTTTGCCTAGGGTTGAAATCGGCGACAACGCAACCATCGGCGCGGGCGCCGTTGTCACTCGCAATGTGCCCGCTGGCGCAACCGTTATCGGAAACCCCGCCTACATCATGAAAGAGAAGCAAGCATGAATCCCATCCAGCAATTCCAGCAAGAACGAAATGATCGACTTCAATCCTACGACAGCGACGCCGAGTTCTCGGCGTTGTCAAGCGCGTGGCTGCAGGCATCCATGCAACGGAAATATGTTTACAACTTTGAATGGCTGGGGCGACCCATCATTCAGTATCCGCAGGATATGGTCGCGATTCAAGAGTTGGTTTGGTCAGTACGACCTGACCTAATCATCGAGACCGGTATTGCGCATGGCGGATCCCTGATTTTGAGTGCCAGTATGCTGGCCATGCTGGACATGTGTGAGGCGATAGAAGCAGGCGTCTCCATTGACCCGAAGCAAAGCAAGCGCAAGGTCATAGGGGTCGATATCGACATCAGGGAACACAATCGACATGCGATTGAAACCCACCCGATGGCAAGCCGCATCCAGATGATTCAAGGCTCGTCTGTCGCTGCGCAAACGGTTGAAGCCGTTCACAGTGCGTCGAAGGGGTATAAACGAGTTCTGGTCTTGCTCGACTCCATGCACACGCACGAGCATGTGCATGCCGAGCTGGATGCCTATGCTGCTTTGGTCACACCAGGCAGCTACTGCGTGGTGTTCGACACATTCGTTGAGGACATGCCACCCAAATTTTTTGATGACCGTCCGTGGGATGTGGGGAACAATCCGAAGACAGCAGTCAGACAGTGGTTAAGAGCAAATTCAGAATTTGAAATCGACCACGCTTGGCCCACCAAGCTCCAGGTCACTGTTGCGCCGGACGGTTTCTTGCGTCGCAAGTAGACGGTGCTAGAAAGACTCTCGTAGCAGCTTACAAAGCGGCCGTTCCCATGGCCGCGACCGCATGACGCAGATAGGTCACCGCAAAGTCCGTGTGCCCATGTGCAAACTCAACCTCAGCTAGACACGAAAGTGCAACGGCATCGTGTGGGACAGCGGTAAGCACTGTTTCAGCGAGCTCGGTCAAATCCGCCCAATGAATGTTTTCTATTTTTCCATCTGCTGAATCTGCTTTAGGCAAAACACTCTTGGCTTTGGCCAGTGCTTGCTCAAGCACTTTGTGAGCTTCATTGATGGTCATCCGTTTACCGGGGGATAAGCCGACCCCTGGAATTGGCAGATGACTCCACTCGGATGGTGCATCGGCTCGCCAAGCTTCTATCAGCTTTGATTGAGTTTGAGCATCGCCGGGCGCCTGCTGCTCAGCAGTCCATTGCAACCACATGGTGCGAAGGGCATTGCCGAAATGCAGGCAAAACACGTCTTCGCGCATCAGAACAGAATTTTCAACTTCCTGGCGCAAACCTAGGCGAACAGCATTCAATTTCTGGATATCTGCTGCAAGGCCACACGCAATCGCCACATACTCCTCTGTATTGGGGGCCAACCACTCGCCCCTACCCAAATGCATCAGTATTCCTGTGCTCAGTCGACTTTTGAAGCTCTTGCCTTCCAACGCGACCATTGGGACACCCATCCATAAGACGTCCATGGAAGTGGTACCACCATTCAAAGGAAACGGATCCAGTGCAATATCAATGCGGTGATAGGTCAAATACTGATTGTCGGTATTGAGTGGAACAAGATCCAGACACCTGGGGTCAATACCAAGTTGCTCGCATCGTGCCAAGTAAGCCGCTGCAAAATCCGGCCGCTCGAAGTTTTTGCCTTCAATTAGTAACCTGGATCCTGGCGTGCCAGACAGTATTCGTGCCCACGTCAAAAGCACTTCGTCGGTTATTTTCCCAAGGTTATTGCACGAGCCGAATGTGACAAACCCATTCGAAATCGCTGGGCTTGCCTGGACAAGGTAGCGTGGCTGGTATCGCCACAGTGGGTTTCGACTCATCGGGCGATAGGCACACAATCGCGTTGGCAGACGAAACAAGCGTTCGGTGTACAGAGAGTCGACTCCTTCGGGATCAGTAAACTGATCTGAAATCAGGTAGTCGATGGCTTTCAATCCAGTCGTTCCGGGAAAACCCACCCAAGTCGCTTGAACAGGGGCCACTTTGCGAGCCATGGCCAAGAGTCCGTTGTGTCCTGTGTGCCCGGCAAGGTCGATCACGATATCCACTTGATGACTTCGAATGATCGAAACCTGTTCATCAATGCCTGCACCTGCCAACCGAACGAAATGATCGACGTGCCGCTCAACTCTTTGGGTAACGTGGTCTTCTTTCGGATACAGGTAGAAAGCAAAGACTTCAAACTGCCGCCGATCCAGTTGGGCAAGTACACCTTCCACGAAATACATCACAGAATGAATTCTGAAGTCTGGAGACAAGAACCCTATACGCAACTTTCGCCAAGGTGCGCCATGAAGCTCTGTGAAGGATGGCCAACATGGCTGAAGCAGTGGCTCAAACACTGTTGCGCAAGACTTAGCAGCATCCGCTAACTGCTGATCATCTGTTTCTGGGTCGGCCAACATAAACAACAATCGGTTCGCATGACTGCCGTAGTTCTCAGGATCAATGGCGATCGCGGCTTCACAATCGGCGACAGCCTCCTTCACTTGCCCGAATTCCCTGCGGTGGATGGCCCGTTGCGACAATGCGGAAACCCGCTCATGCGAGAGCGTTGCATTGGAGATCGCCTTTTCAGCCGCCTGAAAACCTTTTTCATGCAGGCTGATCGCATAACAACAATGCGCCAATTCAATCCAGCAGGCCGCTTTATTTGGCCGCAACTGGGCAGCTTTCTCAAGTAAGGGCAGGGCTTCGAAGTTCTGTGCCAATGCCACAAGCAATGCCCCAAAATTGACGAGCAACTCCGAATCATCAGGAAAGATCGCCACAGCTTGTCGATAAGCACGTAAGGCGTCGTCTGTTTGGCGCAGTTTGTTGAACGAGAACCCGAGCAAACGATTGGCAAGCAGGTGACTTCGGTTTTTGCGAAGCGCCTGCTTGCACAGGCGTACGAGCAAAGGCCAGTCTTGCACCGCCATGGCCTTCTCGATTCGCGACGTGGCTGGGTCCGGTCTGGCGGTTTTGAATTGTTGCACTTTTGACCTGTGACAGTAGAGGCAGGTCTATGGTAGCTGACGCCACCGATCGGGATACCCGAGCCTTGCCTCATCCTCGCATTACTTAAGCAACTGAAGGACTGTTTGTGGAACTTGGTTTGCTTGCGCCACCATTGCGGTGCCTGCCTGCTGCAAGATCTGGGCACGACTCAAATTGGCGGTTTCGGCCGCAAAGTCTGCGTCTTGAATCCGGCTGCGGGACGCAGCCAGGTTCTCTGACGTCACGTGCAGGCTTGCCGTGGCTGTTTCAAAGCGAGATTGCAAAGCACCGAGCTTTGCTCGCTCGCTGCTGATAAAGGCGAGCGCCGAATCCACTGTCTTCAACGCATTGGTCGCGTTCGTAAACGTCGTCACGTCAAGATTTGCCACTGTCTGCAGTGTTGAACCGGCATCGGTAAACTGGTTCGATGTGGTGACGTCGGTGGCAAAGGACTTTTGGGAATCCAGAACAATGTAGCCACCCGAATTCACGAATTCTGCTGTGGCTGCAGATGCAAGCGAGACTGCAGCACCAACCAATGTGCTGGATGCGTCGTACTTTCCGACTGTAACCGCCGCCGCTTGCCCCAGGGTTTTGCCAACCACAATGTTGTTCCCGGTGGAATTAGTCAAAATAACCAGACGATCCAGCCGTATCTAGCGTTGCGGTAATTCCTGTTTTGCAGACTGGTCATTGATCGCAGCCACCGCAGCCGATAAACGATCTGTCCCTGAGGCTGAGGTGATGGTGAAGGAAGCTGTCACGGCTGTGGCATTGTCACCCAGCAAACTCAACGAGTAGGCGCCAGTCGCAAAGGTCCCCCCCAGTCGCACTTCGGTACGAGCAGAAGCAGTTACACCGGTGCTGGCACTGACTGCATTGATCTGATCGGCGGTAGCCTTGGCTGTAGCGCTGACAGCGATCGCAATGCTACCGGTGCCAATGTAACCACTCACGCTAAGGGTTCCAGCGGTTACACCATTGGTTGTTGCTGCTGCTGTCGCCTGTGTGGCCTGGGCTGCCACACCTGCGCCATTCGTTGCCGCATTCTGGTTATTGCCATACACACTGGTACGCAAATTGGCGGTTGCAGCCACAATGGTCTGGTTTGCATTGGCACCGACCTGAAACTGGGCTGTGCCGAAGGTGCCGTCCAAGACTTTTTGGCCGTTGAATTCTGTGTTCTGGGCAATTCGATCCAGCTCTGCCACCAGTTGACCGACTTCTTGTTGCAGCGCCTGGCGGTCGCCAGCGCTATTTGACGCATTGGCAGACTGAACGGCCAGTTCACGCACCCGCTGCAGAATGTCGCCGGCAGCGCCCATGGCGCCTTCGGCTGTCTGGGCGAGTGAGATTCCGTCATTCGCGTTTCTCGCAGCTTGGTTCAAACCCCGGATCTGGGATGTCATACGGTCCGAAATGGCCATACCAGCCGCATCGTCCTTGGCGCTGTTGATTCGCAGGCCTGAAGACAGGCGTTGCATGGAGGTAGCAAGGGAGCTGTGACTCATGGACAGATTGCGCTGCGCAGTCAGTGAGCTCACATTTGTGTTAATGATCGAAGCCATGATGAAACTCCTAAAATAGTCAACCGAGGGCGTAGGGTGTGCACTCATGGTCTAACTTGGTATCTGTAGTGCTCAGCCAACCACCAGCGCGGACTTCCAATTCTGGTGATTTGCAAACCATTCAATCTACGGATAAGACGGGGAAGCAACGCCCAATTCGAGCAATCTGCGGCCCATCGCCCCCCTTTGGGCCGAGTAGAAGTGGCAAATTTGAAAAAAAGCAGCAGTTTTCGCTCAAGTTTGTTCTAGACAGACCCGATACAACACCTAACGGGAAGCTTGATGCGACTCGTGGCCCACCCGAATTACCGGCTGGGCACGGCGGCCAGGTCAAACTGGCAGGTTGACCGGTGGCAACACCGGGTTCGGTCAGTTTTACGGAGATTTTTAAATGCCTGCAACCATTAATTCCAATATCAGTTCTTTGACGGCTCAACGGAATTTGACAAAAAGTCAGAGTTCTCTTGCAACCTCCATGCAGCGCCTGTCTTCAGGCCTGCGAATCAACAGCGCCAAGGACGACGCGGCTGGTTTGGCCATTGCCGAGCGTTTTACATCGCAAATCAAGGGTTTGAACCAGGCAGCTCGCAACGCCAATGATGCAATTTCTCTGGCCCAAACGGCCGAAGGTGCCTTACAAGCCTCTGGCGATATCCTTCAGCGTGTGCGTGAACTGGCCGTTCAGTCTGCCAACGCCTCCAACAGTGCGGGTGACCGCCAAGCCTTGCAGCAGGAAGTGGGGCAGTTGGTTGCTGAACTTGACCGCATTGCCCAAACTTCTGAATTCAATGGTCAAAAGATTCTGGACGGAACCTTTGGTACCCAACAATTCCAGGTGGGCGCCAACGCCAACCAGACCATTGTGGCCGCCACTGCCAACTTGCGCACCAGCGTGTACGGCAACAACCAGAATTCTGCAACTAACGGTGCTGGTGTTGCTGCGCAAGCCACCCAAGCAACGGCTGCTGCAACCACCAACGGTGTGACTGCGGGCACGCTGAGCGTCAGTGGCTACATTGGTACGGGCAGTATTGCAGTTGCAGTAAGCGCTACAGCTAAGGCCACAGCTGATCAGTTGAACGCCATCAGTTCAAGTACTGGTGTGACAGCAACTGCACGCACCGAAGCCCGTCTGGGTGGAACGTTCGCCACCGGTGCTTACTCCCTCAGCTTGATCGGTGACAACACGACAGCAGTAACGGCCTCGTTTACCATTACATCTGCGACAGGAACAGACCGCCTTTCAGCTGCTGTTTCAGCAATCAATGATCAGTCCGCCAAAACAGGTATCACTGCAACCCTTGACACCGCCGGCACTTCTGTCATTTTGACAAATGCAACGGGCAACAACATCGTGGTAGGAAAGAGTCTGGCGCAGGCAGCGGCCGTCACTGTAGGCAAATACGATGCATCGGGCACCATCGTTGGCGCAGCAGTTTCGCTGTCATCTGCGGCAACCGCTGAATTTACCAATGCAGGTGGATACATCGTTCTGGATTCTCAGAAATCTTTTGCCACTGATGTCACAACATCAAACATGTTCACCGACGCTGGCTCCAGCCTGCAGACAGTGGCCAACCTTGATGTGACGACCTTTACCAATGCGACAAACGCACTGAAGACCGTAGACTCAGCCCTGTCATTTATCAACGGTGAACGGGCAAAATTAGGCGCCTTACAGTCACGTTTTGAAACCGCAGTATCGAGCTTACAAGTGTCGTCTGAGAATTTGTCAGCTTCACGCAGCCGGATTCAAGACGCAGACTTTGCAGCAGAAACTGCCAATTTGAGCCGCGCACAGATCCTCCAGCAGGCTGGTACCGCAATGGTTGCGCAGGCTAACCAACTGCCCCAAGGCGTGTTGGCTTTGTTGAGGTAATTGTGAGAATTGGGGGATGAATTCATCCATCTCCCTTCTTTCACTTGGGCGGTGCCAGGTTATCCTGACACTGCCCATTTTGGGTTTTGACGTGAGCCCGTGACAAACAGGCACAAAGGAGCAGAGCATGGCCACCATTTCATCCCCTGGCATTGGCAGCGGACTTGACATCAAATCCATCGTGGCTCAGCTTGTGGCACTGGAAAAGGCTTTGCTCACGCAACTGGACATCAAATCAGCTACGATCCAAACCAAGATTTCTGCGTTCGGACAAATCAAGTCCTTGGTTGCACCACTTTCTGATGCTGCAAGCACACTAAACAGCCTGGTAACCTGGAATGCGGTTTCCACGTCATCGACAAATTCCAAAGCAGTTTCTGCAACTGCGATTGGCGGAACGGCACCCACAAGCTTCAGCGTGGAAGTTCAGTCATTGGCCAAGCCCCCAGGACTCTGCGTCTGCGGGTCATTGCCTGTCGGAGGCACTGTTGGAAGTGGCACTTTGACCTTGACGCTGGGCACCTGGACTCCGCCCGTAGGGCTTGTACCCGCCAGCTTTGCAGCAGGTACAGCGACACCCGTTTCCATCACAGTCTCGGCGTCTGACAAGTTGGTCGATGTCGCAAGTGCAATCAACGGCGCAAATGCTGGGGTCACTGCAACGGTGCTGAATGACGCGTCGGGTGAACGATTGCTACTCCGATCAAAGACCACAGGAGCCGAGAGTGGGTTTCAGCTAAGTGTTGCCGATGACGACACGAATAATGCAGACGCTTTGGGTCTGTCAAGACTGACTGTAGGCTCCAGCATCACCCAATATGCGCAAAATGCTGCTGCAACCGTGAATGGCATCCCCGTCTCGTCCAGCACTAACACATTCAGCAACGTGGTTTCAGGCGTCAGCTTAACTGTCGGGGAGGTCACCACCAGTGCCGCCACCGTCACGGTGGCCAAGAATACTTCGGCCATCACAAGCGCCATTGATGGCTTTGTGAAAGCATATAACGCGATCAACGAAGCATTGCCCGATCTCACGAAATATGACTCGACGAAGAAGGCTGCCGGTGTTCTCCAAGGTGATTCAACGGCGGTTGGGTTGCAAAACGCACTTCGCGGCGTGCTGCAGTCAACCACGGCAGGATCTGCATTTTCCAGACTCGCCGATATCGGCGTCACGCAGCAACTCGGTGGCAATCTGGCTGTGGATTCCTCGAAGCTTGGGGCGGCGCTTGATACCAAATTGGATGACGTCAAGAACCTCTTCAAGATCGACAACAGCAATCCGTTGACCAATGGCGTAGCGCTTAAGTTGAAAGGCGTTTACCGCCGGACTCCTCGCGACGGATGGTTTCTTTAGGAGTAAGGACTCATCACTCAAACGCTCGCTAGATGCGACCGCAAAAGACAAAACACATCTCAATGAAAAGGTTGCAAGGATCGAGGCACAACTCAACCGCCGCTACAGTGCATTGGATACCCAGGTCGCCAGTTTGACCGCTTTGAATGCCTATGTTTCCCAACAGGTTACCACCTGGAAACAAAAACACCGGCTGATGGATGGATGACCGGGGCTAGCCCAAGACCGCCCTTTTCTTGCCGGTGCGGCAATCTCCGATGTCAGAAACAGGATGACAAAGATCGGTTGTGGGCTGACACCCCAAACAGCCTTTTGCTGATTCAAGTTAAACAGGCCTGGTTTCACAATTCATTTCATCGAATCAAGCACTTGATTCCCCTCTTAGGAGTTAGAAATGAACACCGACCAAATGCTCTCTGAAATCCGCGAAGCCAACCTCACCTACTTGATGCTGGCCCAAAGCCTGATCCGCCAAGACCGCGCCGAAGCACTCTTCCGCCTGGGTATGTCAGAAGAAGCCGCCGACCTGATTGCCACCTTGTCACCCGCCCAGATCATGAAGATTGCGTCAGGCAACATGTTGCTGTGCCGCTTCCGCGTGGATGACGACATCGTCTGGCAACTGCTGACCAACCACAACGTGCGCAAGGTAGAGAACGGCGACACCGCCAAGCTGCATGCCTCCATCCTGATGGCTGGCAAGTTCTCAGAAGCCCTGTAAATCAATTTTCATTAGGCAGAACATCATGGCAACCCCCAAAAGCATCCTGACCGAATCCAAACAAATCGACCGCGCTGTGAGCCTGATCCAGTTGGGCGCCCGGCTGCAGGTGCTGGAGAGCGAAACGGATCTGTCTTATGAGCGTCTGCTGCGCCTCTATAAAGAAGTGTCTGGCCGCTCACCTTCCAAGGGGCAGTTGCCGTTTTCGACCGACTGGTTCCTGACCTGGCAGCCCAATATCCATTCGTCGCTGTTCATGAACACCTACAACTACATCGCCAAGTCGTCTGATCTGGACGACATTGATGTGGTGATCAAGGCTTACAAGCTCTATGCGGAGCAGATCAAGGTGTGCGGGTTGGAAGAACTCTTGTCCATCACCCGCGCCTGGCGCCTGGTGAGGTTTGTCAACAACAACATTCGGAGCATGACCACCTGCTCCAAGTGCGGAGGGCACTTTGTGACGGACGCGTAGGAGGCCTCACGCCACTTCACCAGTGGGCCGTGCAACCCTCCTGCACGGGCTGGCAAGGGGGCAGGGCAGCATGCGATGCAGTTGCATTAACGCAAATCGATGTATGGTGTATATCCCGGCGCGCACAGGTGCCATACATTCCTGACAAAATAGGCCTATGTTTGTAGCAATCGGTTATGTCGTCAGCTTGGGCTGTATTTTTGGCGTCTACATCGTCCACGGGGCAATATTGGCGTCATTTTGAAAGCCCTTCCCTTTGAGATGATCACCATTTTTGGTGGCGCTATCGGGGCGTTTGTGGTGAATAACCAACCCAAGGTGATCAAGGCAACGCTGAAAGCCATCCCGATGGCACTCAAAGGCTCCAAGTACACCAAGGCCCGGTACCTTGAACTGTTGGCGTTGATGTATGACATATTGCAAAAAGCCCGCAAGGAAGGCCTGATGGCCATTGAGTCAGACGTGGAAAATCCTCATGACTCCGCCATATTCAAGAAATACCCGAATGTCGGCCATGACCACCATGTGGTCGAGTTCATGACCGACTATCTGCGGATGATGGTGTCAGGCAACTTGAATGCGCATGAGATTGAGTCGCTCATGGACAGCGAGATCGACACCCATCATGCAGAGGCACACGCCCCTGTGGCTGCACTGGCACGGCTGGCAGGTGCCTTACCGGCTTTCGGGATTGTGGCCGCCGTGCTGGGCGTGGTGAACACCATGGGCTCGGTGGGACAACCGCCTGCCGTGCTGGGCGGCATGATTGGCTCTGCTCTTGTGGGGACCTTTCTGGGCATTTTGCTGGCCTATGGCGTGATGGAGCATCTGGGTGGTTTGGTTGAGCAGAAGATGGAAGATGCGGGCAAAGAGATTGTTTGCATCAAGACCACTTTGCTGGCCAGCATGCAGGGCTATAACCCCACCACCGCAATCGAATTCGGTCGCAAGGTATTGTTCTCGACCGAGCGGCCCACTTTCATTGAGCTGGAAAATCACGTTAAAGGCAAAAAGTAGGGCTTTGAAAAATCTAAGCCTAACGGAGGACATCAGTGGCAGGTGACGCCAAGAAACTTCAGCCGATCATCGTCAAGAGGGTCAAAAAAGGCGGCCACGCCGTGCATGGTGGTGCCTGGAAGATTGCATACGCTGACTTCGTGACGGCCATGATGGCCTTCTTCCTGCTGATGTGGTTGCTGGGCTCCACCGCCAAAGGTGACCTGCAGGGCATTGCCTCGCACTTCACCATGCCATTGAAGGTGTCTCTCATGGGTGGGGACGGATCCGGCAACAGCACCAGCATCCTGACGGGTGGGGGCAAGGATTTGACAAAGTCCGATGGCGACACGGCCAGGTCCGCCAACGTCATTCCCGCCTCACGCAAGATGTCGGTGGAGCAGATGAAGGCCGAGATCGCCAAGCAGGATTCTGCTCGCATTGCGAATTTGCAGCAAAAAATTGAAGACCTGATCTCCAAGAACCCCAAACTGGCCGAGTTTGGTTCACAGATCAAGATGGAGATCACGCCCGATGGCCTTCAGATTCAGATCGTGGATGAGCAAAATCGCCCCATGTTTGATTCAGGTAGCGCGATAGTCAAGCCCTACATGAGAGAGATATTGCGCGAAATCGGCGCAGCGCTGAACGGCGTAGAGAACCGGATCAGTCTGTCGGGCCATACCGATGCTTCGCCTTACGGCAACGGTACCCAAGGCTACAGCAACTGGGAGCTGTCGTCCGACCGCGCCAATGCATCCCGCCGTGAGTTGGCTGCCGCCGGCTTGCCTGACGACAAACTCGCCAGGGTGGTTGGCATGGCATCCAGCACACTGATGGACGAGCAGTTCCCCACCAAGCCTGTCAATCGCCGCATCACCATCCTGGTTTTAACCCGTGAGGCAGAATCCAGGCTGATGGGCAAGCCCGAAATTCCCAAGAACATGATGCCAGATGAGTCTGAGAGCGCTTCCGCACCAGAAACACCGGCACCTGTTGCCAAACCGGCTGGCCCGGCACGCTAAACGTATTTTTGAAAGTTCGCCATGGCAAACGATCTGCGCTTCCTTATTGTTGATGACTTCTCTACCATGCGACGGATCGTCCGGGGCCTGCTCAAAGAGATCGGGTATACCGATGCCGACGAGGCTGAAGATGGTGTTGCCGCCTTGCAAAAGCTGCGAAACGGCCGGTTTGACTTTGTCGTGAGCGACATCAACATGCCTAATATGAACGGGTTCCAGTTGTTGGCCCAAATCAAATCTGACGACAAACTTAAGCACCTGCCTGTGCTGATGGTGACTGCAGAGGCCCGCAAGGAAGACATCGTGGCGGCGGCACAAGGTGGTGCGGCAGGCTACATCGTCAAGCCGTTTACCAAAGCCACGCTGGAAGACAAGATCGCCAACATCCTGAAGAAGCTGGGTCTTTAAGGCATGTCCATGGAACATGACACATTTCCCGCCCCGCCTGCTACGGTAGACACGGCGGTACCACCGGAGGTCTACCACACCATTGGTTCACTGACCAGGCAACTCCACGACGCTTTGAGCGAGCTTGGCTACGCAGACCAATTGCGTGGCACCGTTGATAAGCTGCCCGATGCGAAATCGCGCCTTTCGTACATCTCACGCTTGACGGGTGAAGCGGCCGAAAAAGTGCTGAACAGGGTGGAAATGGCCAAGTCGGTACACGACGAGATGGCGGCAGAAACCCAGCGCATGTCAGCCCTGATACGCAAAGACCCCGTCGCCGCGGTGGCCAAGGGTGAGGTGATGAATTTTGTGGACTTTGTGCAAAACGGCAACTCCACCATAGACCAGCACCTGACAGAAATCATGATGGCGCAAGACTTTCATGACCTGACCGGCCAGGTGATTGCCCGCGTCGTCAACCTGGCAACCACGATTGAAGACCAGTTGGTCGAGCTGCTGATTCAAACATCCCCTGGTGGGCTGCTGGCCCTGCCAGCACGTACGCCCGTAGTAGAGGACGAAGGCCTGACGGGCCCTCAGGTCGAACCAGAAGGCAAGGCCGATGTTGTCACCGACCAGTCACAGGTGGATGATCTGCTGGCCAGCCTGGGCTTTTAGTCGTTCACCAGCGCCAGAGCGGCGAAGTCGCCAACATCGACGCCCAGTCCTGCAGGGCAAATGATCACGCCGTCTGTCAAGGCTGGCAGCTTGCCTGCGACCACGGCATGCAACCGCGGCAGCAGCAAATCCTGGTGATGCCAGAACACGCTCCCCCCTATGCTGATGGCCTGCAGGTCAAGTGTGATGATCAGGTTGTAGAGTGTGCGGCCCATGATTTGGCAAAGCGAATCCACTTTGGCTAAAGCGCTGGCGTTTCCTAGTTTGGCCTGCGTAAAGAGCGCCTGGGCCTCCATGCCCCACCGCCGCGCTATCGCATTGCCAGCAATCAGCCCTTCTGCGTCGCCTACATTGCCACAGCCGCACAGGGCTTGGCTGTCATCGTCGCAGACAAACATGTGCCCTGCATGCCCGGCGTTGCCGTTCTTGCCCCGAAGAATTCGCCCATCCACACACAGCCCAACACCAATGCCTGTGCTCCAGGTGAGGTAGGCGCAATCTGAAAAGGCTTGAAGCGCCCCCCAATGGCGCTCGGCCTCCAGCGCGGCAATCGCGTCGTTTTCAACCCTCACTCTGACGCCGGGCATGTGGGCACGCAGCGGTGCTTCCAGCTGCGCACTCATCCATGTATTGGGCAAGCCCCGAGCTGGACCCGCCAAGCCACCACAGATATTGGGCGCAGCCAGCTCCACCATGCCTTGGTGCAGCACAAACGGGCCGCAGGCTGATATGCCAATGGCTGTGATGTTGGCAGCGTCGCCCGATGACACGCCCTGCTCGCGTGCCAGTGCTTGCGAGGCTTGTATGAGCCGCAGCACCTGTACTGCCACCGCATCGGGTGATCCCGTTTTGGCGGTAGGCTCCGCGCAGCGGGTGGTTTGGAGAAGCTCGTCACCCCGTGCGCCAGTCTGTCTGCTTGGCCGAGCCAGCGTTACCGCGGTCTTGGTTCCGCCAATGTCAACACATGCTTTCATCGAGGCTCCGTGCTTAAAGCCATTTGGAAATCAGGCTGGCCAGCATGCTCAGCAGGATGGTCGTGGTCAGTGGAATGAAAAATTCCCGGCCAAACAGCTTGAACCGAAAATCCCCAGGCAGGTGCCCAAAGCCGAGTTTTTGCAACAACGGGCTGAACCAGTTGATCAGCATCAGCGCCAGAAAGATGACGAGGATCCATCGAATCATGGTCAAAGCCTGTGGCTGCGGTCACCCGCTGCAAAGCCAAGCGGCTCCCAAGCGTCCCCCGCACCAAACGCGATGACCTTAAAAAGCTCACCCATTTCGTGCTCCATCCACAGCTTTTGAGCGCTCACTTGTTCGGCAAGGCTGGCCTGCCCAAGCAAGTCGGTCATGCCACAGTTCAGCAAAAACCGGGCTTGCGTGGTGTAGCCGAGCACGTTCAAACCTGCATCTTGGCCAGCGAACGCCACACCACTGAAGTTGACATGGGCCGTGATGTCTTTGTCTCCCACCGCCACCAATGGGTCGCCATCAGCCAGGTGGGCCTGATGACACATCAAGGTGCCCATGTGACGCTGCGGGTGGTAGTACTCACTCTCAGGAAACCCATAATCCAAGAGGAACGCAGCACCTTGCACCAGGCGATCTGCGAGGGTACGGACAAACGCATCTGCCTGAGGGTGGATTTCGGTCAGGTAGTCGTGTTCGCCAACAATGTCTATTGGGGGGCGCAGCGCAGTCAACTGGTCCCGCCACGTGAGCTGGCCATCAAACAGACCAACACCTCGCTCATGCCACAGACCACCGCTGCGCTGAAGCAGGCTCACCGGCATGGCGTCCAGAACCTCGTTGCCAATCACCACACCCCGTATTTCAGCGGGCAACCCGTCCACCCAGCTCACCTTGCCAGCCCACGGGCGTAAACGTTCGGCCTGGCGAGCACGCAGGCTACCTGACAGATCCACAATCGTGTACTGCTGCACCTGCTCACCCAGAGCCTCCAGCAGGCCTGCGGCCAAGGCGCCAGATCCGGCGCCAAATTCCCAAATGGCCTGCGTGCGCGTGACCGACAAGGCCTGCCTCAACTGAACGGCCAATGCCTTTGCAAACAAGGGGGACAGCTCGGGGGCGGTGACAAAATCGCTGCCGCTACCAGGCAAATGGCCAAACTTGCGGCTGCCGTGCGCGTAGTAACCCAAACCCGGCATGTACAGCGCCATGGCCATGAAACGCTCAAAACCCAACCAGCCTCCGTGAGCGGTTATTTCCTGAGCAATCAAGCTCATCAAACGCCCTGAATCGGTATCGTGGGTGGGCTTCGTTAAACTGTCTTCTTGTGATGTCACCCCTTGGATTGTCGCCTGAATGTCTGATTGCACCGCCCCAGCCACCGAACCAGACTCACCGCCTGTGGTACTGATCACCGGCGCAGCCAGGCGCCTTGGGCGGGAAATCGCGCTCACCCTGGCCACCGCCGGGTGGCGCATTGCCGTGCACTACCGAGAGTCGGAATCGGACGCTATAAAAACGGCAGCAGACTGTGACGCCCTGACTGCGGGTGCGGCTTGTTTTGATGCTAATTTTGATATCGAGGCCGAGGTACACACACTGCTGCCTCGCATAGTGACCCAGTTCGGGCGGATTGACGCCGTCGTCAACAGCGCATCCAGCTTTGTGCACGACGACATCAGTAGCTTCAGTTTTTCCTTGATGTCGCAGCTGCTTCGTAGCAACGCCGGAGCGCCAATTCTGCTGGCGAAAGCATTGCACACCCATCTGGAAAATCGCAGCGCAACTGGCGCCGTGGTGAACCTGCTCGACCAAAAGCTCTGGAACCCGAATCCTGACTTCCTGAGCTACACACTGTCTAAAGCAGCACTGGAATGTGCCAATACCGTCATGGCGCAGGCATTGGCACCTACCCTGCGCGTGATCGGAGTGGCACCTGGCCTTACCTTGACCAGCCACATGCTGAGTGACGACAAGTTCAAGGCCTTGCACCAACTCTCGCCACTCGGGCGCTCTTCTACCCCCAAGGATGTCTGTGCCACAGTGAAGTTCGCGCTAGAAAATCAATCCATTACCGGAACCACTTTACTGGTAGACGGTGGCCAGCACCTGATGCGCTTTGAGCGTGATTTTTCGATGATGTAAGACGATGACAAACACACTCAAAGGCACTCAGACCCTGACGCTGACAGGATTGCGCTTCAACGCCAGCCTGGGCATTCTGGAAACTGAAATCGGCATCCCCCAGCCGATTCAAGTGGATGCGGAGTTGAACTTGGGCCCACAGGCCTTGCTGCCGCATGACGACGACATCACTCACGTGCTGGACTACCGCAAAGTGCGCCAAATCATCATTGACGAATGCACTGAGCGGCACATCAACCTGCTGGAGAGCCTGATCGGCAAGCTCGCGCTGCGCCTGATGCAACTGCGTGGCGTGGTTGGCGTGCGGGTCAAAATCGCCAAGCTGGAGATTTTTGACGACTGCGAGGTCGCCATCCGGGTCGAAGCAGGTCAGTGGTAGATCAAAAAGCGCGGTAAATGACTCGAATCACCTTGCAAATAAATGCGGAGTGACACTGCTCAAAATCAATGCGAATGCGTAATTTCGCACATCTATATCATTTTCACATTTCCGCTGTTGATTATTTGATGCATTTGTTAGAATTGTGCTCATGAACCCAGACGCGTTTTTGCCTGAACACCAGCCTGCGCCTGACCACCTGAGCACACTGGAAGCTGCACGTATCCTGGGTTTAGCAGTGCGTTCGGTTCAATTAATGGTTGCCCGGGGCGACCTTGACGCGTGCAAGACCCTCGGCCGTCATCGCCGTATCTCCAGGGCCTCTATCGAACGTTGGCGCAGTACCCCGCACAAGGGCCGCCACACGGACGGCGAAAGCGACACACTGGAGGCCAAAGGATCTGGCGCAGAGGATGACCGCACCAAGGTATTGCTGATCGAGGACTCTGTTCACTTTCAGAACCTCGTCACCCTGCTGCTGCGCCAGCAGTTTCCCGACTTGAGCCTGCATGTAGCAAGCGATGGCATTTCCGGGCTGGTCATGGCGGGCAAATTGCAGCCAGAAATCCTGATGGTGGACATCCTCTTGCCGGGAATCGACGGCGCTGCGCTGATCTCCAGCCTGCGCTCGCACCCGCAATTCAGTCATTCACAGTTGATTGTGATTACCTCGCTGGATACCGTCCAGCTCAAACCCTACGCCTTTGCCCTGCAAGGTGTGCCCGTGGTTCACAAACCTCAACTGATTGCGGAATTGCCCTTGCTGCTGACCCAGGCCATTGCCCAGCTGCAAAAACTGACAGGCATGTCGGCCTGATTGTGCAAACGCCTGGGCCAGAGTCGAAACGTGCCGAGGCAATTCAAACCTATTTTCTGGGCGATTCCGTTCTGTACCATGAGTTTCTCAGATCATGCTGCCAGCAGTTCCCCGCAGACATTGTCCAGGGTGACGCGGCCTGCGCGGCCCGTGATTGGTCCGCACTGCGAGTGATGGCGCACAATCTGAAAAGCATTTTGCTGACGCTGGGGTACCCGGAACTTCACGCACAGGCCCGGTCACTGGAGCAGAGTTGCCTGGCTGGTGACGGACGCCAGAGTGCCGCACTGTGGGAAGCAGTTCGCAGCGGTTTACCGCGTAATTAGGACACAATGCGCACGTCAAATAACCCGGTACAAAACTTGGTTATTTTGAAAATTCAACGCATTTATTTCATTTTTAGCATTTAAATCATATGACTTATGAGCGCCGACTGGACTGTTGACGAAGCCGCCCCCAAAACCCAAGCCTTCAAGATCGAGCGCGAAACCCACAAGCTGGAAAAGCGCCTGTGCCGACACGTCGGTCAGGCCATTGTGGACTACAACATGATCGAAGAAGGCGACCGCGTCATGGTCTGCATGTCCGGCGGCAAGGACAGCTATGGCTTGCTGGACATCCTGCTCAAAATGCAGCAACGCGCACCGATTCAGTTTGAGTTGATTGCCGTCAACCTGGATCAAAAACAACCCGGTTTTCCTGCGCACATCCTGCCCGAGTACCTGAAAAGCCTAGGCATCAAGTTCCGTATCGAGACGCAAGACACATATTCCATCGTCAAAGACAAAATCCCCGAAGGCAAAACCATGTGCAGCCTGTGCAGCAGGTTGCGTCGCGGTATTTTGTACCGTGTGGCCGACGAAATTGGTGCCACCAAAATTGCGCTGGGCCACCACCGCGACGACATGTTGCAGACCTTCTTTCTGAACATGTTTTTTGGCGGCAAACTCAAGGCCATGCCAGCCAAACTGGTCAGTGACGCGGGCCACCATGTGGTGATCCGTCCCCTGGCCTATGTGCCCGAGAAAGACCTGATCCGCTGGGCCGAGCACCGTGCCTTCCCGATCATCCCCTGCACACTGTGCGGTAGCCAAGAGAACCTTCAGCGCAAGCACACAGCGTCCATGTTGCACGATTGGGAGAAAAAGTTTCCCGGCCGCATTGAAAACATGATGGCTGCGTTACAGAATGTGGTTCCCAGCCACCTGATGGACCTCAAACTCCACGACTTCGTCAATTTGAAACCCACCGGTGTCCCCGACCCGGACGGCGACAAAGCCTTCGATACCGAGGAGTTTGCTGTGCCTGCATTGCCGCAGACTGTTCAGTGGGTTTCGGCTTAACATTTTTAGGTTTAGGCATATGTGGTGGACTCGAATTGCTCTTTTATTTATAGCAATTTGCTTGACTGGCTGTTCAACCACCCGGTTGATTGACAGTGACGTGCGCAGCCTGTCCGGCTTTAAATCGTCCCCCATCTCGGGGTACAAGTTTGAACGGACCTTGCTGCAACAAGCGCCTGACCAGATCGCCAATCAGCAGGCCATCGAAGCCATGGCTGAAGCCGCCCTGGCCAAAGTAGGTGTCAGGCGCGACGACACACGCCCCGGCTACAGCGTGCAAGTCTCTGCCAGGGTACGACAGGACTGGCGAGTCAGCGCAGCCGATCCGGTGGGCCTGGGGGGCTTGCAAATCGGGCTGGGCATTGGTGTTGGAGCCATCCGAACCCGTGGAAATTGGGGCGGCAACATCGGCATTGGTGGATTCGGCTTCCCAATGCATCAGGTGCGGCTCTACATCCGCGAAGTCAGCCTGATGATGCGGGACCTCAGCACCAACCAGGTGGTTTACGAAACGTCCGCGTCTAACGAAAGCCTCTGGGCAGACGACAACAACATTCTGCCTATTTTGTTTGAAGCCGCTGTCAGCGGCTTTCCAACCCCGCCGATTGGCCTGCGCCGCGTCAACATCGAACTCCCACCCGCCCCCAAGAAAATCTGAAAGGCAAGACCATGAGACTCAGCAGCAACTCCTTCCAGGATGGCAGCCGCATCCCAGCACGCTACGCCGCAGGCCAGTTTGACGGCCAAGGTGGCGTGACCTTTTCTGACAACGTCAGCCCCCACTTGGCTTGGTCAGACATCCCCGAGGCAACAAATTCGCTGGTGATCATTTGCCACGACCCCGACGTACCCAGCAAAGGGGACGATGTCAATCAAACGGACCGTGAAGTCCCCTCCGACCTGCCCCGCGTAGACTTTATCCATTGGGTGATGGTCGATTTACCTCCTACCCTGCGCGAAGTGACCGAAGGCCAGTTCAGCGCTGGCTTCACGACCCGTGGCAAGGCAGGCCCTGCCACCCTGCTCGGTGCACGTCATGGCCTGAACGACTACACCGGCTGGTTTGCCGGCAACGCCGACATGTCGGGCAACTACTTCGGCTATGACGGCCCCTTTCCGCCGTTCAACGATTCCATCTTGCATCACTACGTATTCTCGGTTTATGCACTGGACCTGGCCAACTTGCAGGTAGAAGGCAACTTCACGGGTGCCGACGTGCGCGCCGCCATGACAGGCCATGTGCTGGACGAAGCCTGTCTGACCGGCATTTACACGCTCAACAAACGCCTGGCCTGAAATCCGGCAAATACAGGAGTTGCCTTGGAGTCCACCCGCATCATCGCCATCCGCCACGGCGAAACCACCTGGAACGTGGACACCCGCATCCAAGGTCAGCTAGACATCCCGCTGAACGAAACCGGCCGCTGGCAGGCCCACCGCCTAGCCCTGGCACTGGCAGGCGAAGACATCCAAGCCATCTACGCCAGCGACCTCTGGCGCGCCTACGACACAGCGCTGTCAGTCTCCAAAGCTGTGGACTTACCCGTCCAAACCGATGAAGGCCTGCGTGAACGCGGGTTCGGCGACTTTCAGGGCAAGACCTTTGCCGAGATCGAAGCCACCTTCCCCGAGCAAGCCCTGCTCTGGCGCAAGCGCGACCCGAGCTTCGCCCCAGCAGGTGGCGAATCGCTGATCCAGTTCCGTGAACGCGCAGTCAACACCGTCAACGCCCTGGCGGCCAAACACCCCGGCCAGCAAATCGTGGTTGTCGCGCATGGCGGTGTGATGGATTTGTTGTACCGCGCGGCAACGGGGCAGGATTTGCAAGCACCACGGACTTGGCAGCTGGGTAATGCGTCGATCAACCGCCTCTTGTGGACGCCAGACGCAACGCATGGGGGCTTAGCCTGGTGGGCTGGTCGAATACGTTTCATCTGGATGATGATGCGTTGGATGAATCGGCAGCTTGAGCCAGCGGGGGATCAGGCGGAGGGTACTCTGTTGCAGCAAGTTTTAGGCTCCTTGAACCTCCTGAAAATCATCCCTTCCGCCGGTGGTTTTGCGCTGGCTGAAAGCCTTCTGTTTTTGCTTGTCGTGTATCCCCAAGTCAAGAACAATTGGCGAATGCAAGGGCAATCTGAGGGCTCTCAAAAAACCAATGTGGATGTGTATCAAACGGCATCAAAATTTTTCCCCAATAAGATGCCAAATTGCTCGCCTGTGGCAGTCCTAGCCGGGGCAAAGCCGGAGGTTGTTGAGGTAGTCGATTGCGGCGCTTTCAAGACTTTACGGGTGAGCGTTGACTGAATGTCATTCGGAATCATTGAAAGCCCTGATGAATTGTTTTTCAACTTACCAAGGCGGGCACACCAGGGTGGTCAGGCGCAGGCCGATTCGTGCGCGCTTATGAGAATCGGCATAACCGCAATAGCTTGATCTGAAGGAACAGGTGCCTATTTGATTCGATCCGCACCGCCAAAACTGCATGTCAAGCAGCGGCAAATCGCACCGCTTCAGACATAATTTGTACCTGTAAATTTAATCAGGTACACCATGAAAGCAATCGGAACATTTGAAGTCAAGCTAAGCCCCATGGACAGCTATGCAAAGGGCGTTGACGAAATCAAACTTGGTCGCATGTCTATTGACAAACAGTTCGTCGGTGACCTCGAGGCGACAAGCCAAGGCGAGATGCTTAGCGCCATGACGACGGTGAAGGGCTCCGCAGGGTATGTCGCCATTGAGCAAGTCAAAGGCAGCTTGTCTGGCAAAACCGGGAGTTTTGTACTCCAACATTTCGGCACCATGAAGCAAGGCACTGATCGATTGATTCTTGAGGTTGTTCCCAACTCAGGTTCAGGCGAACTTGGCGGTTTGTCTGGACAAATGACCATCGTCATTGATAGTGGCACGCACCATTACACCTTTGACTACGATTTGATGTCGCCAGCGTTGTGATTCAAAGCCATGGATCAATCCAGTGGATTGATCTCCCCCACCAAGGCGGGCATTCCAGGATGGTCAGGCGCAGGCCGATTCGCGCGAGCTTATGGGTAGCGGCGTGACGGCAGCGGCATGCGCTTGAGGTAAATCGCACGCTATAGGTACCGTTCGCGAGCGTGGCCGGAGAATGACCATCCTGGTGTGCCTGCCGGACCGCGCCAAGGCAACTGACAACGCAAGTCCGCTCGCCAGTATTCCAAAGCCCTGCGAGGGAGTTGGCCGTCGCTGAATCAAAATTGAAGAAAGACAAGCATGCGAACTCACGATCAAGTTGTCAACGGATTGATGCAACGTACTGGCGTTCGTGCTGAGGTCGACCGGATTGCACGTGAGGAGTCAGAAATACTGTATTTCGGGAAACAATCCCCGTCCATGACACGCTCATCAGTACACACCTCGTCCAGCCACCACATCCGGCGCGCAAGTTCGGATGATGCCGGGGCCGTTGCAGCATGCGTGGAGGCAGCTTACCAACCCTGGATTGCCACTATTGGCACGAAACCAGGGCCGATGAAACAAGACTACTCCCAAGTGATTTCTGAGGCACAAGTTTTCCTCGCAGAATCCGAGGCCGGCGTTGATGGCATCTTGGTCCTTAGGGTCGACAGCGAAGAATTTCTGCTCGAAAACGTCGCAGTACATCCGCGGGCCAAAGGAAAGGGTCTGGGTGCGTGCTTGCTGGCCATCGCTGAGCGCGAAGCAATGTCACAAGGGTTCAATTCCCTGTCCCTTTACACCCACGAGCGGATGGCCACGAACATTGCCCTCTATCTAATGCACGGATACGTCGAGTTTGATCGTCGAACCGAGCATGGACTTCCAAGAGTATTTATGCGCAAACTCCTCCCGGCCCAATGACGCGTGACTGTTGACCACCCCTCAGCCACAATGGCGAGATGAGCCCCAGCCAGATCATCGTCCTCGCCACCCCGGTCTTCTTAGTCATGATTGCTGCGGAATACCTGCTCGGCAGATACCGCCAGCAAAACGGCACAGGCCACGACAATTACCGCCTGAGTGACGCCATCAACAGCCTGAGCCTGGGCATGCTCAGCCAGATTTCAGCCATCTTCACCCGCCTGCTGCGCATCGGCATTTACGTGGCAGCCTACCGCGCCTTCAGCGTCCTGCCGCACGATGCGGCCACCGCGTTCTGGATGTCTTGGCCGGGTTGGGTGCTGGCCTTGCTGCTGTACGACTTTTGCTACTACTGGCTGCACCGCATGGGCCATGAGGTGGCCGTACTGTGGGCCGCGCACGTGGTGCATCACCAAAGCCAGGACTACAACCTCTCCACCGCACTTCGCCAAACCAGCAGTGGCGCCCTGCTTGGTTGGGTGTTTTACCTGCCCATGGCCGTGCTGGGCGTGCCGCCAATCGTGTTTGGCACCGTTGCGCTGATCGATTTGCTCTACCAGTTCTGGGTGCACACCGAGCAAGTCGGCAGACTTGGCTGGTTCGACCGCTGGTTTTGCAGTCCGTCCAACCATCGGGTCCACCATGCGGTGAATGACGGGTACTTGGACAAAAATTACGGCGGTGTTTTGGTCTTGTGGGACCGCCTGTTCGGTACGTTCAAAGACGAAGACGCTGACAAGCCTTGCGTCTACGGCACCCGCAAGCCCCTTAACAGCTGGGACCCACTCTGGGCCAATCTGGAGGTCTACGCCGCCTTGGCCCGAGACAGTTGGCAAACGCAGCACTGGGCTGACAAACTGCGCGTGTGGTTCAAGCCCCCCGGCTGGCAACCGGCTGACCTGGCTGCGAGCCGCCCCCATGTGACTTTTGACCTGAGCAAGGTCCAGTTGTACGAGCCGCCCACGAGCGCTGGAGTCCAGTGGTTTGCGTTCGTCAAGTTCTTGGCGATGCTCGTTGGTGTTGCACAACTGCTCTGGCATGCAGATAGCATGCCCTTGCCGGTCGCATTTATCGGCTTCACAGTCCTGACCATGGGGATGTGGAGCCTGGGTGCCCTGCTACAGGGACGCCTGAGCCTGCTGGAATCTTTGATGGTAGACGCGGCAGTCCTCGCCATGGCAAGCTCTGCCTGGGGATGGGTGCAATGGCACCGCTTGTTCAAGCCAATGCCACTGCTGTTTGCTTTATTTTTAGTAGCAAAGAATGACGCCAGTATTGCCGAAAAAGGTAAAAAAGACCTTCTTTTGATGGCTGCACTGGCGGCCTCGCTGGCGGGTGATTGCTTCTTGATGTTTCCCGGCTTCTTCATCCCTGGCCTGGTGGCCTTCCTGATTGCGCACCTGTTCTACATTGCACGCTTCAAACAAGGTGTGCCCTGGTTTGCCAGTCGCGCAGGTCTGCTGGTTCCAGTGGCCTACGCTGCCGTCATGTTCAGCCTGCTGTGGCGCTTAGGCTTGCCCGAGGGATTGCGCGCGCCTGTGGCGGCCTATGTGGCGTGCATTTCGCTCATGGCGGCGCAAGCCCTGGGTCGTGCCAAGTGGCTGCACAAGACGCAGCAGGGTACTTCGAGCAATGGCGCAATCTGGGTGGCTGTGGGCGCACTGAGCTTTGTCGCCAGCGACAGTTTTTTAGCCTGGAACCGCTTTGTGGCCCCGGTTCAGCTGCTCGGACTGGATTCGGCCTTTTGGGTGCTGAGCACTTACTTCCTGGCGCAGATATTGATCTTGCGGGGCTGCCTCAAACCGGATGCGCCACTCGCGCCAATCGAGAAGTGATCACAGGGCGGTGAACGGCTTGTGAGCCATTCACCGCGTCTGTCTCCTCACTCTCCACCCTCTTTTGATCTCAAGAACGGATGAATTGATTCTGATGCTCATCCAATTGAGGAAATTTGTCGCGCCTCGGACAGCAGGAATTGAACGGTCGTGCTAAAACCTGAGGTTGTCACGAATTCTTTGGAGACCAAACGCATGGACTTGGCATTCACGCCTGAAGAACAGGCTTTCCGCGAAGAGGCACGCGCATGGGTGCGCAGCAGCCTCCCCAGCGACATTTCACACAAAGTCTTGAACGACCTGCACCTGACCCGCGACGACAGCCAACGCTGGGCCAAAATCCTCGGTAAAAAAGGCTGGTTGGTCTCCGGTTGGCCCAAACAGTTTGGTGGCCCAGGCTGGACCGCCATCCAAAAACACCTGTTTGAAGAAGAATGCGCACTGGCTGGTGCGCCGCGCATCATGCCGTTTGGCCCTGTGATGGTGGCTCCGGTGATCCAGGCGTTCGGCACGCCCGAGCAACACCAACGCTTCTTACCCGGCATTGCCAGCGGTGAGGTGTGGTGGAGCCAGGGCTACAGCGAACCCGGTTCAGGCTCGGACCTGGCTTCCCTCAAAACCCGTGCCGAGCGCAAGGGTGACAAGTACGTCGTCAACGGCCAGAAGACCTGGACCACCATGGGCCAATATGGTGAGTGGATTTTCTGCTTGGTGCGTACCAGCTCCGAGGGCAAGCCCCAAACCGGCATCAGCTTCTTGTTGATCGACATGAAGAGCCCCGGCGTCAGCGTGCGCCCGATCATCATGCTCGACGGCAAACACGAGGTGAACGAGGTCTTTTTTGACAACGTCGAAGTGCCCGTTGAAAACCTGATTGGTGAAGAAAACAAGGGCTGGACCTATGCCAAGCATTTGCTGAGCCACGAGCGCACCAACATCGCCGACGTGAACCGTGCCAAGCGTGAGCTGGAACGGCTCAAGCGCCTCGCCAAGGCCGAAGGCGTCTACAACGACACGCGTTTTCGCGACGAGGTCGCTAAGCTGGATGTGGAAGTGGTGGCGCTGGAGATGATGGTGCTGCGTGTGCTGTCGGCTGAAAAATCTGGCAAAAATTCACTGGACATCGCCGGCCTCTTGAAGATTCGCGGCAGCGAGCTCCAACAGCGCTACACCGAGCTGATGATGCTGGCCGCAGGCCCCTACAGCCTGCCCTTCATCCAAGAAGCCATGGAAGCCGGTTGGCAAGGCGACTACGTGGGCGCGGCCCACTGCGCGCCGCTGGCAGGCACGTACTTCAACTACCGCAAAACCACCATTTACGGTGGCAGCAATGAAGTGCAGCGCAACATTGTCTCTCAGACAGTACTCGGCTAATCGAACAAGGAAAACAAGATGGATTTCGATTTTTCTGACGACCAGGAACAACTGCGCGACGCCGTGCGCAAATGGGTGGACAAAGGCTACGACTTTGAACGCCGCCGTGCAGCCGTGAAGGCGGGTGGCTTCTCGCGCGATGCCTATACCGAAATCGCCGAACTCGGCCTATGCGGTCTGTACATCCCCGAAGACCAAGGCGGCCTGGGCATGGGCCCTGTCGAAGGCATGGTGGTGATGGAAGAACTTGGGCGCGGCATCGTGCTGGAGCCCTTCACCCATACGCTGATCGCCAGTGGGGTGATCAGCGGCTACGCACCTAGTGAGCTCAAATCAGCCTGGTTGCCGGGCATCGCCAGTGGCGAAAAACTGGTGGTTCTGGCTTACCAGGAGCGCGCCAACCGCTATAAATTAGATAGCTGCGCAGCCACTGCACAAAATGGCACTGCAGGCTGGACATTGTCCGGCAGCAAGAGCATCGTGGCCGCAGGCGACCAGGCTGACGCCTTCCTCGTACCCGCCACAGTAGACGGCAAATTGGCCCTTTTCCTGGTGGAACGCGCAGGCAGCGGCGTCAGCACCCGTGGCTATGTCACGCAAGACGGCAGCCGCGCCGCGGAGGTGACCTTTGCCAACGCAGCTGCTGCGCTGATCACGCTGGACGGCCAGACCGCTCTGGAACACGCAGTGGACATCGGCATTGCCGCCGCCTGCGCCGAAGGCCTGGGCGTGATGGACAAAACCATGGCGCTGACCGCTGAATACATGAACACACGCAAGCAGTTTGGCGTGGCACTCAGCACCTTCCAGGCCCTGCGTCACCGCATGGCAGACATGAAGATGCAGCTGGAGTTGGCCCGCTCCATGAGTTATTACGCCGCGCTCAAGCTCAACGCCCCGACTGACGAACGCCGCCGCGCCTTGGCCCGCGCCAAGTACCAACTGGGCCAATCGATGCGTTTTGTGGGTCAACAGTCGGTGCAACTGCATGGCGGTATCGGTGTGACCGATGAATACATCGGCAGCCATTACTTCAAAAAGCTCACTCAGCTGGAGATGACTTTCGGCGACAGCCTGCATCACCTGGGTGAGGTTTCAGACCGCATGCAGGACACGGCTGGGGTATTTGCATAGACTAAGATACTGCCGCAAGGCCTGATAAGCCCGCTGCCAAGCGGGCTTTTTTTGTTTGGAGAGTGATACATGTTGAGACGTCTGTTCATGGTTGCCACAGCCATGGTGTTAGTGGGCTGCGCTTTTGGCCCCACCCCTCAAACTGAGCGCCCGCCCATTGTGTTTGTGCACGGCAATGGCGATTCAAGCGCCAACTGGCAAACCACGATTTGGCGCTTTGAAACCAACGGCTGGCCACGCGACCGGCTGTTTGCGCTTCAACAACCCTACCCCCTGGCGCGAGACAACGATACAGTCGCGCAGCCTGGGCGTAGTTCCAGTGAACAAAGCATGGCGTTCTTGAAAACCGAGGTGGAGAAGGTCCTCAAGATCACGGGGGCCAAGCAGGTGGTGCTGATTGGCAATTCGCGTGGCGGCTTGACTATCCGTAACTACATTCAAGCTGGCGGCGGCACGTCGACTGTGAGTCACGCCATTCTGGGAGGCACGCCCAACCATGGCGTGTGGGCCACTCCCGGTCAGCGTGAGGGCAGCGAATTTTCCGGGACAGGCACGTTCATCAAGGGGCTGAACGCTGCCAAGAACGACGCTGGCGACGAGGTCATTGGACCCGTGCATTGGATGACAATCCGTTCGGACATGAACGACAAATACGCACAGCCAGATGGCGAGTGGATCGGCGCCAAAGGCAAACCCACCGGTGTGTCGTTTGACGGTCCCGCACTTAAAGGCGCCACCAACGTGGTGTTACCGGGCATTGACCACCGCGAGACTTCCTTTTCGGCCGCCGCGTTTGCCGAGATGTACAAGTTCTTGACGGGCAATGCCCCCCAATGGACCGACATCTGGCCCGAGTATTTGATCGAGCTCGATGGCATGGTCACCGGCATGGGTGTTAAGTCTGGCGACAAAGCCACAGGCAGTTTCAGCAACAACCTGCCCATCCCCAAGTCGCGCGTAGAGGTTTACGCCATACACAACGACTCTGCGCTGAGGTTCACGGTTGAGCCGGTCTACAGCAAAATAATCGGGCCTGACGGTCGCTGGGGCCCATTCAGGGCGTCACCCAACACCCACTATGAGTTTGTGGTGCGTGCGCCCGGCTATGCCACCACCCACATCTACCGCAGCGCCTTCCCACGCAGCAGCAATGTGGTCAACCTGCGCGCAGACCGCATTGTGGACGCGGATTTGCCTGCTTTCTCCATCATCAACCTAGCCCGTCCTCACGGCTACCTGGATCCGACGGCCCACGCCATCAAGTTCGATGGGCAGTCGCCACCGCCTGGAGTACCCGTCGCACGCGTCGGGGGTATCGCCACAAGCAAAATCAAGCTGGACACACTGATTAATCGACCTATCGCGGCTGAATTCCATGTCGGCCCCGAATTGGAACGCGTGGTAGGCCGCACCTGGCCTGCCAAAGAAAGCCACGTGGTGTGGCTGGAGTTCACGCAGTAGTGAACTGACTCAGGCCACCAGCCGTGATGACTTCGGCAGGTGCGCCATTAAAAACTCCATCTGATCGGCCAGTATGCGGCGGTTGCGTAGGATGAAGTCCTCCCACAGGCTGGGAATGTAAGGCGCATAAAGCAGTGGCATGCGGGCTTGTTCGGGCGTGCGGTTGCTCTTGCGGTGATTGCAGGCGCGGCAGGCGGTGACCACGTTCATCCAGTGGTCGCGCCCGTTCTGGCCGAAGGGGACGATGTGTTCACGGGTGAGTTCAGTTTCTGCAAAGTGTTCGCCACAGTAAGCGCACATGTTGCGGTCGCGCGCAAACAATTTGCTGTTGGTGAGGCCGGGCCGCAGGTCAAACGGGTTGATATTGGGCACACCGCGTGTGCCGATGATGCTGTTCACGGTGATGACCGATTGCTCGCCGGTGATGGCGTTGTTACCCCCACGGAAGATGGCGACTTGCGCGCCCATTTCCCAGCGGACCTCGTTGGCCGCGTAGTGGATGACCGCTTGCTCCAGCGATATCCACGATTGGGGCAGCCCTTGGGCTGACAGCTTCAAGACTTTCAAAACAGGCCTCCGATTGACTTAGCATTCAGAACTGACTGACAGACTTATTCCTCTGACAATATACTCGGTTTTTGTGACAGTTCCGTGGCTTGACGGCACAGTCGAAGCTCCTGTCTTGCTATCAATTTGATAATTTTATGAACATCTTTCGCGGCTTCCTGCACCCCGGCATTGCCCCTGCCTGCGCCGTGACGATTGGCAACTTTGATGGCGTTCATCGTGGCCACCAGGCCATGTTGGCCTTGCTCAAGAACGAAGCCCGCCACCGGGGGCTGCCTTCGTGCGTGATGACCTTCGAGCCGCATCCGCGCGACTACTTCGCCCGGATCACCCAAAAGCCTGAGCTTGCCCCCGCACGCATTGCAACCCTGCGCGACAAGCTGCTGGAACTGGCCAACTGCGGGGTTGATCAGTGCATCGTGCTGCCATTTGATGCTGCCTTTGCAGGCCAGTCGCCAGACAACTTTATCCAGCACGTGCTGCTTAAGGGCCTGGGCGCCAAATACGTGCTGGTGGGGGATGATTTTCGCTTTGGTGCCAAGCGCGCGGGCGACTACGCCATGCTGGACGCAGCCGGACAATCGCTGGGCTTTGATGTGGCTCGCATGCTGAGTTATGAAGTCCATGGTCTGCGCGTTTCCAGCTCTGCAGTGCGAGACGCTTTGAGCCAAGGCCGCATGGACGACGCTGCGCGTTTGCTGGGCCGCCCCTACAGCATCTCGGGCCATGTGGTGCATGGCCGCAAACTGGGGCGCGAGTTGGGCGCCACTGCGCCTGGCAAGGGGGACGGTTTTCGCACCTTGAATTTGCGCTTCAGCCACTGGAAGAGTGCCGCCAGTGGCATCTTTGCGGTGGAAGTGCATGGGCTGGCGCCCACGCCTTTGCGTGGTGTGGCCAACCTGGGCATTCGCCCCTCACTGGACCCCAGTGATGCGAACGGTGGCAGGGTGCTGCTGGAGACGCATGCCTTCGACTGGCCCGAGTCGATGGTTGCCGGTCTGCCCGGTGGCGAGGCCTACGGTAAAATCGTGCGCGTGGACCTGCTACACAAATTGCACGACGAACTCAAGTACGACAGTCTGGACGCCTTGACCCAAGGCATTGCCCGAGACTGCGACGACGCGCGGACCTGGTTCACCGCCCGAATTTGACTGGGCCGACCACCCGGTCCGCGACGCACTTGGCCCCGCGTCAACCCAGCCCTCAGGCCCCGCCAGGGCCTCCTCCTGTTATCTGCGCCTGTGCAGGCGCCACCACCGATTGATCTGGACAGAGCCATGACTGAACCCGTTGACTACCGCGCCACCCTGAACCTGCCCGATACGCCTTTCCCCATGCGCGGCGACCTGCCCAAGCGCGAGCCAGGGTGGGTAAAAGACTGGAACGAGGAGGGCCTATATGCCCGCCTGCGCGTGGCCCGAAAAGGCGCCCCGCTGTTTGTGTTGCACGACGGCCCCCCCTACGCCAACGGCAAACTGCACATTGGCCATGCGCTGAACAAGGTGCTGAAAGACATGATCGTCAAGAGCCGCCAGTTGGCGGGCTTTGACGCGCAATATATCCCTGGCTGGGACTGTCACGGTCTGCCGATTGAGAATGCCATCGAAAAACTGCATGGTCGCAACCTCTCACGCGATGACATGCAGGCCAAGAGCCGCGCCTTTGCCACCGAGCAGATCGACCAGCAGCGCGAGGACTTCAAGCGCCTGGGCGTGCTGGGTGACTGGGAGCGCCCCTACCGCACCATGGACTTTGCCAATGAGGCTGGGGAAATCCGGGCGTTCAAGCGCGTGATTGAGCGCGGCTTTGTCTACCGTGGCTTGAAGCCCGTTTACTGGTGCTTTGACTGCGGCTCCAGCCTGGCCGAGTTTGAAATCGAATACGCCGACAAGAAGAGCGACACGCTGGATGTGGCCTTTGAGACCGACGACGCAAGCAAACTGGCTGCGGCCTTTGGCCTGAGTGCACTCCCCGCTGGAAAGTCGGCCTTTGCCGTGATCTGGACCACCACGTCCTGGACCATTCCTGCCAACCAAGCATTGAATGCCCATGCGGAACTGGTTTACGCATTGGTCGAAACGCCCATGGGCTGCCTGGTGCTGGCAGAGTCTTTGGTCGAGAAATGCCTGGCGCGCTTTGGGCTTGAAGGCAGCATTCTGGCCACAGCCCCCGGTACACAACTGGGTGGTCTGAATTTCCGCCATCCGCTGTACGACGTGGATACGGGTTACAAGCGCTATCTCCGGTCTTCTTGGCCGACTACGTGAGCGCAGAAGACGGCACCGGCATCGTGCATTCGTCCCCGCCTATGGCGTGGATGACTTCAACTCCTGTGTAGCCAATGGCATTGCGTATGACGACATCCTTAACCCGGTGCAAGGCAACGGTGCTTATGCACCGGACTTTCCGCTCTTTGGCGGTCTGCATATCTGGAAGGCGGTGCCCGTCGTCCTGGAAGCGCTCAAGAATGCAGGCCGCCTGATGGCGACAGTGAGCATCACCCACAGCTACCCGCATTGCTGGCGCCACAAGACACCGGTGATCTACCGCGCGGCGGCCCAGTGGTTTGTGCGGATGGACGAAGGCGTGGGCGTGTTCACCAAAGACAAGGCGCCCAAGACCCTGCGCCGACTGGCCCTGGACGCGATTGAGCAAACCAGCTTCTACCCTGAAAACGGCAAGACCCGCCTGCGTGACATGATCGCCAACCGGCCCGACTGGTGCATCAGCCGCCAACGCAGCTGGGGCGTGCCTGTGCCCTTCTTTTTGCACAGGGACTCAGGCGAATTGCACCCACGCACCATGGACATCCTGGACCAGGCCGCCACCATCGTCGAAAAAGGCGGTATCGAAGCCTGGAGCCGCGTGACAGCCGAAGAAATCCTGGGTGCGACGGATGCGCCGCACTACACAAAGAGCACCGACATTCTCGAAGTATGGTTTGACTCTGGAAGCACCTTCCAGCACGTACTGCGCGGCAGCCACAAAGATGCCTATGCCCGCGCGCCGTTCCATGACCAGGGGCCTGAAGCAGACCTGTACCTGGAAGGCCACGACCAACATCGCGGCTGGTTCCACTCATCACTCTTGTTGGGCTGTGCGTTGTATGATCGCGCGCCCTACAAGGGGCTGCTGACCCACGGCTTTGCCACAGACGGCCAGGGCCGAAAGATGAGCAAATCCTTGGGCAACACGGTGGACCCGCAAACCGTGACCACCAAACTAGGCGCCGAGATTGCGCGTCTGTGGGTGGCGTCGACCGACTATTCGGGCGACCTGAACATCGACGACAAGATCCTGGCCCGCGTGGTGGACACCTACCGCCGCATCCGAAACACGCTCAAATTCCTGCTGGCCAATATCAGCGATTTTGACCCGGTAAACGATGCAGTTCCCGCTGATCAGCTGCTAGAGATTGACCGCTATGCACTGGCCCGCGCAGCCAAACTTCAGACGGACATTCTGGAGCATTTCCAGGTCTATGAATTCCACCCCGTGGTCTCCAAACTGCAGATCTTCTGCAGCGAAGACCTGGGCGGCTTCTTTCTGGACGTTTTCAAAGATCGCCTGTACACCACGGCTCCCAATAGCCTGGCACGGCGCAGCGCACAAACCGCGCTGTACCAGATCACCCAGGCCATGTTGCGGTGGATGGCGCCGTTCCTGAGCTTTACCGCCGAAGAAGCCTGGCGCTTTGTGGGCGAGAGCGAATCGATCTTCTTTGAAACCTTCACCGACCTTGGTCATGCTGACGCCGCCTTACTCGCCAAGTGGGCGCGTATCCGAGAGATTCGCGATTTGGTGAACAAAGACATTGAAGTCCTGCGTACCGAAGGCAAAGTAGGCTCCAGCCTTCAGGCCAATGTGCACCTGACCGTACCGACCGCTGACCACACGCTGCTGGCCAGCTTGGGTGAAGACTTGAAGTTTGTCTTCATCACATCCGCTATTGAACTGATAGCTGGAGAGGAGCTACATATCAGCGTTAAGGCATCCGAAGATGTCAAATGCGAACGCTGCTGGCACTACCGGGCAGATGTGGGCGCGGACCCGGCCCATCCCACCCTGTGTGGGCGCTGTACCAGCAACCTGTACGGCGCTGGTGAACAGCGCACGGTGGCCTGAGCCATGGCACGCAGAAGCGATAAGGGGCGCACCACTTTCGTCAAGGCCCGGCGCGCATCGGTTTGGCCCTGGCTCGGCTTGGCTGCGTTTCTGATCCTGATCGATCAATTCACCAAGGTGCTGATCGTCGGGTATTACCAGTTGGGTGATGTCACCCGGGTCACGGGCTTTTTTGACGTGGTGCGCGCCCATAACACGGGCGCTGCGTTTTCGTTCCTGGCGTCTGCCGGTGGTTGGCAGCGCTGGCTGTTCACCGGCATTGGGGTGGCGGCAGCCATCTTCATCACCTGGATGCTGCGATCACATGCCAACCAGCGCCTCTTTGCGTTCGCACTGGCGTGCATCTTGGGGGGGGCTGTAGGCAATGTGATTGACCGGGTGATGTACGGTTACGTGGTGGATTTCCTGCAGTTTCACTGGAGTTTTCTCAAGCCCATCTTTCATGGCGGCTACTTTCCTGCATTCAACGTGGCCGACAGCGCCATCACCGTAGGGGCGGGCTGTATGATTTTGGACGAAATTCTGCGGGTACGCAGGTCGAAGTAGCCCTCTGCCAGCTCAGCTCGAGGACTACGTGGTCAAGACGATGGCCCCAGCCTCGTCAACGCCCACACAATCAACAACAGTTGACCCATGTTGACGCCCACGGCAGTGAGATGGGTGCGACGAAACCCCGCAATGGCTCCAGCAGGGTTGACTGGCATCTGCTCGCCCAGCGTCTGCATGGCAGGAATAATCCTGGCCCGCATCAGAGCAACCAGCCCCGCCAAGCATGCCGAACCAAAGGCCAAACCCGGACGCTGCGCCAGCGCATAGGCAAGGGCGCTGCCCACCGTGGCGAACAGGCCAACGCGGTAGTAGAGATTGAAAAAACTGCGGATGAAGCTGGCGTCAACCGGATCCTCGTGCTTGAGGATCAACAAGGGGATCGATCCGAGCAGGAAGTAGGCTGTCGTTGCTAAAAGTACGACCGTGAAAAACAGGGCGATAGATGCAGAAGTGACCATGGCGATCTTGAAAAGGCTTGAAGAAACAGGCTGACAATCTAAATCAGCCGCCCAATGTTTGCAACGTCAGGCCTTGGCCAAGGCCGCCTTGCGGTCTGCATTGACCTTTTGCACAGTCGGACGTTCGCCTACCAGTTTCATGTAGGCTTTGTAGTCCACGCCCGCCTCAACCAGCAGGTCTTCGCCATAGATGATCTTGCTCGCGCTGCCAACCAGCGGCAGATTGACATAGGCAGAGCAATCTGCCGCCGTAAAGGTGTCCCCTCCCACATAGGGTGCAAACTTGGCCAAGCGTTTAAAACCTGCAATGTTCTTCTCAAGCTGCCGGCGGACGGTGGTTTTCGTGTCGTCTGACACCTTGCCGCCAAAGAACGCTTCGGCATAAAGCTCTCGCGCCACAAGTTCCAAATGCAGTTCAATGAAGGTGCTGATTTCACGCAGCTTGGCCGCGTCGAATGGCTCCGCAGGCATCAACGCTGGTGCAGGGTAGGCAGCTTCCAGGTAGTCCATGATGACTGCGCTTTCGCAGAGCGTGCCTTGCTCTGTGCGGATAAACGGTATCTTGGCCAGAGGCGAAGCAGACAATACTGCTTCGTCTTTGCTCTTGGTCATCACCGTCTCTTCAGTGAAAGGGATGTTTTTTTCCAGCAAGGCAATTTTCACCTTGTTGAAGTAATTTGAAACAGCAAAGCCGCACAGTGTGATCATGGTTTGTCTCCGTTGATAAATTTATTGCCGGGAAGGATGCGCCTATTCTGCCCTTGAAGGAACCAGTATCTCGCGCTGGCCGCTACCGCTCATGGAGCTGACCAGCCCGGCCTTTTCCATGTCCTCGACCAGTCGAGCAGCCCGGTTGTAGCCAATCTTGAGGTGGCGCTGAACCAGCGAGATGCTGGCTTTGCGGTTTTTAAGCACCACTTCCACGGCTTGGTCGTACATGGGGTCTTTCTCGCCGCCGACGTCGCCGTCTAGGCTCAGACCATCTTCACCCTCTGCGGTGCCGCCTTCGAGAACGCCTTCAATGTAATCCGGCTGACCTTGAGACTTGAGATAGTTCACTACGCGGTGAACTTCTTCGTCGCTGACAAACGCACCATGCACGCGGATTGGCAGCCCTGTACCACTGGGCATGTAAAGCATGTCGCCCATGCCCAGCAAGGCCTCGGCGCCCATCTGGTCAAGAATGGTGCGGCTGTCGATCTTGCTGCTAACCTGGAATGCGATGCGGGTCGGGATGTTGGCTTTGATCAGACCGGTAATGACATCCACGCTGGGGCGCTGTGTCGCCAGGATCAAGTGGATACCTGCAGCCCGCGCCTTTTGCGCAAGGCGTGCAATCAACTCTTCGATCTTTTTGCCGACCACCATCATCAGGTCGGCCAGCTCGTCAATGACCACCACGATGTGTGGCAGGCGCTTCAGGGGCTCTGGGTCTTCGGGGGTGAGGCTGAAGGGGTTGTATATGAACTCGCCTTTGGCAGTGGCTTCATCGATCTTGTTGTTGAAGCCTGCGAGGTTGCGTACCCCCATTTTGGACAGCAGCTTGTAGCGCTTTTCCATCTCGGCGACACACCAGTTCAGGCCGTTGGCGGCCTGCTTCATGTCGGTGACCACGGGCGCCAGAAGGTGCGGAATGCCTTCGTAGATCGACATTTCGAGCATCTTGGGATCGATCATCAGCAGGCGCACATCGCGTGCTTCGGCCTTGTACAGCAGGCTCAGGATCATGGCGTTGATTCCCACCGACTTTCCAGAGCCCGTGGTACCCGCAACAAGGCAGTGTGGCATCTTGGCCAAATCTGCGACCACAGGGTTGCCAATGATGTCTTTGCCCAGCCCCATGGTCAGCAGGGACTTGGCCTCGTGGTAGACCTTGGAACCCAAAATCTCACTGAGCTTAATGGTTTGGCGCCGGGCATTGGGCAACTCCAGCGCCATGTAGTTCTTGCCAGGAATGGTTTCCACCACTCGAATGGAAACCAAACTCAACGAACGCGCCAGATCCTTGGCCAGACCCACAATCTGCGAGCCCTTGACGCCTGTTGCAGGTTCAATTTCGTAGCGAGTAAGCACAGGGCCAGGCGAAGCAAGCACCACAGTAACCTGAACACCAAAGTCCTTGAGTTTTTTCTCGATCAGGCGGCTGGTCATCTCCAGCGTTTCGGGCGACACGGTTTCCTTTTGCGCCTGTGCCTCGTCCAGCAAATCCACCTGAGGCAAGGGGCTATCAGGCATCTCGCTGAAGAGGGGTTTCTGTTTTTCCTTGATCACGCGCTCACTTTGCGGAACCTCTACCATGGTCGGCTCGATGATGACGGGGGTGTGCGGCGTTTTTCGCTGCCCAGCTTTGAGCGGTACCAACTCTTCGGGCTCGTGCAAAGTGCCCAGCAACTGCGGCTCGACCTGCTCGCGCGCAGGCGCGAGTTTGGCAGCGGAAATGGGCTGCGTACGCAAGGGCACTGTTGCGCTTTCTGCCGATGGTGTTGCCACGGTCACACCAGCGTCAAAACTTTGAAAATCATGGTGGAATTCGTCGTCCCGTGCTTGAGCCGCCTTGCGGCCCATCTCTGCGTCCCGGGCACGCTCACGGCCTGCACGCTGCACACTGACCAGACTATCAATCCAACTCCCCAGCTTTTCGGCCAGATGACTCCACGAGAACCGGAAAACCAGTGCCGCCCCCAGGACGCCAAGGGCAATCCAGAACAGGCCCGACCCCGTAAACCCGAGCCACTTCATGCCAAGAGGCCCCAGAAAATAGCCAATCAAACCGCCCGAATGCCCCGGCAGCAATGATTCAAATCGATAGAGGCGGCTCCATTCCAGCGAACAGCTGGACATCAGCAACAATGCCAGTCCCACCAACGACACCAGTCGTGATGAACGCGTCGTCCGCTGTTCTGGTGCCGCAACGGTTTCAGCAAGGCCATCGCGCATCCAGTTAGCAAGGCCCATGAGCCAGGCACGCAGTCCCACGGCAAATACCCACCATGCAGAAAAGCCAAAGGTAAAGTAACAGATGTCTGACAGCAAGGCGCCCATGCGTCCACCCCAGTTGCGGGGGGGTAGACCGAGACCAGAACTTGTCCAAGCGGCGTCCTGGCCAGCGTAACTCCACAGCGACAGGAACCAGAAAACCAGCAACAGTGCACCCACAATCAGGCCAGCCTCACGCAAAAACCGACCAAAACCTGAGGACGGCGCCTCTGATTCGTCAGCGGGCATATTCAAGGTATTGAGGGAATAGGTCATAGGCTCCGAAAGCTCTTGGCAAGGCTGCGCGGCAAACACGCCCAAAGAGAGAGCTTACCTAAAAACAACGCAGGCCCTGCGACCTTTCCCGCCAAATACGGAATCAGCGACGGAATCAGTGGGTTGACGCCAGGCGATCCTGAATATGAATTGCGCCACCGTCCAGCGTTTCAATGAAACCACGCTCCTCCAGATCTTTCATGACCCGACTGACCATTTCCTCGAAGCACCAACCATCTTGGCAATGTCTTGGCGGGAAATTTTTTCTCGGATCAGCAACTGCCCCTGCAAGTCGGGTGTAGCAGCTTCCAGCAGGACCCGGGCAACGCGGCCATACACATCCATCAGTGCAAGGGATTCGATATTGCGATCTGCACGGCGCAAGCGCTGCGTCAGACCCCGCATCACGATGAACGCCATGGACGTGGGCTCTGGCATGAAGCGCGCAAACTCAGCGCTGCCCAGAATCAGCACATCGGTCTGGACCTCGGCACGCACTGTGGCGGAGTGAGGCTCGTTGTCGATCAGGCTCATTTCGCCGATGTAATCGCCTTGGCCCATCGTGGCCAAAATCACCTCGCGGCCCCGCGTATGACTGGTGATGACCCTGGCGCGCCCCGAAAGCAAAATAAACAAGGAATTTGATCGACGTCCCTGCTCCACCAGAAACTCACCACGCTTGTACCTGCGCTTGACCACGGCATTGGCCATGATTTCAGCCTGATCGTCGGTCAACTGCGAAAACAAGGGGACTCGCCGGATTAAATCCAAGTTGGAAACCATGGTCACTTCTATTTCTCCCACCCTAATCAGGGCGCCAAGTTCATACAATACTCAAAATTGGTGGATAGCTGCAGGGACATGCATAGGCAGAAAAACACGCCAATTGTTGATTCCAACCTGTTTTTCATGTTTGCGCGCATTCTGTCTTTTACATCAATGACTGTAAATATGATCGTGCAATTATTCACAGACTTGCAGTTGCAAGTCATCCATGTTCACCTTATATAGGTGCTGATTACTTGGTACTTACCCATGAGCACAGACAAACACGCCCAAGTCCTTATTCTCGGTTCTGGCCCTGCCGGCTATACCGCCGCAGTCTATGCAGCCCGCGCCAACCTCAAACCATTACTGATCACGGGTATCGCGCAAGGCGGTCAGTTGATGACGACGACCGAGGTCGACAACTGGCCTGCCGACGTCCATGGCGTTCAAGGTCCAGAATTGATGCAACGCTTTCTGGAACACGCACAGCGCTTCAATACCGAGATTGTGTTTGATCACATCAATGCAGTCGATTTTTCCAAGCGCCCATTCACACTGAAGGGCGACAGCGGAACCTACACCTGCGACGCCCTTGTCATCGCCACTGGCGCTTCTGCCAAGTACCTGGGCTTGCCATCCGAGCAAGCCTTCATGGGTCGAGGCGTGAGTGGATGCGCAACTTGTGACGGTTTCTTTTACCGTGATCAGGAAGTCTGCGTGATCGGCGGTGGTAACACGGCAGTGGAAGAAGCCCTTTACCTGTCCAACATCGCCAGCAAGGTCACCCTGGTGCACCGCCGCGAGAAATTCACTGCCGAAGCCATCATGATCGACAAGTTGATGGATAAAGTTAGAACTGGCAAGATCGTACTCAAGCTCAATGCCACGCTGGACGAAGTATTGGGGGATGCCAGTGGAGTGACCGGCATCAGGCTAAAGAACAAGCTGGACGGCAGCACCGAAGACCTGAAGCTGCAAGGCTGCTTCATTGCGATTGGACATGCCCCCAATACTGAAATATTCCAGGGGCAACTGACCATGGAAAACGGCTACATCGTGACCCAGGGCGGACTCAAAGGCTTTGCCACGCAAACCAGCGTACCCGGCATATTTGCCGCTGGTGATGTGCAAGACCACGTGTACCGCCAGGCAATCACCAGTGCAGGTACCGGCTGTATGGCGGCCCTGGACGCTCAACGGTTCTTGGAGAACTGAACTCAACTTGCTATAATTGCAGGCTTTGCTGCGTAATGGCGGCAACTCGGGTCACCGCCACCAAGAGAGTTTCGAATCTGGCGAGGTCAAGTGATGGGTCGCGGCGTCGTTGAATGCCGCGTGTTGACTCTCACTGTTTAGGAGTTGCCACAATGGCACGTGTATGTGATGTAACGGGCAAAGGTCCCATGGTCGGGAACAATGTCTCCCACGCCAACAATAAAACCAAACGCCGTTTCCTGCCTAACCTGCAGTACCGCCGTTTCTTCGTGGAAAGCGAAAACCGTTGGGTGCGTTTGCGCGTCTCCAGCGCCGCTTTGCGCTTGATTGACAAAAACGGCATCGATGCCGTGCTCGCTGACCTGCGCGCACGTGGTCAAGCTTAATTCTTAGGAGCGAAATACCATGGCAAGCAAAGGCGGACGCGAAAAAATCAAACTGGAATCCACTGCGGGTACCGGTCACTTTTACACCACCAGCAAGAACAAGAAAACCACGCCGGAAAAACTTCTCATGATGAAGTTTGACCCCAAGGCACGCAAGCACGTGGAATACAAGGAAATCAAGCTGAAGTAATTTGCTGAACTTACTTGGTTTGATTCCATCAAGAAAGCCGCTGAAATTCAGCGGCTTTCTTGTTTACGGTGCCCCCCTGCTTGGCAGGACAGGGCAAAGTGCTGATCACACCCGTGCAGCACGCAGCCTGAGGGAGAAACTTTCAAGCGCTGCAACACCGCTCTCTTCTGCGCGGCGGCACCACGCCTGTAAATCTTCGGCGAGTTGTTCACGTGAATGGTTGGTGTTGAGCCACATTTGGCGCAATTCCTCACGCATCACCACCATTTTGTCGAGCGTGGGGTGTTCAGACCGGGCTTTGGCGAGCAGGGCAACTGCCTTAGCAGGCACACGGTCAGCATCCCGTGGCAACCAGCGTTTGGCAGCCTTCAAGACGGCAAGATCTTCGCCCCGAGCTTTTAGCTGCTCAATTTCCAGTTTGCAGGCGGCGCGCATCTCTTTGGCATAGCCTGCCATGACCTCATAGCGGTTGGCGATTAAAGCCTCCAGCGTTTTTTCGTCGGCCACCGGTTTGATGTCGCCCAGCGTCAAACGTGGTACCGTCTTTTTGGCTTTGGCCCAACCGATCTTTTCCATCATGCTGATGTAAAACCAGCCAATGTCAAATTCATACGGTTTGACCGAGAACCGGGCTGATGTGGGATAGGTATGGTGGTTGTTGTGCAACTCCTCACCCCCAATCAGAATGCCCCAAGGCATCACATTCGTGCTGGCGTCAGGCGACTCAAAATTGCGGTAGCCCCAGTAGTGCCCGATGCCATTGATCACGCCTGTGGCCAGAATCGGAATCCACAGCATCTGCACAGCCCAAATGGTCAGGCCCAGGCCGCCAAACAGCACCACATTGATGGCCAGCATGAGCGCCACACCCAGTGTGGACTGACCTGTGTACACATGGCGCTCCAACCAGTCGTTAGGCGTCCCCGAGCCATATTTGGCCAAGGTTTCGGTATTTGCCACCTCTGCCCGGTACAACTCGTATCCCCGCAACAGCAAGGCATCCAACCCACGGGTTTGCGGGCTGTGTGGGTCGTCTACGGTTTCGCATTTGGCGTGGTGTTTGCGGTGCACGGCCACAAATTCCTTGGTGACCATGCCCGTTGTCAGCCAAAGCCAAAACCGCAAGAAGTGGTAGGGAATCGGCCCCAGGTCCAATGCACGGTGTGCCTGCGCCCGGTGCAGGAAGATAGTGACGCCGCAAATGGTGAAGTGGGTCATGATCAGGGTGTAAAGCACCAGTTGCCACACCGACAAATTCAGCAGGCCAGTGGCCAGCCAGCTCACCCAAGAATCAACAGTCATCACAGAGTCCTAAGCTCAAAGTCTTTCGACGTAACCAAGCATTTTGCCCGGTTTCCCCCCGTCAAGGGCTTACCCGCACAAGTGGCAGAGATGCCTGCTCAGGCTTTTTGCCAAACAGCAGCAAAAAATCCATCGGTCTGGTGCCGGTGTGGCCACAGCCGCAAATAAGCGCCACTGACCAGGCTTTGCCTGGTGCCGGCGTGGGCATCGACTTTCAGGCCTTCCAGCAGTTCGGCCACGGGGAGCGGCTTGAAGTCCGTGTGCGCTGCGCTGAACGCGTCCGCAATGGCTTCGTTTTCTTGCGGCAACAGGCTGCAGGTGGCATAGACCAGGCGCCCGCCCGGCCTCAACAGACGCGCCGCACTCGCCAGAATCGCCGCCTGCTTTTGCGCGACCTCATCAACCGATTTGGCATCCTGGCGCCACTTCAAATCCGGGTTGCGCCGCAGCGTGCCCAAGCCCGAGCAAGGCGCGTCCACCAGCACACGGTCGATCTTGCCGGCCAGGCGCTTGACACGGTCATCACGCTCATGCGCAATGGCTGCCGGGTGCACATTGGACAAACCACTGCGTGCCAGGCGTGGCTTGAGCGCGTCCAGCCGATGGGCCGAGTTGTCAAATGCGTACAAGCGCCCGGTGTTGCGCATGCTCGCACCAATGGCCAGGGTCTTGCCGCCTGCCCCGGCACAAAAATCCACCACCATCTCGCTGCGCTTGGCGTCGAGCAACAGGGCAAGGAGTTGCGAGCCTTCGTCCTGCACCTCGACCGCCCCCCGGGTGAACACATCCAGCTTGCCCAAATTGGGCTTACCTTCTACCCGCAAGCCCCAGGGCGAATACAGGCAAGGCGTGGTCTTGATCCCGGCCTTGGTCATTTCCTTTTCTACCTCAGAGCGCTTGGCCGTCATGGCGTTGACCCGCAAATCCAGCGGCGCCAGGCCCTCCAGGCTTTCCACCAGGGGCCAGAACTCGTCGCCCAACTGGCTCTTGAGCTCTTTCGCCAGCCACTCCGGCAGGTTGTGGCGGTGGCGCTCCATCAGGTCTTTGACCTGGATGCCATCGCAGGCATTAAGCCAGTTTTTCTCTTGGTCAGAAAGCGCGCCCTTGAGGAAGTCACGCGAGCCCACGCCGTGGGCAAAACCCAGAATCGCCATGCGGCGCTCCTTGGGGCCGGAGCCTGACGGCGCAAAGTGGTCAAAGAGCAGCTTTTTGCGCAGCACTGCATACACGGTGTCAGCCAGGGTAGAGCGCTCGCGCGGGCCAAAAGAGCGGTTTTCGCGGCAATAGCGAGCAACCACGGCGTCAGCCGGATGGTCAAATTTAAGGACAAGGCCAACGAGTTCAGCGCAGGCGTCGAGAAGGGCTTTAGGATGCATAGCTCTGTATTGTCCCCTGCTTGTCAACACCCGTCCCACATGAATGCGCCTTTGCCCCCGATCCCGCCTGAGCAAACCGTGGCCCCTGGCCTGTATGAGCATTACAAAGGCATGCGCTACGAGGTGCTGGGCACCGCCCGCCACAGCGAAACCCTGGAACCCATGGCGGTTTACCGCGCGCTGTATGGTGCCCATGGGCTTTGGGTGCGCCCTGCCGCTATGTTTTTAGAAGCAGTCCAGATAGATGGGGTATGTCGCAAGCGCTTTCAGCGCATCGAACCCAGCACCTCAGCCACGGCCTTAGGATAGATCACATGCTCTTGCGTCAGCACGCGGGCAGCCAGGGTGTCAGCATTGTCATCAGGCAGCACGGGCAGCACGGCTTGCGCCAGGATGGGGCCGTGATCCAGCTCCGCCGTCACCTGATGCACCGTGGCGCCTGCGAACTTGCAACCGGCCTCAATCGCCCGCTGGTGCGTGTGCAACCCCGGGAAAGCGGGTAGCAGCGAAGGGTGGATGTTGAGCAACCGCCCCGTGTAGTGGTTCACAAACCCGGGCGTCAGGATGCGCATAAAGCCCGCCAGCACCACGAGCGCAGGTTGGTAGCCGTCGATCAGCTTGACCAGTTCTGCATCAAATGCCTCGCGCGACGCATAGCCCTTGTGGTCCAGCACCGCCGTGGCGATACCTTGGTCTTTGGCAAACACCAGGCCTTTGGCGTCGGCCTTGTTGCTGACTACGGCCGCCACCCGAGCGTTGAGACTTTTGGCCCAGCCCTCGCGCTCAGCTGTGCGCACGATAGCCGCCATGTTGGAGCCGCTGCCCGAGATCAGGATCACGATGTTTTTCATGGGGACTGATTATCAGGGGCCTTCCCGCAGGCATTCCTGCTGATTCCACCGCATCAATTTCGCTGATTTTTCGCATCAATCACCGCGCACGATGCGGCTAGCATGGAGGCATATTCCACGGAGAACCCCCGCCATGCTCAAGCTCTACATCGGCAACAAAAACTATTCGTCCTGGTCCATGCGCCCCTGGGTGCTACTCAAGCAAGCGGGCATCCCCTTTGAAGAGGTCATGGTGCGCTTTGACGCCTTCACCCCTGACAGCAACTTCAAGCACCGCTTAGGGCAACTCAGCCCGGCAGGCAAAGTGCCCGTTCTGGTGGACGGCGACCTGGTCGTCTGGGACACACTGGCCATCGCCGAATACGTGGCCGAGCGCGTGCCCGAGCGTCAACTCTGGCCGCACGACATCGCGGCGCGTGCCCGGGCACGCAGCATCTGCGCCGAAATGCATTCAGGCTTTCAGGCACTGCGCGGCGCCTGCATGATGAACATCGAGGCTGACTTGAAGCACATCGGAAAAATCATCCAGCGCGACCGCGCCGATGTGCGCAAAGACCTGGCCCGCATTGACGAAATGTGGAGCGAGTTGCTCGCCGCGCATGGCGGCCCCATGCTCTTCGGCCAGTTCACTGTGGCCGACGCCTATTACGCGCCCGTGTGCATGCGCATCAGCGGCTACGGCTTGGCCGTGTCGCCAGCCGTGGCCGCCTATGTGGAGCGCGTCAAGGCCCTGCCTGGCGTGGCCGCATGGAGGGATGGCGCACTGGCCGAGAAAGATTTTCTGGACTTTGAAGAGCCCTATCGACTGAACCCAGATACCTGAGAGCCAGCGCCATGCCCACCGTCCTAATCGAAACCTGCCAAGAACGTGAACCCGAGGCCGAAGTCGCCATCATGAATGCCGTGCATACGGCGCTGGTCGAGGCATTCAAAATCCCTGTGGGCGACCGCGAGGTTCGCCTGTTGGTGCATGCACCGCACCGCCTTCAAGCACCGCCCGACCGTGCCCACCCGAAGTTGTTCACCCTCATCAGCATTGACGCGTTTGCGGGCCGATCTGTGGATGCCAAGCGCGCGCTGTACCGTGCCATCGTTGACAAACTGGAGCCACTGGGCATTCCAAGTGACCATGTGCTGACGATTCTCAGAGAGCACCCGCTAGAGAACTGGGGCCTGCGTGGTGGCGTGGCGGGCTGCGACGCCAACTTGGGCTTTAAGGTGAACGTCTAAACTTCATCCCCATGCAGATATACATGGTGGGTGGCGCCGTACGCGACGGCCTGTTGGGCTTGCCCGTGAAGGACCGTGACTGGGTGGTAGTAGGCGCCACCCCCGAACAGATGGCGGCCATTGGTTTCTTACCCGTTGGCAAAGACTTCCCGGTCTTTTGCACCCCAAGACCAAAGAGGAATACGCGCTGGCCCGCACGGAGCGCAAGACCGCCCCTGGATACAAAGGATTCGTGGTGCACGCCGAACCAACGGTGACCCTCGAAGAAGACCTGTCTCGTCGCGATTTAACTATTAATTCAATAGCAAAGAACACAGATATAGATTACCGAAATGACCTGATCGACCCCTACAACGGCCAGCGCGACCTACGGCAGAAGGTGCTGCGTCATGTGACCGAAGCCTTTCGTGAAGACCCGGTGCGCATCCTGCGCGTGGCCCGATTTGCCGCCCGCTTTACGGACTTCACTGTCGCCCCAGAAACACGGGAACTCATGCACGAAATGGTGGCGGCAGGCGAAGTGGATGCCCTGGTGCCAGAACGCATCTGGCAAGAACTGGCCCGCGGGCTGATGGAAACCCAACCTTCGCGCATGTTCGAGGTGCTGCGCGACTGCGGCGCACTCAAACGCTTGCTGCCGGAGGTAGACCGCCTGTGGGGTGTGCCCCAGCGCGCCGACTACCACCCGGAGATTGACACCGGCGTTCACGTGATGATGGTGCTGGACATGAGCGCCCGCCTGAATGCTAGCTTGCCTGTGCGCTTTGCATGCCTGACTCATGACCTAGGTAAAGCCACCACTCCAGCAGACGTGCTGCCCCGCCACATTGGCCACGAAGAACGTAGCCTGCACCTGATCAAACCGCTATCGCAGCGGCTGCGCGTGCCCACCGATTGTCGTGAGTTGGCTGAGGTGGTCGCGCGTGAGCATGGCAACATCCACCGCTGTGAAGGTATCAGTCCCGCAGCCACGGTGCGATTGCTGGAGCGCTGCGATGCGTTCCGCAAGCCAGAGCGCTTTACCGACATCTTGCAGGCCTGCGAATGCGATATCCGCGGACGGCTGGGGCTGGAAGATGCGCCATACCCTCAGCGGCAGCAACTGAAGGCAGCGCTGCGCGCTGCGCAAGACGTTGCCACAGATTTGATAGCAGAAGAAGTCCAGCAGACCTGCGAAAGCAGCCCTAAAATAGGTATAAAAATCGCCGAAGCGATTCATGCCGCTCGTGCCCGTGCCGTCAAAGCCCTGCATGCTTGACCCGGCAACCCATCCAGCAGACCACCGCCGCATCGTCCTGGCGGGCATGCTGGCCTTGGCCACCGCCATGGGCATTGGGCGCTTTGCGTTCACTCCGCTGCTGCCAATGATGCTGCATGACGGCTCGACCACCCTGGCCGGGGCAAGTTGGCTGGCGAGCGCCAACTACATCGGCTATTTGGCAGGTGCACTGCTTTGCATGTTCAAGCCGGTGCCGTACCCTACTGTGATGGTTCGCGTTGGTCTGGTCAGCACCCTGGTGCTGACTCTTTGCATGGCCCTGCCATGGCCAGCCGTTTGGCCGCTGTTGCGCTTTGCCGCCGGAGTCTCCAGCGCCTTGGTGTTTGTCTACACCTCTGGCTGGTGCTTATCGCAAGCGGCCTTGCGCGGCCACACCAGCCTGGGCGCGCTGATCTATACCGGACCCGGCGCAGGCATTGTGCTGACGGGTCTGGCCGCCAGTGGCATGGTGGTTGCCGACTGGCACGCCAGCAGTGGCTGGCTGACTTTCGGGCTGTTGGCCCTGGCGTTGATTGGGGTGATCTGGCCGGTTTTCAACACACTCAACACCCTCCAGGCAAAACCCGCATCCCCTACCGCAACCGCAAATGCAGCGCCGGACCATTCAGCGCTGGAAGTGGCATTGTTGGCCCTGGCCTATGGCATCGCTGGTTTTGGTTACATCATCACCGCCACCTTCCTGCCCGTGATCGCGCGCCAGGCTCTGCCGGGTTCGGCCTGGCTGGACCTGTTCTGGCCCATCCCTAGGTTGCGGCGTCATCGTAGGCGCCCTGGTGGCGTCCCGCATGCAGCAAGTACGCGATCTGCGCCTGGCGCTGCTGGGCTGCTACCTGATCCAGGCCGCAGGTGTGGCCTTGAGCCTGGTCATGCCCAATCTGGCGGGCTTTGCTCTGGGCAGTCTGCTGGTGGGCCTGCCTTTCACCGCCATCACTTACTTTGCGATGCAGGAGGCACGGCGCATCCGCCCCCATCACATCGCTTCCACGATTGGCCTGCTGACTGCCCTCTACGGCCTGGGCCAGATCCTGGGGCCGCCGATGGCAGCCTGCCTGCTGGCAAGCGCCACATCGCCAGCGGCAGGGTTTGATCTGGCGCTGGCGATTGCGACAGGGTCGTTGGTCTTTGGTGCGGTCATGTTTGGGGTGCTGGCGCGCGGGTATCCCGTGAGGGACCCTTTGTAGCCCATACCGTTGGGGCATACCCTCATTGGGTGGATGCCCAAAATCCGCGTCTGTGCATAACAACCCTGGTCTGGGCTGCACAGGCGACGGCAATGTCTGCTTCATGGGAGCAAGCGGACACGTCGGCGTGGAATAAGGCAATCGTTCAGAGTACTCTCAGCAGAGGGCAACACCGCAGATTGACCTTGCCCCAACCTGGATTTTCCAGGGCGGATACAGTGCCACCATGGCTAACGACCTGGTCACATCCCGCCTTTGCGTGTCGCTCATCACATGGGCAGCATCCGCCATTTGGGCGCCGCAACTTGCTGGGCTAGGACTGGGTTTAATTATAGGCACCGCCCCCGCAGAACCGTTGATCAAACTTGCCGAACCGAGCAAGCTTGCTTTACAGATGTGGCAACACGTATACCGACAGCGAGGAAGAGGCCCGCTCACGCGGGTGCAAACTGGTTAGCGCTGATCCGTCTGTGCTGGAGCAACTCAACGTAACCGGTCGCTACCGCGAAATTGCCGCCAACAGCAACTTGAAAATATTCATCGACAAAAGCAAGACCGGCAGAGATGGCAAGCTGCTCAAGTCATGGTCCGTCCTGTCATACCACAAGCCCCAGCCTATGTCTGGCAGTGATACCTTTCAGTCGGTTCAATCGCTGGAGTATTACGACTGCGCCAATCACACATCCGCCACCAAACGACAGGTGTATTACAAGGACAAGATCACCCAGGGTGAAGTGGTCGGCAGCGTGGATTTGGCCTTCAAGTTTGAGCAGGACCCGCCTGGCTCCATGGGCGAGTTGGTGATGCAGTACCTGTGTGCCAACTGAATCGCTCCCGCCGGAACGCCCGGGGTAGGAGTGATGCGTGCCCTGGCCCAGTTCCCATAGCAGCCAAACTCCCGATTGAGGTGATTGCACCTTAGGGATGGTGTCCAAAACTCATTTCAAAACGATCTCGGCGAAATGATCATCGCGGCATGAAGAGTTCATTCGCTTTGAAGCACTCCGGCTTGACTGCGCAGCCCCATTTCGAGCGGCAATCGGCACAAAAGCCGCCGTTTTCTGGAGTGCAGGCGTACTCACGCCATGGATCCTTGCAAAACTCGTTTCCTGCTCATCCACAAGTTGCTCAGAGCAAACAATGTCGTGAGCTGCGCAGTGTTTTTGGCCAAGCCCCGGTAGCGCACCTTGGTGTACCCAAATTGCCGCTTGATCACGCGAAACGGATGCTCCACCTTGGCGCGAATGCTGGCCTTGACGCGCTCAAGTTTGTCCAGCAGATCCCCCATCGGGTTGCTCCTGTCCAGCGCTTTGCGTTTGCCCGGGCGCATGGCCACATGCCACCTGACTTCGATGTCTTGGGTTTCTTCTCGCTTTTCCACGCCTTGGTAGCCGGCGTCGGCAAACACATCGGTTTCCTCGCCATGCACAAGCCTATGCGCCTGGGTCACGTCGTTCACGCTGGCCGCCGTCCCCACCACGCTGTGCACCAGGCCACTGTCGGCATCAATGCCGATGTGACTCTTCATCCCGTGGTACCACTGGTTTCCTTTTTTGGTCTGGTGCATTTGCGGGTCGCGCGTGCCGGTGCTGTTCTTGGTCGAGGTGGGCGCCGCGATCAGCGTGGCGTCAATGGCCGTCCCGCTCTTGAGCATCAGGCCTTTGGCGCTCAGTGTGGCGTTCACCGTTGCCAGAATTTGCAGGGCCAGTTCGTGCTCTTCAAGCAAGTGCCTAAAGCGCAGAATGCTGACCCGATCAGGCAGGCGTTCTGCGTTGCCCAGCCCCGCAAACGTGCGGTACAAGGGCACGTCAAACAGGGCCTCTTCCATGGCCAGGTCGCTCAGGCCAAACCACTGCTGAAGGAAATGCAGGCGCAACATCGTGTCGTGCGCAAATGGTGGCCGTCCTGTGGCTTTGGGCGGCGCAACCTGCGTGACCAGCGCCACCAGTTCGCGCCAGGGCACGACCAGTTCCATCTCGTCGAGGAACTCCGCCTTGCGCGTGCGGCGAGTGCTCAAGTTCAGGCCAAGGTCTTGTTGCTTCATGCCGTTATTGTTCCTGCGCCGGACCACTCACACCATCCGGGGTTGCTCGGAGTTTTGAACATATTCCTTAGCTGACATGGAAAAGCGCTAGGTCTTGAATGGGTTAGGGCTTTTGTCTTTGGCGAACTTCTTTGAAAGTCGCTGAAATGTTAGATGGTGGCCTGGGGCGGAATCGAACCACCGACACAAGGATTTTCAATCCTCTGCTCTACCGACTGAGCTACCGGGCCACGCTAAGCTCTCTATTATACATCAGATTGTGCTGCGTTTTCCGCGAGACAAATCAACGCCCAATTGTTTTAGTTTTCTGTAGAGATGGGTACGCTCAAGGCCGGTCTTTTCAGCAACTCGGGTCATTGACCCGCCCTCCTGGGCAAGATGAAATTCAAAATACGCTTTTTTCAAACTCGTCGCGCGCATTTCGCAGGGGTTTGTCGAGGTCAAATTTTGAAGTGAATGGAGCCTTGGTCGGCAGACTCGCCCGTGTCAAAGAGCCCTTCCGTGGCAGCGGAGTTGGTGTGAGCGACTGGTTGCCCAGACTGGACACGGTTTTGTTGACCCTCAGGCAGTTGAGCAATGCTGGCCAGGGTGGGGCTTGCGGGCCGCCGGAACCACAAGCGCGTTCGAAACAGCTTTTAAAGAGCTTTTGAAGGGTAATTGGTTTTTCCAGAAAGGACTGGGCGCCAATCTTGGTTGCCTCCACTGCCGTGTCAATGGTGGCATGACCGCTCATCATAATGACGGGCATGTCCAGCAACCCCGAACTGGCCCATTCCTTCAAGAGGGTGACGCCATCGGTGTCGGGCATCCAGATGTCCAGCAAGACCAGATCTGGTCGGCTTTGGTGACGAGCAGACCTTGCCTGAGCCGCGTTTTCGGCCATTTCAACGTTGTGCCCCTCGTCGTTGAGTATTTCAGACAGTAAATCACGTATGCCGTGCTCATCATCAACCACCAGGATGTTTGCCATGTTGAAGTACTGTTCCGAATTACAAAGACGCTAACCGGGCGTGCGCATTACGCAGCACCCATGTTGGAGATGTTGAATGATAACGACACTTGCGCGCCTTTCACCGCACCGTCTTCAACGACATTGGAGATGTCGATGCGTGCGCCATGGTCATCCGCTATTTTTTGACCACCGCCAAGCCTAAACCAGTGCCTTTGGCCTTGGTGGTGACATAGGGTTCAAATGCCCTCTTAAGGATAGCTTCTGAAACCCGACGCCATAGTCCCGCACCACCAGGCGAACACGTTGGCTGGTTTTTCTCCACTTCGTGCTGAGTATCACCGCATGCTTGGGTCTCTCACCGGGCGATGTTTGGCCCGATGGCTCTATGACGGCCTCCGTCGCATCTTGGGCATTTTGAAGCAGGTTGTGCAGTACCTGCCTCAGTTGCTCTGCATCGGCCTGAATCATTGGGCAGTCCAGGTCAAGATCAGTCACGATGGGCACCTGCTCAGGCGGATTGGCTTGTATGACCGAGTCGCCATACAGCTGTAGTACATCAGAGATGAGTGCGTTTAAATCCAGTGGCTTGAGGTCTGCACTGGGTAGCCTTGCAAAGTCCCGGAAGTCGTTGACTAGGCGCTTCATGGCATCGACCTGGTCAACGATGGTCTTGACAGACTTGACCAGGATCGCCCGATCTGGCCCTGTGACCTTATTGAGCAGCTTCATTTCCAGGCGCTCTGCAGAAAGCTGAATGGGGTGAGCGGATTTCTTGATCTCGTGGGCTAGACGGCGTGCAACCTCGCCCCAGGCCTGCGCTCTTTGGGCGGAGACGATTTCTGAGATATCGTCAAACACCAGTAGGCGGGAAGTACCGGGAAGTTCCGCCTCAGGGCAACAGTACGATGGCGTTAGAGTCCATGCCCCATGGCTCCGGCGTTCTAGTTCAAACGATTCCTGCCAGTGGTCTGGACCGTGCACAGCCTTATCACTCAAAAAACTTTCAAATTTGCGCCAGACTCCGTCAAAGAAAGCCTGCAAACCTGGCACATCAGCCAGCGGTTTGCCTTCAAAGGCGGCTAGCGGAGCCCGCAGGATTCGGGTCGCACCTGGGTTGGATGTGATGATGAGGCCGTCCGCATCCAACACAATCACGCCAGCGGTCAGGTTATCCAGAATCGTCTGGAGATTGGCACGAGCAGAGTCCACCTCACCCATGCTTTTGTCCACGGCAGCACGAGCGTCAGCCAGTTGCTGAGTCATATCAGCGAATGCCCGGGTTAAGCCGCCCAATTCATCGTTACCTTGCAGTGCGGCTTTGGGCCGAAAGTCGCCCTCTGACACCTGTTTAACCCCTTCAGCCAGCATGAGCAGTGGGCGCGCAAGTTGATTGCCAAGCAGAACGGCCAGCAGAACGGCGCCGAAAACAGCCAGAAACAAACTTAGGGTCAGCGTGCCCAATGTACATGCGGCGCAAACCATTGCGAGCCAGAGCACGCTCCTGATATTCCCGGTTCACCTCCTGTACGGCGACGGCATTGGCCACCAAGGTGGGGGGCAAGACTTGTGTAATTTGCAGAATTCGGGGCTCAGCCCTCGGCCCGAACCCGTTGGTATTGACAAGGGCCTGAACCCTTATGCGGGCATTGGACGTGCCCGTTGCGGCCAGTTCATCAAAAACCTTCAACCGTAGCAACCACTCTTTGGGAACGCAGGGTACGCAATTGCTGTGGCGTTGGGCGGTCTGGATTGAGCTGAAACCTTGACTGGCCCAGCGCTGGCCAGCAGTTGTCCATTGGCGTTCCACAAGATCACATCCCAACACCAATTGCTCACGCAGCCTTTCCACTGTCAGTGCTGAAGTGGAGTCAGGTACGTCTGCGAGTTGCAGGGCCCCTGCCCGAGCTTTGGCGGACAAATCTTCGCTCAAGGTATCCAGCGTCGCGCGGCCCAAGCTGAGGCCAGCTTCCAGCGCTCCTTCGACTTTGACATCAAACCAGGTTTCAATGGAGCGACACAAACTGGTAAGACACCACATAGATCAGGCCACCGGCACCACCCCGACCAGGGCAAAAATCGCGGCAAGTTTCACAAGCAGTCGGCTGCCAAACTTGCCCGCCCGCAAACGCAAACCCAGACGGATGGCAATCCAGACAATTGCCGATATCAGCAATGCGGCCACAACCATGTTCAAAATGAACAGGCGGTTGTAATTGCGCTCGTACATTTCCCGATTGTTGGTTGCCTGGGTCAGCAGGAACAACAACACCAAGCCCAGAGCCACCATGACCGACGCTGAAATGCCGAGCGCCCAACGCTTGGCGACCGCAGAGCTACTGGCGCGAGCAAGATTCACTTCCAGTACTTTCTACCTTGGCAGGTTCTGCCTTGGCGGGGTCTGATTTGACAGACTCAGATTTGCCGAAATCCCTAAGAGCTTTTGGTTGCGAGATACGCAATACTCCACTCGGTTTTGGCCAGCCACACCAATCTGAAAAGGTCTCGGCAACTGCGCGACATCCAGCCGGAAGCTGAAGTCTGTGTTGTATTTGCATCTGGGTCAATGTCACTGGCGCTGGCAATGCGCCACCGTGAAAACCGCTGGATTGCAGTCAAGGCATCACCGAGCGATTCAAAATTCTGACTCAAGGTAACGCCTAAACCGTTGTTTCCAATAGGCGTTGAACCCACTTGTAGCTTCCAACGTCGAACCAAGGTTTGGTACGCCAGCCGCATGTGCCGAGTTGTTCTGGCGACTCTCTTGTCTGTCCAGTACCAGCGGTCACGAAGCAAATCTGCCTCAGCCACAAAATGAACCGGTATTCCCTTGCGAAGCACGTCGTCAACCACGCTAGGAAGTTCAAAGCTCACCGTGGTGCTCAAAAAAACGCCGTCATCATTGCGCTCAAGAACAAACGGCGTGGCGTCGGCGGCTTCGGATTCAGCGCGCGCGCCTGGAAGCACCAGTAGAACAAGGAAGCAAGGAAAGATAAAAAAACTGGATCAGCGCCTGGCGCGGCCATGACATAGCCCACGCCTTACGCGTGTCGTTTTTCCAGCAATGCGAAAAAGAAAACCATCCTCATCTACGCCTGCATTGTCCGGGACGGTCGCACTAAAATCACATGCAAAAAGGAATTAAATGCCCAGGAGAGCCAAGCAATTGCGCATCTGTGTTGTGTGCAAAGAAACGTTTGTATCTGGTCCTGTCCTTCGGCATGAAACACGGAGCAAGTGCAATAGAGCAAGCGTCCACCAGACGAACCAGCGGCCAGAGAGTTATCAATAAGCGCTTCTGAATGGCTGCTAACTGTTCGATGTCGCTTTCCTTGCGCAACCAGCGTACATCCGGATGACGCCGAACAATTCCGGAAGCAGTACAGGGCGCATCAAGCAAAACCGCATCGAATGGCTGTTGATCCCACCAAGTGGCAACATCGCTGGCGTCAGCCACCAACCACTTTGGCCTCTAGGCCCAATCGAATCAAGGTGTCATGGATACGCTCCGCGCGCCTGACATCCACCTCGATGGCGGTCACCTCGACGGACTGCGTCATGACACCGCAGGCATATTCAAGCAAATGGGCGGTCTTGCCGCCCGGCGCGGCACAAGCATCCAATACCCTCATCGGCCCAGAAAATGAGGTTGGCTGTAAACCACTTAGCAACAAAGGAGCAGCGCGTTGTGCCGCTGCATCTTGTACTGAAAAACAGCCTGTTTCAAAACCTGGGAGAGCTTGAACAGGTCGAGGCTTTTGAAGAATCAAACCAAACTCACCGGAGACTTTTGATTCAATATTTAAAGCAAATAAATCAGATTGGTATTGCCTAACGTCGGTTTTAAGTGCGTTTATTCGCAGGGTAAACGGTGCGTGTCGGTTGTTGGCTTGCAAAATTTTCTGCCAGTGCCCAGGGTATTCCTCTTTGAGTCGAGCAATCCACCATGCCGGATGATTCCACTTGGCACTCAGATCGCGTTTCGCCTGGTTCTGCAATGCGTCTGCTTCGCGCAAGTAGCGACGCAAGCAGCCGTTGACAAAGCCCGCTTGGTGTTTGGTCAATACCGCCCGTTTCGCGGCTTCAACACTTTGATCAACCAACACAAAGCCGTCATACGGTAAGTCTTCCCCACAAAACAGGGCGAGACTGGTGCACAGTAAGGCATCCACCCCTGCGGGAGGCACTTTTTTGACCAGCAACCGTCGAAGCGCCTGGGCTTGCCCAAAGTGCCGCAACACATGAAACACCAGAGACTGCACGCCGGCCCTCAGATGAGCGTCTACCACAGAGAGCTCCACTGTCGCAGAACGACCCTGACGGACCGCCAACAGAATCGCCGCCGTGACCTGCAACTGCTGCCACAAGGGTGGAAGCTTGACAGACTGCGGCGGCGAATTCGTTGGCACGCGTGCTTGCCCGTGGCTAAGAAGCAGTCAGCAGACTCGTCAGCGACGGTTGCATCCGAACTGGACTCTGACGCCCCTTCGGCCAAAGCCATGTCTTCAGCCTCGGCGATGGCACGGCGCTCAGCCTCGTCCATCTCATCCTTGGCCTTGCGTGCCTTGTGATATGCCATACCAGTACCGGCAGGAATCAATCGACCCACAATGACATTCTCTTTCAGCCCCCGCAGCTCGTCACGCTTGCCCATGATGGCGGCTTCTGTCAAAACACGGGTGGTTTCCTGGAAGGACGCAGCGCTGATGAAGCTATCGGTCGACAAGGATGCCTTGGTGATACCCAGCAACAGATTGCTGAAGGTCGCAGGCATCTTGCCTTCGGACCGCAAAGCATCATTGGTATTGAGGATCTCAGAGCGCTCGACTTGCTCACCGTTGATGTAATTGGAGTCACCGGAGTTCTCCACCACAACCCGACGCAGCATCTGCCGAACGATCACTTCAATGTGCTTGTCGTTGATCTTCACGCCCTGCAAGCGGTAAACGTCCTGGACTTCGTCCACGATATAGCGCGCCAATTCTTCAATACCCAGCAGGCGCAGAATGTCCTGCGGATCAGCCGGGCCATCCACCACAGATTCGCCCTTATTGACTACCTGTCCTTCGTGCACAAGGATGTTCTTTTCCTTGGGGATGAGTTCATCCCAGACATTACCCTCGGGGTCGGTGATCTGTAGGCGAACCTTGCCTTTGGTTTCCTTGCCGAACGAGATGGTACCGGTCATTTCAGCCAGCATGCCCTTGTCTTTTGGTGTACGGGCTTCAAAGAGCTCAGCCACACGGGGTAAACCGCCGGTAATGTCCCGGGTCTTCTGGCCTTCAATGGGGATACGGGCCAGCACTTCGCCAGGACCAACATCCATACCGTCGCGAACTTGAATCAGCGACCCAACCTGAAGCCAATGGTCACCGAATGATCGGTACCTGGGATTTTGACTTCATTGCCAGAGGCATCGATCAGCTTGACCTGCGGACGAACCACTTTGGTTGCACCACGGCGCTTGGGGTCAATCACCACCATGGTGGATAGACCAGTCACCTCGTCCACCTGCTTAGCAACGGTAAGGCCTTCTTCGACGTTTTCGAAGTGGGCTTTGCCAGCAAACTCGGTGATGATGGGTCGGGTCAAGGGATCCCAGTTGGCCAGAATTGCGCCAGCCTTTGATGGTTTGATCGGCCTTGACCGTCAATGTGGCGCCATAAGGCACCTTGTGACGCTCGCGCTCGCGTCCATGCTCGTCGTGAATGATGATTTCCCCCAGAGCGGGAAATCACCACCAACTCACCCTTGGTGTTGCTGACGTAACGCATGGTACTGTTAAAACCGATCACACCGCTGGACTTGGCTTCACGCTGGAGGCGATCGCCGCACGAGATGCGGCACCGCCGATGTGGAAGGTACGCATGGTCAACTGCGTACCCGGTTCACCGATGGACTGCGCCGCAATCACGCCGACTGCTTCACCGTTGTTCACCAGGCCGCCACGACCAAGGTCGCGGCCATAGCAAGTCGCGCACAGACCAAAGCGGGTTTCGCAAGTCAAGGCCGTACGCACTTTGACCTCGTCCACACCCGCTGCTTCAAGCATTTCGATGGTGTCTTCGTCCAGCATTTCGGTTGCTGGCACAAGCACGGAGCGATTTTCTGGGTGCAGAATATCTTCGGCTGCTGTGCGACCCAAGATACGGTCACGCAAGGACTCGATTACTTCACCACCCTCTACAATGGCGCGCATCAGCGAACCATTGGTGGTGCCCTGTCGTGCTCCGTGACCACCAAGTCCTGTGTCACATCGACCAAACGACGTGTCAGGTAACCGGAATTCGCTGTCTTCAAAGCCGTATCTGCGAGACCCTTACGAGCACCGTGAGTGGAGATGAAGTACTCCAACACATTGAGGCCTTCGCGGAAGTTCGCGGTAATTGGCGTTTCAATGATCGAGCCATCAGGCTTGGCCATCAGGCCCCGCATGCCAGCCAACTGACGAATCTGAGCGGCGGAACCGCGGGCGCCAGAGTCGGCCATCATGTAGATGGAGTTGAAGGATTCCTGGTCCACCATGTTGCCATGGCGGTCCATAATCTTCTGCTTCGCCAGTTGAGCCATCATGACCTTGGAGACTTCGTCGCCAGCCTTGCCCCAAATGTCCACCACCTTGTTATAGCGCTCACCAGCAGTCACCAAACCCGAGGTGTACTGCTGGGCAATTCCTTGACCTCGCCCTCAGCGCGGGCAATGATGCCGGCCTTTTCTGGCGGCACCAACATGTCGTCCACGGCGATGGAGATACCCGCCTTGGTCGCCAGACGGAAGCCGTTTTGCAGCAACTTGTCGGCGAATACAACGGTCTCTTTCAAGCCGCACTTGCGGAAGGAGGACATTGATCAGCTTGGAGATTTCTTTCTTCTTCAACGCCTTGTTGATGTTGGAGAAAGGCAGGCCTTGGGCAGGATCTCGGACAGCAATGCGCGACCAGCGGTGGTCTCCCAGAGCTTGGTGGAAGCAAGAAATTCTCCAGTTTCCTTGTCCTTGGTCCACTCTGTCAAACGGACATTGATCTTGGCCGTGAGTTCCACTTCACCAGCATCAAGTGCGCGTTGAACTTCATCAGTGTCGGAAAAGATCAAGCCTTCACCCTTGCCATTGATGCGTTCGCGGGGGGTGTAGTACAGACCCAGCACCACGTCCTGAGAAGGAACAATGGAAGGCTCACCGCTGGCGGGGAACAGCACATTGTTGGAGGCCAGCATCAAAGTGCGGGCTTCCATTTGAGCCTCTACCGACAATGGAATGTGCACAGCCATCTGGTCACCGTCAAAGTCGGCGTTGAAGGCCGAACAGACGAGTGGGTGCAATTGAATGGCCTTGCCTTCAATCAGGATGGGCTCGAACGCCTGGATACCCAAACGGTGCAGCGTAGGTGCACGGTTCAGCATCACGGGGTGTTCTTTGATGACCTCTTCCAGGATGTCCCACACCACGGGCGTGCCCGATTCGACTTCTTTCTTGTCCGCCTTGATGGTGGTGGCAATACCGCGCGCTTCGAGCTGGGCAAAAATGAAGGGCTTGAACAGTTCCAATGCCATTAACTTGGGCAAACCGCACTGGTGCAGCTTGAGGGTTGGGCCCACGGTAATCACGGAACGACCGGAGTAGTCCACACGCTTACCCAACAAATTCTGACGGAAGCGTCCTGACTTACCCTTGATCATGTCAGCCAGGGACTTAAGCGCTCGCTTGTTGGCGCCAGTCATGGCCTTGCCACGGCGGCCGTTGTCCAGCAAGCTGTCCACAGCTTCTTGCAACATGCGTTTTTCGTTGCGCGCAATGATCTCGGGGGCCTTCAGTTCCAGCAAACGGCGCAGACGGCTGTTGCGGTTGATAACGCGGCGATACAAGTCGTTCAGGTCCGAGGTCGCGAAGCGGCCACCGTCCAGGGGAACCAGGGGACGCAGATCGGGTGGCAGCACGGGCAAGACTTCCAGCACCATCCACTCAGGCTTAATGCCAGACTTCTTGAAGGCTTCAAGCACTTTGAGACGCTTGGAGTTCTTCTTGACCTTGACTTCAGAGCCAGTCAAGTCGCCGCGCAGTCGCTCTATGGAGGCCTCAATATCTATGCTTTCCAGCAAATCCTTGATGCCTTCCGCGCCCATCTTGGCGGTGAACTCGTCACCGTATTCCTTGAACTTGGCATCATAGTCGTCTTCGGACATGATGCTGAATTTCTTGAGCGGCGTCATGCCTGGGTCGGTGATGACATAGGCTTCAAAGTACATAACACGCTCGATATCGCGCAGCGTCATATCGAGTACCAAACCCAAACGGCTTGGCAAGCTCTTCCAGAACCAGATGTCGCGCAAGGCGCGGCCAGGTCAATGTGCCCCATGCGTTCACGCCGCACTTTGGTCTGCGTAACTTCAACGCCGCACTTTTCGCAGATGACCCCGCGGTGCTTCAGGCGCTTGGATTTGCCGCACAAGCATTCGTAGTCCTTGATTGGGCCAAAAATCTTGGCACAAAACAGACCGTCACGCTCGGGCTTGAAGGTACGGTAGTTGATCGTCTCAGGCTTCTTCACCTCACCGAAAGACCACGAGCGGATCTTCTCTGGCGACGCCATGCCAATCTTGATGGCATCGAAATGCTCATCTGGCGTGAATTGCTTGAACAGGTCGAGTAGTGATTTCATTGTTTAAATCCTTTGCCTGGTTCTAAATTAAGCGCGTTCCAATTCAATGTCCAGACCCAAGGAGCGGATTTCCTTGACCAGTACATTGAAGGATTCGGGCATACCTGCCTCGATAGCGTGTTCGCCCTTGACAATCGATTCGTACACCTTGGTACGACCTTGTACGTCGTCTGACTTAACGGTAAGCATTTCCTGCAGCACGTAGGAGGCGCCATAAGCTTCCAGCGCCCAAACTTCCATTTCCCCAAAGCGCTGGCCACCGAACTGCGCTTTGCCGCCCAAAGGCTGCTGTGTAACGAGTGAATAGGGACCTGTGGAGCGCGCGTGCATTTTGTCGTCCACCAAGTGGTGCAACCAAGCACATGCATATAGCCAACGGTGGTTGACCGTTCAAAGGCGTCACCAGTACGACCATCGTACACGAGTCTCGGTCAAGCCTTTGGCCTTCGCGATGTCATCTGGATAAGCCAGTTTCAACATGGCACGGATTTCGTCCTCTGATGCACCGTCAAAAACAGGCGTCGCGAAGGTCACGCCAGACTTCAAGTTCTCTGCCATTGCAAGCAGTTCATCGTCGGTCAATGATGACAGGTCTTCCTTGCGGCCAGACCCGTTGTACATGCCATCCAGGAACTTCCGAAGCTCTGCTACACGACCTTCCTGCTGGAGCAGGTCACCGATGCGCAGGCCAATGCCTTTCGCTGCCCACCCCAGGTGGACTTCAAGTACCCGCCCACGTTCATCCGGGAAGGCACACCCAGCGGGTTCAACACGATGTCACACGGCGTACCGTCTGCCATGTAAGGCATGTCTTCGACCGGAACTATCTTGGACACCACACCCTTGTTACCATGACGTGCCGGCCATCTTGTCGCCAGGTTGCAGCCGACGCTTGACGGCCGAGTACACCTTGACCATTTTGAGTACACCAGCGGGCAATTCATCACCCTGCGTCAGCTTCTTGCGCTTCTCTTCGAAGGACAGGTCAAAGCTGTGGCGTGTCTGTTCGAGTGAGTTCTTGATGCTTTTAGCTGAGATGCGATTTCGTCTTCTGCGGGCCGAATGTCAAACCAGTGGAATTTCTCAACCGAAGCCAAGTAGGCCTTATCGATCTTGGTGCCCTTAGCCAACTTTGAGGGCCCCATTGGCTAAACGTCCTTCAAGCAACTTAGCGATACGGTCAAACGCATCGGCTTCCACGATCCGTAACTGATCATTCAAGTCCAGGCGGTAGCGCTTAAGCTCGTCGTCAATGATCTGCTGAGCACGTTTGTCACGCACAATGCCTTCACGAGTGAAGACTTGCACATCGATGACGGTGCCTTGAGAACCTTGATCCACACGCAGAGACGTATCTTCTCGTCGCTGGCTTTTTCACCGAAGATGGCACGAAGTAGTTTTCTTCTGGCGTCAAGGTGGTTTCACCCTTCGGCGTGACCTTTCCGACCAACGTATCGCCAGGCTGAACTTCCGCACCCACGTAAATGATGCCGGACTCATCCAGACGATTGAGTTGTTGCTCTGCCAGATTCGGAATATCACGCGTGATTTCTTCGGCGCCGAGTTTGGTGTCGCGAGCCATCACGACGAGTTCTTCGATATGGATCGAGGTATAACGGTCTTCAGAGACGACTCGCTCACTGATCAAGATCGAATCTTCGAAGTTGTAGCCGTTCCAGGGCATGAAAGCGACGAGCATGTTCTGACCGAGCGCCAGTTCGCCCTTATCGGTGGAAGCACCGTCTGCAATCACATCGCCCTTGGCCAGTTTGTCGCCCTTCTTGACGATGGGGGTTTGATGGATATTGGTGTTCTGGTTGGAGCGCTGGTACTTAATCAAGTTGTAGATGTCTACACCCACTTCGCCAGCCAGCGCTTCGGCGTCGTTGACCCGTACCACGATACGAGTCGCATCAACGTAATCCACGATCCCGCCACGGTTCGCTGTGACCACGGTACCGGAGTCAACCGCAGAGACACGCTCGATACCGGTACCCACAAATGCCTTCGGGCCTCAGGACAGGCACAGCCTGACGCTGCATGTTGGCGCCCATCAAGGCACGGTTTGCATCGTCGTGCTCAAGGAACGGTACCAGGGACGCCGCCACCGAAACGATCTGTGCAGGGGACACATCCATATACTGGATGCGGTCAGCGCTAACAAGAATAGATTCGCGTTCAGAACCTTCTCGTGCAGACACCAATTCACCCGTCAAACGGCCATCTTTGTCTAGAAGTGCATTCGCCTGAGCGATGACGTACTTACCTTCTTCAATGGCAGAGAGATAGTCAATGTCATTGGTAACCTTGCCATCCACAACACGGCGATACGGGGTTTCGATGAAACCATATTCATTCAGTCGGGCATATAGAGCCAACGAATTGATCAGACCGATGTTCGGACCTTCAGGCGTTTCAATAGGGCATACGCGGCCGTAATGGGTCACGTGCACGTCGCGCACTTCAAAACCAGCGCGCTCTCGGGTCAAACCGCCTGGACCCAGGGCTGAAACACGGCGCTTGTGCGTGATTTCAGACAGCGGGTTGGTCTGATCCATGAACTGTGACAACTGGGACGCTCCAAAGAACTCCTTGAGCGCTGCCGAAATGGGCTTGCTGTTAATCAAGTCATGCGGCATGAGCGGTTCCTGCTCAGCCTGACCTAGGCGCTCTTTCACTGCCTTTTCGATACGTGCCAAGCCAGTGCGGTACTGGTTTTCAGCCAGTTCACCTACGCATCGAACACGGCGGTTACCCAGGTGGTCAATGTCATCAACTTCGCCACGACCATTGCGCAGGTCCACCAAAATCTTAACGACCGACAAGATGTCCTCGTTAGTCATAACCATCGGACCTGTAGATTCGTCGCGGCCAACTTTGGCGTTGAATTTCATCCGTCCGACTCTTGACAGATCATAGGTGTCAGGGTTGTAGAACAGCCTCTGGAACAATGCTTGCACTGCGTCTTCCGTTGGTGGTTCGCCTGGACGCATCATGCGGTAGATAGCAACGCGTGCAGCGAATTCGTCGGTGGTTTCGTCGACTCGTAGCGTTTGCGACATATACGGACCTTGATCCAACTCGTTCGTATAGATGCACTGAAGATCTTGAACACCAGAAGAACGCAACTTCTTGAGCAACAACTCTGTCAGTTCTTCGTTGGCTTTGGCAATGATTTCTCCCGTATCACCGTCAACGATGTTCTTGGCGACAACGCGACCGATCAGGAAGTCTTCTGGAACGCTGATGTGCGTGGTACCCGATTGCTCTAGCTCACGGGTATGCCGTGCGGTCACGCGCTTGTCTTTAGCGACCACAACCTTTCCACTCTTGTCAGTGATGTCAAAGCGTGCAACTTCGCCGCGCAAACGTTCGGCCACAAACTCCATTTGAGCGCCACTGTCCATCAGACGGAAGTTGTCATTGACGAAAAAATTCGCCAGGATGGACTCCGGGTTCAGGCCAATGGCCTTGAGCAGGATGGTGACAGGCATCTTGCGACGACGGTCTACACGGAAGTAAAGAATGTCTTTAGGATCAAATTCAAAATCGAGCCAAGAGCCGCGGTAGGGGATGATTCGGGCCGAAAACAGCAGCTTGCCCGAACTATGAGTCTTGCCTTTGTCATGCTCGAAGAACACACCAGGCGAACGGTGCAACTGCGACACAATCACGCGCTCGGTACCGTTGATAATGAACGAACCTTTGTCGGTCATCAGAGGCACTTCGCCCATGTAGACCTCTTGCTCCTTGACTTCTTTGACTACCTTGGACTGGCTGGTCGAAGATTCACGGTCATAAATGATCAGCTGTACCTTGGCGCGCACGGCAGACGCAAAAGTCAAACCGCGAGTCTGGCATTCACGCACATCGAATGCAGGCTTGGCAAGGTTGTACTCGATGAATTTCATCTCGACAAAACCATTGTGCGAGACAATGGGGAAGGCTGCATCGAACGCAGCTTGCAGGCCTTCTATGGTGCGTTTTTTTGGCGCAGCATCTGCTTGCAAAAAAGCGGTATACGCGTCTTTTTGCATTTGAAGCAAATAAGGGACTTCGATAACGCTGTCGCGGTTTCCGAAATTTTTGCGAATGCGTTTGCGTTCGGTATAGGAATAGGCCATGAGTTCTCCGGGCAAAGACTTGAAACCAGTGGTCTTCAACGACTGTCTTTCTTGGCGGCTGGCCACTACCAGCCTTTGGCGGACGGCTACGCATTGCACGCAGCCCGAACCAAGGGCATCTTCTGCAGTCGGGGTCAGAAGACACTCCAAAAAACCGCTGATTCGGCTCTTTGGAATGCACTCTGAAAGCCGTCAAGAAACGGCAAAAGGCTGGGGGCCTTTTGAGCTCCCCAGCCTTAAAATCACCCCAATTACTTGAGTTCGACCTTAGCGCCAGCTTCTTCCAGCTTCTTCTTGGCGGCTTCAGCATCGGCCTTGGACAGACCTTCTTTGACGTTCTTGGGAGCGCCGTCAACCATGTCTTTGGCTTCCTTGAGGCCCAGACCGGTGATTTCGCGAACAGCCTTAATGACCGAAACCTTCTGTGCGCCAGCTTCTACCAGAACAACGTTGAATTCGGTCTTCTCTTCTGCTGCAGCAGCAGGAGCACCACCCGCACCAGCTGGTGCGGCCATGGCCGCAGCCCTTACGCCAAACTTCTCTTCGATGGCCTTGACCAATTCGTTGAGTTCCATGACCGTCATGCTGTCCAGGGCGGTCAAAAATGTGTCTTTATCGAATGCCATTTTAAATTTCCTAATTTCAGTTGGTAAAGTGTTGCGCGATTAAGCTGCAACAACTTCTGCTGGTACTTCTTCAGCACCTGCGCCTTTTTTCTCTGCCAAAGCTGCCAGGACGCGCGCTGTACGCGACATGGGGCTCTGCAACAAACCACAAATCTGTGCCAACAGCACTTCTTTGGACGGAATGCTGGCTAGTTGCTTAACGCCTGCGACGTCTAGGGTCTTGCCTGCAAAGGCCCCACCGCGGATGACAAACTTATCGTTCGTCTTCGCGAAGTCTGCTGCCACCTTGGCGGCGGCAACGGGGTCAACAGAAAAACCGTAAATCAACGGACCAGTCATCTGGTCAGCTGCCACTTCAAACGCGCCGCCTGCGACAGCACGGCGAGCCAGCGTGTTCTTCAACACGGTGAAACTAGCGCCTTTGCTGCGCGCATCAATGCGCAGTTTGGTCATGTCAGCGACCGTAATGCCACGGTATTCCGCCATCACGAGCGTTTGAGCTTTAGCGGCGAGCCCGGTCACTTCTTCAATGACCGCTTGCTTCTCACTGCGATTCAGACTCAAGGTCTACTCCTTAGTTATGTGTCTTGCAACTGTTGTCACTCAACACGCCTTTATGCAGCGACCAACTGTTTTGAAACTTCTCATGTTTCATCTTCAGCGGGATCGCCATCTGCGTTGGCTGGCCTATTAAGCACTTGTCGCGTTGCCACAACTCGCACGCCAACGGTCTTGGATGACCTGGTAAAAAATGAAATTACCAGCCCACCACATCAAACGGCAGCCGAACTACCGTTTGAAATTTCTATCAATTACGCTTGCCCTATGGTTTGCGTATCTACGCGGACACCCAGGCCCATCGTGGAAGAAACAGCCACTTTGCGCAAATACAAACCTTTGCTGGTCGCAGGTTTGGCCTTGTTCAAAGCGTCAATCAAGGCCGCCAGATTTCCTTGCAATTTGTCGGTATCGAACGAGCGACGCCCGATCGTGCCGTGCACAATGCCGCCTTTGTCAACACGGAACTGCACCTGCCCTGCTTTGGCATTTTTCACTGCCGTGGCGACATCAGGGGTCACGGTGCCAACCTTCGGGTTAGGCATCAAACCACGTGGACCCAGGATCTGACCAAGCGTACCCACAACGCGCATGGCATCAGGAGCTGCAATCACCACATCAAATGGCATATTGCCAGCCTTGACCATGGCCGCCAGATCATCCATGCCGACAATGTCTGCACCAGCGGCTTTGGCTTCTTCAGCTTTAGCGCCTTGGGCAAACACAGCTACACGCTTGGTCTTGCCGGTGCCGTTAGGCAGCACAACCGCGCCGCGCACCACTTGGTCCGACTTCTTGGCATCGATGCCGAGCTGCACAGCGACGTCGATGGATTCATCGAACTTGGCCGTAGCAGCTTCTTTGACGATGGCCAAGGCGTCCGCCAGGGGGTACAGCTTCAGGCTGTCCACTTTGCCTGCAAGGGCTTTTGCTTTTTTGGTGAGCTTTGTCATAATTACAGACCCTCAACCGTCACGCCCATTGAGCGAGCGGAACCAGCAATAGTACGAATGGCAGCATCAATGCTGGCGGCATTCATGTCTTTGATCTTGGTCTTGGCGATCTCTTCAAGCTGAGCACGAGTGATCTTGCCAACCTTGGCGCTGTGAGGGGTGGATGAACCCTTCTCCAGCTTGATGGCTTTCTTGATCATGGCAGTCGCGGGAGGTGTCTTGATGATGAACGTAAAGCTCTTATCAGCAAACGCCGTGATCACGACAGGCAGAGGGGTTCCTGGTTCAATGCCTTGGGTCTGCGCGTTAAACGCCTTGCAGAACTCCATGATATTCAAACCACGTTGACCCAATGCGGGGCCAATCGGGGGAGACGGATTTGCCTTGCCAGCTGGAACTTGCAGCTTCACAAAGCCAACGATTTTTTTCGCCATGCTTTTTCCTTACGGGTATTAGCGCTTCTGTTGAAGCTCCCCGGGGTTAACAGCTCTGAATTGACAGATCTGCGTCGAGCTGAAAACTACGCAAATCTCAAACATTAAATGAAAGGAAACAGTGGCTTTAGGTCTTTTCGACTTGACTGAATTCGAGCTCGACCGGTGTTGCACGACCAAAGATCGTGACTGATACACGCACTTTGCTCTTCTCGTAATTGACCTCTTCCACTGTTCCGTTGAAATCGGTGAAAGGACCTTCCTTTACGCGAACAAACTCACCCACCATAAATTCAACTTTGTGCTTGGGCTTATCAACGCCTTCCTGCATCTGACTGACGATCTTTTGGACTTCCGCCTCTGAAATAGGTGCGGGACGATTCTTTGCACCACCAACGAAACCCGTGACCTTGTTGGTGTGCTTCACCAAGTGCCAAGTTTCATCATCCATGACCATTTCGACCAGCACATAACCCGGGTAAAAGCGACGCTCAGTCGTTTTCTTTTGACCGTTCTTGATTTCAACCACTTCTTCCGTGGGAACCATGATCCGGCCAAACTTTGAGTTCATTCCCGCCCGGTTGACACGCTCCATGATGTTGCGCTCCACCGCCTTCTCCATTCCAGAGTAAGCATGAACCACATACCAAGCCATGTTAGACACTGGAGTCGGAGTGGGAACAGTCGGCAAAGCTGCTGCAACTGCCTCATCGGTGAGGTTAACTGCTTCAGTCATTACTTTCTCCAACCCAGAACCAAGTCAAAAACCAACCACTCAATCGTTTTGTCAGTCACCCAGAGGAAAATTGCCATGACCACGACAAACGCAAATACGTAGGCAGTCATCTGAATGGCTTCCTTTCGAGTAGGCCAAACAACTTTCTTGACTTCTCGAACTGCCTCGCGACCGAAAGCCATCAGGCTTTTACCAGATTCTGATGTGAAAAAGACAAACACTGCAGCACCCAGGCCAAGCAAGAGCGCCGCCCACTGCGCAATAGCGCCTTTCGAGCCCAGGAGATAGAACGCCACCAGAGCCGCCAGAATCAGTCCAGCGGCCGCACCCAGTTTAGCCTTATCCGCTCCAGTGCTGACAGTTTCGATTTGTGAACTTGCCATGTTGGCCTGATTTCCTAATATGCAACCCAAGGGGCCTTAAGACGCCGAAACCCACCATGCGACATGGCGGGCCGGGAAACCACCTGATGCTCAAATCAGGTGGCAGGGGCGGAGGGCATCGAACCCCCAACCTTCGGTTTTGGAGACCGACACTCTGCCAATTGAGCTACGCCCCTACTGATCCTTAAGCAATAACTTTAGCCACGACGCCAGAACCCACGGTACGACCGCCTTCGCGGATAGCGAAGCGCAGGCCTTCTTCCATGGCGATCGGGTTGATCAGCTTGACCGTGATCGACACGTTATCACCAGGCATCACCATTTCCTTGCCTTCTGGCAACTCGATCGCACCGGTCACGTCCGTGGTACGGAAGTAGAACTGGGGACGGTAGTTGTTGAAGAAGGGCGTGTGACGGCCGCCTTCGTCCTTGGAGAGAACGTAGATCTCGGCTGTGAAGTGGGTGTGTGGCTTGACGGAGCCTGGTTTGCACAGTACTTGGCCGCGCTCGACTTCTTCACGCTTGGTACCACGCAACAGGACGCCGACGTTGTCGCCTGCTTGACCTTGGTCGAGCAGTTTGCGGAACATTTCGACGCCTGTGCAGGTGGTCTTGACGGTGTCTTTGATGCCGACGATTTCAATTTCTTCGCCGACTTTGACGATGCCGCGCTCAACGCGACCGGTGACGACGGTGCCGCGACCGGAGATGGAGAAGACGTCTTCCACGGGCATGAGGAAGGCGCCGTCGATGGCGCGCTTTGGCTCGGGGAAGTAGCTGTCCATGGCTTCTGCGAGTTTGAAGATGGCACCTTCGCCCAGATCGCCTTTGTCGCCTTCCATGGCGAGCTTGGCGGAGCCGTGGATGATGGGGTGTCGTCGCCCGGGAAGTCGTACTTGGAGAGGAGTTCGCGAACTTCCATTTCGACGAGTTCGAGCAGTTCAGCGTCGTCGACCATGTCGCATTTGTTCAGGAACACGATGATGTGAGGCACGCCGACCTGACGGGCGAGCAGGATGTGTTCGCGGGTTTGGGGCATGGGGCCGTCTGCGGCGGAGCAGACCAGAATGGCGCCGTCCATCTGAGCCGCGCCGGTGATCATGTTCTTGACGTAGTCGGCGTGGCCGGGGCAGTCAACGTGTGCGTAGTGGCGGTTGGCGGTCTCGTACTCGACGTGAGCGGTGTTGATGGTGATACCACGCGCTTTTTCTTCGGGCGCTGCGTCAATTTGGTCATAGGCCTTGGCTTGACCGCCGAACTTGGCCGCCAAAACGGTGGTGATGGCCGCCGTCAGGGTGGTCTTGCCATGGTCCACGTGACCGATGGTGCCCACGTTCACGTGGGGCTTGGTACGTTCAAACTTTTCTTTTGCCATTTCTCGACTCCGAAAAAAGCGACCATCTCAACGACAGCCAACACAACAATCGAGCACAACATCCAGCCACCCGGATGCAATGCAGTTTTGGTGCCCTTTGCGGGAATCGGACCCGCGACCTCTCCCTTACCAAGGGAGTGCTCTACCACTGAGCCAAAAGGGCAAACTCTTCAAAATAACCAGACTTCTGGAGCGGGTGAAGGGAATCGAACCCTCGTCTTAAGCTTGGAAGGCTTCAGCTCTACCATTGAGCTACACCCGCCCAATCCCAAAAATCCACACCAAAATCTAAAACTCACTGGTGGAGAGGGCTGGATTCGAACCAGCGTACTCGTAAGAGGGCAGATTTACAGTCTGCTGCCATTAACCACTCGGCCACCTCTCCAGCGAACCTGCGATTATAGCGTCTAAATTTGAAGCTGACAATTTATTGGTATAAAAAGTTCAAAGCGCCCAATTCATCTGGATGCCACGTTCACCTAGCCAGCGACGAGCCAGGCTGAAGTGCGCGTTGCCAATGAAAGGGCAAGGTGGACGGAGCGCAGAGAGAGGCGACGGATGGTTGGATTGCAATATCAGACATTCAGTGCCTGCCTGACTAGCTGCGAGTTCAATCAGGGGAACTTTGGCTTGCGCATGGGCACCCCAAAGCATAAAGACGCTCGCAGGCACGTTTTGGACAACATGGGCGATCACGGCATCGGTCAACGCCTCCCAGCCCTTCTTGGCATGACTGGCAGGGCGACCATCCTCCACAGTTAAACAGGTATTCAGGAGCAGCACCCCTTTTTTAGCCCATGACAAAAGAGACCCATCAACAGGCATGGATGGAATATGACCATCCCGCAGCAGCTCTTTAAAAATATTTCGCAAACTCGGCGGCAACTTGACGCCTGAAGCGACTGAGAATGACAAGCCCTCTGCCTGCCCTGGTCCGTGATAAGGGTCCTGCCCCAGGATCACGACCTTCACCTGATTAAGCGGTGTTTCTGCGAGTGCCCTGCAAGGCAGACAAGGGTAAATGCATGCAGCATCAGCCAAACGCGTCGAAATAAACGCGGCAACGCCATTTCCTGCAGGGCTTACCAACCACTTTTGAACAATGTCTGCCCAGCCTTCGGCCAATGGCCAGGACTCAGGCGACCAGCTCGTCAATGAGAGAGAGCAGAGGTATTGATCTGACCACAGTCCAGCCTGGTTCTCGCTCAACTGCACGGCTTATTCCAATGGGTTGATATCAAATAGCTTGGCCAGCGCAGCGCCAGGATCTTTGGCGCGCATAAAAGCTTCCCCGACCAGGAAGCCATGCACGTGAGCGTCCTGCATTTTTTTCACATCGTCCACTGTTTGAATTCCGGACTCCGTAATGAGCAAGCGATCTGCGGGGACTGCTGACTTCAACGTCAGCGTCGTATCCAAGCTGACGTCAAAAGTCCGTAAATTGCGGTTGTTGATGCCGATCAGGGGGGTGGTCAGCCTCAAACCCCGTTCCAATTCGGCCCCATCATGAACCTCTACCAACACAGCCATGTCAAGTGAGCGCGCCACAGCCTCCAACTCCGCCATCTGAACGTCATCGAGGCAGGCAGCTATCAGCAGCACACAATCCGCCCCCATCACGCGGGATTCGTAAATTTGGTAGGCATCAACCATGAAGTCTTTGCGCAAAACCGGTAAATCGCACGACGCGCGTGCTTGCTTGAGGTAATCAACGCTCCCTTGAAAAAACTGTTTGTCGGTGAGCACTGACAAGCACGCTGCGCCATGCTCAGCGTAGCTTTGAGCGATGTCAGCTGGTTCAAAGTTTTCGCGCAACACGCCTTTGCTTGGGCTCGCCTTCTTTACTTCAGCGATCACTCCCGCGTGACCATTGGCGATCTTGGCGCGCAAGGCACCAACAAAATCACGCGTCAGCACCCTGCTTTCGGCATCCGCCCGCATCGCAGCCAAAGAGCGTTTCCCCAAACTGGCGGCAATCTCCTCGCGTTTAACAGCAACAATTTTGTTCAGGATGTCCGACATTTCATTGCACTTTCAAACTTTGCGTCAACGCGACCAACTTTGCCAGCGTATCGCGTGCTGCCCCAGTATCAATGGCCACTTGCGCTCGCTCAATACCAGACTGGATCGAATCCACCACATTGGCTGCGTAAAGCGTGGCAGCGGTGTTCAGCACAACGATATCCCTCGCGGCCCCCGGTTGCATGTTGAGCACTCCCAGCAACATGGCCATGGATTGAACCGGCGTGTCGACTTTCAGGGTTCGGTTGCTGGCCATGGCCATGCCGAAATCTTCCGGGTGAATTTCGTACTCGGTAATCTGACCGTTCTTGAGTTCACCTACCAATGTGGACGAACCGAGACTGATTTCGTCCATGCCATCTCGCCCATACACCACCAAGGCGTGCTCTGCACCCAGACGTTGCAAAGCGCGAACCTGGATACCGACCAGATCAGGGTGGAATACGCCCATCAAAATATTGGGCGCACTGGCCGGATTCGTCAATGGCCCCAGAATATTGAAAATCGTCCGCACGCCAAGCTCCTTGCGGATCGGCGCCACATTTTTCATAGCAGGATGGTGGTTGGGCGCAAACATGAATCCGACGCCAACTTCGGAAATACAGCGCGAAATGGATTCCGGTGCCAAGTTGATATTGATGCCCAATGACTCCATGACGTCCGCACTGCCTGACTTGCTGGAAACGCTTCGTCCTCCATGCTTGCTGACCTTGGCACCAGCAGCTGCAGCCACAAACATCGCACAAGTTGAGATGTTAAACGTATGCGAGCCGTCTCCACCCGTGCCAACAATGTCGACCAAGTGAGTGCGGTCCGCTACATGCACCTTGGTCGAAAACTCCCGCATCACCTCGGCAGCTGCCGTGATCTCGCCAATGGTCTCTTTCTTGACGCGAAGCCCGGTGATGAGTGCCGCCGTCATAACAGGCGACAACTCGCCATTCATGATCATGCGCATGATCTTGAGCATCTCGTCGTGAAAAATCTCTCGATGCTCAATGGTGCGCTGCAAGGCTTCTTGTGGGGTAATTGGCATGGTCACATCCTTCAGATACAAGTCAGATTCAATCAGATCAGGCATTGGGGTTGTCGGTGAACGCCAGTTTCAGGCCAAAGCCGAGAAACATCACACCCGCTACCCGGTCAAGCCAATGCATCCCGCGCTGCAAGCCCTGATGCTTGGCCATCCATGCGGCTGCGACAGCCCACCCTGCGTTCACGGGCAGTGCGTTCACATTGAACAAGGTTCCAAGCAGAACAAACGCTAGTGCTTTGTTCTCGACATCGAGTGCAATGAATTGAGGGACAAAGGCCAGAAAAAAGATCGCCACTTTGGGATTCAACACATTGGTCAAGAATCCACCATAAAAGATGGTCATCAGCCCGTTGCCCGTCGCAACGTCGTTGACGGGAAAAAATGGTGTCCAAGCCGCATGCGGCTTGGACAGCAGCAGTTTGGTACCCGTCCAGACCAAGTAAGCAGCGCCAACCCATTTCAGCGCCGCAAAGGCAGCTGCTGAAGTCGCCAGCAAAGCGCTCACGCCAACTGCAGCGGCCAACACATGCACGAAGCAACCTGCGGTGATACCCAAACCCGCCACCCATCCAGCCCGCAGACCGCTACGCAGGGAACTGCTGACGATGTACAGCACATCAGGTCCAGGCGTCAGGTTCAGCAGCCAACCCGCCGCCACGAACAGCAGCAACTGTTCAATGGGCATTCGCACGCTCCAGGAAGTTTCTGAGCATGGCGTGACCATGCTCGGTCAGAATGGACTCTGGGTGAAATTGCACGCCTTCGATGTTCAGTTCCTTATGTCGAACTCCCATGATCTCGCCGTCGTCTGTCCAGGCAGTCACTTCCAGGCAGTCGGGGCAGGTCATGCGTTCAATCGCCAGCGAGTGATAGCGGTTTACAGTAAACGCCTCTGGCAAACCTGCAAAAACGCCAGTTTGGGTCGTGCGAATCACACTCGTCTTACCATGCATCAACGTCTGGGCGCGAATGATTTTTCCACCGAACGCTGCACCAATGGATTGATGCCCCAGGCATACACCCAAGATTGGCATTTTGCCTGCGAAATGCTGGATCGCAGCAACGGAAATCCCCGCTTCTGCGGGCGAACAGGGGCCAGGCGAAATCACCAGGAGATCCGGCGCGCGCTGAGCAATGCCTTCAACCGTGATTTCGTCGTTGCGAAAGACTTCGACCTGCGCCCCCAACTCACCAAAATATTGGACGATGTTGTAGGTGAAAGAATCGTAGTTATCCACCATGAGGACTTTGCGTTTAGGCATGGTTTGCATTGCGTTGCTCATTCCAAACCCTCCTCGACAAGCTCTGCAGCGCGGAGCAAAGCGCGTGCCTTGTGCTCAGTCTCTTTCCACTCCAGTTCGGGTACCGAATCTGCAACAACACCTGCCGCCGCCTGCACGTACAACGTGCCATCTTTGATAACGCCCGTGCGGATCGCAATGGCCACATCCATGTCACCAGCAAAACTCAGGTAGCCGCAAGCCCCACCATACAGACCACGCTTAGTGGGCTCCAGCTGATCAATGATTTCCATGGCATGCACTTTGGGCGCACCGGTCAACGTGCCTGCCGGAAAAGTCGCTTTGAGCACATCCATATTGCTCATGCCTTCATTCAAAATGCCTTCAACATTGCTCACAATGTGCATCACGTGGCTGTAGCGCTCCACCGCGAATGCTTCGGTTACCTTGACCGTTCCCGTCTGAGCAATGCGTCCAATGTCATTGCGCGCCAGGTCAATCAGCATCACATGCTCTGCTCGCTCTTTGGGGTCGTTGATCAACTCCACCTCTGTGGCCTTATCCTGCTCAAGCGACGCACCTCGGGGCCGCGTACCCGCCAACGGCCGAATCGTGATTTTCTGTGCCGCCTTGCCAGCATGCTCCACTTGCTCCTGGCGTACCAGGATTTCAGGAGAGGCACCCACCACATGGAAATCACCAAAATGGTAGAAATACATGTAGGGGCTGGGATTTAGCGAACGCAGCGCTCGGTACAGGCTCAGCGGCGACTCGGTGTAGCGCTTTTTGATGCGCTGACCCACTTGCACCTGCATGAAGTCCCCACATTCGATCAGCTCCTTGGCACGTTCAACAGCCACCAGGTAGTCAGCCTTGGCAAAATCACGTTCAGCAGGGTAACTCTGGCAAGCCTTAATGCTGGGTGCACTGACCGAGTACTTCAGCAACTCCTTCAACTCGCGTAAGCGACGCTTGGCGTGGGTGTAGGCCTCTGGCTGCGTCGGATCAGCATACACAATCAAATAGAGCTTGCCTGACAGGTTGTCGATAACGGCCAGTTCTTCACACTGGAGCAGCAAAATATCCGGACAGCCCAGGGTATCTGGTGGGCAGGTTTGTTCGAGCTTCTTTTCGATGTATCGCACCGCGTCATAGCCAAAATAGCCAGCCAAGCCACCGCAAAAACGAGGCAAACCAGGCCTCAACGCGACCTTGAAGCGTTTTTGATAGACAGCGATAAAGTCCAGTGGATTGCCTTTTGCTGCCTCTACCACGGCGCCATCGCGAACAACCTCGCTCAAAGCATCCTCACCAAAGCCGCTGGCCCGAACCAGAGTGCGCGCTGGCAAGCCAATGAAACTGTAGCGGCCAAATCGCTCGCCACCCACAACGGATTCCAGCAAGAAACTGTACTTACCCGCATCCTTGGCGTGCGCCAGTTTGAGGTACAGGGACAAAGGAGTCTCCAGATCGGCAAAGGCTTCCACCATCAGCGGAATGCGATTGAAACCTTGGGCACTCAAGCTTTTGAATTCAAGTTCTGTGATCACGGGATTTGCGCCTCCAGCGCGGCAGCCGCTACGACTGCATGTTCATTGATGACTGGCCTGACTAGGTTGTGGGTTCAGGCGCGGTGCTTCGGTAAGAAGCAAAAGGGCACGGGGCAAACCCGCGCGAACAGCGAATTCAGCAGATTGGCTTACGCCAAGGCCAAGCTCCCCGGTCCTGATGACCTGGCACCTGTAGAAAGGTGTAGCTGCTGAGAGTGAACATGCGCCCAGTGTAGCAAATCTGATTCCATCGATTCAAATCAGTCCAAGGAAATCGTCCAACCGATCTATCCAGGCATCCGCATCAACTTGCAGAACAGGATCACCATGGTTGTAGCCATAAGTCACCAGCACAACAGGGCATCCCGCTGCGCGCGCTGCTTGGGCGTCATTGCTTGAATCGCCCAGCATTAACGTCCGTGCAGGCATCACTCCCAACACTTCACAGGTTTTCAGGAGTGGCAAAGGATCTGGTTTCTTGCGTTCAAACGCATCCCCGCCAAACACCCAATCGAAATAACCCATTAGACCTTTGGCCTCCAGCAGAGGCTTGGCAAAGGCCGTCGGCTTATTGGTAAGGCAAGCCAGCTTCAGCCCCCGCGTGCGCAAATGCGTCAGGCCTTCAACTACACCGGGATACACCTCCGATCGGCTACCGTTGATTGCCAGGTAGTGCCGCTGGTAGCTGGCCCATGCATCGGGAATGCACTGGTCAATGACAACTGACTGAGCCTGTGTATCGCCCACCGCCATTACCTGGGTCAACACGGATCTGATCAAATGCTCAGATCCTTTCCCAACCAGTTGTTCAATCAAAGTGCGGCCAATACCAGGCAGCGTCAACTCTGCCAACATCAGATTCAGCGCGGCCTCAAAGTCCCCCATGGTATCGACCATGGTTCCGTCCAAGTCCACAATGACTGCTTCCAACGCACCCACCTTGCGCCAATTCTGAGTTGAAATCACCTGACTGACCTTTTGAATTTCCAGTGAACGCCAATTATTGCCTGCACGTCTTGCGCTAGAGTTCGCAACAATCAGTGCATAGAGCACTTCAACCACCACTGATCAAGGAATTTCACCCATGACATCTTCTGTTCGCCATTTTCTCTTAGCGCTTCTCACCGCAACCGCCCTGTCCTTGAGCGGTTGCGGCTACAACACATTCCAAAGTGGCGACGAGCAGGTCAAAGCCAGCTGGGCGGAGGTACTGAACCAGTACCAGCGCCGCGCAGACCTCATCCCGAACCTGGTCAGCACAGTCAAAGGTGAAGCATCCTTCGAACAAGGCACCCTGACGAAAGTCATTGAAGCGCGCGCCAAGGCCACGTCGATTCAGGCCACACCCGAGCTGATCAATGACCCTGCGGCCTTCCAGAAATTTCAGCAGGCACAGGGTGAGCTGACGGGATCACTGTCCCGCCTGATGGTCGTGTCAGAGCAATACCCCAACCTGAAAGCCAATCAGGCGTTCCGTGATTTGCAAGCACAGCTGGAAGGCACCGAGAACCGCATCACCGTGGCGCGCAACCGCTACATCAAAGCCGTTCAGGAATACAACGTGACCGTGCGCTCTTTCCCATCTAACCTGACCGCCATGGTGTTCAGCTACAAGGAAAAGCCCAGCTTCACTGTCGAAAACGAAAAAGCCATCAGCGCTCCGCCCACCGTTGACTTTGGCGGCGGGACAGCCAAGTGAACTTGACCTTGGTGAGGGCTTGGTTCCTCGCCTTTCTCCTGATCTGCTTGTCCTTTGTCAGCCCGTGGGCACAGGCCCAGATCGCGGTGCCAGTGCTCAGTGGCCAGGTGGTAGATCAAACGGGCACGCTCAGCGCAGATCAGATCTCCCGCTTGTCGCAAAGCCTGGCCGCATTTGAGCAGCGCAAGGGCAGCCAGATTGCCGTCCTGATCGTTGCCAGCACCTCGCCTGAGACCATTGAGCAATATGCGATGCGTGTCGCTGAACAATGGAAGCTCGGGCGCAAGAAAGTGGACGACGGGGCATTGCTGGTCATTGCCAAGACAGACCGGACGCTGCGCATCGAAGTGGGATACGGGCTCGAAGGTGTCTTAAACGACGCCGTCAGCAAGCGCATCATTGACGAAACCATTGTCCCGAAGTTTCGTCAACAGGACTTCGCGAGTGGTATTGCCATGGGCGCAGCGCAGATCATGTCGGTCGTTGATGGTGAGCCCCTTCCTGCGCCGAGCACAGATACTGGCGCAGCCCAAGATTTGTCTGATTCCCAAATCGGCGCACTTGGCGCTCTGCTGCTGGTGAGCCTTGTCGCTCGCGGCATCCTGGGCGCGCTGTTTGGCGCTCTGATCACGGGTGGGTTGACCGTTGGCATCGCTTGGTGGCTGACTGGCGGTGTCCTGGGAATGGCATTGATGGCGGGCGCAGCAGCCTTCCTGATCACCTTGGTCGGTGTCCTTAATATCTTGAGCGCCGTCGCCAGCGGTCGTGGCGGGGGCGGCACGGGTGGTGGACGCAGCGGCGGCTTCAGCGGAGGGGGCGGTGGTTTTGGTGGCGGTGGCGCTTCAGGACGATGGTGAACATGGTTGAAATCAAACGCATCTTTCGGCACTTGGTCAGCACGCGTGCATCTGTCAACCAGGCCTTTTCGCCGAAAACACTGGTGGCGATCGAAGAGGCCACTCGACGCGCCGAAGCGACACACTGCGGCGAAATACGCTTTGTCGTCGAAGCTACGCTGGACGGCACACCCTTGCTAAAAGGCGTGACGGCCCGCGAGCGTGCCATCGAGGTCTTTTCTCAACTGCGCATGTGGGACACCGAACAACGCACGGGTGTGCTGATTTATCTGCTGATGGCAGACCGGGAAATTGAAATCGTGGCCGACCGAGGCATTGATGTCCACGTGGGCGCTCAAGGCTGGGCACAGCTTTGCAGGGCGCTGGAAAAAGCTTTTCAGCGAGGCGAGTTTGAAGCCGGCGCATTGGCGTGCATCCATGCCGTATCTGATCGACTGGCGACACACTTCCCACCCAGTTTGGCTGACCGAAACGAGCTGCCAGACAAACCGCTCGTCCTTGGTCAGTAGCGCCTGAGCACCAACATCTCAACCCAGTGCCACGCGCATCGCGTCAATCACGCACTTGTAATCTGACTTACCAAATATTGCGCTGCCCGCAACAAAGGTGTCCGCCCCCGCGTCTGCCACACGTCGAATGTTGTCCGTCTTGATGCCGCCATCCACTTCAAGTCGAATATCTTTACCGCTCGCCTCGATATGCTTACGCACTGCCTCGATCTTGCGCAGCGCGCTGTCGATAAAACTTTGTCCACCAAAGCCAGGGTTGACACTCATGATCAGGATCAGGTCCAGGTCTTCAATCACCCAGTCCAGCACATCCAACTCTTCTGCGGGGTTGAACACCAGCCCTGCCTTCACGCCTTTGCCCTTGATCGCCTGAATGCTGCGGTGCACATGCTTGGAGGCATCTGGGTGAAAGCTGATCAAGTCAGCACCCGCATCGGCAAAGGCGGCTGCCAGCGCATCGACAGGCTCAATCATCAGGTGCACATCCACCGGAATCGGCGTGCCATCGGCCTTTTTGGCGTGCGGCTTCAGAGCCTGGCAGACCATGGGGCCAAAAGTCAAGTTAGGCACGTAGTGGTTGTCCATCACGTCAAAGTGAACCCAGTCTGCGCCAGCGGCAATCACATTGCGCACTTCTTCGCCCAAACGGGCAAAGTCGGCAGAAAGAATAGAGGGGGCGATGCGGTAGGTGGGTAAAGTGCTCATGGGGCCTGATTTTCGCAGGGTTCGGCCAGCACCGTCTCCCGCGGCTATTCCAGCTTGAAGTTGAACTCCTGGGTGGCCAGCACCTCACCGTCACCTATGCAGCGGTATTTGAGCATGGCTACACGCACAGCATTGTGAAAAACTCGGGGGCCCGACAGGATGGTCACGTCCTTGACCACGCCGTCCTTGATCAAAATCTGAGCCTTCACCACACCCTCTGTCCCATCTTGCAAAGCCCGGCGCGGCATCTCGGGCGCCACCTGCGTCGGGCAGGCAACGCCAATGTCCGTCTTCTGCGCTGGTTTGGTGACAGGCGCAACTGACGCCGGTGGTGCCATCACGATGGGTGCGGGTGGCGGGACTGGCGCGGCAGTAATCGCAGGAGCGGCGTTAGGGGGTGGCGTCACCTCAGCAGGTGGCACAAACGGCGGGGGCACCGGCGGGGGCGGAGTCGGTGTAGTCACCGCCTTCGGCTCTGGCAATTTCAATTCCTTTTTGACGGGAGGCGGAGGCGGTGCAATGGTGACCTCCTGTATCACCACGGCTTCCAGAGGCTTCTTCAACACCTCCAGCCCTTTTCGGGCTGTGCCGGAGATCAGCGCCCAGGCCAACAACAGGTGCAATACAGCCACAAAACCCAAGCCGCGGTATCGGGTGGCTGCGTCTTTCGTTTGATAACCCGAGGACTTGCGCATTTACTGGACAAACTGCTCACTGCCGATGACCGCTATCTTGGTCAGGCCACTGCGCTTGGTCGTGGCCAGTACTGCCGCAAACACCGCATAGTGCGCGGCCTTGTGGGGGCGCACATGGATTTCGGGTTGAACCTGCTGGTGGGCCATGGCGGCCATATGGGCCTCCAGCACTTCAGCAGTCACCGGCACGCCCTGCCAATGGACGGTGCTTTGGGCGTCAATGTCGACCTGCACCTTAGTGGGTTGCACCACCGCACTCGGCGGTGCCCCCACTGGCAAATCCAGGTTCACCGAATGCAACTGGATGGGGATGGTGATGATCAGCATCACCAGCAACACGAGCATCACGTCAATCAGCGGCGTGGTGTTGATGTCCATCATCACGTCAGGTTCTGGCGCGCTCAAGACGGTCAGGCTTAAGCCTTGTTTCAGCATATCCATGTCACCCGTCATCTTCAACCACCCACCGCGGGCGGCTCTGTGATGAAGGACACTTTGGCTATGCCAGCGCGCTGGCATGCGTACATCACGCGCCCCACACCTTCGTAGCGGGCGGCCATATCGCCACGAATCTGCACTTCGGGCTGCGGGTTCAGTTTGGCCACAGCTTTCAGCTTGTTGACCAGAGTCTCCTGATTGGCGATGCGTGTGTCATACCAAAAGATGGCACCGCTTTTGTCCACCGACAAGATAATGTTCTCTGGCTTGCTCAGCCGCTCTTCAACCCGCTCTTTGGGTAAATTGACGGGAATCGATGTCGTCACCACCGGAATCGTGATCAGAAAGATGATCAACAATACCAGCATCACATCCACCAAGGGCGTGGTGTTGATCTGGCTCAGGACTTCGTCCTCGCCGTCGCCTGTACCGACAATCATGGCCATATCGCGAGCCTACTTCTTGGCCGTCGCCAACAGCACGGCATGCAGCTCATTGCCAAAGGCCTGCACACCCTCCATTGCCGCCTTGTTTCTTCGTACCAGCCAGTTGTAGCCCAGCACGGCAGGGACGGCCACTGCCAGGCCGATGGCAGTCATGATCAGCGCCTCACCAACCGGGCCTGCCACCTTGTCAATACTGGCCTGCCCAGACACGCCAATCTTAACCAGGGCGTTATAGATGCCCCACACGGTGCCAAAAAGACCCACAAATGGCGCTGTTGAGCCAACAGTAGCCAGCACCGCCAAGCCGTCTTGCAAGCGGTTTTGCACGCTGACCATGGCACGCTGGATGCTCATGGTCACCCACGTATTGAAGTCCACCGCGCCCAGCAAGCCGCCGTGTTTGCTGGCGCTTTCCAGGCCTTTTTCGGCGATGTAGCGAAATGGGCTGCCCGCCTCCAGCTTCTCCATGCTCTCGCGCACCGAGCCTCCTGACCAAAACGTGGCCTCAACCTGGTCAGCCTCCAGGCCCAGTTTGCGTTGCGCCAAGAGCTTGGTCACGATCACGTACCAACTGCCCATGCTCATGATGACCAAAATCAGCAAAGTCCCCTTGGCCACCCAGTCACCTTGTTCCCACAAGGCCTGAATGCCATAGGGATTATCGGCCCCAACCACTGCAATATTCTGCGCCGCCACGGGTAGCCATGCGGTCAGCAGTCCCAGAACACCGAACAAGCGGACGTTCGAACGTCCAGATTTGATGCACACCACGATTCCTTTCAAGCCACATCCCCCTACAACCACCATGAGGGTAGTCAAAAACGGCAGGAAGGCGAAAGTATAGTGACGGCTACCTGACGCGGTCGTCACCCGTTACCATCACACCATGCCCAAGTACCAGTTCAAGGTGGAAGTCAAACCCCAATACCTGCCCATGCAGTCTGCGCCTGAGCAGGGTGTCTACACGTTTTCCTACACCATCCGGATCACCAACACCGGTACGGTAGCGGCGCAACTGATCTCGCGCACCTGGAGCGTGAACGACGCCAACGGCTTGAACGAAAAAATCAAAGGCCTGGGGGTCGTGGGTCATCAACCTCTGCTGCAACCTGGCGCGCATTTTGAATACACCAGCGGCACCCGGCTACGCACACCCACCGGCACCATGCACGGCAGCTACTTCTGTGTTGCTGAGGATGGTGAGAAATTTGATGTAGATATCCCCATGTTTGTGCTGGACGCATTGAGCCACCAGGGTGGCAGTCCCAACACTTTGCACTGATGAAGCCCGACCTCTCCGCTCTGCTGAACGAGCTGGACTCACAAGCCGATTTACCCCACCGGCATCTTTGGCTGATTGCCATGGTGGAGTGGCTGCGTGGTGACGGTAGCAACCCGCAGGCCACGGCCAGTCGGCTGAGGCTATTGCTCGACGCTGCTCAGGTTCGACCCGAACTCGGCGATGAGCTGAAACAATGGTGGCGCGTACTGGCTGAAACTGTGGACAGCACCATGGTGCTGGCGGACTATGGGTTTTCTCCGCGAATGGCCTTTTTCAGTGAGGCCGTCTATCGCCTGGGACGGAAGATTCTGCCAGGTACGCCCGAGACCACAGACGCAGCTGAGCTGTTTAGTTTGGTATTCCCCTATGCGTCAGATGTGGCCTGGATCTCGGCACTCGACGCTCAAACGCTCACCCGCCTCGGCGACCTGATCGGTACGCCAAGTCCCCGATTTCCCGTCACACTCTGGCAAGACGAGTTGCTGCAAGCCATCACCTACTGTGCCAGCCAGATACGGGCCACCGGCTTTGCCTCTGAACTCCGTCTGCGCATGAGCGCTCCCGCACGAGAGGCCCAGCCCTTTATCGACCTTGCTGCTGATGTGGAGGCTTTTCGACAGGCCTTTTTGAGCTCCCCGCGCGACAGTGACTTGGTCAACCGGGCAGCCCAAACCCTGCGGGAGCGGCTGGAACTTTGCCGTAGCGCGGCTGCCAGTGTTTACCCCCACCTGGATGAACATGGGATCTCAGTCAACCTGGTGTTTGTGCTGCGCCAATTGCGTGAGCGCGTACTTCGCGTACGGGATTTAATGGACTGCCTGCTGTCAGACAACGTGCCCCAAAGTGCCGCCCGACTCACAGCCAAGCTGGTGCAGGCCGGTGTGGAACGCCGCAGCCTGCTTGCCCTGGTCAATGCCAATGCCTCCTTGCTTGCCGCCAAAATGGCCGAGCGCAGCGCGGAAACGGGTGAACACTACATCACCCGTGACAGAGCTGAATACAGCAGCATGCTGGCCAAGGCTGCAGGTGGGGGGGCGGCCACGTCACTGACCACTTTGTTCAAATTCATTATCACAGGCCTGGGTCTGACGGCGTTTTGGTCTGGCGTTGCGTCTGGCTTGATGTATGCCATGAGCTTTGTACTGATCCAGCTGTTGCATTGGACGCTGGCCACCAAGCAACCCGCCATGACCGCACCTGCCATGGCAGCCAAACTCAAGGACTTGAACGCTGGTCGCGCCATTGAAGATTTCGTGGACGAAGTCAGCCATCTGGTGCGCTCGCAAGTGGCTGCCGTTGTGGGCAATGTCGGGCTGGTGGTTCCCTGCGTATTGCTGATCAGCCTGGTGATGCAACTCAGCACCGGCGCCCCGATGATCAGCCTTGAAGAAGCAGATTATGTTTTCAAAACCCTGCATCTCCTCCACCCCAGCACTCTGCTGTTTGCTGCTTTTACAGGGGTGCTGCTGTTCAGCTCAAGCCTGATCGCAGGCTGGGCAGAAAACTGGTTTGTACTGCACCGGCTGGATTCGGCCATGCGCTACAACCCACGCATCACGCAGCTGATGGGGGTCGCTCGCGCTGCACGCTGGGCGCAATTCATGCGGACGCAAATTTCTGGATTCGCGTCGAACATTTCACTGGGCTTGATGCTGGGACTGCTCCCCCCCGTCCTGGCCTTTGTGGGCGTAGGCCTGGAAGCCCGCCACGTCACCCTCTCTGCCGGGCAACTGGCGGCGGCCGCAGCAGCGTATGGCGCGCAAGTTTGGGTTTTACCTGCCTTTTGGTGGTGCGTGGCCGCCATCCCCTTGATTGGCATGCTTAACCTGGGTGTCAGCTTCTATTTGGCACTGCACCTGGCGCAGCGTGCCCACAACCTGAGTGGTGTGGACCGTGGCCGCATTCGCAGTGGGGCGTGGGAACGCCTGCGGACCAAGCCGCGCAGTTTCCTTTTGCCAGATTAATGGCCGTTCATTCAAGGTTTTCCGCCTTCAGCTCACGGACTCAGCCCACACACGTTGTTAACGCATGCCGCTGTCGGGGGCATCAAAAAAATCGCTATGCAAACCAGGTCATTGTTCGGTGCCAGCAGCAAGGCTTGCGCAGCTAGGCGGCGTTGCTCAGCGGCTGCACTCCCTGCCTGGGTTGCCGTGGCAGACACCCTTGAATAAGCTTTGTAGAGGTTGGGTTGACAGGTCGGCACCGTGCTCGAAAAGTTCAGCACGCTACATTGCTCTGTCGTCGCGCACGGGGCGTCGACCCCGGTTCGGCGGGCCTCTGCCTCCTGGACTGCTGCCTGCTCGCGTAGCTGATCGTAAGTGAAGCTAGGGGTGCCAGCATCGCCACCGCCGCATGCCACCAGGCCAACGGTAAGGTGAAGGAACAGCAGCCAACGCAAGGAGTGTCGGTTCATGGCAATACGCATTCTGGGCAGAGCCATTATAGTAACCCGGTGTCTGCAATTTCGGGCACACTGCAGCCCTCCAAGTTACCGAAGCTTCTGGACATGGGTGAATTTGATCTGATCCGCCGCTACTTTGCGCGCCCCAACAGCGCTGCGGCCAGTGTGAGCGTGGGCATTGGAGACGATTGCGCTGTCTTGCAGCCCACGCCCGGTATGCAACTGTGCGTGTCCAGCGACATGCTCGTCGAAGGGCGCCACTGCCTCTCCACGGTGGACCCAGTTCGTCTAGGCCACAAATCGCTGGCGGTCAACCTTAGTGATCTGGCTGCATGCGGCGCCAAACCACTTGGCTTTACCCTGGCTTTGTCATTGCCCCATGTAGATGAGGCCTGGCTGGCTGGCTTTGCTCAAGGCCTGTTTGCATTGGCCGATGCACACGGCTGCCCGTTGGTCGGCGGTGACACCACGCGTGGGCCACTGAACATTTGCATCACCGTGTTTGGCGAGGTTCCGACAGGACAAGCCCTGCTGCGCTCTGGTGCCAGAGCCGGGGACGAACTGTGGGTCAGCGGCACTGTGGGCGACGCCCGCCTGGCCCTTGAAGCGTTTCGCGGCAGCCTTGCCCTCACGACCGACGCCTTCGACGCTGCGCGGCTTCGCATGGAGCAGCCTACGCCGCGGGTGGGCTTAGGGCTGGCCTTGCGCGGGATTGCCACATCAGCCATCGACATCAGCGACGGACTGCTGGGCGACCTGGGCCATGTCTTGCGTGCGAGCGGCGTAGGCGCACGCATCGACACCCACATTGCTATTAATTTGATAGCTATAAATTGTTCTCAGATATGCCAAAAAAGCATATCTGAAGACACAAATTTGCTGGATTTCGTGCTGGCAGGTGGTGACGACTACGAGTTGGCCTTCACCGCGCCCGCCCATCAGCATGCAGCGGTTCGGGCAGCAGGCGTATCAAGCGGAACCCGTATCACCCGCATCGGCAACATCACGGCTGCGAGCGGGGTACAACTGGTGGACGCGAATGGTCAAGCCCGACCCGACCTGTACGCGTCATTCGATCACTTTGCCTGACCGCGCTCAGAAGTGGGCAGATTCGCTGAGCTTGTTGGCATGATTCCTATTGGCTTCCACTGCTTCAGAGTGCACTTCTAAGCGGGTACGGGTGGTCTGAAAAGGCTTTCCTTCGATGTACCCGGCCTCACCTGACTGGGCCAAGCTGGCGCCTGCGGCCAAAGCAGACAAGGTCAAAGCAAACAGTTTGGTACGTGTGTTCATCGTGATATTCCTTCAAAGTGAAACAGATTGGATAAACCAGACGCTTCGTCTATCGGTAAAGCTTTCAGCGCCTGCACACAGTAGATAGGCATACCTCCAACACTCAAAACGGGGCACATCCGCATCAAACTGTCTCCAAATCGGAAACAATCCCTGCGCCGTGCATTTCACCGATGGACTCTCTGGAACTGATCAAGACATTTCGCGAGGTTGCAACCCGAGGGAGCTTCTCTAAAGCAGCAGATGCGCTGAATCTTTCGCGCGCCAACACCAGCAAATATGTGGCGGCCCTCGAAGAATAACTGGGTGTGCGACTGCTCAACCACAGCACCCGCAGCGCGAGCATGACAGATGCAGGAAAGTTGCTACTGGAACGCAGTGCACCGCTGATGGACTTGGTATCCCTCGCGGCGACGATCTGGCGGAACGCGCTAACCAACCCAGCGGGCGCGTGCATCTGAGCGCGCCCTACGTTTTCGGTGACCAAACCCTTGCGGGACTGCTGGCGGAGTTCTCACGCCACTACCCCAAGTTACATGTGAGTTTGACCTTGACCAACCGCCGCGTGGATCTAGTCGAAGAAGCCGTTGACCTCGTGTTGCGGGTGGGTCGCATTGAGGACTCGGAGTTAATCGTCAAGCGGCTTCAACCCGTCCCCATGGTGGTGGTGGCATCCCCTGGCTACTGGGTCACCCACGGACAACCCTTAGCGCCAGAGGATCTGATCCAGCACCAGTGCCTGACCTACTCTTTGGGTAAAGGTGGTGGCGTTCACCCCGAATGGCGTTTTCAACGCAATGGCAAAGCGGTAAATGTGTCGGTGCGTTCCCATGGACGCGAGCAACGGCCAAGTATTACTGTCCTTCGCACAGGCGGGCCTGGGCGTGCTCTACCTGCCCGAGCTGCTAGCCAAAGAGGCTCTGGCCCACCGCGCGCTGGCGCCGGTGCTGCAGGAATTCGTACCCACCGACACCTGGCTGTACATGGCCTATGCCCAGCGCAGGCACAACAGCGCTGCACTGCGCACCATGCTGGATTTTTTGGCATCCCGGCTCGCACCACCCGCTGATTGATCAGCCCACGCCTTCCATCACATGCTGCACGCTCACGAAGCGGCCGCCGCTCCATGCAGGCCTGAGCTGTCCGCCATCCCAGCGCTGCATCTGGTGCAGTACGGCGAAGGTAAAGTCTGGCGCGGATGCACCGGGTAAGCCCACACGCTCTGCGCCACGTCGTACGTTGTCCATCATCCAGGCAGGCACAGTCATGTGATACGGATTGCGGCTGACTTCGCCCACATGCTGGGTCAGTGCCACCAGCAGGTCGGCCAGGTCCTCCTCCCTCAGTTCCAACATCAGGTTGGGAGACTCCATGGTGGACCAGTATTCGGTGTACGCCACCAGCGGGGCGTATTCAGATGGCATCCGCGCAAGTGCGTCCATGGCCAAATGCCAGGTGCCCACGTGCGCAGCCTGCGCATCTCTGGGGTGTGGGCACATCAGCAAATCAGGCTTCAGAGCTTGCAGCTTCCCCGCCACCAGCGCAACACAGGCTTGCCAATGCGTTGGGTTTTCCACCCTCGTCTGGGCAGATACCCGCATCAAGCCGCGCTCGGCCAGTAGCACATTCTCAAACCCGAGCACAGCACAAGCCGCTTGCAGCTCTCTCGCCCGGGCCAGTTGTCGGTCTGGGTTGCTGCCATGGGTCACCGCTAAGTTCACCACCCGCCAGCCCCCTTCACGTAACAGTCGAAGGGGCAACCCCCCATTGATGCATTCATCGTCTGGGTGAGGGGATAAAATCACGCAGACTTTACTGCCATCGCCAGGGGAGTGAATGCGTGGCGTTCCGGCGGCAGGTACAAGCATGGATTTCCCACGGGTTGCCAGCGCGGCAAAACCAGCCACCAATGCTTGCGGACTTGTCACTGGTTCACCTCCTGCTGCCAGCGTGCCAGCAGGCGCGTGCGGGTCGCCGCAGCGCCGTATTTGACAAAGTCGTAGTTAATGAGCTTCATCTCGCTCGGCTTGGGCATCATGGGATGTGAAGTGCCAGCCTTGAGGGCTGGAATTTGGTACGACTTGACATCCAGCCCGCTGTTTTGCGCAGGCAGAGTTAACGCCCATTCATAAAACTTCTTGGCCGCTTCGGGGTGGCGTGCGCCCTTAACAAGGGACATTGAGCCAATCTCATAACCCGTGCCTTCACAGGGTACTGAAAACTTAAGCGGAAAGCCGCCACCCACGGCCTCACCGACCACATCTGCAATGAAGCTGACACCTACGGTGTTTTCACCACGCGCTGCATTCTTAAGGGGTGCCGAGCCACTGCGAGTGTATTGACTCACGTTTGGATGCAACTTCTTCAGGTAGGCAAACGCGGGTTCTTCACCCATGATCTGCACCAGTGTGGCAATCGCCGTGTAGGCCGTGCCCGAACTGGCCGGGTTGGCCATCTGGATCTCACCCTTGAACTCGGGTTTGAGCAGATCAGCCCAGCACTGGGGCGCGGTGATTTTTTTGCGTGCGACCAGTTCGGTGTTGTAGCTGAACCCCAGGGGACCAAGATAAATGCCCACAGTTTGGTAGTTGGCTGCTTTGGCCTGAGCTTGGGCCCAGTCGTGAAGCTGCGATAGCTTGTCGGATTTGTAATCGGCCAGCAAGCCTATCTCCGCCGCTTGAAGATGTGGATCGCCCGTGCCACCAAACCAGAGGTCGGTCTTGGGATTGGCCTTTTCAGCCGCAATTTGGGCCAGCACCTCGTTCGTGCTTTTGGTGGCCAGGGTGACAGCATTGCCAGTCTGCTTGGTGTAGAGCTTGGCCAGATGATTGCACCAATCCACACCTGCGCTACACAGCACGTTAAGCGGACCCGCATCTGGAGTCTGCCCTCGCGCCGGGGTGACGACAGTCGCGCCCAAAGCAGACACGGTCAACAAAGCAGCCAAAGACAAACGCATGGGGTGGACTCCTGCCAATGAAAGGCTCATTCTAAAGAGCCGCCCTTGCAAAGTACCTACCGTTTACCCTGGATATAACGCCACTCTTGCGTGCGGCCAGCGTAGCCATAGGCTTCGGCCTTGACGTCGTGCACAAAGATGTAGCTGGTGGGGTGCAGCTTGCCCAGCAAGTCCTCAAACGCCACAAAGCATTCGGCAATGTACTGGGCTTTTTCGTCTTTGGTATTGGTGCTGTCCGTCACTTTGATGTCAAAGTAAACGCTATTCTGTCCCAACGTTGTCAGGGTTTGGCCACCGATGCTCCAGGCGTCTGGCGAGACAAAGTCAATGCTGATCGCGGTGACGCTGCGCTGCTTTCTCAAGATGCGCTCGGTGTGCGCCAGCAACAGCTCTGTCGCCGCCTGGCTCAGTTCTGCACTGTAGGGCTGGCTGATTTTCAGATTCAAGTAAGGCATGGAGGGGTCCTTGGGGTCGATGTGGTGGGGGTGCCAGCGCTGGGCTCAGTCATGCGATCGCGCAGACCATGCACCGCACGCAAGCACCAGCGCCAAAGTCGAGCGCCCCAGGCGGTCATAGCTTCCCGGCGCATTTGCGCGGCTCGGACCTTGGCCTCATCCATCAAGGCATTGAATTCGGCGGGGCTGTAAGGGCGACGGTTCATGGTTTGCTCCTGCTGCTTTCCAAACACTGGAAAGGTGAAGAGACTGTAAAAATATCGGCCCCTCGGCGAAACCCCTTGCCGTGAACAACCGTCTTGCATCCACTGCAAAGGCAGATCAAGCGCAAATGCGGCACACTCTGACCCGACCATGCCAAACCCCTCGCCTGCCAACCTTGCATTGCTGCCTGCTGATCTGAGCCTGGACGATTTGCGTCTGTTCTGCCGTGTGGCGCGCCTGGGCACTTTGTCTGCCGTGGCGCGCGAGCGCAATGTGCCGGTCAGCCAGATATCACGCATGCTACAACGCATTGAGGCGGCCTACGGTGTGCGCCTGGTGCACCGCAGCACGCACGGTCTGTCCCTCACGCCGGAGGGCGAGCGCTTCCATGAATCAGCGGAGCGGGTGGTACTGGAACTGGAGTCACTGGGCGACGACTTGCACGGCTTTCAGCAAACCGTGTCTGGCCTGGTACGCGTGGCGGCCAGCGCCAGCGTGGCTGAGCTGGTCATCGTGCCCAGCCTGGCCAGCCTGATGGCAAGACACCCTGCCCTGCGCATTGATTTGCGGGTGAATGACCAGGTGGTTGACATGGCCCACGAGGGCATTGACATTGCCATCCGCACCGGTGAGCCGACCAGCGACCAGTGGGTGATGCGCCGCCTGGGCTACCTGAACCGCCGTTTGTACGCCAGCCCGGCCTATTTGAAACACCACGGCACACCTGACAGCGTGCAGGCGCTGGATGCACACCGCCTGATCATGCACAGCGTACAACCGCACCTGAACCGTTGGACGCTGAACAACGGGGCCGACGCGCACCACTTGCATGCCAGTGGCCCACTGATGACTGACAGCTCGGCCACCCTGGTCGCCATGGCCTTGGCAGGGCTGGGCATTGCCCGTGTGCCATCTGTTGTCGGCCAGCCATTGGTAGCCCTAGGCCAGTTGTGCGAGGTGTTGCCCCCATGGAGCGACCATGAAAGCATCGCCGTCAGTGCGGTGATGCTAGCCCAGCGCCACCGCCTGCCCAAGGTGCGTGCCTGTGTGGACCATTGGGTGCAGTGGTTTGCCCAGCTCAGCGACAATCCAGACTCATGAATTCCCACCTCAAAGACAACGACATCATTGACTTGACACCGGTGGACGGCGTGTACGTCGCCAAGACCACCACAGGCGCGGCCTCTGACAGAGCGAGCACAGACGCTCCCCTGCTGCCCACCCGCCCCAACATGGCCTTCATGCTGCGCCACCCGGCGCACATGGTCGCACTGGGGTTTGGCTCAGGCCTGGCACCGTTTGCGCCCGGCACCTTTGGCACGCTGTGGGGTTGGGTGGCGTTCTCGTTTTTACAAAACTGGTTGAACCCGTTTCAGATGGGCATGTTGATCGCCGCAAGCATTGTGGTGGGCTGGTGGGCTTGCACGCTCACCGCCCGCCACATGGGCGTGATGGACCCAGGCAGCATCGTTTGGGACCAGATCGTGGCGATCTGGCTGATCTTGTGGCTGGTCACACCCACCACCGGCTGGGGCGAGTTTGGCGCGTTCTTGCTGTTCCGCTACTTCGACGCAGCCAAACCCGGCCCGGTGCGCTGGGCCGACCAGCTCTTCAAAGGCTTTGGTTGGCGCGGCGGCTGGGGCATTGTGTTTGACGACGTGGTGGCAGCGTTTTGCACGCTGCTGGTGATCGCAGTATGGCGCTGGTAATGCGGATACTGCATTTTGATAGCAAACAATGTCTGCCCTGTATGCCCAAGAGGCCCATCAAATACAGAAAACGACTGCCGTCAGCCCATCAGTCTTGTCAAAGCTTCCTGGTATTTGCCCGCTGTCTTGGCAATGATTTCCGCAGGCAATGTTGGCGCAGGGGGTGTTTTGTTCCACACTTGCACCTCCAACCAGTCCCGCAAGAACTGCTTGTCATAGCTGGGCGGGTTGCTGCCTTGCACATACCCTTCAACCGGCCAATAGCGGGATGAATCGGGCGTCAAGACTTCGTCCATCAACACCAGTTCACCGTTAGGCGCCAAGCCGAACTCAAACTTGGTATCCGCAATGATGATTCCCTTCTTCAAGGCAATCTCTGCCGCCGCGCTGTACAGCTGAATGCTGATGTCACGGATCTTGTCGGCCAGTACCGGGCCAATCATCTTCTCGACCTGCGCAAAGCTGATGTTCTCGTCATGCTCGCCTACTTCGGCCTTAGCTGCGGGGGTGAAGATGGGGCTGGGTAACTTGCTGGCATTTGTCAGGCCTTCGGGCAAGGGCACACCGCAGACGGAGCGGCTCTCCTGGTACTCCTTCCAGCCGCTGCCTGCCAGATAACCGCGGACCACCGCTTCCACTGGAATGGGTTTCAAGCGTTTGACGAGCATCGAGCGACCTATAACCTGGGCCACTTCGTCGGGTACCACTGCGCTCTCCGGCATATCGCTGGTCAGGTGATTGGGGCAAATGTGCTTGAGCTGATCAAACCAGAACAGCGCCATTTGCGTCAACAACACGCCTTTGCCAGGAATGGGCTCACCCATGATCACGTCAAACGCGCTGATGCGGTCGCTTGCCACCATCAGGATGCGGTCGTCGCCAACAGCGTAGTTATCTCGGACTTTGCCCCGCGCCAGCAGGGGAAGGGAATGGATGCTTGAGGTATGAAGAGCGTTCATAAACTGAGGTTCTGATCGGTACGCGGAAAACAAAAAAGGCTACCTCCACCGAAGTGAAAGCAGCCCCGTTTGCTCAATCCTGGAATTTCAACCCGGATGATGATCGCTTAATTCACCACCTGGGCCAGCTCACCTCTGCTGTACTTTGCAGCAATGACCACAAGTGAGTCGCATCGGATTTTAGCACCTTGGCCTTCGCAGCCAAATTCGAGGTATCTTTGCTTGCAAATGGCTTTGGCAGCTTCGCGTGCGGGCTTAAGCCATTCGCGGGCATCAAATTTGTCGGGATTTTCGGCCAGGAACTTGCGTACTGCGCCAGTCATTGCCAGGCGAATGTCGGTATCGATGTTGATCTTGCGCACGCCGTACTTGATGGCTTCCTGAATTTCCTTGATGGGAACGCCATAGGTTTCCTTCATCTTGCCGCCGTACTGGTTGATGATCTGCAGCAAGTCTTGTGGCACGCTGCTGGAGCCATGCATCACCAAATGGGTATTTGGGATGCGGGCGTTGATTTCCTTGACGCGGCTGATGGCCAACACGTCGCCTGTTGGCGGGCGGGTGAATTTGTAGGCACCGTGGCTGGTGCCGATGGCAATGGCCAGCGCATCAAGCTGCGTAGCCTTAACGAACTGGGCAGCTTCTTCGGGGTCAGTCAGCATCTGGCTATGGTCCAATTTGCCGACGGCACCAATGCCGTCCTCTTCGCCAGCTTCGCCCGTTTCCAGGCTACCCAGGCAACCAAGTTCGCCTTCAACGGTAACGCCCGTCTTATGCGCCATTTCGACAACCTTGCGGGTCACGTCCACGTTGTAGTCAAAGCTGGACGGCGTCTTGCCGTCTTCCATGAGCGAGCCATCCATCATGACTGAGCCAAAGCCCAGGGCAATGGCGCCTTCGCAGACCTTGGGGCTGGTGCCGTGGTCCTGGTGCATCACCAGCGGAATGTGAGGGTAAGCCTCGGCAGCGGCTTGAATCAAATGCTTGATAAAAGACTCACCGGCATACTTGCGAGCACCGGCACTGGCTTGGAGGATGACCGGGGCACCCACTTCGTCGGCAGCCGCCATCACGGCCTGCACCTGCTCCAGATTGTTGACATTGAAGGCTGGGATTCCGTAGCCGTTGACAGCGGCGTGGTCCAGCAGTTCGCGCATCGATACGAGTGCCATGGTGCAAATCCTTGCGTTGAGTTTTGGTAACCAGTTTGTAACTGGCGCAATTTTAGCCCTGTGGCACTGGGGTTTTCCTTACTCTGCCCTGCAAATCTTGAGCATGTTGGTACCACCTGGCGCGCCCATGGGCTCGCCGCAGGTGATGGCATACACATCGCCGCTTTTCACGATACCGCGCTTACGCAAGTAGTGCTCGGCCTGGGTCAGTGCGGAATCGCGGTCGCTGCTGGTGGTCATCAGCAGGGGGCGCACATTGCGGTAAATAGCCATTTTGCGCTGGGTAGCGATGCGCGGGGTTAGAGCGTAAATGGGTACGTGGATACGGTGGCGGCTCATCCACAAAGGCGTACTGCCGCTGTCAGTCAGGGCAACAATGGCTTTGGCATTCAGGTGGTGGGCCGTGAACAGCGCACCAATGGCGATCGTCTGGTCGATGCGGGTGAATGTTTTGCCTGTGAAGTCTGCGTCCAGTTCCACATCTTCTGCATCCTCGGCGGCTTCGCAAATCCTGCTCATTTCCTGGATGGTTTCCAGTGGGAACTTGCCGGAGGCCGTTTCGGCACTCAGCATCACGGCGTCGGTGCCGTCCAGCACGGCATTGGCCACATCGCTTACCTCTGCCCGGGTAGGTACGGGGGCGGTAATCATGCTTTCCATCATCTGAGTGGCCGTGATGGCAAATTTGTCCATCGCACGGGCCATCTTGATCATGCGCTTTTGCAGGGCGGGCACTGCGGCATTACCCACTTCCACAGCCAGATCGCCACGCGCCACCATGATGCCGTCGCTGGCCTTGAGGATGGCTTCCAGGTGTGGAATGGCTTCAGCGCGTTCGATCTTGGCGATCAGCCCGGGCTTGTGCTTGAACTCGGCGCCGGCCACATTGCAAAGCTGACGTGCCATTTCCATGTCGGTCGCATTCTTGGGAAAGCTCACGGCCACGTAATCGGCCTGGAAACTCATCGCGGTCTTGATGTCTTCCATGTCCTTGGCGGTCAGCGCAGGGGCAGTCAGGCCGCCGCCCTTTTTGTTGATTCCCTTATTGTTAGACAACTCGCCACCCAGGTTGACCGTGGTGTGCACGGCCTCGCCAATGACCGCATCGACGGTCAGCTGGATCAAGCCGTCATTGAGAAGCAGCACATCACCGGGCTTGACGTCCTGCGGCAGTTCCTTGTAGTCCAGACCGACTGCATGCACATCGCCAAGGGCGGTGCGTTCGCCATCCAGCACGAATTTGGCACCGGGCTCCAGAAAGACCTTGCCGTCTTCAAACTTGCCAACACGGATCTTGGGGCCTTGGAGATCGGCCATGATGGCTACCTCGCGCCCTGCGCGCCGGGCAGCTTCACGCACCATGGTGGCGCGGTTGATGTGGTCCTGTGCTGTGCCGTGGCTGAAGTTCAGGCGCACCACACTGACCTTAGCTGCTATCATTTTTTCCAGCAAGTCAATGTCGCTGGACGCGGGACCAAGGGTGGCCACGATCTTGGTGGCATGGCGCGGGGTTGGAGTCTCCATGGATACTTTCTGGTCTGACTTTGCAAAGGCCACCATTGTGGCAGCGAAGTCAAGGCCCCAGGTACATGGAGGTAACGAAACTATTCCGGCGTGACCAGCTTGGCAGCATCCATGGCCGCAACGAGTCCCTCGTCCGTCGGTACAACCCATACTTCCACCTTGCTTCCAGGCGTATGAATCGCGGTGACGGTCTCACCCGTGGCGGCGTCGTTGGCGAGTGGATCGATCTGGACACCTAACCATGCCAGTTGTGAACATAGCTGGGCACGCAGCACCGCATCGTGTTCGCCAATGCCGCCGCTGAAGGCAATCACATCCAGGCCAGCCAAGCAGGCGATCATGGCGCCGGATTCGCGCAGCACGCGGTAGGTGAAGAGGTCAATTGCTTTTTTGGCTTGCGCACTGCTGCTGCTTCGCAAGCTGCGCATGTCAGCGGAGATACCTGACACGCCCAGCAGACCGCTTTGCTTGTACAAGAGCGTCTGGATGCGTTTGTGATCCCAACCTTGCTCCATTAAATAGAGCATTACACCCGCATCCAGACTGCCTGAACGGGTTCCCATCATCAATCCATCGAGCGCAGAGAAGCCCATTGAGGTGGTGCAGCTCTTGCCATTCAGCGCGCCGCACAGGCTGGCACCGTTGCCCAGGTGCGCCATCAGCACGCGGCCATTGGCACGGAGGCTGTGGGCCTGCAGACGCATCATGATGTACTGGTAAGACAGGCCGTGAAAACCGTAGCGGCGCACCCCCTGATCCGTGACCTCAGCGGGTAAGGCAAAGGCTTGGGCCAATTCAGGCAGGGTCGCATGAAATGCCGTGTCAAAGCAGGCCACTTGGGGCACACCGGCAAAAGCCTTGCTGAACGCACGAATGCCTTCCAGGTTGTGCGGCTGGTGCAAGGGTGCAAGAGAATTGAAGCGCGTCAGCTGCGCCAGGATGTCGTCTGTCACCACCACGCTGGCCGAGAACAGCTCGCCACCATGCACCACACGGTGTGCCACGGCTTCGATAGCTGGCAATCCGGGCAAGGTTTGAAGAAGCTGGCGCAGCTGTGACAACGCTTGTGCAAACGGGTCGGTCTGCGCGTTTGGCAAGGCCTGGCTTTGCTTGGCACCGTTCAACGTCCAGTCCATGACGGGCGAGCCACCGGGCTCCAAGCCCTGGATGTTGCCGCTCAGGATACTGGCCTGCGCCTGACCTTGATGAGTTGGATGCAAGGAGAACTTGAGCGTAGACGAGCCCGCGTTGACAGACAAAATGGCCATGCGTGTGCTCCGGATCAGCTCTTCCAGGTTGCGCGGGGGTGGTCACGGCGGGCATTGTGTGCCACCACCACGGCCAGCAAGGCCGACGCCACGCGAGACATGGGGCCGTCCGCACGGCTTGTCAGCGCAATCGGCACACGTGCGCCCAGTACCAGGCCAGAACCCGTGGCACCTGCCAAGTATTCCAGCTGTTTGGCCAGCATGTTGCCGGATTCCAGATCAGGCACAGCCAGGATGTCAGCGTCACCAGCTACGTTGGATGTGATGTTCTTCACCAGTGCTGCATGGGCGGAGATGGCATTGTCAAAGGCCAGCGGGCCGTCCAGCAAGCCGCCCTTGATCTGACCGCGGTCTGCCATCTTGCACAGCGCTGCAGCGTCCAGGGTGGACGGGATACTGGGGTTGACCGTCTCAACCGCCGACAAAATAGCCACCTTGGGGCAAGCCACGCCCATGGTGCGAGCGAAGTCGATGGCGTTCTGGATGATGTCTACCTTCTCAGCCAGCGTGGGCTGGATGTTGAGGGCTGCATCGGTGATCAACAAAGGCTTGTCGTACAGCGGCACGTCAAAGCGGAACACATGCGACATACGGCGTCCTGTGCGCAGCTCAGGCCGGGCCAGCACGGCGTGAATCAGCTCGTCGGTGTGCAGGCTGCCCTTCATGATGATTTCTACGTCACCACTGGACGCCAGTTCGGCAGCCTTTTGTGCGGCGGCGTGGCTGTGCGGCACAGAGATGATCTCAGCCTTGCTCAGGTCGATGTCGTTCTCAGAAGCCAGGTGGCGAATGCGCACCTCGGGACCAATCAGTACCGGGATGATAAGGCCGTGGGCCGCAGCATCCATAGCACCGCTAAGAGATTCAATATCGCAAGGGTGAACCACGGCGCAACGCACGGCTTCCATGCCTTCGGCCAGAGCCAGCAAGTCCTTGAAGCGCGCCTGAGGATCAAACAGCTGGATCTGGGGCGCGTCCACCTTGGGTAGGCGAACCTTCTTGGTAGGAGCCAGCACCTTGGCTGTGCCGTACAAAACCTTATGCCCCTTCTGGTTGGTAACTTGGCAATCCAGATCCACGCGTTTCTTCTCATCGTCCTTGTTCAGCACAGTCGCCATCACTGTCAGCGTGTCGCCAATGCGCACAGGCTTGGTAAAGTGCAGGTTCTGCTCCATGTAAATGGTGCCGGGGCCAGGGAATTGTGTGCCCAGCAATGCAGAAATCAGCGCGCCTCCCCACATGCCGTGCGCAATCACGCCATGAAATGCGGTGTCGTTGGCATATTCAGCGTTCAGGTGGGCGGGATTGGTGTCGCCCGACACTGCTGCAAACGCCTGGATGTCTGCCTCAGTCAAGGTGCGTATCAAACGGGCACTCTGCCCCACACTCAGCTCGTCATACGTGACGTTTTCAATCCATTCAATGTCTGCGGTCGAATTCATGGCGCTTGGTCCTTCGTGAAAATTAAATCTGGGTGGCGGCGCTCAGGCCACAGCGTGGCAGCCCGCGTCGACATAAATGGTTTGCCCCGTCATGCCAGACGCGGCATCTGTGCACAGAAAGGTGCTCAGTGAGGCAATCTCTTTCGGGGTGACCAAGCGCTTGAGCGGTGCTTTCTGGATCGCGTTGTCAATCAATTCACTGAATGAATCGATACCAGATGCGGCTCGAGTCATGATCGGCCCCGGTGACACGGCATGGACCCGGATACCTTGTGGCCCCAGCTCCAGCGCCACATAACGCACCAGGGATTCGAGCGCGGCTTTGATCGGGCCCATCAGGCCATAGTGCGGAACAGCCTCGTCAGCACCCAGGTACGTCATGGTCACCATGCTGCCGCCCTGGGGCATGTGCGGCGCGCACAGCTTGGCCAGTGTGGCAAAGCTGTGACAAGACACTTCCATCGCACGGGCAAACCCGGTACTTGAGCTGTCAATGACCTGCCCATGCAGGTCTGCCAGCGGCGCCCAAGCGATGGAATGCATCACAAAGTCGAGCTTTCCCATTTGCTGCACAGCTTGCTTGACGGTGGCGTCGAGTTCGCCAGCCTGTTCAACGTCACAGGTCACGAGTGTGATACCTGCGGGAACAGTGAGCGGTTCAACAAAGCGCCGCGCCTTTTCATTCAGGCAAGTGACGACCACGTCAGCGCCTTGCTCACGCGCCAATTGCGCGCAGCCCCAGGCAATGCTGTGTTCGTTTGCCACACCCAGAACCAGCCCTTTTTTGCCTTTAAGGCTGAATGCTGGAGAAGAAATGTTCATGTTCATGGTGGATATATGCTGCAGTGCAACAGTGACAGATCAAAGAAATGCTGCGAGCTGAATACACCAGCTCGCCATAAAAGTACTCAGTCAGGCATGTGAGAGCAGGCCTTTCAGGTCCACGCCGTCGGCCCCAGCTTTGAAGCCTTCGCGTGACATATGAGCCTCTGCATCGATCATGATTTGTCGTGTGGCGGGCGCACCCACCTGGTCGACAAAACGCTTTTCAATGCCGTAACGCATCACGATCAAACCTCGCAACTCTTGTCGCGTATGGGCGACACGACGATCCAGCCCACCCCAGGGTCGGCCATGACCTTGCCGGTCTGCACGGCGTTCAACCGGTACAGGCTCGCTTGGTGGCGCATGCAACACACTGGCGATGTGCTCTTCGTTGTCTAGCGATATGCCCAAGGCAATCGCCAGGCGCGCAATCCGGGCGTTGATTTCTTCAATCGAATGTTCCATGCGGTCAAGCCGGGCATCGTCTGCCCGCGCATCAGCCAGGGCATCGAGTTGCGCCTCAGTCTGCATAGCGCACCATCACGTATTCACCAGGGGCGTTGCACAGGGCCTGCTTGGCGGGAATGGCTTTTGCCGGAACCTGCTCGCCCGAACGATCAGCCAGCCACGCGTGCATGGCCTCCCACCAAGACCCATCAAACAGGGGGGCTTTAGCGACCCATTCGTCAGGCGCTGTCCAGTCATGGCCTTTGTCAGCGGCAGCCATCTGGTAGCTGCGGTTGGCATGCCCAGGCTCAGAAATGATGCCTGCGTTGTGTCCGCCCGCTGCCAGGATAAACGTGGTTTGGGTATCGGTCAGCAGGTGAATCTTGTAAACCGAACGCCAGGGGGACACGTGATCACGCACAGTGCCCACCACCAACATGGGGGCCTTGATGTCCATCAGCGCCACGCCCATGCCCGCCACCCGGTAATGCCCGTTTGCCAGCGCATTGTTCAGGAACAACGACGACAGGTACTCAGAATGCATGCGCTCGGGCAAGCGTGTCAGATCGGCGTTCCAGCTCATCATGTCGTTTCCCACCTCATCCTGGCCCAGGAGGTAGCGGCGGGTGTTGCGTGACCAGATCAGGTCTCGCGAATTCAGGAACTGGAAAGAGCCCGCCATCTGTTTGCCTGACAGGTAGCCCTTTTCTGCCATGTCTTCGCGCAGGGTTTTGAGTTGATCGTCATCAATGAACACGCCCAGTTCACCCGGCTCGGTAAAGTCTGTCTGCGCTGCCAGCAGCGTGACGCTGGCCAGTTCTGGCAGTTCGTCAAATGCGGCGTGGTCTTCCTGGCGACGGTGGGGCATCGCTGCCTTGCCTTTGGCGCCCTTGTTCAATTGGGCACGCCGACCCAGCGCCGAGGCGATGATGGACAGGAAGGTACCACCCAGGCAGTAGCCCAGGCTGTGGATGCGCTCGGCACCCGTGGCCGTCTTCACCGCAGCCATGGCGTCTACCACGCCCAGCTGCAAATAGTCTTGCATTCCCAGTTCGCGGTCGCTCGCATCCGGATTCCGCCAAGACACGATGAACACCGTGTGACCTTTGCCGACCAGGTAGCGCACCATGGAGTTCTCGGGTGAGAGATCCAGGATGTAATACTTCATGATGCAGGACGGGATAATCAGCAGCGGCTCAGGAAACACCGTCTTGGTCATCGGCGTGTACTGGATCAGCTCTATCAGGTGGTTGCGAAACACCACCTTGCCTGGCGTGATGGCAACCTGCTTGCCGACTTCAAAGTCCAACTCAGCCAGCGTGTCTGGGTTGGCATCGGTACGTGCCTGGCGCATGGCCTGCATATCACGGGTGTAGCTCTCGAATCCCTTGAGCCAGGTTTGGCCCATGGATTCCTGGCCTTTTCTAAGCACCTCTGGGTTGGTCGCCGCCCAGTTGGACGGTGAGAGCGCATCCATCCACTGGCGTGCAAAAAAGCTCATCATGTGCTGGTGGTGGCGCGACACACCTTCTACCTGGGTGGCGTCACCCCACCATTTTTCACTGGCCTTGAAGCTGTCTTTGAGGGTATTGAATGGCCACTGATTCCATCCTTCGTCTTTAAAACGACCGTCCTTTTCGACGACAGTTGGTGCATCGGCTGCACCATGGGGCTTGCCCGAGAGCGAGGCGGCAAACACCTGATAAGAGAACTTGGCAGCTTCTTGCGCCAGTTTCAGCTGGCGCTCAGGCGACGCGGCCAAGTGCATCGCCCAATCTGCGTAAGCGAGTGACAGCGAGATAGGGGACATTCCCCCGCTCATCTTGGCTAACTTGCTATGGATCAGCGCATCAAGCGATTTGCCCGCATGGCTTTGCGAAACTGCGTCAAGGGAGGGATTTTTGGGGGTGTTCATGTTTAACCGGTAGGGCTGGCACAGAATTCACCAGCACATAGAGACACTAACACCCAAAGTCTAGGGTTTTCCCTAATCCCTTGGGTTAGAGTGGGTTATTTTGCAGCGTCACGTGATTGACACAAACGCCCAAGCAAATGAGCGAGATCGGGTCTTAGCCCTCAGCGCGCTTTTGCAAAATCTCAAACGCGGGCAGCGTCTTGCCCTCCAACACTTCCAGGAAAGCGCCGCCGCCAGTGGAGATGTAACCCACCTGTTTTTCAATGCCGTACTTGGCAATAGCGGCAAGCGTGTCACCACCTCCCGCTATCGAAAACGCAGCGCTTTCGGCAATGGCGTGGGCCAAAGTCTTGGTGCCGTTGGCGAAGGCATCGAACTCGAAGACGCCTACGGGGCCGTTCCACACGATGGTGCCTGCGGCTTTGAGCTGTTCGGCCAGTTTGGCAGCGGTCTCTGGGCCAATGTCCAGGATCAGGTCGTCGTCAGCCACATCGGTCGCGGCCTTGACGGTGGCCACTGCATCGGCAGCAAAGGTTTTGGCACAGACCACATCAGTTGGAATAGGCACAGCTGCGCCACGGGCCTTCATGGCTTCAATGACGGCTTTGGCCTGGTCCAGCAAGTCAGGCTCGGCCAAGCTCTTGCCAATCTTCAGGCCTGCGGCCAGCATGAAGGTGTTGGCAATGCCGCCGCCGACGATCAGACCATCGACTTTGCTGGATAAGGCTTGGAGGATGGTGAGCTTGGTGCTGACTTTGGAGCCTGCCACGATGGCGACCAGCGGACGCTTGGGATTGGCAAGGGCTTTTGAAATGGCATCCATCTCGGCGGCCAGCAGCGGCCCTGCGCTGGCGATCGGAGCATACTGGGCAATACCGTAGGTGGTGGCTTCAGCGCGGTGGGCAGTGCCAAAGGCGTCGTGCACAAAGATGTCGCACAGGGCGGCGAGCTTTTTGGCCAGATCGGGGTTATTCTTCTTTTCGCCTTTGTTGACGCGGCAGTTTTCCAGCAGCACCACTTGGCCGGGCTGAACCGTAACGCCGTCTACCCAATGGGTGACCAGCGGAACCTCACGGCCCAGCAACTCGCCCAGGCGCTTGGCAACGGGGGCCAAAGAGTCTTCTGGTCTGAACTCGCCTTCGGTGGGGCGCCCCAGGTGGGAGGTGACCATGACGGCAGCACCAGCGTCCAGGGCCATCTGGATGCAGGGCACGCTGGCGCGGATGCGGGTGTCTTCGGTGATGTGGCCTGCGTCGTCTTGGGGGACGTTCAGGTCAGCACGGATGAAGACGCGTTGATTCTTGGCACGGCCCTGGGCGCAGAGGTCGGAGAAGCGGATGAATTTCATAGGGGTCTCACTTTTCAGGAATCAAAAAATTTTAGGCTTGCCTCATTGCCCCAGGCTGACCAAATGGGCCGGATTGGCACCTTTAACGCAGCTTAAGGTAATGCCTTTGTCCAAGGTCACCAAGCAGCCGTCGTGGGCAACAGCCAGCGCCAGCAGGTACGCATCGGTCAATTGTGCGGGGCGAATCGTGTAGTTCCAGTCAAACACATCACTTCTCGCGGTATTGATGTCGTCCGCCCAAAACTCGTGCAACGGGCTTTGCATGGCTTGGCGCAAGCCGCCAATCACCACATCCATCGGAAGGCGGTTGGGGTAGTTGGGCTGCGAGAGGATGCGCACGCAACCGTTCAAGGTGATCGGGCAGCTTGCCCAGCCGTTGGCGGCGTTGACCGGCAGCCAATGCGTGACCAGCGGATGGTGAATGTGGCTCGCGTCCAGCAAGGCGATCAGGATGCTTGTGTCGAGCAGGGCGCGCACAGGATTCAGTCGCCGGTTTCATCACGCAGGGCGCGAACCATATCGTTGGTGACGATCTTGCCGCCGCTAATCAATGGCACAAAGCCGTAGACCGCAACGGGTTCTGCCGCCCGCACAGCCGGCGCTGCGTCGCCATGGGCCAAGCCCTGTTGAATGGCTCTGCGCATCACATCAGAAATGATCCTGCCTGACGTGGTGTGGGCTGCCCGGGCCAAGGCTTTGGCCGCATCCAGCACGTCGTCGTCAATGTCTAGCGTAGTGCGCATGTGTCAATTGTATCTAATGCAACTGCATCAGATGCGATTGTTGGTGAATCAGGCTCACCAGCCTAACCCCACATGCAGCGGCACATACACGGCCATCCCCACCACAATGGTGCCCAGCACCGCCTGGCCTTGGCCATGGCGCCAATAGAAAAACGCCACCCCAGCGGCCACCGCGTAAAGCCGGGCGTCCTGCCAGGTCGTGATCAACAGGCCTTGCGCCATCACCACTTCTGGGAATACCACGGCAGACAGGGCCGCAATCGGGGCATATTGGAGGCCGTGGTCAGCCCAGGCGGGCAACTTCCAGGGTTTGCTGGAGATAAAGAAAAAGCAGCGTGCCACTACCGTCACGCAGGCCAGCAGCAATATCGTGACAACAGTCCAGGTATCTGTGCCAACCATTACTTGTCCTCCTGAGGACGCATCAACGCGGTTTGCTCCAGGACCAGGGACATGGCGACGGCGGCAGCAATGGCCACCAAGATATTAAGCTTGAGTGGCAGCGCGTAGGCAGCCACAGCCGCTGCACCGCCCAGCACACAAGATACAACACGCAACTGTGACGTGGCCAGCGAGCACAAGATGCCTACCAGCGCCAGGATGCCTGCAAAGCCCAGGCCCCATTCGGTGGGGATGAAATTGGACAGTGCCACCCCGATGATGCTGGCGCCGACCCAGGCCGCCCAATTGACAAAGGTGTTGCCAGACAGGTAAGCCTGCTGAGCAGCGCGATCGGCATCGGTCTCACCGACACGCGGGAAGGTCTTGACAAACAGCACGTAGCTCAGGTCTGCCGTCAGGTAGCCGGCAATGAGGCGCTTCCAAAGCGGTAAATGCATCATGTAGGGCCGCAGGTGGGCACTGAACACCACAAAGCGCAGGTTCACACAAAACCCGGTTGCCAAAATGACCCACATGGGTGCGCCAGCAATGATCAGCGGCATCGCGGCGAGTTGGGAACTGCCTGCAAACACGACGATGGACATCAGCAGAGACTCAAACACACTCAGCCCAGACTTGACCATGGCGACGCCGGTCATCAGGCCCCAGGCGGCAACCCCAGGTGCCACGGACATGATGTCACGCACACCCTGGCGGAACTGTGGATGGGTGAAATTGGCTTTGGCAAAAAACATGATGGCGTAAAAGGTCTATCGACGTTGATCTGCGAACAGTCGCAAAGCCAGCCCGCCTAGGACCAGGCCCATGAAGTACCGATGCACAGACAACCAGGCAGGGTGACCTGCAAACCACAAAGCCATACGCGCAGCAGAGAGTGTGATGAGTAGATTCACAGTCGAACCAATCACGATTTGTACTATGCCAAAGGTCAGGCTTTGTAGCAATACCGAGCCGTTTTCTGGTGAAATGAATTGGGGCAAAACCGACAAGTAAAAAATGGCGACTTTGGGGTTAAGCACGCTGGTGAGTAGCCCCATCACAAACAACTTGCGTGGCGATTCATCGGCCAGTTTCTTCAACTCAAACGGGGATGTTGCGCCTGGCCGAACCGCCTGCCAGGCCAACCAAAGCAAATACGTTGCGCCTGCTATTTTGAGGATGTCATAGCCAAGCGGTACGGCCATGAACAGCGCTGTCAAGCCAACAGCCGCTGAGCACATGTGCACCGTGAAACCCAGCACGACTCCCAGCCAGGAGATGATCGCCGCTCGTCGCCCCTGGCAAAGTGAACGAGAGATCAAGTAGATCATGTTGGGTCCTGGGCTGAGCGCCATGACGAGCGCTGCGCCCGAGAAGATGAGCAAATCGTGGGTGTCGATCATGTTGCGTCTTGGATGTACCCGTTGGGGGATGGCGTGCCAGTCGAGGTGAGGGCAACTATGTGGATTGTCCGAGCGTGCTGCCGACAAGTTCTGTTTGCCCCCGGCCAAAGTCCACCGCTGCCATGCGTTTGGCGCCAGCGCGTTGCAACTCGGTGAGGCGTAGGACACCATCTCCGGTCAGCACATCGATGCCGTCTGAAGTTTGTGCTAAAACATAGCCTTTCGGCATATCTGTATTGATCTTATTGCTATCAAAATCAATACATTGTGCGGCCCAAATCTTCAGCAACTCTCCGGCAGCGGCGGTATGTGCGCCCGGGAACGGGTTGAAGGCACGGATGCGGCGAGCGATCGTGGCAGCGGGCGCGGCCCAGTCGATCAAGGCTTCCTGCTTTTCGATCTTGGCGGCGTAGGTGATGCCCTCTGGGGGTTGCGGCACGGGTTCTAATTCGCCTGCAGCCGCACTGGCTAACACGTCCACCATCATAAGGGCGCCCAGCGCTGCCAGCTTGTCGTGCAGGCTGCCGGTGGTTTCGGTGGGTTCAATCATCAGGGGTTCGATGGCCAGCATGTCGCCGGTGTCCAACCCCACATCCATTTGCATGATCGTGATGCCCGTCTCGGCGTCACCGGCTTCGATGGCACGGTGAATGGGTGCGGCGCCGCGCCAACGTGGCAACAGGCTACCGTGGATGTTGAAACACTTGAGGCGCGGGGCGTCCAGCACCCACTGGGGCAGGATCAGGCCGTAGGCGGCCACCACGCAGGCATCGGCTTGTGCCTCTGCAATCGCTTTTTGTGCGGCTGCGGCGTCTTCTGGGTATTTGCCGTCCAGTCGCAAGCTGCGCGGCTGGACCACGGGGGCGCCAATATGTTGCGCCAGTTGTTTGACGGGAGAGGCCTGCAGCTTCATGCCTCGTCCAGCAGGGCGGTCAGGCTGGGTCAGCACCAATGCGATATGGTGGCCCTCATCGTGCAAAGCTTGCAGGGCGACTTGAGCGAATTCTGGTGTGCCAGCAAAAATCAAACGCAGCGGTCGCGCGGCTTGGCCGGGCATTTAGCGCTTGCCCTCAAGCTTTTCATCACGCTGCAGCTTGATCATCTTGGTCTTGATGCGGTTGCGCTTGAGGGGTGACAGGTATTCCACAAATACCTTACCCAGCAAATGGTCCATTTCGTGCTGCACGCAGACGGCCAAAAGCTCCTCTGCCTGAATGACGCGAGACACGCCTTCGCCGTCGAGCGCCTTGACGTGGACCGATGTAAACCGCTCGACGCCGTCATAAATGCCCGGCACCGACAGGCAGCCTTCTTCATTGAGGATCTTGTCGGGGCTGGCCCAGACGATCTCGGGGTTGATCAGCACCAGAGGCTGGTTGCGCTCGTCCGAGGTGTCGATCACCACCAGGCGCTCGTGGATGTCCACTTGTGTGGCGGCCAAGCCGATGCCTTTGGCGTCGTACATGGTTTCAAGCATGTCGGTGATCAGGGTTTTAATGCGGGTGTCCACCACCTGGACCGGTTTTGCAACGGTATGCAGGCGAGGATGAGGGTAACAGAGGATGGGAAGCAGAGCCATGTCGCTATTTTCGCCACTTTTGAGGCGGGATTTGGTCACGTGACGTGGCAGATTGGGTGCGCTTCATTGCCGGACAAGTGGCTTGGGCGCAAAATCGCGTCTAATTTGTGAACTTGGCTGCCAACTGAACAATGAAAAAACTTAGCCTTCTAGCCGTCTTGATGGTCAGCGTTTGCGCAGGCACTTTCGCGCAAAACCACCCCATTACCGCCGCTCAAAAATCCACGGCGCAGAAGGTCGCGCAAGCGGGTGTGCCACTGGAAGACCTTGCTCCCAATGCGCCAGAAAGTCATACAGTCAAGAGCGGCGACACATTGTGGGCCATCTCTGGCCTGTTCCTCAAGACCCCGTGGCGCTGGCCAGAGCTTTGGGGCATGAACCTGAACGATGTTCGCAACCCGCATCGCATTTACCCTGGCCAGTTGCTGGTGCTGGAAAAATCAAACGGGCGTGCGCGCTTGCGCATGGGAGGTATTTTGGGGCGCGAAGGTGATGCGCCGATGGATACCATCAAAGTCTCCCCGCGGACACGCACTGAGACGCTGGCCGATGCGGCTTTGCCGACGCTGTCCAATCGCTACATTGAGCCTTTCTTGTCCGAACCTGTGATCGTGGACGAAGCTGCGCTCACCAGGACCCCGCGCATTGTGGCCACCCAGGAGGGGCGAGTGCTGTTGAGCCGTGGAGACAGGGCCTATGCGCTGGGAGACACTGCAACGCCTGTGATGGGTGGCAAGGACGATTCGCGTGATTTCCGCGTGTTCCGCAATGTCACGCCTCTTAAAGACCCTGTCACTGGAACAATTCTGGGGTATGAGGCTCAGTACGTTGGAAAAGCGAGAGTGGCGCACGGGCAAACGACCAAAGAAACGCCGGACAAAGACGGTAAACCCAATGTGGAACTGGTGCCAGCCACCATCGATATCATTGGCGCCAAGGAAGAAATGCGAGTCGGTGACCGCCTATTGCCGGAGCCGCCAAGGCAGTTCACCAACTTTGTGCCGCGTGCACCAGAAGGCCAAGTGGATGGTCGCATCGTGTCTGTGTATGGCAGTGCCGTGGTGAACGCGGCCCAAAACCAGGTGGTGGTGATTGACAAAGGCACTCGTGATGGCCTGCAAGTTGGCCATGTCATGGCTGTCTTAAAGGATGGAGCCCGAGTGCTGGATCGCACCACTGGCAAGCCAGAATTTATCAAGCTGCCTGATGAACGCAACGGTTTGCTGATGGTGTTCAGGCCATTTGAAACGTTGTCTTACGCGTTGATTCTGGAAATTACAGACGGCGTAAAGATTGGCGACAAGTTCACCACGCCAAAGTAATCTGCATCAATGGTGATGGTGGACCTAGCCGACTGGCTCAGGCTGAGCCTGGTTCCCGGCGTTGGCAGCGACGCTGCGAGGCGGCTGCTGGCTGCGTTTGGATTGCCGAAGGCCATATTTGCAGCTACCGAGGGTGCACTAAAGCAGGTGGTGACGCCGAATCAGGCCATGGCCGTATTGCAGGTGCCCCCGAAATTCGAGCGGCAATGGGCGCTGACGCAAACTTGGTTGGCAGGCTCTGGCGCCGCCGATGATGCAGATATGCCGCGCAGACTTGTGACCCTGGGTGACCCCGGCTATCCCGCAACGCTGCTGGCCATCGAAGACCCTCCAATTCTCTTGTATCTTTTGGGGCGCGGGGAATTTGGCAAGGACCTTGGACAGATCCAGGCATCCCGAAGCGTGGCCATTGTCGGCAGCCGCAACCCAACTCACCAGGGCACTGAAAATGCGCACCAGTTTGCCAAAGCCTTTTCCGCTCAAGGATTGACAGTTGTCTCAGGCATGGCCCTGGGCGTAGATGGGGCTGCACATCAAGGTGCACTCGAAGGCTGTTTGCCGAGCAGTTTGGCTACCACGGTCGCGGTGGTGGGCACGGGACTTGACAGGGTTTATCCCCGTCAGCACCATGATCTGGCCCATCATATTGCCGCCCACGGCTTGCTGGTCAGCGAATACCCATTGGGCACGCCTCCCTTGTCCCAGAACTTCCCGCGTCGCAACCGTTTGATTTCTGGTTTGTCATGCGGAACGTTGGTGGTAGAGGCCGCATTGCAGTCAGGCTCACTCATCACCGCCAGGATGGCTCTGGAACAAGGCAGAGACGTGTTCGCGATTCCTGGTTCAATCCATTCGGTACAGAGCCGTGGCTGTCATGCACTGATCAAGCAAGGGGCGAAATTGGTCGAATCGGCCGAGGATGTTCTGGAGGAACTGAATTTTGATTTTACTCCTGAAAATATAGCTAACAATGCCAGTAGAGAAAGTCAGAGTGGCCTTTTTGACACCCCGTCTGCACTGCTGGATGCCCTGGGCCATGACCCGGTGGCGTTAGATGCGCTGCAGGCACGAACCGGCATCGACACTGCCACCCTGCAAGCTCAACTGCTGATGCTGGAACTGGATGGACGGGTGGCCCGACTTCCAGGTGGGCTTTTTCAGCGGGTGGGAAGCGCTTAGACGCATCTTTGGCCCCTGAACTTGTGTACCCCCTTGATCAGGGGGTGGCGTGCCCTGAGCACGTTCAATAGACTCTTGTGACGTTTCATCACGAGGGATTTCCATGAAGACACAGACATTAACCCACTTGTTTGCAGCCGTCGCGGCATGCAGCCTGGCCGCCTGCGGTGGCGGAGATTCAGGTATCAGTCCCACATCTGCGACAACGCCCGCGCCTGCAGCAACGACAACACCCAGTTCTCCGGCACCAGCTCCGGCGCCAGCAACGCCGACGCCAGCACCCACAAGCCCAGCGCCGAGCCCTGCTCCTGCCGCAACGCCTTCAGCACCGGCTCCCGCATCATCGACATCTGCCAGCGGAGACTGTAACTATGAGGGAAACATTTTCTCCGTCGCTGGCAATAGCGCCCAGATGGACAACAATATTTATGCTTCTGACGGCATAACCGTTCTGATTTCTCAACAAAACAAATACCAAGTGAAATCAGACGGCAGCTTCAGGGGCGAAACCGGCCTAATGGAACTCAGCACAGATAACACATCAACTTACACAAGTGCAGCTGCAAACGGTTCACTGGCCGGGATGACCGTCGGTCCTACCAATGTCAAGTCTTACAGCAAGTTGTCTGGTGCGAACGTTCTCACTTCTGGTCTGGTCACCACCACAACCGTCCTTGGCTTCTCGTTTGCAGCAACAAGTTACATGACCCCCCCAATCAGTTGGCCTGCAGCGCCAACACTGAACACGCCGTACACATCTACGTACACAGTAACCACCGAAGCCACAGCAACTACTCCTGGCTCAACGAGTACACAAACGGTGACCACTACATTTTTAGGGGTAGAGCAGGTCTCTGTGGCAGCGGGAACATTTGCAGCATGTAAAACAAAAACTGAAACCGTTGCAGGTACTTCAGCTGCGACGGTGAGCTATTCCTGGTCAGTGGCATCAGGCAGGCTGAAAGGTCATTCCCTAAAGTCAGAAGACGCCAGTGGCAAGAAGACGATGGAGGCAAAAGTCCTGCTGCTGAACGGAAACTGATCAGCTTCTGAGTCGTTCCGGATTGGCATCCAGTTTGGCCAGTGCGGAGCGCGTTGCCCTGGCGGTGAGTGGTTCGTCTTCTTGTGGCGTGATAAGGCCCGCCTGCAGATAGGCTGCTAGGCGGCGCGCCTGGATCAGGAAGCTGCGGCCATCGACCGAGGCGAAAAGGTGCAGTTGCTTGTGGTCACTTCGCCAGACATATTGCACCTGGCTATTGACCCCGTTGTGGTCAAGCGTATACCAGGTGCCAGGCTGCAACTCTTGCGCCCAGGCCACCATGGCTTGGTTGGGCTTTGAGCCACCGTCGGCCACCACCACGATGGCGCTGGCGTCGATTCCGACCAGCATTTCGATGCTGGCAGCGTCGAGCGGGATGTCACCTGACCCGTCCTGGATGATGAAGTCCTCCAGGTGCGACAAGCGTTCTGCCATGGCGTCGATACGGTCTTGCGGAATGGACTCTGTCTTCGACATGAAAGCGTCCGCCAGGGTGTCCCCTATCAGTTTAATGTGTGCCTCCTGCTGCGCTCCTGGGTAACCCAGCAACACCATACCCAAACGCAATTGCTGGAGCAGGTTGGGCAGGTCTTGAATCACTCGAGCACGGTCCGCACGACTCGGCTTGGCGCTAGCTGCCCAAACCAGATCCGACGCCGTGCGTTTAAGCAAAATGGTGTCTTGATGTTGGGCTCCGTGCTTAACGGCGGCCACGGCAAGCACTTCTGACCAGACCTTGAACAGGAAATCCCGAATCTCATCGCGCACCGGCATGGTATTGAGCATGCTGCGCATCTCAATCGTGTACTGGATCGCCAAAGTTTCCTTCTGCTCCACCTGCTGAGCCAAAGTCACGACCTTTCTAGCCATGTCTTTTTCTGTCAGAAACTTGGAGAGGAATTTCTGGAATTCGTCGTAAACCAACTGGAACACGCGACGGCCGGTGTCAGGGTACTGCTCAATCACCTGCACAACGCGTTTAATTTCAACCTCAAGCGCGCTTCCGCTGATGGCGCGAGAGTCAAAACCGAGAACACATGATCCCATGTGGTCGATCAGTTTGCGCGCTGGATGGTGCAAAGTGCCAAAAAACTCAGGCTCAATCAGCGCTACGCGCATGACTGGCATTTGTAGTCGGGCAAACCAGACACGGATGGCCGCTGGAATACGCTCTTCAGCCAGAATACTTTGAAACATCAAGGCGACGATCTCAATCGTTGCTTTCTCACTTGTGGTGCTTGCCTGCTTTTTGATGGCTTGTGTGCGATGGTTCAGATCGCTCGCAAGCTTGGCCACACCAGCTGAATCTGGCGTGGGCTCCGAATGCGCCACGCCAGCGCGGCTACTGCTTCGCGTCTCAGCAGCTACGGACTGATTCAATGCTTTCGCAAGCTTAGGTGATAGCTGCTCTGGTCGGGTCAGCGCGTATTCACCATTTCCATCGCGCTCTCCAAGAACACGTTTGAGTTGTCCCAGCAAGCCCTGCGCGCGCGCGCGAGAGCGCGCCAGCGGTGTGGATTCCTCTACGCCAGACGAGCCGGAGTGTTCAACGTGATGGCCATCCCTGCCAGTGGGCCTGGGGGCCAGGTCTTGCGTGCCCGGCAGTTGCGATGCAGGCGCACTGGTGGAAAGGCGGATTTGTGACTTGAGGTCAATCTCAGGCAATACTCCTTTGGAGATCAGGTACTGGTTCGCTTGCCGATAGCCTTCTGTCAAAGTTTCCAGCATTTGAAGTTGGATGACATCTTGAACAAGACTCCAAACTTCACGACTCAACCCTGCCTTTGTCCATTGTTCGACTACAGTCTGGGCCATCATTTCTGGGCGCAAGACATCGTTGCTGGTCAATTCGCGGGTACCTTCCAGATGCAAAACCCGAAGGCGTAAATCGTTCAACTCTGCGCCAGCTTTGTCCAAAATAGACAACGCAAGACGCGAAGAGAGGATTTTGTTTTCAACTGCATCGTCTTCCAGCAAGGTCATGGCACTGGGGTCAAACCGCCCGACCCCTCCGCCTGTACTGGGCGGTGCCAAAGCCTTTTGCCAAGTTCCAACTGTTCCCTTGACCCAGGCCGAGTTCAGCGCCTGGTATGCAAGCAATCCATCACGGCGCTGCTGCATTTCCCGGGCGTTACCACCGGATGTGCTCAAGGTCGCCATGCGCTCACCCACCACACCAGCGATTGTCGTCAACGCACTGCATGCATGGGCAACAAACTGCTCGCGAACCTGCTTGGCCAGACGCAACTGACCCGGTGGGGCGGGAGGCGTGGAAATCATGCTGATAGTTGGCCTGTCAATTCTTCCTATGATTAAACCATTGCGCCGGAATTCGGGTCGTTTGGATCAGTGGATTTAGCAGAGGATTTAACCAAATCTTCCCGTTTAATACCTAGCCACATGGCAATGGCTGCTGCGACGAACACTGACGAGTAAATACCAAAAAGAATACCGATAGTCAACGCAAGTGCAAAATAGAATAAGGTTGGCCCGCCAAACAACAACATTGACAGCACCATGATCTGAGTCGATCCATGGGTGATGATGGTACGGCTGATAGTCGAGGTGATTGCGTTGTCAATTATTTCCGTCGTGTTCATCTTGCGGTATGTGCGAAAGTTCTCACGAATACGATCGAAAATAACCACAGACTCGTTCACTGAGTAGCCAAGCACCGCAAGCACAGCAGCCAAGACGGGCAATGAAAACTCCCACTGGAAGAACGCAAAAAATCCCAGAATAATGATCACATCATGCAAGTTGGCCACGATGGCCGCCACTGCAAACTTCCACTCGAAGCGGAAGGCTAGATAAAGCATGATGCCAACGACCACGAAGGCCAGCGCTTTCAGGCCATCAGTGGCGAGTTCCTCGCCTACCTGAGGCCCAACGAACTCCGTACGCTGCAACATAGCAGATGCCTCTGAGGCTTTCAGGGTGCCAATGACCTTCTCACTTTGCTGAGCTGAGCTCACGCCTTTTTGAGCAGGCAAGCGAATCAGGACGTCTCGGGCCGTCCCAAAATTCTGAACCTGAACATCCTGTAAACCCAAGGCTCCTATGCTGCTGCGAATCTTCTCGAGATCGGCGGCCTGGCTATAGCTAACTTGCATCACAGTGCCGCCAGTAAATTCCACCGACAGATGCAGTCCACGGCTAAAGAGGAAGAACACTGCCGCGAGGAAAGTCAGCAAAGATACGATGTTGAAGATCAGCGCATGCCGCATGAACGGGATATCGCGCCGGATTTTGAAAAATTCCATGATTTATTCCAGTACGTGCCGTGATCAGACTTTTTCGGTTTTACTCAACGCGTTTTGTGTCCCACCATCGGGACGCCATACCGTTCCAATGGATACGCCCTTGAGTTTCTTTTGTCGGCCGTACCAAAGGTTGACCAGGCCACGCGAGAAAAATACGGCCGAGAACATGCTCGTCAAGATACCAATACAGTGCACGACAGCAAAACCACGAACAGGACCGGAGCCAAAAGCCAGCAAAGCAATGCCCACAATCAGCGTACTGATGTTCGAGTCGAGGATTGTTGCCCAAGCGCGGTCATACCCGGCGTGAATGGCGGCTTGAGGCGAAGCACCCTTGCGCAACTCCTCGCGGACCCGTTCGTTAATCAGCACGTTCGAGTCAATTGCCATGCCAAGCGCCAACGCCATGGCAGCCATGCCAGGCAGACTCAATGTAGCCTGCAGCATTGACAAAATCGAGACCAACAGCAATAAATTGACGCCCAACGCAACGCTGGAGAAGACGCCAAACATCATGTAGTACACACACATGAATGCAACGACGACTAGAAAACCCCAAGTCACGCTGTGAAAACCCTTGGCAATGTTGTCTGCACCAAGGCTCGGGCCAATGGTGAACTCTTCAATGATTTCCATGGGCGCAGCCAGGCTGCCAGCACGAAGCAGCAATGCCGTGTCATTGGCCTCAACCGTGCTCATTCGGCCCGAGATTTGCACCCGCCCGCCGCCGATTTCACCGCGGATCACAGGTGCAGTCACAACTTCTCCTTTGCCCTTTTCAAACAGCAAAATAGCCATGCGCTTGCCCACGTTTTCACGGGTAACATCTTTAAAAATTCGAGCACCTTTTGAATCAAGCGTCAGGTGCACGGCAGCTTCCTGAGTCTGATTGTCAAAGCCAGGTTGCGCATCGGTCAGGTTTTCACCGGTCAGCATGACCTGCTTTTTCACTATCACTGCCTGTCCATTGCGGTCCAGGAAACGTTCATCACCAAATGGCACAGGCCCCGTCCCACCCTCAGCAGCTCGGGCCTCGGCGCTTTCGTCCACCATGCGGACTTCCAGTGTGGCGGTACGACCGAGTATGTCCTTGGCCTTAGCCGTATCCTGTACGCCGGGCAACTGCACCACTATGCGGTCCAGTCCCTGTTGCTGGATCACGGGCTCTGCAACGCCCAGTTCATTGATCCGGTTATGCAGGGTGGTGATGTTTTGTTTGAGTGCCTGATCTTGCACTTTGCGCGCTGCTTCTGGCTTGATGCTCGCGATGAGCTTAAAGTCCGATCCATCGGGAACTTCAATCGTAGCTAGTTCGGCAAACTGGTCTTGGATCACGCGTTTGGCCGCGTCCAGCGTTGCACTGTCCCGAAAACGGATATCGACCACTTGGCCATTGCGAGAAATGCCGCTGTGGCGGATGTTCTTCTCTCGCAGTTGGGTGCGGATGTCTCCGGTCAGAGCCTCTACTTTCTTGCTGAGAGCAGCCGGCATGTCCACCTGAAGCATGAAGTGCACACCGCCGCGCAAATCAAGTCCAAGGTACATTGGAAAAGCATGCAGGGCGCTGAGCCAAGAGGGTGACCGCGACAACAGGTTCAAGGCAACCACGTAAGCCGGGTTGTTGGCATCAGGAATCAAGGCTTTCTGAATCGCATCTTTGGCCTTGATCTGCAAATCGGCAGACTCAAACCGGGCTTTGACGGACGAACCGTCCAGAGTTATACCGTCAGTTGCGATTCCAGCGGTTTTCAACGCCTCCTGCACCTGGTTCTGAGTGCCGCTATCGATCTTGACCGATGCCTTGGCTGCAGAAATCTGTACCGCAGGCGCTTCACCAAAAAAATTGGGCAGCGTAAACACCACGCCCACCAGCAACGCGATCACAAGGATCGTGTATTTCCAGACCGGATAACGGTTCATATTTAGCTTACTTCAGTGAGCCTTTGGGCAGGACTTGAGCCACAGCGTGGCGCTGCACCTGTACTTCAACGCCAGAGGCAACTTCAATACTCAGGAAAGACTCACCCATTTTGCTGACTTTGCCGACCAATCCGCCGACCGTGGCAACTTCATCGCCCTTGGCAAGGGCGTCAATCATGGCGCGATGTTCCTTTTGCTTTTTCATTTGGGGGCGAATCATTACAAAGTAAAGAACCACAAACATCAGCACGAGTGGCAACATGCCAGTGAGCGATGACATCATGTCCCCACCCGCTGCAGCGGCAGGTGCGGTTTGGGCATAAGCAGAAGAAATGAACAAGATGGACTCCACAATAGTCAATGACAGAAATCAATTGCGTCAAACAGGCAGCAAGCAATTGGCAACCAGAATGCAAGAACCTTGGCGCAACCTTTCATTGTAAGGGTGCGCAGTGCCTACCCCGGCGGCGCCAAATGCCGTCGAAAAGCCCAGTATCGCCCGAGCAAGTAGGTCTGGGCAGCGGCCAATACCAAAGCAACGATCAATGCAAGCGTTGGCCACCAACCTATCCATCGGGTCAACGCCATGAAGACCGCCTGATTGGTCAAAAATCCCGCCAAAGCCGACAGGCCAAACCGCATCAGACTGACCCAGACACTCACGTTGGCGTCAGGAAAGCTCAAAAGCCGGTGACCAAGAAAACTGAAGACGAAAGCCACCGCGAAAGCCAATGTGTTATTGATTTCCGGCCAGATACCTGGGAGCCAGTACTCATTGAGTAGCCAAAACGCAAAGATATGAACAGCAGAGGCAACTGCGCCAACAATCAGAAACCAGATTCCCTGTTTCATTGATTCATTTCCAAATACAACAACCCCGCCAGGCTTTCACCTGCGGGGCTTGCATGGAGAAAAGGGACTATTGCCAGTTTACTTCTTGAGGCATTCGCTCATGAACTTCTTGCGCTCATCGCCCTTCATGCCCTTGGCTTCCACGTTACAGGTTTTCATTTTTTCTTGCTGGGTTGCCTTCTTGGCGCTCAGGCATTCTTTCATGAACGCTTTGCGTTCGTCACCCTTTTTGTCCGTGGCTTCAGCGTTGCACGTGGTCATCTTGCTCTGCTGCTTAGTTTTGCCATCATCGTCCGCTGCATGTGCGGCCCCCATGGACATAACGAGGCCCAAGGCCAGAACAGATATAAATGATCTCATCGCAAGCTCCAGAGTTTTTGAGGTTGATGGAATAAGTGAATGCGAGGTGCATTGTGAATCTAAATCTTTGACGCAAGACCACCTCTCCTTGATGACGGTGGAATATGTGCACTAATTCCGCAAGCGACCCCCCTTAAAATCCTTTGCATGCTCTATGTCAAAAAAGAATTGCTTGCCGTGCTGTCGGATGAGCTGGAAACCCTGTCGCCTGGTGCCGGCTCCAAGGCCGCGTTTGAGTCCCCCAAAGTGGCTGCTCACGGCGATTTCGCCTGTACCGCAGCCATGCAGTTGGCCAAACCAATGAAACTTAACCCGCGTCAGTTGGGGGAAACTTTGCGGGACAAATTGTTGCAATCACCAATCTATGCCAAATGGGTTGAGACAATTGACATTGCAGGACCAGGCTTTCTCAACATCAAGCTAAATCCTCAGGCCAAGCAGCAGATCGTAAATGAAGTGCTGTCCGCAGGGGAGCACTTCGGGTTTCAACCTGCCAAGCCTGAACGGCTGATGGTGGAGTTTGTTTCTGCCAACCCTACGGGCCCCTTGCATGTGGGGCATGGGCGTCAAGCAGCCTTAGGGGATGCGATCTCCAGTTTGTTTCAAACTCAGGGCTGGCAAGTCTGGCGCGAGTTTTATTACAACGACGCGGGTGTCCAGATCCAAACTCTGGCCAACAGCATTCTGGCTCGCGCCAAGGGCCTCAAACCTGGGGATGAGGCATGGCCAGAACCTGCCTACAACGGGAACTATATTGCAGAGATCGCTGCTGACTTTCTCGACAAAAAGACGGTGAAGGCAGACGATCGCAGCTTTACCGCCAGCGGCGATGTGAACGACCTGGACGGTATGAGACAGTTTGGAGTGGCCTACCTGCGCCATGAACAAGACCTCGACTTGCAGGCGTTTGCGCTGAAATTTGACCACTACTACCTTGAATCCAGCCTGTATTCAGAAGGCAAGGTAGCTGCTGCTGTGGACAAACTGGTGAAAGCCGGCAAAACCTACGAGCAGGACGGCGCACTCTGGCTCAAATCGACGGACTATGGCGACGACAAAGACCGTGTCATGCGCAAGTCTGACGGGACCTTCACCTATTTTGTGCCAGATGTGGCCTACCACATCGCCAAATGGGAACGTGGCTTCAGCAAGGTCATCAACGTCCAGGGAACAGACCACCACGGCACCATTGCTCGCGTACGTGCTGGTCTGCAAGCAGTGGGGGCAGGTATTCCACAAGGGTTTCCAGACTATGTGCTTCACACCATGATCCGAGTCATGCGCGGTGGAGAGGAGGTCAAGATTTCCAAGCGCGCGGGGAGCTACGTTACGTTGCGCGACCTGATCGATTGGACCAGCAAGGACGCTGTGCGATTCTTCCTGCTGAGCCGCAAACCCGACACCGAATATGTCTTCGACGTGGATCTGGCCGTGGCACAGAATAATGACAACCCCGTTTACTACGTTCAGTACGCCCATGCGCGAATCTGCTCGATTTTGGCAGCGTGGGGGGGGCAGGTGACGTCCTTGAATCAGGTGGATCTGGATTGCCTGAAAAGCATCCAAGCGCAAACCTTGATGATTCAATTGGCAAAATATCCTGAAATGCTTAGCGCAGCGGCGCGTGATTTTGCCCCACATGATGTCACTTTTTATTTACGCGAACTGGCAGCCAGCTACCACAGTTACTATGATGCTGAGCGAATCCTGGTGGACGATAAGTCGGTGCGGGAGGCTCGCCTGGCTTTGGTGGCTGCCGTTGCGCAGGTTTTGCGCAATGGACTGGCTGTGCTCGGCGTCAGCGCACCGGTCAAAATGATGAAAGAGGGCTCAACATGATGAAGCGTATATGCCCCCAGCGAGGAGGGACCTTGCTGGGGTTGATCGTTGGCCTGGTCATTGGGTTGGGGCTGGCGTTAGCGGTTGCTGTTTACGTAACAAAGGTACCTGTACCATTTGTCAATAAGGGCAATACCCGGAATGTCGAACAGGATGCCGTTGAAGCTAAAAAGAACAAGGACTGGGACCCGAACGGAATGATTCAGGGTAAAGCACCAATGCGTTCTGCTACGGGTGCTGTGACCGACAGTTCTACTGAAAAAGACCCTGCAACGGTACGGCCACCAGTGCCTGCCCCCCTAAAATCCGAACCACAAACGGACGCAAACCAGGAAACCAAACCGGTCGCCAAAGTTCTCCCAAAACCCGAGTCCAAGCCAGAAGTTAGATCGGATACCAAGCCTGAACCCAAGAAGGAACCTGCGCCTTCGGCTGACCCGCTTGGTGATCTGGCCAAGGCCAAATCAGCGGGCAGTACGGTCGATCCGTTCACGTACATGGTGCAAACCGGCGCTTTCAAAGGAGCTGAAGAGGCAGAGGCACATCGCGTGCGTTTGATGCTGAGCGGCGTTGACGCTAAAGTGACTGAACGTGAGCAGTCTGGCCGCACAGTCTTCCGCGTGCGATCCGGCCCTTATGAGCGCCGCGACGACGCCGAAAAGATGAAGGATAAGCTTGAAACCGCAGGTTTCGACGCAGTTTTAGTACGCATTCAACGGTGAACTTTCTCTTATGGTTGTCTTTCTAATCACCCAGGAGTGTTTGATATGAATCGTCGAGAGTTACCTGCGCGAGCCCTGGCTGCGGCCTCTTTGCTGGGCATAGGAGGCGTTTTTTCCCTGCTTCCGGCACATGCCCAAGCGCGAAAGTTTGAAAACGGGACTGATTTCATCAGCCTCGATAAGCCGGTGGCAGTTGAATCACCTCCTGACAAAGTCGAGGTTGTGGAGTTCTTCTGGTACGCCTGCCCTCATTGCCATGCGTTCGAGCCACGCCTTGAAACTTGGTTGAAGGTTTTGCCGCGGGACGTGAGTTTCCGGCGAGTACCTGTGGCATTTCGAGATACCTTTGTTCCTCAGCAACGCCTTTATTACGCATTGGAGGCTTTGGGCAGAGCAGAAGAATTCCAGACGCGCATTTTCACAGCCATTCATGTGCAAAAAATAGCTTTGGATACCCAGGAAACCATTGCTCCTTGGGTAGAAAAACAAGGCATCGACAAAGCCAAGTTCCTTGAGTTGTACAACTCTTTTGGCATTTCCACCAAGGCACGCAAAGCAAAACAATTGCAAGACATGTACAGGATTGACGGTGTGCCTTCCCTTGGAATTGCCGGGAGGTATTACACCGATGGCACACTGGCAAAGAACATGGACCGTGCCCTCCAAGTCACTGAATTTTTGATTACCGAGGCTCGCCGCACAAAAGCCTGATCCTGATAACTCGGGGTATTTGGTCAAAAACCCGCGTAAACCCTGATAAAGCCCGTCACAGATGGGCTTTTTACATGGTGACGCCGCTACAATGACAGCAAGTTTCATGCCTCCATGCTCAAAGTCATTCCATCCTCTTTGTTACTGTATTTAATCTCAGTTTTTCTGGGCTTAGTATGCATGATCGCCCCCCCCCAAGTGCATGCTGAGAAGGCCGATCGCAGCAAACCCATGAACATCGAGTCTGATGCGCTGCGGTATGACGATCTAAAGCAACTGAGCATCTTTACAGGCAAAGTTGTTGTGACCAAGGGCAGCATCCTCATCCGCGGTGCCAGGGTCGAGGTCCGTCAGGACCCGGAAGGGTACCAATTTGGCACGGTCACGGCCGAGCCGGGTGGGAGGGCGTTTTACCGCCAAAAGCGCGAAGGACTGGATGAATTCATAGAGGGCGAGGGTGAACTGATTTACTACGATGGCCGAGCCGACACGGTTCGCTTCTCCACCCGTGCCGAAATGCGGCGCTACAAGGGAGCACAGCTGTTTGATGAGTCGAGCGGTAGCGTCATCGTCTATGACAACACCACCGACGTCTTCACGGTCGACAGCGGCTCGCTAACTGGTGTCCCTGGTTCTGGGGGACGTGTGCGAACCATGCTCACACCAACACCGAAGGCCGATATTGCGACAGTACCCAGGCTAACTGCCCCCGTGTCGGCACCCACACTTAAATCCAGCGACGCACTGGGCAATAAAAAGTGAAGGAACTGATATCGCAGCCAGGTGACTCGCTGTTTGGCGACGCTTCTCCTGTCAACGGTGACGGCATGAGGGAAAGGCGCAGCTTTCTGATCGCCCACAACTTGCAGAAAACCTACGGCAAACGCAAGGTCGTCAAAGACGTGTCACTGGATGTAGCCAACGGCGAAGTGGTGGGCTTGCTAGGGCCCAATGGAGCCGGCAAGACAACCTCTTTTTACATGATCGTTGGCCTGGTTCGTGCAGACGCTGGTCTTATCACGATCGACGACCAACCTATCGAACGTATGCCGATTCACCGACGCTCACGCCTGGGCCTCGGGTATTTGCCCCAGGAAGCCTCCATATTCCGAAAACTAACCGTTGAAGAAAACGTTCGCGCCGTGCTGGAGCTGCAGCGCGACGAGTACGGAGCCCCATTGAGCAAGCCCGCACTGAGCGAGCGCCTGAGTCGTCTGCTCGAAGAATTGCGGGTGGATCACCTGAGGGATTCGCAAGCGCTGGCATTGTCGGGGGGGGAACGTCGCCGCGTTGAAATTGCGCGTGCACTGGCGACGAACCCACGCTTCATTCTCCTGGACGAACCTTTTGCGGGCGTTGACCCGATTGCTGTGATCGAGATTCAACGCATCATTGGCTTCTTGAAAGCCCGAGGGATTGGGGTCTTGATTACGGACCACAACGTGCGCGAGACCCTGGGGATCTGTGATCGCGCCTTCATCATCAGCGATGGCTCTGTGCTGGCCCACGGCGTTCCGTCTGAAATTGTGAACAACGTCGAAGTGCGCCGGGTTTACCTTGGTGAACATTTCCGGATGTAAGCACGTGATGAAACCCGGCCTTTCCCTGCGCGTTTCGCAGCACCTTGCGCTGACGCCTCAGTTGCAACAATCGATCCGCTTGCTGCAACTCTCGACGCTTGAACTGGCTCAGGAGGTCGAGCAGATGCTCGACGAGAATCCTTTTCTGGAAGTCGAACCAGATAACCTGCCGCAAGAGGATTTTGGACTTGCACAAGCTGATACACCGGTTCAGGCCGATGGAGCCGAGATCGACTTCGCTCCTTCTTCTATAGCAACCAGTGACCATCAAATAAGCCGAGAAGGCGATTTTGATGCTTCTGACAGCGCATCTGTCAGCTCGGGATCGGATGAATCGCCGAACTGGGAAGGCGATGGCACGGTAGAGGTCAAGCCCGATGATGCCGAATGGGGCTCAGATGCCCCCGCCCGAAAAACCGGCGACGACGATGGCGAATTCGACAGCATGACACTTGCGCGCGTGCACGAATCACTGACAGAACACTTGCACCGTCAGGCACTGTGCCTGCGTTTGGGCGACGAGGACAAGGCCGCGCTTCACTTCTTAATTGAATCACTGAACGACGACGGCTACCTTGAAGACAGCCTGGAATCGCTGGCACGCGGGTTGATGAAGTTCGATGACATGGAAATGCTGGAAGCTTTGCTCCACCATTTCACCGTGGCGCTGCGTCTGCTGCAAAGCCTGGAGCCAACAGGGGTAGGGGCCCATGACCTGAGTGAATGCCTGCGACTGCAATTGCGTGAGCGCCTGGCTGACGAGAACTCCGACACCGTGCAGATCGCCATGGCAGTCTGCAACCAACCACTGGACCTGCTTGCCCGTCGTGATGTTCGCCGCCTTGCCCAGCAGTGCGGCGCAAGCGAAGCACACATCAAAGCCGCCCTGGCATTGATCGCCCGTTTAGAACCCCGGCCAGGGCGCAGGTTTGTCGAGGTGGAACGCAACTTCATCCAACCGGATGTGATCGTGTCGGCCTTGCGCACAGCCAACTCGGCCCAGGTTCGCTTTCAGGTCCGACTGAACCCGGATGTCATGCCCAAACTCAGGGTGCATGACATTTACTCCAACGCCATCAAGCAAGGGCGAGGCAGCGAACACCAGGGTTTGTCGCAACGCCTGCAGGAAGCACGCTGGTTTATCAAGAACATCCAGCAGCGCTTTGACACCATTCTGCGAGTGAGTTCTGCCATTGTCGAACGACAAAAGAACTTCTTTATTCATGTCGAATTGGCCATGCGCCCGCTGGTTTTACGCGAAATTGCGGATGAGCTGGGCCTGCATGAATCCACGATTTCCCGTGTCACGACGGCCAAGTACATGGCCACACCACTGGGCACGTTTGAACTGAAGTACTTCTTTGGTTCCGGCCTTGGAACCGAGACCGGTGGCAATGCCTCCAGCACGGCCGTTCGCGCCTTGATCAAGCAATTTGTCAGCGCAGAAAGCCCCAAAAAACCCCTGAGTGACAGCCAGATTTCCGACATGCTCAAGGAGCAGGGCATCGAATGTGCCCGACGCACCGTGGCCAAATACCGTGAGGCGCTGAAAATAGCGCCAACCAACTTGCGCAAAGCGCTTTAAGAACACACAGTGAACCAGCTCCAGCTATTTTTGCCATGCGCCGCCGGCGTCGAGGAACGCCTGGCAGAAGAATGTTTGCTCATCACAGACCAGCAACCGGGTACCCTCAAAACAACGCGTGGGGGCGTGCTGGTACAGGCATCCTGGCGAGACGTGATGCTGCTCAACCTGCATAGTCGGCTGGCTCAGCGGGTTCTGGTGCAACTGTCCAACGTGGAATACCGCAGCGATCAGGATATTTACGAGAATGCATCGGAAGTGGCTTGGGAAATCTGGTTCACGCCCAAGCAGAGCTTCAAAATTGAAATCACGGCACAGCACAGCCCCGTGAAAAGCCTGAACTATTCCGCCCTATTGGTCAAGGATGCCATTTGCGACCGCTTCCGCCACAAATCAGGCGTGCGCCCCAACGTGGAAACCCGCTGGCCCGACGCCCGTGTCTATGTCCATTTGAGCGCCACACACCAAACCCTGTACATGGACACCTCTGGTGAGGCGCTGTTTAAGCGCGGCTGGCGAACTGACAAAGGAGATGCACCGCTCAAGGAGACGCTAGCCGCAGCCATGATCGCGGCCAGTGGCTGGGACGGCGAAACCCCGCTGTACGACCCTTGCTGCGGAAGTGGCACCATCGCCATCGAAGCCGCTCAGATTGCCTGCAACATTGCACCAGGTGGCCAGCGGCAATTCGGCTTTGAAAAGCTCCTGCCCTATCAATCTCATGTCTGGAGCGCTATCAAATCAGAAGCTAAAGCGGCCGAAAGCAAAGCCGTTGTGCCCATTTTTGGCAGTGATGTGGCACACCGGATGGTGGACTTTGCCATGCGCAATGCGGAGCGTGCAGGCGTGGGCGACGTGGTGCAACTGCGCGGGGGCGACGCATTGCAACGTCTACCCCCCTGCGACAAGCCTGGCATTTTGCTGCTGAATCCACCCTACGGCGAGCGGATTGAGGCTGCCGGCTTCGCCGGTACAGCCTCAGGTGCGAGAACAAGGCGTGGTGGTCGAGAATCTGCCTGGCTTGACCCGACAGCAGATCCTGTCCAGCAAAACGACAGTGCGGGCGATGCTGCCAGCATGGACAGCTTCTTCAGGCAACTTTCCACCCATTGGAAAACCCATTACATGGGTTGGACCGCATGGGTTCTGACGCCTGACCTGAAGCTCCCTGGGCGCATGCGCTTCAAGGAATCCCGCCGCGTACCCATGTGGAATGGCCCAATTGAGTGCCGCATGTTCAGGTTCGAAATTTCGGCCATGCCGGACAAGAATGCCAAACTCCCAGAAGTCTGAGGTTCAGGTGTTGGCTCCTTATGACGCAGTACTCGATACCAATCTGGTGCTGGATCTATTTTTGTTCCACGATCCGGCGGTTGAGTCATTGATGGCAGCGTTAGCAGAGGGGGAGCTTCGGTGGATTTGCACCGAAACCATGCAGCTTGAATTGATCAGGGTGCTGGGATACCCCAAAATTGCAAAGGCATTGTCTGGCCACAAAGTGAGCGCAAACCAGCTTCTGGAGCAAGCAAGTCGATGCTGGCATCAGGTGTCAGTGCCCATGAACATTGGGATTACTGCGCGCTGCCAGGACCGGGATGACCAAATCTTTGTGGACTTGGCTGTCGCTCACCAGGCCAAACTCTTCAGCAAAGACAAAGCAGTACTTGCTTTGGCCAAAGCGCTCATGCGGTGCAACGTCATGGTTTTGCGCCAATGGCAATAGTTCACGAATAGCCCTAGGCAACAAAAGGTAACATTTCTCGCCTGCGGGTATTTTCAGTTCGCGCTATGCTGCCAATCTGGACGTAAAAGTGACGAAATGGAAAACGGACCGACAGAAATGATGATTGAGGTACACAAACTGCGTATCGGCATGTTCGTGCACCTTGATCTGGGATGGATGGATCACCCGTTTCCCTTGAACCGTTTCAAGATCAGTACGCACAGCCAAATTGAGCAGATCAAGGGCCTGCGACTCAAGCAGGTCAAAGTCCTGTCCGACTTGAGTGATATTGACGCCCTGGGCGATGAAATGCCCCCAGTGCCCACGGGCCCCGTTCCGGTGGAGCCCCATGCCCCTCAAGCTCTGGCACGGCAACAGGCAGCGGAGGCACTTCGCATCCGTCGCCAGTCATTGGCCCGGCAAAATGCTGATCTGGCTCGTTGCGAGCGAGAGTTTTCGAGCGCCAGCGGTGCCTGGAAGCAGGTTGCCACTTTGGCACAACGCAACGGTGAACAAGCCCGTCAGGAATCCGAAATCCTGATCAAGGGCCTGATTGACCAGCTTTCTTCTGCCCGCGAAAGCAACATCAGACTGCTGTCAGAAACGGCTGGCGACAGTAACGCCCTGCATGCATTGAACGTGACCGTGATCTCGTTGCTTCTTGGACGTGCCTTGCAGCTTGATGACGCAACGCTGAGTGACATTGGGCTGGGGAGCTTGCTTCACGACATTGGTAAACAAACGCTACCTGATCGCCTTCGCTGGCACAGCGATAAATTCACCGCAGTGGAAGAAAAGGCGTTTCGCGAACATGTCCAGGCCGGTGTGAAGATGGGCGAGAAAATGGGCCTTTCCCCGGGTACGCTGGCCGTCATCGCTCAGCACCATGAAACCGCCGACGGCAAAGGATATCCTGCTGGCTCCAACAAGGATGCCATGAGCCAGGCAGCCCGAGTAGTCGCCTTGGTCAATGCCTACGACAACCTTTGCAATCCCGGCAATGCAGCGCTGGCAGCCACTCCGCATGAGGCCCTGGCCATGATGTTCGCGCAGATAAAGCCACGCTTTGACGGTGCCTGTCTGACAGCATTCATCCGGATGATGGGGGTCTATCCGCCCGGATCGGTGGTCCAGTTGAGCGACGAGCGGTTTGCCCTGGTGGTGTCTGTCAATGCATCGCGCCCACTTCGACCCAAGGTCATCGTGCATGACACCAAGGTACCCGCAGAAGACGCCTTGATTTTGGATCTGCAAAATGAGCCCGCTCTGGGCATCCGTCGCAGTCTGCATCCCCGGCACCTGTCCAGGCCAGTGCTTGAGTATCTGTCTCCACGCAAGCGGATGTGCTACTTTTTTGAGCGATCAAGTGAACCAAACGGTGTTGTGTGGATGGACTCTTCACACTCACCTGGCTCTGGAGCAGCAGAGTGAACTTCGCGACCAAATACCAAGTTTGCCTGGATGAGCTTCTGGAAGCAGCTTGTTTGGTGGAAGTCCCGTCGCTCACCCTGGTGGCCGCCAATCAGGCCGCAGTTCAACTGTTTGGCGAAGAGGCTTGCGTGCTGATTGGCCGTGATGTCACGGGCATGATGCTTTCCCCGGAAGACATGGCTTTCTGGGACGAGGTACGGCAGACAGATTGGCCAGATCAACTGCCACTTCATTCTGAGAGTGTGATCGCCAAGGCCGATGGCAATATGCTCACAGTGGAGCGCAGAGTCAGTCCTTTGCCCCTGTGGTTGACTGGCGAAGGGTCTGAGAAACGCTATTACTTGTGGACCATGCTGGACCACAGTGCCCGCCAGAAAACAGAAGACAAGCTTGAACGCTTGCTGGCCGAAATGCGTGCCACCCTGGAATCGACAGGCGACGGGATTCTGGTGACCGATCTACACGGCGGAATACAGGCCTTCAATAAGCTGTTCAGTAAATTGTGGCAGCTATCGCCCGACATGCTGACACAGCGCAATGACGCTGCAATTTATCAGTCGATTCGCGAGCAGGTACTCGATCAGGCCACCTACGATGCACGGATGGTCAAACTGGCGGAGGATCCTTTGCTTGAAGAGTCCGGGGTGGTGAACTTGCAAGACGCGAGGATGTTCGAATACCGGACCTTGCCGCAGTTTGTGCGTGGTCAACCGATTGGACGGGTCTATTCTTTCAGGGACATCACCGAGCGGCTGGCAAGCGAAGAGCGATTGCGGCTGGCCGCCAAGGTGTTCGAGTCCAGCATTGACGCTATTTTTGTGTCAGACAGTGACCACCATATCTTTACATCCAACACGACCTGCCAGCAACTGATGGAGCGTACCCCGGATCAGCTTCATGGCGTTGCATTGACTGAGTTGCTCAGCCTGCCGGGGCGCCGCGATGGATTGAGTGCCATCCTGGCAGGTTTGCCACTCAAGCAGCGCTGGGAAGGTGAGCTACGTTACAGCCGTGCCGACGGCACCGAGGTGCCGTTACAGGTGTCATTGGTTCACATGGCGGGCGAGCACGGGGGACCCATGCATTGCATTGGCCACGCACATGACCTGACAGAAACCCTGGCTGACAAGCAACGCATCCATGACCTGGCTTTCCGTGACTCGCTGACGGGCTTGCCCAACCGGGTCATGCTGCACGAGCGCGGAGCCCATGCCATCGCCATGGCCAGCCGCGAAAACCACGGATTTGCCGTGATGTTCATTGACTTGGATCGTTTCAAATCCATCAACGACACTCTGGGACACAGCTTTGGTGACATGGTGCTCAAGCAAGTGGCAGAGCGTGTTCAGCAATGCTTGCGCCCCTATGACACCATGGCTCGTCTGGGCGGAGACGAGTTTGTGGTCATCCTGTATCAGGCCGATATGCACGCTGCAGAGCATGTAGGGGAGCGCATTCTGGAGGTACTTACCGCACCGTTCGAACGCGATGACATGCGCTTTATTGTCACCTGCAGTATCGGCGTGTCGCTGTATCCACAAGACGGCGCAGACATCGGCGAGCTTATCAAGAACGCTGACGACGCTATGTACCGGGTCAAGGAGCAAGGCAGGGCTTCATTGCGCTTCTATCAGCGTCAAATGAACGTCGACCTGTTGGCCCGCATGAAGCTGGACCATGCGATGCGCTTGGCTTTACAACATGGCGCCTTCCGCTTGAATTACCAACCCCAAGTACACATTGCCAGTGGGGCTGTGATTGGTGCCGAAGCCTTGATTCGGTGGCGCGACGCTGAAATGGGTGAGGTATCCCCCGGTCGCTTCATCCCGGTAGCCGAAGAAACGGGTTTTATCGTGGCCATCGGCGACTGGGTCATGCAAGAGGCCGTGCGTCAGGCCGCTGTCTGGTATGGCGCTGGCATGCAGATTCCAGTCTCGGTGAACGTGTCGGCGCCTCAGTTTCAGCAAAAAGGCTTTGTCACCAAGGTCGCCAGCGCCTTGGCAACAGCGAACTTACCTGCCGAAATGCTGGAACTGGAACTGACCGAAAGCATCCTGATTGGCGACGCTGACAGTGCCTTTTTGCTGTTGCGTGAGCTGGCCGATCTGGGTGTCAGGCTCGCCATTGATGACTTTGGCACGGGTTATTCCAGCCTCTCCTACTTGAAGCGTTTCCCGATCCAGCGGCTCAAAATCGACAAATCCTTTGTAGACAAGTTGCCAGACGATGAAAGCGATGTCGCTATCAGTAACGCCGTTATCAACCTGGGGCATGCTCTGAAACTCAAAGTCATTGCAGAGGGCGTCGAGACCGAGTCACAGCGCGCATTTCTGCTTGCAGCAGGATGCGACGAATTTCAGGGCTGGTTGTACTCCAAGGCTTTGCCTCCCGATGATTTTGAGAAGTTGGTTCTTAAAGCGCCTAAACCGCCTTGAGTTCCCCAGGCGACTGTGTGTCCCACCAGCGTTCAGACAGGCCGAAGCTCTCGGCACGTACCAGCGGCCACCAGTAACGGAACACCGCGTGCAGATCGTCAATGTCCGTCTGCAATAGCGCCCCAGCCTCAATTTGAGGAACTAGATTGGACAACAAACGCACCTCGTTCTCGTTGACCCGCCGAACGATGTGATGGGTACGGATCTGGTTAGGGTGTGACAGCCCCGCCGCCTGAACAATCTCCTTCAGTGCTTTCAAGGTTTCATCGTGAAACCTGAAAACCCGCTCAGCTTTGTCAGGCACCACCAGTGCCTGCTGGCGTCCTGGGTCCTGCGTGGTCACACCCGTCGGGCAATGCCCGGTGTGGCAATGCTGAGCCTGGATACAACCTAAAGCGAACATGAAGCCCCGCGCGCTGTTCACCCAGTCCGCGCCTAAGGCCATGAGTCGAACCGCGTCAAAAGCGTTGACCACCTTGCCTGCGCTGCCCAAGCGCACCTTGCCGCGCAAGCCTAAGCCTTTGAGGGTGTTGTGAACCAGCAGCAAACCTTCCTGAACCGGCGCACCCACATGGTCTGTGAATTCAAGAGGTGCGGCACCGGTCCCCCCTTCCGCGCCGTCCACCACAATAAAGTCAGGCGTGATACCTGTCACCTGCATGGCCTTGGCCATGGCGAACCACTCCCAAGGGTGGCCAATGCACAGCTTGAAACCAGTCGGCTTGTCCCCAGACAATTCCCGCAACCGCTGGATAAAGTGCATCAATTCGACAGGTGTTTTAAAGGCGCTGTGACTGGCCGGTGAAACACAGTCCTCCCCGACCGGCACACCGCGCGCCTGGGCAATTTCAGGCGTGACCTTCGGACCGGGCAGGACACCGCCATGACCTGGCTTGGCACCTTGACTCAGCTTGATCTCAATCATCTTGACCTGCGGATCGCGTGCGTTCTCAGCAAATTTGTCAGCGTTAAATGTGCCATCCGCGTTGCGGCAGCCAAAGTAGCCCGAGCCAATCTCCCAGATCAAGTCCCCGCCGTTGGCGCGGTGATGAACCGAGATCGATCCCTCCCCCGTGTCATGCGCGAAGCGGCCCTTTTTGGCGCCAGAATTCAGCGCCAGTATGGCGTTAGCTGAAAGAGCCCCAAAACTCATGGCCGAGATGTTGAAAACGCTGGCGTGATAAGGCTGCGCGCGCTCAGGACCAATCACGGTGCGAAAGTCGTGTGAATCTATGTGGGTCGGGGCAACAGAATGATTGATCCACTCATAACCCGTCGCCCCTACGTCCAGCTGGGTCCCAAAGGGGCGTTTGTCGGATTCGCCCTTGGCACGTGCATAGACAATGGTCCGTTGTGAGCGCGAGAAAGGGGCTGAGTCATTGTCGCCTTCAATGAAGTACTGCCGGATCTCTGGCCTGATAAATTCAAGCCCATAGCGGATATGGCCAATGACCGGGTAATTGCGCAAAACGGCGCGACGGGTTTGCCGCAGGTCATACACGCCGACAATGCTCAGACCCAGGCAGGTACAAAAAGCCGCAGCTGTGGTCAAGTCCCTGGTGCCATTGATCCAATAGGACAGGCTGCCCAAGGCGCCCAAGACGCACAAACCAAAAGCTGAATAGCGAATGGGGTAGAACCTGTTCAAGGTTTCCAGCATAGATGTCCTCTTGTTCGCAGTCGTGCAGGCATTATGCTTTTTGCCTCTGCTGCGACGGGCTGGGTTTGTACGGGTAGCGCAGCAGCTTCAAGCCAGCAGCAGAGGCAGTTCTGCCGCCAGAAAATCATAGACGGCGCGTATGCGAGGCGTGCTGCGGATTTCCCGGTGGACGGCCAGCCAGACAGGTAAGGAGGGAATGCGCAGTTGTGGCAGCAGCGCGATGACCTCAGGATCCGTGCGGGCAACGTAATCCGCCACGAACCCAATGCCAATACCCGCACGCACCATTTGCCAATAAGCCACAAAGTCGTCACAGCGCACCGGGAAAAAGTCTGCCGTCAAATCCAGGCCAAAGTGACGAAATCCGCGGATGATGTTCTCGTCCTGGTCGTGTCCGATCACCGTGTGCTGCCTCAGATCCAGCGCTTCTTTGGGCGCGCCGTACCGATTCACATAGCTCTGATGAGCGAAAGTCCCCAGGGCAACATTGCCCACGCGGCGTGCTATCACGGAGCTTTGCTGCGGCGGCACCATTCGTATCGCGATGTCCGCCTCACGGCGCAGCAGATTGCTTACTGCGTTGCTGGAGACCACCTCCACCTGAATCGCCGGAAACACGACCCGCATCTTGGCCAGCAAGCCCGGCAACAAATAAGTCGCAACCGTGGTGCTGGCGGTCAAACGCACCGAGCCCGCCAGGTTGACCTGCGCCTTCGCCAAGCCCTGGGAGAGGTTCAGGGCGGCCTGCTCCATCTGCCGGGCAGACTCGGCCACCGTCAGCGCCATGGCGGTGGGTCGCAAGCCCCGCCCGGTGCGCTCAAAGAGGGGCACCCCTAATTGCGCCTCCAATTCGGCAATGTGTCTGCCCAGAGTGGGCTGGCTGGACTTCAGTGCCTTGGCGGCACCCAGCAAGCTCCCGTGTTCCAACGCTGCCAGAAAGCTGCGAACCAAATCCCAGTCAAAGACTTTGGTATTCATTATTGAAATTCTGTTATGACGAGTTAGCCAATTGTCGAATACCTCCGAAGTTTTCACAATCTATTCCATACCGTTTAACCCTCATTCATCTGGAATTCAACATGTCCACACCCCGCACCGTCTTGATTCTTGGCGCCCGTGGCCGCTTTGGCCTCGCAGCGGCTCGGGCTTTTGCCCAGGCAGGCTGGCAAGTACGGGCGCAAGTCCGTCCCGATAGACCAACCGCAGATCAACTGAGCATCATTCCCGGCGTGACCCGCTTGCCCATTGCCCTGGACGACCAGCAGGCCCTGCTGGCGGCTGCGGATGGCGTATCAGTCGTGGTTCACGCATTGAACCCGCTCTACACCAACGCGCAATGGCGCACGGTCGCGCCAGCCCTGCTGGCGCAATCCATAGCGCTGTGCCGGGCGTTGCGGGCATGTTTGATGCTGCCAGGCAATGTCTATAACTACGGCGAGAACATGCCCGAAGTCCTGCGTGAAGACACGCCCCAGCAAGCCAACACGGTCAAAGGTCAGGCGCGCATCGCCATGGAACAACGCCTGGCACAGGCCTGCGCCGATGGCCAGATGCAGGCGCTTGTCATCCGTGCTGGCGACTTCTTTGGCTGTGGCACGGGCTCATGGCTGGACCAGGCCATGTTACCCAAGCTCCCCAAAGGCCTGTTCACCTACCCTGGTGGCATGGACACCCCCAGGGCCTGGGCCTATCTGCCGGATCTGGCGAAGACCTTTGTTGCCGTTGCCGAAAAACGGGCCGACTTGCCTGCTTTCGACACCTTTCACTTCAGTGGTTACCAGTTGACCGGGCGTGACTGGGTCAACGCATTGACACCTGTGGCTAGAGCGCAAGGCTGGATCAAACCCGACGGTGAACTCAAGATGGGTGGCATGCCCTGGTCATTGATCCGCATGGGGGCCATCTTTATGCCGGTGTGGGCATCACTGCTGGAAATGCGCTATTTGTGGGACTGCGCGCACAGACTGGACAACGCCAAGCTCGTCGCCTTGCTGGGGTCAGAACCTCACACCACGCTGCCTGCTGCTTTGCGCTCAAGCCTGCAAGACTTGAGTTTGCTAGGCGCAGCGACATCTGAGCCAAGCAAGCTACCTTCTCACGTAACCCGGTGATCACGATGAAACGCCGTACATCTCTCCAATTGATCGGTGGCGGCCTGGTTTTCGCCGCCGCGCCCATGCTGACCGCCTGTTCCTCAGACTTGCCACCGCAAGCGCTGGTGGCCTGGCAAGGACCTGGTAACGAAACTGATGTGCGCAAGTGGATACTGAGCTACGCGATCCTGGCGCCGAATTCACACAACCTGCAGTCATGGCGGGTCGATTTGCGCCAGCAGGGCATCATCACCCTCTATTGCGACACCACGCGCCTGCTGCCCGAGACCGATCCGTATTCGCGGCAAATCGTGATGGCACAGGGGACATTTCTTGAGTTGCTGGATCTGGCCGCCCGCGAAAAGGGTTTTCGCACGACGATTGAACTCTTCCCGCAAGGCGAGTTCGGTCCCAAAGCGGTGGACCAGCGCCCCGTGGCCCGGGTGCGTTTGGAGGCAGACGCCTCAGTCACCAAAGACCCGCTGTTCGCGCAGATCCTGAGGCGCCACACCAATCGCGAAGCCTACGAGGCCAGGCCCGTCCTGCCCGACGCCGTGCGTGCCATCCAAACCAGCGTGGCGTCAGCGGGTCTGCAGCTTGGCATGCTGACCCAAGGCGACGCCCTGCAGCAGCACCGTGCGATTGCGAAGGAGGCCTGGCGCATTGAAATGATCACGCCACGCACCATCCTGGAGTCCTACAAGGTGTTGCGTGTGGGGCCGGAGGAAATCGCAAAACACCGCGATGGACTGAGCGTGAATGCGCCGCTGGCTCGCACACTCGTCAGTCTGGGTCTCTTTGACCGCAGCAAAGCGCCCACGTCAGACGACATCGCGGTAACGAGCCAGATCAAGGACTTCAATGCCAAGATCGATTCCACCGGTGCATTCTTCTGGCTTGTGACTGATGGCAATGACCGCACAACCCAGGTTAATGCCGGTCGTGCCTATGCGCGCGCGCAACTCGCCGCCACGGCGCTTGGGCTGTCCATGCATCCCCTATCGCAGGCTTTGCAGGAATACCCCGAGCAGGCCAAGCCCTATGCCGACATCCATCGCATGCTGGGCGCAGACGCTGCCCGGCAGACCGTGCAGATGTGGGCTCGGCTCGGGTATGCGCCTGCAGTTCAACCATCACCCCGGCGCGGTATGGCGAGTCACCTGATCAGTGCCTGATCAAACGCCCCGAGCCCTGTCGGAGTGAAACTGCGCCACATAGGCGCCAAAGCGGCCTGCGTCCAGCGCATCGCGCACCTCTTGCATCAGGTTCAAAAAATAATGCAGGTTGTGAATGCTTGCCAGCATCGGGCCCAGCATTTCGCCACAACGGTCCAGGTGATGCAGGTAGGCGCGGCTAAAGCCCCCGCTGCTGCTGCCGTCTGGCCGGGTGTGGCCTTTACAGCAGTAGCAGGTACAGGTGCTGTCCAGCGGGCCCTGGTCGGTTTTGTGGCGGGCATTGCGGATTTTCAGGTCGCCAAAGCGGGTAAACAAATGCCCGTTGCGCGCGTTGCGGGTGGGCATCACACAGTCGAACATATCAACCCCGTTTTGCACCCCGGCGACCAAATCCTCCGGCGTGCCCACACCCATGAGGTAGCGCGGCTTATGGGCGGGCAAGCGATGCGGTGTGTGCGCCATGATACGCAGCATGTCCTCTTTGGGCTCACCCACGCTCACACCACCCACGGCATAGCCGGGCAAGTCCATTTCGACCAGCGCAGCAAGCGACTCCTCGCGCAAGCCCTCAAACATGCCACCCTGCACAATGCCAAAGAGGGCATTGGGATTGGCCAGTCGCTCGAACTCAGCCATGCAACGCACTGCCCAGCGGCGTGACAGCTCCATCGAAACGCGCGCTTCGCGCTCAGTCGTCAGCTTGCCCTTGGTCTCGTAAGGTGTGCACTCGTCAAATTGCATCACGATGTCGCTGTTCAGCACGGTCTGGATCTGCATGCTGATCTCAGGCGTCAGGAACAGTTTGTCGCCGTTCACCGGCGATGCAAAGCGAACGCCTTCTTCGCTGATCTTGCGCATCTCGCCCAGCGACCACACCTGAAATCCGCCCGAATCGGTCAGGATCGGCTTGTTCCAACGCTCAAATTGATGCAAGCCACCAAACTGCGCCATCACATCCAGTCCAGGTCGCATCCACAAGTGGAATGTGTTGCCTAGGATGATTTGTGCGCCCATCTCTTCCAGGCTGCGCGGCATGACGCCTTTGACGGTGCCATAGGTGCCCACCGGCATGAAGATAGGGGTTTGTACAACGCCGTGGTTCAGCGTAAGCTGGCCTCGGCGGGCATGGCCGTCTGTGGCCTTGAGTTCAAATTGGAGCATGCGGCGATTTTAGAAGGCGCATGCCACAGCGCCGAGGTGCAACTGATTCAGCGTACGGTGTCAACGACAACGGCCGTCGTTTCTGCCGAGGACTCAGAATTAGCCCAGGCCAGTGCGCCCAACACACCCAAGCCTAGCGCAACCCCACAGGCTAAGACAATGCGGCCAATGAGTTGGTAGGCGGTGGTCATGATGTCGTTTCTTCTGAGGGGCGTTTTGGTGGCGCCAAGTGTCGCCGAAATTCGGGCAATTTCCAGGGGCAGCAAGCAAGAATTACCTGAAAATTTTGTGATTGCGCATTCCGTCACCCTGTGGGCGTGGCCGCTGATCAGTCTGTTTGCCGCTCCAGCAGCATCGCGTCGCCATAGCTGAAAAAACGGTAGCGCTGCTGGATGGCATGTCGGTACAGGCCCATCACCCGCTCGTACCCTGCGAATGCGCTGACCAGCATCATCAGCGTGGACTTGGGCAAATGGAAGTTCGTCAGCAACACATCCACCACCTTGAAGTCAAACCCGGGGGTAATGAAGATCCGCGTGTCGCCCTCGGTCTGGCCTGTGCTGGCCCAGGATTCGAGTGTACGGACGCTGGTCGTACCGACCGCCACGATGCGGCCTCCGCTAGCTTGGGTCTGGCGGATCAGCTCAATCGTTGCCTGAGGAACCGCATAGCGCTCGGCGTGCATCTGGTGATCGGCAATGTTCTCAGTCTTCACCGGCTGGAAGGTGCCAGCGCCCACATGCAGGGTGACGGCGGCGCGCTGCACGCCCCCGGCCGCCAGTTCTGCCAGCAAAGCCTCATCAAAATGCAGTGCCGCCGTGGGTGCTGCCACGGCGCCAGGCGCACGGGCAAATACCGTCTGGTAGCGGGATTCGTCCTCAGCGTCGTCCGCGTGGGTAATGTAGGGCGGCAGCGGCACATGACCATGCTGCTGCATCAAGGTGTAAGGGTCTTCGCTGAATACCAGTCGGAAGAGCGCACCGTCATCCGCTGGCCAGCGCCCCACCAGCGTGGCGCTGAATCCCCCCACCATCACCAGCACCGTGCCCACAGGCGGCTTCTTGCCCACCTTCATGTGGGCGACCACCTCATTGCCTTGCAGAACGCGCTCCACCAGCAACTCCAGCTTGCCGCCCGTGGGTTTTTCCCCAAACAGACGAGCCTTCACCACCTTGGTGTCGTTGAAGATCAACAAGTCGCCTGCACGCAGCAAGCCCGGCAGTTCCCGGTAAATCCGGTCCACAGGTGGGTCTGTGCGCCCGTCCAGCAGGCGCGAGCCACTGCGCTCGGCCGCAGGGTGCTGGGCGATCAGTTCCGGGGGTAACTCAAAGTCGAAGTCACTGAGGGTATGGACACGCATGGGCAAGGAGGATACGACATGCCAAAGCGCGACAACACGCCGGGCACAATGGCGCCATGCCTGCTCAAGCGCCCACCTCCGCGACCCGCCCTCAAGCCAACGCCGTCGCCAAACCCGGGGGGCATTCTGGATTGGCGGCCAATGCCTTAAGTGGCCCACAAAAAGCCATGCACAAGCTGGGCCTGCGCCGCCCGATCGACCTGGCTTTGCACCTGCCGCTGCGCTACGAGGACGAAACCCGCATCACCCGCCTGTGCGACGCTGCGGAGGGCGACATGGTGCAGATTGAGGCAACGGTGACCCACTGCGAGGTGCAAATCCGTGGGCGCCGCCAGCTGGTGGCCACGGTGGACGACGGTACCGACACCTGCACCCTGCGCTTCCTCAACTTCTACCCCAGCCAGCAAAAAGCGCTGGCGGCCGGCAACCGGGTGCGCGCCCGGGGAGAAGTGCGTGGTGGCTTTGCCGGGCTGACCATGGTGCACCCAGTGTGTAAATCGGCAGAAAGCGCCTTGCCTGAGGCACTGACGCCGGTCTACCCCAGCAGCGCTGCACTGCCACAGGCCTATCTGCGCCGCGCCATCCAGTCATCCCTTGGCCGCGCTGACCTCAGCGAATCGATTCCGCCAGAAATATTGAATGAAACAAGCCATTTCGGCATATCTAATCTACATAGTTCGCTATTATTTTTGCACTATCCGGCGCCCAATGTCACCCTGGCGACGCTGGAAGACCGCAGCCACCCGGCCTGGCAGCGCCTGAAGCTGGAGGAACTGCTGGCCCAGCAAATCTCGCAACTGCAAGCCCGCCAGGAGCGCGCCGTGCTACAGGCGCCTGCTTTGAGTGCCAGCCAGGCGCCGGACAGCCTGTACGCCCAACTGCTGGCCAGCTTGCCTTTTGGCTTGACCAACGCTCAAACCCGTGTGGGTGAAGAGATTGCCCAAGACCTGGGCCGCCCCGTGCCCATGCACCGCCTGCTGCAGGGCGATGTGGGCGCCGGCAAAACCGTGGTCGCCGCACTGGCCGCCGCCCGCTGCATCGACGCGGGCTGGCAATGCGCGCTGATGGTGCCCACGGAAATTCTGGCGGGGCAGCATTTCACCAAGCTGGCCGCCTGGCTGGAGCCGCTGCTCGCGCCTCGCGGCCTGCGCGTGGCCTGGCTTACCAGTAACGTCAAAGGCAAGGCGCGGCGCGAGATGCTGGCCGCCATCGCGTCGGGCGAAGCGGGTCTGGTGATCGGCACACATGCCGTGATTCAGGACAAAGTGCAGTTCAAGCGCTTGGCCTTGGCCATCATCGACGAGCAGCACCGCTTTGGCGTGGCGCAACGTCTGGCGCTGCGCGAGAAGATGGACTCCGCCGGAAGTGAACCGCACCTGCTCATGATGACCGCCACGCCCATACCGCGCACCTTGGCCATGAGCTACTACGCTGACCTCGACGTCTCCACCCTGGACGAACTCCCCCCGGGCCGCACCCCCATCGTCACCAAACTGATCGCCGACGGCCGCCGCGACGAGGTCGTGCAGCGCATTCGCCAGCAGATCGACCAGGGACGACAGGTCTACTGGGTTTGTCCGCTGATTGAGGAGAGCGAGGCGCTGGATTTGGTTAACGCCACCGCCACCCACCAAGCGCTGAGCGACGCCTTGCCCGACCAGATGATTGGACTGCTGCACTCGCGCCTGCCCGTACCCGAGAAAACAGCTGTCATGAGCCTGTTCACCCAAGGCCAGATGCAGGTGCTGGTCAGCACCACCGTGATTGAAGTGGGCGTGGACGTGCCCAACGCCAGCCTGATGGTGATCGAGCATGCCGAGCGCTTTGGCCTGAGTCAGCTGCACCAGCTGCGCGGGCGCGTGGGGCGCGGCGCGGCCGCATCGGCCTGCGTGCTGCTCTACGGCACAGGCGAAAGTGGGCGTCTCTCAGACACCGCCAAAGCCCGCCTCAAAGCCATGGCCGACACCAACGACGGTTTCGAGATTGCCCGACGCGACCTGGACATCCGAGGGCCTGGCGAATTTTTGGGCTCGCGCCAATCCGGCGCTGCGCTGCTGCGCTTTGCCGATCTGGAGACCGACACCGCCTTGCTGGAATGGGCCCGCCAAGCGGCGCCACGCATGCTGCGCGACTACCCTGAACTGGCGCAACGGCATGTAGAGCGCTGGCTGGGCACCAAAGCAGAATTCCTCAAGGCCTGATGCTAGGATTCTGGGCTGCTTCTCAAAAGGCAGTCACAAGGCATTTATGACCCTCACCGAACTCAAATACATCGTTGCCCTGGCCCGCGAAAAGCACTTTGGCCGGGCGGCGGACGCTTGCCATGTGTCGCAACCCACCTTGTCGGTGGCAATCAAGAAGCTGGAGGAAGAGCTGGAGGTCAAGCTCTTTGAGCGCAGTGCCAATGAAATTTCCGTCACTCCGCTGGGCGAAGAGATCGTGCAACAAGCGCAAAGCGTGCTGGAGCAATCTGCCAAGATTCGCGACATTGCCAAGCGCGGCAAAGACCCACTGGCTGGGCCCCTGCGCCTGGGGATCATTTACACCATTGGCCCGTATCTGTTGCCTGACTTGGTACGCCAGACCATTGCCATGTCACCGCAAATGCCGCTGATGCTGCAAGAGAACTTCACTGTCAAGCTGTTGGAGATGCTGCGAACCGGTGAGATTGACTGCGCCATCCTGGCCGAGCCCTTCCCGGACACGGGCCTGGCCATTGCCCCGCTGTACGATGAGCCCTTCATGGCCGCTGTGCCCAGCAGCCACCCACTGGCGCAATTCAAAAGCGTGACAGCGGAAGTACTCAAAAAAGAAACCATGCTGCTGCTGGGCAACGGTCACTGCTTTCGAGACCATGTGCTGGAAGTCTGCCCCGAGTTCGCGCGCTTTTCCAGCGACGCCGAGGGCATCCGCAAGAGCTTTGAAGGCTCGTCGCTGGAGACCATCAAACACATGGTGGCTGCCGGCATGGGCGTTACCCTGGTGCCGCGCCTGTCGGTGCCCAAAGACGCCATTGCGGTTAAAGCACGCCGCCGCAAGGAGGACGCATCCTATGTCAAATACCTGCCGATTCTGGAGGGCTCCCTGGACGAGGGATCTCCTGCGACAGGTGCATCCCTGGGCGGCTCGCCCACCCGCCGCATCGTGCTGGCCTGGCGGCGCAGTTTTACCCGTTACGAAGCCATTGCCGCCCTGCGCAATGCTGTGTATGCCTGTGAGTTGCCAGGCGTGACCCGTTTATCGTAAGGACAAAGAGATGACAAGCACCCAAGCCGGCATCCTGCAAGACTTGCCCCGTGTGGCGCGTTACCTCAGCTTTGACTTGGCTGAGGTCTCTTCAGCCGCCGCTGCACTGAGTCGCCTGAGAGAGACGCTCCATGGTGACACCGTGGTCGTGGGCTTGGGGGCGCAAACCGTGGCCGCCCTGGGTGCTAGCGTGCCCGGCTTGCGGCCATTCCCTGACCTGAAGGCAACGGTGGACGTTCCCAACACGCCCGTCGCCCTGTGGTGCTGGCTGCGCAGTTCAGACAAGACCGACCAAGGGCATTTGCTGCACCTCTCGCGTCAAATCGAGCAGTCCGTCGCACCAGCTTTCAAACTCATCGATGTAACCGATGCCTTCAGCCACGCTGCGGGACACGACTTGTCAGGCTATGAAGACGGGACCGAAAACCCCGAAGAACCTGCACCCGTGGCGCTGGTCAGCGGTGCAGGCACTGGTTTGGACGGAGGCAGTTTGGTGGCGGTACAGAAGTGGACCCACAAGCTGGACGTGATTGCCAGCATGCCCCAGCATGCCAAAGACCACACCATCGGTCGGCGCCAATCGGACAACCAAGAGTTGGACGACGCGCCAGCGTCTGCACATGTCAAGCGCACCGCACAAGAGAGCTTTGAGCCCGAGGCCTTTGTCTGGCGCCGCTCCATGCCCTGGGCCGCTGGACAAGACGGCGGTTTGATGTTCGTGGCTTTTGGGCGTACGCTGGATGCGTTTGAAGCGCAAATGCGCCGTATGGCAGGTCTGGACGACGGCATGGTGGACGCGCTGTTTGGCATCTCCCAACCCGTGAGTGGTGCCTACCTCTGGTGCCCGCCTGTTGAAGCAGGACGACTGGATTGGTCTGCGCTGAATCTCAGCTGATGAAGTCGTTCTTCAGCCACTTTCGCCTTTACCTCGACCTGATCCGCTGGAACCGCCCGGCGGGCTGGCTGCTGCTGCTGTGGCCCACGCTCAGCGCGCTTTGGGTCGCAGCCGGTGGCTTTCCGGGCTGGCATTTGTTGGCCGTGTTCACATTGGGCACGATCCTGATGCGCAGCGCCGGTTGCTGTGTGAACGACGTAGCCGACCGCGACTTTGACAAACATGTCAAACGGACGGCACAACGCCCTGTGACCAGTGGAGCGATCTCGGTCAAACAGGCGTTGATCTTTGGCGCGGTGTTGGCCTTGATCTCCTTCGGACTCGTGCTGACAACCAACATGGCCACCGTGTGGTGGTCCTTCGCGGCCCTGGCCATCACTTTGGCGTACCCCTATGCCAAGCGCTTCGTGTCCATGCCTCAGGCCGTGCTGGGCGTGGCCTTCAGCTTTGGCATCCCCATGGCGTTCAGCGCGGTGACCGGCGGCGTGCCCACCCTGGCTTGGCTGCTGCTGCTGGGCAACCTGTTTTGGGTGCTGGCCTACGACACCGAATACGCGATGGTGGACCGCGATGATGACCTCAAGATAGGCATGAAGACATCGGCCATCACCTTGGGCAGCTTCGATGTGCCCTTCATCATGCTGAGCTATGGCTTGTATCTGCTAATTTGGGTATTTGGGCTGATGGGTAGGCCTTATAGCGCTATTTTTTGGATAGCGATTTTTATCGCTGCAGGGCAAGCGGTATGGCATTACGTGCTGATCAAAGACCGGACCCGCGACGGCTGTTTCAAGGCCTTCCGGCTGAACCACTGGTTGGGGTTCACCGTGTTTATAGGGGTGATCGGGAGCTACTGAGAACTCACAACTGCCGGTAAACCACCTCAGCCAGCTTCAGCAACTGGGCGCGTTCCAGCTTGCCACTCAGTGCATAGCCAAAACCCTGGTCCACCCAGTAAAACGCTGGCACGGCGCCTTCGTCGGCGTAGCTGAACGCGGTTTCGCCTTGCTTGCCATGTGAATGCGTGGGGGTGACTACACCGATGTACAGCGTAAGGCGCTCACCGCTCGCGTTCTGGAACATGAACTGCGCGCGCGCGCCCTCGTCACCGGGGAGCAGACGGCCGCCGACCAGGTCAAAGCCTTGTTCATGCAGTTGCGGTACTTTCAGTGAGCGGCCCAGGCGTTTGGACAACCACTGCACCAGGTGGTCTTGCTGCTCGGCGGCGACTTCCACTGGGTGCTTGACCTCGGGCGAATACACCGCGTGGGCGATTTGCGCTTGTGTGGCGAAACGGATTTCTGGTGTTTGGCTGGCAACGGTTGAGCGGCTACCCCCTTGGCTGGGCCACTGGCCATGCACGGTCCAGCCCAGGCCAAAGGCCAGCATCACAGAGGCAGCCATGCCGCCCCAGCGCCACCAAGCGGTGGTTCGCTCGTGCACTTCGGCTGCGACCTTGGCTGCGGCCAGCAGGCTTGGTGGAACAGGCTCAGTCAGCATGTCCCGGTGCAGCGTCTTCAAGGCGTCCGCCAGCACGCGGTCCTGCGCGGTCTGATCAGTGTCTGAGGGAGGACGGTTGTCGGTCACCATGGCTTACTTTAATCGCCGCAAATAGGGGGCGTGTTGGACAGTGGCCTCTTTGCTCGGCGCCGAAGCGTCTGCTTGAAGACTGCTGCCGTCCATCAACTCGCGCAACCGCGCCCGGGCGCGCGACAGGCGCGACATCACTGTGCCGATGGGAATGCCCAGCACACGGGCCACGTCTTCGTAGGCCATGTCTTCGAGCGTGACCAGAAGCAGCACAGCGCGCTGGTCTGCGGGCAGCAGCAGCAGGCAACGTTGCAGGTCGATGCGGGTATCTGTGCCACTGGGAGCCGCATGCAGGTCATTGTGCAACTCATCCACATCCACCACCGCGCGCGGCGCATTGGCCTGTGGGCGTTGCTGGTTCAAATACAGGTTGTGCATCAGGGTGAACAGCCAGGCGCGCAAATCGCTGCCTGGCGCCCACAAGCGCCATTTGTCGCAGGCGCGCTCCAGCGTGTCCTGCACCAGGTCGTCCGCCGCCCAGGTGTTGCCGGTCAGCGCGCGCGCATAGCGGCGCAAACTGGGCAACTGGCTGGTCAGCAGGACAGGGTTCACACAAGCACTTTAGACAGGCGTTTCCGGCAAGGGCTTAGGGCTTGGCGACTTGCCAGACTTTGTTGAAGCCGTCGCCCGTCTTGTCGCCAGGCTTCATGTCCTTGACCCAGTAGTACAGGGGCTTGCCTTTCATGGCCCACTGCTTCTTGCCATCGTCGCGGGTGATCACGCTGTAGTCGCCGCTGGCTTTGTCTGCGTCTGTGGCCATCAGGGGTGGCCAGTTGGTGGCGCAGGGGCCGTTGCAGGTGGATTTGCCACTGCCAGCGGTGTCCTTGTCAAACGTGTACAGCGTCATGCCATTGGGTCCGGTCAGCACGCCGTCCGCCACCTTGGCGGGTGCGCTGGACATCGAGGCGCAGCCGCCCAGCATGGCAAGGGCGAGAACAGAAGCGGTCAAGAGTTTCATGGGATCTCCAATCGTTTGAAAAAGGGGGTTGAACAGTGTCACAAAGGGGTGAACACTGGCAGCCCGCCGTTTATTCCCACCACGCCAAAATATTGTTCAGAGAGGCTCAGGCGACGCTGCGTTGAAGAAGCGTGGCGCTTCGCCCCACAAATGCCACGCCGTGGGCTGACGCGCAATGGTGGCGTTCAAAGCCGCAAAAATGTCGGCCGCCAGCTTGTCGATATCCTGGTAAAGACCGAGCTGGACGATGTCCAGCGTGCGCTGACCGTCGTCTACACGGTAGCCTGTCATGTACAGGGTAATGGGGATCGCCTGCTCCACCCCCACGCGAAGCAAGGCTTTTGGAATGTGGGCAGCTCTTCCGAAAAGTTCACCATTGACCGTGGCAGCGACCTGGTCGGCTGGCACATCGATCACCGCCATGATGCTTTCTTTGCGGCGCAAAGTGGACAGCACGGGACGCAGGTTCTTGCTGGCATCCACGGTGGGGGTGTGCAACGCCAGCTCTATGCTGCGTATGCGCGCCTGGATGTAGCGGAACAGGACCTTGTGGCCCTGGAACTGCGCCGGGGACGGCGCATCCACCATCATGCTGGCCTTGACGCCCGCTGTGCCTGCATGGCGTTGCGCCCACATGCCAGCGCCCCAGTGAAAGGTAAGCAACAAGCCCGGTGCGTCAGGCGCTGGCCATTCGCCGGAGACGGTCAGGTGCTTTTGCATCCACGTGTCACTGCGGGTGCGGGTCAAATAGTGGTCGGCGTGATCGACCAGGCTGGTCAGGCGCTTGAGTTGCCGCCAGGTACTTTCATCCCCATGGACCCAGCCCAATGCCTTGGCCTGCGCAAAAGCCCGATCGGTTTCCGCCCGGTACAGCCACGACCACCGGGCCAGTCGCCGCAGCACCCGGTAACAAAGTGACCAGGGCAGCACCATCGCCAGGGCTGGCAGGGCGACCACTTCAAGAAAGTCGCGCAGCTCCGCTTTCAATCGACCAGACAAACGTGTGCCCGTCATGACAGGCGCAGCAATGCATTCAGCCGTGTCAGGGCGTGCCGCAGCGTGGCGTGGCGCACCGCAGCACGGTCACCGGCAAACAGCTTGGTTTCTGTCACACATTCCCCATTCAGCGCAAAGCCAAACCAGACCATGCCCACGGGTTTGTCGGCACTGCCGCCCGTGGGGCCGGCGATGCCGGTCACGGCCACCGCTACGTCGGCGTGAGAATGCTCAATCGCGCCCATCGCCATGGCGCGGGCCACAGGCTCACTCACCGCGCCATGGGCGTCGATCAGTTCTTTTGGCACACCCAGCATCTCGTGCTTGGCCTCGTTGGAATAGGTGACAAAGCCGCGCTCAAACCACTGGCTGCTACCCGCCAGGTCAGTGCAGGCGCTAGAGATCATGCCGCCGGTGCAACTTTCTGCTGTGACCAGCATGCGATCAGAATTCAGGAGGATTTTGGCAGTTTCGGCAATAGGGATGGGCATAATTTGCTATCTTTTATGTAGCTATCAATAGGGCGCCACGTCCAATTATGGCCACAGCCATCCTCGGACATGGCGGCTCTGCCATACTTGTGGCCCTCGGGCTGGGTTTACCCTAGCCCGATCCGTCGCTGGCAGGCGTCCTTGCCTCCCAATTTTCAGCGTCGGCGCTGGTCCTTGATAAAGGGCCGCACCCCTTCCGTTCAAACCAACTGTTCGCGCTCTTAAGCGCGCAAAGGATTGCTTTTTGCGCAGCCATTTCAACCGTTCTGCACTGGTGCGTCAGCTTGCCGCCTGGCAAGGCGCGCCACTCTGTGCGCCGCGCCAGGACGTGGCTGAGCGGCTGGCCAACTGGCTGAATGTGGCCGATGCCATCACCCTGCATGCCGCGCACCGCTCAATCCCCGCTGTCACTCTGGCCAAAGCCACACCGGGTGCCGACCGGGGCACGGTCGGCAACGACGTCGATCTGACCGCTGAGCATGACCAGGTGCGTACCACGCTGGCCCAATCCATCCGCACCCGTCCCTTCGGGCAGCCGCTGGACGCAGCCAGCGATTTCCCGCTGTACCACCAGCGCTACCTGGATCAGCAGCGCCGCATGGAGCTGAGCATCGAAGCCCTGCGCGCCCACGTGCGCCAGCGCCTGTCGCAGACTTCGCCCAGGCTTGCCCAACTGGCCGCGCTGGACGCCGTGCTGGCCCACATGCTGGGTGGGCGCGAGCAAAAATTGCTGGCCAGTGTGCCAACCTTTCTTAAAGCACGCTTCAAAGACCTGCACAAAAGCCACGCCAGTTCGCCCGGCAGCGCATGGCTAGAAACCTTTGAACAGGATTTTCAGCAGGCCCTGCTGGCCGAGCTGGACCTGCGACTGCAACCCATCGCCGGAATGATCGAAGCCTTTGCGCAAGAAACCCACGAACACGCATGAGAACGAACAAGCCTTCCTCCTCCATCGCCCACCTAGTCGCCTTTGCCCTGGGTCTGTTCGCCATCGGCTGGATTGGCTATGGCTTCATCGGCACCAATACCTTTGGCCTGCTGATGACGCTGGCCATTGCCTGCGTTTACGTCACCGGCGCCCAGGAGATCCGGCGGTTTCGCGCCACCGGCGCTGCGCTGAGGCAAGCCCTGCACCAGGTGCCACAGCCTTTGGACAAGTTGGCCGACTGGCTTACGACCCTGCCACCTGCCCTGCAAAACCCCGTGCGTCAGCGTATCGAGGGCGAACGCGGCGCTTTGCCCGGTCTGGCGCTCACACCGTATTTGATTGGCCTCTTGGTCATGCTGGGCATGCTGGGCACCTTTTTGGGCATGGTCGTCACCTTTCAGGGCGCGGTGTTCACGCTGGAAGGTTCGGCCGATTTGCAAGCGATCCGCTCTGCACTGTCGGCCCCCATCAAGGGCCTGGGCCTGGCCTTTGGCACGTCGGTGGTGGGTGTAGCCACCTCCGCCATGCTGGGCCTGATGTCTGCCATCGCCCGGCGCGAACGCATGGGCGTGTTGCGGTTACTAGACGCCAAAACCGCGACCGACTTCTTCCCCTTTACGCTCGCCCACCAGCGCCAAGCGCATCTGCAAACCCTGCAGCAGCAATCCGGTGTATTGCCTGCGGTGGCCAACCAGTTGCAGGCCTTGATTGACCAGATCGAGCGCCGCAGCCAGCAGCTGGATACGCAGTTGCTGGTGCAGCAAGCCCAGTTCCAGCAAGACGCCAGCGCTGCCTACACAGGCCTGGCCCAGTCGGTAGAGCGGTCGCTGAAAGAGGCGTTGGTCGACAGCGCTCGCTTGGCCGGCGAAAGCACCCGCGATGTGGTCGCAGTCGCCATGACTGCGTTCAGCCACAGTTTTGCGCAACGCTCCACCACGATGTTGACCGAGGTGCAGCAAGCTGTCAGTCAGACCCTGGCGCAAACCGCCAGCACGCTCGATCAACGCCTTCAGGACAGCATGGGTGCGACGGCCAAGCTGATCGCCCAGTCTGAAGCGTTGGTGCTCGCCCGCATCGAATCCGAAGCCGCCTGGGCACAGCAACATGGTGAACGCATGGACCAACTGGCCCAGGTCTGGCGCACCGAGCTGGCCTCGCTGCGCAGCGAAGAAGCTGCCCGTGGCGACGCCGCCGTGACCCGCCTGGGCGAGCTGCAAACCGCCATCAACGCCCAAGTCACCAGTCACCTGGAAATGCTAGGCACCGCGTTAGAAGCGCCGATGACTCGCTTGCTGGAAACCGCCTCCGAAGCCCCCAAAGCGGCCGCCGAAGTCATCGCCCAGCTGCGTCAGGAGATGAGCCAACTGGCCGAGCGCGACAACCACACCCTGACCGAGCGAGCCATGCTGGTGGGTAACATCAGCAGCTTGCTACAAACTGTGCAGCAAACAACTGGCGACCAGCGTGCCGCTATCGAGCAATTGGTCACCTCGGCGAGTGCCGTGTTTGACCAGGTCAGCCGTCAGTTTGCCGAAACCAGTCAGGCCCAAGCTGCCCGCGCAGAAGGCGTGGCCGAGCAGGTGTCTAGCAGCGCAGCCAACTTGGCCAATCTGGGCGAAGCCTTTGGCAACGGTGTGCAACAGTTCAGTTCCAGCAACGAGAAATTGATCGAAAGCCTGCAGCGCGTGGAAGGCGCCGTCAGCCAGTCCATGGCGCGCAGCGATGAACAACTGGCCTATTACGTGGCACAGGCACGCGAGGTGATTGACCTGAGCATCACATCGCAACAAAGCATCGTTGAAGACCTGCGCCGCCTTCGCGTTAAGCCAGCCATGGCAGAGGCCACCCCATGATGAGCGCGCTGGACAACCCGCATCACGATGCGGACGATGACGGCGTAGAACAAACCGCACCCGTGTGGGCTGTGTTTGGCGATTTGATGGCGGCCTGGTCGGCGCCTTTGTGCTGATCTTGATCGGCGTGCTGGTGGTGCAGATGGATCTGGTGGCCAACTTGCAGGCCGAGGTGCAAAAGCGCCAGCAGGAAGAAACCCGCCGCATGGCGCTGGAAAAGGCCTTGGCGATCCCGCTGCAAAGTGGCCGCGTGACGCTGAACAATGGCCGCATTGGTATCAGCGGGGCAGTATTGTTTCCGCAAAATTCTGACGAGTTGCGCAGCGATGGCCATCAGTTGCTGAAGAGCCTGGTGCCGCCGCTCAAGGTGTACTTGGCCGAGCGCGACGAGATGCTGATGGTGAGCGGTTTTACCGATAACGTGCCCGTACCTGCACGCAACAAGCGCTTCGTGGACAACATGGATCTGTCAGCCCAGCGAGCACTGAACGTGACCCGCGCCTTGATCGAAGAAGGTATGCCGCGCCAGCGTGTGTTCAGCGCCGCCTTTGGTGCCGAGCAACCTGTGGCGTCTAACGCTGACGAAAAAGGCCGTGCGCTGAACCGCCGGGTGGAGATGGCGCCGGTGCCGAAGCGGGACGCGGCTACCACGGCTGCCACCGCTACTGCCAAGCCATGAATGCGGCGCAGCGTGGGCGGGAGCCAGTGGCGAAGAAGGCACCTGCGCTGTCGCCGCTGGGGGAGTTGAATGCCCACATTGCGCAAGCATCCCGCCAAGCTCGTGCAAAGTTAAGCGCGAATGCGGCCCACAGCGGCGGCCCTTGGCCTGAGTTACGCAGTGCAGCGCGCTTTCGCGAAACCTGGTTGCGCATCAGTGCTGAAGAGGAAGTTACCCAGGCGGTGGAGCGCGCCCCAGACAACGCGGGGCCGCTCAATTCGCACATGCTGGTGCTGCGCACGCTGGGGCTGATGCAGAAGCTGTCGCCGGACTATTTGCGGCGGTTTTTGTCACATGCGGAGACGCTGCTGTGGCTGGACCAGGCTGGGGTTCGCATGAAGTTGCCTTCGGGTAAGGCGAAGGTGGTTCGGCAGAAGCCTTCTTTGAAGGGCTAGGTTTGTTGGGGTAGCGAGCCCCGGCAGGCACACCAGGATGGCCATTTTCCGGCCACGCTCGCGAACAGCAGCAGCGGTGTGCGCGTGTCTCTAAGCGTATGCCACTGCCATCACGCTGCACGCCATAAGCTCGCGCGAATCGGCCTGCGCCTGACTTATGCAGGCTCGCAACATGGGTCAAGGACTGTTGCGCATCAACACCACAAATGAGGGACTGCACACACACGCAACGCCCTCAACTGATAGAAGTCAGCGCAACTTGGGGTCATAATTTGCGCAGGAGGGGGCGAGGAAGATTTCAAACCCCTATGGCATTACAACAGCAACAATCTACCGCCTCGCCCGGCGGTTCAGTCCAACATGGTTTATCTGCCGCGTCATACACCTTCGCCACTGCTTGGCTTTTGCTGCGCGGCAGATAAACGCTGATCGTTAGACATCCATGAAGGCCACGATCGTCGTTGCTCATTTTTCTGTGCCTGCGCTTATAACCGCCAGCACTTTTGCCGCCGCAGCTTCGCGAGAACCTGTCCGTACTGAAATGTTCGTGGCGTATGTTCTATGGGGTTTCTTGTTTTACGCAGCACCACATATCCTGTGGACAGTGATAGCAGCCGTTGGGAAATTCTCGGCTCCTGTATGGCATTCTGGCTACATCGCTTCCTCAATTGCCTTAGTGGCCGTCGCCGCCTTTTGGCTTGGCCCCGGCGATAGCTCTGGATTGCCCATTCAGTGGATGCTTTATTGGCCGCTCGCAATTGTCCTCATGGCAGTGTTGCCGAGTGTTGTGTCATTGCTTCTGAAGCGGAGGCAGGTAAATGTCTAACAAGTTCGTCGAATGGACCCACAACGGCGGCCAGCGTGGTCGCCATTCTGTAATACCGAGTGTGCCGTTGCGGTCCACTCACGGCCAACGTTAGCCGTCACAACAACTTATCTCCGCATGCCCGCCCACATGAAACAGCCAGCAGATCCACTCAAGGAACGTCTTCAAGTAGTACGGAACCTAACGGTAACTGCCTACGGTGCCGCCTCTCAAGGTGGCGCACTGAAGGCACAAATTGCTGACGACGCACTCTTCCAAAGAGTCAATCATTTGATCTTCAAGATCAAGCAAAGATTCGACTCATTCAAAGTCTTCATCCAAACGGTGCCGAATGGCTCGCACAGCGACGGAGCTATCGCTCTCGCTGAGTCCATGCTCTCGCACACCTCGATACTTCATAAGCTCCTCGTCGAGGCAGGTCACGACGAAAGATCGCTTCCCTTTGCCGAAGCCTGCGCCCCTTACTTGATGCAATTCGAGGAGTCTGCGGACCAAGTCACAGCTCAACAGAACTCGGAGGCACTAAAGAGTTCAATGCGGCTCCCAGGCCAATTAAAGAAAGCCGCCCCAGACTTGGCCGTCCTCTACCTCTGTGCGGCAACAGCGGCACGCCTTGCCTCTGAAATTCGCCTGAACCCATCCGAAGGGCTTGCCAAAGTCATTCGCGAAATCACTTTCCCGCCTGAGTACCAACAAGCGGGCCTGTCAATCCTCAACTACTTCTCGGCTGTACTACATGACAAGTATCCGAACATGCCTGTCACTGTCTCCATTCAGCAGCACCCAGACAAGGTGACCTTGCTGATAACACTTCCAGATGGTCGACAGGAGCAGGTTTCCAAGTTGCTTAGTGACTATGGGCTAGTCGTTACGGGGAAGATGACCCCAAGAGAACTAGTCGGGGATGACATCAAAGCGCTCGCTTTGCAGCAGAAGTTGGAACTCGCACAACTGGAAGTGCGGCAGACACGGGAGTTGCTTCGGATGCAAGAGCAGTATGCAAACAAACGCGTCGAGTCGCTCGAAAACGAGGTGAAGAATCTCTACACGCTACTTGGCCGTGAGTTCACATCTCGAGAGAACCTTCAAACGAGTTTGCTGCAGTTTGCGAGCAAGCTTGCATCCGGCCACGTTGGTGATCAAGCATCCCTGCTCGTTCAGTCCTTGGCATCGGCAGTGGCGGAGCGCAACACCGAACGTACTCGCGTTGTCCTCGAAGATATCCAATCATCGGAACCGGCGCTATTCGATCGATTGAATGAATTCTTTTTGCATGCCGCTACCAGCGGTGTTATTGGCAACTATGTCTACGATTGGCTGAAGATTATCTGGCCAATCCTTCCCAAGTAACGCGAATGACGGCTAACCCTTCCTATATGGACTCCCCCGCAACGGCAAGAGGTTGATCAATGTTTTGGCTGTTGGAGGTGCACCTGCAGTCGTATATCCGGCATCTAGGATGGACTCGTTGGTGGTCCGTGCCGACATGGAATCTGCGTCACTGTCGCGCCAATCGTTACAAGCGGCTGCCAACGAGCCGGTAGAGTTATCGGCGTCAAACAGTGCGGGGTGAACCCGGTTAGCCATGGTGGCGGGTCTTTCTCATCGCAAGCGTGGGTGGGGAACTCAGTGATACGTTTCTTTTCCTGGTGACGGCTGTTTGGTATTTGTCTTTTGTTTTACGCTGGCATTTCAAACGCCTGACGGTTTAACTTTTTGGTCAGCCGCTGTCTGTCCGTGAACGGTTCCTTGTGCTTCAAGGTTGCATAGCAAATCCGCGCCAACTTGTTGGCCAAGGCACATGCAGCCTTGTTGTGGTTGCTGCGCTGCTGCACATCCAGCGCCCAGCGTCTGACGCCACACACCTCACGGCCCGCACCTTCAGCTACTTTGGCCGCGCGCAGCACGCTACGGGCACCATGGGTTAACAGCATGCGCAGATACCGGTCACCTCTTTTTGAGATTCGGCCAAGGTAACGCGTATTGCCGGAGCTGTATTCCTGGGTGTCAAGCCGAACCAACTGGCAAAGTGACGCGCATCCTGGAAGTGGCTTACATCGTCCGAGGTCGCGGCAACCAGCGCAGTAGCCGTTAACAGCCCAATGCCTGGAATAGACAGCAAGGTCGTGCAAGCTGGGCTGAGCTTGGCTGCCGTGGCAAGTTCACGTTCCACCTGAGCAATGCGAGCTTCAAGCAAACGGATTTCCTCGATCAGCAGCTTGGCTGTTGCCCGGATCAACTCGGGTACTGCCGTGTTGGGGTCAGCCAGCACCCGACTGATCACCTCCACGCCAAGGCGCGCACCGACAGGAACGGCGATACCAAACTCTCGGAGGAACCCACGCAAAGCATTGATGCGGCTGGTGCGTGTGCCCATCCAAAGGCTGCGGATGCGGTGCAGGCCTTGTAAGGCTTGTTGCTCCACAGACTTGATCCTGACCGGACGAATGTCTGAGGCGCGCGCAGCTTCAATTAGCGCGGCAGCGTCTGCTGCATCGGTCTTGTTACGTTTGACATAAGCGCGGATGCCTCACCAAGCGTCTAAACGGCAACGCTCAATGAGAGAATGCTTTCTACAGAAAAATGCGGGACTGGGACCGAATCAAATGACAGAAATTCAATGGAATGCTACGAGCAGGATCGTCGGTGCCGGAAAACGTCTTTTGCACAGCTTCGTTAGACGCCGCAACCTATGTCCTGCGTACTCGGAGGCCGTTCGATGACCCCTTTTGGATCCTCAGAGGTTGCCTCCAAGTTCGAGAGGTATCCGCCAAACGCGCGCCGTGCGTTGCTGGCACTTCGTGAACTGATCTTCAGCGTAGCCAGCAATACGCCCGGAGCGAGTGAGATCGAAGAAACACTGAAGTGGGGAGAACCGGCGTACCTCACCAAGAACGGTGCCGGCAGCACTATTCGCATTGACTGGAAGCCCAAGAACCCTGAGCAGTACGCCATCTACTTCAACTGCAAGACGACGCTGGTAGAGACCTTTCGTACGCTGTTCCCGGAAGACTTCACGTTCGTTGGCAACCGCGCACTGGTGTTCAGCCTTGGAACCAGGCCTCCCCGAGACGCACTTAGTTTCTGCATTGCGGCCTCGCTCACCTACCATGCAAAGAAGCGCCACCATGCGCAAAGCGGCGTCTAGCCCCTCGTTCAACCCTGACCCGCTACGGCAGGGTTAACTCGAACGTCAAGAATCACTTTTTCGGCAATTCCAATCAGCATTGTTTGCTATCAAACTTGCAGCCTCACCACCTCGCGCCCGGCGTACAGCACGAGGCCATGTCGAAAAATGGCGCAGGCCCTTGAAGTCTTTGCTGTCCACTGTGGCACTGGCCTTGACCTCGATACCGGTGATCTGGCCGAGGCGGTTTTCAAGGATGAAGTCAACTTCAATATTGCTTTGGGTACGGTCGTGCCACAGGGAATGGCGTTGCGCAGACGCTAAAGATCTATCCGGACAGTGTGCTGGTCAATGACGAGCCCCGAAACAATTCGCCCACCTTCCATTTTGACCTTGACGCTCTGGCCCAGGCTGCCTGCCGTCAGGGCTTGGCCGTCGGTGCTGATGCTGAAGCCGGAGCCTTGTGCAACTATCCGGACTTGACTGCCCGCAATGAACGCATTGGAGGCACGCACGCTTGACTGCCGGATCGCCTGACCGCTCGCCAATTGCCGTGATGCGGTAGATCCAACCCATTGGGATGAATCTGTCAAAGCAGGTGATGTGTCTTCCGCCAGATCCACTTCTGCGGCTACCGCATCAGCCGCGCGCAGAATAGTCCCGCTGGGTACATTGGCGTTCAATACCCAGGCTTTGCCGTAGGCCTTCACGGTCACGGGCAAAAATACATTCCACTTGACTGCTCCGTCCAGGCATCTCAGACCGACGCGCGATTTTCCCCACAGCCGTGTACCCACTGGCAGATAGGGCTCTACCTTGTTGCATGGCGCAAGACGAAGACGGCTGTCCAGCGACCCAAAGGAGACCTCCATGCGCACAGGGGATGCACCTCCTGATTGTGTCTGCGCATGCGCCATGGCGCCATTGACCCAGGCTTGTGTCTGGTTGATGTACTGAGAGGTAGCCTCTGCGCTTTGTGCATCAGAAACCTGGGCGTAAGTGGCGTGACAGCCAAGTCCCGCAGCGCAAAAAATGGCAATGTTGGACAAATGGCGCATCTTCATGGTGCTCTCCTTCGGGAACTGACATAGCGTGGCATGGATTGCCAATCGAGACCAACTATAGGCAGGCACAGGTCAGGCAAGGAAAGAAACAACCCCGTCTTTTGGCCTTTGTTCCAGCTTTAGAAAAAGACAGCGCTTTTCATAATCGATGCACGTCACAGATTGGCCTGCATAAGGCATTTGCCAGGAAAGACGAGGTAACAAATGCTCGAAAGACTGACAGGAACACTCGATTTCAATGCCAAAGCGCTGGTACTGCGTGCAGACCGGCAGCGCATCATCGCGAGCAATATTGCCAACGTCGACACGCCCAACTACGTGGCACGAGACTTCAAGTTCAGCGAAGCGCTCGAAAACGTCACCAAGTCGAGCGGATCATCCTCTGCAATGGCGTCGTCCCTGTCGGGTCTGTCAACCACACACACCAGGCACCTGGAGCTCAGCGCAGAAAGTGCGAGCAGCGACAAAAAGCTTGGCTACGCTGTTGCAACCCAACCGAGCATGGACGGTAACTCGGTTGATCTTGATCGCGAGAGGGCAGTTTTTGCAGACAACGCACTCCGCTACGAATCTACGCTTCGATTTATCAACGGTCATGTCAAGACCATGTTGTCGGCCATTCAGGGGCAGTAAGGATCATCATGTCCATGTTCTCCATCTTCAATGTGACAGGCAGTGCAATCAGCGCCCAGGCTCAGCGCCTGAACGTGGTGGCCAGCAACATGGCAAACGCCGAGGCTGTCGCTGGCCCAAACGGTCAAGGCTACAAGGCGCGCATGGTGACCTTTCAGACCATGCCCATGGGCGGTGAGGGTAATGCAGGCGTGCGGATTGATTCTGTCCGTGAAAGTGATGCCCCCTTCAGAAAAACATTCGAACCCAATCACCCCTCTGCGGATGCAGAAGGCTACGTAACGCACTCCAACGTCAATCCCGTTGAGGAAATGGTCAACATGATTTCTGCCTCTCGCTCGTACCAAAACAACGTCGAGGTCATGAACACCGCCAAAACCTTGATGCAAAAGACCCTGCAAATGGGCCAGTGATCTCCATAGAAACCAAGAACAAGGATCGACCATGGCAACCGCAGTCACAAACAGCCTGAGCAGCGTCAGTACGGCGACGAGCACTGGCAGCGCCAACGCAAACAGCATGGACCCGACCGAGTCGCAAGACCGGTTCCTGAAGCTTCTGGTCGCACAACTGAACAACCAAGACCCCATGAATCCCATGGACAACGCGCAGATGACCACCCAACTGGCGCAGATCAACACGGTCAGTGGCATCCAGGAGCTCAACAAAACGGTTCAGGGGCTCGTCAGCCAGTTCTCACAGATGCAGATGCTGCAGGGATCAAGCCTGGTTGGGCACCATGTCTTGACAAGCGGCAACACGATCAGCAAAGACGGCACCACGGGAACTGGCGCCATCGATTTGTCTGCAGATGCCAGCAGTGTCAGCGTTCAGGTCGTCAATGCCAGTGGTGCCGTGGTGGACACTGTCAATCTGGGCGCTCAGACGGCCGGAAGACACAGCTTTGAGACAGATCTGAGCAAATACACCAGCGCTGGAGAGCTGACCTTCAAGGTCGTGGCACTCAACGGTACCAAGGCTGTCGATGCAAGCACCCTGATGGCAACCAAAGTCACCGCCATCGGTTCCGATGCAGGTGGCCTGACGCTCAACCTGAGCAATGGCAAAACCGTCGGCTACAGCAGCGTCAAAGCGGTTCTCTGACCAAACACCCTCACCCACATACACCCATCAAGGACACATCATGAGCTTCCAACAAGGCCTTTCCGGATTGAGCGCATCCGCCCGCAACCTTGAAGTCATTGGACATAACATTGCCAACGCCAACACCATCGGAGCCAAAGCATCGCGCGCGGAGTTTGCCGACCTGTATGCCATCAGCACCGTTGGTGGGCTTTCAAACACGCCGGGGATTGGTGTGGGGCCGGGAACCATTGCCCAACAGTTCAACCAAGGAGGACTCACCTCCACAGGCAATGCACTTGATCTGGCCATTAACGGAGGGGGGTTCTTCCAGGTGACGGATGAGAGCAACCCAACGCAATTCTCCCGCAACGGGCAATTCAAGCTGGACAAAGACGGGTATGTGGTCAACAACCAGGGCTTGAAGCTGATGGGGTACCCCGCAACGGCCGCAGGCCAGATTCAGCCAGGCGTTGCTTCAGCGCTTAAATTGCCCACGGGTGGGGTCGATCCTGCTGCCACCACAGCGAGTATCCTGGAACTGAACCTGGACTCCAGGGTGGCGGCAACAACAACCGCCTTGACCCCTGCGGCAGCAACCATCGACATTCAAGACCCGGCCACCTACAACAACGCGACGTCGTCAACGGTCTACGACGTCAAAGGGCAGCCAGTCACATTGACTTACTACTTCCAGAAAGCGGGAACCGATCAATGGAACGTGTACGCAACTGCGAACGGACAATCCATCAATGGCATCACAACGCCGGCAGAGAGCGTCAATGCCATGGCGCCAATCGCCACGATCACGTTTCCACCCACAGGGGGAAATCCGATTCAACCGCCTGGAGCGATCGGTGACGTAACGCCGTACACCTATGCCACCACGGGGACGCAGACCGCCGGTACCCCCGTGACGGCAGACGGCACCATTACCTTGCCAACCATTCCGGCGATCACGTTGACGGCAGGCGGTACCTCAGAGCCCATTCTGGCAACAACGCTGAACCTGAAAGGCCTCACCCAATATGGTGCTGGCTTTGGCGTCACCAATGTGGAAGTCGATGGCAATGCACCTGGATCCTTGTCTGGCCTCAATGTTGAAGCTGATGGCACGTTGACGGCCCGCTATAGCAACGGCAAGACCAAAGCCGCAGGCCAGCTGGAGCTGGTCAACTTCCGTAACCCAAATGGCTTGCAGCCTGTCGGTGGTAATGCTTGGACCACTTCTGCGGCATCTGGCGACCCCGTGCGCAATGTGCCGGGCCAAGGGAATTTGGGCTTGATCCAGTCCGGCGCACTGGAAGAGTCCAACGTCGACCTGACCGCAGAGCTTGTCAACATGATGACAGCCCAGCGCATGTATCAGGCCAACGCACAAACCATCAAGACCGAAGACCAGATCATGAACACCTTGGTCAATCTTCGTTAACACCTGACAAGCTGAGCGCAATAGAGGCAACACCATGGACCGTCTGATCTATACCGCAATGAGTGGCGCGAATGCCGCTGCTCAACGCCAGGCACTTCTGTCCAACAACCTGGCCAATGTCTCCACCAATGGTTTCCGCGCAGAAATGGCAACCTTTCGTGCTGTTCCGGTCCGGGGCGACGGTGCAAGCACCCGGGTGTTTTCCGCTGAGGCTACCGCTGGCTACATGGACAAAGCCGGACCCGTTCAGCGCACCGGGCGTAATCTGGATGCCATGGCCCGTGATAACGCGTGGTTTGCGGTGCAAGGGCTGGACGGAACAGAAGCGTATACCCGCAACGGTTCGATGGAAGTCACTCCCGAGGGCAATGTCGTCAACAGCAGTGGGCTGCAAATGCTCTCTGATGGTGGCGCGCCCATCAACGCGCCAGCAGGCGCTGAAATCTCTTTGGGCACCGACGGCATCATTTCAGCCAAGCTCGCGGGTCAGCCGCCCACAACCATTGGAAAGCTCAAACTGATCAAGCCCACACCTGAAGACCCCTTGGTGCGCAGTGCCGATGGCTTGTTTCGGTCCAAGAGTGGCGAGCCCGTAGGCGCAGATCCCACGGCCCGTCTGGAACCCGGTGCCATCGAGGGTTCCAACGTCAATCCGGTCGAAACCATGGTCGGCATGATCGACGTGGCCCGCCAGTTTGAAACCCAGATGCGCTTGCTGCAAACCACAGAAGCCAACGACAAATCTGCCAGCCAGTTGCTGGCCACCCGCGGCTAAAGCCTAGCGCTGCATATTTCAGGAGATCACCATGATCAATTCACTCTGGATCGCCAAAACCGGCATGGAAGCCCAGCAAACCCAGTTGGACGTCATTTCCAACAACTTGGCCAATGTCTCCACCAATGGTTTCAAGCGCGGCAATGCGGTTTTCGAAGACCTGATTTACCAAAACTTGCGCCAAGTCGGAGCCAACAGCACCGAGCAATCACAACTGCCCACGGGCCTGCAAATTGGCCTGGGTGTGCGCACTGTCGCTACCAGTCGACAGTTCTCCCAAGGCAGCCTGCAGCAGTCAGGCAACAAATTGGATGTCGCCATCCAAGGTAACGGATTTTTCCAGGTCCAAATGCCAGACGGGACTGTGGGCTACTCACGGGACGGCGCCTTCCAGGTCAATGCATCGGGCCAGATGGTCACATCAACCGGCCATGTGGTGAACGGACCGGTCACCATTCCTGCCAACGCCCAAAGTGTCACCATCGCAGCCGACGGCACCGTCAGTGTCACAGTCCCTGGCAGTGCAACACCGCAAAACGTTGGCAGTCTGGCACTGGCCAACTTCATCAACCCAGCTGGCCTCGAACCGCGCGGTCAAAACCTGTTTGGTGAAACCGTCGCATCAGGAACACCCATTACCGGTGTGGCCGGCAGCAACGGCCTGGGTACCCTGCAACAGGGATTTCTGGAAACCTCCAACGTCAATGTCGTACAGGAACTGGTGACGATGATTCAGACACAGCGCGCCTACGAGATGAACTCCAAGGCCGTCCAAACATCGGATCAGATGCTGCAGAAACTGGCGCAACTTTGATTGAAAGCACATCATGAGACGCTATTTTTCCTTCGCCTGCATGCCCTTGGTACTCATGCTTGCCGCCTGCGGCCATATCGACACCGCGCCCAAAGTAGACTTGATCGAAGCCCCTGCCAGGGTGGATATCAAACCACCGGCTCCTGCCCCCGTCGCCGCAACGGGTGGCCTGTTTCACCTTGCCAGCTACCGCCCTGCATTTGAAGACCGCCGTGCGCGGCTGCTGGGGGATACCGTCACCATCAATATCCTGGAAAACGTGACGGCGACACAAAAATCCACCTCCAACATCGGGCGAACTGGCTCAACCACCGCCGGCGTCACTGGCTTGCCTTTCATGAACGCAACCAGCCTCGGTAAGCTGGGCGTTGGCGGCAGTTCAGCCAATACGTTTGAGGGCAAGGGCAATACCGAAAACACCAATACTTTCTCGGGCTCCATCACTGCAACCGTGATCGAAGTCCTGCCCAACGGCCACCTGGTGGTCAGCGGCGAAAAACAGGTCGGCGTCAATCAGAACGTGGACGTCCTGCGCTTCTCTGGCACCGTTGATCCACGCAATATCCAGTCTGGCAGCGTGGTGTCCTCCACGCAGGTCGCCAACGCCAGAATCCAGTCCAGAGGAAGAGGTGCACAGGATGAAGCGCAAACAGTTGGGTGGTTATCACGGTTCTTTTTAAGCGTTCTACCCTTTTAAGTAGTCGCAGAATTGGCCGAAGGAAGTAACCCTTCGGCCATTTTTCTTTTGACACCCTGAATGCCCATCATGAAGAAGCTCAGTCAACACCAAGCGCTGCTGCAGTCAGGTCAGCCCCTGCGTTGGTCAAAGTTCTTCTTCGCTATTATTTTTGTAGCTGCAAATGCTTATGCAGCAAGCGGAAATGCAGTAAGAATCAAGGAAATTGCAGCGGTACACGGCGTTCGCACCAACCAGTTGACCGGCTATGGCCTTGTTGTCGGCTTAGATGGCACAGGCGACCAGACGACGCAGATGCCCTACACAACGCAAAGCCTGTCCAATTACTTGAACCAAATGGGCGTGGTCCTGCCTCCCGGCACCACCAGTCCGCAGCTCAAGAATGTGGCCGCTGTGCTGGTCACCGCCCAGCTGCCTGCATTTGCCCAGCCCGGGCAGCAAATGGATGTCAATGTCTCGTCGATCGGCAACGCCAAGTCCCTCAAAGGGGGCACTCTGATCACGACACCGCTCAAAGGCGTGGATGGAGAAATCTATGCGTTGGCGCAAGGCAACTTGGTTGTATCGGGTGCTGGGGCATCTGGTGGTGGCAGCAAGGTACAGATCAATCATCTGAGTGCGGGGCGAATTCCCGACGGAGCCCAGGTAGAGCGCGCGATTGCTTCACCGCTCCAACTGGGTGACAGCATCAGTTTGGGATTGACCACCACCGACTTCCAGATGGCCAAGCGTGTGGCCGAAGCCATCAACCGCCAGTTGGGCGAAGGCCGGGCCCGCGCCATGGATGGTCGCACAGTCAAAGTCGCCGCGCCCATGGACGCCAACGACCGGGTCAGCTTTCTGGCTGAGATCGAAGAAGTCACTCTTGAAGCCTCTGTTCCAAGCGCCAAGGTCATCATTAACGCCCGCACCGGCTCCATCGTTCTCAACCAGGCCGTGACCTTAGGCCCGTGCGCAGTGGCACATGGCAACCTGTCCATCAGCATCAGCTCCACACCGAATGTCAGCCAGCCCAATGCACTTTCGGGCGGGCAAACCGTGGTCACCGAAAAAACCAATATCCAGATCCGCAACGAGCCAGGTGGTCTGATCCAGATTCCGGCTGCCGCCCAGTTGCAGGACGTTGTCCGGGCCTTGAATGCGTTGGGCGCGACACCGCAAGACATGTTGGCCATTTTGCAGGCCATCAAGGCGGCAGGCGCATTGAACGCGGAGCTGGAGGTCATTTGACATGGCTATCGTCTCCACACCCAGCAATGCCCTCGCGGCAGATGCACGCACCCTCAACACATTGAAGCTTGGAGCCGGGCAAGACAGCCCCGCCGCCATCAAGGAAACAGCCAAGCAGCTTGAATCGCTCTTCATGCGGGAGCTGATCAAAAGCATGCGTCAGGCCAACAACAGCATGAAGTCCGGCATGATGGACAGCGCCGGTGGCGATCTCGGGGCTGATCTGCTCGACCAGCAGTTTTCTGTGTCCATGTCGGGCATGCCAGGGGGCTTGGCCCAGATGATCGAACGTCAGCTGTCACGTCAGACTGTTCCCGCGAAAGAGTCCACCCAACAGCTGCCCTCCTTCGCGCCCACTGTCAAGAATCTGCCCGCAGCGGGCAGCAACCAGGCCAACTTTGTTCAAAAGCACAACGAAACGGCCAAAGCCGTTGAGCGCGCGACCGGCTTGCCTGCTGGCTACATGATCGGTCAAGCGGGGCACGAAACAGGCTGGGGCCGCAGCGAAATCAAGAACACAGATGGCTCCGCCTCTTTCAACCTGTTTGGAATCAAGGCCGGGCCGGGCTGGACCGGTAAGGTCGCCAGTGTGACCACCACCGAATACATCAATGGTGAGCCCAAAAAAGTCGTTGCCAAATTTCGCGCTTACAGCTCCTATGAAGAGTCCTTCAAGGACTATGCCAGGCTGATCAATGAAAGTCCCCGCTATGCACAGGCCAAGCTGCAAACGGGGTCGGCGCACGCCTACGCCAGCGGCTTGCAACGTGCGGGCTATGCGACCGATCCGCAATATGCCGCCAAGCTGAGCCGAGCTATCAACACCACGCTGCAGTTGCAGCGTGCCCAGGCTTGACAGGGGCCTCACCATGAGCACCTTCAGCTTGATGAACATTGGCGCCAGCGCCTTGTCGGCCAATCAGGCTGCATTGACAACCGCTGGACACAACATCGCTAACGTCAACACCGCAGGCTATTCACGCCAGCAGGTGCTGCAGACCGCCCGCGAAGGGCAGCTCACGGGCTATGGTTTTGTGGGGCGCGGCGTCGATGCAGCGTCCGTTTTGCGCACCCGCGACAGTTTCCTCAACACCAATGCGCAGCAGGCCTTGTCGCTCAGTTCGGCGGATGCTGTGCGCGCCAGCAACTTGTCACAGCTGGAGACCTTGTTTCCAGTCGGCGAGTCCGGCTTGGGTGCCGCGACGGCCAACTTGTTCAGCGCGTTTTCAGACATGCAAAGCGTGCCAAATGACACCACTTCGCGCACAGCCGTGCTGGCACGTGCGGATGAATTGGCCGCACGATTTCAATCCACGGCCTATCAGATTGGCAACATTCAGACGCGCATCAACGAGCAGATGGAGTCAGATGTCATCCAGATCAACAGCTTGGCGACCCAAATAGCGTCAGTCAACCAGCAAATATTCCAATACAAAGGCACGAACTATTCCCCCAATGACTTGCTGGATCAACGCGACCAACTCGTCAGCGACCTGAATAAGCTGGTCCAAACCACAACCATTCCCGCTGCAGACGGTTCCCTGGGCGTGTTCATTGCTGGCGGTCAACCTCTGGTGCTAGGGCCTGAGGTTTCCAAGTTGAAGCTCATTCCCGACCCAACTGACAACGCCCTTAAATCGCTGGTGATTGCGCAGTCCGGCATGGACCTGGGTCTTGATTTCTCCTCCATTGGCGGTGGAGAGTTGGCTGGCTTGCTTCGGTTCCAGACCCAGGACCTAGATAGCGTGCGGGATCAGGTTGGTTTCATGGCGCTGGCGGTGGCCAACGTGGTCAATAACCAGCACAAACTGGGGCTCGACGCCAGTGGCTCGCCAGCAGGGCCGTTGTTCACCATTCCCGTCATCTCCGGCGCCGCAGCCCCCCAGAATACGGGTGCAGGCACCGCGAAGGCAACGGTCAACGACCCCACTGGAACCAAGCTGCGGGCCTCAGACTACACCGTCAGCTTTACATCCGGTACAACCGGTACGGTCACCCGGATGTCTGACGGCACCGTTCAGGCTTTCGCCTCTCTGGCGACATTCAATGTCGACGGCTTGGACTTCAACCTCACAGCGGGCTCTGTCGCAGGGGATCAGTTCGTATTGAAGCCAGGGTCTGTGGCAGCGCAGATATCCGTTGCGGTCAATTCCCCGCAAAAACTGGCGGCGACACCACTGGCATTCGAATTCGGCATGCAGAACAGTGGCACGCTGGCGGTCACCTCGCTTCGTGGCCCCCAGCAGGGTGCTGCACTCACCAGTCCACAAACCAATCCCTATTTGACGTCCCCCGTCACACTGACGTTTACCGGTGCGGGTACGTTTAACGTGAATGGAGATGGAACCGGCAACCCTACCGGCGTTGCCTATCCGCCTGTGACGGCGCCGCCCTTGCCGGCGAACGCGATTTCCTACAACGGCTGGATCATGGTCCTGAGCGGCACCCCTGCGGCAGGCGACGTCATCACGCTCAAGCCGTTTTCCAGCGTGGGTGAAATCCATACCAACTTGCTGGCAGGTGGTACGCTGAACGATGCCTATTCCACCATCCTGGCCACTGTCGGAACCCAGGTCCAAGGGGCACAGTCTCAGGCGAAATTATCCAGCGCCATTTCATCGGATGCGACAACGGCTTTGACCAGCACATCGGGTGTCAATCTGGATGAAGAGGCCGCCAAACTGCTGCAGTATCAACAGTCGTACCAGGCATCAGCCAAAATTTTGCAGGTGGCGCAGACCATCTTTGACACTTTGCTCAGCACGGTGTCACGTTGACAGAAGAGGTGAACCATGAGACTCGCAACCGCCAACACTTTTGACAACACCGTTCAAACCATCACCACACGGCAGTCAGATCTGGCTCGGCAGCAGGAGAAGGTGGCGTCGGGCCAGCGCGTTCTTCGTGCCAGTGACGACCCTATTTCGGCGGCCAGGGCCGAGCGCGCTTTGTCCCGAATCACGTATTTGCAATCCGAGCAGCGGGCGCTCAATGTGCAACGCGACGCTCTTGCCATCGCCGAATCCACCCTGGGCGACGCTGGATCTTTGGTTCAGCGTTTTCGTGAACTGGCCGTCAGCGTCAGCAATGCAAGCAATACGGCAGCAGACCGAACCACGATTGCCAATGAAATGCAGTCGATCCGCGACCAAGTGCTGTCTCTGGCCAACACCAAAGACAGCAACGGCATTTACCTATTCAGTGGCCTGGAGTCGTCCAAAGTCCAGGGTGTGACGACACCTGCCTTCACCGTCACGGGTGCAACACCCAACCAGCAGTATCAGTTCAACGGCAGTCCCGGGCAAAACGATCCGACACAGAGTGCAGTTCCCTACACGATGGATGGCGACGCCACATTCATGCAGGTTGCCAAGGGCAATGGTGTTTTTGATGTAACGATCGGCGCAACCAATCAGGGTCAGCTGTCGGCCGATGTGGGTCAGATCACGCTCACGCCATCGACCGGTACCATGGCCAGCAGCTACAAAGTGAACTTCACCGTGACTGGAAACACCACCACTTACAGTGTCGACACGGTGCCTGCCACGGTACCATTGGCCACAGGCCCGTATGTTTCTGGGCAGCCAATCTCGTTTGCCGATGCGGTGGCAGTGCCCAATGTGGCGATTTCACTTTCCGTCCAGGGGGTTCCCGTCACAGGGGACTCGTTAAACATCACGCCTTACACTGCCGTGACCGGCGCCAACCCCCCCAATGGCAGCTTGTTCGAGATGATGGACAAGGTTATCAACGGCGTTAAAAACGCGTCCAGCAGCAGCCCAGGCCTGAGCTTGGCGGTGGCACAAGGCCTGACCCGTATTGATAACGGTCTTGAAAAATTGATGGCCGCGCGTGGACAGGCTGGATTGTGGCTCAACCGTGCCGACATCGTGACTGCCAACAACGGGACCTTGTCAGACCAACTGGAAATTGACCGATCCAACGCCCAGGACCTGGACATGGTGAGGGGAATTTCAGAACAGCAAAAAATGCAGACTGGTTATCAGGCGGCATTGCAATCCTATGCACAGATTCAAAAGTTGAGCCTCTTCGATTACATTCGCTAGAAGTTGACTATGGATTGATCCATGCCGCAAACCCTGCTTGGTAGCCTTGCACTGGCCTATCAGCCCCTTTGGAGTAAAACGCGCGATTTAGCCGGTGTTCGTCTGCATATGCTGGACGTGCCCGGAGGCGTGGTTGACGCACCCCATCTCCTGCAAGTCCTGCGCAACTTCTGGCCGCACAGAAATGGCAGTCTGATACTGAGCCCAGGCTCTCCTGGCTTGCTGGCCGCCTTGCTTGAAAAAGGGCAGGACTACTCCCCCTTGCCTTGAAATCCAACATGACTGGCTGGACGACGCCGACATCGCCAGGTTGGTGCAGTCTGCCCACGCCAGAGGCATGCACCTGGTTTGGCGTGGTCCCAACAGTCACATGCCTGCGCCTGAATTTGCGCCGTGCTTTCGCCGCCAGTTGCTCTGCATGGACGAGCAAGACACGCTGCAAGCCCTGCGCACAGCACGGTTTTTGCGCTCTCCTGAAGCGCTGGCTGTGGCACCACCAGCCACGCCAGTACAAGCCGGGCATTTGTATGAAGGCATCGCCAGCCGGGCGCTGGCTGACCATTGCCTTGACGACGTCAAGACCGGTGAACTGTGTGGATGGCCGGTTGATGAGATGCTGCATCTGTACCGCCATGAAATGCCGCAACCAGGGCAGCAAGCCATTCAGGCCGTGATCAATGCCGCCAGCAACGATGCATCTCTTGAGGTGCTCGAAGGCTTGCTGGGGCAGGACCCCATCCTGGCCTACCGGTTTCTGGTGCATGTGAACTCCGCTGCAAACGGCCTGAGCCGCGGTATCGACTCCCTTCGACGTGCGCTCATGATGATGGGCTTCACTGCCCTGAAGACCTGGTGTGTGCAGCAAGTCCCCAGTGCTAACACCGATCCCAACCTGAACCCAGTGCGGCGTGACATGGTATTGCGCGCCCTCCTGACAGAATTTTTGCTGGATGCGGGGGGCGAGCCAGACTTACGGCGAGAAATCTACATGACGGGCTTGTTTTCCCAGCTGGATATTCTGCTGAATGAGCCCATTGACCAGATCCTGGGTCGCCTGCCACTGTCAGACCGCATCCTGGAGGCTGTATGCCAGGGCACAGGCGACTATGCCCCCTACCTGCAACTGGCGCGAACCTTGGAGTCCATGGACGCCTACCCTGTGATCGCCATGTGCGAGGATTTTGAGATGGACCTGGACGAAGTCAACCGGGCTTTGCTGCGCGCGTTGGGCACCCCTGCCTTTCGTCCAGTCAAATGACAAACCATCGTCGCGAAGAGCGTACAGCCCAGATATTGATTTTCACGGTGCCTGCACTTTGGGTCGTCAATTACGTCGTTGCTCGAAAGGCGCCCGGTGTGATTGACCCCCACACCCTGGCTCTGTGCCGCTGGGGCATTGCAGGGTTGATACTTGGCATTCTTTCACGTCACGAACTTTGGGCGCAGCGCCAAGCCATCCAAAAAGCCTGGTACCAATACCTGGTTCTTGGAACCCTGGGCATGGTGATTTGCGGCGCCTGGGTTTATATCGCTGGTCGCAGCACCAGTGCCATGAACATTGCCTTGATTTACTCAGCTTCTCCCGTCCTGATCATGATTGCGTCAGGTATCTGGCTCCATGAGCGCATGAGCCGACAGCAAATACTGGGCGTTTGTTTCGCCGTCATCGGCGTCTTGCACGTCGTGGTCAAGGGCCAATGGGCAATGCTAGGTCAGATTCAGTTTGCTGAAGGAGACCTGTGGATCGTCGCCGCAACCATTTCATGGGCGCTGTACGCCGTGTTGATGAAAACATGGCCGAGCACGCTCAGTGCGTCGGCGCGACTGGCGGTCACCTGCCTTGGCGGCGTGCTGGTACTGGTGCCGTTTACTGTGGTGGAGCAACTCAGCCCGCAGTCCCCCCATTGGTCCAGTGCCGCAACGTGGCTTGTCCTGGCTGCAGCCATCTTCCCTGGCGTGTGCGCTTACTGGGCTTATAGCCACGCGCAAAAAGTGCTGGGTGCCAGCAGGGTGGCCGTCAGCCTCTACCTTGGGCCCTTGTATGGTGCCTTGGCAGCATGGTGGCTACTGGACGAGCACTTGCAGGCGTTTCACTTGGCGGGAGCACTGTTTATTTTTCCAGGTATTTTGCTTGCAACACGACGCTGACGGCATCGGTAACCCAAGGCGCGACATATAAAAATACGAAAAAGGATTAAAGTACACGCCAGATCGGTCGATGAATAGTCCATCAAGCCGTTTTGTGCGGCGACTTGGAGAACAGAGATGAAAATTGGTCAATTGTCAGACACCCGGGTAGCTGGTTCCAGCAGTGGCGTCAGCAAGGCCGGTCAAAGCTCGTCTTCTTCCACACCTAAAACCAGCAGCGTCAAGAGTTCCGCCGTCACCGTTTCTAACCTCGCGCAAGCCATGGAACAAACCGGCAAGGGTCCAGACATTGATACTGCCAAGGTAGAAGCTGTTCGCACCGCCATTTCCAACGGAAGCTATCAAGTCAACGCCGAGGCGATCGCCGACAAGCTGTTGTCCAATGCCAAAGAGATGTTTCCCCGCAAAAGCCACTGAAACACATTGACGGCACGCAGGCATTAAACTGTCTTGATGTCTGCAGCCCGTCCTCCAGCTCCTTCCAGAAAACCAGTCAACGCGCCACTGCCTCCTTTAGTCGAAGCAGGCATGTGTGCAGTTGAATCTTGCCTGGATGCGCTGGACGCTGACTTGATCGCGGGTGACGCATCGGCCTTTGAAACCCACTGCGGTGACCTGCAGAAATCCTTGCTCGAATTGCAGTCCAAGCTGGCAAGCTCGGCGGTAAAGGGCAAACTGGTCTCTGAGCGCTTGCGGGTGCTGGGCACGAGGCTGGCTCAACAACGCGACAACATGGCCCGTCGATCAGCCCTGGTGGATAAACAGGTTCAATTCATGCTCCCAGGTTTGGCGGGTGCCACCTACTCACGCACGGCAGGCGCCTATGGCGCTGGGCAGCGCACCGCAGGAAAGTTCACTTCCATCAAAGCCTGACTGCTGAATAAGCCTGCGTGTGCTGGCATCGGATCGCCATGCAAAAAAGCCCCAGCACTGGGGCTTTTTTGCATCAATGCGACCGCATTTTTGCGCGAAGCCGGGCAATCGACTGGCTGTGCAACTGGCATATGCGGGACTCAGTTACCCCCAGCACCGCCGCAATTTCCTTCAGATTCATGTCCTGCTCGTAGTACATGCTCATGATGAACTGCTCACGCTCGGGCAGGGCTTTGATCGCCTCAACCAGGGCTTTACGCATGCGCGTGTCGCTCAGGCGGTTCTCTGGGTCAGCCTCGGGGTCACCCACATGGCGATCCAGAAAACCATCGTCGTCCTCGTTGCCGCCTGTCATGTCTTCCAGGTAAATCAGCTGTGTGCCTCGAACCTTGCCTAACAGCGACTGGTAATCCACCAGGCTCATCTTGAGTTCTGCCGCAATTTCTGACTCGGCAGGGCTGCGGCCAAGCCGATGCTCCAGACGGTGCACTGCGTGCTCAATTTCTTTCTGACTCTTGCGTGAGCCACGTGACATCCAGTCGTTCTCGCGCAACTCGTCCAGCATGGCGCCGCGAATGCGCTGCGTCGCAAAGGTTTCAAATTGCACGCCCTGGGTGGCCTCGAAGCGCGTCAAGGCTTCTGCCAGACCAATCATGCCGACCTGAATCAGGTCGTCCACTTCCACACTGGGGGGTAGCTTGGCGATCATGTGATGAGCCAAACGCCTGACAAGCGGCACATATTGCCGCAGTGCAGCGTCGCGGTCGAGTTGTCCTTTGGTGGTGTACATCAACGACTCCACAAACGGTGGTCGTGTGCCACCTTGGGGCGGGTACTGGCACTCATCGCGCCTGTGCTGGCAACCGCAGATTCTGCGACTTGGCTTGACGAGGCCTGTACAGGCAAGCCAAGCAGTTGCAAAGCCAGTTGCCGTATGCTTTCAGGCGCCAGTTCTGCTGCCGGTGATTCTTGATTTTTCAACTGTGTGCTGACATGCCTGACAGGGCATTTCAGAAAATTCATTGTACAGTTTTGAAGGCTCTTGGCGATGCCCGTGGCCAAGTACTCCGGTGTATCCAAGGGGTTTACCGTGACCGCGATCACTTCGCTGAGCCGAACCATCAAGGCCAAGTCTTTGATACCCTGATAAGCAGAAAGCAGCGATGTGGTTTCCGGCGACAGCGCCACCACAGGCCGGTAATTTTGCTTGTTTTTTTGTAGCATTCCAAGCGCTTCAGCGCTGGCGTAGACCACCCATACCGCCGAATCTGAAAGCCGGTTACTCAGACGGGCCTGCATATCTGCAGTGTGGTTCCCCAGTAACTTCAAGCCCCGGGCACTGGGAATCACCGACCATTTGGCGCAGTCCTGCAAGGGCGAAGGGGCATAGGGCTCCTCCAGCATGTTCAGCAGGCCCGGATTGGCCTCAGACTCTTCTGCCGTGCCATCCAGTACCGTGACGGTATAACCATAATTTTGAAGCGCAGAACACACTTGCCAAAGAAGGGTGAGTTCTGCCACGCGATCTCCATGCTGCAGCATGGTCAGTACAGTCGGTTCTGAACGCAAGGCCAACTGACGAAGGCCACTGCCCTGGTCCATGGCGGCGTAATCAATCATTTTGTGTGCCTTCCAGTTTGAACGGGGCCCCAGCGTTTGCAAAAAGCAAGCCGACTTCACCAGACTTCGGGTCTTGAGGTGATTTGCCCAGACTGCGCATCGACGAGCGGACAAGCTCCGCCGCATTGGGTTGCTCCCAATCCTCTGGCACACGCTGGCCGCGGGTCACGCCACGCAGCACCAGCTGATGGCGGATCAAGGTATCCAGGGCCGGGCCAACTTTGACAGCCTCATCCAGTTTGGTCAGCACCACACTGTTGCTGCCCGGGGTTTTGTAGGCGTTCAGCACCTCGTCCTGCGTGTCGCCATGGCTGCCAGCGTTCAACACCAGCAGGCGGTTAACACGGGGAATGTCCAGCACGTCCAGCAGCTCTTTGGTGCGTGGGTCGCGCGGTGCCATGCCGGTGGTGTCAATCAGCACCATCTTCTTGTTGGCCAGCAGCCCCAGCAGGTCTTGCAGGGCTGCGCGGTCATGGGCCAGATGGGCAACAACCCCCAACATACGGCCATAGGCGCGCAGCTGCTCATGCGCAGCGATACGGTAAGTGTCCAGCGTGATCAGGCCTACGCTTTGCGGACCATAAGTTTTGACACACATGGCCGCCAGTTTGGCGGTCGTGGTGGTCTTGCCTACCCCTGTGGCACCTACCAGGGCATGAATGCCGCCCTGCACATAAATCGGCTTGGTATTGGCGTCAGTCAGCACATTGTGCTCAAGCACGTCCATCACCCAGCGGATCGCATCGGTCGCCTGCATGCCTTCGGGCATACGCTCCAGCACACCACGCACCACGGAAGGCGAATAGCCCGAGCGGATCAGTTTGAGCATCAGATTGGACTGAATCGGGTCCTGCTTGGCTTGACCCAGCCAGGCCATGGTGGTGAAGCGCTCTTCAATCATTTCACGCATGGCGTGCAGCTCGTCCATCATGCCGATGGCGGGTGCGGCGGCTGGCGCTGCTTGAACAGAAGGGGCCGGAATATTGACGGGGGTCGAGTTGCTGCGTGCCACGCTGACTCCTTGCGCAGGGGCTGCCTTGGGAGTGCTGGCCGCTTTGGGGGTGGAGATCTGGTTAGACAAGCTGGCCAAGGCTGCCGCTGCAGGGCTATTGTTTGGGCGTTGGATGGAGGATGGGGCGGTGCTGGCGGCACGTGCAGCCAAGCCCTGTGGCGCATCAGATTTGCCATGCAGCGCTTCGTGGCGGCGGCGCAGCATGCGCTCACGCACGTAGTCCTGAAACGACAAGGTACTCATCGCCAGTTGGTCTGCGTCTTGCTCGGCAGGGGAGGTAGCCAATGCGCTGGCACTGGGAATAGACGGGCCGCTTGGCGCGGTCCGGACAGCTGTTGCCGCAGCTCCTTGGCGGGGCAGACTTGCGCGCGGTGCGCTGGTGCCACGATCTTGACCGACTTCAGCAGCCACGGCATTGATCATTTCCTCCGTCGTGGCGATCACTTCAACACCATTGGCCGTCGGGCGGTTGGACAGGATCAAGGTGGCGTCACCGAAAGCCAGACGGGCTTTGGCCAGGGCTTCGCGTGAGCTGGTGGCGGTAAAGCGGCGGACGTTCATGATGTGGCACCTTTCAGGATCGGTCCAATGCGGATGGTGTGTGTTTCAGGGATTTCGCTGTGTGACAGCACTTGCAGGCGCGGGGCCATGCGGCGAACCAGGCGCGCCATGGCGCCACGGATCGCGTCGGGTACCAGCAAGCAAGCGGGTACACCCATTTCTTCTTGACGCTGCGCAACTTGCGCGGCGTTTTGTGTGAGCATTTCGGCCACGTTCGGGTCGAGCGACGGGCCATTGGCACTGCCAAGCGCCTGTACCAAAAGCCGCTCCAGGCCGGGCTCAATGGCGATCACATTCAGCTCCCGTACGGGGCCGTAGATCTGCTGCACGATGGCGGCAGACAAGGCAACACGGATGCGGCGAGCCAGCTCCACAGGGTCAGACACTGCGGCGGCATGTTCTGCCAGGCACTCGACGATGGAGCGCATGTCGCGAATGTTGACGGATTCTTCCAGTAGCAACTGCAGCACTTTCTGGAAGGTGGCGATGGAAACCATTTTGGGTACGACTTCTTCAATCAATTTCGGTGCCACTTTGGCCACATGTTCAACCAGTTGCTGGGTCTCGGTTCTAGAGAGCAACTTGGCTGCTCTTGTTTGCATCAAGTGTGACAAATGGGTGGCCATGACAGTCTCGGAATCAACCACCGTAAAACCCGCCATTTGCGCGGATTCCTTCTGGCGTTCGTCGATCCAGTGCGCGGGTAAGCCAAATGCCGGGTCGGTCGTCGCCGTGCCAATCAGGGGCGTGGTGATGCCCCCGGGGTTGATCGCCAGGAACATGCCAGGGAAGGCCTCGCCCTCGCCCTCCACCACGCCACGCAGGGTGATGCGGTAGGCGCTGGGCTTCAGGTCCAGGTTGTCACGCACATGCACGGCAGGCGGTAAAAAACCCACTTCCTGTGCAAACTTGCGGCGAACGCCCTTGATCCGGTTCAGCAGATCACCTTGCCGGTTCTTGTCCACCAGCGTGATCAATCGGTAGCCCAGCTCCAGCCCCAGCAAGTCAACTGGCTGCAAATCGTCCCAGCTGGCTTCGCCGTCACCGGCGGGTTTGGCGTCTTCGGGGGCGGCGACCGCTGGTGGCGGTTTGTGCGCAATCGTCCATGCGGCATAACCCAACGCGCCAGACATGCCCAAAAACACCACGTGCGGCATGCCCGGGATGATGCCTAACACGAACAAAATGCCCGCAGTGATGCCCAAAATTCGAGACGACCCCAGCATTTGCGCCACGATCTGGCCCCCAATGTCACGGTCTTTGCCCACCCGCGACACCACCATGGCGGCGGCCACCGAAATCAACAAACCTGGAATTTGCGCAACCAGCGCATCGCCGACAGCCAGCAACACATAGGTGTCGGCTGCCTTGCCCGCCGTCAGGCCATGCTGCAGCACCCCAATGGCGAAACCGCCCACAATGTTGATCACCAAGATCAAAATACCGGCAATCGCGTCACCACGCACAAATTTGGATGCACCGTCCATCGACCCGAAAAAATCCGCTTCCTCAGCCACCTCGTTGCGTCGCTGCTTGGCTTCGGTTTCGTTGATCAAACCCGCATTCAGGTCAGCGTCAATGGCCATCTGCTTGCCGGGCATCGCGTCCAGGGTGAAACGTGCAGACACTTCGGCAATGCGCTCCGAGCCCTTGGTGACCACCACAAAGTTAATCACCACCAGGATCGCGAACACGATCAAACCCACCACAAAATTGCCACCAATCAGGAAGTGCCCAAACGCCTCAATCACCGCGCCGGCAGCCCCTGGGCCAGTGTGGCCTTCCAGCAGCACCACCCGGGTAGACGCCACGTTCAGCGACAGGCGCATCAACGTAGACAGCAACAGCACCGACGGGAAAGCCGCAAAGTCCAGCGGCTTGAGCATGTACGCCGCCACCATCATCACCATCAGGGCAATGGCGATGTTCAGCGTAAAAAAGGTGTCCAGCAGCCATGAGGGCATGGGCAGCACCATCAGCGCCAGAATGGCGACCACCAGCAAGGGTGCAGTGGCACCACTGAGGGCGCCCAGGTTGTTGCGTAACAACCGCTGGATATTGGGTGGGAGGAGGTTCATGTTGGCAGCGCTTCTCGGATAAAGACCATTGTCTTGAGCGCCGCCGAAATCTAAAGCGCGAAAAGCGGGACTTCGCTCGGCTTATTCAACAAGCTGGCAGCTTCGCCGCTCCCTGCGAGCGAGCCCGGGCGTCGATCAAACGCCTTGTGCTTTCGCTGCTTTGGTTGCCTTGGCCGCCGCAATGGCCGCCAGGTTGTGCGGGTCCAGCTCAGGCGGCACCACCGGAACCGGTTGCGCATCTGGCATGCTGGCCTCCCCACGCATCGCGGCCTTGATTCGGTACACATATGCCAGCACCTGCGCCACAGCGCCAAACAGGGCAGAAGGTATTTCGCGGTTCAGCTCGGCATGGGCAAACAGGGCACGTGCCAGCACGGGGGATTCAAGCACCGGCACTTGGTGGTTTTTCGCGATCTCGCGAATCTTGAACGCCAGCAGGTCTGACCCCTTCGAGATGACTTGCGGCGCATCCATCGTGGCCTCATCATATTTGAGCGCCACAGCGTAGTGCGTGGGGTTCATCAGCACAAAGTCTGCCTTTGGAACATCAGCCACGCTATTGCGCTGCGCAATCTCGCGCGCCTTGGCACGTTGGCGGGCGCGGATTTGCGGGTTGCCGTTCGATTCCTTGTTCTCTTGCTTGACCTCTTCAAACGACATCTTCAAGCGAGATTTGTGCATGAAGATCTGCAGAGGCACGTCGATTCCCGCCACCACAGCCACAATCAGCAGCATCATCGCCACCCCGTGGGTCAGCCAGTCGGCCAGGGCACGCAAGGCAGACTGCGACGGCTGCAACGCCAGCATGGCGATGTCCTGCATGCTGTTGAGCATGAACGTGCCCGACACCGTCAGCACCACGCTTCCAATGATCACCAGCTTGACGATCTCGGCCACATGCTCTTTGGAGAACAGCCGACCAATGCCCGCAAAAGGGTTGATGCGGTTGAAATCCGGCATGATGGGCTTGGACGCCATCACCCAGCCCCCCACGGCCAGCGCGCTCATCACCGCAGCGCCCAGCACCACCGCCGAAAACGCCACCGCGCACAGCATGCCCACCATGGACACATCCTCCAGGCGCTGCAGCAGCACATGGGGTGTTTGCAAAGTCTCTGCGTTGAAGCGCAGCTGCTGGCCCATCGCCAACTTCAGGCGCTCTGCCAGCCAGGGCATCATCAGCAACAAGGCCACCGACCCCACCCCCAGCACGGCCAAGTGCCCCATGTCTTTGGAGCGCGCCACCTGGCCATCGTCATGGGCTTGTTTAAGCTTTCGCTCGGTCGCGGGTAAGTTGCGGTCTTGACTGGAGTCCATGAGGCGGTGCGAGGTGGATTGCAGCCATTGTCGCGAGCACCTTGGCGCCCGAAAGCCCGAATAGGCGGTGATCCCACCAGCTTTTCAGATCTGCCACACAGTGAAGCAGCTCAAAAGACCGCAAAAGCGGTACGCCAGCAAGGATGCATTGGTAAACTGTTTTGCTGTTGTCCTGCTTACATTTTGGGCAAAACATGGCTGTCGAAGTAAGCAGCCACACGCAGCGTTGCTCACCTTATCACTGTGGTCAAGTCTGCCGTCACCAAGGATGCTGCCACTGGCGGTGCCGATAAGGTAATGTGCCAAGTTCTGAAAGACATTTGATGATCAAGAAGATACTGATAGCGAACAGAGGCGAGATCGCCATTCGACTTGTCAGGGCTGCGCACGACCAGGAGATTGCCTGTGTCGCGGTGTACGCGCAAGACGATGCAGATGCCCTGCATGTGAGGGCAGCAGACGAGGCCGTTGCCTTGAATGCGACGGGGTCGGCCGCGTACCTGGACGCCGAAAACTTGGTGACCATTGCGCGACGAACCGGCTGCGACGCAGTGCATCCAGGTTACGGGTTCCTGAGTGAGCGGGCCGACTTTGCGATGACCTGTGCATCGGCCGATCTGTGCTTTATCGGCCCAACGCCTGCCCACCTGGCCTTGTTTGGCGACAAGGCCAGTGCGCGCAAGTTGGCCCTGTCGCAGCATGTGCCCTTGATGCCTGGTCTCGATCACGCCGTGAGTTTGGCACAGGCGCAAGTTTTTTTTGCCTCTCAACAAACTGGCGCGCAAACTACGCCCATCGTCATCAAGGCCGTGGGCGGTGGCGGTGGACGCGGCATTCGCGTGGTTAACACAGCAGCAGAGTTGCCCGAAGCCTATGTACGCTGTGTGTCTGAAGCACGCGCCGCGTTTGGCGTGGACAGCGTGTATGTTGAACGCCTGATGCAGCATGCCCGGCATATCGAGGTGCAGGTGATTGGCGACGGTCACAGCGTGATGGCCCTGGGTGAGCGCGAATGCAGTGTCCAGCGGCGCTTTCAAAAACTGGTTGAGATCGCGCCCAGTCCCAGTTTAAGCCCGGCACTGCGGGAACAAATCACTTCGGCGGCACTGCGCATGGCCCGCGCCTGCCAATACCGGAGCCTGGGCACGTTTGAGTTCTTGACAGATGAGAGTTCGCCCGATCTGCCGTTTGTGTTCATCGAAGCCAATGCACGGCTTCAGGTAGAACACACCATCACCGAAGCTGTGACCGGACTGGATTTGGTCCAGTTGCAAATAGGTATCGCTGGTGGCAAGAGCCTGCAACGCCTGGGTCTGGACCCATCAAATCCACCTCCGTCGAAGGGCTTCGCTGTGCAGTGGCGCATCAATGCCGAAACATTGGACGCGCAAGGCCAGGCACGTCCCTCTGGCGGCACGCTGACCCAGTTTGATCTGGCGCAGGGGCTAGGCATACGGGTGGACACCCACGGCTTTGGCGGCTGCACCCCGTCGCCCCATTACGACTCACTACTGGCCAAGTTGATCGTGCACAGCACAGGCAGCTTTGCTCAAGCGGCGAGGCGCTCCCGCCGTGCGCTCGCCGAATGCGTGATTGCGGGCGTGGACACCAACCTGGCTTTGCTGCAAGCCATCGCGACACGGCCAGAATGGGACAGCCAACAGGTACACACCCGTTTTGTCGAGCAGCATTTGCCTGACTTGCTGACATCAGCAATGAAGTTTGCTTCTTTTTCGATAGCTAACAATGAATATGAGGTAAGCCAAAATAGCCTTTTTGATTCAAATAATATCGATCCGAGCAATCAGCAACCCGCCGTGCGCGCGCCCATGCCTGCCAAGGTCGTGCAGCTGGATGTCGCGGTGGGCGCGCTGATCGCGGCAGGCCAGCAGATTGCCGTGCTGGAAGCCATGAAGATGGAGCATCTGGTCACAGCCCAAACCGCCGGGCAGGTGCTGGAAGTCTGCGCCGTGGCCGGTGCCTATGTGTCGCAAGGCCAGGCGCTGGTGTTGCTGGAGCCAGTGGACGCCGACGCCGTGGCGCCGGTAACGCAGGCGGCGGTGGACCCTGAGCACATCCGCCCCGACTTGCAGCGCGTGATTGACCGCCACGCCTTCACCTTGGACGCCAATCGCCAGACGGCTGTTGCCAAGCGCCATGCCCAAGGCGGCAGCACCGCACGCGAGAACATTGCGGCGCTGTGCGATTTGACCGATGCGGCAAGTACCGTGCAAGACGCACAAGGCACGCAGCAAGGCGGCAGCTTTATCGAATACGGCGCACTGGCCGTTGCAGCGCAAGCCACGCGGCGCAGCATGGCAGACTTGATCGCCAACACGCCTGCGGACGGCATGGTCACTGGCATTGGCACCGTCAACGCCAAGCAGTTTGGGCCGGAACAGTCTCGCTGTGTGATCATGGCTTACGACTACATGGTGCTGGCGGGCACGCAAGGCTGGCGCAACCACCACAAGAAGGACCGCATGCTGGCGCTGGCCCACAAACTGAAGCTACCTGTCGTGCTGTTTGCCGAGGGCGGTGGCGGCCGCCCGGGCGACGTGGACATGCCCGTGGTGGCAGGTCTGAACAACCACACTTTCAGCCAGTTCGCAGCGCTGTCGGGCAAGGTGCCGGTGGTGGGGATCGTGCATGGGCGCTGCTTTGCGGGCAATGCTGCGCTGCTGGGTTGTGCAGATGTGATCATCGCAACGAAAGCCAGCAACATCGGCATGGGTGGCCCTGCCATGATCGAAGGCGGGGGCTTGGGGCAATTCAAGCCCGAAGAGATCGGCCCCAGCGGGGTGCAAAGCCGCAACGGCGTGATCGATGTGCTGGTGGACGACGAAGTGCAGGCCGTGCAGGTGGCCAAACAGTACCTGTCCTACTTTCAAGGGGATTTGCCACGAGGTGATGCGCCAGACCAGCGCCTGCTGCGTCAGGCTATTCCTGAAAACCGTTTGCGCGTGTACGACATCCGTGCCGTGATGCGCGGACTGGTGGATACCGACTCTTTGCTGGAACTGCGCGCGGGTTACGGCACCGGTATTTTGACGGCGCTGGCCCGCATCGACGGCAAAGCCGTGGGCGTCATCGCCAACAACCCGCAGCACCTGGGCGGCGCGATTGATGGCGACGCGGCAGACAAGTCATCGCGTTTCATGCAGCTGTGCAACGCGCACGGCCTGCCGATTGTGTCGCTGGTGGACACGCCTGGCTTCATGGTGGGACCGGACATCGAGGCCCAGGCCCAGGTGCGCCACTGCTGCCGAATGTTCGTGGTGGAGTCGCACCTGCGCGTACCCTTCTTTGCGGTGGTTTTGCGCAAGGGCTACGGCTTGGGTGCGCAGGCGATGACGGCGGGCGGCTTTGATGCGCCGGTGTTCACTGTGGCTTGGCCGACCGGCGAATTCGGAGCGATGGGGCTCGAGGGCGCAGTGCGCCTGGGTTTTCGCAAGGAACTCGAGGCCGTGCCCGAAGGCGCCGGGCGTGACGCTCTGTTCAAGAAGCTGGTGGAACAGCAATACGCCAACGGTGAAGCCATGAACATGGCGGCCACGCTGGAAATTGACGCCGTCATTGACCCGGCCGAAACCCGCAACTGGCTAATCAACGGCCTGGCGGCTGCCAGCCTTGATGCGCTGGACGGTGTGCCCCCCATGGTGGACGCCTGGTAACAAAAGGGCCGCTCTCCCGCAGGAAGAGCGGCCCTTCGCAAACAGATTCAACCTGCGTTCGTCAGAAGTGAATGCCTCGCATCATTTCTGACATGGCAATCGCTTCAGGCGACAAGGTGGCCTTGGCGCCCTTTTCGCCCTTGGCGGCCGCACTGTCGGGGAACATGCGGAAAGTGGTGTTCATCAGAATCTGGGTGATTTGCGGTGCGATGCCGTGCAGCAAACCGACCGAGATGCCCAGACGCGTGGCCACCTGGACGGGCTTTTCAACCACGGCTTTGACGATCAGGTCTGAGGCTTCATCGGTGCTCAGAAGCGGCATGCTGTCGTAAATCTTGGTGGGCGCGGTCATGGGGGTCCGCACGAGTGGCATGTTGACGGTGGTAAAGGTAACGCCCTGGTCGGCAAACTCACTGGCAGCGCAGCGAGTCCATGCGTCCAGCGCGCCTTTGGATGCCACATAGGCCGAGAAGCGGGGCGCGTTGACCAGCACGCTGATGGAGCTGATGTTGACCACATGCCCCTTCTTTTTTGCGACCATGCCGGGCAGCAGCCCCATGGTGATGCGCAGGGAGCCAAAGTAATTGAGCTGCATGGTGCGCTCAAAATCATGGAAACGGTCGTAGCTGGCCTCAATAGCGCGGCGGATGGAACGGCCAGCGTTGTTGATGAGGATGTCCACCCCGCCGTGTTCAGTTTCCAGCTTGGCCACCAGTTCTTTGCAGCTTTGCTCGTTGGCAATGTCGGCGGAGTAGGTGATGACAGTGGCGTCCTTGCCGGCTTCGGCCAGAATTTCTTTCTTGGCTTCAGCCAGCTTGTCTGCATCTCGTGCGCAGATGATGGTGATAGCGCCTGCCTTGGCAAACTTAGCGGCGGCGGCCAGACCTATGCCTGATGAGCCACCCGTCACCAGCACCACCTTGCCACCAACGCTGCCGCGCAGTGAGCGGTCAATGGACAAGGCGGGGTCCAGGTGGCGCTCCCAGTAATCCCAGAGGCGCCAAGCGTAATCATGCAGGTTGGGGCATTCAATGCCAGACCCTTTGAGTGCGGCAGTGGTTTCGCGGCAGTCATAACGGGTGGGGAAGTTGATGAAGGTGAGCATGTCGTCCGGCACGCCCAAATCCTTCATGATGGCTGATCGCACCCGGCGCACGGGCGCCAGGGCCATCAGGCCTTTTTTGACCGACTTGGGGATGAAGCCCAGCAGCGCGGCGTTGATGAACAGGTTCATCTTGGGGGCATGTGCGGCCTTGCTGAGAATGTCCAACACGTCGCCTACGCGGTAGCCTTGCGGGTCCACCAAGTGGAAGCATTTGCCGCTGGTGCGGTGGTGGTGGCTGATGTGGTCAAGCGCGTTAACCACAAAGTCTACCGGGACGATGTTGATGCGGCCACCTTCCAGTCCTACGCTGGGCATCCAGGGCGGCAGGATCTGGCGCATGCGCTGGATGAGCTTGAAGAAGTAGTATGGGCCGTCGATCTTGTCCATCTCGCCGGTTTTGGAGTCACCCACCACCATGGCGGGGCGGTACACCGTCCAGGGCAGCTTGCCCTCTTTGCGCACGAGTTTTTCGCTTTCGTGCTTGGTCATGAAGTAAGGGTGTTCGGTGTTTTCGGCTTCCTCGAACATGTCTTCACGGAACACGCCTTCGTACAAGCCTGCAGCTGCAATGGAGGACACATGGTGGAAGTGTCCGGCGTCGATGGCCTTGGCAAAATCGATCGTGTTGCGGGTGCCGTCGATGTTCACGGCCACCTGGCTTTCGGCGTCAGCGCCCAGGTCATAGACGGCGGCCAGATGGTAGAAGTGATCGACTTGTCCCTTCAACTGCTTGATGGCATCTGCTGCAACACCTAATTTTTTACTGGTGAGATCGCCAAAAACAGGCTTCGCACGCGCGGCACTGACGCCCCAGAACTCGCGCAGCCCGGGGACCTTGTCTTCGCTTTCCTTGCGGATCAGGAAGTGCACAACGGCACCTTTACGCTCCAGCAATTTCTTGACGAGACGTTTGCCAATGAAGCCGGTCGCGCCGGTAACAAAATACTGCATGAAAGCCTCCAAAATGAGCCTGCATTGTGCCCAAAGGACTGCTGTACGGATTCAGCACAAACCCGCGCAGCCGCCTTGCGGCAATTAGAAGCTTTTGCCTAAACGCCGAGCTTTGCAACGCTTACAGTTGGCTTATCGCTCTGCAACAGCCTGCGGGGCACCTGTTAACGTACTGGAGGCCTACATGGTCAAGAAGCTGCAAAAAACCGCATCCAAGAAACAATCTGCTCTGCCATTGGCTGGCTCTGTCAAGGAATCTGCCCAGCAAATCTGGCTGGCTGGTCTCGGCGCATTTGCCAAGGCCCAAAGCGAAAGTGGCAAGGCATTTGAAACCTTGGTGAAGGAAGGCTTGGCCATCCAGCGCAAGACGCAAGCCGTTGCCGAGGAAAAAATCAGCGAAGCTACGAGCAAGATGGCTGACATGGCGTCCGGCCTGTCTTCCAAAGCAACGGGCATCACCTCCATGGCAACTGGCCAGTGGGATAAGTTGGAGAATATTTTCGAACTGCGCGTGGCCAAAGCGCTGAGCAAACTGGGTGTGCCGTCTTCCAAAGAAGTCGCCGACTTGGTGGCGCGCATTGACGAGCTTAACAAGAGCGTGCAAAAGCTCAGCAAGGCTGCAGCTGCCAAGCCCACCACCAAAGTGGAGAAGCCCGCAGCAGAAAAGCCCGAAGCCAAACCGAAAGCCGCAGTGAAGGCCCCTGCCAAAGCAGCAAACGGGGCGGCCAAACCCGCCGCCAAGCGCGCGGTTGCACGCAAGACGGCAGAGGTTGCCGCCACCGTTTGATGCTGGCTCATGCGAAATCAGCAAAGGGCGCCTCGGCGCCCTTTTTCATGCCCATCATGCTGCGATGCAGCATTATCCTGAACTGAAAAGACGATGATCATGCGCAAATCCAAGCCAGCCTCCTCGCACCGAATTGCTTTGGCCCTGGCGGGCGGTGGCCCCATGGGTGCCATCTATGAAATTGGCGCACTTTGCGCGCTCGAAGACGCACTGACCGGTATCAATTTCACTCAGCTGAACCATTACGTGGGTGTCTCGGCCGGTGGCTTCATTGCCGCGTCCATGGCGAACGGCCTGACGCCGCGCAAGCTTTGCGGCTCTTTCATTGAGAACAACAGCCCAGCCAGCGATGTATTTGACCCTGCGTGGTTGATGATGCCTGCGTACGATGAATTCGCGCGGCGCGCCATCATGCTGCCGGGGTTGATGATGGCGGCTTTTTGGGAACTCGCGGTCAAGCGAAAATCCATCACCCATGCGCTCGAACGCTTCAGCCCAGGGCTGCCTACGGGGATTTTCTCAAACGAAGAAATCCACAGGCGCTTGAGCGCCCAGTTTTCGCTTCCTGGTCGTACCAATGACTTCCGTCAACTCAAGACCAAGCTGACGCTGGTGGCGACCCACCTGGACAGCGGCGAGTCTGCTCCCTTTGGTCAGCCTGGCTGGGATCACGTCCCCATTTCGCGTGCCGTGCAGGCAAGTTCGGCTTTGCCGGGGTTGTTCCCACCGGTTGAGATTGATGATAAATACTATGTCGATGGCGCACTCAAGAAAACCATGCATGCATCGGTTGCGCTGGACGACGGCATGGATCTGGTGATCTGCCTTAACCCGATCGTGCCGTTTGACGCCAGCATTGATGACAGCCGTGTTCAGTCTCGCCGAATCCCCAAGATCATCGATGGGGGCCTGCCCTCTGTGTTGAGCCAGACCTTTCGGTCCATGATCCATTCGCGCATGGAGCTGGGCATGAAACACTATGAAAAGGCCTATCCTCACACTGACATCGTTTTGATCGAGCCTGATCGCCGTGACGCAGAACTCTATTTGGCCAATACCTTTAGCTATTCAAATCGCCGCCATCTGGCAGAGCATGCATATCAACAGACCATGAGCTTGCTGCGCTCTGGTACCCTCACTGAAAAGCTGGCGCGACATGGCGTACACCTGCGTGCTGGCGTGCTGGCCGACCACAAAAGAGTGCTGCTGGACCAGGCTGCGTACACGCCCCGCACCCGCCTTGGGCGCGCCGTCCATGAACTCCACGCTGTGCTGGACGATCTGCAGGCATGCTCGCCATCCCTGATCCCTGCTGGCTTGGGGCTGGGTTACAGTCAAGCCAACATGACTAGGTAATACATCATGGCGAAAAAAGCGCCGCGCCGCACAGCAGAACGGATTCTTGAGGTCACGCTCGAGTTGTTCAACCGTTTTGGCGAGCCCAATGTTTCCACGACCTTGATCTCGGCGGAACTGCGCATCAGTCCTGGCAACCTGTACTACCACTATCCTGCCAAGGACGAACTGATCAACAGCCTGTTTGATCGCTACGAAAAGTCCTTAAGCGAACTCTTGAATGCCAGTGATGGGGTCCGCAATGTAGAAGACGCCTGGTTCTTCATGCATACCCTGTTCGAGTTGATCTGGCAGTACCGTTTTCTTTACCGGGACTTGAACGATTTGCTCAGCAAGAACCGGCGACTCGAAACCCATTTCCAGTGGATTTTGAAGAACAAGACGCGATCCGTGAAAAGCATGCTGGACAGCATGAGCCGCGCAGGCTCCATCAGCATTGATTCGAGAGAAGTTGAGGCAACTGCCACCAGCATGGTAGTGGTATTGACCTATTGGCTCAGCTTTGAATATGTACGCGATCCACGTCGCGCCCTGGAGCCAGAAAGCGCTCAGCATGCCCTGTTGCGTGGCGCACAACATGTCTTGAACCTGCTGGTGCCATACCTCGAGGCCAACCAGCGCACCCATTTGCTCACTCTCGTTGGGGCATACCAGACAAACGAATCGACATAACAATGACAACGCACCCCGGAGACCCCCATGGCCAGATGGAACCCATTTCCCTTTGCTGGTGATTTTGCCTTTGATGCAAGCAGTGTGCGCAAACACTGGGAGCGACTTCATGCGAGCGACCTGGAGCCCCTGCCCAAAGACACGGCCTTGCTTGAAGGTTGGGCGCTTTTTCACAACGGTGAATTCCAAAAAGCCACTGAGACTGGCTTGATGCTCGGTGGTGCAGGCCTCACGCTCGCCAACAAGGCTACCTGCATTTACGCGACCTATCTGGAGCTCAAGGAAAAAGAGAAGCTGGACCTCTACATCACTGCGGGAGCCCGGGCAAAGGCACAGGCAGATGCCACGCCCACCAATCCTAATGCCTGGCACTGGCAAGCCTATGCGCTTGGTCGCTATAGCCAGGGGATCAGCGTGGCCAAAGCACTAGCGCAGGGACTTGGTAGCAAAGTCAAGGACGCGCTCGAAAAGGTGATCGAATTAAATCCGAAACACTCAGATGCCCATGTGGCCCTGGGTGCATTTCATGCTGAAGTCATCGACAAAGTAGGGCCACTGATTGGTGGTATGACCTATGGTGCAAAGAAAGAGGCGGGATTGAGCCTTTTCAAGCAAGCCTTGGTACTGAATCCAAATTCACCCATTGCAATGATTGAATACGCCAATGGCCTTGTCATGCTGGAGGGCGACAGCCGGATGAGCGAAGCCACTGCGCTATACCAGAAGGCCGCTGCCATGGATGCCTTTGATGCGATGGAGCGCCTTGAAGTCGAACTGGCGCGGGAAGAACTGGCCGATTAAGGCCAGTTACAACGCAGAGATCGACTACTTCACCGTATCAAACAAGGCCTTGGCCTGTGCGTAGCAGAATGGTGGTTCATACGTACCGTGATAGTTGCCATAGTATGTGGCGAAGGCTGCACTGGTGGGGTCGGTAGGCGCCTTTCCCCCGGTACCAAATGTTGCCTGAATCGCCGCATCTACATCCACAGAACTCACATTGGTCAACGATCGACTATCGAAATCAGCCTTCATGACTGCTTGATGAATCGCTGGTGGGACAGTAGGGTCCCCCGCACCACCACAGAGCATGACCTTGGCTTTCGGACTCCAGCCAAGCAAGTCGTTTTTCTTTGCAGCCAGATAAGCCCCGTTGTTCACGTTGGTCTGCGTGTCGGTCAACCAGGCTGCCTGAAAAATCGCATCTCTCGCCTGGGTAGGCGTTTCACCCAAGGCACCGGGCAACTTGCCAGAAGTAACCAGCGTGGTGTAAGTCAACGTCGGATTGGGCAACAAGGTCTCGATGTAGTCCGAATAGGGCGACTTGAACACGGTTTTGACATCGGAGTACACGTTGCCATACGCTTTTTGCCATGACGTCACAATGAATGGCACAAAGAACTGGACGCCTGCTATCGCCACAGGAAGCTTCAAAGAACCAGACAGGTTGTAAGGGCCTGCCAGGTGAGCGCCTGCCACGACCGAGATTTCGGTCGCGTTGTCGCGCTCGATTGCGCGGTGAGCCGCCATGGACGAATGCCCCCCTTGTGAATACCCTGACAACATCACCTTGCCTGAATAGTTGAACGCCAAGGTACTGCCCGCATTCCTGGCCGCACGAATAGAGTCAACCACCGCGCTGGCCTCCGAGTCGGCATGCAGATAGGGGTGGTACCCGTAAGTTGACTTCGCAAAACCCAGATAGTCGGTGGCCACCACAGCATAGCCTTGTGCCGCAAACATGGCAGCCAGAGAGAAGGTCTCGCCGTCAGTGGGGTTGGCGAGTGTTCTGGTTTTCAGTACCTCTGTGCCTCGCGCATATGCCAGCAAAGGTGCCGACTCAGTGCAGGTTCCAGATGGCAAAAGCAGTACGCCAGAGGCATTGGTGGACTCGGCACTCACCCCCACAGTGGCGTAATTCAGTGCCACAACTTTCACGTCACACTTGGCCTTGCCGCTCAACGCCTGAAGACCAGACACTGCGGTACCCGCATCAATTTGAGCGGTCGTCAATGTCGTCAAAACGGTTGGGGTCTCGATCAAGGAGCCACGAGCGGGGTCAGAGCTACCCCCGCAGGCAACTAACAGCGCGGCGGCGCTTGCAACGCTTGCAAGTTTGAAATAACGCATGGATCTCTTTCGGGGAATGGTGAAGCAGAGATCGTCATGCTACTAGGCTTTGCAATCTACTGGGGATAACGCGAACACATGTGTATTGAAAAGATGCTGGCAGGTCAGCCAATGTCAACACTGTTTCGAAGTGCCAAAAGGTCAAGCACCCTGAGTCCCCCATATTCGACGCGTATAGCCCCCATGCGCTGCAAGGTATTCAGAGCCTCGTTGACCCGCTGACGCGACAAGCCTACCAAATAAGCCAACTCTTGCTGAGTAATTCGAAGAACTTTGCCCACGCCAGGATACAGGACCGGATTGAAGAGTGCAGCCAAGCTGCGCGCGACCTGAATGTCTGGGTTGTTCATCCGGTCAATTTCGCGCGCTGCGATGAACTGCGCCAGCCGCTCATTGAGTTGATTCATCACAAAGCGGTTGAAACCGATGGAGTGATCCAATAGCCAATGGAAGGTGTCAACCGGGATGCCCGCTACTACGCTCCTGCGCAAAGCCTGGATGTTGTAGCGGTACTGCTCGCGTTTTAGCGCCGTACCTTCACCAAACCAGCCACCAGGGGGCACACCCGTGAAGGTCATGGTGACACCCTGGCTGTTGTCGCTGCTCATTTTGAGCAAACCTTCCACCACGCCAAACCAGTAGGTCACAGGTCGTCCAATGCGGCAAACATAGTCTCCGGGCTTGGCATCCGCCACGTCAATGGTTGGGATCACAGCTGCTTGCTCGTCCGGCTGCAACCGACTCAGCCATGGGATATCAGCCAATTCCGTGGATGTGGGGGGCCGTCTGCGCTGGTACAGGCTTTGATCGATTCGCATGATTCAGGGTAAGTCCGCTCAGGGATGACCCTTAAATTGTCGTTGGAATGACAACATAACGTCAAATCAATCTCTACTATCTGCTCCAACTGTGGGCTCAGTCCCAAGGTTCAAGTCAAGGATGTGGAATGGAAACAACTTTTCCCAAGCTTTTATTTACGCATGCAGCTAAACGGCCCCAGGCCCCCGCCATGCGCGAAAAAGAGTACGGTATTTGGCAGACGCTGACCTGGTCCGATCTCGCGACCTTGGTGGAGCATATCGCCTGTGGCCTGCACGAAGCAGGTCTCACACGCAATGAACATCTGGTCGTCGTTGGCGCGAACCGTCCGCGCCTTTACGCCACCATGTTGGCCGCACAGAGTCTGGGTGCGATTCCAGTTCCGTTGTACCAGGATGCGGCTGCCGTCGAATGTGTGTTCCCTCTGAACAATGCCGAAGTTCGGTTCTGCGTTGTTGAAGACCAGGAACAAGTGGACAAACTGTTGGAGGTTCGCGATCAGTGCCAGGGCCTGAATCACATTTACTTCGATGATCCGCGTGGTCTGCGCAAGTACGACGAACCAGGCCTCGCCTCGCTCGAAAGCCTCATTGAAGCGGGCAAAGCCTTTGCTTCCAAAAATCCGGGTTTTATGAAGGCCGAGATTGACAAGGCACAGCCAAACGATGTGGCCGCCATGTTCTATACCAGCGGTACGACAGGTACACCAAATGGCGTGGTGCACACCCACTTCAGCCTGTTGAACCGTGCCGAAGCAGGTTCTACCTTTGATGCATTGACTGACCATGAAGAAGTCCTCGCCTACCTGCCTACCGCATGGATCGGCCAGAACATCTTTAGCTACGCCCAGTGGCTGGAGCGCGGCTATGTCGTCAACTGCCCAGAGAGTAGCGCCACCGTCACCATCGACCTGAAAGAAATCGGCCCCACCTACTACTTTGCACCACCGCGCGTGTTCGAAGGCCTTCTCACCAGTGTGATGATCCGCATGGAAGATGCTGGCACTGTCAAACGCAACATGTTCCATTACTTCATGGATATAGCCAAGCGAGTTGGCCCCACCTTGATGGACGGTAAATCTGTGGCGTTTGGCGACAAGTTGCTCTACACAGTGGGAAATGCATTGGTTTATGGCCCGTTGCGCAATACCTTGGGTTTGTCGCGAGTGCGTGTCGCTTACACCGCAGGTGAAGCGATTGGCCCCGATCTGTTCAGCTTCTACCGCTCCATTGGCGTCAACCTTAAACAGTTATATGGCAGTACCGAGACAGCCGTGTTTGTTTGCATGCAGCCAGACCACGAAGCCCGCTCCGACACCGTCGGTGTGCCTGTGCAGGGCGTAGAAATCAAGCTGGCGGACAACGGTGAAGTGCTGGTCAAATCCAAAGGCCTGTTGAAGGAATATTTCAAAAACCCTTCCGCCACAGCTGAAGTACTGACGTCCGACGGCTGGTATCACACCAGCGATGCAGGCTTTCTGGACGCGCATGGCCACCTGAAGATCATCGACCGCGTCAAGGACGTGGGGCGCCTCAAAGGTGGCGCGAACGATGGCTCGATGTTCGCTCCCAAGTACGTGGAAAACAAGCTCAAGTTCTTCCCGCATATCAAGGAAGCCGTTGCTTTGGGTGACGGGCGTGAGCGCGTCTGCGCCATGATCAACATTGACATGGAAGCCGTTGGCAATTGGGCTGAGCGGCGTAATCTGCCTTATGCAGGCTACACCGATCTGGCACAAAAACCAGAGGTCTATCAATTGATTAAGGAGTGCGTAGAAAAGGTCAATGCCGATTTGGCAGAAGATGCCTTGCTGGCCGGTAGCCAGATCCACCGGTTCCTGGTTCTGCACAAAGAACTGGACGCGGACGATGGTGAACTGACCCGAACCAACAAGGTCCGCCGTGGCTACATCAGTGAAAAATATGCCGTGCTTGTCGACGCGTTGTATGGCGGCAAGACAGAACAGTTCATCGAAACCGCCGTCAAGTTTGAAGACGGCCGCAGCGGCAGCGTCAGTGCCACATTGAAAATGGGCGACAGCAAAACCTTTGCCCCTGTAAAGGCAGCAGCATGAACGAAAGTACCCCAATCATGAATGCACCGACAGAAGCGGGGAAAAAGATCGGCGACGTCATTTTGGAAGTGAAGAATATTTCACTGAGTTTTGGTGGCGTCAAAGCACTGACCGACATTTCCTTTAACGTGAAGGAACACGAGATCCGCGCGATCATCGGCCCCAACGGGGCTGGCAAAAGCTCCATGCTTAACTGCATCAACGGGGTCTACCAACCGCAACAAGGCAGCATCACTTTCCGAGGCAACACCTTCAAGCACATGAATTCGCGCCAGGTGGCAGAGATGGGCGTGGCGCGCACCTTCCAGAACCTGGCCTTGTTCAAGGGCATGAGCGTGATCGACAACATCATGTCGGGTCGCAACCTGCGCATCAAGAGCAACATGTTCTTGCAGGCCTTGCGCATTGGCCCTGCCCAACGCGAAGAAGAGCAGCACCGCGAGTTTGTCGAGCACATCATCGACTTTCTCGAAATTCAGGCCTTCCGCAAGACCCCCGTGGGTCAGTTGCCCTACGGCTTGCAAAAGCGGGTGGACCTTGGCCGAGCGCTGGCCATGGAGCCCCAGGTGCTGTTGCTCGACGAGCCCATGGCAGGCATGAATGTCGAAGAAAAGCAGGACATGTGCCGCTTCGTGCTGGATGTGAACGATGAGTTCGGAACCACCATCGTCTTGATTGAACATGACATGGGCGTGGTGATGGACATCAGCGACCGCGTCGTGGTGCTGGACTATGGCAAGAAGATCGGCGACGGAACACCCGACGAAGTGCGCAACAACGAAGACGTGATCAGTGCCTATCTCGGCACTTCACACTGAGGAATCAGACCATGGCATTTTTTCTAGAAACCCTGCTTGGCGGCCTGATGGCTGGCATGCTTTACTCATTGGTTGCGCTTGGCTTTGTGCTGATTTTCAAGGCCTCAGGTGTGTTTAACTTCGCCCAGGGCGCCATGGTGCTGTTCGCCGCACTGGCCATGGCACGCTTTGCCGAATGGATACCGGCCTGGACCGGCATCAGTAATCCCATTGTGGCGACCATGCTGGCCTTCGTGGTGGCTGGCGTGGTTATGTTTGCGGTGTCATGGGTCATCGAGCGACTGGTGCTTCGCCACCTCGTCAATCAGGAAGGCGCCACCTTGCTGATGGCAACCTTGGGCATCACTTACTTTCTGGAAGGCCTTGGTCAGACGATCTTTGGCAGCGACATCTACAAAATTGACATCGGCATGCCCAAAGAGCCCATCATGGCGTTTGAATCCATGTTTGAAGGTGGCATTCTGATCAATAAGGAAGACTTGATTGCCGCTGTCATTGCTGCTGCCTTGGTTACCTTGCTGAGCATCTTCTTTCAGAAAACATCCACGGGTCGCGCCCTGCGTGCGGTGGCTGACGACCATCAGGCAGCCCAGTCAATTGGCATTCCCCTTAACCGAATCTGGTTCATTGTCTGGTGTGTTGCTGGCGTAGTGGCCTTGGTGGCAGGAATGATCTGGGGGTCCAAGCTGGGAGTGCAGTTTTCACTTACCACCGTGGCTTTGCGGGCCCTGCCGGTGGTGATTCTGGGTGGTTTGACTTCGGTTCCGGGCGCCATCATCGGCGGTCTGATCATTGGCGTGGGTGAGAAGCTGTCTGAAGTCTTTTTAGGCCCCTACGTCGGTGGTGGCATTGAGATCTGGTTTGCCTACGTCTTGGCGCTTGGCTTCCTGCTCTTCAGACCGCAAGGCCTGTTTGGCGAAAAAATCATTGACCGCGTTTGAGGACGATTCAACATGTTTTACAGAGAAAACGGTCAATTCAAGACCTCCTACGCGGCTGATCAGCAGATATTCCCGATCACGCAAGACAGAACGGCCATTGGCTTGCTGGTTCTCTTCGCGGTGGTGGCTGTGCCCATGTTGGCCAGTGACTACATGTTTCGCGCCATTTTGATTCCCTTCTTGATTTTTTCGCTGGCTGCTGTTGGCGTCAATATTCTGGTGGGGTACTGCGGCCAGATTTCCCTGGGATCGGGTGCCTTCATGGCCGTGGGTGCTTATGGTGCCTACAACTTTTTTGTCCGTATACCCGGCATGCCCTTGATACCAGCTCTCATTTTGGGCGGGCTGTGCGCAACGGTCTTCGGCATCCTCTTTGGATTGCCCAGCCTGCGAGTGAAAGGTCTGTACCTGGCCGTGGCGACACTTGCAGCGCAATTCTTTTCGGACTGGATGTTCCTGCGCGTCAAGTGGTTCACCAACGATTCAGCGTCTGGCTCCGTGTCGGTCTCCAACTTGCAAGTTTTTGGTATGGAAGTTGACAGCCCCTTGTCCAAGTACCTGTTCTGCTTGGGATTGTTGGCCGTCATTGCCTTGCTGGCAAAAAATCTAGTGCGTGGCGCTATCGGACGCGAGTGGATGGCCATACGCGACATGGACGTCGCGGCAGCTGTGATCGGCATCCGCCCGATGTACGCCAAATTGAGCGCCTTTGCTGTGAGTTCTTTCATCATCGGTGTGGCAGGCGCTCTGTGGGGCTTCGTGTACCTGGGCGCTTGGGAGCCTGCCGCCTTTTCAGTAGACCAATCCTTCAAGCTGCTCTTCATGGTGATCATCGGCGGCATGGGTTCGATCATGGGCAGCTTCTTTGGTGCGGCCTTTATCGTGATTCTGCCGATTGTTTTGAATCAGCTATTGCCTGTCCTCGGTTCTGTGATGGGGCTCGAGATTTCTACTGCTGGCATCTCACACACTGAACTCATGATCTTCGGCGCCTTGATTGTGTGGTTCCTGATCGTCGAACCCCATGGCATTGCAAAACTCTGGTCCATTGGCAAGCAAAAGATGCGCCTGTGGCCATTCCCTCATTGATACTGCACCGATTTTTTCGCAACCTTCGGCACAGGGTGTGCCTTTCACTCCAGGAGACTTTATGAAACTGCGCAATCTCGCTTTGGCCGCCTGTCTGGCTGGCGTGGGCTTCACCGCCTTTGCTCAAGCCAAAGAACAATTCTTTCCAGGCTTGCCCTATCGCACTGGCCCCTATGCGCCGAATGGTGTCCCATGGGCCAACGGTTATGCCGATTACCTCAAGCTCGTCAATGCGCGCGGCGGTATCAATGGCGTCAAGATCATTTACGAAGAGTGCGAAACTGGCTACGACACTGCACGCGGTGTTGAATGCTATGAGCGACTCAAGGGCAAGCACGGTGGTGCAACCGTTTTCCAGCCCCTGTCAACTGGCATTACCTTTGCCTTGACTGAAAAGGCCCCCGGCGACAAGATCCCATTGATCACTGCAGGCTACGGTCGTAGCGAAAGCCAGGACGGCACCGTGTTCAAGTGGAACTTCCCCTTGGCTGGCACCTACTGGTTGGCGGCAGATGCGCTCGTTCAGCAAATCGGCAAAAAAGAAGGTGGTCTGGACAAGCTCAAAGGCAAGAAGGTCGCCCTGGTTTATCACGATAGCCCATATGGCAAGGAGCCCATCGCCTTGATGCAAGAGCGTGCGGCACAGCTGGGCTTCAATTTGCAGCTGTTGCCAGTGACCGCGCCCGGCGTCGAACAAAAGGCCACTTGGCTGCAAGTGCGTCAAGCCAAGCCAGACTATGTGTTCCTGTGGGGCTGGGGTGTGATGAACTCCACTGCGCTGAAGGAAGCCCAAGCCACGGGTTACCCCCGTGACAAGATGTATGGCGTCTGGTGGTCGGGCGCAGAGCCTGACGTCAAAGACGTGGGCGAAGGTGCCAAAGGGTACAACGCTGTGACCATGCAGCACGGTGCGGAACCGCAGTCCAAGGTGGTCCAGGACATCCTGAAGGAAGTTCATGGCAAGGGCCAGGGCTCGGGACCCAAGGATGAAGTTGGTCAAGTGCTTTACATGCGCGGTGCGATGAGTGCCATGCTGGCCGTTGAAGGCGTCAAGCGCGCACAGGAACGCTACGGTAAGGGCAAGTGGGTATCGGGCGAGCAAGCTCGCTGGGGCTATGAGAACCTGGCACTGGACCAGAAGAAGCTCGACGCCCTGGGCTTTGCCGGCGTGATGCGCCCCATCAGCACATCCTGCGTGGACCACATGGGCTCCAACTGGGCACGTGTTCACACATGGGACGGCAAGAAGTGGAACTTCAGCTCTGACTGGCTGCAGGCAGATGAAATGATCTTGAAGCCACTCGTCAAGGCAACTGCTGCCAAGTACGCCGCTGAGAAAAAGCTGACGCCACGAACGCCAGCTGATTGCCAGACTTGATGATGTAAGTATTGGCGGCTGATTCAGCCGCCAATCGAGAAGGCCAGACAATGGCCTTCTCGATTGGACAACGAGAGAACCCATGGAAAAACCCAACATTGTTCTGAACGTCAATGGCATCGAGGTCATTTACAACCACGTGATCCTGGTGCTCAAGGGCGTCAGCCTTCAAGTACCTCAAGGTCAAATTGTTGCCATTCTTGGCGGTAATGGTGCGGGCAAGACCACGACCTTGCGAGCCATCTCCAACTTGCTGCAAGGCGAGCGTGGTGCTGTGACCAAGGGCTCTATCGAACTTCGTGGCGAGCGGATTGAGAACTTGACCCCCGCTGACTTGGTGCAACGCGGCGTGGTGCAGGTGATGGAAGGGCGGCATTGTTTTGCCCACCTCACCATTGAAGAAAACCTGATGACAGGCTCTTACACGCGCTCAGACAAGGCCGAGATTGCCCGCAATCTCGAGAAGGTCTACAACTACTTCCCGCGTCTGAAGACACGCCGCACCTCGCAAGCGGCGTACACCTCGGGTGGTGAACAGCAGATGTGCGCCATTGGCCGCGCATTGATGTCAAACCCCAGCATGGTGCTGCTGGACGAGCCTTCCATGGGCTTGGCGCCACAAATCGTGGAGGAGGTCTTCAACATTGTCAAAGACCTCAACAGCAAAGAGAAAGTCACCTTTTTGCTTGCCGAACAGAACACCAACATGGCACTTAAATACGCTGACTATGGCTACATCATGGAAAGTGGCCGTGTCGTGATGGACGGTGTTGCATCGGATCTTGCCAACAACGAAGACGTCAAGGAGTTTTACCTTGGCATGGGCGGTGGCGAACGCAAGAGTTTCAAGGACGTGAAGAGCTACAAGCGCAGAAAGCGGTGGTTGGCATGACCCAGTATTACGACCCACTCGAAACCCGGGAGGCTGTCCAACGCGAGCGCGATCTCCTCGTGAGTCTGCCCGGCCAGGTCGCTTTCGCAAAATCCAAGACAGCCGCCTTTGGGCAGATCTTGAAGGACGTGAATCCCGCGGATGTCAAAGACCGCGCCACACTTGCCCAGCTTCCGGTGACGCGCAAATATGAATTGTTGGCGCTGCAGCAAAAACACCGCGCCAGTGATGTGTTTGGCGGCTTTGCCTCCATCGCTTTTGGCCCCAAAATGCCGCGCGTGTTCGCAAGCCCCGGCACCCTGTATGAACCTGACAGCACCGGCGTAGACCACTGGCGCATGGCGCGCTCCATGTTTGCGGCGGGCTTTCGATCGGGTGACCTGATTCACAACTGCTTTAGCTACCACTTTGTGCCCGCTGGTGCCATGATGGAAAGCGGCGCCCACGCACTGGGGGCAACGGTGTTTGCCGGTGGCACGGGCCAGACCGAGCAGCAAGTCCAGGCCATGGCCGAACTCAAACCCGCAGGCTACATCGGCACACCCAGTTTCCTCAAAATCATCCTTGAAAAAGCCGCCGAGATGGGCGTCGCCCTGCCCAGCGTGAAGCGTGCGCTCTTTGGCGGCGAGGCTTTCCCCCCCAGCTTGCGTGACTGGTACCTGGCCCATGGTGTTGCGGGCTATCAATGCTATGCCACTGCAGACTTGGGCCTGATCGCCTACGAGACCGAAGCCCGCGACGGCCTGGTGCTGGACGAAGGCGTCTTGCTCGAAATCGTTCGCCCTGGCACAGGGGACCCGGTGCCTGAGGGCGAGGTTGGCGAAGTCGTCGTGACCTGCTTCAACCCCGCCTACCCCCTGGTGCGGTTTGGAACCGGTGACCTGTCTGCCATCCTTCCTGGTACCTGCCCGACTGGGCGAACCAACCAGCGAATCAAAGGTTGGCTTGGCCGCGCGGACCAGACCACCAAAGTGCGCGGCATGTTTGTACATCCTGGCCAAGTGGCAGAGATTGCGCGTCGTTTCCCTGAAGTGCAAAAGGCACGCTTGGTGGTCAGCGGCGAAATGGCCAACGATGCCATGGCCCTGCACGTGGAGGCATCATCAACGCCAGAAGGTTTGGCGACACGCATAGCAGATGCGATCCGTGACGTGACCAAGCTGCGCGGTGAGGTGGTGCTGTGCCCGCTGGGCAGCCTGGCCAATGATGGCAAAGTGATTGAGGACGCCAGAAGCTACAAGTAGCGGGGATTCATCGGTCTTGAGTTACCACTGGTGACACAAGACCGTGACCCGATCAGGTCAATCCAAAAACGCCAGTTCGGGCGCTCTATCAATCAAGCTAAGCAACACCGGTGCTTTCCCAAGGGCGCTGAGTAGGCCTTTGCCCCATTCAGAATCCGTTTGCAAATGACAGGCAAATGGCGGCCTGCTTGAGCACCGATGACGCAGAGACCACAGGCGCCAAGAAGTTTGATGGCACACTGACGTCAATCGCTACTAAAATGATAGCAAAAAAGGCCGTACTACTTGCCGGTACCCCCAAATTCATAGTGAACTTCAGCAACCCGACCGCTCACCTCGGGCCAAGTCGGTGGCTCGCATCCGCTGCGCATCACGTTGATGCTGGCGCAGGACAGCGCATGCTGCAGCAGCACCTGGGCCTTGTCTTCGTCGATGGCGGTCAAGTCCAGCCCGGCACCCTTCGACGCATGAAGCAAGGCTGCCAATAGCCCCGCCAGAAAACAGTCTCCAGCACCCACCGTGTCCACGACCTGAACCGCTTCGCGCTCTTTTGCCTGCCAAACCGCGCCACCGCGCGTGAGCAGGCATGCCCCCTGGGCGCCCAAGGTAAGCACCAAACAATCGGCAACGCTGCTGTGCAACAAGTTGCTCGCTTTGGTCAATGCCGTGTCGCCAGCGATCTGCAGTGCGTCCAGGTCCTCGTCACTGGCTTTCACGATGTGGGCGAATCCCACTGCGGCCAGCACATTCTGGCGATAGGCCTGCGCATCGCGCATGGCCACCAGGCGCAAATTGACATCCACCACCACCGTCCTGCCCAGCGCCCGCTGCGCTGTTAGCCAGGGCAGATAGTGGGGGGCATCTTCAGGGGCCAGTGCCAGACAGCCAGTTGCCACCAACTGCAGCGCAGGATAGGCCGCTGTCTGCGCGTTGAGCGTGGCCGCGTCTACACAGCGGTCTGCCACGCCCTCGCGATAAAAAGAATAGGTGGGTTGCCCCTTCGTATCCAGTCCCACCACCGCCATGGCAGTGGATTCTGGTACGGGTGTACTGCAAGCTAAATGCACACCGTCTGCGCGCAGTTGCGCAGCCAGTTGCCGCCCCAGGTCGTCTTGTGACAGCGGATTGAGGTAGACGGTACCTACGCCTTGGCGGCTCAAGGCCCGCGTCAGGTTGTAAACCGCTCCGCCCAGGCATGCGGCGTAACGCCCATCGGGCTGGCGAATCATGTCAATCAAAGCCTCGCCAGCGGTGGCTACTTGGATGAAATGATCAGGGTTTTCCATAAGTAAATTAACTTGATTTATTTAGTCTCCCGCCAGTATAGTTGGGCTGCTTCGTTCAGTAAAGCGACGCTTAACCCGTCGCCGAGCCTTGTCCATTCACTTTGATTTCTATTGGAGACTGTCATGAAAATATCCTACGCACCCTTGACCATTTCAACCCTGGCTTTTGCCGTTTCCAGCGCCTTTGCTGCGGGTGAGCCTGTGATCGGGCTGATCACAAAAACCGAAACAAATCCCTTTTTTGTGAAGATGAAAGAAGGCGCCCAAGCCGAAGCCAAAAAGATGGGCGCCAAGCTGATCAGCGCCGCAGGCAAGGCAGATGGTGACAACGCTGGCCAGGTGACGGCCATTGAAAACATGGTGGCAGCGGGTGCCAAGACCATTCTGATCACACCGAGCGATTCCAAGGCCATCATCCCCAGCATCAAAAAGGCGCAGGCCCAAGGCGTGCAGTTCATCGCACTGGACAGCCCCACCGACCCGGTCGAAGGCACCGACGCCCTGTTTGCCACCGACAACTACAAAGCTGGCGTGTTGATTGGCAAGTACGCCAAAGCCGGCATGGGCGGCAAATCCGCCAAGATCGCCACACTGGACCTGTTCCCTGGCCACCCTGTGGGTGCACAACGCCACAACGGTTTCATGTCTGGCTTTGGCCTGGTGGCGGCTGACGCCAAGAGCAACGAACTGTCAAAGACCGCAGAAATCGTCTGCATGGCTGACAGTTTTGGCGACCAAGCCAAGGGCCAGACCGCCATGGAAAACTGCTTGCAAAAGAACCCGGACATCAACCTCGTCTACACAATCAATGAACCCGCAGCGGCAGGTGCCTACCAGGCGCTGAAGGCGGCCGGCAAAGATAAGGGCGTGATGATCGTGTCGGTAGACGGCGGCTGTGCGGGCGTCAAGAACGTCAAGGCCGGTGTGATTGCGGCAACCTCTCAGCAGTACCCCCTCAAAATGGCCAGCATGGGTGTGGCAGCGGGTGTGGAATTTGCCAAGACCGGCAAGAAGGCCAGCGGCTATACCGACACCGGGGTGACGCTGATCACGGACAAACCTCAGAAGGGCGTGGACAGCAAAGACACCAAAGTGGGCTCGGATCTGTGCTGGGGAAATAAATAACACCCCTGTTGCGGCTCACTGGCGTGTAGCCGCCCCCCTCGTTTAGGGGGCGTTCCCAGCGGCCTGGCGAAGCCGGTTCCGCGGGAACTCACGAACAGTCGCCCGCTTATGCTTCTCTAGCCTAGCTCTGCAGCGCTGGTGGTTGATCGGTGAACTGTTCTCATTTAAAGCATGCGTATGACATCCGTCAAAGAAAAACTCCCCCCTATTGGCACGCTCGGGCCAGCGATTGCGCTGGTATTGGCCTGCGTGTTCTTTGCCAGCCAGAACGAGCGGTTTATGTCCGCAGGCAACTTCTCGTTGATCCTGCAGCAGGTCATGGTTGTGGGTGTGATTGCCATCGGCCAGACACTGATTATTTTGACCGCTGGCATTGATTTGTCCTGCGGCATGGTGATGGCGCTGGGCGGCATTGTGATGACCAAGTTCGCAGCAGACTTTGGCCTGCCGGCGCCGCTGGCCATTTTGTGTGGCATTGGCGTGACCACCCTGTTTGGACTGGTCAACGGCTTGCTGGTCACGCGCATCAAGCTGCCGCCTTTCATCGTGACGCTGGGCACCCTGAACATTGCGTTCGCCATCACACAGCTGTACTCCAACGCCCAAACGGTCACCGATCTCCCCCCGTTGATGACCGATCTTGGCAGCACGTTCAAACTGGGCGATACCGCCATTGCGTATGGATCGGTACTGATGCTGGCTCTGTACCTTTGCATGTGGTTCTACCTGAGGGAGACTGCCGCTGGTCGCCATGTGTATGCAGTGGGCAACAACCCCGAGGCGACGCGCTTGACCGGTATTCCGACAGAACGCGTGCTGCTGGGCGTTTATGTGATGGCAGGCGTGTTCTATGGCATTGCCTCTTTGCTCTCGGTGGCCCGCACTGGTGTGGGCGACCCCAACGCGGGCCAGACCGAAAACCTGGACGCCATCACCGCCGTGGTGCTGGGTGGCACCAGCCTCTTTGGCGGGAGAGGTGTGATCCTGGGCACCCTGGTCGGTGCCATCATCGTTGGTGTGCTGCGCAATGGTCTGACGCTGATGGGGGTGCAATCGGTGTACCAGGTGCTGATCACCGGCATACTGGTGATTCTGGCGGTCACGATCGATCAACTCTCACGCAAGGGAGCCAGGTAATCATGCATACCCACTACAAAATCGTGATGCAGGCCACCGGCTTGGTCAAGCGCTATGGCCAGGTGACTGCCTTGGATGGCGCTGACTTTGAGCTGCGTTCAGGCGAAATACTCGCAGTCATTGGCGACAACGGGGCCGGCAAATCCTCGTTGATCAAATGCCTGTCGGGCGCCACCATTCCCGACGAAGGCAACATCACGCTGGATGGCACATCCATCCACTTCAAGAGCCCCATGGATGCACGGCGTGCAGGCATTGAGACGGTGTATCAAGACCTGGCGGTCGCACCGGCGATGTCAATTGCAGAGAACCTGTTCCTGGGCCGCGAATTGCGTCGAGAAGGCTTTGCCGGTAAGGTGCTGCGGATGCTGGACAAGAAGAAGATGCTGGACGAAAGCATTGCACGCATGCAAGACCTCAAGGTCGGCATCCGCTCGATGACGCAGGCGGTCGAAACCCTGTCGGGTGGTCAACGCCAATGTGTCGCCGTCTCTCGTGCCGCCGCCTTTGCGCAGCATGTCGTGATCATGGACGAGCCCACTGCGGCGCTGGGCGTGAAGGAAGGCAACATGGTGCTGGAGCTGATCCGCAGGGTCCGCGACAAGGGCCTGTCTGTGGTGCTGATCTCGCACAACATGCCCCATGTGTTTGAGATTGCAGACCGCATCCACGTGGCACGACTGGGCAAGCGAGGCTGCGTGCTGAACCCCAAGAACATCAGCATGGCAGATACGGTGGCGGTGATGACGGGTGCCGTACAGCCCAACGAGCTGAGTGCCGATTGCCTGGCACACTGAGCCGCATGATGACACCCGTTGCCTCCCGCCCCATGCTGCGCGCGCGCGGGTCTAATCATGTTGGCATGCGCCAATTCAATGAGCGCGTCGTGCTACAAAGCCTTCGCCAACATGGTGCTTTGCCCAAGGCGGAACTCGCACGCTTAACCGGCCTTACGGCCCAGACCATTGGATTGATCACCGCCAGGCTGGATGAAGATGAGCTTCTTATCAGGCATGAGCCAGTGCGAGGTCGCATCGGTCAGCCTTCCGTTCCGATGGCGTTAAACCCAGACGGTGCATTCTCCATTGGCATCAAGGTCGGTCGGCGAAATACCGACTGGCTTTTGATCGACTTCACCGGTCAGGTGCGCGACCGCTTGACACTGTCGTATGCCTTTCCGGATGCCAAAACTTTGCTGCCGGTGCTTGGCAAGAATCTGGCTCAACTGCAGCAAAGCCTGGGCCCTTTGGCGTCGAGGCTTGTGGGTGTGGGTGTGGCAGCACCTTTTCGCATGGGTGGCTGGCACAGGATGCTGGGATTGTCTGAGGCACAAAGCAACACCTGGAACGAACTGGACTTACGCCAGGAAGTTCAGGCTTTGACCGATCTTCCTGTGAGCTTTGTCAAGGACGCCTCTGCCGCTTGTGTGGCCGAGCTGGTTGCTGGCCGCGGGCGCGACCTGAAGACTTTCTTGTACATCTTCATCGATACCTTTGTGGGCGGTGGGCTTGTCATCAATTCCCGCCTGCACGGAGGCCTGCACGGCAACGGTGGTGCGGTGGCTTCATTGCCCACGCAAATGGCACAGGCTGGGCAACCGCCCGATCAACTGCTGGCACATGCTTCACTTTGGGAGCTGGAGCAGCGCTTTGTCGCGCGCGGGCTGGACGCAACGGCAGCGTATGACGACCGGGCCTTACTGCCCCCTTTTTCGACCGAGACAGCCGCCTGGACTCAACACTGTGCCGAGGCACTGGCCCACACCATCATCAGTGCAACGGCCTTGCTTGACTTGGAAGCCGTGGTGATCGACGGCTCTGTATGCCGCGCGCTATTGAAGCAACTCACCCAGCAAACCCATACGGCACTTGGCCACTACAATTGGGAAGGCTTGTGGCCGACTACGCTGGTCGAAGGCAGCATTGGCTCTGACGCGCGGGCCCTCGGTGGCGCATTGCTGCCATTGCACGCCAACTTTGCACCTGACCACGATTTGTTCCTCAAGTCATAGAAGTCAGGCAGGCCATGGCTGCGGAATTCCGGCAATCTAAGTAGTTCCCGCGATGGCGCCCCGAGTGCAACTGGCTACGATTCAACGACTATTTTGATTGAATCACCAATGGAGCACACATGATGAAGTTGAAGCTGTTGACACTCGGGCTGATCGCCACCGCCACGACGGCCTTTGCTGCGGACTTTCCAATCAAGGACAAACCCGTCACCATCGTTGTCCCCTTCACCGCTGGCGGCCCAACCGACCGCGTGGCGCGCGATCTGGCCGAGGCCATCCGCGCGCCGCTGGGTGCGACCGCGGTCGTGATCGAAAACGCCGCAGGCGCAGGCAGTTCCATCGGCTCCAACAAGGTGGCCAAGGCCAACCCCGATGGTCATACCTTGCTGCTGAACCACATCGGTATGGCTACCATGCCCAGCCTGCTGCGCACCATGCCCTTCAAAGTAGAGACTGATTTTGAATACCTGGGCCTGATCAACGAAGTCCCGATGACATTGGTTGGCAAGCCCACACTGCCTGCCAACAACTACAAAGAGCTGACTGCCTGGATCAATGCCAACAAGGGCAAGATCAATTTGGGCAATGCAGGCACTGGCTCTGCCTCACACCTGTGTGGTTTGCTGTTCCAATCTGCCCTGCAAGTGGACATGACCACGATCCCCTATAAAGGCACAGCCCCTGCCATGAACGATTTGCTGGGCGGCCAGATTGACTTGATGTGTGATCAGACCACCAACACCACTGGCCAGATTGAAGCCAAAAAGATCAAGGCCTATGCCGTCACCACGACCAAGCGACTGACCACACCCTCACTCAAAGACCTGCCGACGCTGGCTGAGTCGGGTGTCAAGGATTTCCAGGTCGCGATCTGGCACGGTCTGTACGCGCCCAAAGGCACGCCTGCTGATGTGCTGACAAAAATCAATGCCGCCCTCAAAACGGCCATGAAAGACCCTGGTTTTATCAAAAAGCAAGAAGGCCTGGGGGCAGTGATCGTCACAGACAAGCGACTGGAGCCAGCCGAACACAAGAAATACGTGGCGTCTGAGATCGCCAAATGGAGCCCAATCATCAAGGCCGCTGGCGTTTACGCCGACTAAGTCTGAGGTTTTCTCATTGGCCGCCGCAGCTCGAAGTTGCGGCGGCTTTTTTTTGCTCAGCGTTTTCCTTGGTCACACCGCAGGCGCATCCCAGGCACAATCAATCAAATACTGGAGACCCTCATGACGCAAATCACCCCATCCTTCCTGTCGTTTCGACATATTCGACGGACTTTTATGGCTGCCTTGTTTGTAGCAATTGGCTTGACAACTCCCCTTTTGCACGCGCAAACGACCTGGCCCAACAAACCCGTGCGCATCGTTGTGCCGTTTGCACCCGGCGGCACCACAGACATCCTGGCACGAGCGATGGCCCCCGAACTGGCCAAAGCGTTCGGGCAATCATTCGTAGTCGAAAACCGGGCCGGAGCCGCAGGCAATCTGGGTGCAGACATCGTGGCCAAATCCGCACCGGACGGCTACACCTTGCTCATGGGCACCGTAGGCACCCATGGCATTAACAAAGCCTTGTACGAGAAAATGCCCTACGACCCGGTGAAGGACTTCGCGCCCATCACCCTGATCGCCGGTGTGCCCAATGTGATGGCGATGAATGCCGACAAGGCACGCATCAACAACATCAACACCGTGCAGGATTTCATCCAGTATGCCAAGCGCAACCCAGGGCGTATCAACATGGCATCAAGCGGCAGCGGTACCTCGATTCACCTGGCCGGCGAAATGTTCAAAAGCATGACGGGGGTCTTCATGACGCACATTCCCTACCGTGGCTCAGGCCCTGCATTGCTGGACTTGGTGGGGGGTAACATCGACATCATGTTTGACAACCTGCCGTCGGCCATTCCCCACATCAAGGCCGGCAAGCTCAAGGCATTGGCGGTGACCAGCGCCCAGCGTTCGTCCGCCTTGTCAGAAACACCCACAGTTGAGCAAGCCGGTGGTCCGGCACTCAAAGGCTACGAGGCCAGCTCCTGGTTTGGACTGCTCGCACCTGCCAACACACCAGCTGACATCGTGAACCGTATTCAGGTGGAAGCCGCCAAGTCGCTCAGCTCCCCTGCGATCCGCGAAAAACTGCTTGCTCAGGGCGCCATTCCCGGGGGTAACACGCCTGCTGAGTTCGCGAAGATGATTGATGCCGAAATCGCCAAATGGGCTACCGTGGTCAAGGCGTCTGGCGCCAAAGTCGATTGATGAGATGGCTAAGGGGGGCACTGCTCTGCGCCTGTGGCATTGGGGCTGCAGGCAGTGGATGGGCGCAACCCACTGTGCTCCCCCCAGAGATTGAAGCGGCCATCAGCCGGGCCAAGCTTCCGAGGGATTCCCTCAGCATCGTGGTGCTGGACGCTCAAGGCCCACCTGGGCGAACAGCGGCGCGCTTGAGTCACCGGGCAAACCACAGTAACAACCCGGCGTCCGTGATGAAGCTGGTTACGACCTATGCTGCGCTCGATCTGCTCGGCCCTGCCTACACCTGGGCAACCCCGGTCTACCTGGATGGCACGGTGCAAGGCGGCACGCTCAAGGGCAACCTGTACATCAAGGGCCAGGGGGACCCTAAACTTGTGCTGGAGCGCATTTGGTTGCTGCTGCGGCGGGTTCAGGCTTTGGGCATCCGCCAGATTGATGGCAACATTGTGCTGGACCGTTCCGGTTTCGAGGTGCCCGACACCGACGCCGCCAGCTTTGACGGCGAGCCCTTGCGGCCCTACAACGCCGCGCCCGATGCCTTGCTGCTGAATTTCAAGTCTATTGTGCTGAGCTTCACCCCGGACCGATCCAGAAACCAGGTGAACATCAGTGTCGAGCCACCACTGGCAGGGGTGCAGATTCCCGCCAGCGTACCCTTGGGCAGCGGGGACTGCACCGATTACAGGGGTGCACTCAAAGCCGACTTCAGTGACCCGCTTCGCATCCGGTTTGGTGGCAGCTATGCCGCCGCCTGCGGCGAAAAAATCTGGCCGGTCGCCTATGTGGACCCCAAAAACTATGCTGCGCGCGCGATAGAAGGTCTATGGAAAGATCAGGGCGGCCAACTGAGTGGCAGTGTCGGTTACGGAAGGGTTCCCGCCCATTTGCGTCCGGTGTTTGAGCACTTGTCCCCCGCCTTGGCCGATGTGGTGCGCGACATCAACAAGTTCAGCAACAACGTGATGGCGCAGCAACTGCTGCTGACGCTGGGTTGGCGCATGTCGTCCCCACCTACCACCGTTGCGAGTTTTGAGGCCTCGCGTGACGTAGTCCGCCGTTGGTGGAAAGACCGCCTGCCCGATGTTGAAGCCCCGTGCTGGAAAACGGCTCAGGCCTGTCCCGCCAGGAGCGCATTCAACCCTTGGCGCTGGCCCAGATGCTGCAAAGCGCGTATCAATCGCCCGTCATGTCAGAGTTGCTTTCATCATTGCCAATTGTGGGTGTTGATGGCACCTTGAGGCGCAGCAAAGCCCGCACTGCCCAAGGCGCTGCCCATCTCAAGACAGGCAGCCTGCGTGATGTGGCCGCCATCGCGGGATATGTATTGGGTAACAGTGGCAAGCGCTATGTGCTGGTGGCCATTGCTAACCATTCCTCGCCGGGCGTAGTCAACGCAGCCCGACAGGTTTTTGATGCGCTGATCGAGTGGACTCAGGCTGACTGAGTCAGGCTCAGCTTTTTTGCACTCTTTTCTATCGTTCCCATGCCCTTATCGATGACTGACCTGATTGGCTACCTGGCTGCATGCCTTACGACCTTCAGCTTTGTGCCACAGGCCTGGCTGACCTTCCGGACCAAAGACGTCAGCGGTATTTCGTTGGGAATGTACAGCGTCTTCACACTCGGAATCTCACTGTGGCTGGCCTACGGTCTGATGCTGAACGCCTGGCCGATTGTGATCGCCAACGTCATCACGCTCGCCTTGTCTGTCTCGATTCTGGCCATGCGGATGCGCTACGCGCAGTCATGAGAGGGTGCGCGCATCTGCTGCGCACCGTGGCATGGAAGAAAAGCTTACCAGCGCCCGCGCAGCCGCGTATAGGCATAGTTGCCAAACAACACATGAGCCGCCGGGGTGAAGTACACGCTGTCGGCGTGCAAATAGCTGTTGTAAGCCAGCCCAGTCACGATGGTCCCGGCATTGCACAGCTTGGAGTTGACCTTGCCTGTCCCAATGCCAATCCCGTTGGTACTGTCTACCGACGTGCAAACCACGGTGGAATTGTCCAGCAGGTTGTACGCTGTAGGAGAGGCATAAATCAGGTTGAAATAATAGGCTGAATCCACATACAACACGTTGGCGCCCAGGTTCACTACCGTGACCAGGAGTTGCTCATTGAACTTGCTGCTGGCTGCGTCCAGCAGTGTGGTCTGGCCAATGGCGGTAGACCAGGCGGACCTGGACATGTTGAACACACCCGTCAGCAGCACATTCTTGGCACCTGCTGTCACTAGGCGTTGGACCTGATTACCAAGCGCCACACCCGCTGCGGCCACGTTGGCCAGTGCCTGCGAGCTGCTTTGCGTGCCTGCCACCACGGCCATGGTCTCGGCAATGATGTCGCTGATGCCTCCGTTGATCAACACCACGTCACCAGTGGCAAAGCTGTTGCTGGCCAAAAAGCTGTCGATCTGCTGCTTGACGCTCAGTGTGGCAGCGTTACCCGCTGCATCGGGGTTGCTGGCCACACGCGCATTGCCCTGAGCGTAGTTCGAGCCACCGGCACTTGCAGCGGTCAATGTCATGCCGTAGTTTGCGGCCATCTGCAGCGTCCAGTTGTTGACACTGCCATCGTTCACGGTAAAGCGCGAACCACCTTGCCCGATGTCACTGAGCCCGTCTCCAAAGCCAATGAAACGCTTGGGCACCAGGGCTGAATCAATCGTGCCAGACCCACAGCCTGCCAGGCTCAACGCACCGGTTGCGGCGCTTGCACCCGCAGCCAGCAAAAACCTGCGTCGCGTCGTATGTCCAGTCATTCGTATCTCCAGATCCGGTTCCAGGGGGTTAGTCCATAAGGGTAGGGGATAGTTTAACCACCCGGTGTGAAGGGCATGTCACACAGACGCACGTTGCAGCCGATCGCGCACGCCTTCCCATTCTGGCGTGTCAGGCGGAAGCTCCACCCAGATCAGCTTGCAGCCCTGATCGTCAAAGCCACGCAGCACACCAAAAAGCTGGTTCGCCGCTGCCAAGGCGTCGTCGGGCATGCGGCGCATATTGAGCTGTGTCGAGCGCGAACGCAACGCCGTGCGGGACCAAACACCCACGGCAGTGGCATCGGTGTCCAGCAAATCCAGGGCAGTTTGCAGCATCTTGGCATTCATCAGCCGAACCGGGGCGTTGGGTGCGTAATGCGATTCCAGCGTGCCAGATGCGCGCGGCGCAGGCTGCGCCAAATCAGCAGCGTCCCGAACCAATTGGCCACAGGCATGCTCAATTTCGGCGCGAGTCAATATACCCGGGCGCAGCAATACAGGCTGACCTCGGGTGCAATCGACAATGGTGGACTCAATGCCCACGGCGCAGGCGCCGCCATCCAGTACCAGTAAATCATCGCCAAACTCGGACTGGACATGTGCGGCCGTCGTTGGGCTGACGCGCCCAAACAGGTTGGCACTGGGCGCGGCCAAGCCCTGAATGCCAGCGTAAGCGCAGGCTTTGAGCAGGGCGTTCGCAACCGGGTGGGTTGGGCATCGCAGACCGACAGAATCCTGTCCGCCAGCAGACGCAGCAGCAATGCCCGGCAGCCGGGGAAGGATCAAGGTCAAAGTGCCTGGCCAAAAGGCCTGCATCAATCGCTCAGCAAATGCCGGGATGCTGTGCGCAAACTGCCTGGCCTGTTCTGCGCCATGCAAGTGAACAATCAGGGGGTGATCACTTGGCCGCCCCTTGGCCGCAAATATCTTGGCAACAGCCTGCGCACTGCAGGCGTCAGCGGCAAGACCGTACACCGTCTCGGTGGGAAGACCGATCAATCCGCCAGCCTGCAGAACGGCCACGGCTTTGGCAAGCGAAGCGTCATCATGCCCACTGATCACCATGGCTGCACGCGCCTCAAAACTCACCCAGCCCAAGCTGCTTGGCTACCCGCGCTGCCGTCTGGCGGACTTGCTCGATATGGGAGCCAGTGACCGTCAAATGCCCCATCTTGCGGGCACGTTTGGCTTCCAGCTTGCCATACAGGTGCAAATGAGTGCCCGGCAAGCTCAGCGACGTTGCCCAGTCCGGCTGACTTGGCACGGCAGCGTCCAGCCAAACATCGCCCAACAAGTTGAGCATGATGGCAGGGCTGTGCAGCCGAGGCTGAGGCAGGGGCAGACCCGCCAGGGCACACACTTGCAGATCAAACTGAGAATGGTCACAGGCATCCACGCTGTAGTGCCCGCTGTTGTGAGGGCGTGGGGCCATTTCATTGACGACCAAGCTGCCGTCTTGCAGTACAAAGAACTCTACGCACAGCACGCCCACGTAATTCAGGCCATTCGCTATTGATTTGGTAGCTTCAATTGCTTGCTCTGATTGCTGCGAGGGGATGTTTCCATCAAAAACCTGAGTGACCGCAAGAATGCCGTCACGATGCAAGTTGAGTTGGGGTGGGAAGTGCACGATCTGCCCATCGCGCCCACGCGCCACGATGACCGAGCATTCCGCCGCCAGCGTAAGCTTTTGCTCAAGCACGCAGCGCACTTGGCCTAGCCGCACCCAAGCCTGCGCCAAGTCAGCAAGACTGTTCACCGTGGCCTGACCTTTGCCGTCATAGCCCAGACAGGCGGTTTTAAGTATGCCCGGGAATAGCTTTGCTGGCACCGCAGTGAGGTCGGCCGCTGACTCGATCACAGCATACGGTGCCACCGTAACGCCGCTTTCAGCGCTGAACTGCACAAAATGGGCTTTTTCGCGAACCCGGTCTTGCGCAATGGACACTGCCTGCGCCGAAGGGGCCACAGCAAGTGTCGCCGCCAGGGTGTGCAGGGTTTGAGCAGGCACGTTTTCAAATTCGGTCGTCACTGCATCACAGCAGGCAGCCAATTCGGCCAGGCCTTTGGGATCGTCATAAGCTGCCTTAATCTGCACATGGCTCACCAGCCCCGCAGGGCTGTTGGCGTCGGGCTCCAGCACGGCGGATCGGTATCCCATGCGCTGAGCGGCATGTACAAACATACGGCCCAACTGGCCGCCGCCCACCACGCCCAAGGTCATCGGGGCACCGGTGTGGCGTGAAATTGCGCCCGGCAGCAAAGGAAAGTTCATTCCTGTCATCCTTCAATCATCCCTTGTATCGGCTCTGGAATGAGCTCTTTAAACGGGCGGCAGCTGCATGCCACGGGCGCCTTCGGTTTGCGCCTGGCGAAAATCCTCCAAGCGCTTACGCAAGCCTTCGTTCTGGCTGGCCAACATGGCCACGGCAAAGAGCGCCGCATTGGCGGCGCCCGCCTGGCCAATCGCAAAAGTGGCCACCGGCACGCCCTTGGGCATTTGCACAATGCTGTAAAGCGAATCCATACCCGAAAGATGGCGACTGGCCACCGGCACGCCCAATACTGGCACCGTGGTTTTGGCGGCCAGCATGCCCGGCAGGTGCGCCGCGCCGCCAGCGCCAGCAATGATGGCGAGCAGTCCTTTGGACGCTGCGCCTTCGGCATAGGCAAACATGTCATCTGGCATGCGGTGTGCGGAAACCACCCTGGCCTCGTGCGGGATATCGAACTGCTGAAGGATTTGTACGGCTTGTTGCATGGTGTCCCAGTCTGAACTGGAGCCCATCACAACGCCAATCAGGGGAGTGGTCATAGGATGCTTACCTTGGCCCGCAAAAAGCCGGGGGTCGATTAACGTGGAATCTGGTGAGGTGTCGGGACGTGTCTGCCCGTAAACTCAAGCCTTGCCCGGTATAAAACCTGGCGACAAGTTGAATTTTAAGGTTTCACGCCCCATTTGAGCGCCATGATTGATGTAAACATCCAAAACTTTGAGACCGAGGTGATCGCAGCCTCGATGGAGATCCCCGTCCTGGTGGATTTTTGGGCACCCTGGTGTGGCCCCTGCAAATCGCTTGGACCCATTCTGGAAAAGCTGGAAGCTGATTACGCGGGACGCTTCAAACTCGTCAAGATCAACTCTGACGACGAGCAGCAACTCGCTGCCGCTTTTGGCATCAAAAGCATTCCGACCTGCATATTGCTGATGAATGGTCAGCCTGTAGACGGCTTTGCCGGCGCCTTGCCCGAGGGTAAGCTGCGAGCGTTTTTGGACAAACACGTGCCGAGCGCGGACGCGTTGGAGGCCGAAGCCGAAGCTGCCGAGGCGGATGCTTTGATGGCGTCTGGCGACACTGAGGCTGCGCTCGCCAAGCTGGCCGAAGCACTCGCAGCCAACCCTGCCAATGACGATGTGCGATATGACTACGCCAAATTGCTGATTGGGCTGGGCGGGTTCGAAGAAGCCCACGCAGCACTTGCACCGGCTTTGGCACAAATTCCTAGACAAATTCGCTTCGAAGCGCTTGCGCAGTGGATGGGGGCCATGGAATTCGTTCACCAGGACGAGCGCGGCAACTGGTCGATTGAGCAATTCGACGCGGCCATTGCCGCCAACAAGCGCGACTTTGACACCCGCTATGCGAAGGCGCGCTGCCTGTTCGCTGAAGGGCAGATGACTGCGGCCATGGACGAATTGCTGGAAATCATCATGCGCGACAAAAAATGGAGCGACGAAGCTGCTCGCAAGACCTTTGTCGCTATCCTGGAGTTGATGACGCCGCTCAAACCCAAGGCATCGCCAGAAACCCACGGCAAAACCTCAGGTGGCATAGAGCTGGCAGGTAAAGCTGCCATGACCGAAGACCCGCAATCCGCCCTGGTGTCCAGCTACCGCCGCAAGTTGAGCATGATGCTGAACTGAAGCCACTGGCTTTGTCGACTCCAATGCAAAACAGGCCCCGTCGGGCCTGTTTGGTTTTTGGGAGACCGCTGGTTACGCTCAATCGCCCTCTTTTTCTTCCAGCACCAGTTTGCCTTCACGCACTTCACGTACACGGTACAAGCCTCGGTGTGCTTTCTGGCCCTTGGCCAGCTTGGCTTGCCACGAACGGCCACGGTAAGTGATGTCCACGCTGTCACCCGTGTCCCACTGAGACACGTGCACCACATCGCCATCGTCACCCATGATGGAATACCGGGATTCTTCGGCCTCTTGCAGCTCCTGGCCTTTGTCAGACCGGCGCAGCCACAACATGGCACCACCACCAACCAGCAAAAAGCCCATCACCTGACCCACGACACCAAAACCCATCCAGGACAGCAACGCCGCAGTGCCAAAACCCAATGCCACGGTCATTAAGGTGAACGTTCGTGTCAACATCTCTAGAAAGATGGCCACCATCGCTAACACCAACCAGAACATCAGACTGCCGCTCATATACATACCCCTTGACTTACCCGAGTATCTGTGAAGTGGGTCACGGATAGATCAGATTTGATGTGAAAAATACCACATATTGGGTAGGTGTATTCCCATTTTGGTCAAGTTTTGCAAAAAATCCTTATGTCATTCATCGGCTGAACGAGTCATTAAGGACACGTTACCCCCAGCAGCCGTCGTGTTCGTACACACGGTTTGCTCGGCGCAAAACCGATACAGATAATGTGGGCCACCTGCTTTGGGGCCGGTTCCGGTCAAGCCTTCTCCACCAAAGGCTGCAAACCAACCACTGCTCCAATTGTGTTGCGATTAACATGCATGCCACGCTGCCCGCGCCAGCTGGGCCGCGCGGCTGTCGATACGGGTTTGAATCCCCATCGTCAAGCCGTAACCCAACTGGTTGATGGCTTCTATCACAACCATGGGGTCTGACAGATCACCAGCCCCCAACGCGCCACGTGCAGCACCGGCCCAAATATCTCCTGGCGAACGCTGTGAATACCCGCAACTTCAAACGCCTGAGGAACCAGCAGGTGCGGACAGGCGGCACCCGGTGCCGCTGGCTGCAGAAGTTGCGCGGCTTCTGTCTGCAAACGCTGCACATGCTGGGTGATGCCTGCAAAAGCCTGCGCGTCAATCACTGGCCCTACGTCGGTGGCAAGGAAGGCAGGGTCGCCACAGCTCAGCTCAGCTGCAGCGCCTTGAATCATCTCGATCACGTTGTCGGCAATCGCCTCGTGCAGCACCAGCAGGCGCAGCGCCGAGCAGCGTTGCCCGTGGCCAAAGCCGCCGCCACTTGGCCCATGAAAACAGCCAGAGGAAAGTCAGGGGTGAGAACCCAGCCCAAAGAAAACCAACGTATTGTCCCCTGCACGCCAAAGCCCACCACACAGGCAGCAACAAGCCCCGGGAGAACCCGCTGAACCCCTAATGGCGGGTTTTATGGTGTTTTTTTAGGGGTTTTTTGACCACCACCCCAATGTGTTTGAGCAGTCCCCCAGGTGGACGAGCATGGAATGCCACGTGGTGGCGGGCGGGTTTGACTACCTGCTCAAGACCCGCATGGCCGACATGGCTGCCTACCGTGAATTTGCGGGCACCGTCCTATGGCAGTTGCCGTGTGTGCGTGAGACCCGCACCTATGCGGTGATGGAAGAGGTGAAGGATTCTTCGCGGCTGGCCCTTTGACTGGGCGCCTTTCAGTGATCAAGCACTGACGGCTGTGCTCGGGGGGACACGGGTGCCGGGAGCTTCGTCCAGCGACTCATACAGTCCACCAGGGCTTTTCTGGAAAACGGTTTGCCCAGAAAGTCATTCATACCGGCCTCTTTGCAGGCGACTTGGTCGGACTGCATGGCATTGGCCGTCAAGGCGACGATGGGCGTAACTTGGTTCGGGCCAAGTTTGGCACGGATTCGGCGAGTGGCCTCAAGGCCATCCATTTCGGGCATTTGCATGTCCATCAAGATCAGGCCATAGGCTTTTTGACTGGCCGCCGCCACCGCTTGCACGCCGTTCTCTGCCAGGTCAGCCGTACAGCCCAGGCGTTTGAGAATTTCCAGGGCCAGGACCTGGTTGATCTTGTGGTCTTCGACCAGCAGAACATGAAGCGCCGAATCCACAGAGGGTGCTGCCGCCGCGTTCTGCGCCTGCGAGGCCATGAGGCCACGCAACGTTGGCTCGGGCAAGGAAGGCGTCTCTGAGTTGCCGAATTCCGGTGCACCCGTTGGAACGAGAGGCAATTCAAACCAGAAACAGCTGCCTTTTTGCGGTTCGCTGTCCACGCCGATGCGCCCCCATGCCCTCCACCAAACGCTTGCAAATCACCAACCCAAGCCCCGTGCCACCGAATTTGCGGGATGTCGATGCATCTACCTGGGTAAAGTTAGTAAACAGCTTGCCCAGTGCGATTTCGGGGATCCCGATGCCCGTGTCCTTCACCTGAAAAAGCAGCCCCTCGCCACTGACCCTGACGCTCACCCGGACTTCGCCCGCACCCGTGAATTTGACGGCATTGCCTGCCAAGTTAAGCAAGATCTGCCGGATGCGCAGGCTGTCTCCCAAGTAGTAGCTATCCAAACCGGGGTCAAGGTCAACCGAGAAGGCAATGCCTTTCTCTTTGGCCCGCATGGTCAGTACCGAGGCAATGGCGTCCGTCAGGACCGGCACCGAGAACGGATGCTGGTCATAGTCCATGCGCCCCGCCTCAATCTTGGACAGATCGAGAATGTCATTGATGATGGACAGCAGAGATTCGCCCGACACCGCAATGTGATGCGCGAAACCGCGTTGCTGGGCATCCAACTCGGTATCCAGCAATAGCCTCGCCATCCCAATCACACCATTCATAGGCGTGCGAATTTCATGCGACATATTGGCAAGAAATTGGGATTTTTCACGGCTGGCACTTTCGGCGCTTTCTCTGGCCTGCCTGCTCGCCCGCGCATACAGCGCTGCTGCAAAAAGCGCCAAAATCAGCATGGTCCCCGCCAGCGCAATGAGCAAAAAACTCCAGGGCCGCTGGTCACTGATCCGCACCAAATCCGGCACAGGTTTTGGCAAATACACCTGCATACTGCCGCCCGCCAGTGCCCGGGACATCAACAGTGACGGCATCGTGCTGCCCGCAATTGCCACCAAGCTGCGGGTAGTGTCAGCGCCAGAATGCTCGACGCCAAGTGCGTCAAAGCGCTCGCGCTGATAGCGGGCCAGACTTGCTTCTTTTGACAACTGGCTCACCGTGGCACCTGCAAGCGTCTTGAACATCAGCTTGGGATCTTCCGCCAGCACGATCACCCCATTGTCATCTGCCAAAAAGGCCTGGTTGGGCTGTGTCCAGCGCTGGAATGCAGAAATATCGCGTTTGACCACCACAGCGCCCAGAAAGGCCCCTTGCTTGTCCTTCACTGGATAGGAGTAATACAGCCCCGGGATCTTGCTGACTTTGCCGACTGCGTACTGATGGCCCACATCCCCGCTGCGTGCCTGTTTGAAATACTCCCGCTCAGCGAAATTGGTGCCTGTAAAACTGGTGGGGCTGGCACTGTTGCTGGCTGCAATGCAGTCACCTGCGGCATTGACAATCCAGATCACGTCCGCGTCCAGCCCTGTTGCGGCGCTTTGCAAGAAGGCTAAATAACCTGACTTCACACTCGCGTCGTGCCACATGGTCTTGCGCTCTTCCAGTGGGAGGATCGAGGCTTTTGCCATCGGTCCCTGGCGCTCAAGGAGTCGCTTTGTAGCTTCCTCTTGCGCCAAGATTTTTGGCAAATTGCGCAGAATCCGAACAGCGTTGTTGATCTCGTCGGTGATGCCATTGATCTGCTTGTTTGTTTGTATCAGAGCGTCCTGGTAAGACTGCTCGGAAAGCTTGTCGCTGTAATAGCCAGACCCCAACCATGCCAGGGCCAACCAGACGGGGATGGCCACACCCACCGCCCGGTAACCCCAGCTGAGGCTAGGGTTCTGTGGACTGGCAATGAAGGTGGCGGCCAGCGTCACGAGGATCAACATGGACGTCACCACCACCACCACAGCCACCGTCGCAAGCGGCTGCATGGCAACGCCGTCAGCTGCGCGGTCGTCGCGAACAAAGTACGACGCCGCCATCGCAAGGTAATGCATGCCAGACACGGCAGCCCCCATCACGATCGCACTCACCCCGACTGCATAGCTCTGAAAGCGACCTCGCCAAGACTGAAGCCAGAACTTGATCCAGAGCGCCAACACTGCCAACCCGATCGCCACCACCAGGGAAATGACAAACAGGCGCAGGTCATACCGGATCAGGCCATCCAGTTCATAGGCAGCCATACCCGTGTAATGCATGGTGCCAATGCCCACACCGAACAACACACCACCGCCAAGCAATTGACGTCCAGTGACGCTGTCCTTGCTGATGATCTGGATGGCAAGAGTGGTCGCCACCATGCCCGGTATGGCTGACAGCGCGGTCACCAGGGGATCAAAACTCACCGCGCAAGGCAGGCTGAAAGCCAGCATGCCCAGAAAATGCATGGCCCAGATACCTGAGCCCATGCAAAGCCCACCCACGACGAGCCAAATCCGCCGGACTCTGGGGCTGGCTGTGTGACTCACCACATTGGCCACCTGAAGCGCTGCATAAGCGGCGCAGATTGCCATCACCACTGACAGAGCCACCATGGGCAGATCGTACCTGCCCTCGTACAGCAAGCTGTCTTGCGGCAGCTTCAGGACAAGTGGCAAAGAGGTGAACATGGCGCGTGAAGAAAGGACGGGCAGCCAACAAAACGGGCCGTGTCAAAACTATACGCAGTTCTGTTGCCCTTTGCAGCGAAGGGCTACTTTGGCGCGCGAGTGCCAAATATGGCAGACCCGACCCGCACGAGTGTGCTGCCCGCCGCAATCGCGGCGGCCATGTCAGCACTCATGCCCATTGACAAGGTATTGAACTGCTTGAATGCGGCAGGCTGCTGTTGGGCCAAAGCATTTGCAATATCGTCAAACAATGCTTTGGTTCGAAGGTGCAGGGCTTTTTGTGCTTCGAACCCGTCACTTGGCTCCGGGATACTCATGATGCCGCGCAGGCAAAGCCTGGGCAATGAAACGACCGCCAATGCCAACGTCAATGCCTGATCTGGCGTAACGCCCGACTTGTTGGCGCCGCCATCCACATTGACTTGAAGGCAGACCTGCAAAGCAGGCAAGCCCGGAGGCCGTTGCTCACTCAAACGTTCGGCAATTTTGAGGCGATCCACCGTGTGCACCCAGTCAAAATGCTCTGCCACAGGTTTGGTTTTGTTGCTTTGAAGCGGTCCTATGCAATGCCATTGCAAGGGCAAATCAGCCAGGACGGCTATTTTGTCCAGCGCCTCCTGGACATAGTTTTCACCAAATGCTGTTTGGCCTGCGGCAAAGGCCTCACGCACCGCCTCAGGCCCCTGTGTCTTGGAAACGGCTAGCAGCTGGACGTCTGTGGTGGGGCGCCCCGATTGGGCACAGGCGGCAGCAATGGCCTGGTGAACGGTGATCAGGTTCGCGGCAATCATGGTCATAATCAATGCTAACCTTTTCCCTGGCCCAGAAATCAGCGAGGACTACTGTGGACATTACCCAATTGCTGGCCTTCAGCGTCAAGAACAAAGCATCTGACTTGCACCTGTCAGCGGGTCTTCCGCCCATGATCCGGGTTCACGGTGATGTTCGGCGCATCAACGTTGAGGCGCTGGACCATAAGGCAGTGCACGCCATGGTGTATGACATCATGAACGACGGTCAGCGCAAACACTTTGAAGAGTTTCTGGAGATTGACTTCTCTTTTGAAATTGAAGGCCTGGCCCGCTTTCGGGTCAACGCGTTTAACCACAACCGAGGCTGTGGTGGCGTGTTCCGGACCATTCCGTCCAAGATACTGACCCTGGAGCAGCTCAACGCCCCCAAAATTTTTGGCGACTTGGCGCTCAAACCGCGTGGCATGGTGCTCGTCACCGGCCCCACTGGGTCGGGCAAATCCACCACACTGGCCGCCATGGTCAACTTCTTGAACGAAACCGAATACGGCCATATCCTGACAGTGGAAGACCCTATCGAGTTCGTGCACGAATCCAAGAAATGCCTGATCAACCAGCGCGAGGTCGGCCCCCACACCTTGAGCTTTGCCGCAGCGCTTCGGTCCGCCTTGCGCGAAGACCCCGACGCGATTCTGGTGGGTGAAATGCGTGACCTGGAAACCATTCGTCTGGCAATGACGGCCGCAGAAACCGGCCACCTGGTCTTTGGCACGCTGCACACCAGCAGTGCGGCCAAGACCATTGACCGGATCATTGACGTCTTCCCGGCGGACGAAAAAGAAATGGTTCGCGCCATGTTGTCAGAGTCCCTGCAGGCGGTCATATCGCAAACGCTTTGCAAAACGAAAGATGGCCAAGGACGGGTGGCCGCTCACGAGATCATGCTGGGCACGCCGGCCATCCGGAACTTGATACGCGAGGCCAAGGTCGCGCAGATGTATTCCACCATCCAGACCAGTTCTGGCGTCGGCATGCAAACCCTGGACCAGAACCTGACGGACTTGGTGCGTCGCAACATCATCAGCGGCGCCGAGGCTCGCAGCAAAGCAAAGACCCCAGAAAACTTCCCTAATTGATGGAACACCCCCGTGTCGGCTTCGCCGCCTCCCTCTTTCTGGGGGCGCCGCCAGCGGCCTGGCAAAGCCAGTTCCGCGGCGACTGCTCGAAGGGCCGTCACGTAATTCACTCACTATCCCGATAACTTAAAGGTCCGATGCACCATGGAACGCGAACAAGCCAGTAAGTTCATCAATGACCTGCTGCGACTGCTGGTCAGCCGCAATGGCAGTGATCTGTTTATCACGGCCGAGTTTCCCCCTGCCATCAAGGTGGATGGCAAGATCACCAAGGTGTCCCCGCAAATGCTGGAGGCGGGCCACACGATGACGCTGGCGCGGTCAGTCATGAGCGACAAGCAGGCAGCTGAGTTTGAGCACACCAAAGAGTGCAACTTTGCGATTTCGCCCCCTGGAATCGGGCGATTCCGCGTCAATGCCTTTGTACAGCAGGGCAAGGTCGGTCTGGTCCTGCGGGTCATTCCCAACAAGATCCCCACCATTGACGACATGGGTCTGCCGCAGGTGTTGAAAGAGGTCGCCATGGTCAAGCGCGGGCTGGTTATCTTTGTGGGTGGAACGGGCTCGGGCAAATCCACCAGCCTGGCTGCCATGATCGACTGGCGCAACATCAACTCTTATGGTCACATCATCACCGTGGAAGACCCAGTGGAGTTTGTGCACCCACACAAGAACTGCATCATCACCCAGCGTGAGGTGGGGCTGGACACAGACAGCTGGGACGTGGCCCTCAAGAACACGCTTCGCCAGGCCCCCGATGTGATCCTGATGGGTGAAATCCGGGACCGCGAAACCATGGAGCATGCCGTGGCGTTTGCCGAGACAGGCCATCTGTGCATGGCAACCCTGCATGCCAACAGCGCCAACCAGGCACTCGACCGGATCATCAACTTCTTCCCCGAAGAACGCCGTGCCCAGTTGTTGATGGACTTGTCGCTGAATCTTCGAGGCTTGGTGTCTCAACGCTTGTTGCCGCGCCAGGCCGGCAAAGGCCGCGCAGCCGCAGTTGAGATCATGTTGAACACCCCCCTGATATCGGACCTCATCTTCAAGGGCGACGTCAGCGAGATCAAAGAAATCATGAAGAAAAGCCGCAACCTGGGCATGCAGACCTTTGATCAGGCGCTGTTCGATCTGTTTGAAAACAACATCATCACCTTCGAAGACGCACTTCGCTCTGCTGACTCCGTCAATGATTTGCGCCTGCAGATCAAGCTGAACAGCCAACGAGCCCGCACACAAGACTTGTCCGCCGGTACCGAGCATTTGCAGATTGTTTAACCCCTAATTCTTTTACCCCCTTCAAGACAGCCAACCATGAGCAGCATTGCCAATAAATCCTACGAACCCTCTCCCGTTGCCCGCGTCGCCTTTTTGGGCCTGGGCGTGATGGGCTTTCCAATGGCCGGACACTTGGCACGTGCCGGACACGACGTCACCGTCTACAACCGAACAGCTACTAAATCAATATCGTGGTGTGACGAATTTGCTGGCGGAAACCCCTTAAAGCATGCAAAAACACCACGGTCTACCGTGGCCAATGCGGATGTCGTGTTCTGCTGTGTCGGCAACGACGACGATTTGCGCGATGTGGTGCTGGGCAAGCTGGGCGCAGATGGCAAACGCGTGGACGATGGTGCGTTCGATGGCATGAAGCCTGGGACCATTTTTGTCGACCACACCACCGCATCTGCCAAGATCGCGCGCGAGCTGTATGCCGTGGCCAAATCGCGTGGCCTTCATTTCATTGATGCCCCAGTGTCCGGTGGACAAGCTGGCGCGCAAAACGGCATGTTGACCGTGATGTGCGGCGGGGATGCAGCTGAGTTTGAACTGGTGAGGCCTGTCGCCATGGCCTTCTCACGCGCCTTTACGCTACTGGGTGACAGCGGCGCGGGTCAACTGGCCAAGATGGTGAACCAGATCTGTATCGCCGGTTTGGTCCAAGGCCTGTCTGAAGCGGTGGCCTTTGGTCAAAACGCTGGCCTGGACATGAACCAGGTACTGGACGTGATTGGCAAAGGCGCCGCGCAAAGCTGGCAGCTGGACAACCGTGGCAAAACCATGGTAGCCGACAAGTTTGATTTTGGTTTTGCGGTGGACTGGATGCGCAAGGACCTCGGTTTGGTGCTGGACGAAGCCAACACCAATGGGTCACGCCTGCCTGTGACAGCCCTTGTTGATCAGTTTTATGCGGACGTGCAGAAGATTGGCGGCAACCGCTGGGATACCTCGTCGCTGATCAAGCGGCTGCGTTGAGCCAGATCAGCCTGCGGGTTTGGGTTCGACCATTGCAGGCGCCGGTGCTGGCAGCATGGACTTAAGCTCTTCGTCCGTGATCAGCTCCAGAACGCGAACCACGCGCTGGACCCCGCTGATGCCACGGATGAGTTCGGTCGCGCGCCTGGCCTCACCCTGGGTCACGCGCCCCATCATGTAAACCACGCCACGCTCAGTCACGATCTTGAAACCATTGGACGAAATATCCTGTGCGTCTACCAGTGCCGCTTTCACCCTGGCTGTGACCAGGGCATCTGACGAACGCTGAGACAGCGAAGACACCCCTGCCAGAGAGAGTTCGTTGACAACAGTCCGCACGTTTTCGACCTTGCGCACAATGTCTTCAGCCTGTTTCTTATCCAGCTCGGAAGCAACCTCACCTGTCAGCAACACCTGACGGTTGTAGCTCGTCACATTGATATGGCCCTTGCCACTCAAGCGCGAGTTGCTGCGCAGCTCAATCCCTTCATCCTCCAGTTGTGCGCCGGACGTGCGACGGTCAGTGGCCACCATGCCACCACCCACCATGGCGCCACCCAGCAACAGAGGGGCACATCCACCGAGTGCCAATGCAAGGCCAGAAGTTGCCAGCACAACCGCTATCGGGCGTGCCAGTGATTTGAGGTTTGTCGTCATGTCGGTACGTCCTGTTCACCAAGTAATTGGGTATCTACCCCATCGCAAATGCAATGAATCGCCAGGATATGCACCTCCTGGATGCGTGCCGTGCGCTCGTGCGGCACACAGACATGCACATCGGTTTCGCGCAGCGCACGGCCCATCTGGCCGCCGCCCCTACCTGTCAGGGCAATCACGGTCATTTCTCGCTCATGGGCGGCAACAATGGCGGCCAGCACATTGGGTGAATTGCCGCTGCTGGAGATCGCCAGCAGCACGTCGCCCGGCGCTCCAAGCGCCCTGACCTGCTTGGCAAAGATCGCGTTGTAGCCGTAGTCGTTGCCGATGGCGGTCAGGATGGAGGAGTCGGTTGTCAGCGCAATGGCGCCAAGCTCTGGCCGCTCCCGCTCAAAGCGGCCGACAAACTCTGCGGCAAAGTGCTGTGCATCGGCGGCTGAGCCGCCATTGCCGCATGTCAACACCTTGCCTCCGCTGGTCACACTGGCCAAAATGGCCTGCACGGCAGCGGCAATGGGTTTGCTCAGCGGCTCTGCCGACTGGTATTTGAGGTCAGCACTGTCAATGAAGTGCTGCTGGATGCGTTGTTCTAGCATGGGCAAGGATGATACCTGGGGCAATCAAGGCTATCTGAGGGCCAACGGACTGATGTCAAGCGGCGTCGAAAGCTGCTTTGAGCCATTCAACGCCTGTTGGTTCCACGCAGATGACGTCAAAGCGGCAAGGTGGCACTCTGTTCAGTCGCATCAGATAAAACCTGGCCGCAAAAATAAGGCGTCTTTGCTTGATCAACCCAATGCTCGCTGCAGCACCACCAAAGCGGATACTCGCACGTTTGCGGACCTCAACAAATACCAGCGTGCCATCGCGGTCCTGCATGATGAGGTCAATTTCCCCACCCCCACGCCCCGGCGTCCGATAATTGCGCTGCACCAACGCCAGCCCTGCCGCACGCAAGTGCGCCAGGGCTGCATCCTCCGCAGCGTCTCCCCGTTGTTTGGAGGTGACTGACTTATTTTCTAGGAACACGATTGAGCGCCTCATTTGCCAAAGCCTTGGACGCAGCCCGCGAAGCAGCCGCCCAGCAGCATTATCCGCAAGGTGCGCTGTACATGGTGGCCACGCCCATTGGCAACCTGGCCGACATCAGTCTTCGCGCTCTGCACGTGCTGCAACTGGCTGACACGGTGGCCTGTGAAGACACCCGCCACACGCAGGCCCTGCTGCGCGCCTATGGCATCAGCAAAAGCGGTGCACAAACCCTGGCCGTTCACCAGCACAACGAAGCCGAGGCAGCCCAACAAGTCGTGCAACGCCTCCAAGCGGGTGAACGCGTCGCCTATGTCAGCGATGCGGGCACCCCTGCCATCAGCGACCCCGGAGCCCGGCTGGCCGCCACCGTGATCGCGGCCAACTTGCGCGTGCTGCCGCTGCCGGGGGCAAGCAGCATCATCACGGCCCTGAGCGCTTGCGGTGCGGTAGCGCCCCTCGATGAGGCCTCGGGGTTTTTATTCGCGGGTTTTCTGTCGCCCAAGGCAGGCATGCGGCAAGCTGCCATTGCCGCTTTTCAAGACGAGCCACGCAGCGTAGTGCTGCTGGAGGCACCGCATCGCATCGAGGCGCTGGCCAAGGATTTGGCCGTCCTCGGCAGCCGCCGAATCAGCCTGGCGCGCGAGCTGACCAAGCAGTTTGAGCAAATTCACACGCTACCCGCCAGCGAAGCATCTACCTGGCTGGCGGCTGACCCCCAGCACGCACGCGGTGAATTTGTGGTGGTGATCCATCCCGCGCCTGCCCAGGCATCCAGCGGCGACGGCGAACGGGTGCTTAAGCTGCTGATGACCGAACTGCCACTTAAAACCGCGGTTAAGCTGGCGGCCGAGATCAGCGGCGAATCCAAAAACCTGCTTTACGAAAAGGCCTTGGCGTTCAAGGCCTGAGCTTTGTGCGCGCAGTCCGCACATATGCAGGCCTTGCCTTGCGCATCTGGCGGTACTGTGGCCAGTAGCGCTGGTGTGAAGCCCATGTTCACGCACCAGCAAGGGGGCTGTGCTTCACCGCTTGCCTTTTCAAGTTCCATGGCACATGCGTTCAGCCTGCCGCACAAGGGGCATTGATCGGGCGCAAACGGTGTCTCAACGGTCTTCATGACCCTAAAAGCGAAGCACCAGAACCGGAAACTCTGCCAGCCCCATGATTTTCTGGGCCACACTGCCAATGTGAGCACGCCCGATTTGGTGGTTGGATTTGCCGACCACAATCAAATCAGCATCCGTAGATTCGCGACAGGCGAGTATTTCCGAATAGGCATGTCCAACGCGGATTTCACCTCGTACGCTGAGCCCTTCTTGCTGTATTTCACGCAGGGTATTTGCCATGAATTCTTCAGCATTGCCGCGCAAGGCTTGCGCAGGAACGACGGTCACCACCACCAGAGTAGAGTTGCAACTTTGCGCAACACTCGCTGCGGCACGGACTATTTCTTGACCATGTTCATTGGGCTGCGCTGCAACCAGAATGTGCCGTGACCACATCACCGCTTGCCGTGGTGCAATCAAGACGTGGCAGGGAGAATGCGCAACGACTTTGCTGACCATTTCACCAATCAGCAAATTGGCAAGAAAGCCCCGCTTTCCACGTCGGCGAATGACAATCACGCTGCTCTGCTGGCTTTTGGCCTCCTCCAGTATTTCCTGGTAAGGCTCTTCGCCGCGCCGTACGCGCACATTCAGGGTGAGGCCTGCAGACCGTGCCTGCCCTTGCAGTTCTTGAATTTTGCTTGCCGCAGCCTGCTCTGCTTTGGCCGCAATCTGGGGCACCAAGGCCTCGTACTCGGGGTTGCTGACCAGAGGTAAAACGACCGCTAAAGGGCGCTTGCAATTCCTGGCCAAGGCAAACGCTATGCGCTCGGCGCCCGTGTCAAATTCGCCATGCTCGGTGGCTAGCAGCAGTGAATGAAAGATTTGCAACACTCAGTGCCCTGCCGTTAAAACGCCGGATGCAGCCAACGCCAGCACCAAGACAATCAATGAACACAAAGCAGCGTAAAGATAGTCCTTACGTTGCATGTACAACGGGATAAGCCCTAGCAAAGGGGGGACCGAACAAGCGGCAAGAAGTGCAACACCAATGAGGTTCGACATATCGCCAGTGCCCATCAGCGACACCCATCCCCATCCCGTAGGCGTTCCAGTGCGCTCCAGATAAGTTTTTGCCGGAAGCCCCCACAGGCTGGGCAATTGATCCAAAGGAACATGTGGGGTTAACAAGCCAAGCACATAGCACGAAAAACTCAGGAACAAGGCAATGACGCCCAGCCGAGTTCCCCAGTCAAGCAGCAACGCGTACCGCAACGCCTCAGTCTGTCGCAGTGCAGCGCTGTCAGGTTCTGTGGAAGTTTCTCTGGACATACCCGTCTTTCTCAAATCCAAACACCCAAGCCTTTGAGCAAGGCACGAATGCCCGCAAAGAGCAGCAGCGTGATGACCATTTTCCGGATGACCGAGCCTTTCAGAACGTTGAGCAAGCTCGCGCCAATGCGGGCCCCCAGCATCATGCCAACCACAGACGGGACTGCAACCATCGGCAGCACCGCACCTCGGTTGATATAGACCCAGGCAGCCGCAGAGTCTACCAAGGACAACACCAAGCCAGAGGTTCCTGCAGCCACCTTGAGCGGAGCACCCATCAGAAGGTTGAGTGCAGGTACATTCGCCCATCCTGCGCCTATACCAAACATGCCAGCCATGATGCCGATGGCCACGAACAGCACCAAGCCTACGGGTGTCCTGTGTACTTTCCAGTCGATGGAGCGACCCGATGCACCGTCAATGAAAACGCCGTGAATTCCCAGAATTGACGAAAGCCGATCGGCTTTTTGTACATCCGGAAACTCAGACTTCTTTGCCATGAGCATGAGTGCAACGATCCCCAGAACAATGGCGCCCAATGCCGTTTGGATGACAGCAGCGGGCAGGGCTAAGCCCAGCAGCGCCCCTGCAATGGAACTCATGCACGCAAGCAGGGCAAGGGGCAAAGCCAAACGCAGGCTGGACAGGCCGCCCCGCAGCAACATGGGACCCGCGGCCAAGGCGCTTGCCAGAGCCACCAGCAAACCCGCTCCTCGCACGAAATCCAAATGAAACGGGAAGAACCCACCGATGATGGGCACAAACAGCGTTCCCCCGCCAATGCCTGCAGGGACTGCGACGATACCAATCAGAAAGCAGGTGATGAACAGCGCCAACGGCCAAAACCACCATGGCATGCTGCTTCCTGGCACTACGCTGTCAGCAGCAAAGGCTGGAAAAGCGCACAAAAAAAGAAACGGTAAAACTATCCAGATGTGCCGCACTGAAGTGGTTGAGGATGTCATGGATGAGGGCACTTCCATCAATCTGTATATAGCGATATTGTATCTGCCAAGTGTTCTTTAATGTGTATTTTGGCTATGCAAGCTGGCGTGCACTCGACGCGTGGTTTGCCACACAGCCCACAAAACCACAGGCACCAGTGCACCGGCTGCCAGCTCAGGATTGATGGGCCATCCGTAGGCCTTAAGCGCCTTGGCACCGTAAAGCAAGAGGCTGACCACGTAATACGAGATCGCTGCAATCGACAAGCCTTCAACAGTGCTTTGCAGTCTTAGCTGCAGTTCCTGCCCCTTGGTGAGTTTTTCCAGCAACTGCTGGTTCTGCGCCTCGGTGGCGATGTCTACGCGGGTGCGCAGCAAAGCGCTGGTGCGGGAAATTCGCTCGGACAAAGAGGCCAGGCGTTGCGAGGTGGCCGCGACCGTGCTCATGGCAGGTGACAGGCGTCGCTGCATGAACTCGCCTATGGTTTGCGTGCCAGGAATTGCCTTTTCGCGCAATTCAGCAATGCGTTGCGTCACCAGCGCGTGGTAGGCCGAGGTGGCAGAAAAACCGGTACATATGCTCCGAGGTTTCGCGCTCAACCCTGGCAGCCAATGCCACCAAGGTGTCCAGCAACTCGGCGTCGGTGGTGGCCTTGCGCTCCATCCTGCCCGTGATCTCAGACAAGGCAGCTTCAGCTTCACTCAGCATGGGCCCCAGCTGTTTTGCCACCGGCAAGCCGCGCAACGCCATCAAGCGGTAGGTTTCCAGTTCAAGCAGACGCTGCGTTACACGGCCCACGCGGGTCTCGGTCGTGTCTGGCGGGGTGATCACCAGCATGCGCTCGTAGCCATCCGCACAAATATAGAACTGCGTAACAGCCCAGGAATGCCCATTACCCATTTGAGATGCCACGACAGAGCGTCCGTCAAACCAGTTGCGCGCCCTCGCCAGCAGCGAATCACCGTCGTTCAGATTGCCCTCCAGCACAGCCAACTGAATCGCTGCCACCGTGCGGCCGGGAATCTGGCGCAACCATTCAGGTGGGACGACGGGGTCGATCAATAATTGTGGCGTCAAGTCCCCCAGGTTCACGTTGGCAGGCAGTGGCTGCACGATGGAATACCGCGTGAATTCCGTGTGACGCTCCCATTTGACGGTATAGCTCGTGAACCGCAATCGCAAAAAGTTGTTGGCCAAGTCTTGAGGCGTCAAACCTTCTTGCCCCGGCAAGCGTCGCAGTTGTTCACATTCCTGCTCGCGTGTGACACCCTCATTCAGAACCGCTACATAAACAATCAGCGCTGGCAGCCGTATGCGTGCCGACGGCCGGGCATGCACTTCGTTGTGCAGACTGACGCGCTGCGCATCATCAGCAGGCAACAGTGGAGCGAGTTTCGAATCGGCAAGCGGATCAGTTGACATCTTCATTCCTGCCATTGTGAAGCCATTGTGTGGCGGCTCTTTTTGACAGGTTCAAAGGGCCGCCGTCACACCCTCATTCTCACTTTTCAGTCACCCTTTAGCACCCCCGCTTTGGCCAACCGATCCATCAACTCTGGCGACACGCCCAGGTACGCCAGCACCTCACGGGTGCTTTGGCCCAGTGTTTCAGCGCCGGTTACGCTCGGTCCACCGTCCTGCGCGGCATCAAACCCCAAACCTGCGGTGCGCACCGGTCGACCTCCCTGGTCGTAGCGGAAATCTGGCAGCTTCACGTGACCGGTGCCATCGGTTTCGCGCAAAAACTCGCCCAAGGTTCGCACGTGCCGCTGGAACACCTACCGCGTTGAGTTGCGCCTCCATGTCTGCTGCGCTGCGGCTGGCAAATGCTTCCCGGAAACTGGCTCTCAGGTACTCCAGATCACGCGCCACCACAAAGCCGCCTGATGGTGAGTTGAACAAATCCAGGTCGAGCGCCCGGGCATCGTTGCACAGCGCATCAAGCCCCAGAACGCCAACAAATTTGCGAAACTGCGCTGGCGTATTGGCGGCAGTGGCCAGCCAACCATCAACACAGCGGTAGGTGTCAGCCGTGGGGCTGCCGGTATAGCCGCGGTTGCCCACGCGTTGGGGCTCCACACCCGTGCTCATGAAGCTGCTGGCGTTCGGGTACATCAGCATCAGCGAGGCCTGCACCATCGAGGCGTCAATGAGTTGACCCACGCCATCCTTGTTGCGCCGATGCAAGGCGGATGTGATGGCCAGTGCACCCAGCATGCCTACCGCCACGTCAATCACGGGAAAGCCCACCTTCAATGGTGGGTCGTCCGGCCGCTCCCCAGACATCATCATCATGCCGGTCAGCGCCTGCACCACATGGTCGTAGGCGCCCCGACCCGACCACTCCCCCTGTTGACCATAGCCAGAGATGGAGCAATAGACGATGTCTGGCTTGATCGCTTTGATCGATTCAAAATCCAGCCCATACTTGGCCACCACACCTGGGCGAAAGTTTTCGATGAAAACGTCCACCGTGGCCGCCAGTTGGCGAACCAGGTCAGCACCCTCTGGGCTGCGGATGTCCATTGCCAGCGAACGTTTGCCGGCATTCAACGCAACAAAACCCGCTGGCGTGTCCCCGTCGGCGGGCGATTTGCTGGCTCGCATGACCTCACCACCCGAAGGTGGCTCGATCTTGATGACCTCTGCGCCCATCTGCGCCAGGTAAAACGAGGCCAGTGGCCCGGCGATCACATGCGACATGTCCAACACACGCACGCCATCCAATGGTTTGCTCATGCTGGAGCCTCAGGCGGTGACGCCGGTCAGGCGAACAATCTCAGCCCACTTGCGGTTTTCGGTGCGAACAAAGGCCGCAAAGGCCTGCGCACTCTCCGTCACCGCCGCCGTGCTGCCCGAGCTTTCAAACAGGGCGCGCAAAGCCGGGTCCATCAGAACCTTGTTTGCAGCAGCATGGATTTTGTTGACAACATCGACAGGTGTGCGGGCTGGTGCCCAAAAACCAAACCACGACTCCTGAACTGTCAGCTCATTGCGCATGACCTCAAAGAGCGTGGGCACGTCCGGCAACTCCTTCAACCGCGCGGCGCTGGTCACCGCCAGGGCGCGCAGCTTGCCACCTTTGACTTGGGGCACACCGGTCCCAGCGACCGGGAAAGCAAAGTCGGTGTCCCCGCGCAGCAGTGAAGCCGTGATCTCCACCGAGCCCTTCAAAGGAATGTGTGTGGCTTTGAGTCCTGCCAGCGACACCAGGGTGGCCCCCGCCAGATGCGCCGAGGTACCTATGCCTCCCGAGCAGTAGTTCATCTTGCCCGGGTTGGCCTTGGCCGCCGCAATGACATCCTCCACCGTTTTGTAGGGGCTGTCGGCGCGCACCACCATCACCGTAGGTGAGGCGCCCATGTTGCTAACCGGAACAAAGTCATTCAAAGGATCGAACCTCAGATCAGGCTGCATGATCTTCTGGATCAAATGCGTGTTCGACCCCATCAGCAGCGTGTAGCCATCAGGTGCAGCCTGCGCCACGTATTGCGCCGCCAGCACACCCGCCGCCCCCACCTTGTTCTCGACCACGATGGCCTGCCCGAGAGCTTCGCCAAACTTCGGCGCAATCTGTCGCACCTGTAAATCCGGACCCCCACCTGCGGCGTACGGCACGATCACCCGAATGGGCTTGGCCGGAAAAGGATCCGCCGCTCGAACGCCTGTGGCGAAGAGTGCGGTAGCGGCCAGACTGGCCTGGCAGAGAGAGCGGCGCTGCATGGTGTCTCCTGAAGTGTTGACTCAAGCATACGGCGCTCCGAGCCAGATTGAGAATCTCATTGGTTACAGTACGCTGGCCAACTCATGCGATGAGTACCCAGTTTGAGTGGCTCGTTGTTGGATATTTTGACAACACAAGAAATTGTTGTCAAAATATCCAACATGAAAGCTAAATTACTGGTTCGCCAGCGGGTCGAAATGGGGGATGCCGCATTTGCTGAACTGGTGATCTGGCAACTCCCACAGGCGTTGAAGGGCAGTACGCATCTTTTCAAGTACCGCCTCGCCTATGTAGCCCAAGGCGAGTGCGTGCTGCGCTACGACAACGAAGCAGGCAAAGGCGACCATCGCCATTGCCTTGGCGCTGAAACCGTTTACGCCTTCAGCAGCCCACGCACACTCGCGGCTGATTTCTTCCAAGACATTGAAAGGTACCGACATGAACACCTTGACCATTGATGTAGCCAGCCTTTCTGATGCGCTCTCTGACGCTGTTCGTGCCATGGAAACAGGAACTGCCAGCACGCCGCGCTATAGCTTTTCGTCCCCTGCTTCCCTCATGCGAACCCTGGGCGGGAAGCGCTTTGAACTGATTCAAAAATTAGGCGGCGCTGGCCCTGTCACTATCCGTGAGGCGGCAAGACGCGTGGGACGGGATGTGAAGGCAGTGCATGGTGACGTGCAGGCTTTGCTGGCGTGCGGTGTGCTGGAGAAGACTGCCGACGGCAAGATCGAGTTCCCATATGACGCGGTCCACGTGGATTTTCTGCTGAAGGCGGCTTGATATGACTTGCCCGATTTGCCAAACAGAGCACGCCTCGGTTCAACCCGGCAGCGACGACAAGTACCAGGTACGTTGCCCTCAATGTGGGTCCTTCAAGATTGAATACGAAACAAAAGTGAATGCTCAAAGAATATTTGATCAATGGCTAGTTTCGGCATGGGTTCGGCAGCATCTGCAAGATGGCATCTTGGACGCTCAGACATTGGAATTTGCGGAGAACTCTCGGCCTCCAAGCATCGAGCAGTGCGCTCTACGAATGCTACGGTACCTCTCACATAGGTTTCCAATGGGACGCGACTTCCAGTTTGGCGAATGGTGGGTGCAGAATTCACCACAGGATTCCGGCAAATTGGTCGCATCCCCACTAAAGGCAATAGGATGGTGTCGAGACCTTGCGGAGGAAGACTATCTCTTCCATCAAATATTGAAGCACCACTTTGGATGGATCTCATCCATCGGACAGAAGTTTCACCTAGCACCCAATGCCTTGGTTCGCCTTGAGGCCGCGCCTGACTCTCAAGCGACTATCGGCTTTTGCGCCATGTGGTTCAGCCCAGAAGTCCTACAACTTTGGTCTGACGTCATTGAACCAGCCATCAGAGAAAGCGGCTACGAACCTCTTCGAATCGACGGCAAAGAGCACAACGGAAAGATCGACGATGAAATCATGGCCTCCATTAGGGCGTCAAAGTTTGTCGTTTCTGACTTCACAGGATCGCGCGGCGGCGTCTATTACGAGGCGGGCTTTGCACACGGACTCGGGTTGCCGGTGATCTTCATGTGCCGCGAAGGCGATGCCCTGCACTTTGACGTTCGCCAATACAACTGCATCTTTTGGACACCCGAAGAGTTGCCAGAGGCAAGAAGCCGATTGAAAAACAGAATACTTGCAACTTTGGGACAAGGGCCGTTGAAGACCCAATAGAAAAACGGCACCAAAAGGTGCCGTTATCTTAATAAAAACTGCCTTTTCGGCAATACCAATTTACATAGTCAGCTATCAACAGAATAGCAACCTACCTATCAAGCCGCCTTTACCTTCAAGCGCCAAGCGTGCAGCAGTGGCTCGGTATAGCCGCTGGGTTGCGCCAAGCCCTTGAACACCAGATCGCTTGCAGCCTGGAACGCAGCGCCTTCCAAATTCGCAGCCATTGGCGTGTAAGCCGCGTCGCCTGCGTTTTGCTTGTCCACGATCTTGCCCATGCCTGTGGCGCTGGATTTGCAGAACACCGATGCCTGGCGCAGCTACTGCAACAACCGTGGCTTGGCCGATACGGACTTGGCGGTGCGCTTGCCACGGCTGGGACTGGCGGTGCCGGTGGACGGTGCGGTGCAGCCCTTGCTGGCTGCGCTGCTGCTGTTTGCAGACGAGCCGGGCGCGTTGTTAGCCGGGCAGGGTATGCGGGCAGATATTCGCGTGTTCCACTACAAGGGCAAGGCGGTGCTGCGTGGCGAGGTGCCCAATTTGTTGCTGCCACCCAAAACCATTACAGGCCCGGCGGTGGAGCAAATTGCCAAGGCGCAAGCCTATGTGCTGGAGCGTTTGGCCGTGGGGCTGACGATGGAGGGCTCGGGTTTCAAGACGGGCTACCGCTTCCCGGAGCGGGTGATCAAAGAAGCCATTACCAATGCGGTGGTGCACCGCGACTATCGCCTGAACCGCGACATTCACATTCGGATTTTTGATGACCGGGTGGAAGTGGAAAGCCCAGGGCGCTTGCCCGGCAACTTGACGCCCGCCACCATCGACAAAGCGCGCTCCATGCCGCGCAACAGCCTGCTGGCGCGTAACCTGCGCGAATTTCCGAACCCGCCCAATGTGGATGCGGGCGAAGGTGTGCCCATGATGTTTGCGCAGATGGCGCAGGCCAGCCTCTACGAGCCGCTGTACCGCGAGCAACTGGAGGCAGCAGTGCCGACCTTGGTGGTGACCTTGCTGAACGAAGAGCGCCAACCGCTGTGGGTGCAGGTGAGCGACTGGATTGACCGCAATGGCCCCATTGCCAATGGCAAGCTGCGCGAGATTTCTGGCATGGAAACGCTAACTGCCTCCAAGCAGCTCAAGCAGTGGGTAACGCAGGGTGTGCTGGTGGCTTTGCCGGCTGCTTCACGCCAACAGGCCAGTTACACCAAGCCGGAGCTTGTTGACCAGATGGATTTGACGCGTTCATTATCTTTTGGCTTGGATAATGAAAACGGCAATGAAGAAAAACCTATGTAAATCAAAGGGTTGCGGGTGCCGTCATTATCCAAAAATGGATTGATTAAGGGAAAACCCTTGGCTGCAACGCTTTGGCAGTGGGATGGGCCACCTGTACTGACTGGCTGCGGGGCGCGGGAGTTGTTGGACTTGGAGTTGACCGCATTCTTTGCGTCGCGCCAATGCCCCGGCAGCGCTATTCGTGCGGCAATGGACTGGGCTTTGCAGCAGGCCAGCGCCAAACGGGCTGTAATAAGCGGCTTCCATTCGCCGCTGGAGCAGTCGGTATTAAAAGTTTTAATGGCTGCTGGTAGCCCAGCAGTGGCGGTGCTGGCCCGCCCGGTAGCAGGAGCCAAACTGCCACCTGAATGGGCGGCGCCGCTAGCAAAGGGGCAGATGGCAGTGGTTAGCAGCGTAGGTATGGCAGCCCGATTGACGCAGCGGCTTGCCACGGAGCGCAATGAGCTGGTAGCGGAGTTTGCCCAAAGCATTGTGGTGGCCCATGTCAGCCCTGGCGGTTCGCTGGCAGCGCAGGTTGGCCGCTGGCGGCAAGAGGGTCGGCAGGTGGAGGCATTTTGAGCTACCCAGTTCGGGTATTTCATTATTTTTGACTGAAGATAATGAAATCAAAAATCGACTAATTTTGTTTGTTTTCAATGATTTAGGGCTGATGTCATTATCCTTTTCTGGATATCGAACCAGTTTTTTAAACTCCAACAGCAAAAACGGCACCCAGAGGTGCCGTTTTCTCACTCAAAACTGCCTTTTCGGCAGTATCAATCTACATAGTCAGCTATCAACTAGATAGCAAACCACCTATCACGCTGCCTTGACCTTCAAGCGCCAGGCATGCAGCAGCGGTTCGGTATAGCCGCTGGGCTGGGCCAGACCCTTGAACACCAAATCGCTGGCCGCTTGGAACGCAGCGCCTTCCAGGTTCGCCGCCATGGGCTTGTAAGCAGCGTCGCCCGCATTTTGCTTGTCCACCACCTTGGCCATGCGCTTCAAGGTGCTCTTGACCTGCGCCTTCGTTACCACGCCGTGCTGAATCCAGTTGGCCATGTGCTGGCTGCTGATGCGCAGGGTGGCGCGGTCTTCCATCAGGCCCACGTTGTGAATGTCTGGCACCTTGGAGCAGCCCACGCCCTGGTCTACCCAACGCACCACATAGCCCAAGATGCCTTGGGCGTTGTTGTCCAGCTCTTGCTGTTTGTCCGCATCGCTCCACTTGGGATTCTTGACCACGGGGATGGTCAGCAGGCCAGTCAGGATGGCTTCTCGCTCGGCGTCCACATCGGTCTTTTCGAGTTGCTTTTGAACGGCGAACACATCCACCTGGTGGTAGTGCAGCGCGTGGAGCGTGGCGGCAGTGGGGCTGGGCACCCAGGCGGTGTTGGCACCGGCCTTGGGGTGGCCGATCTTGGCCTTCAGCATGTCAGCCATCAAATCAGGCATGGCCCACATGCCCTTGCCGATTTGCGCTTTGCCGCGCAGGCCGCATTCCAAGCCAATCAGCACATTGCTCTTTTCATAGGCGGCGATCCAGGCGCTGGACTTCATGTCGCCCTTGCGCATCATGGCGCCGGCGTGCATGGCCGTGTGCATCTCGTCGCCGGTACGGTCGAGGAAGCCAGTATTGATGAAGGCCACGCGGCTCTTGGCGGCGGCAATGCAGGCCTTCAGGTTGACACTGGTGCGGCGCTCTTCGTCCATGATGCCCAGCTTGACGGTGCTGTCAGGCAAACCCAATACCTTTTCAACGCGGCCAAACAGCTCACCCGCGAAGGCGACTTCGGCAGGGCCGTGCATTTTGGGTTTGACGATGTAGACGCTGCCACGGCGCGTGTTGCGGATGCCGTTGACAGCGCCATTGCCCTTGAGATCATGCAGTGCAATCGTCGTGGTGATCACCGCGTCCAGAATTCCTTCGGGGATTTCTTTGCCTTCCGCGCCCCACAGAATGGCCGGATTGGTCATCAGGTGGCCAACGTTGCGCACAAAGAGGAGGGAGCGGCCATGCAGGGCCACATCTTCACCGCGTGGCCCGGTGTACTGGCGATCAGGGTTCAGGCCACGTTTGAACGTCTTGCCTCCCTTGGCTACGTCTTCGGTCAGCGTGCCTTTGAGGATGCCCAGCCAGTTGCTGTAGGCCAGCACCTTGTCAGCGGCATCGACCACGGCCACGGAGTCTTCCAGGTCCAGGATGGTAGACAGGGCCGATTCCAGCACCAAGTCAGACACACCAGCTGCGTCGCTTGCGCCAATCGGCGTGCTGCGATTGATGATGATGTCCATGTGCAAGCCATGGTGTGACAGCAGCACTGACGATGGCGCGGACATTTCGCCCTGGAAGCCAACGAACTGCGCGGGGTTCTTCAGGCCCACGGTGTGGCCGTTCTTGAGCGTGACCGCCAGCAGGTTGTCGACCACGGCGTAGCCCGTGGAGTCGACGTGTGAACCCTTCTTGAGCGGTACGCAGCGGTCCAGCACATGACGCGCGTAGTCGATGACCTTGGCGCCGCGCTTCTCGTTGTAGCCAGGGCCTTTGTCGCAGCCATCAGCCTCAGAGATAGCATCCGTGCCGTACAGCGCGTCATACAGGCTGCCCCAGCGGGCGTTGGCGGCGTTCAGTGCGTAACGCGCATTGGTGATCGGCACCACCAGTTGTGGGCCAGCTTGCAGGGCCAACTCGGCATCCACATTCTTGGTCGTCGCTTTGACCTTCTCAGGCACTGGCACCAGGTAACCAATTTTTTCGAGGAACTTGCGGTAGGCCTTCATGCCGCGTGCGCCGGCAATGGGGCCGGGGTTGGCCTTGTGCCATGCGTCCAGCTCGGTCTGCAGGCGGTCGCGTTCAGCCAGGAGGGCTGCGTTCTTCGGCGCCAGGTCGGTCACGATGTCATTGAAGCCAGACCAGAACTGCGCGCTTTCCACGCCTGTGCCCGGCAGCACTTGTTGCTCGATGAAGTTGTACAACTCGGTGGCCACCTGTAGCTGGTGGACGGGGGTACGTGCGGTCATGGGGCTTCTCTCCAAAGTTAAAACTAAAGTCGTCAAAAAAACGATTAAATAAACGAAAGCACATCGCGCAGGCTGCTGCCCGTGCGCGTTGGCTGTGTGCCCAATTCTTCAAAGGGCATCTGATAACGGTTCACCCACAGGGTGCGGTAGCCAAACCAGGTGGCGGCCAGCGCGTCCCAGGCATTGCTGCTGACAAACAAAATCTGAGCGGCGGGCAGGCTTGTGGCCTTTTCGCCCAGGGCATAGGCTGCTGCGTGAGTCTTGTATTTTCGTACAACGTCCACGCTGATCACATGATCCAGCAAATCACCCAGCGCCGCGCTCTTGACGGCGATGCCCAACATGTCGGGGTCACCATTGCTCAAGATGCCCGTTTGAATGCCTTTGGCCTTGAGGGCTTGCAATACCTCTTTGTTCTCGGGGAAAGCCGAAAGGTGACGGTATTGGTTCATCAACTGCAACTCGGCAGCCGAGGTTAAATCCAGTTTGAGCCGTTTGCAGGCGTAGCGCAGGCCTGCACGGGTCAAATCCCAAAACGGCTGATAGTGGGCTCCGTCGTTGCAGGTGGTCACCAGGCGCGTGTATTCGATCTGCTTGTCGCGCCACAGCACGCTGAGCGCTTGCCCTTGACCGGGGAACAGCTGCTCAGCTTGCAAAGACACGCTGTACACGTCAAACAGCGTGCCGTAGGCGTCAAACAGCACCGCCCTCGGTGCAGGAGCGTCAATGTGGACTGCATGTGGAAATTCCATGCCCGTAATGTATTGCAACCCTCTTTGGCGATCAATTTCCAGTTGGTCAACTCATTTGCACCCAAAACAGTTGCAATTAAATCAAGCTATGTTGGCCAGGTTCAGAAACGGGTTGACGATACGCAGGCCTCCAATCAACTGATGGTGCTGCAAATCTTCGGTGTACAAGGTGTCGCACCCAACTGCTTGGGCGCTGGCAATGATGAGGCTGTCGTACAGACCGTAGGCTGTGCTGGCCTTCAACGTCAGTGCGGCTTCCAGCAACTCGGTACTGGATTGAACGCGGCACAGGGGGTACATGGCCGCAGCCATGAACTGCTGACATTCATGCGGCGCAAAACGCTGGGCAAATTTTTTGAGTGCCACATTGGCAAATTCTTGAAGCACCTGATAGCTCACGCAGCCCTGCCCACTGCCCAGGGCAGATTCGATCAGCTCAATCGCGCGCTGTTTCTTGAATGGCTCGCTGGCAAGTAAGCCATACACAAAAATGTTGGTATCCAAAAAATACATGCGGGGCCAGATCAATGCAAGATGTGGAAGAGGATCAGCGTTCGTTCATCTCGTCACGTGTAAACATGCGTCCCGCATCCACCTGCGCAAACTGCGCCATCACGCCCCGAAACCGATCCACCGCCGCCACATTGGTCTCAGCGGCAAAGCCTTCTAGCCATTTGCGGAACTCGACATTCAGCGATGTATTGCCTGCGTCGGCGCGGGCGCGGGCACGAGCGATGAGCTGGTCGTCGGCAGAAAGGGTGATGTTACGGAGCATGTCAAACTGCTGAATGAGTTGAAATCAGTGCACACTATATTGATTCAGTGCGCGCATTTCAAGCTATTTTGCTACCCTGCGTTGGGGATGCTGGCCAAATGCGCCAGCAGCAAGCTGGCCGCTGCCGACAGGTCCATCTCACTGCGCAAGCAAATCGCAAAGTTGCGTCTGGCCCAGGTGTCCGTCAACGGAATCACCCTCAATCCCAGCGTGGCGGCGTAGGGCTGAGCCACCTCAAAAGGCACGATGCCAATCGCAATGCCCGACCCCACCACGCGCAGTGCCGCGTCAAAGTTAGACACGATGGTGCGGTACACCAGCGCCTGCTGGGCGCGGGCGGCCTCGCGTTGCAATAACACTTGAACAGCGCTGGCCATCGGCATGCTGACTTGCTCATAAGGCAGAGTCTGGGCGAACGACACTTGCGCAAGCCCTGCCAATGGATGCTTTGCGTGCACCGCCACCGCCAAGTGGTCACTGCGATACCTCCGCGTTTGCAAACCACCAAAATCTGCCGCGTCCCAGCAAATCCCCAGCGATGCACTTCCGTCCCGCACGCGGCGCACCACCTCGGGGCTGACGCCTTCTTCCATGTCCACGCGGATGTCACGGTGCGCTGGCTGCCGCAAAAAGTCTGCCACGTCGTTGGCCAAGGACTCGGCCATCACAGAACTGGTGGCCAAAAGTCGCACCTGTCCCCGCACGCCGCTGGCATAAGCCGCCATGTCGCGGCTGATTCGCTCAACCCCCGCCAACAAGGTTCTGGCATGTTCGGCCAAGGTTTCCCCAGCAGGGGTCAGGTCCACTCCGTGGCGCCGCCGTATCAGTAAAGGCGTGCCCACGGTGTGTTCCAGTTGCGCCAAGCGCTTGCTGATAGCCGAGCCCGCCAAGTGGGCTTGTTCGCCTGCGCGTGCCATGTTGCGTGTCTCGCTCACGGTGACAAACAGGCGCAGGCTGGTCAGGTCGAGATCTCGCATGGGTGAGTTTCTTAGATATTCAAATATGGAAGTTTAGGGCTTCCAAAATTGAGACCATTGACTCATCAGATAAACCTAAACTCAAGCTCAATTCAGCAACCAGCGCATACCATGCCTACAAACCCCCTGCCAACCGTTGTCACCGTGCGAGAGGTCGGCCTGCGCGATGGCCTGCAAAGCATCGCCCGCACCTTACCCACAGCACACAAGTTGGCGTGGTTGCAGGGCGCTTACGAAGCGGGTCTGCGCGAGATCGAGATTGGCTCATTCGTGCCCGCGCGCTTGTTGCCGCAACTGGCCGACACTGCAGAACTGATAGCCCACGCGCTCAAACTGCCCGGCCTGGTGGTGTCTGTGTTGGTGCCCAATTTGCGCGGGGCCGAAGCGGCCATCGCCAGCGGTGCCCACAGCATGGTCTTGCCCTTGTCGGCCAGCCATGCCCACAGTTTGGCCAATTTGCGCAAGACGCCAGACGAGGTGGTGGCCGAGGCCGCCCGCATCCGCGCGGCGCGTGACTCGGCAGGATCGAGCATGCTGCTAGAAGGTGGCGTGGGCACGGCCTTCGGCTGCACACTGCAAGGCGAGGTGAAAGAATCCGAGGTACTGCGCCTGATGCAAGCCCTGCTGGACGCGGGCTGCGATCGCGTGAGCCTGGCCGACACGGTGGGCTACGGCGACCCAGCCCAGGTACAGCGCCTGTTTGAGAAAGGCCGCGCGCTGGTGGGGGAGCGCCTGTGGTGCGGCCATTTCCATGACACGCGTGGCTTGGGTCTGGCCAATGTCTACGCCGCACTGCAATGCGGTATCACCCGCTTCGACGCTTGCCTGGCTGGGATTGGCGGCTGCCCCCACGCCCCAGGTGCCAGCGGCAATGTCAGTACCGAAGACTTGGCCTACATGCTGCGCAGCATGAAGATCGACACGGGCCTGAACATCAACGCCCTGCTGGGCTTGCGCCAACAGGTCGCCACGTGGTTAGAGGGCGAGGCTTTGCACGGCACACTCTGGCAAGCGGGCTTGCCCAAAACCATGAAAGAAACAGCATGAGCACACCGACATCCAAACCGCTCGAAGGTCTGAGTGCCGCGCCGGGCCGCCCCAAGCAAGCCAACGCCCCCTCGGGGAGCAGCGCAGTACGCAAAGCGAAAAGCGTGGGGGAGTTACCGCTGGCTGGCCTGCGGGTTGTTGAATTCACCCACATGGTGATGGGCCCCACCTGCGGCATGGTGCTGGCCGACATGGGCGCCGAAGTGATCAAGGTGGAGCCCATCGATGGCGACCGCACCCGCCATTTGCTGGGCGCAGGGGCGGGCTTTTTCCCCATGTTTAACCGCAACAAAAAGAGCATCGCCATTGACCTGCACCAACCCGAAGGAGCAGCTGTCGCCCGCAAACTGGCGGCGAGCGCCGACGTGGTGGCCGAGAACTTCAAGCCCGGCACCATGAAGAAATACGGGCTGGACTATGCATCGCTGTCTCAGGTCAACGAGCGTCTGATCTACGTCAGCCACAAGGGCTTTCTGCCCGGCCCCTACGAGCACCGCACAGCCCTGGACGAAGTCGTACAGATGATGGGCGGCTTGGCCTACATGACCGGCCGTCCCGGTGACCCGGTGCGCGCAGGCACCAGTGTGAACGACATCATGGGCGGCATGTTTGGTGCCATTGGCACACTGGGTGCGCTGATTCAGCGGGGCATCACCGGCAAAGGCCAGGAGGTGCAAAGCGCTTTGTTTGAGAACAATGTGTTCCTGGTGGGCCAGCACATGATGCAGTACGCCATCACCGGGCAGGCCGCCGCCCCCATGCCAGAGCGCATCTCTGCTTGGGCCGTGTACGACGTGTTCACAGTCAAAGACGATGAGCAGATTTTCTTGGCAGCCGTCAGCGACGCGCAGTGGGCCACGTTTTGCGATCTGCTGAGCTTTGCTGACCTCAAGGCTGACCCGCAGTACACCAGCAACAATGACCGTGTTCGCCTGCGACCCAGCCTATTGCCCATTCTGCGCGAGCGCCTTGCTCCTTACACCGCAGCCGAGCTGGCCGCCAAGTTTGAAAAGGCCGGGCTGCCATTCGCCCCGATCCGCAAACCCGAAGAACTGTTTGACGACGAACACCTGCTGGCCACCGGAGGCCTGGCCGACATCACCCTGCCCGACGGCGAGCGCGCGGGTCAGACCGCGCAGACCACGCTGTTCCCTTTCACCATGGACGGCCAGCGCCTGGGCGTGCGCTTGCAGCCGCCCACCCTGGGGCAGCACAGCGCCGAACTGCTCGGCGCACTCGGCTACAGTTCTGTCGAGATGGATGCCCTGCGCCAACATGGCACGGTGGCTTAATTCCCCACATCCTTAAAACCTGGAGACAAACCCATGAAGACCCCATTCAGCCGCCGTCAAACCGTTCTCGCCCTTGCCGCGCTGCCTGCACTGGCTTTTGCGCAAGCTGACAAGCCCATCAAATTCATCCTGCCCAATGCCACAGGCTCTGGCGTAGACGCCATCACGCGCAGCGCGCAAAACGCCCTGGGCAAAGCCCTGGGTAACTCGGTCGTGGTGGAGAACCAACCTGGCGCAGGTGGCGTGGTGGGCTTGCAGGCGCTGGCCCGCTCGGCACCTGATGGGCACACGCTGTCGGTGGTGTCCAACAATGTGGTGATCTTCCCTAGCGTGCTCAAGTCGCTGCCCTTTGACATGCCGGGCGATTTCACGCCGATTGCCGTGGTGGGCAGCACGCCGATGATTTTGGTGGTTAATCCCAACAAAGTGGTTGCGACCAACAGCAAAGAGTTTGTGGCTTTCCTTAAAAGCAAACCGGGTGCGCTTAACTTTGCCTCTGGTGGGAATGGCACCATTTTGCATTTGGCAGCAGAAATGTTTCTGGACGAAGCCGGTGCAACTGCACGCCACATTCCCTACAAGGGCGTAGGCCCCATGCTCACCGACCTGATCGGTGGCCAGGTGGACTTTGCCGTGGCCGCGCTGCCCAGCGTGCAAGCACACATCAAGTCGGGCGCGCTGCGAGCCATTGGTGCTTGTGGTGCCCAGCGCACGGCTGCTGCACCGGACATCCCCACCTTTGTCGAGCAAGGTTTGCCCGGCTACGTGATGGACGCCTGGTTTGCGGTGATTGGCCCTAAGGGCCTGCCTGCAGCCGATGTGAAACGCATCAACGCTGGTGTCATCAGCGCCTTCAATGCGCCAGACGTGAAAGAGACCATGGCCAAGCAAGGCAATACCATTGCCATCAGCACACCCGAAGTCGCGGCAAGCTTTTTCCGCAGTGAGCTCACCAAATACGCAGGTCTGGTCAAAAAAGCGGGCGTCGAAGCACAGTAGTTCTCAAGGCCTTAGCCCAGATCAAACGAAGCCGCCAACGCAATGCCGTCGGGTGCTTCGTAGTCAGCCACCACGCAGGCCTTGTCGGGCAATTCGGCAAAGTCGTTCAGGCATTCCTTCACCACGCGGATCGAGGGTTTGTCGAGCGCGGCAAATGGGCTGTCCAGCAACAGCACCGTCGCACCACTGGCAAACGCTGCGGCAAGCAGCACCTTGCGTCGGGACCCGGTCGACAGCATGAACAGTTTCTTGTGTGCATGCTCGGTCAAGAACAAACCTTCCATCAAAGGCCCCATCAACCTGCGATTGAAGAGCGGGTAGCGCAGCGCCATCTGGTCAAACACTTCGGAAGGTAGTAACTGGTCAAATGCCGGATCGCGCGGGTCCACCCAGAACACTTCACGAACATAGCTCGCCCGGTCCTTGCTCAGGCTGATCGATCCAGCCTCAGGAGGACTGATGCACACATCCCCGCCTTGAAGCGCCAAGTCCCCGGCAAGCAAGCGTAGCAACGTGGTCTTGCCCGCGCCGTCACCGCCTGCAATGCAACTCACCCCAGCCGGGACGCTCGCCCGCCACTGGGCGAACAAGGGGCACCCCGGATAGGAAAAACTCAAACCCTCTACCTGCATCACAGCGCTCATCCCTTCTTTCCTTTCACACGGGCTTTCAGCCCTTCAAAAGAAATCAGTTCCCCAGCGAGCGCACTGGCCATTACGGTGGGTGGGCTGGCCAGCCAGACTTGGCCTGGTCCAGACCGGCCTGGGAAATTGCGGTTGATTGCGCTCACGGTCACTTGATCTGCGTTGGTGGACGAGCCCGGTCCACAGTTGGCGCAGGCCCCACACGAGGGCTGCAGCATGACCGCGCCCACCGCCTCAAAGGTCTTGGCATAGCCCTTGGCCAGACAATAGTCGCGCACGGCCGTCGTGCCATATTGCAGATACAGCTTGACGGTGGGCGGCACGCTTAAGCCCTGAGCCAACGCCCACGACAGCACAGCATGGTAATGGTCGAAGTCTTCGCGCTTTCCAGCAGTGCAGGAGCCGCCGTAGGCAATATCAACGGGCACAGTTTGCTTCAATTTTGATAGCTCAATGCCATTCCCCGGGTCGCCCGGTGATGCCACCATGGGTGACAACCGGCAGCAATCTACTTGCAAGCTGTGCGCGTAGTGCGCGCCTGTATCGCTGTGCATCCACGGCTCCACCACAAAGTCCACACCGCGTCGCTCTTTCAGAAAGGCCACCGTCTCGGCGTCGGGTGCAACGATCCCAGTCAGCCCACCCAGTTCGGCACACATATTGGTCAGCGTGGCACGCTCGTCGGTGCGCAACTGTGCAACAGCGCTGCCCGTGAACTCAAACACCTTGCCCACGCCGCCACCCTCGCGAATAAAGGGCAAGGCGAGCAGGTGCAGCACGATGTCTTTGGCGGTGATGCCCATGGGTAGCGACCCCACCAATTCCACACGCAGGCAGTCTGGCACGGTCAGGCGCACGGCACCGGTCACAAAGGCATTGGCCATGTCGGTGGTGCCCACGCCAAAAGCCACGCAGCCCAATGCACCGCTGTGTGGCGTATGCGAATCGGTGCCCACCACCACCTGGCCGGGCAGCGCGTAATGCTCAGCCATCATGGCGTGAGATATACCGGCCACGTTGCTACCGTCGTCCAACGCCGCCTCGTCATCGGTCAGTATGCGGTGCATGCGCAGGCCATATTCCGCAGCAAAGTCGCGCTGTGCCTGGCACATGGCCAGCACGTTGGGCACCAGCCCACCCCGCACATGAGCAGGGCTGGTGCCCACGTACGAGGTGTGGTCCTCAAACACCACGATGCGCTCGGGCGCACGCAGGGCCAGTGGTTTGCCCAGTGCCACGTGCAGCATGTGCGCCGCCATGCCGGTGTAGTACTCGTGAATAAAGCGCCAGTCGGCCTGCACAAACACGCCTTGACCCACCTCGGGCTGCGTCGCCGTGACAGGGGTACGCAACAGGTGTCTGGCCATGATCTTCTGGAACAGGGTTTGCGCAGGCGGAGCGGCTGTTGGCACCATCACTGCGGTCGAGAGTAATTGCGCTTGCCCAAATTTGAGCATGCCCCCAGCGCGCAGGATCGCCGCCGCCAGTGCGTCCCGCCCTTCCACCAGTTCTTCCAACGTCAGTGATTCCCCACTCTCCAGTTTGGCCAGCAGGTCAAAGTTGGTTGAAGTAAAGAGTCCAATGTTGTCTGCGTTTTGCCGGTAGATGCGCTCAAAGCTCTCAGCAAACACCAATCGCACGCCAGCAAGCTTTTCTGCCGCAGGGCTGTGCTCTCGCGACGACCCCTTGCCGTAGCGCCGGCCCGCGACCAGCACGTCAAAGCCGCTGGTGCGCAGGGTGCGTACGCCAATGGGCTGTTCGCCATTCAGCTGCAAACCCGCATGAGCGTAGTCGCCCAGCTTGTCGTCGTAATGGCTGAGGATGGCAACGGGGGTGATCTCGTCCGTGGAGATGTCGTCGCGCAGTGGGGTGGCTTGCTGCAGGGTCAGGCGTTGGCCTGAGAGCTGGGCACGGAGTTTTTCTGCGCTTTGGGTCAGGTAAAGAATCTTCTTGAATTCGAGGCTGGGCATGTGAGGATTCTCGCCTGCTGGGGTGCGTGCATCACCCGCTTTACCACTTTTGAGATGGTGCAGTCCGGCAGACACACCAGGATGGCCATTCTCCGGCCACGCTCGCGAACGGCATCGGTGATTTGCAAGGACCTATAAGTGTATGCAACCGTCAACGCAAAACTAACCATAAGCTCGCGCGAATCGGCCTGCGCCTGCCCCCCCCCCTGGTATGCCTGCCTCAGTGGGGCGTTTGAAGGCGACAGCTGGTTTAGATTGCAATGCAGACAGCGCATAATCCCACCCCTTTTACGTATGGAGGGGGCATATGAAACTCGATATCGCGCAATCCACGCCAACTGCTGCCAGCATCGCCCAGATCGTTCGATCACACTACGCCCTCGGAGAAGTGGTCGAGAGCGAATTTCTTCGCCGCAGCTTTAATCAGGTGTACAGACTGACCTTTGCCAGCGGGCAACGCGTCGTAGCAAGACTTTGCGCTGACCGACCACGGGGCGAACCTAACGTGGCGTTTGAGTCCGCAGTCCTCGCGCACTTGGCACAGGCTGGATGCCCTGTTGCTCGCTGCCTGCCCGCTGTGAACGGTGAAGCAGCGGTGCAGGTGCTGCTGCCAGAAGGTCCTCGTCAGCTCATGCTCTTTGAATATGTTGACGGCGAATTCACAAGTGAATCGGCGGAAGATATTCAGGCCTTTGCCCAAGGTCTGGCGAGGCTCCATGAGGTGTGGAGAAAGCTATCAGGGCCCTGCCAATGCATACACGCTGGATTTGGACTACCTGCTGAATCGCCCGCTCGAAGGATTGCTGTGCGCTCCTACCATGCAGCAGAATTGCGCCCGCAATATCAAGCACTGGCGGCGCGTCTACAGAGCGATATTTTGGCGCTAGGTGAGCTCAGCCATAGTAGTTGCCACGGTGATGCTCACGGCAGCAACAACTTCATTATCAATTCCAGTGAGCAAGATCAGAAGCATGCCGTCTTCTTTGATTTTAACGAGACCGGGCCCGGATACCTGTCATACGAGTTGGCGGTTTATCCGTGGAATCTGATTCCGCGCTCCCCTGATGGCGTCATGAGCGAGAAAGCAATGCTGCAGTGGCAACACTTCATATCGGCATACTGCAAGGTGCGCCCCGTGGCTGAGGCAGATTTGATCGCCATTCCGCGCTTTATGGCCGTACGCCAATTCTGGCTTCTCGGCGAATACGCCGGCAGGGTTCCCGTGTGGGGTTCACAGGCCATGCCAACAGACTATCTCCGTCGGCAGGTAACCATGTTGCGTCAATGGGAGAAATTGACCTTACCCATGTAGAACGGGCAGGCGGCGACATTTATGGACGACTGGCGCAGTTTAATAAACTGCGCCACAACTGCGCCAAATTCTGACGAACTGCGCCAACATTCGTTTCAAGCACGAAATCATGCCTTGATAGCCTTCTATGAACAAACCCATCCTCTACGTCTTCAACATCTCGCATTACTGCGAAAAGGCCCGCTGGGCGCTGGACTACTTTGGCATCGCGCATGAGGTCCGCCATGTGATGGTGGGCACCCACCGGCGCTTGGCCAAGAAGCTGGGGGCCAAGCGCGGTTCGGTGCCGTTTCTGCAAACGCATGACTGCATGATTGCAGGGTCTGATTCGATCCTCGACTGGTGCGAGGCGCAGCCAACGTCACGCCCTCTAAGCCTAGTGGGCAAAGACAGCGAGCAGGTCCGTGCCATCGAAAAGCGGCTGGACGACGTGCTGGGTGTCCATGTGCGCCGCTATTTTTATTCGGACGCATTGATCAACTCTCCCGAACTGGTGCGGCCCCTGTTCTCCAAAGGCCTGCCGCTGTGGCAGCGCGCCGCCGTCACAGTAGGGTGGTCGCGCATTGTACCGATCATGATCAAGTTGATGGATCTTGGGCCCCACCAGGGGCAAGAATCATTGGCAATCGTGGAACAAGAATTGGCCTGGTGCGACGGCCTGCTGTCTGACGGCAGACCGTATCTCTGCGGCGACCAGTGGTCGCGCGCGGATTTGACCGCGGCCAGCTTGTGGGCCCCCGTGGTGGCGCCCAAAGAGCATCCGGTCTACCCCCATGCGGTGTACCCCTCAGCGGTGGCCGCAAAGATGAAGGAATGGACTGACCGGCCGACGCTGCAGTTTGTTCGACGGATGTACGCGACCCACCGTTAAATCTGGTGATCGGGGTCTGGCACTACTGGGTTTCAGACCACGCACTGAACGGATGCGTCGCCAAGTTGGAATTGAAGTAACGCGCGTCTTCGGTCACCTCCTGCCGTACCCAGGGTGGTTTTGCAAAGGCTTCGTTCTCTGAGCCCAGTTCAATCTCTGCAACCACCAGACCTGCGTTGTCGCCAAAGAACTCATCCACCTCCCAGGTGAAGCCTGCATAGTCAATGCGCCGACGCACTTTCTCGATGATGGGGCCATCGCACAGCGCCCGCAGGGCCGTGGCATCGGCGACCGGGATCGGGTATTCAAACTCGGCACGGGTTGCGCCCTGCGTGGCACCTTTGATGGTGAGGAAGGCTTGGCCCCCGGCCACGCGCACCCGCACGGTGCGGTGCTTGTCCCGGTTGAGGTAGCCCTGCCAGATCAACACACCGGGCGCGCTGCGCCAGTCGTCGCCAGTGACAAGGAATTTGCGTTCGATTTCAGTTGCCAATGCGTTCTCCGAATACTTTGTACTGATCTTCGCTACGGAGCCAGGTTGCTCACAAGCTCATACCGATAGCCCACCCCGTATACCGACACGATGCCCGAGCCCTCTGGTCGGGCTGCATCCAGCTTTTTGCGCAGATTCTTGATGTGGCTGTCGATGGCTCGGTCGCTCACATCGCGAACGTCCAAATGCGCGGCGTCCAACAGGCGGGCGCGGCCAAATACCTGCCCTGGGTGAGCATGCAGCAAGCTGAACAAGCGAAATTCCACGGGCGTCAGCGGCAAAGCTGCTCCGGCAAAGCTCACGCGCATGCCCGGTTCATCCACCTGCCAGCCGTTGGCGGGCGGTGTACTCACCAGTTGCCCTGTCGCACGGCGCAAATGGGCCTTGATGCGCGCGACCACCTCGCGCGGGCTGAAGGGCTTGCAAATGTAGTCATCTGCGCCGGTCTCCAATCCGAGCAAACGGTCAATCTCGTCCACACGCGCCGTCAGCATGATGATGGGCACCGCGCTAAATGTGCGGACCTGTTGGCAGACTTCCAGTCCGTCCAGGCCGGGCAGCATCAGATCGAGCAAAAGCAAGTCTGGGGCAACGTCGCTTGAACGCATCCGCGCCATTGCTTTGAGGCCATCATCGGCAATCTCGGTGCTGTAGCCGTGCATGTGCAGGTAGTTGGCCATCATGTCGGCGATCTTGGCATCGTCTTCCACAATCAGGATATGGCTGGGGGGTGTCATGCGAAATCTCTCAGATCAATGCGCCATCAAGGGCAGGTCCACGGTAACGGCCAAACCACCCAGATCGGATGTCTTGGCCCAGATACCGCCCTGGTGCGCGGTGACGATGGCCTGGGCAATGGACAAACCCAGCCCACTGCCATGCTCACCGCCCCGCCGTGCACGGGCGCTGTCGGCGCGAAACAACGGCTCAAACAACTGGGCCAGGTCTTGCGCTGACACGCCGGGGGCGCTGTCTTCCACCACCAGGCGCGCACCGGGCCCCGCCTTGCGCCAGCTGATCACCACCCGGCCGGGCGCATGGGTGTAGCGCAGGGCATTCTCCAGCAAATTGCCAAGCAGTTGCTCGACGCGGCCAAAGTCCCAGCTCACGGCCATGTCGGGGCCAGGGTCCACCGTCAGGGTCAGGCCACTTTGTGCCGCCCGCGCTTCAAAGCGTCTGGCGACGCGTTGCACCACGGAAGCCACATCACCATGGGTGAATTCGCAGCGCAGCTGCCCCATGTCGGCCATCGACAGGGTGTGCAGGTCGCTCACCAGGCGAATGAGCTGCATCACCTCCTCGCGCAGACTGGCGATCACCACTGGCGTGGGTTGGCGGGCGCCGTCTTCAATGGCCTCAAATTCACCGCGCAGCACTGCCAGCGGCGTGCGCAGCTCGTGCGAGATTTGCGCGATCCACATGCGCCGGGCAGATTCCAGTTTTTTCAGGCTGCTGGACAAGGTGTTGACGTCGTCGATTAAGCCGGTGATCTCGCGTGCGCCCTGGGGCGGCACCTGTACACCCAGCTCGCCTTGTGCCATGCGGCGCGTGGCCTGCTGCAAGCTGCGCAAGGGGCGGCTCCAACGGCCTGCTACCCACCAAGCCAGGGCCAGCATCACCGCGAGCGTGGCGGCCATGGCCAGCAGCAAGCCGGTGTATTGGCGCTTCAAAAAGCTCGCATCCACATCGCGTAGCTGCGGTTCCCGCGTCAGCCGTACCCAGCCCACTTCACGGCCTTCTACTTTGATGGCGCGCGACACCGTTTTTTGGCTTTGGGGCTGAGCGCGTCCGGCGATCCACTGGCCGTCCAGATCAAAAATTTGCACCCGGCCCAAAATGCCGTCAGGCCCACGTGGGGGGCGATTCCCTGGCTCGGGATCTTGAAAACGTCCAGATTCCGGCGGTGGGGGTGGCTCCCGCAACGGCGGTGGCAGACGGTCGCCGGGATGAGGGCCGCCTTGTGCTGCAGCCCAATCCTGCGGTGGCGGTGGACGAGGCCCACCAGGGCGTAGATGGGGTGGAGGCCGCTGCCCGCGTCGGCCACCAAAGCCCTCTGCCTCACCAAACTCGTCGCCCAAGCTTTCCATGGCTTGGCGCGATCCGCGCAGCCAGCCAAAGCTCGGGTCAGCGGCCGCTTTGCGCTCCACCAGTTGCACGAAACGGTCTAGCTGTGCATCGTCCCGGGCTTGCAGGTATTCACCAAAGCCACTGCGCAGGTTCCAGAACACCACACCGCCCACGGTCAGCATGGACAGCAGGACTGCCCCGATCAGGAGCAGCGACAGCTGGTGGACGATGCGCAATTTCATCAAACCATTATGGTCCGGTGGCTGGCGTCGGCGGCGCTGCGGCAGGGTTAAAACCATCACTCAGCGTGCGCAGGAAAGCCACGATGTCATTGATCTCTGCATCACTCAGCAAAGGCGCTGAGCCCCTGGCCCGGTTGAACGGAGGCTTGGTCACTTCCAGGTTCGCCTGGTAGGCGGCGGGCAGGTCGTTGGGCTGGCCGCTGGCACCGTACCAGCGCTCGGGGTTGCTGGCGCGGGTGGCATAAAACCGCACCACCTCCTTCAAGTCTTTGAAGAAGCCGTTGTGCATATAGGCAGGCCGCTCGGCCACGTTGCGCAGGGTGGGCATGCGGAACATCCCGCAGAACTGTTCTGCAGTGGTGCCTGTGGGCATGCCCACAGGCACCACAGGCTTTGCCCGGTCGGGGCCGCACAAGCCCAGGTCAAAAAAGTTAGCGTCCGCATTGGCAGGAATTGCGCGGTTGCGCGGAATGCCCGTCGCGTAGTAGGTGAACTCCGAGAACAGCGAATCCTGCGGATTGGCCGATGCCGGATTCATCACATGGCAGCCCGCGCAGTTGGCCCGAGCTGGATCTTGAAACAGCGCCATGCCACGCTGCTCTGCCGCCGTGAAGCTGGCCTGCTTGCGCAGCACCGCGTCGTATTTGGAGCTGAACGATTGAAAGGTGTTGGACCGCTCCAGCGCCTCAATCACCACACCGACCTGGGCAAAGGCGGTATCAGGGTTGGCGAACACATTGGCGCCGAATTCCTGGCGGAACAGATTGGCATAGCTGCTGGCCGCGATCTTGTCCATCACCGCCTTGGCGCTGGCGTTGTTCATCTCCAGCGGGTTTAAAAACGGCCCCAGGGCCTGCTGCGCCATGGTGTCTGCCCGGCCATCCCAAAAGTGCCCACCGATGGCCTCGGCAGCGCCTTCAGCCAATTGAAAGCCAAAGGCGGGAATAAAGCCGTTGTAGGCATTGGTCATGGCATTGCGTATGCCAATGGATGTGGGCTTGCTGCCCTGCGCCACCCCAATGCCAGAACCATGGTTACCCGCAAAACCGAGCGTGTTGACATGGCAGGCCATGCAAGGGGTGCCCGGCGGCTCGGACAGGTTACGGTCGGTAAAGATCAACTGGCCCAGGCGCTCGCGCCGGGTAAAGGCGGCAGGAATCTCCATGCCAGCGCCGTCGGTGCCGATGATGGCTTCGGTTGTGGTGCTTGCCGTGGTGCTGGCAACTGTGCTGGTGCCAGTGGTATCGCCGCTGCCACCACCACAGGCAGCGAGCAAGGCTGCGGCCACCAGTGCGATGGTCAATCCGGGTTTGAAGCGAAGCATGAAGGCTCTCCTAGGGGTTGGGACAGCCTGCACTTTCGTTGCCAAGTGTGGAGGAATTATGGACCCTCCCAACGCAATCACTGTCTATCAAAAACTATTGGCCTGCGCCATCGCCCCCATGCGCTGGCTGATCGCAAAAAACTCGGCCACCGTGTCATCAATGATCTGTTTGGCTGTCTTGACCGAATCAATCAGACCGGCGCTTTGCCCAGCCAAAGCGGGGGCGGCCTCCATGTCGCCACCAAAGTAGACACCGCGAATGCCCTTCATGTCGTCGAAGGACATGACACCCGCCTCATGGATGGCGGTGGTGCGCTCAGACTTGAGCGCGCGTATGCAAGGCGTGGACTTTTTGTTCAACATGAAGGTGCCCGTCTCACGTGCGTTAACGATGGCCTGCTTGTAGTTCTCGTGCACCGGGCTCTCGGCACAGCACACAAAACGGGTGCCCATTTGAATGGCCTCAGCGCCCAGCGCGAAGGCAGCCGCCATCCCGCGTCCGTCGCAAATACCGCCGGCAGCGATCATCGGCACATTGGTTCGCGCGCGGATGGCTTGCAGCAACACCAACGTTGACACCTCTTCTGGGTTCTTGAAGCCACCGCCCTCAGCGCCTTCTACGACCAAGCCGTCAATTCCCGCGTCCACGCATTTCATGGCTGCATCCACCGTGGGCACAGCGTGATAGACCGTGATGCCTGCGCTCTTGAGCGGTGCGATGAACTTGGCCGGGCTACCTGCTGAGGTGGTCACAAACTTGACGCCCGACTCACACACAAAGCGCAGCATGGCGTCGTCCTTCAAGAACCGGATCGGCAGGTTCACGCCAAAAGGCAAACCCAGGGCGGCCATCTGCCGGATCTCGGCCTGGCAGTTTTCTGTCTCGCCGGACGAGGTTTCGATGATGCCCAGGCCCCCCGCGCGGGACACGGCAGAGGCCAGCTGGGTACGGGCGATCCAGCCCATGGGCGCCTGGATGATGGGGTACGTGGCACCGGTGTGGGCGAGGACGCGGTTCATGGAGGTTCCTTAGACGAGCAGTAGGGGGGTTGACTGAGCGCGGATTATGTTCAAGCGCTCTGCGAAGAACATGTCACCCGCGTTACCCCACCAACTACCTCAGCCGCAGCGCTGCCTGCAGCGCCGACGGCACAAACTGTTCGTCGTAACAAGGCGCGGCAGGTTAACTGCCTTCGCCGCGCGCTACAGTCAGGCCGTATGGAGTCCATTCACCATGTCATCTAACCCCCAAGTCTTGATCAGCGAGGTCGGCCCGCGCGACGGCCTGCAGTCGGTCAAGGCCACCATGCCAACACCTGCCAAGCTCTCCTGGATCGACGCCCTGTACGCCAGCGGCATCCGCGAGATTGAAGTCGCCTCTTTTGTTCCGCCTAAGCTGCTGCCCCAAATGGCAGATGCCACCGAGGTAGTGCGCCACGCTCTCACGCTACCTGGCCTGACGGTGATGGCGCTGGTGCCGAATCTGCGTGGCGCCGAGGCCGCATTGAAGGCGGGCGTGCACAAGATCACCTTGCCCGTTTCCGCCAGCGCCGCGCATTCGCTGGCCAATGTGCGCAAGACGCGCGAAGAGATGGTCGAAGAAGTGCGCCGCATCGACGCCCTGCGCCGGGACATTGCTCCCCATGTGAAGATGGAAGCAGGCATCTCCACCGCCTTCGGCTGCACCCTCCAGGGTGCAGTGGCCGAGGACGATGTGGTCTGGCTAGCGGGCGCCGTCATCGAAGCCGGTGCCGATGAATCGGGTTTATCGGACACCACCGGCATGGCCAACCCAGCCCAGGTGCGCCGCATCTTCAACCGGGTTCGCGCCGAGATTGGCGACAAGGCGGGCGCCGCACACATGCACAACACGCGGGGACTGGGCTTGGCCAATTGCCTGGCGGCGTATGACGTGGGCGTGCGGACCTTTGATTCGTCGCTGGCGGGGCTGGGCGGCTGCCCCTACGCGCCGGGTGCGTCCGGCAATGTGGTCACCGAAGACCTGGTCTTCATGTTTGAAGCCATGGGTGTCAAAACCGGGATTGATCTGAACAAGCTGATCGCCGCGCGCGCGCCGCTGATGGCAGGCCTGCCCGGCGAGCCGCTGTACGGCATGACGCCAGAGTCGGGATTGCCCAAAGGCTTTGTGCAGGAGTTGGCGTATGTCTGAACAAAACACGCTCCCCCCAAGGCGCGAAGGCCCCCCGGGCCCCCGGGGGGGGGGCCCCCCCCCCCCCCGGGGGGGGGACCACAAAAAAAAAAAAAAGGGGGGGGTTCCCCCCCCCCTCACATTCGCGTTGTGGAATTCACCCACATGGTAATGGGCCCCACCTGCGGCATGGTGCTGGCTGATTTGGGCGCAGAAGTCATCAAGGTAGAGCCCATTGGCCACGGGCGCCAGGGCGATGCCACGCGCAAGCTGATTGGTTCGGGCGCTGGCTTCTTCCCCATGTTCAACCGCAACAAGAAGAGCATGGCGCTGGACCTGGAAACGCCCGAGGGCAAAGAGGCGGTTCTGAAGCTCATCGCCACGGCCGATGTGGTCACCGAGAACTTCAAGCCCGGCACCATGAAGAAGCTGGGCCTGGACTATGCCAGCCTCAAAACCTTGAACCCGCGCCTGATCTACGTCAGCCACAAAGGTTTTTTGCCTGGCCCCTACGAGCACCGCACCGCGCTGGACGAGGTGGTGCAGATGATGGGCGGTCTCGCCTACATGACGGGCCGCCCCGGCGACCCGCTGCGCGCGGGCACCAGTGTGAACGACATCATGGGCGGCATGTTTGGCGCCATTGGCGTGATGGCCGCCCTGGCCCATCGCGACAAGACCGGGCTGGGCCAGGAAGTGCAAAGCGCGCTTTTCGAGAACAACGTGTTTTTGATGGCCCAGCACATGATGCAGTTCGCCGTCACCGGCAAAGCTGCCGCCCCCATGCCCGCACGTATCTCGGCCTGGGCCGTGTATGACGTGTTCAAGGTCAAGGGCGATGAGCAGATCTTTCTGGCCGTGGTCAGCGACACGGCCTGGGCTGTTTTTTGCGATGCCTTTGGCTTCGCGGATCTAAAGAACGACGCACGCTTGACCAACAACAACGCCCGGGTGCGTGCACGCGAATGGATGATGCCTATCCTGCGCGACAGGTTGGTAGCGTTCAGCGCTGCGGAATTGGCCGCTACTTTCGAGAAGCACGCTCTGCCGTTCGCCCCCATCACCCGCCCGCAAGACCTGCTACACGATCCGCACCTTTTGGCCACTGGAGGGCTCGCCCCCATCACCCTACCCGATGGTCAAAGCGCCCAAGCCGTGCTCATGCCCTTGACGCTGGATGGCCAGCGCCCCGGCGTGCGGCTGAACCCACCACGTCTGGGCGAGCACAGCCACGAACTGCTGTCGGAGCTGGGCTATGACGACGCCACCATTCAAACCTTGAGCAGACCATGAAATCGGTAGCTTCCGATAGCTATATAATTTATAGCGTTGATTTCAATATTGATATGCCATCACACGGCATTTAGACAAAAAACTGGCGCAACAGGACTGGCGCCAACGGATCAACGTTGACGAACCTTGCGTTCAGGCTGGGCACTGTGCTGAGCACAGGCCAGGGCCTGTATGCTTGAGGCATGCTTTTGAACATTTGCTTGTCGCATCCGGTCAGTACATGCAGTTGACAGCGCCGACTCTTTCCCCAAGCACCCAACCGATGCCGCCCAGTCGTGGGTTGGTGGTCATTTTGCTGATGCAAATTTCGCTCGGCCTGCTGGCCATGACGATTTGCCTGCCATCGATGCAGGAATGGGGTCAGCTGTTCGGTGCCGACCAGGCGCAGGTGCAGCTCACTTTCAGTGGTTATGTGGTGGCCTACGGCGCATCGCAGCTCATTTACGGCCCACTGTCTGACCGCTACGGCCGCAAAGGCATCCTGATGATCGGTCTGTCCATCGGAGCAGTAGGCTCCTGGCTGGCCGCGTTGGCCCCCGACTTGACCTGGTTGACCTTGGCGCGCGTGCTGCAGGGGAGCGGCTGCGCAGCGGGCATGGTGCTGGGGCGCTCCATGGTTCAGGACTTGTTTGCCGGGCCGCAGCGAACGCGGGTCATGGCGTATATCGGCATGACGCTGGGGCTGTGCCCGCCAGCAGCCACACTGATTGGTGGCCAGCTGCATGTGCACTTGGGCTGGCGCGCCAACTTTGTGCTGATCGGAGTGCTCGCACTGGCCTTGCTGCTCATCACCTGGCGGCAATTGCCCATGACTCGCCCGGGTGCCGGTGCAAACAATGCTGACCGACATTGGCTGGCGCACATGGGCGCTGCCTACGCGCGACTGGCACGCGAACCCGCTTTCCTGATGTATGCCGCCCTGCTGGGCTTGACGACTGCCACGTTCTATACCTTCCTGGCCGGGGCGCCGATTGTGCTGGCCAGCTACGGCGTGGGGCCTGACCGAATTGGCTGGTACATCATGGCGGTGCCGCTGTCGTACATCTTGGGCAACTTCGCCACCAGCCGGTTGATCCACACCCTGGGCGAGCGCCACCTGATGGTGGCCGGACAAGCCAGCGCCCTGTGCGGTATCACGCTGATGATCGTGCTGGGGCTGGCTGGCCTGAAAACACCGCTGGCCTTTGCCCTGCCGCTGACGCTTCTGGGCTTAGGCCACGGCCTGCTGAACCCACCTGCGCTGGCAGGTACGGTAGGGCAGGTGCCCACGCTGGCCGGGTCTGCTTCTGCGGTGGCCGGTTTGGGGCAGCAGTTGCTGGGCGCATTGGGTGGTTTTATCGTAGGCCTGATGGCCCACGACGGTTCGGTCAATCTGGGCCTGCTGATGGCAGGCTTTACGCTGGGCGCGATCGGTGCACAGGCTTTATTGCATCGGTTTCAATGGCATCGTAGCATCAGCCCAAACGATTAGCGCCCGATCACTCTGCTGGTTGGCAATGCGATCAGGCTGCAGCGCCAGGGCTTGGTTTTGGCTCTGCATAGGCGCCGCCACCAAATTTCAGGGCTGTGTGCTCGCGCCTGGACTGAACAAGCGGGTAAAACATCTGGTGGTACCAACGTTCGTGTCCAAACAGCTTATCGTCAATCAAGCCAACGTCATCGGGGTATTTCTGGGTGATGTGGGCAGAGCCAAAAAGTATGTCCCAAAAGAAAAGCAGATTGCCAAAGTTGCCTTTGTAGTTGCCAATGCCGTCTTCGTTGGTGATGGCGTGGTGAGCCCAGTGGGTAGCCGGGGTGGAAAGGGTTCTCTCCACAAGCCACATCACTGGACTAAGCGCCGGGATTTTGTAGAGCGGTTCATCCCAGCGCCAAGCGCAATGGGCGCCCAGGATGACCAAGAGCTTGAAAACGATGTAAAGCGCATAAACCATGCCGCCAAAACCCAAGTACAGCAACGCACCGCCGATCCAGAGCCCAGGCATCATCAGGTAATAAAAGAAATTGTTGCGGAAGGTAACGCGGATGCTCATGTACTGCGCCGAGTGATGCGCGCGATGCAATGGCCAAAGCAACGGCGAATGTGACAGCCGATGCCACCAGTATTGCGTCATGTCATCACCGATGAGCAAAATGCCCACCATGGCCCACCAAGGCAAGCTGGCCAGAGAATCTTTCAGTTCGGGGGCAAACCATGCGCCTAGTTTGCCAGTGGTCAGGATGGCCAGGGGTTGCGTAATGGCTAACAAGCTGATAAACATGAGCAGTTCGAGCTTGGTGTCTTCGCTGGTGGCGTGGACCGTGTTTTTGTAGCGTCTGCTGACATACTCCATGAAGGCGAAGCCAACTATTAGGCAGACGATCAATGCGTTTTGAATCTGTGAAGGAGTCATCGTTTGTCTCGGTTTCTGAAGTCGTTGTGCGTCAGGTCGCTTTTTTCGCCAGTCTAAAAACGCAGCAAATGCCTGTCAACCCGCAAAACCCTGGGCAACCAAAGCACAGGGCTGCCCAACTGCAACCCCCATCTGTTCAGCCTGCACGTTCACATGGCTGATCACCCCATCCTTCAGCGTGCTCTTGGCCTCGCCAATGCGCGCACTGGTATGCGCCACCGTACAGGCCGCCAAGCCGTGTGACTGAAGAAATGCCAGTGCAGCCAATCCCGCTTCGTCCTTGCCCACACCTGCGTCATTAAAGACACTCAACAACGGGCGCGCCGCCAAGGCGTAGCGGGCCGAGCTGATGCCCCCGTGGGAGCCACTGACCGCCAAGCAGCCCTCATCAGCGGGACCGAGCTGGGTAATGGAGTCCACCACGCGCAGTTGGGGAATGTTTGTTTTCATGGCTGAAGTATGCCGCGCAATGCGCGTTACGATCATTTGAAACGACTGAAACCACATGCCATGAAGATCTCACTCTTTCACCGAATGATTTCGCTGGTGAGCTTTGCCTTTTGCACCCTGGCGCTCGCGCAAAGCTACCCCAGCAAACCAGTCCGTCTGGTCGTACCCTTCCCGGCAGGGGGCGCCACCGACATCCTGGCGCGCACCATCAGCCAGAGGGCATCGGACAAGTTGGGCCAGCAGATCGTGATCGACAACCGGCCAGGGGCTGGCGGCACGATTGGCTCTGACCAAGTGGCCAAAGCCCCGCCCGATGGCTACACCCTGCTGATTGCCACCGGCAGCACGCATTCGATTGGCCCCATCACCAACCCCAAAATTCCCTACAACGTAGAGCGCGACTTTGCCCCCGTCGTCTACGTGGCGCGCACCAGCAGCGTGCTGGTCGTGCCGCATCATTTGCCAGTCAAGAACCTGTCTGAGTTCATTGCGCTGCTGAAAGCCAACCCTGGCAAATACAACTACGGCTCCAGTGGCAATGGAACCAACAGCCACCTCAGCGGCGAGCTGTTCAAGGCACAGGCCAATGTGTTCATGACCCACATTCCTTACCGAGGCACGGGCCTGGTATTCAACGACATGATGTCCGGCCAGGTCCACATGCTGATGGACAACTATGTCACCTCCGCCTCCAACATCAAAGAAGGCAAGCTGCGCGTGTTGGGTGCCACCAGCTTGGAACGCCTGCCGTTCTTGCCCGATGTCCCCACGCTCAATGAGCAAGGCCTCCAAGGCTTTGATGTGAGCAACTGGTTCGGCCTGTATGCGCCCAGAGGAACCTCTGCAGACGTGGTCGCCAAGGTCAATTCCGCCTTCAACCAGGCTCTGGCCGAGCCTGATTTACAAAAACGTCTGGCCACGCTGGGTGCTACGCCCACTGGGGGTACGCCGGATCAAATGGCGGCTGTGGTGGCAGCCGACACCGTCAAATGGGCCAAGCTGATCAAGGACCGCAAGATCGCGGTGGACTGAGTCAAGCCGCGTCTGCCGGGTAGCCGGGATAAGAGGCCTTGAACACGCCCTGGTGCAGCAGCACCTCGGCCACAGCAGTTGCGCCGTCAAACAGAGTGGTACGCGTCCACATGGATTCGGTGCGTTTGCTGGCTCCCAGGGCCATCAGCTCTCGCTCCAGTCGATACGGTTTACCCACGCGCACAGGCTGCCCCAGCATCTTGACCTCCAAATCGATGAATAGACCGAGCGCAGGCTGTCGCCCGGTAAAGCCTGCCTGCTTGGAAAACGCATTGGTGATCACGCTCATCATCTCAAACGGGAAGATTGCACCGCCCCACGGCGTGGTGGCGTCCTGCTGGTGATAGCTGATGTGCTCGGTGATGGTTTGCAATTTTTGCCGCAGCGTGAACGGGTACAGATCACCCAGGTGGTCGTCCTGCCCCACGCAGATCGACTCATCTCCCAAGCCCTTCTGGCCGACTTTCAGGATGTCGAGCACATAGAGTTTCTCTGGCGGACGGGCAATGGCTGCAGCCAAGCGACTGGCCAATGCTGTTTCGCCGTGATCTGGCCCGATGGAAGCGGTGCCCGTCAGCACGGGTGTGCCGTCGGCCTTGCGTGCGTCGATCTGGGCACGGGTAGCACCGGGGCCGTCCAAAGTCAACTGCGCCTGGACTTGTTCGCCTTCGATCACCATGGTTTGAAAGTGTGCGCTGATGCAGCCATGGCTGAACCAGCGGTCCCCCCACAGGGCAGCGGCCAGGGGTTCGAATTGCGAAAAATGGGTTGGTCCCTCAATAGGCGCCCCGGCCAGGCCCAATTTGGCAGCCGTGGCCTCATCGTGAACGCTGCTGTGGCCGTCGTAAGACTGGTTTGCCAGCATTTGCGCTGGCGTGCGAACGGGGCCGACTAGGGTCATGGGGGTTTGGCAAAGCAAAGGCGTAATCATGCGCAAATCGTAGCTGCTACCCAGCACAAAACGTGACGCTTAGAGGACATCAACTGCCGGGTTTGCCGCTATATTGGGCAGCTGCTTATTCATCCACAAAGGCTCAGAAAAAATGCTCACCCTGCGCTCGTCACCTGCCACTCCGTTTGGCCGCAAGATTTCCATGTCCCTGGGCGTGCTGGGTATGACCGAGCAAGTCACGGTGGTCAATGCCGACACCTTGAGCGCCACCGACAGCCTGCGCGAGCAAAACCCGCTGGGCAAAATCCCTACTTTGATTCTGGAAGACGGTGAGCCGGTGTTTGACTCCCGCGTCATCATCGAATACCTGAACGACCGCGATGGGCGGGGGATTTTGATTCCTGCCGCTGGCCTGGCGCGCATGCGGGTACTGCGCCAGCAGGCGGTTGCCGATGGATTGCTGGACGCGTCCATCCTGAAAGTGTACGAGGGCCGCTTTCGCCCCCCCGAGCACCATGTACAAAAGTGGCTCGACCACCAGCAGGGCAAGATTGACCGTGGTTTGGCCTTCGCCGAAGCCACGTTGAGCACCCCACGCGACGGGCTGCCTCACATTGGCGAAATCACTTTAGCGTGCGCGCTGGGTTATATGGACTTTCGGTTTGCTGGCAGTTGGCGGGCCAACCACCCCAAGCTGGTGGCGTGGCTAGATCACTTTGCCACGAGGACGCCCGCTTACGCTGCCACGGTGCCAAGGTAAAAAAATCGTCACACGGCTGTCACAGCCGTTCAAAAGAATGCACAGGTTCACTCTTTCAACCTGGAGCTTTCTTTGATGATCACCCGCTCAACGCCGCCTGTCGCCGCATCCCAGTACGATGACAACGAAATCGTCAACCCGACGGCCAGCGCCCACATGGACGACATTCTGGCCGCCAGACTGAGCCGCCGTAGCGCCCTCAAGGGCGGCGTCAGCGCGACGACCGCCGCCTTGTTGGGTGGGTTGGGGCTTACAGCCTGTGGAGGTGGCAACAGCACTGCCACTGAGAACCCAAAAGCACTCGTGCTGGGGTTCAACGCTGTGGCCAAGAACTTAAGCGATTGGGTGACTGTGCCCGATGGCTACCAGGTAAGCATCTTGCATGCACTGGGCGACCCACTGCAATTCGGCGACGAATCATGGAAAAACGATGGCAGTGAAACCGCCGATTCCTACAACCGGCGAGTAGGTGACGGCCATGACGGCATGTACTTCTTTGGTCTAAGCGAAGACGGCAAGTACGACGCTGGCCGCTCTGACCGTGGTTTGTTGGCTGTGAACCATGAATACGTTGTGCAGCCCTATGGCCTGCATCCTGCTGGTATCACAGCAGGTGCGGCCCGCGTTGCGAGTGAAGTGGAAAAAGAGATCTACGCCCATGGCGTCAGCGTGGCAGAAGTGAAACGGGGCACCGGCAACGACATGAGCATGGTGCGAGGGTCACGATTTAACCGACGGATCACTTCGGCGACCGAAATGGCGTTTACCGGCCCGGCCAAAGGCAGTGCGTTGGTAAAAACCAAGTTCTCCACGGACGGACTGAAAACCCGTGGCACCAACAACAACTGCGCCAATGGCTACACCCCTTGGGGCACTTACCTCACGTGCGAAGAGAACTGGCTGAATGTCGTTGCCCGGGCTGCCGGTGACAACGCCCAGCGTGCGGCCAAAGAGGTTGTTGGGCTGAACCGCTATGGCCTGCCAGAAAATCGCAAGAACCCGTACCTTTGGGACACCGCTGGCACCTCCGATCTGTTCGTCCGCTGGACATCATCCGTCACGGGCGCAACGGCTGCCGACGACTACCGCAACATCGCCAACACGTTTGGCTGGGTTGTCGAAATTGACCCGTTCAACGCAACGTCTACCCCGGCCAAGCGCACAGCGCTGGGCCGCTTTAACCACGAAGGTGCCTGGCCTGCGCCCGCGGTGGTGGGCCAACCCATCGTGATGTACATGGGCGACGATGCGCGCAATGAATACATCTACAAGTTCGTTTCCAAGGCCGTGTGGGACGCCAACGATGTCAACGGCGGCATGACCGCAGGTTCCAAGTACCTTGATGAAGGCACGCTGTATGTTGCCAAGTTCAACGCCGATGGCTCAGGCCAGTGGCTGGAATTGACTTTTGGCAAAAATGGGATTGATGCCAGCAACGCAAGCTATGCCTTCGCTGATCAGGCGGACGTGGTCACGCATGCCCGCATCGCTGCAGACGTCCGTGGTGCAACCAAAATGGATCGCCCAGAATGGGGTGGCGTCAATCCGCTCAATGGCGAAGCGTATATGACCCTCACCAACAACAGCAACCGTGTCGCAACGACTGCCACCCCCACCGGCAGCCAGCTCAAGCCCGACGCTGCCAACCCACGCTACTACGAAGACATGAAGGGCACGACCTCGCAAAAAGGCAACCCAAATGGCCACATCATCCGCTGGCGCGAAGCCAACGGCAGTGTCGCTGCTACCAGCTTTGCCTGGGATATTTACCTGTTTGCTGCGCAATCCGACGCGGCGTCCAATGTGAACCTGTCGGGTTTGACTGCCGTCAACGATTTTTCCAGCCCTGACGGCCTTTATTTCGACCCCAGAGGCTTGCTGTGGATTCAGACCGACGATGGTGCGTACACCGATGTGACGAACTGCATGATGCTGGCCGCCGTACCGGGCAAAGTCGGTGACGGCGGCACGGCCACAGCTGCAGGTGGCACCGCCACCGTCAAAGGCGCCAACGCGACTGCAGACAATGTGCGCCGCTTCCTTGTTGGACCGAAGGATTGCGAAATTACTGGCATTGCGGTGACACCTGATGGAAAGACGCTTTTCTTCAACGTTCAGCATCCGGGCGAAAACGGCAGTTTGAACAGCCCAACCAGTGCGTGGCCAGCCAGCCAGACAGAAACGGGTTCCACCAAGCGGCCTCGCTCGGCTACCGTGGTGGTGACCCGCAAGGACAGCGGCACCATTGGCGTTTGAGACTTCTCATTCAGCCATTCAAAACGGGGGGCGACCCGCTCTTTGCGCGCACCTGCGCTTTGACAAGAGCGGTGGCCCTGCGCTACGGAGATAGCACTTCTACCGTGAAGTCCATGGGCATAATTTGCACATGGACCGCCTCAAAACGCTGGAAACCTTTTGCGCCATCGTGGCGCGTGGCAGCCTGACGGCTGCGGCCCAGGCCGAGGGCATTGCACCCGCCGTGATTGGCAGGCGCATTGATGCACTCGAAGAGCGTCTGGGTGTCAAGCTGCTGGTGCGCAGCACCCGGCGTATCAGCCTCACACACGAGGGCAGCGCGTTTTTAGAAGACTGCCAGCGCATCCTGTCAGACTTGGCCAATGCCGAGGCCAGCGTGTCGGCCGGTGGCGTCAAAGCGAGTGGTCACTTGAGAGTGACCGCACCCGCTGGATTTGGCCGCCGCCATGTGGCGCCGCTGGTGCCGCTGTTCCGGGAGTTGCACCCGGACGTAACCTTATCGCTGAACTTGAGCGACCGTGTGATTGATATCGCCAGCGAAGGCTTTGACTGCGCGGTACGCGTGGGCGATTTGACTGATTCGTCCCTGGTGGGTGTGCGACTGGGCGATAACCGCCGCCTGTGTGTAGCCACGCCGTCCTACCTGCAGCGTCATGGCACGCCCAAGCACCCACAGGATTTGGTCCGTTTTGACTGCCTAACGTTGTCCAGCGATGCATCACAAACCCGGGGTTGGGCGTTTCGCCTACCTCCTAACGCGGCCAAAGGGGAGACAGACAGCCACTTGATCTATATGCGGCCGCAAGGTCCGTTAGATTGCTCAGACGGTCAGGTGTTGCACGATTGGTGCCTGCGCGGATACGGCATTGCCTGGCGCAGCACCTGGGAGGTGGAAGGCGAAATCGCTGGCGGGCAGCTGGTTGCGCTGCTAGAGGACTTTGCTGCGCCACCCAACGGCATTTACGCCATGTTCCCAAGCGCCAAGCATTTGCCGTTACGTGTGCGGCTGTGGATTGACTTTTTGAAGCATCACTACAGCCTGCCAGACTTCTGGAAACGATCGGTAGGGCCTGGGTAAAATCAAACGCTTTGCCCAGCGCCTGAATGAACATCCAAACACAACGCCTGATCGACCGCTGGCTGGGCCAGGTGCTGTGCGCGGGTGTGTCAGCTTGGGCCAGGTTCGCTCGGCCCACCCGCCCGGCCAAGCAAACCCCGCAGGATGTTCGCCATGTGCTGGTGATCATGCTGAGCGAGATGGGCAGCATGGTGCTGGCAGGGCCGATGTTTTCTCAGTTGCGCCGTCAATACCCCCATGCCCAGGTGCATGTGCTGCAGCTCAAAAAGAACCAGCAGGTGTCCACGCTTTTGCGCATTGCCGAGCCGCAGAACATGCATGCCTTGGACGACAGCTCGCTCAGTAGCTTGGTCAGCAGCATCCTGACCGTGACCCGCGCCCTGCGCGCCCTGCCCGTCGACGTGGTGATTGACTGCGAGCTCTTTTCGCGCATCAGCGCACTTCTGGCGTATGTGTCAGGCGCTCCACGCTTGGCAGGCTTCACGCCGCACACGCAAGAGGGCCTGTACCGTGGCAGCTTCATCAACTGCCAGGTTCCGTACAACCCCTACCGCCACATCAGCCAGCAGTTTGTGGCGCTGGTGGATGCGCTGGAGCCTGCAGGCTCCTTGCCGCGCAGCAAATGGAGTCTGTTAGATCACTTACCGCAGGACAGCGGCATGGCTGTGACGTTTGAGCCCGGTGAGTTGCAAGCCTTTCGCCAGCGGCTACTGGGTGACTACGCCGTGGTGGCGGAGCGCAAGCTGGTGCTGGTGTATGCCAGTGGCGGCATCTTGCCGGAGCGTGCCTGGCCTGCTGCGCACTATGTGGCACTTGTTCAGGGCCTGTGCGCCGCCGGGCACGCCGTTGGACTGATTGGTCTGCCCGAAGACAAGGCGCTGGCCCAGCAGATTCAACGCGATGTGGGCGCCAAGGTGGCGAGTGGAACACAATGCATCGACCTGACGGGCTACACCAAAAGCATTCGTGAACTGCTGATGCTGTTTCATCAAGCCAGTCTGCTCGTCACCAACGACGGTGGCCCCGGTCACTTTGCCTCGTTGACGCCCTTGCGCACCTTCATGTTCTTTGGGCCTGAGACCAGCCGCTTGTATGGCCCTGTGTCGCCCAATACCACGGTGTTTGATCTGCAAGTGGCCTGTTCACCCTGCCTGAGTGCCTACAACCACCGCGCCACGTTTTGCGATGGAGACAACCAGTGCCTCAAGCGAATCGCCCCTGGTCCGGTGTTGGACCGGGCTCTGGCGGAGTTGTCTGCATGAGCGGCCGTGCTGCGAACAGCACCGTGAGCGACAAGATCCGCCAACTGGTGCAATGGGCGTTTGGCTTTCGGTACATCAAGTTTGGCATCGTGGGCGCAAGTGGCACAGTGGTAAACATGGTGGTGCTCTACCTGGCGCAAGAATTTGTATTTGCCAGCATTGCCGCACCGCGCCAGCGCCTGTATGTGTCGCTGGCCGTGGCGATTCTGGTGGCCACGATCAACAACTTTTCATGGAACCGCATCTGGACCTGGGCCGACCGGCGAGCGGATTTGGCCACCTGTGACGCCAACGTACGGCCCAAAAGCATTGGCAGCCTGTTCCTGCGCTACTGCCTGGCGTCTTGGATGGGCATGGCGCTGCAATACGGCCTGACGCTGTGGTTCGCCCACTTCATGCATTACCTCGTGGCCAACGTGCTGGCCATTGTGGTGGCCAGCGTCAGCAACTTTCTGGCGAACGACAGGTGGACGTTCAAACGAAAATCATGACCAAAAATGCCACTTTCGCCATATCGAATGGGTATTGGTTGCTATTGTTTTTGATTTTTTGTGTTTGCTACCTGTCGGGGCTGGACAGCCTGTACCTGCCCAGCAATGGCGACGAGATGGTCTACAGCCGCATCGCCCGCCTGACCGCAGGCAGCGGCCAGTGGCTGCCCCTGGTGTCTGACCTGGACCACATGCGAAACACCAAGCCGCCGCTGTTGTTCTGGCAGGCAATCATGGCCGGTGACTGGGGCGGGCAGTGGGATTTGTGGCGACTGCGCCTGCCTGCGGTGCTGTATAGCATGGCCTTGGCTGGGGTGCTGATCGCGACAACCTGGCAAATCAGCCGCCTGCAAGACTTGGCCTTGGTCAGCGCCTGTGTGTACCTGGCCTTTTTCAGCAGCTTTCGTTATGGGCGGCCCTACCTGACGAGCGCTGCCGAGACCTTTTGGCTGACTCTGCCGCTGTGGCTGACGGTATGGCATCGCGCCCGGCTGCCGGGCTGGGGCGCATTTGCAGGCTTTGGCCTGCTGTGGGGCCTGGGCCTGCTGTACAAATCTTTTGCACTGGTACTGCCCACAGCCGCAGGCCTGTGGTGTGCGCTGCTGGTGTTGCATGGCAGCGGCACTGGCCGGGACTGGTTCACTTTGGCGCTGCGGGTCACGCTCAAAATCAGCTTCAGTGCCGTGCTAGCCGTGGCGGTGTTTGGCCTGTGGTTTGCGCTGGACCCAGACCCTGCCGCTGTGTGGCAGGAATTCGTGGTCGGTGAAAACGGCGGCAAACTGGCGACTACTGCCCTGCCCTTATCGGCCAAACTCATTGCCGTGACCGTGCAGGCACTGGCCTGGCTGGAGAACGCTGGGCCACTGGCCTTGGTGATGCTGGGCTTGATGTGCGTTGGTATCTGGCAAACGCGACATGGTCTGCGTAGCCTGCTGGCTGGCGACCGTCTTAGTTTGGCCCTCGCAGCCTGGGCTTTGGTCTGGCTGGTGGTGTTTTGCTTGCCGAGTCAGCGCTCTGCGCGCTATGTAATCCCCGCCATGCCCGCGCTGGCGGTGTTAATCGCCCTGCATTGGCAACGCATTCCCCGCGCCTGGTTTGCTGCTTCCATCATTCTGTGCTTGCCGGTGATGCTGTTGCTGACCCGCATCGGTCAAGCCCTGTACACCTTAAACGTGGCATCGGCGGCGGAGTGGATCGCTGTGGTGAGCATCGGCATTTTGGGCACCATCGCCGCGCTGGCCGGGCTTGTCCGCCAACGCTGGACCCGCTTCGGCAGTGTGGCGGTCGCGTTGGGTTTGTACGCCTTGGTGAATGCTGCGCTGGCGCCGCTGTCAGGATCGGCAGGACACTTTGACCTGAGCCAGCAAACCGTCGCGCCCAACGCCAAGGTGGCCGTGCCCAGCAGCTTCAATGCCCAGTACGAGCGTTACCAGTTTCTGTTGCCCAACGCAGGCAAGCTTCATATCGCGCACTATGCGACAACTACCGATACCTTCAAGCTGGAAAACTTGCTGACGACCCATGATGCCGTGATCTGGCAAAGCCAGGACAAGCAGGACGCCCCTGCCTGCACCCAGTCCCTAAACCGCACCTGCCGCTTGTTGGCGCAGCGCTGGGACATCAAGAGCCGTCACCAGCCGGGCGAGATCCGTCTGGACAATCTGTTTCAACCTGAGCAATGGCTGCTGCGGCGTGAGTGGCTACTGACCCAGAATTGACCTCAACTTGAGCGAGAATGCCAGTCAGCCCCTCTGGAGGCACCCATCAGGAGACACTTCCCCATGACTTCCGTCGTCATCAGCGGTACTGGTCTGTACCAGCCCCCCCACGTCATCACCAACGCCGAGTTAGTTGAATCCTACAACGCTTACACCGAGCTATTCAACACCCAGCATGCCGCCGCCATTTCGGCAGGCGAGGCCACCGCGCTTACACCCTCCAGTGTCGAATTCATCGAAAAAGCGTCGGGTATCAAACAGCGCTATGTCATCGAAAAGGCCGGCGTGCTGGACCCGAACCGCATGTACCCGCGCTTCAAGGAGCGTCCCGACGACCAAATCTCGCTGATGGCAGAAATCGCTGTAGACGCAGGCCGCAAGGCACTGGCAGCGGCAGGCCGCACGGCTGCCGATGTGGACATGGTGCTGTGTGCAGCCGCCAACATGCAGCGCGCCTACCCCGCCATGGCGGTGGAAATCCAGCAAGGCTTAGGCGCTGGCGGTTTTGGCTTTGACATGAACGTGGCTTGCTCCTCAGCCACTTTTGGCATTGAGCAAGCGGTGAATGCCGTGCGTGCGGGCACGGCCAAGTGCGCGCTGATGGTCAACCCCGAGATCACCTCTGCCCACCTGGAGTGGCGCGACCGCGACTGCCATTTCATCTTTGGCGACGTGTGCACGGCGGTCGTGATCGAGCGTGCTGAGGACGCCACCAGTGCCGACCAGTGGGAAATTCTGGGCACTAAGCTGGCGACGCAGTTCTCGAACAACATCCGCAATAACTTCGGCTTCATGAACCGCATGGAAGACAGCGATCCGTTGGCGCGACAAAACCTTCCAGCAAGAAGGCCGTAAGGTGTTCAAGGAGGTAGTGCCGATTGCCGCTGCGCACATCGACGCGCATGTCAAAACACTGGGTCTCACACCCGCTGACATCCGCCGCTTCTGGCTGCATCAGGCCAACCTGGGTATGAACCAATTGGTGATCAAGCGCCTGGTCGGCGGCGAGGTCGGGCCTGAACTGGCACCGTTGATTTTGGACACCTATGCCAACACGGCGTCAGCAGGATCGATCATCGCCTTCCATGAACACCATGGTGACCTGAAGCAGGGCGACACAGGCGTGATCTGCTCGTTTGGCGCTGGTTATTCGGTGGGCAGTGTGGTGGTACGAAAGCTGTAATTTGGCTGCGTGTTCAAGCGGTTTTTTGTCCCCCTGCTCGTCGTAGCAGGGTCGCCACAGCGAGCAAAAACAGCCAAGGGTCAGACACGGAATCCCACAGGTTGCCCGTGGGCAGTCGAGTGACTGCAAACACCAAGCCAATCAGCACACCGCTCCAACCCCAGGTACGCAGGTCTGGACGAACGCAAAACAACGCACAGACCACGAGCCATACCGTCAATGGTGCTGAGCCAAATCCCACAGCATAGATCGGCCATGGGAGCAGTGCCAGCGTATCGAGCAGCAAGACGCCGCCCAACACGGCTTGCCCCGCCCAGAACGCCGCCGGCATACGAGGGCGCTGCTGTCCCCCCGCTTCACCTTGCAGCCACCACAACGCCAGAGCAACACTGACAAGGCTGGGCATTTGGTACGCCAAGGCCAGCCAGTACACCGGGCCTTGGGGGCCAGGTACTAACGCTGCCATGGCGCCCAAGGCCATGAGTGTGCGTCGGATCGGCGCATTCGCGCGTTGAACCAGCCAGCCCGTGATGGCCGCCAACACCAGCGCCCAACCCAGATGCTGGCCCCACAGATGCATGCTCAGACCCGGCAACAGTGGAGCGGTCATGGTTTGGCCCCTGTCTTTGCAGCGGCATCCACCACGCCATTCAGATGCCAGCGCTGCCAGGCAATGCGTTGGCGCTGGTCGGTGTAGCTGATCCACAGGCTGCCATCCGCCCACGTCATGGCTGGGTAAGAGTATTCGCTGCCCACCGCGCCCTCGGCCAGCATCGCCACACTGCGCCACGATTGGCCGTCAGGCGAGGCGCTGAGCTCCAGCTTTTCACGCCCGGTGGTGGACGGGTTGTGTGCCACCACCATCAGACCCGGTTGCAGCCCCAAGCCCACCACGGAGGCATCGGGGTTGTCCAGCGGCAAAGCGGGCAAGTCTTGCCAATGTGCACCGCCGTCGTCGGTGCGGGCCACAGCCACTTTGCGCGCCGGGCCATGGTCACGCATCAGGGCCAGCCAGCGGCGGCTATCCAGCATCAGCAGGCTGGGCTGCAACAGGCCGTTTTGACTGGAGATGCGCTGCGTGCCGATGAACTGCCCGGTGGCGTCGAAGCGCGCCGCAATGGGGTATTTGATGCCCAGCTCAAAGTAGAGCGGTAGCAACATGCCGCCGTCGCTCAAAGGCAGTGGTGCGCTGCGCACCAAAGTACTGGTGTTCCACAGCCAGGACAGTGGCAGAACGCCTATCGCTTCAAATTTAATAGCATCAAAAGCTTCTACATATTGACGAAAAGGCTCTTTTTGCACCAAATGCAACACCCGACCAGCCGCCCAGCCGCCCAAACCTGTGGCCACCACGAACAAATGCACGCGGGCTTGCGCGTCCAGCCACGCCACTGGGTTGCCCAGGCGTCGCACGCCAAAACCCAAGGCGGCACCGGCGGTTTCTTTGTTGAGCACAAACCGCGCGGGCTGCCAAGCCTGAGTGCTGCGGTCAAACCAAGAATAGGCAATCTGCACATTGGGTGCGCTTTCCTTTTGTCCCGCAAACCAAAAGGCAAGCAGACCAGCAGCAGCCCCCTCGGGCATGGCCACCAAGGTGCTTGCATGCGCGGCAGGGGTTTGGGCAGGCATCGGAATGTGCCCGATGGCCAACCGGTTGAACACGGGCTCGGTGCTGATGGCTCCGGTTTGGGGCCAGACCGCCGCATCGACCGGTGGGCTGGACAGGTTTGTGTGCTGCCCCTGCTCCCAAGCCAAACCACCCGCCGCCAGGGCGGCAGGCAGCAGGGCATGGCCCCGTACAAACCGAAGTACACTCGAAAAAGACATGCCGCATTCTCGCTGACGCGCAGTGCGGTGCTTGCTATACCGGGCCAAAGACCTCCCAGTTTGCCTACCCATTGATGACCCTGATCACTTCGCCACCTGCTGTTTCTGCGCCCTTGGCCATGCCAGCCAAGCACGTCACCGTGTCGGTGGTGGTGCCGGTCTACAACGAGTCAGAAGGCATCCATGAATGCCACCGCCGTCTGTCTGAGGTACTGGACAACTTGGGCGTATCCACCGAAGTTGTCTACATCAACGATGGCAGCCGTGACAACAGCCTGGATTTGCTACGAGAACTGGCTGTGCACGACCCACGCGTGGTGGTGCTGGGCCTTTCTCGCAACTTTGGCAAAGAGATCGCTGTGTCGGCAGGCATTGACTATGCGCACGGCGACGCCGTGATCGTGCTGGACGCCGACCTGCAAGACCCGCCGGAATTGATCGCACTGATGCTGGCCGAATGGCGCAAAGGCTACGACTGCGTGCTGATGAAGCGCGATTCGCGCGATGGCGAGAGTTGGGTCAAGAAGCTCACGTCCAAAGTCTTTTACAAGCTGCTGCGCCGTATTGGGGACGTGGAGATCCCGACCGACGTGGGGGATTTCCGCCTGATGAGCCGCCGCGCGGTCGAGGCACTTCGACGCTGCCAGGAACGCACCCGCTACATGAAGGGGCTGTTTGCCTGGGTGGGCTTCCCCACCACCACCATCACCTACCACCGGGATGCCCGCCATGCAGGTACCAGCAAGTGGAACTACTGGCGGCTTTGGAATCTGGCGCTTGAGGGCATTACATCCTTCACCACCGCGCCACTCAAGCTGGCCAGTTACGTAGGTTTGTTGGTCGCGCTCAGCGCGTTTGCTTACAGCCTGTGGGTCTTCGTCAAGGCCTTCATGTATGGCGACCCGGTTCCTGGCTACCCATCGCTGATGATGGTGGTGCTGTTTCTGGGTGGCACGCAGCTCATGGCGCTGGGCATTTTGGGTGAGTATTTGGCGCGGGTGTTTGTCGAGGTCAAACAGCGGCCCTTGTATTTGCTGTCTGAAGCCTGGGGACAGCGCACTGACCTGCGCAAACCTGAAGGCCAGCATTCCCGGTCTGCGCCTACACTGTGAAAACGCGCACGCTTTGGCTGTTGATGGGTTTGGTGCTGATCGCCCGACTGGCTACATTGGGGGCATATCCCCTCACCGACACCACCGAAGCGCGTTATGCCGAAATGGCGCGCAAGATGATTGGCAGCGGCAATTGGCTCACGCCCATGTTCGACGAAGGCGTGCCGTTTTGGGGCAAACCACCGCTGTCGTTCTGGCTCAGCGCTGTGCCCATGGCTCTGGGCGGTGAAAGTGAGTTCACCGCACGCTTGGGGCCTCTGATAGCAGGCCTGTTGGTCATGGCGTTGTTGTGGGCATGGCAGCAAAACAACCACTTGGGCGAATCTAAAACCATAGCAAATAATCGTTTAGCACTGTGCGGTAGCATTGTTTTTTTATCGACACCGTTGGGGTTTATTGCAAGTGGCGCTGTGATGACCGACATGGCCATGGCCGCAGGCACCACGCTGAGCATGGTCGCGTTCTGGCGTGCCTGGACAGCCCCTTCAGAGCGGCTATGGGGCTGGCTATTCTTTGTAGGCCAGGCGATTGGTTTGTTGGCCAAAGGCCCCGTGGCCGCAGTACTCACAGGGGTTGCACTCACGCTTTTCGTGCTGACCGGCTTGCGCCGAGACGGCCTCAAGCGCACTGTGCTGCACGCCTGGGACTGTGTGCCTTGGCTGGGTGGCCTGGTATTGACAGCGGTTCTGGTGCTGCCCTGGTACGTCTTGGCAGAACAGGCTACGCCGGGCTTTCTGGAGTACTTTATCGTTGGCGAGCACTGGAGCCGCTTTACACAAAGTGGCTGGAAAGGTGATCTTTACGGCGTTGCCCACGCACAACCCAAAGGGCGCATCTGGCTTTTTGCGCTGCTGTGCACCCTGCCCTGGGCCCTGTTGGCCTTGGTTTGGAAGATTCGCAAACCTGCTGGCTTGCCCGTTGTTTCAGAGGCTGAGCGGGATTACCTGCTGGCCTGGATGCTGTGCTCTGCGCTTTTCTTCACCCTGTCGGGCAACATCCTGCCCGCGTACGTGCTGCCAGGCCTGCCTGCCTTTGCGCTGCTGGTCGCCGGGCTTTGGCAGGATTTGCCAAGCACCCGACCCCGCCATGTGCTCACCTGGGTCACTGCGCTGCTCACACCCGTGGTGTTTGCGGGGCTGGTTTTTTTCAAACCTGCTTTTTTCGCAGACTTCTCGGAACAAGCCAACCTGAAACGCGCTTCGGGTCAGGTGGCGTATCTGTTCGAGCGCCCAGCTTCAGCCGTTTTTTACGGTCAAGGGCGAACCATGCTGATCAAAGAAATGGTTGAGATTGACAAAGCCATCAGCAGCAAGAAGTTCGATATCGTGGTGCCCGTGCGCAAACTAAGCGACTTGCAAACCACGATTTCTGCACGTGGCTGGCGCGAGGTGGCGCGCAGCAAGGAGTTCGCACTGTTCTCTGTGGCAGCAGATTGAACTGGCGCAGTGGCCCTGAATGGCGTAGCATTTTGGGATGAACACCAAATTCTTAACCCCCCTCCTCATCAGTTTCTTTGCGCTCAACGCCAGCGCCCAAGAGGCTAAAACCACCACTGCAGGCTTTGCCAAACTGGACACCAACAAAGACGGCTTCCTGTCTCGCGCTGAAGCCGCCAAGGAAAAAGGCCTGAGCGCTGTTTTCAAGGAAGCCGACCAAAACAAGGATGGCAAGCTGGACGAAGACGAATACCTGAAGGGGCATTCCATGCATCAACGTGCCGAAGCCACAGAATACGCGGGCGACGGCGCGGTGACCACCAAGGTCAAAGCGGCTTTGCTCGCCGCTGAAGGCGTGCCATCCACCAAGATTTCTGTTGAAACGGTCAATGGCGTGGTCACCCTGTCTGGCTCGGTCGATTCGAAAGACGAGATCGCCAAGGCCGTCAAGGCAGCCAAAGCCGTGGGCGGCGTGAAGTCTGTCAAGAACCTTTTGAAGGCTGGCTGACCTGGGTTTGCACTGATCAAGGTCGAAGAACTCAGCCCACGTCACTGACTTTGGCGCGCGTTTTCTTGATGCTGCCTCGGCTCACTTTGCCATCCACACGCTTGACCTGAGAAGTGCGGGTGGGCTTGGTGGGCTTTCTGGCCTTGGGCAGTACTGCCACGCTGTCCACCATCTCTTGCAGACGTGCCAGTGCCTCGGTCTTGTTTTTGTCGAGGCTGCGGCTGGTCTGCGCCTTGATCACCACGATACCGTCTGCTGTGACACGTTGATCGCTCAGGGCGCGCAAGCGCTCCTTGATGGCGTCTGGCAAGCTGGAAGCGGCAATGTCAAAGCGCAGGTGCACGGCATTGGACACCTTGTTGACGTTCTGGCCCCCCGCGCCCTGGGCACGAATGGCCGAAAACACGGCCTCGTCCGGGTTGACCTGCACAGATGCCATGCCAGCAATCAAGCGGCCTTTTGCGCCTGGCTCTGCGGATTGCGCCAAGCCGACATCAGGATGCCCCACTTGCTGCGGGCAATTGTCAGGTGCTTGTGTTTGACATGGCCGTAACCCTTGATCAACTCTGGAATGCGCGCAATCTCGACAGCAGCTTGGAGATTGGTTGCATTCAGGCCTTGCAGCAGTTCGTCGATACATGATTCGTACTCGGCAATCAATGCACGCTCAGTCTTCCGCTCTTCGCTGCGCCCAAACACATCCCACGCCGTACCCCGCAAACCCTTGAGTTTGGCCAACAGTTTAAAGCCCGTGAGCATGGCAGGCCCATAGACCTTTTTGCGAAGCTCGCCCTTTTCATTGCGTTGTCCCGTCAGCGGCGGCGCCAGGTGAAAGTGCAGCTTGAAATCGCCCTCAAACAGGCTGGCAATGCGGCTGTGGAAAGCTGCATCGGTGTGCAGACGGGCTACCTCGTACTCGTCTTTGTAGGCCATCAGCTTGAACAGGCTTTTGGCGACGCTTTCTGACAGCAACAGCGATTTTCCGTCACCCGTGACAGCTGTTTCCTTCGCCTTGACCTTGTCAACAAACGCCTTGTAGCGCTCGGCATACGCTGCATTCTGGTACCCCACCAGGAACTCGGCGCGGTAGGCAACTAGGTCCTCCAGCGTGTCGCGCTTTTTGAACGCAACCACCTGTCCGGGGTTGATCAGCGCCTTGACTGCCTCGATGTCGTGCGCAGCACGTCGGCCCCAGGCAAAGGCGGCCTTGTTGTTGTCCACGGCCACGCCGTTCAGTTCCATTGCACGCATCAGCGCGTCCAGGCCGAGCGGTATCCAGCCCTTTGCCAGGCGTAGCCCAGGGTGATGGGGTTGACGTACAAGGTGTCGCCCATCAGGGTTTTGGCCATGGCATCGGCGTCAAAACTGCCCAAGGCCTTCAAGGCTTGCGCGCTGGTTGCGTCGCTGGCGCCCAGTGCCAAAGCCACCGCACCCACGCAGGCAACGGCCGGGTTTTGCCAGTCGGCGTTGTGCACGAAGGCTGCCGTAGGCGTTGCATAAGAGTTCAGCGCCACATGCGTGCGGCCTGGCTGCATGCGCGAAAGTGTGTCTTTGCCTGCAGCAACGATGGGGTCACACCCCAAAATCAAATCAGCACTGGCCATCGCCACGCGGGTGGTGGCAATGTCGGCCTGGCTGTCGGCGATCAGCACATGGCTCCAGGTGGCGCCGCCCTTTTGCGCGAGGCCGGCCGCGTCTTGGGTGACGATGCCTTTGCCCTCGATGTGCGCGGCCACGCCCAGTAGCTGGCCAATGGTGATGACGCCGGTTCCGCCCACACCTGCCACCACAATGCCCCAAGCGTGTGGCAAAGCGGGCAGTTGTGGGTAAGGCAGTGGCGCACCTTCGAACGGACTGGCCACTTTGCCTTGGGCTTTTTTCTTGAGCTGGCCGCCTTCGACAGTGACAAAGCTGGGGCAAAAGCCTTTGACGCAGGAAAAATCTTTGTTGCAGGTGCTCTGGTTGATCTGGCGCTTGCGGCCCAAAAGCGTCTCGAGTGGCTCAACCGACAGGCAGTTGGATTGGTCAGAGCAATCGCCACAGCCCTCGCAAACCAGCTCGTTGATCAAAACCCGCTTGGCGGGGTCTACCATCTTGCCGCGTTTGCGGCGGCGGCGTTTTTCGGTGGCACAGGTCTGGTCGTAAATGATGACCGTGGTGCCCCTTATCTCGCGGAACTGGCGCTGGATGGCATCCAGTTCGTCACGGTGATGCACGGCCACGCCCTCAGCCAAGGTCACACCTTGGTATTTTTCGGGCTCGTCGGTAACCACGACAATTTTCGCAGCGCCCTCGGCCCGCATGCTTTGTGCAATCTGTAGAACGGAATGCCCTTCGGGTCGCTCACCAACTTGCTGACCGCCCGTCATGGCGACCGCGTCGTTGTACAAAATTTTGTAGGTGATGTTGACACCTGCCGCAATGCTTTGCCGCACAGCCAGGATACCGCTATGAAAGTAGGTTCCGTCCCCCAGGTTGGTGAACATGTGGGCATCTTTGCTGAACGGTGCCTGGCCCACCCAGGGTACGCCCTCTCCACCCATTTGTGTGAACCCAACGGTATTGCGCCCCATCCAGATGCTCATGAAATGGCAGCCAATGCCCGCCATGGCACGTGAGCCCTCTGGCACGCGGGTAGACGTGTTGTGCGGACACCCAGAGCAGAACCAGGGCTGGCGGTCGGCCTTGAGTTCCACCACCGCCATCGCGCGTTCCTTGCCGTCAAGCACAGCCAGGCGGGAATCGATACGTGCCAGGGTGTCAGCATCGATACCGCTGAGCTTTTTGACACGTGCCGCAATGGCTTTTGCAATCAGCGCCGGGCTCAGGTCCGCATTGGCACGCAGCAAGGTGTGCGCCGTGGGGTTGGGCACCGACCACTCACCGCCCGACTCGTGGCCAGGCAATTCATCAAACTTACCCAGGATGGTGGGGCGCACATCGGCGCGCCAGTTGTACAGCTCTTCTTTCAGCTGGTATTCGATGACCTGGCGCTTTTCTTCGATAACCAGAATCTCTTGCAAACCTGTGGCGAATTCGCGCGTCAGCTGCGCCTCCAGCGGCCAAACAACACCCACTTTGTGCAGCCTGATGCCCAGACGCTGGCAGGTGGGCACATCCAGTCCCAAGTCCTGCAAAGCCTGACGCGTGTCATTGAAGGCTTTGCCGCTGGCAATCAGGCCCAGTCTGTCGTTCGGGCCTTCAATCACATTGTGGTTGAGGCGATTGGCTCGGATGTAGGCCAGGGCCGCATACCATTTGTAATCAAACAGGCGCTGCTCTTGCTCCAGCGCGGTATCAGGCCAGCGGATGTGCACGCCACCTGGGGGCATTTCGAACTCGGGCAGGATGATCTGAACGCGGTCAGGGTCGATCATCGCCGTCGCGCTGGATTCGACGATCTCCTGAATCGTCTTCATGCCAGCCCACACACCTGCAAAACGGCTCATGGCAAACGCATGCAAACCCAGGTCCAGAATCTCCTGTACTGAAGCAGGGAAGAACACAGGCAGGCCACAGGCCTTGAAAATGTGATCGCTCTGGTGCGCAGCAGTGGAGCTTTTGGCAACGTGGTCATCCCCCGCCACGGCAATCACGCCGCCCCAGGGGGTAGTACCCGCCATGTTGGCATGCTTGAACACGTCGCTGGTACGGTCGACACCTGGGCCTTTGCCGTACCAAATGCCAAAAACACCATCGAACTTGTTGGTGCCAGTTGGCGCGAAGCCGAGCTGCTGCGTACCCCAGACCGCTGTGGCAGCCAGCTCTTCATTGACACCCGGTTGAAAAACGATGTTCTGCGCCTTCAGGTGTTTGGCAGCACTCCACAGTGCCTGGTCATAGCCACCCAAGGGGGACCCCCGGTAGCCACTGATGAACCCTGCGGTGTCTTTACCCACTTGGGCGTCGCGCAAGCGCTGCAACCTGGGCAGCTTGACCAGCGCCTGGACGCCGCTCATGAAGGCCCGGCCATGATCCAGGCTGTATTTGTCGTCCAGCGTGACGGTTTCCAGCGCTTTGCGAATGTGTTCGGGCAGGGGTGCATTCATGTCAGAAGTCTCCGTCAGGTACATGCCTGGGCGGTTTGTGAACTGTTTTGAGGCTTGGCTTTTTGAGAGCGAAGACCTCAGCAAAGAGCAAAGTGTATGTGGATCAGGCTGATATGTCTTTGCTTTCTTTGCCCAAATTCCACTACCATACGCAAGATTCTTGCTATGTTTGACTGAATTCATGCCACTTTGATCGCCCATCATGGCCACGCTGGATAAATACGACATCAACATCCTCCATGAGTTGCAAAACGATGCACGTTTAAGCAACGCCGAGCTTGCACAGCGTGTGGGTCTGTCTGCCGCGCCTTGCTGGCGCCGTGTGCGGGCATTGGAGGGGGCTGGCTACATCCTCGCCTACCGTGCCGAGATTGACCGCCACAAAATTGGCCTGGATGTGTTGGCCTTTGTCCGGCTCGATGCAGCCCAGAACAGCGGACAGGCACTGCGCGAACTGGAAGAAGCCATCCGCAAGATTCCTGAGGTGGTGTCTTGCCACTACATCAGCGGCACCGGCACGTTTGAGCTGCAGGTGGTGTCAAGTGACCTGAACACCTTCAGCCAATTTGCACGGCAGGTGCTGATTAATCTTCCCAATGTCAAGGACCTGCAGACCAGTTTTTCGCTGGGCGAGGTGAAAACCAACAGCGCATTGCCGCTGGCACACCTGGGGCATTCGGTGCCCTGATAATCAAGGCGGCACTCGCTTCGCATCGGGTGGATTGTTGCGCTATGGGCGCTTAAAAAGAGGAGAGCATCTGACATGGCAGACACCATTGCGATTCCACGCGTCGGCATCCTGCCCAGCGGCCCATTGAACGCGATCACGGACGTGGCGGGCATCACGGTTGGGCACACCACACTGGACAAAGGCGATGTTCAGACTGGCGTGACGGTGTTGCTGCCGCACAGCGGCAACCTTTTTCTGCAAAAGGTGCCTGCAGGCATTGATGTGATCAACGGTTTTGGCAAGAGCGTGGGCTTGATGCAGGTGCAGGAGCTTGGCGTGCTGGAGTCCCCGATTGCATTGGTCAACACTTTTTCAGTCGGTGTTGCCAGCATGGCCCTGATTCGGGACGCGATGGGACAAAACCCAGAACTGGGCCGCACGCTGCCCACGCTCAACCCGCTGGTTTTTGAATGCAATGACGGCTGGCTCAATGATGCGCGCAGCATGAGTTTGCAAACCAATCATGTGATGGACGCGCTGAATTCGGCCCGCAGCATTCAGGGCTCTCAACTTTTTCTGCAAGGCAGCGTAGGTGCGGGTCGGGGAATGTCCTGCCACGGCATCAAGGGGGGCATTGGCACCGCATCGCGACGCCTGCTCTTTCAGGGGCAACCTTACACCCTTGGCGCTTTGGTCCTGGCGAAGCGCAGCAGAAAGCGGACCGGAGCGTGGGTCAATCATCATGCTACTGGCCACCGACGCACCGCTTGACGCGCGCCAGTTGCAACGCGTGGCCCGTCGGGCTGCAGTGGGCTTGGCACGCACAGGATCTGACTATGGCAACGGCAGCGGCGACATTGCGATTGCGTTTTCTACCGCGTACCGGATTCCGCAGTTGGCGACCGAGCCGATGCCTGACTGCACCATGCTGCACGAAAGCGCGATGGATCTGTTTTTTCAGGCTACGGCCGAGGCAACTGAACAGGCCATTATTCGAGCCTTGTTTTCTGCCACCACGGTACGGGGGCGCGACGGAAACTGCCGGTACGCCCTCACTGACTTGCTGGACGGCGCACCGGCACCTTGGTCAACCGACAGGTCGCGCGAAAGCGCCTCGAACTCCCTGCTGAGCCGGTATTAAGCGCAGTTCGAATTCGCGTCATACTGCAGGCCATGCAACCCACTGTGACCGCCTCGCCCATAGCACTAGACCCTTTAGCCTGCTTTCCTAGCCTGGCACAGGTCATACCTGCGGTGTCCGATTTACCGACCACTTGTGGCCCCATGGCAGTTCCTGCAGGTACCATGCTTTTTGGCGAAAACTCGCCATGCCAGGGATTTCCGCTGGTGCTGGCAGGTGAGGTAACCGTCTTCAAACAATCAGCAGATGGTCGGCGATTGGAGCTTTACAGGGTGACCCCGGGCGAACTGTGCCTCGTGTCCTCATCTTGCCTGTTCAGTCAGCAGGCGCTGAGCGCTTCTGGCATCAGCACCCGTCCCAGCACCCTGTTGCTGATACCCCCTCCTGTTTTTCGGGAATGGCTCAACATTCCCGCCTTTCAAGCAGAAGTATTGGGGTTGTTTGCCCAGCGCATGGCCGATCTCACGGCGCTCGTGGATGCCGTGGCGTTTCAAAAACTGGATCAACGTCTGGCTGCAGCGCTTCTTGGACGAGGGTCCGAGCTGGTTATGACCCATCAAGTGCTGGCCGACCAACTGGGGACTGTGCGTGAAATGGTCAGCCGCTTGCTGAATCGGTTCGAGCAATCTGGCTGGGTGGAGCTGTCCCGCGAGCGCATCCGCATCGTTGACAGCGCCGCCTTGCGGCGCTTGGCGGGCGAGGGGCACGCTGCGTGACTTGAGTCACAGACATCTGCCAGCGTGGCAGGCTTAATGGAGGTACTTTCACCTCCCTAAGGATTCATCATGACAAAAAATGTTGGCGGCATTGACCGCATTCTGCGCATCGTCGCAGGCCTGGTTTTAATCGCACTGGCTGCAACCGGCACTGTGGGCATGTGGGGCTGGCTGGGCATTGTGCCGCTGGCCACAGGTGCCATGGGCTGGTGTCCACCGTATTCGATCCTGGGTTTTAACACCTGCTCGGTCAAGAACCAGTCCTGAAACCTGCCTGCGTTTTCGTTGCGGCTCAGGGCATCAGCGCATGATTGAACAGATGCGAGCCGCCCAAAAAGGTGTTGTCCATGCGGGCATGAGGCAGCAGTTCCAGCGTAGCCAGCGATAGCGCGGCCAGTGAGGCCGCTGCGCCATGGCTGATCCACAGTGTGTGTTCATCAACGCCCTGCACGATCCCTCGCGCATGGGCTAGAGGCAGCGATTTGATGTAGGCGCCGCTGTCCAGATGCCAGAAGGTGAGCAAGCCCGGTGTTGGATGCGTCACGATCAACAGGTCCTTTGACGGCAATGCCACCACGCTGAGCGCTTCACCCAAGAGACTCTGCGTGACAGGTTCTGGCGTTTTGAACACTGCCAGGGCCTGATTTGGCCTCTGGCGACTGATGGCCCCTGGATGCTCTACACCCAGACCCAGGCGCGGTGCCGACACCACCACAGATTCACGGCCGACCATCGGAAAAAGATGCCCGGTATTGAACCGCACATCCAGCATGTCAGATTTTTCCAGCAGTTTGCGCGTACGAACATCGACATAGCTGATACAGGGCGTTTGCGTGCTCGCGCCGTCGCCACCACCGTTGGCAATGACCATCACCCGACCACCTTCAATCAGCGTGCAATCATGCGGATTGGCGCCAAAGCTCGGGAAATCCCCCACATAACGCAGTGAGGCCGCTTCCCGCACACCCATGACCCCGATGCCTTGCGCATCGGTTTCGGTGGAATACAGGAATTCACCATCGGGGCTGCATGCCCCATGACCGTAAAACCGTCGATTGCTGACCGGCGCAATGGCAGTGAGCCAGCGCATAGTGGCAAGGTCAACCACGCCTGCACCAATGCCCATCTTCTCAAATGCAAAAATTCTGTGCCGGTCAAGCGGGTGAGCCGTCAACCCATGGGGGAAAAATGGCACGTCGATTAACCTGACTTTGCCTGTGGCAGGTTGAACTCGGCTGATACTGAAACGCAGCGGTCCATCCCTTACCTCCTGGTAGCGCCCTCCGCCCAGCAAATCGTCGCTTGCAGCAGCCAAGCTTGCCCCAGGTTGCCATGCGGCACATGTGACGGCGCATGCAGCGAGCAGGCTTTGCCTGCGGGTCAAATCAAACGGCATCAGTGTTACCTCTTCATGGCGCCCTGGAACGCTGTTGGTGTGCATTTTCCCTGATCGAAGGAAGACAAGAGCGACAATGCTGACTTCCGCGCAAAGTCCGCGCGCCTTCAAGTTTTTGTTCTTTCAATTGATTTCTCTCTTGTCAGTCCCCTTCTTCACAGCACTGGCTTATGCAGCCCTCGGCTGGCTTTCGCTGAAGGCATCCATTCCTCCTGACTACGTTTCGCTGGTCTTTCTGCCCGCCGGCCTGGCACTGGGCGTCAGCATGGTCTATGGCCTGCGGGCTCTGCCAGGCATCTTGATCGGCTCATTGACTATTCAATACATGGCCAGCCAACAGGCAGGTGTGTCGGGTTGGTCCTGGTTGTTCGTGGTGTCCCCGCTTCTGGCCACAGCCCAGGCCTGGGCTGGCGCACTGCTGGCCCGCCACTGGGCGCGATGCTATCCAGGCGCCCTGGACACACCGTCCAAAGTGCTGGTTCTGCTTTTGTTGATCGGCCCCGTCAGTTGCTTGATCAATGCAAGCATATCGGTGCCCGTGCTTTGGGCATCTGGTGTGATCCCGACGGGCGGCGTCCTTTTCAGCTGGTGGGCCTGGTGGTTGGGGGACGCGATTGGCACAGTACTTTGTCTGCCTTTGGTGCTGGTCTTCTTTGGTCAACCGGCTGCACAATGGCGCACGCGGCGCCTGACGGTGGGCCTGCCTCTGTTGGTGGCGATGGTGATGGTGGGGGTTGGCTTCTTCTTGGTCAAAGCCTGGGAAGGCCAGCGCCAAAGCGAACGCCTGAGCCGGGTCACCCATGAAATGGCAGGAAAAATGCAGCGGCGCCTGGATGCCCAGAGCGACAGTGTGCTGACTGTTTCACGCATGATGCAGATGCCTGGATCACTTGAACAGCATGAGTTTGCCGCGTCCGTCGAGCCGTGGCTGCGCAGGTACACAGGCACGCAGAACTTTGGCTGGAGCCTGCGCGTTGATGACCAGAACCGGGCCAAATATGAAAAGCGGTACCACACCATCAAAGGTCGCTCCAGCGACGGCAAAACCTATCCAGCCAATCGCAATCCGGATTACCTGCCCATTACACTGATTGAGCCGCTTTCTGACAACCTCGCGGCACTTGGCCTGGACATCACCGTCTTGCCAAGCACAGCCGAAACTGTCGCTGTGACCCGTTCCACGGGACAACCGTCTGTCAGTGAGGGTTTTCGCTTGGTGCAAGAAACATCTGACCAGCGCAGTGTGGTGATGTACCAAGCAGTCTACGAGACCCAATCGCCCGCCAAGGTCAAGGGCATTGTTTCTGCCGTGCTACGAATGGATTCGATTCTGGAAGCTGTACTGGGCAAACTCAACCCAGACGAACTGCAGCTTTGCCTGGTGGATCGCTCGGCGGCAGTAAGCAACCGTCACCTGTCGGGGCCAGCGGCTTGCGAGTTGAATGAATGGACGGACAAGCATGCGTCAGGTCAATTGCCACTGTATTTTGGTGGCCGGACTTGGGAACTGAAAGTTCGCGCAGAAGAAGGCTTCCTGAATGACATGCATGAGTGGAGTGCCTGGGCCTTACTGGGTTTGAGCCTGCTCTGCGTTGTCATCCTGAGTGCATTCCTGCTGGTTATCACAGGCCAAGCCCACCGTACACAGGCGCTGGTGGATCTGCGTACAGCCGAGCTGGCACAGCTGGCGCACTACGACAGTCTGACGGGTTTACTCAATCGCAGTCACTGGATGACATGTGCGCAAGCGGCGCTGCAGGGAGCCCACCGTCATGGTCACGCCATGGCCGTGATATTTCTGGACTTGGACCACTTCAAACGCATCAATGACACGCTTGGTCATACCTTTGGCGATGAACTGTTGCAGGAAGTCTCACAACGGCTGTTGCCTTGCCTTCGACGCGAAGACCTGCTCGCGCGCATCGGTGGCGACGAATTTGTGGCCCTGCTACCGCGCCTGCGTCGCATGGACGACGCCGTGGCCGTAGCCGAGAAGTTGCTTGCCGCGCTGAACATGCCCTTGCAGGTTCAGAGCAACGAGGTCAGTCTTTCTGCAAGCATGGGCATTGCGTGCTTCCCCAATGACGGAGACACACTAGACACGCTGGTCAAACATGCTGATACCGCCATGTATGCAGCCAAAGAAGCGGGGCGCAATGGTTACCGCTTCTTTGAAGCGGAGATGAATGCCAGCGTCTCGCGGCGCATGTTCATCGAGAACAACCTCCGCTGGGCATTGGAGCGTGAAGAACTCTTCATTGTTTACCAACCCCAGATAGACGCCCGCAGCATGCAGGTTGTCGGGGTAGAAGCACTGCTTCGCTGGCGCCACCCGGTGGAAGGCCTGATACCACCAGATATTTTCATCCCTGTGGCGGAGGACAGCGGCCTGATTGAATCCCTGGGTGCCTGGGTGCTCGCGTCAAGCTGTCAGCAACTCAAGGAATGGACAGAGACGGGACTCACGCAGCTGACAATGGCCGTCAACATTTCGGCGCTGCAGTTTCGCAAGCCAGGCTTTGTGGCGTCGGTCCGTGAAGCTATTCAGCTCAGCGGCATTGACCCGCGCCGGATTGAACTGGAGATCACAGAAACCCTGCTGATGCATCCGCTTCAGGAACTGGATGACAGGTTGGACGAACTGGCGGCAATGGGCATGAGTTTTTCGCTTGACGATTTTGGAACAGGGTACTCCAGCCTGGGGTACATCAAGCGCCTACCCATTTCACGCATCAAACTGGACAAATCGTTTGTGACTGACCTGCCTGGCAACAGCGAAGACGAGGCCGTCGCCAGGGCAACGCTGTCCATCGCCAAAGATCTGGGCATGAAAACAGTCGCTGAAGGCGTGGAAACCACCACACAGCGGGACTACTTGGTGTCCAGTGGTTGCGACTACCTGCAGGGTTACCTGTTTGCACGTCCCATGCAAGCTGAGGACTTACGCCAATGGATGGCGACCTATACAACCCAGCTCACCGGGGCCACAGAGCCCACAGAGCCAATGGCTGCTTGAGCCGCCCTGCCAGCTGCCCGGCGTCTGGTCCTGAGCCCACAAAATAGTCAGCCCTGACAGCACCGACGATGGCACTGCCAGTGTCCTGCGCAACAACCAGACGCTGGAGGTTCACCGCAGGGCCATTGGATGCAAGCCATACCGGCGTACCGTAAGGAATGCTTTGAGGGTCCACCGCAATCGACCTGCCTGCAGTCAGCGCTACACCCTGCGCACCGCGAGGGCCCGCTGTGGCGTCGCCAGGCAAGGCCTCTTCCCGGAAAAAGACGATACGCGGATTGCTCCATAGCAGGGACTGCGTGCGTTCTGGATTCTGTGCAATCCAGGCGCGGATGGTGGGCCAGGAACCCTCCCTCACTGCGCCTTGATCGATCAGCCATCGGCCAATGCTCTTATAGGGCTGATCATTGGTACCCGCAAAAGCCAGGCGAACCAAACGCAGGCTTCCATCGACTTCGGTAATACGCAAACGGCCCGAGCCTTGTATCTGCATGGACATGGCATCCACCGGGTCAGCTACCCAGGCTATTTCACGCCCTGCCAATGCGGCGCGGGCCTAGGGCAAAGTCTCTATCTCCTGACGGGTGTACCAGGGCTTTCGACTGGCAAGATTGGCAGGAGCGCGATACAGGGGCACACCGAAACCAGGTCGTGCCGTGCGGTAAGCGTCCAGCGTGGGCTCGTAATACCCGGTCAACAAGCCGTCACCGCCGGCCTGAAGTGGCTCAATCCGGTAAGGCTGTAGCCGACTGGTCAACCAGGATCGAAGCTGGTCAGCGTCCCCGCTGGGCAGGCGTCGGGCTTCGGCACACAGTGCAGCAAAGACCGTCACGGGTTTTTCGCAACTGCGTAGCCAGGCCACCCAGGCCTGAGCCAAATCGTCTTGCGTCACACCCGGCAGTGCAGACCAGCGCACCGGCACCCAGCGGCTCTTGGCCTGCATTCTTGGCGCAGGCAGCTCTGTGGGTTCTCCAGGCCAGACCACAGCAGAAGGGGGCTCAGGCTGCCCGACCTCAGGTAGTGAGCCAGTGGGGTGCACGCCGGTCTTGCTTGCACAACCAGCAAGCACTACCAGCAACAGTGCCGTGGATGCGGATACCCAGAAAGAGAATGATGGCAAACGGACGGCAGGATTGTTCATGTCACGATTGTGCAGGAGGCACCCACCGGTCAAGGCGTACGCAGCAAGTTCGCCAGCTCTACAGCAGACTTAACGTACATTTTGTCGAAAACTCGCGCACGGTGGACCTCCACCGTGCGCACGCTTATATTCAGGCGGTCGGCAATCAGCTTATTGGGCAAACCTTCGACCACACAGTGCATGACATCCCGTTCTCGCTCGGTTAAATCGGCCACACGGTGCTGCAATTTCGCTTGGATGCGCCGCTGCGCAAGCTGATCGCCAGACTGCTTGAGTGCCTGCTCCACCCGGTCAACCAGTGCATTATCGGAAAATGGTTTGGGGCAAAAATCGAAGGCACCACGTTTGACTGCGTCCACAGCCGTGGGAACATCACCATGCCCTGTGAGGAAAATAACGGGCAACACCGATGTCAAACCCCATTGCGTCAACTGCTCAAACAGCGCCAATCCACTCATGCCCGGCATGCGCACATCAAGCAGCAGGCAACTCGCCTGATCGGGCACAAAGTGGGGTGAAAGTTTGGCCAGAAACGCATCTGCATGAGGATAGGATTCACTCAGTAGGCGGCGCGACCGCAGCAACCACGCCAAGGCATCGCGCACACCGGCATCATCGTCCACCACATATACAAGTCCCTCTGACACCGGCTGCATCCGTGCTCCTATCTCAAAGGCAATGAGAATCTGAAAATCGTACCCTGCGGCGAACGTCTTTCAAATTCGAGTATTCCCCCATGCTGCTCAACCACCGTGCGGCACAGACTCAGGCCTAGGCCCATGCCCTCCAGCTTGGTCGTAAAGAATGGCTCAAACAGCTGTTGCGCAACTTCGGCAGTTATCCCCACGCCACAGTCTGTCACCGAAAACAGCACGCTCTCACCGGCACGCTCGACCTCCAGGCTCAGCTGGCGAAGCGCCACGTCCACCAATGCCATGGCCTGCATGCCGTTTCGTACCAGATTCAGCAGCACCTGTTCGAGCATGGTTCGGTCGCACCACACCTGTGGCAGAGCCTGGCCTACACGGATTTGCACTTTGACCTCCAGCTTGGAGGCTTGCAGATTGACCAGCGGCATCACTGCCTCAAACAGAGCGGAAGGGTCAACCTGTTCACGCTGGCCTTCACGCCGTCGTACAAAATTGTGAACACTTTTGATCACTTTGCCAGCGCGCTCGGCCTGCTCAGCGATGCGGGTCATGGCTATGCGCAGGTCTGCGCCCAGCGCACTGGTGCTTTGCTCCAACATATTGAGGCTGCCACTTGCGTAGCTGGAGATGGCAGCCAACGGCTGGTTCAATTCATGGCTGAGCAAAGACGCCATCTCACCCACTGTCGCTAGCCGTGCAGTCGCCTGCAGCCGCTCCTGGCTGGCACGCGACATTTCCTCGATCCGGCGCTGTTCGGTCAAATCGACAAAAGCACTCATCCAGCCCGTCTGTTCGCCCAGCGCATTGATCAGTGGGGCGACGAACATTAATACAGGCAAACGCCGCCCATCCTTGCGCACAAAAACTGTTTCCACACCATCGCGCAGCTTGGCTTTGGAGGATTGGCGCTGGGTGATACCTAGCCGGATTTCATCGACTTTTTCTGGAGGCCAATAGGGGCTGGATGGAGGACCATGCGGGGCAGCTTCGGAGTCGGCTTGATTGTCCAGCAGCTCTTCCGAGCTGTAACCCACCATCTCGCAAAAGGCGGGGTTCACGTAGCGGATATGGCCCTGCATGTCGCGTGCCTGCAGGCCCGTGATGAGCGAATCCTCCATGGCTTTGCGGAAGGCCAGCGCGTCGGCCAGATTGCGCTCGGCCAGCATGCGCCGACGCATGTCTCGACCCAGCATCACTACCACCGACATGAGCGCTATGCTGAGCACCGTGACCAGCGCTGTCAGCACATTCGGAAACAGGTCGGGACCCGTGCGGCGACTGTCCATGCGCAAGACCAATGTGTTGCCTGGCAGGTTAAGCAGTTGTTGTGTGGTGAATATCCGTGAGCCCCGACGGGCAGCGCCGTGCATGGCCAAGCGTGTGCCATCTGTCTCGGTAAAGGAAACCTCCTGTCCGCGCGCTAACTGCGGGCCCACCAAGTCTGACAACATATTCGGGAGCGAGTAGCTGGCGACCAGATAACCTGTGATCCGGCCCGAGGTCACCAAGGGCAGACAAAGATCCATGACCTCTTGTCCACTGCCCTCCTCTTGGGGCAGGAAATAGCTGACGGAATAGATCGGGCTGCTGGCGCGCCGCGCAAGAGAGCAGGTCTGCACGACATCAGACTGAAGCTGGGCCCGCGTCACCCGGCTGAACAGGCGTGGCTGGTAGGGTGAACTGACATTCCACATCACATTGACTGCGCTGTCTCGCCATTCCAGGCGCAAAAGCTCGCGCCGGTCGCGCAGCAACTGGGTGCTTTCGGCGATCCAGTTGACGCCTGTGGCACTTTCGTTTTGCAAAGCCTGCATTTGCTGCAGGTTGCGGGTGAGGGCGGTTCGGATGTCCTGAACAGCGTCTCCTGCATCGCGCTCCAGCTTTTCCTGCACTTGGCTGGCCTCATAGCGCCCAGCCAACCAGACAAGGGTGCCCAGCATCACCGTCACCAGAACGAAGAGCAACAGCCAAAGTGTGCCGCGTCTTCCCGACAAAATGGCCCAGGCAAGACTACCGTGGCTTCGCATGCGCTGCGGCAGCCACTCGATTCCAGCCACTTTGTGCTGGGTCAGTGTTGCATTGACAACTGAGTCAGCGGTAGTCACAGCACGCGGTGCGTCAATGCAGGCAACTGCTGGCGAAAAGCCCGCAGGTTGCTGATATCAATGTCGGTCACCACCACGCCCGGCCCCGTTGCCTGTTGCGCCAGCAGTTGCCCCCAGGGATCAACGACCAAGCTGTGCCCCCAGGTTTGACGTCCATTTGAGTGGACCCCACCTTGAGCAGGCGCCACCAAATAGGCCAAATTTTCAATGGCGCGAGCGCGCATCAACACATCCCAATGCGCCTGGCCTGTTGTGTAGGTAAATGAACTGGGCAGGAGCAGTAGTTCTGCATTCAGTGCGCGAAAAAGCTCCGGAAACCGCAGGTCATAACAGATGCCCAGGCCCACTCGCCAAAGGTGACCATCCTTGGACGGCAAGTCAAATGTCACTGGCGCAGTGCCTGGCTGCAGACAACGGGATTCGTCATAGCGTTCACGGCCATTGTCAAAACTGAACAGGTGCATCTTGTCGTAGCGCGCCACACAGGCGCCATCTGGGGAGTACACCAGCGTACTGTTGCGAACTTGCTGTCGAGCAGTCTGGTCCACCGCCCCGCTCTGGGCAAGCGTCAAGGGCAAGCTGCCACCAACCAGCCAGATGCCCGCGTGTCGGGCTTGAGACGCCAAAAACCGTTGGATAGGAACCAAATCAGTTGTATCGACATATCCAGACTCAATATATTGCTCCTGAATTTGTAGCTTATCGGTATCTTTATGGCCCAGCAAGCAAAAATACTCGGGCAGTATCACCAGCTCGGCGCCTTCCTGAGCCGCCCGGCAGATCAATTCATCGGCCTGCGCCAAGTTGTCTTGCACAACATGGCTGGACACCATCTGGACGGCTGCAACTCTCATGATTTCGGGTTCACTGGATGGGGTTGGTGAGATTGGCTTCGCTTGGCTAAGTCAGTGTCTTGGGGAGGCGCTGGGTCATTTTGATGGCTCCCCAGCCTTACGCTCCACCGGCGTGATCTTGGGGTCTGACCAAGTACCGTCGATGTGAAACTCTCGGGTGGCGGCACTGATCAAGGGCTGGCGCAGGATCATCTGCGTGAGAAACGTCGTCAGACCAATGACCGGGTTGATCACACCCGCTACCAGCGATGCTGTGCCCGCATTGATCTCGGGCACCACCACCACCTTCAGGTCTTGCGTCTCCTTGGCAATGTCGGCCTTACCCTCCATCAGCACGGCAGCGCTCACTCCCTTCATTTGCAGATTGTTCGTCACCGCAATGCCTTGCTCGATGTGGACATCACCACGCAGGAAGTCAAACGAGAAACCCTCGCTGAACACATCCCGAAAATCCAGCGCCAGCCGACGCGGTAGTGATTGCAGGCTCAGCACACCCAGCAATTTGGCGCCGCCACCCAGTGGCACTTTCAGGAACTGGCCAGTCTCCAGGTCCACATTGAACTGCCCCCCAAGGCTGGGGTAGTCCAGCGCCAATGGGGAGCCAATCCAGGCAAGCTGGCCCGCCAGCTTGCCATGGCCTTGACCCACCACATCCTTCATGCCAAGGCGCGTGAGCAGTTCGCCTGCGTTGGCAATGTCCAACGTGTAATTCAGCGCAGTTCGACGCTGCTCAGGCAAGGACCGCCCACTACGCTCGACTGGTAGCTCGCCTGCCGTCTTGGAAACGCCCAGCGCAGTCCAGTTGCCAACCGCTGAAAACTTGGCCTCCGGGACGATTACGTTGAACTTATTCAACCGCCACTCCCGCACACCGCTGTTCACGCTGTCCCCTAGGGCAACACCTTGACTGCGATTGATCGCTTCAATCTCAACCCGACCCAGCCGCTTGCCGCGAAGCTCCATGTTCTCCACGACGATGTCCAGCGCAGGAATGGTAGCCGGCTGTTCGTCCAGCAAGGCCTCAACCTCATTTTGGGCACTGGCTGGGATGTTCAGTCGTGACAGTCGAGCGTACACCCGTCCTGGATTGCCGCCCTGCGACTGACGGTAGTCGACATAACCGCTTAGCTCACTTGAATCCAGGTTGGCACGCCAATTGATGCCTTCACGTCCTCCACCCGAAACCACGTCATGGAGGCTGTGTCCACCAAACTGCAATTCCTTAGCGCGCAGGGCAATGACCGTGGGCAGATAGGCCATGGCAGCAGGCGTTGCCCCGCTGCCTGAGTCGGCCGTTGGGTTGATTTTTGCCCCAGCTGCCCGAGAAATTGCCGCATCCCAGGCATCCAGGTCGACGGTTTGAAGACGAATATTGGCAGCAACGCCATCATCCATCATCGGAATGTTTTCACCGTCCAGCAGCCCCACACCAATACCGCCACGCAGAACACGGGGTTCCGTCCCGGCCAGATCACGCACAAACTGGACTGAGCCAACCCGCCCCAGGTCAACAAGCAACTGGTCGTGCAGCCGCGTTGCCGGAACACCAGCCCCGTTGGGCAACAGTGCGTTCTCGAACCGCAATGGCAAAGCGACCTCAGCAGACTTGTTTAAAGGCGGTGGCAAATTCAGGGCCAGACCTTGCAAGTTGCTAATGACGCTGATTTCGGTGACTCCACGCCGTATCCCCACCGACGCTGTATAGGCGGCAGATCCGCTGGCACTGTGCGCCAGGCGAGAAACCAGCCCCAGTTCAGTTGCTTGGCGCAAGCCTTCAGCCGTGACAGTGCCCTGGCCTTTGATCAGGATGGATGTCTCTGCTTTTTGCGGCCCCATCGCCGCACCGAGGGAACGTACAGTGCCGCCTTCGGCGCGCAAATCGCCACCAAGAAAAACGGACTGGATACCCTGCAAATTGAAGCCGGTTTCAGAAAAAAGGACCTGCCCCCTCACGCGGCTGAAAGCCGGGATCTCCGGTGAGATCTGTACATCGCTGTTTGCCAGGGTGACTGTTCCCTGAACTTTTGACTTTTCGATCTCAGCAATCGGTAAGTTCAGGCGGACGCGGTAATCGGCATTGCCTGTGGCGCTGGCCTTGGCGAGCGCCTGTCCTGTCCAGCCGTTAATGGGCGACCGGGTCACAAAGGCCAGCCCGTCCGTCACGGGTCCACGCGCATCCACGCTGACTTGCACAGCCAGATTGGCGCCCAAGTTCGCAATCAAACCCTCACCCCGAATAATTTGGGCCCCTGCAAGGCCGTCAATTTTGCCGGTCACACCTTTGACCACCAAACTGGTGCGGTCCACCACCAACTCGCCTGCCAGCTGGGTCAATGCAGGCCATTGCGGTGCGCCGGTACCCGTCATCTGGGAAGGCACATAGGCAAAACTGCCATTCTTGAAACTCGCTGAAATTCGAAATTCGCCCTTTTTGGGGTCACTGAAAGGCATGTCATACAGATCCCCTTTGAGCTTAAAGCGCGCACCACTCACTCGCCCCTGCTGAATCGCGTTGCGCACATAGTCGCGCGCCACCACCGGGATCACCAATGGCAAGTAACGGTGAGTCTGGACAGCTTCGCCACGTGACAAACTGCCCTGCAAGTCCAGCACCCCCGGAAAACGTGACGAATTCCTGCTGCCATCGGATGTGCGCCAACTGCCCTGCGCCTCGCCTTCGGCGTCCTGATTGGAAAAGCTCAGGCGCTGAAGTTGAACATGGATGTGGTCTGCACTTTCTTCATCGACTTTGGCACCCGGTTTAGCGCCTGCCTTGCTCATCGAGGCGGATGTCACCGTCCATTGCAGGTCGGCTGACAACTTGTCCATGGGGACCACCGGCTCGGCAAAGACGCCCGGAAATGTCAGGCTGCCCGACTGAATGCTGATACGCCCTTTGCCCCCTGACTGGTTCAGATCGAAATCGACCTCTGCCCCGTGAACCCCTGGTGTTCCCAAAGCATGACTGACTTCGGTGTCAGTCTGGGGCAGCGTGGGCAACTGCCCCGCATCAATGTGCAAGTTGTGTGCTCGCCCCTTCACACTGAATTTGGGACGGCCCCCCGTCAAGGGGGCAGCCTCCCAACGGGCGTCCAGCATTTCAATCATGCCGCTGGGTGCATATGTACGCAGGGCGGCATGGATTCGGGGCTCCAGCGGTAACTGCGTCCCAATTTGGGCAAGTGCCTGCAGGTCGAGCCTGTCTGCATGCAATTCCGCTTTGGCATTTTGCCTGATTGTGGCGTCCAGCCAGCGCAGACGCATGCTGCCACCAGGCCAGTGGCGCCCGTCGCTCGTCAAGAACTGCAAGCCGTTGGCAGAGAATTCAAATCCACCATCCAGAGGTGTCAAGCCCATGCGCCCGGTGATGGAGTGAAGTGTCAGTGGCTCTAGACCTTGTCCCAGGCTAGCGCTGACTTCAGCGAGCGCCATATCCACCGTACCTGAAACCAGTTCGCCCTTCTTGACATCCACCCAGGCCCTCAATGCACCCCGCCCCTGCGTCAGCTGTTGCCCAAAGTCCATGTACTTGCGCAACTGAGCCACATCCACGCCAGCAGCGCTGGCGTAAATCCGCCCGTCCCACGCTCGCCACTCGCTTTTCTGAAGGGACAGTAGCGGCTGACGAAACTGAGCCATCGCCGTGAACTTCTCACCCCCCCAGTCTGCTGGCAAACGTGCATCCACCCTGAAGGCGTGTCGCCGGGCGGAATTTCGCATCAGCAAATCGAGCTCGGTCAGCACCAGCGGCGGCGCTCGTCTTTGTTCATCCGTCCACCGGATACTGCCGTTGCGGATGACCACCTCTTTCTGATCCAGCAACCATTCCATGGCTCGGTCATCCTGCGGGCCATCTCCTTCAGTACTGAGACCCGCCACCGTTATCCGGCCATCAGGTGCACGGCGAATGTCAAGTTGGGGCTTGTCAATGTAAAGCTGGTCAAAGCCCAGGCGCATCAGCGATTGGGGACTCAGCGACACCACGACCAATCCCAGGCTGAGCGCTGGGCGGTCCTTAGTGTCGTGAAAACCGATGTCATGCACAGCAAATGAGGGCACCCATCCGACGGACTCTGCGGTAATGCGGCCGATCCGTACAGGTACCCCCAGCGCGCGAGTGGCCTGTTCCTCCACCATGGGGCGGAATTCCGAGATTCGCGGCACAATCCATCCATGAAGCAGGCCCCAGCTCGCCAGAAGCAGGATCCACACCATGAGCAAGGTGCCAAACGCCAAGCGAGCAAACCATGCAATTGCCCGTAACCATCGGGGTGCGGCTGGAGTTGGAAGCGAAACGGGAACTGGATTCATGAACAGGTTCTGAGACTCAAGAATTATGACTGGCAGCGACACCCTTTCCCTCCCAAATATCTCCGTTTTGTCCGAGCACTCCCGCTTTGCTCAGCGATTGCGGCGTCGATACGGCAATTACCTGTCTTTATTGCCAGTCGCATTGAGCGGCCAACTGGATCACCGCGATCTGGGCCAAGCGTATGACGCACTGCGCGAACAGGGCATGGATGTGCGACGGGCACTCAGAGTTCTGCGCCAACTTGTGATGGAGCGTTTGATCCGACTGGATTGCGATGCTGGCGAACAAGCTGCATCACTGGGTTCGGTGACCTCCAGCGTGACACGCCTGGCAGAGTTTGCATTGAACGAGGCCTGCATTGAAGCCTTTGAACGACTCAAACAGCTTCATGGCGATCCCTTGGCTGCCAGCACCGGTCAACCGGCCCAGCTATGGGTTATCGGCATGGGCAAACTGGGCGCGCGCGAGCTGAACGTATCCAGTGACATTGATTTGATCTACGTGTATGACCACGACGGTGAAACAGCAGGTATCGAACACGGCCGTGGCCGGATCAGCAACCAGGAATACTTTGCCAAGGCTGTTAAGCATATCTTCAGCCTGGTGGGCGACACCACCGAAGACGGGTTTGTGTTTCGCGTGGATCTGGCCTTGCGCCCGAACGGCAATTCAGGACCACCAGCGGTGTCACTGGGCGCGCTGGAAGAATACTTTCAGGTTCAGGGGCGCGAATGGGAGCGCTTTGCCTGGCTCAAGAGCCGTGTGGTAGCGCCACGTTCGGCTGTGCAAAGCCGCTCTGCTCAGACTTTGCGAGCGGTCGTACTTCCCTTTGTCTTTCGGCGTTACCTGGACTACGGTGTTTTTGAAGCACTTCGTGTACTGCATCAGCAAATCCGCGAACACGCTGCTCGGCGTAGCGCAGGACACCCCGAACGCGCCAACGACGTCAAGCTGTCCAGAGGCGGTATCCGCGAGATTGAATTCATTGTCCAGCTGCTTCAGGTGGTTCGCGGCGGCCAGTTTCCCGAACTGCGCACCCGACCCACACTGGACGCTCTGCAGCGTCTTCGGCGTGCCGGTCTGATGACAGCAGATGCCGTCGAGGCACTGTCTGACGCCTATGTCTTCTTGCGCCGTGTAGAGCACCGCATCCAGTACCTGGACGACCAGCAAACCCACATCCTGCCCGTGCACAACGCTGATCTCGAATGGATTGCACACACCCTGGGACTGGCAGACACCCGCGCCTTTTTGGGTGCGTTGGACATGCACCGGGAACGGGTCGCCATGGAATTCGAGCAATTGCTGGGCCCACCGAATGCCGCTGAATGCAAAACATGCGATAGCGATCCCAATGGTGGGCGTGCCAGTCCTTCATTGGATCTGGACGACATGTCGATCGATTGGCCGGCCCCGTTGCGCGAACGCGTGCTCACTTGGCGAGATAACCCACGTGTGCTGGCTTTGCGCGAAGATTCGCGCGCACGACTCTTTCGCTTGCTGCAACGCACTGCCAAGTGGCAACAAGACAGCGAGGGCAACATCAGTGTCGAAGCCACCGTGCGCTTGGTAGACTGGCTTGAACCTCTGCTGCGGCGCGAATCCTATATCTCGCTGCTTCTGGAGCGCCCCAAAGTTCATTCCCGCCTGATGCGTTTGCTGGGTGCTGCCCGTTGGCCTGCCCGCTATCTGCTGCAGCACCCTGGTGTGATTGATGAACTCGCCAACGACGCCATGTTGCACGAGCGCTTTGATGCTGCAGAGTTTGAGCAAGAACTGGAAGCGCGTCGCAAGTCCCTGGCCGTGACAGGGGAAGACGATGACGAATCGCTTCTGAACCTGCTACGCCGCGCCCATCATGCCGAAGTTTTCCGCACACTGGCACGCGACGTAGAGGCACAGATCACCGTTGAACAGGTGGCTGACGACCTCAGCGCCCTGGCGGATACAGTGCTGCGCGTGACCGTCCGGTGGTGCTGGAACCGACTGAAGAGCCGTCACAGAGAAGAGCCGCAGTTTTCCATCATTGGTTACGGCAAACTGGGCGGCAAGGAACTTGGCTATGGCAGCGACCTGGACATCGTTTTTGTCTATGAGGACGAGGACGACAAGGCGCCAGAAGTCTACGCTCAGTTGGTTCGTAAGCTGATCAACTGGTTGACGGTCAAAACCAGTGAGGGAGACCTGTTCGAGATTGACACCGCCTTGCGCCCAAACGGCAATTCAGGGCTGTTGATCACCAGTTTTGACTCCTATGCCAATTACCAGCAGCAGCGTGGCAGCAACACGGCATGGACCTGGGAACATCAGGCCATGACCCGTGCGCGCTTTGTGCTGGGAAATGAACGTATGCGCACGAGGTTTGACGAAGTACGCACCAGTGTCATCACGGCCGTGCGGGATTTACCCGGTCTTGCCAGGGAAATCATCGACATGCGAGGCAAAGTCCGATCTGCACACGCTGTCAGGGCTGACCAGTTTGACGTTAAGCATAGCCAGGGCGGCATGGTGGATGCGGAGTTTTCTGTGCAGTATCTGGTCTTGGCTTACGCACAGCAGTTTGGCGTGCTGTCTGAAAACATCGGCAACATTGCCCTGCTGCAAAAGGCAGAAGAAGTTGGCCTGCTCCCCGCTGGCACCGGCAAAGCGGCTGCCCAAGCCTACCGGGTGCTGCGGCACATTCAGCACCGGGCGCGTCTAGATGAGCAAACGCCACATTCAGATAGCCCTGAAGCTACCCATGCACGCGCTGCCATCTTAGAATTGTGGAAGGCTGTGTTTGGCCGCCTGACATAATGCTGACCGTTCGCCGCAGGCTCACCGCTTTGCCCGCGCGGTTTCCGAGTACCTTGTTTGGAGCGTTAATTGGCTGATACCTTTGCCCGTCTGATGGATCTCATCAGCAGCCAGCATCACCTTGACACCTCCAAGGTGACGGCGGAAACAGGTTTGGCCGATGTCGGACTCGATTCTCTGGCTGTTGCCGAATTGCTGTTTTCGATCGAAGAAGCTTTCAATATCGACCTGGGGGACGTCGCCCCAGAGTCCATACCGGCCACAGTGGGTGAAATCATCCACCTGATCGACGCTAAGCGCAAGGCGAGCTGAAAGCGTCAGTGTCTCAACACAGCATGTCTGCGTGGATCACAGGGATTGGTGTCATCGGCCCACAGGGTAAGGGTTGGGATACGCTTCGCCAGTCGCTGGCCAAACCGAAACACTGCTTTACACATGTCCCGGCCGAGTGGCTACAGTTCACCGGCGCACCGGACGCTTACATCGCATCCTTGAGCGACGAGGCCAATGCCGAGCTCAAACGCTTTGAAACCGTCAGCACCGACCGCGCCTGTGCAATGGCATTGTGTGCCGCTGAAGAAGCCTGGGCACAGGCCGGTTTGCCCACCGCAGAGCTGGGCGCGGCTCACAACTATCGCCGTGGTGTTTACTGGGGTACCGGCATGGGCGGCCTGCACAGCGCAGAAGCTGCATACCATCGCCTGCTTGTCGACAAGACTGCACTTCGCCCGATGACGGTGGTGAGAATCATGGCCAATGCGTCGGCTGCCCAATTGGCCATGACTTACCGCCTTCAGGGGCCCAACAACACTTATACGGTGGCTTGTGCGTCTTCGGCAATGGCAATGGGCGAAGCGCTTCTGGCCTTGCGCAGTGGCAGGATTGACTTGGCGATTGTGGGTGGCAGCGAAGCCATGCTGGCACCGGGTGTGATGGCGGCCTGGGGTGCCCTGCGCGTTTTGAGCACTCGCCGTGCAGCCGCCACCACAGACCTCGCCTGCCGCCCATTTGGCAGCGGCCGAACCGGCCTCGTCATCGGCGAAGGCGCCACCGTGATGGTGCTGGAAAGTCCGCGCCATGCAGCAGCGCGCGGCGCCAAGCCTTTGGCTGAACTGGTTGGCTACGGCAGCACTTGCGACGCGGGCTCCCTGGTTCACCCCCAGCTCGATGGTCAAGTTCATGCCATGCAACAGGCCCTGGCGGATGCTGGTTTGAAAGCGGACCAAATAGGCACAGTTAACGCCCATGCCACTGGCACAGACACCGGGGACCTGGTAGAAGCCAATTCCCTGGCGGCAAGCTTTTCGCCCAACGGAAAGGGGCGTATCCCACCTGTTAGCGCAACAAAGTCTCAGCACGGGCACCTGCTGGGTGCCGCTGGCGCACTGGAGGCCGCTGTGAGCATTGCCAGCCTGCAGATGCAAGCGGTGCCCGCCACGCTGGGCGTTGAGCCCCTTGACCCCCGGTGCGGCATGCTGGACTTGGCCATCGACGCGCCCAGGAAGATCGAATCCCTTGATTACGCCATGTCCAATTCGTTTGCCTTTGGTGGCTCGAATGTCACACTGATTTTCAAGAAAAGCACTTGAGCAGGCCATCATGACCATTTTGTTGACTGGTGCGACCGGCTTTGTGGGTGCCGCCGCGGCAGCTGCGCTCGCATCACGCGGACTGTTGCATCAAACCCTCTTCCTGGTGCGGGCCGAGGATGCCAGTGCTGGCTTGAATCGCTTGCGCGAGCAGTTGGCACGCTTTGGCATTGTTGGCCAGCAACTTGAAAAATTGTCGCAAGAGCAGGTACTGTGCGCAGACATGACTGCACTGGACACCGTGGCACTGGGCCCGCGTCTGGCAAGCATCACCCAAGTGCTCCACTGCGCCGCTTTGGCCACGTTCTCCAACAATCCCAAAATCTGGGTCAACAACGTGGATGGCACGCTGGCGCTGGCACGCGCAGTGCAGCAGCATGCCAAGCTGCAGCGCTGGGTCCAGGTAGGCACCGCCATGTGCTGTGGGCCTGGGCTGACTTCTCCTGTGCGTGAGTCCTGGGACGCCGGTCTTGACGACGATTCCCATCTGGTGCCTTATACCCATTCCAAGCTGGCCGTCGAAATTGCCCTCAAGGCACTGCCTGATTTCCCGCTGGTGGTGGCACGCGCATCCATCGTGGTTGGCCACAGCGTGCTGGGCTGCGCTCCTTCTCCGAGCATTTTCTGGGTATTCAGAATGGCCTTCGCACTTGAGCGCTTCACCTGTGCGCCAGATGACTGCATTGACATCATCCCCGCTGACTGGTGTGGCGAGGCGCTGGTCAGCTTGCTGCTGAAACCAAGCCTGGCACATAACCTTTACCACGTATCTGCGGGCGTGCCCAGCAGCAGCCGCTTTGTTGACCTGGACAATGCCTATGCAAAAGCATCCAACAGGGCACCTGTGGCGCCGCGCTATCAACAAGTAGCACTGGAAGATCTGCGCAGTCTTGTGCCGCTCTTCGAGGAACGTCTGGGCCGCATCAACCGCCTGCTGATACTGCGGGCCCTTACGCTCTACGGCGCGTTCGCCGAACTCAACTACGTGTTTGACAACCAACGCCTGTTGGCTGAAGGCGTAGCCCCGTCGCCGCCGCTCACAGACTATATTGCCGAGTGCGTGCGCACAAGCGAAGCCATTCCCATGACGGAGCAAATGAAGCACGACTTCAAATAACCCTGTCTGGGTCTGGCAGCATCAAGTCTGCGCAGGCAAACGCATGACCCACCCATGCCCACTTGCGGACGGCGCTGCGCCGGAACTTGACATGCTCATCCGCTACGATGGCGTATGCGTCGAAATTGCCGAACTTACTTCACCTTTGCCCTGCCGCTTTTTCTGGCGGCTTGTGCGCAGATGGCTCCCCGCACGTTTCAACCAGAAGCCAGTCCGTCGGCATGGCAAGCACCATTGCCAAACTTGCCCCATCAGGGTCAACTCAGCGGTCTGCGCCAATGGTGGCAGCAATGGGATGACGCCACGCTGGTGACATTGATCGAAGCCGCTCAAACAGCCAGTCCCACACTGGATGCCGCACGGGCCAGGCTGGACCAGGCACAAGCGAGTCTGCAGATGGCACAGGCGGTGCTGGGCCCGGCGACGGACGTCAGTCTCAGCAGCAACCGGGGCCGCCAGACCACTATCATGGGCACCCCGATCGCCACAGTAACCCAAGCCAGGGTGGGCGCCACCTGGGAAACTGACCTTTTTGGACAAAGCCAGTTGCTGCGTGACGCCGCCAGTCTGCGTGTGCAAGGTGCCCAAGCGGCGTGGCACGAGGCGCGGGTGTCGCTGGCGGCAGATGTCGCCAATCTTTACCTAGCCCAGCGTGCGTGCGAGCTTACCCTGGCTTTTCAGCGCGAGGACATCGAGTCCAGAGCCGTCACGGCGCGTTTGACCCAGGCCCAGGCAGATGCAGGCTTTGCAACTGCCAGCAGCGCCAAGCTGGCGCGTTCCGCGGAATCTGAATCCCATGCACGTCTGCGTCAACAACTGGCCATTTGCGACACCGGAGTCAAGGGCCTGGTGGCTTTGACCGGCCTGACCGAGCCCGAGCTGCGTCGCCAGTTAGCCGCCTCAAGACAGAGCACGACTCAATCCTTGGCGCTGGCAGTTGAGACCATTCCCGCCAAGGCGCTGACCCAACGTCCTGATGTCTTCCAGGCCGAGCGCCAGGTGGCGGCGGCCAGTGCTGAGCTGGGCAGTGCCCAAGCTGAACGCTATCCAAGGCTGACATTGAACGGCGCTGTGGGCCAGATGAACCTGCGCCTAGGGGGTAGCAACATCGACTTGAGCACCTGGTCTGTTGGCCCCATCACACTCAGTGTGCCGCTGTGGGACAACGGTCGCTTTGCGGCTCATGTGGCGGAATCGAACGCCCGCTATGACGAGGCCGCCGCCAACTATCGAGCCAAGGCGCGTCAGGCTGTGCGAGAGGTGGAAGAGGCCCTGGTCCAGCTGCACAGTGCACGTGAACGACTGGCCGACCTTCAATCAGCCTCCGAAGGTTATCGAGCTCTCTTGAACAGTGTGCAACAGCGCCAACAGCACGGTCTGGCCTCTGTGGGCGAGCTGGAAGAAACCCGCCGCTCTGTGCTGGCTGCGCAAGCGGCACTGGTGGGCCAGCAACGTGACACCCAGCAGGCCTGGGTGGCCCTATACCGCGCGGTGGGTGGAGGTTGGAGCCCGGACACGCTCGCAGTGCCCGCTCAGTCAACAGCCAAAGTCACTGCCCCTTGACCCGATATTTTTGGATAACATTTTCATGCAGTTTCCTCGTTTTACTCTTATTTTTATAGCAATACTTGCCGTTTTTACTGCCACTGGTGGCATATTGATGACCCATGCAGAGGACAAAGCAGCCGCAGTAACCGCCAAACCAGCGCTCACCGTCAGTACCGCCCGCGCGCAAAGCACCCGCATGCCCCGACAACTGGCGGCCAACGGCAACATCGTGGCTTGGCAAGAAGCGAGTGTGGGTGCACAGGCCAACGGCTTGGTATTGCGTGAAGTGCTTGTCAACGTGGGAGACTGGGTCAAGAAAGATCAGGTTTTGGCTCGTTTTGCGCCCGAGACCATCAACGCCGACTTGGCACAAGCCAAGGCCAGCCTGGCCGAAGCCCAAGCCAACGCCACAGACGCTAGCGCCAACGCCGAGCGGGCGCGCCGCCTGCAAGGCACCGACGCTTTGAGCCCCCAGCAAACAGCTCAATACCAGACAGCGGAGCAATCCGCGCTGGCACGGGTCGAAGCCGCCAAGGCCATCCTGGCCTCCCAGCAACTTCGCTTGGCCCAAACCCAGGTCACTGCGCCGGATCACGGCGTCATTTCCACCCGCAGCGCCACAGTGGGCGCCGTGCTGCCCGCGGGCACTGAACTCTTTCGCATGGTGCGCCAAGGCAGGTTGGAGTGGCGGGCCGAAATCACTGCCGCTGAGCTCAGCCAGATCAAGGTAGGTACCATCGCCAGCGTGACCGCGGCCAGTGGCACCACCTTGAAAGGCCGCGTGCGGGTGATCGGCCCAACGGTCGATCCCCAATCGCGCGCGGCACTGGTGTACGTCGACTTGCCACCGATGACAGCCGCAGCGAAGGGCAACGCAGTACGCGAAGCGCCAAGCGTGGGGGCAGTTCTCCCGGGTATGTTTGGCAAAGGCGCGTTTGAACTCGGTTCATCCCAAGCCCTGACGGTTCCACAACAAGCTGTGGTGATCAGAGATGGCTTCAGCTACGCGTTCCGCGTGAACCGCGACTTGCGCGTCACTCAACTCAAGCTCCAAACCGGCAGACGCCTGGGCACGCAGGTCGAGGTGCTGGACGGCATCCAAGCCGAGGATGATTTGGTGGTGCAAGGGGCAGGCTTCCTGAACGATGGCGATTTGGTCAAGGTCGCGCCCACGCTTGCCCCACTGGCCAATCCAGCCGCCTCAGCGCCCGCCAAGAAGTGACAACGACATGAATTTTTCTGCGTATTCCATCCGTAACCCGGTACCGGCGGTGCTGCTGTTTGCGTTACTGACGCTCGCAGGGCTGCTCGCCTTTCGGGGCAACGTGGTACAAGACTTCCCAGACATCGAACTGCCCTTTGTGGTTGTCAACGCCTCACTCCCCGGCGCAGCACCCGCGCAACTGGAAACCGAGGTCGCCCGCAAGATCGAAGACTCTGTCGCTACCCTGCAAGGCATCAAGAACATCTACACCAATGTGCTGGATGGCGAGGTTACGCTGACGGCAGAGTTCATCCTGGAAAAGAATATCTCAGACGCGGTGAACGAGGTCCGTGATGCGGTAGCCCGCGTTCGTGCAGATCTGCCTGCGGACTTGCGTGACCCTGCTGTCACCAAGGCAGCCACTGCTGGACGCGTGGTGCTGACCATGGTGGCCGACTCTGACAGCATCGACGAGCAAGAAGTCAGCTGGTATGTGGACCACGTAGTTACAAAACGATTGTTGACAGTGCCGGGGGTGGGGGCCATCAAACGCAGAGGTGGCGTCACACGCGAAATCCGGGTGGAGCTGGATGCAGACCGCATGGCGGCACTCAAGGTGTCCGCCCTGGATATATCGCGTCAACTGCGTCAAGTTCAGCAAGACGCAGCGGGTGGGCGAGGGGACGTGAGTGGCGCTGAGCAGTCGGTGCGGACCATTGCCACTGTCAAGACCGCCGCTGAGATCGCGCTGTTGGACATCCCACTGGTCGACGGCCGCCACATTCGTTTGAACCAAGTCGCCCAGGTCAGCGACACCGTAAGCGAGCCCCGCGCACTTGCCTTGCAAGACGGTAAGAGCGTGGTGGGCTTTGAAGTCTTCCGCACCAAGGGCGCCAGCGAGGTGGACACGGCCAATGGCGCACGTGCTGCCGTTGCAGCGCTGCAAAAAGATCAGCCCAAGATTCAGCTGACGCAGGTCATCGACAACGCGCAGCCAGTGGAAGAAAATTTTGTCGGTTCGATGGAGCTGCTCTACGAAGGCGCGGCACTCGCCGTGCTGGTAGTGTTCTGGTTCCTTAAGGACTGGCGCGCCACTCTGGTGGCAGCGGCAGCACTGCCGCTGTCGGTGATTCCCGCCTTCCTGGGCATCAAGTGGTTTGGCTACACCATCAACACCGTGACGCTGCTGTCGCTAGCACTGGTCATTGGTGTGCTGGTAGACGACGCGATTGTCGAGATCGAAAACATCTCGCGCCATCTCGTGATGGGCAAAACACCATTCAATGCTGCCATGGAAGCGGCCGACGAAATTGGCATGGCGGTGATTGCCACCACGTTTGCGCTGGTCGCCGTGTTCTTGCCCACCGCCTTCATGGGTGGGATTCCGGGTCTCTTCTTTAAGCAGTTTGGCTGGACAGCGGTGCTGGCGATTTTGGCCTCACTGGTGGTAGCGCGCTTGCTCACGCCCATGATGGCGGCCTACATCATGAGGCCTCACAGGGCACAGCATGCGAGTGCAGCGGGCCACGGAGACGGTGCGCCCGACGGCTGGATCATGCAGCGCTACTTGGCGGCTATGCAGTGGTGCCTGCGACACCGCTGGGTGACAGCCATTGGGTCTATCTGTCTGTTCATTGGCTCGCTGATGTTGGTGCCTCTCTTGCCCACTGGGTTTGTGCCGCCCGCTGACCGGGCGCAAACCATGATCAACCTGGAGTTGCCGCCTGGCAGCACTTTGAGGGAAACCTTGGCTGTGGCTGAAGCCGCCCGTCAGGCAGCCATGCAGGTCAACGGGGTCAAGAGCGTCTTTTCGTCGGTTGGTGGTGGCTCCAGCGGGGACGCCTTTGCGCCCGGTGCAGCTGCCGAGGCACGTCGGGCCGTGCTGACCCTGACCACGGTACATCGCACAGACCGCAAGGAGTCGCTGCAAGACATCGAATCCCAAATTCGTACCAAGCTGTCAGAGATTCCTGGGGCACGTTTTCAGGTTGGACCACCTGACACGGGCGTCAAAATGCAATTGGTACTGCGAAGCGATGAACCTGCCGCCTTGCTGAGCACGGCCAAACAGGTGGAACGCGAATTGCGCACCCTGCAAGGCGTGGGCAACGTGAGTTCCAGCGCATCTCTGGTACGACCCGAGATCATTGTGCGACCCGACTTTGCCCGTGCGGCTGACCTGGGCATCACCGCAGTGTCGATTGGTGAAACTGTGCGCGTAGCCACTGCGGGCGACTACGACGTGGGCCTGGCCAAGCTGAATCTGGCCGAGCGCCAGGTGCCCATCCGCGTGAAGTTGCCCGACAGCGTGCGCGCAGATCTGGCGCAGATTGAGCGGCTGGCGGTGCCGTCCAAGAACGGCCCGGTCATGTTGGGCACGGTCGCCAGCGTCACCATGGAAAGCGGCCCGGCGCAGATTGACCGCCTGAACCGCAGCCGCAACGTAACCTTTGACGTGGAACTGGGCAGCCGCCAGTTGGGTGAAGTCAACACCGAGGCCCGTGCACTGCCCAGCCTGAAGAACCTGCCCGCCGCCGTGCAAATTGCCGAGCTGGGAGACGCGCAGGAGATGCAAGCCCTGTTTTCCAATTTTGCGATTGCCATGGCGATTGGCGTGCTGTGCATATATGGTGTGCTGGTGCTGCTGTTTCACGACTTCATGCAACCTGCCACCATTTTGGCTGCCTTGCCTTTGAGCATTGGTGGGGCATTTGTGGCCTTGCTGGTCACGCAAAAGGCGCTGTCCATGCCGTCGATGATTGGCCTGATCATGCTGATGGGTATCGTCACCAAAAACTCGATCCTGCTGGTGGATTACGCCATCCTGGCGCGTGCGCGCGGTGTGAATCGCTTTGACGCCTTGGTCGATGCCTGCCACAAGCGCAGCCGCCCGATTTTGATGACCACCATTGCCATGGGTGCAGGCATGATGCCGCTGGCCCTGGGCTGGGGTGCAGACCCGAGCTTTCGCAGCCCAATGGCGGTGGCGGTGATCGGGGGCTTGATCACCTCCACGCTGCTGAGCCTGTTGGTGGTTCCAGCGGTTTTTACCTTCATTGATGACTTGGCCATGCTGTTTGCGCGATTGAAGCCAGGACCCAGCAAGACGCCATCATGAAACCCGGAAGCGCATGGCTGAGCCTGTGCGCAGGTTTGGCGCTGGCCAGCGCAGCTGCTACCGCCTTTGTGCTGTATGGGTCAGAGACTTCGGCGAAAGGACTGGCGTGGCATCCCGACACCTGGGCACGAGACCCTTGGACTTGGTGGACGGCCAGCCTGGTTCACCTGAGTTGGGGACATCTGGGTGCCAACCTCTTGGGCCTGGGCGCCGTCGCGGTACTAGGCTACGCGGTTGGCGCCGGTTGGCTTGCTATTGGCGCCCTGCTGCTGGCCTGGCCACTGTGCAATCTGAGCCTGTCGTTGTGGCCTGAGCCCATGGGCTGCAGCGGACTGTCAGGTCTCTTGCATGCCGCTACGGCAATACTGTGGTCATTCGTTGCTATAAATTTTAAAGCAAAACCTGTCAACCGTTATTTGGGATTGATACTGTTTGGCGGTGTGGCCCTCAAACTGGTGTTGGAGCAGCCTTGGGCAAAGCCCATGGTGTTTGACCCCGACTTTGGGTTTGAGGTGATTCAGGCCAGCCACTTGAGCGGCGCATTGGTGGGCCTTGGCTGCGGCTTAAGCTTGGCCTTGGCGAATTTTCTTGACCAGCGCCGTAGTGGAATAGCCGTCCACGAACGGTAAGGCCCGCGCTGTACCACCGTAGGCCAGGACAACTCGGGTTTCAGCCAGCTTGCTCATGTCGTAGTCCCCCCCCTTGACCAGCAAGTCTGGCTTGATTTCGCTGATGATCTCAAGAGGCGTGTCTTCATCAAACCAGGTCACGAGGCTGACCGACTCCAGCGAGGCTATCACCATCGCTCGGTCTATCTCATTGTTCAACGGCCTGTCTGGCCCCTTGCCCAGACGCCTGGCCGAGGTATCGCTGTTCAGCGCCACGATCAAGCTGCCCCTGGAGTCGCCAACAGAACACGCCAATGCGCGCGCACGGTCAAGGTAACTCACATGACCGCGGTGAAGCACATCAAACACACCATTGGTAAACACCAACGGACGAGGCAAGGCAGCAAGGCGATGAAGCAACTCGGCTCGGCCACACAGTTTTCGGGCAAAGTCTGGCAAATCAGTAGAGGTCATGGTTCGTCATGTGGCTTCGGGCTTCTTCAAGGGCCAGAGGAATTGGCCTTCATCTGGCATGGTAATCGGGTTTTATATCTCGTGGGCTTGTCCCATAATCCATGATGCCATGAGACTTGTTACGGTTAACTTCAATACGCTTCCGCTGGGTAAGCCGCTGCCGTTTTCGCTGCGCAGCGCAGATGGCGTGCTATTGGCCAGCAAGGGATATGTCTTTACTGAGCGCGAGGCGCTGGAAACGCTGGCTGCCCACGGTACGCTGTACCTAGACCCTGAAGAGTCCCGCCAGTACCGCAGAGCGGTCGCCAACGAGATCAACAACCTCGTCAACAATGACACCACGCTGGCAGACATTGCCGCATCGCCTCTCTCAACGATTGAGGTCAACTACGATGCGCGTCCGTCCGCGCTGGACGACCCGCAACCCGACAATGACGGGCCAGTGGACTGGCTGGACATGCAAAGCCGTGCCAACGGCCTGTTGCGCGACACCAATAGCCTGAGGTTTTTGCATCGTCTGGATCGGCTTCACAAGGACTTGGATACCTTGAGCAAGCGCAGCCCCGACACCACCTTGTTCGCGCTGATTCACCTGACAGCCAGTGAGAGCATGTATTACAGCGCCACTCATGCCATGCTGGTGTGCGTGATGTGCATGCTGGCGGCGCGTGATGTACTGAACTGGTCGCCGGAGATTGAGCAAGCGATGGGGCGCGCTGCGCTGACCATGAATATCAGCATGACTGATCTGCAGGACCAGTTGTCCACCCAGCCCATCAAGCCCAGCGCCGAGCAGCGTCATCAAATTGACTCCCACCCCACGCGTTCGGTGGCTTTATTGCAAAAACGCGGAGTAGCGGACCCGGTTTGGCTGGGCGCTGTACTGCACCACCATACGGCGGTATCCGGACCACTGGCCGGTCGCATCCCCGCGCACCAGATTGCCAGATTGCTGCAGCGTGCTGACGGTTTTGCTGCGCGTCTGTCGCCCCGAGCCACGCGTGCGCCAATGGCACCGGCTCACGCCATGCAGGCAACTTATTTTGATGAGGTGAAGAAAGTCGATGAAGCGGGTGCTTCTCTGATCAAGGCCGTGGGCATTTATCCGCCTGGCTCATTTGTCAAGTTGGCGAGCAATGAGATTGCCACCGTGGTGCGCCGTGGCGTCAATACATTGACACCACGTGTGGCTGTACTCGTCAATCGACACGGTATGCCAATGGCCGAACCAGCGATTCGCGACACCCGGCTGGTGGAGTACAAAATTGTTTCTGCGGTGAATCACCGCGACATCAAAGTGCGGTCAGACCTGATGCGACTGCTCACTCTGACTTGATTGTCGTCAGGCAGCTCGGTTTCGCTCGCGCCAATCGGCAAGCGCTGCTCCGATGGATTCCAGCGTTGGTACAGAAAGCACACCGCCCAAGGGGCGGCGGCTCAAAGCCTTGCAGGGGCCGATCACCCATATTTCAACGGGATCGGGCAGGCTGGTTCGCAATTGCTCAAGCCCACTGCTGATGTCATTGGGATTGAGACTGTCACTGAAGCTCAGCGCAAGCACATCCATGCGATACGCCATGATGGCTTGCACCATGTCATAGATGGGCGTCTGCAACCCCAAGCTGAGTGTTTGGCAGGATTCGAGGGCGAAGACAGCCTCTGCCATCACAATACCCAGTCCGCTGGCCTCCAGCGCGAATGTGGTCAGCAGGACTCTTGGGCTTGCAGCTTCGGAAGGCGGTGGCATGCTACTGATAGCGTCCAGAACAACTCGTTTGGCACATTCGGCGTAAGCACGCTCGGCAAATGCACCAATCTGCCCACGCATCACTGCATCAGCCACCATCTGGCTCAACGGGGCAACTCGCTCAGTGACAAAGCGTGCCAGCCCCCATTGGCGCTGGCTTTGCATCATTTGCAGCCTCAGTTTTTCATGTTGATGCTCGTGCACCAGATTCATGTACGCCTTCAAACTGACACGCTTTTCAGTGGAAAAAGCCCTTCGCCCTGTGTTTTTTCGCCGAAGGTCACGCGGCTCGGCCAAGCCTTGCAATTCAGGGTAGTCCAGTGCAACCAGCTTGCCTGGGCGGTGACCATTGTCAATTAATCGCTTGATCAGGCGCAGTTTTTCAAGCTGCTCGTGCGGATAACTGCGCTCCCCATTGTTATCACGGTCTGGTTGGGGGAACCCATAACGCCGCTCCCAAACACGCAAAGTGTCCTTGGACAAACCCGTATCCCGCTCTACGGCAGCGATCGATACATAAGGTGCGGGAGAATCCGACTTTGTCATTGCTCAGAGAAACTAACTGGGAACTCAAGCGTACCGGATTCAGGAGCCCCCTGTGTACGCACGGCTTTTGGTGGCGTGCAATATTTCCCCATTCAGAGAGCAAACCAGCGGACAAATGTGACAAAGACCACTAAATCCCGTAGAACATGCAGGGTTAGTAACGAAAGGTCATAATTCTATCAACCACTGTGCTCTAAGGCGTCGGCTTCAGGATCCGGGCATCGTTCAGAGTGGTCGTCTGGTGTTGAAAGACACCCCATTTTTTGTCGCGAGGTCTTTCGGTGCGCTGTGTGCCGTTTGAAATCCTGAGGCGGTTCTCCTCCTCCCTCCCTCCCAAGTTCGTCTCGGGGCGCTTCGCGACATTTTTATTCAGTGAACTCAGACGGGATTCGGTGGAGTCCCGTTTTGCTTGGAAGGTTTGACTTTGGCTTCACGATCAAAAAAAAGCGCCAATGGCGCCTTTTTTGATTGTTCAACCGGAATCAACAGAGGCAGACCGGTCAGGTCGGTTTGGTATCAGCGAAGCTCGGGCGCAACATCAGCTTTTCCTGCAGTTTGGCCAAATTCGGGTTTGAGCCACGCCAGTCAATCTCGGGAAACCTGAAGTCCAGATAACCCAATGCGCAGCCCACAGCGATATCAGCCAGGGTCAAATGAATACCCACGCAGTAGGGTTTTTCACCCAAGCCTTGACTCATGGATTTGAGGCTGGCATGCACCTTAAGCATTTGACGGTCAATCCAGGCTTGGCTACGCTCACGTTCCTTGCGTCCTGCCCAGGTCTTTTCAAGGCGCGCCAGAATAGAGGCATCCAGTAAACCGTCAGCGAGGGCTTCCCATGTCTTGACCTCAGCGCGCTCGCGCCCAAGTGCAGGAATCAACTTGCCGACGGGCGACAGCGTATCAAGGTACTCCACGATCACGCGGGAGTCAAAAATCGCTTCGCCACCCTCCATGATCAGGCACGGTACTTTGCCCAACGGATTGGCATCCTGGATCGTCGTGGCACTGCCCCATACATCCTCCAGAACGAAGTTGTAGTCCAGTTTCTTCTCGGCCATGACCGCGCGCACTTTGCGCACGTAAGGGCTGGTGATCGCACCAATCAGTTTCATACGGTCCATATCTTTACTTGAAATTCATTTTATAGGGCTGGCCATCACCCCTTTGGCGGATAGGTCAATCTCCGTGGGTTCGCAACAACAACGCGGTCCTACAATCTGAGGATGACTTTCTCCCCCGTTTCTGCTTTATCTCCTCTTGACGGTCGCTATGCCGCCAAACTTGCCAAACTTCGCCCACTGATGAGCGAGCAGGGCTATATGCACAGGCGTGTGCAGGTTGAGATAGCCTGGTTTATTGCCCTCAGCGATGCTGGTTTCACCGAGTTCACGCCTTTCTCTGCAGGAGCGCGCACTTACTTGCTCGGTTTGGTCAAGAACTTTTCCGAGGCCGATGCCATGGCTATCAAGGAAATTGAGAAAACCACTAACCATGACGTCAAGGCGGTTGAATACTGGATCAAATCCAAGTTTGACGCCCGGCCCGAACTGCGGAGCATGTCCGAGTTTGTCCATTTCGCATGCACCAGCGAAGACATCAATAACACCAGCCATGCCTTGCAGATCAAAGGTGCCCGCGAGACAGTCCTTTTGCCCGCGCTTGACGGCCTGATTATCAAGCTGCGCGAGATGGCTCATGCGTATGCAGAAGTCCCCATGTTGAGCCGCACCCATGGCCAGACAGCAACCCCCACCACGGTGGGCAAAGAGATTGCGAACGTTGTAGTCCGCCTGGTTGCGGCGCGCTCGGCCATCGCCAGCGTCAAGCTGATGGCCAAGATGAACGGCGCGGTGGGCAACTACAACGCCCATCTGGCGGCCTGGCCTGACTTTGACTGGGAAGCCTTTGCCCGTAAGGTCGTCGAAACCCCTGAAGCCACAGGCACGAGTGGGCTAAGCCCCTGGGGATTGGGCTTGACCTTTCAACCTTACAGCATCCAGATTGAGCCCCACGACTACATGGCCGAGATCTTTGATGCTGTCGCGCGAACCAACACCATTTTGGTTGACTGGTCCCGTGATGTCTGGGGCTATGTTAGCCTGGGCTACTTCAAACAACGACTGAAAGCGGGCGAAATTGGTTCGTCCACCATGCCGCACAAGGTCAACCCCATTGACTTTGAAAACGCAGAGGGCAACCTTGGTCTTGCCAATGCATTGCTGCGCCACCTGAGCGAGAAGCTGCCCATCAGCCGCTGGCAGCGTGACCTGACTGACAGCACCGTGCTGCGCAACATGGGCGTGGCATTTGGGTATACAGTGCTGGCCTACCAGTCACTCCTGATCGGTCTGAACAAGCTGGAAATCAACCATGAGGCGCTCGCGGCCGACCTGGACAGCTCTTGGGAAGTCCTGGCTGAACCGATCCAGACGGTGATGCGCCGTTTTGGGGTAGAAGGCGCTTACGAAAAGCTGAAAGAAGTCACGCGGGGCAAGACCGTCATTGCCGCAGATTTGCATGCCATGATCGATACGTTGACTATTCCAGACGGTGAAAAACAGCGTTTA
>JADJBS010000007.1 GCA_016703665.1 Candidatus Defluviibacillus avedoerensis
TTTTGGCCAAGGTATCTTTATCGACCCGAAGCGCAAACTGGTGATTGCGTCCAACGCTAACTGGGGTGGCGGCGCCACGGACCCGGTGGTTGCGCCAGCGCGGGAGGCGTTTTGCTGCAGTACAAAAGGCGGTTGACGATGAGACAGTGTCGGCATCGACTACTTTACCACAAAATGACTGCTGGGATGCCAATCCCGATTGGCGCCAATCCAAACGCCATCAGACCGGCACGGTGGCTGGGTCGTAATCCAGCAGGCCCCGGTCTGATGCGCGCCGTTTCTTGACGGATCTTGTGTAGGGTCAAGCCTTCCTCGCGAGATGAAAGCTGCACGAGCGTGCCACGCGGGCCGCCGCATCTTCGTAGCGCCTCAAGGCTTCACTGACACTGACGACTCCGCGAACGCGCGCCCGAGCAAAGCGCACTTCAATCGGCGCATGCGGACCCTGCACCGCCCCAAAACGGTGTCATGGGATGCGCAGCGTCACCCAGCATGGTGACGCGTCCGACGGTCCAGGTTTTCTCAGCGGTTCCCGGTCGCGCAGTCCCCACTTGAAGACATCACCCTCTGGTATGTTTGGATCAGGCTTATCAGGTCAGGGCCCCCGTAGCCTTCAAATGCCTTTGGCAAACTCTTCGTTGGTGGCAGGAATCGACCACCCCTCCGCCTCCCAGGTATCGGACTGGACCAGGCCAACCAGGCGCACAGGTCTTTCCACCGCGTAAGGGGTAGCAGAGCAAATAGCGCCCAGGCCCCGCACTCATCACCGACACCCTGTTCCGAATACTCGCAGGCACCAACGCGTCTGGAATCAAGGATCGGAACGCAACTTCGACCCGCAAACCTGGGCGCCTCTTGCGGAAACAGGAACGAACGAACGGTCGACACATTGCCATCAGCCCCCACCAAGAATCAGCGTGAGCATTCTCGCCATTGCTAAACCTCGTCGTGACACCCGCATCGTCTTGTTTTAAGACCTAAACTCGCAGTTGCATGAGACCATCACGGTCGTGCTCAAGCACCGCTTCCATCAGAAGTGTGTGCAAGTCTGCGCGGTGAACGCCCAGCGAGGCATAGCCGGTTTTACGCCGAATATCCCTCATTGGTGACCGCTCGCAGCACCGCTCCGGTTGCGTAATGGCAGGTAAGAAAAACAGAAAACGAGCTGGAGAGTGCTTCCAGTTTTGGTCAATGCCGAGATCGTGCAGGCCCGGCGGGCATTCGCGGTGATGATGACACCCGCGCTGACTTCAAGGATCTGTTTGGCCTTCTCGTAGACGGCAACGCGAAATCCTCTTCGTTGAAGCGCCAATGCAGCTGCCGCTTCACCGATACCGGCACCGATGATCATGATTTTTGCGTCAATTTCTTCCGGTCATACCGTCTCCCGCTTGAGCTGAAATGCTGCTGGGGGGGCTGTTGTTGACCTGCTAATCCAGCTTGATGTTTGCGTCGCGAATCACCCGGGCCCACTTTCTGACTTTTCGGTCCGGATGTCGCTCAAAGCTGTCAACGGAGGTAGGCACGGGTTCCATGCCGTTTCGCATGGCCCCTTGATGGCTTCGTCGCTCAGGGCTGGGTCGAATTCGGAGTTCAATCGCGACACAACCGATGCCGGTGTCCTCGGTTGGCGCCACCAAACCGAACCAGCCTGTTGAGTCATACCCTGTTCCGGCCAGACTCTGACGGTAGGGACATCGGGCAGCAGGGGCAACCGCTGTGGGTGGTCACGGTTATGTAGGCAATGAGCTTTCCTGCCTTGATAAGCTGAAGACAGGATTGTAGATCTACCAGACCCAGTTGCACTTGACCGGCAAGAACATCTTGGGCTGCCGGTCCCGACCCCTTAAGGTACGGGTAGGTTTGATGTCGGCCATTTGTTCCAGGAGAGTTGTTGACAAACGCATGGCGGTGCCGTTCCTACCGTGTGCGATGGAGATCTTTCCAGGTCGCACCTTGGCAGCCGTGATAAGTTGCGGCGAAAGTCTTCGGAACCATGGCGGAGAACCCATTAACACAATGACAATGGAATCGCCGCCAGCATGGTGATCGGGCGGAAATCCTTGAGTGTCTCTGGGTAGGCATTTGCGGGTACAGGCTCACATTGGCCGTTAAACTCCGGCAGCCCCAACGCCCAAGGTATAGCCGTCATGCGGCCTTGGCAACCAGCGACAAGCCGATGTTGCCTCACTCCTGGACGGTTGTCCACAACAATTTGCTGACCCAGCTTCTCATTCAGGCGCGGCGCAAGCAGGCGAACCTTAGGCATCCGAGCTCCCGCCCGGAGGAAACGTGACAACAACATGAATCGGCTTTGGAAGGGTAGTCCCGGTCCTGGGCTTGCGCTGGATTAACACTGCACACGGACAAGCAAGTCAGCAGGGCTGTCAAGAAAAAGCTCAATCGCATCATGTCTCCTTGATGTTTCAATCCACAGTGGCGCCAGACGCATTGATCACCTTGCCCCACCGTTCGGTCTCGGTACGAATAAAGCTTGCCAGTTGCTTGGGCGTCGTTTCGGGTTCAAATCTGTCGGCAGCCAGTCTCGCCCGCAATTCACGCTGGTCCGCGACCTTGGCAAGTGCATCGGCGTATTTTAAGGGTCTCTACAGGTGCATGACCGGGGCCAAATCCTGCCAGGCGATGCCTTTGAAGTTGCTCGTGCCTGGCGCGCCAGATTCGGCAATGGTAGGGATGTCCAGCAGTCGTGGGCTGGCGGCGGGTTGAAGTCACGGGCCAGTGCGCGCAGACGGCCCGATCGATTGCGGCAAAGCGGTGGAATGTCGCTGAACATGACGTCAATTTGACCGCCCAACAAATCGGTCTGCCGGCCGCTGCCTTTGTAGGGGACGTGCGTGAGCTGGCAACTGATGCCACCTTGAACAATTCAACCACCAGGTGCTGCGGGCTACCGTTGCCCGCTGAACCATAGTTCAAGCCGCCCGGCTTGGCCTTTGACATGATGATGAGCTCGTCGATCGAATTGATCGGCTTGGCCGCATTCACAATCACACACAGAGGCACAGCGCCAATCATGCCGACAGGTGCGGAAGTCATTGAGTGGGTCATAGCCAGCTTTTTGTATAGCCACGGATTGATCGCAAGTGTCGAACTGGTCGCAATCAAAAGCGTATTGCCATCAGCGGGCGCACGGGCCACCGCAGAGGCCCCTAACCCGCTGCCTGCCCCCGGCTTGTTGTCGACAATGATGCGGCGACCCAGCAAAGGCGCCATTTCTCTGGCCAACATGCGGCCAAGCATGTCTGTTGTGCCGCCCGGTGCGTACGGCACGACGATGGTGATCGCGTTGTCGGACTGTGCAAAAAGCGGACCGGTGTCAGCCAAGCAAGCAGTCGAACCTGCAACGTATGTCAACAATTGGCGTCGATTCACAGTAGTCATTCCTTTTGCGAGCTTTGGGTTTCGTCAAAACCCCAATAAACCAAGTATGTGCCCGGATAAGCCTTCAGGGTGCGCGCGCTGTCGCCAAATTGACCCTCAGAGCGGTACCATGATTTCATCCAGATCGTTCGCCACCACCAGCGTACCGCCAAAGTCGCGCTGTACTTCTCGCCTTAAGGCCTCCACCATCGCGTCATCGCCACGCGGGCGATGGTGTGTCAGCACCAACGTCTTGACGCCGCATTCGGCCGCAATCTTGCCCACCGTGTCTCCACAAGCCAGCGTGTATTTGGCCAGGCGTTCAAAGTGAGGTGAATCAATCTCTTCACCCGCCAGGTAGCAGCATTGCACCAACACATCAGCGCCCTTGGCCAGCCGCCGCAGCCCCGCGCAATCTACCGTGTCACCACTGATCGCTATCACCTTGCCTTGCACCTCATGCGGTAGCCGTAGCAGATCCAGCGCTTCAGGAATGCGGGCGAAAAGTCCAGCCCGTGACCATGCACCACCTGTTCGGCAAATACCTTGTACTTGTCGCACTCAAACACCAGGCCTGTCGCCACGTCGTCGCCCAACATGGGGGGCCATCCGCCGTGGGTGGGCTCGCCGTCACTGCGCCACTCAATGTCCTTGTCATAAATCTGGGTCATCAAGGCCTGCAAAATGCGTTTGGTGTCCGGCGGCCCATGAATGGTCAGCGCGTCGTGCCGCCCTGCAAACCAGCTCGACAAGCCGATGTCATAGAGGTCACCAATGTGGTCAAAGTGATGGTGGGTGATGAAAACATGCCGCAGCGCTTTTAAGGCACGCCTGCACGCACCGTTTGAACCACAACGCCACGCCCCACATCAAACAACACCGGCTCGTCGCCCACCATGACCAGTGTGGCTGGGCCGTTGCGGTGTGGGTCTGGGCGCCCACCCGTGCCCAGCAGTTGAACCTTGATCGGTAGTGTGCTCATACCTGCCTCATTGCTCTAAAGAAAATCCGGTGGATTGAATGACCTCGCCCCAGTTGCGCTGGTCTCGCTGCACCTTTTGGGCAAAGTCGGTGGCGCTCAGCGCGCTGGGGGTAATACTCTTCGCGTGCCATCACCTCACGCACCTTGGCAGACTTCATGGCGGCCTGTAACACACGGTTCAGCGATCGACCTCAGTCGACGGTGTCCCCCTTGGGTGCAAAAAACCATACCAAAGCGATGCGTGGTCCATTTCCTTGAGGCCTAATCCAGCCTCGGCAAAGGTGGGCACCGCTGGCAGCAGGGCTGAACGTTTGTCGCCCGTGACAGCCAGAACCTTGATGCGCCCAGCTTTGGCCTGCTCCAAGGTGATACCGCCTGTGAGCATGAAAGCCGACTGCGTCTCCCCCGCCACCACGGCCTGCATGGCCGGTGCGCCGCCTTTGTAGGGAACGTGGAGGGTGTCTGTCTGTGCGGCACGGTTGAGCATCACCCCTAGAAAATGCGCTGGCGTGCCTGCACCAAACGAGCCGAAAGACGTCTTGCCAGGGTTCTTGCGCACATACGTCAGCCAGTCGCTCAGGTTAGCGACAGGCACGCCACTGCCTACCACCAGTGCAAAGTTAAAGGTGCCCATTTCTGCCACCGGCAACAGATCGGTCAAAGGATCAAAACTCAGCTTCTTGTAAATGTGCGGAAAGAACGCCGGCACCACCACCGGCGCCAAAAGCAAGGTGTGCCCATCTGGCTTGGCTCGGGCCACATTTTGCGCGGCAATCAGGCTGCCTGCCCCAGCTTGATTTTCAACAATCACCGACTGACCGGATTCTTCACCCCATGCCTGTGCCACTGCGCGGCCCAGCACGTCGAGCGCACCGCCCGGTGAAACCCGACCACAATGCGCCGACTGTCCTGAGCATGACCAAACAAGCAGGCAAAATCAAACAAAAGCAAATGGAAAAACGTTTCATGACGTGGGACTCCGCATTCAAGGCATCAGTATTACCGAACAAAATTACTGGGCAATGTTTGCCCAGGACTTGAGATAGATTTTCATTAGCCCAAACCTGAAACACCATAGGCCGCCCGCACCCACACGCTGGAAAGATTCTGCGCCAGCGCCTCGTCTGTCAGGTTCAGCGCGGCCAAGTGGGGGTTTCGGAGTACGAACAGTTCGCGTAGAAAGTCATCAATCATGGATTCAAGGGCATAGGCGGTGAAGATCGCTTGCTTGTGCGAGAGTGGGCCATTTCGACTGATGTGGGCAGCTAGGCGCTCGGCCCACTTCCGGTTGACATCCTGCTGGAGGCTGATCAGCTCCGGAATTTCCTGCCTCAACTCACGAACACGCTCCATCAGCGCTGCGTTTTCCCGGTAAAAAGCGATGTATTCCCGGTTGGTGTCTGTCACCAACGCAAGCAAGTCATCTGTCTTGGCACGCCTGGCCTTGCTATCGCGCTCGACAAACTCGAAAACGATGGTCAGAAATTCCGACAGAACGTCCAGCACACACTCGCGCTTGCTGGCGTAGTACTGATAGATGGTTGGCCTTGAAACGCCTGCCCTGCGGGCTATCAGGTCAAGCGAGACATTCGCATAGCTTGTCTCCTCAAGCAGCAAGGCAGTGACCCAGCGGATGCTGGCTTTGGTTCTCTCGCCTTTGAATATTCCAGGATCCTGGATCCGTGCCTCTAATACGCTCAGGTAACTAGCGGGTCGATCTGCTGTCATTTTTTGATTGTAGTGACGCTGGGCTCGCTTCCAATCCAAGAGGCATTCTTTCTAGAGACCATTCACCACTCTGGTAAACCCTGTATTCCCAATAACTGACGTACATGTTAGTATTTTCTGACACATATGTCAGTTTATAGATTAACCATTTCAATGAAATCAGTCTATGACCCGCTTGCACCGTGATGTCATGCGAGGAAAAGCACAAACGGTGCTCGGTCTGATCGATCCAGCCACGCTGGGCGCGACCTTGATGCACGAGCACTTGCTCTGGGACATCCGCACGCCTACTATGCGCGCGGAACCCGATCAAGGCCCAGAAATCAGCCTATGCAACTGCTACGCCATTAACTATGGTCGCAACAAGGCGTATGGCAACTACCGTCTGAGCGATGAAAGCATTGCTGTGGAAGAACTGCAATTGATGGCCGCTGCGGGTGGTCGCAGCGTCGTAGAGCTTTCGTCAGGGGGTTTGGATCCGCGCCCCAACGGACTGGTCACCTTGTCGCGAAACACCGGCGTACATCTGATCATGGGCTGCGGCCACTACGTAGACGAATACCAGCCTCACGCAAATCATGCTCGAACAGTAGAGCAGTTTGCAGCTGAAATGATCGACCAGGTACAGGTAGGCGCCTGGAATACCGATGTTCGCGCGGGCATCATCGGTGAGATTGGCTGCCAGGCACCGTGGACTGACCTGGAAAAGCGGGTAATGCTCGGCGCGGTGCTAGCCATGAACGAGACAGGTGCAGCCTTGAATGTCCATCCTGGGCGCCACCCCGACCAGCCTCAGGAGGTTGCTGATTTTGTGCGGACGCACGGCGCCGATCCATCGCGCGTGATCATCAGCCACATTGATCGGACTATTTTTGACGAAGACCGCTTGCTCCGACTGGCCGACAGCGGTGTCGTGATTGAATTTGATTTGTTTGGGATGGAGCAGTCGTATTACCCACTGGCGAAAATCGACATGCCCAACGACGCCATCCGCCTGAGGATGATGCGCAAGCTAATCGAACGTGGGCACATTGATCGCATCGCGATCAGCCATGACATCTGCTACCGAACCCGATTGACCCGATTTGGTGGACACGGATACGCACACATCTTCTCAAACGTGATCCCGCAAATGCTGGATAAGGGCTTCTCTGCTCAAGAAATTGACACGCTGATGGTGAGCAATCCGCGAAGACTGTTGACCTTTGTCTGAAACAACCAGGAATGAGACATGTTTGGTGTATTGATCTATCCCGGCGTAGAAGAGCTTGATTTTCAGGGGCCATGGGAAATGGTGGGCATGTGGCACAAGTATGCCGGTGGGCCCAAACCCGTTCTTGTCGCCCAGACCGCAGCCCCGGTAACCTGCGCTCACGGTATGCGCGTGCTCCCCGACCAGACTTTTGTCGATTGTCCTGTGATTTCGTCCAAAAACAGTCCAGCAAAGTCAAGGCAGTGTTGTCGGTGTGCTCAGGCAGTTTCATACTTTTGGCCGCGGGCCTGCTACAGGGGCGCAAAGCAACCACCAACTGGAAAGCCCTTGAAATGCTTCGCAACGCTGGGGCTGAGGTGGTTGAAGAGCGTTTCGTTCAGGACGGCAAAGTCTGGTCTTCGGCTGGCGTTTCCGCAGGCGTAGACGCCACTCTGGCCTTGATCGCAGACCAGGCCGGCGAGGCAACCGCTGCGAACGTTCAGTTGAACGCAGAGTATTACCCCAGCCAGAAGATCTATGGCACCAAGCATCGAACCGAGAAGAGTGCAGCCTATTTCCGCAACCTTTGAGCAAACCTACACAAGATGAAAAAGTCGCTCGTACCCGCTGAATCGAAATGGGCCGATCAAGTCGGTTACTCCAGGGCAGTACGTGCAGGACCACATATCTGGGTTGCGGGCACGGTGGCCGTTGACACACTAGGAAGCGCTGTTGGCACTGGCGACGCCTATGAACAGGCTTTGCACATCTTGAAGATTGTCGAGCAAGCCCTTGCTCGGGTCGGTGCAAACATGTCGGACGTCGTGCGTACCCGTGTGTACCTGCGCGACTGGAGTGCCAAAGATGGTGCAACGCGAGCACATCGCGAAGTGTTTGCCCAGGTGCGTCCGGCCGCAACCTTCGTGTTGGCGGGGCTTGTCGAAGACGTTTTTCTGGTCGAAATTGAGGCCGAAGCCTTTGTTATGGAATGAACAATTTAAAGGAGACTGCCATGAGGATTGCATCCAACATCCTGCCTAGATCTACTCTCTTGTTTGGCCTGTTGGCATCAATCAGTTCGATGCCAGTGCTAGCACAAACGGTCAAAATCGGATTCATTGACCCGCTCTCGGGTGCGTTTGCGAATGTCGGCGCCAACCAGCTCAAGCATTTTCAGTATGTGGCTGATCAAATGAATGCCACAAAGGCAGCTGGGCCGAACATCACATTTGAGGTGGTTCCGTTTGACTCAAAGGGCACCCCGCAGGAAACGCTGACCGTTCTCAAAAGCGCGATTGATCGGGGAATCCGCTATGTCACGCTGGGCGCCTCGGGTTCCGGTGCTGCACTGGCGTTGATTGACGCCATCAACAAGCACAATGAACGCGAACCCGATAAGACCGTTCTGTTCTTGAACTATGGTGCGATCGACCCTGCCCTGACCAACGAGAAATGCAGTTTCTGGCACTTTTCGTTTGATGGAAACACCAGCATGAAGATGGAAGCACTGACCACCTACCTCGCCAAGGAAAAAACCATCAGCAAGGTTTACCTGATCAACCAGAACTACGCACACGGGCAACAGGTGTCGCGCTACGCGAAAGAGCTTCTGGCTCGCAAGCGACCCGACCTCGCCATCGTAGGGGACGACCTTCATCAAATCGGTCAGGTCAAGGACTTTTCACCCTACGTTGCCAAGATCAAATCCTCTGGCGCCGACACCGTTATCACAGGCAATTGGGGCAACGACCTTGCACTGCTGATCAAGTCCGCAAGGGATGCGGGAATCAAGGCAAATTTCTATACCTATTATGGTGATTTGGTCGGCAGCCCCACGGCATTCGGTGCCGCAGGTGAAGGCCGGGTCCATACAGTCGGAAACTGGACCCGAAACTACGAAAAGAGTGGCATCGAGTCTGTGGCAGCAGGATTCCAGAAACAGTTCAAGGAAGATTTCGGAAGAGCCTCTGTCTATTCGACGATGTCCGTTTTTTCGGCCGGCATCGCCAAGGCAAAGTCGATTGATCCCTATTCAGTTGCGAAAGCCATGGAGGGACTGAAAGTGAAAGGTCCTGCCGGGGAAGATGAGATGCGCATGAGCGACCACCAGATTCAGCAAAGCGTCATCGTCTCAAGCTTTGCAAAAGTAGACGGTAAGAAGGTCAGGTATGACCTGGAAGGAACAGGTTTTGGCTTTGTTCCAGCTGTCGTCATGGAACCCTATGTCGCCTCTCAACCCACGTCATGCCAGATGGCGCGCCCCATCAAATGAGAACTACAGTGAAGTCGCCCGTCTCCCTCTTTGTCACAGATTGGCCAGAAGACCTTGTTGGGCAAGTTGTGGGTCAGTCCCCCTGGTTCTGTATTGATCAAGAAAGAATTAACGGCTTTGCGCGCAATACCAACGACTGGGACCACATGCACGTAGATCCACATTGGTGCGAGAAAAACAGCCCATTCGGCAAGCCCATAGCGTTCGGCTTTCAAACGATGTCGATGCTGACCTATCTGCTCAACGAAGCTGTGCCCCGCCCAGACGATCAGGCGTATGCCCTGAACTACGGCTTTGACCGATTACGCCTTTTGAACCCTGTGACTGTGGGCAGCGAGATCCGCTCCACGTTTGTGCTCAAAACTGTGGTTCGAAAAGACAGCAAGACCACGCTGAACACACTGGACACAACGGTCGAAATCAAAGGGCAAGTCAAGCCCGCCATGGTGGCAGATTGGTTGATCATGATGGTGCGAAAATAGATGAAAACCACAACACTTGCTGCCGTGCTGCTGACAGTGGGCGGCCTGCTCGGTCACAGCGTCCTGCATGCACAGGCATTCCCCTACTCGGCCGGTACGTTTGATCGTGCCCTTTCCTCCAGGTGGTCCAAACGATGTGATCTCTCGCGTGGTGGCAGACGGCATGCGAGAGGCACTTGGACAACCCGTCGTCGTTGACAATCGGGCCGGTGCGGCTGGCACCATTGGCAGTGACGCTGGCGCAAAGTCCGCACCAGATGGCTACACGCTGACGTTGGGCAGCACGAGCACCCATTCTTTGCCAACCGTGTTAGGGCAAAAGATTCCCTATGACCCCATGCGATCCTTTGCACCTGTTGGCTTAATCGGACTGTCACCAACTGTGCTCGCGGTATCCAGCAAGCTGCCCGTCAAGGACATTGGAGAATTCATCCACTACGCACGCAAGAACCCCGGGCGTCTCTCTTATGCCTCCTCGGGTGTCGGCTCCCTGGCCCACCTGGCGGGAGAGTCTTTCAAGCTGGAAACGCAAACCTTCATCGTGCACGTCCCTTACCGTGGCACGGGTCAGGCCATGGCCGACCTGGTTGGTGGCCAGATCGACATGATGTTTGACGCAGTTGTCACAGCGAAGACTCAGGCAGATGCGGGCAAGATCAAGATACTGGCGTCTGGTGGACGCGCCCGTGCAGGTGGACTGGCAACGATTCCGACGCTGGACGAAAGCGGGCTGAAGAACTTCGACGCATCCCTTTGGCTTGGCCTTTTCGCGCCAGCTGGCACGCCCACAGACGTGCTGGACAAACTCAACGCTGCCCTCGGAAAGGCCTTGCGTGCACCGGCCATCGAGGAGCGTCTCCTTAAATTCGGCGTGACACCATCGCCCAGCCCGCGGGCCGATCTAGGAAAGTACATGCAGGATGTGGAAACCTATTGGCAAACCATTGTGAAGACGCGTGGCATCAAGGCCAACGACTGACCATGGCGCGCGCACCGACGATTGCCTGCAATCTCGTTGCCACGTCGCAGCACCTTGCTGCGCAAGCCGGCCTGGATGCGCTGCGACGCGGTGGCAATGCCGTCGATGCGGCGCTGGCTACTGCCATTGCATTGACCGTGGTGGAACCCGTCAGCAACGGTGTCGGGGGCGACCTGTTTGCCATCGTCTGGGACGGCCAGCAGGCGCATGGGCTGAATGCATCAGGTGCATCGCCTGCGGCCTGGAAGCCTGAACGCTTTGGCGCACTGCGCACCATGCCACTGAGCGGATGGGAGAGCGTGACGCTGCCCGGTGCTGTATCAGGGTGGGCCTCTCTCTCATCGCAATTTGGTGCCCTGCCCTTTGCTCAGCTTTTTGAGCTTGCGATTGACTATGCCCAAAATGGGTTTCCAGTCAGTCAGATCATTGCGGCCAAGTGGGCACGTGAACTGATTCGTCTCAAAGACGTGCCGGGATTCGCGAGCAGCTTTGCCACCGTCTTTGCGCCCCAGGGCCGTGCACCAAGGGTGGGTGAGTCGTTCTGTAATCCGGCCCTGGCCAGGTCACTCCGCCAGATCGCACAAAGTGGTGGCTCAGACTTTTACCAGGGAGATCTCGCTAAGGCCATTGCCCAGTCTGCAAAAGCCAATGGCGCAGCCCTGTCATTAGAAGATTTGCATGCGCACCGGGCTGAGCCCATGCCGATTCTTCGCACCCCCTATCGCGGCTACGAGGTACTGGGTCTGCCCCCCAACACCCAAGGGCTGGTGACGTTGATCACACTGGCACTGCTCAACGACTGCAAACTGGCGCCCGATCAAGTCGAATCCCTTGCCTGGACGCACCTGCAGGTAGAGGCCATCAAGCTGGCCTTTGCACACGGCTATGCCACGCTGGGAAGTGATGCCGCTTCTGCGGCCGCACTGGCACCGTTAAATGACGCGGCAGTTCGCCAAGCCATGCGCGTGCGAATGGACCCAACGCGTGCACAAGACTTTGGCGGCGGCAAGCCGCCTTGGGGTGGTACGGTCTACGTGACCGCTGCCGACTCTGCCGGTCGCATGGTTTCATTGATCCAGTCAACCTTCTTTGGGTTTGGCTCGGGCGTGATGGTGCCAGGCACAGGCATACACCTCAATGATCGGGGCGGCTGTTTCTCGCTTGAGGCGGGGCACCCCAACCAAGTAGCAGGAGGTAGGCGACCGCTGCAAACCATCATCCCAGGCATGGTGTTAAAGAACAGCCAGGCATGGGCCAGCTTAGGCGTCACCGGTGGACCAATACAGCCGCAAGGCCAGGTGCAACTGCTCAGTCGCATGATCGACGGCGGCTGGGATGTGCAGCGCGCTGTCGATGCACCGCGGTGGAAAGTTGAGCATGCGCATGGCACCGTTCAGCTCGACTTTGAATCCGGTATGTCACGCGAACTTGTCACAGGCATGCGTGCACTCGGTCACCGCGCCGACAAACCAGGACTGACCGGACTCGACTTTGGCGGCGCCTTTGCCATAGCACGCAGTGGCGACGCTTGGGCAGGGGCCAGCGACCCACGTCGCGACGGCGCAGCGGTGGGATTCTGAACGTATCAACTCAACCATGGACCCGCTGAACACACCTAACCCTCTCATCGACTGCGCCCGCAACCTGGCACCAGCGCTGCAGCGCATCGACGACTATTTGACCTACTGGGCACTGAAAACACCCGGAGCCGATGCTGCTATTGAAGGCGAGCAGTGCCTGACTTACGATGAGCTGCAGCAAAGGGTTCGCGCGGCAGCGATGCACCTGCAGGCCTTTGGCCTAAAGGATGGTGATGTGATGGCCGTGTTGGCCCCCCCATCAATTGACTTCTTCGTGCTTTATCTCGCGGGTCATCGCCTAGGTGCCATTTGGCTCGGGCTCAATCCCAAATACACACTACACGAACTCACGCAGGTGCTGTTGGATGCAAAACCTTCGCTCATACTCGCGCGACCAGTGATTGGCGACCGCCATTACAAACAAGATCTGCACGCCTTAGCCGATTTGCAAGCGCTGGCCACCAGCCAATTCGGCTGGATCGGCCATCAAGTGCCTGAGTCGATCATTCCGTCATATTCAATAAACCCTCATCCCCCAGGTCAACCCCATGAGATACCGACACCAAAGAACTTGATTGCTGCCCTTGTCTATACGTCGGGCTCCACCGGGCGACCCAAAGCTGCACGCCTGTCTCACCGCGCATTGATCCGCGGCGCGCTCATGCGCTCCAAGGTATGGCATGTGAGCCCATTTCGCACCATTAACAACGTGCCCATCAACCATGTCGGTGGTCTCGGTGACTTGGCCTGCACCGCACTGGTCAGCGGTGGCGCGCAAGTATTTCTGGAAACTTTCACCGCTGTAGGTACTCTGAACGCCATTGCCCGCCACAAGTTGACTTACTGGTACCAAGCACCCACCATGTTCGAAATGTGCTTGGCAGAACCACAGGCTGCTCAAATGGACTGGTCACACCTGCAAGCCGCCATCTGGAGTGGTGGACGCGCATCAGAGCAGTTGATTGCCAAGCTTGCAAAAGTCGCCAGGCGCCTGGCCGTTGACTATTCCATGACTGAGAGCGTTGGTGCCATCACACTGTCACCGCTTACCGATACGGTAGCAAGCCTTGGGCAAAGCGTGGGCTGGCCTGATCCAGAGCGGGGCCTGCGCATTGCAGACCCGCAAACTGCCACCCCTGTGCAACGAGGTGAGGTAGGCGAGGCCCAGATATTGGACCCGTGGATGTTCGATGGCTACCGCGATACATCTGCCTCCAACGACGTGCTCAGTGCAGATGGTTGGTTCAAAACTGGCGACTTGGTCACAGTCAATGAAGACGGATCCTGGCGGATCGTGGGGCGGTGCAAGGAAATGTTCAAGTCAGGCGGTTACAACGTCTACCCCCGCGAAGTGGAACAGGCCATCGAAACCTACCCTGGAGTTCGTGAAGCAGTTGTGGTTGAGGTACCAGATCCGCTTTATGGCGAAGTAGGTATGGCATTTGTCACGCTGGCTGGTGACGAAGTCAATGCGCAAAGCCTGACACACTATTGCCGACAACGCTTGGCCAACTACAAAGTCCCCAAGCGAATCGTGATCCTGCCTCAGTTGCCTATGCTGCCCATTGGCAAAGTGGACAAGGCGTCGCTGAGGCTTATGTCCAGCTCATTTGGAGCTCCTGCTGAGAGCAGCGATCGTTCGTGACACCGCGCCGCATTTGATGACCCAGAAAAAAGCGCCTGCAGTGACAGGCACAGATGGCGCTAAACCGGATAACCCTGGAGTGTTGAGAAAAGTGTCCCGGTGAGTGAATGCTAGGCCTCGAATGCTTTTGCAGTCGGCGAATAAGCAAGGCATTTACTCGCCAAATCTCTAAAGTGCAAAGTACACGGTGGTATGCCGCACGTCCCGCGTTGGCAGTGCGGCAACGTTTTCAAGCCCCAGCAATCGGCTGCTGTTGAGTGGTGCAGTGGATTCCGCCACCACCTGCTGCAATGGCATCGATGCGCATTTGCACCATGCGCCGCGCAGGGTACAGCCCCTGCAAGACGTCGTGCGCAAGACGGTCGGCCGCCGCATCGCCAAAGGCCGGCAAAATAAGTCCGCCATTGCACAGGTAGTAGTTGATATAGCCAGCGGCGAAGCTCTCGCTGTCGAATCCTGGCGCGTTCGGTTTTGTCGGGACCGGGATCACAGTGATTGCCAGCGGACGCCCCTTAGCGTCTGTGCTTTGCCGAAGCACGTCGATATGGCGCTGGGTAACCGCGCGCTCGCCATAAAAGTCTTGGGCGTCATGGCTGACAACTACCCGGCCCGAACCGGCGAAGCGGGCATAGAAGTCGGTGTGCGCATCGGTGATGTCACCGCCAGCAGGGCCAGGCAGCCAAAGAATTTTGCTCAACCCCAATGTACTTTTTAGCGATTGCTCGGTAGCTGGCTTGGTAAGACCCGGATTGCGGTTTGCGTTCAAAACGCAACTCTCCTTGATGATGGCCGTTCCTTCGCCATCCACTTCCAAGCCACCGCCCTCTAGCACCAATGCGCTTCTGAAAGACCGGACGCCGATTCGGCTGGCAATCCAGGAGGCGACTCGGGCGTCGTTGCTGTGGGCTTGTTTACCACCCCAACCGTTGAAATTGAAATCGATGGCCTGGAGGGCACCACCGCTTGATGGCCGCACGAATACCGGGCCGGTGTCCCGCAGCCACAGATCGTCCAAGGCCGCTGCCAACAACTGGATGTTTTTAGCATTGACAGCAGTCTGGAGCAGGCTTTCCGCGCGCGCCATGGCAGCAGGATTCACCAACATCGAGACAGGCTCAAATGCAGCCACCGCATCTGCAATGCGCATGAGGTCTTGCTGAACCAATCTCAGGTCACGGCCCCAAATGCCAGAACTGGAGGTAAAGCCCATCCAGGTGCGCTCATGCGCCTCGCCTTCGTCAGGCATACGAATATCTTGGCCGGGGCTTACGGCTGTCTGAGCTTCGCTGCTGCTACCGCAACCAGAGGCGTAGGCTGCAGCGGTAGTCAGGGCAATAGAGACTTTTCGACGATTCATGAGCACACCATTTCCTTGAGACTACCCTATCGCCGAAATCACCTCCGTTGAAGCTGTTGCTCCAAGTGATGTGCTGCTCTCTTTAATAGAACAGCATCAACTCAAGCAGGCCGATCTGCCCGAATTGGGTTCACAAGGCGTGGTGTCGGAATTGCTGTCAGGTAAACGGAAATTGAATTTGCGCCAAGTGCGGGCTTTGGCGGGGCGGTTTGGCGTGCCGGTCAATGCGTTTTTGACCGTTGAGCACCGTCATTGAACCCTACGGGCGTGGTCGGTACCACTTGTGGGCTGTATTGCCATTCTCTGGCGTAGCGCTTTGGGGTCGCGAGCCCCGGCTGGCACACCAGGATAGCCATTCTCCGGCCACGCTCGCGAACAGCGGCCTTGGTCTGCTTCGATTTCTTCGCGTATGCCACCACCATCACGCGTCACCCCATAAGCTCGCGCGAATCGGCCTGCGCCTGCCCACCCTGGTATGCCAGCCTTGTTGGGGTGGTTAACCATAAGGCGAAAATCGGGAACTGTTTGAAAGGACGTGGAATGACAAATTCGCCTACAGCTATTCGATTTGACGACGACACCTTGTGGGTCAGCTTGTCTGATGGGCGCACCATCGCCGCACCATTAGTTTGGTTCCCACGCCTGCTAGACGCTACACCCGAACAGCGCGCGTTGGTTGAGCTGAGCAAAGGCGGCTTGCATTGGGATGCACTAGACGAAGACATTTTGGTCGCAGGACTATTGGCTGGTCGACCAGATTTGTCACGGCGCTGGACACATTTGGCGAAATAAATCGTTTCGTCGCAGCTAGGCATGTCGCGGTAACGTAGCGCAACCGCCGACATACGCACCGATATGGCCATTCAATTCACCTGCAGAATCCAATGCTGCCAGGCCTGCAAGATCATCACCATGGCCAGTGTGTCCAACTCGCAGTAACGCAGCAGCGCCTTTTCGGTGACAAGGCGGTGAGCATCAGGCATGTCCTCAAACTGTAGGCACAGATAGGCATTGGTCGCCGCACCACCTTGGTTGACGGCGGGAGTTTCTGCATTTGCTGTGACGGGCAACAGCAACTTGTATGGGTCGGTCACGCCCTCCTCTGTGCGACGCCACCAAAGCATGTCAGTGAAGTTGTGGCTAGGTATGCCACCGCCCTTTGCACTGCCATAGCAAGGCTGGCCGTAGGCGGCCTTCAAAAAATCTGAACTGATCAAAACCGACGGCAGCACCTTCTTGATGGAGTTGCTGCCATGGGTGGACGGGTGAAAGTACCTGCGCCTGGCCACATCGGCCAAGTCCACCATGGCGCGGGGGCCGCCCTTGGTGATGCTGTCGATAAAGTCAATCAACGCCGCCATGTCATCCGGCGGGGCTGCATCCTCTAGCAACTGAGTCTTGATGGCGTTCAGAATAGAGTTTTCGTGGTGGCTCCAGCGCATCACCGTGCCTTGGTCGCCGATCAGCGCCGCCCGCAGTGCACGCACAAAAGCGTAGTTGGGGAACACGCCTGGCTCGGCCAGCAAAAACTCGTCCTGGTGGCGCACGCTGCCGTCACTTTCCAGCACGTGGTGCGAGAACTGAAACGCCACCTGCTCATATGGCCTGCGCCCCTTGTGAAAGGGCAAGGCCACGGCGGCAGTTTCAAAGTCAATCAGGTGGTAGGGATAAGTCCAACCCGTCATTTCGTTGGCCAGGCCGTCGCGGTCCAGGTAAAAGCCGTCGTCTACGCACTCGGGTGGCAAGCCCCCTATTTGCAGCCACTGGCGCTGCGAGTTGCTCAGGCCGTCTGCCGCGTCCTTGATGCCCAGGTCATCCTGTTTCACGGACGTCGTTTCTTGCGCCCGGCATCAATCATTTTTGCTTGCCGCGAAAGTTCCAGATATCCAGCACCGTGCCACCGGCAAAGTCGTCCGCACCCCAGTGGTTGGCCTGCATCCAGCATTCATGAAAGCCGCTGCGCAGCGGCCCACCCAGGCTGGCCTTGAACTCGCACCCGCCGCAGTGCATGCCAATGGTGGGCGCGATGCGCTTGTCTTGCGCATAGGCTGCGGCCCAGTCTTTGGCCAGCGCGGGCAGCATGGCTTGCCCGCCGGGGTAGGCAATCTCGCCCGACAAAATCTCGTTGACTAAGTGGTCTACCGATATTTCGCAAAGCACCGCGTCTGCGTCGGTCAAGGCACGCGCCGCGGGATCGACCGTCACCTGCATTTGCCGCCCCTGGCGCTGCACCTTGAACAACTGGTTAAGCCCGTTCACCGTAGCAACCTTGCTCTTGTCCGGCATCATCAACGCTGCCGTCACGGTGCACGCCGGGTGCGCCCGCTGCACCACATGCTTTTGGAAAGCCACATCCTGCAAATACGGCAACATGCCCGTCGATATGCTTTTGCGTGCGCTGCCAAAGTCGGGCTGGGTGGAATCAAAGGACTTGGCTTTGACCTCGATGATCTCGATCACATCGCCCCGCTTGACCAGCACATCCACCCGCACCAGGCAACCGTCCGCCGCAAAGGCCGGCTCATACAGCGTCACCGTGTCTTGCTGCATCCACTGCGTTGTTTGCGCCAGCGCATCGGCATTGTTTTTGGCCGTGACCTCGTGCCCGCCAGGGTGCATCAACTTGGCCAGCTCCCCCACCTGAAACCCACCATCCGCCAGCATGGCCATGAACTCGTTGTCGGCCATGGTGTTGGCGTAGTCGGGCTTGCCCGTGTAGTTGAGCTTGGTGGGGCAGGCGACGGCTAGTTTGAAGCGGGATTTGGTGAGGTATCTGATGACTAGCTCCCAACGTCATTTGATGTTGAGTTTGTGATTTCCAAACTTAAACCATATCTGGTTTGAATTTCATCAATCATTCTTTTCTTGCGGGATGTAATAAATTCATTTACATCATTCCATTCGGCTGAGGTTGGTTCGGGTATGAAGTCGTAATCTTTCCAGTACTTAGAACCCTCTTCGCTTAGAAAAAAGTCTCTCGGATTTTTCGCTCGCTTATAGTTATTTATGCCTGCAGGCATTGGTTGGAAATTCCAAATAACATCAACAAGATTTTTATAATTTTCATCTTGCCCGGAAAGATTTAGAGGAAAAATATGATCAATTTGTGGCTTATTTGCATGAAAACTATATGATCTTCCGGGCGACAGAATCTTTATTGCCAACCATAAACAAGAAAAGTGATCTTCTTGCAAATTTATTTTCTTTTCTTTCAGCAAGAACAGAAATTTTATCAATTGGAAAAAGTTCATTATTTGCCCCACTTTCTTTGAAAGCTCAATGAAAATGAGTTGACCATAGTTTGAGTGTTCCAATCAAAAATTGCGAAAGTATAAAATATTTATCTATATTTTGTATGCTTGCAAGAGTCATTTTTTTGATTTGCCAAACATGACCGGATTGTTTTAAAGAAGTTATATATACAATAATTGGCAATACTGCAAGCCATCTGGGAATAATGTTTTCATTATTGATTTTAAACAAACCAAAAAAATACCCTTCAAAAACCTCTATTAAAGCTGATAAATCATTATTTAATATTTTATGAAAAGTTTCGACATCGTCTCCAACAAACCGACTTGCATCTATTCGAGTTGTGCCTTTTGTTAATAAATGAAAGAATTGAACGATTTGAGTCTGACGAAAAATCAATTCCGCCACCAGATTTTCCCTTTATTTCTTCAGATACGCTCCATAATTTTTCTTCGTAATCTGAGTAGTGTGCTTTTTATTTTTCCAAGCACTAACTCTATCTGATTAGCTGGACGCCTCCTGTATTTAATCTTCGAAAAACTTCATTGGCAATACTCTCGTCATTTGCAGAAACAGTAAAATATGCTATTGAAGCGATCTTTGTATCAACAAATACGTCCCACAAATTATTTAAGTTTGTTTCAATCAAATCTTCTTGATCTTCAGTTAATATTAATTGTTTTATTATTAAACTTCTTAATTTTGTTTTTTCTTTGTTATCTTGATGCTTGCCAGACAAAGTAGTTAATTTTAAAAAATTTGCAGGCTTAACCACCCCAATATCTTCAAATTGAAAACCTGTTGCATCTGACTCTTCTTTTGTTGAATCAAACAATAAATCAAAATATGCAATTCGTTTATTCAATGTTTAAAAAAGAACAGACCTTAATGTTTGCAATCGTTGTTGACCATCATAAACCAAAAATTTATGCGAAGACCAACGTCCTTCTTCAACTGAGATGAATATTTTCTTGGAGAATAATCACTTAAAAATTCTCTATATGGCACTGGATTATTAGTTTCCCGCAAAGCCAACCCACCAATTGGATACCGCTTAATTATTGAATCAACAGAGAGCAAACAAAAGTTTCTGATTCATGACGTTCTCCCCATACATATTGACGCTGAACTTGTGGCAAAAACCAAACTGAATGTAAATTATTAATTTTATGCATCGCCTCTCGAACTGATATTCCTTGATATGACATAAATTCTTCCTTTGTGAAAATTAATTTAATTCGAAAATAATAGACGAGCCAAAACCTCTCAACCACCACTCCAACTGCGGCGTATCCGCCACCGTCGCCTGCAACCTCAACCAACCCTCCGGCTCATCCACCGGCGTCAACCGCTGGTCTTCGCTCAATCGGCATTCCATCAAGTGTTCCGCCACGCTGGGTGCCACCCGCACATCCAGCTGCATCATCCCGCCGTTGCCAAAGTCGGCATAGCCTTTCTTCAAAAACTCGTCCAGGCTGAATCCTGGCAAGGCGGTCATTGGGGTGTAGGTGTTGGTGGCCGCCTGGATTCGGTGCAGCGCCAGGCGGCGCATGTCGGTGTAGTCCCAACAGGTGCCCAGCAGGTACATCACCTGCCCGCGTTGCAGCAAGGCGTGCGGGTGCACGCACAGCGCCGTGGTCTTGCCACCGCTGCGGCTGGCATATGTCAGGTCAATTTGGGTTTCTTGCAGCAGGCATTCGCTAAGGGTAGAGTGCACTGCCGGGTCTATGGCCGGGGCCAGCAGCGGCTGGGTGGGCAAGGCCACGCGCACTTTGCCTTGCCAGCGGGCCAGCTGGTTGCTTTTGCCCGCGCTGCCCAGCACATCGTCGGCTTTGTCCAGGTACGGGGCCAGCGCGTCCATCATGGTGGTCGGCAGCAAGGGGCGCAGGTAGTCGCGCACCATGGCCAGCAACAGCGCGTCGCTCACCGATGGCACGGGCAGGCTGAAGCTGGCGGCGCTCTTGCGCCAAGACCACAGGTAGGGTTCTTGCGTGTCGTCCACCCATACCGCAAAGCCCGCCTTCATCAGGGTGTTCAGATCGCGCTCTACCGTGCGGCGCGTCACGTTGTAGCCCGCTTGCCGCAGTTTGTCGTGCAGTTGGGCTGCTGAGGTGGACTGTGGCTCACGCGGAATAGATTGCAACAGCGTCCACTGTCTAAAAATAGTGTCTCGGCCCGTGCTTGCTGGCATGTTTGCTCAGTAATTTATAGCATCTATGTGCTTTGAAAGAACTGACTTCATCATAGGGCACATCACCGATTTGCCGCGCCCAGCCCCAAAATATAAACCCACACATGTGGTACGTGGCGATCAAGCCGCATGCACTCAGACTGCGACCTATTTGGTCGCACGAGCCAGAACAATGGCTTCCTTCAGCCCACATCGGGCAAGGCAAAGGACTCCATGGAAAGCACATCGGTCAAAGACAGCACATCCATCTCAAGCACGGGCGGCATTTGGTACCAGCTGCTGCAACTGGCAACCCTTGGCTTGTTTGGCTATGCAAGTTACCTGGGGTTTCACTTGAGCTGGAAGTCAGGGCTAGGCCTGCTGGTTGCCGCCGTGGTGGCGGTACTGGCAGGGCACGTGGCCTGGAAGGCAGGCGACTGGTTCCGCAAATTTGTGGCCCCGTCGTACTACTTTACCCACGGCGTTGAGGATGCCTTCAAGAAGCGGGTCTTCTGGCTGATAGGGCCGCAAAGCATTGCGTTTGTAATCACGGTTTTCTTTGTTGTGGTTTTCAGCTTTGGCGTCTTTTTGGACAAGACCCCTAACCGGGCGGCAATGGATGCTGCAATTGACACGCCGGTAAGCGCTGCAAGCCCAGATCCGGCGCCGGTGACCTTACCGGTGGCAGAGTCCGAGTCCCCCAGGCTGTTGTCAGTGCACAAGCTGTGGCGCAATTGCCTGCTGTACCCAACCACCGCCGCGCCACCAGCCCTTAGCCCCGCAGACGGGCCAGCGGCCATGGTGGCATCGATGCTCAACCATGCGATGAATCCGCTTCAGCTGGCGGAGATCAAGGCGCAAATAGAGAGCCTGCCCAAGCCCGCTACCGGTGACCGCAAATCAGCGCGTGCATTAAACGACCAAGGCTTAAGCGCGCTGAAGGCAAAGAACCACGCCGAGGCAGTGGCCTTGTTGTCCAGGGCGGTTGAGGCTGATCCATCAGACGCAGAAGTCGTCAACAACCATGTTCACGCACTGATTCAGGCCGGCAATATTGCCGATGCCGAACTGGCGATGCCCAAAGCGTTGATGCTTAGCCCTGGGCGGTCTTCTGCCTGGGTCAACCTAGCCGAGATGTACGCGCAAAAAGCCCAGGTGGCCGACGCGTCAAAGGCGCTGATTGTGGCGTTTCAGTTCTCAAGCAACAAAGACAGAACGCTTCAGTATCTGAAAACCCAAGAGGCAGCAGGCGATTCACCAGCGATGCAAGAGGCGGCGCAAGCTGCGCTGCGTCGGCTTGCCGGGCAATGAGAGAACTTGCCATGAACACTGACCTGAAAGCGCTGATCGATGAAGCGCTCTTTTATATTTGGGACCCTATTGGCCTCAACCTGATGCCTTGTTACCGCGACGAGTACCGCAACTATGTTGACCGTGTGTTCCAGAATCTGCATCAACACGGCAGCTCTGACGCATTGACCAGCCTTTGTTCACGATCATGACGCTGGACATGGGGCTTGAAGTCAACAAGGCGAGGACCCTGGCGACGGCAAATTTAGCCAAGTTCCTGCTGCAAGACGATCGGCTGAGGTGAGCTGACCAAGCGCTACTTGCGCAAATTGGCATCGGCTGGTGCCACGTCGCGACTCGGGCGGTGAACTCTGAGTTTTGTGAAGACCCCACGCAGACGATTCTCGGCGTCAGTGTCGAAGCCAAGGTAGCTCTTGCAAGCCACCAAGTTTTCTTTGTGATGCAGAAATTGCCAGTGCGCGTCGTCCAGCGCGCACCACCGACTGTTGGTTACCCCGCTGTCGGCCAGCCACTGAAGAATCTCGATTTCGCGTCTATGGAACAGCACTGAGTTTCCCGCATTCACGACCGGGGTAGTGCCAATGATCCTTGCAGCAATGTCGTCTGAAAAGTGGCGCTTCAAGCTCTCCAGCTTGACCTGTTCCCGCCAGGTCGAACTGATCACCACTTCGACTTCAGAAAAGTCTCGCAGCAAGGCTTCCAAACGGGGCAGCTGGCAAAACGCCACATCTTCTGGCACCTGTTGCTCCTCATGCTGCGGATGCAGAACACCATCAAAGTCTAGGAAGAGCAGGGTTCGTTCGTACATGTGTTCAAGGTGTGGCAGATGAGAATATCAGGGGCTAAGTACACTGACCCACTGCCGTAGAGTCAATTTTGTCGTTCAATATGGCTAAACCCAAGTTTTGCTGAATTTATGAAGCCATCCATTGCCCTTCAATTGCACCGTGAAACCATCCGCAACGTGGTGGCGCAACATCGCGCCCTCAATGCCCGTGTTTTCGGATCAGTACTGCACGGCGATGACCATGAAGGCAGCGACTTGGACATCCTGATTGACCCAACACCGAGCACCACCCTCATGGACGTAGCCGCCATTCAGGTGGAGCTGGAGAAGCTTCTGGGGTGTCGGTGGATGTCTTGACGCCCAAAGCTTTGCCTGACAAGTTTCGTGGCTTAGTTTTGGCCGAGGCTGCGCCCGTATGAACAAAGCCATGCGAGTGCCTGACTACCTGGGCCACATCCTCACTGCCATTGAACGAATCGAACGTCACACCGCTGACCTGAGACGAGATGGACCCCCCTGGGCGTTTTCTGGCCAACGAGCTGATTCAGGATGCGGTTATCCGCAACATTGAGGTCATCGGAGAAGCCGCCAACAACATTCAACGCGTCGATGCTGAATTTGCAAATGCTCACAGCGAGATTCCATTTCAGGTCATGTACGCCATGCGCAATCGCCTTTCGCATGGCTACGACAGAATCGATTTAGAAATGGTCTGGAAAACCGTTTGCAATGACCTGCCGTACCTCTACAAACTGGTCAAAGCTGCTCTGACGTGAACCTATCGGGGCCACTACCCCATCGCCGCCATCGCCGCAATCACCTCAGTGCGCACCTGCTCAGTCAGCTCTGCCTTCAGCTCCGCAAACACTGGCGTGGTCTTCACCGAGTAGTGCCTGGGGTGCGGAAGCGGCACCGCCTGATCCAGCTTGATGCGGCCAGGCCTTGCACTCATCACCATCACGCGGCTGCCCATGAAGACGGCTTCGTCGATGTCGTGGGTGACGAACAGCACGGTGGTTCGCTCGGCTTCCCAGATGGACAGCAGCATTTCTTGCATCAGCTCGCGGGTCTGGTGGTCTAGCGCGCCGAAGGGTTCGTCCATCAGCAGCATGCGTGGCTTGTTGGCCAGGGCCCTTGCCAGCGCGGTGCGCTGTTGCATGCCGCCAGACAGCTGCTTGGGATAGTGGTTCTCAAACGATGACAAGCCCACTTTGGCCAGAAACGCCCTCGCCTGTTCGACTTGCTGGTTGCGCGGCAAACCACGTTCACGCAGGCCAAAGCAGACGTTGTCCAGCACGCTGAGCCACGGGAACAGGGTGTAGCTCTGGAACACCATGCCACGGTCTGCGCCGGGGCCGGTGATGCGTTTGCCGTCCAGCAGCACCTCGCCGCTGGACTGTTGGTCCAGCCCGGCCACGATGCGCAGCAAGGTGCTTTTGCCACAACCCGAGGGGCCTAGGATGGTGATGAAGTCGTTCTCTTGCACCGTCAGGTCGGTGGACTGCAGGGCCAAGGTAGGTGCGCCGCCGGTGGCAGACTGGAAGGTGCGGGATACGCCTTTGACGCTGAGGATATCCATATTGATTACAGGTTGAGTGGCGACGGGCCGCCCCTAGCCACGCAGGCCCCTCGGGGGCAGCGCAGCACATGAAATGGCAAGCGTGGGGGTCACAACTTCGCCCAGGGGAACAGCTTGCGGTTCACCCATTTGAAAAACAAGTCGCTCAGCAGGCCGATCAGGCCGATGACGATGATGCCGAAGATGATCTGGTCGGTGGCCAGCAGCGCCTGGCTGTCGGTGATCATGTGACCTATGCCGCTGGACGCGCCAATCAACTCGGCCACGATCACGTAGGTCCAGGCCCAGCCCAGCACCATGCGCAGGGTTTCGGCAATCTCGGGCGCAGCACCGGGGATCAGCACGCGACCGATCAGGCTGCGGTCTTTCACGCCCAGGGTGTAGGCGGCTTCCACCAGGTCGCGCCGGGTGTTGCCTACCGTCACGGCAATCATCAGCACGAGTTGAAAAAAGCTGCCGATGAAGATCACCGCCAGCTTTTGCGCTTCGCCAATGCCTGCCCACAAGATCAGCAGTGGGATGAACGCGCTGGCGGGCAAGTAGCGTGCAAAAGAGACAAAGGGCTCAAAGAAGGCTTCGATAGGTTTGTACGCCCCCATCATCACGCCCAGAGGCAGCGCCAATGCAGTCGCGATCAAGAAGCCCCCGAGCACCCGCCACACGGTCATGCCAATGTCTTTGGCAAAGCCGTATTCGGTCATCAGCGTCCAGCCGCCTTTGAGCATGGTCAGTGGGTCGGCCAAAAAGGTCTTTTGCACAAAGCCAGTGAAGGTGACGGCCGACCACAGGGCGACAAAGAGCACGAAGAAGCTGACGCCAAGCAGCACACGGGTGCCTGGCTCGACGGGTTTGAGAGGGGTCATGTCCTATTTTTATAAGAAAAAGCTGCTTTCGGCAATTACAGTATGCCTAGGCAGCTATTGTTTCAGGAGTAATTTTGAGCTGGACTACTTGATAAAACGAGTGTCAGCCAGCTTTGTCAGGTCTGGAATCGCCTTGATGATGCCAACCTCCAGCAACAAATCCGCAGCTTCTTTGGTGAAGGCAGCGTGTTCACCGGCAAAGAACTTCTGGTTGGCCGCGCGGTCTTGCCAGCGCAGGTACTTTTGGCTGGCCTCAAATTTGTCGGCGTCTTGCTTCACGTCTGCGCCCATGATCTCAAAGCTCTTTTTAGGGTCGGCCTTGATCATGTCCAACGCGTCAAAGTAGGCGTTGGCCAGGCCTTGGGCGGCCTTGGGGTTCTCGGCCAAAAACTTGGGCGTGCAGCCAAAGGTGTCCATCACCATCGGATAGTCCAGCGTGGTGGCGATGATCTTGCCTGCCTCGGGTTTGGCGCGCACGGCGCCCAGGTAGGGCTCGTAAGTCATGGCGGCGTCGATGCCATCCGTACCTGCAATCATGGCGTTGGCAGCGGGTTGTGGGCCCATGTTGACGACCTTCACGTCTTTGACCGACATGCCGTTCTTCTTCAAGATCCAGGCCAGACCGAAGTAGCCAGCGGTGCCGGGCGCATCGGCGGCCACGGTCTTGCCCTTCAGGTCTGTGATCTTGGCGATGTTAGGTTTAACGACCATGCCATCTGCGCCATAGCTTTTGTCCAGCTGAAAGATTTGGGTGGTAGCGACGCCTGCCGCGTTCCAGGCGACCCAGGTTTCTACCGTGGTGGCGGCGCACTGGATGTCGCCCGAGGCAATGGCCAGGTGGCGGTCTTTTTGCGGAATCTTCTTGATGCTCACGTCCAGGCCGTGCTTTTTGAACAGGCCCGCCTCTTTGGCCAGCGTCAGGGGGGCAAAACCCGTCCAGCCGCTGATCCCCATGGCCACCTTGGTCTCTTGAGCCAGGGCAGAACTGCCCGCTAATGCGAGCGAGGCGACGGCGGCCATCGAAACGATTGACTTGCGAGTCGTAGAAGTGCACTTCATGAGATTTCCTTTGGTAAAGAACGAAACTGAAACGAGAGACCTGACATTCAAACAGCAACCCACAGCTGGGGTAATCCGGGCAAACCACGCAAGATGCGTGCAAGCTTGCCGCTGGTGACCAAATCTGTGGCGTGGGCAATGTCGGGCGCGATGTACCGGTCCAGATGCATGGCGGGGCATTCCTTGCGTAACAGCGCATGCACCTGCTCTAGCACCGGGGACGACTGCAATGGTCGCAAAAACTCAATCGCCTGGGCCGACGCCAGCAGCTCAATGCCCAGAATGTGGGCGGTATTGCGGATCATGCCCTGCAGACGCCGCGCGGCAAACGTGGCCATGGAGACGTGGTCCTCTTGATTGGCGCTGGTCGGCAAGCTGTCCACACTGGCGGGGTGCGCCATGGATTTGTTCTCAGACGCCAGTGCGGCTGCCGTCACATGGGCGATCATGAAACCGCTGTTCAGACCAGCATCTGCCGTCAGGAACGGGGCAAGCGCGACACACTGCTGTCGATCAGCATGGCAATTCGGCGCTCGGCAATGGCACCTACTTCGGCAATGGCCAGGGCAACGCCATCCGCGGCCAAGGCCACCGGCTCGGCATGGAAGTTACCTCCACTGAGCATGGCCGCCTCATGGCCATCGGACGCAGGGAACACCAACGGGTTGTCTGTGACCGCATTGGCCTCGCGCAGCAGCACCAGCATGGCATGGCGCAACTGGTCCAGGCAGGCACCCACCACTTGCGGCTGGCAGCGCAGGCAATACGGGTCTTGCACTCGGTCGTCACCGACCTGGTGCGACGCCCGAATCTGGCTGCCCGAGAGCAGTGCACGGTAGTACTGGGCCACGTCAATCTGGCCGGGCTGGCCTCGCAGCGCATGAATGCGTGGGTCAAAGGGGCCGTCACTGCCACGGGCAGCGTCCACGGTAAGCGCGCCTATCGCCAGTGCAGATTCCAGCACCGGCTCAAACGCCAACACCGCATGCAACGCTAGGGATGCCGAGGTTTGCGTGCCGTTGATCAGGGCCAAACCTTCTTTGGCTGCCAAACGCAGCGGGGCAATGCCAGCGGCTTGCAGCACAGAGGCTGCGGGGCGGCGCTGGCCCGTGCCATCTACATTCACCCAAAATTCGCCCTCGCCTATCAGGGCAAGTGTCATGTGCGCCAAGGGGGCCAAGTCGCCGGACGCTCCCACCGAGCCTTGGCTGGGCACAAAGGGTACCAAGCCTGCATTGAACACGGCCAACAAGGTATCCACCACCACATTGCGCACGCCAGAAAAGCCCCTTGCAAGCGATGCTGCCTTGGTTGCCAGCATCAGCCGCACCACTTCGGGCGCCAGGGGTTCACCCACGCCCACACTGTGGGATCGGATCAGGTTGAGTTGCAAGGTGTCCAGAGCAGGCGCGTCAATTCGTGTGGAAGCCAGCTTGCCAAAACCGGTATTGACGCCGTACACAGGCGCATCGCCCGCCGCTGCCGCCTGCACCATGGCGGCACTGGCTTGCATGGCGGCGTAAGCAGATGGCGGCAAAGTCAGGTGCACGCCACCGGCATGGATGGCACGCAGGTCGTCCAGCGTCATGGAGCCGGGGTGCAAAGTGAGTTGTTTCGCTGTCATTCTGGCGCCGTGCCTCAAGCGATCATGGGCAAATTGAGCTTCTGCTTTTTGGCAGTGGCAATGGCTACCTCGTAGCCTGCGTCCGCATGGCGCATCACACCAGAGCCGCTGTCGTTGACCAGCACACGGGCCAGTCGCTCGGCGGCGGCATCCGTACCATCAGCCACGATGACCATGCCCGAGTGCTGCGAATAGCCCATGCCCACGCCGCCGCCGTGGTGCAGGCTGACCCAGGTGGCGCCGCCTGCGGTGTTCAGCAAGGCATTGAGCAGCGGCCAGTCCGACACGGCATCGGTGCCATCCATCATGGATTCGGTCTCGCGGTTGGGGCTGGCGACCGATCCTGTGTCCAGGTGGTCGCGGCCAATCACGATGGGGGCTTTCAGCTCGCCGCTCTTCACCATCTCATTGAAGGCCAAGCCCGCAATGTGGCGCTCGCCCAGGCCCAGCCAGCAAATGCGTGCGGGCAGGCCCTGGAAGGCAATGCGCTCACGCGCCATGTCCAGCCAGCGGTGGGTGTGCTTGTTATTGGGGAACAGTTCTTTGATCTTGGCGTCGGTCTTATAGATGTCTTCTGGATCGCCGGACAGGGCCACCCAGCGGAAAGGCCCCTTGCCCTCGCAAAACATGGGGCGGATGTAGGCGGGCACAAAACCGGGGAAGTCAAACGCGTTCTTCACACCGTGGTCAAACGCCACTTGGCGGATGTTGTTGCCATAGTCCACTGTGGGGATGCCCATGGCCTGGAAGTCCAGCATGGCTTGCACATGCACAGCGCAAGACTGGGCGGCGTCTGCGGTCAGCTTGGCGTGCTGACCAGCGTCTTGCTGGGCTGCCTTCCACTGCGCCACCGTCCAGCCGCTAGGCAGGTAACCGTTGATCAGGTCGTGGCTGGAGGTTTGGTCGGTCACCAGGTCTGGTTTGATGCCACCGGCTTTGGCGCGCTTGACCAGTTCGGGCAACACATCGGCCGCATTGCCCAGCAGGCCAATGGACACCGCCTCTTTGGCGGCGGTATGCTGTTTGATCAAGAAAAGAGCCTCGTCAATGTCCTTGGCCTGTTTGTCCAGGTACCGGGTGCGCAGGCGAAAGTCGATGCTGCTTTGCTGGCATTCGATGTTGAGCGACACAGCGCCTGCCAGCGTGGCTGCCAGGGCTGCGCGCCGCCCATGCCACCCAGGCCCGCCGTCAAAATCCACCTGCCCGACCAGTCGTTGTCCGCCGATGCGCCGGGCCCCCCGGGGGGATTCCGGCCTCGACAAAGGTTTCGAAGGTGCCCTGCACGATGCCCTGGCTGCCAATGTAGATCCAGCTGCCCGCCGTCATTTGGCCGTACATGAACAGGCCCTTGCGGTCCAGCTCATTAAAGTGTTCCCAGTTGGCCCACTTGGGCACCAGGTTGGAGTTGGCGATCAACACACGCGGCGCGTTGGCGTGGGTCTTGAACACGCCAACCGGTTTGCCGGACTGAATCAACAGGGATTCGTCTTCGTTCAAGTCTTTGAGCGACGCCAGGATTTGGTCATAGCAAGCCCAGTCGCGGGCGGCACGGCCAATGCCGCCGTAGACGACCAGGTTCTTCGGGTCCTCGGCCACCTCGGCGTCCAGGTTGTTCTGGATCATGCGGTAAGCGGCTTCGATCAGCCAGTTTTTGCAGGTGATGTGGCTGCCGCGCGGTGCACGAATCACACGGGCAGGATCAAAACGGGATACGGGCAGTGACGGTGGGTTCTGAGTCATGAAGGCTCCAGCGGCGAATATCGGCAATTAACTAGGGGTCAACTCTACTTGTCTAGACAAGTAAATGCAAGTAGCATATTCCTATGGTTTCTACCAATGCAAGCCACTTGCCAATCCACGGTGCCTTGGCTCCTTTTGCCAAAGTTAAACAGTTTCTGAAAGCAGAACTGGTGGGAGGGCGCTGGCCACCCGGTGCGCTGATGCCTTCCGAGGCAGAACTGGTTGGCCAATTCAAAGTCAGCCGCATGACCGTGAACCGCGCTTTGCGCGAGCTCCAGGGCGAAGGCTTGGTCGAGCGTGTGCAGGGCGTGGGCACCTTTGCAGCGCAGCCCCACAAGGTAGCCGCCACCCTGACGATTCGGGACTTGCACCAAGAGATCGAAGCGCGGGGCCATACCCACCACAGCGTGGTGCACCTGGCAACAACCGAAGCAGCCACCGCAGACCTGGCCTTGCAACTGGGCATGCCTGAAGGCGATCCCGTTTTCCACACCTTGATCGTTCACTTTGAAAACGGCTTGCCACTCCAGTGCGAGGACCGCTACGTTAACCCAGACTGCGCGCCAGACTACATCAAGCAGGACTTCACCCACGTCACACCTACCCGTTACCTGCTGCAAGTGTCCCCCTACGTGGACGCCCAGTACAGCATTGAAGCAGCCAGTGCTTCAGCCACCGAGGCCAAGTTGCTGGGCATGGATGCTGGCGCGCCCTGCCTGGTCGTGGTTCGTCGGACGACACGCCTGCGGTCGCAACTGGGTGACTCAGGAGGGCCGCACCTGACTGAAGGCATCACCATTGCGCGCCTGGTTCATCCCGGCAACCGCTACAGCCTGCAAGGACAATTTCAATGACGCTGCACACCATTCAAACCGACGCCGCTCGCACCTACCCTTGGCGTAACGGCGGTGGCGTCACGCGCGAACTGCTGACATGGCCACCGCTTTCGGGGGACGATTGGGCGGTACGCGTCAGCGTGGCGACGATTGACAAAGACGGGCCATTTTCAGCCTTTCCCGGCATCCAGCGCTGGTTTGCCGTGCTGGACGGCGCGGGCGTGCAGCTCACGTTCGGCCCCGCCAGCCAGACACTGGCACCAGGAGACACCCCTCTGGCGTTTCAAGGCAATGACGCACCCGGGTGCACCTTGATCGACGGCAGCACAAGAGACCTGAACTTGATGAGCAGGGGCGGCAAGTCCACTATGCAATTGATAGCTAACAACGACGCCTTTTCTGCCGGATCTGGCCTTTCAGCACTTTATTGCGTGGTACCCGGCATCTGGTCCGACAACACAGGCCGATCCAAGGTACTGAAAGCACACACTCTGCTCTGGGACGATTCCACCCCTCCCGGGCGCCACTGGTTTTTTGCCTCCGCGGACGAGTCTGCCGCGCTACAAGGCTTTTGGTTGCACTTCAAACCGACACGACAAGCATGAACACGCATCCGTCCCATCACACGCGCACGCTTTGGCGCCATGCCAAGCTCAGCACCTTGGCAGATACCTGTGGCTGGGGCCTGGTGCCCGACGGTGCCGTCGTCACCGAAGGCAACCGCATCCTTTGGGCAGGACCAGAAGCTGCCATGGATCTCGACTTGACTCACGGCGTGACCGCTGAGCATGACCTGGGCGGCGCGCTGGTCACACCGGGCCTGATCGACTGCCACACCCATTTGGTTTACGGTGGTCACCGTGCGCATGAATTTGAGCAGCGCCTGAACGGCGCCAGCTACGAAGAAATCGCCCGTGCGGGCGGGGGCATCCGCTCTACCGTCACTGCCACCCGTGCCGCAGACGGCGTGGCGCTGCTGCGAATGGCCTGTGAACGCGCCCAGTGTTTGATGGCTGAGGGTGTCACCACGCTGGAGATCAAGTCCGGCTATGGCCTGAGCGCCGAACACGAGGCACGCTGCCTGCGCGCCGCGCGACAGCTGGGGGCCAACCTGCCGGTAACTGTGCGTACCACGGCCCTGTGCGCCCATGCCCTGCCCCCGGAATTTGCAGATCGCCCCGACGACTACATCAGCGCGGTGTGCGAATGGCTGCCCGCCCTGCACGCCGAAGGCCTGGTGGATGCGGTGGACGCTTTTTGCGAAAACATTGGCTTTACCCCAGCGCAAACCCGCCGGATGTTTGAGGCAGCCTCAGCGCTGGGCCTGCCCCTCAAGCTGCATGCAGAGCAACTGTCTGACCAGGGCGGCGCGGCACTGGCGGCTGAGTTTGGTGCTTTGTCTTGCGACCACCTGGAATACTTGAGCGCATCGGGCGTTGCGGCCATGGCGAAAAGCGGCACCGTGGCCGTACTGTTGCCCGGTGCGTATTACTTTTTGCGCGAGACCAAGCTCCCACCCGTACAAGCGTTGCGCGATGCGGGTGTGCCAATTGCCATCGCGAGCGATCACAACCCTGGCACATCGCCCGCGCTTTCTCTTCTGTTGATGCTCAACATGGCCTGCACCCTGTTTCGCCTGACACCCGAAGAAGCCCTGCGCGGCGTAACCGTGAACGCCGCCCGTGCGCTGGGCCTGTCTGCCAGCCATGGGCGCCTGGCGCCCGGCATGCAGGCCGACTTTGCTGTGTGGGACCTGGATCATCCCAACGAATTGGCCTACTGGTTTGGCCACAACCCCTGCCAGCGTGTGGTGCACGCTGGTGTACACCGAGCCCCCACGCTTGTCGCGTCGCGTACTGCGCTGTCCCCCGAGGGGGCGCGTTTCGCCTAGGGGCGGCCCGTCGGCGAAACCAACTCAACTCTGTCGCACTGTCATGACTTCCAACATCTACACGCTCACCCCTGGCAGCACACCCTTGCTGGTCAGCATGCCCCACGTCGGCTCATTCATTCCCGACAGCATCCGCGCCCAATTGGTAGACCGTGCCTTGGTGGCTGAGGACACCGATTGGCACATGGACAAGCTATACGCCTTTGCCGCCGATCTGGGTGCATCCATGCTGGTGCCGCGCCATAGCCGCTATGTGGTGGACCTGAACCGCCCGCCCGAGAACACGCCCATGTACCCAGGCGTGAACAACACCGAGCTTTGCCCGACCCGGTTTTTCACGGGTGAGCCGCTTTACCGTGAGGGCCTGGTGCCTAGCGAGTCAGAAATTGCCGAGCGTGTTGCCACCTATTGGCAGCCGTATCACCTGGCCTTGCAGCATGAGTTGGCGCGCCTCAAGTCTATCCACGGCTACGCCCTGCTGTTTGATGCGCACAGCATCAAGTCAGAGTTGCCGTGGCTGTTTGACGGCAAGTTGACCGACCTGAATCTGGGCACCGTAGGTGGAAATGCCTGCGCCCCCGATCTGCGGGGTAGCCTGGTCAACATCCTGGGTGCACAAAGCAACTACACCGTGGCTGTGGATGGCCGCTTCAAGGGCGGCTACATCACGCGCCAATACGGCCAGCCCAGCCAAGGCGTCCATGCGGTCCAGTTGGAGATGTGCTGGTGCACCTACATGCGCGAGCAAGCGCCCTACGCCTGGGCACCCGAGATTGCCGGGCAAGTGCAACCGCTGCTGCGCCAGTTGCTGCAAGCCATGTTGAACTGGCAGCCTTCGGTATGAAGCACACAGGCAAAGTGCTTTGGGCGCCCAAGGCCTGGATCAACGGTGCGTGGCAATCCCGTGTTTCGTTAGAGCTTGATGACAAAGGCCTCTGGGCTGCCATCACGGCAGACACGGCGGCCCCTCCTGCCCACGCGCAAGTGCTGTCTGGCCCGGTGCTGCCCGGCATCGTCAACGCCCACAGCCATGCTTTTCAGCGCGCCTTTGCAGGACTGGCCGAATGCCGCGAAGGCGACGCCGACGACTTCTGGTCTTGGCGGCACCAGATGTATGGCGTGGCCTTGCAAATCACGCCCGAGGCCATGTACGCCACAGCCAAACAGCTTTACACCGAGCTGCAACAGGGTGGCTACACGCATACCTGCGAATTCCATTACCTGCATCACCAAGTCAGCGGCCTGCCCTACCCCAACCCCATAGAAATGAGCCTGGCACTGGTACAGGCAGCCGTCGATACAGGCATGGGGCTGACCCTGTTGCCCGTGCTTTATGAACGCGCAGGCTTCACCCTGCCCGCCTTGCGGGATGATCAGCGCCGCTTTGCCACTGACGTCAACGCGGTGTTGAGCTTGCGCGATGGTGTGCGCGCCCATGTTGCCAACCAGCGCTTGAGCAACATCACGGTCGGGGTCGCAGTGCATTCCCTGCGGGCAGCCCGTGCAGAGTCCATAGCCGAACTGTGGCGTGCTGTGAAAGATGACCCCGCCCCGATCCACATCCACATTGCCGAGCAAACGGGTGAGGTGGAAGACTGCGTCGCCGCCACAGGCCAACGCCCCATCGAGTGGCTTTGCAACGGCCTAGGCCAAGGCATCGACATTGACGCCCGCTGGCACTTGGTGCATGCCACCCACGCCACTCACGCCGAAATTGATGCAGTTGCCAGAACCGGCGCAGGCATGGTGCTGTGCCCCAGCACCGAGGCCAATCTGGGCGATGGCCTGACTGATTTGCCTTACTGGCTGCAACGAGGCGTACCCATGTCGATCGGATCTGACAGCCATGTCACACGCGACTGGCGCGAAGAGCTGCGTCTGGCGGAATATGGGCAGCGCCTTGTTCACCGCCAGCGCAATGTGCTGGCTGACCCCAATAGGTTCGGTGGATCAACTGCAGCGCGTCTGTTTGAACAAGCGATTCACGCAGGTGGGCTGGCCGCCGGGTTTGAGCGTTGGGGAATTGAGGTGGGCGCTCGGGCGGATTGGGTGGCGATTGATTCGGCAGAAATCGACCATACGCTGGACCGTGAGGTGTTTTCCAGCCCTGGTAAGGCATTCAGCCTCACAAAAAACTAGGGCTTGGTTGCATGCGTTAAATAGTCGTCTGCTGCAGCTTGCCAAAGCGTTCGGTAGGTGTGCAGGGAATGCCCGCTTTGCCCCACAGGCGGCTCGAGAACCAGCAACCGCCCCTGCCCCCCGGCAGCTACATAAGCATCAAAATTCTGGCGACTGTGCTTCAAGGAATAGAACGGGTCTTTGTCCCCATACAACCACAACATGGGTTTGGTAAAAGTAGCTGCACGCTGAAATGTCGCCGTATTGATGCGATCTGCATAGAGGCACCGATCACCCACCCATCCGCCCACAAAATTCAGAACACCCAAGAAAGGCGTGGCACGCGTCCCAGCATACACAGTGGAGAGAATGCCTCCACGCGATACGCCACCTATCAGTAGCCGCTTCATATCCACATCGCTGCGGGTTTGCAAATGCGCTACTACCACGTCCAGGTCAGCCATGGCGCGCTCCAGTCCAGGCAAGCTCAATTCTGGCTGGCATGCGTAACGAGAGCGGTCTTTCTCAAACCCTTCATCGTAGAGACCGTCCGATTTGCCCCGGCCCCGCCGCTGCGGGAACATGACTTGCCACCCTTTGTCCAAAAAGTAGCGTGCCAGATCCGGACTCGTCCAGGTGAAGGTAAACCACTCGGGCTTGTCTCCATTGCCTGTGGAGCCATGGTTGAGGATGACCGTTGGAAATGGCCCCACAACACCGAGTGGCCTGTAAGTCACCATCTCCAGTGTTAGGGGTTGTCCGCCTTCCGTCCAAGGTGTCGGCACCCGTTCAACCGTTCGGGTGTAGGGCAACTTCTTTTGGGTCAAAACGCCAGCGGACACCAGTTTGTCGTCAGGCTTCCAAAGCGACAATTCGACATCGCCGTCCAAACGCATGCGCAGTGCCAACTTGGCGCCGGTGCGCAGGCGAACATGCAACTCATCGCCATCAAACAGCGCTTGTGCGCGCTCAGTGATTTGGGCTTGACCGGCGGTGGCACCGGCGTACACCACGGTAGCTCCAGATTCAGAGACTTGTTCAACCGCCAACCTAACGTCGCATTGCCAGCCGCGACACGCCCACCCGGCCCACAGACCGCTCCAGCGCGCTTTGTCTTTTGACAAACCAGCATCTGGCACGGTGATCTTCACATCGGGTAGCAAAACCGCAGTCACAGTGCTTTCGGACAAGGCGGGAGCCAGGCTTGCCATGTAAGCTGGCCAAGCCGTCTGGGCATGGGATTCGGCGCGGAATGCACTCCACGCGCAAAAACCTGCCAACAAGCAAATGATGGGTTTTAAACGCATTGCAGAGGTCTCCTTGGGGTTCAAACACTTTAACGCAGGTGCAGATTTGGCCCGGTACACTTTGCATCCTCTGGCCCCCTGAGGGCTTTACCTGACTGGATACCCATGAACATCGTCATTACCGGCGGCGCCGGTTTTCTGGGCGTTTTGCTCGCCCGAACCCTCCTTAAAAACGGCAGCCTTGCCTTGAACGGTGCTGCGCCAGCGGCCATCACCACGGTCACCCTGGTTGACCGTGCTCAACCACCTGCTGATTTGATGGCCGATGCACGCGTTCACGCCGTGGTGGGTGACCTGAACGATTTGTTGACAGCCAAACAAGCCTTGCCCGCAGGCACAGACCTGGTGTTTCATCTGGCCGCCGCCGTCAGTGCCGAATGCGAGGCAGACTTTGACTTGGGAATGCGCAGTAACTTTGGCGCCACGCACCAGTTGCTGGAGGCCTGCCGTGCACAAACTGCGGCGGGCAAGCAACCTGCACTGGTGTTTGCCAGCTCACTGGCCGTGTTTGGCGATTCACCGCAACAACCGCTGCCAGCCGTGATCACGGACACCACCCTGCCCACGCCCCAGGGCAGCTACGGTATCCAAAAGTTCATTGGCGAGCAGATGGTGACCGATTACGCCCGCAAAGGCTTTGTCAAAGGTCGCAGCGTTCGTTTGATGACGGTCAGCGTGCGTCCGGGCAAACCCAATGGTGCGGCGTCTGGCTTTTTGTCCGGCATGATCCGCGAGCCCCTGGCTAATCTGCGCGCGCAAATCCCAGTGCCCGCCAGCACACCCGTTGCGCTGGCATCCCCGGCGCGGACGATTGAAGGTATTTTGCGTGCCGCAGAAGTCAGCGATGCAGCCTGGGGTGCACGCACCGCCGTGAACCTGCCAGCCCTCAGGACCACCGTGGGCGATATGGCCGCCGCGCTAGAAAAAGTTGCTGGCTCAAAAGCTACCGCGCTGCTGGACTGGCAAATTGATGCGGCTACCGAGAGACTGGTCGGCAGTTGGCCCAGCACCGTAGACGCAGCACGTGCACGCAGCATGGGTTTACAGCCCGACACCAGCTTTGAAGACATCGTGCGGGGCTACATTGCCGGCAATCCAGACGCTGTAACCTTGAAGTAAACAGCAGTCATTAACAGGGGACGCAGCATGAATTTCGCGACTTGGCTTGAGCGCAGCGCGCGCCTGTTTCCTGCGCGGCCAGCCATCGCCCACGGTACGCAGCTGTGGTGCGATTACGCGGGATTTGCGCAACGCGCGTCAAATACAGCAGGTTGGCTGCGCGCCCAAGGTGTGCAAGCCGGGGACCGGGTCGCGCTGTTCCGCTACAACTGCCCAGAATATTTGCCCCTGCTCTGGGGATTTGGTGGTGCGGCGCGGCGGCTGTGCCCGTCAACGCCAAGCTTCATGTATGCGAGGCTGCCTGGATCGCAGTGCACAGTGGTGCGAAAGTCGTTTTCTGCGACCCAGACCGGCACGGCGATATGTCGCAGGCGTTGCAAGAACCATCGCAAACGGCAACGGTTCAATCGACTACCGATTTCCTGCTTGCCCCCTCCCAGGCCTTGAACGAGGTGTGCGCCCGTTCAGAAGAAGATCCAGCTTGGCTGTTCTACACGAGCGGTACCACAGGCCGACCCAAAGGGGTGACGCTGGGGGCACGGCAACTCCGTCTGGCCAGTCTGGCCTACCTGGCATCGGTCCAGGCCGTCGCGTCAGACGATGTGATGCTGCACCCAGCCCCGCTCTCGCACGGCGGAGGCCTGTACCACCTGCCCTACGTACTGAATGGCGGCTTGAATGTGGTGCCCACATCGGGTGGTTTTGATGCAAATGAGTGCTTATCGCTTGCTGCGTATTGGAAGAATGCTTCCTTTTTTGCAGCACCAACCATGGTTCGTCGCCTGATCGACGCAGCCAAAACTATGCCGAGTCGCCCGACAGGCCTGGCCACCATCGTGTACGGGGGTGGCCCGATGTACTTGGCCGACATTGAAGAAGCCCTGCAAGTCATCGGCCCGCACTTTGCGCAAATTTACGGCCAGGGCGAATGCCCGATGACCATCACCGTGCTGCCACGCAGCGTCATCAACGATGCCAGCCAAGCGCACTACCGGGAGCGGCTGGCCTCCGTCGGATTTGCCCAATCCATGGTGGAGGTGGCAATCTGCAACGACGCTGGGCAGACTTTGCCCGACGGCGATATTGGCGAAATTTGCGTCAAAGGCGATGTGGTGATGCCCGGCTATTGGAACGACCAGGCCGCCACAGACGCCGCCATCAAAGGCGGGTGGCTCGCCACTGGAGACGTGGGTAGGCTGGATGCCGACGGTTTCTTGACACTGCTGGATCGCTCCAAAGATCTGGTGATCAGTGGTGGCACCAACATTTACCCCCGCGAGGTAGAGGAAGCCTTGCTGACCCACCCCTACGTGGCCGAAGTCGCCGTCATTGGCCGCCCAGACCCTGAATGGGGCGAAGTGCTGGTGGCCTATGTGGTCAGCCCTCAGAGGGTTTCAGAAGCTGAATTGGACGCGCATTGCCTCGCGCAGATTGCCCGGTTCAAGCGCCCCAAGCACTACCAGTTTGTCGCTGAATTGCCAAAAAACAACTACGGCAAGGTGCTGAAAACCGCCTTGCGAGAGCTGGACGCCCAGCTCGTCGGGTGAATTTGGGGCGCACTTTTTCTGATAGCCTCAGCGCTTTTCCAATCCGGAGTCCCCATGTCAGCCCCTGTTGCCTCGTCTGTCCTTGACCAAGCCTTTTACGCCGCTCGCACCTTCAATAAATTTACGGATGAGCCTGTCACCGACGAGGTGTTGCAACAGCTTTACGACCTGCTGAAATGGGGCCCAACCGCCATGAACTGCCAGCCAGCACGTTATGTGTTTGTGCGTTCAACCGAAGCCAAGGCCCGCCTCAAGCCCACATTGTCACCCGGCAATGTGGACAAAACCATGGCGGCCCCCGTGACCGTGATTGTTGCCAAAGACACCCGGTTTTTTGACTACATGCCAGAGCAGTTCCCCGCTGTGGACGCCAAACCCATGTTTGAGGCCGATGCGGGCAAGGCCCAGGGCACGGCAGCGCTGAACAGTGGCCTGCAAGGCGGTTACCTGATTCTGGCAGCGCGTTTGCTGGGGCTTGACTGTGGTCCGATGGCGGGCTTCGATGCTACCAAGCTAGACGCCGAGTTCTTTGCCGATGGCCGCTTCAAAAGCACATTTCTGGTTAACCTTGGCTATGGCGACGCCTCGGGCAACCGCCCCCGCGGCCCCCGCCTCGCCTTTGACACAGTCGCCAAGGTGATTTGATTTCAGGCAGTTTTTGATTGGGCAGCCATCAACATGGCCGCCATTTTTTCGTGGATCAGTTGGATCGCCTTCAGCGGCCGGATCATCACCTTGAAGTCGGTGATCAGCCCCGCATCGTTCCAGCGAATCATGTCCACCCCATTGATGGCAATACCGTCGATCTCCAGCGCAAACTCCAGCACCGCGTCGTGAAGGCCGACGATTTCACGCACATAGTGAAAGCTGTCATTGCCAAACACCTGAAACGCAGCAGCCAGGTACTGAAACGTGATGGCTTTACCCACTTGCGGACGGTGTACCACGGGGGAGTGAAAAACCGCCTCGTCGGCCAACAAGGCGTACAGACCTTTAGTGTCTTTGGCCTTCATGACTTGGTGCCAGGTGGCGATGGTGTCTATGGTCATGGTTGGGGTCTCCTCAAGGGTTCAAAAAATCACGTGTCCGCCGGTTTGCGCAAAGGCAAGATTCAAATCATCGTCCAGGGTAGCCAATGGCAATCCGTTACGCAAGGCAAGCTCCAGGTAGGCGGCATCGTAAACCGACAGTTTGAACCTGCGCGCCAGTTGAAGTGTGTCGCCTAAGGCCCTGGCAGCCGTTTCGGTGTCGGTTTCAAACGCCATGTCTCGCAACAGACCCACAAATTCAGCAGCACGTGCCTCGGTCACCAGACCCATGGCCTGGGCTTTGACGAGGACATTGGCTACCTCCAACGCCCAAATGCCCGGAACGACGGCCTCGTCGCCAAGATTGGCCAATCGGTCAAGCACTTTGGCCGCATAGGCCAGACGTTCGGCGCTGCCGTCTTTTAGCAGCCAACGCATGACGACAGAGTTGTCGAGCACAAAGCGCATCAATCTCGCCCGTCGTCAAGCAAAGCATCAATATCGACACCTGAACCTACCTTTTGTTCAGAATGTACAAGCTGCATGAAGGCCATCATTTTCGAGGCCGCTGCGCTGGAACGGCGACGCTGGCTTTGGCCTGCAGGTATCAAGTCGGCAATGGGCTCGCCGCGTTGTGTGATGGTGAATCCTTCGCCTGCACTCACCCGACGCAATACGTCGGCCAGGTGGGTCTTGGTTTCGTAGCTGCCAATAGTTTGAAGGGGGCTCATCAAGGTGCTTTCAAAATGAGTAGACCAGATTGTAGACCAGTCGACATACCCTACCCCTTGAAGCTGGCTGACAGATTTTCCCGGTTAAACTTCTTCCCCGTAGCAGGAGAGAGTTGTTTGCTCGCGCAACCAACCACCGAAGGCCGAACGCTCAGGTACCCAGGACTGCCGCAAATTGATTCTGTTGGAGAGCAGTCGCTGCTTGGCCCAAATCCTTGGTGCCAGTGTTACGCAACTCGCCGAAGGGGCAAGCCGGTCATCGCGCTGGTGAATCTCTCAGGTATCCAGGACAACAGGGTTCCCCGGCGCTGCACATGGACGTGTGGTGCTATTCATTTAGGAGCCCATTTTGTCCCTTGATTCGTCCCCTGCTGCCCTGTTCTCACACCTTTGAACGCCTTGCACCTCGAACTCGGTGCGCGAATGGTGCCCTTTGCCGGTTACAGCATGCCCGTGCAATACCCCGCCGGTTTGATGGCGGAGCACAGATGGTGCCGCGACAACGCGGGGCTGTTTGATGTGTCTCACATGGGCCAATTGCGTCTGGTGGGGGCAGACGCCGCTGCGGCGTTTGAAACCCTGATGCCAGTCGATGTGATCGACCTGCCCGTTGGCAAGCAGCGCTACGGTTTGTTGCTGAATGACGAGGGCGGGATCATTGACGACCTGATGTTTTTTAACCGTGGCGACGACATCTTCGTCATCGTAAACGGCGCCTGCAAGGTTGGCGATATTGCACACATCCAGGCCAAAATTGGCGGCGCGCTGCCAAGTCATCCCCATGCCAGAGCGCGCCCTGCTGGCCTTGCAAGGCCCCAAGGCTGTGGACGCCTTGAGCCGCCTGGCGCCGGGTGTGGAAAAACTCGTCTTCATGACTGGCGGGCACTTTGAAGTGGCGGGCATTCCCTGCTTTTTGACGCGCAGCGGATACACGGGTGAAGATGGCTTTGAAATTTCGGTGCTGGACTCCCAAGCCGAGCAGTTAGCCCGCGCCCTGCTCGCCCAAGCCGAGGTCAAACCGATTGGCCTGGGGGCCCGCAATTCGCTGCGCCTTGAAGCTGGACTGTGTCTGTATGGAAACGACATCGATACGGGCACCACGCCGGTAGAAGCAGCCCTCAACTGGGCCATGCAAAAGGTGCGCCGCACTGGCGGTGCGCGCGCAGGCGGCTTCCCAGGCGCTACAAAAATACTAGTGCAACTTGATACCAGTTCTGCCGAAACCAGTGTTTTGACCCGCAAACGCGTCGGATTGATCGCGCTTGAGCGCGTGCCAGTGCGTGAACACACTGAGTTGCAAGACCTGCAAGGCAACAAAATTGGCGAAGTCACCAGTGGCCTGCTTGGCCCGACGGTAGATAAACCCGTTGCCATGGGCTATGTGACCGTCGCCCAGGCTGCCATGGGCACCCGTGTGAATGCCATCGTGCGCGGTAAGCCTGTGCCCATGGAGGTCGCCGCCATGCCCTTTAACCCTACCCGTTACCACCGCGGCTGAGTTCAGCCCGTTATCAAATCATTTGAAAGGAATACACCATGACCACCAAATTCACACCTGATCACGAATGGATTCAACTGAACGGCGATGACGCCACCGTAGGCATCACAGTACACGCCCAAGACGCACTGGGCGATGTGGTGTTTGTGGACTTGCCAGAAGTCGGCAAAACCTTTGCCAAAGGTGAAGTTGCGGGTGTAGTTGAATCGGTCAAAGCGGCCGCCGATGTGTACATGCCACTGGACGGCACGGTGACTGAGGTCAACGAAGACCTGCGCAACGACCCAGCGCTTGCCAACACGAATCCGCTGGACAAGGGCTGGTTCTTCAAAGTCAAACTCAGCGACAAATCTCAGGTTGACGCCCTGATGGACAGCACCGCCTACGACGAACTCGTCAAAAACGCCTAAAGAGACCGCCATGTTGATGCAATCCGCCAAACCCCTGGCCGAGCTGGAAAACGCCAGCGAATTCATTGCCCGCCACATCGGCATCAGCCCATCTGATGAGGCCATGATGCTCAAAACCGTGGGCAGCTGCTCGCGCCGCGATCTGATCGAAGGCATCGTGCCGCGCTCGATTGCGCGCAGCGTTGCCATGGATTTGCCCGCGCCCCTGACCGAGGCGGCGGCGCTGGCTGAGCTAAAGGCGATTGCATCCAAGAACAAACAACTCACCAGCCACATCGGCCAGGGCTATTACGGCACACACACGCCTGGCGTGATCCTGCGCAATATCCTGGAGAACCCAGCCTGGTACACGGCTTACACGCCCTACCAGGCAGAAATCAGCCAGGGCCGCATGGAAGCGCTGGTGAACTTCCAGACCATGGTGTTCGACCTGACGGCCATGCCGATTGCCAATGCGTCCATGCTGGACGAGGCCACCGCTGCGGCCGAAGGCATGACGCTGGCCAAACGCAGCGTCAAGAAAGCAAGAGCAATACCTTCATCGTCGCGGGCAACTGCCACCCACAGACCATTGAAGTGATCCAGACCCGCGCCAAGCCGCTGGGCCTGGAGGTGCTGGTGGCAAATTCTGCCGAGCAATGGAACGACTGGCTTGCCAACCTGGACTACTTTGCTGTTCTGGCCCCGTACCCGAGCACCAGCGGTTCGATAGAAGACTTTCGCGCCGATGTGCACACCGTGCATAGCAAGCAGGCCGCCTTCATGGTGGCCGCCGATTTGCTGGCCTTGACACTGATCACGCCACCCGGTGAATGGGGTGCCGACATTGTGCTGGGCACCACGCAGCGCTTTGGCATGCCCATGGGCGCGGGTGGCCCGCACGCAGGTTATTTGGCCTGCCGCGACGAATTCAAACGATCCATGCCTGGTCGCTTGGTGGGAGTCAGCGTGGACGTGCATGGCAACCCGGCGTATCGCCTGGCCTTGCAGACCCGCGAGCAGCACATCCGCCGCGAGAAAGCCACCTCCAACATCTGCACAGCACAGGTGTTGCCAGCCGTGGTTGCCAGCATGTACGCGGTGTACCACGGGCCAGAAGGCCTCAAGCGAATCGCCAACCGCGTGGCAGCCTACACCGCCATCCTGGCCAAGGGCTTGGAGCAATTGGGTTATCAGCGGACCCACGCCCAGGCGTTTGACACCATCAGTTTCAAAACCGATGGCGCTACAGAGTCGATAGCTGCCAAGGCACGCCAGATGGGCCGCAATGTGCGTGTGGGTTGGACAAACTATATCAGCGTGTCGCTTGACGAGACGACCACCCGTGAAGACATCGCCACGCTTTGGAAGATCTTCGCCAAAGACGGCCAGGCCTTGCCCACCTTCGATGCGTTCGAAAAAGGCGTTGAGCCACTGATCCCGACCGAGCTACGGCGCAGCAGCGCGTTTTTGGCGCACCCTGTGTTCAACACCTACCACTCCGAAACCGGCATGCTGCGCTATTTGCGCCTGCTGAGCGATAAGGATTTGGCGCTGGACCGCAGCATGATCCCGCTCGGCAGCTGCACCATGAAGCTCAACGCCACCAGCGAGATGATTCCCATCACCTGGCCCGAGTTTGCCAACATGCACCCCTTTGCCCCAGCTGACCAATTGCAGGGCTACAAAGAGTTGGACGAGCAACTGCGCGCCTGGTTGTGCGAGGCCACGGGCTACGCGGGCATCAGCCTGCAACCCAACGCAGGCAGCCAGGGCGAGTACGCAGGCTTGTTGGTCATCAAGGCCTACCACACGGCCAAAGGCCAGGGGCACCGCAACATCTGCCTGATCCCTTCCTCCGCGCATGGCACCAACCCGGCCAGCGCGCAAATGGCGGGTTTGCAAGTGGTCGTCACCGCCTGCGACGCCAGCGGCAATGTGGACATGGCCGATCTGCAAGCCAAGTGCGAGCAGCACAGCGCCAATCTGGCCTGCGTGATGATCACCTACCCCAGCACGCACGGTGTGTTTGAGACCCAAGTCAAAGCATTGTGCGAACTGGTGCACACCCATGGGGGGCGCGTCTATGTGGACGGCGCCAACATGAACGCCCTGGTGGGTCTGGCCGCTCCTGGCGAATTTGGCGGCGATGTGAGCCACCTGAATTTGCACAAGACCTTTTGCATTCCGCATGGCGGTGGCGGCCCCGGCGTTGGGCCTGTGTGCGTGGTGGCAGACCTGGTGCCTTACCTGCCCGGCCACGCCACGGGTGGCATGCCCGTGAACGGCGTGGGCGCGATCAGCGCAGCGCCACTAGGCAACGCAGCCGTGCTGCCGATCAGTTGGATGTATTGCCGCATGATGGGGGCCGATGGCCTCAAGCACGCGACCGAAGCCGCCATCCTTGCTGCCAATTACATCAGCGCGCGCCTTAAGGACCATTACCCGACCCTTTACGCCAGCGCCAATGGTCACGTCGCACACGAATGCATTTTGGACCTGCGCCCCATCAAAGACAGCTGTGGCGTCACCGCCGAAGACGTGGCCAAGCGCTTGGCAGACTATGGCTTCCATGCACCGACGCTGAGCTTCCCCGTCGCGGGCACCTTGATGGTGGAGCCGACCGAGAGCGAAACCCTGGCTGAACTGGACCGCTTCATCGCCGCCATGATTGCCATCCGGGCCGAGATCGCCAAAGTCGAACAAGGCCCTGAACGTGGCGGTTGGCCGCAAGACAACAACCCGCTCAAGCATGCACCGCACACGGCTGCCAGCCTGATGGCGGACGACTGGAACCGGCCTTACAGCAGAGAGGTAGGCGGCTTCCCGCTATCCACTTTGAAATTAGCTAAGTACTGGCCCAGTGTCGGTCGTGTAGACAACGTGTATGGCGACCGCAACCTGTTTTGCAGTTGCGTGCCGGTGGCTGCCTATGCGGATTGACGAATCATCGCAGCACATAGCCATTTGTCATACAATGGATGACAAATGGCTGGAGCGCACGATGAGAGTCAACGCACGATTTGAAGGGGTTGCCGAAGAGCAGGTCGCTTACCTGGCCACCCACACAGGCTTGAAGGTCAGCGATGTGTTGCGCAACAGCGTGGACTTTTACTACCGTCATATTCGCGCCCAAAGCGGACAACTCAAGCACTTTTCTAAGTGGATTGGCCAGGGGGATAGCGGCCGCAGCGACATCTCCGCCAACGTCAAGCAGTTCATCAGTGAAGGGCTGGATGCAAAATACCCTGCCGCATCCACACCGCAGACTGCCGAGCCTCTGACAAAGCCCGCCAAACCTACCCGATCGACACCATGATTGCGGTAGATGCAGGCTTCCTGTTTGCATTGGTCGACAAAAGGGATGCATGGCATCAGCGCGCGGTGGCGGCCCTGCCCACGGTGGCCGAGGGCTGGATCACCACTTGGCTTTCGCTCACCGAAGCCACTCACCTGATGACGCGCCGTTTAGGCACACGCTTTGCCCAAGGCTTGATGGACGAAGTGGCCGACGGTGGCATCGCGCTGTGGGATATCCCCGAAGCTCACGTCTCGCGCATCCCGGCGATGATGCAGCGCTACGCCAATCTGCCCATGGATCTGGCAGACGCGTCGCTGGTCTTATTGGCAGAGCACCTGGGCCATGGCCGCATTCTGACCACCGATGAGCGTGACTTTGGCACCTGCCGCTGGAAAAGCCACAAACCATTTCACAACATGTTGGGACGGCCAAGCACTCCATGACCTTAACCGAACCTTGGCAGATCCGCAGGGTTGACTACCGCTCGCCAACAGATTCGGCGGCGCTGGTACAACTCTTGAACATGTACGCGCTCGACCCCATGGGCGGCGGCGAGCCCCTGGCGGACGGCGTCAAGGCCGGGCTTTGCCACGACCTTGCAGACATGCCCAATGCCGTGAGTTTTATCGCTTGGCGAGGTGTTACGCCCGTTGGGCTGATCAATTGCTTCATCGCTTATTCCACCTTCAAAGCCAAGCCTTTGCTCAATGTGCATGACATTGCGGTGGACCCCAAACACCGTGGCAAAGGCATCGCCCATGCGCTGCTGGCTGCTGCGCAAACAGAAGCCATCCAGCGCGGCTGCTGCAAGATTACGCTGGAAGTGCTGAGCGGCAATACCCGCGCCACCGCAACCTACGAACACTTTGGATTTGCCAGCTACCAGCTGGACCCGGCAGCGGGCCATGCGGTTTTGATGCAAAAGTGGCTGTAGCCTGAACAGCGGCGGCTGTGTCCGCGCATGGGTGACTCGATAGCACTTCCCTGCCCTGGCCAATTGCGTTAAGGTGGCGCACTTCATTGCCCACACACAGCCGCAACATGCCCACACCCCAAGCCCAACCCACACTGCGCCAACGCCTGCAGCAGCCTGAACTGCTCATCGCCCCTGGCGTGTATGACATGGTGTCTCTGCGCCTGGCAGACACCTTTGGCTTTGGCGCTTTGTACATGACCGGCTTTGGCACTGTCGCCTCTCACATGGGCTTGCCCGATGCGGGCCTGGCCACCTATTCCGACATGGTGGGCCGCGTCAAAGCCATGGCAGGCATGGCCAAAACGCCTTTGATTTGCGACGGCGACACAGGCTACGGCGGTTTGTTGAACGTGGCCCACACGGTTAAGGGCTACGAGGCCGCAGGCGCGGCCGCTATCCAGCTCGAAGACCAGGAGTTCCCAAAAAAATGCGGCCATACACCAGGTAGACGCGTCATCCCGACGGCAGACATGGTGCGCAAGATTCGCGTAGCTGCCGATGCACGCACAAGCACAGACTTCTTGATCATTGCCCGTACCGACGCTCGCGGCAGCCTGGGGCTGGATGAAGCTCTGCGCCGTGCTGAAGCCTATGCCAAGGCTGGCGCAGACATCCTGTTTGTTGAGTCACCTGAAACAGAGGAAGAAATGCGCCGGATAGGCCAAAGCTTTGATTTGCCCCTGCTAGCCAACATGGTGGAAGGCGGCCGCACCCCGGTGCTGACACAGGCCGAGCTACAGGCCATCGGCTACAAGATGGCCATATTCCCCGTCACAGCCTTACTGGCCGCCACGCAAGCGATGAAAGCCGTCTATGAGCAGCTTCTACAAACCGGCACCTCCGTGCCACCTCGCACGGCATTGACACCGTTTTCAGAGTTGACACAACTCATGGGCTTTGAAGAGGTTTGGGCTTTTGAGAAACGCTATGCCGAGCGTGACTGACATTCAAGAACATCACTGGAGACAAGCATGAACCCGACATCACCCTTTCGCCGCCGTCTATTCGCTGCCGGCTTTTTGGCCGCCGCAGCATCAGTGCTCAGCCTAGGAGCAAGCGCTCAAGAGGCTTGGCCCAACAAACCGATTCGCCTGGTGGTGCCCTTTACGCCTGGCGGTGTCACCGACACCAGTGGCCGCTTGGTGGCTGAACATCTGAGCAAACGGCTAGGCCAACAGGTCATTGTGGACAACAAACCCGGCGCATCAGGCAACATCGGAACATCTCAAGTGGTGACGGCTGCTGCGGACGGCTACACCTTGCTGCTTGGCTTTGACGGCACCATGGTGATCAACCCTCATGTGTTTGCCAAAGTCCCTTTTGATACCTTGAAGGACTTTGCCCCTGTTGGCAAGATTGGCGACGCCACCTTGATCCTGGTGGCCAACCCGGAGGTGCCCGCCAAGAACCTGACCGAGTTGATCGCACTTTCAAAAACCCAGTCCGGCGGCTTGTCTTACGGCACGTCAGGCACCGGCGGTACGCCGCATATTGCTGGCGAACTGCTCAAGGCACGTACTGGCGCCAACTTGACCCACATCCCCTACAAAGGGGGTGGTCAAGCCTTAACGGATGTGATCGGCGGGAGCATTCCCCTGGTTTACACCGCCGTCGCAGGGGCGCATGGCCATGTGAAGTCTGGCAAGTTGAAAGCGATTGCCGTTTCCAGCCTCAAGCGCAGCAGCTCCCTTCCTGATACTCCCACCTTTGCCGAAAGCGGTGTGCCAGACTTTGTCGTCAATTCCTGGGTGGGCATCCTGGCGCCCGCCAAGACACCCGCCGCCGTTCTGGACCGCCTCACGGCTGAACTCAATGCCGTGTTGAGTGACCCTGTGGTGCGCGAGAAACTGCAGGTACTGGGGATTGAAGCCTCTCCCGGCAGCGCTGAACAGTTCCGTGACGAACTCAAACGCGACCTGGCCCGCTATGCCCAGGTCGTCAAAGCGGCTGGCATCCGAATCGACTAATTGAACAAGGAGTCCCATGGATTTGGAACTGACAGGTCAGCATGTGCTGATCACCGGCGGCAGCAAAGGCATTGGCTTGGCCTGCGCCGAAGGCTTTTTGCAAGAAGGCGCAAAGCTCACCTTGGTGTCGCGTGAAGCGTCTAACCTCGACAAAGCAAAACAAATGCTACAGGGCCGAATCGCTGGGTCAGCCAACCGCATTCATACATGCGTTGCCGATCTGAGACAGGCATCTCAAGCGCAAAGCGCCTTGGATTGCGCTATTCAAGCCTTCGGTCCGGTGGATGTACTGGTCAACTCCGCAGGCGCAGCCCAGCGCACGCCACCGGACGAATTGAATGCAAATGCCTGGCATGCTGCAATGGACGCAAAATACTTCTCCTACATCCATATGATTGACTTGGTCGTCAAGCAAATGGGGCAGCGCGGGCGGGGCAATATCGTCAACGTGGTGGGCGCGGGTGGCAAGGTGGCCAACCCCATCCATTTGCCCGGCGGTGCAGCCAATGCGGCACTCATGCTCATCAGCGCAGGGCTCGCTGCAGCCTATGCGCCCAAGGGCGTGCGGGTCAATGCGGTGAACCCAGGCGCGACAGAAACCGATCGATTGATCTCAGGCCTGGAAGCCGCCGCCAAGCTTCAACAAGTACCTGTCGACATTGCACGCCAACGGGCCATTCAGGGCATTCCCCTAGGCCGCATGGGGCAACCTGTGGATGTCGCCAATGCCGTGTTGTTCCTGGCATCCGCACGCGCGTCTTACATCACAGGTGTGATCCTAACGATGGACGGGGCCGCCACGCCGATGGTCGTCTAGATCGCGGTTTGCCTTCTAAAATTTGCCCCCAGTATTCACCAGTCACAGAAGGAAGACCATGATCCCCCAACGACTCTGTCAATCGCTCGTGGCTGCAGCCGCAATCAGTCTGGTGGTTGCCTGTGGCTCTACCACCAAATCCGGCGTAGCCGGAGGCAGCCGCTCACAGTTGCTGATTGTTCCGGCGGAGACCGTGAACAAGGCTTCGCTGCAGTACTACGCGCAGCAAAACGCGCAGGCCCGACAGAAAGGCGACTTGGTCATCAGCGGTGAGGAATTCAACCGCGTCTACACCATCATGCAGCGCATGGTGCCGCATGTGGCGGTGTTTCGCGATGACGCTGCCAAATGGAAGTGGGAACTGGTTCTGATTGATGAGCCAGAGGTCAACGCGCATGTCATGGCGGGCGGAAAAATCACGTTTTATACCGGTTTGATCCGTAAACTGAACCTGACGGACGATGAAATTGCTGCCGTCATGGGGCATGAAATTTCGCACGCGCTGCGCGAGCACACCCGAGAAAAAATGTCGCAGCAGCAAGCAGGGGGTCTGGTGGTCGGCATTGGTGGCGCCCTTCTGGGAGCCGGGCAAGCCACGATGCAGGTGGCCAACATGGCAAAGTCACTGGCACTCGACCTGCCGTTCTCGCGCAACATGGAGACTGAGGCAGACGAATACGGCCTTGAGCTGGCAGCCCGGGCAGGCTACAACCCGCGGGCTGCCATCACCCTGTGGGAAAAAATGGCCAAACAAGGCGGCGGCGGGCCAGGCTTCTTGTCAACTCATCCTGCCCCGTCTGACCGCATGGCCAATCTGGCAGCGCTACAACACAAAGTACAACCCTTGTACGAAGCGGCAGCGCGGGGCAAGAGGTAAATACGCCTCAAGCTGCGGTCGGCATGCTGAGGCGAAGCGCACTTTCAAACCTGCGCGCCTTTCCTGTCATTGGATCGTCAAAGGCCAGCGTGCGTGCAAGCAGTTGCAAGGGTTGGCTGAAATCAGGGGCCACGCCCACAGGCCATTCCGGCGACAAAGTCGGATAGATGTTGTCATGCAGAATGGGCATGCCCAGCTTGGCCATCTGTACGCGCAGTTGGTGTCGGCGCCCGGTCAGTGGGCTCAGACCATACCGGGCCCATTCGCCATGACGCTCAAGCAACTCAATGTAGGTTTCTGAATTTGCCTCGCCCTCGGTCACCTGCATGCACATAAAGGCATCGCTACTCTCGATGCGATTGCGCAGGGTCATGGGTAAAGCAATCTCGTCACGCCAAGCGGCAATCGCCTCGTAATTTTTTTGCACCTGACGGTTACGAAACAAGGCCACATACGCGCCGCGCGATTGCGGGTTCAGAGAAAACATCACCAGACCCGCTGTATCCCTGTCAATCCGGTGAACTGGGACCAAGTTCTCCAGATCGAACTTACGCTTCAATCGAACCAGCAAGGTCTCCTGCAGGTACCGACCCGATGGCATCACGGGCAGGAAATGCGGTTTGTCAGCAATGAGCAGATGCGCGTCGCGGTACAGTACCTTCTCTTCAAATGGAATGGGCAGCTCTGGCGCAGGCTCCCGAAAGTAATAGACCAGGCTGTGGGTTTGATAGGCCGCCCCTGACCCTAGCTGCAACCCTGCAGCGTCAAGCACGTCACCTCTGAGCAGCCGTGAGTGCCAATCTGCACGAGAAACCCGGGGAAATCGGTCACACAAGAAATCGATCAGCAATACCCACGGCCCCGGCACCAGCGACACAGCACTTGCACTGACCCCGTTGCGCATGGGGGGGCGATGGGCACTTTGCGGTCGAGTCATTCAGAAATACTCGCTCCAAAGGCCCATTTCGGCATATCCAAAGGTCCTCTTAAGCTATAAAAAATGTAGCTACTTAGAGTGTTAACAGCGCACTGGCAGCTCACCTCACCCCTTGAGGCTCAGCGGCGACGCCAATAACCGCCGCGCAGGTGCCAGGCACCGCCTACGCGAACCCACGTACGTGGCGCCCAACTGTGCCCGGGCCGTGGCGCCATCCAGCGTCCGGCGTGCCACACATGGCGATGACCTTCCCACACCCAAAGACCTGGCGCCCATACATAGCCAGTGCCTGGAGATACAGGAACCACCTCGGTTTGCGGCGATGGAGGCTCCAACTGCGCAACGATGGGGGCCGGTTCCTGGGTATCAGGGTATTGCTGCACCACAATCGGTGCAGCAGCAGGAACAGGTGCCTGAACGACCACCGCTGGTCGGCGCGCTGGCGCGACAACGCAGGCAGACATCGGCATCGCCAGCAATGAAATTAAGACAGTACGCAAAATGGATGATGTCATGAAGGTCTTTCAAGTTAAGCGAGGAATACGTGGCCGCACAGTGCCTATGAGCAATGACCTGCCTTACTTCGGTTCTCTGTCTCCCTTGGGTGTGCTTGGAATCGGGCTATTGGGCTTCGCATTTGCATAGTAGATCCCATTCACATCATTCGGATTCATCTTTTCCAGGACTGCATCGGACGAAACTGTACCCGATGTGCTGGAGGGTGGCTTGTCTCGCTGCAGGCCGTCTGCCCGCTTGATTTGCAATTTTTCAATGCGGGACATACCGTGTTTGTCCTGGGGTGGCAGTTGGCAGGGCGAAGCCTGCTGCAAAGACTGCCAATCTCCCAAAAAGGTTCACCCCACGTAGCATTGCCATCTCACACTCCTTTTTGTTGCAAGTGAAATCAGTTCGCCGACCAATGCAGTCTAGTGGCGCGCCCGGTATCACACCATCGCATGCAGATGCGATACTTGGCAGAGCCTTGATGTCTATGCACTGGGTGACAACAGCAGCAAGGCGCCCGTGCCCGGATTCAGTTGAATCCAGTTCAGCGTGGCGCCCAGACGCTGCGCCCGGTTTTGCAGGTTACCCAGGCCTCTGCCTCGACCGATGGCGGTTAAGCCAAATCCTCGCCCGTTATCCGACACGCTGATCTCGGTGCCTGCTGTTATCGCACGAATGCCGATGGTCACCACGGTGGCACCACTGTGTTTGAGCGCATTACCCAAAAGCTCCTGGACGATTCGCAGCAAGTCCAGTGCCTGCGCCGGGTCCAGGGCAGGGAGTTCATTCAAATCATCACCGATCTGCCAATCCAGGCGAATGCCCAGCGCATCAAAACGTGGCGCCATGCGAAATCTCAGGGTACCCAGCAGGGAAAGTGGATCACGTTCATGCTCATCCAGAGAATCAACAGCCACCCGCAGTTCATCAAGACAATCCTGAAGTGAGTCGGCCAAAGTCCCCGGGCCTGACTGCAATGCACGAGCCTGACGCAAAGCCGCCACCAGATGCAAACCGAGACCGTCATGCAAATCCCCCATCACACGGGCACGTTCCTGGGCGCGAGCCTGTTCACGTTCAGCGTCACGCAGTTGCTCAAAGCTGGCCGCCAGTTGTGCACGCTGTGCCTGTACTTCGGTCTGCAAGGACGCTGCCAACTCCTGGGATTGGCGAAGTGCTTCGCCATACCGCTTGGCCAACGTGGCCGTCACGGCGATGAACAACGGCAGGGCAGCATATTGCCGCAAGAATATTTCACCCAGGCTGTTGTGGTTGACACCGATGGCGTAGTCGTTCAGCAAAAGCAGCAGGTAGATCACTGCCCCCCCCGCAACAGCCACAAAATGCGGTGTGGGGCACGCGAATGCCAAACGCCACAGGCGTACCATGCTCCAGACCGTGAAGGAGATACCCATAGCAGCCAATGCAGCGAAGCCAGCATTGGCACGTGCGTAGCTTGAAGCGGACAAGAAATAAACACTGGCAAGGCTGGCATACCCCAGTGCACACGGAACAAACCAGACCGGGCAGCGATAGTGCGGCTCGTTCATTTCAGAAAACCGCATTGCAAATATCGAAAACAGCGCCACAAACCAGGCAGCCCCGCTCACGCACAACTCGGCAAACAGCAGGTCGGGAATGACCGGATTGGTCACCCAATAGTTAAGGTTGCGCAGAGCCCAGATGCCGATGGCGGCGCCAAACCAGACATAGGCCGAATGAGCCCGATCACGCCAGCCAATCAGCAAAACAAAGACCGCCATGGACAGGTTAATGACAATCGTTGCAGCGTTGCCTTCGGTCTGCCAGAAACGACGGATGCGCCAGGGGCCAAGCAAGTCGTTGTGCTCACCCAGCCACACCGGCGCCAAACCGCATCGGTAGCCGGGGTGCCCGACCAGCAGTACCCACACCTCATTTTCGGCACCATCGCGTCGAATCAGTCCCGGTGCAATCTCAATCAATTGGGGCGTGTAGAAATGACGTGACGGTGGCATGTCCATGCGTCCAGATCCACCCGCTCGCTGTCCATTCACCCAAACCTCTGCGTTCATGGCCGCAACTGGCAGGTAAATCGTGGGCCGCGCCCACTTCTGCGCAGAAACAGGCCAATCAATACGGTACCAGACGTAACCGTGGTAGTCAGGACGGCGAGCATCCCAGTTGTCTGGCAGGGTCACAGGGGTCAGTTCATCTCGGTCAGGAGGCCGGTGTGGATACGCGCCCCCTGCTTCTGCGAGCTGTGCAGAAGAAACAGGAATAGCGTCAGGCGACTTGACTTCGCTGCCCCAATCGCTTCGGGACAAGCCAATGACACCCAACGCAAAGGCCAGGCAAACCCCTAGAGCGAGGATCACGCGGCTACGCGTCAGGGCGCTGGATGAAATCATCAGCGAATGGGAAGCCGCCCCTGTTCGACCATGCGGCGGTTGTATTCATACAGCGCCTCGGCCCGCGAATTGACGGCAAGTTTTTCATAAATCTTGCGCACGTGGGTTCGAACTGTGTTGGTGGTGATCTTGAGGGCATCAGCAACTTCTGCATAACTGAAGCCCTTGCCAACGCCGGTCAAAACATCGATCTCCCGATCAGACAAAAGCGAGGTTCCCGTCTCTATCGACGGCGATGGATTTGCTTCACGCGTGCGTCGGATCAGGGTACGGGCAATGCGTGGGGAAAGTGGCGATCCACCGCTGCGCAAGCAATTCAGGTGATCGCGAATCGAATCCAGACTGCCGTCTTTTAACAGGTAGCCGCCCGCCCCGGCATCGATGGCTGAAAGCACGTTTTTTTCATCACCAAATATCGACAGCACCAGCACTTCGCGGCCTGGGGTTTTGCAGGCTTCACGGATAACTTCCAGCCCGCTTCCATCGGGCAAACCGAGATCGGTGAGGACGATATCTGTCTTGTTCCCTGCCCGCAACCAATCGAGCGCCTCACGGACAGTTGCACATGCGCAGGCCAACTGCAATTCGCCTGCACACGACAGCATCTCCGCAAGCCATTGTCGCGTTGAGACGTCGTCTTCCACCAGCAGCAGTTGGTCCATGGAGAGCAGAGTTTAAGCCTTTGGTGCTGTGCGCGGGGATCGCATTGGCATGCGATGGGCAAGCTTAACCCAAGCCGATAAGCTGTTGCCAATATGACAAACACCGCAGCAGGCGAAGGTATTTGCACATCATGATTCAACGCCCCATTGACCACCGGCATACCTGGAGAACCATCTGCCTGTTGGCCGCGAGCGCCTGGCCCACATTCGGGCTGGCCAGCCCCTATATCAATATCACCTTTGGCAGTGGGCCAGACGGATATCACTCACAGGCGGTGGTACTCGGTGCGGACATTGCCAAAACACCGCTTCACTTGGGGTTAAACCACTTTGAGTCCAAAGCGGGGGATTCTGTAACGCGCCAGCAAGGTGCTGACCTCACGTGGAACATAAATGACGATCTCTCAGTTCAGGCCATCGCAAACCGAACCGAAGACGCCAGCTTTGACATCGCAGGGCGCGAACTGGAGGTGTCATACGATGTCACCACACCGGAGTTCACGGTCAAACTGAATCTGGGCAGCAATGACTATCGCCCCAGCAAGACGGTGCCTGCTGCACTGCTGGCCCGGATTCCCGTCCAGCGACAAACACAGATATCGCTGTCCAAGAAAGTGACGGACGCGTTGGCGGTCAACCTGTCAAGCACCTGGTACCGGTATTCAACCGACCCGTTTGCGCTTGCCCAAGCCATCGCGTCCAGACGGCGTGGCGCGCCACCTGGCCCTGCGTTCACCTTTTCTGCGTTCCCCGAACACGCCTGGTCAGCTGGTTTGACCTGGAAGTTCACCCTGCACACCAGCGCGTCACTAAATGCCGGCACGGCCAAGTCGGTCATTGACCAGCGTTCCGACAGCGTCAGCGCTGGGCTGGATCACAAGGTGGGCGCCGCGACAGTGGGTATCAAGCTGACGCAAAGCACATCCACCGAGGTACGTAACGCCCGCAATGCGGTCGTCATGCCTGCCAGCAGGGGCAGCTACGCTGACATCACTTTTTCTTACACCTTTTGATTCCGCAACAACTTAGAAGGAGCATTCAATGAAACCCATCGATTACCGCACACCAATTGGACTGATAGCCATATTGGCACTGAGCTGTGCAATGACGGCCCAAGCCAATGACAACCGCCCAAAACGCCCAACGAAATCAGTGTTGTCGCAGAACGAAGTTGTCGACTTCAAGAAACCGACCCCTGCGCCATCACAAAACGAAGCTGCCAGGCCAGACAGCGGCGCTGCTGACAGTGCCGATGCGTCCCGCAAGAACAAACCATTGACGACATCAGACTGCATTAAATGTGGGCCTGACGGCACTGTGTTGACGAAAGAAGGTGAAAAATTCAACCGAGAGGTCGATAAGGCTATCGACAAGGTGTTGGGGAACCTGCCCTCAAAGGGCGTGGTGGCAAATCCTGACGGAACAGGAGATATGAGCAAACCGTCGCTTTAGACCAGCCTCCCACCGATCCAGCAACCAACGAGTTCACCCATGCACCTACCCAACATAACCATCGCAGCATTGCTTGTCGGCATGTCAGCATTTGCCGTCCCTTCAATGTCAGCGGCCCAGGACACCCCTGCCATCGATCAACGCCAAGCCCGGCAAAGTCAGCGCATTGCCAATGGCCAAGCCAGCGGAAAGCTGTCGAACCGTGAAGCCGCTCGCTTACAGGCAGGACAAGCAAAGGTGGCCAATATGGAGGCCAATGCCAAAGCCGACGGCAAGGTTACGCGCGCAGAGCGCGCCACCATCCAACACGAGCAAAACAAGCAAAGCCGGCACATAGCGCACCAAAAGCATGATGGCAACAGCCGCTGATTGAAACGCAAGACCATGCGAACCACGTATCCAAAGATGTCAATACACGAGCAAATAATGGTCATTTTGGTGGCGATGGCATGTCACGGTATTGCCGTCGCCCAGGACAGTACTACGCAGCGCTATCCGCCTGGCTCAGAGGTCGGAGGAATCCCGGTGGGTGTCTCAGGAAGCGGCGTGTACTACATCCCTGATGGCGGTTCGGCCGTAGAAAACCAGGGAGTTGCCTACAACGATCAAACTGGGCAAACAATTCCCTGCTCCGGCAAAACACGCGGAGACTGCCTCAAGATGCTTGATGACGCGACGAAGCCCAAGACCAATACGCCTCCCACCAATACAACAACCACAACGACAGATGGAACTCCCCCAACCACATCTGGAAAACCTCCATCCGACGGCACCACGCCAGGCGACGGCAGCACCCCGCCTGTCAGTGAAGACAAGCCCCGAAAAGGCAAGAACAGAGACAAAACAGACAGTCAGCGGCGCGCGCATTAAGGCCGCCGGGGCCTAAGACCCTGTCAGCCCGGTGCCTTGAGCACAAGTTGACCATCTTTCAGTGGAATCTTTTCGCCTGGTTTGTGGTCCATGCGCACGAGGTCCTGTTTGTCACCGATTTTGTAGGTCACGTCGTAGCCGACCAGTTTTTCCACCATCACATTGACAGTTTTGCACCGGGTTTGCGTGACCATGTGGGCATCGTTCTTTTGCATGTTGCCCTGCACTGTGTTTCCGGCATAGGCCCCCGCTGCTGCACCGCCAACGGTAGCAAGCGTTTTGCCCGTTCCACCCCCCACCATGCTGCCCAAGACCCCACCCAGCACCCCACCAGCCACAGTACCGGCCACGCGGTGCTGGTCCTGAACAGGTGCCTGTTGACGAACCTGAACCTCCGTGCACTCTTCACGGGGCGTCCTGACGGTCTCCTTGATCTCTTTGACGGCGATCACATCAGCGTGGGTTGGCTTGCTGAGAACTTTGTAACCACCAACACCCACTGCTGCAAATGTGGCGGCAGCCGCACCCCCGACCAAGATCCCCTTGAGCATTGAGCTGTCCATTTGACCTTCCTTTGTTTCCAGGTTTAAAAGGCGCCACTAAGGCATACAAGCCTACAGGATACTGGAACGGATGAAATCCCGCCATCGCATGGGAATGCGACCAAGCTAACCATGCCCATTAAACTAGCGGGTCGGCCAATTCACTTTCGTTCATATCATTCTGGTATCCAACTTCAAATGAAAAAACTCTCCTTCCTGATTTCCGTGGTGTCGGCCCTGATCGTTCCATGTATCGCAAGCGCTCAAACCACGGAAACCCTGTCCAACGGTGTCAAGATCGCCCACACCACTGTTGGCACTGGTGCCAACCCCACGGCACGCGACACTGTCAAAGTGCACTACCGCGGCATGTTGGTGGATGGTAAAGAGTTCGACAGTTCGTACAAGCGCAACGCACCGGCTACGTTTCCGTTGAGCCGCGTGATCCCTTGCTGGACTGAAGGCATGCAAAAAATCAAAGTTGGCGGCAAAGCCACTCTGACCTGCCCGCCCGCTTCGGCTTATGGCGCTGCAGGTGCGGGCGGGCGGTGCCACCCAATGCCACTTTGACGTTTGAAGTAGAACTGCTTGCTATCGAAAAGTAAGCAAACTTTGAGGCGGGTTATGCCGAAATGGCATTTTTTTTGCCTAATTGGCGCAAGGCCTGCTCAAAAACCTCGACAGGTTGCCCGCCTGAGATCAGGTGCTTGTTGTCGATGATGACGGCAGGCACTGAATGGATTCCGGCGTTCAGGTAGGTTTGCTCCGCGCTGCGCACTTGCGTCGCAAATTCATCGCTGGCCAAAATCGCCTTGGCGCGCTCAGCGCTCAAACCAACCTTTTTCAGCAGCGGCCACCAGCACCTCGTGTGACTCCGGGCTTTGCCCCAGGGTGAAATACGCAGCTAGCAAGGCCTTCTTTAAGGCGTGCTGCTGTTCGCCGGTGCCCTCCACCTCAGCCCAGTGCAGCAAGCGGTGCGCATCAAAGGTGTTATAGATGCGGTCACGCCCTTCCATCCGGAAGGTGAATCCCATGTCAGCCCCGCGTTCGCGAATGGTGTCGCGAATCTGTTTTTGCTGCGCCGGGGTGGATCCATACTTTTGCGTCAAGTGCTCGGTTATGTCCTGCCCACCGGGGGGCATTTGTGGATTGAGCTCGAACGGCTGAAAATGCAGATCCACCTTGATCTCTTTTTCGATGCGTGCGACGGCTTGCTCTAAAGCCGACAAGCCAATGGCACACCAGGGGCAGGAGATGTCAGAAACAAAATCAATGCGAAGTGTCACTACTGGCGTGGCTGGGGATGTCATGTTGCTTTCTGATTAAGGGTTTTCAGCAGCACTGCATTGAAAGCATCGGGCCGCTCATATTGCACCCAATGCCCCGCATCGGGTACGAATTCAAAGCTTTGCAGGCTGGGGGATGATGCGCGGAATTTGGCTTCCAGCACGTCCTGACGCCCTTGGTACAGCGCATCGTCCCAGCCATAAATCACATGCACCGGGCAATGTACTTTGTGCAGTGCATCGGCCAAAGCCCCGGTAAACGCCAGGCGCCGCCCCGGCAAGCGGTCGCGCGGCACATTGGTTTCCTGAATCTCAACCGCCTGATCGTCCACCGAGTCGTCATGGGCCAGCATCAGGGTCCGCAAATTGAAGCGATGGATTTCGCGCCTTTCGGTAGGGTCCGTCAAATGCCGCCAAGCTTTCATGCCCTGGAACGGACGCGCAGCCAGCCCCAAGCCAGGCGCACCTACGATGACAAGACGCTCCACTTTGGACGGGAACTCAGCCGTGTAAAGACCTGCGGTCATGCCACCGAAAGAAAAACCCATCAGCGTAAAGCTCCGCCCGGACAGCAGTTGCTTCAAGCCAATGTGCAAGGGTGTGACCATCGCGTCAGCGTCCCCTCCATCGGGCGGCACCGCCGATTCACCGAACCCCGGCAAGTCTGCTGCCAGCACGTAAAAACCAGCTTCTGCCAGTGCTTGCACATTACAAAGCCAGTGCGTCCAACTGCCACTGCCACCATGCCACACGACCAATGGGCCGCGCGGTGCGTCTGAACTGCCCCAAGCATGCCAGACGATGCCGCCCGATCCACAAGGCGTGGTCAGGCGCTGCGCTTGCGAGCGGACAGCTTCAATTGACGGACGGATCATCTCAAGAGGCCTTAGCTGCATGGACGGCTGACACTGCGGCGCGCAGTGCCAGCAAATAACTGTCTGCCCCAAACCCCGCAATTTGACCCTTAGCAATGCCTGCGATCACAGAATGGTGCCTAAATTCCTCACGTGCGTGGATGTTGGACATGTGCACCTCAAAAATCGGACACTTCAAAATCGCCAGCGCGTCGCGAATACCGTAGCTGTAGTGCGTCCAAGCGCCAGCGTTGATCAAGACTGCATCCACCTTGTCATGAAACGCCTGATGAATACGCTCTACCATCGCACCTTCAAAGTTGGTCTGGAAACAATCCACCTCTGCCCCCAGTTCATTGCCCAAGGTCTTCAGGTTTGCGTCGATTTCCGCAAGCGTCACCGTACCGTACTGGGCCGGGTCGCGCTTGCCAAACATATTCAGGTTGATGCCGTTCAAAGAAAGGATGTTCATGGTGCACTATGGGGGTAACAGTTTGGGACTAGTGTAGTGTTGGCCTGTGTCGCGATCTGGCACTTTGATGACAAAGCGCCGTCGCAACAAAAACTCAAACCGTCTGCTTTAACTTCAAAGCATTTGGCAGCGGCGTCGAGCGACGAAGCACATCTTCAGACAACCACAGCGCACTCTTGCGGGCACGCTCACAGACTGTGGGCAAGGGCATCTGTTGATAGTCGTCGTTGAACACCTCAAAACTGTAGTCCCCCGAGTAGCCCAGGCGGTCCAACTTCAGCACCAACTCCACCAACTCCTCACTGTGCACGCCTTCTCCCGGAAAAACGCGAAAGGTGCGCGCGGTGGTCATGCGCTCTTCAAAGCTCTTGGTTTCCTGCCACATGAAGTCAGCCAGTTGAACGAGAAAGATCTTGGAAGGGTCCAGATAATCAATCTCTTCCAGCGGCGTCTTGGCAGCCACAATATGAAAGGAATCGATGCCCAGCCCCAGATTCGGGCAATCGGCGCGGCAAACCACGTCCCAGGCGGTCGTGAACTCGTTCACCGTACGGCCCCAGGACAAGCCTTCGTAGGCAATCTTGATGCCCAGCGGAATCGCCAACATGGCCAACTTGCGTAAATCGCGCGCGATCTGATCCAGGTCTTGCGTGGCGTGTGTCGACGTAGACGAACAGGCCAGCAATACCTTGCAGTCCAGAGTGGCACACATCTGCAACATCGACTTGGCAATGTCTACCTTGTATTCATGCAGGTGCCCAGACAATCCTTCAAAGTCGCGCAACACCTGAAAGCCCGTACCACGCAAGCCGCTCGCTTTGACCTCAGCCACCGCTGCCTCCAGGCCTTCTGGATGACCGACCACATCGTTGGCCTTGAGCATGACCTGTTCAAACCCCGCCTCGCGCATGGCCCTCAGCTTGGCCTTGAGCGGCCCAGCCAAAGTGATGGTGTCCATGCCAAAGCCCTGAATCGCACGGGAGGTCATGCGGCCCCCTCGTGGGGCAGCGAAGACACGAGGTGCGTAGCGTGGGGGCTAGTCCTTTCGCTTTGCACAAGCTCAAACACGACCGAGCCCAGGTAAGTCTTGGTAATTGCACCACGGCTTTCGGTATGGGCAGCTTGGGTTTCGACAAACTCAATCCCCAAGTGGCGCAAGGCCCGCACCGCTTGAAGCACATCGGGCACGCCAAGCCCGATGCGCTGCAAGCGCTCGTCAGCATCCAGCACATTGATCTCAGGCTCAATCAACTGAAGCATGAAACTGGCCCCATCGCTCAATGCCGGGCTGCGAAGCAGCTTGCCCTTGGGCATGATGCCAAAGCGCTGATCGTCCGGAATGATCTGCATGCCAAAGAGCGCGCTGTAAAACTCCATCCAGTCGTAGCTGCGCTCGGGACCGATGTACTGGACCACGCCAAAAAAATGCAGGCCTGCCGTGGCGGCTGGGTACTGATCTACTGAGGGAATAGGGATGAAATCCACGTCGTAAATCGAGAACTCTTTGTAGCGGTCCACGAAGTAAATGCGGCTGCCTCCTGCGCCGTGAATGGCAGGAATGTTCAGCTCCATCACCTCGGCTTTGGTGGGCACCTCCCAGGCGCCACGTTCGCGCACAAAGTTGAAAGCAGCACGGGCGTCGCGCACTCGCAAGGCGATGGCAGAGATGGTCGGAGCCTCCCCGCCATGGGCTGCGCCCTTGGCGTCAACAGGGTTGGCATTGAGCACAATATTCAGACCACCCTGGCGATACAGCAAAACCGCGCGTGAGCGATGCCGTGCAACCGGTTTGAATCCCATCATCTCCAGCACCTGCCCCAGCGCCTGCGGCTTGGGTGTAGCGTATTCGATGAACTCGATGCCATCCAGCCCCAGTGGATTGGCTTCGTCACTGAAAGAGGCTTGAAGGGGTTCGCGTTTGACGTCAACCAGTAAATCACTCATGCTTGATTTTCTCCAATGGGGTGTCGCTGGGGTGCAATGGACTTTACCGCCAAGCCATAAAAAATGTACAGGATAGTACAAAATTCACACACGCATAGCGCAGATTTTCGTTCGATTATCGATCACTCTTGTTTGATAATCGAACGAAATTAGGGTAAACAAGGCCATCATGACCACCGCCTCAGCAGACCAGGACCGACCAGAACTTGCACGCCGTGACTGGATCGCAGGCCTTGAGAAAGGGCTGACCATCCTGGAGTCTTTTGACGGCAATACGCCCAGAATGAGTGCCTCACAGGCTGCACTGCGCTGTGGACTGACCCGCACAGCGGCGCGGCGTTACCTGCTCACATTGACTCATCTGGGCTACATGGCCACAGATGGCAAGCTGTTTTGGATCACCCCGCGCGTGCTTCGGCTTGGTCAAAGCTACCTGGAATCTGCCCGTTTGCCCAGGATGGTTCAACCCTTTTTGCAGCGCGTGACTGCGGGCACCAACGAGGCCGCTTATTTGGCCGTGCTGGATGGTGACGACGTTGTCTATGTAGCGCGCAACGGCCCCTACCGCGGCATGAACATTGGTTACGTGCTTGGCGCACGCGTACAGGCACAGGTCACTGCCGCCGGTCTGTTGATGCTCGCGCTGAAGGGTGAGAGCTTCAGCGATAACTGGCTGACTCAGCGTGAACTCAAGAATTACACCTCCTTCACCATCGCCAGCAAGGAAGATCTCAACCGTGTCATGAAACTGATACGCCAGCAGGGTTGGGCACTGTCAGAACAACAACTGGAACTGGGCTTTCGTGGGATAGCCGTGCCACTGAGGGACCGCAAAGGCGAAATGATTGCAGCACTCAGCGTGACCATGCCGATTGGTCAAGAAAACAGCCAAGATGCCCTTGCACGGGTACTGCCGGTTTTACGTGACACCGCTCAGGCTTTGCGCAATCTGGTGTAGGCCGAGCGCGACGGCTACACTCCGAAATCATGAAACCTATTTCCATCCTGCTACTGACTGCGCTTTGCGGTGTCGCCCTGTCAGCTCAAGCTCAGTGGCAGTGGACTGAGAAGAGTGGTCGCAAGGTTTTCAGTGACCAACCCCCTGGTGCAGAGATACCTGAATCTGCCATTTTGCGGCGACCAGGTGGTCCTCGCCCTAACCCTCCATCAAGCAACCTGAGTCCATCTGAGTCTGGCGAGGCACCCGTCAGTAAACCCATTGCAGTCAAACCGGTGACCAAGGCGAGCGGCAAAGATATGGAGCTTGAAAAGAAGAAAGCCCTGGCTGAAAGTCAGGCTGCGGCCAAGAAGAAAGAAGACGACGACAAACTGGCCGCCAACCGGGCCGACAACTGCGAGCGTGCCAAACGCAACCTGGCGTCACTTCAATCGGGTGCGCGGATTTCGCAAACCAATGCCCAAGGCGAGCGTGAGTTCATGACTGATGAAGGCAAGGCGGCAGAGATTCAACGTACCCAGGGCATTGTGGACGCCAACTGCAGGTAAGCAGTCTTTGCCACCAGATCAGGGCTTCCTGGCAAATAGCCCGGTTCGACCCTTGCCCTGCTGTTTGAAGCGCAAACGCCGCGCCACTTTAGGGTCAACGGTCAAGGGGCGGTAAATCTCAACACGGTCATTCGGACTTAGCGGTTGAGTTCGGGATGCAGAAAGGTTCCAGACCCCCACATCAAAGTCCTCAGGCAAGGCAAGGCCGCACTGATGGACAGCGTCGCCCACGGTTGAACCTTCGGGCAAATCAAGCTTTGTTTCAGCGACATCGCGCGGCGCCAATGAACACACCACCGTGACCTGCATCATTTGTAAACCTGCTCAGCGCGCTTGACAAAGGCATCGACCAAACTGCCCGCAATGCGGTCAAACACTGGACCTACCAGCGTCGCCAGGGCTGCGTTGTCAAAGCTGTAGGCAAGCGTCAGGTCAACCCTGCACGCACGGGCCGCAGCGTCACCCACTGGCGCAAAAACCCACCGACCGTGCAAGCTGGAGAAAGGGCCTTTCACCAGTTCCAATCCAACCTCGCGCCCCTCAACATGGACATTCCGGGTGACAAAACTTTGGCGTAGGCCGCTGAAGGCAATGCCCACCTCGGCGCTCACGCCGTCATCAAAGCGCTCCAGAATCCGGGCTTGATCGCACCAGGGCAAAAACTCGGCATACCGGTCCACATCGGTGACAAGCGCAAACATTTCCTCAGCGCTGTACCAGATCAGAACGGACTTGTGAACAGTTTTCATAGAATGGGGGCCGCGACAGCGTTTGGCCATTGTATTGAAGCCATGCGACCCCCAATTGAAAAACATGGCAAAAAAACCCGTTTCCTCTGCACACAAGAACAGCCGTATTGCCGACAACAAGAAGGCCATCTTCAATTATTTCTTTGAAGAACGCTTTGAGGCTGGCATCGTGCTGGAGGGCTGGGAAGTCAAATCCCTGCGTGAGGGCAAGGTTCAGCTGACAGACGGCTATGTGGTAATCCGCAGCGGCGAGCTGTATGTGGTGGGATGCCAGATCAATCCGTTGAACTCTGCGTCCACCCACATCAATCCAGACTCGATCCGGACCAAAAAACTCCTGATGCACAAGGACGAGATCCGCCGCCTGATCGGTAAGGTCGAGCAAAAGGGCTACACCCTGGTGCCGATTAACCTGCACTGGAAAGAGGGCAAGGTGAAGATGGACATTGCGCTGGCCAAAGGCAAGGCCGAGCATGACAAACGCGACACCATCAAAGACCGCGAAGGCAAGCGCGAGGTCGAGCGCGCCATGAAAAGTCGCTACCGTTGAGCGGTAGGAATATGAACATTGATTTCGTATGAACCTGTCGAATCTGAAATTTCGTGGACTGGAGAGTGGCGACATTGGTTGGGTCGTTCATCAGCATGGGCAGATCTATTCGCGTGAGTATCAATGGGACATCAGCTTCGAGGCTTTTGTTGCCAAAATGATGGCTGGCTACATACAGAAGTTCAACCCGCAGTTTGAGCAGTTCTGGATGGTCGAAAACCAGGGTCAGCGCGTAGGCAGCGTGTTTGTCGCCCGCAAGAGCAAAACCGTGGCACAGCTTCGTGCCCTGATCCTCACACCGCAATCCCGCGGCCTGGGCCTGGGTGGCCGCTTGGTAGATGAATGCATCTCCTTTGCCCGGTCCAAGGGTTACCGCAAGCTGATGCTCTGGACGAACAGTTGTCTGCTTGAAGCCCGCGCCCTGTATGCCAAACGTGGCTTTGTATTGACGGCGAGCGAGCCCTATCACGGATTTGGGCAGTCCCTGGTCGGCGAGACCTGGGAACTCAAACTTTGACGCACTTGGCCTTGTGGGCCGCTGCAGCCACCGGCATACAGGTCGGCGCGGCCATTGTTGCCACCCGCTTTGTGGCAAACGAAGTTCCTCCGCTCACCTTGGCCATGCTGCGTTACCTGATTGGTTTTCTGTGTCTGGCGCCGTTCGCCTGGCAACATTTCTGCCAGTTTAGGCATACCAGACAATCGTTTTTAGCTACAAAATTAGAAGCTACCCGGTTCCATCGGGACCTGCTGGTCATGGCGGCGCTGGGGATCGGTCAGTTCGCGATATTGATTGCTTTGTTGAATTGGGGATTGCGTCTTATCGGCGCGGCGCAAGCAGCCTTGGTATTCAGCCTTTTTCCCCTGCTGACTTTGTTGCTATCAGCTGCACTGGGGCGAGAGCATCTTCGCTTCAAGCTGGTGATGGGCGTGCTGCTGTCTGTCACCGGCGTCGGCGTTTCGCTCTGGCCCAAACTACAGGATGCCTCCATGGCAGGTCTGGGCACATCTCACATCGGCTATCTGGGTGAACTGGCGGTATTGGCTGCAGCAGGGGTTGGCGCGTTGTGCAGCGTGCTTTACCGCCCCTACCTTCAGCGTTACCCCACGGTGCCGGTGTCAGCATTTGCCATGCTGGCCTCTGTGGTGTTTCTGGCCGTGTTTGCGTTGACGGAAAATTGGCCCATGCTGGTCACAGCGATGACACTAGGCACCTGGGCTGTGGTGGCCTTCATTGGCCTTTCGAGTGGTGTGGGCTACTTCTGGTGGCTCTATGCCTTGAAGCATGAGTCCCCCACGCGCGCCACCGTGTTTCTGGCGCTGAACCCAGTGACGGCGGCGTTTCTGGGTTACTTTTTGCTGGGCGAACCGCTGACCGGCTGGACGCTGAGTGCCATTGGGTTGATAGGCTTGGGCTTGTGGTTAGCCACACAGCCGATGGCCAAAATGGGGGCCTAAAGCCCGGATAATCCAGCGCATGCCGGACACCCCTACCCACTCATCTGAAGCACCTTCGCCCGCACGCCCAGCTCCTACATCGCTGACTGACCTGTTTATCTCCTTCACGCTGCTGGCCTTGCAGGGTTTTGGCGGGGTGCTGGCTATCGTGCAGCGCGAACTGGTCGAGAACAAAAAATGGCTGACCAAAGAGGAATTTGTCGAGGACTGGGCTGTTGCCCAAATCCTGCCAGGTGGCAACGTCGTCAATCTGGCCTTGATGATCGGCGGACGCTACTTTGGCCTCAAAGGTGCCATGGTGGCCTTGGCAGGCATGTTGACTGCCCCCATGCTGGTAGCCCTGGTGCTGGCCGCTCTTTACGCAGGCGTGGCAGAAAACCTGGTAGTGCAAGGCGCCCTACGCGGCATGGGCGCTGTGGCAGCAGGGCTGATCACAGCCACTGGCATCAAGATGATTGGCGCACTGGGCAAGAACCCGATGGGCATGACAGTTTGCGTCGGCTTGGCGGTTATCACTTTTGCCGCCATTGCCCTGGTGCGCATACCCTTGGCTACGTTGTTGCTGACGCTCGGAATCTTGTCTTGCTTGTGGGCTTACCGCAAGCTGGGTGATGGCCAAGGGGGCAAACCATGAGCACCACGATCACCATGACCGCAGCCGACTGGCTGAGCATGCTGGTGCACTTCATGTCGCTGTCGCTGCTGGCCGTGGGGGGAGCCATTACCACGGCACCTGATATTCACCGTCGCTTGGTGGACGAAACCCATTGGTTGACGGAGTCGCAGTTCAGCTCATCCATCGCCATTGCCCAGGCGGCCCCTGGGCCAAATATCATGTTCATCGCGCTCATGGGATGGAACATCGGGCTCAATGCGGCGGGCGGACTTGGCGCCGGTGTGCACGCACTGTGGCTCGCCCTGCTGGGCGTCTTGATCGCCATGGGCGGCATCCTGATCCCCTCAGCCACCCTCACCTACACCGTTGCTCAGTGGGGCCATAGGAACCGCGAACTGCGGGCAGTCAAAGCCTTCAAGAGCGGCATGGCACCGATTGTGGTGGCCTTGCTGATTGCCACAGGCTGGTTACTGACCGCAGCACATGAGCAGCCGCTGACCGACTGGCCCTTATGGCTGCTCACCGCCGTCAGCACAGTCATTGTCTGGAGAACCCAGGTTCACTTGCTGATTTTGCTCGCGGCTGGCGCCGCATTGGGTGCACTGGGCTGGATTTAAGCGTTATTGTCATTTCTATATTTTGGGAATATTTCCCAAAATATATGATCTAATCCGGGTTTCAAACTGCGGAGTATGGCAATGGAGAAAATGTGCGCTTGGGCCCAACGTTTTGGTTTACGCCTTTTGGCATTGCTCTTTTTATGCCTGCCGATGGCATGGGCTGACGACTTTTTGCCACCAGAGAAGGCATTTGTGTTTTCTGCGATCTCGGCTGATGGTCAATCCATCCAACTGCATTGGGATGTCGCGCCGGGCTACCATCTGTACAAAGACCGCATCTCTGTGCAGCCTGATCGCCCTGGTATCGAGTTGGCACCTCTGGCCATGCCTGCGGCCAAAGAGGTGTTTGACGCCAATTTCAATAAAACCATGGCGGTGTACGACCAACCGGTCGCCGTGGGTCTGCAATTCACCCAAGGCGAAGCCCAGTTCCAGGTGACCGTCAGATGGCAAGGTTGCGCAGATGCGGGCCTTTGCTACCCACCAACCAGTACCCACTTGAGCGTGGCATTGACTGGTTTTGGCGCAGGTCGCAATCTGGTTAGCGTGCTCAATCCCGACGCTGTTGAAAATCTGGCGCCAATATCGAGCGTTCGGCAAGCTGGCGTTACACCAGACGCTTCTGATTCCATAGCATCTGCATTGGCATCGGGTAGCCTGGCGCGCACCATGGGTGTTTTTTGGATTGCTGGGGTCCTGTTGTCATTTACACCCTGTGTCCTGCCCATGGTGCCCATTTTGTCGTCATTGATTGCCGGGCACACAGGCCCTGTGAGCCGCAGCAAAGGATTTGGCCTATCGCTCGCCTATTCTCTGGGCATGGCACTGATCTATGCCGGTTTCGGGGTCGCCGCTGGCCTCGCTGGCGAAGGTCTGGCGGCCTCGCTGCAAAACCCATGGGTGCTCGGAGGATTTGCTGCCATGCTGAGCACCTTGGCACTGTCGATGTTTGGTGTGTACGAGCTGCAAATGCCAAGCGTGATTCAGAGCCGTGCCACCGAATGGTCTAACCGATTTAAGGGCGGCTCGTTCATCAGTGTGTTCCTGATGGGTGGCGTTTCTGCGTTGGTGGTCGGGCCTTGCGTCGCAGCCCCTCTTGCCGGAGCCTTGGTTTACATCAGCCAGACTCACGATGTGGTGTTGGGTGGCCTGGCCCTGTTTTCCATGGCGCTGGGCATGAGTTTGCCCCTATGGATGGTGGGCATTTCTGCAGGAAGCCTGCTACCCCGCGCAGGAGCCTGGATGGAGCGCGTTAAACAGGTTTTCGGGATGATGCTGATGGGCGTGGCGATCTGGATGGTGTCACCGGTCGTCCCAGTGGCGGTTCACATGCTGTTGTGGGCGCTGTGGCTTCTCGGTGCGGCCACGTTGGCTGGTTTGTTTGGTCTGACTCACATCAAGGCTCCTCCGCTCATCGCGCGTGCAGCGGCCACCGTCATGGCAGCCTGCGCATTTTTGCTGTTGGTAGGTGCTGCGTCTGGCGGTCACTCCGTCTTGCAACCGCTGGCTCACCTGAAGAGACCCGCAGCCGCAACCGGCACAACACCCACAAACGCAAGCGCAGCGACAGCGAGCGCTGAAGAGGCTGGCTTAAAGTTTGAGCGAGTCACAAGCGTCCAGGCACTGGAAGCTGCACTGACACAAGCAAAAGCCAAGGGCGAAGCTGTGATGCTGGACTTTTATGCCGATTGGTGTGTGGCCTGCAAAGAGTTTGAAAGCTTCACCTTCAGCGACACCCGGGTAAGAACGCGGCTAAACCCTGTGCGCCTGCTTCAGGCAGACGTCACAGCCAACAACGCCGACGACAAAGCTTTGCTGAAGCAGTTTGGCCTTTTTGGGCCGCCAGGCATTGTGTTTTTTGACGGATCAGCGTCGGCCAAAATCACCCACAAAGTGATTGGCTACCAAAATGCCAACGAGTTCCTTGTTTCGTTGGACAAGGCGCTGGCAAAAAGGTAGTGGCCTCCAGACTGGCGAAGCATTGAACAGGTCAAGAGGACAATTCAAGCTTGGTCACCAGCACGGCATCCCCGCTCTTGCGGCCCTCGATCTTGACCTTCACACCCACTTTGAGTTTGCCTACGGTGCTGCTGCTCAGGCCAAGCGTGGCAGACGCGTTACACCGCTGGTTACGAACAATGAAATCAGCAAGACTGCTGAATTGCTGAATCGAACCTTCGATTTCCACCTTATGAAGGTTGTCGTCATCTTCCACTGATATTTGCGCAGCCTTAAGCACCCTGCCTTGCCAGGTGCCTTTCACTTCCATCGCGCTCCGGTCGCAATTGATGCAATGGCTGAAGCCAGAGAAGTACTGCTGGCATCTACTTCGATGTTGCCAAGCATGAACCGAGTTTTGGCAAACACAGCGGTGACCACGCCTTCAATTTCGGCTTCTCCCTGAAGCAGAGGGCCTGTCGCCGAACCCAGTGCCTGAATATGAGTCGCTTGCAACAAGGTACCTGTCAAGTCGCCCTGGACTCTGACCCATTGGCCAGAGCTCAATGCCGAGATCCCGTTGCCGGACAAAGAAACTCCATTCACTGAGCGCTGCTGCCCCGTGGTCGCCACGACGCCTGTCACCACCGACGGTGCGTTATTGCTACTGATCGCCATGCGGGTCGCCGTCCAGTACACACCATCGGCACCCGACTGCAAGCCCCATACGCTGACGCGCTGACCCACGGCCAATGCAGAGGTACCGGACAAACCCTCGTACACCGTACCACCGTCCGGTTGAATGACCATGCCCATCAGCGTGAACTGGCCCGCCTGCACCTGTGTGATCGCTCCCTGCGCAATCGACCACACCGCAATGGTGCTGGCAGTACCAAGCATCGGATCTGCACTGAGCTGGCCCTGCACTTCTGCCACCATGCCCAGGCGTAAATCTGCTGAAACAGCGTTCACACCGTCAATCTGGACTTGCGCCAGACGATCGTCATACTTGACTGAATTGACGATGACGCTGCCAAAACCTGCAATGGTCCCTTGGGCGTAAATGCCCGTGCCACCGGTTCCAGGCAGGCCTGCAATACCGCCACGAGCGCCACCACCTCCGCAGCCAGTCACAGCGGGTGCAGCCAGTGCCAGCCAGCTTCGTCGTGAAATATCGCGGTAGCCGCTGCTGGTCTGACTCATGGCCTTGTCTTCCTTTTGGATGTGCGTGCAGGCGCGACTGCAGTGGTTTGAGCACCGGCGGGAATCTGGGTCTGCTCATGGAAATAAACGCCAAACCGGATTCGCTTTTTAGGGCCACTGTCGCCTTGACTCCGCTCCTCTGCAATGCTTGCTGTCTGCAAGAATTGCTGCAAAGCCGAACTCCAGAGTTGACGCGCCAATTGCTGAAGCTCGTGCGCCTGCTCGACGGACAAACCCGCTGAAAAAGCACTTTGCTCCAGCCTTGGCGCCAAGTGCCGGTCAGGCCGCAGGTTATGCACTGCCGTCGATAAATGGTCACTGACGTTGCTGGCCAGAAAATGAAACGACTCGCGGTGCCCGTCATCTGGAACAAACGCCGTGGCCTTGAGCGCCGCCATGCCGTCTTCGCGCAACTCAACAACGCCTAAACGGACCAATTCATCCAGCACGGCACGCGCGCCCAGGTCAGTGCTGATTTCGGAGACCAAGGTTGTAAAGTCGGGCTCACCTGCACTCACCCGCCGCGCAGTCCGGGCCAGGACACGCGGTGAGCGATCAGCATTGAGGTATCGGGGCTCACTGATCCAGCGGGCCACAACAGAAGCGGCAATGGGCGCATTGGGCGCGATGCCACCAGGTTGGGACGATTCATCTCGCAATCGTTTGACGTCTTTACGGTGAACCCCAGTCAGCAATGCAATGCGGGTATCAGACGTCCCCTTGTCCGCCAGACTGAAAGTGCCTGCGGCCTCCTCCACCAATGCTTTCTTGAGCAACTCCAGCATCGCCGGCAGCTGCAAACCGTGGTCAATCATCAGCCGCGCCAGCGGCTTCAGGATGACACCTACGGCTTCTGCCGCCAGTGCAGGCTCAGGCAGACCAGCAGATGTTTCTGCCGGTGAATCGTCATTGGAAAGTGGTGAATTCATGGTTTTGTGGACTGAGCTCTGGGTTTGACAGCCAGTCACACACTTAGTTGCGCAATTTTATGGGTTTTTTTACCTATTTTTAGAAAGTCTCTTGACAAGGCATTAAGGATCAGAGATATTTTAGGGAAATTTTCCCTATTTGTACAATTTTCAATTGACTTGTTCCATTCCAGTAAAGCGAGAAAACCTGTGAAAAAACGCCTGCTTCAACTTAGCGTCAGCGCCTGGCTGGCAATGATGGGCTCACCTGCCCTGTCCATAGAAGCGGGGCAGGTGGCGCCGGATTTTGAACTGGCGGGACCGAAGGGTCCCCTGCAGTTGAGTGATTACAAGGGCAAAACCGTTTACCTGGACTTCTGGGCCTCCTGGTGCGGCCCTTGCAAACAGTCTTTTCCATGGATGAACGATATGCAGTCGCGCTACGGCGCCAAAGGATTGCGGGTAGTAGGCATCAATCTCGATCAAAAGACCGATGAAGCCAGAAACTTCCTGAGCGACACCCCTGCCAAATTTGACGTCGCCTTCGACGCCAGCGGGAAAACACCCAGGACCTATGCCATCAAAGGCATGCCCACCTCAGTACTGATTGGGCCCGACGGCAAGGTGCTGATGGTCCACAGCGGTTTCAAAGACGAAAGCCGCGCCGAACTAGAGCAACACATCAAGCACGCACTCAAGCTGAAGGACTGACCATGAAACGCATTGTTTTCACCCTCTTTGCACTCGGCGCCCTGTCGGCTCTGGGCGCTTGCAGCAACCTCGGCCAGGTCAACCCCTGGGAAAAAGGCGATCTGGCTCGTCAGGAAATGACGTTTGAAGGCGACCCGCTCGACCAGCGCTTTGTGCAGCACGTGTATGGCAGCAAAGAAAACGCGAGCGGCGGCTACGGCGTAGGCGGAGGTGGTTGTGGCTGCAATTAAGGACTTCACCATGAACAAACCCCATACCGCCAGTGTGCTGATGGCTTCACTTGTACTGCCAGGCTTGGCCGCACTGAGCCTGGCTGCGCCGACCGCAGCGCAAGCGGAAACTGTCCCCGAAAAGACCACCATAGGCTTCAAGTACGGCGCCTACCAGGATGGCCAAGGCAGTTGGGACCGCGTTTCAGTCAAGGCACCGCATCTGTATGTGCAGGCGCCCATTGCAGGCGAGTGGTCTGTCGAAGCTGCGCTGGTGGGCGACACCGTGTCGGGTGCCTCACCGCGCATGCACACCCAACAGTCCGGCGCGAGCCGCATGTCGGATTACCGCAAGGCGGGCGACCTGAAAGTAACGCGTCATATGGCGCGATCTGCGCTGTCGGTCAGCTTGGCAGCGTCCGATGAACACGACTACATCTCGCGCGCCATTGGCCTGCAGGGTCGTTGGTCCAGCGAAGACAACAACCGCACCTGGACAGCGGGCTTTGGCGCATCCAGCGACAAAATCGACAACCAGTCCAACGGTAGCAACACCGCCATCGACCAACGCAAACGCACGCAGGAATTCATGGTTGGCGTGACCCAGGTGCTGAGCCCTACGGACATCACCCAGTTGAACCTGACCCGCAGCACCGGCCACGGGTATTACAACGATCCTTACAAATCGTTTGACAAACGACCAGATCAGCGCAATGCCTGGATCGCACTGGCTCGCTGGAACCATTACCTGGCAGGCCCCGGCGCTACCTTGCAAAGCAGCTACCGTTATTACAGCGATACATTTGGCGTCACTGCACACACGGCTGGTGTGGATTGGGTACAACCCAAAGGCAAATGGAAGATCACCCCTGGCGTGCGCTTTTATTCCCAAAGTGCCGCTAACTTCTACTTTGATCCCAAGCTAGACGCGCAAGGTCGCTATGACCAGATGGCCACCATCCTCCACGCCGCCAGCTTAGGCGGCAGCAAGTCTGCGGACCAACGCCTGTCTGCCTTCGGTGCCGTCACAGCGTCGATCAAGGTGGCCTATGCCTTCACACCCGACACCTCGGCCGACGTGAAGCTGGAAACCTACCGCCAAAGCGCGTCTATGCGCCTAGGTGGTGGTGGCAGTCCCAGCCTGGACCCGTTCCGTGCACGGTTCATTCAGGTGGGCATCACCCATCGGTTCTGAACTTCTCACCACTTTGAAAAGGCAGACACCATGAGCCGTTGGCGCGCTTTGCGATTCGACTTTCAGGCGATGGCCAGCCCATGCAGCTTGCAGTTGGATGGCCAGGACGAACGCGGCATGCGAATGGCCGCCAAAGAAGCAATGGCTGAGGTGAAGCGGATTGAAAGCAAATTTTCTCGCTACCTTTACGCCAGTGTGATCAGCCGCATTAACCAGGCTGCGGGCCGCGACTGGACCGAGCTGGACAGCGAGACCGACAGTCTCATGACGTTTGCCGACCAGTTGTGGCACTTGAGTGACGGCCTGTTTGACGCAACATCGGGCGTGCTTCGCAAAGTCTGGGACTTTAAGGGCACGCAGCTGCCTGACCCTGCTGCGCTGAGCCAGGTGCTGGCCTTGGTCGGCTGGCAGCATGTTGAACGCAAAGGTAACCAAGTCCGCTTGAAACACGTGGGCATGGAGCTTGATTTTGGCGGCTTCGGCAAGGAATACGCGGCCGACCGGGCTGCCGCCATTTTGCAGCGCCGTGGCATTCAGCACGCCCTGGTCAATCTGGGCGGCGATCTGCACGCACTCGGGCCTCGTGGCCTGCCAGAATGCCAAGGCGCACCCTGGCAAATTGCGATTCAGCACCCACGGGCGGACGTCATGCAGTCCTCCGCACCAATCGCCCACCTGTCTCTGACGCGCGGTGGCCTGGCAACCAGCGGTGACTACGAACGCTACCTTGTGCACGGTAGCAAACGCTACTGTCATGTGCTCAACCCCGTGACAGGCTGGTCGGCGCAGGGTGCGCAGTCTGTCAGCGTACTGGCCACCAACACCACCACCGCCGGAGCCCTGTCTACGGTCGCCATGATCAAAGGCGATGAAGGCCTTGCCTGGCTAAACAGCCAGAAGGCCAGCTTCCTGCTGGTTCAACACAACGGCCAACTGGTCACCAACACAGTCAACGGCGCCGATCAGGCGCCTAACCCTTCCTGATTCGTTATCCCTGCCGAGGAGCACCCTATGAAATCATTACTCTCCCCCTTCTCTTTAAGCCTGATCAGCACGGCTGTCGTTTTACTGACCGCCTGCGGCGGCGGAGGCAGCAGTGGTATTGGTACCAGCGGCGAAACGGGCACCACACCAGCCGCCCCAACAACCGAAACATCCAGCGTCACCACCACCGTGATGGATGGGTTGATCACCAATGCACTGGTGTGCTTGGATATCAACAACAACAGCCTGTGCGATGTTGGTGAAACGCAAGGCCGTACCGACGCTAGCGGGCAAGTCACGCTGACCGTCAAAACAGCTGACTTGACCAACGCCCGCCTGATTGCCGTCGTTGGCACAGATGCCACTGATGCAGATACCGGCGCAGTAAAAACGCCGTACACATTGACCACCCCACAGGGCCGCAACGCTGTCATCAGTCCCCTGACGACGATGGCACACACGCTGATGAAGAACAACAAACTCTCCTCCACAGAGGCAGATGCCCAAGTGCAACTGCAAACGGGGCTGAGTGTCACCGTTTATGACAACTTCATCGCCAAGCGCGGCCAGAACAGTGCTTACCAAAAAGCGGGCGAAGTTGCCCGGCTTTGGGTGGTCAGTGCGCAGAAGTCTGAAGTCGCCGTGGCAGCGTCTGGCACCGAGCACTGCGGCCTTGAATCTGGCGAGTACCACGACCGATTGAACACCAACCTGGCCAACCGATCTGGCAGCTTCAAGGTGGCGACTGAATCAAACGATGACGACGACAAAGATGACAACGACAACGACAACGACAGCTCGATCAGAAAATCCTGCACAGCGTCGGGCATCAGCGGCAAGTGCGAAAGCTCGATCCAAAACCGTGCATTGATTTTGTCATGCGCTACCTTGGCGCCAACACCGGCGCCCGCCCCGGCGCCGACCCCTGCTCCAGCGCCTGGAACGACACCGACACCGACACCGACACCGACACCGACACCGACACCGACACCGACACCGGCACCGGCACCGGCACGAGCACATCAGCCAGTAACGGCAAGGTGATCTATGCGGCCAGCTGCGCATCGTGTCACTCCCCGAACGCGGCAGCAAACGTCAGCAAGGTATTGAAAGGTGCCAACTCATCCGCCAGCATTCTCAACGCCATCACAAAAAACACCGGTGGCATGGGCTTTTTGAGTTCGAGCATTGGTGCACAGCAGGCAGCTGACCTGGCCGCCTTCCTGGCTACACCAAGCATCTAAACCTGCTACCTCATCCGCTATCTGTACTTTTACCCCTCTATGAGTTATCCATGAAAAGAAATCTTCTTCTCGTCCTCGCCTCCACGCTTGCCGTCTTGTCATCAGGTTGTGGCGGCGGCGATCCCACACTGTCAACAGGCATCGAGTCAAAGCAGGCAATGAGTCTTGCCGTTCCACAAAATGGCGTTTGGTGGAACCCGACCCAAAGCGGTCGTGGGTACTCCCTAGAGGTTCAGGGGAATCAGCTTGTTTTCACGATGTATCTGTACGACGATTCAGGTTCAGCGACCTGGAACACCGGCATCCTGAATCAGCAATCGGATGGAAGTTATACCGGCACCCTTTCTCGGTTTGCGGGTGGTCAGTCTTTGAACGGAAGCTACGTTGCGCCCTCCGGGGTGTCGACCATTGGCACTGTAAGCCTGAGCTTCACCACAACGTCCGCAGGCACTGCCTTGTTAACGCCGTCGACCGGGGGCGGCCCCATCAACCTTCCGCTGGAGAAATTCAGCTTTTCAACTGCCACTGGCGCCGCGACCACACCGATTTTTCAAAGCGGTGTTTGGTGGAGTGCAAGCGAAAGTGGTCGTGGTTTCTATGTTGAGACACAGGGCGATCAGGTGTCGATCGGCAGCTACATGTACGACACCGCTGGTCAACCCGTTTGGTACACCACACTTGTCAGCTTGCAGGCAGATGGCGCAACAGCCAGTGGCCCCCTGCTGCAATTTTCCAACGGACAGACGCTGACTGGCGCTTACAAGTCGCCCGGTCTGGCGAATACCGTCACGGGTAACATCAAGTTCGTCGCCAATTCCAGCACCAGTGCCACATTGACATTGCCAAACTCAGCGACAGTGGCATTGACACGGTTTCAATTCAACAGCGGAAGCACGACGCCAACACCTGCCGCCAGAGGCAAAGTTATTTACGCCAACAGTTGCGCCCTTTGCCACGGATCAAACCCTTCAACAAACATTGACAAGGTCCTGAAAGGCGCAAATTCTGCATCCACCATTCTTTCAGCCATCGCCAAAAACTCTGGAGGAATGGGCTATTTGAGCAGCACGATTGAAGCGACACAAGCATCAGATTTGGCGGCCTACTTGGCGACCCCTGGTATTTAGAGACCTGCCCCCGGCGTCATGCGGGGAATTTTGATAGTCATCCGTCAACTCCCAACTGCCTGTCTTCAACCTTTAAAAATGCGCACACACGAAACATACGCTCCCATCAGAATCGCCCTGCACTGGCTTATTGCCTTACTCATGGTGGCGGTCTACGTGACCATCAATTTGCACGAAGCCTTCCCAAAAGGTACAGAGATGCGAACAACGATGAAAGTTGCGCACTATGTGCTGGGCTTTGCGGTGGCCGGATTCACCCTGCTGCGCTTGGCGGCTGCCATGTCACTCCCAGGCCCGGTACCGCTGGACGGGCCCAAGATGCAGCAATTGCTGGCTAACACAGTGCACCTGGGCCTGCTTGCTTTGATGCTTCTCATGCCCATTCTGGGCTACCTGGCGCTCAGCTTTTCGGGTAAACCTGTGTCGCTTTTTGGCCTGGATTTGCCACTGCTGACCTGGGCCGACAAAGGCATTTCGCGCCAAATCAAAGAAGTCCACGAAGCAATCGGTACGCTAGGCTACGCCTTGATTGGCTTGCATGCCTTGGGGGCTTTGTACCACCACCATATCCTGAAAGACAGCACCCTGCTCCGCATGTGGCGTTAACCCGGTATCCGATCGCTCAAGCGCCAAACACCATTCGCGCCTCAAAGCCAGTGGTTTGACCCGCAGGGGGGGCATGCAGCTCAAGGCGCCCTTGCTGCCGGTCCATGATGCTTTTGACAATGGACAAACCCAGGCCAAAGCCAACCTTTTGATTTGCAAAGCGCACGTGCCGTTGGGCTAACTCCTGTAGCTGGGCTGGGCTGACCCCTGGACCATGATCGCGCACGCATAGCACAGTGGAGCCAATATTGCAGATTTCAACCGAACCATCTCCCCCATACCGCATGCTGTTTTCAAGCAGATTTCGCAGCGCAATTGCAATGGCGTCGAAGTCGCCCATTACGATGGTGTCGTCATCCAGATGAACTTGCAAACGGTCCAGTACCTCGGAGTCTGCCTGAAACTCTGCCAAGACTGCGGCCACCACACGGTTCAGGCTCACGGGCTCGCGGCTTAAGGCGGCGCCCGACTCGGCCCGTGACAGCTGTAACAGCTTCTCGGTACGGCGCTTCAGCTGAGTCAACGCATTGCTGGCTGACATCACCTCGGTCCGTGCCTGGTCTGGCAGATCTTGATTCAGCGCATTGGACAGGCGCAACTGAGCCACCGTCAGCGGTGTACGCAGTTCATGCGCCGCATTGGCAGATAGAGACCGTTCTGTCTGCAAGGCATCTTGTAAGCGCAACAACATGTGATTGACATTGCTGACTAGATTGCTCAATTCATCGGGTAGCCCGGACGCGTCCACCGCAGTCAAATCTGCGCCGCTGCGTTGGCCAATCTCTGCTGTGATGCGGTCAACTACCATCATTTGTCGATTCACCGTTCTTCGAACCCCAAATGCAAGCAAGGGCAGAATCGCCAGCAGAGGCAGCAAAAGGAGCATCAGACTCTCGTTTCGCGCCTCGTAGCGATGTGCCAGCGGATCAGCCACGTGGATATAAAGGTCTTGCACCGGATGGCGCAAGGTGTAAACGCGCCACTTGTCCGTCTGTGCAAAACCCGGGGTACGTGGCACGTCCAATGGTGTCTCGGGCGCGTCGACAGAACGCATCTGCATGCGGCCGTTTCCGTCAACCACTTGGTACATCAGGTAGTCACCCCCCAATACCTCCGGTACGGTGCCACTGGCCATGACAGGAGGGTCGACAGCCTTCGCAAATGCCTGCGATTTGACAGATCCGTCAATTGCAATCTGATGGGTATTGGCTTCGTCGATTTCATGTGCAGCCAAATCGAGCAGACGGTTGGCGCTTTCTATCAACGAGCTGTCGACGCTCTCTGAAATCTCGCGGTTCACGTACCAGGCAGCGCCAGCAGCACCCAGCAGCCAAAAGGTACAAACCAGAATCAGCAAGGAGCGATTGAGCTGCCCACTGAGGCTGTGTGGGGGCACGGCCGCCATTTTCACGCACGGCTCCCGGTAAAACGGTAGCCAATACCGCGCAATGTCTGAATGGCATCCTTACCTAGCTTTCGGCGCAGGTTGCTGATGAATACCTCCAACGTGTTGCTATCGGCCTCTTCGTCAAAGCCATAAAGTGCGCTCAAGAGAGACTCTTTGGAATGCACCCTGTCAGCGCGGGTGGCCAGCACCTGCAAGAGCGTCCACTCTTTGGCGGTCAACTCAACCGGGAGTTTGTCTACCGTCACGCGCTTGCGTGGCAGATCAATATCGATCCGGCCAAAGTTCATCACTGCGCTACCCCCACCATTGCCCCGACGCTGGATGGCCCGCAGGCGGGCCAGCAACTCATCCGTGTCAAAGGGCTTAACGAGGTAATCGTCCGCACCAGCATCCAGACCTCGGATGCGGTCGGATACCTGATCTTTGGCGGTCAAGATCAGTGTTGAGGCATCCGGTGCGTGACGCTGAATGGTGGGCAGCAGGCTCAGGCCATCACCATCGGGCAAATGCAAATCGAGCAGCACAACGGCCCAGGCAGAAAGCGGCAGCAACTTACGTGCGTCGGCCAGGCAAGCAGCCGTGCTGACAACAAATCCACGTGCGCCCAAAAAGGACTTCATTGCCGCGGCCAGTTCGCCATCATCTTCAACAAGCAGTACGTGCAAAACAGATCCCTTTCAGAACAGTCTCAATGCGATCTATTGAAGCTTACAAAGATGAATTCAAGCTGAAGCGCCAACTCAAGCTCTGTTCAGCTTCAACACCTAGAGTAGCCACCAATATCAACAGAAAGCTTGCCGAGTATGGAAAGCAAAACAGGAGAAAACCGTGAGCACAGTTTCAGCCGCAGCCCATCACATCCATCGTCGCACATTGTCCAGCGCTTTGCGCTTTTGGTCGCTCGGCCTGGCGTTGGTGGCACAGGTCGTTACCAGTAGCGCAGTTTTTGCGGCCGACACGCCAGCTGCACAAATCAGCGCCTGGACATCTGCAGCCAAGGCTGGTGACCCAGCCTATGCACCATCTGCCGAGCGTGGTAAGACCTTTTTTAGCAAGCAGTTCGGCCACAGCACGGACATGCCGAGCTGCGCCGCCTGCCATACCAGCAACCCAGCCGGTAGCGGCAAACACGCTGTCTCTGGCAAAGTCATCGCACCACTTTCACCAGTAGCCAACCCTGAGCGCTTTGCCGATGCCGCCAAGACCGAAAAGTGGTTCAAGCGCAACTGCAATGACGTGCTGGGTCGCGCCTGCACCCCAGCCGAGAAAGCTGACTTTGCATCCTTTCTTGTTACACAAAGGTAAACATGACCTCGCTATCCATTTACCGCGCCGTTTTTGCGGGACTCGCCATCCCTGTGCTCACAGCAATCGCGCAGGCGGACAGCCTGAGCAAGTCAGCGCCTGCGCCAAAAGCCTATGCCAGCGAATGTGCTAGTTGTCATATTGCATTTCCGCCAGGCTTAATGACCGCAGGTGACTGGGCGACCACCTTGAAGGAACTGCCGCGCCACTTTGGAACAGATGCCAGCGTAACCCCTGCCGAGTTGGCAGAGATTTCGACCTATTTGCGCAGCAACGCCGCGACCAGCGAAGATCGGTACGGCTCGACCGCCAAGCCACCCCGCATGACCAAATCTGCCTGGTTTGAGCGCAAACATGTGCGCAAACTGCCGGCGAATGTCTGGACTGACCCCAAAGTCAAAACAGCGTCCAATTGCATGGCTTGCCATTTGCAAGCCGACAAAGGGAGCTATTCGGAGCGTGATATTTCAGTGCCAGGCTATCCTGGCCGTCATTGGTAAAGGTACCAACGATGGAGCACACTCAGAACATAGACTTGACGCCCATCCGGGTTTGGGACTGGACGGTGCGGGTAAGCCATTGGACGCTTGCTGTGTCGTTCATCACGGCGTATGCAACGTCGGAGTCAGAGTCCCTGAGGCTAATCCACAATACCGCGGGCCTGATGACTTTGGCCGCAGTCATTTACCGGGTTGCTTGGGGATTTGTCGGGTCGCGCCACGCGCGCTTTTCGGCTTTTTTGTACTCTCCGGTTCGCGCCGTTGTTTACTTAAAGTCACTGACTACCCAGGCACCTGATCACTTCACCGGGCACAACCCTGCGGGTGGTTGGGCGGTCATCGGCCTTCTGGCACTTGCCTTGCTGACCGCAGGCACAGGTTTGGCAAACGACCTGGAATTGGGAGGAAGCTTGGTTGAAAAAGCCCATGATGTGTTTGCCAACCTGGCGATTGCAATGGTTGCACTGCATTTAGTGGCTGTGGCCGCCAGTTCTTTCCTACATAAGGAAAATCTAGTCAAACCCATGCTTTGGGCACGTAAGATGGGGCAAAAGGCTGAAGAAATTCCTGCTGGCGCAGGCCTTGTGAGTGCTTTAGTCTTTGTGGTGTGGATCGCTGCTTTTGTGATGTGGCTGCGTTGACAAACACTTCCCAAATACCTCAATGAAGACACATACCACTGATATCCACACCAACGTCTACCCGCTTGAGACAAGGTTTCAAAAGCGGGTGATGCCTTGGCTTTTGCTTTGCACTGTGATCCTCATCACGGCCATCGCCTGGGGTGGACGGCATTTGATCATTGGGGTGTATCTGGACCGGGCGGGACGGGACGCCCATGCACTGATCGATTCATTGATCCGCGAAGGAGAGGACTCCACCCAAGCTTGGTTTGCCATTTTTGATAAACCCGTGGGCAGTGCCGCAAGCGCGAACCTGCACCCAGCAGACTGGGCCCGCGTCAACGCCATCCTGGCAGCCATGGAGCAAGACAGGGCATTGCCCAAACTCAAGATCTACGACCTTCAAGGCGTCGTGCGCTATTCCAGTGACCCAGCAGGCATTGGACGTGTGGAGCGAACAGAGGGGCTGGACGAGATTCTGCGCACGCATAGCCCTGCGGCCTTGCGCGTCAACCTGCCGGATGGTCCCCGGTTTGAGCTGTATACCTACTTACCTGGCGATGCGGCCGAGCCACCCATGATCGTGGAGGTGTATGAGTCCAGTGATTTTCTGGACCACGCGCTGCTCAAAACCTTGCTGCCTGCCGCCATGCTTCCTGCTCTGGTGCTGGTCGCGATCATGGTGGCACTGCGCCGAATGGTGGGCACCGCCCAGCGCCAGTTGGACGCCCAGCGTGAGGACGTGCAGGCCTTGCAGTTCAGGCTGGAGAAACTGGTCTCCAACCGTGCTGCAAGCGCGGCCAGAAACGGACCTCCATCCTTAATTGGGGGGCATCTGACTGACGTTACACTTTACTTTTCAGATGTGCGCGACTTCACCAGTTACGCCGAAACCCACCGCCCCGAGCACGTGGTGGAACTGTTGAACCGGTTGATCAGCATCCAGGTGGCCATCATCGACCGCCTTGACGGCGATGTGGACAAAATCATTGGTGATGCTGTTTTGGCGGTCTTCACGGGTGCAGACCGCGCCGCCAGAGCCATCGTCTGCGCGCAGGAGGTACTGACCCAATGCGCCCAGTTGCACGATTTACCCCGAAAGCTGGCCATCGGAGTGCATGACGGAGCAGTGGTCGCGGGCGTCATTGGCGCAGCTGACCGGCAGGACTACACAGTGATTGGGGACGCGGTGAATGTCTCACAGCGCCTGTGCACGCTGGCTCAGGCCAATCAACTGGTAAGCGATATTCACACACTGCAACGCGCTGGGCACCCCGAAGCCTTCGGTGCGGTGGAAGAACAGACCGTCAAAGGTCGCCAGGAAGCCCTGCGGGTGCGCCGCTGGGAGGCGAAAGGCTGATCCTGAGCCAGTAAAGAATGACCGAAAACAGGTTCTCCGGGCTGGCAGGTTTACCGATGAAATCATTCATTCCGGCTTCAAAGCAGCGTGCCTTGTCCTCCGCGAATGCATTCGCGGTCATGGCCAAAATGGGGGTGTGCTTTCCACCTGGCAGCTGTCGTATGCGTCTGGTCGCCTCAAGCCCATCCATGTTGGGCATGCGCATGTCCATGAGGATCAGATCGTAGTCATACTTTCGAGCCAATTCGAAAGCTTGCGCGCCATCCTCGGCGAGGGTCGTCATCAATCCGACTGATTCCAGCAGGTACTGTGCGATTTCACGGTTGATTGGTTCGTCTTCTGCCAACAGGACTTTGCTGCCCGAAAAATCCCGCTTCAGGGCCTTCTCAACATCAATCGCACTTTGCACTGATGACATGGCACTGCTCGGCTCGCTTTTCCTCAGACGGACGGTAAGCCAAAATGTACTGCCAGCACCCAGCCTGGTTTCGACGCCAGCCTCCCCACCCATCAGTCGGGCGATTTTTCGAGTAATGGCCAAGCCCAGCCCCGTGCCCCCATACTTCCTGGTCACGGTGTTGTCTGCTTGCTCAAAAGCAGAGAATAGTTTTGACAAGAATTCAGGTGGGATACCTGGGCCTGTGTCACTGACCTCAAAGCGCAACACAGTTGCATCGGCGCTGTCATCCACAAGCTTGGCCCGCAATGCAATGCTTCCGGCGTCAGTGAATTTAACTGCGTTGGTCAGGTAGTTGAGCAAGGCCTGTCGCAACCGCGTATGGTCACCAATGAGGTTATCCGGAAGACTGGGCAAATCTACGGTGTAGGTCAGTCCCTTTGCTCTGGCCTGGGGCTTGATCATGTTGGAGACGCTCTCGATCAAATCGACGGGACGTATCACCTCCTCGGAAAGAGAGAACTTGCCAGCTTCAATTTTGGACAGATCAAGGACGGAATTGATGATTTCAAGGAGATGCTTGCTGGCGGTTTCGATCTTTTCAAGCTTGTCAGCCTGATGCACACTGACTCCATGACGCCGGAGTATGTACGTCATGCCAGTGATGGCATTCAAGGGTGTGCGGATTTCGTGGCTCATGTTGGCGAGGAAAGCGCTCTTGGCAATGTTCGCTGTTTCAGCCATTTCCTTTGCTGTGCGCAAGTCTTGGGTTTGCTCTACAACGAGTTCTTGAAGGCGATGGCGGTGCTGCTCCAGTTCAAGCTCGTTCTGCTTGCGCTTTGTGATGTCAAAAATCACCCCAATCAAATAGTTCGTTTGGCCATCTTGGTCAAAATGTCCGCATCCACGCTCACCGACCCAAATGATTCGGCCCTGCGAATCAAAGATGCGATATTCAATCTCAAACGGTTGACGATTTTCAGTTCCAGTTCGCACCACTCGATCCACGAAGTCCAAATCATCGGGGTGAATAATGCTGGCATAGCTGCGCACTCTGTTATCGACGAAGTCCTCGATTGAATGACCGGTCAACTCTGTGAAGCCTGGACTGAAATACGCCATGGTCCAATTGCTGTCGAACTTGCAGCGGTATGCAAAACCAGGAATGCTCTCCACCAGTTCTCGAAATCGGGACTCGCTTTCCAATAGTTTTTGTTCACTGGCCTTTCGCTCGGTAATATCTTCGTACATACCCAGCACGCCGACCACTTCGTTGGCGGTGTTTCTGAGAGGTACTTTGGATGTGCGGATCCAGGTCATGCGACCATCTGGCGTACTCTGTGGCTCCTCAAAACCCAAGCGAGGAAGGCCAGATCCCATGACCTGCCTGTCGTCTGCGCGATAGAGTTCAGCCTGTGCAGCCCACCCCATTGAAAAGTCATCACGCCCGATCAACTCCGAGGGTGATTTCTTGCCAGCATCTTGCGCAAACGCTGGGTTGCAGCCGAGGTACTTCAGTTCGCGATTCTTCCAGAACACCCGGACTGGTGAAGTATCTATGACAGATTGAAGCAGGGTTTGTGAGTCTGCCAGTTCATCCAACAGCACTTCAAGCTCCAGATTCCTTGCATCAATCGCATTGAGCGCCCTACCGCCCATCGATTTCAGTTTGACAATCGCCGCCACCAGGGCATCGATTTCATCACGCAAAGGCTCTGATCCAGGTTCAGCACCCGCCAACTTACGCAAATCCTTTGGTTCGGTGTTCGACAACTCGCTGACCACTTGCGCCAAACGGCGACGCACCTGGGAGTGGTACGCATACAAGACAAGCAAAATGATGATGACAATGACCAATGTGTTGCCAACAAAATTGGCTGCAAGCATGCGAATCATCGACGAATGAACTTGTCGCATATCCTTGATGAGTACCAAGGTCCCCAGTCTGTGCTGAACATCTCCTTCGGTATGCACAAGTGGAAAAGTGCGCTCGAACTTCTCCAGGACAACTTTTTGTCCGAAAAGCAGTGGGGGCTGTCCATCCTGCTCTAAGCGAACAGCAGTCACGTCAAGAATTTTGACGAAACCAGTCAGCTGTACCTCAGTTTGGTCGTTATCGAATGACCAAAGACTGTGCACCAACGGGGGGGCAACGAAGTTGCCAATGGATATGAAGTTTTGATGGAGCACGTCCAGGCGCTCCTGGTAGCTAAGCCACGCTTCGGCTGCAGAAACCAGCATCGCCGCGACCAACCCAATCGTGATCACCTTCCTCAGGAGGAGACGGGTAACCTTGCTATGAATACCGAGAAATTCGAAGGGGCTTTGATAGGAGGATGAGGTTGTCAACGGGATTCCTCTTACTCTGCTAGCAGTTCAAAAATAATCTTGTTGTAAGTGCCATCAACCTTCATGTCGCGCAAGGCTTTGGCTAAACGCGGTACAACAGCTTCATGTTTCTTGTTCACGTACAAATACATGTCAACATCTTTCAGTGAAGGCGCAATAGGGGCGATGGTTGACAACCCAAGACTGCGAATCAGTGCGACTCCGTCTGAACGGGTATAGAGCGCCAAGTCCACCCTGCCACCGTCGAGCATCCTGAACATCTGTTCAGGCTTATCGACTTTGACTACGCTCTTGGCCCCAGTAGCATTGGCCTCAAACATTTTCCAGCCGGTAATGAAGGCAATGCGATAAGACTTCAGGCTTTCCCAGCTATGGTCTAAATTGATCATGGCATCTTTTGAAAATGCCACAAAGCTAACGCCTATGAAACGCTCCGGAACCTGAATCAGGTTCGGATACTGGGCACTCAATCCGGCAATACGTAGCCCTTCGCCGTCAACCTCCCCCTGGTTAGCCATGAAGAGTGAGCGCTCGGAAGGATGGCTCACCAATTTGAATTCAAGCCCCGCTCTCTTAAATGCTTCCCGGGCAAGAAAATCCAAGGCCTTTCGATCTTGAGGTGTATTGTTGGTGCTGATAGTTAAAAGAGGACTGTCAGCAGCGGCCGTTTGGGCAACGACAACAAACAAAAAAATTATCGCCTTACGCAACCACATCACGATATCTCCATCAGTGATTCGACAAACTTATCTTCGCTGGATTTAAACATCTCTGCACAAAAACGATATTCCCTTCAATGGCCAACACTGGCATTGTCACGCGAAATATCAACCGTACGATCAGCCAGTGGTTTCGTCTTTGTTTTAGCGCAAAACAATCGCGCGCGCTGGGATTCATGATCTCCCAAGGACCTCGGCTTCATGCTCGTTTTGAACGATTTTCAGGAATGAATCAATAACGAAGAATGCGGTTGTTGCGCGCTGGGTTTTCTGGAACGGTTAACGCGATTGCGCCGCTTGCCCCCTTCAGGCGGTCTTTGGCACTGGTCGCCACATAGGCGGGGCACATGCCCGAAGCCCTGTATGAAAGAGCGGCAGCCAGTTGCCCTTCGGCTGGGTCGCCCAACTGGCGGGTGTAGTCATCCGAAGCACGACAGGTAGGCACCAAAAAAAGGTCGTTCCGCAATTGTCTCGAGGATAAAAACCATAGGGCTTGCCACAAGTGGTGTCACCGATCAAATTCACCTCAATGCCAGCGCCACGAAGCCCGTTCACGATGGCCTCGCTTGCCGAGCAGGTGCGTGAAGAGGTGAGTACGTAAATCCGGTTGATCCCCAAGTACGGCAGAGTCTGCCCTCGCGTGGCAGAGAATCCGACAGCGGAGGAATGGAAAGGCGTCACCGTCTCGGCATCGGTCAGTTTGAAGGGGTTTTTGTCGTTGAACATAGACCTCTCGAAGACCTTACCGGATGTTTGGGGGCCGGCGATCATGTAGGCCAGTTCAGCGGCCACATCGAGTAAACCACCACCGTTGTACCGCAGGTCCAGGACCAGATCCTGCACGCCGGCAGCCTTGAGTGCAGAGATGCCATTGATCAACAGCGCCTCAGACGGGTAATTGTGGTCATTGAAAAGCATGTAGCCGACATTGCCAGACGCGGTGTCAATGGTCTTGACGTTTTGCACGGGAACCGTCGTCACAGGCCCACTGGTAAGCACAACAGTGCGGCTCGAACTGGCACCGGCATCTTTCACCACCACGGTGTGACGCTCACCTGCTTTTGAGGGAAACAGCCCGGCATTGAGTGTATTGACATCATTGCCATTCACCAAGTCTGCCCCATCGACCATCAGAACTGTTGCACCCCGCGCCAGTCCCGCCAGCGCAGCCACAGAACCCGGAGCGACCTGGGTCATGACAATGGAGCGGGGCGGCGTTGAGGACACCGTCTTCCATTCAATACCATAGCCTATCGACTCACCCGCTTGAGACAGCGCGTACCACTCGGCAGAACTGTAGGTGAAATGAAACTTGTCTTTAGGGTTGCCAGACGCGGTCGTTGCTGGCGTTTTCAGGGCATCAAAATAGCTGACCACCGTGCTGTAGTTAGTACCAGTGATGGTGGGGATCTCGGTGTACCAGAGATAGGTTTCGTCCAGCCATGAACGGACCCAGGCTTTTTCAAGCTCCAGCGTGCCCTGGACGTCTGCATAGGCCCCACCCGTGTTGGGGTCGGTTCCCACGCGCGGAACGGCACACTGTGCGGCGACAGTCGTTGATGGCACAAAGGGAGCGGCTGTGCCAGTTGAGCCTGGACTTGGGCTCGTCCCACCAGCATCAATCAGTGGATCTGATTCACGGTCAGCAGACGAACTGTAGCCGCCGCCCCCGCCGCAGCTGGACAACACAAATGCCAAGCTGATTGCGGCCGCTACAGATAAAAAATCAGTCTTTAGGCATATTGACATTAGCTTAATTGCTCCAAAAATAATAGCAAATTCAATGATCTAACCGCCCCGCTGGCGCAAAGCTTCGTACAAGCACACCCCGCTAGCCACTGACACGTTCAAGCTCTCTACACCACCGCGCATGGGAATGCTTATAAGTTCATCGCAAGTCTTGCGGGTGAGTTGCCTCATCCCCTGCCCTTCGGCACCTAAAATCAAAGCCACGGGTGCCTTGAGGTCGGCTTGATACAGCGTTCTCGGAGCATCATCGCTGGTTCCTATGCACCAGATGCTGCGCTCCTTCAACTCTCCCAACGTACGCGCCAGATTGGTCACCATGAAGTAAGGCATGGTTTCGGCCGCGCCGCTGGCCACCTTGGCCACAGTCGCGTTAATGCCTGCCGCATGGTCCTTGGGCGCGATGATCGCGTGCGCGCCCGCACCATCGGCCACGCGCAGGCAAGCGCCCAGGTTATGCGGGTCGGTCACGCCGTCGAGCACCAGCAGCAAGGGGGGGCCTTCGACGCTGTCAAGCAAGTCATCCAGCGAATGGATCTGGGCAATGGCCTCCACCTTGGCAACCACACCCTGATGGCCGTGGCTACCACACAGCTTGGCCAGTCGCAGGCCATCGGCCTCGATCAAGCGCACACCCGCTTCCTTAGCACGGTCCATGAACTGACGCATGCGGGCATCGCGGCGCGTGGCTTCGAAATAGACTTCAACAACGGATTGCGGCGCTGTCTTGATGCGCACGCCGACGGCGTGGAAGCCGAACAGGACTTTGGGTGATGACATGCCTTGGATTATCGGTCCAGTGTAGAGACCCGACTTCAAAAAGCCGCTGGGCAAAACCAACGCTTGCCCTGAAAATACCCGGTTGTCCGCAAACCTGCATTCGGCAGAATGCGCAAATTCCTGACGAGGAGACAGCATGAAACACCTGAGCGGCCTGGACGCCACCTTCCTTCACATCGAATCCCCCGAAATGCCTATGCATGTGGGCTCGCTCAACGTGCTGGACCTGCCCCCTGGCTATGAAGGCGACTTTTATGAGGATGCCAAAGCTCACATTGCCAAGCGCATGCACTTGGCCGAAGCCTTTACCCGTAAGTTGGTGTTGATGCCGTTTGATCTGTCCAACCCGATCTGGGTAGAAGATGAAAACATTGATCTGGATTACCACGTCCGCCATGTGACCTTGCCTAAGCCGGGCACCAACCGCCAATTGCAGGCCTATGTGGCGCGCCTGCATTCCAGTCTGTTGGACCGCAGTCGCCCGTTGTGGGAGTTCTTCATCATTGACGGCCTGAAAAGCGGTCAAGTGGCCCTTTACACCAAGGCCCACCATGCGGGCATTGATGGTCAGGCTGGCGTTGCAGTGGCTCAAGCAATTTTTGACCTCACAGCCGAAGGCCGAACCGTGCGCCCACCTCGCCACCGCGCGCGCCGTGGCGAATACCACCTTGGCATGGCCGAACTGGCCCTGGCCGCCCTGCGCAATACAGGTCATCAGATCAGGCAATTGGTCAGGATGACGCCCGCCATGGCGCGCGCCGCGCGCGACTTGGTGGTGCCCGACAAGGACGAAAACGGCAAGCGCAACTGGCGACTGCCTAAAGGCGTGAAGCTGTTTGGTCCGCGCACCCCGCTGAATGTGGCCATCACCAACCAACGCGTGTTTGCAGGGCGCACCATTCCCCTGGCAGAGGCCAAGGCCATTGCCAAACGCCTGGGTGTATCGCTCAATGATGTGGTCATGGCCACCACCGCTGGTGCACTGCGGCGCTACCTGAAAGACACCAACGAATTGCCAACAGAATCAATGATGGCCGCTGTCCCCATCAGCCTGCGTGAGGCTGGCGATACCTCTGCCAACAATCAGGTCAGCATGATGCGGATGACGCTGGCGACAGATATCGCTGATCCGCTGGAGCGACTGAAGGCAATCAATGAAGCCTCTACAGTCAGCAAAGCCATGGTTGGCCGTATGAAGACCGCCATCCCGACCGACTTCCCCTTGCTGGGCGCACCTTGGTTGATCTCAGGCTTAGCAGCACTCTTTGGACGCTCGCGCATCGCAAATATGCTGCCTCCAGTGGCCCATGTGGTGATCTCCAATGTGCCTGGCCCTAGCATGCCTCTGTTCTTTGCGGGCGCCCAACTGGCCAGCTATTACCCCGTGTCTATACCTGCGCACGGCATGGCATTGAACGTGACCGTTCAAAGCTATAACGGTCGACTGGATTACGGCCTGATCGGCTGCAGCCGAGCCGTGCCAGACATTCTGGAAATTGGCGACAACCTCTTGACAGAGCATAAAAAACTGTACGAGCTGGCAATGGCTACGCAATCACTGCCAGAGACCACGCCAATGCAGGCACTCATAAATGCATCGTCAATCAAACAAATGTCTCGGAAAAAGGTCGCCGGCAGCAAGACTCCCACATTGAAACTGGTCACTAAGGCCAAAACGGTGTCGGCCAAAGGGGTGGCAAACTCTGCTGCCAAACGCGCCCGCAAAGCACAGGGTGCCTAAACGGGCTGAACGTCGGCACAAGGATGGGTGAAATCCACTGACTTCACTTGCCCCGCATCAATGGTGATGCAGGTCTGACAACGCGCGGCAATGACCTTGTCATGCGTGACCAAGACGAGTGCTGTGCCACGCTCCTGGTTCAGCTCAAACATCAGCTTCATGACCGTCTCACCGGTTGCAAAGTCCAGGCTACCGGTCGGCTCATCGGCGAGCAAGACGGCAGGCTGAACCACAAACGCCCGCGCCAACGCCACGCGTTGTTGCTCGCCGCCTGACATCACCTTCGGATAGTGACCCAGACGAGCACCGAGGCCAACCCGACCTAGCATGTCTTTGGCAGCGGATCGGGCGTCCTTGCGGCCCGCCAGTTCGAGGGGCAGCATCACGTTCTCCAGCGCGGTCAAATTGCCCATCAGCTGAAAGTTCTGAAACACGAAGCCCAGTTGGCGTGCACGCAGTGCAGCACGGGCATCTTCGTCCAGCGCAAACAAATTCTGTCCGGCCAGCATCACTGTGCCGCGTGAGGGCACGTCCAGACCTGCGATGATGCTGAGCAAGGTGCTCTTGCCCGAGCCCGACGCCCCCACAATGGCCGTGGTTTGGCCTTGCGGAATATCAAAATGGATATCTCGCAAAATGTCGAGCGAGCCCGTGGAGTCCCTCACCGATTTGAAAACATGTTGAACAGAAATAATGACAGATTCAGCGCTTGGAGGCATGGCAATGCTTTGGTCTAGGAGACGTGACTTTATCCTGTCTGCGTTAAGTGTTGTTGCCGCCCTGCCCTTGCGCGCGCAATCAGCCAGCAAAACCATCCTGGTTGTCGGTGACTCGCTCAGTGCCGAATATGGTCTGGCCCGCGGTACGGGCTGGGTGGCATTGCTGGCAACGCGGCTTGCCGAGGCAAAATCGCCCTACACCGCTATCAACGCCAGCATCAGTGGAGACACCACATCCGGCGGCAGATCACGCCTTCCCTCCTTGCTCAAGCAGCACCAGCCTGCCATCGTGGTCATTGAACTCGGCGGGAACGACGCCCTGCGTGGCCTGCCCCTGAACATGACTGAAGACAACCTCACGGCCATGACCCAGGCAGCCCAGACAGCAGGCGCAAAAGTGCTGTTACTGGGCATGCAAATGCCTCCAAACTACGGTGCGGACTATGGAAAACGCTTTGCCGACATGTACGCCAAAGTTGCTGCGAAGCAGAACGCCTACTTGGTACCCTTCTTTTTAAAAGGCGTCGCAGACGACGCTGACGCGTTGCGCTGGTTTCAGGCAGACCGCATCCATCCGCTGGCCACGGCCCATCCGCGCATGCTGAACAACGTATGGCCCACGCTGACCAAACTGATCAAGTAAAACGACAAACAAGCACTGGACACACGATGGCGAAGCTAAAAAAGGCGCTGAGGTTATGGGCATTTTTGGTGCTGTTGGCGGCTGCCTACCTGAGCCTCTGGCCCGTGCCCATTGACCCACAGATCTGGCAAACCACGAAAGAACCGGGCTACGTCGGGCCGTTTGCAGTCAACCAGAACCTTGCCAACCTGAAAAGCATTCTTTTAGGCAATGAAGAAGGCCCCGAGCACATTGTGATCGGCAAAGACGGCAAGCTCTACACCACAGTGGCCAGCGGCAACATCGTGCGCATGAACCCCGACGGATCAGCCCAGGAGGTGTTTGTCAACACCGGCGGACGCGTGCTGGGCTTTGACTTTGACACCGCGGGCAATCTGATTGCGGCCGATGCCTACAAAGGTCTGCTGTCGATCAGCCAGGCAAAGACTGTTACGGTGCTGACAGATCAGGTCAATGGAAGCCCGATCAAATACGCCGATGCAGTGGTGGTTGCGCGCAACGGTAAGATGTACTTCAGTGATGCGTCTACGCGGTTTGGGGCAGAACAATGGGGGGGCACCTTTGAAGCCAGTGTGCTGGACATCCTGGAGCAATCCGCCAGTGGTCGGGTGCTTGAATACGACCCATCCACCAAAACCACCCGCATCGTGGCACACGGCTTGGCGTTCGCTAATGGCGTGGCCTTGAGCGTAGACGAACAAACCCTGTTTGTTGCGGAGACGGGCAAATACCGCATCTGGAAAATGCCTGTGAGCATAGAAAACGTCCATGTGGCTCAGGCGAGCGCCCCTGTCAGCATCTTGTTGGATAACCTGCCCGGCTACCCAGACAACCTGATGCGGGGCCTGGATGGCAAGATTTGGGTAGGCTTGGTCAAACCCCGCAACCCCAAGATTGATGACCTGGCCGACAAGCCGTTCATGCGTAAACTCACGCTGCGCCTGCCGCGCAGCACCTGGCCTGTGCCCAAAGCTTATGGGCATGTGTTCGCGTTCAATGAAGAAGGTCAGATTCTGGCGAATCTGCAAGACCCGAGTGGCACCTATCCCGAGACGACCGCCGTCACGGAGACGGTGGACAGGCTCTACATCCAGAGCCTGCATGCCAAATCTCTCGGCTGGCTACCTAAATAAACCGTCCAGGCAAAAAAAAGCACCCTGGGATGGGTGCTTTTTTTGTCATTCAACACTTAGGTCGCAGAATTACTCGGTGGCACGCCATCATCCAGCGGAGCAGGGGCGGAATCGTTGGTGTCAGACTCTGCATCCCCAGGTTTACGCTCAGCTTTGGCCTTGAGCTTTTCCTCTTTTTTGCGTTTTTTTGCCAGTTCTTTCTGGCGCTTTTCGTAGCCGTAATTCGGAGTTGCCAATGTGTTCTTTCAAATATTTAACACACTGTAACCGCAAAGCCGCAGCGCGCCATCATTCTGAGCCCCAAAATCAACGCAAGGCGGCCTCTGTGGCTTGGCGCAAATCGGCAATCAAATCGCCAGCGTCTTCCAGCCCTGCTGAAAAGCGCACCAAGGTTCCTCGCCGAATGTAGCTTGGCCACTGGCTGCGCATCTGGGCCAGGTTGTAAGGCACCACCAGGCTCATGGGCCCGCCCCAGCTATAGCCCAGCTTGAAGAGTTGGAGCGCATCACAAAACGCATCCACTTTGGCCTGGTCGAACTGCGGCGCCATCATCACGCTGACCAAGCCAGCGCCCTTACCCAACTCGCCCGTGCCCTTTGGGTCGCACAGCGCCTTCCAGTGCGCATGGCCGGGTGATGTGGGCAAGCTCGGGTGCAGCACCTGCGCAAACTCAGGCTGCGTGCAGGCCCAGGCTGCGATCTGGCGGGCATTGTCGTCCGAGGCCTTGTAACGCAGGCCAATGCTGGGCAGCGAGCGCAGCACTGCCTCGGCATCGTTGCCCGCCACGCCAAAGCCCAGGCGCATGTGCGTGTTCTTGATGCGCAGATGCAGTGCGTTGTCGCGGGTGATCACGCTGCCCATCAGCACGTCGCCGCCGCCGCTGGGGTATTTGGTGAGCGCGTGGGCCGAAATGTCCACACCGCCCTCCATGCCCGGCAAGGCAAAGGGGTTGAACGCAAGGCCTGCGCCCCAGGTGTTGTCCAGCGCTGTGGTCACGCCACGTGCGCGGCAAATAGCCACGAACGCTGGCAGATCAGGAAACTCCAGCGTGCACGAGCCAGCCGCCTCCAGCCAGACCAGCTTGGTTTTGTCTGAGATGCGCGCCGCCAGGTCGGCAGGGTTCATGGGGTCGTAGCGCTGATGGCTGATGCCCCAGGCTTTCAGCTCGCCTTCGCACAGGGCCAGGTTGGGGCCATACACGTTATCGGGAATCAACACCTCATCGCCCGTCTTCAACAAGGCCAGTGACACGTTGGCTACTGCCGCCAAACCGCTCGGCACCAACACGCACTGCTTGCCGCCTTCCAGCGTACACAAGCGCTCTTCCAACGTGAAGGTGGTAGGCGTGCCGTGCAGGCCGTAGGTATAGCCAGACTTGTCCTTCCATTCGGTGCTGCGCATGGCGGCCACGTTGGGGAAAATCACCGTTGATGCCTTGAACACGCCGGGCTGAGGCGCATCAAAGTCGGTTGGTGGCAAGTACGGGTGGTGAATCAGTTGTGTTGATATGTCTACCATGTCAGCCTCGCCCTTTGTTTGTCAAACCTTCCACTTCTCCATCAATTGCTCTGGTCGCAGAGAGTCGTAGCCTTCAAATGGCTGGTGAATCCAGGGGTTGGTGGGCAGGAATTCGACCGAGTAGTCGGCGTCAAACTTGGACAAAGCCTTGGTCCAGATCACGGCGCTGCGCAGTTCTGTGATGGGGGGAATAGTTGTTCTTGAGCATGTGCATCACCGCCTTCAACGTGTGGCCAGAGTCGGCCAGGTCGTCCACCAGCAGCACTTTGCCTGCAATTTCGCCCTTGGGGGTGGTAATGAACTTGGCGATATCCAGATGGCCTTGCAGGGTGCCGGCTTCAGCGCGGTAAGAGCTCGTGGACATGATGGCCAGGGGCTTGTCGAAGATACGGCTCAGAATATCGCCAGGACGCATACCGCCACGGGCCAGGCACAGGATGGTGTCAAACTGCCAGCCAGATTGATGCACCTTCAAGGCCAGCTTTTCGATCAGGTTGTGGTACTCGTCATAGCTCACGTACAGGTGTTTGCCGTCTTCTGTCAACATGGGTTTGCTCCTGAAAATATAGCTGCTTATGCAGACTGGGCTTGCCGAAACTGAGTGAAAATCTGGAAGAAAGACCTATTTGGCCAGGTACGGATGGCGACGCATGATGGTGTGGTCACGGTCTGGGCTGGTGGACACGATGTCTACCGGCACACCCGTCACTTGCGCAATGCGTTGCAGATACAAACGTGCGTTGACTGGCAGCTTGTCATAGTCGGTTACACCCACGGTGCTGTCTGTCCAGCCGTCCATGGTTTCGTAGATCGGCTTGCAGCGCTCGATCTCATCAGCGCCCATGGGCAGGATGTCAATCGTTTCGCCGTCCAGCTCGTAGCCAGTGCACAGTTGCAACTCTGCAATGCCGTCCAGCACATCCAGCTTGGTGATACACAGGCCCGACAGGCCATTGACCTGCGCACTGCGCTTGAGCAATGCGGCGTCGAACCAGCCACAGCGGCGGCTGCGCCCCGTGGTCACGCACTTTTCAGCGCCAACGGTGGAGAGGTGGTAGCCCACGGTACCAGGAGTTTCCCAGTCAAGCTCTGTCGGGAATGGACCACCGCCTACCCGCGTGCAATAGGCCTTTGTGATGCCCAGGATGTAATGCAACATGCCAGGACCTACACCCGAGCCCGCAGCCGCATTGCCAGCCACACAGTTGCTGGAGGTCACAAATGGATAGGTACCATGATCCACGTCCAGCAGGGTGCCTTGCGCGCCTTCAAACAGCAGGTTGGCACCCGCGCGGTGGGCATCGTTCAGCTCACGGGACACGTCCGCCATCATGGGCAGGATTTGCTCGGCCTGCTTCATGGCTTCGGCGTAAACCATGTCAAAGTCGATGGCCGTGGCGTGCAGGTAGCTGGTAAGCACATGGTTGTGCAGAGCCAGCAACTCGCGCAGTTTGTCAGCAAAGCGCTCAGGGTACTTCAAATCCTGTACACGCAGGGCTCGGCGGGCAATCTTGTCCTCGTACGCGGGGCCAATGCCACGGCCTGTGGTGCCAATTTTTTCGATGCCCGCCTTTTCCTTGGCCGCTTCGCGAGCGATGTCGAGTGCAGCGTGGAAAGGCAGAATCAGTGGGCAAGCCTCACTGATGCGCAGGCGTGAACGCACTTCAACACCAGCTTTTTCGAGGCCTTCAATTTCTTCAAGAAGTTTAGTCACCGAAAGCACCACACCGTTGCCGATGTAGCACTTGACGCCGGGACGCATGATACCGCTGGGAATCAGGTGCAGCGCAGTTTTCTTGCCGTTGATGACCAGGGTGTGGCCGGCGTTGTGGCCGCCCTGGAAACGTACAACGCCTTGTGCTGACTCGGTCAGCCAGTCCACCAATTTGCCCTTGCCTTCATCGCCCCATTGGGTGCCCACGACGACCACGTTACGGCCCGCGACGGGCGTGCTTTGCTTATTCATCAAACTCTTCAGTTAAACAGATTGGACCACCCACTGCCCGCTGACTTCGATCAGTTCGCGGTCGCAATGGAATTCATTCACTTCATGCTCATGACCAGGGAGGGTGCAGACCACCGTTTCACCCATGCGGCGCAAACGTGCCACAGCAGTCCGCAAAGCCGCCGATTGGCCCCAAGGGGCACGGATCGCGCTAAGCGGCGTGGGCAAGGGCAACACATCCAGCAGAGCCTTCATGTCCAGGCTAAAGCCAACGGCCGGGCGGTTGCGGCCAAACACGGCCCCCACCTCATCGTAGCGGCCACCGCGCAGCAAAACATCGCTGGCGCCTGGCGTGTACAGGCCGAAACGAGCTCCGCTGTAATAAGCGTAGCCACGCAAATCCGCCAGATCGACGCTCAATGACAGGCCCGCGGGTACATCCGCCTTGAGTTGCGTGGCCAATCGTTTCAATTCAGATAACGGACCAGCCACGCCAGGTATGGCGGAAAGGCATTTATCTGCCTCATCCAATACCTCCACACCGCCAAACAACTGCAGCAGGGCTAGCAAGCCTTCGCGCGAATGCTTTGGGAAATCCAGCGTCAAGTTGCGCAGTTCAGTCGCGTCTTTGGCGGCCAGGGCTGCGTGGACTTGCGTCAGCGTGCCAGCCTCCACCTTCATACCGGCAAGCAAGGCGCGAACGATGCGCGCATCTGCCATGTCGAGTTGGACATTCAATATGCCAAAGGCCTGGACGCTGTCGAGCGCCAGTTGCAGGACTTCAAGGTCAGCTTCTAAACCTGCATGCCCGAAAATTTCAGCGCCAAACTGCAAGGGCTCACGTGTAGCATGGGGTTTAGCGGGTTGGGTGTGCAGCACGGGGCCGCAATAGCAAAGGCGTGCCACCCCTTGGCGGTTGAGCAAGTGGGCGTCGATGCGGGCTACTTGCGGCGTGGTGTCAGCACGCAGGCCCATCATGCGGCCAGACAATTGATCAACCAACTTAAATGTCTGCAAATCAAGCGCTTGCCCTGTACCAGTCAAAAGCGATTCTATGTGCTCCAGCAGGGGCGGCATGACCAGTTCGTAGCCATAGCTGCGTGCCGTGTCGAGGGCCAGGCGGCGTAACTCTTCCAGCTGACGGGCTTGAGAGGGAAGAACATCGGCCAGATGATCGGGCAACTGCCAGGTGGGCTGCCAAGGTGCGTGCCAGGTGGGTTGCCGGAGCGACATCAGAATTCGGGTTGCAGTTAAAGCGGAGATTTTACAGGGCAGGCCCGGCGTTCCCGCGTCGGACTACCTGCTCTTTTACAAAAGCCAGATTAGAAGCAGGCCCAGCATGATGCTAATCAGACCAAAAAAACGAATCTGACCATCATGCATCTGCAGTATTTGGGTAAACATGCGCCGCCAACCTGCTGGCGATAAAAAAGGGAAAAGCCCCTCAATCAACAGCACAAGGGCAAGCGCAAACCAGAGGGTGTCACTTTCCACTGAATACAATCGGCTTATTTTTTGACAGGTGCCGATGTTGACAGGCCCCCACCGCGCATGGCTTTGAAAAAGTCCGAAGACGCAGGATCCAGTACCATCACGTCGCTCTTCTTGTTGAAGCTGGCTTTATAAGCCTCCAGGCTGCGGTAAAACTGCGCAAACTGGGGATCCTTGCCAAAAGATTCAGCATAGATGCGAGCAGCCTCGGCATCACCCTCGCCTTTGATCTTCTGGGCATCCCGATAAGCATTGGCGACGGTCACTTCGCGCTGGCGATCTGCATCTGCACGAATCTTTTCGCCTTCTGCTGCACCAGTCGAGCGAAGTTCGTTGGCCACACGCTTACGCTCTGCCTCCATGCGGCGGTAGACGGATTCTGTGATGGCTTCCACATAGTCGGCGCGTGTGATCCGCACATCCACCACTTCAACACCCCAAGGCTTTACCCCTGCCACGGCTGCAACCACCTCGCGCTTGACATCTGCCATGAGGGCTTCACGCTGTGTGGCGATTAACTCCTTGACAGTGCGCTTGTTGATTTCCTCCTGGAAGGCATTACGCACCACGCGGGCGAGCTGGTTCGCGCCCGCGCCTTCATCCAAACCCACGTTACGAATGTATTCGGTCGGATCGCTGATGCGCCATCGGATATACCAATCTACCACCACACGCTGCTTTTCAGCCGTCAGCATGGGTTCAGCATCGGCACTGTCAAGCGTCAACAGGCGTTTGTCGATGTAAGAAACATTCTGAAACGGAGGGGGCAGCTTCCAGTTGATGCCAGGCTCGGTGATCACTTCCTTGATCTGACCGAGCGCATACACCACGCCAAATTGGCGTTGATCCACCACAAACAGTGTGGAACTGGCCAATGCCAGCAGCATGAGCACGCTTGAAACGATAAAACCGATTCTGTTCATTTTGGTTTTCTATTCTTGTGCTTGAGATCAACGACCGTCGCGGTCACGACTGCGTTGGCCGTCGCGGCTGCGACCATCGGCCAAGCCAGGTACTGGCACCGAGGCAGGTACGCCGGTGGTGGCGTTGGACGCCACGCCTGGGACAGCCGAGGGTTCCACATTGCCCGAGGAGACCTGCTGCATCAGTTTGTCCAAGGGCAAGTAAAGCAGGTTGGACCCCTGCCGAGAATCCACGAGCACCTTGTTCACGCTCGTATAAATCTGCTGCATGGTGTCGATATACATGCGGTCTCTCGTGACTTGCGGTGCCTTCTGGTATTCGGCCAACACGGACCTAAAGCGTTGCGCATCACCAGCGGCCTGGGCCACGATGCGAGCCTTGTAACCCTCAGCTTCCTCTTTCAGTCGCGAGGCGGAACCCACTGCACGGGGAACGACATCATTGGCATACGCCTGGGCTTCATTCTTGGCGCGCTCGCGCTCTTGCCCGGCTTTAAGGACATCGTCAAACGCAGCCTGAACTTGCTCGGGTGGACGCACACCACCCTGCTGCAAGTTAATGCCAACAACCTCAATACCCACTTTGTAGCGGTCCAGGATGGATTGCATCAGGGCGCGCACGCGAGGCCCAATTTGGTCACGCTCATCTGCCAGGGCAGAATCCATGCGCATCTTGCCAATCACTTCACGAACAGCGGTTTCGGCCACGTTCACCACCGCATCGCTGGGGCTCTTGCTTTCAAACAAGAAAGCCCTGGCGTCATTCAGACGATATTGAACTGCAAATTTGATCTCGACGATGTTTTCGTCTTCGGTCAACATGGCTGAGTCTTTCAATCCAGTTGACTTGATGACGCTATCACGCCCTACATCCACAGAACGAATTTGGGTCAAAAATACCAGTTCATGTCGCTCGATAGGGTACGGCAGGCGCCAGTTAAAGCCTGCTCCGACCGTGGAGTTGTACTTCCCAAACCGGGTGATTACGGCTTTTTGGCCTTCTTGCACGATGAAGAAGCCTGTGCCCAGCCAAATCAAACCAGCCACAGCGGCGATCAATCCGACACCAATGCCAGCGCTCTTCATGTTCGGCTGAAAATTACCAGGCCCAGTGGGACCGCTCCCTGATCCGCCGTTGCCCGGGCCACCAAAAAGTTTGCCCAGCTTGCGATTGAAATCACGCCACAACTCATCAAGATCAGGTGGCCCTTGCTCAGGACGGCGGCCTTGCGGGGCTGGAACTGGGGGTGGCGGAGACGGCGGCGGTGGCACCGGAGGCTGTTCGCCCTGGGCGTCTTTCGCTGGACTGGACTCATCCCGACCCCAACGCGGATCGTTTAGATTGAAGACGCGGCCCAGCTGGTGCAAGCCATCGCTCATCCGGCTAAGGGACAACAGGTGAAAATTCATTCGTTTTACTTTTCGACGTTGATTTTGTTCAGCTTTCGCTAAACCCGCATTGTGCCTAATCTGCTGGATCTGTCAGAAGTTCGATGACTGGCCGAGCCGCAAGCAATTCACCAGCCAGACGTAAACGCAACGCTGAGAATCCCTGCCCACTTTGCGCACTGACAAACAAACGCGGAACAGATTTGCCACTCACCTCATAGCTGCCCACCAATTGCAGCGGCATTTGCTCTTTTTCAAGTGCATCCAGCTTGTTGAACACCAATATTTGTGGGATACCGTCTGCATGGATGTCCGCGAGCACGCGCTGCACCTCGGCAATTTGTTCAGGAAAATTGGGGTTGGCAGCATCCACCACATGCAAAAGCAAATCTGCGTCGACAGCTTCTTGCAGAGTTGCCGAAAACGCATCGACCAAGCTGTGGGGCAGGTCCCGGATAAAGCCCACTGTGTCGGACAAGGATGCACTTTTACCCGCCTCGCCCAGGTAAAGCTGCCGGGTCGTTGTATCCAATGTGGCAAAAAGCTGATCTGCAGCGTAGGATTTGGCTTTGGTCAGCGCATTGAAGAGTGTTGACTTACCCGCATTGGTGTAGCCCACCAACGAAATATTGAAGGTATCACGTCTGTCGCGTTGGCGGCGCTGGGTCTGGCGCTGCTTCTTGACTTTGACTAAGCGATCCTTGGTACGCTTGATCGACTCTCCAATCATTCGGCGGTCAAGCTCAATCTGGCTCTCACCAGGGCCACCTCGCATGCCGATACCACCACTTTGCCGCTCCAGATGCGACCATCGCCGGACCAGACGGGTGCTGAGGTATTGCAGACGAGCCAGTTCCACTTGCAGTTTGCCTTCATGGCTACGGGCTCGCTGGGCGAAAATTTGCAGGATCAACAAGGTTCGATCATTGACGGGTAGACCAAGGTGCCGCTCAAGATTTCGCTGCTGTGCCGGGCTGAGAGCCTGGTCAAACAGAATTTCCTGAGCTGATAGCATCTGCGCCATCAGCTTGATTTCGTCAGCTTTGCCACTGCCCACAAATAGTGCCGCGTCAGGTGCCTTTCGCTTGGCAATGATTTTCCCTACAGGCTTGAGGCCTGCTGTTTCCGCCAGCAGCCCCAGTTCTTCAAGTTCACCATCAAAATGAGGTAAACCGAAGTCCACCCCGACTAGGATGGCAGATGCGAAAGACGCTACCTGTTGAGTGGTTTCAGTCACAGATTACACCAGGGCCAGGCCACCCTGATTCAACCGAAATTGAATCAAGATACAGGAGGATCGGCAGGATCGACCGCCGAGAAATTCACCGCACGCCCGGGGACGATGGTGGAGATAGCGTGCTTGTAAACCATCTGCGTCACTGTGTTGCGCAACAACACCACATATTGGTCGAAAGACTCGATCTGACCTTGCAGTTTGATGCCATTGACCAGATAAATGGACACTGGAACGTGCTCCCTACGCAAGATGTTCAGAAACGGGTCTTGAAGGAGTTGCCCTTTGTTGCTCACGATATGTTCCGTGTTCAAGAGTTATTATGAAGCGCCTACGATAACACAGAGATTAGCGCACCCGTGCTAACCACTAGTCTTTGGCCTTATCGGAGAAAGGGTTGTGTGAAGTCTTCATCTCAATTCGCATGGGTGTTCCCACCAAGTTGAATTCTTTTCTGAATCGCCCTTCCAAAAACCGCCGGTAGGAATCGGTCACATGTTCAAGTGAATTGCCATGAACGATGATCACAGGTGGATTCATTCCCCCCTGGTGCGCATAGCGAGGTTTGGGCCGATACATGCCCGCACGTTGAGGTGCCTGAAACTGCACTGCCTCCAGAAGCAGGCGCGTCAATACCGGAGTACTCATCTTGCAATTCGCCGCTTTGTACGCTTGAACAATGGATGCCCATACAGGCCCCAGTCCTTGACGCCGGGTCGCCGAAATCATGTGCAAGTTAGCAAACTTCAGGAAAGAAAGCCGAATCTCAATCGAACGCTGCAACTGGTCGCGTTGGTACGAGTCGATGGCATCCCATTTATTCACGGCGACCACCATGGCTCGACCACTTTCGAGTGCATATCCAGCAATGTGGGCATCCTGGTCGGTGACACCTTGGGTGGCATCCAGTAAAAGCAGTACCACATTGGCCGACTCAATGGCCTGCAGGGTTTTAACCACAGAAAATTTTTCGATGGCTTCGAAGACTTTGCCCTTGCGACGCAATCCCGCAGTGTCAATCAGCTCAAACCTCTGCCCGTCGCGCTCAAAGGGCACAGTGATGGCATCACGCGTCGTACCCGGCAGGTCAAACGCAACCAAGCGCTCCTCCCCCAGCCAAGTATTGATGAGCGTCGATTTGCCTACATTGGGGCGACCCGCCACAGCCAATTTGATAACGCCCTGTTCCTCGACAATATCCACATCATCCACGTCGGGCAAATTCAGCAAACCTAAGGCTTCTTCCACCAGACTTCGGATTCCCTGCCCGTGAGCGGCTGATACCCCATTTACCTCTCCAAGACCGAGTTCAAAAAACTCGGCTAGGCGCGTCCCATCGGTCATGCCCTCTGCCTTATTGGCCGAGAGCACTGTGGGTTTACCCAAACGGCGCAGAAACTTGGCGATATCGTGGTCTTGAGACGAGAGCCCCGCGCGAGCATCCACCACAAAAATAACAACATCCGCTTCAGCCACGGCCTGACGCGTCTGTTTGGCCATCTCCTGATAAATGCCCGTATCGGCGTCAGGCTCGAAGCCACCCGTGTCAATCACGATAAACTCGTGTTTGCCCTGCTTGGCATTGCCATAGTGCCGATCCCGCGTGAGACCAGCGAAATCCGCCACAATCGCATCCCGCGATTGGGTCATACGGTTAAACAGAGTTGATTTGCCAACGTTGGCGCGACCGACGAGGGCAACTACAGGTTTCATTCTTATTCTTAATCAGGCACAAAGCCGAAAACACCACCATTGCGCGTGGTCACCACCAGCGTGCCATCAGCCAGAACAGGTGCAGCACTGATGGCAGAACCATCTGTTGCAAGGCGATTCAGTGGAGACCCATCTTCCCGCGACAAAAAGTGCAGAAGGCCATTGCCGTCACCAATGACTATGGATCGACCCAGCAGCAGCGGAGCAGACAACGTCCGGTATTGGAGTCGCTCGGAGGTCCAGAGTTTCTGACCATCTTGGCGATTCCATGCAATGACCCGGCCATCCGCTTCCGTACCAAAGACGCGCTCAGCATCGCCGTGCAATCCTTCCGCACCATTGGCGGGTTGGCTCCACAACAAATTGCCGCGAACAGCATTGACACAACCCACATTGGCCTGAAACGCCCGCGCGCAAACAACGTCTCCATGGCGACTAACGCGCCCAACTAGATCGGCCAGGCGCTCGACGTCGTTTGTGCCTCGCGGTGACGCCACAGGCGCCTCCCAACGGGTCGTCCCATTGCCTGGATTCAGGCCAACCAATCGGGCACCTTGACCCAAAACAAGGGTATCCCCGACAGCCAGCAACACGCCCCCTTGCTTCAACACCAAAGGTTCGCCAGGACGCTGCTGAGTCCACAAGCGTCGTCCGGTTTTGCCGTCGTATGCGCTGACTGTCCTGTCTGCTGTCACCACAAACACTCGGCCACCGGCCACCAGGGGTGCCGTATAAGTTTGGGCAGATAGTTTATTGCGCCAAATTTCGGCGCCGTCCTCTAAAGCAACCAAATCGTTTGTCTTGGTGACAACTGTAGCCACCGTACCGTCACTGCCGACACCAGCGGAGATACCCTGCCCAAGCTGCCGACGCCACAACTCTTTCCCGGTGCGGCTATTGAATGCCATGACCGCACCAGCACTGTCTGCCAAGGTCAATTTGTCTCCCGTCACATTCACCGTCAACGGAAAAGCAATTTCACCCACTCGCATGGACCAAGCCTGGCGAACACTGATCAACGACGTCAATGCAGGCAATTCAGTGGGCTTGGGTCGCTCTGACGTACTTGAGCACGCCGTCAGAATTGCTACAAAAAAAGCAGCAATAAAGGGCCATAACGCTTGCTGCAGAGGCATCTTCATCATGTTCATATCAAACAGCTCACTTCCTGGTTCACGAGCGTGCGCCTGCTGACGCTTGCTTGACATCCTTACCGATATCTACACCCAGTGAGTTCAGTTTGAACTCGACTAGTTTGCGGTAATCACTGGTCGCATCAAATGCGTTATAGGCCTTGGTATATTCTGCCTTCGCTTCAGTTGCCTTACCCTGAAGCGCAAGCACATCGCCCTTGCGATCTGCAACGAGCGCCTCAAACGAATACGGAAAGCTGCCATTCAGCAATTTGATTGCATCGTCATAGCCTTTCGCATCCACCAGAACGCCCGCCAGGCGAAGTTTGGCTACCGCACTGAAGCCTTCATCGCTGGATTTTTCCGCCACCCAGGTCAGCGCGGCTTTGGCTGCATCTATCTTGTTACCGTCATAAAAGACTTTCGCCACCAAAAGTCCTGCGCGTTGCGCATAGGCCGTTGAACCGAAGCCAGATTGGATATCGCCAAAGGCACGTTCGACCTTGCTCAGGTCGTTCGCCTGTGCAGCACGCTCTACTTCTTCGTAAAGTGCGGCCGCTTTTGCTGACTGGGTGCGCTGCCAGTAGTGATAGCCATTCCAGGCAGCATATGCACCCATGATGGCAATCAACACCCAGGTGATGAGGTCGCCGTATTGCTTCCAGAAATGCTTGAGCTGGTCAAGCTGTTCTTGTTCTTCGAGATCGAGATGGTTTGCCATAGACCGGGGGTCAGGTAAAAGGTGGATTGTAGGTTGTCAGGCGGCACACACGACCGACGCGGATTGGAATTTAGACTTGGCGCAAGCTGGCCGCCCACCGCACGGCGTCAGCCAAGGGAACAAGCCGCTGCTGGTTTTGCGCCGGGTCACCACGCAGCGCCTTGATGGCCACGCAGCCCTGGGCGAGTTCGTCTGCCCCAAACACCAGGGCGAAACGGGCGCCGCTGCTGTCAGCTTTCTTGAATTGCGACTTCATGCTTCCCATGCGCTCACCCTCGCTTGTGGCGGCACCGGCGGCATGCATCTGCACGCAAACGCCTTGCGCACGCAGGGTTTGCAGCGTTGTCATCACGACGGGCAGACTGTCCGAATGAGGAATGATCGCAAAAGCATCCGGCGTCGGTTCAGCGGGCAAAAGGCTTTGGGTCTTGAGCAGTTCCAGCACGCGCTCAATGCCCATGCCCCAACCCACCGCAGGTGTGGGCTTGCCGCCGAGTATTTCGAAGAGACCGTCATAGCGACCACCACCGCACAATGTGCCCTGTGCACCTAGTTCATCCGTAATGAATTCGAACACGGTGTGGCTGTAGTAATCCAGCCCACGTACTAGGCGCGGATTTACAGACCAGGCTACGCCACAGGCATCCAACAAACCCTTAACGGTGTCCAGGTGCTTGAGCGACGACTCGCCAAGGAAACTGAGCAACTGAGGCGCGGCCTTCACCATGTCCTGCATGGCAGGGTTCTTGGTGTCCAGAATACGCAAAGGATTAGTCAGCAGGCGGCGTTGGGCGTCAGCATCGAGCTCGTTCCGGTGCTGCTCAAAATAGGTAATGAGTGCCTGCCGGTGCGCCAGACGCTCTGCGGGTACACCCAAACTGTTCATCTCAACGCGAAACTGTTTGAGACCCAGCTTTTCAAACAACTGGTGCACCAGAACCATCGCCTCCGCATCCACTTCGGAGCCAGAAAAACCCAGGGCTTCCGCGCCCAGTTGATAGAACTGGCGATAACGTCCGCGCTGCGGGCGCTCGTGCCGGAACATGGGCCCCATGTAAAAGAGCCGCTTGCCGCCTTCGTAGGTCAAATTGTGCTCAATCGCAGCGCGCACAACACCAGGCGTGTTCTCTGGCCTTAAGGTGAGATGTTCACCATTCAGACGGTCCTCAAACGAGTACATCTCTTTCTCAACGATGTCCGTCGTGTCGCCCGTGCCCCGCACAAACAGAGCCGTGGGCTCGACGATCGGCGTGCGGATATTGCGGTAGCCGTAGGTCGCCATCACGCCACGAACCGTTTCCTCGAACCACTCCCAGTGCGCCGACTGGGACGGCAGGATGTCGTTCATGCCTTTGATGGCAGACAATTTGTCCGCTTTGGATGCTTTCTCAACCATGATGTTTAGATTCTGAGAGCTTTGTCGCCCGGTAAGCCGTACCGGATGGAATTGATGTCAGGCAGAAGCAGTTGCCTGCCCAAACCGCTTGTCGATGTACTGTTCAACCAGCGCATGAAACTCGTTGGCGATGTTGTCTCCGCGCAGCGTCAGGAATTTTTCGCCGTCCATGAACACGGGCGCAGCAGGTGCCTCGCCGTTGCCGGGCAGGCTGATGCCGATGTCTGCATGCTTGCTTTCGCCCGGGCCATTCACAATGCAGCCCATCACCGCAACCTTGAGCCTCTCAACCCCCGGGTAGCGCTCCCGCCATACCGGCATTTGCGCGCGAAGGAAGTCGTCGATTTGCTTCGCCAACTCCTGGAATGTGGTACTGGTCGTACGGCCACAACCTGGGCAGGCAGTGACACTGGGCACAAAGATACGCAAGCCGAGCGACTGCAAGATTTCTGAGGCGATGATCACCTCCTGGTTGCGTGACTCGCCAGGTTGCGGTGTCAAGGAAACCCGTATCGTATCGCCAATGCCTTCCTGCAACAGAATGGCCAAGGCAGTGGTAGATGCGACAGTGCCTTTGGTGCCCATACCCGCTTCAGTCAAGCCCAGGTGCAGTGGATACTTGCATCGTCTGGCCAGTTCCCGGTACACCGCGATCAGATCCTGCACGCCACTGACTTTGCACGAAAGCAAAATGTCTGACGCAGGCATCCCCATCTGGCACGCGAGTTCGGCTGAGCCAATGGCTGATTGAATCAAAGCCTCGTACATCACGTGCCGCGCATCCCAGGGCTCAGGTCTGGCATTGTTCTCATCCATTAAACCGGCCAGCAAATCCTGATCCAGACTGCCCCAGTTGACGCCAATGCGCACCGGCTTGTTCCAGCGCATCGCAGCGTCGATCATCAGACCAAACTGACGATCTTTCTTATCGCCCTTGCCTACGTTTCCGGGGTTGATCCGGTATTTGGACAGGGCTCTGGCGCAATCCGGGTAGTCTGTGAGCAGACGATGGCCGTTGTAATGGAAATCACCAATCAGCGGGACATCCACCTCCATGCGATCCAACTGCTCGCGCACGTATGGGACAGCCTGTGCTGCTTCGGGCGTATTGACGGTTATGCGAACCATCTCTGAACCAGCCAGCGCCAGTTCTTTGACTTGAATCGCTGTTGCAACGGCATCCACCGTGTCGGTGTTGGTCATGGACTGCACACGTACGGGGGCGCCGCCTCCGATGGTCACTATGCGATTACCCCAGACCACCCTGGCTTGAAGGGTTTGCCTAGTGCCAGGTACCGCCAACGCGATGGGATTTGAATCAGGTGTAGAGGCGCTCACGGACCCACCTCGAAACGGCCTACATTGTCTTTCGAGATGGTGCGCATATCCAGTTTGCGGCCACGCACGCTTACCTCGGTCGCATCAATGCGTCCGACGATCACACGCAATGGGAGTGCGCCGCTGATGTTAGCCAGTTCACCCGGTTGAAGAGTACGCCGCAAAACCGCGTCACCCTTTGCATCCACCACTTCGACCCAAGACTCATCCTTGGCTTTGAACTGCAAAATGCCGGTTTCGCCTGCCACTCCAGTTCCTGCGGACACTTTAACGACAGGCGCCGACACCGGGCGTGCAGGCGCCGACACTGCATTCGCAGTCGCCAGGGCGGCGGATGCGGCCAAACTTGGCGTGCTGATCGTATTGGGGCCCGGCTGGGGAACCGGAGCAGATGCAGCCAAGCTAGTCGGTTCAAGCTGCATTGCCCGTGTGGAGTGCTGAACCACGGTAGGCTCCAGATCAGGCGGGGATTCAAGCGCAGGCCAAAAGGCCAATACCAATGCACCGACGAGTAGCAAAGTCACAGCCAACACAGGCTTGGTCAAAAACCGAGATGCCGCAGAATGCCCGGAACTCTCACCCTGCACCCGAAATGGCGTCTTAAGTTCCGGTGGTTGTGAGAATGGAACCGACACCACTTGGGGAAGCAGAGCCAGTACCTCTGTGGGATCCATCTTGAGATGACGGCAGACACTGGACGCCAATGCACGTACAAAAACCGGACCAGATAGCGATGAAAGCTCCCCGATCTCCAATGCCTCCAGCTTGCGAACAGGCACCTTCAAGGAGACAGCCAGCGCGCCAATATGCATGCCAAGGTTTTCTCTCGCTTGTCTGATCAATGCTCCTGCCGCTTTGGCTCCGTCGTTGTCCAGACCTGCATGAACAGGCGCTGTCGATTCAATTCCCTCACTCATCGAACGACCCTTTCTCGTACAACTGCAACTCGCGCGACTGCGCGAACCGCTTGTTGAGTTGATCGGCCAACTGCCGCATGGCATCTGCATTACCCATTTTTCGCTCTACCTTGATACCCTGCCAAAGCGATTCAGCAGTGGCAAAGTCGCCATTGTTCACTCGGCGAATGTAAAACTGGGACCGGACAAAATCTCCACGCATGAACAGCAAAACAGACAGATTGAACCCCGTGATGGGATTGCCAGGATCCAGTGCATAGGACCGTTGCAAGCTGGCTTCCGCATCTACCAACTGCCCCGCCCTGATTTGGCAGACACCCATCGTCATACTGGTTTTTGCAGCATTAGGGTAATTGTTGGATGCGAGCGCCTGTCCAAACAGAGCGTTGGCCTCGGCGAATTTGGCCTGCTGGCAGAGAAGCCAGCCATAATTATGCAAGGTATTGCCGTCACGGGGGGCCAAAGCCAGCGCCTGACGGAAGCTCTCTTCGGCCAGACGAAAGTCCGTCAAACGCATGTAGACCAAGCCCCGCAAGTTATAGGCTTCCGCGTAATTCGGGTCTTGCTGCAGGCTTTGCTTGACCTCGTCCAGTGCAACCCGGGTCTGCCCTTGGTCAAAATAGCCCACCGCCAGTTCAAGTCGCAAACGTGCTCGCTTGCGCACCTCTGACTCGTCAGAATCGGTAGCTTGATCTTTGCCTTGCGGCTCGCCTGAGTTGTCCGGGCGTGGGCCACTCGCGCACGCTGCAACCAGAGTCAACGCAGTGACAGCCATTAAAAACCTAAAAACACACCATTTCGGCACACCAAATAAGGACTTTTTGCCATCAAATTGATAGCTATTCATGATGAGTCGGCCCAGTGGCTTTGGTTGGCATTGTTTGCCTTTGAAGTTGAATCCGGTGGGTTACTCGGGTACGGTCTTTCACCTCGCCGGCCAATTGACCGCATGCGGCGTCGATATCGTCACCACGCGTTTTGCGCACGGTGGTGACGATACCAGCATCCGACAGCTTTTTAGCGAATTGCATGACACGCTCTGTGGAGGAACGCAAAAGGCCAGATGCGGGAAACGGATTAAACGGTATCAGGTTGAACTTGCAGGAAATGCCTTTACGCTTGTCTCCCTTGTGCGGATGATTGCGAATCAATGCAATCAACTCCTGCGCATGCAGATCAGAATCATTAACCCCGTCCAGCATGCAGTATTCAAATGTGACAAAGTCGCGCGGCGCAGCTGGCAAATATCGCAAGCAGGCATCGAGCAATTCGGTCAGTGGATATTTGCGATTGAGCGGTACCAAAGAATCGCGCAGAGCATCGCAGGGCGCATGCAAGGACACAGCAAGCGCAACAGGACAATCAGCAGCCAGTCGATCCATCATTGAAACAACCCCAGAGGTAGAGACCGTCACCCGGCGGCGCGACAAACCGTATCCGTGATCGTCCAGCATGACGCGCAAGGCTGGCACCAAGGCATCGTAGTTTTGCAAGGGCTCGCCCATGCCCATCATCACCACGTTGGAGATAACCCGCTCATCCAGACCCAAATGCCTTCGCAAGAAATGCTCTGCGTACCAGAGTTGGGCAAGGATTTCAGCGGTCGACAAATTGCGGCTAAAACCTTGGTGCCCAGTTGAGCAAAAACGGCACCCCACCGCGCAACCTGCCTGGGAGGAAACACAAAGGGTGCCACGGTCAGACTCGGGAATAAAAACAGCCTCAACTGCGTCGCCGTGGCCAACATCAAACAGCCATTTGATGGTACCGTCAGCAGATTCGTGCATGGACACGACAGGCAAAGCATGAACCACCGCATGCTTGGCCAGCTTCTCGCGCAGCAATTTGGCCAAGTCACTCATCAGAGAGAAATCACTGATGCCTCGCTGATGAATCGAGCGGAAAAGCTGGGTTGCGCGAAAGCGCTTTTCTCCCAGCTGCTCGCAAAAGGCGACCAGCCCCTCCAGATCGAAATCAAGCAGGTTGGTCACCATGAAGCAAAAGCGAATTAGCGACTGTAGACGTTCATGCCGGCAAAGAAGAAACCAATTTCAACTTGCGCGGTTTCTGGAGCATCAGAGCCATGAACGGCGTTGGCATCGATGCTGTCAGCAAAGTCAGCACGAATAGTGCCAGGTGCTGCCTTCTTGGGGTCCGTTGCACCCATCAGGTCGCGGTTTTTCAAAATGGCATTTTCTCCTTCCAAAGCCTGGATCATCACGGGGCCGGAGATCATGAAGTCGACCAGATCCTTGAAGAACGGGCGCTCTTTGTGCACGGCATAAAAGGCTTCTGCTTCGCCACGCGACAGGTGAGCCATTTTAGAAGCGACGATCTTGAGGCCAGCTGCTTCAAAACGGGCATAAATCTGGCCGATGACGTTTTTGGCCACTGCGTCAGGCTTAATGATGGAAAGAGTGCGTTCGATAGCCATGGTAAATCCCTAATTAAATTGAAGTTGAAAGCAAAGTTTTTGGACAACCCAGTATTTTACCGGTTATCACCTTGTGCGGCCACCTTTGCGCGGACCATTTCCACGCGAAGGTGCGCCAAAAATACCGCCGCCACCCGGACTTGCCCCACGGGGGCCTCGGCCAACGCCACGCGTGTCGCGTTGACGAGTAAAGCTGTCGGCACCTATGTAGCCGAGCGAGGTTTTCATCGGATCAGGCTGTGCGCCCTTCCCTTGAGGAGGACGGTAGCTTCGAGGTTTGCGAAGATTGTCCCCAGGGCGCGGAGGGCGCTGCGCCGGCGTGCGGCCATCTGAGCTGAGGCGAGGTGGCCTTTTCTCTCTTGGCCCGCGCTCCTCCGGTCCGTCTGCCGCGTTGACCAAGCTGCGGATATCGGCCTCTTCCAACTCCATCCAGGCACCGCGCTTGAGACCCTTAGGCAACAGCATGGCACCGTAGCGAATCCGGATCAATCGGCTCACCGCATGCCCAACTGATTCAAGCATGCGACGCACTTCGCGGTTGCGCCCTTCTGAGATGGTCACACGGTACCAGCAGTTGGCACCCTCCCCTCCACCATCTTCAATGCTGCCAAATTGGGCGATGCCGTCGTCCAATTGCACGCCATCAAGCAGCTTTTGTTTTTCTTCCTTGTTCAAAGCGCCTAGCACACGAACTGCGTATTCGCGCTCGAGGCCAAACCGAGGGTGCATCAGTTTATTGGCGAGCTCCCCGGAGCTGGTGAACAACAGCAAACCTTCGGTGTTCAGATCAAGGCGCCCGACCGACTGCCACTTACCCTGGAACAGACGTGGAAGGCGACGAAAAACGGTGGGGCGGTTTTGGGGGTCGTCGTGGGTGACGACCTCACCCACCGGCTTGTGATAGGCGATAACACGCGGTGGCGGCGCCTGGATACGAACCACGATGGGTTTGCCATTGACCTTAACCCGGTCACCAAACTGGATACGCTGACCAATGTGGGCGGGTTCATTGTTAACTGAAATACGCCCTTCAGTGATGAGTTGCTCCATCTCCAGGCGGGAACCCAGACCAGCCTGGGCGAGTACCTTGTGCAGTTTGGGCGATTCCGCCTGGGGAGGTAGTACACGCTTTTGTGGGATTGGCAGCTCTGACGCCTGCACCGCGTCAAATTCGCCGGACACAACATCTTCAAAAAGCAGGTGGCCTCGGTGTGCGTCTGGTTGCACCGCCCCAGGCTTGGGTGTTAGCGCTGGAGCAGAATGGGCGGAATCGGTTTGCATCGCGTCCGGCGAACCCGAATCTGCAGATGGCAGGGAGTCATTGGCGTGAATCGGATTCATGGTTTTCTTGGGCCCCATCGGCTGGTGGTGTGGGCGACGGATGGACATACCCCTCGCCTACAGAGGTGTTGGTATGAGAGACAGGTACCTCAGGCCCGCAAGGCGTGAGTTCAAACATCGTTTCAGGCCCGGCAGCAGGCCTAGACAGAGTTACTGGCACCTCATTCGTATGCGCAAGGTTGAGAGATTCGAACATTTCGTTCACGGGCTTGGCATCTTCGAGCGTCGGCAATTGATTCAACGACTGCAAACCCAGATCGTCCAGAAACTGCTTGGTCGTCGCATACAGGCCTGGCCGCCCCACTGTTTCACGGTGTCCGATCACTTCAACCCAACCCCGGTCTTCAAGTTGCTTGAGCACCAAGGAATTGATGGTCACGCCACGGATGTCTTCCATGTCGCCACGGGTCACCGGCTGCCGGTACGCAATGATTGCCAGGGTTTCGAGCGCAGCACGGGTGTACTTGGGCGGCTTCTCAGGATGCAGCCGATCCAGGTAATCGCGCATTTCAGGTCGACTCTGGAACCGCCACCCCGTCGCAACGGGGACGAGTTCTACCCCGCGCTGCGCCCACTCCTGCTGCAGGTTTGCGAGCAAAGTTTTGATGGTTTCCGCATTCAGTTCATCCGCAAACAGCGTTCGCATGTCACGGACAGACAACGGCATCGCTGAGCAAATGAGAGCGGTTTCTAGGATACGCTGCGCATCCGCCGTATTCATGGTAAGTAACTGGTTGATAGCGGCGCCGTGGCACCAATTTAGCCCGATTCAAAGACTCGTGGCCTGCGGAAGAACCGTGATGGGATGGCGAATAAATAGCGAAAATCGATGACCGCTCTTGACCAAACCCTATCTATAAATTGTATCCGAGTGCCAGGATCTTGAGTGCCTGCGCAAAATCGGCAGGCAAAGGTGCCCTAAATGACAGCGGCTCACCGGTCACTGGATGTGGAAATGCAAGCTTGAAGGCATGCAGTGCTTGGCGCGACATGCCACCGGCGGCCGCACCACCATAAACCGGGTCACCGACCAAGGGATGGCCAATGTGTGCCATGTGAACACGAATCTGATGGGTTCTACCGGTCCTCAAGGTACAGCAGACAAGGCATTGTTGCTCTGAATTTTGAAGCAATTCAAAGTGCGTCTGAGAGGGCTTTCCCGTATGGCGAAGCAAATCAACTACAGCCATGCGCAAGCGGTTGCGTGCATCGCGTCCAATGGCTGCGTCCACCTCGCGCTGATCCGGGCCATGCCACTGGCGATGTGCCAACGCAAGGTATTGCCGTGAAACATCCCTGGCGGCAATCAGCTTCACCAATGCATCCATGCTCTGCCGCTGACGTGCAATCACCATCAGTCCGCTGGTATCTTTGTCAAGTCGGTGCACGATGCCCGCACGGGGCAATTCTGCTGCGCGCGGGTCCAACGCCAGCAGTCCGTTGAG
>JADJBS010000008.1 GCA_016703665.1 Candidatus Defluviibacillus avedoerensis
GGGATGGAATGTCCCTCGCGCAAAAAAGGCTTGCCCAACAGCCAGATCAAATGGGTCAAGCACCACTTTGAGGTTGGCAAGTGTGCGCATATCTTCTGTGGCTTCTATATCTGAGTAGTCCGGGTTGTTGGCCCGCAGCACATAGCCTCCACCGGTGGACTTGAATACCACTCGCAGCAGATATTGGTTGTCGCCCGATTCGTCTTGCCGCTCGATGGCTATGACCGAACCCGTGATGGACCCTGCATTGCTGGGCGTCAATCGCTCCAGCAATAAATAGTCGCCATCGCGGATCGGGTGTTTGCCACCGTCCATCGAGCTGCCTGAGGCACGGGCAATGAAGTGAAGCTGGGGGTTGAGCCTGCCATAGCCATCGCCCAGGGATCGAAACTCCTCGGCATCAGCCGTACCGGTTCTGAAATGCCCGCAAGCAATTCGGATGTTCGGCAAGAACGGTAATTCAATGCCACTTCGCACGGGACGAACGAACGGAATGACATTGTTGACGGGTGCTGCGGATTGGCGATGTTCGTAGGTGGCAAACCGAAAGTCGATCAGTTGCTGAACCAACTCCTGCAGAGTTTCAATTTGCTCTGGAGGCACTGTTGTCTTAGAGACAAAGCGCCCGTCGATCAATGCAAAAAATGCAGTCGAATCGCTGCCGCGGTTGCTGCCGATCCAGGCATTCACTGGGTTCCTTCGCCAGTAGCGCGACCAATCGTCGCTTTGAGCCAATTGAGGATTTTGAAAACTTTCGGGCAAGTCGCCCAAGAACTGTCGCCGACGCGAAAGTACCTGCCACGAGCGCGCCGCCAACAAAGGCAAAGCGGGCCCATACCGCCAACCGTTTAACTCTTGAAACGCCTCTAGCAGCACCATTTTGTAGCTGCGGGTCATTTTGGGCAATCTCGATCTCTAGGAGCAAAGACCTGTTGAACTGCGCAACTTCCGCTTCTTCCGGCGTCTGTTCGTTCAAGGCAGCCAGCATTTCGAACCAGCTTCCGAACTGGCGGCGCATCTGAACCATGGACATGCCTGCACGGTAAGCCTCGGTCGTAGGTCGCCGTCCAAGTGAATCGCGCAAAGCTTCGTACTCGGCCTGAATGCCAGGGCGCTCAATGACTTGAGAAAGTCGATCAGCGCAAATCAAAGTTTGCAAAGCACCCTCCGGCAAGGTAAGACGCTGCATTTCCACATCGCGTGCGAACTGACCGAGTTGCTTGAAAGTGCTGCCCACACCGAACAAGGCCTGTGGCTTGTGCAAAAAGCTCTGGTGGTTGCCAATAAAGTCCAGCACCACCAAATGCGTTTTCCCTTCCGCCTCTGCTTTGCGCAAACCGCGCCCGAGCTGCTGCAAAAATAGTACTTTTGATTCGTGGGCCGCAGCATCATCACGGTGTCAATCAGCGGCAAATCCATGCCTTCGCTGAACAGGTCTACCGAGAACAGCACGTCCAATTCACCCGCAGCTAGCTGGTCCAGCGCTTCGACGCGCCGAGCTCAGGAGCCGCCGTACACAGCCTGTGCCTTGACGCCCGTTTTGCGGAACTGGTCGGCCATGAACTCTGCGTGTCGAATGGACACGCAAAACGCCAGCGTGCGACGTTGCTTCAGCCGCACCCACTCCCGCAGCGCGTGTTTGGCCCGCCCCAAGGTAGCCAGCTTGTTGGACAACTCGTCGGGGTCAAACCGGCCATTACGCCAAGGGATTTCCTTGTAATTCACCTGCTCGTCGAAAATTCCGTGGTAGTGAAATGGGGCCAACAGGCACGCGTCTATCCCCTGAAACAAATCACAGGTATAGACCAGGTTGTCGTCACAAAGTGTGAGGATGTCCGAATGGTCGGTGCGGTCGGGGGTGGCTGTAAGACCCAGCAAAAATCGCGGTTCGAAGTACGACAGCAAGCGGCGGTAGCTGGGTGCCGCTGCGTGGTGGAACTCGTCCACCACAATGTAATCAAAATGTGTCGGCGCGAAGCGCTCTAATTGGGATTCCTTGCCTAAGGTCTGGATGGAAGCGCAAAGCACTTCCGCATTGATATCACGCTGCTGGTTTGTGTAGTTGCCGACACGGGCATTGGGGCGGATTCGCAAGAAAGTGGCGGCTGCTTGTCCCAGAATTTCTTCGCGGTGTGCAACAAAGAATTTTCTTCGCACCTAAGTGGTGGGCATCAAATGCGGCCAGCCATGTCTTGCCCAATCCTGTTGCTAGCACCACCAATCCGCGCCGAAAATTGTCCATGCGCGTTTCAGCCAATGCGGCCAACGCCGCTTTTTGAATGGAAGTGGGTGTGGGCGGCTCCACAACTTCAAACGACCCGGGCGCGACGGGACGACGCATGGCCATCCGCCGTAGGTCGTAGGCATCTATCCAGTCGTGAGTCAGCTCCACAGTGTGTGGGTGCGCAAACAATTCTTCAAATCGCTGTCGGGCTTCCAAAAGCCAGGGTCACCGGGATACCGACCTTGTAGTTCCACTCCAAGCCAGTGCGGAGTGCCTGCTTGCTGTGTTGCTTGACCCAATAAATGCGCGACCACGTAAGCCATTTTCAGGATGTTCTGTGGCGAAGATATAGGCCTTCATGTGAAAGCTTTGGGCCTTTGCTTCAAACATACGCACGTCAGCGCCATAGTCTTTCAGCAGCATCATTAGGCGGCAGGCTTCAACGTCAGTCACGTCCAAGTAATCGCACGTCAGGACGCGAATCTTTGCGGGCTGGCGAGCGCTTTCCAGCTCGGGGCGCAATGCGGCCTGCAAGTCTGGCATGAGCAATGTCGGGCCGAGGTCATGATGAAAGACACGCTGATGTCAATGTGTGTAGCGTGTGCAATTTCGTGAACCAACTTAGGCAAGAAGGCATCCACACCACCTGTGGTTAACCTGTTGGTCGGGGGCGGAGTAAGTACAGTGGCTTTTCGGAACAAGCCGTTCACCCATGCCTCATCGCGATCTGGTCGCTGATCATCCGTTTGCCAAATGTCAACTGAGGCCACGCCTTTGAGCGCCTGTACCCAACCTCTCAGTTTGGCCTCGGTGGTGTCGGTGAACACTCGACCACCTTGCTCTCTCTCAGAGGTGCCGTGCTTAAAGCTCACGTACAAAACGCCGTTTGGCTTTAGGCCGCGCCATAGACGAAGAAAGGCTTCCGGCAGATCAGCCTCCGGGACGTGCAACAAGCTGGCACACGCCCAAATACCGTCGTATTGTTCAAGCCGGTCAAAGTCCAGAAAGGACATGACATCAACTGGCTGGCCTATGAATAGAGGCAAGTTTCGCCAACTCTGGCGAAGCGTCGAACGCTTCTACGATGAAGCCTCTATCCGGAGAAAACTTTGGCGTCGCGCCCTGAGCCGCAACCTGCGTCAGTACGCGCCCAGTCTCCGGAAGCCTGTGCAAGAAGCGCTGATATATGGAATCCATACTGACCGTGACGGTCGCGGCGAAAAACGTCTCAGCGTTTCGGTTGTAGTAGTCGATGGACTTCATCATGGCCGACCTTACTCCCTTTGCCTTTTGTAATGCCAGATTATTGACGGTAAAGACTGGCCCGAACCATGAGCGCGGGACTGGTTCGTCTTTTCGGCACAGCACTCCACGCATGCGGTCTGCACAGCAGGCTGGGTGCCCTTTTGGGATTTGTAATCTACCGTGACACTGCTGCGCGGTAAGCGCCTTCAACTGCACGAAGCACTGTCGCGTGCAAGGTTCCGAGCTTGGGCGTGTTCCCATGCGGCCTCAATGGCGGCACTTTGAAGTACCGGTCAGACCACGGAAGATCCACAATCACCTTGAAGTCAAACTTGGTGTCATAGGCCAGCCCGGCCAGCGCATAAGCTGCCGGGTGTCTGGTTTGCGTGATTGCCACCTCTCCCGTTTTCAATCGGGTCAGGTTCCTGGATGTCCCGTACACCACACTGACCAGATCGCCGTCTTCGCGGCGCTCAACGCTCATGACCAGTGCTGGGCGGGGTTTGGGTCCGGGCTCAATGTCTGGGATTTCAGGAAACAAGCACCAGACGATGTCGCCAGGCGCTGGCAGCTTCCACGTCCGGCTCATGCAAACAGCACTTCCTTCGACAGGGTTTTACCCTTCGGCAAGTGCTTGTCAGCATCCTGGCGCAGCGCTTTGACTTGCCTAGCTGTCAGCGGGCCGTCATCGGGTGCATAAGACGGCAAAACATCGGCGGCGAACCTGGACAGCGCCATGTGGATGACCTGTGTCTCGTTCATGTCCAATTCTTGGGCCAACGCCTTTACCGTTCCACGGGTAACGCCAAATGGTGTGTCTTTGGAGCGGAACTTTACGAGCAGGTTTTCGCTTGCAACTGTCATCACGGTGCCTCCAAATAGTATATATTAACTATATACTATTGAAGTCGCTGATGCAAGTGTAGAAGTCAACAAAGAGTTGCCGACCACCTCGTTTGAAATCAACGAGTTACGCTCAAACGTGAACAAAGTTTTTCCGCTTCTGCAAGCAAAGGTTTGCCGAAATTAGCCCATTCAAGCCCAAGAATTGCCGCTCGGTGTGCGGCAATTCTTTGGGCTTCAAATCTCAAAAAAATAAGCACAGCTTGGACGAAAAAACTGTGTCATGGAAACTCTCAGCCGATAAAAACAAATCGACAGCGCCATTCTAGTGATGCTTGCCAAGAATGGCGAATACATTTTTTAAGCAGTTTTCGACTCGCCATTCTCATCAACAGGGTTCAGGCGCTATCCCATCTGAACAATGTCAAAGTTGTCAAACGTAGTGCCATTGACCGGTGTGAGTTCTGTATCAATAGGGTCATGGTTGTGGTCGACTAACACAAATCTGCGTTGGCATCAAGCATCACCGACGTTCCAACTTGGGCCATTTCGGTTCACGAACAGCATGGGGGTTGTTTCAATTCGATAAATGAAAACGGTACCCGCTTGTCTGTCATGAACAGAATTTTCCCGGCGTATGTTGCGTCCTGTGGCGTTATGTCGACAAATTGACCTGTCTCGAATTCTATTAGCACCGCATGATGCTGAGCCATATAAGTGGATGCGTCGTCCTTGTAATCTTCTGGCCAAAAGGCCCATTCATCGACAGCACTGCCCTGGCCACTTTTAACGGCTCTGTCAACGTTTTCCCAACATTTCAGCATCAGTGCATTTTGGGCCGGCCGGTTTTCAATTAGATGGGGGTCAGACGACTCATATTCACCGATACCAAATAGATTCAAATGCGAAAGGACAGGATGCGATCTCAGGTATAGAACCATCTCCTTCAAATGCACCGAATTCAATTCCATCATCAGTAGTCCATTCGGTACAGGTTCTAAATGGTGGTGCGCGCCTCAATCGGCGCTTGGCAATATCGAGTTCGGTATGTCGACTCCAAGTATTTCAAAATATTGTCATAAAGAAGTGATTTGCTATCTGGATCTCAAATCGGTGCATAGCCCCGACCTGATTTACTTTCTAGCGTCGTACACGGGCACATTTCTCTCTAAAGTTGAACCCGCCTGAATGTGTCGAAGGCGTAGCAGCTTCGCCTGCAGCGCTGTTGGGTTCGAATTGCAGTGCACGTCTGGCCCACGCCACTACTTCCACGACCCGGTCGTTCGCTGTGGAGCGCTGAGTTACGTGAATCGAAGTGTGACGGAGTTGTTGCCTGGCGCCACCGTTTGGGACGTGACCTATTTTGCATGGGTCAATGTTTAGATCCGATGGGATGCGTCAACTTCAAACGGTCCGCCTGTTCAGAGCACTACAAATTCTCCCCCATTTTGAGTATTGCTATTGGCTGCGCCTAACCCTAAACTGTTGTGCTACCGGGGAAAGATTAGTCACTGTGACAAAGGTATTGGATCTGAGTACCGAATCTTGAGGTCGACAATGGGCAATATAGAAAACCTGGTTCGTAGCGCGGAGAGGTCGTCACAAAATGCAGCGATCCAGAGGTGGATTGCGCGGACGGCCGTTCGAGACGCAGGCATGCGCCGCATCATGCAAAGCGGTATTGGCGCGGCCGATCCTCAAGAACAGGTTCAAGCGCACACGCGACGAGAAGTCGCTAGGTCTAAACTGACTTTTCAAGAGCGGATAGTTGGCACCACAATTGATTTCACAGTTACGGCCCCTGGCGAAATAGCCGCGAAAGCCGCTGCACCAGTCGCTCGGATAGTTAGATTGCCAGGCGCCGGATACAGTCCAACGCCAATCGCAACCGGCTTCATGGTTGCTCCAGGCCTTTTGATGACAAATCATCATGTTTTCCCGCGGAAGGAAGAGGCGTACCAGGCCGCGGCAAATTTTGGGTACACCCAGGACGAACGCGGCGTTGCAGCGGGTACTTTGTTCAAGATTGATGCCGACCATTTTTTTCGCCGATCCCGATCTCGACTTTGCAGTAGTGGGTGTATCTGTTCAAGGACTCAATGGAGAGAACTTGGCAGATGTCGGCTTTTGTAGATTGATATCTGCTACCGGAAAGATTCTTACTGGCATGCCTGTGAATATCATCCAGCATCCCAATGGCGGCCCGCGGAAATTTGCGGTTACAAATAATCGATTGCTAGATATCCTTCATCAAGGGTTCTTGCATTACGAGACCGATACATCGCAGGGATCGTCCGGTTCGCCTTTGTTCAACTCCGATTGGGAACTTATAGGAATTCACCATGCGGGAATCCCAAAAATGGTTGGTACGGAGATCATCACGCGTGATGGTCAACCATTCGATGGCGAGACCAATAGCGACGATGATGTCGAATGGATTGCAAACGAAGGTGCCCGTGTAAGTGCAGTCGTGAAGCGGCTAGCCACAGAAACTTTTTCAATTCCCTCACAACGTTCGCTGGTAGATACGCTACTCGCGACTACTGCTGATCCGCTTGGCATCCCAACGACTCTCGAAGGACTTGGAATTCAAAAAATGAAGGATAGTTCCATGGCAAACGCTGTTTTTAACATTAGCGGCCCTGTGACGATTAATGTCTATCCGCAAGGCAGTTCTTCGAATCCTGCGGAGATCAAAGCTCTCACATCATCGATTGCAACTGCCTCACAGTTTGCAACCGAGGCATCCCAAACTTTTGATCCCGACTACAAAGCACGAGTAGGTTATGTTCCCGATTTTCTCGGAAAAGATATTCCCTTACCGTCAGTGACTGAAGACAGAACGAAAGAGATGTATAGCGTCAGTGAATATTCTCAGTTTGCTGCAAGTGATAGAAGTGTTCCTGCAATCGATACGAATCACCTTTCTGATCATGAACCCATCGTTCTCAAATACCATCACTATTCGCTTGCTTTCAACAGAGTTCACAACATGTGTATGGACAGCGTCGAATGTTGACTACTCTGACACAGTACGGCAAGACACACGAAACCGTGCGGATTTAGGTGGTGAGAATTGGGCGTTGGATCCACGTGTTCCCGCCGATCTGCAGCTAAAAGATAGAGATATCTACGGACCGGGAAAACGTATTGACCGTGGGCACATCGTCGACGCGAAGACAACTGCTGGGGTGCGCCAGGGATGGAAACCGCGTTTGCGAACGCTGATAGCTACCACTGGACAAATTGCACACCGCAGCACGAAGCATTCAATCAGGAAAATCCAAAGGATAACTATACAAAGCAAGCGCTATACACCGGTGTGAAAGGTATTTGGGGCGAGTTCGAATCAGTGGTGCAAAGGTGTTCGCGCCGAATGAATATTGACCACCTGTGCCGATTGAATTTTGACCAGGGGCTTGGGTTGAGTTTTTGAAGCTCAACTGTGGATAACTATACGCCTTGCACTTGCGTGTGAAGTCCTTTCTAGCGGTTGATCTTTGCGCGGAGGAGGGCGCGAAGGGCGTAGCCCGAAGCGACTTCCCCCGCGCGCCGTTTGATTTGCTGGGCTATTTCGGCTCTGGCGGCGTGTCAGTCTGAGCGTTGAGTTGTCTGGCCTGCTCGCGCGTCTTGATGCGCCCTTTGGCCTCCTTTGTGCTGTGGCGGAACCTGTAGGACTCATTGCCTGTTTCCACGATGTGGCAGTGATGCGTGAGACGGTCCAACAGTGCCGTGGTCATCTTTGCGTCGCCGAACACGCTTGACCATTCCGCGAAGGTTAGGTTGGTCGTGATCATCACGCTGGTGTGCTCGTACAGTTTGGACAGCAGGTGGAACAGCAAGGCGCCACCGGCTTGGCTGAACGGCAAGTACCCCATCTCATCCAGGATCACCAAGTCCATGCGTGCCAAACTCATGGCGATACGCCCAGCCTTACCCTGGGCCTTCTCCTGCTCCAGCGCATTCACCAGATCGACTGTCGAGTAGAACCGCACACGCTTGCCATGGCGGCTCAGTCCCGCAATGCCCAGCGCGGTTGCTAGATGGGTCTTACCTGTTCCCGGTCCACCAATCAACACCACGTTGTGGGCCTGCTGCGTGAAGGACAGATCGGCAAGTTTGAGGATCAGCGCCTTGTCGACCTGGGAGACCTCAAAGTCAAAGCCTGCCAGGTCGCGATGGACAGGGAATCGCGCCGACTTCATCTGATGCGCAATCGAACGCATGGCCCGGTCCACATCTTCAGCCTGCAGCAAGTGTTCAATCAACCAGCGTGAGGACGCCAGTGTGCTGTCACCCCCTGTTCGACCAACTCTGCCCAGGCCGTGACCATACCGTTGAGCCGCAAGGCCTTGAGGCCTGTCTGGACATCGCGTACTTCTTTAAGCATGCTGCACCTCCTGGCCATCCAGGTGCGTTGGCCGCAGTCGGTCATAGCGCGCGGTGTCGGCTTTGGGAATGAGCTTCAGATGCAAGACCGTTTGGGCCTGCTCGGGGAGTTGGGGGGAGTTCAGCCGCGCGAGCACGTTGTGCACATGCTCGATGCTGATGTTGCCGTTGGGGGCACTGGCTTCCAACACCAACTCGACAGCAACGAGCACCGCTTCAAGGCCAGCCTTGGGCACCACCGCCAGCACCTGCGCCATGGCCTTATCACCAGCCGGTTGGCGAAGCAGTGCCTGTCGCAGTCGCAGCAAGATGGGTGGTAACTCCAGGAAGGGTGCACCGTTACGCAAGGCGCCGGGCTTGCGCTGCACCAAATCAATGTAGTGCAGCCAGTCATAGCATATCTGCCCCGCGCCAGCCAGCCGCGCATGGCTGGCCACCATCGCATCGACCGCCGCCACTTCTACCCGCTCAGGGTAGAGCCGGGTGCTGACCATGTGCCCCGCCCATTCGCACGGCACAGAGTACCGGTTGCGTGCAATCACGACCAAACAGGTACTGCTTACCCTGGCCAGTCGTTCCACATAGCCGTCAAAGGCTGCCGGCATATCCATCAGATGCACCTGCTCCAACTCCAGCATCTCGGCGACTGTGAACTGCTTGTGCTCAGGGTGGACGGTGTCAACCCAGATGGCCCGGCAGCGTTGCGCCAACCAGGCGTTGAGCTCAATGAAGGAGCCGAATCTGCGTGTCGCCGCTTCGATCCAGACGCGGCGCCGACTGTCTTGCACATTCTTCTCAACAACGCCTTTCTCCCAGCCACTGGCAACATTGCAGAAGTCCGGGTTGAACAGGTAGTGGCTGGCCATGGCTGCAAAGCGTGCGTTGACGATACGGCCCTTGCCCTTGAGGACCTTGTCAACCGCAGTGCGCATGTTGTCGTATATGCCCCGGCGTGCCACGCCACCCAGCGCAGCAAACGAGCGGGTGTGGGCATCGAACAGCATTTCGTGCCCCTGGCTGGGATAGGCTACCAGCCAGAACGCTCTGCTGGCGCACAGCTTAAGATGGGCCACCTGCACCTTGTAGAACACACCGCCCACGACCAGTGCTTCGTCGCTCCAGTCGAATTGAAAGGCTTCGCCAAACTCAAAGTTCAACGGGACAAATGCTTTGCCAAGCACTTTGCCTGATTGCTCACGCCACCTTCGCACGAAGTCGGTGACGGCGCTGTAGCCACCCCGGTAGCCCTGAGCTTGAATTTGCGTGAGCAGCGCCCTGGCTGTGCGCCGACCTTTCTTGGGTCGGTGAGCGTCGGCTTGTAGCGACTGCTCAAGGACGTCCTTGAACGCGCTGATTTTGCATTCGCCTTCAGCACGCCGGTACTTGGGCTCAATGTCGCCCGCCGCCTTGAGCCACTTCTTGACCGTGTTTCTTGAAAGACCCGTCAGCCTTGCTATCGCGCTCAGGGAGAGTTTGTCACGCAGCCTCAGCCGCCTGACTTTGCCAATCATGTCCATGGTGATCACCTCTTTGTCCCCTGCTGAAATATTCAGCAGGTCAGTGGAACACCCTGGTCAATTTTGAATCGGCACAACGACCTCTAAATGGTCAGTTTTCGGTCGGCCTCAACATGCTGGACATCGAGGAGGCCGACAGAGCCGACTTTCGGGCGCACGCCTTTGAGGACCTGACTTCGATACTGCAAGATAAGCTTGGTTTCCGCACGAAGCGACAAGAACCCGGCACACACCAGTTACAAATTCCCGGCATCGCGACCTATCCGTCCATCTACGTTATCTGCGGACCGAGCTGCGCTGGCAAGTCCACGACAGCTCGCTGGATGAGTGAGCGATATAAATTGCTTCACATTGAAGCAAGCGACTTCATGTACAAGGCATTTTGGGAGCGTCATGGCCCGGGTTCGGTTGTGCGCATAGGCGACTTTGCTGAGGCTGCGCTCCAAACGCAACCGAGCATTGTGGCGCAGCCCATTGCCAGATTTCTTCATGAGATCGCGGTCTCCAGGCGCAGTCGTGACGGGGTTCCGCTCAACCAAAGAAGTGGAGATATTTCAACAAGAGTTAGGGGGCGGCGCCGAGGTTGCGCTCATATACCTGAACGCTTCGGCTCCGATCCGACTTTGCCGCGCGATCGACCGTGGCCGCGATGACGTTACTCCGGAGAAATTCGCGAAGCGTGACGCACAGGAGATCCGCATGGGCTTGCCAGACATTGCCGGGCTGCCGAACGTCGTGCTGCAAGCCAATGAGGGCAGTCAGCAAGAACTCTTTGGCGCTATCAGTACTCGGTATCGGAAAGCACTGAAAGTCTATACATCCGATAGAGAGCGGCGTGCGCAACGGCTGAAACCACTCCGATTTCAACTTGAAGGACTGATTCTTCGGACATTGCTTGCCGAGCAGTCAACGGAAAAATGGCTCACCACGACTGAAATTGCTGCGGCACTAAATCGACGTTTCAACGAGGCCAAGTCCAAGAACAATGTCAGTCGGTACTTCAACCAGGAGTTCCATTCGTATTACGAGCTACGTTTCCGCGAGCGAGATGGCAAACAGATTGGCGTCCTCGAGTATCAGTTGTCAGCCACTGGTCTCAGTCGCGCGATGCAATTGCATGCTGAACTGGTAGTCAGTCGGCCCCGTAGACGCGGAACCGAACGCGCCGAACATGCACAGTTATCACTTATGCTACCTCCATAAGAGTCTTGATCACCGGACGACGAACCGACAGTAGTGGCTCGTGTATTCTGGCCGGACTAGCTAAGCAAATTTTTTCCCGTGAAAATGGTCTGATAGCAAGCCGGATTTGGGAATGTCGACTTATCTGGCCAAGAGACGAGCCGAAACCGAGCGTTCAGGGATGAATCAATCCCAAAAACGGCAAAAGTTTGCCTTCAGAACGGCAAAACTTTGCTACCGCCTACAGCAAGCTCAAACGTCAATATTCCCCGCCCGAAGCGCGTTGGTTTCAATAAAGTCTCGACGTGGTTCCACTTCGTCGCCCATCAGCATGGTGAACACGCGGTCGGCTTCGATGGCGTCGTCGATCTGCACGCGCAGCAGGCGGCGGACGGTCGGGTCCATGGTGGTTTCCCACAGCTGGGCGGGGTTCATTTCGCCCAGACCTTTGTAGCGCTGGCGGGCGGTGGTGCGCTCAGCTTCGGTGATCAGCCAGCGCATGGCCTGGCGGAAGTCGCCGACTTTTTCTTCCTTCTGGCGCTCGCCTTCACCGCGCATCACGCGGGCACCTTCGGCCAGCAGGCCACGGAAGGTGTTGGCAGCCTCGGCCAGGGCGGCGTAGTCGGCGCCGTGCACAAAGTCTTGGGTCAGCACGCTGCTCTTCAGGTTGCCATGGTGGTGGCGGCTGATGCGCAGGATGGGCTTGTCGGTGCGCACGTCAAATTCGCCGGCCACTTCGGCGCTGCTGCCCAACAGACGTAACTGGGCTTGCAGGGCGACGGCGGATTTCTCGGCTTCTTCCACGTTGTCCAGGTTCAGGGCAACGCCGTCGGCAATGGCACGCAGGGCTTCGGCGTCCATGAAGTTGCCCAGGCGGGCGATGACACTTTCGGCCACCTGGTGCTTGCGCGCCAGTTCAGACAGGGTGTCGCCGCTGAGGGTGGAGCCGTTGGGGCCGCCGGTGAACACGCTGGCGTCTTTGAGGGCAATGCGCAGCAAGAAGCCATCGAGTGCGCTGGCGTCTTTCAGGTATAGCTCTTCTTTGCCAGCCTTGACCTTGTACAGCGGGGGCTGGGCAATGTAGATGTGGCCGCGCTCGACCAGCTCGGTCATCTGGCGGTAGAAGAAGGTCAGCAGCAGGGTGCGGATGTGGGCGCCGTCAACGTCGGCGTCGGTCATGATGATGATGCGGTGGTAGCGCAGCTTGCTCACGTCAAAGTCATCGGTGCCGCTCTTGCCGTCCAGGCCTGCAGTCTTGCCAATGCCGGTGCCCAGAGCGGTGATCAGCGTCAAGATTTCGTTGCTGGTCAGCAGCTTTTCGTAGCGGGCTTTTTCCACGTTCAGGATCTTGCCGCGCAGGGGCAGGATGGCCTGGAACTTACGGTCGCGGCCCTGCTTGGCAGAGCCGCCGGCGGAGTCACCCTCGACGATGTAGATTTCGCACATCGCGGGGTCTTTTTCCTGGCAGTCTGCCAGTTTGCCTGGCAGGCCCATGCCGTCCAGCACGCCTTTACGACGTGTCATTTCACGGGCCTTGCGGGCCGCTTCGCGGGCACGGGCGGCGTCGATGATCTTGCCGACAATGATCTTGGCGTCGTTGGGGCGCTCTTGCAGGTAGTCGGTCAGCTTGTTGGCCACCACGTCTTCCACCGGGGCGCGCACTTCGCTGGAAACGAGCTTGTCCTTGGTCTGGCTGGAGAACTTGGGCTCGGGCACCTTGACGCTCACGACGCAGGCCAGGCCTTCGCGCATGTCGTCGCCTGTCACCTCTACCTTGGCCTTTTTGGCGGCTTCGCTCTCGTCGATGTATTTGTTGATGACGCGGGTCATCGCGGCGCGCAAGCCGGTAAGGTGAGTGCCGCCATCACGCTGGGGGATGTTGTTGGTGAAGCAGAGCACGTTTTCGTTGTAGCCGCTGTTCCACTGCATGGCCACTTCCACGCCAATGTGGGTGCCAGCAATGCCGCCGTAGGTTTCGGCGGGGCGGTCGCCCAAAGCGTAAAACACGTTGGGGTGCAGGACCTGCTTGCCTTTGTTGATGAAGTCCACAAAGCCCTTGACGCCGCCCGCGCCAGAGAAGTCGTCTTCTTTGCCGGTGCGCTCGTCTTTGAGGCGAATGCGCACGCCGTTGTTCAGGAAGGACAGCTCACGCAGTCGCTTGGCCAGGATCTCGTAATGGAAATCGTTGTTTTGCGTGAAGATGTCTGTGTCGGGCAGAAAGTGCACCTCGGTGCCGCGCTTGTCGGTGTTGCCGGTCACGCGCATGGGCGAGACTTCAACGCCGTCTACCACCTCGACCAGGCGGTTTTGCACAAAGCCTTTGGCAAACTCAATCTGGTGTACCTTGCCTTCGCGGCGAACGATCAGGCGCAGCCACTTGGACAACGCGTTCACGCATGACACACCGACGCCGTGCAGACCACCAGACACCTTGTAGCTGTTCTGGTTGAACTTGCCCCCAGCGTGCAGTTCGGTCAGGGCGATTTCAGCCGCCGAGCGCTTGGGCTCGTGCTTGTCGTCCATCTTGACGCCGGTCGGGATGCCGCGGCCGTTGTCGGTGACGCTCATCGAGTTGTCGGTGTGGATGGTGACGACGATGTCGTCGCAGTGGCCTGCCAGGGCTTCGTCAATGGAGTTGTCCACGACCTCAAACACCAGGTGGTGCAGGCCGGTGCCGTCGGAGGTGTCGCCGATGTACATGCCGGGGCGCTTGCGCACGGCTTCGAGGCCCTCAAGAATCTGGATGGAGCCTTCACCATAGGCTTCGGACGCACCCACCTGGTGGGCGTCAATCTTGGGCTGGGCGCTGGTGTTTTCTGAAGGTTCAGGCACTTGGGGCTGGGGCTGAGCTTGATTTTCTTCGGACATAGGGGCTGGACTCACCAAAGACAAAACCCGCACGGTGGCGCGGGTCAAAGGAAAAACAGGCAGCGCATCAGATTCACTGAGGCGCCTTTAAATGCGCATGGGCATCACGACGTACTTGAAGTTGGCGTCATCAGGTACGGTGAAGAGAGCGGAACTGTTGGAATCCGACAGCTCCAGTTTGACCATGTCTTGCTGCATGTTTTGTAGCACGTCAATCAGGTAGGTCACGTTGAAACCGATCTCGATGCTGTCACCAGCGTAGTCGATGTCGAGCTCATCGGTGGCTTCTTCCTGCTCGGCGTTGTTACTGGCCACACGCAGGGTGCCGGGGTCGATGTTGAGCTTGACGCCCTTGAACTTTTCGCTGGTCAAAATTGCGGTGCGCTGCAGGCTGGCCAGCAGGGCGGCGCGGCCGAGGATGATGGCGTTTTTGTGGTTGCGTGGGATCACGCGGTTGTAATCGGGGAACTTGCCCTCGACCAGCTTGGTAACGAATTCCATGCCGCCAAAAGTGAACTTGGCCTGGTTGTTGGCAAACTGCATGTCGATTTGCGGAGCGGCGTTGTCACCGCTGGGGCTGGCGTCGCTCAGCAGGCGTTGCAGTTCCAGCACTGTCTTGCGCGGCAGGATGACTTCTTGCTTGGGCACTTCGACTTCCAGCGTGGCGCTGCAATAGGCCAGACGGTGACCGTCGGTCGCGACCAGACTCAGTTGCTTGCCTTCGGCCACAAACAAAATGCCGTTCAGGTAATAGCGGATGTCATGCACGGCCATGGCAAAGGCCACCTGGTTCAGCAGGCTTTTCAATGTCTTCTGCGGTACGCTGAACACAGGGCCAAAGCTGGCAGATTCCTGCACCAGGGGGAAGTCTTCGGCAGGCAGGCTTTGCAGCGTGAAACGGCTTTTGCCGCCTTTGAGGATCAGTTTGCCCTGGGCGGATTCGAGGCTGACTGTCTGGTCGCTGGGCATGCTGCGCAGGATGTCAATCAGCTTGCGTGCACCGATGGTGGTGGTGAATGCGCCGTCGTCGCCACCGAGTTCAGCACCAGCGCGAATCTGGATCTCCAGGTCGCTGGTGGTGAGTTGGATGTTTCCACCCGTCTTGCGCAGCAGCACGTTGGCCAGGATCGGCAAGGTATGGCGGCGCTCCACAATGCCGGAGACGGATTGCAAAACTGACAGGAATTTCTCTTGCGTTGCCTTCAGGACGATCATGTCAACCTCTTCAATTGCGTATTTTTAGATTCAGCCGTGCCGTAGCGAGTTTGTCTGCATGGCCGCTGCGGGGCCGGGTTTGCCAGCCTCAATTGTCCACTTTTGTGCATAGGGTTCGCCATCGACAACCGTTAACCTTTCAGGGTTTGCTCAAGCACATGCAGTTGCTGGTTCAGCTCGGTCATCTGCTGACGCTCAGCCGCCATCTTGCGCACTGCATGCAGCACGGTGGTGTGGTCGCGTCCGCCGAACAATTCTCCGATTTCCGGAAGACTTTTTTGTGTCAGTTCTTTGGCCAGGTACATGGCGATCTGGCGTGGGCGGGCAATGCTGGCCGGGCGCTTCTTGCTGTACATGTCGGCGACCTTGATCTTGTAATAGTCGGCCACCGTCTTCTGGATGTTTTCAACCGTGATTTGGCGGTTCTGGATGCTTAACAGGTCACGCAGAGCGTCGCGAGCGAGCTGAATCGACACTTCTTTTTGGTTGAAGCGTGAGTAGGCGAGGATCTTGCGTAGCGCGCCCTCTAGCTCACGAACGTTGGATCGCACGTTTTTGGCAACGAAGAAGGCAACTTCTTCGGGCATCTCGGCGCCTTCTGTGCGGGACTTGCTCAGCAAAATTGCCACACGCATTTCCAGCTCGGGCGGCTCGATGGCGACGGTCAGGCCGGAATCAAACCGCGAAACCAGTCGCTCGTGGATGTCTGCCAGGCCCTTGGGATAGGTGTCGCTGGTCATCACGATGTGGCTCTTCTTGGCCAGCAACGCCTCGAAGGCGTTGAAAAATTCTTCCTGAGTGCGGTCTTTGTTCGCAAAGAACTGCACATCGTCAATCAGCAACAAATCTAGCGAGTGATAACGCTCTTTGAACTCGTCAAATTTCTTGCCTTGGTAGGCTTTAACCACATCCGACACAAATTGTTCGGCATGGATGTAGAGAACTTTGCTCGCAGGTGCATCGGCCAGCATCTTGTTGCCGATGGCATGCATCAAATGTGTCTTGCCCAAACCGACCCCGCCGTAGATGAACAGTGGGTTGTACATCTGTCCCGGCATCCCGGCCACATGCATGGCGGCGGCGCGTGCCATGCGGTTGGCCGTGCCTTCGACCAGGGCGTCAAAAGTGAGCGCGCTGTTGATGCGGTTCTTGAGCGCTGCGCTGGCGGTGGTGTCCGCGAGAGCGATCGCTTCTGAATTCGAAAAAGTTTCGATATTCTGTGGGGAAAACGACGTTCTGGTGGGTGTATTTCTGGGAGCAAGCGCTAACTCAAGTGCAATGGGTGTACCGTAAAGCTTTTCAAGTAGTTGGCTGATACGGGCACTGTACTGGGCACGGATCCAGTCCAGTTTAAAGCGGTTGGCGACAAAAATGGTCAAGCGCGAAAAGTCGTCAGAGACCTCAGCGATCAGGGGTTTGATCCAGGTGTTGAACTGCTGTTCAGGCAGTTCTTGCGCCAGCAATTCGATGCAACTTTGCCACAGGCTTTGACCCAGGCTGGTGTGGGTGGCAGCGCCGGAGGGCGTGCCTGCTTCACCGGGGGATTCGAAAAATTGCCCTTCTGACATAGGTGGTGTTATTGTGGATATGTAGGGTTCAAAAGGACGGTGGATTGTAGTTTATCAATGGCTTATCCACATTTTCTGGCCCAAGTATTAAAGGAGACCCCAGGGCAAAAGGCAGGCGGGCTACTTTAGTTCAAGTCTTGCAAGATCATTTACGCCTTAAGTCTTGTTATTTATTGAAAAAATTGCGATAATGCTGAGTTTTCCCCATTTCCGGACTCATTCAAAATGAAGCGTACATACCAGCCCTCCAAGATTCGCCGCGCACGCACTCACGGCTTTCTCGTTCGCATGAAGACCCGTGGTGGTCGTGCTGTGATCAACGCACGTCGCGCCAAGGGCCGCAAGCGCCTGGCCGTCTAAGGTCGGGCTGACGGGTTCAGCTTAAGCGTCGGGAATGCATCTGTTCAACCGTGCACCAGAACACCTGCTGTGCGTTTGATTTGCTCCCACAGACTGATAACGGTTCAGGTCGCCCTTTGTGCAGAGGCTGAAAACGCGCGCCCAGTTTCAGGCTGTGCTGGCCGGTGGCACACTGGCACGCACCCATCATTTCGCATTGCATCGTGTGGCCTTGGATTGCGCAGGGGAGTCTCTGTTCCCCATGGTTGACACTTGGCTCGGCGCCATGGTGCCCAAGCGTTGGGCCAAACGCGCGGTGACCCGTAATGCCATCAAGCGACAAATTTACGCTGTGAGCGCCATTTCACCCCTATTGCCGCAAGCCCATGTGGTCAGGCTGAGGGCAACTTTTGACCGCAAGCAATTTATCAGCGCAACATCCGATGTATTGAAGACAGCTGTGCGTGAAGAACTGATCAAGCTATTCAAGCGTGCTGAAGAGGCTTCGATCCATTCAAATCTCAAGGCCGTGGCATGATGCGCAGCCTGCTGATCGGATTGGTCAAAGGCTATCGCCTGTTTTTGAGCCCTTGGCTTGGTGCATCCTGCCGCTTTGAGCCCACCTGCTCGGTGTATTCCTTGCAAGCCCTGGAGCGCCATGGTGCAGCGGGCGGAAGCTACCTGACTTTGCGTCGTATCGTGCGCTGCAATCCGTGGTGTACCGGTGGACACGACCCCGTGCCCGCCACCCTTTTCTCATTCAAGTCATCTTCATGAACGATATCCGCCGCACCATTCTGTGGGTGATTTTTGGTTTTTCCATGGTCCTGCTGTGGGATCAATGGCAGGTTTATAACGGCCAGAAAGCCACCTTTTTCCCGAGTCCTGCAACCAAGCAGGCGGTTGCCAGCGCACCCAGTGCGGTGCCGTCGGCTAGCGCTAGCTCTTCAGCTGTGCCGGTGGCCAGCGGGAATGCAGCCCCACCCGTTGCCGGGACGCCTCCGACAGGGAGTGCACAAAACGTTGCCGCAGCCAAGCGTGAACGTGTAGTGGTAACGACTGACGTTTTGAAGCTGAGTTTCGACACCGACGGTGCCACCGTTGCGCGTGCTGAATTGCTTCGCCACGCTGACATGCATACCAAGGGAAGCAATTTCATGCTTCTGGATGAGTCGTCTGACAGGGTCTATATGGCACAAACAGGCCTGATTGGAGCGCCAGCAGGGGCGGAACAGTTTCCGACCCACAAAACGCCCATGAAGCTGGTGTCCACGGATCGCAAGCTCAAAGATGATGCCAGCGAGTTGATCGTGAAGTTTGAATCTGAAGCACAGGGTGGTGTCAAGCTGATCAAGAGCTTTATTCTGAAACGCGGTGAATACGCCATATCCGTGAAGCACGAAATCTCCAACACGGGCGCAGCCGCAGTGACCCCGCAGCTTTATTTACAGCTCGTGCGCGACGGCAACAAGCCCGAGGGGGAAGCATCTTTTTATTCCACGTTTACCGGCGCTGCGGTTTACACGAACGAGAAGAAGTACCAAAAGGTATAGTTCTCTGACATGGAGAAAAACAAGATCGATATTGAGAAATCCAGTAACGATGGCTACGTGGCCATGGTTCAACATTACTTTGCCAGTGCCTGGGTGCTGGGAAAACCAGGTGAATCCATCCCACGTGACCTGTTTATGCGAAAGGTAGACAACAACCTATATGCCGTGGGCATGATCTCTGGTTTGGGCAGCGTGGAGCCTGGCGCGACCAAGGCCGTGGATGCGTTGCTGTATGCCGGCCCTCAGGAAGAAGACAAGCTTGAAGCCATCGCACCGGGCCTGGAGTTGGTCAAAGACTATGGTTGGCTGACCATCCTGGCCAAACCGCTGTACTGGCTATTGAACCAATTGCACAGCATGATCGGCAACTGGGGTTGGTCCATTATGGCGCTGGTGGTGCTAATCAAGATTGCCTTCTACTGGTTGACTGCGAAGGGTTACCAGAGCATGGCCAAGATGAAAGCCATCAACCCCAAGATCATGGAAATGCGTGAGCGTCTGAAGGACAAACCGCAGGAAATGCAGCAGGAAATGATGCGCATCTACCGTGAGGAAAAGGTCAACCCCATGGGGGGCTGTTTCCCGATGTTGATCCAGATTCCGGTATTCATTGCTTTGTACTGGGTGCTGCTGTCCACCGTTGAAATGCGCAACGCGCCTTGGGCTGGCTGGATCCATGATCTTGCTGCACCTGATCCGTTCTACATCCTGCCCCTGGTGATGACCCTAACCACGTTGTTGCAGACCGCGTTGAACCCTGCGCCGCCAGATCCGATTCAGGCCAAGATGATGTGGTTCATGCCGCTGGCGTTCAGCGTGATGTTCTTCTTCTTCCCCTCTGGGCTGGTGCTGTACTGGATCACCAACAACGTGTTGTCCATTGCCCAGCAATGGCTTATCAACACCCGCATGGGCGTGCCGCCCCAGTTCAATTTGCCCAAGTTCTGATTACCTTCGCATCTACCCCTATTGCCGCTGTCGCGACCGCCTCTGGGCGGGGAGCGGTGGGCATTGTGCGGGTGTCAGGGCACGGGTTGACGCCCTTGATCGACGCGCTGTGCCGTCGTCCTTTGGCACCACGCGAGGCAACGTACCTGAAATTTTTCGCAGCTGACGGCTCCGCGATTGACCAGGGCTTGGCCTTGCACTTTCCCTCTCCCCATTCCTACACCGGCGAAGAGGTGCTGGAACTGCAGGCGCACGGCGGCCCGGTGGTCATGCAGCTGCTGCTGGCGCGTTGTCTGCAAGCGGGTCAAAGTATGGGCATTCGCCTGGCCCGACCGGGTGAGTTCACCGAACGTGCTTTCCTGAATGGCAAGATCGACTTGGCCCAAGCTGAAGCGATCGCCGACTTGATTGACGCCAGCACTGAGGCCGCAGCACGCAGTGCAACCCGCTCTCTGACCGGAGAGTTTTCCAAAGAAATTGAAACCCTGCGCCAGGCCTTGGTTCACCTGCGGATGTTGGTCGAAGCGAGTCTGGATTTTCCCGAAGAAGACATCGATTTCCTGCAGCAGGCCGACGCAGTTGGCCAGTTGGAACGCTTGCAGCAGCAACTTACCCGGGTTTTGATGCGCACCAGCCAAGGTGCCTTGCTGCGTGAGGGCTTGAAGGTAGTGATCGCTGGCCAGCCCAATGCTGGCAAGAGTTCGCTGTTAAACGCCCTGGCAGGTGCAGAACTGGCTATTGTCACACCGATTCCGGGCACGACGCGCGATGTGGTGTCGCAGACGATCCAGATTGAAGGCGTTCCTTTGCACGTGGTCGACACAGCAGGCTTGCGCGACAGCGAGGATGAGGTCGAGACGATTGGCATTGCTCGCGCCTGGGCACAAATCGAATCCGCTGACGCCGTGCTCTTCCTGCATGACCTGACGCGTTCTGAATCAATTGAATACCAGTCTGCGGATCAGCAAATTGCCCAAATCCTTGCAGGGAAGTTGCCCAAGAGCGTGCCAGTCATTGATGTCTGGAACAAGCTGGACGCGGCATCTGACTGTGGACTGCACAAGACGGGCATAGCGCTGTCTGCCAAACGAGGTGATGGCCTGCATGTGCTGCGCCAGCGCCTGCTGGAGGTGGGTGGCTGGCGAGCGCATCCGGAAGGGGTGTACCTGGCACGCGAACGCCATGTTCAGGCTCTCAAGTTGGTGGATGCCCATGTGACGCAAGCCCTGGATACGCTGGCTGCCTCCCGCCCGGCGCTGGACCTGTTGGCTGAAGAATTGCGGCTGGCCCAGAATGCCCTTAATCAGATCACCGGTGAGTTTGGCTCGGACGATCTGCTTGGCGTGATTTTTTCTGAGTTCTGCATTGGCAAGTAAGCATTGTTCCGCTAGCCCGGTAAGCGTCAACCCTCTATACTGAACGACATTGTCTGGTCAATGGGGTACGCATGTCCTGGTTCGAGCGGCTTTTTTCCAAACCGCTATTCAAGTCGCCCAAGGCGTCATCGTCTTCCAGCGCCCGGCGGCGCTCTGCCGAGGGACGGTCGAATTCGCCTGATGACGTTGCCAGGCGCAAGGCTCAGCGTGCACTGCACCGTGAATATTTGCACGATGTGGTGCGCGAATGCATGGCGACGGTGGGGGTTTTGTCTTCCCATTACAAATTCAAGGTACTGACGGTGGATCGTGAATCCACCCAGTTTGTTGTGATGATTGACATGCTTAATCTGGTAGCCCCTGACCGTGAGGGTCTTTCCAGCATGGAAGCCGCCGTTGCTCACAGGGCCATGTCACTTCGGGGAATGCGCGTCATTGCGGTTTACTGGCGCATGACTGACCAAGCTTCTTTGCTGAGGCCCAGGGCAGAGGCGAGGATTCCTCCACCTTTAAGCGCGACACCACCTCCCCCACGGCGGCCAGATAAACCTGTATACCAGGAACTCGGATCTGCTGATTTTCCTGAGACTGACCCTCGGGCGCTGGGGGGAACGCAGTACGGAGAGGTCAGCTGACCTCAAAACCTGCCAGATCCAAGCAGTCTTTGTTCCGCCAAGGCAAGTGCTTCTGGCTTACCAGACAAAACCAGCGTGTCTCCACTGTTCAGCAGTGTGCTTGCATCGGGTACCGTGGTTTTGCCACCTTTTTGCCGCAAGCTAACGACCTGAACCCCCAGCGAAGGTAGAGCCAACTCGCCAAGTGGCTTGCCCAGAATCCGGCCAGCCAGCGGTAGCGTGATGCTACGCAGCCTTTCATGGTCAAGCTCGTTGATATCGTCGTCATCGCTGCCATGGAAATACCCGCGTAGCAGGCTGTAGCGCGCGTTTCGCTGGTCCTGCACCACCCGGATTACGCGCCGCATGGGTACCCCCACCAGGGCAAGTGCGTGGCTGGCCAGCATCAGTGAGCCTTCAATTGATTCTGGCACCACCTCGGTGGCACCAGCCTGCTGCAGCTTCTCGAGGTCATGGTCATCCTGAGTACGCACAATCACTGGCACTTGTGGCGCATGGGCCCGGATGCTTGCCAGGGCCTTGAGCGCGCCGGGTACATCCATGTAAGTAATCACCACGGCGCTGGCGCGCGCCAATCCAGCCGCCATCAATGCTTGAAGGCGTGCTGCATCACCAAAAACCACAGAGTCACCCGCTGCTGCTGCCTGATGTACTCGGTCAGGATCGAGGTCCAGCGCCATGTAAGGAATGCCTTCGCGTTCCAGCATTCGCGCCATGTTTTGTCCGCAGCGACCGTAGCCGCAGATGATCACATGTTGGCTGGTGTTAATGGATTTTCTGGCGATGTTGGTCATCTGCAGAGACTGTTGCATCCATTCGCTAGCAATCAGCTTCATGACGATCATGTTGCTGTACATCACCATGAAGGGCGCTGCCAGCATTGAGAGCACCATGCTGGCCAAAATCGGGTTCAACAACGCAGGTGGCACGAGATGGTGGGCTTCAGCGAGGGTTAAAAGCACGAAACCAAACTCGCCTGCCTGAGCCAAATACAGGCCGGTACGCAAGGACACACCTGAGCTACCCCCCAGTAAGCGCGACAGCGCTGCCACCAGTATGAGTTTGAGCAGAACGGGTATGGTGGTGAGGAATAACACAAGTTGCCAACGCTCCAGCACCAAACGCCAGTCAAGCTTCATGCCAATTGTGATGAAAAACAGTCCCAGCAACACATCATGAAATGGTCGGATGTCGGTTTCAACCTGGTGCTTGAACTCAGTCTCCGAAATCAACATGCCTGCCAGAAAAGCACCCAGCGCCAGACTCAAGCCCGCGAGTTCCGTCAACCAAGCCAAACCGAGAGTGGTGAGGAGGAGGTTAAGGACAAAGAGTTCTTCGCTCTTGCGTCGCACAACGATAGTGAGCCACCACCGCATTACGCGCTGGCCGCCGACCAGCAACACAGCAATCAAGAAGGTGGCTTTCAAGCCCGCCAATGTCAGCTCAGTCAGCAAATGCTCAGGTCGTGAACCCAGGGCTGGAATCAACACCAGCAACGGAACCACGGCCAGATCCTGGAACAGCAGCACACCCATGACCCGCTTGCCGTGCTCGCTCTCAAGCTCAAGCCGATCAGACATCAACTTCACCACAATCGCAGTGCTGCTCATGGCCAATGCGCCAGACAATGCGACCGAAGTCTGCCAGTTCCATTGCCAGGACGATGGCAACACGGACGAGAGCATCAAGGCGCCGACCGTGGCCAGCACAATGGTCAGGACGACCTGAAACAAGCCCAGGCCAAACACGTGCTTTCGCATGGAGCGCAGTTTAGGAAGGTTGAATTCCAGTCCGATCACGAACATCAGGAAAACAACCCCGAATTCACCCAGGTGCGCCATGTCTACTGTGCTTTGGGTCAAAGCCAGTGCGTTGGGGCCAATCAGTACACCCACCACCAGATAGCCGAGCATAGGGGGCAGATTCAGCTTGCGACACGCGACCACCCCCATTACAGCGGCCAGCAGGTACAGCAAGGTCAGTTCAAGCGAACTCATGGGAAATCGGGGTAGCGCATTCCCTGATCCTAGCAAGTCAGGTGCGCAGTTGTGATGACGTTGACCCTTGGCCGATAAAATACCTGGAATGACTGCCAGCACCGAACCCACCAAACCACTGGACGCTGAACGTGCCTTGCAGATGGCACGCCAGACGCTGGATATCGAGGCGATGGCCGTGGCTGGTTTGAGGGCCCGGTTAGGAGAAGGTTTTACGCAGGCGATCAGGCTCATGTTGCAGGTGCGTGGGCGTGTGGTGGTAATGGGCATGGGCAAGAGCGGTCACGTGGGCCGCAAGATTGCCGCGACGCTGGCTTCTACAGGCACTGCAGCCATGTTTGTGCATGCCGCTGAAGCCAGCCATGGCGACCTGGGCATGATCAAACCCATTGATGTGGTGCTGGCTATCTCCAATAGCGGTGAATCAAACGAATTGACCACCTTGCTTCCTGTCCTGAAGCGCTTGGGTGCGCCCTTGGTCGCGATGACTGGCGGTCTTCAGTCCACCCTGGCCAAGTATGCCGATGTGGTGCTTGACAGTGGAGTCGAAAAAGAAGCCTGTCCACACAACCTGGCCCCTACTGCGAGTACCACTGCCCAAATGGCATTGGGAGATGCTCTGGCTGTGGCCTTGCTTGACGCCAGAGGCTTTAAGGCCGATGACTTTGCCCGCTCTCACCCCGGAGGTGCATTGGGCCGCAAGCTCCTTACTCTGGTCAGTGATGTCATGCGCACCGGTGACGACGTTCCTGCCGTTGTACGCGATGCAAGTTTTGGTGACTTGATGCATGAAATGAGCCGCAAGGGCCTGGGTGCGACGGCGGTGGTCGACACCAACCGACGAGTGCTGGGCATCTTTACGGATGGTGATTTGCGTCGGCTGGTTGAAAAAGGCCTGGATCTGCGCCAGGCCACGGCTGCTGAGGTCATGCACCCAATGCCACGTACGATGAAGGCCGATGCCCTTGCCGTGGAGGCAGCAGACTTGATGGAGAAACACCGGATCACCAGCGTGCTGGTGGTTGATGGGGATGGTGCTCTGTGTGGCGCGCTGAACAGCAATGACTTGATGCGTGCCAAAGTGATCTGACGCGATGACACCCACACTTATTTTTCCACCCGAAACGCTGCTTAAAGCCCAAGGCATTCGTGTCGTGTTCGTGGATGTGGACGGCGTGATGACGGATGGGGGACTGTATTTCTCAGAATCCGGTGAAACCTTGAAACGTTTTCATGTGCTGGATGGTCAGGGGCTCAAGCTGCTGCAAAAGGCGGGCATTGTCCCAGTGGTCATCACCGGTCGGGATTCTGCCCCGCTGCGCAAGCGACTGGAAGCGCTTGGCATGACCCATGTGCATTTTGGCGTTGAAGACAAATTGCCCGTGGCCGAGAAAACGTTGGCCGTCCTGGGGCTGCAATGGTCACAGGCTGCCGCGATGGGTGATGACTGGCCTGACCTGCCGGTGATGCAAGCTTGCCATTTCGCCTGTGCACCGGCCAATGCCCATGTAGAGGTCAAAGCCGTTGCACACTACACCACCTGCCTGAGAGGCGGCGAAGGCGCTGTGCGTGAATGCTGCGATCTGCTCCTGATTGCCAGCGGTCGTTATGCAAGTCTGCTGGCCGACAGGCAACTGAGCACGGACCGCCGTTAGACGGCTTTCACACGATGCCAGCCTCTTTGTATTCATTCAGGTATTTGCTGGATCGCCTGTCCATCTACTTACCGGTGATCCTGATGGGCGTTTTGGCCATGGGCAGCTACTGGCTGTTGCGCGTGACCCCTGCACCACTGGCTCCAGGCGTTGAAAGCCTTCCAACCCACGACGCGGACTATTTCATGCGTCGCTTCAAAGTGCAAAGCTTTGAGGCCAATGGTGCGTTGAAAAGCGAGTTGGCTGGCAGTGAAATTCGCCATTACCCGGATACTGACACTCTGGAAATTGACCAAGTTCGCATGCATTCGTACAGCAAGGAAGGCCAATTGACGGTGATCACGGCGCAAAAGGCCCTATCGAACGGGGACGGCTCCGAAGTACAGTTCTTTGGCAATGCCCATGTGGTGCGCGATGCGCATCGTGATGACGATGGGAAGCTGGTGCCACGTGTTGAGCTTCGCAGCGAATTCCTGCATGTCATCATGGACACAGAGCAAATCACCACGCCGAAACCCGTAGAGTTGACCCGTGGAAACGACCGTTTTACCGGTGACGCCATGAACTACGACAACATTCACCGCGTGATGGAACTCCGAGGCCGCGTGCGCGGTGTTTTGGCACCCAGCAAGCCTTGAAGCGGATGGCCTCATGACCATGAACCCTACCTCACAGCCCCTGGTGTTGATCACAGGCGCATCCAGTGGGATCGGTCAGGCGCTGGCATGGCGGTTTTACGAGGCGGGTTATCGATTGGCGTTGGTGGCACGTCGAGTTTCAGATATAGAAACCTGGGCCACGGCACAAGGAATGGATACTTTTCGCTATCAAATTTATAGTTCTGATGTGTGCGACACAGACGCTATGGTACGTATGGGGACCGAATGCCTGGCATCACAGGGCTTACCTGATGTGGTGATCGCCAATGCAGGTATTAGCGTTGGAATCGACACGGCCGTGCAGTCTGACGTGAACGTCATGGCCCGGGTGTTCGCCACCAATAACGTTGGCATGATGGCGACGTTTCATCCCTTCGTGGGAGCCATGCAAAAACGCGGGTACGGTACGTTGGTAGGCATTGCCAGTGTGGGCGGTATACGGGGATTGCCTGGGCACGGTGCGTACAGCGCAAGCAAAGCCGCCGTCATCAGCTACTGTGAATCGCTGCGTGGCGAACTGCGGTCCAGCGGCGTCAAGGTCGTGACTCTGCTGCCAGGCTATGTAGCGACTCCCTTGACCAGCAAGAACCGTTACAGCATGCCTTTTCTGTTGCAGCCTCAAGAATTTGCGGCCAAGGCCTTTGCAGCCATCCAGTCACAGACCAGCTACCGCGTTATTCCATGGCAGATGGGCATCGTGGCTAAAGTGCTGCGCCTGATTCCTAACGCCTGGTTCGATCGACTGTTTGCCCGACGGCCTCGTAAACACCGTGAAGCGCAGCGCGACTGACGAACAACAGGAAGCCAAAAAACAAAAAGGCTCCATCTGGAGCCTTTTTCAATCAATCAGAGCTTGACTTGCCGATCAGTAGCCGCCGCCGTTGCCGCCGCCATAACCACCGCCGCCACCGCTGCGACCACCGCCGCCACCACCACGGGGGCCTGAACCGTAGGGGCTACGGAAGCCGCCATCCGAACCGCCGCCGAAGCCGCCGCCACCGCTGCGACCACCGCCAACCGCCACCACCGCCACCACCGCCGCCTTCACGGCGACCGCCGCCAAAACCGCCACCACCGCCGCCGAAGCCACCGCCACCTGTCCGGGGGGGGCGTGCTTCCATGGGACGTGCTTCGTTAACAACAACGCTGCGACCGCCCAAAGGCTGACCATTCATGCCGTTGATGGCTGCTTGTGCTTCTGGATCACTGCCCATTTCCACAAAGCCGAAGCCCTTTGAGCGACCGGTATCACGCTCCATCATCACTTTCGCGCTGGTAACAGTACCGAACTGGCCGAAAGCCTGTTCAAGATCGCTGTCGCGCACAGAGTACGGCAGGTTGCCAACGTACAGTTTGTTGCCCATGAAGGGACTCCTAATAAGACCATTAAAAAGCGATGGAGTCCCGAAAACGCATACCAACACAAACTTTGAGAGACGCGAAACCGACCTAATCACCGCAAACTACGCGCGGATAAATTAAACCCACGCTAACTCATTATGCGCGAAATTCCCCGAAACTCAATTCCAATAGGCATCTGTGGTGTTATTCCACCACGCTTTATGAGATATCTACCAGCTAGCTTCACGGTCTGGCGTAGCGCCGATCTTGTGAATACTCAGGTCAGCACCGTCATATTCTTCTTCAGCTGAAAGTTTCAAGCCCATCAACGCCTTGATACCACCATAAACGACCATGCTACCTAAAACCGCCCAGGCAACCCCTAAGGCTGTACCGATCAATTGGGCACTTAATGACACGCCACCCATGCCGCCGAAAGCCTTGCTGCCAAAGATTCCAGCAGCAATCCCGCCCCAGGTTCCGCACAATCCGTGCAATGGCCAGACGCCCAACACGTCATCTATCTTCCATTTGTTCTGGGTCAACGTGAACATGACAACAAAAATGGCGCCAGCGATACCACCGACCACCAACGCGCCCAGTGGATGCATCAGGTCTGAGCCCGCACAAACGGCGACCAAGCCCGCCAGGGGACCGTTGTGCACAAAGCCAGGGTCATTCTTTCCCATGACGAGCGCAACGAGCGTGCCGCCCACCATGGCCATCAGGGAGTTGACTGCGACCAAACCCGAAATCTTGTCCAGCGTCTGCGCACTCATCACGTTGAAGCCAAACCAGCCGACGCACAGAATCCAGGCGCCCAGCGCAAGAAATGGGATGTTGGAGGGTGGGTGGGCCGATAGAGAGCCATCCTTGCGGTACCGGTTGTAACGCGCACCCAGAAACATGACGGCAGGCAAGGCAATCCAGCCCCCGACCGCGTGCACGACAACTGAGCCAGCGAAGTCATGGAATTCTTCTCCCGTGGTGGCCTTGATCCAGGCCTGGATGCCGAAGTGCTGGTTCCAGGCGATGCCCTCGAAAAACGGATAGACAAAACCCACAATCACAGCTGTGGCTATGAGTTGGGGCCAAAACTTGGCTCGCTCAGCAATGCCGCCCGAGATGATGGCGGGGATGGCCGCGGCAAATGTGAGCAAGAAGAAGAACTTGACCAGTTCATAGCCGTTCTTGGCTGCCAGTTCCTCGGCGCCAACGAAAAAGCTGGTGCCATAGGCAACTCCGTAGCCCACCATGAAATAGACGACGGTGGAGACCGAGAAGTCCACCAGTATCTTGACCAGGGCATTGACCTGATTCTTCTTGCGAACGGTGCCCAGTTCCAGAAAGGCAAAACCCGCATGCATGGCGAGCACCATGATGCCGCCCAGCAGAATGAACAAGGCGTCAGCGCCCTGTTTTAGTGCTTCCATATAAACCTCATCAATAGAAATGATTGCTGTTGGTGCAATGTGGTGAATAAACTCACCAGCGCACCAAAATCAAGCAAAAATCGCGCCAGAATCGTGCCAAGGAAGAGGCGCACCAAATCAGTACTGACCGCCGTAATCAGCTTGTTTGTCCCGCCAGACGCTTTGGTAGTAAACCGTATTGGCCAGAAAGCCCGTCTGCGAGCTGTCAGCTTTGACCAGGAATTCAATCCATACCCTCGGACCATCAATGCGTATATAGGAGTTTGCAGACGCTAACGGCAGCGCACTGGCATTGGGGTATGCGCTAAAGTCCGCAGTGCCACCGCCCCCTGGGGAATAGGCCACATACGTCCCCGCCAATGCGCTGTCGGCTTCGTAAGCGGTCAACAAGCTGTCGGCCACGTCAGCTGCCTGGGTTTTGACCCAGGCTTCGATCATGCTTTTGACGGCGGCTTGCTGGCTGCTGCTTAAGCTGTTGTAAAGCACACCACGCCCTATTGTTCCTGTGGGGTAAGCCAGTGCCTTGAACCGGGCATCGCCCAGTGCCGTAGGGGCAAACATCAGGTCGGTCATGTTTACGCTCAACTTGGCAGCCGCTGCCGTCACCGTGCTGGATTGCACCGCTGTTGCGAGTGCGGACACGGCCAGACGTTGCGTCTCCATCGGTGCATGCTGAGTGCCAGTGCTTGCATTGTTCAAGAGGTAGCTGCCGCTGCTGCCAAAGGTCCAGTTCGGCGGCTGAGCCCCCAGGTACATGGGAGTCGAACTGACCCACGTTGCGTTGTAAGTGATATTGTGGGTTAGTTGATGTCCTGTCAATTGCAGCGTCCAGGGCTGGGTCAGTGAGGGTTGCCCAATGAATGCGATGGAATAGAGTCCGGCCCCTGTGCCAGATGTGGGCATGGCATTGGCAATGACGTCGTCCGTGACGCGAATTTCGGAAACTTGGGTCGCCCCTGCAGAACTCAATGCCGCACCAATCAGCGCATTGGCTGCGTTCAGTTGGGTGGCAGACAGCGCTGCCGTGTTCAAGCGCAAACCGTGGCGGCTGCCCGGTAAATGGGACCAGGCCACCGCATTGGTTTGGGCATTGCCAAACAACACGGTAGAGCTGTCTAGCGGCGAGGTTCCGGCGAGTTTTTGGCTGCTGTTCAGCAAATCCAGAAAGGCATTCGCTGCCGCAACCACCAGGGCCTTGTTGCTGCCGCTATCAACCATAGTGACGGTGAGGGTAGCGGGCGCGCTTGCCACAAAGCCCTGCGTGTTGGTAACGACCGCGTGATAGCTGCCCCCGTTTACCGATGCAACCGGATCGATCGCATGACTGGGGCTGGTTGCGCCAGCGATGGCGATACCGTCCTTAAACCACTGGTAGGTCAAATCCGTTCCAGTGGCGTTCACCGAGAAACTGCTTGCACCGCCTGCAGTGGCCACCTTGGATGTCGGCGAAGTCATCATGCTGGGTGCTACCGGTGTACTGCTCAGCGTCACATTGATGGAACTGCTGGTCACTGACTTGGCACCCGGGCGCGAGCTGGACACCACCACGTAGTAGCTGTCAGCGGCAATCACTTTCAGGCTGGCATTGGTTGCACCAGATACGCCAACACTGTTGCGAAACCATTGGTAAGAGAGACCAGAGCCCGTCGCCACCACGGATAGCATGCCGCTTTTTCCGTTGGTGATTGAGACGGCTTGCGGTTGCTCCGCAATGACGGGATCGACCAAAATTGTGAGCGTCGCGTCATCGCTGTTGACTTTTCCCAGGCTGTTGCTGACCACCACGTAATACACACCAGCGGTCATCGTCGAGTAGCTGGCTGCTGTTGCACCCGCGATGGCGGAACCGTCACGGTACCACTGATAGCTCAAACTCCCTCCCGTGGCGGCGACCTTAAACGCTGTGGGCGTCGTTCCGACGGAAGTGCTGGAACTGGGTTGCGTTGTGATCTTGGGCACGGTGGTCGAGGTACTGGATGCCTCGCCTGGGCCGCAAGCGTTCAACAAAAGCAGTCCCGCCAACAAAAGCAAGACAGAAATCAGCGCACGGCGAAAAACCTGCATGGGCAAAACCTTGAAAAATAAGCGCAATATGCGCTGAGTTGGGCTGCGTGCTGAGGGCAGCATACTGAGTATAGGCAGGCGCCATGGGCCATTCCACCGAACCGTCCACTCAGCGCTATACTGTGGGTGCGCCGATTTGCTGATCGCTTGCGGGCGCGTAATTAAATTCCGCTAAAGACACTGGCAAACACCCGGCCCCGTTTTTAGCGTTGCCGGGTTTTTTGTTTCCATGACCTTGATCGCCCTACCGCAGTTTCATACCTTTGAGGAGCCGCTTGCTTTGCAAAGCGGTGCATCGATCCGTGCCTATACCCTGGCGTATGAAACCTATGGCAAGCTCAATGCAGACAAGTCGAACGCGGTGCTGATTTGCCATGCTTTGAATGCGTCACATCATGTCGCCGGTGTCTATCCAGACAAGGAGAAAAGTGAAGGCTGGTGGGACAACATGATTGGCCCGGGTAAGCCGGTGGATACCAACCGTTTCTTCGTCATTGGCATCAACAACCTGGGCTCTTGCTTTGGCTCCACGGGCCCCATGCATATTCACCCTGACACGGGCAAGGTGTATGGCGCCGACTTCCCCGTGGTCACGGTCGAGGACTGGGTCAACGCGCAAGCGCGGCTGCTGGATGTGCTGGGCATACAGACCCTGGCGGCAGTGATGGGGGGAAGTCTTGGTGGCATGCAGGCATTGAGTTGGACGCTACAGTTTCCAGAGCGGATGCGGCACGCCGTGGTGGTAGCCAGCGCCCCCAATCTCAACGCAGAGAACATCGCCTTCAACGAAGTAGCCCGCCGCGCCATCGTGACGGATCCCGACTTTCACGGGGGACATTTTTACGAATATGGAGTGGTCCCAAAGCGCGGCCTGCGCATTGCCCGCATGATTGGCCACATCACGTACCTGAGTGACGATGTGATGAACGAAAAGTTCGGAAGACAGTTGCGTGACGGGATGGATCTGAAATATTCCACGCAGGACGTGGAGTTCCAGATTGAGAGCTATCTGCGCTACCAGGGCGACAAGTTCAGCGAGTACTTTGACGCCAATACTTACTTGCTGATCACCCGGGCGCTGGATTACTTCGATCCGGCCAAGGCATTTGACGGCAAGTTGAGTGCTGCTTTTGCGCGTGCCACGGCCAAGTTTTTGCTGGTGAGCTTCAGCACCGATTGGCGGTTTTCTCCGGCGCGCAGCCGCGAAATCGTCAAGGCCCTGCTCGACAACCACCGCGATGTGAGCTATGCCGAGATCGATGCGCCCCACGGGCATGACGCCTTTTTGCTGGACGATGCCCGCTACTTGAATGTGGTGCGTTCGTACTTTGAAGGGGTTCCCGCATGACGAACTTGACCCACCAATCCATTGCCCGTCTGGTTCCAACCGGGTCACGTGTGCTTGACCTGGGTTGTGGCGACGGTGCCCTGCTCGCCTTGTTGCAAAAAGAACGTGGCTGCACAGGCTACGGCATCGAACTGGACGACGCCAATGTCCAAGCCTGCGTCAAACGCGGTGTCAATGTGATCCAGCTCAATCTGGATGAAGGCCTGGCCGTCTTTGACGATGCCTCCTTCGACGTTGTGCTGCAGATCGACACACTGCAACACCTGCGCAATGCTGAAACCATGTTGCGTGAGACGGCTCGTGTAGGACGCACTGGCATCGTTGCCTTCCCTAACTTTGCCCACTGGCCAAACCGCCTGTCGGTCCTGATGGGGCGCATGCCCGTGACCAAGCGTTTGCCCTACCAGTGGTACGACACACCGAATATTCGCGTAGGTACTTTCAAAGATTTTGAAGTCTTGGCCGAAAAAAACGGCCTGCGCATCCAGGCGGCGGGGCCGGGGGGGGGGGGCGCGCGCCGGAAGCGACCGGGGGGCGCCACAAGCAAAGGGGGGGAGGCGCCGGAAGCGCGGGCGGGAAGGAGGGGCAAGGGGAAAGCGACCACAGGCGGCAAGCCGACGAGACGCAACGGGGGGCGGCGGAAGGGCAAGGAGCGGGGGGCCGCGGGTAATGTGCGCCTCCACCAAACACTGCTGAAACGCCAGCGCCGCTCTGGACGGCGCGGGTGAACTGCGCAGCACCGAGACAAACGTACAGTCGTAGCGAAACAGCGGGCTTTGCAGCGGGCGGATCAGGCCCCTGCGTTCGAAGGCTTCGGCGTAGTGGTCGGGCAAAAAGCCCAGGTACTTGCCCGACAGCACCAGCGTGGCAATCGCCTCCTGATCAAAAGCGGTGGCGCGGCGCTGCAATTTTGCCTGGTGGCTGAACTCCATGTTGGGCGAGTTGTAGCCCAGGCCTGCGAAATGGTGGTCGCGTAAGTCGGCCCAAGCTTGCGGCTCAGAAGCCGCCCCAAACAGCACATGCCGGTTGCCGCAGTACAAGCGCATCACTTCGGTAAACAGCGGCGTGTAGCTCAGGGTTTGCACGTTGCGGTGCACCGGGATCACGCCCACCGCATAGCTGCCATCCATCAAGCCCTGCACGATCGCGTTGCTGGAGGCCACGTTCAGATTCAGCTCCACCTCGGGCGCGAGTTCGGTAAAGCGTGCAATCGCATCGTGGATTTTGGCGTCGGGGTTGCTGGCGGTCTTGTCAAACAGTGCCAGTTCCAGCCGCCCGCCCATGCGCTGGTGGATGTCGTCTAGGCTGCTGCGAAAGCCGTCCACGGCGGCCAGCAGACGCAGGGTTTCGTCGTACACCCGCTGGCCCTCGGTGGTCAGCGCAAAACCACCACGGCCACGACGGCACAGACGCAGCCCTAGACGGGTCTCCAGATCTTTGATGTGGCGGCTGACGGTAGAAGTGCCAATGTTCAGCTCCATCTCGGCTGCCGCCATCCCGCCGCAGTCGGCTACGCTTTTGAACACCTTGAGCAGTCGCAAGTCCATGTCGCTCAACTGCCCCAGCAGCGCACGGCGGGTGCCGGTTTTGGCGACGGATTCGGTGGTGCTATTTACTTTCATAAACAGCTAAGTAAACATTGAAACTGTTTCATTTATCAAAGTATACGCAGGCCCAACAATCGCGCTCTCCATACTGCATTCGCGAGAGGCAAAACCATGACCACTGTGACCGCTCCTTCCCCCGCCACTCCACCCCGCACCGACGCCGCCTGGCTCGATGCGCACTGGATGCCCTTTACCGCCAACCGCAGCTTCAAGGCCGATCCGCGTCTGATCGTCGAAGGCAAGGGCGCCTACTACACCGACAGCGATGGCCGCAAGATTTTTGATGGTCTTTCTGGTCTGTGGTGCTGTGGTTTAGGCCATGGACGCCCAGAAATCACAGAAGCCGTGAGCCGCCAGATCGCCAAGCTTGACTACTCGCCTGCGTTTCAGTTTGGCCACCCTTTGTCGTTTGAGCTGGCCAACAAGCTGAAAGAACTCACGCCTGCTGGCCTGGACTATGTGTTCTTCACCAGCTCTGGCAGCGAATGCGCAGACACCTCGCTCAAAATGGCCCGTGCCTACTGGCGTGCCAAGGGGCAAGCCAGCAAGACCCGCTTGATTGGTCGCGAAAAGGGTTACCACGGCGTCAACTTTGGCGGAATCTCTGTCGGGGGTATTGCTGGCAACCGCAAGACCTTTGGCGAAGGTATCTCCGCTGACCACATGCCCCACACCATGCTGCCGGGCAATGCCTTCAGCCGAGGAGAGCCAGACAACGGTGCTGATCTGGCCGACCGCCTGCTGGACATGATTGCGCTGCACGATGCCTCCAACATTGCCGCCGTCATCGTCGAGCCCTTCTCCGGTTCTGCGGGCGTCATCATCCCGCCCAAAGGCTATTTGAAGCGCCTGCGTGACATTTGCACAGCCAACAACATCCTGCTGATTTTTGACGAGGTCATCACCGGCTTTGGCCGCGCGGGTGCCTACAGTGGTGCCGAAGCCTTTGGCGTGACGCCAGACATGGCCAACTTTGCCAAGCAGATCAGTAACGGTGCCCAACCCACGGGCGCTGTCATGGTTAGCAAGGAGATTTACAGCACCCTCACCGAGGTCGGTGGCCCGGACTACATGCTCGAATTTGCCCACGGCTATACCTACTCCGCACATCCCGTTGCTTGCGCAGCGGGCATTGCCGCACTGGATGTGCTGGTCAAGGAAGACATGATTGGCCGAGTGAAGGCGCTGGCGCCGTACTTTGAGAATGCAGTGCACAGCCTGAAGGGCACCAAGCATGTGACGGATATCCGTAACTATGGCCTTGCCGCAGGCTTCACCATTGCGCCCGTCCCGGGTGAACCAGCCAAGCGCCCCTACGAGATCGCCATGGCCTGCTGGAAGAAAGGCTTTTACGTGCGCTACGGTGGTGACACCATCCAGCTCGCACCGCCGTTCATCAGCGAGAAGGATCAAATAGACCGCCTGATCAACGCCTTGGGCGAGGCCATTCAAGCGACTGCATGATGATTCCTGCGCTGTTCACCGTTTGGGCGCTGCACATGGCGGTCATGCTGAGCCCTGGCGTCAATACACTGTTGGTTTCGCAAATGGCAGCAAGCGGCCAGACACGAAGCGTGCGGTGGGCAGTGCTTGGAATTTGTACTGCCACGTTGGTCTGGGCAAGCGCCGCCGTACTGGGTTTGCACACGGTATTCACCGCGTTCCCAGACATGCAGCGCGTTCTTCAACTGGTTGGTGGGCTTTACTTGCTGCATGTGGCGGTGCGTCTGTGGAGAAGCTCCACCCAAACGGGCAAGGTGTCTGCGCAGGCGCCAGTGCTTTCTGCATCAGCAGCTTACCGCTTGGGTTTGATGACCAACTTCACCAACCCCAAGGCTGTGCTGTTTTTGCCAGCGTTTTTTCCACCGCCTTGCCCGCAAATCCTGACTTGATAATTCAGATTGCAGCCGGAGTGGTAGCTGTTCTCAATGCCTTGGCCTGGCACTTCTTTCTGGCGTATCTTTTTGGGCAGCGTCGTTTGCAAGCTCTCTACACCAAAAGTGGCAGTTGGTTCAGTCGGTGCGCCGCAGGCGTTGTGGGTGTGCTTGGTTTGCAATTGGTGTTCTCTGTCATTCGGGATTGGCGCCGATCGGTCTAAATGCGCTTGCCCCTTCCATTCCTGTAATCTCCGTTTTATTCACCTGGAAATCTGAAACTATGACCTCTCCTGTTCTTGGTCACCTTATCGACGGCAAACGTGTTGCAGGCGGCAGCCGCAGCCAGGACGTTTTCAACCCTGCCACCGGCAAGGCCGAAAGCCGCGTGCTGCTGGCCGACAAAGCCACGGTAGAACTGGCCATCGCCAGCGCCCAAGCGGCGTTCCCAGCTTGGCGCAACACCCCGCCGCTCAAGCGCGCCCGCGTCATGAGCAATCTCAGGTTCTTCTGGAGCAGCATGCCGACGAACTATGCGCCATGATCACCGCCGAGCACGGCAAAGTGCTCAGCGATGCCTTGGGTGAGTTGCAGCGCGGTATTGAGAACGTCGAATACGCATCCTATGCACCCGAATTGCTCAAAGGCGAGCACAGCAAGAACGTGGGCCCGGCCATCGACAGTTGGAGCGAGTTCCAGGCACTGGGCGTCACCGCAGGCATCACGCCGTTCAACTTCCCGGCCATGGTGCCCTTGTGGATGTGGCCCATGGCCGTTGCCTGTGGCAACTGCTTTATCTTGAAGCCCTCTGAGCGCGACCCGACCAGCGCCCTGCGCATTGCTGAGCTTGCACTGGAAGCCGGTTTGCCCCCTGGGGTGTTGAATGTGGTCAATGGCGACAAGGAGTCCGTGGATACCCTGCTGCAAGACCCACGCGTCAAGGCTGTGAGCTTTGTGGGGTCCACCCCCATTGCCGAATACATCTACGCGGAAGGCTGCAAGCACGGTAAGCGCGTGCAGGCGCTCGGCGGCGCCAAGAACCACGCCGTGGTCATGCCCGATGCCGACGTGCCTAACGCCGTCAGCGCTTTGATGGGTGCGGCGTTTGGCTCGTGCGGCGAACGCTGCATGGCGATCCCACTGGTGGTGGCCATTGGCGACGAAACCGCTGAAGCCGTGATCGCTGGCCTGAAGGTCGAGATGGCCAAGATGACGGTTGGCGCTGGCACTGACGCTAAGAGCGACATGGGCCCGCTGGTCAGCAAGCCGCACTTTGAGAAGGTCAAGGGCTATGTGGACCAAGGCGTCAAAGAGGGCGCGACCCTGCTGGTGGACGGCCGTGGCGTCAAGGTTCCGGGCCATGAAGAAGGTTACTTTCTCGGCCCTTGTCTGTTTGACAACGTCAAGCCGGGCATGAAGATTTACCAGGAAGAAATCTTTGGTCCTGTGCTGGGCATCGTGCGCGTCAAGACCCTGCAGGAAGCCATGGACATGATCGACGCCCATGAATACGGCAACGGCACCTGCATCTTCACCCGCGACGGCGAGGCAGCGCGCTACTTCACCGACAACATCCAGGTCGGCATGGTGGGTGTGAACGTGCCCTTGCCGGTGCCCGTGGCTTATCACTCGTTTGGCGGCTGGAAGCGCAGCCTGTTCGGCGACCTGCACGCCTACGGCCCGGACGCCGTGCGCTTTTACACCAAGCGCAAAACCATCACCCAGCGCTGGCCGTCAGCGGGCGTGCGTGAGGGTGCCGTGTTTGCTTTTCCCTCCAACCGCTGACGCGGTGCTGGTTCGCCGCAAATTGAATGCGGTTAGACTTCAGGCACCGGGAACACAGCCTCCTGGATCCTGAAGCACCTTCAGGGTAGACGGTGTCCCGTCCAAGTCCTGGCAACCACCCTTTGTGGAATGTCATTCATGGACACCGTTAAATCCCATCCTGTTTTTTCTTCGCCTGACTTTTCAGTCACTCCTGCCGAATTGCGTCAGCTTTTAGGTCGTCCAGATACACCTTTGGTGGTAGATTTGCGTCGCCTGCCGCGCTTTCAGGAGAGTCCCCGCCTGCTGCCAACAGCGCGCTATTGCCAGCCCGACAAATTGACTGAGTTTGCCGCTCAACATCAGCCACAAGCCGCAGTGGTTTATTGCGTGTACGGTCACGAGGTGAGCCAGCACTCTGCCGCATGGCTGCGTGCCCAAGGCTGGGACGCGCGCTATGTGCAAGGCGGCATGGAAGGTGGCGAGCCTGGGGTTGACCCGGCAGAACTGCTTGCAGACCTGCGCTCCCAAGACCTCCCCGCCCTCACCAAGCGACCCGATCTGGGTGTCACAGGTGAAGCGGCCTCCCGTTGGGTGACGCGCGAGCGTCCCAAGATTGACCGCATTGCCTGTCCCTGGTTGATTAAGCGCTTTGTCGACGCCCACGCAGAATTTTTCTATGTGCCCGCGCCACAAGTGTTTGAGCAGGCAAAAGCATTGCAGGCTGTGGCCTACGACATCCCCGGTGCACCCATCACGCACGACGGCGCACTGTGCAGCTTCGATGCCGTACTGAAAGCGTTTGACTTGAAGCTGCCTGCGCTTGACCTTCTCGCCACCATCGTGCGGGGCGCTGACACCGATTGCCTGGATTTAGCCCCGCAGTCCGCAGGCTTGCTGGCCACGTCGCTGGGCTATTCACGCCTGTTCGGTGCGGACGATGCAGGCATGCTGGCCGCGATGATTCCCGTGTACGACGCCCTCTACGCATGGTGCTGTGACCGTGTCGCCGCCACTGATGAGCAACACAACTGGAAGCCACAATGAGCACACCTGTCCAAGACGCGCAGAACGCTCCAGGTTTGCAAAACGTACCCACATCAGCGCCAGTGACGGTCCCTTTCATGGAAGCCCTGAAGTTCTGGCTACGACTAGGCTTCATCAGCTTCGGTGGCCCCGCCGGTCAAATTGCCATCATGCACCGCGAGCTGGTCGAGCAAAAGCGCTGGATCAGCGAGCAGCGGTTTTTGCACGCACTCAACTACTGCATGCTGCTGCCCGGCCCAGAGGCACAACAGTTGGCCACCTACATCGGCTGGCTGATGCACCGCTCTTTAGGTGGCGTGGTGGCGGGGGCGCTGTTTGTGTTGCCGTCACTCTTCATCCTGATTGGCTTGAGCTGGGTTTATGTCTCGTTCGGCGGCGTGCCCTGGGTGGCGGGCCTGCTTTACGGCATCAAGCCAGCCGTTGCAGCGCTGGTCGTGCAGGCGGTGCACCGCGTCGGCAGTAAAACACTGAAGAATCCAGCCTCTGCGCCCATCCTGTGGATGATTGCAGCTAGCAGTTTTGTAGCAATCTACTTCTTGAATGTACCCTTTCCGATCATCGTCTTTATTGCCGCTGCCATCGGCTGGCTGGGCTCGCGTTATGCACCCAAACAGTTTTTGGTAGGGGGCGGTCATGGCGCTGGCAAGGCGGGTTATGGCCCCGCCTTGATTGACGACAACACGCCCACGCCATCGCATGCCCTGTTCAGCCGCAGCCATCTGGTCAAGGTCTTGGTGGTGGGTGCCGCGTTGTGGTTGGTGCCCATGGCGGTCCTGGTTGCCTCGCAAGGTTGGGGCAGCGCGCTGGCGCAGATGGGCTGGTTTTTCACCAAGGCGGCCCTGCTGACTTTTGGCGGCGCCTATGCAGTACTGCCCTATGTGTATCAGGGCGCGGTGGAGCAGTTTGCCTGGCTCACTGGTCCGCAGATGATCGATGGCTTGGCACTCGGCGAGACCACGCCAGGCCCGCTGATCATGGTGGTGGCCTTTGTGGGCTACCTGGGGGGTTGGGCCAAGCAGGTGCTGGGGCCAGACTCGCTGTTTCTGGGCGCATCGCTGGCAGCTACCGTCGTAACCTGGTTCACTTTTCTGCCGTCCTTCATCTTCATCCTGGCTGGTGGCCCGCTGGTAGAGAGCACGCATGGCAAACTGCAATTCACCGCGCCGCTAACTGCCATCACCGCTGCTGTGGTGGGGGTGATCGCCAGCCTTGCTTTATTCTTTATAGCGCACATTGCAAGTAAGACGGGCGGAAACGGCAGTTTTGTATCGCAAATTGACTGGGCTGCGCTCTTGCTGGCTCTGGCAGCAGGCGTAGCTCTGATCCGCTTCAAGGTCGGCGTGATCCCAGTGATTGCTGCGTGCGCCGTGGCGGGATTGTTGCTGCGGCTTGGCGGATTGGCCTGAGACGCGCCTGGCCTTTTAGAGCACGCCGCGCGACTTGAGTTCGGCCTGCTTTTCTGCGTTGATACCCAAAAGCGCTGCCAAAACTTCCTGCGTCCCCTCGCCCAACACGGGCGGGGCGTGGCGAATCGGCAGGCGCTCACCGTCCAGTCGGTAAGGTGGAGCCATCACATGTGTGCTGCCGGCCACGGGGTGGGGCTGCTCAGTGACCAGACCACCGCGTATTGAGCGCTCAGAGGTCAAGGCCTCGTGAAGGCCCAGCACCTCCCCACAGGGGATGCCCGCTGCAGCCAGTCGCTCTAGCAACTGGCTGCGTTGGCGGCTTTTCATCTCGCGCAGCAATTCGGGCACCAGATACGCCCGGTTTGCACCTCGCCCCAGGTTGCTTTTGAAGCGTTCATCGTCGGCCAGATCAGCACGGTCGATCACGTCTCGGCAAAAGCGCTCAAACTGGCGGTTATTCCCCACTGCCACCACCAGCGGGCCGTCTGCCGCATCAAACACGCCGTAGGGCACGATGGAAGGATGGGCATTGCCAAAGCGCGGTGGATCCTGCTTCTTCAATAGCGCTTCTAGGCCGTAATAGGCGGTGATCATCACGCCGCTGTCGTACAAGGCCATCTCGATGTGGCGGCCTTGGCCTGTGCGCTGGCGCTCAAACAGGGCGGCCAGTACGGCCTGTCCAGCGTACATGCCGGTCATCATGTCCACCGCAGCAATGCCGAACTTAAGAGGGGGTTGGCTGGCTTCGCCGTTCAAGGCCATCAGGCCGGATTCGCCTTGCACCACCAGGTCATAACCGGGGCGTGAGGCCTCTGGGCCGGTGCGGTCATAGCCTGAGATTGAGCAGTAAATGATGTCTGCTTTGATTGCTTTGAGCTGTTCATACCCGAGGCCCATGCGTTCGGCATCGCCGTACTTGAAGTTTTGAATGACCACGTCACACTGCTTTGCCAAGTCCAGTGCAATTTGCTGGGCCTCGGGCAGCTTCAGATCCAAGGTGATAGAGCGCTTGTTGCGGTTCACGCTGTTGAAATAAGGCGTTTCGGTCTTGCCTACGCGCACGCCCCAGTCCCGGGTGTCGTCACCCCGCAAGGGATGCTCGACCTTGATGACCTCGGCGCCAAAGTCGCCCAGCACCATGCCGCACCAGGGGCCTGCGAGGACGCGGGAAAGATCAAGAACACGGACGCCAGAGAGGGGAAGTGAAGTCATGGGCGCATTGTGCCCAGGAAAGCGCTCGTCAGCCCATGCATTTTCTGAAGGGTGGGTTCACAGCAGGGCAGTGGCGGTTTGCCCACAGCTGCACACTATTGCTGCAACAAATTGGCCAGGTCAAAGCCCAAGTCCTTCACTTGCGCAGGGGTAGGCGACACGCCCAGGTCCAGCAGCTTGCGGGCCTGTAAATGGTCTTTGGTGGCGTTGACGCTGTCCACGGCCAGCAGTTGTTCGCCCTTGTAGTGGTACACGCTGAAAGGGCCAGACGCCATGTCGCCGCGCACCGCCCAGGTGTCCGCACCCATCGACAATCCCGCCATTTGCAGCTTTTTGTCGTACTGATCGCTCCAGAACCAGGGTGTGGCGGTGAAGGGGCGCTCGGTGCCCAGCAATGCCGCAGCCGCAGACTTGCCTTGCTCGGTCGCGTTTTGAACAGACTCCAGCCTCAGAAGCGTGCCGTCGGAAAGGCGGCGAGCGGTACAGTCGCCCGCTGACACGATGGAGTTGTCACTGGTGCGGCAGCAATCGTCCACCACAATGCCCCGGTCGCATTCGAGGCCAGCGGCCTTGGCGAGATGGTCGTTGGCGGCCACACCAATGCCGACAACCACCAGGCCTGCAGCCTGCACGCTGCCATCGGCCATGAGAACGCCGCTCACGTAGCCATCGGAACCGACCTCCAGTGCCGCGATCTGCGCGTTCAGTACCAGCTTGGCGCCGTGGCTGCGGTGGAGCTCGGCATACCAATCCGACAGGCTTTGCGCCAGCACCCTACCCAGCAGGCGGGGGGCGGCTTCCAGCACGGTCACACTCAAACCCTTCTTGCGGGCGGTGGCGGCCACTTCCAGACCGATGAAGCCGCCGCCGATCACCACCAGGGGCAAGTTCTTTTGGAGACAAGCGGCCATGCGCTCGGCAATGGCGCTGGCATCGTCGCGGGACCGAAGTGGCAGCACGCCCTTGGCATCAGCACCTGGCAGACTGAGCATGCGCGGCGTGGAGCCGGTGGCCAGCACCAGGCCGGTGTAGGGCAGGGTGGAGCCGTCTGCCAGTGTGACCGTCTTGGCCGTACGGTCAATGGCGCTGACTTCGGTGTTCGTGCGCAGAGTGATGTTTTTCTTGGCCAGCATCTCTGGCGCGCGCATCACCAGTTGAATCGCCTCCATCTCACCGGCCAGCCACGCCTTGGACAAGGGTGGGCGGTGGTAGGGGCCGTGGGCTTCATTGCCCAGCAGGGTGATGCTGCCGTCAAAGCCAGCTGCACGCAGGGCTTCGGCGGTTTGCACTCCGGCCTGACCGGCCCCGATGATGACGATGGATTGGGACATGGCTTATTCCTGTGTGGCGGGCAGCAAGACCTTCAGGCCTTCCAGCGCGGCACTGGATTTGATTTGACAAGCCAGACGGCTGTTGGGGCGGCGCTCGGAGGCCACGTTCTCCAGCATGGCCAGTTCGCCTTCGGACGCGGCGGGCAGCTCGCCCAGGCGGGCTTCGTCCACATAACAGTGGCAAGTGGCGCAGGCGCAGGAGCCGCCGCATTCGCCCAGGATGCCGTCCACGCCGTTGGTGGTCGCGCCCTGCATCAAACTCCAGCCGTCGGCCAGATTGACAGTGGTGGATTGGCCATTGGCCTCGATGAAAGTGATATTTGCCATGATATGCAGGTCTCTAATAATTCAAAAAGCTGCCAGTGGACCGATCCACTTGGCAGCGTGTGTGCAGCGCTTTGGGATGTGCGCAGTTTAATTAAGAAACGGCAAGCTCCAAAACCAAGGGACTGCGGAAGGTGCTCGAAGGCATCCAGGCAAGTTGATCTGCCACACGTGTGTACTCGGGCACCACCTTGTGGAACTCGTCAAAGGCAATCTTCACCGACAGGCGTGCAATCGCCGTTCCCAGGCAGGCATGCACACCACCGCCGAAGCCCAGGTGGCCACGTGGTTTGCGGGTGATGTCATACACATCGGGGTTCGGGTACTGGCGTTCGTCGCGGTTACCGGAGCCATAGGCCAGGCAGACAAAGTCGCCCTGTTTCATGGTCTGGCCATGCAGTTCCACATCGCGCATCAGGCGGCGGCGAAAGCGCTGAGCAGAGGTGTTGAAGCGCAGGCTTTCCTCGATCGCGTCTGCCAGCAATTCGGGATTGGCCACCACGGCGCGCCGTGCGTCATGGAAGGTTGCCATGTTGTAGGCGAACATCATCATGAAGCCGCCCAAACTCTCGACACCGGCCATGATCAATGTGGTGGTGGTGAGCAGTACCTCGCGGTCATCCAGGCGGTCGCCGTCGATCTCGGCGAGGGCAAAGTTGCTGATCAGGTCGTTGCGCGGCTCGGCCCGGCGCATGGCGATCACCTTGGCAGCGTAATCCTGCATCCAGTTGTAGGCCGCGATGTGTTCAGGGCCCTTGGCGCGGGTGCGTGAATCGCTCTGCACCATCAGCACGGCGTTGTCGCGCACGGTCTGCTCATCGACGATGGCTTCATCGCCCATGGGCAGGCCCAGCGCCGCCATCAGCACCTTCACCGTGAACTGTGAAGACACTTCCTTGAAGTCAAACTGCCGGGCGTTTTTGAGCTGAGCAAACACATCTTTGGCGACTGCGCGGATCGGCTCTTCCAGGGCCAGCAGGTTGCGCTTCATGAACGCATGCTGGATCAGACCACGCAGGCGGTCATGCTTCGGTGGGTCAGAACTGCCAAGGGTGGCACCCGCACGGCCAGGCAGTTCGGTCATCAGGTTGCCGCTGGCCGAGGAATAGGTTTGCCAGTCTTGCCCGGCTGACACGATGTCGGCATAGCGCGACAGTACCCACATCTGCGCCTCGGGGCTCCAGAAGCAGGGTTGCTCGTCACGCAAACGTTTGTAGTAGGGAAAAGGGTCCGCATCAACGGCGGGTGAATAGGGGTCAAAGCTGAACATGTTTGTCTCCGGTGTGGGTGAAACGGACATTCGGACAGGCGCAACTGTAGTGAAAGCAGCCCAGGTGCGCACTGCAAAAAGTGTTAGGAAATCTTGTACTTTTTGTTCAAAATAGACGAGTGACTATCTCATCGGCCAAGCTGCACAAAACCCTTACCCGGGCGGCAGAGAAACCCGCCAGTGGCGTGCCCAGTTTCGCCCTCTACGGCGAAGCGGCAGAACCGGGCGGTGAGATGCTCCACATTGAGGAGGTGCAGTCGCGAAGCCGCCTCTATCGCTGGGAGATTGAGCCCCACGTGCACCATGGCTTGTACCAGGTGTTGTGGCTGCAACAGGGCACGGCCAACCTGGTGTTGGACGAGTGGCGCGGTGAGGTTTCTGGCCCCGCTGCCATTGTCGTTCCGCCCCGTGTGGTGCATGGTTTTCGCTTCGCGCCAGGAACCGATGGATTGGTACTTACCCTGAGCGCACGCTTTTTGGTCGAAGGCGACTTTCAAGCCGTGGGGGAGGCCTTTCGTGCCCTGTTTGCCGCACCTGGCGTGCTTCGCCTGAACGAGGACGCTGCCAGCGCCGAACGCCTGAGCGCCCTGTTCCGCGAATTGGCAGCAGAGTTCAACCTGCCCGCCTCTGGAGATGCCCCAGTGGTTGGCTGGCTGGCGCGCGCTGTCGTCTGGCGGTTAGCCCAAGCCCGTGCGCAAGGCCAGCAAGCCCCCAGCGAACGCGCGCATCGGCACCAGGCCTTGTTCACGCGCTTTCAATTGCTGGTGGAGCAGCATTTTCTGGAACATTGGCCCATCGAAAAGTATGCCTCCCGCCTGGGGCTGTCTACCGCACGGCTCAACCGCCTGGTGCAGGCTGAAGGCGCTCGCAGCGCGCTGGACCTGGTGCACGAGCGCCTGACCCGTGAAGCCTGCAGACGGCTGATTTACGTGGCGGCACCGGCGGCCAATCTTTCAGCCGAGTTAGGGTTTGAAGATCCGGCGTATTTCTCGCGCTTCTTCAAGCGGCGCACGGGCATGAGTCCGCACAAATACCGCCAGGCTCACCGCTCGCCGGAGGCCGCTTGACGGGTCTTATACCGTCAGCGCAACGACGGCATCCAACTCTCCCCGCAGCCATCGATGCGCCGGGTCATGGTGGTGCCGTGCATGCCAGACCATGTACATGGGCATGGGCGGGCAGTTGATTGGCAACTTGGCAGTGGCCAGGCCACGAAGCAGGTGAGACTGCAAGCGCAGCGGTGCAGTTGCCAGCAAGTCACTGCCGCGCACAAAGGATGCCAAGCCCGCAAATCCGGGCACGGTCGCCACAAAGCGGCGCTGCACGCCATTTTTTAGCATCCATTGGTCCATGTCCAGCGCACGCTGCGGCTCATAAACCACGGTGACATGGTCTGCAGCCATGTAGTCGGCCAAGGTTTCGGGGGGAAGGCGCTGGGCGGCATCGTAATAAACCCGGTGCTCGTCCTCAAACAAGCGCTTTTGCAAAATGTCAGCCCCGTCCGGCGGGCGTGGGCTGATGACCAGTTGGCACTGTTCGTCGCGCAGCATCTCCAGGCCGGGTACGTTTGACGGGATCACGCGCAGCTTTACACCGGGCGCCTGGGTACGCAATCGGCCAAGCAAAGGTGGTAGTAGCAGGTCTCGCTGAAAGTCATTGGCTGCAATGGTGAACTTGGCGTTCCAGCGGCCTGGCGCAAAGTCGCCCGACCGGGCAAAGCGCTCCATGGCGGTCAGCATTTCACGGGCCTGCAGGGCCAGCGTTTCAGCCCGCGCGGTGGCCACGATGCCCCTGCCAGATTTGACAAACAAAGGGTCGCCCGTGATGGCACGCAGCTTGTCCAGCAAGTGACTCACGGCCGATTGCGTCACACCCAGCCGCTGCGCAGCGCCCGTGACTGAGCCGACATCCACTACCGCCACCAAGAGCTGCATCAGGCGACCATCCAGATCTGAATAATCGAATTTGCTCATGAGTCATATCATGATTCATGTGTTTATTTTTTGCAAACGGCGGGGAATACTTCGCCCACTTTGAGACAACTTTCAGGAGATGAACAGTGGCACAAGCTTCCCCCCTGCCGAAGATTCCCGGCACCACACCGTTTGACGCCGAGCAGGCCAAAAAGGGTTACGCACTCAATAAGATGTGCTTTTCTTTTAATTCGGCCGACTGCCGAAAAGAATTCCTGGCAGATGAAGAGGCCTACATGCGCAAGTACGGCCTGAACGAGCAACAAGCCGCTGCCATTCGCGCCAAGAACGTGTTGCAGTTGATTGCTGCTGGTGGCAATGCTTACTACCTGGCCAAGTTCGCCGGTATTTTTGGCCTCGACATGCAGGACATCGGCGCCCAACAAACGGGCATGACCAAAGACGAATTCAAGGCCAAGCTTGTGGCCGCTGGCAAATAAGAAGGACACACCAAAATGGCACAACTTATCGGCGGCCTCGGCACATCACATATTCCCGCTATCGGCGGCGCTATCCACAAAGGCCTGCAGCAAACACCGTATTGGAAGCCTTTCTTTGACGGCTTTCCTCCTATCCAGAAGTGGTTGGGAGAGAAAAAGCCTGACGTGATGGTCATTTTCTACAACGACCACGGCCTGAACTTCTTCCTGGACAAGATGCCCACTTTCGCCGTGGGCGCTGCACGCGAATATGTCAATTCAGACGAAGGTTGGGGTATTCCCTCCCTGGAGCCACTGAAGGGCGACATTGACCTGTCCTGGCACATCATCAACACCCTGATCGACAAAGAGTTTGACGTGGTGACCTGTCAGGAAATGCTGGTGGATCATGCCTGCTCCTTGCCACTCAAGCTGCTTTACCCAGAAGGTAACTACCCTGTGACGGTGGTGCCGGTTTGCATTAACACGGTGCAGTTCCCCTTGCCGTCAGCCAAGCGTTGCTACGCGCTGGGCAAGGCGGTGGGTGAGGCAATCAGGTCATGGGACAGCAGCAAGACGGTGGCCGTGCTGGCGTCTGGTGGCCTATCGCACCAACTGGATGGTGAGCGAGCTGGATTTATCAACAAGGAATTTGATCTGCAGTTCCTGGACAGCCTGGAAAGCAACCCCGAGTGGGCCACGCAGTTCAGCGTGCATGAACTGGTTGAAAAAACCGGTACGCAAGGCGTCGAACTGCTGATGTGGCTTGCCATGCGCGGCGCGCTGGGCACGGGTGGCGGGTCCAAGGTCAAGCGGGTCACGGGCAACTACCACATCCCGATTTCCAACACGGCCACCGCTGTGCTGGCACTGGAAACTGTCTGATCCGGGGCGAACCAGGTTCGCCACTCTCGTACACAACGCAGCTTTCTGCCATGATGCGGGCAGAAAGCTGTTTTTTGTATGACAACTCCATTTCTTCCGATCAGTGCGGGTGAACGACTCTCCGTCAAGGTGGCCGATCAACTGGCTGCGCAAATCCATTCTGGCCAGGTTGGTCCTGGCGACAAGCTGCCCACCGAAGCCGAACTGGTGCAGCAGTTTCAGGTTAGCCGCACGGTCGTGCGCGAAGCCGTGTCACGCCTGAAATCCCTGGGATTGTTAGAGTCGCGCCAAGGCAGCGGTGTGTATGTCAGCAGCAGCCCTGCTTTTGCGCCTCTCAATTTTGATGCCCGGCATGCGGAATCGAAGGTGGCGGTGCTTCAGATGGTCGAAGTGCGCCGTGCCTTGGAGGCCGAAGTTGCAGGGCTTGCTGCTATGCGGCGCAGCAACGCCGATGTGCAGCGAATTCAAGCCGCTGTGAAGCAACTGGAGCGCGCGGTAAGCGAGGGGCATAACGGCGTTGATGAAGACGTGCTTTTTCACCGAGCCATTGCTGAAGCTGCGCAAAACCCGTTTTTGATGAGCACGCTGGACTACCTGGCGCAGTTCCTCAAGGGGGCCACCCGTGTCACCCGAGCCAACGAGGCGCGCCGCGCCGACTTCATGGACGCCGTGCGCACCGAGCATCAAACCATTGTTGAGGCTATTGAGAAAGGTGATGCTGCTGCTGCCCGCGCTGCGGCTGCTTGCCACATGGACAACGCCGTCGCCCGCATCGAGGAGGCGGACCCAAGCTTCTGGCAGTCTGAAGGCGTGCAGCTGGCGCATCCCTTGGTGTCACGACTTTCTGTGAATTGACCATTGGTAGATTTTTCCGTACACTTGTGTATTGAGTTTGGAAAGCATACCCATGAGTGAACTCGTTGTCCGTCGGCTTTTGATCGACCTGAATGCCCCTATCCAGGCCCGCTGGTGCGGGGGGGACGCGTTCCGTTCGGCCTTTTTCAATGCACTGTCGATGAGCTTTCCGGCAGGCGAGCAATACTTCATTGATTCCGTTCGCGAAGGTCTGAAAACCTTGCCCGAAGTCGAGCGGCAAAAGTTTGCTGCTGAGGTGCAGGGTTTTATCGGGCAAGAGGCTACCCACCGCAGGCTGCATGGTCTGTTCAATGCGCATCTGACCCAACTGGGCTTTACCAACGAAATCGAGCGCCGTGCTCTGGCTCGCATGAAGGCGAATGCGGGTCGCGACAAACGCATTCACGTTGGCTCCACCGCTGCGACCGAGCACTTCACAGCTATTTTTGCCGACTGGATGCTGCGCCACCCAGAAGCCTTGGCAGGTGCCGAGCCGCGCTTGCAAACCCTTTGGCTTTGGCACTGTGCAGAAGAATCAGAGCATCGCTGCACGGCGTTTGACCTGTATAAGGCCATGGGAGGCGATCAAAAGCACCGGATCCTGACTTTCAGGTACATCACGGTGGTGTTCCTGGGCGATGTACTTCGTCAGACGGTGCGCATCTTATGGCAGGACAAGAGTCTCTTCAAATGGAGTACTTGGCGCAGCGCCATGAGTTTCCTGTTCAGCAGGGACGGCATCATTCGAGGTAACGTGGGTTTGTGGCGAGGTTACCTTGCGCCAGATTTTCACCCCAGCCAACAAAAGGCAGATTTGTCAACGCAGTGGCTGGTTGACAATCAGGCCCAGTACACCCTCGTGGGTAGCGTGGCTGGGTAATCCGCCTGAGGTTTGCCTCATGAAAATCGCCAGAACGGGCAAGGTTGTCGCGTTAGTCCTCATGGTGCCTGCGGTGCTGGCTGGCATGGCCTACCTCAAGGGCGAGCAGATTGTTCTGGGCGCCGAAGGCTACGTCTTTGGCTACCCACTGGTGATCATGGATGTCACCCGCGTCAATTCCATTCAGTTGATTGGACCCGAGAACCAGCTCAAGCGGGTGCAACAGTTTCCTGACGCTTCTTTCAAAGACGTGGTCAGGCCCAATGCAGACACGCTCTACACCACGGCCTTCATCAACATGAACCAAGGCCCTTGGGTGTTCGAGATGCCACCCAATGTGAAGCGCTATGAACTGATGCCCTTCATGGACGCATGGACCAATGTGTTTGCTGCGCCTGGGACGCGTACCCGGGGGCTGAAGGCAAAACGGGCGCCCGGTTTTTGTTGGCTGGTCCCAAGTGGACTGGCGAGCTTCCAGTCGGCTTGACCTTGCTGCGCTCGCCCACCGCCATGACCTGGCTTGTCGGGCGTACACAAACGAATGGTGTGCAGGACTACCCTCTGGTCAAGCAACTGCAAAACGGTTTGCGCCTGACCAAGCTGAGTGATTGGCAGGCAGGTCGAGCGCCGACTGACAAGCACTGGGCGGCTGCAACCGTCAAACCAGAACCACCCGCCCAACAGATGCAGGCGATGGACGTGGAAACGTTTTACACCCGGCTGGCCAGCTTGATGGTGGATAACCCACCTGCCCAGGCTGATGGCCCGATGATGGCCAAGCTGCAGCGAATCGGTGTTGAGCCGGGCATGCCTTTGCGGTGGAGTCTGACCGACCGTTGGGCCATCGCGTTCGGTCGCTGGGTTGCCGATTTCACGATCGCCAAAGAGCTGAAAAAGCCACGTGAGCTGGTGCGTGGATGGGCGACACCACCGCCGGTGTTGGGCCAGTACGGTACTTTCTACAACACCCGTGCTGTGGTCGCGATGGTGGGTCTGGGTGCGAACTTGCCGCAAGACGCAACGTATCCCAATGCGCGTGTGGACGCGCAGGGCAAGGCATTGAATGGCAGTCACCGCTACCGGCTTCACTTCAAGGCGGACGAGTTGCCACCCGTTCATGCGTTTTGGTCTGTCACTGCCTATGGGCCAGATGACTATTTCATTGACAACCCGTTGCGTCGATATGCGCTGGGCGACCGCGACCCTTTGATTTTCAATGCTGATGGCTCGCTCGATCTGTGGATTCAGGCGGACGCCCCCAGCGCGAACCGCCACAGCAACTGGCTGCCTGTCAAGCCAGCACAGGCATTCTTGTTGAACGCCCGCTTGTACTGGCCCAAAAAATCTGCACTGAACGGCAGCTGGGGTATGCCTGCGGTGGAACGAATAGATTGAGTCGCTACTGCGACGCAACCGGGTTTCACCCGCTTGCATACTTGCCGTTTCCTCTTTTTCAACCCAGGAGACCCCGCCCATGAAGACTCGCATCACGGAACTGTTTGGCATCGAGCACCCCATCATCCAGGGTGGCATGCATTATGTGGGCTTTGCCGAATTGGCCGCAGCTGTGTCCAATGCGGGTGGCTTGGGCATGATCACGGGTCTGACGCAAAAGACGCCCGAGTTGCTGGCCAATGAAATCCGCCGCTGCCGCGAGATGACGGACAAACCCTTTGGCGTGAACCTGACTTTCTTGCCGACTGTTTCGTCACCTGACTACCCGGGCTATATCAAGGCGATCATTGACGGTGGTGTCAAAGCGGTGGAAACAGCGGGTAACAATCCGCAAAAGTATTTGCCTGCGCTGCATGAGGCGGGCGTCAAAGTGATTCACAAGTGCACTTCTGTGCGCCACTCGCTGAAAGCCGAGTCGATTGGTTGTGACGCGGTGAGTGTTGACGGTTTTGAATGCGGCGGCCATCCGGGTGAGGACGATGTGCCTAACTTCATCTTGTTGCCACGCGCGGCGGATTCGCTGAAGATTCCGTTTGTGGCGTCAGGTGGCATGGCCGATGGCCGGTCTTTGGTGGCTGCCGTGGCGTTGGGGGCTGAAGGCATCAACATGGGCACACGCTTTATTGCGACCAAAGAGGCGCCGGTGCATCAGAACGTGAAGGACGCGATTGTTGCTGCGACTGAGTTGGATACGCGCCTGGTAATGCGCCCACTGCGCAACACGGAGCGTGTGTTGTTGAACGAGCCTGCCAAGCGTCTGCTGGCCAAAGAGGCTGCGTTGGGTGCCAACCTGAAGTTTGAGGACATCATTGACGAGGTGGCTGGCGTCTATCCGCGCATCATGACGGAGGGGCTGATGGAGTCTGGTGTGTGGTCTTGCGGCATGGTGGCGGGGCTGATCCATGACATCCCGACGGTCAAGGAACTGATCGACACGATCATGCGGGATGCGGACGCGATCATTCGCAAGCGACTGGCGGGGTTTGCTGGCTGATGTTTTTGTCTAAATGGCTGTTTTGGCAATACCCATAAGCATTGGGTGCTATTAAAAGTGTAGTTTTCTTGTTCTTTAGGTGTCTTGGGCCAGTGGGGGATCAGGCGAACGGGGTACTCTGCCCACTGCGTGTCCCCCGCGCCTCGCGGCGCTCCGCCTTTACCTCCGTGGACAGAGCACCCCGTCCACCTGATTGGTTGGAGGCTGTTGGCGCATAGGTAAGATAGGCGACAGACTTTGGAGGGTGCGATGGCAGAAGTGGAAAGCGTGAGATCAAGAATCCATGCGGGGTGCGGGGCAAGTCGCGTAGCCCCCGAACTGCAGGGCCCCAGCTTATTTTGTCGTCTAGCGTCGGAATCCTGAAATAGATTCTCGGCTACATAGAAGTTATACGGCATGAAAGACAGCGCATCACTACGCGTCTGGAAGTACGGATTCGCCCCAGCTATTGCGGGCGCCGCGCCAGCAACCTATTTTGTGGTCGCAAACCTAATGTCCGGGGCCTCGCTTGAGAATGTCGCGTCCGCTTTCGTCGTTTGGTTCATTCGCGATTTCGTCCTTGCGATGGTGTTGGCCGTACCTGCGGCTGCGTTCATGCAGGGGCTAGCGGCCAATCCTCTGTGGTATTGGGTCTCCGCCTTCCTCATGGGCATTCCTATGGGCTTTGTCCTGGCTGACCCGTTGATGGAGTGGCACCCAACTGAAGCCCAACTCGATGCGGGCTTTCAAACACATACTGTTTTCATCTAAGCGGCCTTATTTGCTTTGGGCGCGTTCACGTATGGAATTCGAGTGCAAAGAGTGGTCGCACCTGCGGAGCCAGAGCATGCCGTATAACAAGTCGCTCGACGCGGAAACGCAACAGCAGGTTGCAGCTTCGCCGCGTATGTTGCGTTCCGGTCAGCTCCAACGTCAGTCGTCTGACCGTCTCTCAAATAAACAACACGGTTCCCTTCGGCTTCAACCACCCCAACTAGGCAGGCATACCAGGGTGGGCAGGCGCAGGCCGATTCGCGCGAGCTTATGGGTTGCTTCGTGTCGGCGGTGACATACGCTTAGAAGCGCGGGCTATCCGGCAATGCTGTTCGCGAGCGTGGCCGGAGAATGGCCATCCTGGTGTGGCTGCCGGGGCTGGCAGACGTTGATATCCAGGCTTTTAGTGGTCAAAACCAATCTTTCGGCAGTACAGATAAGCCTTGACAGCTATTGAATTTGAAGCAATTCATCGGCAGAATTTGCCGATACCATGACGGTTTTCACCGCAGTTTCTCAAAATGACCACCGAAGACAAACCCAAAGGCCCGGCGTCTTACTTTCCTTCGATTGAGAAGAAGTACGGGCAACCTATACGCCACTGGCTGGATCTGGTCGGCGGGCTCAAAGACATGAAACACATGGAGATGGTGGCATGGCTCAAGTCCGAACATGGCATGGGTCACGGTCATGCCAATGCCGTCGTTGCCTACGTCTTGGCTTCGAAGCAGCTGACGTGATTGACCGCTGGAAGGCGACTGGTCCGGGGTGGCAAACCAGGAGGGCGGATCGGCTCAGCTCGATTTTGGTGATGGAAATGGCGTTTTTGGCATATTAGGTAACACTTTATAGCTATATAAACCATAGCGTTTTAATTCAATTCAACTTGCCTTCTACTCGTCGCAAGCAATATACGATCTCAAGGCTCGCGTGTCGTAGGCGGGCCAGTATCTAAACCGGTTTGCGCCAACTCCCGCAAGTTCTGGCCCATCAGGCCAAAAAAGCGGTCATAAAAATCGGTTGACGACACGGTTTCGGCTGCAACCTTCACCAGCGAGTCTTGCGACGACGAGGTGGGGATCGAGATAGACCCGAGGGCGCTGACGCCTACGCTGGTGGATATGGAGCTCTTCTTGACGATGTAACGCTCTTGCTGCACCGATGCATAGGTGGTGGCGGCTTGACTGGTAATACACAATGCAGCAAGAAAACCCAAATAGGGCAGCACATGCAAGCCTCGCAACCTCTGGACTCAATCTTCTCCAAGCTCACCCTGCATCGATACTTGATCACTGGCGGCACGGGCTTCATCGGCACGGCTCTGGTTCAACAACTGCTGCGGCACGGCGACCACGTCACGCTGTGGGTGCGCAAGCCAACCAAAGTCCAACAGCGGTTTGGCTACGGCGTGCGCTGCATCACCTCGTTGGACGAACTGGCGGCAGACGATGCCTTTGACACCATCATCAACCTGGCCGGTGCTCCTGTGGTCGGCCCACCATGGACGGCGGGGCGACGCCAGCAACTGCTGGACAGCCGCGTGGGCGTCACGCAAAGTCTGCTGACCTGGCTCGCACGCACAACCCAAAAACCCAGCACCTGGGTGCAAGCCTCTGCCATCGGCTTTATGGCGTGCGCCCACCTGAAGAACTGCTGGATGAACAAAGCAATGCGGGCAATGGCTTCATGAGCGAGCTGTGTGTCAAGTGGGAAGCCGCAGCCGCCCAAGCGGCGGTCATGGGCTTGCGCCAAGTCACTTTGCGCCTGGGCGTGGTACTGGGCAAAGGAGGCGCACTGCCACCCTTGCTCCTGCCGATACGCCTAGGCCTGGGTGGGCGCATGGGCAACGGTCGGCAAATGTTCAGCTGGGTTCATCTGCGAGATGTGCTCGCCGTCATCGCCACGGCACTGCAAGACAAGCGAATGCAAGGCGTTTACAACACAGTGGCCCCCGGCGTCGTGTCACAAGCTGAATTTGCACTGACCGCGGGCCAGGTGCTGCACCGCCCCGTGTGGCTGCCTCTGCCCGCATGGGTGCTGCGTCTGCCCATGGGGGAAATGGCGCAACTGTTTGTAGATGGGCAGCGGGTAGTGCCCGCCAGGCTGCAGGCGCAGGGCTTTGAGTTTGCCTATCCCGGCTTGCTACAGGCGTTGCAGGACTTGAGTTGAACTGAATTAGTATCTTTTTCATAGCTAAAAACGCTTATCTGTATTACCAGAAGCTCCTTTTTATTCCATTTTTAGAGCACCCATACTCATGAAAACCTATCTCTGCCTTGTCTTCGGATTCATCTATGACGAGGCACAAGGCTGGCCTGCGGATGGCATCGCACCCGGCACACGCTGGGCCGATGTGCCCGCCACCTGGGTCTGCCCGGGCTGTGGCGTGGCGAAAGCAGACTTTGACATGGTGGAACTCTGACTTAGGGAAATGCTGCTAGACGGTCTGCCTAATCAAGGGCAGGATGACGGCTTTCAACACACCAAAGAGACAACCCAAGATGACAAAGATGCCACGCCTACACCTTGCTTTTACCGCTGCCGTATTTGCCGCTATGGGCAGCCTGGGCGGTAACGCGATGGCGCAGGCCTATCCCAGCAAGCCCATCAAGATCATCGTTCCCTACGCGCCAGGGGGTGCCACCGACGTGGTGGCGCGCCTGGTGTCGCAAAAACTGGGCACCGCGTTGGGGCAACCGGTGACGGTAGAAAATCGCGCTGGTGCTAACGGCATGATAGGTACCGAGGCCGTGGCCAAGGCTGCACCCGACGGCTACACCCTGCTAATGAACACCGCTGGTGCGCAAACCCTGAACCCGGTGCTGTACAAGGCCAATTACGAGCCGCTGAAAAGTTTTGAGCCGATCTCGCTGGTCGCCAAAATTGGCTTTGTGATGGTGGTACACCCCTCGCTGCCTGTCAAGACGGTGCAGGAATACATTGCCCTGGTCAAAACCAAAAGCAAGCCCATGAGCTATTCATCTGGCACCGCCATGATTGAGCTGGTCACCGAGAGCTTCAAGTCTGCCGCGAAGGTGCCGGAGATTGCCAGCATTCCTACAAGGGCACAGGGCCTCAGATGACAGCGGCGGTAGCGGGCGAGGTGGAAATGACGGTGGACCCCTTTGTCTCTATTCCCATGATCAAGGCGGGCAAACTGCGGCCATTGGCGGTATTTTCGGCCACCCGCTCTTCGGCACTGCCGGATGTGCCAACAATGAAAGAGGCGGGCGTCGAGGGCCTGAACTTCAATTCCTGGGCCGCGTTGCTGGCCCCAGCAGGCACCCCCAAAGACATCGTGACCAAGCTGCATACCGAACTGTCTAAGGTTGTGGCAACGCAAGAGATACGGGACCGTCTGGCCAACCTGGACTATGAAGTGGTCAACAGCACGCCCGAGCAACTGGCGGCCACCATCAATGACGATGTGGCGCGCTGGCAGAAAATCGTCAAAGAAACGAACTACAAGGTGTCGCAGTAAGTTGCATGCCCCCACGCTCCACCGCTACGCGGGTCGCTGCCCCCCCGAGGGGGCCTCGCCCGCCATGGGGCGGCCTGGCGGTGGGCTGCTCATGCCCTTTGGCCCTTTGCTTCGACTCAAGGTTTCCAGCGTTTGAGCAGCAGTGCGTTGCTCATGACGCTGACCGAGCTGAGTGCCATCGCGGCGCCTGCCAGCACCGGGTTCAGATAACCCAAAGCCGCCAGCGGAATACCCGCCACGTTGTAGGCAAAAGCCCAAAACAGGTTTTGGCGGATTTTGGCGACCGTGCGGCTGGAGATGTCCAGCGCGGCCGCCACCAGGGCCAGGTCGCCCCGCATCAGGGTGATGCCTGCTGCGTGCATGGCCACATCGGTGCCCGTTCCCATGGCCATGCCAACGTCGGCAGCGGCCAAGGCGGGTGCGTCGTTGACACCATCGCCAACCATCGCGACGGTTCTGCCTTGAGCCTTCAGTTCAGCAATCTTGGCGGCCTTATCGCCGGGTAACACATCGGCCAGCACCTCGCCTTGATCCGGGTTCAAGCCCAGTCGCCGTGCCATTGCGTTGGCCGCGCCCTGGTTGTCGCCCGAGATCATCACCACGCGTTTGCCTAAGGCGCGCAGCGCGGCCAATGCGGCTTGGGCGCCGGGTTTGGGTTCGTCGGCGAAGGCCATCAGGGCGAGCAAATGGATGCCGTTGTCAGTGCGTTCGGCCATGGCTGACACCGTGGCGCCTTCGGTCTGCCAGGTGGCGGCTTTATCGGCCAGTGGCCCGGTATCGACGCCTAACTCAGCCATCCATTTGAGACTGCCGATCAGGTAGCTGCTGTCCCCCAAACGGCCTTCGGTACCGCGCCCGGGCACGGCTTGCAGATCGACGGGGGTTTGCAACACCAGGCCTCGCTCTTGCGCTGATGCCAGCACGGCGCGGGCCAACGGGTGCTCGCTGCCGCTTTGCAGGCTGGCAGCCAGTTGCAGCACGTCGGCCTCTGTCATGCCAGCCACCACTGCCAGTTCGATCAGGCGGGGGCGGCCCACGGTCAGTGTGCCTGTCTTGTCAAAGGCAACGGTGTCCATGCAGTGGGCCAGTTCCAAGGCCTGGGCATCTTTGATCAGGATGCCGTGCTTGGCGGCCACGCCGGTGCCGGTCATGATCGCTGCCGGTGTGGCCAGGCCCAGGGCGCAGGGGCAGGCGATCACCAGCACGGCCACTGCATGGATAAGCGCAGTTTCAAACGAGGCACCGCCAAGCCAGATCCAAGCCAGCAGCGTGAAGCAAAGCCAAGACCAAAACCACGGGCACAAATACGGCAGCCACTTGGTCCACCAGGCGCTGGATGGGCGCTTTGGCGGCCTGGGCGTCTTCCACCAGGCGGATGATGTGTGACAGCACGGTCTCGCGCCCCACGGCGGTGACCTGCAGCACCACGCGACCATCGCCATTGATGCTGCCACCCGTTAGCGCCGCGCCTGGTTCTTTGGGCACGGGCAGAGGTTCACCGGTGAGCATGGATTCATCGACCTGGGTGTTGCCCTCCAGCAGCTTGCCGTCCACCGGAAAGCGCTCGCCTGGGCGCACGACGAGCTTGTCGCCCACCAGCACCTCGGCCACAGGCACATCGGACTCGCCGTCCCAGCCCATCAGGTGCGCCATATCGGGCCGCAGCGCATGCAGGGCACGAATGGCAGTGGTGGTCTGACGCTTGGCACGGCCTTCCAGCCATTTGCCCAACAGCACCAGGGTGATGACCACGGCTGAGCCTTCAAAGTACAAATGCGGCATGGTGCCGGGCTCGGCGCTGAGCCACAGCCACATAGATAAGGCCCAGCCTGCGGTGGTGCCAATGGACACCAGCAAGTCCATATTGCCAGTCAAGGCCTTGGCAGCGTGCCATCCGGCTTTATAAAAACGCGCACCTAAGATGAACTGCACAGGCGTGGCCAGCAGAAACTGCACCCAGGCGGGCAGCATCCAGTGTTTGCCAAAGAGGTCGGCGATCATGGGGAGGACGAGAGGGGCAGACAATGCCAAGCCGATGGCGATAGGGCCAAAGCCTGCCCAGGGCGATTCGTCCGGTGCGTCCACTGCTGCATCAGCGGCGCGCGGCTCGTAGCCAGCATCCCGAATGGCGCGGCGCAAGCGGGCTTCAGTCAGATCTGCATCGTCAAAGGCAATGCGCGCGGACTCGGTGGCCAAGTTCACGGCCACGGTCTGCACGCCCGGCACTTTTTGCAGCCCACGCTCCACCCGCGCCACGCAAGATGCGCAGGTCATGCCGCCAACGCCAATGTCCAGTTCTGTTTTCATGGGGTGGAAGATACGCCTTCCCATGATGGGAAGGTCAAGGTTTTTGAAAGGCTTGACTCTCCCATCGTGGTAAGGTTCAACATCAAGTTTCTTTCGAGGAAACAGGAGTTTGAAATGAATCAGAGCTTTCAAGTAAGTGGCATGACCTGCGGACACTGCGAAATGGCGGTCAAGCGCGCGGTCAAACAGTTAGACCCCGCAGCAGACATCCAGATCGACCGCAGCACAGGCAAGGTGGATGTGCAGTCTGAGCAGCCGCGCGAGCAACTGGTCAAGGCGATTGCCGACGAGGGTTACGCTGTTGCAGCATGACATCTGATGCGCAGGAACCGCATTGGCCAGTAGCCATTGGCAAGGCGGCAGAGTTGTCGCGGGTATCAGCCAAGATGGTGCGGCACTATGAATCGCTGGGCTTGTTACGCGCCTTGGCCCGTACCGATGGTGGCTACCGCCAGTACTCGCAGGCCGATGTACGCACCCTGCAATTCATCAAGAGAGGGCGTGACCTGGGGTTTTCGATGGCGGAGATTGCCGAACTGGTCAGCCTGTGGCACAACCGGCGCCGCGCCAGCGCCAGCGTCAAACGCATTGCGCAAAAACATGTGGATGATTTGACCCAGCGCATTGAAGCCATGCAGGCCATGCAGCGGTCGCTGACACATCTTCTGCAAAGCTGCCATGGCGATGGGCGCCCGGATTGCCCAATCCTGGATGATTTAGCGGGGCTGGGGCGTCCATGGGTTCGGCTGGAAATACCTGCTCTCGCGCCCCATGAGCTACGACCACGTCAAGTTGCTGCACATGGCCTGTGCAGGCATCAGCATCGCGCTGTTTTTGTTGCGTGCAGGTTCTGGGCTGGCTGGGATCAGCTGGCGGCGCTGGAAGCTGCTGACAATCTTGCCGCATGTCAATGACACGGTGCTGTTGACAGCCGCCATCACAATGGCATTTTGGGGAGGGGTGGCTCCCTGGGCGCACCCCTGGCTGGGCGCCAAGGTCCTGGCTTTGTTGGCCTACATTGGCCTGGGCAGCGTGGCACTGCGTGAAGAGCAGACAGCGGCGCGGCGCTGGGTTTACTCAGGCCTGGCGCTGGCGACCGTGTCCTACATCGTAGGTGCCGCCGTCACGAAGTCAGCCAGCATTGGTTTGTTTTAGCCATGGATCGCAGCGGCCACGATCACGCAAATGCCCAGTGACATCGCCGCCACCACCAACGCGAGTGCCACGTTTTGCTTCTCGACAATTTCTTCCCACAAGTTGTAGGGCGTGATTTTGTCGATGATGACAAAGCTGATCCAGAACACCAGCACGCCCACCAACGCAAACAGGATGGAGCCAATGAAGGCACCGGGTTTGAGCCATTCAAGTCCCATGATGATTTCCTTTCAAATACATTATTTATGCCCACCGCCTCCAGAGAAGCCGCCGAAGGAGCCACCTGAGGATCGATAGGTGCCACCGCTGGCACTTGAGCGGCAATCCTGCACGTTCGGGTCGCACTTGCTGCACCGGCTCAGCATACTCAGCAGGATGAAGATGATCACGCACACGATGATGATGGTCAAACACCCAACTTTGCTGTTTGCCGCTGTCGGCGCCGCGTCTGTACGCTTGAACAGGTCTGATTTGGCGTCCAAACCAAAGGCCTTGGCGACCACTGCTGCATCAATCTGGGTGCCGATCGACCAGGTCAGTTCTTTGGCAGATTGTTCCAGCGACAGCAGGTTTTTGCCATTGGCAAAGTCGATATTGCTGGTTTTTTGACCCCGCACCACGGGCCAGTAAAACTCGCCGCTCACGTAATCGGTCTCGGCCTCGTACTGGTATTTGCGATCAAAGCGCTTTCCCTGGTAGGTGGCAGACTGCCGGGTGCTGGTGGTGTTGGGTGCGCCGGTAGTTGGGCGCACCAGGCTCCATCCTTCTTCGGAATCGACCAAAAAGCAAAAACCTTTGCGCGTGTTGTAGAGCAGGTATTCGCTCCATCCAAAGTGTTCGTCGTCACCCGGCTCGTGGCCGACGCGGTGCTGAAAGCCCACCACCTGCCAATTGCTGCCTTGCAGTTCGCCGGTGCTGCCAACGGCGATCAACGGTTTGACGGGCTCGTTTTGTATCGCATGACGCAATTCGCCGCCTATGCCTTGTGACACATCGATTAAGCTGTTGCAACTGCCGCAGGTGACGCTCTTGCTGGTGTCCAACGCCACTGACACGGGTGAGCCACAGTGAGGGCAATTGAACTGGCGTCCCTTGCCTTCTTTGCTGGACTGGTCTTTCAGGCCGGTGAGCTTCAAATCGTCCAGCTCGACCTGCGCACCGACAGAGGCCGAGGGAGGTTGCTGGCTGCCGTCCAGGCTCAGCACTTGGCCATCGGCATTGCGCAACTCGACCACATCAAATTCCTGCCCCAAGGGCGGAAGTTTGGGCAACTCGCCCAGTGCCGACATGAGCGCCGCGCGGTCGTTTGCCGTGACTTGGTAGCTGACACCGTCAAATGCCGTGGTGCGCCCAACCTGTAGGCTGGAGAGATCGGGCACCTCGCGTTTCAGCGCAATCGGTGTACTAAGTACGAAGGACCCGTTGTCTTCACTTAAAGAGCCCGTGCCTCCATCGTCAAAGGCCAGTTGCCAGTCGCTCCAGGCACCACTGCTGGATTTGTATTGCAGCCGCCCGATGACGCTGAACCCGCGCGTTCGCCCTTTGTCGGTCCAGCGGCCAGCGGCGTAGAGTTGCAAAGGGCTGTAGTCGTCAAACAGCTCGGCCATCTTGCCGATGCGCGACAAGGTTTCACCGTCGCGCACCACGGTGCTTTGGCAGTAGCCGCAAACGGCGTGCGTGGACTGGGCCGAGCGGAACTCAATGGGCGCGCCACACCCCGGGCAGGGCGCCTTGTAAACGCGCTGGAGGCTTGGACTTTGCGCCAAGGTGCGTTGCGTGCGTTAAACGAGCTTCTTGAGCAATTCAGCCTTCTTGGCGTCGAACTCTTCCTGGGTCAGGATGCCCTTGGTTTTGAGGTCGCCCAGTTTTTCCAGGGTGGCCATGATGTCTTCGGGTTTCAATGTGGCTGCTATGTTTTGTATAGCTGTTTGTGCTTGTGCAGCCTGCTGAGAGGCCGGATTCAGCCCTTGCGTCAGGTTTTGCGCCAGCACCTGTCCCAGCGCCACGCCCGCCCCCAGACCCATGGCGTCGCCAGCGATGCCACTGCCTGCGCCGCCACCCTGCGCCATGCCAGGTATGGCCTGCGCTGTTTGGTACTGCATGAATTTACCCATGTCGTTGCCCACCATACCCATGCCAATTTTTTGATCCAGGATCTTTTGCAGCTCTTCAGGCAACGATACGTTTTGCACCGTCATCCCTTCTAGCTTCAAGCCGATCTTGGCAAAGGCGGGCTCCAGTTCTTTTGCAAGTGCTGCAGCAAAGCTTTGCTGGTTAGCCGCCAAATCCAGGAAGGGGATACCGCTGGAGGCGATGGCGTTGCTGATGTTCTGCAACACCAGGCCACGCAACTGGCCGTCCAGGTCGCCCGTGGTGTAAGCGTCGCGCGTGCCCGAGATTTCGGTGTGAAAGAGTTTGGGGTCCGCAATGCGGTATCCGTAGTTGCCAAACGCACGCAGGCGCACAGCGCCAAAGTCTTTGTCCCGGATGGTGATGGCCTGGGGCGTTCCCCATTTCTGGTCAATCTGCTGGCGGGTACTGAAAAAGTACAGATCGCTTTTAAAAGGGGACTCAAACAGCTTGTCCCAGTTCTTCAGGTAGGTCAATACCGGCAGGGTTTGAGTGGTCAGCTTGTAGGTCCCCGGGCCAAACACATCGGCGACCTTGCCTTCATTCACGAAGACGGCCATTTGCGTTTCGCGCACAGTCAGAGATGCACCGTTTTGGATTTCCATCTCTGCCATGGGGAAGCGCCAAGCCAGCGTGCCGTCGCTCTCTTCAGTCCATTGAAGGATGTCTATGAACTGTTTCTTGATGAAATCCATCAGGCCCATGGTGGCTCCTTACGAAAAAATGATCGCTGCGGGAATGATACCCGTGTGGCGGTTTGAAACAAGGCTTTGTGACAGATTACCCACCCGCCACAGCTTGCCCGACAGCTTGCCCGAGATTGGCTCACAATAGGCCTTCCGCTTAGCTGCATTGTGATGCCATGAATCCCGCTCAAGACGTTTTCCGCCGCCTGGAACAGCTCAACCAAATTGGCGCAGCTTTGTCTAAAGAGCGCGACATCAATAACCTGCTGGAAAGTATCCTGATTGCGGCCATGGAGTTAACCCGCGCTGACGGTGGCACCTTGTACCTGATGAGTGAAGAGCGCGACGCGCTGAATTTCACCATCATGCGAAATAACTCAATGGAGATTGCCTTGGGTGGCACAACCGGGCGCGACATTGACCTGCCCTCTTTGCCGCTTCGAACACCCGATGGCAAGCCCAACGACAGCATCGTGGCTGTGTGGGCTGTGATGAATGACCGCACCGTCAACATTGCGGACGCCTACGAAGAAGCGGGTTTTGATTTTTCTGGGCCGCGCCGTTTTGACGATCGGATGAAGTACCGGTCTAAATCATTTCTGAACGTGGTGTTGAAAGACCATGACAGCGAGATCTTGGGCGTACTGCAACTCATCAACGCCACTGACCACGACACTGGTGTCACGGTCGCGTTTTCGCAGGCTGACCAGAGTCTGGCCGAATCACTGGCATCGCAGGCGGCCATTGCGCTGACGACCAGGCGGCTGATCGCACAGCAGGAGGCCTTGTTTGAGTCGTTCATCGGCATGATCAATGCGGCCATTGACGAAAAGTCGCCCTATACCGGCGGGCATTGCCAGCGTGTACCTGCGTTAACGATGATGCTGGCCGAGGCTGCCGTCGAATGCAGCGAAGGCCCTCTTGCCAACTTTCACATGTCTGACAAGGATCGTTACGAGCTCAAAATTGCTGGCCTGCTGCATGACTGCGGCAAGATCACCACCCCGATCCATGTGGTGGACAAAGCCACCAAGCTGCAAACCATTTTTGACCGCATCGAGATGATCGAGACGCGCTATGAAGTGTTCAAGCGCGACGCGAAGATCAAGGCATTGGAGCAGATTCTTGCGATGCGAGAGCCTGTCGATGTGGCAGGCGAGGCCAAAGTCATGGGCGCGGTTGACGCCGCGTATCTGGCATTGAATGATGAGTTTGAATTCCTGCGCCGTAGCAACACCGGTGGCGAGGCCATGAAACTGGAAGACCAGGACCGGGTACGCGACATTGCCAAATTGCGCCAGTGGCAGAACCGCCTGATGATCGTCAAGCCCGGTTTGTCAGACAACGAGGTTGAGAACCTGACCATCAAGGCTGGCACCCTGACTGCACTTGAGCGCCAAGAAATCAATCACCACATTGTCGCCACCATCAAGATGCTGGAGGCCTTGCCCTGGCCAAGGCACTTGACCAGAGTGCCCGAATTTGCCGGCGGGCACCATGAACGCATGGATGGCAAAGGTTATCCGCGTGGCATCAAGGGCGAGGACATGTCTTTGCAGGCCAGGATGATGGCGGTGGCGGATATCTTCGAGGCCTTGACTGCCTGTGACAGGCCTTACAAGCAGGGCATGACACTGTCCAAATCGCTGGAAATCCTCTCCAACTTTGCAAAAGGGGGTCATGTTGACCCAGAACTGTTTGAGGTGTTTGTAGAAAAAGGTGTCTACCTGAAGTACGGCAAGGCGTTCCTGCAGGAGAGCCAGATTGACCAGGTCGATGTTGACCGGATACTGGCCGCCGTGCGCGCTCAAATGTGAGCACAGCGCTGACAATTGCGCCTGCTTGTTCCCGGCACCCTCCTCGCGACATGCGCATATTTACCTAGAAGGTGGAGCGCAAGCGCAGGCCTACAATCGCTGACCCCGCGAGCCGCCAATGTCACAGCAGCTGACAATTTCGGCAAAACACGATAAAGACGGAGACCCCATCATGTCACTACAAGACAAGCAAAACAGCACTGAAAAACGCGCGGAACTGCGGCGCGCGGCGCTGGAGTATCACGAGTTTCCGACTCCCGGAAAAGTCGCCATTTCAGCGACCAAGCAACTTATCAACCAGCATGACTTGGCGCTTGCCTATTCGCCTGGCGTGGCTGCGCCCTGCGAAGAGATCGTTAAGGACCCTGCCGCCGCTTTCAAGTACACGAGCCGTGGCAATCTGGTCGCAGTGATCACCAATGGTACTGCCGTACTGGGCCTGGGCGACATTGGTCCGCTGGCATCCAAACCTGTGATGGAGGGCAAGGGCGTTCTGTTCAAGAAGTTTGCCGGTATTGATGTGTTCGACCTGGAAATTGACGAAAAGAACGACCTCGACAAACTCGTTGAGATCATCGCCTCGCTTGAACCCACCTTCGGAGGCATCAACCTCGAAGACATCAAAGCGCCCGATTGTTTTTATGTCGAACGCAAGCTGCGTGAACGCATGAAGATTCCGGTTTTTCATGATGATCAACATGGCACGGCTATCTGCGTGGGCGCCGCCATCTTGAACGGCCTGAAGGTTGTGGGCAAGGACCCCAAGAAGGTCAAGCTGGTGACCTCTGGCGCAGGGGCCGCAGCGCTGGCTTGCCTGGGCCTGCTGCTCAAGTTGGGCATTCCTCGGGAAAACATCTGGGTGACCGACTTGGCAGGCTTGGTCTATGACGATCGCACCGAGCTGATGGATGCTGACAAAGCACAGTTCATGCAAAAGACGGATCAGCGCACGCTGGGCGAGGCCATCGAGGGAGCGGATGTATTCCTGGGTCTGTCGGCTGCGGGTGTTCTAAAGCCTGAGATGGTGAAAAAGATGGCTGCTAAGCCATTGATCTTTGCTCTGGCCAACCCTACGCCGGAAATCATGCCTGAAGAAGTGAAGGCGGTGCGTGACGATGCCGTCATGGCCACAGGTCGTACGGATTACCCGAACCAAGTCAATAACGTCCTGTGCTTTCCCTACATCTTCCGTGGTGCACTGGACTGCGGTGCAACGACCATCACGATCGAGATGGAAATTGCTGCAGTGCACGCAATCGCCGAGCTGGCGCAGGCCGAGCAGAGCGAAGTGGTGGCTGCAGCCTATTCTGGAGAGCAACTCGCCTTTGGGCCTGAGTACCTGATCCCCAAGCCGTTTGACCCGCGTCTGATGATGAAGATTGCCCCGGCTGTGGCCAAGGCAGCGGCTGACAGCGGCGTGGCCGCGCGCCCTATCGCTGACATGGACGCTTACCGCGAAAAGCTGCAGTCGTTCGTTTACGCCTCAGGCACCACCATGAAGCCCATCTTCATGACGGCCAAGGCGGCCCTCAAGAAACGCGTGGCCTACTGTGAAGGCGAAGAAGAGCGCGTGCTGCGCGCCGTACAGATCGTGGTGGATGAGCGACTGGCCCGACCTACCCTGATTGGGCGCCCCGCTGTCATTGCCGAACGCATCGAAAAATTTGGCCTTCGCCTGCGTGAGGAACTGGACTACGACGTGGTCAACGTTGAACTAGACCATCGCTATCGCGACTTCTGGCAAACCTATCACCGCATGACAGAGCGAAAGGGCATTACTGTACAGATGGCCAAGATAGAGATGCGCAGACGCCTCACCTTGATTGGAGCGATGATGCTGCACAAGGGCGAAGTGGATGGCATGATCTGCGGCACCTGGGGGTCGACTACCATGCACCTTCAGTACGTGGATCAAGTGATCGGGAAACGATCTGGCGGTAGCCCAAGCACAAAGCAGGACGTGCAGATTTATGCCTGCATGAACGGCCTGATGCTCCCGGGACGCCAGGTATTTTTGGTAGATACCCATGTCAACTACGACCCTACACCCGAGGAGTTGACTGAAATCACGGTCATGGCAGCAGAAGAGATGATGCGCTTTGGCCATAAGCCCAAAGCCGCCTTGCTGTCTCACTCGAACTTTGGCAGCTCGGATAAACCCAGTGCAATCAAGATGCGCCGAACCTTGGCCCTGCTGCAGGAACATGCGCCCTGGCTGGAGGTTGACGGCGAAATGCACGGCGACATCGCGCTGGACGGCACTCAGCGGATGAGCTTGATGCCGCACTCCACGCTGGCGGGTGATGCCAATTTACTCGTTTTCCCGAATATCGACGCCGCCAACATTGCCTACAACTTGCTTAAGACAGCAGCAGGTGGTGGCATTGCGATCGGACCGGTGTTGTTGGGAGCAGCAAAACCCGTACATATCCTCACCCCCAGTACGACGGTGCGGCGAATAGTGAACATGACGGCGCTCACCGTTGCGGATGCAAATGCCAGCAGGTAAGGGTTGAATAAAAAGTTTGTGCTCACTATCCACAATACAACATAATCCCTTAATTGCCCAAATTTTCAGCACGCACTTGCTTTTTTGTGACAGTTGCGGCACACTAATGGCTTGAATGTTTCGGGTTAACCCGAGGTTTTTGGTGGTGTTTTCTGGTCATTTGCTCCCGCTGTCCGTTTGTCGCATGTCGCGCCTTCTGTCCTTCAAGTCGGTGTTTACTCACTTCGTGTTGGCGGTATCCGTGTTCTGCGCAGGCGTGGCGCTTAATGCACAAGCACGGAGTCCAGCGCTCGATCAAGGTGCGGAAGACAAGCAGTCCAGCGTTGCGTTGGCTGACTTGCCGCCACAAGGTCGTGCGACTCATGACAAGATCATGCACGGTGGGCCTTTTCCCTACGAAAAGGATGGCTCGGTGTTTGGCAACCGGGAGCGTCAGCTCCCGGTTGCAAAGCGCGGTTACTACCGTGAGTACACCGTCAAGACACCAGGATCCAGGGACCGGGGCGCTAAGCGCATTGTCTGTGGAGGCAAACCCGAAACGCCAGACACCTGTTTTTATACCGATGACCATTACGCGAGTTTTCGCAAGATTGTGCCCTGAATGAGTTTTAAATCAGTTTTCGACTTAGAGAAAGTGAACACGGGGATGGACACGCCACTTCGTAAAGACCAGGAAACGCCGCTGCGTGCGGTGCGGCCTAACATTGTGCAGTCGATTCGCGCTTTCCGCGTGGCCGATTTGCAGCATGCTGCCCAGGACTTGGGGCACCATTTCTTGTATGCCAACTTGAGCCCGGCTCAGAGCAAACAAGACGTATTGGACCTGATTGCCCAACAGTTCACCTTCCCGGCGCACTTTGGCAAGAACTTTGACGCCTTGTACGATTGCATGACTGACCCATTGCACAAGTCGGGGCCGCAGCCCGGGTTCATTGTGGTGTTGGAGCACATTCCGGCCAACGCAAAGTTCGATAAAGAAGCGCGTGAGCAGTTACTGGATATCTTTAGGGATACAGCGGACTTCTGGGGGGACCGAAAGATACCCTTCAGGTGCTTCTATTCTTTTCTGTAGCCCGTTCTGCATCTACCAGCCAAGCAGAACGGGCGAATCTGGCACCAGAGAGTGTTGACGTTTCAGGCATCGACCTGAGCGCAGGCACCGAGAATGGCGAAAAAATGCCGACCGACAAGTTGGTCGATGTTTCTCCGCTGGCACTGCGCATGAGCAGTCCATTCAATGCAGGTTACTGGTTGAGCGCCGCTTAAGCGCCGATACCAACCTAAAAAGCCGCCGTCTTGTAGCAGACGGCGGCTTTTTTATTTAAAAGTGGGGTAGAGGTAATTATGCGAGCGCCATGGCCAGCGCGACATAGTCGTCCACAGGCACCTCTTCTGCACGACGTTGCAAGTCAAATTCACCGGAAAAGCCACGCGCGATCAGCCAGACACCGAGGCTGTGACGAAGCAACTTACGCCGTTGGCTGAAGGCGACCTTGACGAGCTCCTCGAGTAAGGCGGGTCGGACAGCTACCGGATCGGCACGCGGCACCATGCGGACGACCGCACTGTCAACTCTTGGTGGTGGGTCAAAGGATTCAGGTGGAACAAACAGCACATCCTCCATCGCGTAGCGCCACTGCAGCATGACGCTGAGGCGCCCGTAGTCGGATGTAGCAGGATTGGCCACCATGCGGTCGATCACTTCCTTTTGCAGCATGAAGTGCTGGTCAGCTATCAGCTCTGCATAGCCGAGCAAATGGAAAAGAATCGGTGTTGAAATGTTGTACGGCAGATTTCCGACTACCCTCAATTTGCCAATTGCTCCGTTTTCAGGAGCGAAAAGTGTCCGATGGATTTGTTGAAAATCCACTTTAAGCACATCAGATTCAATCACATTCAGGTGCGGGTGTTCTCGCAGGCGAATGGCAAGGTCGCGGTCCAATTCGATCACAGTCAGTTTGCCCAAGCGCTCCACCAGTGGCTGGGTCAACGCGGCCAAACCTGGGCCGATTTCTACCATGATGTCGCCCGACTGCGGAGCAATGGCGTTTACGATGGCCTCAATGATGCCGCCATCCGACAGGAAGTGCTGGCCGAAGCGCTTGCGCGGAATGTGAGAGCCGCCGCTGCGACCAGACTTATTCGAATGGCTCATTCAGGTGGGTCACGCAGTTCCACAAAGGCACGGCCTCGAACCTCTTGTGCCCAGTTAACGTAGGCTTCATCAAGTTTCTTCTCGCGCACCAAGTTCCTGGCAACTTGACGCTGCTCAGCAGGGGTGAGGGACGCCTCGCGGCGTTCCATCAACTGGATCAGGTGCACGCCAAAGCGTGACACCAGCGGCGGCGCAATCTCGCCGGGTGCCAGTGAATTCATCACGTCCTCAAACTCGGGGACAAACATGCCTGGGCTGGCCCACCCAAGATCTCCACCCTGTTTGGCGCTTCCGTCATGCGAGAACTCTTTGGCCAAGTCGGCAAAGTCTGCCTTGCCGGATTGGATGCGTTGCCGAAAATCAAACAGCCTGTCGCGTGCGGCCGCCTCGTCCATCTTGGGTGTAGGTCGCAGCAAAATGTGACGGGCACGGCTTTGGGTCACCTTCATGCCGGGCAGGTCACCATATTGGCGCTCAATCACCTTCAGCACATGAAAGCCAGCTGGTGAACGCAGCACGCCCGAAAGGCCACCAGACTCAAGGGACTTGGTGGCTTCGACAAACAGCGTTGGCAAGCGGTCTACCGTGCGCAGGCCGATCTGGCCGCCCACCACACGCTCAGGACCATCAGAGTATTCGCTGACCAACGCAGCATAGTCGTCGCCAGCACGGGCACGGTCCAGTGCGCGATGTGCACGTTTTTCAAGTGCGGCCACCTGCACGGGCGTTGCGCCCTCAGGCACTGCCACCATGATGTGTGCCAGATTCAGCTCAAGACGTGAATCAACCGTGTTTCTCTGATCAATCAGAAACTGCTCAACGTCCTGATCGGTGACACGAACACGGCCTTCCACTTCACGTTCACGCAGGCGTTGCAAAATCAATTGCTGACGCAAATCATCGCGAAAACGATTGGCACTGACACCGTCTTCGGCCAGGCGGCTGCGCAACTGAGCCACATCCATCTGGTTTTGCCGTGCCATGTTTTGCTCGGCTTGGTCCACGGCCGCTTCGTCTATCTTGATGCCAGTTTCCTTGGCCAGTTGGGCCTGTGCGCGGTCATTGACGATGCGCTCCAGCACCTGTCGCACAAGCACGCTACGCGGCGGCAATTCCACACCTTGCTGGTTGAGCTGCTGCACTGCAGCACTCAGGCGCTGGGACACTTCGTAATTGGTGATGGGCTCGGAGTTGACCAGTGCCACGATGTAATCGGCCTGCTGAACGCCTCGCGACACTGCCGGTGAGAGAGCAGCCGCCAAGGCAGTGGGAGGCTCAGCCCGTTTGCCGGACAAGCTCGGACCAGCCTGACTGGAGCGCTTGAGCCCCTGGGCGTTTGCAACCTCCACAGCCAAGCTCAGACCAGATATCAATGCCAGGATCAGGATTGCAGGGGTAAGTGAGCGATGGTTCTTCATACCTGGAACTTGGGTTCAATCGTAGTTGCTGAAATGGCTGGGCGCAGGTTGTTGTTCACGCAGGTACTGGTAGCGGGGTACATTCAACTTGAGCGTTTGCAACGGATTTGGACCTACGCGGGAAAAACCAACAAACTCCAATTGGAACAGAATTCGGGTATTCGGGGCCGTCGTTCCAATCATTTGCCTGTCCAAAACCACTCGCCCAATCCAGCAGCAGGCATCGTACTCGAATCCAATCACCGCATTCACCAACTGGCTGGCACGTTTGTCATAGTTCAGGCGTCCAACGGTGTACCAGCGTCCCCCGCCGAGGCCTCGTCCCGGTCCCAGGTCTTGGCCGCGATCGCCCCACAAGTCATTTAGCGGCCACTGCCAGCCGATGTCGATCTGCTCACTCACATCACGCTGAAACCGATAAGCAGCGCTGATGGTCCGGTAGTTACCCGGGTTATAGCGAGCGCCAATCACTGATCGGGTAGACAGGTTGGTGTTCTGGTTGAACTGCACGGTGGCATCGGTTGTCCACTGGCGGGTCCAATTGATGCTGGCCCCCATCAGCAGATCACTGAAACGGTCTACGACCGGGGCGTCAGTGGGGTACAGCGTCACACGCTGATCCTTGAAGCGTAGGCGCTGTGCGAGCCCCAAGCGAACAGCCTCTGCACCGGTGGCCGGGTCAAGCAGTCGGCTCGTCACACCCAGAGTCAATAAATTATTGTCGGCAATGCGATCATTGCCGACAAAAGTGTTCTCCGAGTAGATGGTTGCAAAGTTGAAATCGGCGGCACCAGTGTCGTACCGTGGCAGTAGACTCTGATTGCGGTAGGGCGTGTAAACATAGAACGCACGGGGTTCCAGTGTCTGCACAAAGGACTGGCCGAAATAGTCTGCCTTGCGTTCAAACACCAGCCCACCGTCAAGGCTGTAGATGGGGACAAAGCGGCTGAAATTGGTTTCACCGTTCGTCAATGGGGCATCAAACGCGTAGGTGGTCGCATGCAATTGAAGCTTTGGCGTGAAGAACCATCCTGGCGTCTGCCACGGACGGCTGATCTGTGCGCGGGTGAAGAGGCGCGTAGCGCTGGGCTGGTTCGTCAGAGTCCGGTTGGCCGAAAACTGGGTGGCGTCGCCCTCCAACACCATGTCCATGCCTGGCCCAACATTGCTGCGTGCATAGCGACCGGTCAGTTGGGGCAAGCGGTCATAGGGCGGCACAATGGGCGATGTCACATCCTGGATGGTTTGCCATGTCAATGTTCGCAACGCTATGCTGAAGTCGCCCCATCCCTTGTTTATCAGTAGATCGTTGGGCAGCAATCGCTGTGTCAAGGCAGGGATTGCGCGCGGAAAATCACGCCAATAGTCGTTGTCACTGACGCGGTTCAGGTTGACATTCAAACCCAAACCACCAATCCCCAGGGAACTGGCATCCAATATTCCTGAGTGCGTGTAATTGGCCGCCCACCTATTTCGGTCACGCAACTTGTCACCTGGCATGAGGTCAAAGCGCAGTTGGCCTCGGTACAAAGGCTCCAGGAACCGGAACTCGGTTCCCAGATTGAGCCCACGTTTGGTCATGAGGTCCGTCGTGAATGTGGCATCACGGTTGGGGGCAATATCCCAGTAATAGGGAATGGAAAAGCCGGTCCCATTCAGGGAGTCGAAGGGAATCAGTGTCGGTGGCAGGAAGCCCGACTTGCGCTTGTCACTCAAAGGAAAACTCAGGCCCGGAATTGGCAGAATCGGCACGCCTTGAAAGCGCAACCGGGCGCCATCGGCCGTGCCCACATCTTCTTCATCGTCCAGTTTGATCCGATTCGCTGTCAACACCCAGGCAGGTAACCAGCTGAGGCTGTCCTCACGTTGGCAGGTGGTGTAGTCGGCATCAAAAACCACCGTGTGTTTGTCGTCCAGAAACTCCGCACGACTGGCTTTGCCATAGGCGTCGTTCTTCAGGAAACGGTAGCTGGGCGAAGTGAAAAACCCTTGAAAGGCCTCCACCTCCAACTCCATGGCCGGCCCCTCGAACACGTTCCCCTTGCGGTTGATGCGCACATTGCCACGCGCTTTGGCCAGATCGTCCGGCTGGTAGTAATCCAGCCTGTCAGCCCGAATGACCGTGTTGCCGTGCCGCAACTCGGCATTGCCGTCGATCAATGTGTCCAGCTCCGGCCTGCCAGACAGGCGGTCACCACGCAAAAAGGTGGGGCGATCTCGCTGCTGCTCCGAGGTGATGTGGTCAGCGAGAAGTCGGCTGTCCTTCAATCGCAGTGCGGGTTCAACCAAGTCTTGCCCCTGCACTGATCCGCAGAGCAACACTGCAGCCAATGCCAACTGCGTGGGCGCAAAGCACCTTGGCCAGAAAACGATCAGGGGCAAAAGCATGGAGCTAAGGAGATACAGTACAGGCTGTACAGGAGCGCAGCAGGGGTGAGCCATCTTGGCGGATTTGTAGAATGGATTATCCATGAGCCCCGAGCGCCCCCGTTCTCATCAAGAGACTCCCTGAGAGACATCCCGTGACACCCACTTCTTCCAGTCAGTTCACCCTCCCCACCTGGGCCGATGCCGGAAGGCAAACCGAATTTGAGCGCTGGCTTGGCGGATTGGCTGTAGCACATGGGCTTCGGCCGTCAAGCCTGCGAGTGGCATCTGCAGACGCCAGCTTTCGCCGCTACCTGCGCATCGACTCCAACTTGTCTGGCGTTGGCTCACGCGTCATCATGGATGCTCCACCAGACAAGGAGGACTGCAAACCGTTTGCCAAGGTCGCTGCATTGACCGCACAGGCGGGCCTGCAGGCGCCCGAAATTCTGGCCTGGGACGATCTGCACGGCTTCATGCTGCTCAGTGACCTGGGACAGCAGACCCTGATGCAGCACATCCAGACCACCACATCGCCGCTGGGCGACAGCTTCTATCCCCAAGACACCCCTACCTCTGCTGTACAAGCGCTCTTTGGTCAGGCCATTGATGCGCTGATCAAGTGGCAGTTGGCGTCCAAACCCGGCGTGCTGCCCGCCTACGACGAAACCCTGTTGCGGCGCGAGTTGGCGCTCTTTCCTGACTGGTACTTGACACAGCACAAGGGCATCGTTATCGATACCAAGATGCGTACCGCGCTGGACAGCCTTTTTGACGCAGTGGTTGCGCACAACCTGGCTGCACCCCAGGTCTACGTACACCGGGATTACATGCCACGCAACCTGATGATGCCTGTCGCAGAGGGGGCATCGCTGGGTGTGCTGGATTTCCAGGATGCGGTGTACGGCCCCATCACTTACGACATCGCCAGCTTAATGCGCGATGCGTTCTGGACCTGGGACGAGCCGTATGTCATTGACGTGACCGTACGCTACTGGCAGCAGGCCCGCAAAGCAGGATTGATGGACTTTGAAGACTGGCATCAGGACTTTGGCGCGTTTTACCGTGCTGTCGAATGGATGGCCCTGCAGCGGCACCTGAAGGTGGCGGGTATCTTCGCCCGCCTGACCCTGCGCGACGGCAAGCCCAAGTACTTGGCCGATACCCCACGCTTCATCCAGTACCTGCGAAGCACCTCAGCACGCTACCGCGAGCTAACGCCCCTGCTGCGGCTGCTGGATAAGGTGGAAAACATCCAGGCGGTCACGGGGTATGCGTTTGGCCGGGTCTGAGCCCGCCACCACGTCTGCGTCTGCCGCGCCGCGCGGCTTCCTGGCAGGCCTGTCGCTGGCGCAGTTGATCTCCTGGGGTAGCACGTTTTACCTGTTTGGCTTGCTGGTCCAACCCATCGAGGCAGCGCTCCAGATCAACCGTGCCCAAAGCTCGCTGGGTTTCAGCCTGATGCTCCTTGCCGAAGGTACAGCAGCCTTTCCTGTGGGGCGGTGGATTGACCGTGGCCACGCCCGGTGGGTAATGAGCATAGGATCGGTGCTCGTCGCGCTTTGCTTGCTCGCGCATACGCAGGTCACCACGTTGGTTGGGTTTTACGCAGTCTGGCTGTGCCTGGGGCTGTCTCTGTCCTGCGTGCTGTACACGCCAATCTTTGCCGTTGTGACGCGGCGCTTTCCGCTGGATTTCCGGCGCGCCATCATCACACTGACTTTCTTGGGCGGACTGGCCAGCACCGTGTTTGTTCCGCTGATCCAGTGGCTGATACTGACCTTCGGGTGGCGCAATACCGTGATGGTCATGGCCGCTTTTCACCTGCTGGTCTGCCTGCCCTTGCATTGGCACTTCCTGCGCGGTGAACCCAAGACAGCGCCGAAACCGGATGGGCTCACGGAAGAAACGGCCGACTTGCACAGTATTTTGCGGAGTCGTGTGTTCTGGTTGATTGCCATTTTCTCAACCCTGGGCATGGCGGTCACCGCGTCGATTCCTGCCCATCTGGTGCCTTTGCTGCAGGAGCAAGGCCTGCCCGCCTACTGGGTGGTGATGGTTCCGGCCGGCATCGGTGTGATCCAGGTCCTTGGGCGTTTGATGCTTTACCGGCTAGAAGTCCGATTTAACTTGCACCGGGTCAACTTGATGATTGTGCTGTTGATGCCTGTGTCACTTGCGGTCCTGTGTCTGATGATGTGGGCAGCGCCGGAGTCGGGCACAGCGGGCCCCGCTGTTCTGGCGCTCGCCCTGAGCTTTACCGCCTTGTTCGGTCTGGCCAATGGCATGATGACCATCGTCAAGGGAACAGCCATTGCCCAATACGTTGACCGCCAACATGTGGCCTCGCTGAATGGGGTACTCGGTCTTCCGCAGGCCATTGGACGCGCGTTGACACCAGCACTGGTGGGCGCCTTATGGGGCGTCTCCCACAACTATGGCTGGGGCGTGGCAGCGCTCTTACTGGGTAGCTTGCTCAGCTGCGGTGCTTTTGCCTGGGCGCAGCATCTGGCCCTAAAAAATCAAAGAAAATAAGCCGTTATCGCCTATTCATTCTACATTTTTAGCTGCAAATTCAATAGCAATGCCCCGAATCCACTGTCCTCAACCCATGCAAGCAGGCCAGACGCTGGTACTGACCGACGCGGCTGCCCGCCACGTGCAGGTGCTGCGGCAGCAGCCCGGTGCCGCCTTGACTTTGTTTGATGGCGGCAGTTTTGTGGGAGGCGAGTTCAACGCGACGGTGCTGCGCATGGGGAGAAGTGATGTGGAAGTGCAAATCATCGGCCATCAAGCCATCGAACGCGAAGCCGCCATGGCAGTCCACCTGGCCGTCGGAATGCCCGCCAATGAGCGTATGGATTGGCTGGTGGAAAAAGCCACCGAGCTGGGCGTGGCCAGCATCCAGCCCCTGATGACAGTACGCACTGTGCTGCGCTTGATTGGAGACCGCGCTGACAAGAAGCAAGCGCACTGGCAAAGCATTGCGGTGGCGGCTTGCGAGCAATGCGGGCGTAACAGGGTGCCCCATATCCACCCTGTGCGTTCTTTGGCACAGTGGCTGAAGTCAGAGGCGGCGAGTGCACCCTCGCATGCGCACCGCTTTGTGCTTTCGTTGCAACCGGGCTCGAGGAAATGGCGCCAGTCGCTGACCGCGTCAGGCCCGGTCACATTTTTGTCAGGACCTGAAGGCGGCATGAGCGATGCAGAGGAAGCCGATGCCTGCCAGGCAGGTTTCGTAGCGGCCAGCCTGGGTTCCCGTGTATTGCGCGCCGAGACCGCTGCCATCGCAGCCTTGAGCGCCATTACACTGGGTCCATGAACCGTAATCTTTGGCTGCTGGCCCTGTGCCAGGGCCTTTTCCTCACCAACAACGTTACCTTCATCGCCATCAACGGGTTGGTTGGTCTGTCGCTGGCGCCATTGGGTTGGATGGCTACGCTGCCCGTGATGGGCTATGTCGTGGGCGGTGCCCTGTCTACGCAGGCCGTGGCATTCTCCCAGGCGCGCTGGGGGCGCAAGCGATCTTTTCAGATGGGCTTAATCGTGGCGTTCTTCTCTGCCCTGTTGTGCGCGTATGCCGCTTATGAGGGCAGCTTCTGGTTGCTGTGCTTTGCGACCGTGATTGCTGGCTATTACAGCGCGAACGCCAATCTGTACAGGTTTGCTGCCGCTGAGCTGTCAGACCTGTCTGCGCGCGAAAAAGCAGTCTCTCTCGTGATGGCAGGCGGCTTGATTGGGGCCGTGGCCGGTCCCAACATGGCCTCGCTCACGCGCGACTTAGCGTCGGTGCCGTTTGCTGGAGCCTACCTCTCGTTGGCCGTGGTGGGGCTGTTGGCCATGGCTGTTTTGGGCTTTATCCAGTTTCCGCCCTTTGTGCGGATCACGGCCGCTGAAGGTGGTCGACCACTGTCTGAAATCGTCCGGCAACCGCTGTTCATCGTGGCGGCAGCAACGGGCGCCTTGAGCTATGGCGTGATGAACCTGCTGATGGCATCCACGCCCATCGCCATGCAGCAATGCGGCCTGCCCTTCAGAGATGCCGCTTTTGTGCTGGAGTGGCATGTGATAGGCATGTTTGCTCCGGGGTTCTTCACGGGACACCTGATCAAGCGTTTTGGTGCCATGGGCGTCATGTCGGTCGGGGTGATCCTTTACCTGGTCTGTATTGCAGTTGCCTTGTCGGGTACCGATTTGCACCAGTTTGTCGTTTCGCTTTTTTTGCTGGGCTTGGGCTGGAATTTCCTGTTCACGGGCAGCACCACCCTGTCGCTCAAGGCTTATACGCCCGAGGAAAAAGACAAGGCTCAAGGTGCGATCAACTTCTTTGTGTTTGCCACCTTGGCACTGACGTCTTTTTCGTCAGGCCTCTTGGTCACCACCCAAGGCTGGACCTTGCTGAACTACGGCTCGCTGCTGCCCGTGACCGCCACTGCTTTGTTGCTGATATGGTTGGCCCGACGAAAAACCTAAAAATACCCCAAACGTGGACTTGTTCCGCCTCCCGACGCAGCCAATATCCCCTTTTTTTGCGCTCGCAGCTATAGTCCAACGCTTATTCAATTTGCATGACAGGAGTTAGCCATGGGTTTACTGGATTCCGTTTTAGGTGCCGTGCTGGGTGGACAGCAGAACAACCAGCAGCAGGCGGGCGCCGGTGGCATGAATCTGACGGCCTTGTTGCCCGTGTTGATGCCCATCGTCACCAGCATGCTGGCCAACAATGGCTCACAAGGTGGCTTGGGTGGCCTGGCCTCCAAGTTCAACCAAGCAGGCATGGGCGATGTGATGAACTCATGGATCGGCACCGGCCAAAATCAGCCTATTAACGGGGATCAACTTACTCAGGTTTTAGGAAACGACACCATGGGCCAGATCGCATCCCAACTGGGTATGGGCAACGGCGACGCTGCTGGTGCACTGTCCCAAATCCTGCCGGGCCTGATTGACCAGCTCACCCCTCAGGGTCAAGCTCCTGCTGGTGGCCTGGGCAATGCGGACGATCTGATGGGCATGCTCGGCGGTTTGCTGGCCAAGCGCTGATTTTCACAACGGCTTGTGCTCCGCCCGGATCTCCTGCAGATTCGGGCGTTTTTCTTATTGCTGGCTAGGAAAGTACTCGTTCAACCAGCGCTTGAGCACGCCAAGCACCTCTTCGCGACCGGTCTGGATCTCGTTGAAAAGCTCGTGGTACAGCGAGTCAAAGCGTCTGGCAGTCACCCACTCCACGGGTGCCGCCTGGGCAAAACTGTGGCTGCCTGCGGGGTTCACCAGCTTATCCTGCCCCGCATACATCAGCAAGGTAGGAACTTGCCACAGTGGCGCCTGCTCAATCACAACTGGACCTTGCTCAGCGATGAATCCTGCCAGCCGTGCGCTGATGCGGTCGTGCACCAGCGGGTCCTGCTTGTACTCCTCAATTTCGGCATGGTCATGAGAGATGTACTCGGGGTTCAGCCCATTGCTGACCCGCAGCGTGGGTGCGATCCGGGGCAACACCGCTAACAGAAGCTTTTGAAACGCGCCTAAGTTTGGGTTCAGTGCTGGCGAGGAAAGTATCAAACCATCCACGCATTCTGGATTCAGGGCTACCGCCAAGCTGGACACCAGGCCGCCCATGCTGTGCCCCAGGACCAACAGCGGCGTGTATTCTGGCACCCGCTGCCTAGCCAAGGTCAACATGGCATACAGGTCGTCGGTGTAACGGGATTCAGTAGGCAGCGCGCCTCGGTCTCCATCAGATTGGCCATGACCGTACTGGTCATAGCCCAATACGGCAAAGCCCCATGCATTCAACTGTTTGGCCAGCCGCTCATAGCGGCCAATGTGTTCACCCAGGCCGTGAACAAGCACAATGACCGCGCGGATGGCATTACCGCCAGGCACTGGCCAGTGCCGCACAAAAAGACCACAGGGACCGCTCGCGCTCATGGCAGGCTGGCCATGACCTGAGCAACAGTGGCGGTGAGCTTCTTGGCATAGGGAACATGCAGGAACTCGTTGGGACCGTGTGCGTTACTTTTGGGCCCCAATACCCCGCAAACCATCATCTGGGCTTTGGGAAAGCCCTCGCTCAGCATGTTCATCAGAGGAATGGTGCCACCCTGGCCAATATAGCCACAAGGCGCACCAAAATGCGCTTGGCTGGCAGCGTTGAGCACCTGTTCAAACCAAGGGGCAGTTTCGGGGGCATTCCAGCCCGTGGCACCGCCATTGCTCTCGAAAGTGACGATGGCTTGATACGGCGCGTTGTCCTCCAGCAAGGCCTTCATCTCCCGCACCACACGGGCGGCGTCCACAAGCGGAGGGAGGCGAAGGCTCAGTTTGAAAGCGGTATAGGGCCGCAGCACGTTGCCTGCATCCTGCATGGCGGGAAAGCCCTCTGCCCCAGTGATGCTGAGCGTGGGCGCCCAAGTCCGGTTCAGCAAAGCCTGCAAAGGGTCAGTAGTGGTTGGCAGGGTGAACCGGCTGGAACCTTCGCAGTCGTAATGCGCCCACGGGAACCGCTTGTAAACCTCTTCACCCAAAATAGCCGCAGTTGCCCTGGCTTGCGCCAAACGCTCGGTGGGCACTTCGCAATGAAAACTGGCGGGCAACAGGCGACCCGTGGCGCTGTCTTCCAGTCGGTCGAGTACCTGGCGCATGATGCGAAAACTGCTCGGCACCAAGCCTGACGCATCTCCAGAATGAATGCCTTCGGACAATACCTGAACTTTCAGCGTACCGCTGGCCATGCCGCGCAGACTGGTGGTCAGCCACAACTGGTCGTAATTGCCAGCACCACTGTCCAGACAGATCACCAGGGCTACATCGCCCAGCCGCGTGCGCAAGGCGTCAATGTAGGGCAGCAGGTCGTACGAGCCAGACTCCTCACAGGTCTCGATCAAGCCCACGATACGTGGATGGGGCAGGTTCTGACGCTTCAACGCCTGCACCGCGGTAATGCTGGCATAGGCTGCGTAGCCGTCATCAGCGCCACCGCGACCGTACAGCCTGCCATCTTCATACTTAGGCGTCCAAGGGCCCAGGTCATTGCGCCAGCCGGTGAACTCAGGTTGCTTGTCCAGATGACCATACATCAGCACGGTCTGGGTACTTTTGGCTTTGGTGGCTTCGATTTCGAAGAACAGCACTGGGGTGCGACCCGGCAGGCGGACAATTTCAAGCGTCAGACCCGGTACCTTTTGCGCCTCGATCCAGGTCGCCGCATTGCGCACCACGGTGTCAATGAAGCCGTTTTTTGCCCAATCTTTGTCAAAGCCCGGAGATTTGGCAGGAATTGTGATGTATTCGGTTAGGCGGGGAACAAGGTCCGTGTCCCATGCCTGGCTGACCTGTGCCAATGCGGCATGGGTGTCCAGCAGGGTGGCAGGAATCTCTCGGTGCAAGGGTGCGTTCAAGTTCTGTTCTCCAAATGGTTTACAGCATGGAAAAAGCGCGTGTAAAGAAATCGTCTGCGCCTACATTACCTGGCTTCAGGCACACATGCAGGCTCTCAGTCACTGACCGACTACCGGATGTTGCGGTTGAGCCAGTCGGCTGGACGCCTGGGATAAAACTGGCATGGCACCACGGCGCACCGGGATCCACCTGGTTGCCCACCCGCAGTTGGCTTACGCCCAAACCTTTCAAGCAAGCCTGGCTGGTCTGCGTCCCGGCCACCACCATGCGGCGCACTCCGGTGTGCACCAAGGCAAGGGCAATTTCGGCCAGACATTGCCCCACCAAGTGACCTGCATTTTCCGCCCCCAACAAAGACTGAACCGACTTGACGGTCTCCGCGTTTGCCGTTGAATACAGCATGACGGGGCCACGCTTAAGTAAGGGGCCTGCCCATGCAGCCGCCGCCTGCGCCACGCGGGTAGGACCAAACTTGGCCACTTTCAGTGGGTCAATCGCCATGGCTGGATGGCCCTGTGCATGAAAATGCTGCACCTGTTCTGCGGCAAGAACCGAGCTGCTGCCACACACGACTGCCGCATAGCCACCTGCGGGCGGCAGATAGCCAGCGTCGTCCGAGGGAAGGATATCGAAGTTCACCGGTAAGCCGATCGCCAGGCCCGGGCTACCTGCAACCAGACTCATACCCTTGACAGCATGACCGAGCCGAACCAAGTCGTCTGTGGATGTTGCATCAGCGATCGCCATCTCATACTCCGTCAAACGCAACTCTGCCATTCGCTCCTGAATGGACACGCTGCTGTCGGCGACTTGATCATGATCGATGCGTCCTATTTTTCGATGAGTCTGGGCCTGCAGAATCGGCAGCAGCCTGGATTCAGCCATCGGAGTGATGGGGTGCGTCTGCAGGGCACTTTGACTGATGAGCACATCGTCGACAAACAAGTGGCCCTTGTAAACCGTGCATTTCTGCTCTGGACAAGCCGGACACATCACCGTGAAATCTGTTTCCAGCGCGGTCATGAGCGAATCCATCACCGGGCCGATGTTGCCCGGGTGTTCTCCGTTGAACCGGCTGTCGAAGGTCGGGCTGAAGGCAGCATAGATCTGCACGGCTGCGGCGCCCTTCAGCCAGACAAGCGCATTGAGTGCACGCACCACGGCTTGGGCACTGGCTGAATAGCGGGTATTCAATGCAATCACGACTGCATCGATATCAGTCAATGAGCGCTCCAGTGGGCCTTGGGGCACGCCGCGAGTCAACACAACGCGCATGCCTGCCGTGACCAAGTTGTTCGCAAGGTCAAGCGCAGAGGCAAAGTCGTCGGCAATACAGCCCAGTTTCAACATTCGGTGCAAGGACTCTCAGGCAAAGCCTGGAGTCTAGCCGCTCGCCAGCATGAGGGGCTCCCTCATGCAGGGCGAAAGTGGCCAGCATGCTGGCAAACCCCTATTTGCTCAAGGTAGCCAGACTTTTTAACCACGTCAGCCCTTTGCTTGTACCCCCCGGTTGTGCGCCTCGGGCTGGACGGTATTCGCATCCTACCCACCCTTGCCAATCGCACTGAGCGCTGACCTCGTCGATCACTTTGAACAGGTAAGGGTAGTTCACTTCACCTACATCGGGTTCGTGGCGTTCAGGCACGCCGGCAATCTGAAAATGCCCGACATGACCGGTCGGCAGGTACTGTCGAATTTTCATGGCAAGGTCGCCCTCGACAATCTGTGCGTGGTACAGGTCCATTTGCACCTTCAGATTCACGGCACCCACTTCAGCCACGATGTGGTGGGCCTGATCCTGTCGGTTCAAAAAGAAACCTGGGATGTCCCGTGTGTTGATCGGCTCAATCAGCACGTCACGCCCGCGTGCAGCGGCCTGGGCGGCAGCCCAACGCAAATTGGCCACGTAGGTGGATTGCGCGCTGTCCCGACTAACCCCCGATGGCAGCAGTCCGGCCATCAAATGAATGCGGGGACAGCTCAAAATCTCAGCATAGTCGAGTGCCAGCGCCACACCAGCACGAAACTCTGCCTCGCGTCCCGGCACACAGGCGGTACCGCGGTCACCCGCTTTGTCCCAGGCGGTGGCAATGCTGTCTCGGTCCACCCCGCCAGGTGGGGCATTGAACAAAACTTGCTGCAAACCATTGCCATCCAGGCGCGCCTTCAACTCGCTCGCATCAAAAGCATAGGGAAACAGGTATTCAACGCCTCGAAAGCCGTCTTTGGCTGCGGCGTCAAAGCGGTCCAGAAAAGGCAGCTCGGGGTAGAGCATCGACAAGTTGGCAGCAAATTGAGGCATGGGTTTAACTCCGAATTACCAGCGCGCCGCAAACGTGACGCGCAATTCTTGAATCTGTTCTTCCGTAAGAGGAGGAGTCGGCGACGCTGTCAGACACACCAGGCGTGCGGTTTCTTCGAGTTCCTCCAGCGTAGCCATGGCGGCGGCGGGGGAGTCGTGCCAAACATTCGGCCCCAGGCGCGACAGCATCACGGCACGGATCGGGCGGCCCCCTTGACCATAATCTGTGATGGTTTGAGCGACCAGCGCTGCGGCCTTCACATCGCCCGGGCGGTGATATGGGATATGCGGTACACGGCCCACCTTCATCACAAAGTACGGGGTGACGGCTGGCAATAATTCCGGCTGATCGGTGCGCAAGCTCAGGGCCACGCAGTGCGTGCTGTGGGTATGAATGACGCAGCGCGTATTGGCATCAAAAACACGGCTAGCGGCATAAATACGGTCATGGAGCGCTATTGTTTTGCTGGCTTTTTCGCCGCTGAGCTGATTCAGCTTGGCGTCCACATGCGCAAGGCGCTCAGGGTCCAGGAAGCCCAGGCAGGCGTCGGTGGGCGTGATCAGGAAGCCGCCACCGTCTGCCTCATCCAGACGCACACTGATGTTGCCCGCTGTGGCATGCACATAGCCGCGGTCAAACAAACTCTTGCCTACACGGCAAATCTCTTCACGGGCGAGCGCGATTCTCATGTCCGCAGACTAAGCGAGCGCGTCAAACGCGTGGCTGAAGAAGGACTCGCGACCGAAGTTGCCGGACTTAAGCGTCAAGTGCAGACCCTCTGCGCCAGTCAGGGGGCTATGCGCATGGCACCAAGGCACGCCTGGATCAATTTGCGGACCGATCTGCATTTGGCTGATGCCCAGGGCCTGCACGCAGGCGCCCGAGGTCTCGCCACCCGCCACTACCAACTGGCGCACGCCGAGCTGGACCAAGCCCTGGGCAATGGCAGCGATGCAATGCTCGACCATGGCACCCGCCTTTTCCACGCCAAGTTGGGCTTGGACTGCCTTCACGGCCGCCGGCTCATCTGTGGAGTAGACGAGAACTGGCCCCTTTGGCAACAACGGTGTGGCCCACGCCAGCGCCTGTTCGACGACATTGGCACCATTCGCCATTTGCAGCGGGTCCAGCCCCAGCGCTGGGTAACCCGCACGCTTGAATGCGGCAACTTGCGCATTGGTCGCGACAGAGCAGCTGCCCGACACCACCGCCTTCAGGCCCGACGTCACAGGCAACTGGCTTGCCGATACATTCGGCGCCAAACCAAAGTTCATTGGTAATCCAATCGCAACACCCGAGCCAGCCGTGACCAGCGGCATGTCTTTAAGGGCTGGTCCGAGGCGGATCAAATCGTCGTTCGATATGGCATCAACGATGGCAATGCCTACCCCTTGGTCTCGCAGTTGGGCAATGCGGCTGCGAATAGCTTGCTCACCCAGTGCGACCGTGCGGTAGTCAATCAAGCCCACCCGGCCTTTGCACTGCGCCTGCAAGACCCGAACCAGGTTGGGGTCAGTCATTGGCGTGAGCGGATGGTTCTGCATGCCACCTTCGTTCAGCAAGCCGTCCCCAGCAAACAGATAGCCCTTGAACACCGTGCGGTGGTTGTCCGGGAATGCAGGCGTAGCGATGGTGAAGGCGGTGCCCATCGCAACCATCAAAGCCTCGGTTACAGGGCCGATGTTGCCTGCGGCGGTACTGTCAAAGGTTGAGCAGTATTTAAAGTAAATCTGCTTCGCGCCTTGTGCCTGCAACCAGGTCAGCGCGGCCAGAGATTGCGCAATGGCATCTGCTGCGGCGACGGTGCGCGATTTGAGCGCAACCACCACAGCATCGACATCAGCCGCCAAGGGCTCGACAGGCACGCCAATGGTTTGCACCACGCGCATGCCCGAACGAACCAAGTTGTTGGCGAGGTCCGTCGCGCCGGTGAAGTCATCGGCGATGCAACCCAACTGGATCATGGCTGCCCCTTATTTGTAAACCAGATCGCGTAAGCCCAAAGACAGTCCTGGCACATAGGTCACGACCATCAAGCAGGCCAGAATCACAAGCACAAACGGGATCAAGTCTTTGATCATCCGGTCTAGCGATATGCGCGCCACGGTGCAAGCGGCAAACAGATTCACACCGAAAGGTGGCGTGATCATGCCCAGGGCCAGGTTGACCACCATGATCAAGCCGAAGTGGACCGGGTCGATGCCAAAGTGAATCGCCACAGGCGCCAGGATCGGGGCCAGCACGATGATGGCGGCACTGGTCTCAATGAACATGCCGATAAAGAACAGGGCCACATTCACCCCCAACAGGAAGTAAGCAGGCGACTTGAGCACCTCTTCCAGCCAATGACCAATCGCCTCTGGAACGCCCGCGCGCGTAATCAGAAAAGCAAATAAACCCGCATTGGCGATGATGAACATGATGACAGCGCTGGACATCACGGACTTGCGCACGATGTTGAACAGGTCTGCCAACTTGATCTCGCGGTAGATCACCATGCCAACGATCAAGGCGTAGAACACAGCGACTGCCGAAGCCTCAGTTGGTGTGAACACACCCCCGTAAATACCGCCCAGAATGATGACGGGCATCATCAGCGCCCAGCTGGCCTGCAAGGTGGCTCGGCCCACGCTCAAGCGGCCGTCGCCATCGTTTTTGCCCCAGCCTTTGATCTTGCAGTACACCCACACAAACGCCATCAGCGCGCCACCGATCAGCAGGCCCGGGCCAAAGCCCGCGATGAACAGCTCACCGATCGACACCTCGGCGCTCACGCCGTACAAGATCATGGGGATGGAGGGCGGAATGACCACGCCAAGCTCCGCACTGGTGGCCTGCAAGGCAGCGGCATACGTGGTGGATAGCCGTGTTTGAGGAGTGCCGGGATCAGGATGGCGCCAATGGCAAACGTGGTGGCCACCGAAGACCCCGACACGGCCGCAAAAATCATGCAGGTCAGCACGCAGGTCATGGGCAAGCCACCCTGCACACCGCCCACCAGGCTCTTGGCAAACTCCACCAGGCGGCGCGAGATGCCGCCGGTTTCCATCAGGTTACCGGCCAGGATAAAGAAAGGAATGGCGGCCAGCGGAAATTTATTGATCGAGGAGAACATCTCCTTGACCGAAATCAGCATGTTCAGGTTGCCGATCTGGATGCCCAGAATAGACGCCAAGCCAATAGAAACCGCAACCGAGATGGTGAGTGCAAAGCACACCACCATGGTGACTAACATGACGGATCACGCTGAACAGGCCCCCCACTGGCAATGCCAGGTAAGCCCAAAACATGGACACGTCTTCCAGGCCAATCATGCTTTGCACCTTGCCGCGGTTGGCATAGTCCCAACCCCACCAAATGGTGACAAAAATCAGCGACAAGGCCGCCAACGTGACCACAAAGTCCAGCACCCGTTTGACGCCCGGCGGGCTCCAGCGGTAGACCACGTCCACACTGACCATGGCCCCCTGGCGAAACGCCATCGGAATGCCCATGAAAACCATCCAGATCAAGCTGAAGCGAATCAGCACTTCTGTCCATTCAGCAGGACGCTCCAGCACAAAGCGCATGATGATCTGGAACATGCCGAGCGAACTGGCCACCACCAGCATGGCGCATGCTGCGGCCATGGAAAAGCCGGTGGTGGCTTTCTCGATTTTGAGGAAAGTCTCTTTCATGGGATTCCGATGCGCAGGGCTTACTTGAAGTTACGGATGCGGTCGATAGTGGCCTTGCCGAACTGCTTGTCGAACTCGGCGTACACCGGCGCCAACGCAGCTACAAACTTGGCCTTGTCCACGTTATCGACCACGTTCATGCCTTTGCTGCGCAGCTCGGTCACGCCTTTGGCGTCATCCTCGTCCACGCGGGCACGGTTGGCCTTCACGCCTTCTTTGGCGGCTTCGAGAAAGGCCTTTTTGTCATCAGCCGAGAGCTTGTCATACGCAGCTTTGGTCATCAGGAAGATGCCGGGGGAGTAAACGTGGCCAGTCAAGCTCAGGTGCTTTTGCACCTGGTCAAACTTGGAAGCCATGATCACGGACAAGGGGTTTTCTTGACCGTCAACCGTGCCTTGCTGCAAAGCGGTAAACACCTCTGGGAATGCCATGGGCGTGGTCACGATGCCAAAGCCTTTGTAGGCTGCTACGTGCACGGGGTTTTCCATGGTGCGCATCTTCAGGCCCTTCAGGTCTTCAGGGGCGTTCACTGCGCGCTTGCTGTTGGTCATGTGGCGAACGCCGTTTTCACCCCAAGCCAATGCCTTGAAACCTTTGGGTTCAAACTTGGCAAGCATTTCCTGGCCGATGGGGCCATCCAGCACAGCGCGCGCGTGAGCCTTGTCGCGGAACAGGAAAGGGATGTCCAGAATCTTGGTTTCTGGCACAAAGTTTGGCACGGGACCAGTGGAGGAGAAGGCCAGCTCTTGGGTGCCCAGCTGGACTGCCTCAATGTATTCACGCTCGCCACCCAGCGCGCCCGAGTAGAAGGTTTGAACCTTGTAGCGGCCAGCGGTGCGTTTTTCAACTTCTTTTGCAAACACGTCAATGGCAACGCCCTGGTGGGAGTTTTGGCCCACAGCAATGCTGATCTTCATGTTGGTCTGCGCTTGGGCAGACAGGCCAAGGGTCAATGCCATGCCGCAAGCCAGGCCGATGGCGGTGAAACGACGGTTCAAATTCATTCAAAGTCTCCAGAGGGTTGAGGAAAAGCACGAAAAGTGGTCGTACAAGTTGTATTGTCCGATGCATACCTTCGCCAAGGCATCGGGGTTTTCTTGCACAGTCAGCAACTTAGGGGACTCACTTGGCCTGGGGCAAGGTGATACCCGGGAATATCTTGATCACAGCGCTGTCATCCTCGCGGGCAAAGCCAGCGGTGGATGCCTGCATGAACATCTGGTGCGCCGTGCTGGACAGCGGTAGCGGGAACTTGCTGGCCCGCGCCACATCGAGCACCAGGCCCAAGTCCTTGACGAAGATGTCCACCGCCGAAAGCGGTGTGTAGTCGGCCGCCAGCACATGGGCCATGCGGTTTTCAAACATCCAGCTGTTGCCCGCACTGTGCGTGATGACTTCGTACAAGGCATCTGCGTCCACGCCTTCACGCAGACCCAGGGCCATGGCCTCGGCGGCGGCGGCAATGTGCACACCTGCCAATAGCTGGTTGATGATCTTGACCTTGCTGCCCGCGCCCGCCTTGTCGCCCAGGCGGTAGACCTTGCCTGCCATGGCGTCGAGCAGGTCGCCTGCTTTGGCATAGGCTTCGGGCTTGGCTGCCGTCATCATCGTAATCTGGCCGCTGGCAGCTTTGGCTGCGCCGCCAGAAATGGGCGCGTCGATGTACAAAATGCCCAGCGCAGCCAGACGGGATTCGAGCGCGATGGACCAGTTGGGGTCTACCGTGGAGCACATCACAAACACGCTGCCGGGTTTCATGCTGGCAGCGCAGCCGGGCGCGCTGGCGTCACCAAACAACACCGCTTCGGTTTGCGCTGCATTGACCACGACAGAGACCACCACATCACTGGCAGCGCCCAAGGAGGCCAGTGACTCATGCGCCGTCCCTCCGTCACGGGCAAAGGCTTGCGCGACATCTCGGCGAACATCAAAGACCTGCACCAAATGCCCTGCCCGGCGCAGAGACTGCGCCATGCCCGAACCCATGGCACCCAAACCGATCAAACCCACTGTGGTCATTTTTTTTGCTCTCAATCCAAACTGATCTTGGCGAACGCCGCCACTTTTTTCCATTGCGCGGTGTCCGCCTGCATGAAGCTCGCCAAACCTTGGGCATTGGCCCACGCAGGCTCCGCGCCCGCTTTGAGCATGGCGGCCTTCACATCAGGCTGGTTGGCTACGCGCTCCAAGGCCTGCTCCAGCTTTTGCTGCACGGGGCTGGGCAAACCGGTGGGTGCAGCCAGCCCAAACCACGCAAATACCTGGTAGCCCTTCAGCCCCGCTTCTTCCATGGTGGGCACGCCAGGCAAAGCGCTGCTTCGCTGGGGCGTGGTCACCGCCAGCGCCTTGAGCTTGCCACCATTGATCAGCCCCAGCGCAGAGGGCAGGTTGTCAAACATCATGTTCACCTCACCCGCCATCAGCGCCGTCAGGCCAGCGGCCGCACCGCGATAGGGGATGTGCGTGACGAATACGCCAGCCTGGCTTTTGTACAGCTCGGCGCTCAAGTGCAGTGACGTACCTTGGCCATTGGATGCGTAATTGAGTTGACCCGGCTTGGACTTGGCCAGCGCGGTCAATTCAGCCACTGTATTGATGCCCGAAGCAGGATTGACCATGAGCACGTTAGGCACACGGCCCAATAGACCTACCGGGCCAATTTGTTCAGGCCTGTAGGGCAGCTTGCTATATAGGGCCGGGCTGATCGTCAAGGGAGGCGAGGCCATCAAAAGGGTATAGCCATCAGCAGCTGACCGCGCCACCTCCACGGCGCCCAGATTGCCCCCCGCACCAGGCTTGTTTTCAACCACAATGGCTTGCCCGAGTTCTAACGCCAATTTCGGCGCCACCAAGCGAGCCATGTTGTCGATCAGTCCGCCTGGAGGAAACGGCACAACCAGCTTGATAGGACGCGCAGGCCAAACAGGCTCAGAGGCAGATGCGGCCAGACAAGTCATTGCCACCAACCAAGCAGCGGTAGCTGTTATCCAGTGTCTGCGGCGCATGGCCACCCTTTCCATATTTATTGATCAGGTCATCATACAAATTTAACCCTGCTCTGGTATTAGGGTGAACACCATGTCGTGAACAAAAAGCGCTGAAGAAATCCAGCAACAGCACGCAGTATGTGCAAGCCCATGGTGGTTTGTGCAGGTAGACTTGGTTCCTCACCTATGGTTACGCGCAAGCCAGCAGCCCTCTCGTCCAAACCCAAAGCCGACTCGTGCCGGTTAACGCGCGACGATTGGCTCGACGCAGCATTTCAGGCGGTGGTCAAAGGCGGCTTCGACCATGCCAAGGTATTGACCCTGGCTGACGCGCTTGGCGTGACACGTGGCAGCTTTTACTGGCACTTTGCAGACCATGCGGAACTCATCAAAGCCCTGGTGGACCGCTGGCTGGCACGCGAAATGGAAATTGACCAGCAACTGCAACTGAACGCGCTGGAAGACCCCCAGGCCGATCTGGAAAAACTGCTGGACGCCGCGCTGGAGCACGCCGGCGTACATCTGGAAAACATGCGGTTCGAATTGGCCCTGCGCGGCCTTGGCAGGCGTTCAACAGAAGTTGCCCAGATGCTCGTGGAGGTGGATCAAAGCCGCATGCGCCTCTTTGAAACCAAGTTCCTACGCCTGACGGGTGACCCCAAAGCTGCGTCTGACCTTGCAGCCCTTTTCTACTTGGCCATCGTCGGCAGCTACCAGGCCCTGAGTCGTCCCAACAGCACACCGCAGGCCAAGGCGTATTTCAAGCGGATTATTTCAAGTTATTTGGTGGGCAAGCAGAAGCTTGCATAGTCATCCGGGCAGGCAGCCCAGTCAATCACAGGTAAGCCGTGGAGGCATGCGAATACTGCATACTTGCAAGCCCGCCCTTTGCCGGAGAATCCCATGTCCGTCGCCCTGTCCTCCAATATGCTCATCACTGGCGGCGGCCGTGGCATTGGAGCGGCCACCGCCCGTCTGGCTGCCGCACGGGGCTGGCGTGTGGCCATCAACTACACCAGCAATGCAGCCGCAGCAGAGAGTTTGGTCACCGAGATCAAGTGCACGGGCGGTGATGCCATCACTGTCCAGGCCGATGTGGCGGACGAAGCTCAAATCCTGCGCATGTTCAGAACTGTTGATGAACAACTCGGTCCGCTTGGTGCCCTTGTCAACAACGCGGGGGTGGTCGATGTTCCTGCCGACGTGGCCGACATGAGCGTGGCGCGGTTGCAACGCATGTTCAACATCAACGTCATCGGCAGCTTTGTCTGCGCCCGCGAGGCCGTGCGCCGCATGAGCACTGTTCGCGGCGCGCCCAACTTTGGGCCTGGCTATGGCCAGGGCGGGGCGATTGTCAACCTGTCCAGCGCCGCGTCCCGTCTGGGCTCGCCCCACCAGTATGTGGACTATGCCGCTGCCAAGGGTGCCATTGACGCCATGACCATAGGACTTGCCAAAGAAGTCGCCAACGAGGGCATCCGCGTCAACGCCGTGCGGCCTGGCCTGATCGAAACCGACATCCACGCAAGCGGTGGCCTGCCGGACCGGGTGCGCGAATTGGCGCACCTCGTACCCATGCAGCGGGGCGGAACGGCGCAAGAAGTGGCTCAGGCCATTCTGTGGCTCACCAGTCCCGAAGCCAGTTACACGACCATGTCGCTGCTTGACGTTTCAGGCGGACGCTGAGCCATGGAATTCAAACCGCTTATCACCATTTTGGCCATCGTAAACCCGCTGGCTTGTGTACCCTTTTTCATCCATTACACCCAGGGCATGAACCAGGCAGAGCGGCGGCGTACCATCGAAGTTGCCTCGTTCAGCGCGTTTGCAGTCATCGCAGCTTGCGCTTTGCTGGGTCTGCAGATTCTGGAATTCTTCAGCATCTCGCTGGCGAGCTTCCAGGTAGGTGGGGGCTTGCTCCTGATGACGTCGGCACTGTCGATGCTGAACGCACAGCCTGCCGAAGCACGCTCAAACCCCGAGGAAATCAGCGACACCGCCGCCAAGGCCGCAGCGGGTGCCAGTATTGCGGTGGTGCCACTGACCATACCGTTGTTGACAGGACCGGCCACCATGTCGACGGTGGTAATTTTTGCGGACAAGGCCAAGTCGTATTGGCAACTCCTGACCCTGGTAGGCTATGGCCTGGTGGTGGCGTTAGCCGTGGCGCTGTGCTTTTCGATGGCGCAGCCGATTGCCAAGTTGCTTGGCAAAACGGGCATCAACGTGATGACCCGTCTGATGGGTCTGATCCTCGCGGCGTTGGCCGTGGAGGTGATGGCCGATGGGCTGCATACGCTGTTTCCGGTGCTGGGCAGCAAGTAGGCGCGAGGGGTTCATGCCATTTCTAAATTCTCCATGTCGCTATTCTTGGTGCCGGATCAATAGGAGACTTTGAAGCGCATGCCTGCGTAGCTGAAGACAGAGCTTTTCTCACCGATTTCTTCAAGCTTTAACCCCGCTGAGACTTGCCCGCCTTGCCCCTGCACCTGCCCGTTGACCACCAGCAGGCGCCGCGTTGGGTTGTCCGAATAGACAGAACCGCTGACCGCCAGGGCAGGGATTTGGCGACGAATGTCCTCCGGCAATTCACTGAGCTTTAGAGGTTCGGCTGGCGCGCTTGCTACCGTGCGTGCCAAGCTGGCTGGGATTTCTTGTTTAGGCAGTGGGTTGGCACTGGCGGCGAGGACGGGTTTTTGTTTTGCGGGCGATGGGGCCACAAAGGGTAGCTGCTCTGCTCCGGGGTGGGTCACATTCGGGGCGACTGCTTGGGGCACGGAGGGGGCAGATGCAACAACCGGTGCCTGGGCGGCTGTGAGTGGCACCGCCAAAGCCCCCGCCGCTGTGGGTGCCGATGCGTCAAACCCGCGGTAGGCCAGGGCAAAGACAAGCATTGCCATTGCCGCGCCCGCGATCCACCACCACCCGCGCCACCTTGGGCCTTCACCCGCGTTGCCCATGGGCTGGCTAAGTTGTTGCACGTGCAGCCCGGGAACTGTGCCGCGTTGGCGCTCGGCATCAGCCCGTTTGAGTGCGTCGAGGATGTAAGACATGGGTACTTAAGATGGTTCAAGGGCCGCGTAAACAGGCCCTAACGGGCCAAACGCGGGTCGACCGGATTCATGCTGTCGGTGGTGCTTTCAAGCTGCATGAAGGTCAGGGCACCTGGTACGCCATCGGGCCTCATTCCGTGTGCCTTCTGAAAGGCTGTCACCCGGGCCTTGAGTGCGTCGTCAAACCTCTGCTTGGACTCCCCGTCGCTCTCCATTGGAAGGCCGTCTACTTTGGCGAGCTGCTCGGCAAGTTGCACTACCGCTGGCCCGTTGGTACCGGGTTGAAGCTCGGCGCCATAACCTATCGGAGCGCGCCAGTAAGTGGCAAAGCCGCCTTGCCAAAGCTGGCTCAAGTGTACCCATCTGACCGTGTGATGCATGCCACCCAGAATCAAGGTGGCTGTCTGGTCGTTCAAGCCCACCAAGACTGCATATACGGGTGCCGATGGTCCCTTTTGCAACACCAGAATGCTTGGGCGATTGAGCTGACGCAGGCGCAACACATTGAGCTTGGTACTGCGGTGACATTGAAGCGGGGCGATGCGCGCGGCGTCGCAGGGGTCGCCCTCCACGGTGGGGAGCTTCCAAACGCTGGCGAGCTCGTGCCAGGCGCGGTTGATGTCCCGGGGAAGCAGGAGCAGCAGAGGTTCCAAGTCTTCGATGGCCTCAACGCTGGCCAGTTGGCGACCTGGTTCGCGGGCAGTCTCGGTGATTACGGTGGTCGAGGCCCCCGAGGACAAGGGCATGGCTGCGCTTGCAACGGGGTCGGGCACAGCTAAGGTCGGTGCAGGCAAAACCTGTGGAGGGCTGGCCCACCACAGTGCCCCAGCAACAGCGGCAAAAATGCAGAGAACCGCCATGGCAACACATGCAAAAGCAGCGCTGTGCTGAGCTGCGTAAGGCAAATGAGTCGCACCAAAGACCTCTGTGGCGGCTTTGTCCACCACTCGCTTGCTAACATGACTCGGCCCATTGGCCCAGGCTCCCAGCAGGGCGCGCCCACACAGCAGGTTGATGCAGCGCGGAACACCTTTTGTCAGTTGGTGAATGCGCTGGAGCGCAGCATCGTCAAAGGGAAGTCGCCCCGTCTGCCCCGCCACGGCCATTCGGTGGGCAATGTATTGCAAGGTTTCGTCTGGGGTCAGTGCTTCCAGGTGGTAGCGGGCAATCACGCGCTGGGCCAGTTGCTCCAGCGCAGGACTGGCCAGCAGGGTGCGCAATTCGGGTTGGCCTATCAACACAATCTGCAGCAGCTTGCGCTCGGCAGTTTCCAGGTTGGTCAACAAGCGCAGTTGCTCCAGGACATCGGGGGCGAGGTTTTGAGCCTCATCGATCACCAGTACGCAGTTCTGTCCGGTAGCATGGCTTTGCAGCAAGAAGGCATTGAGCGCGTCCACATGGACTTTGACCGTGGGTGCCTGGGCAACGGTTGGGCTTAGCGGGATGTGGAACTCTTCACAGATGGACTGCAACAATTCAAGCGCGCTCAGTTTTGGGTTGAAGACATAGGCCACGTGACAACCGCTGGGGATCTGCTCCAGAAAGCAGCGGCAAATGGTGGTTTTTCCGGTGCCGATCTCGCCCGTGAGCAACACAAACCCTCCCCCCGCCCCTGTCACGCCAAACAGCAGGTGTGCCAGGGCCTCCCGGTGGCGCTCGCTCATGAAGAGAAAGCGCGGATCGGGTGCGATGGAAAAGGGGTCTTGGCTCAGACCAAACTGGCGCGCGTACATGGGCTTACAGCATACCGCCGGATGGCTGTGGCAGGGCTTGCATCAACGCCGCCAGGTGTTCAGCCATTCGCTCAACTCAGCCGCCAGCGCGTCGGTGGCGGCGGTCAGGGCGCGCACGCCGCCGGGTGCGTCGCCCGTTGCCGCCGGACGTTGAGTCACCCACACGCGCTGGCCCAGCAGCTTGTCAGTGCCTGCGGTGGTCTCGATCAGCACAGCACGCAGTTTGACCAAGCCTATGCTGGTCTGCGGATGGTCAAAGCGTTGGCTGAATTCTTCGAGTTCCAGACGCAACAGCAGAGGCCAGCCTGCTGATGTTCGGCCCAGCGCAGCCCCGTCGCTGGCATTGAGCACTACGCCGCCTTGTCCAAGGTGTTCACGTACGCGCAGACGCACCAGCTGTGCGGGGGGCATGCTCCAGCGTGCTTGGGAATAGGGTCGCAGTTGCTGGTCGTCAGCATAGGCCAGGCGGTACATCACGGCGGTGTTGTCCAGCGCGGTGGGGGCATCCACCTCGGCGAGCATCACGGCACGTGCTGTCGGGGCGGGGCGGGCGGGGGGTGATCATGCTCCCTGGGCCGAAGTCGTAGAGGGTTGCCTGGACGGGTTTGTCGAGTACCGTGCAAGCGCTGAGCATCAGGGCAGCACATAGCCAAGAGATATTTGAAGAAAAAATGGTTTTACGGAATATTAAATAAGGATTTAATGCTCTGTTTTTCATAGTATTTTCTCGTCAATATCTGCTCAGCGTTGTGGGGGGACAGGGGTGGTAAAGCCTTCCTCTCCGGGACCGGGCTGGACGCGACCATGGCCAAAAACCAGGCTTTGTGGGTTTTCGCGCAGAGCGTCGGCGGTGCGGCCTATCTGACGTGCGGCGTGGGCAGCCTCATCTCCCACGCGATTCAGGCGGGGCAGCGTGACGGTGCTGATGGCCGTGACGGCGTTAGTCAGGGCGATGGTGCTGTCGTTGAGTTGGTCCATTGCACCGTTTTTGTCTGTCAGGCGTTTCGCGAGTTGACGGAACTCGGCTGCGGTTTGCTCCAGGGCTTTGGCACTGTTGTCGATGGATGCCATGGTCTTGTCAAACCTCGCCACGGTGCCGGGTACGCCCTCTAGGGCGGGGTCTAACCTGCGGCTCGCCGTGCTTTCGAGTTGCCTAGCCAGCTGGCTCGTGCTGTTGGCCGCGAGGGCCAGCTTTTCCAGCGCTGTGGCTATGCGGATCTGATTGTCGTCACCCAGCAGTTTGTTCATGTTATTTAAGCCTTGGTCAACTTTGGTCAGGATGACCGTACCCCGGTCTCCCAGGTTGTCCAGCAGGCCTTGGCGCAGTGGAAGGCGGGCAGGTTCACTGCGACTGGTTTCCAGCGCAGCAGAACTGGCGGATTCATCGTCCAGCTGCACAAAGCTCAAGCCTGTAATGCCCTGGCTATTGAGCGTGGCGTAGGTGGTTTGGGTAACTGGTGCGTGCGGGTCCACCTCAATTCGGATCAAGACATGGCCCGTGCTCTGCGGATCAAAGCCCATGCGTGTGACCTTGCCGATCAGCACGCCCTTGAAGCGCACGGGGGCTTGGTTTTGCAGGCCACTGACCGTTTCAGTGGTGGAGATTTCATAGACGCGCCCTTTATTGGCATCTTTGGTGAGCCAGAACACCAGGCTCAGCATCAGGACAACCAGAGCCAGCACAAAACTGCCGGCAGCGAGGGCGTGGGATTTGTTTTCCATGGTCTGTCCTTCAGACGGCTGTGGTGCTGGGGCCCAGCAGTGCCATCGCACGCAGCCCCCGCTCACCCAAGAAAAATTGACGCACAAAAGCATGATCAAAGGCAATCACATCCTTCAGGTTGCCTTTGAACACCACCCTTTGATCAGCCAATACCGCTACCTTGGTGTTGAGCGAGTAGATGCTGTCCAGGTCGTGGGTAACCATGACCACGGTAAGGCCCAATTCCTGGTGCAAGTCTTTGAGCAAGCGACAAAAGCTGTCGGCGCTTGCCGGGTCCAGGCCTGCAGTGGGTTCGTCCAGCATCAACAACGGGGGGTCCATCACCAGTGCGCGGGCCAGCGCCACTCGCTTGACCATGCCGCCGGACAGGTCGGCGGGCATTTTGTTGGCGTGTTTGGGCTCCAGTCCCACCATCTGTAGCTTGACCAAGGCCATGTCGCGGATCAGGTCATCGGGCAGCAGTTTGAGTTCAAGCAGTGGAAACGCAATGTTGTCCAGGACGCTAAAGGCCGAGAATAAGGCACCGTGCTGGAACAGCATGCCTACCCTGCGCGCCGCGCCTCGCTCCGAAAGTGTGGTTACAGGCCTCCCCTGCACGGTGATTTGACCACGAGCAGGTGTTTCCAACCCCAGAATCTGGCGCAGCAAAGTGGTCTTGCCTGTACCCGAGCCGCCCACCAGCGACACCATCTCACCGCGATCAATGCACAAATCCAGTTCTTTGTGGATGACGGTCTCGCGGCCCCCGTGATGGAAGACCGTCCAGAGCTTTTGGACCTCTATGGCTGGGTTGGAGCTCATCTAAATACCCACGTCCTTGAACACAACAGCAAAAATGGCGTCAACCACAATGACCATGGTAATCGCAGTGACCACCGATGCCGTGGTGCCACGCCCCAGGCTTTCGGTATTGGGTTGGACGCGCAGGCCAAAGTGGCAGCCAGTCAACGCAATCAGCAGGCCAAACACCAGGCTCTTGCCCAGCGCCAAATAGAGATTGGGCACGCTCACTGCTTTTGGCAAAGCCTCAAAAAAGAAAGCTGGGCTAACCTGCAGCACCAGTTCAGCAGACACCATGCCGCCAGCCAGGGCGGCCAAGGTGGTCCATACGCTGATCAAGGGCATGACCAGTGCCAATGCCATTGCGCGCGGCATGACAAGGCGGGACCCCAGGGGAATGCCCATCACACGCATGGCATCCAGCTCCTCAGTCACACGCATCACACCCACTTGGGCGGTGATGGCCGAACCGCTTCGGCCCGCCATCAATATGGCCGCAAGAATGGGCCCCAGCTCACGGATCAAGGACAGGCCCAGGATGTCCACGATAAAGGCGTCCGCACCAAACAGACGCAGCTGCTGCGAGGTGAGGTAGGCGAAGACCACGCCGATCAAAAAGCCGACCAGCGCCGTGATAGGCAAGGCGGTGGCGCCAAACTGGTAAAGATGCCCTGATACATCGCGCCAAGGCCCCAATCGCGGTGAGGACAGGAGCTGTACCAGGTCCAGCACCAGTTGCCCCACCAGACGGACGAAGTCTGCCACCTGGGCAAAGCCTGACCACACACGCCCTCCGTAGCGCTGCAGCCAATGGCTGAATGAGTACCTGATAGACGCAGGCGGCTGCGTCGTGAACCGGTCAACCCGGTCCAGCACCGCACGGTGCTCTGGCTTGAGTTTCACAACCCCAGGCCAGACCTTACCCCAGTGATTCCAGAGCACTTGTGCACCCAAGTGGTCTAGCTGATCCAGTTCTGTCAAATTCCACTCGACGGCATGATGCTGCTGCTTGAGCGCGTGGTTCATGTCCTGCCAAACGCCGTCTTGCACCAAACCGGCTGCCGTCCAGCATCCTCCCAGACCTATGATGCAGCCTTGTGGCAGGTCTGTCACACTCAGCTTCGCGGGTTTGGGCACGGTTGGCATGGGGAAAATCATAGCCCCTCGAACCTGTTTGACAGCGTTCAACAACGCATTTCAGCCAAAATGCAGGCAGAAACTTTTCAACTGGAGACACTTCGCATGAGCGCCACCGAGACCAGCCAGGAACTTCTGATCACCACCAAGGGCCCAGCCCTCTGGCTTACCATCAACCGCGAAGAGCGCCGCAACGCCATGAGCCATGAGGTGTTGGCGGGTATCGGACAAGCCATCACGGCTGCGCAAAATGATCCCAACGTGCGCGCCATCGTGTTGACTGGAGTAGGAACCAAAGCATTTTGCGCCGGTGCCGACCTTCAGTCAGGTAAAGCGTTCCGCAACGAAGACACCAACCCACATGGCTACTTTGCCAATTTGCTGCGCATTGCCAAGTCAAGCACTGTGCCCATCATTGCGCGTGTCAATGGCGCCTGCATGGCTGGGGTATGGGCCTCCTGAGCATGTGCGACTTGGCGGTGGCGGCGCGACACGCGGTATTTGGTCTACCAGAAGTCAAGGTAGGTGTGTTCCCCGCACAAGTGTTGAGTGTGATGCAGCATCTGATTCCTCGCCGGAAACTGGTGGAGATGTGCATCACTGGGGAGCCGCTCACCAGCCAAGAGGCACTGGAGATTGGCCTGGTTAACCATGTGGACGATGACGTGGACGCCAAGCTGGACTGGTTGCTGAACCGGTTGCTGGACAAGTCGCCCGCAGCGATCCGGCGAGGTCTTTACACCATGAAGAAAATCGAAACCATGGCGTTTGAGGAATCGATGTCTTTCACTGAGAGCCAAATTTCGCTGTTTGCGCTCACAGAAGATGCCAAAGAGGGGCAAGCTGCGTTTCGTGAGAAGCGCAAGCCAAACTGGACTGGGCGATAGCACGGAACACCATGACTGATATCAACTTTGACTACATCGTCGTTGGCGGCGGCACTGCGGGTGCTTTGCTCGCCAATCGACTCAGCACCGACCGTAAGAAAATGGTGTTACTGATCGAGGCGGGGCGCAAGGATGATTATCACTGGATTCACATTCCTGTGGGCTATCTCTATTGCATTGGCAACCCACGCACTGACTGGCTTTACAACACTGAGCCTGCGGTGGGTTTGAATGGCCGCACGCTACGCTACCCAAGGGGCAAGGCGCTGGGTGGCTGCAGCAGCATCAACGGGATGATCTACATGCGGGGCCAGGCGCGTGACTATGACGCTTGGGCGCAGATGACCGGTGACGATGACTGGGCGTGGGACAAGACATTACCGGACTTCATGGCGCACGAAAACCACTACAAACTTGATAGCGATCAAACACCACCCAACGAGCGGGTAAGGCAGTTTCATGGTCACGGTACGCATCACAAGGGCGTGAACGGCCTGGTAGATCGCCGCGTGGGCGGCGAGTGGCGTGTCGAAAAGCAACGGCTGCGCTGGGACATTCTGGATGCCTTTGAGCAAGCGGCGGTGCAGGCTGGCATACCGGCCACCGATGACTTCAACACGGGCGACAATCATGGCGTTGGCTATTTTGAAGTGAACCAAAAAGACGGTTGGCGCTGGAACACGGCAAAAGCGTTCTTGCGGCCAGCCTGCTACGGACGGCCCAACTTTGAAATGTGGACGGGCTCCCAGGTTTCGCGTCTGATCCTGCAAGTCCAAGCTGACGGCTCACAGCGCTGCACTGGCGTTGAAGTCTGGAACGGGTCAGAGATGGTGACCGTAGAAGCCAAAGCTGAGGTTATTTTGAGTGCAGGCAGCATTGGATCAGCCCAGATCTTGCAGCTGTCTGGCATCGGCGACAGCGAACGCCTCAACGCGTGCGGCGTCAAGCCAGTCGTGCACTTGCCGGGCGTAGGTGCCAACTTGCAGGACCATCTGCAGATTCGCTCTGTTTACAAAGTGCAAGGCGCCAAGACACTTAACACGCTGGCCAACAGCCTATGGGGTAAGGCCATGATCGGGCTGGAATATGCCTTAAAGCGTACCGGGCCGATGAGCATGGCACCATCGCAACTCGGCGCATTCACCCGAAGCCAGTCCGATTTGCTTTACCCCAACATTCAGTACCACATCCAGCCGCTCAGCCTGGATGCTTTTGGCGAACCTTTGCACAGCTTCCCAGCGTTCACGGCCAGTGTGTGCAACCTGAATCCGACAAGCCGGGGCACCGTCCTGATCAAAACCAACCGTTTTGAGGATGCACCTGCCATTGCACCGAATTACCTGAGTACCGATACCGACCGCAAAGTGGCGGCTGACTCGCTGCGCGTGACCCGACAAATTGTGAGCCAACCGGCCTTAGCCAAATACAAACCAGAGGAATGGAAACCAGGCGTGCAGTACCAGACTGACGACGACTTGGCAAGATTGGCCGGAGACATTGCGTCCACCATCTTTCACCCGGTTGGAACCACCAAAATGGGGCGCGCTGATGACCCCATGGCCGTGCTTGACAGTCATTTGCGTGTACGCGGCGTGGCGGGCTTGCGCGTGGTCGACGCAGGTGCCATGCCAACCATTACCAGTGGTAACACCAACAGTCCCACGCTCATGATGGCCGAAAAAGCCGCCCGCTGGATCATTGCGGGCACTTGAGGCGGCCAAATAGTTCCCACAATTCCTGTGGAACTGGCTCCGCCAGTCTGCTGGCGACGCTCCCAGTGGGGGTATCGGCTACGCGCAGTAAGTGCGCAGTGGGGGCGGGAATCGGGCACGGGTAAGTCCCGATTCACCGGGTTGGTGCATTGAACTATATTCGCTCCAACTCGTCGACTTCCCTGTGGAAGTACTTCGAAAAGAGGGCCGAGGAGACAGCTCAAATGAAACAAGCACCGCTAACCCCGGTGCTTTTTTCTTTTTTGCACTGACAATCATTACCCTATGGAAGTTTTTGCAGTCTCGCTCGCCTCCTTGCTGGCCGGGTTCATTGATTCGATTGTGGGCGGTGGTGGGCTGATTCTGGTGCCCGCCCTTTTTTCGGTATTCCCGAGCGCCCATCCTGCCACCTTGTTTGGCACCAACAAGAGCGCCTCCGTCTGGGGTACCGGCATGGCAGCGTGGCAATACAGCAAGCGGGTTGATCTGAGATGGGGCGCCCTGCTACCGGCCACGCTGGCTTGTTTTGTGGGTTCACTGGGTGGCGCTTGGCTGGTGACCGTGATTTCCCCCCACTTCCTGCGCAAGGCCTTGCCGATGATTTTGCTGGCGGTCCTGCTCTACACACTTGCCAAAAAGAACCTGGGGGAGCATCACGTGCCACGATACAGTGGTCGAAGTGAGCAGCTGGCAGCTTCAGCGCTTGGCCTTGCGCTTGGCATCTATGACGGATTTTTTGGACCAGGAACTGGAAGCTTTTTTGTCTTCCTGTTGGTACGTTGGCTGGGCTACGATTTCCTGAACGCGTCAGCCTCTGCGAAAGTACTGAACACGGCGACGAATCTGTCAGCGCTGATCCTGTTCACCCTCGAGGGCCATGTGTTCTGGCATCTGGCCCTCCCAATGGCCATCGCCAACATCGCAGGCAGCTTGCTAGGGACGCGACTGGCCTTGAAACAAGGCGTCGCTTTCGTTCGTATCGTGTTTATCTTGGTGGTGAGCGCACTGATTCTGAAGACGGGCTACGACGCATTTCTGAAGTGATCGTCGTAGCAGTACCCGCTACCGCCGTCACCGTCGATGTGGGCGCCCCGGATGTCACCGCAGTGATGGCGCCCACATTGACATTGTTCTGAGCCGTGCCTTCTGGTGGCCAGGGCATTTCAGCCACTTTGCGTTGAACGCCAGACGGTGCAGCAGCCACACCTTTTTGAACATTGGCTAAATCCACCGATGTGGGGTACAAGCCCTGGAGCCAATAATCAAATACCCTGCGTGCAATGGGAGCTGCATTTTGCGCACCAAACCCCGCGTTTTCCACCACCATGGCCAGGGCGATCTGGGGCTCGTCTGCAGGCGCAAACGCCATGAAAAGCGCATGGTCGCGGTGCCGTTCATCCACTTTGTTTGCGTCGTATTTTTCGTTTGCCTTGATCTGAATCACCTGCGCTGTACCGGTCTTGCCTGCACTGACATAGGGCGCACCGCGAAAGGCCGATGCACCGGTACCTTCAACATTCACCCCAACAAGTGCATGCTTGATCACGTCTATGTTCTGGGGTTTGAGTGGCAACTGCTCCAGTGGCTGCTTGGCAATGGGCTGACTCGCATGGGTGACGACATCAATCACGCTGCGCACCAGGTGCGGCTTCATCTTCAAACCGTTATTGGCTAATGTCGCCGTTGCGTATGCCAACTGCAACATGGTGAAGTTGTTGTAACCTTGGCCAATGCCCAGCGATATGGTTTCGCCAGCGTACCAACGGCGTTGTTCGGGCCGCTTGTAAGCTTTTCGCTTCCACTCAGTCGACGGCAAAATGCCGCGGGACTCACCCAGGATATCGATTCCGGTCATCTGGCCAAAGCCTAAAGGGGCCATCTGCGCGTGCATCAGGTCAACACCCATGTCGTTGGCCAGCATGTAATAGTAGGTATCGCAACTCTGGACAATCGATTTGTACATGTCTACCGACCCGTGACCACCTTCCTTGTCGTCACGAAAGCGGTGGTTGCCAAAGTTGAAATAGCCCGGGTCAGAAATAGCCTGCTGCGGTGTACGTTTGCCTGTCTCCAGTGCAGCCAGCGCCATGAAAGGCTTGTAGGTAGATCCTGGTGGATAGGTACCACGCAGTGCTCGGTTCAGCAAGGGCTTATCGGGCGATTCATTCAGTGCCTTCCAGTTGTCGGAATCAATGCCTTCGACAAACAGGTTGGGGTCAAACGTGGGTTTACTGACAAACGCCAGCACTTCGCCTGTTTTAGGCTCAATGGCGACGAGTGCACCACGCCGATCACCAAACAGATCCTCCACCAGTTTTTGCAATTTGATGTCGAGTGACAAGGCCACCGTATTGCCTGGTGTGGCAGGATTGCTGGACAGTCTGCGCACTGCACGCCCGCCTGCGGATGTTTCGACTTGCTCCACGCCGGTTTGCCCATGCAGTTGAGCCTCGTAGCTTTGTTCAACGCCCAGTTTGCCGATGTACTCTGTTCCGCGGTAATTGGCCTCGTCATCTGAATCTTCAATCCGCTCTTTTTCTGACTGGTTGATTCGTCCGATGTAGCCAATCACATGGCTGGCCAAGTGACCGTAGGGGTAATTGCGAAACAACCGGGCCTTGATCTCGACACCCGGAAAGCGAAAGCGCTGCGCCGCAAACTTGGCCACTTCTTCGTCACTCAGACGGGTACGGATCGGCAGGGACTCAAAACTACGCGATTCCTCCATCAGTTTCTTGAAGCGGCGACGGTCTCGCGGTTGAATGTCCACTACCTTGGCCAATGCGTCAATGGTTTCTTCCAGGGAGCCCGCTTTGGAAGGTGTGATTTCCAATGTATACGCCGAATAGTTGGATGCCAGCACGATGCCGTTGCGATCCAGAATCAAACCCCGGTTCGGTACGATAGGGACGACTGCCGTGCGGTTACTTTCGGCCTGTTCGTTCAAGTCCTCGTGCCGATGAACCTGCAGGTACAGCAGACGACTGAGCAGCAAAAAGAAAGCCAGGAGCACCAGCGCGCCTGCCACGATGACCCGCAATCGAAAGCGGTACAGATCTGACTCAACGTTGCGTAGCTCGGTCATGGCCGTGCGGTGGCACTGGGCCGCCCCAAGCAAGGCAGCGCCCTATCGGAGGGCGCTGCTGTATGTACTTTGACAAGCGTGGGGGTCATTAAAGCGGGCGGTTGGCGTCTGGGTCGGGTGCGCGACGCTGAGGCACCAGCAAGATGATGCTGATCACGGGCCAGAGCAAGGCCTCAAACACGGGTGCCAGTACAACGGTCCAGCCTGGAAAGACGCTCTTGCCCATCATCCGCAACGAGAGCTCAATCGCATGCGCCAATACAAACAAGGGGAACACCTGTACCGCTTGCGATGGCACAGGAAACCAGAGCAGTCGACGATGAATGGTGATGGCAAAAAAACTGAGCACCGTATACGCCATGGCATGCTGTCCCAGCCAGCTTGTCTGGTGCACATCCATGCATAAGCCAAAGAAAAAGGCAGCACCAATACTCACCCACCTTGGCTGATGCACCGTCCAGAAAACCAGCACCATTGCCAACACATCCGGCATCCATGCCGCGCGACCAACGATGCCCATGTTCAGCACGAAATTGATCAGCAGCGCAATCAAGAGGCTACTCCAGATAAATACCGGGTTGGCCGGCAGCAAAAGTTGTTGCCCGGGGCGCATGATCATGGGCGGCCCCCTTTCTTGCCCGTGGGCCGCACAGGTTCGGGCTCAGGGCGAGGAGGTAGCTGGTCAGACACAGGTTGCAAAACCAGAACATGGCGGGCAGACGCCACATTGGCCTGGGGCATGCAGTAAATCCGCGCAAATGCAGAATCCGCTCGCCGTTCAACCCGGTCCACACGGGCGACCGGCAAACCGGGTGGGTAAACGCCGTCAATGCCGCTGGTCGTCAGGACGTCGTCAGCCTGCACATCTGCATTGCCAGCCATGAAGCGCAGCTCAAGCACTCCGCCACGGATCAAAGGGTCCCCAAACGCAACGCTGCGTGCGCCCGTGCGTGTGTTCAATACCGGGGTAGCATGGTCACGGTCAATCACCAGTGTCACCTCGCTGATCAGGGGCATGACCCGCGTGACCTGGCCAAGCAGGCCAGACTCATCTATCACCGGCGAGCCGATCGTCACACCAGATGCAACGCCCTTGTCGATCAATACCTTGCGTGTGAATGGGTCCGCAGCGTCATAAAGCACCTCAGCGGTCATGCCCTGGGTTTTCAGTTGATCGCGCAGCCCCATCAACTTTCGTAAACGCGCATTTTCCAGCATCAACTGTTCGCCCTGTCCAGCCCGCTGGGCCTGCACAATCATCTGTTTTCTGGCTGCGGCTTCTGCAGCTTGGGCATTGTCGAGAGCGGTGAAATAACCCGCCCCATGCCCCGCTAGGCGGACAGGCAACATCGCAACCCATTGAAGGGGATACAGTGCCGTAGCCACCACGGATCGCACGGGCTGCATGACATTGAAACGGACATCCGCCACCATCAAAAAAAGTGACAAGGCGCTGAAAAATGCCAGCTTGGACAAAGCTGAAGGCCCTTGTTTGAAGAAGGGCGGGGGGGATCTGTCCAGCGTACCTAAGGGCATCGCTGCTCCGCCAGGCGATTACTCGCTGGTAAAGATGTTGCCCAGGCGCTCCATGCTCTCGAGCGCCATGCCACATCCGCGCACCACGCAGGTCAGCGGGTCTTCGGCTACCAACACAGGCAGGCCAGTTTCTTCAGCCAGCAGGCGGTCCAGATCACGCAGCAGGGCACCACCGCCGGTCAGCATCATGCCCCGGTCAGCAATATCGGCCCCCAGTTCTGGCGGGGTCTGTTCCAGCGCGTTCTTCACGGCAGTCACGATGTTGTTCAGCGGGTCGGTCAGCGCTTCCAGGATTTCATTGCTGGAGATATTGAAGCTGCGTGGTACGCCTTCGGACAGGTTGCGGCCTTTGACTTCCATTTCCTTGACTTCTGAGCCCGGGAAGGCAGAGCCGATCTTCTTCTTGATTGCTTCAGCCGTGGGTTCACCGATCAGCATGCCGTAGTTGCGACGGATGTAGCTGATGATGGCCTCGTCAAACTTGTCGCCGCCCACGCGCACCGAGCCTTTGTAGACCATGCCGCCCAGAGAAATCACGCCCACTTCGGTGGTACCGCCACCGATGTCCACCACCATGGAACCACTGGCTTCTGACACGGGCAAGCCTGCACCAATCGCTGCGGCCATCGGTTCTTCAATCAGATAGACCTCAGAGGCGCCAGCGCCCAGAGCCGACTCGCGGATCGCACGACGTTCAACTTGGGTGGAACCACAGGGCACACAAATGATGATGCGAGGCGACGGGCGAAACATGCCGCGCGGATGCACCATTTTGATGAATTGCTTGAGCATCTGCTCAGTCACCGTAAAGTCGGCAATCACGCCGTCTTTCATCGGGCGGATGGCTTCAATGTTGCCAGGCACTTTGCCCAGCATGGCCTTGGCTTCAGAGCCAACGGCTTGAATGGTTTTCTTGCCTTGGGGGCCGCCTTCGTGGCGGATGGCAACGACAGATGGCTCGTTCAGAACAATGCCTTTGTCGCGCACCACAATCAATGTGTTGGCTGTACCCAGGTCGATCGCCAGATCGGTAGAAAAGTACCGGCGAAAAGATCCGATCATGAAATATCCTCTCGGGCACAGCATGCGCGTGTTGCAAGCCGTCGCTCCAATAAAATCAACAACTTATTGGTCAATTAACGGCTGTTCCAAGCCCCTTCCGGTACTTTGGAAGAACAGCAGACCAAAGGCGGGATAATACCGCATCCCCTGTGAATAACTCATTGGAACTCACTGTCTAAATCGCTTAAACCGCGATTTCGCTCGAATATCTCGTATGTCACTGACCCCTATCGATATCCAACGGATTGCGCAGCTTGCGCAATTGCGGCTCGACGAACCTACCAGCGCGCGCATGCTGACGCAGATCAATGGCTTTTTCGACATCGTCGAACAAATGCGCGCGGTAGACACTACCGGCGTTGATCCACTCGCCCATCCCGTGGCCGCCATGCAGGACATTCAACTGCGCTTGCGCGACGACGTGGTCAGCGAGCCGAATCAGCGCGAAGCCAACCAAAAGAGTGCACCCGCTGTTGAGCGAGGACTCTTTCTCGTGCCAAAGGTGATTGAATGAACCAGGCCATGAACAAAGACTTGCATGATTTAAGCGTGCTCGCCCTGTCAGCCCATTTGCGCGACAAGAAGATTTCCGCCGTTGAGGCCGCCCAGCACTTCTTGACCCGCTCTAGAGCCCACAGCCAGCTCGGCGCCTACCTGGCGATGAACGAAGACGTCACTTTGGCCCAAGCCAGGGCTGCTGATGCACGCTTGGCTGCAGGAACCGGCGGCACGCTGGAAGGCGTGCCCATGGCCCATAAGGACATCTTCGTCACCAAAGACTTCCCCACCACTGCGGGCAGCAAGATACTGGAGGGTTACAATTCTCCTTTTGATAGCACGGTAGTGGCTAATTTTCAGCGGGAAGGCGTTGTTTGTCTTGGAAAACTCAATTGCGATGAATTCGCCATGGGTTCCAGCAACGAGAACTCCGCCTATGCCCCGGCGCGCAACCCTTGGGACACAAGCCGCATTCCCGGTGGCTCGTCGGGCGGCAGCGCTGTGGCCGTGGCCGCACGCCTTGCACCCGCTGTTACGGGCACCGACACGGGCGGCTCGATCCGCCAGCCTGCGAGCTTTTGTGGCATCACCGGCATCAAACCCACCTATGGCCGCGCATCGCGCTACGGCATGGTCGCGTTTGCCTCCAGTCTGGACCAAGCTGGACCGATGGCGCGCAGTGCCGAAGATTGCGCCCTGCTGCTCTCAGCCATGTGCGGCCCCGATCTCGACCGCGACTCGACGTCGCTGGACATGCCTGCGGAGGACTTCAGTCGCAGCCTGACCCAATCGGTTGACGGTCTTCGCATTGGGGTGCCCAAAGAATTCTTTGGCGATGGCTTGTCTGCCGATGTGCGCGCAGCCATCGACAATGCACTTAAAGAGTACGAAAAGCTGGGTGCCAAGTTGGTTCCGATTGAGTTGCCGCGCACCGAGCTGTCAATCCCCGTGTACTACATCATTGCGCCTGCCGAAGCATCCAGCAACTTGAGCCGCTTCGATGGGGTGAAGTTCGGTCACCGCTCGAAGAATTACCGCGATCTGTCCGAGATGTACCGCGAGAGTCGAACTGAAGGCTTTGGCGATGAAGTCAAGCGCCGCATCATGATTGGCGCTTACGTGCTGAGCCACGGGTACTACGACGCGTACTACCTGCAGGCGCAGAAAATCCGCCGCATGATTGCCGACGATTTCCAGCAGGCCTTCAAGGTCTGCGACGTGATCGCTGGGCCTGTCGCACCGACTGTTGCGTGGCACCTTGGTGACCACGGCAACGACCCGCTGGCCGACTATCTGGCTGACATCTTTACCCTGCCTGCCTCACTGGCAGGCCTGCCCGGCATGAGCGTGCCTGTGGGCTTGGGTGAGGGCGGTATGCCGGTGGGCATGCAATTGATTGGCAATTATTTCTCTGAAGCGAAGCTGCTTGGTGCTGCGCACCAGTTGCAACTGGCCACCGACTGGCATTTGGCAAAACCGGCAACCGTATGAGCAAGAACAGCAAACTGGTCCAGGGCTACGAAGTCGTCATCGGCTTTGAAACGCATGCCCAACTCTCGACAAAGTCCAAAATTTTCAGCCGTGCATCGACCGCCTTTGGCGCAGAGCCCAACACGCAAGCCTGCGCGGTGGATTTGGCCTTGCCCGGCACTTTGCCTGTAATGAACAAGGGCGCCGTGGAACGCGCCATCCAGTTCGGTTTGGCCGTGGGATCGCATGTTGCAGAGCGCAGCATTTTTGCACGCAAGAACTACTTTTACCCGGACCTGCCCAAGGGCTACCAGATCAGCCAGTTTGAAATCCCGGTGGTGCAGGGCGGCTCGGTGGAGTTCTTCTTGGGCGAAGAAAAAATGTCCGTGCGCCTGGTGCGGGCCCACCTCGAAGAAGACGCGGGCAAGTCACTGCATGAAGACTTCATTGGCCAAAGTGGCATTGACCTGAACCGTGCGGGCACGCCGCTACTGGAAATCGTCACCGAGCCAGACATGCGCTCCTCGCTCGAGGCCGTGGCCTATGCTAAAGAGCTGCACAAAATCGTCACCTGGATTGGCATCTGTGACGGCAATATGCAAGAAGGCTCGTTCCGCTGCGACGCCAACGTGTCGGTGCGCAAACCGGGCGAGCCTTTGGGCACCCGGCGCGAGATCAAGAATCTGAACAGCTTCAAGTTCATGCAGCAGGCGATTGATTTTGAAATCCGCTGGCAAATTGAAGAAATTGAAGACGGTCGCAAGATCCAGCAAGCCACGGTCTTGTTTGACCCCGACACGGGCGAGACACGCGCCATGCGCACCAAGGAAGACGCGGCCGATTACCGCTACTTCCCTGACCCCGACCTGCCACCGCTGTGCATCAGCCGCGAGTGGGTGGCCAGCGTGCAAGCCGACATGCCGGAGCTGCCGCGGCTGATGGCCGCGCGTTTTGTGGCTGACTACGGTTTGCCCGAATACGACGCGACGACGCTCACACAGAGCAAGGCCATGGGCAGTTACTTTGAAGCCACCGCCAAGGCCTGCGGACAGCCCAAGCTGGCCAGTAACTGGATCATGGGTGAACTGTCGCGGCGCCTGAACATGGGCGACTCGGCTATCGAAAATTCGCCTGTCAGTGCGCACCAGTTGGGAGCCTTGATCAGTCGCATCGCAGACGGAATGGTGTCAAATAACGCAGCCCGCCAAGTATTTGATGCACTGTGGACGGGCGACGGCAAGGACGTTGACGCGGTGATCGAAGCCAAGGGCTTGCGTCAGATGAACGACAGCGGCGCGCTTGAGAAAATCGTCGACGAGGTGCTGGCTGCCAACGCCAAGAACGTGGAAGAGTACCGCGCTGGCAAGGACAAAGCCTTTAATGCGCTGGTCGGTCAAATCATGAAGGCCAGCAAAGGCAAGGCCAATCCAGCGCAGGTTAACGAGTTGCTGAAGGCGCGCCTGACCACAGCTGGTTAAGCTTGACCAGCTCCGCATCAAACCGGGCATTGACCCGGTTTTTTTCGGCCTCCTGCTCTTTGATATAGCTCTGCTGCAAGGCAAGGCTGGCGTCGTTGGATTCATACTGACGCTTGAGGGCCATGGGCACTTTGACAGGATCACGTTTATAGAACTCCATCTCCTGGTCGAGCTGCTTGCGCTGTTTGAGTACCTGAGCCACCTCGCCCTGCGCTGATTTGATCAGTTCATTGATCTGCACCAGCGAATCCGCACGTACCTTGTCATGGGCTTCACGGTTGGGGAATCGCGCCATCAGAACTTTGTCGCGGCGCTTTTGTTCTTGCAGTTTGTTGGCTTCATCCTGCAACTGGCGCTGCTGCGCTTCAAGTAAGGAGCGCTCCTGCGCTGTCAAGGTGGGCGCGATGGTTCGCCGCACCGAGCCACTCGGCCCCAACTCGCGTTGCTCACGGTCAATGCACTCAGGAATGGGGCGATCCGATGTCAGCTTTCGGCCTTTGGCATCGACACAGACATAAATGCCCCCAGATTGCGCCACCACCAAACCATGCCACAGGCCCGCTGCTGCAAGGCAACAAGACAAAACTTGTCGGTGCAATTTTTGGCGCACTGGCATGTGCTGACTATCGGTTAGACCCCGTAACGTTGTCGATAAGCCATGACCTGTGCATGGTGTTGCCCCAAGTTTGACCCTGTATTGCCCTCCAGAAACTCCAGCAAATCTGAAAGCTGAGCAATTGCACACACTTGCAGACCCAATTGCTGACGGACATACTGAACAGCGCTGTAGGGCACGTCAGCGCCATTCTCGGTGGCTTTTTCCTGACGGTCCAGTGCAATCGCGACCGCGTGAGGGGTAGCACCTGCTGCTTGTATCAGCGCAATGGATTCGCGCGCTGCCGTACCTGCGGACATCACGTCGTCCACGATCAGCACGCGGCCTCTGAGCGGTGCCCCCACCAGCGTCCCACCTTCGCCGTGGTCTTTGGCCTCCTTGCGGTTGTAGGCAAAGGGCACATTCCGGCCACGCCGGGCCAACTCGACCGCCACAGCCGCCCCAAGGGGGATGCCCTTATAGGCCGGACCAAAAAGCATGTCGAATTCGATCCCGCTCGCAATCAAGCGTTCGGCATAGAAACCCGCCAAGCGGCCCAGCTTGGCGCCATCGTCAAACAAACCTGCATTGAAAAAATACGGGCTCATGCGCCCAGCCTTGGTCTTGAACTCGCCAAAACGCAACACACCGGATTCAACAGCAAACTGCACAAATGACAAGGCCAGATCATCGGCCCCTGCGTTATGCTGTTGTGCTGACACTTGACCTGTACCAGACGCCATGGGAAACACCTCTTTCAAATTGACCAGCCTCAACCTCAACGGCATCCGCTCTGCGCACAGCAAAGGCTTGGAGCCCTGGCTGCAAGCTCATGCACCAGATTGTATTTGTGTGCAAGAGGTCAAGGCCCAGGCCGACGACGTGCGGGACCGGTTTGAATCTTTGGCAGGCATGAAAGCTTACTTTCACTTCGCCGAGAAAAAGGGCTACTCTGGCGTCGGTATCTACACGTGGCATGAGCCCAGCGACGTGATTCTGGGCTTTGGCAGCCCCGAGTTCGATGCTGAAGGCCGGTATGTTGAACTGCGGTTTGACAAGCCTGGAACCAAGCTGTCCATCATCAGCTGCTACTTTCCGAGTGGTTCTTCTGGTGAAGAACGCCAGCAGGCCAAGTTCCGGTTTCTGGACCTGATCTACCCCCATTTGACCCAACTCAAAAACGAGCGCGACTACATCCTTTGCGGTGACGTCAACATCGCCCACAAGGAGATTGATCTGAAAAACTGGAAAAGCAACCAAAAGAACAGTGGCTTCCTGCCCGAAGAACGCGCCTGGATGACCAAGCTTCTGGACGAAGCAGGCATGGTGGATGTTTACCGCAAGCTCAAGCCAACTGCGACCGACGAGGCCTATACGTGGTGGAGTAACCGGGGCCAGGCCTATGCCAAAAACGTTGGATGGCGACTCGACTATCACCTGGCAACGCCAAACCTGGCCGCTTTGGCTCAAAGTGAATCCATTTACAAAGGTGAAAAATTCAGCGATCACGCGCCAATCACCATTGAATACGGAACTCAACTTTGAGGAACGCACATCCATGTTCCCCATAGACACCCTACTCGCCTATGTAGCAGCCTGCCTTGTCGTTGTCATCTCTCCAGGTCCTGACAACATATTAGCGGTCAGCAGGGGCTTGAGCCAAGGCAAGATGGCAGCAGGGCTCTCGTCGGCCGGTGCGGGCCTGGGTATTCTGATCCACAGCCTTGCCGCCACCTTCGGCCTGTCTCTTCTCATTCAAGGCTCACCGCACGCATTCTGGATGATCAAGATCATTGGTGCACTTTACCTATTATGGTTGGGTTACAAAGCGCTGGTGGCGGGAGATTTGATCTCATACGCGCCGACCGCGCAACTGCCGCTTCGCCAAGTGTTTGCAACTGGAATTCTGTCGAATGTATTGAACCCTAAACCTGGCCTGTTTATATTGGCTTTTTTGCCCCAGTTCGTCGATGCGGGGCGAGGCTCTGTGCCTGTCCAGATGCTGGCCTACGGCGCCATTTTTGCCATGCTGACCGCGACGTTCTTTGCTGCGGGCTTGTATGTTCTGGCCTTGAAACAGCGCAGTACGCTTTGAACTGAACGCCGATGGATCCACAACGCCGACTGTTCCTGCGTGGCCGCCCAAGTGCCCATCTCAGCACGCCAGCCCCAAGACCGCCTTGGGCTGCGACCGAAAGCACTTTTGTTGAACGCTGCACCCGCTGCGAGGCCTGTCTTACCGCCTGCCCTGAGGGCATACTGGTTCGCGGCGATGGGGGGTTTCCGGAGGTGCGCTTCACCCTGGCTGGTTGCACCACTTGCGGCGCTTGTGCCAGTGCCTGCGAGCCAGGTGCCCTGTTGCGCCGACCTGGCCAAGCGGCCTGGCTCTGGCGAGCCAACATCGGCCCTGCTTGCCTTGCCTTCAACAAAGTGGAATGCCGCGTTTGTGGTGAGATGTGTGAAACAAATGCAATCCACTTCAAACCCAGCCTGGGCAGCGTCGCCAATCCAACACTTGACTTATCCCTTTGTACCGGTTGCGGTGCTTGCGTTGCTCCCTGCCCAACACAGGCCATTGCCATGAAAGACCCTGAACCATGACCCATGCCAAAGACGCACCAGGCGCCACGGGCGTCAGTCAGGACTTGATTGAACTTGCCGAAAACCTGATCCAGACCCGCCAGCACATCGGACCCAAGCATCTGACAGAACCGGGCCCATCGCGCGATCTGCTTTTGCGCCTGCTTGAGGCTGCTGCTGCTGCCCCCGACCATGCCCAGTTGCGTCCTTGGCGTTTCGTGGCTTTCGGCGAGCAATCGCGAGACAAACTAGCCGCCGCCTTTGCCGACGCCTTGCTGGAGCGCGACGCTACTGCCTTGCCAGAACAGCTGGAAGATGCCAGGCAAAAAGCCTATCGAAGCCCTACCCTGCTACTGGCAGTGGCTCGCCTCGCACCTCACAACCCGGATGTGGCTGACGCAGAGAAACTTATATCGCTGGGTTGCGCTGTCCAGAATTTGATGCTGTCAGCCTTGGCCCATGGTTTTGCCACCGGACTGACCAGTGGCAAAGCACTGACATCGCAGGCATTCCGGCAAGTTTGTGGCTTGGCAGAAGGGGAATTGGCCGTGTGTTTCGTCAGCATTGGAACCACCCGTAAATCACGCCCTCGAAAAATACGCCCAGCACCGCTGGACTTCGTCAGTTGGCTTTAAGACACCGTTGCCAATGAGTCATAAGATACAAATGCAGCAACTGATCTCCACCCCCGCCGTTGGTTTTGACCAGCCCTTTGAGATGCTGGATGCCTGCCATGATCGCGTAGACCGCACGCTGATACTGCTGCAACGCTTGGTCGCCCACATTGACAGCGAAGGCCATGACGCATCTTCACGATCTGCCGCCAATGATGTCCTGCGCTACTTTGACTTGGCAGCGCCACACCATCACCTGGACGAAGAACGGCATGTGTTCCCACCTTTGATTGCCAGTGGAAAACCTGAGTGGGTTCGCGCGGTGAACACCTTGTTAAAGGACCACGCCGAGCTGCATCAGCTGTGGGCTGAACTTCGTCCCGTCATCCGGACGTGGACCTGTACAGAACCTGCACCTGACCCTGTTTCCGAGCAAATGCGGCAGACGGTTAAGGCCTACTGTGATCGCTACAGTGAGCACAAATTGCTGGAGGATGGCACGGTATATCCCGCTGCGCGCGGTCTTATCCCCGGGTCAGAAGCTTTGCAAGTGATGGGGGCTGAAATGCGCGAGCGGCGACAGCATACCCCCGCACTTTCATCGCGATGACGATGGCTGACCCTGTTACCCGTGCTCCAACACGGCCGATACGGCGTCAAAGTTCAATACCAGGATCTTCTTGAACACATTCATGACCGCAACCTCAAACCCAAGCAGGAAAGTGGAGCCGGTCTCCAAAGCAGATGCTTAAGTAAGCGGCACGACAACCTCACTTATGGATCGAAAGCGGCATCTGGTCCTGATTCACAGCCCAGACGGCGGCTTCAAGGCGCGACTTGAAGTGCAGTTTCTTAAGCAGGTTGCGAATGTGCACCTTGACTGTACTTTCCATAATGTCTAGATCGCGGACGATCAATTTGTTCGATTTGCCGGTGGCCAGGCACCGCAGGATCGCGGTTTCCCGCTCAGTGAGGTTGGCGCCGACGCGACGTTCAATCGCTGCCTCGTCGCGCAAGGCCATAGCCAGCAGGCTCGTGAGTTCAGGGCTGATCGCATTCTTGCCCTCAAGCACGCCAGCGATCATCCGCAAAATGTCCTCCGGGTCGTTGTCTTTGAGAATAAAACCGTCTGAACCTGCCCGGATCGCGGCGATCAGGTCGTCGGGTGAATTCGATACAGTCAGCACGATGATGCGCGCATCGACGCCGATGTCGCGCATGGTGCGCAATGTTTCCAGGCCGCCCATGCCATTCATGTTCAGATCCAGCAAGATCAGGTCGGGGTCGTGTCGCTGCGCCAGCTCAATGCCCTCCTTTCCGCCGGCAGCCTCGCCCACGACGTTGTAGCCATCTTCGAGTTCGAGTAATTGGCGTACGCCCCGGCGAAAAAGGGGGTGATCGTCAATGATCAGCACGCGGGTGGAGTCGGTCATAGGGTGCTCGGGTTCACAGGGTTTCGTGGGTAGATCGCCGTGCTTTTTGAGGCAGGAAAAGCAGGGTGATGACCGTGCCTTGGCCCGGGGCGGATTCGACCTCCAGCCGCCCGGCCAGAATCATGGCGCGGTCATTCATGATGTTGACGCCGAAGTGATTGGCAGGGGTGTGTTGCGGGTCGAACCCTTTGCCATTGTCTTCAACCCGCACAGTCACGGTCTGAAAGGCATCAACAGAGACACTGACCTTGGCACTGGAAGCGTTGGCATGACGCTCGATGTTCGACAAGGCCTCGCGCACGATACGCAGCACATGCAACTCCTCGTTGGCAGACAGCACCATGCCTGACAGGCGGTTGTTCAACGAAACCGGGAAGCCAAGCTTTTGCACGAACTCATTCACCGTATCTTGCAAGGCCAAGTTGAGGCCTCGTTCGTCAATGCGCAGACGGAAGGTGACGATCAGTTCACGCAGTTCTCGATAGGCCTCCGACAAGCCGCGCCTGAGCTCGTCTGCAATGGCGCGTGGGTCCAGGCCCTGATCTAGGCTCCGCTCCAAGCGCGTGACCTGGATCTTCAGGTATGACAGCGATTGCGCAATCGAGTCGTGCAGTTCGCGGGCGATCACGGATCGCTCTTCCATCACGGCCAGGCGGTGCTTTTCTTCGGCCCGACGCATGTTGATCAACGCGTTTGATATGTGATTGCCTACTGTTTCGATAATCCTGGCCTTCTCTACGGTCAGCGGCGTGTCGCTGTTTTTCAGTATGGGCAAAATGCCGCGCAGACGGTCCCCATCTCCAATGGGGATGGCAATCATTTGGGACAGAGCACCCTGCTGGAGCAGGGGCGCTTCAGCACGCATGAAGCAGGTTTTGCAGTCCTGGCGGCTACACAGTGCATGACGTTCTTCGCGGTTGAGGCCTGCACTGATGGTGTGTGCAGGGAACTGATGGTTCTCGCTGATGCAAAGCATGCTGTGGCCCAGCTCGAGTGCCGATTCGACCTCACCCAGTACCTCCTGAACCTGGTCTAGCGTAAGGTCAGTGGCGGACAGGCGCTGGCTCACACGATACAGAAGCTCAAGGGCTTCGTTGGTTCGCTGGATCTCACGGGTCTTTTCTTCGACTTTGTCCTCCAGATGGGCATACATGTTGGCGATTTCACCCACCATCACGTTAAAGGCTTGGCCAAGTCGACCGAGTTCGTCTCCGCCCACATGTTCAACCCGGGCAGTGAATGAGCCCTGTGTGACAACCTGTGCCGCATGCAGCAGTTGCGCCAGAGGCTTGATCAGTTGCTGGCGCAACATCCACAGAGTGAGCAGGCTGACGCTCACAATCAGTCCCAGCAGAATCATTTGGGCGATGCGCAGCCAGCGGGCGCGTTCTTCAAGCTCGTGCTCAATCAGATTCACCACCCGATCGATCTGATCGACGAAATCTGGAATTTCATTAGACATCTGGCGCAGTGCGCTGGCGTCACCGTTTACCGCCTCCATCTCCAGCGCCCTGATTTGGGTGTTCCAGCGTTGCAACACGCTTTGTAACTCACGCACCGGCAAGGAGTCCGAACGGCCCTTGCTGCTGATGAAGCGCTCAAGGTTCAGCAGGCGTCGTTCAAAGACCTTGATGGTGTCCAGCCCCTGGGCTCGCTTCTCCGGTACCTGGACCTCGCTGAGTGTGCGGTAACTCAGAAAGCGTAAGGACCCCGACATGTTCACTGCGTTGGCGCGGCCACTGATATCGTCCGCAATCAACGCAGAGATAACGATCGAGCCAAGCGAAAGCAGTGCCAACACACCCATGGCAATGGCAGTGCGCACCAGTATGGAATCGCGCAGTGCGTGATGGATGGCTGGAAAAATACGGTACATGCCGATGCATTCGGGGGATACGAAACTGCTTTTGGAGGTATCTACAAAGTTCGGTTCACCGGCGGCAAGGTGAACGTAAGTGCTTGATTATCCAGGAATGACGCGCGCAATAGCTCTACCTCTTTGTAGGTAGATCGACGCTTTCTTGCCCATTGGCAACGGCTTGAATCATGCGCATCGCTTCCTAGAATGACTTTGTTTCCACCGGGGCAAGACGCCTGCTCTTTGAAGTCTCCGGGTGGAGGGGGTCGCATCATGAATATTTCCAGTGTCATTGTCATACCGAGGCCTGAACAGGTCGAACAGGTGCTTGCGCTGCTGCGCGTGCATAAGGGCGTTGAAGTTGCCGCTGTATCGCCTGAAGGAAAGATCATCGTCACCATAGAAGCCGATGGTGACAGCGAGACCGTACAGGTCTACGAAACGATCAGTCTGATGGACGGCGTGATGTCGGCGTCCATGGTGTACCACCAAAAAGAAGACGAACCCGAAGCCGAAATCTTTGTAGAGGCTTAGCCGCAGGGCTAGGCCGTAACGAATAGGAGAACTGCAATGTCTGTAATCAAACTGATCCGACGCGATTTCATCAAGAGCAATGCTGTGGCTGCTGCTGCGGCGACTGCTGGCATGGCTGTACCCGGCGCTGTGATGGCACAGGCACGTGGGGGCGACGGTGTACGCTGGGACAAAGGCGTTTGCCGCTACTGCGGCACCGGCTGCGGCGTTCTGGTGGGTACCAAGGAAGGCAAGGTCGTGGCGACACAGGGTGACCCAGACGCACCTGTCAACAAAGGCCTGAACTGCGTCAAGGGTTACTTTCTTGCCAAAGTCATGTACGGGCAGGATCGCCTGACCAAGCCACTCTTACGCATGAAGGACGGCAAGTTCGACAAAAATGGCGAATTCGCACCCATCTCCTGGGATCAGGCTTTCGACCTCATGGCCGACAAGGTCAAGGCTACGCTGAAGAACCCGGACCAAGGGCAGCGCGGCGTTTGCATGTTTGGTTCTGGGCAATGGACAGTGTGGGAAGGCTATGCCGCTGCCAAACTCTGGAAGGCGGGCCTGCGCACCAACAGCCTCGACCCGAACGCACGTCATTGCATGGCCTCTGCCGTCACCGGCTTCATGCGGACATTTGGCATCGATGAACCCATGGGCTGCTATGACGATGCAGAGCATGCGGATGTCTTCGCGCTGTGGGGCTCGAACATGGCCGAGATGCACCCTATCCTCTGGTCGCGCATCACCAATCGCCGCCTCACGGCCAACCACGTCAAGATTCATGTGCTGTCGACCTTTTCGCACCGCTCGTGCGAGCTGGCAGACAACGAGCTGATCTTCAAGCCCCAGTCGGATCTGGCCATCCTCAACTACATCTGCAACTACATCATCCAGACGGGTGCGGTCAACAAGGCCTTTGTCGACAAGAACTGTCATTTCTTTGAAGGTGTAACGGACATTGGCTACGGTCTGCGCCCGAATCACCCGCTGGAACAAGTGGCGATGAACAATGGCTACCCTGGTGCCGATGGCAAGCCGAAGGGCGACCCGAACAAACACACGCCAATCAGCTTTGACCAGTTCGCCAAGTTCGTTTCGGAATACACACTCGACAAGGCACATGAGATTTCTGGTGTGCCCAAGGACAAGCTTGAGGCCCTGGCCAAGGCTTATGCTGACCCGAAGATCAAGGTCGTTTCATACTGGACCATGGGCTTTAACCAGCATACGCGCGGCACCTGGGTCAACAACATGATCTACAACGTGCACTTGCTGGTGGGCAAGATATCAGAACCAGGCAATGGCCCCTTCTCACTGACCGGCCAGCCCTCAGCCTGCGGAACAGCACGTGAGGTGGGCACCTTCGCCCATCGGTTGCCTGCCGACATGGTGGTGGTGAATCCGAAGCATCGAGAATTTGCCGAGAACACCTGGAAGCTGCCAGCTGGCACCATTCCCGACTGGGTTGGCTATCACGCTGTACTGCAGTCGCGCATGGCAAAAGATGGCAAGGTCGGGTTCCTGTGGACCACGACAACTAACAACATGCAGGCGGGCCCGAACATCAACGGCGAAATCTACCCCGGCTGGCGCAACCCCAAATGTTTCACCGTGGTGTCCGACGTCTATCCGACCGTGTCAGCCATGTCTGCAGACCTGATTTTGCCCGCAGCAATGTGGATGGAAAAGGAAGGCATGTTTGGTAATGCCGAGCGGCGCGGGCAAATGTGGCGCCAGCAGGTCAAGGCGCCGGGTGACTGCAAGTCCGATCTGTGGCAATACATAGAATTCTCCAAGCGCTTCAAGGTCGAGGAGGTCTGGCCCGCCGATCTGCTCGACAAGAACCCACAGTACAAAGGCAAAACCCTGTATGACGTGCTTTACGCCAATGGCCAAGTCAATATGTTCCCGAAAGAAGACGCGGCCAAGGTGAATGCACACGCCTGGGCTGGCTACACCAACGACGAAACAGAGGCATTCGGCTATTACGTCCAAAAGGGCCTGTTTGAGGAATATGCCCGTTTCGGGCGCGGCAAGGCTCATGACTTGAATAACTTTGACGAGTACCACAAGGCACGAGGCTTCCGCTGGCCAGTTGTGAACGGCAAAGAGACCCTGTGGCGTTTCCGAGAGGGTTACGACTCATACGTCAAGAAAGGCGAAGGCGTCAGGTTCTATGGCTATCCGGACGGCAAGGCGAAAATCTTCGCATTGCCCTACCAGCCCGCTGCGGAGATGCCAGACAAGGAATACGACCTCTGGCTGTGCACGGGCCGTGTGCTCGAACACTGGCATAGCGGCTCAATGACTCGTCGTGTACCCGAGTTGTACAAGGCTTTCCCCGATGCAGTTGTCTGGATGCATCCGAAGGATGCTGAAAAACGAGGTCTCAAACGCAACGATGTTGTGAAGGTAAGTACCCGCCGCGGTGAAATTGAACTGCGCGTTGATACCAAGGGTCGCAACAAACCGCCGGAGGGTCTGGTCTTCATTCCCTTCTTTGACGAGCACCGCCTGGTCAACAAGCTGACGCTGGATGCTACTTGCCCCATCTCGAAGGAGACTGACTTCAAGAAGTGTGCAGCCAAGGTGGTCAAGGCCTGAGCATCGACTGATACCGGATGACGCAGGAAGCCTCCTGGGGAATGGCTTCCTGTACCGAGAACATGACAATCACCACGCAAACAACGGGCACCGCCCGTCGACAGTTCATCACCGACACGGCACGCATGGCGTGTGGCGTCGGTCTGATCGGCGTTGGCCTTGGCCTGTATGCGCGTCACGCGACAGCTCTTCCCCCCGCTGCCATTCGTCCGCCTGGTGCCTTGCCTGAGGATCAGTTCTCCTCGGCGTGTATCCGCTGCGGCATGTGCGCGCGCGACTGTCCCTATGACATTCTTCATTTGGCCAAGCCAGAGGAGCCGATGTCGACAGGAACGCCGTATTTCGTCGCTAGACAGGCGCCTTGCGAGATGTGTGACAACATTCCGTGCGTCAAGGCCTGTCCGACCGCAGCGCTCGATCATTCACTGAAGGACATCAACAAGGCCAAGATGGGGCTCGCGGTGCTGGTCGATCATGAAACCTGCCTGAATTTTCTGGGCCTTCGTTGCGACATCTGCTACCGCGTCTGTCCGGTGATCGACAAGGCGATTACCCTCGATCCGCAGACCAATGCCCGTACCGGTAAGCACACGCTGTTCATCCCCGTGGTGCATTCCGATCACTGTACAGGTTGCGGCAAGTGCGAAAAATCCTGTCCCACCGAAGTTGCATCCATCAAGGTGTTCCCGCTCTACATGGCCAAAGGCCAGTTGTCAGCGCACTATCGACTGGGATGGATTGAAAAGGAAAAGGCCGGAGGCAGTCTCGTGGCGCCGGAGGTTGAGCACCGCTACAACATGCCTGATGGCATGAAATATGAACATGGAAAAGGGCTGTCTGTCGTGCCTCAAGGTCAGGCTGGTGATGTACCTGCGCCGGCCATCAAGGCCTTGCGGGGAGACAAGCTATGAGTGCCCCGAGTCAAGTCATCGGTGCTGACGCAATTGCAGAGAAGGGTTGGCTCCAGGCCCACAAGTGGCTGATCCTGCGTCGGGCCAGCCAGATGGGCATCCTGCTTGTTTTTATGATGGGGCCCTGGTTTGGTCTTTGGGTCGTCAAGGGCAACTTGAACTACAGCTATACCCTGGGAATTCTCCCGCTGACCGATCCCTATCTGTTGCTGCAGTCCCTCCTGGCGTTCAGACTCCCCGAGACTCTGACCCTGGTCGGCGTCTTTCTCGTCATCCTGTTCTATGTGCTGGTTGGTGGCCGAAACTATTGTTCCTGGGTTTGCCCGGTCAATATGGTGACGGACTTTGCCAGTTGGCTGCGTCGGCGTTTCGGACTCAAGGCAGGCATACGTCTGTCATCGTCAACGCGCTATTGGATGCTGGGAATGACCCTGGTTGTCTCTGTCCTGACGGGAACCATCGCATGGGAGATGTTGAATCCTGTCTCGATGTTGCATCGGGGACTGATCTTCGGCATGGGCTTTGCGTGGATGATCCTGCTTGCCGTTTTTTTGTTTGATCTGTTCGTGGCTCAGCGGGGCTGGTGTGGTCACGTCTGCCCAGTTGGTGCGTTCTATAGCCTGATCGGCAAGGCCTCCGTACTGCGCGTGCATTTGCCCAAGCGAGAGGCCTGCAACAACTGCATGGATTGCTATGCGGTCTGTCCCGAATTCAAAGTCATCAAGCCTGCATTGAAGGCCGTCGATGGCGCGCCACCCATCATCTTCGATTCGCAGTGTACGAATTGCGGGCGCTGTATCGATGTTTGTTCTAAGGATGTGTTTGCCTTTGGACCACGTTTCAGGGTTTCCGTTGATTCATCCGTTGGCCGTATCGCGCAAGCGGTACAGAAATGACCCCGTCATCCACTTTCCCTCAGGTAGGAGTTCATCATGAAGAAGACTGTCAGCATCGTTCTTGCGACCCTCGTGGCCACTGTGATCGGCTGCGCGACAACCATGGCGCCCACACCCATGCGCGGAGCCGATGTCACGGCGCCTGACAAGGCGCCAGATATCAAGCAGTACGCAGAAAAGACGCCGGGCGTTGGGCAGGTCAAACTGATTGAGCGCACCTTTGTTGGCCAGCCGCCCATGGTGCCGCACAGCATCGAGAAATACGTGCCTCTGACCATCGAAGAGAACGCTTGCATGGAGTGTCATCAGACGGACGAGATCCGGGGCCAGAAGATTCCCAAAATTGGTACCAGTCATTTCTCCAAGACCATCAAAACCAAGGCGGGCGAGCCCGTGCTGGAAATGAGCCGCTTCCAGTGCGACAGCTGCCATGTACCGCAAGTCGATGCCAAACCGCTGGTCGAAACGCAATTCATCGGCGTCACCAAGTAAACCGTATCACTAACCACTCAATCAATGGAGTTTGCATCATGAATAAAGCCCCTGGAATCATCTTCTCGCTTTCGGTCGCTGCGCTGCTGACAGTGGGCGTATCGGCTCCGGTCGTTGCCCAGGACGTCGATGCCGCCAGGGCGTTGGCCCAGTCGAACAACTGCCTGCAATGCCACGGCATCAAGAAGGACAAGGATGGCCCCGCCTTCCTGAAGACGGCTGAGAAATACAAAGGCAAGGCAAACGCCGAGGATGAGCTCGTCAAGCACATCACCTCAGGCAAGAAGGTCAAGCTGGCAGATGGCACCCAGGAGGAGCACAAGATCGTCAAGACCATTCCACCAAACGACGCTGCTCAGATGAAAAATCTGGTCAAGTGGATTCTCGCGACACAGTAAGTGCGCAAGTGACAAAAAGAAGCCTACGGAGTTAAAACATGTCTAGTCAAAGCACGGGAAACAGCGCATCGCGATGGTGGGCTATGCTCAGAAAGCCCAGCGTCAAGTATTCGCTGATCACCCTGCTCACGGCAGGTTTCTTCGGTGGCATCATTTTCTGGGGGGCTTTCAATACTGGGATGGAAGCCACCAACAAGCTGGAGTTCTGCGTCGGTTGTCACGAGATGAAAGACAACGTGTACGAAGAATACAAGTACACGATCCACTACGCCAACCGCAGCGGTGTGCGCGCTGTCTGCTCTGATTGTCATGTGCCGAAAGACTGGACACACAAAATCATCCGCAAAGTCCAGGCCTCCAAAGAGGTTTTTGGCAAGATCACCGGCGTGATCGATACCAAGGAAAAATTCGAGGCTCATCGCCTGGAAATGGCCGAGCGCGAATGGGCGCGCATGAAGTCAGTGGATTCCATCGAATGCCGCAACTGTCACAGCTTTGATGCGATGAACCCGGAAATCCAGAAAAAGGGGCCTTACAAGAAGCACATGGAAGCCAAGGCCGAAGGCAAGAGCTGCATCGATTGTCACAAGGGCATTGCGCACAAGCTGCCGAAGGGCTACAAAGATCCCAACGCAGAAGAAGAATGATGCGCGTCGAGCACCCTTCCAGCACGAACGCCTGAAGGGCCGGTCGTTGGCGATGGTCGCCATCAAACCCCACGCCGACAGCACGGGGCTGTGCGCCCCTCTTGCGGCAATAGTTGCCTGAAACCGCAAGCGCATCGTCAATGCGCAATACAACTCATTTCAATGGGGCCATTACGCAGCCGATGGGATTGATGCGAGCATCCCGACTAAACTTTTAATCGTCGCAACGCAAGAGTGTCTTCAGCGCGCACTTGATTCGTTGCCGTGTAGCTGCCAAGTTCATGCTCACATGAAGCACGTTCTTTTCGCGTCGATTCCATAAGGTGCAGGATGTCTCAAAGCCCGATGTCGCTGCTCAAACAAGAAACAAGCGACGCCTTGTTGCAAGCCGCGCATGAGGTGCAGGCTATTTTCCAGAATGCTTCGATCGGCATTGCCCTGACTCGCGACAGAGTCATCGTCAGATGCAATCAGACCTTTGCAGCCATGCTGGGCTATACGCAAGCCGACATCATGAACACGGCTGCACGTTCGATTTTCCCGAGCGATGAAGCCTACGCCAAAATAGGTCAGGAAGCCAGCGCACTGCTCGCGGCCGGATCACCCTTTCGTTCAGAACAACAGTTTTTGCGTCGTGACGGGCATCTCATCTCGTGTTCTGTTTCGGCTTCTGCTGTGGACCCCAAACATCCGGAATGGGGCACCATTTGGCTGTTTGATGATGTCACCGCACAGCGGCAGCAAGAGACGGAGTTGCACTCCGCGCTCATGCGTATCGAAGCGATCAAGAAGAACGCCCCTCTGGGTATTTTGTTCACGGTGAATCGTCGCATCACAGACTGCAACGCCCAGTTCAACCAGATGTTCGGTTTTGCGCAAGGCGCGGCCATCGGAGAGGCTGCTTCGAACCTGTTTCCCTCGCTCGAAATCTACGATGAGCTGGGCAGGGCCGCCGGACCACTTCTCTCAAATGGCAAGTCTGTCGAGATTGAGATACAAATGCGGCGCCAAAACGGCGAAGATTTCCGGGCGCAACTGGTTGGCTATGTGGTGGACCCATCGGAGCCCAGTACGGGCACCATCTGGATTGTTGCTGATCGCTCAGTCGCCTATGCGCAGGAGCTGTCACTGCAAATGGCACTGCAGGAAAATCAGGCGATCTTCAATGGTGCGGCGCTGGGTATCGTGGTACTGAGAGATCGGGTCGTGTTGCGCTGCAACCCACAGGCTGAACTCATGTTCGGCTACGGCTCGGGTGAAATGACGGGGATGTCGACCCGCATGTGGTACTGCTCTTCAGAAGACTTTGACTGGGTAGGGACCCACATGTACCCCGCACTGGCTTCGGGCGATGCGGTCTCACACGAGTCCCTCTTGCGACGGGCAGATGGCCAGACATTCTGGGCGCGCATGAGTGGCCGTCAACTCGGCGCGGGCAGCCCCATGTCCGGTGCAACCCTCTGGCTGTTTGAAGACATTTCGGTCAAACGGCAAACTGAGGAGGCCTTGCGTGCAGTGACCGCGCTCAATCAGGGCGTTTTTGAAAGTGCGGGAGCCGCCATCATTGCGACGGACACATTGGGAAAGATTCAGCTTTTCAATGCAGCAGCAGAGCGCATGCTCGGCTATCAGTTGAATGAACTGCAATACCTGCACACGCCTGGTTTGATTCATGACCTGGATGAGGTCGTCGCCTATGCCCAGCAATTGACCATCGAATTGGGTCAGCTTGTCGAGCCTGGTTTTGATGCGTTTTGCATCAAGGCTCGGCTATTTGGGAAAGATGAGCGCGAATGGACTTATGTGTGCAAGGATGGTCGGCGTTTTCCTGTCCATCTGTGTGTCACAACGCTGAGGGCTGGTACGGGGGAGATTACCGGCTATCTGGGCATCGCGACCGACATATCCGACCGGCGAAAGGCGCAACTGGAAATTGAACGGGCGCATCAGGATCTTGAGCGACGGGTGGCCGAGAGAACCGAAGAACTGGCCAGTACCAATCAACGCCTCATTCTGGAGGTCAAAGAGCGCACCGAGATCGAACGCCAAGTATTGGCGATGGCTCACTTCGATTCTGTCACCGGTCTGCCCAATCGCAATTTGCTGCGTGACCGGATGGAACAAGCCTTGTTGCAGGCCAGGCGTTCGGGTGAAAGTGTTGCCATCATGTTCCTGGATCTCGACAGGTTCAAGAATATCAACGACACCCTTGGCCATCTGGTCGGGGATGGTCTGCTGAAACAGGTGGCGGTACGCCTGTCCATGACTCTGCGCACTTCGGATACTTTGGCCCGTTTGGGCGGAGACGAATTTGTCCTGATCCTGCCAGGTTTGTCTTTGTCAGACCGGGTGGATACGGTAGCTGAAAAATTGATTTCAGCCTTGCAGGCACCACTGGTTGTTCAGGAGCATGCCCTGCATATCACGACCAGCATTGGCATTTGCATTTACCCCCAGGACGGCACTGACACCGACGCACTCTTACAGAATGCCGATACCGCGATGTACCAGGCCAAGGCCGCAGGTCGAAATACGTTCCGGTTCTTCACCGATGCCATGAACCGTGAAGCCGACAGGCGCTATCGGATCGAATCTGCTTTGAGGGTCGGTGTGCGTGACAACGAACTGCGGCTGGCGTTCCAGCCGCTGGTCGACATGGAAAGGGACCGGATCATGGGCGTGGAAGCCCTGGTCAGATGGCATTCGGCGGCCCACGGCCTGGTTGCGCCCGCGCAATTCATCCACATCGCCGAAGAAACGGACTTGATTGTTGACATCGACAGCTGGGTGCTGCGTCAAGCCTGTACCCAAGCTGCGCAGTGGCAAAAGCACGGGATGACTGACTTTACGCTGGCCGTCAATTTGTCCGCTCGTCAGTTCAGGCGCAAGGACTTGGTCGAGTTCGTGGCGCAGACCTTGCGTTCCACCGGCTACCCTGCCCACCAGCTAGAGCTGGAAATTACCGAATCTTCGCTCATGCACAACGTCGACCAGGTGATTGAGACACTTCATCAGCTTGTGGAACTTGGCGTGCGCCTGGCGATTGATGACTTTGGAACGGGCTACTCAAGTCTTGCGTACCTGAAACGCTTTCCGGTCCACAAGCTCAAGATCGATCAATCGTTTGTGCGTGACATCCACGCTACCAAGAGTGACCTGGGTATCGTCAAGACGGTGATCGCACTGGCCCAGACCCTGGAACTTGACTTCCTGGCCGAGGGAGTGGAAACCCTGGCGCACCTGAAGACCTTACGAGCACTGGGCTGCAACCGCTTTCAAGGTTATCTGTTTTCCAGACCAGTGCCTGCAGATCAGATCGAAGCCCTGCTTTGCCATTCCGCCAGCGCATTGCTTGACTAGATCGGTGCCACTTAGCCGTTCTCTTTGAGTTGCCTGAGCCGGGCCAATTCCTGGTCTTCAAGTTCCCGTCGGCGCTGGTGCTGCTTGGCCATTTCTTCGGCCCGAAGGGCTTCCACTTCTTCAGGCGTTGGGCCTTGGTCAATGGTGAGCGTCAATCCGCCCGACACGGACTCTGGCTCGCCGCGTTGGCTCTTGAGCTTCATGTTCAGGCGCAGTTCGTTGGCTGAATCAGCGTTGCGCAGCGCCTCTTCATAAGAAATTTTGCCCTCGTTATACAGCTCGAACAGCGCCCAATCGAAAGTGCGCATGCCAAGCTCCCGCGATCTCTCCATCAAGGCCTTAATATCTCCAAATGCTCCTTTGAAAATGCGCTCGGCAATGCTCGGCGTATTCAGCAAAATCTCTACCGCCGCACATCGTCCTTTGCCGTCTTCTGTGCGAACCAGGCGCTGCGACACAATGGCCCGCAAGTTGGCCGACAAATCCATTAGCAGTTGGTTGCGCCTTTCCTCAGGGAAAAAATTGATGATGCGGTCAATGGTCTGGTTGGCATTGTTGGCGTGCAGCGTGCCCAGGCAAAGGTGACCTGTTTCGGCAAATGCAATTGCGTGCTCCATGGTTTCCGCATCGCGGATCTCACCAATCAGGATCACATCCGGTGCCTGGCGAAGTGTGTTCTTGAGTGCGTTATGCCACGAGTGCGTGTCCACGCCCACCTCTCGGTGAGTGACCAGAGACTTCTTGGACTGGTGTACGTACTCCACCGGGTCCTCCACTGTGATGATGTGCCCAGGCGAAGTGCTGTTGCGGTAGTCAATTAGCGCAGCGAGCGAGGTCGATTTGCCTGAGCCCGTGCCACCCACCACCAGCACCAAACCGCGCTTGTTCATGATCACTTCCTTGAGCACCAGCGGCAGGGCGAGTTTCTCAAAGTTAGGGATTTCCGACGCAATGGTGCGCAGCACCATACCTACGCATTGCTGCTGCACGAATACATTCACCCGAAAGCGCGAAACGCCTGGCACTGAAATCGCAAAATTGCACTCCAGCTCCTTGGCAAATTCCTCCCGTTGCCGCTCATTCATCAGCGAATTCGCCAGCTCGGCAGTGGTCTCGCCGTTGAGCTTCTGGCCCGTCAGCGGTTGCATGCCACCATTGACTTTGATGCTGGGTGGAAAATCTGCTGCAATAAAGAGGTCTGATCCGCCCGCTTTCGCCATCGCCGCCAAGAGCTTGTGCATGTAGCCACGCGCCTGGTCTTCTGTCAATGTGGCCATGCCTTGTCCCCCTGGTGATTAATCTGCCGTGATGCCTGCACTTTTGATGAGCTCGCCATAGCGTTGCAGTTGCGCACGCATGGCTTTGGCCAGTTCATCGGGTGTGCTGCCGCGCGGGGTCAGCCCCAAGGCCGTCAACTTGTCGCGGGTTTCCGGGTCAGCCAGCGCCTTCGACATCTCGGCATACAGCGTTTGCACGATGGCTTTAGGGGTTCCGGCAGGCGCCATCAGCGCGAACCAGGAATTGAACTCAAATCCTGGCAAGCCAGAGTCTGACACCGTGGGCACATCGGCGAACTGAGGCATGCGCTTGGCGGTAGTCACGCCAATCAGTTTGAGCTTGCCAGCTTTGACAAGCGAGTTGACCGTGGCAATGCCCTGAAACTCGGCTTGCACTTCGTTGCCGGCCAGCCCAACTGCCGCCTGGGTGGCCCCTTTGTAAGGCACATGCGTCATCGACAAACCCGCCTGCGATGCAAACAGTGCCATGGCCATGTGCTGCGGGCTGCCATTGCCCCCTGACCCGTAGTTAATCTGGCCAGGTGCCTTCCGGGCAGCGGCCATCAGATCAGCCGCACTGCGGTAGGGCGAATCGGCGCCCACCACCAGGCCCCATTCGACGGTGGCCACGAGCGACACAGGCTCAAAATCTTTCAGGATATCCCAGGGCATTTTGGCTTGCAGGTTCGGCAACATGGTCATGATGCTGTCGTTGAAGCCGCCCAGTGTGTAGCCATCTGGCGCTGCCTTGGCCACACGTTCGGTGCCAATCAAACCAGCCGCGCCCGCCTGGTTTTCGATCACGAACGATTGCCCCATGTTTTGACCCATTTTCTGAGTCAGGATGCGCGCAGCGTTGTCCACCGCACTGCCCGCAGCCAGCGGAATGATCAACTTGATCGGTTTGACCGGATAGCCCGTCTGCGCAAAACTGCTGGCACCGAGGGCCAGAAAACCTGCGAGGCACGCCATGCGTGCAAAGGATAGTCGTCGCTTCATGGGGTCTCCTCAACTGAAATCAAAGGGTGGTTAGGCCAGGAATGCCCTGCTCCAGGGCGAAAGCGTCCAGCTGCCGCAGCAAAGGCACAGGCAGCTCCATACCGTCACGTTCGTTGGCCAGCCGCTTGGCATGGCTTTGCTCACCTGGCAGCCAGATGCGCTCAACACCCGGCATGCGATCGCTGCCACGCAGATCGCGCACCAGCTGGTCCACCCGGGCCTTGAACGCGTCCACGTCACCAAATGCGCTCAAGTCAATCGCAACGACCGCTTGGCCCGTGTTGGTGGTCGTGGTGTCATCATGGTTGAAGTCAATCACCTGCTTGCCCATGGCCGCACCGTTGAGTGTGCCGGCCAGCAGCCCAACGATCAGCGACAGCCCATAGCCTTTATAGCCGCCAATTGGCATTAAAAACCCTTCCTCAGCGCGCTTGGGGTCCAGCAAAGGATTGCCTTGGCGGTCGATCATCCAGCCTTCGGGCATCATTTCGCCGCGCTGGGCTTTGGCTTTGACCTTGCCGTAAGCTGCCACCGTGGTGGCCATGTCCAGCACCACGGGTGGCTCAACGCCCGCAGGCACCGCCACTGCAATCGGGTTGGTTGACAGCAACATGTCCAGCCCACCCCAGGGTGGAAGGTGGTTGGCATTGCCCACTGCAAAGTACAGGCCAATCATGTTCTGCGCCATCGGCATGCGCGCGTACAGCGACGCTGGGCCTGCATGATTGCTCAGGCGCGACCCGACCCAGCCAATGCCACAGTTTCTGGCTTTTTCAATGGCTAACTGCGCTGCTCGCTCCATCACCAAATGACCCATGCCGTTGTCGCCATCCAGCAGGGCCATGCCCGCACGTTCCTGCACCACTTTGATGTTGGGCGTCAGGTTCAGGCCGCCAGCCCGAATGCGCCGCGCATACGGCAGCAGGCGGATCACCCCGTGACCATCCGAGCCCTGCAACTCGGCCTCGGCCATCAGACGCCCCACAGCACAAGCGTCATCCTCTGGCAGGCCTAGGCGTGTCATTGCCAGGGTGATGAATTGCTTGAGTTGGTCGAAGCTGACACGACCGGGCCGTAGGGCGGCAGATGTGGGTTCAGTCATGGTTCATGATTTTCTGCATCGCCAGCACGGCGCAGTCTGGGCTGCTGAGCACCGGGCAATTCAGCTGTGCATGTACGGTGGGCAGGGCAGCTGCCATCGAAAACTGGGCAAGCAAAACAATATCGCATCCACGCAGTTGTTGCGAGGCAACTTTGGCTATCTTGTCATGATGCATTTGAGCCCTGCCTTGCGCCAGGTCTCGCATGGCTGCGGGCACAAAAGCGGTTTCAAGCTGGATCCGACAACCCGCCGATTTCGCCATCTCCAGAAGTTCCATCGACATTGATGCAATCGAGGCCTCAAACGTGGCGATCAGGCCAACGCGAACACCCTGCCCCTTGTCCATCCGCAGTGCCTGCTCAAACATGGCCTCGTTGGGCTTCAAGGTGGGCAGGCCGACCGCCTTGCCAGCGACTTCGATGGCTGGGCCGAATGCGGAACAGGTAAAAAGGATGCCACAAGACCCTGCCCGTACGGCGTACTGTGCCAGATCCACAAAACGCTGAAACATCTCTGGTGTAAGTTGCCCAGCCTCAGCCCGGTCCACAGAAAGGCTGTCGTCCAGCACATTCATTAGCCGCGCTTGGGGCCAGTGCCGGGAAAATGCCGACTGAATGGGTTCTACAGCCAGCGCCGTGGCGTGGATCAGTGCGATTCGGGGGGGTGGTTTGGTCATAGCTGAGGGGTGTGAAAATCCATTGTAGGCCTGGGGTTCCGCCCTACTGGGGATCATTTCCCCTTGGCAGCCACCGCCCGCTCGTACAGCGGCATCACCTTTGGTAGATTCTTCTGGATATCGGCAATCCGCGTTTTACCCGAGGGGTGTGTACTCAACCACTGCGGCGGCGCACCTTTGCTGGCCGCGCTCATTTTTTCCCATAACGTCACCCCTGCACGCGGGTCATACCCCGCGCGGGCAGCCAACTCCATGCCCACCAGGTCCGATTCAGATTCATCGTCGCGGCTGAATTGCAGGGTCAGCAATTGCGCACCACTGCCAATGACCTGGTGACCTAGCTGCCCAACCCCCAGGACCGCAGACAGGACAGAGGCACCCACGTTGGTTGCCGCGTTCTTGCCCATCCGCTCACGTGCGTGCTCACGCAAAGCGTGAGCAATCTCGTGGCCCATCACCATGGCCACCTCGTCGTCTGTCAGCTTCAACTGATCGAGGATGCCGGTGTAAAACGCGATCTTGCCGCCCGGCATGCAAAAAGCGTTGATCTGTTTGCTGCTGACCAGGTTGACCTCCCACTTCCAGTCTTTGGCACGCGGGTTCCAGACCAAAGTAAACGGAATCAGTTGTTGCGCGATGCGACGCAGGCGCTGAACCTGGGGGTCTTTGTCTGAGGCCAATGCGTTCTTTTGGGCCGCTTGCTGGCGCAGTTGCAGATACTGCTGGGCAGCCGAAGCCTCTACCTGGGCAGCCGGTGCTAGTTTGGTGAACACAGACTCCTTGCCTACCTCCACGCCTTCGCGTGCCAAAACACTGTTTTGGCACACCAACAGGACACATAACACTATCATTTTGGTAGCAAATTGCTTCATGATCACAGCCTCTTTCCCGGTATTATCAACAGCATGACTCAAGTTTCAGACAACGCGCCGCGAAGGTCCTGGGCAGACACTTTGCGTGTTTACAAAGAGCCTGCCACGCTGCGGATGTTGTTTCTCGGGTTTTCTGCCGGGCTGCCGCTGCTATTGGTATTGGGCACGCTCAGTTTTCGCCTTCGTGAAGCGGGCATTGACCGCACCACCATTGGCTACCTGTCATGGGTGGGACTGGCTTACGGCTTCAAATGGGTGTGGGCACCGCTCGTAGACCGCCTGCCGCTTCCGGGGCTGACCCGGCTGCTCGGACGCAGGCGCAGTTGGCTACTGTTTGCTCAGACATTGATCATGGCCGGATTGCTCGGCATGGCACTGACTGACCCGAAGTTCACGCTGGATACCATGGTCTGGTTTGCGTTGATGGTGGCGTTTGGCTCGGCCACACAAGACATTGCGCTGGATGCATTCCGCATCGAATCGGCCGATGTGGACCGTCAGGCCGCGCTGGCAGCGGCTTACCAGACGGGTTACCGTCTGGCCATGATCTGGGCGGGTGCTGGGGTACTGTGGATTGCAGCGCGCGCCGAGGTGGCCAATGTCAACGCCTACCAGCACAGTGCATGGCAGACGGCTTACCTGGTGATGGCGGCGTCTATGCTGGTGGGGGTGCTAACGGTGTTGTTGTCACCCGAGCCCGCCCAAAAGGTGTTGCCACCCGCCAAGAACGCGGCAGAGTGGATTCAGGGCGCGCTGGTTGACCCCTTTGCCGACTTTATCCGTCGCTACCGCTGGCAGGCGGCGCTGATTTTGGGCTTGATCGCGGTGTACCGCATCAGCGATGTGGTCATGGGCATCATGGCCAACCCGTTTTATGTGGACATGGGCTTTACCAAGGACGAGGTTGCGGCAGTTACCAAAGTGTTTGGCGTGATCATGACCCTGGTAGGGGCATTTGTTGGTGGCGTCCTGTCGATGCGCTTTGGCATCATGCGCATCCTGATGCTTGGCGCAATCCTCAGCGCAGCCAGCAATCTGCTGTTTGCCTGGCTGGGCAGCCGCGGGCATGATTTGAATGCGCTGATTTTTGTCGTATCTGCCGACAACCTGTCCAGCGGCATTGCGTCTGCTGCTTTCATCGCCTACCTGTCGAGCCTGACCAACATCAGCTATTCGGCCACGCAGTACGCACTGTTCAGTTCATTGATGCTGCTGTTCCCGAAATTTCTGGCTGGTTATTCGGGCAAGTATGTGGACACTTTTGGCTACGGCCATTTCTTCACCGCGACAGCGCTGTTGGGTGTGCCGGTGCTGATCTTGGTCTGGTTGGCCACACGCGCCATGCCGGTGCCGACAAATTCACCCAACGCTAAGCCGCAGGAAACGATTCCGTCAGCAGGCTCTTGATCTGGGCTTTTTGCACCTTGCCCAGGGCGGTTTTGGGCAGCTCGGTTTGCTGCAGCCAGCGGCGCGGTAGCTTGTAGCGAGCCAGGTTGGCTTGCAAATAGGCTTGCAGTTCGGCCTGGGAGGCATCCCAATTTGATAGCAAACTATTGTTATTAATATTGCCTAAATAGCTATTTTTGTCATGCAAAACCACCACGGCCACCGGAATCTCACCCCATTGCGGATCTGGCATGCCGAGCACGGCACACTCGGCCACCAGTGGGTGGCGAGCGAGCAGGTTTTCGATCTCGGCTGGGTAGATGTTCTCGCCGCCGGAGATGATCATGTCTTTGGCACGGCCAACGATGCGGTAGCTGCCGTCTGCGGCCTGTTGCGCCAGGTCGCCGGTGTGAAACCAGCCGTCGCCATCCCTGGCAGACGTTTCAGGCCAATAGCGGTGAACGATATTGGCGGCGCGTAGCCACAACTCACCCGTATTGCCCTGGCCAGACAAACGCGCCTCTACCCCCGGTGCAGGCCAGCCGCATGAGCCGACGTGACCGAAGGCATGCTCAGGCGGGAGTGCGACCGAGAACGGGCCCGTCTCAGTGGCGCCATAGACATTGCACACAGGCACCCCCCGCGCGTGCACGGCCTGCACCAGATCGTCCGGCAAGATGCTGCTGCCAGCCCAGACGGCCCGCAAGCAAGATAAATCCGCCTTTGGCCATGCGGGATGCGCCATCAATGCACGCAGTGTGGCGGGGACTTGCAGTGTGAGGCTTGGCCGCCAGCGGGCCAGATCGGCCAGCGTGGCATCGGGGTCAAACCGGGCATGCAGGATGACGCTGGCCCCGGCATACAAGGCGGGCAGGGTCTGAATGCACAGGCCGCCCACATGAAACAAGGGAAGCACGGTCAAGATGCTGTCATCTGGTGTGACAGCCTGTACCGCCTGCGCGGCCGCCATGTTGGCCAGCAAGTTGGCCTGGGTGTGCACCGCGCCCTTGGGTTTGCCTGTGGTACCCGAGGTGTAAACCAGGACGGCTGGGGATTCGCCTTGGCCGCAGCAGGCGACCCCTTCGCTGCCAGCGGGCTGCATAAGCTCAGCGAGCGACAAACTGGTGAGCGCGTCGTGCATGAGCGCCAGTTCACCCGCTGCCTTTGCCCAGTACGTATCGTGCACCAGGCACACAGGCGTACAGTCTTGCAGCACGCCCTTCCACTCAGGTAAGGCAAGCCGAAAATTCAACGGTGCCAACACTGCACCGATACGGGCAAGTGCAAACAACAGCGCAATCTGATCAGGGTGGTTCAGCCCCAGGTAAGCAACCCGGTCGCCTGGGCACACTCCCCACCGGTGCCAAAGAGCAGTTGCTGCGTGGTCCGCCCTTTGCCGCAGCTCCCGGTAGCTAAGTACCTGCCCCTCAAACCGAATGGCAATGGCGTCTGGTCGCGTTCCGCTTTGGTGCGCCAGGAGAGCGTTCAGGGTTAAAAAAGGATCGGGTATGGCTGCTTGCATTTACCTAACTTTACCGCTGCTTCATGGGCTTTTGATAGGGGCAGCTGAAGATGATGGCATTGAGACCCTTTTGTTCAGTTGAGTCGGAAGAAGTGATTCAAGGCCATGCACAATCTGCCCATGCAAGATCTGTTGATGATTGAGGACGATACCCGCTTGGCCCAGATGGTGGGGGAGTATTTGCGCGGCAATGGCTTTGGCTTTGACCATGCGGCCACTGCCATGGCAGGCCTGCGGGCAGTCGGCGACAAAGTGCCGGACCTCGTCATCCTGGATTTGATGTTGCCGGACATGGATGGCCTGGAGGTGTGCCGCCGCTTACGTGCCACAGCCGGTGCTGTGGCCAAAGTGCCGGTACTGATGCTCACCGCCAAGGGTGACCCGATGGACCGGATCATTGGCCTGGAGATTGGGGCAGATGATTACCTGCCCAAACCTTTTGAGCCCCGGGAATTGCTGGCACGTATTCGCGCCATTTTGCGACGGCGCGATGACACGACCGCCAGCATAAACGGCCCGGTGCACACGGCACCCTTGCGCTTTGGCTCACTTGAAATCGACCGCGATGCCCGCGCAGTCAGCGTAAGCGGCAAGGTCTGCGACTTAACCTCTTATCAGTTCGACCTGCTGCTCGCATTGGCCGAGCGTGCTGGCAGGGTGCTGTCGCGCGACCAAATCATGGAAGCCGTGCGGGGCCGCGAACTGGAGGCGTTTGACCGGTCCATTGATGTGCATATGGGGCGTATCCGCGCTGCCATCGAGGTGGATGTGAAGGTGCCCAAGCGCATCCTCACTGTTCGCGGCGTGGGCTACGTGTTTGCACGCCAGCAAGATTAGTCATGCATACCCTGCGCGCATTGTGGAACCGCCTGTACGTCAGGATATGGCTGGCCGTGATCATGGCAGTGGTGGTGTTGACGCTGCTGGTCAGTTGGGCTTGGCGGCTGACGGCGGAAGAACCGCTGCGCGAGGTGCACATCCGTAACGGTGCGGGCCAGGTGATTGGCAGCGGACAAAGCCGCTTGCTGCGACCACCCGCACCGGGGCTCGGGCTGCCGATGCCGCCGGGTGGCCACATGCCGCGCAAATTGGGACGGGGACCTGAGTTCATTGTGCGGATGAACAATGGTGAGGAAGTCCATGTGCACTTGCCCCGCCCCGCTGAGCGATCGCCCTTCAGTAACCGGCAGTATGGTTTTTTCTGGCTGCTGGCACTGGTTGGTGTGGCGGTCGCGCTGGGCACTTACCCCATCATCCGGCAAATGACCAAGCGGCTGGAAGCTGTTCAGGCGGGCGTCGAGCGTTGGGGCGCAGGGGACCTGAGCGCGCGCGTGCCAGTGCAAGGCCAAGATGAAGTGGCTTCGCTAGCGCTGCGGTTTAACAGTGCAGCGGAGCGGATACAAGGCTTGATCAGTGCACACAAATCACTGCTGGCCAATGCATCGCATGAATTGCGGTCGCCGCTGACACGCATCCGCATGGGGCTGGAACTGATGGGCGACAAGCCTACGGCAAGCTTCAAAAGCGAGATTGCCCGCAACATTAGCGAGCTGGACCAGTTGATTGACGAGATTCTTCTTGCCAGTCGTTTGGATGCTCGCGAGGCAGATATGGGCACGGTTGAGCAGATCGACCTGACCGGCCTGCTGGCCGAAGAGTGCGCCCGCGCGGGGGCTGATTTTTCTGCAGAAGGTTCTGGCGGCGAACCCGTCATGGTGAAAGGCGTTGTCAAGCTCTTGCGGCGTGTGGCGCGCAACCTGCTCGAAAACGCCAGGCGCTACAGCCAGGGTGAAGTGTCTGTCACCTTGAAGGTGAGCAATGGCACCGTGGTTTTGCAAGTTTGCGACAGGGGCCCCGGTGTACCGACCGAGTTGCGTGAACGCATCTTTGAGCCGTTTTACCGTTTGCCCGGTGCCAGTGAACAATCGGGCGGTGTCGGCCTAGGGCTGGCGCTGGTCAAATCAATCACTGAACGTCATGGTGGGCAGGTCAGTTGTGTGGGGCGAGACGGTGGCGGTGCCTGTTTTGTCGTGACACTGCCGGCGCTACCGACCATCAAGACCGCCTGATTCACCCTCAGGCACTTCATTGGCTTGCAGATACTGCATTTGAGGGGCAGGGGATCGATGCGCTGTTGTCAGCTGTAGCACAATGTGCCTATGCCCAATCCGTTATTGACAGTTCCGCGCCAGGGTGACCGCACGCCGTGAAAACGCACCTGGCTTATCCCTTGAACACCCGGGAACCGACTGAGCGCGAAGCCATGCGCCAGATGGCTGTTCGAGAGATTGGCGCTGCGCTCAGTTCACCTTTGGCTGCTTGCCTGCTGGCCTATACCCTGTCTGGCCTGGCCGATGCCCAGTACCTCGAAGCATGGCTGGTCACGCAGATATTCTTTGCCGCGTGTAACTTGGCACTGTCAATTTTGCTATTGCGGCGGGTGGATTCGGACTCTGCCCGTACACGCTTGCTAGGCTTTCTGACAATCACGCTGGTGCTGGAGGCCGCCTCCTGGGGGGCTGCGCCAGTGCTGCTGGTCACGTCGGACCCGATATACAACGTCCTCACGCTGGGCTTTGTCTGCGTCGCCTGTTCTTTGGCATTGCACACCTTGTGCCTGTACCAGCCGTCGATGGTGATGGTTCTCTTGTGCCTGATGGTGCCCAGCGTTGTGTTCCATCTGCTTGGCAGTAGCGTCATTGACCAAATCATGGGCTTGGGCGCCCTGGTGGTCCTCGGTTTAAGTCTGTTTTATGGTTCGGTCACCGGTCGACTTGCACGTAACGGCATCAAAGGATCGGTGCAAAGCGTCATGCTCGCAGATCAGCTGAAAAGTAATACGGCTGATTTACGCACTGCCCTTCGTGCGATCCGCCAGATGGCAACGCGCGACCCTTTGACCCAGTGCTACAACCGTCGCGCCGTGCTGGAGTTTCTTGAACGTGACATGGTCTCGCAAGACCGTGGCGGCCCGGCAATTGGCGTGTTGCTGATTGATCTGGATCACTTCAAACAGGTCAATGACAGTTTGGGACATTTGACCGGTGACGATGTGCTCAAGGCGCTGTCCCATCGGCTGAACAACCTGATGCGTGGCAATGACTTTCTGGCTCGCTACGGCGGTGAAGAGTTTGTCTGCCTGGTGCATGTGACTGATGAACAGCAACTGCTGGCTGCGGGAGAGCGTATCCGCATCGCTGTTGCCGAAAAACCCATCCTCAGCAAGCCTGAACCACTCACGATCCAGGTCTCTGTGGGTGCTGCGATGCGTCGCCGGGGCGAAGAAGGGAATGCCTTGTTTGCACGCGCAGACAAGGCTTTGACGAAAGCCAAAAATGCCGGACGCAACCAAGTGCTGCTGGACTCCATTGCCAGCTCACCCTTGGTTGCGGACGTCAATATCACCAGCACTGTGGATTGAACCTGAACCCACTAGGTTAAACAGCTGGGAAGACAATTCTTGTGCCTCCGAGATAAGGGCATTGGTCATGGCGTCAACCTGTATGCTGGCGGCACGGTAGCGGGGGCGGACCAGGTTGATCTCGTAAGGAATGGACACGCTGAAAGGCCGGATGACCAAAGCAGATTTGGTGGCCGAGTTGCAGCGCGATTGCATGAGCGCCGTGAGCGGGTTGACGATGGCCAGTCCGAGCCCCCTTGCCACCATGGCACACACCGCGTCTGCGCTGTGGGTTTCGATGCGCATCTGCCGCGTGACACCGCACTCACTGAAAATCGCGTCAATTTTGCGACGGTACGGATCCCCGCCTGACAGACTCACAAAGGCTTGGCCCGCAAAGTCCTGTGGCGTCAGTTGAGATTTAGCAGTCAATGCATGGCCTTGCGGCAACACGCAGACCTCATCCACCCGCATCAGGGTGAGCTGCTCAGTGCCCGCCAAGGCACGGGACGATTCGGTCAGCCCAAGGTCAAAGCGCTGTGCACTCAGCGACTCTTCCAGCCAGGGAGACTCTTGAGGGGTGATCAGTACCTGCGCGCCCGGGAGAATCTGCGCCAACCGCGCGCAGGCACCAGGCATAAGTGATGCCGAATACGCTGGCTGGCAACCGATATTGACTGGCCCAGCAGCTGAGTCGACCAAGCGGGCCGCAAACCGCTGCAAATGGTCAATGCCAACATAGGCTCGCTGTACTTCGTCAAACAAGGTTTGCGCCCGCGCGCTGGGTATCAGCCGCCCCCGCTGGCGGGTGAACAGCGCATAGCCCAGCAATTGCTCCATGCGCGCCAGGTCCCGGCTGACCGTGGGCTGCGAGCTGTTCAAGGCATTGGCAGCAGCCGTCACCCCGCCGCTGCTCATGACCGCACGGAAGACCTCAATGTGACGTTGGCTGATGGCTAACATATATCCAATTTGAATGATTCAGTGATATTAAAGTATTTGCAAGCATGACATGAGTTAGGCACACTGAACGACATGAACAGCATTCACCCCAAAACCTCTATTTCCGATGACCTGATCCGCGATCTGGCACGCATACATGGCACACCCCTGTGGGTGTATGACGCGTCGGTGATTCGCAGCCGAATTCAAAGTCTGTCTGCCTTTGAGACCGTGCGCTTTGCCCAAAAGGCCTGCTCCAACACCCATGTGCTGCGGCTGATGCGCGAACAGGGCGTGGCGGTGGATGCGGTGTCGCGCGGTGAAATCCTGCGGGCGCTCAAGGCAGGCTACCACGCAGGTGCCGAGTCCAGCGAGATCGTGTTCACGGCCGACGTGATCGACCAGGCCACGCTGGATACCGTGGTGCAACACCAAGTGCCCGTCAACGCAGGCTCCATCGACATGCTGCGCCAGTTGGGCGCAGCATCCCCTGGACACCGCGTATGGCTGCGCATCAACCCTGGTTTTGGGCATGGGCACAGCAACAAGACCAACACCGGTGGCGAACACAGCAAGCACGGCATCTGGCATGCAGAACTGGAGCAGGCACTCGCGGTCGTCAAAGCCCAAGACCTGAAGCTCGTTGGCCTGCACATGCACATCGGTTCGGGCGTGGATTACGGTCATTTGCAATCCGTTTGCGGCGCCATGGTGGATTTGCTGCGCCGCACCCTAGTCGGCGGACACGATGTGCAAGCCATCTCGGCGGGTGGTGGCTTGAGCATTCCATACAAAGCAGGCGACGCTGGCATTGACACCGTGGCTTACCACCAGCTCTGGCAAGCTGTGCAGAAAGAAGCCACACAACTGTTTGGCCATGCCATCCATCTGGAACTGGAGCCAGGTCGCTACTTGGTGGCCGAGTCCGGCTTGCTGATCACCCAGGTGCGCGCGGTGAAAGACGCAGGCGCCAATCACTTTGTATTGTTGGACACGGGCTTTAACGAGTTGATGCGCCCCAGCATGTACGGTGCGCATCACCACATGTCGGTGCTGTCTGCGAGCCCTGGTGTGGCGATGGGTGCCGAGCGCCCGACCGTGGTAGCCGGGCCGCTGTGTGAGTCAGGCGACGTGTTCACGCAGACCGACGGCGGTGTGGTGACGCCCCGCATGCTGGCGCCTGCCCAGGTGGGTGACCTGGTGGTCATTCACGATGCCGGCGCCTATGGCGCCTCGATGTCATCCAACTACAACAGCCGCCCGCTGGCGGCTGAGGTGTTGGTGAATGGTGGGGTGGCGAAACTGATCCGGCGTCGGCAGACGGTGGGAGAGTTGATGGCGTTGGAGGATATTTGACCTGATATGTTAATGCAGTCAAGCCGCCAGACGCTGCTGCGCTTCCCAGCCTAAGCAAGCCAATGCCACAGTGCGGGGGACAGGCTTGGCCCCGCTGCGGTAGTAAGCCAGCATGCGACGTGAAAGCCCCAGCGCGGCAGCAGCGCTGTCCAGTGTCAACTGATGTCGCGCCATCCAGTTCCAGATAGCCTCGTGAGAACACTGACCAAGCTGTTCAACGGCGCGCGCTAATGGATGAAAAGCATGGCATACGCTGCCAAGTTCGCAAACCCTGGATCAGCGCATTCCTGAGGGGCTGCCTTGGCCAGAGAAATGATTTTTATACAGTCGAGATAGCGGCCAGCACTTGGTCTGGCCGGACGTCATTCAAACACCGCATGTGGCCTAGCGCGCATTCGCGATCGAAGCAGGGTGCGCAGTCCAGCGCTGGCTGGTAAGTAGTATCGTTTTTGAGCCAAAGCACTTGGGCCTTGTCACTCAGGGGAGGGGTGTGCAGCGGGCTGGACGACCCAAACACCGCCACCTGGGGCACGCCAAAGGCGGCCGCCACATGCATCAGGCCAGAATCATTGCTTACTACGTTTTTACTAGCGGCAATGATAGACAGGGCCTGCCGTAACTGGGTTTTTCCAGCCAAGTTCAGGGCGTCTGGGCAGACTGCTTGAATCTCGTCACACAGGGTGGCCTCTTTGCCCGAGCCCAGCAAGACGCTACGCAAACCACACTCTGCAGATAGGCGCCTCGCCACTTCACCAAAGTGCGCGGTGGGCCAGCGCTTGGCCGGGCCGAACTCGGCGCCTGGGGCCATGACCACATAGGCTTGCGGGTTCAAGCCAAAGGGCGTAATGTCGGTAGCGGTCTGGGTGGCATCCAGCTGCAACTGCGGGCGGTCGCTGGCGACATCGGATGCACCGCTCAGTGCGGAATAGAACGCCACCATGGGCGGCTTGTTCTTGGGATTCTTAAGCCGGTGCGTCAGCAGGCCAATGCGCGCCTCACCCAAATAGCCCACGCGTTTGGAGATGTTCGCCAAGAAAGGCAGCAAGGCACTTTTAAGCGAGTTGGGCAGCACATAGGCAGTGTCAAACGGCTCGACCTGCTTGGCAAACTGCTGGGCCAAGATACGCCGGGCCTTGAACTGCAGGCCCCCGTGGGCAAACGGGAATTCGATCACCTCGGCCACCTGCGGCATGGCCTGGTACACCGGGGCCACCCAAGGCAAGGCGCCAACGGTCAGGCGCTCGCCCCTGGCGGCCAGACGCCGCATTAGCGGCTCGGTCATGACGGCGTCGCCGATCCACTGGGGGGCGATGATCAAAGAGCGGGTCAAATCGCCGCCGGGCCGCCCCAAGGCGATCTGCAGCCTCCTCGGGAGGCTGCGAAGGACACGAAGTCCCGAGCGTGGAGGCTCACTTAATGACCTGCTGCGAAATGCTCGCCCTTCTTCAATTTGTATTCAGTGCCGCAATAGGGGCACTTGGCTTCACCCGTCTTGGCCACGTCCAGGTACACCTTGGGGTGGGTGTTCCAGAGTTCCATCTTGGCGTTAGGGCTTGGACAGAACACGCCACCGGCGTGGTTGAGGTCTGCGGCTTTGAGTTCTACAGGCTTGCTCATTTCATTCAACTTTCGTCAGCCAGTGGGCGTATTTGGGGTTGCGGCCGTTGACGATGTCAAAGAAGGCCGATTGAATTTTCTCAGTGATGGGGCCGCGTGATCCAGAGCCGATCTCCAGGCGGTCGAGTTCGCGGATGGGGGTGACTTCGGCGGCAGTACCCGTAAAGAAGGCTTCGTCGGCGATGTACACCTCGTCACGGGTGATGCGCTTTTGCACGATCTCCAGCCCCAAGTCTTTGGCGATGTGAAACACCGTGTTGCGGGTGATGCCATTCAGTGCACCTGCCGACAGGTCGGGGGTGTAGATGACGCCGTTCTTGACGATGAATATATTTTCACCCGCGCCTTCGGACACGAAGCCATTGGCGTCAAGCAACAGGGCTTCGTCGTAACCGTCGTCGGTGGCTTCCATGTTGGCCAGGATGGAGTTGGTGTAGTTGCTCACTGCCTTGGCCTGGGTCATGGTGATGTTCACATGGTGACGGGTATAGCTGCTGGTCTTGACGCGGATGCCACGCGCCATGCCCTCTTCGCCCAGGTAGGCACCCCAGGCCCAGGCAGCAACCATCATGTGGATGGTGTTGCCCTTGGTGGATACGCCCAGCTTTTGCGAACCGATCCAGGTCAGTGGACGCAGGTAGCAACTCTCTAACTTGTTTTCACGCACCACGTCAATTTGCGCCTGATTGGCCTGTTCCAGCGTGAACGGAATCTTCATGCGCAAGATCTTGGCGCTGTTAAAGAGGCGCTGGGTATGTTCCTGCAGACGGAAGATGGCCGTGCCATTGACCGTGTTATAGGCACGCACGCCCTCGAAAGCACCGCAACCGTAATGCAGCGTGTGGGTCAAGACATGGATCTTGGCGTCACGCCAGTCAACCATCTGACCATCCATCCAGATCTTGCCATCACGGTCGGCCATGCTCGGGGCCAAAGCAGCTGCGCTCACGTGGAATTCCTCAGGGTCTAAAAACTTGAAAAGACCAAGCAGCGAATTTTACGGGGCAGGACCTTCTTCGGTCTGATCTGGTCTGGTTAGCGTCCACTGCACCAGCTTGCCGTCCTGGAACACACAGTCCACCCGGGATTTTCCCCCGTCAGTCCAGCGAAAGACCTCGGGTTGGGTGTCTTTGGGGCTTTGCTGCTCTCCCAAGGATTTGGTCATGGCCACCACATGGAGCAGGCTAACGCCCTTTTTGAGTTTGGCATTGAGCATGATCGCGCTGGCGACAAAGCCGACAGGGCGGTCTGCCGCGCGCTTGAGGACTTGCAAGGCGCGGGTGAAGTGCAGCATCACCCAGGTGACCAAACCCGTCGCAACCAATGCCAGCCCGATAACGCCCCAAGTCTGCCATGCGAGGCCCATGGCAACAACTGCACCTGCTGGGACAAGGTATTTCTGGAAATTCATGCCGACATTGTGCCCGGTGGCGGAGCGAGCCAAGGCCGGCAAGCGGGATATCCTGCTTTGCGGTATGCTGAATCTGCCCGGCGCCAGTTTGCGCCCTTCACCAGCTCACCATGAACAGCGCCCGCCCTGCGCCACCCGCATCCGTCTGCTCGGAAACCGAACTTTTGGCTGAAGTGGCCCGGTTGCGGCTGCTGGTAGAAGAGTTGCAGTCTCAAAAAGTCGCTACACAGCATCTGGCGGAGATGAACCACACCCTGATGCAGCGCATCGGAGAAGGTATTGCGGTTGCACAGCATGGGAAAGTGGTTTTTGCCAATGCGAAAGCGCTGGAGATCATGGGCCTCACCGAGGATCAGGCCATGGGTTCGGATCTGTTTCAGTGGAGACTGCCGCAAGACCGACCCGAGGCGATACGTACCCATTTTCAACGCATGCTTGGCCTGGGTGATGATCACCAAGAAGAAGTCCTGGTCAACACAAGCAGCGGCGAACAGCGTTGGTTAGATCTGCGCACCTCCACTGTTTCGTGGCAGGGCATGCCCGCCTCATTGATGGTCTTTGCCGACATCACACGCCGCAGGCTGGAAGCGGCTAGCCTGAAGCGTTCCGAAGAGCGCTACCGCCATGTCGTGAACAATCTCAACGAAGGCATGATCGTCATTCAAGGCAACCGGGTGGTCTTCAACAACCCTCAGGCCGCCAGCATCCTTCGTGTGCCACCCGAAACGGTATTGGGCACTTTTTTTGGTACTTGGGTGCATCCGGACGACCTGCCTGCGATGCGGGAGCGCGTCAAACGCCGCAGCCAGGGGGAGATGGAGGAAGCCAGCACCTCGTTTCGCACCATCGGCAGCGACTTGTCGACACGTTGGATCAGATCCCACAACATCACTGTGAACTGGGAGGGGCAGCCTGCAACGATGGCCTTTTTCAGCGACGTCACCGAGCACCGCGCAGTGACTGAGGCGCTGCAGCGCTCCGAGGCGCAGTACAAAGCGGTGGTTGAGAACGTGGGTGAGGGCATGGTGGTGCTCATAGGCGACAAGGTTGTGTTTGCCAATGAACGCGCTTTGAGCATTGTGGGGCGCAGCCGAGATGAGGCCATGAATACCCCGTTCTTGCGTTTTGTTCATCCAGATGACCGTGGCTGGGCCCTGGAGCGCTTTCAGAAGAGGCTGTCGGGTGAAGACGGTGTGCCCGGCCGCAGCGAAACACGTCTCCTCTTGACCGATGGCAGCGAGATCTGGGTTGAAATCAGCATCACCCTGGTTTCGTGGGACGGCGCGCAGGCTTCGCTGATGTTCATGACGGACATCACTGCCCGTAAGCTGCTGGAGCAACAGTTACAAGACACGCTCGACGAGCGGGAAACCGTTCTCGAAAGTTCGGTCATGGGCATTGCCTTTTTGTCTAACACTGGGCGTTTTCGGTGGGCCAATCAAGCCATGCTGAGCATTTTCAGGGTGCAGGAAACGCCCGCACTGGCAAGCATGGAGCCTTTGTACACGTCACGCGAGCAATACCTGCGGGTCGGCACCGACGTTGATGCGTGCATCCGTGAAGGCAAGGATTTCCGCACTGAGCAGTTGATGCGGCGCATGGACGGCAGCACCTTCTGGGCAATGCTGTCTGGTAAAGCCGTCAATCCGGGCAAGAACCAGCAGGGCACGGTTTGGGTGGTGATGGATATTTCAGAGCGCAAAGCCCTGGAAAAAGCGTTGCAACAAACCACGGTTGAGCGGGAAGCCATATTGAACAACACCTTGGTGGGCATCAGCTACAACCGCAACCGTTGTGTGGAATGGGTGAACGACAAGTACCTTGAGATGACTGGCCTGAGCCGCGATGAGGTGATTGGCAAATCCAGCCGCATGTTCTACGCCAGCGACGAGGAGTATGAAGAAGATGGCCGGGCCATCAATGCAGGTCTTCTGAGTGAAGGAGGGTATTCCAGCGAGCGCCAGATTGCGCGCAAGAATGCCGATCCTTTCTGGGTGGAGCTTTCAGGCCGCTGTGTGCTGGAAAAAGACCCTTCCGCTGGCGTGATCTGGACGATGCTGGATATCAGCAAGCGACGGCAGGCCGAAGAAGACACCCGTGCAGCGCTGACCCGGCAAACGGAGCTGAATGCTCTGCGATCGCGTTTTGTGTCAATGACCAGTCATGAGTTCCGCACGCCGCTGGCCACCATTTTGTCCTCGGCGGAGCTCATGCGTTACTACAGCGACCGCATGGATGCCGCCGAGAAAGACGAAACACTGGCGGGTATTGAGATCGCTGTGCAGCGCATGACCAACATGCTGGAGCGTGTCATGCTGATCGGCAAGAGCGACGCCGACATGCTGGATTTTGCGCCACGCACCTTGAATCTGGACCATCTTTGCCGGGATTTGATGTCAGAAGCCATGGCCCAGCAACGAGGCGCCACCAGCCAGGTTAACTACCGTTTTGACTTGGCTGACCCCATGGGCGGTTACGACGAAAAACTCTTGCGCCATATCTTCAGCAACCTGCTGTCCAACGCACTGAAGTACTCTCCTGAAGGTCTGCCGATTGAATTCAGGATTCAAAAAGACGGACAAAAAGTGGTCTTTGAAGTGGTCGATCAAGGCATTGGCATTCCACAGACCGAAATTCCCCATCTTTTTGACACCTTTCACCGCGCCAGCAATGTGGGAAACATTCCCGGCACCGGTCTGGGGCTTTCTATTGTGAAAAAATCAGTCGAGGTACACGGCGGCACCATTGACGTCGAAAGCATTGCTGGGGACGACCCAAGGCATGGCACTCGATTCAGGGTTCGCCTGTGATCTGTCGTTACGTTTCTTTTTAAAAGACCCTTTGTGACTTTTCGCATTGTCATTGCCGAGGATGAAACCGTTATACGGAACAACCTGACTCGCCTGCTTCGGATTGAAGGCTTTGACGTGGCGGCAGGCGCCAACGGCCGCGATGCGCTGGAACTGATACGTCAAAATCGGCCCGATCTGGTTCTCACGGACGTGATGATGCCGCAAATGAACGGGTATGAACTGATCAAGGCCATGCGGGCCGATCCATACCTTGCCCACATCCCGGCCGTGCTTTTGACCGCACGCGCAGACCGCACCGACATCCGCACCGGCATGAACCTGGGCGCAGATGACTATCTGACCAAACCCTTCCAACGGGATGAACTCCTGTCTTGTATCCGCTCCCAGTTGTACAAGGTTAGCAAGCAAAAGCTGGCCACGCAGCGCTTGGTGGAGCAGGCCCACCGCATCACGCATTACGACCCCGTCACCGATTTGCCCAACCGCACCCACGTCACTCTGCTGCTGGAAAACCTGCTGCGAAACCACCAAAACACCGTCAACAGCCTGACGGCGCCCGCTGTTTTGGCAGTGGGGATGCTGGGACTGCGCGAAATGGCCGAAGTGCTGGGCTCCAATCAATATGACATTGGGGTCCAGCAGTTGGCCAAGCGGCTGACCGCGCTGGCCCAGGGCGGCGAGTACTTTCCGGGGCACACCTGTTTGGTCGGACGATTTGGAGATAACCGCCTGGTGGTGATCATTCCCGAATGGCCCATTGACACTCCGCTGGATGCCTTGTCCGGGCACATGCATGACAAGCTGTCTGAGCCCATGGAGTTGGCAGGGCAAGAGGTCTTCCCCACGGTATCTGTGGGTGCCTGCATGAGCAAAAGTGGCGAGGTAAGCGCCCAGGCCATGTTCAACCGGCTCGAAGTCACCCTGGCGGCGGCGCGCATTCAGAAAAACCGGCGGGTCGCGATTTACCGCGACGGCATGGCACCGGACATGTCACAAAACCTGCGCCTGCACAATGATCTGCACCGGGCCGTGAGCCGCAACGAGTTGCTTGCGCACTTTCAGCCGCAAATCTCTGCCATCAATGGTCGCGTGGTTGGCTTTGAGGCACTGGTGCGATGGCAGCATGCCGAGATGGGTTTGATATCGCCCTTGCGCTTTATCCCACTGGCAGAAGACAACGGCCAGATCGTCAACATTGGCGCCTGGATGCTCATGGAATCCTGTGCCCAGGCTCAGCGCTGGCAAAGCCTTTGTCCACCTGGGACAACCCCCCCCCGCGTGGCTGTGAACCTGTCTGCGCGTCAGTTCTCCGACCCCCATCTGTTAGACCATATCCAAGCTGCGCTGGACGCGTCTGGCCGGCCGCCCCAGATGCTGGAGCTGGAAATTACCGAGGGCACGGCGATGGCCGACCTGCACGGCACACTGGATCTGCTGACCCGCTTCAAAAACATGGGGGTAGTCCTGGCCATAGATGACTTTGGCACAGGCTACTCCAGCCTGGCTTACCTCAAGCGCTTTCCGCTGGATGTGCTGAAGATTGATCAATCATTTGTCCGGCAGATCTGCACCGAGAAAGAAGATCGCGCGATTTCCGCCGCTGTCATCAACTTGGCGCACAGCCTGGGCCTGCGCGTGGTCGCGGAAGGTGTAGAAACCCCAGAGCAGCATCAGCTCTTGAGTGACTTGGGCTGCGATTTGATGCAGGGCTATTTGCACGCCAAACCCATGCCGTCTGAAGAGGTAGATGGCTGGTTGCGAGACCACTTTGCGCAACAGACGAGTTGATGCGACCCGTCGCATCAAACAGTTCAGTCCAGGCTTCTGACCAGATTCATCGCCTCTTCGATGCGATCTACCGGGTGAATCGTCATGCCTTCAAAATCTTTCATCTGCGACTTTTTCGGTGCATTGGCTTTGGGCACCACCGCTACGCTAAAGCCCAGCTTGGTGGCTTCTTTCAGGCGGTCCAAACCGCGCGGCGCAGGGCGTACTTCCCCTGCCAGCCCGACTTCGCCAAAGGCAATGAAACCCTTGGGCAGCGCCTTGCCGCGTAAGGACGATGTAATGGCCAGCATCACGGCCAAATCCGCAGCAGGTTCGCTGATACGCACGCCGCCCACCGCATTGACAAACACGTCCTGGTCCATGCATGCCACGCCCGCATGGCGGTGAAGCACGGCCAGCAACATGGCCAGGCGGTCACGGTCCAGGCCCACGCTCAGGCGACGAGGTGACGGTCCGCCCGAATCCACCAGCGCCTGAATCTCCACCAGCATCGGTCGTGTGCCTTCCAGTGTCACCATCACGCAGCTACCGGGCACCGGCTCGGTATGCTGGCTCAAAAAGATGGCGCTGGGGTTGCTGACGCCTTTCAAGCCCTTCTCGGTCATGGCAAACACGCCTATCTCGTTGACCGCGCCAAAGCGGTTCTTGATCGCGCGCACCAGGCGAAAGCTGCTGTGCGTGTCGCCTTCAAAGTACAACACCGTATCGACCATGTGCTCGAGCACGCGAGGGCCTGCGAGCGTGCCGTCTTTGGTAACGTGGCCCACCAGCACAATGCTCACGCCGCTGGACTTGGCCATGCGGGTCAAGTGCGCGGCGCATTCGCGCACTTGTGAGACCGACCCTGGCGCTGAGCTGAGCTGGTCGGAATACACGGTCTGGATCGAGTCGATCACCGCAACATGCGGCTGCTTGGCGTCGAGCGTAGCCAAAATTTTCTCAAGCTGAATTTCGGCCAGCACGTTCACCTGCGAGCGATCCAGCCCCAGCCGCCGCGAGCGCAAGGCCACCTGTGCGCCGCTTTCTTCACCCGTCACATACAGCGTGTTCAACCCCGAGCGCTGCAAGGCGTCCACAGCTTGCAACAGCAGAGTCGATTTGCCAATGCCAGGGTCGCCGCCGATCAGCACCACGCCGCCTTCGACAATGCCGCCGCCCAGCACCCGGTCCAACTCGTCCTGTCCGGTGGGCGTGCGGGCAACCTCCACCGCCTCAATGTCCGACAGCACCATCACCTCAGCCGTTTTGGCCAGCGCCTGGTACTGGGTAGACAAGCGGTTCTTGCCTGCGGTAGGTGCCTCGGCAGCCGATTCGATCAGTGTGTTCCAGGCGTTGCAGTGCGGGCACTTGCCCAGCCACTTAGGCGTGGTGCCGCCGCAGTCGGAGCAGGTGTAAATCGTTTTGTCTTTGGCCATGAAGACAGTTTACTGTATGCATAGACAGCACGTCGAGTGCGATTTGCTTGTCTATCCCCATTGGGTACTCACCCCATTGACCGCGTTGAATTTATTTAATATATTAACTAAATGGTTGCCACCTTCACCCACCGCAATCTCCCGCGCCTGCTGCTGCAAGCGCGGGAATCGGTTATGGCGCATACCCGACCCAGCTTGCGGGTGCATGGTTTGTCGGACCAGCAATGGCGGGTGCTGCGGGTGCTGGGTGAGTGCGGCACGGTGGAAACCGGCCGTGTGGCACGCGAGGCTTTCATCCTCGGGCCCAGCCTGACAGGGGTGCTTAGCCGCATGGAGCGTGACGGCCTGATACAGCGTGAACGCGACCCGGCTGACCAGCGGCGCACCGTGATCAGCGCCACGCCCAAGGGCTTGCGCTTGGTCGAGAAACTGTCGCTGGCCATTGAGTCGCATTACGCCTGGATGGACAAGTCACTCGGCACCGAAAAACTGACCCAGCTGTATGCACTGCTGGACGAATTGATTGAACTGGAGCAGCCCTGATGGCGCATTCACCCCCCCGCACCTCACCACCGTACCAACCCAGCGGCACCGTCTACGGCACGCTGCTGAACTTCCGCGCTGAGTTCGACGCGCTTGCCACTCAAATGCCCGACGCGCCCTACAAGGGCGCGCCCAAGGCCCCGGTGCTGTACATCATGCCCGCCAACACCTGGAGCAGCAGTGGCGCCAACATCCCCGTGCCTGCCCGCGTGCCTCAGGTGGAGATTGGCGCAACAATTGGCCTGATTTTGGGTCGTTTCGGCAGACTGGATATGCCAATGCAGCTATGCCTTCTGTAGCAAGCATCGTGTTGATGAACGACATAAGCATCCCCCACGCCAGCTTCTTCCGCCCACCCGTCAAGTTCAAATGCCTGGACGGCTTTCTGGGCATTGGCGCGAATGCGCTCAGTACTGAACAGGCTGGGGACCCGTCCACTTGGGTGGTGGAAGTACGCATCAACGGCGAGCTGCGCCAGCGACTGGACTTCTCCACCATGATTCGCCCCGCCGCGCAACTGATTGCCGATGTGCGCGAATTCATGACCCTGCACCCCGGTGATGTGCTGACCCTGGGCTGCGACATTGCCACCGATGGCAAACGCCCGCTGGCGCAAGTGGGTGATGTGATCGAAATCTCTGCCCCTGGCCTGCCCGGTTTGGGCAAGCTCACCAACACTCTTGTGAATGAGGGTGATGGAGGAACCTCGCATGAAAACCGCCCGCGTCCTCTACAGGCCAAGTCTTGAGTGCCGTCGAGTCCGACGGCCAGTTGCTGATGGCCAATGGTCAGCGCGTCAGCTTTGACGCCGTGACTTGGCTACCCCCGTTTGCACCAACACCTCGCCCACGTACCATCCTGGCGCTGGGCCTGAACTACGCTGACCACGCCAAAGAGCTGGCCTTCAAAGCACCCGAAGAACCACTGGTCTTCATCAAAGGTGAAGGCACGCTGATCGGCCACCGCGCCCAGACGCGTCGGCCCGCGGGCGTGACCTACATGCACTACGAATGCGAACTGGCCGTTGTGGTGGGCAAGACCGCACGCCATGTCAAACGCGATGATGCTTACGATTTCATCGCCGGTTACACCGTAGCCAATGACTACGCAATCCGCGACTACCTGGAGAACTGGTACCGCCCCAATTTGCGCGTGAAGAACCGCGACACCTGCACACCCATCGGTCCCTGGTTGGTCGATGCCAAGGACGTCGAAAAACTTCCAGGTGGGCCGATGGCGCTGGCCCTGCAAACCACGGTTAACGGCAAAGTCACGCAAAGCGGCAACACCAAAGACATGATCTTTGACGTGCCGTTTTTGATCGAATACTTCAGCAGCTTCATGACGCTGTCGCCTGGCGACCTGATCCTGACCGGCACGCCCGATGGCGTGGTGGATTGCCAGCCAGGCGACCACATCGTCACGCAAATTGAACACATTGGCGCTTTGGAGAACACCATCTATGCAGATTAATCACCTCATCAACGGCAAGTCGGTCCCTGGCACCGACTACTTCGAAACAGTCAACCCCGCCACGCAAGAAGTGCTGGCCGAAGTTGCCTCCGGCGGTGAGGCAGAAGTCAACGCCGCTGTCGCCGCTGCCAAAGACGCCTTCCCCAAGTGGGCGAATACACCTGCCGCAGACCGTGCCAAGCTGATCCGCAAACTCGGCGACCTGATCGCCCAGCATGTGCCTGAGATTGCACAGACCGAGACCAACGATTGCGGTCAGGTCATCGCCCAAACTGGCAAGCAGTTGATACCCCGTGCGGCAGACAACTTCTATTACTTTGCTGAGATGTGCACCCGGGTCGATGGACACACCTACCCCACGCCCACGCATCTGAACTACACGCTGTTCCACCCGGTAGGGGTGTGCGCGCTCATTAGCCCGTGGAACGTGCCCTTCATGACTGCCACCTGGAAGGTCGCCCCGTGCCTGGCCTTTGGCAATACGGCGGTGCTGAAGATGAGTGAACTCTCACCCCTGACCGCCGCCCGCCTGGGCGAACTGGCGCTCGAAGCCGGCATCCCCGCGGGCGTGCTGAACCTGGTGCACGGCTACGGCCAGCAAGCGGGCGAGCCCCTGGTGTCTCACCCCGATGTGCGCGCCATCAGCTTCACCGGCTCCACCGCCACGGGCAACCGCATCGTCAAGAGCGCGGGCCTGAAGAAGTTCAGCATGGAGTTGGGCGGCAAATCCCCGTTCGTGATTTTTGAAGATGCCGATCTGCCCCGTGCACTGGACGCCGCCGTGTTCATGATCTTCAGCAACAACGGCGAGCGTTGCACCGCTGGCAGTCGCATCTTGGTGCAGCAAAGCATTTACGCAGACTTCTGCGCCAAGTTTGCTGAGCGGGCCAAGCGCATCACCGTGGGCGACCCGCTGGATGAAAAAACCATTGTCGGCCCCATGATCAGCCAAGGTCATCTGGCCAAGGTGCGCAGCTACATCGAGTTGGGCCCCAAAGAAGGCGCCACGATGCTGTGCGGCGGCTTGGGAACGCCCGATTTGCCCGACCGCGTCAAAAAGGGCAACTATGTGCTGCCCACGGTGTTTGCCGATGTGGACAACCGCATGCGCATCGCGCAGGAAGAAATCTTCGGCCCCGTGGCCTGCATCATTCCGTTCAAGGACGAAGCGGACGCTATTGCCAAGGCCAACGACATTGCCTATGGCCTCTCCAGCTATGTCTGGACCGAGAACATCGGCAAAGCCCACCGCGTGGCCGCTGCGGTCGAGGCCGGCATGTGCTTTGTCAACAGCCAGAACGTGCGCGACCTGCGCCAGCCCTTTGGTGGCACCAAGGCCAGCGGCACGGGCCGAGAAGGCGGCACCTGGAGCTACGAAGTCTTTTGTGAGCCCAAGAACATCGCGGTGTCGATGGGCAGCCACCACATTCCTCACTGGGGAGTCTGAGCATGCAACGCCGTCATTTGATTCAAGCCGCTGCCTTTGCAGGTCTGCCAACATTCAGCTACGCCCAAGCTTGGCCCGCCAAACCCCTGCGCTTTGTTGTGCCGTTCCCACCTGGCGGCACCACCGATGTGGTGACTCGCCTGATCGCCGCCGAGGTTGCCAAAGCCCTGGGGCAAGCCATTGTTGTTGAGAACAAGCCAGGTGCAGGCACCGTGATCGGCGTGGATTCGGTTGCGAAATCTGCACCCGATGGCTATAGCCTGGTGACGGTGGCCAACAGCTTTTGCGTCAACCAAACCCTAGTCAAGAAGCTACCCTATGACGGCACAAAAGACCTGCGCCCCGTTGCCCTGATGGGCATGTCAGAGCATGTGCTGGCCACGCACCCCAGCAGTGGTATCAAAACGGTGGCCGACATCGCCAAGGCCAAACCGGGCACGCTCAGCTATGCCTCCTTTGGTCAGGGCACATCGGCCCACCTGGCAGGTGAAATGCTCAAGACCCAAACCGGCGCTGACATCGTGCATGTCCCCTACAAAGGCCAGGCCCCCGCACTGGCTGATTTGCTGGGCGGGCAGGTCAGCCTGATGTTTGGCAACTGGCCCGAGTTCCGCGCCCATGTGCAAAGCGGCAAGCTCATTGCGCTGGGCATGGCGACGGCCAAGCGCTCGGTGTACGCGCCGAGCATCCCCACGCTGACGGAGCTGGGCGTTAAGGTCGAATCCAATTCCTGGAACGGACTGCTGGCCCCGGCAGGCACGCCCGACGCCATCGTCCAGCGCCTGAACGCTGAGGTCAACAAGGCGCTGGCCAGCCCTGCGGTAATGGAAGCCTTTCAAAAAGGTGGCATCGCCTCGCTGTCGGGCTCGCCAGCCCAGTTTGCCGACTTTATCCAAAGCGAAATCACCCGCTATGCCGAGGTGATCCGCAAGGCCAACATCACCGCAGATTCTTAAGGAGACACACCATGGGAAAACTCGCCCTCGCCGCCAAAATCACCCACGTTCCTTCGATGTACCTGAGCGAGCTGGATGGCCCGCGCAAAGGCACACGCCAAGACGCCATTGATGGCCATATCGAGATTGGCCGCCGCTGCCGCGAACTGGGCGTGGACACCATCGTCGTGTTCGACACCCATTGGCTGGTCAACGCCAATTACCACATCAACTGCGGGCCGCACTTCAAGGGCCTGTACACCAGCAACGAGTTGCCGCATTTCATCAGCAACTTGAACTACGAGTTTCCTGGCAACCCTGCTTTGGGCAAATTGCTGGCGAAGGCCTGCATCGAATCTGGTGTTGAGGCGCTGGCACATGATGCCACCACGCTGGCCCCCGAATACGGCACCCTGGTGCCCATGCGCTACATGAACCAGGACCAGCACTTCAAGGTGATATCGGTCTCGGCCCTGTGCACCGTGCACTACCTGGATGACAGCGCCCGCCTGGGTTGGGCCATGCGCAAGGCCATTGAAGAGCATTACGACGGAACCGTGGCCTTTTTGGCCAGCGGGAGCTTGAGCCACCGCTTTGCGCAAAACGGCTTGGCGCCCGAATACGCCTTCAAAATCTGGAGCCCGTTCCTGGAAGCCCTGGACCAAAAGGTTATCAGCATGTGGCAGGAGGGAGACTGGCAGAACTTCTGCGCCATGCTGCCCGAGTACGCCGCCAAAGGCCATGGCGAAGGCTTCATGCACGACACCGCCATGCTGCTGGGCGCGCTGGGCTGGTCCGATTACGACGGCAAAGCCGACATCGTCACGCCCTACTTTGGCGCTTCAGGCACCGGGCAGATGAATGTGGTGTTCCCGGTCACGCCTCAAAGCGGAGCGGCCATTCCAGCGGCAGTAGCCTCCAACGCCGAAGGCTATACCTCGGTGGCCACCCGGCTCTGAACGATGCCCCATCTCGTCATTCTCTATACCAAGAACCTCGACACCGAGGTGGATATGTCTGCCCTGTGCCGCCGGATGGCCGATACCATGCTGACGGTTAAAGATGAAGATGGCAAGCAGGTCTACCCCACCGGCGGCACCCGGGTGCTGGCCTATCCAGCGGCGCATTCGGCAGTGGCCGATGGCGGCGCAGCAGGCAAAGCGGCGGGCGGTGACGGCGACTACGCCTTTGTGTACCTGAACCTGCGCATGGGCAAAGGACGCTCGGATGCAACGAAAAAGAGAGCAGGAGAAGATTTACTGGCGTGCGGAAAGGCATTTTTTGAGCCTGTTTTTGCGCACAAACACATCGGCATGACCCTGCAAATCGATGAAGGGCAGGAAGTGTTTGACGCCAAGCACAGCACGCTCCACCCTTTGTTTAAATGAATTGACCAGCGAGACCCCAACCCATGTTCTCTGAAGCCCTGATCCAACAACTCGCCACTGAACTCAACCAGTCGGAAAAAACCCGCGTGCAGGTGGAGCATTTCTCCAAACGCTACCCCGACATGACGATCCAGGACGGCTATGCCATCTCGCGCGCCTGGGTCAAGATGAAGGTTGCCGAAGGCCGCGTGGTCAAAGGTCACAAGATTGGCCTGACGAGCCGTGCCATGCAGCAGTCCAGCCAGATCAACGAGCCCGACTTTGGCACGCTGCTGGACGACATGTTCTTCCCCGAAGGCTCAGACATCCCCATGAACCGCTTCATCGCACCGCGTGTGGAAGTGGAGCTGGCCTTCATCCTGGGCAAACCGCTCAAAGGCCCGAACGTCACCATCTTCGACGTGCTGGCTGCCACCGACTACGTCACCCCCGCCATCGAGATCATCGACGCCCGCATCGAGCAGTTTGACCGCCACACCAAGGTCATGCGCAAGGTGTACGACACGATTTCAGACAACGCCGCCAACGCCGGCATCATCTGCGGCGGCCGCCCGGTCAAACCAGACGCGGTAGACCTGCGCTGGTGCGGCGCACTGCTGTACAAAAACGGCGTGATCGAAGAAACCGGCATCGCCGCCGCCGTGCTCAACCACCCTGCCACGGGCGTGGCCTGGCTTGCCAACAAGCTCGCGCCCTATGGCGAATACCTGGAAGCGGGCGAGGTGGTGCTGGGTGGCTCGTTCACCCGCCCCACCAACGCCGTGGCAGGCGACACTTTCCATGCCGACTATGGCCCGCTGGGCAATATTGCTTTTAGATTCGTTTAAGGACACCCACCATGCAAACCCCTATCAACCCCTTCAAGCAAGCCATTCAAAACAAGCAAACCCAAATCGGTCTGTGGCTGGGTCTGGCAGACCCGTATTGCGCCGAGATCTGCGCGGGCGCGGGTTTTGACTGGCTGCTGATCGACGGTGAGCATTCGCCCAATGGTCTCGCCAGCATCCTCGCGCAGGCGCAGGCCATCGCCGCCTACCCAGGCAGCAACGCGATTGCACGCGTGCCCGTGGGCCACGGCCATGTGGGCACGGCCAACATCAAACAGTACCTGGACTTAGGTCTGCAAACCCTGCTGGTGCCCATGGTGGACACGGGCGAACAAGCCGCAGCCATCGTCAAGGCCATGCGCTATCCGCAAGATGATGGCAAGGGCGGTATCCGTGGCATGGGCGGCGCACGCGCATCGCGTTGGGGCCGCTACCCCAACTACGCCAAAGAGGCCAATGCCCAGGTTTGCCTGCTGGTGCAGGCCGAAACCGTGGAGGCCCTGAACAACCTGGAGGCCATTGCCAATACCGAAGGCGTGGATGGTGTGTTCATCGGCCCAGCCGATTTGTCTGCGTCGCTTGGCCATGTGGGCAATCCCAACCACCCGGATGTGCAGGCTGCGATTGAAAGCGCGATTGCCCGCATCCTGAAGTGCGGCAAAGCGCCCGGCATCTTGACGGCAGATGAGGCGCAAGCCCGCCGCTACCTGGAACTGGGTGCCATCTTCGTCGCCGTGGGTCTGGACACCCAAATCCTGGCCCGCAACACGGTGGCGCTCGCCGCCAAGTTCAAAGCGACTGTACCTGCCAAGCCAGTTGCTCCATCGACCTACGGTTGATCGGATCCATGACGAGTTTGACCGACACCCTCCGTGCCTGCTTTACGGGCAAACTGCTGACCGACGCTGCCGACATGGCGCCCTTCCTGACCGATTGGCGCAAGATGTGGACCGGCGCCGCCTTGGCCGTGGTGCAGCCCGATACTGCTCAAGATGTCGCGCAGGTGCTGACTTGGTGCAACGCGAACAACGTGCCCGTGGTGCCCCAAGGCGGCAGCACTGGCATGTCGGGCGGATCGGTACCGGAGCCCTCATCCGCAAATGCGGATCAACCTTTGCCCATCGTGTTGTCACTCACCCGCCTGAACAAGGTGCGCAGTGTAGACCCGCAGAACAACACCATGGTGGTGGAAGCCGGTGTCACGTTGCAGGCGGTACAAGAAGCCGCGTGCGCCGCAGGCCGACTCTTCCCCTTGAGCCTGGCTGCAGAAGGCACTTGCACCATTGGCGGCAACCTGGCCAGCAACGCCGGTGGCGTGCAGGTGCTGCGCTATGGCAATGCGCGCGAGCTGTGCCTGGGGCTGGAAGTGGTGACGCCAGAGGGTGAACTGTGGGACGGCCTGCGCACCCTGCGCAAAGACAACACGGGCTACGACTTGCGTGACATGTACATCGGGTCCGAAGGCACGCTGGGCGTCATCACTGCCGCTGTGCTCAAGCTGTTCCCGCTGCCGGCGGCACAAACGATTGCTTTAGCGGCAGTGCCCAGCACGCGCGAGGCGCTGGCGCTACTTAACCCGGCGCAGTCCCGCGTCGGCGCAGCATTGACCGCGTTCGAGGTCTTGACCGACACCTGTATGGAACTGGTGACCGACCATGTGCCCGGCACCCGTCGCCCCGTGACGGAGGCTTCGCCCTGGTATGTGTTGCTAGAGCTTTCCATCACTGGCCAACCCGACCAAGCCGAAGCCCAGGCCTCCCAGATGATGGAAGACCTGCTGGGCGCTGCGATGGAGACAGGCTGGGTGACCGACGCTGCCATCTCAGCCAACCTGGCGCAGTTTGAGGCGCTGTGGGCCATCCGCGAGAACATTTCTGAATCGCAAAGCGCGGTGGGCAAAACCATCAAGCACGACATTGCCCTGCCCGTATCGTGCATCCCCGATTTTCTGGAGAGTACCGACGCTGCCATCGCCCAAGCCTTCCCCCAAGTGCGGCAGGTGGTGTTCGGGCATTTGGGCGATGGCAACCTGCACTACAACGCGTCGCCCCAGCCTGGCATGGGTAGCGCGGAACATGCCGCCGCCTTTCTGGCGCTGGAAGGCCCCTTGAACAAACTGGTGCATGACGCGGTGCACGCTTTTGGCGGCAGCATCAGCGCCGAGCATGGCCTGGGCGTGCTACGGCGCGACGAATCTGCCCGCTTCAAGTCGCCGCTGGAGCTGAAGCTGATGCGCAACATCAAGCAGGCGCTGGACCCCAAAGGCCTGATGAACCCGGCCAAACTGTTACCACTGAATTGACGACATCCAAGGAGACACCACGATGAGCACCGCGCAAAGCAACTATCACCCTGACGAATGGGCCGCCCGCGTGCAGTTGGCCGCCGCTTACCGCATCTTTGACATGCTGGGCTGGACGGAAATGATCTACAACCACATCACCGTGCGCCTGCCAGACAGCGTGACGAACGGCGAACGGCAATTTCTCATCAATCCGTTTGGCCTGCATTACTCCGAGGTGACCGCCAGCAACCTGATCAAAATTGACATCCAGGGCAACAAGCTGGACAAGGACAACCCTTGGCATGTGAACCCTGCCGGCTTCACCATCCACGGCACCATCCACGCCAATGTGCCCGGTGCCCACTGCGTGATGCACACCCACACCACCAACGGTCTGGCCGTGGCATGCACCCAAACCGGTTTGGCACAAAACAACTTTTATTCGGCCCAGCTCGATGACATGGTGGCCTATCACGAGTTTGAAGGCATCACCGTGCACGCCGAAGAGGCCCCGCGCCTGCTGGCCAGCATGGGCACCAAGCCTTTGCTGATCCTGCGTAACCACGGCCTGCTGTCGCATGCCGCCACGCTCCCCCTGGCCTTTGTGCGCCTGTGGACGCTGCAGCGCGCCTGCGACGTGCAGGTGACCCAAGCGCCCATGGGCCAATACATCCCCGTCAGCCCCGCCGTGGCACGCAAGACCACGGGCGATGCGCTGCAGTTTGACGCCCGCTTTGGTGCAGGCCAGGACGTGTTTGACGCGATGGTGCGCAAGGTAGACCGGATTGATTCAAGCTATAAAAATTAGAGCTAACTATTGTTACAGCTATTGCCTAAAGGCATGTTTAGACTATGAAAATCTGCATTTACGGCGTGGGCGCCATTGGGGGTTGGGTTGGCGCGGGCTTGGGGCGGCCTGAACTTGGCCATTCTTTAAGCGCGGTAGCGCGTGGCGACACCCTGGCTGCGTTGCGCGCGCACGGCTTGCGTCTGCAAGCTGCGCCCGCGCAGCCCGGCGGACCGCTGCCTGCGGTGGTGTCGGTGCCAATCACCGCCAGTGACAAGCCTGCCGACCTGGGTGTTCAGGATTTGGTGATCGTGGCTGTCAAAGCGCCCGCGCTGGGCGATGTGGCCGCGCAGATTGCCCCGTTGCTTGGCCCGAACACGGTGGTGCTGACCGCGATGAATGGAGTGCCCTGGTGGTTTTTGCAAGGCTTTGGCGGTGCGCATGCCAACACGGCGCTCAAGAGCATTGACGCCACGGGCGAGATTGCGCGGCTGATTCCCGCCGCCCATGTCATTGGCTGCGTGGTACACGCCAGTTGCTCGGTGAAGAGCCCAGGGTTTGTGCAGCAGCACTTTGGCAATGGCCTGATCATTGGCGAGCCGTCGGGCGAGAAATCAGAGCGTGTTCAGACACTGGTCGCAGCGCTGTCAGCAGCGGGTTTCAACGCCACGCTGTCAGACCAAATCCAGAAGGACACTTGGTACAAGCTGTGGGGCAACATGACGGTCAACCCGATCAGCGCCATCACCGGCGCGACGACCGACTTGATCATGGGTGACGAGCTGGTGCGCAACTTCATCTCCAGCGTGATGCTGGAGGCCAAGGAGATCGGCGCGCGCATTGGCATCCCGATTGACCAGCAGCCTGAAGACCGCCACAAGATGACGATGAAGCTGGGTGCGTTCAAGACCTCGATGTTGCAGGACGTGGAGGCGGGGCGCAGTGTGGAGCTGGATGCGCTGGTGAGCGCGGGGCGCGAGCTGGGGCAGATCACCGGGGTGGCTACGCCGAATACGGATGCGCTGCTGGGGTTGGCTCGGGTGCATGCACGGGTGCGGGGACTGTATTGAGGGTTTTGGTTGTTTGTTGTTTGGTTTGCTAGGGCCTGTGGGGGATCAGGTTGGCGGGGTACGCTGCGCACTGCGTGTCCCCCGGGCCTCGCGGCCCTCCTCCTAAACCTTCGTGCGAAGCGCACCCCACCCACCTGATCTGGTGACGGCTATGGTGTGCAACTTAATGACGCTTTTATTGGAGAAACGCCATTAGTAGATTTGCAACAAGTTACCTTGTTTTGGATTAATGGGATATCGGATGAGCGAGCACAAAGATCGTTGGGAACGTTTTCTCGATCCAGAGGTTGTCAGACCGTCGTTATTCTTGGCGACAATGTTCATCACAACTTTTGAGATTCTCAAGAATTCAATCGTTGACCGCATTCGCGACTTCTATTTGATCGGTTGGTCGGAAGAAGGGAATACCGTATCGCCAGAATACACGGCTAAAGTTCTTTCACGCAATAAGAGTGCTGTCTACGCGTCTCTGAACTGGCTTCTTGAGAGGCAAGCAATTGACGATTCTGACTTGGTCACATTTGATCAACACTCTAAGAAGACTTCGCAACCTACGGCGACACAAGCTATTTCATGTGGTCACCGGCCAAGCGGAGTCGCCCCATGAAAGTCAGTTCTCGGCATTGGTGGAACTCCTTCGGAAGATCGAGGTATGGTGGGTGGTCAATTTGGAAATCCCAATCAATCCAGATTACGCGGATGAAGAGATCGATGAAGCTGGTGTCGTCCCTGGCGGCAATCTTGTCTCTCCAAATGCTATTGCAGGGTAGCCAGTGGCAACACTGACCTCCTCTCCTGGATGCGTGGCGAAAACAGCAAGCAAAGAAGAGCTTAAACCCTAACTCCGTAGGGCTGTCATAAAGAATCTTCACGCGTTCATCGACAACACATGCCCCACGCGCGGGTCCCCTCGCCCTCCCAACACCTGCGCGTAAGCAGCCTGCACCGCCTCTGTCCCCCGGTGGTGCTCCACCACCATCCACGGTGATGCCGGGTCACTGACGCGTGCTGAAAAAGGTCTTCCACGCCGCCACCAGGCGCTGGCCCAAACCATCCCCGCCCCACTCTGCCGTCCGCTTCTTGATCTGCGCTGGCGCAAAGAACAGCGTCGCACGCGGTCCGGGCAGGTTTACGGCCTTGCCGCCCAGTTCGCTCACGTGCGTGCCACCGATGGAGATGCTGTAGGCCAGCGCGCTAAAGCGGGTGTGCACGGCGCGGCGCAGGTCGGCGTTGCCTGCAAAGTCCACGTACACCATGGGCGTGTCGCCGGCGATCTGGTCGAGTTGGTCGTAGCGCAAGACCCGGCTGTAGCAGCCCAGGCTTTCGCAAAAGGCGATGTTGCCGGGGGATGTCAGGCCCACCACGTCAAGCTCTGGCCGCTGCGCGAGTTGGAACGCGGTGCCGTAGGCGGTTTTGCTGGATGCGCTGGACAGCAGCATCACCGGGCGTTTGCCTGATGCGATGGTGCCGAAGAAGGCGTTGTCGGCCAGGAAGTCGTCGATCAGCCATGACGTGATGAAGAGCGGCCGCAGCAGGGACTGCACGTTCTCGGTGTCGGGCGTGTAGAACGGGTCTGCGCTGCAACGCACATATTGGTTGTACACCGCTGCCAATGCTGCGCGATGCGGTGCGGCTTCGACAAAGCTTGTCGGGCTCACACGGGTGGGGGTCAACACCACGCTGCTGGCCATGGGGTAGTAGCCATAGAACTTCTCGCCCACGGCTATGCCTTCGGTGCGTGATTCGGTCACGGTGGCAAAGCCCCACACGGGGATGCGGCCCCAGGGGCTGGCAGCTTCGCTGGCCTCGGCTGGTACAGGGTAAAAGCCCCAGTAGTTCATCGCATCACCAAAGGCGGCGTAGGTGATGTTGTTGGAGGTGAGCGCAAAGGATTCGATCTGCAGCAGCACCTGGCGGTCTTGCAGATCAGGTTGTGGCTGGGTGATCAGTCGGGTTTTGCTCAGTTCGGTTTTGCGGATCTGAAAATCCAGCGTTTGGGGTGCGCTCATGTGGTCTCCTGTTGTATTGCCCGCATTCTGACGGACAGCGCAGCTCTGCAAGAAATGTCAGATCGGCCAGGCGACTCTGCGTGCATGAACACAACATGCCAAATCCAAGCGATCCGCCTCATTGGCCCGGAGCTGCGCACGTCCAATGATGTGGCCATGCAAACAATCCCCCCACATTGGCAGCGCGTTTTTGCCGAAGGTGTTTCCCAGTCTGGGCAGGGTATATTGCATTGACTTGGCAAGCGCTGCGAACACGTGCCTGATCTTGACCGTTCAAACATGAAATCCTCGCTATTTCAGGCCGCCATCAACGGATGGACCTTGTCTGCGGCTAGCCTCTGAAAACTGCGCACCCAAAGGACCCTCAATGCCCCACCACATCGAATACCACCTCGCCCCCCAAAGCCCGTGGACTTACCTCGGTCATGAGCGTTTCGTGCACATGGCCAAGTTGGCTGGCGCCACCGTGCAAGTCATGCCCACGGACCTGGGTAAAGTGTTTCCTATCTCCGGCGGGCTGCCTCTGGGTAAACGGGCACCGCAGAGACAGGCGTATCGCCTGTTAGAGCTCAAGCGCTTCAGCGACTTCCTGGGCATTCCGATGAACGTGCAGCCGAAGTTCTTTCCGGTGTCTGGGGATGATGCGGCGCGCCTGATCATTGCGACCGACATGGCATTGGGCAGCGACGCGGCGCTGGCATTGACCGGGGCGATTCTCACGGCCTGCTGGGCGCAAGAGCGCAACATTGCCGACCCAGTCACGTTGGCGGCTTTGCTTGAGGAATGTCAATTGCCCGCAAACGAGGTAGCACAGGTGCCGGGCCTGGCCGTGCAGGCGCGATACGATGCCAACACGCAAGCGTCGATTGACCGGGGCGTGTTTGGCGCGCCCAGCTATGTGATCGACGGCGAGATTTTCTGGGGCCAGGACCGCCTGGAATTTGTTCAACGCAAACTGCAATCTGCCTGAATGCGGCAGGAAGTGAGGAAGACCCACCCATGAGCCACACCATTCAACTGACCGGCGCCGACGGACACCGCTTTCCTGTTTACGTGGCTGAGCCCGCCACCAACCCGCGTGCCGCCGTGATCGTGCTGCAGGAGATTTTTGGCGTCAACAGCCATATCCGTGAGGTGGCCGAAAGCTATGCCCAGGCGGGCTATCTGGCGCTGGCACCGGCGACTTTCCACCGTGTGCAGCCTGGTGTAGAGCTTGGCTATACCCCTGAAGATGTCAACGTGGGTCGTGACCTCAAGAGCAAGGTCGAAGCGCTGCCCGCACCGGGGGTGATGCAGGACATTCAGGCAGCCATCAACCATGCCCACGCCGTGACCGGTGGCAAGGTTGGCATCCTGGGCTATTGCTGGGGCGGCCTGCTGAGCTGGCGTGCGGCTGAGTTGTGCGACGGTTTGTCAGCCGCCGTGCCTTATTACGGTGGTGGCATGACGATTGGCACCGAGCCCGCGCGTCAGCCCAAATGCCCTGTGCTGTGCCACTTTGGTGAACAGGACATGGGCATTCCCATGGACACAGTAGAGGTCTTTGCTAAGACCCATGCCCAGACGCGACCCCAAGTGAAGGTCATCACCTACCCGGCCAGCCACGGTTTTCACTGCAACCAGCGCGGGTCGTTTGATGCAGCGTCGGCCAAGCTGGCGCATGAGCGCACGCTGGCTTTTCTGGCGGAGAAGTTGGCGGAATAATTGGCTATTAAAACTTGTTTTAGCTTACTGAATAAGCATTCTTTGCTATTCATTTTGAAATGGGTTTTACGCTCGAATTCATTCCTGCAGATACTGATCTGACCCCCTGGGCCTTGGGTGTCTCGGTGCTGCGAGCCGACGCTAAGCGCCCCGCCCAGGTCGTGGTGCCCGCCCACGCCCTGGCGATCAGCACGGTGGTGGTGCAAGGGCAGTTGTGGCAGCTTGGCAGGGCGAGTCAGCGGGTCTTGATGTCACCTCAGTACGTGCAAGGCAGCGCCACACGGTCGCAGGCTTTTGAAGGCTCCGCCGACCTGGTCTGCGCCAGCCTGATGTGCGTGGCCAGTGTGTTGCCCTGGCTGAACAGAAGCAGTGCCGATCGCTACGTCAACCAACTGGCTCAGCCCGACAGCTTGGGCCCGGTGAATTTGGCCGACCTGCCGCCCCAGCCCAGCAACTCCGTCATTGCCAGCGCTTTGATGGCCGCACTGCGCAGTCGCATGGCAAAGCAAACCCCGAACGACCAGGCGCTGGCATTTTTGGCCACCTTGCAGCAATGGGACGGGCAATGTCTGGTGCCCCAGGGCTGGCACGCCCGGCGCTGGCAGCGCGCGTGCAAGGGACAACTGGGCATCACCCCCAAGCTCCTGCAGCGCCTGGTGCGCCTGCACCAGAGTGCCCAATTGGGCCTGGGCAGCCCACCGGTCAGTCCATCCGCAATGACCACCATTTGGTCAGAACATGCGTTGGATGCGGGCTACAGCGACCAGTCCCACATGCTGCGCGACTACCGGGAGCTAGCGGGCCTGACGCCTGGGCGCGCAGCTGCTGGTGGAACTGGCTTGCAGGCTTTGCAGATGGGTGCGAACTCGTTGGTGCCCCCGCAGCGCACCAAACAGCGTCCGGTGACTCAGCCCGCCTGCCAGGCCCCTGACCATCGCGAGGCCACCAGGCGGTCTGCCGCCCCGGCTTTGCCGGGTGTCACCCCGTCTCCAACAGTTGCGCGTGTAGACGGGCAATTGTCCCGTCCAAGGGCTTGGAGCAGGGGTACAGAGGCCATCAGAATCCGCGGTCATGAAGCCCTTTGGCAGGGGCTTCTGTCGAAGCCACGGCGCGCGTGAGTCCCTGCGAGCCCTCGGGGGGTGCAAGCCGTGATGGAGTGCCGACGTTACCCTCACTCTGGGCTGACGTCTGGAGAGGTGAACGCCAACAAGGAGAGCACCCGCTGGGCCACAGCTAGACGGGCCGTTTTCCGTCGGCACCAACGTGGCAACTGTGCGCCCGCCAGAGGGGTTGCCGAGTCCGCACGCGCCTTGACCAAGGTCAGCCCTACAGGGCGGCTTCACCTTGTGCAGAGCCCGAAGCCGGTTGCAGCCACATGACTTTTTTGAACACATCCTGGAACCTGTGCCCTCGCAAGGCGTTCAGGTCACGCACCGTCTGGCCCGGTCACGTTTTCGGGTTGGTTGGCGGGCGGGCTGAGTGTGGATGGTGGGCAAGCCCCTGGTCAGGGTTTGCCAGCGACCTTGGAAAACTCAAGCGGACACGTGGTGGTCGCACAGACGGTGGAGTGAAAAGGGCGCGAAAGCCTGGAGCCCTTCCGGACGCGCCATGCATCAGGTGAGTGCTACCCCGTCTGGCTGCCTTCATGCAGGTGCACCATTTGTTGCGGCTGAAAAGGTGACCAGGCGTGTGCATCGTCGCCCAGCGGCTCAAGAGGCCAGGGCGGCCCAACCACCCCGCATGGCGCGTTTGACGCACAGCGTGGACAGCTGGTCGGCGGATCGTCGCTGGACCAGCGAACCGCCCCACCACTTGGGGCACGCCGCATCCGCCAGCGCGGCGGCAAAGCGCAGTCGGGCCTCAATGCCTTTGGGGTTTTCATCAGCGCATGGGGTTTCTTGCAGGACTGACATGACCCCGTTACGCGCCCATGTGGGGCGCGTACGGCGCTGGTGCCAGCACGCGGTGGCGTTGCCAACGATCAACAAGAACAACAGCTCCGAATCCGTTGCGCCGCGGCGCTGTTCGTACAGGTCATCGGTAAGCCATGCTTCCATGCTGCGCCGAACTTGCGAGTAGGCCCCCGACCTGCCCGCTTGTGGATGAACAGGATTTCTTGCGCGGTGCTGGAAAGGTGGGCCCGTGGTTGGGCGAATTCGGCCAGGAGACGCGCACCGCCAGCGGCTGCGCGCCCAGGCCACCGCAGGCAGGGAACAGCGGGCCAGACCGCGCCACGTCGGCGCACAGGGGCCTGAGGCAGGTGTTGGCTGCACGGACCAGGCGCGGCGACAGGACCCTCGTGAGCGGTCACACGGCCGGGGGGGGGGGGGCGGGAAGCTCGTTCGCCGTACCAACCCACTCCGAACCCGTCGCCGTTGGTGACCGTTCTCGCTTCGACTGCCTGCAAACTCTGGCGCACCAGCGAATGGCGCGGCTTGCACACCAAATCTTCCAACCGCGAGAATCCCCAGGGTTCACCCAGCGTACGCCAGGGAATCTGCACATGGGTGCGCGTCGCTTGTCCCGCGGCAATCGCGTACAGTGTGCCAAAGAAAAGCCGGAGACCCACGATGCAATTCACACATCCGGTCAAGCCTGGAGTTTGAGCACCTTGCTGGGGGATCCATGGCATTCGCCTTAGCCAGGCCGCATCTGGGCTGCGGCGCTGATGCCCGCGTTGGCGCAGGACTATCCCGCCCGTCCCATCAAACTGGTGGTGCCCTATCCTCCCGGCGGCGCAACGGATGTGATTGGCCGGGTGATGGCACAAAAACTTTCGGGTGTACTGGGCCAGCAAGTGGTGGTGGACAACCGCGCAGGCGCAGCGGGCAGCATCGGCGCAGCGGCAGTTGGCAAGTCAGCACCGGATGGCTACACGCTGCTGATGGGTGCCCTGACGAGCCACTCGATCAATGCCAATCTGTACGGCGCGGCTGCCACCGGCTTTGACATCGACAAGAGCTTTGCGCCTGTGGCGGTGGTCGGTGTGGTACCGCTGGTGTTTGTGGTCAACCCAGCGGTCAAGGCGAACAGCCTGGCGGAACTGATTGCGCTGGCCAAGGCATCGCCAGGCACCTTAAGCTTTGCATCGGCAGGCAACGGATCACCGCAACACCTGGCGGGCGAACTGTTCCAGCGCATGGCGGGGGTCAGCATGCTGCATGTGCCCTACAAAGGCAGCGGTCCGGCGATGAACGATCTGGTGGGCGGGCAGGTCAATAGCATGATCGAGACAGCGCCTGCCTCTTTGCAGTTGATCAAGTCCGGCAAGCTGCGGGCATTGGCGACCGCCACGGCCCAGTCCGTGGGCACCTTGCCCGGCGTGCCGACGGCGGCCCAGGCGGGGCTCAAAGACTTTGAGGTCAATTCCATGTTCGGTATCCTGGCTCCGGCAGGCACACCCAACGCGGTCTTGGGCAAGCTGAGTGGCGCCCTTAAAGGCATTCTGCAGCAGACCGAGGTGCGCGACAGCTTGCTGGCGCAAGGCGCGGTGGCGATGTACACCACACCCGAAGAAGCCACCGCCGCGATCCGCGCTGAGAGCGACAAATGGGCCAAGGTGATCAAGGACGGCAACATCAAGGGTGATTGAGGTATTTATGACTATAAAAACCCTTTTACGGCAATCCCATATTGGTATTTTTGCAATCATATTGGTAGCAATTTCTGCTTCTTCACGCGCCGCAGACTACCGTGGCCCCTTGTTGGACGCCCACCTGCATTACAACGAGGAGGCCTGGAACGGCCAAAGCGGTCCGCACCCGCTGGAGGACGTGTTGGCACGCATGCAACGAAACGGGGTGCGCGCCGTCGTGGCCAATTCCCGGCCCAATGACGGCAGCAAGGCGCTGGCCGCATCACCATTGACGTCAAAAGCGGGGGTGACGGTCTTGCCCTTGGTGCGTCTTTACCGCAACCGGGCTGATTACGACAACTGGTTCCGTGACGACAGCATCCATGACATGGTGCTGGCAGAACTGGCCCAGGGCACTGCCGCTGGGCCATACAAAGGCATTGGTGAATTCCATCTCTACGACAGCGCCAACGCCAACGGGCCGGTGGCAAAGAAGCTGATGGCGCTGGCCGAGGCGCGTAGCCTGGTCGTGCTGGCCCACGTGGACGACCGAGCAATCGATTTGCTGATGGCCAACACACCCAGCAAGGGTCAAAAGACGCGTCTGGTGTGGGCGCACACGGGCATTGCTGGGGCCGAGCCCTCGCGGGTCGATCAATTGCTGGCGCAGTACCCGGGACTGATGGGAGAACTGTCTTACCGGCCTGGTTTGACCTGCGACGGCGGCAAGTTGTGCCCTGAGTGGCGAGCGCTGATGCTCAAGTACCCGACGCGGTTCATGATCGGATCAGACACCTGGGTCAACCAGCGCTGGCAGTATTACGACGAGCTGATGAAAGGCTACCGCGTCTGGCTGGGTGATTTGCCACCTGATGTGGCGCGAGGCATTGCCTGGGGCAATGGCGCTGGCCTGTATGGACTGCCGCTAAACCCCTGAACCATGTTGAATCTGCACTACTACCCCAGCACAGCGAGCATGGTGCCGCACATTGTTTTGGAAGAACTTGGTGTGGCGTACCTGCGCACACTGGTGGACCGCACAGTGGATGCGCACAAGGCGCCCGGGTACTTGAAACTCAACCCCAACGGAAGCATTCCGGTGTTGACTGACGGTAAGTTGGTGTTGTACGAAACAGCTGCCATCGTGTTGCACCTGTGTGATACGCATCCGCAAGCCAGCTTGGCACCCGCCCTTGGCACTGCTGAGCGCGCGCATTTTTACAAATGGTTGATGTGGTTGACCAATACGCTGCAGGCCGCGCTGATGATTTACTTTTACCCTGAGCGTTGGCTGGAGGCCGACAATTCGGCTGGGCAAGCGGAACTCAAACGCCGCGCAGAGGCCAAGGTGGCAGGACTGCTGGCCCAACTGGACGTCGAGCTGGCTCGCTCAAAGAGTCTGTCGGGGGGCGATTGGTTTACGGGTCGCGACTACACGGCATTGGATGCTTATGTGTTCACCCTGTGCCGCTGGACACGAGGCTTCCAGAACGAGCTGCCTGCGCGGAGCTGGCCCCACCTCGGCGCGTATTTGCAGCGGATGCTGGCTCGCCCGGCGGTGACGAGGGTGTTGACCGCCGAGCAGTTGCAAGCCCCCTGGGTGTGATCAACGCCCGGTGCGCGCCAAGTAGCGTTTGCGCCAAAAGATCAAGCCCAGCAATGCCGCAATACCGACCATGGTGCCCATGGTCCACCACAAAGCATTGGGCCGGTGCAGGATGGGGAAGACCTCAAAGTTCATGCCAAAAAAACCGGTGATCAGGTTCAGCGGCAGAAACACGGCGGTGATGGCTGTGAGGGTGCGCATGATGTCGTTGGTGCGGTTGCTTTGCGCGCTGAAGTGCACCTGCACCACGGTTTCTGCTGACTGCTCCAGGCGGCGCGCATGGTGCATGACGCGTTCGATGTGTTCAATGACATCCCGCGCCCGTGCGACCAGCAAGTCGCGCTTGGCATGCGCCAGCTGATGATTGGCGTCGAATGAGGCCATGGGTTGCTCGCGCAGACTGTCCAGCCATTCCTGCATGGCGTCGTGTTGCTCATCACACAGGTCTTCCAGCACATGCAGCTGGCTGCGTGCGGCCATCAGGGCGTTCCAGTCGGTAAACCTGGTCTGCGGCTTGAGCAGCTCGGTTTGCCAATGGCCCAGCTGGGCGGCCAAGTCTTTGCGCACGGCCAGGTAACTGTCCACCATGGCGTTGACCATGCGCAGCACGAGGTCGGACGGATTGCTGGGGATGCGGCTGCGCGCGGCACTGGCATCGACATTGAACTGGGCGTCTGCCAAAAAACGGTCAATGAACGAACGGGCTGTGGCGCAGCCATGTGGATGCACACTGATCAGCAGGCGGTCAAACACGGCAAAACCGACGGCACGTGAGTCGATGCGGTGAAACGCCGGGATGCCGGGTTTGGGCTTTCCTGTCGGGGCGGGGCCGTGGGCTGCTTCAGATTCCGAGGCGGTTGCCAGGCGACGGAAGATGATCAGGTCGTAGACCGAGGTGTAGTCGTAATGCGAGGGGTGCGCATCGTTGCTCAAATCCTTGCAATGCAGGTCCAGCATGCGCGAGCCACCCAATCGGTACGCCGCGTCCTGCAGGCTGGGCAATGCGTCCGTGAGGCTGTCACGATCCAGAAATACCCAGACAAAGCCGTCTAACGGCGCTTGCGCAGGCAGGCTTTCGGCAAAGCGCAGAGAGTCTGCGGTGAATTCAACGATTTGCATGGCGGCTGAAGTCCATGGTGTTCAGGGTATCAGCGCTTTTGCAGCAACTCGGCGGCCTGAATCGCAAAGTAAGTCAGTACGCCGTCCGCACCCGCGCGCTTGAAGGCGAGCAGGCTTTCCATCATCACCGCGTCATGGTCAAGCCAGCCGTTCTGGGCGGCGGCCTTGAGCATGGCGTACTCGCCGCTGACCTGGTAGGCAAAGGTGGGCATGGCGAATTGGTCTTTGACGCGACGCACCACGTCCAGGTAGGGCATGCCGGGCTTGACCATGACCATGTCGGCACCTTCAGCGATGTCCAACGCCACTTCGCGCAGGGCTTCATCGGTGTTGCCGGGGTCCATCTGATAGACCTTTTTGTTGCTCTTGCCCAGGTTGCCTGCCGAGCCGACGGCATCACGGAACGGGCCGTAAAACGCACTGGCGTACTTGGCGCTGTAGGCCATGATGCGGGTGTGGATGTAATGGTTGGCTTCCAGGGCGGTCCGGATGGCGCCAATGCGACCGTCCATCATGTCGCTGGGGGCGACGATGTCCACGCCTGCCTCGGCCTGGGTCAACGCTTGTTGGACCAGTACGGCGACGGTTTCGTCGTTGAGGATGTAGCCGGTTTCGTCCAGCAAGCCATCTTGACCATGGCTGGTGAAGGGGTCCAAGGCTACATCAGTCATGACGCCCAGTTCGGGGAACTGTTTTTTCAGTTCACGTACCACGCGGGGCACCAGGCCGTCAGGGTTCATGGCCTCTTTGCCGTCTGGTGTCTTGAGCGAGCTGTCAATGACCGGGAACAGTGCCATCACCGGGATTTCGAGTTCCACGCAGCGCTGGGCAACGGGTTGCAGCAAGTCCAGGCTCAGGCGCTCGACACCGGGCATGGACTTGACGGCTTCTCGGCGGTTGATGCCGTCCAGCACAAAAACGGGGTAAATCAAGTCGTGCGCGGTCACGGTGTTCTCGCGGACCAGATTGCGCGTGAAAGCGTCACGGCGTAAACGGCGAGGGCGCGAAGCAGGGAATGCGGGCAGGGTGGGGACAGCAGCGTTCATGCGAGTATTCGGGCTAGTACCTAGAAAAGTTCTCAATTGTGCGCTTGATGCGATGGATACAACTGTTTACATTATCGGTGGATAGCGTGCTATCCCCCGCTTTTCCTCCCTGAGCGGGTGCCGAACGTGTAACAGCAGTAGGCTTTGAAACCCCGGCTCTAATACCGGGGTTTTTTTTCGGCTGCGCTTTATTTCCGGCACGCTTTTACACTCGGGGCATGCTTTGGATCAAATCGTTTCATATCGTGTTCGTGGCCAGTTGGTTTGCGGGCCTGTTTTACCTGCCGCGAATCTTTGTTAACCTAGCGATGGTGGAGGCGGGGTCGGTCGCCGAACATGAGCGCCTGATGCTCATGGCGCGCAAGCTTTTGCGCTTCACGACCCTGCTGGCCGTGCCCGCATTGGGCCTGGGCATCTGGCTTTGGGCGGGTTACGGCATTGGCTGGGGCGCAGGCAGTGGCTGGATGCATGCCAAGCTAGGCGTGGTGGCCGTGGCCGTGGTGTATCACTGGCTGTGTGCACGCACCCTGGGTAAATTTGCGCGCGGGGAGAACAAGCATGGTCATGTCTGGTACCGCTGGTACAACGAATTGCCCGTGCTGTTACTGGTTGCGGCAGTTATCTTGGTGGTGGTCAAACCGTTTTAAGGCCCATGTCTTTAAGCAAGACTTCTGCTTGGCCGCTGGCGTTGACTTATGTGGCGTTGGTGGTTTACGCCAGCCTGTATCCGTTTTCGGATTGGCGCTCGCAGGGCATCGCGCCCTGGCTTTTTGTGGTGAGCGCGCCGCCTTGGTATTGGTCCCGATTTGACATCATCAGCAATGTGCTGGGCTATGCACCTTTGGGCTTTCTGCTTTGTGTGGCCCAAATGCGCAGCCTGGGGCGCGGACACGCGGTGGCAGCTGCACTGAGGGCCATTCTGTTTGTGGCCTTGTTGTCATTCATGATGGAGACAATTCAGAGTTATCTGCCCAAGCGGGTGCCCTCAGGTCTAGATTTGGTGACCAATATTCTGGGTGGAGGCATGGGTGCGCTGGTTGCCGTTCGCCTGGAGCGTCTAGGGCTGTTGGTGCAGTGGAGCCGGTTTCGCGCCAGTTGGTTTGAGCCACGCGCCAAGCTTGAGTTGGTGTTGCTTGCGCTCTGGCCATGTTCATTGTTCTTCCCGGTGCCGGTGCCGTTTGGCTTGGGGCAAGTGATGGAACGGCTGGAGACCTTGATCGCTGGCTTGCTGATGGAGACGCCGTTTCTCCTTTGGTTGCCAGTGAGAGATGTGGAGTTGCAGCCCTTGACGGCGGCGGCGGAAGTTCTGTGCATCATGCTGGGCGTGTTGCTGCCGTGCCTGCTGGGTTTCAGTGTGGTGCGGGCGCTGTGGCGGCGGGTGATATTGCTGGCGCTGGTGCTTCTTATGGGGGTGGGTGTGACCGCCATGTCTGCTGCTTTGAGTGCCGGACCTGCCCATGCCTGGGCGTGGCTGGATCTGCATGCACTGGCTGGACTGGGGGCTGGCTTGGTGGTGGGAGCCCTGTTGCTGCACGTACCGGTTGACGCTTGCGTGGTGTTGCTGATGGCGGCTTTGGTGGTGCATGCGGGCGTCGTCAATCAGGCGGCAATCAGCACCTACTTTGCCCAGACGCTGCAATCTTGGGAGCAGGGGAGGTTTATCCGGTTCTTTGGTCTGGCGCAGTGGCTTGGCTGGCTCTGGCCCAGCGCAACCTTGCTGGTGATGGCAAGACGGTTGCCTTTGCGTCGCCTTCGCTTGGGACGCAACTAAAATCCCGGGCATGACCCAGACAACTCCCCCCCCTCAAGCATCTGAATCCCAGCAATACTATGAGCGGCATATTTTCTTCTGTCTTAATGACCGTGACGGCGGCCAGGAATGCTGTGCCCGTCACGCCGCGCAGGAAGCCTTTGACCATTGCAAGGCCCAGGTCAAGGCAGCAGGTCTTGCAGGTGCTGGCAAGGTGCGTGTCAACAAAGCGGGTTGCCTTGACCGTTGCGCCGCCGGTCCGGTGGCCGTGGTGTATCCGGAAGCAGTCTGGTACACCTACATTGACAAGAGTGACATTGAAGAAATTGTCGAATCCCACTTGAAACACGGGAAGGTGGTTGAGCGTTTGGTTACCCCCTTGCACCTGGGGCGCTGAGCATGAATGCGCATACCGAGCGCCGCCAATGCCATGGCCCCGCCGGACAGATTTCGGTGCTGCTGGATTCGCCAGCAGCAGATCATGTGTTCAAAGGGGTGGCTGTGATTGCGCATCCGCACCCACTGTTCGGTGGCACCATGGACAACAAGGTGGTGCAGACCATCGCCCGCGCGTTTGTGCAAAACGGCTGGCAGGCGGTGCGGTTTAACTTTCGTGGTGTGGGCAACAGTGCCGGGCACTACGACGAGGGCCGTGGCGAGGCGGAGGACATGCTGGCGGTTGTTGAGCAATTTGTCGGCACTGGGCCAATTGCTCTAGCAGGGTTTTCTTTTGGTGCTTATGTCACAAGCCATGCGGTGGCACGACTGCATTCAAAGCGTGCTATTGAAAAGATAGTTTTGGTGGGTGCGGCAACATCACGTTTTGAAATGGCTCCTGTCGCGCATGACTTGCATGAGCGCACATTGGTTATTCATGGTGAGGCGGATGACACTGTGCCGCTGGCTTCTGTCATGGACTGGGCTCGGCCTCAAGTGTTGCCTGTGACGGTTGTACCAGCGGGTGGGCATTTCTTTCACGGACAATTGCCGCTCTTGAAAGGCTTGGTGGTTCGTCATCTAGCCTGATATTTCCTTTTTTTGACTGTCGTTTCATGAATTTTTTGCTATCGCTCAGGCGTGTGTCTCTGGGTGTCTGCAGTGCTTTTGTACTGGCGAACCTGTCAGTTCAAGCTCAGTCGCAGATGCCTCAGCCGCCTGAAATTGCTGCCCGAGCCTACCTTTTGCTCGATGTCACCTCAAATCAGATCCTGGCTGAAAAGGACATTGACTTACCCGTAGAGCCTGCATCGCTGACTAAATTGATGACGGCGTACCTGGTGTTCGACGCTTTGCGGGCCAACAAGCTGAATCTTCAGCAAAAACTTCCCGTTAGCTACCGTGCCTGGAAGATGCCAGGCTCACGTATGTTCATCGACCCGAAGATGCAGGTGCCGGTGGAGGATTTGATCAAAGGCATGATCGTCCAGTCTGGCAACGACGCCACAGTTGCTCTGTCAGAGGGGGTTGCAGGTAATGTTGAACGGTTTGTTCAGATGATGAATGAACAGACCAAGGTCCTGGGAATGAAATCCACGGGCTACAAGAATCCCGAAGGCTTGACCGAAGCAGGCCACACCACCACAGCGCGGGATTTGAGTGTGTTGGCCACCCGGTTAATGCATGATTTTCCGGACTACGTGGCGTACTACGCCATCAAGAAGTACCGCTATGAGGGCACGCCAGCCGCCAATGACAATAACCGGAACCTGCTTTTGTTCAGGGACCCTACCTTTGACGGTCTTAAGACGGGTCACACAGACGCTGCAGGGTATTGTCTGATTGCCACAGCAAAGCGGGAATTTCCCAATTTAGGCGTGAACAACACGCCTGGGGTGCGGCGCCTGCTTTCGGTGGTCCTGGGGGCCGCCAGCGAAAATACGCGTGCCAATGAGTCGCAAAAGCTTCTGAACTGGGGCTACACGGCGTTTGACGCTGTCAAGTTGTTTGACGCCAATCAGCCAGTGGCAACGCCCAATGTCTGGAAGGGAAAAGACAACCAGCTAAAAATTGGGCGTCCCGACGCAATTGTGGTCGCTGTCCCCACCGGGAGCGCGGCCAAGGTAAAAACCCATATTGAACGTCCAGACCCTCTGGTGGCGCCTTTTGTGCAAGGCCAGCGCATTGCAAGCTTGAAGATCAGCATCGATGACAAACCCGTGGCCGAAGTGCCTCTGGTGGCGTTGGCGTCGGTCGAACAGGCAGGTGTTTTTGGCCGAGCCTGGGATGCCATTCGCCTCTGGATCAAGTAGGTTTCACCCCCGATTTGCGTAAACCCTAGGTCGTTGCTATACTAGAAGGCTTTTCGGAAATTCCGAAGGGATTCACGTTTTCATTAAGTTTCAAACGTTTAGGGACGTTTTTTCAATGCCAACCATCAACCAGCTAGTGCGTCAAGGCCGTGAGGTCGAGACGATCAAGTCGAAACCCTGCTATGCAGAACTCTCCGCAGCGTCGTGGTGTTTGTACCCGTGTGTACACCACAACGCCTAAAAAAGCCGAACTCCGCGCTGCGCAAGGTCGCCAAGGTGCGCTTGACCAACGGGTTCGAGGTCATTTCTTATATCGGCGGTGAAGGCCACAACCTGCAAGAGCACTCTGTTGTTCTCGTGCGCGGTGGTCGTGTCAAGGACTTGCCAGGTGTGCGTTACCACATTGTTCGTGGTTCGCTCGACTTGCAGGGCGTTAAAGACCGCAAGCAGTCGCGTTCCAAGTACGGCGCCAAGAAGCCAAAGGCTAAATAAGCCATTCGGTTTGCAGCGTATTCGAAGGTGTTTGTTTGCTGCGTGGCGCAGTAGATAAACGGAGTGACCCAATGTTCGGGTCGAGTAAGTGAGAGTCTTATTTTTAACTCTCGCGGTGTTCACTAGAACACCAACTGAAGCAATCAAGAGGTAAAAAATGCCACGTCGTCGCGAAGTCCCTAAACGTGAAATCCTGCCGGATCCCAAGTACGGCAATGTCGAACTCGCCAAATTCATGAACGTGATCATGCAAGGCGGTAAGAAGGCTGTTGCAGAGCGCATCGTTTACGGCGCCCTGGAACAGATCCAGAAGAAGCACCCCGACAAGAACCCGATGGAAGCTTTCGAAGTTGCCATCGCCAACGTCAAGCCCATGGTGGAAGTCAAGTCCCGCCGCGTGGGTGGTGCCAACTACCAGGTGCCTGTTGAAGTGCGCCCTGTCCGTCGTCTGGCTTTGTCCATGCGCTGGTTGAAAGAAGCCGCCAAAAAGCGTGGCGAAAAATCCATGGCCCTGCGCTTGGCTAACGAGTTGCTTGAAGCGACTGAAGGTCGTGGCGGCGCTATGAAGAAGCGTGACGAAGTTCACCGCATGGCTGAAGCCAACAAGGCCTTCTCCCACTTCCGCTTCTAAATTGGGCTACTGCGCGGACCTTATCCGTCGTTGCTTTTCCTTGTCGTGCTATCAGCACTGCCTGCGGTAAAGCGCCTAGGCTAAGTCCCGCTCGCTACGCCCAATTCCGCAGCTTCACAGCTGACCGGGATTGGCCGTAGCGCTTTATTTTTTGATCATTAAGGATCCTTCATGGCTCGCAATACCCCCATTGAGCGCTATCGCAACATTGGTATTTCTGCGCACATTGACGCCGGTAAAACCACAACGACCGAGCGCATTCTTTATTACACCGGCGTGAACCACAAAATTGGTGAAGTGCACGACGGCGCTGCCACCATGGACTGGATGGAGCAAGAGCAAGAGCGTGGCATCACGATCACCTCTGCGGCCACCACCTGTTTCTGGCAGGGCATGGACACTTCCTTCCCCGAGCACCGCATCAACATCATTGACACCCCTGGCCACGTGGACTTCACCATTGAGGTGGAGCGCTCCATGCGCGTGCTGGACGGCGCCTGCATGGTGTACTGCGCCGTGGGTGGCGTGCAGCCCCAGTCTGAAACTGTGTGGCGTCAGGCGAACAAGTACAAGGTGCCGCGTCTGGCCTTTGTGAACAAGATGGACCGTACAGGCGCCAACTTCTTCAAGGTCGTGGACCAGATGAAGCTGCGCTTGAAAGCCAATCCAGTGCCTATCGTGATCCCCATCGGGGCTGAAGAGCACTTCACCGGCGTGGTTGATCTGCGCAAGATGAAGGCAATCATCTGGGACGAAGCTTCTCAGGGCATGAAGTTCAACTTCGAAGAAATTCCCGCTGATTTGCTCGAAACGGCCAAAGAATGGCGCGAGAAGATGGTTGAAGCTGCGGCAGAAGCCTCTGAAGAGTTGATGAACAAGTACCTTGAAGAAGGTGACTTGACCGAAGAAGAAATCACATTTGGCCTGCGCACTCGCACGATCGCTGGTGAAATCCAGCCAATGCTGTGTGGTACTGCATTCAAGAACAAAGGTGTTCAGCGCATGCTGGACGCCGTGATCGAGCTGATGCCTTCTCCGTTGGATGTGAAAGCTATCAAGGGCTTTGACGAAGACGAAAAAGAAATCACACGCAAGGCAAGTGACGACGAAAAGTTCGCCGCTTTGGCGTTCAAATTGATGACAGACCCATTTGTGGGCCAGTTGACTTTCGTTCGCGTGTATTCCGGCGTTCTGAAAAAGGGCGACACTGTGTACAACGCTGTGCGCGGCAAGAAAGAGCGTATCGGTCGTATTGTGCAGATGCACGCCAATAATCGCGAAGAAGTGGATGAAATCCGTGCTGGTGACATCGCTGCTTGCGTGGGCTTGAAAGACGTGACGACTGGCGAAACCCTGTGTGATCCAGCCTCTGTCATTACGCTGGAGCGTATGGTGTTCCCGGACTCAGTGATTCGGCAGGCTGTTGAGCCAAAGACCAAAGCGGACCAGGAAAAGATGGGCATTGCCCTGAATCGTCTGGCTGCTGAAGATCCTTCGTTCCGCGTGCAAACTGACGAAGAGTCTGGTCAGACCATCATTGGTGGTCAAGGCGAGTTGCACCTTGAAATCATTGTGGATCGCATGAAACGTGAGTTCGGCGTGGAAGCCAACGTAGGCAAACCACAGGTGGCCTACCGTGAAACCATCCGCAAGACGGTCGAAGAAGCCGAAGGCAAGTTCGTGCGCCAATCTGGTGGTAAAGGTCAGTACGGTCACGTGGTCCTGAAAGTTGAAACACAGGAAGCGGGCAAGGGCTTCGAATTTGTTGACGCTATTAAGGGCGGTGTGGTTCCTCGCGAATACATCCCTGCTGTTGAGAAGGGCGTGATCGAAGCTTTGGGCCAAGGCGTGCTGGCGGGTTACCCTGTGGTGGACGTCAAAGTCACGCTGCACTTCGGTTCCTACCACGATGTGGACTCGACCGAAATGGCGTTCAAGATGGCAGCCATCTTCGGTTTCAAAGAAGGCTGCCGCAAGGCTCAGCCCGTGATTCTGGAACCCATGATGGCTGTGGAAGTGGAAACGCCGGAAGACTACGCTGGCAACGTGATGGGCGATTTGTCCTCACGCCGCGGTATGGTTCAGGGCATGGACGATATGGTCGGTGGCGGTAAGGCCATCAAGGCAGAAGTGCCACTGTCTGAAATGTTTGGCTACTCCACAACCCTGCGTTCAATGTCGCAAGGTCGCGCCACGTACACGATGGAGTTCAAGCACTATGCTGAAGCTCCACGTAACGTTGCCGAAGCCATCGTGGCCGCCCGGACCAAATAATCAGTTTTGTCTGCGACATCGCGCCCTTCGTTGCCCGTGGCGAAGGATTCCGCAGCGATGTGCAGACATTAAACCGTACACGGGCATTGTTCTTTCAAGGATGAAAAATGGCAAAAGAAAAGTTTGAACGTACCAAGCCCCACGTCAACGTGGGCACCATCGGTCACGTGGACCATGGCAAGACCACACTGACGGCGGCCATCACCACGGTTTTGTCCGCCAAGTTCGGCGGCGAAGCCAAGGCCTACGATCAGATTGACGCAGCGCCCGAAGAAAAAAGCGCGTGGTATCACCATCAACACAGCCCACGTCGAGTACGAGACCGCCAACCGCCACTACGCCCACGTTGACTGCCCAGGCCACGCCGACTATGTCAAGAACATGATCACCGGCGCAGCCCAAATGGACGGCGCCATTCTGGTCTGCTCCGCCGCAGACGGCCCCATGCCCCAAACCCGCGAACACATCCTGCTCGCCCGTCAGGTTGGCGTGCCTCACATCATCGTGTTCCTGAACAAATGCGACATGGTCGACGACGCTGAACTGCTCGAACTCGTCGAAATGGAAGTTCGCGAACTCCTCTCCAAGTACGACTTCCCGGGCGACGACACCCCCATCATCCACGGCTCCGCCAAGCTCGCCATGGAAGGCGACAAAGGCGATCTAGGCGAAGGTGCCATCTTCAAACTCGCAGAAGCCATGGACAGCTACTTCCCCGAGCCAAAGCGCGCCATCGACGGCGCCTTCCTCATGCCCGTGGAAGACGTCTTCTCCATCTCCGGTCGCGGCACCGTCGTCACCGGTCGCGTTGAGCGCGGCATCGTCAAAGTCGGCGAAGAAATTGAAATCGTCGGCATCAAGCCAACCGTCAAGACAACCTGCACCGGCGTCGAAATGTTCCGCAAACTGCTCGACCAAGGTCAAGCAGGCGACAACGTCGGCGTCCTGTTGCGTGGTACCAAGCGTGAAGAAGTCGAGCGCGGCCAAGTACTGTGCAAACCAGGCTCCATCAAGCCACACCCACTTCACAGCCGAGATCTACGTTCTCTCCAAGGACGAAGGTGGTCGTCACACGCCGTTCTTCAACAACTACCGCCCCCAGTTCTACTTCCGTACCACGGACGTGACCGGTGCGATCGAGTTGCCAGAAGGCAAGGAAATGGTGATGCCTGGTGATAACGTGTCGATCACTGTGAAGCTGATCAACCCGATCGCCATGGAAGAAGGCCTGCGCTTCGCTATCCGCGAAGGTGGCCGTACCGTGGGTTCTGGCGTCGTGGCTAAAGTTATTGCTTAAGGATCACCATCATGTCATCCAAGCAAAAAATTCGCATCCGTCTCAAGGCTTTCGATTACAAGTTGATCGACCAGTCTGCCGCTGAAATTGTTGACACTGCCAAGCGTACCGGTGCGATTGTCAAGGGCCCCGTGCCTTTGCCAACCCGCATGAAGCGTTTTGACATCCTGCGTTCACCGCACGTCAACAAGACCAGCCGTGACCAGTTCGAAATCCGTACACACCAGCGTTTAATGGACATCGTGGACCCGACTGACAAGACAGTTGACGCCTTGATGAAGCTCGACTTGCCAGCTGGTGTGGACGTCGAGATCAAGCTGCAGTAAGAAACGAAACTAGTCCGACTTGCAGATTTCTTTAAGTCGGACTAGAATCACAGGCTTGCCCGAATTTTCGGGTAGGACAAAATGGTTCCGGTCAATCGTTACCGGTTCTTAAACCCAAGCCTTACAAGGGCTGGAGAATATAAATGAGTTCAAGCAATCGCTTAGGGTTGCTCGGGCGCAAGGTGGGCATGATGCGTTTGTTCACCGATGACGGGGTTGCTGTACCTGTCACGGTGGTCGATGTGTCTAACAACCGTGTGACCCAAGTCAAGACCCAAGAGAATGACGGTTACGTCGCTTTGCAAGTGACGTTTGGTTCGCGTAAGGCTTCTCGCGTGACCAAGCCGCAAGCTGGCCACTTGGCCAAAGCTGGTGTAGAAGCTGGCGAAATCATTCAAGAATTCCGCGTTGACGCTGCTGACGCTGCCAAGTACGCCGCCGGTGCTGTTGTGCCTGCTGCTGACGTATTTGCCGTCGGTCAAAAAGTGGACGTGCAAGGCACCTCCATCGGTAAGGGCTATGCCGGTACCATCAAGCGCCACAACATGGCCTCGCAGCGCGCGTCGCACGGTAACAGCCGTTCGCACAATGTGCCTGGCTCTATCGGTATGGCGCAAGATCCTGGTCGAGTTTTTCCAGGTAAGCGCATGACCGGTCATTTGGGTGATGTCACCAAGACAACCCAGAACCTTGACGTGATCCGCATTGATGAAGCCCGTCAACTGTTGCTCATCAAGGGTGCCGTTCCTGGTTCCAAGGGAGGTTTTGTGACTGTGCGTCCTGCCGTCAAAGCCAAGCCAGCCGTGAAAGGGGCGAACTAAATGCAGATCGACCTCCTGAATGACCAAGGCCAGGCCGCATCCAAGGTGGATGCACCTGAGACCGTATTCGGTCGCGATTACAACGAAGATCTGGTTCATCAGATCGTGGTGGCTTACCAAGCCAATGGTCGTCAGGGCACCCGTGCCCAGAAGGACCGTGAGCAGGTCCATCACTCTACCAAGAAACCGTTCAAGCAAAAGGGTACAGGCCGCGCTCGCGCCGGTATGACTTCTTCTCCGCTGTGGCGCGGGGGTGGTCGTATTTTCCCGAACATGCCGAATGAAAATTTCACCCAGAAGATCAACAAAAAGATGTACCGCGCTGGTATGGCTTCGATCTTCTCTCAGCTGGCCCGTGAAGGCCGTCTGGCGGTGGTTGACTCCATTAAGGTTGATTCGCCCAAGACCAAGACCTTGGCTGCCAAGTTCAAGGCCATGAACCTCGAATCCGTGTTGGTTATCGCTGACGAAATCGACGAAAACCTTTATTTGGCTTCGCGTAATTTGGTCAACATTCTCGTGGTTGAGCCACGTTATGCCGATCCCGTGTCCCTGGTTCATTACCGCAAGGTATTGGTGACCAAGGCCGCGCTGGAACAGCTCAAGGAGATGTTCGCATGAGCGCTACCACCAAATACAACGAAGGCCGCCTGATGCAGGTGCTGGTTGCACCCATCGTGTCTGAAAAAGCCACCATGGTTGCTGAAAAATCCAATGCTGTCACCTTCAAGGTGTTGCAAGACGCAACCAAGCACGAAATCAAAGCCGCTGTTGAGCTGATGTTCAAAGTCGAAGTCAAGGGTGTTTCCGTGGTGAACATCAAGGGCAAGACCAAGCGTTTCGGCAAGTCCATCGGTCGCCGTGACAACATTCGCAAAGCCTATGTTCGTCTCATGGAAGGCCAAGAGCTGAACCTGTCTGGGGAGGCCGCTTAATCATGGCAGTCATTAAAATGAAACCCACTTCACCTGGCCGTCGTGGCGTGGTGAAGGTGACGCGCGATCACCTGTACAAGGGTGAAGCTTATGCTCCGCTGCTGGAACCCCAATTCCAGAAGGCTGGTCGCAACAATAATGGTCACATCACCACCCGCCACAAGGGCGGTGGTCACAAGCACCATTACCGCGTTGTCGACTTTCGTCGCAACAAGGACGCGATTCCTGCAAAGGTAGAGCGCATTGAATACGATCCAAACCGTACGGCTCATATCGCACTCGTGTGCTATGCCGACGGCGAGCGTCGTTACATCATTGCTCCGCGTGGCCTGGAAGTTGGTGCGTCCATCATCAGTGGTTCCGAAGCCCCGATCCGCGTGGGTAACACTTTGCCGATTCGCAACATTCCCGTGGGTTCTACGATCCATGCGATTGAGATGCAGCCTGGCAAGGGCGCTCAGATTGCCCGCTCTGCTGGTACATCGGCCACATTACTGGCTCGCGAAGGCATCTATGCTCAAGTGCGTATGCGTTCAGGCGAAGTTCGTAAGATCCATATCGAATGCCGCGCCACCATTGGCGAAGTGGCAAACGAAGAGCACAGCCTGCGCCGCCTGGGCAAGGCCGGTGTCAAGCGCTGGATGGGTATTCGCCCAACGGTTCGTGGCGTTGTCATGAACCCGGTCGATCACCCACACGGTGGTGGTGAAGGTCGCACTGGCACTGGTGGTCACCCAGTCGATCCATGGGGTAACCTCACTAAGGGCTACCGTACCCGTAACAACAAGCGCACCCAGGTTATGGTTGTGTCGCGTCGTAAGAAATAAGGGGCACATCAGATGACACGCTCTCTTAAAAAAGGCCCCTTTGTTGATTACCACTTGGTTGCCAAGGTAGACAAAGCCGTAGCTATCAAAGACAAGAAGCCAATCAAGACTTGGTCACGCCGCTCTATGGTGTTGCCTGACTTCATTGGTTTGACCATTGCCGTTCACAACGGCAAGCAGCATGTACCTGTGTACATCACAGATCAGATGGTTGGCCACAAGTTGGGTGAGTTCGCGCTCACACGCAACTTCAAGGGTCACCCAGCGGACAAAAAAGTCCAGAAGAAGTAAGGAAACACCATGGAAACACGTGCAGTCCTTAGGGGCGTTCGACTCTCCGTCGACAAAGGCCGTCTGGTCGCCGACCTGATTCGCGGCAAAAAAGTAGATCAGGCGCTGAACATTCTGCAATTCACCCAGAAAAAAGCCGCAGTGATTGTCAAGAAAGTTCTAGAGTCGGCCATTGCCAACGCGGAACACAATGACGGCGCTGACATTGATGAATTGAAGGTCAAGACCATTTACGTCGAGCAAGGTGCCACGCTCAAGCGTTTCACCGCCCGCGCAAAAGGCCGTGGCAATCGCATCAGCAAGCCCACGTGCCATGTGTACGTGACGGTGGGTAACTGAAAGGTATAGGAAGATATGGGACAAAAAATCCACCCCACAGGCTTTCGCCTTTCGGTCAGCCGTAACTGGGCAAGCCGCTGGTACGCTAGCAACAAAGACTTCGCTGGCATGCTGGCTGAAGATATCAAGGTGCGTGAGTACCTCAAGGGCAAACTGAAGAACGCCTCTGTTTCACGCGTTTTGATTGAGCGCCCTGCCAAGAGTGCCCGCATCACGATTTTCTCAGCTCGTCCAGGCGTTGTCATCGGCAAGAAAGGCGAAGACATTGAGAACCTCAAGAAGGAACTCGGTCGCATGCTGAACGTGCCGGTCGCAGTCAACATCGAAGAAGTGCGCAAGCCCGAAATCGATGCCAAGCTGATTGCCGACTCGATCACCCAGCAGCTTGAAAAACGCATCATGTTCCGTCGTGCCATGAAGCGCGCCATGCAAAACGCCATGCGTCTGGGTGCTCTGGGCATCAAGATCATGTCGGCTGGTCGTTTGAACGGCATCGAAATTGCCCGAACTGAGTGGTATCGGGAAGGTCGTGTGCCATTGCATACCCTGCGAGCCGACATTGATTACGGCACCTCTGAAGCCAAGACCACCTACGGTGTGATTGGTGTGAAGGTCTGGGTCTACAAGGGTGATACCTTGGGCCGCAACGATTTGCCGGCTGTGGAGACTCCACGTCCTGACGAAGAACGCCGCCCACGTGGCCCGCGTCGTGATGGCCGTGATGGTCGCCCAGGTGGCAACAATGACCGTGGTGCACCACGTGGAGGTGCTCGTCGTCCAGTCGGTGGCAATGTTGCTCCTTCTGACGGCAGCGACAAACCCGCAGAAGCCAGTGGCGCCCCTGCCAAACCCACCGTTCAGCGCGTCCGCAAGGTAGCCGCGCCAGCTGCAGCAGCTGACGGTGCAAAGGCCGAGTAATCGGTCTGATGTAAAGGAATAAATCATGCTGCAACCCGCTCGCAGAAAATACCGCAAAGAGCAAAAAGGCCGCAACACCGGCATCGCAACCCGTGGCAGCACGGTTGCGTTCGGTGACTTTGGTCTGAAATGCACTGATCGTGGCCGCCTCACCGCACGCCAGATCGAAGCGGCCCGTCGCGCCATTTCCCGTCATGTCAAACGTGGTGGTCGTATCTGGATTCGTGTGTTCCCTGACAAGCCAATCTCCCAAAAGCCTGCTGAAGTGCGTATGGGTAACGGTAAAGGTAACCCTGAGTACTACGTGGCTGAAATTCAACCAGGCAAGATCGTGTTCGAGATCGTCGGTGTACCCGAAGAGCTCGCTCGTGAAGCCTTCCGTCTGGCGGCTGCCAAGTTGCCCCTGCGCACCACGTTTGTGGCACGCATGATCGGCCAGTAATTCAGGAGAACCTATGTCCAAGATCACTGAATCACGCAAGGCTCTTCAAGCCAAAGACGTTGCCGGCCTCGAAGCCGAAGTCAAAGCATTGCAAAAGGCCCATTTCGGTCTGCGCATGCAAAAGGCTACGCAACAACTCAACAACACCGCCACGCTGCGCAGCACGCGTCGTGACATTGCTCGTGCCAAGACCATTCTTGTGCAAAAGCAAGCCGCCAAGTAATCAGGAGTGAACATGACGGAAGTTAAGAAGTCCCTCAAGCGCACCTTGATTGGCAAGGTGGTCAGCGACAAGCGCGCCAAGACCGTGACGGTGTTGGTCGAGCGCCGCGTCAAGCACGCGCTCTACGGCAAGATTGTTGCCAAGTCCAGCAAGTACCATGCACACGACGAGACTGGCACCTATCACCTGGGCGACGTGATTGAAATCACCGAAAGCAAGCCTATTTCCAAGACCAAGAACTGGGTTGCGACCCGTCTGGTTGAAAAGGCTGTTGCGGTATAAGCCTGAATCTTCAGGGCTTTTCCCCAAAGCACAAAAAAACGGCCCACAATGTGGGTCGTTTTTGTTTGTAGAACGAATTTTTTACAGGAGCAAACCATGATCAAAGTCGGTGACACACTGCCAGCAGCAACCCTGATGGAGTTTTCTGAAGTAGAAGGCGAAGGCTGCAGCATTGGCCCCAACCCCGTCGATGTCAGTAAGGCCAGCGCCGGCAAGACCATTGCGCTGTTTGCTTTACCTGGCGCATTCACGCCCACCTGCTCAGCCAAACACGTGCCTGGCTATGTTGAAAAATTCAGCGAACTGAGGGCCGCAGGCGTGGACGAAATCTGGTGCGTAAGCGTCAATGATGCCTTCGTGATGGGGGCCTGGGCGCGCGATCAAAAGACGACAGGCAAAGTTCGCATGCTGGGCGACGGCAGCGCGGCATTCACCCAAGCGACGGGATTAACCCTCGATCTCACCGCCAGAGGTATGGGCGTGCGCTCCAACCGCTATTCCATGCTGGTCAAGGATGGCAAAGTGACCAGCCTGAACATCGAAGGCCCAGGCAAGTTTGAAGTCAGCGATGCTGGGACTTTATTGGCGCAAGCCAAGGGCTAGCCCCGCTACCAAACTGTCCCACGTGGGTGAAGCCCTCAAACTTCCATCGTGGGAGGGGCTTCCCGTGCAACGGTTGGGAGCCACGCTAAAGCTCTGCCTTGAGGTAATGTGCGCCAGCTATTGGATTGTGATAGTAGGGCGGTACTTCTTGAAAACCCAGTTCGACGTAGAGTGCGCGTGCTGCCTCCATGTCATCAAGCGTATCCAAGAGAATGCAGTCGTAGTCAGCCATCCGCGCGCTGTCCATGATTGCCTCTGCCAACAGGCGACCGAGTCCCAGGCTACGAAACGCCGGACGAACGTATAAGCGCTTCATTTCGCATGCGTTGGGGTAGTCCACCGAGTCCAACGGGCGCAAGGCACAGCATCCGGCGACTTCGTCATTGATTCGCGCAAGCAGCAGGGTGCCGCGCGGTTGGTTGTAGTCACCTGGCAAATTGGCCAGTTCTTCCTCGAAATTCTGAAAACAGAGATCAAATCCCAGGCTGCGAGCATATTCCTGGAAAATATCGCTAACAAGATTCATATCAACCGAGCCTGCGGCCTGCGATATGACAGGTACTTGTGTGTTCATTCAAGTGCCGAGTTTGACCAGATACGCCACGGCTGCGGCACAGACCGCCAGCACCACCAAGGCCACCAGTCGTGTTGCCGCTGTGTCCTTGGATTCGGGAACTGAAACCTCAAGCTCCTTATCGCCAATCAACATCGGCTTGACGAGGTTTTCATTCTTCTTGACGCGATAAAAGATGATGGCGCCAATGTGTAACAACACCAAAACCAGCACCACGAGCTTTCCAATGTGGGCGTGATAGCTGGTGATCTGGTTGACCGTGTCCCCGCTCACAAAGCGGGTGAGAGGCCCGGAAGCAGAAATCTCGTCGTCGCTGAAAAGCCCAGTCCCCACCTGCAAAAGAAGAAATCCAAGCAATCCGAACACTGAAAAGGCACCCAAAGGGTTGTGCCCTACCAGATGTTCGGGCTTGGGCTGTCCACGGAGGTAGTTCAGCACACTGGCAGGTGAATAAATAAAAGTCACAAAACGTGACCAATGCCCGCCTATCACACCCCAAACCAGGCGGAACAGAAGCAGTGTCAGCACAGCATATCCAGCCCGAAAATGCCAAGTCATGGCGTCCCCGCCCACATTTCCCGTGATCACTAGCGTGACCACACAGACCAGCAAAATCCAGTGAAATAGACGAGTGGGCAAATCCCACACTCTGACGGTTCTAGCCATGATGTAAACCAAGAAAAAATAAGAAAAAGGTCAGTGATTACCCTTGATTGAGTGCAAAACCAAGGAATTTACATTCAAGATGCTGAACTTAACTGACAGCATGAACTCACCCCAAACGGACTTCACTTTTTAACACGCTTTAACTCAAAGGACCCTAGATGAAAGCACTTGTCTCACTGACCTTGGCTGCTGCTGCATTTACAGTTGCTGTGCCAGCTTCTGCCCAATTTGCCAAAAACGAAGATGCGGTCAAGTATCGCCAAAGTGCGCTGTTTGTGATGGGGCAACACTTTGGCCGTCTGGGAGCGATGGCGAATGACAAAGCACCTTATGACGCCAAAGCGGCGGTCGAAAGCGCGGACATCGTGGCTGCTATGTCAAAGTTGCCGTGGGCAGGATTTGTCCCAGGCGCAGACAGTCCCAAGGCCAAGCCTGAAATCTGGAAGGATGCCGCCAAATTCAAGGAAGCTAGCGAAAAGCTGCAGACAGAATCTGTCAAGCTGGCTGCTGCGGCGAAGGTGGGCAATGTTGCCGCACTGAAGGCCGCATTTGGTCCCGCAGCTGGCACATGCAAAGGCTGCCATGACGACTTCCGTGCCAAATAAGAGCTCATAAACCGATAGCAGTCAATTTCGGCAGAATGGCCGAAATCCACGAAAAGGCCAGCGATATAACCTGCTGGCCTTTTTTGTTGGACCCGCACGCTTAGACTCCTGCTTCTCCTTTCACCATCAGGTCATAACACCATGAACACACCACGTCTAGACAGGAATCGTCGTCAACTCGTCGGTGCCAGTTCAGCAGTTACCGCGCTATGGATGCTTGGGTATGAGCGAGCCTATGCGTTGTCCTTGGGCGACCTCACTGATAAAGACGCATCGTCTGGACTCAAGGCTGCGCTCGAGAAGGGGGCCGTCGCTGCCGTGGGTCTGCTGGGGGTCACGGACGGATTTCTTGGCAATGACAAGGTACGAATCCCCTTGCCTGGTTTCTTGAACGATGCAGCGAGCATCCTGAAGACCCTGGGTCAGGGCAAGAAAGTGGATGAACTCATCACCAGCATGAACCGTGCGGCCGAGGCCGCTATGCCCATGGCCAAGGACATGCTACTCAATGCCGTGAAAAGCATGAACGTGAGCGATGCAAAGGCCATCCTGACCGGAGGCGAAAACTCGGTGACCAAATTCTTTTCGGACAAGACCCGAGCGCCACTGGGTGTTAAATTTCTGCCCGTTGTCACCCAGGCCATCGAAAAAGTCGGCATGGTGGACAAATACAACGCCGTGGCTGGTAAGGCTGCTGGGTTTGGACTGGTCAAAAAAGAAGACGCCAACATCCAGCAATACGTGACGGGTAAGTCGCTGGACGGGCTCTACTACTTGATTGGTGAAGAGGAAAAGAAGATCCGCCAAGACCCGATTGGCGCGGGCAGCGACATTGTCAAGAAAGTATTTGGCGCGCTTAAGTGAGATCGGCGCTGTTCATCAAGTGACGCGCCAATTCCTCGGGTGCGCTAACCATTGGGTCGTGCCCGGTGTCCATGCGAACAAAGCGTGAGCGTGGGAACCACAGACCGCCCCAGGTTTGCGCGGACTTGGCACGCTCCCTTGCGGTGTCAATGGTAGCCAGACGTGGCGCCTCGCAACTGACAAAAGTTCGTGGAATGACAGCCACAGTCGCGGCGTTGAAATTCAACACGTCCAAATACAAGCCGCCAGGGTGGGGTGTTTGCCGCCGGTTCACCCAATCACGGTCAACACCGCTCAACCCAAACAGACTGGCATCAGGTGGCGCCAAACTGCGCATAGGATCAGCATTGACGGCGGCAACGCGTGTCGCCCGTGTCTCTGGCGCGTGGGTGCTGCCCCAGGTTTCGCCAGGTTCAGGGAGTACCGCATCCACATAGACCAAGTGGGCCAGGCGATCCGCCATGCGGTCGGCAACAGCGGTCCCGATCATGCCGGCATAAGAGTGAACAGCCAACACCTCGTCGTGTAACTCTTCTGCTTCGATCAAGCCACACACATCCGCAATGTGGGTTTCAAGGGAGATATCGGGCCGCAGCAGGTGTTCGCGATCACCCACGCCGGTCAGCGTAACTGCGTGACAGCGGTGCCCGGCATGCACGAGGTGCCGGATGACACGTTGCCAACACCAGGCACCATGCCATGCGCCATGAACCAATACAAAGCTCGCCATTGGAACGCTCACGGTTCTTCGGACTAAACCGTCCTGTTTGTACGCAACTCGGCAATGCGCTGCGCAGTCATGCCAAGCACTTCTGCCAACACCTCGTCCGTATGTTGGCCGAGCAACGGTGGCGCAATGTCTTGGCGCACCGGCGTCGCGCTCAATTTGATGGGACTGGTCACCAGCGGCACGTCGCCATTGATCGCATGTTTCCAGTGGGTAACCATGCCCCGCGCCTGCACATGTGGATCAGAAAACACCTCACCCAGGGTATTGATTGCACCGCAAGGCACCTTGGCTTGTTCCAGCGCGCTCAGCCATTCATTCTTGGGCCGCGTCAAGAAGATCTCTTGCAGTAGGGGCACCAGGGTAGCCCGATTGCGCACCCGGTCCTGGTTCTTGGTGTATTGCGGGTCTGTTGCCAGGTCTGGCCGTCCGGCAATGGCGCAGAACTTGACAAACTGTCCGTCGTTACCCACGGCCAAAATCAAGTGGTCCTTCTGGCCGTCGGCTGCTGGTGCAGTCTCAAAAACCTGATACGGCACCACGTTCTGGTGCGCGTTGCCCATCCGTCCTGGCACCTTGCCACCGACGAGGTAATTGGCCCCGAGGTTGGCAAGCATGGCTACTTGGGTATCAAGCAGGGCCATATCCACTTGCTGTCCTTGGCCGGTGCGCTCTGCATGCCGGAGTGCTGCCAATACGGCAACGGTGGCGAACATGCCTGTAAACAGGTCCGCCACCGCTACACCGACCTTTTGCGGGCCACCACCGAGATCATCGCGTTCGCCTGTCACGCTCATAAGTCCACCCATGCCTTGAATGGCATAGTCGTAGCCAGCGCGATCGGCATACGGACCGGTTTGACCAAAACCTGTGACGCTGCAATAAACCAATCGCGGATTGAGTTTTTGCAGGGTTTCAAAGTCCAGTCCATATCGCTTCATGTCGCCGACCTTGAAGTTCTCAACAAAAATGTCAAAGTGCGGCACCATTGCACGGATCAGTTCCTGCCCTTCAGCTTGGGAGAAGTCGCAGGTGACTGATCGCTTGTTCCGGTTGGTGGCTAAGTAATAAGCGGCGTCGGTTGTCTCGACTCCCTCATCGGTCTTCAAAAATGGGGGGCCCCAAGTACGGGTGTCGTCCCCCGCGCCGGGGCGCTCTACCTTGACCACATCGGCACCCAGGTCTGCCAAGGTCTGGGTGCACCACGGTCCCGCCAGCACACGGGACAGGTCAAGCACCCGAACGCCGCTCAGAGAATGTAGGTTTTGATCGCTCATTCAAGGATTCTCGGCCCAAAACGATAATGGCAGAACTGTGCCTCATTCATATCTGTGTGAGGGCATCTTCCAAAATGACCAAGAACCCATGACCCAAACTGCGACACAGGCGAGCAAGCACACCGTTTCAAAGAGCACTGCCATCTTGCTGTTTGTCGCATTTGCCTATGCCTATTTCCTCTCTGCCTTGATCCGTGCGATTGCGGCCACGCTGTCACCAACCTTGACGGCAGAGCTTTCGCTCAAGGCCAGCGATTTGGGCTTGTTGGCTGGCGGGTACTTTCTGGGCTTTGCGGCCATGCAGTTACCGCTTGGCAACTGGCTGGACCGGTTTGGTCCCAAAAAAGTCATCCTGGCTTTTTTGAGCATGGCCGTGTTGGGCTGTGCGGCGTTTGCCATCGCTACCAGCTTCAGCGGCTTGCTGGCTGCACGGGTGCTTTGCGGTGCGGGTGTCAGTGCCTGCTTGATGGCACCACTGACGGGTTACCGGCGCTGGCTGTCAACAGGGGTTCAGGTGCGTGCGAACTCCTGGATGCTGATGACAGGCTCCCTCGGCATGCTGGCCTCGACCCTGCCTGTGGAATGGCTGATGCCTGTGGTGGGATGGCGTGGCCTTTTTTGGGGATTGGCAGTCATGGTTGTCCTGGCCATGGGCGGCATTGCGCTGAAAGTACCGACGTGGACAAATCTGGCTCCCACTGGGGATGCCAATGCTGGCCCCAAGCTGGGTTATACCGATATTTGGCGTCACCCCTATTTCCGAAAGGTTCTCCCTGTTGGTTTTTTTATATACGGTGGCTTGGTTGCCATGCAAACCCTGTGGGCGGGGCCTTGGATGGTGAAGGTGGCAGGATTCAGCAGCCTTCAGGCTGCCACGGGCCTCTTCTGGATCAACCTGTGCATGTTGATTACGTTCTGGGCCTGGGGAATGGCCGCGCCCTGGCTGGCACGCAAAGGGCTCGATGCTGATCGCCTGATGGCGTGGGGTCTACCCAGTTGCTTCATACCCATTGCTATTCTTTGTATAGCGGGAGATGGCGTCAATATGGCCGTTACAGCTCTTTTTGCGCTGTTTTGCATGGGGTGTAGCTTCTCATCGCTGTCTCAACCCGCAGTGGGCATGGCATTTCCAGCTCATTTGGCTGGGCGAGCCCTATCCGCTTTTAATCTGGTGATATTTGCCGGCGTGTTTGCTGTCCAATGGGGTATTGGCCTGGGGATTGACGCCTTCAAGGCGGCAGGCCTCGCGGAAGTGGATGCATTCAGGGCTGCTTTTGGCTTGTTTCTGGGTGGATGTGTGCTGTCTTACCTCTGGTTTGTTTTGGCCCCTGTTGGCAGGCGCGATAATTGACTTCACATGTCCCACAACATCCTCATCATCGCTCACGCTCCGCTGGCCCATGCCCTGCGCCAATGTGCTATGCATGTGTTTCCCGACTGCGGTAACTTTGTCCATGCGCTGGATGTCCAACCCAACGTATCGCCAGATGAATCGATAGGAAGTGCACGGATCATTACCAGGCAAATGCCAGGTAAGACATTTCTTGTATTAACCGACATCTTCGGTGCCACCCCATGCAACGTGGCCCAGAAAGTAGTCGATGGGCAATCCTCCAAGCTGGTGGCTGGTGTGAATTTACCCATGCTTTTACGCTGCATCACTTACCGGCAGGAAGCACTCGATTTACTGGTGACACGCGCAGTCGCGGGTGGCACCCAGGGTGTGATGCAAGTCGCCATCACTGCCCCGCAAAATCAAGCCAAACGCAACCATGATCAAGACCGACACGACCATCAGCAATAAGCTGGGCCTGCATGCCCGCGCATCCGCCAAGCTCACCAAGCTGGCTGGAAGTTTTCCCTGCGAAGTCTGGTTATCCAAGGGTGAACGCCGCATCAACGCCAAGAGCATCATGGGCGTCATGATGCTAGCCGCTGGCATGGGCAGCAAAGTCACATTGGAAACCAACGGCGACCGTGAGGAGGAGGCCAACGCTGCCATTTTGGCGCTGATCGATGACAAATTCGGAGAAGGTGAATGAGTTTTTCAGTTCACGGACTGGCTGTCTCGCGCGGCATCGCCATTGGGCGTGCAGTGCTGGTGGGCCGCGTGGACGTGGCGCACTATTTCATTGATGCAAGCCAGGTAGAAGCAGAAATCGACCGTGTGCGCAGGGGCAGAAATGCCGTGGTGGATGAACTGCAACGTCTGCTGGCTGACATGCCCAAAGATGCTCCGCATGAATTGGCCCCCCTGCTGGATGTGCACCTGATGCTGCTGCAAGATGATGACCTGACCGAAGGTGTCAAGCACTGGATCCGCGATCGTCTGTACAACGCAGAGTGGGCTTTAACTACGCAGCTTGAAGCCATCTCTCGCCAGTTTGACGAGATGGAGGACGAATACCTGCGTGAACGCAAAGCGGACCTGGAGCAGGTCGTTCAGCGTGTACTTCAGCGCATGAGTGGAACCGCTGTCCCGATAGGGGATGACGCGCGAACAGCACCGGCTGTTGCTCGTGTCAAGCGCCGCAAGAGTGACCAGCAAGCCCAACTCGACGGCATGCTGGATGACAACACCGACGTGCCTCTGATCCTGGTTGCGCACGACCTTGCGCCGGCCGACATGTTGCAGTTCAAGCGAAGCGTGTTCGCGGGCTTTGTCACTGACGTGGGTGGCAAGACCTCCCATACCGCCATCGTCGCGCGAAGCATGGACATTCCGGCTGTCGTTGGCGCACGTGCCGCCAGCCAGTTGGTGCGTCAAGATGACTGGGTCATTGTGGATGGCGATGCCGGCATCATGCTGGTAGATCCGTCTCCTATTATCCTTGCGGAGTACGGTTTCAAGCAGCGTCAAGGCGAACTCGAACGAGGCCGCCTCACACGCTTGCGTCATACGCCATCAATTACCCTGGATGGGCAGAAGATTGAGTTGCTGGCCAACATCGAAATGCCGGAAGACGCACCTGCCGCGCTCGCCGCAGGTGCGGTTGGTGTTGGCCTCTTTCGCAGCGAATTCCTTTTCATGGGCAGGCACGGCAAGTTACCAGATGAGGAAGAGCAGTACCTGGCTTACCGCGCTGCCGTTGAGGGCATGCAAGGCCTGCCCGTCACCGTGCGCACGGTCGATATCGGTGCCGACAAGCCACTGGATCATCATGCCAAAGTCACCAAAGAGGATGACTATCTCAACCCAGCCCTTGGCCTTCGCGCGATTCGCTGGAGCCTGGCCGACCCGGCCATGTTCCTGACGCAGTTGCGGGCCATCCTGCGTGCTGCGGCGCATGGGCAATTGAACATGATGATCCCCATGCTAGCCCATGCCAGCGAGATTCATCAGACGCTGGCCCTGATTGAGCAGGCTCGGGCTGAACTGGATGCCCGGGGCGCCGTGTATGGTCCGGTCAAGCTTGGCGCCATGATCGAGATTCCTGCCGCAGCCCTGACGCTGCGCATGTTCCTGAAATATTTTGACTTTCTATCCATCGGCACCAATGACTTGATCCAGTACACCCTGGCCATTGACCGTGCTGATGAATCCGTTGCCCATCTTTATGACCCGGCACACCCAGCTGTGCTGAGACTGGTTGCTGACACGATTGTTCAAAGTCAGGCGCAGGGCAAGGCGGTGAGTGTGTGCGGCGAGATGGCAGGCGATGCCAGCTTTACGCGCCTGCTACTGGGTCTGGGCCTACGCTCATTTTCGATGCACCCATCGCAAATATTGGCAGTCAAGCAGGAGGTCCTCAGATCCGACACATTGAAACTTACTGCTTGGGCGCAGCTGGTGCTAGAGGCGGAAGATCCGGCGGAATTGCTAGTTCAAAATGCTGCCAAATCACACTGATGCTGCTTTAGCTCAACGTTAATAGGCTCCAGATCTCGGTGACTCCATCCTTCGCTCAAACGCGCAAGATTTAGAAGAAATCACATATTCCGCCGGTACTGCCCACCCACCTCAAACAGCGCATTCGTGATCTGCCCCAGTGAGCAGCAGCGCACTGCGTCCATCAGCACCTCAAACACGTTAGCGTTGGCTATCACGGCTTGCTGCAGTCGCTTGAGTTGAGTCGGGGCTTCGGTCGCATGCTTGGTGTGGAAGTCTTGCAGGCGCTTGAGCTGGCTTTGCTTTTCTTCGTCAGTGCTGCGGGCCAGCTCCAGTGTTTCCATGACCTGGTCGCCATGTGGGTTGCGGAAGGTGTTGACGCCGATGATGGGGTATTCGCCGGTGTGCTTGAGCATTTCGTAGTTCATGCTCTCGTCCTGGATGCGGCCACGCTGGTAGCCGGTTTCCATGGCACCCAGCACGCCGCCCCGTTCGGCGATGCGCTCAAACTCTGTTAGCACTGCTTCTTCCACAAGTTCGGTCAATTCTTCGATGATGAACGCACCCTGGTTGGGGTTCTCGTTCTTGGCCAAGCCCCATTCGCGGTTGATGATGAGTTGAATCGCCATAGCGCGGCGTACCGAGTCTTCGGTGGGGGTGGTGATGGCCTCATCAAACGCGTTGGTGTGCAGGCTATTGCAGTTGTCGTAGATGGCGATCAATGCTTGCAGCGTGGTGCGGATATCGTTGAACTGGATTTCCTGTGCGTGCAGGCTGCGACCGCTGGTCTGGATGTGGTACTTGAGCTTCTGGCTGCGCTCATTAGCGCCGTATTTGTCCTTCATGGCCACGGCCCAGATGCGACGCGCCACGCGACCCAGCACGGTGTATTCCGGATCCATGCCATTGCTGAAGAAAAAGCTCAGGTTGGGCGCAAAGTCGTCAATGTGCATTCCGCGTGCCAGGTACGCTTCGACAAATGTAAAGCCATTGCTGAGCGTGAAGGCGAGCTGGCTGATCGGGTTGGCACCCGCTTCAGCGATGTGATAGCCGCTGATTGACACGCTGTAGAAGTTACGCACATTGTGATGCACAAAGTAGCTGGCGATGTCACCCATGACCTTTAAACTGAACTCGGTGCTGAACAAACAAGTGTTCTGGCCCTGGTCTTCCTTCAGGATGTCGGCCTGCACGGTTCCGCGCACATTGGCCAGCACCCATTCGCGGATTTTGGCCGCCTCAGTGTCTGTAGGCTCGCGGCAATTGTCCGTCTTGAACTTTTCCAGGTTCTGGTCGATGGCCGCATTCATGAACATGGCCAGGATGCTGGGCGCCGGGCCGTTGATGGTCATGCTGACGCTGGTGGCGGGGTTGCACAGATCAAAGCCACCATACAACACCTTCAGGTCGTCAAGGGTGGCGATGGACACACCGCTGTTGCCCACCTTGCCGTAGATGTCCGGGCGCGGATCGGGGTCGTTGCCGTACAGCGTGACGCTGTCAAATGCGGTAGACAGACGCTTGGCGGCCATGCCTTCGCTGAGCAGCTTGAAGCGCTTGTTGGTGCGAAAGGCGTCGCCTTCACCGGCGAACATGCGGGTGGGGTCTTCGCCTTCGCGTTTGAAGGCAAAGGTGCCAGCGGTGTAGGGGTAACTGCCGGGTACGTTGTCCAGCATCAGCCATTTGAGTATTTCGCCATGGTCTTCATATTGCGGCAGAGCCACCTTGCGGATGGTGGTGCCAGACAGCGTCTTGGTGGTGAGCGCGGTGCGGATTTCCTTGTCGCGGATTTTGACGACATATTCGTCACCTGCGTAGGCTGCTTGCATGGCGGGCCACTGGGCCAGCAGCTTCTTGGCGGCGCCATCCTGGCGCAGTTCACGTTCTTCGGCCAATTTCAGTACCGTATTCCGGGCGCCGTCTTTAGTGGCATCGTCTTCCAGCAGCATGCGGGCCGATTCACGCAGTTGCTGGACTTCGCGGGCCAGTTTGGCCTGATCGCGGGCGCGTTTTTTGTAGCCGCGGACGGAGTCGCTGATCTCTGCCAGATAGCGGGTGCGGGAAGCAGGTACAACGGGGGACTGGTTGGTGCTGTGGCGCACCGCCACCACGGGCAATGTGCCTTCGGTCAGTTTCAAGCCCAGCGCTTGCAAGCGTGGTTTGAGAGCCTGATACAGCGCTGTGACGCCGTCGTCATTGAAGCGAGCGGCCATGGTGCCAAACACCGGCATTTGTTCTGCGGGCGTGGTGAAGGCTTCTTTGTTGCGTTGTACCTGTTTGGCCACATCACGCAGGGCGTCTGATGCACCCTTGCGGTCAAACTTGTTGATGGCAACAAATTCGGCAAAGTCCAGCATGTCGATTTTTTCGAGCTGACTGGCGGCGCCAAACTCTGGCGTCATCACGTAGATCGGCACATCCACATGCGGCACGATGGCTGCGTCACCCTGGCCAATGCCTGAGGTTTCGACGACCACCAGGTCAAAGCCTGCTACCTTGCAGGCGGCAATCACGTCGGGCAGGCAGGCGCTGATTTCGGAGCCGAAGTCTCTTGTCGCAAGCGAGCGCATGAAGACTTTGGAACCCTTTTGCCAAGGGCCAATCGCATTCATACGGATGCGGTCACCCAAAAGTGCGCCGCCAGACTTGCGGCGGCTGGGGTCGATGCTGATGACGGCCACATGCAGTGCGTCACCCTGGTCCAGACGCAGGCGGCGGATCAGTTCATCAGTGAGGGAGGATTTGCCCGCACCGCCCGTGCCGGTGATGCCGATAACTGGTACGGTTTTGGTAGCAGACTTTGAAGCCAGTTCTGCCGTGAGGGGGCTTTTGCCATCAGAATTCTCGAGCGCGGTGATCAGTTGCGCCAATTTGCGCCAAGCCATCTCGCTATGACCTGTAATGGCGTCCAGGGCTTGAGGGGCGTAAGCCGTCAAATCCTTGTCGGCACGCATCACCATCTCGCCAATCATGCCTTGCAAGCCCATGCGCTGGCCGTCTTCGGGGCTGTAAATGCGGCCGACGCCGTAGGCTTGGAGTTCGCGGATTTCCGCGGGGACGATCACGCCGCCGCCGCCGCCAAACACCTGGATGTGTTCGCCACCGCGCTCGCGCAGCAAATCGACCATGTATTTGAAGTATTCGACATGGCCACCTTGGTAGCTGCTGATGGCAATGCCTTGCACGTCTTCTTGCAGCGCGGCGGTAACGACTTCGTCCACCGAACGGTTGTGGCCTAAGTGAATCACCTCAGCGCCCATGCTTTGCAAAATGCGACGCATGATGTTGATGGCAGCGTCGTGGCCGTCAAACAGACTGGCTGCGGTAACAAAGCGCACCTTGTTCTTGGGGCGGTAGTTGGCCAGGGCTTGAAATTCGGCGGACAGGTCGGTCATTTATGGGGTCTCCGTTGCGGCAGCATGGATGAGAACCATTGCACCTTACTTGACGTTTACGTAAACGTCAATCTTATCTACTTTCAGAACCAAAAGCACGTGCCGCCAAAGCGTCACGTGCTCAAGTATGGGACAGAGACGGATGATTATTTGTAAATCTGTGTCGGTAGCCACAGGCCGATGGCAGGGAACATGTACAACAGAAAAATCGCAAATACTTGAATTGCCATGAACGGCAACATGCCAGCGAATATCTGATTCAGCGTGACATGGGGCGGGCTCACCCCTTTCAAGTAAAAGGCAGCCATCGCCACTGGCGGACTCAAGAATGCGGTCTGTAGATTGAGCGCGACCAGGAGTCCAAAGAAAAGCGGGTCAATACCGAAATGAGGGAGCAGCGGTATGAAGATGGGCATGAAAATCACAATGATCTCGGTCCACTCCAGCGGCCACCCCAGTAAGAAGATCACGATCTGAGCCAGGATCATGAATTGCACAGGCGTCATGTTGAGCGACAAAACCCAGCTATTAATGATCTCCTGTCCGCCCAGCAGTGCAAAAGCGGCTGAAAAAATGCTAGAGCCAACAAACAGCCAGCACACCATGGCGCTGGTCTTCGCCGTTAGGTAGACAGACTCGCGCATCACTTGGAAATTAAGTCTTAGATAGGCAGCTGCAAGAATAATTCCACCGAGTGAACCCATGGCAGCCGCTTCTGTCGGTGTCGCCAAACCAAAGACAATTGTGCCAAGCACCGCCAGAATCATCATGGCAAGCGGGAAGAATGACCCCAACAGCATTTTGAAGATCTCCAGCCGCGCAAAGCTGAAATAGGCATAGAAAAGCAACAGGGCAACAAGGCAACTTACCAACGCAATCCAGAAAGTCAGAGGTGCAGGCTCGCGTTCCAACGGCGTTTTGGGTTCAGTAACTGTGGCCACCTCAGGTGCTGGTGTGCTTAGCGCTTTGGCCGCCTCAACAGGGTCGGTTTTGGCGTTTGCAGGCTCGGTTACCTCTGCCGGTGGCGGCTGAAGCCCACCTTCTTCGGCAGGCTCCTGTAGACCACCCATGCCAGGACTCTCTGAATCACTGGCTGAAACGCTGGCCCCCCATTGCGACAACGCCTTCAATTGCTTCAGGCTCCACAGCAGCTGTGACCTTGATGTAAATCATCCCCATGATCACGGCAGTCGCGATGGCAGGCAAAAGCGCGATTCCGAAGTGTTTGAGCAACTCTGACATCGGGACTGCGATATTTCGTTTACCTTTGATGGCTCCCACAAGCCCAGGAATCACCTTATCGCTCACGGTGCGAGAAACGACCTCGGCAAAAGCGGGCAAAGGCACCAGGCGATCTTCTTCAGGCATCGGGGGGGGCCAGATGAGGCTTCCACTTGGCAATGACAACAACGTAAAGCACGTATAAGCCCGCAAGCATGATCCCGGGAAAGAATGCTCCTGCATAGAGCTTGACCACTGACACGCCAGCGGTCGCACCGTAGACGATCAGCATGACGGATGGCGGAATCAGAATGCCCAGACACCCCCCAGCCGTGATGGCACCGGCAGACAATTGCACGCTGTAGCCGGCACGTAACATCGCGGGCAAGGCCAGCAAGCCCATCAATGTAACCACGGCACCCACTATGCCCGTGGCAGTCGCAAAGATGGCACAAGTGATGATCGTTGCCACGGCTAAAGAGCCCGGAACACGCGCAGTGGCGAGATGCATGCTCTTGAAAAGCTTTTCAATCAGATTGGCACGTTCGATCAGATACCCCATGAAAACAAACAGAGGGATGGAAATCAAGACATCGTTAGACATCACCGAATACGTTCGCTGCACCATCAGATCCAGCGTTTGCTGGACGGCAAGCCCCGGGTTTTGACTGCGGTAAGCAATCCAGGCAAACACCATGCCCATGCCCATCAGCGTGAACGCAGTGGGAAACCCAAGCATGATGGCAACCACCACGAGCGCCAGCATGAGCAAACCAAGATGGCCGTTTGTCATCAATGAGGGTGCAGGCAGCAAAATGAAGGCTGCCAGCACGACCAAGGCCATGATGCTCAGACCAAACCAGACTTCTTTTTTCATGGGTGGTTTACCTTGGGGTGAATGACGTACTCGTCCAACTTGGCAATGTCTTCGTCCTTGACGTGAACCATCTCCTTGAGTTTGGCGACGTCAACTTCCTCCACATCGTTGCCGCGTGAAGGCCATTCACCTTTTTGCAAACAAACTATGCACCGAACAATCTCCACCAAGCCTTGGGCTAGCAAGATGGCGCCGGCAACTGGAATGATTGTCTTGAACGGATACACCGGCGGTCCATTGGCTGTCACATTGGAGTGCTCGTTGATTGCCCAGGATTCCGCCGCAAAGTTGTAGCCAGCCCACGCAAGAGCAACTACGCCTGGTATAAAAAACAGGATGTAGAGCGCAAGGTCCAGTCCCGCTTGCAAGCGGGGTGGGAAAAAACCGTACAAGACGTCACCGCGTACATGCCCATTCTTGGCGAGTGTGTACGCTCCGGCCGTCATGAACAGAGTGCCATACATCATGCTCATGACATCGAATGCCCAGGGGTGCGGGTTGTCTAACGCATAGCGCGAAAAAACTTCCCAAGAAATTAAAAGCGTCAGCACCAGAATGAGCCAGGAAAAGGCTTGGCCTACCCAAGTGCTGAGCTTGTCTACGGCAAGCAATATATTTTGCATAATCAACCGCCCAAGAAAAACAGCCATCCAGGTGGTTGCCTGGATGGCTGATCAGAGAAGCAAGGAAATCAGGCCTTCTTTGCGCCAAAGAAATGATTGACAGCCATACGGCGACTCACGTAAGTGTCCTGATCCCATTTGACGGCACGCTCGGCAAATGCTTTTTGAGATGCAACGATTTCTTTAAACAACGGGTTTTCAGCAGATTTTTTCTCTACGATTTCGGTCCAAAGCTTGAGTTGATCTTGCAAGATGGCGTCGGGTGTTTTATAGAACTTAACCTTGTCTTTGGTTTGCAACTCAATATAGTCTTTAGAGTATCGGTCAATCGCCTTCCAGGACATGTCAGCCGATGCGGCTTCAGTGGCACCAGCGATGATGGCTTTCATTTTGGCAGGCAACGCGTCATATTTGGTCTTATTGAACATGATCTCGAATGTTTCTGCGCTCTGGTGGTAACTTTGAAGCATGCAGACCTTCGACACATCGGGAAACCCAAGGATGCGGTCTGAAGTCGCGTTGTTGAATTCAGCGCCATCAAGCAGACCACGGTCCATGGCCGGAACAATTTCACCGCCTGGCAGCGCATTCACGGCGGCGCCCATGGCCGTAAACAGATCAATGGCCAGACCGTTGGTGCGGAACTTGAGACCCTTGAAATCCGCAGACTTTGTAATAGGTTTCTTGAACCAACCAAGTGGTTGAGTTGCCATGGGGCCATACAGAAACGACTGTACGTTGCCGCCAATCGAAGCATAAAGTTTTGCCAACAGTTCAGCTCCACCGCCATACTTGTGCCACGCCAAGATCATGTTGGCATCCATGCCAAAGGCTGGGCCAGAGTTCCACAGGGCAAGCGCATTCTGCTTGCCATAGTGATAACCCAGCACGCCGTGCCCCCCATCTAGTGTTCCTTTGGATACTGCCTCTAATAATCCAAAAGCAGGCACGACAGAACCCGCCGGGAGAACCTCAATTTTGAGGTCACCACCGGTCATGTCATTCACCTTTTTGGCATAGTCCAGCGCATACTCATGGAAGATGTCTTTAGCCGGCCAAGTGCTCTGCCAGCGCATGCTGATGGGGCCAGTTTGCGCTTTCGCGATCATGGGCGCGGTCAAAGCACCCGCTGCAACGGCAGCGCCTTTGAGCATGTTGCGGCGACGAGGCGTATTGCGATCTGTCATGGTTGTCTCCATTAAGTGGTCGTTGTTAGTTAGCATGCAATCATTCCCCGCCAGCAAACAAATGAAAACAGGGTTTCTACGCAGGAACCTGTGTTGCGCTCCTGACACCACGTTGTCAGGAGGGTTGGCGCACGATCGGAGCTGCTTCTACGCTTTGGGTCAAGGAGTTCGGATGACTGATCGGAAAAACTGGATTGCCGTCGCCTGTGCCGCGCATGCACGGCGAGGCTGTGCACCCAATGATGGGCCAGGATTTATGCAGGTCTGCCATGGCAAGGCCTCACCGCTTCGACGAATTCGCGGCGGCGACCGTGTGGCCTACTATTCCCCTACGATCAGTATGGGCGGAAAAGATAGATTGCAGAAATTCGTCTCGATTGGATTGGTGCTGCCTGGCGAGCCGTATGCCTTTGACATGGGAGGTAGCTTTGTCCCTTTTCGCAAAGATGTGCAGTATGTGGATGCGGTTGAGGCGTCTATCCTGCCCCTGATCCCGGAATTTGAATTTGTCGAGTCACCTGCGCGATGGGGGTACAAGTTCCGTTTTGGCTTGTTTGAAATCAATGTACACGACATGCATCTGATCGCCCAAGCAATGCAGGCAAACATGAAGGCTCTGTACCTGAAGGAGCCAAGAATTGCGACGTGCTGACCGTTTGTTTCAGTTGGTGCAGTTGATACGGAGTCGCCGCTTGTCGACTGCGGCGTATTTGGCCGCACGACTGGAGGTATCGGAGCGAACGGTTTACCGAGACATCGCAGACCTGATGTTGCAGGGGGTTCCCATCGAAGGCCAAGCTGGTGTGGGCTACCGCTTTGGTGCCGGTTTCGATTTGCCCCCCATGATGTTTGGTGTGGAAGAGGCCAAGGCACTGGTGGCTGCAGTTCGCCTTGCACAACCTTGGCTGGACGCATCGCTGGCGTTGGCCGCTGAGGGAGCGCTTGGGAAAATGCTGTCCGCTTTGCCATCTGTTTCACGCGCCGCAGCAGAGAGTTTGGCACTGTATACCGCGCCCGCAGAATTCAATGGGTTGACATCTGCTGAGGGTGCCAATTTGCACATGATTCGGGACGCCGTGGCTACTCAGCATTGGATGACGATGGTGTACACCGACGCCGAAAAGCTCGACACACAGCGGCTGGTCCGCCCCTTGGGTTGCTTTTACTGGGGCCGGGTGTGGACCTTGGTGGCTTGGTGTGAAACTCGCAAGGACTTTCGCAGCTTTCGCATTGACCGCATAAGACGCCTGGAGGTTAGCGAAAGGCGCTTCCGGACGGAAACAGGGAAAACCTTGGCGGATTTTCTGAGGACAGTTACCGGTTAGTGCTCTGCCGGGACGGTTGCCTATGTCAGCCTGGGCATTTCAAGCAGAACTGGCTTGCCGATCCCCTCAGACAACACTTTCAAACCCATAGACTTGAAGGCACAAGCCAACAAAGCAGTGACGATGTTCTCCAGCGCTCAGGCCCTGATCCAACACTGGCAGAAAGCGTTCTTGCTTTTGCTGATGTCCCTCTGCGACCAGGCAGCAACTGGAACAACACCGTTATCGATTGACATTCCCACAGCAGGCATATTGTCATCACCCACACCACTCAAAGCGTACCTATTCGAGCCCGAAGGCAAGGCGCCACACCCGGCGGTAATCATGTTGCATGGCTGCGGTGGAGCCTATGCACGCAGTGGTGAACTCAACGCGCGGCACCAGATGTGGGGTGAGTACCTGGCCAGCCAGGGCTTTGCAGCGCTGATGCTGGACAGCTTCAGCTCGCGTGGGGTCAAGGAACTTTGCACCACCCGGATCAAAGATCGCTCCCTCAAAGAGGCCGACCGCGTGGGCGACGCCTATGCCGCGCTGGCTTACTTGCAAACGCGTGACGACATCCAGGCCAAGGCTGTGGGACTGCTTGGCTGGTCTCATGGTGGCGGCGTGACACTTGACGCCATGACACGCCCACCGAATGGCGTGCGGCAGTTCAAGGCGGCGGTGTCCTTCTACCCAGGCTGCACCGCATGCCAGCGCAAGGCCGACAGGCTTCACCCTTACGCGCCGCTGTTGATCCTGATCGGAGACAACGACGACTGGACTCCCGCTGCGCCCTGCAAGGCGCTGGTCGCCACAGTGGCGGCCCGCCACGAGCCCATGCAGATCATCACCTTTGCGGATACGTTCCACGACTTTGACAACCCGGTGCTCAAAACCAAGCGCGTGCGCACTGATGTGCCCAACGGCGTGAACCCCGGCTCAGGGGTAACCGTGGCCCCCAACCCCGAGGCGCGCGAAGCCGCCAAAGGCCACGTGTTGAGGTTCTTTAGCGAGCACCTGAAATAGGCAGCCGCGCACACCAGCAGGATCAACCCTCAATACCCTTTGTCGCAGATGCCGGCAGGCCAAACAAGTGGTCAAACGCCCATGTGAACGCGATTGCATAGACGAAGAAGAACGCCATGAGGGCAAGGTCTGCCAGGAAAGCCACGAGAAATGTGGTGTCCAAGCCATAGGCCATCACCGGCACCAGCAAGAACACCAGCCCACCTTCAAAGCCCGTGGCATGGGCAAGGCGCCGGGCGAGTGACCTGCCCTTAACGGATTGACGCGACTCCCAGCGCTCAAAGAGGGCATTGAATGCGTAGTTCCACACCAGTGCAATGCTCGACAGAAAGAACGCAAGCCCCAGGGTTGAAGCGGCAGGTTTGTCAAAAGCAAGACTCAAGACTGGGCCAACGAAGGCAATCGCAAAGACTTCGTACAAACCGGCCTGAAGCACGCGTCGGGTTCTGGGGGTCATTGAGTTGCCAGGGTGCTCAAGGCTTGCGCAAATTCCTCAAAACCCTGTCCCCGCTCGCTTGGTGTGATGTACCTGGGCAGATGCGTCAACTCAGACTCAAAGCGTCGAATATTCGCCACGCCAACGCTGTGCGCAAAGGCCCCAAACATCAACTGATCGTTGGTCGAGTCGCCCACATAGACCCAGCGATCCATCTCCAGCGACAAGTCCCGTCCGAACAATGCCCACACGATCCAGCGTGCGCCGGCCAACTTGTTGTGATCGCCAAACCAGCCGTTGATGTGGATGCTGCTGACGGTGGCGTTCATGCCTTCGCTTTGCATGATCTGCACCACCTGGGCGATTTGGTCTGACGGCAAATGCGTGAATTCGCTGTGGTCGATGGCAATATCTGTCTCGCGGCCCACACTGTCTTGCGACACCATAGCGCCTGGCACCTCGCGCACGATGCGTGCGGCCACGGCCTGCATGCGGGCGAAGTTACCGGCACGTGTGGCAGCGTCTTGTTGGTATATCTTTGATAGCGCACCAGGCTTTTCTGTATTGCCAAAAGCACATTTTTGATTGCGAAAAGAGAGCGCCACGGCCCCGTTCTCGGCCACGATCGCATCGACTGGCCAGGCGGCGGCAAACGGTTCGCTCCAGCCCACCGGGCGGCCGGTGATGGGGATCACATGCAGGCCAGCGGCCTTCAAGGCAGCCAAGGCGGACACCGTGGACTGGGGCACCGCGCCTTCGGTGGTGAGCGTGTCATCGATGTCGGTGAAGACACCGATGATTTGACGGCGATCAGCCTCAGGCCAATCGAGCAAGGGCCTCATGGCACTCAACCTGCGTTTTGCAGAGCCAAGCCTGCGTGTTCGCGCAGTGGATGGAAGTGGATCTTGGGGAAACGCTCTTGCGCCAGCCGCACGTCGTAAGGGCTGGTACACAGGTAAGCGAGCGTGTCCGCCGCGTCTCGTGCCATGCGCTGCGGGTAAGCATTGATGAACTGGTTCAGCTCGGTGGGGGTGTCCGCCGTGATCCAACGCGCTCCGGTGTACTGACATCCCTCCAGCCGCACGTCGGCGTCGTACTCGGCCTTGAGGCGGTGCTGCACCACTTCAAACTGCAACTGGCCGACGGCGCCCAACAGCATGGAGCCACCCGCCTCAGGGCGAAAGACCTGAATCGCACCCTCTTCACCGAGTTGGGCCAAGCCCATTTGCAGTTGCTTGGTGCGCAGCGGATTCTTGAGCAACACGGTCATGAAGAGTTCGGGTGCGAAGAAGGGCAGCCCGGTGAACTGCAGGTTGACGCTGCCGTCGGTGATGGTGTCGCCCAATTGCACGCCACCATGGGTGGTAAAGCCAATGATGTCGCCCGCAAAAGCTTCTTCCACCGCCTCGCGGCGCTGGCTCATGAAGGTGACCACACTGGTCGGTCGCAGTTCTTTGGCCGTGCGCATGACTTTGAGCTTCATGCCCGGGGTGTACTTGCCGGATGCAATGCGCACAAAGGCGATGCGGTCGCGGTGGTTGGCGTCCATGTTGGCCTGCACCTTGAAGACCACGCCGCTGAAGGCCTCGTCCTCGGGCTGAATCACCTTGATCTCGGTCTGCTTATTGACGATGCGGCTGCTGGTGCGCGACTGGGGCGACGGCGCCAGATCGACCAGCGCATCGAGCACCTCCATCACACCGAAGTTGTTGACGCCCGAACCAAAGAACACGGGGGTTTGGCGCCCTTCCAGAAAGGCTTGATGGTCCCATGTGGGGGAAGCACCGGCGGCCAGCTCCATGCTGTCCAGCGCTTCGTCGTATTCCTGACCAAACCGGGCGCGCAGGGCTTCCTGGTCGGCCAGCGGCATGGTGTCGAAGTCCTGCGGCAGGCGCTCGGAGCCGGATTCAAACACGGTCATGGCCTGGGTGCGCAGGTTCATGATGCCGCCAAAGTTCTTGCCTTTGCCCACGGGCCAGGTCATGGGCACACAGGGCATGCCAAGCTCGCGCTCCACTTCGTCCAGGATGTCGAGCGGATCTCGCACTTCACGGTCCATCTTGTTCACAAAGGTGATGATGGGTGTGTTGCGCTGGCGGCAGACCTCGATTAAGCGGCGCGTCTGCGCCTCCACACCGTTGGCGGCGTCAATCACCATCAGGGCCGAATCCACGGCGGTGAGCACGCGGTAGGTGTCCTCCGAGAAATCTTTGTGGCCGGGGGTGTCGAGCAGGTTGATCACATGCTCGCGGTAGAGCATTTGCATGACCGAGCTGGCCACCGAGATGCCGCGCTGCTTTTCGATCTCCATCCAGTCGCTGGTCGCATGGCGGCTGGCTTTGCGGGCCTTGACCGATCCAGCAATCTGGATCGCACCAGAGAACAGCAGCAGCTTTTCTGTCAGCGTGGTTTTACCCGCGTCAGGGTGCGAGATGATGGCAAAGGTACGGCGGCGCCGGGTTTCTGGGGCGTAGGACACAAGGGATTTCCAGGGTAGAGAGGCTTCAGGGCATGGCGCCACGGGCTTCATATATGCACACAACTGTCCTTGAGCGGACTGTGTTTTGATCTGTGTAATTTTAACGATACGGCTATTTTGGCAATTTTCGTCGGCTAGATCTTGGGTGGTAGAGTGAAAACCGTCCTCAACATGGCGATCAACGACTTAGCATGACACTACTGCGACACCCCCATTCACTCCTTTTTGCTTTGCTTCGCGTCGGTGCTGTGCTGATCATCATGGTATTTCCGATGGGCTGTGGTGGAGGTGGGGGCTCAACGGGTTCTGCGTCGTCACTGCTATCCACCACCATTAACTCAAACACGGGGTGCGTGGCTGTTGGCCGCACCTCACCAGCGACTGTCACACCTTTCAACCAGTTGCCCGTTGCTAAGCGGCAGGCTGCTCTGGCCCAGGCGTTGGGCAAACCCCAGCGCCTGCTGGTTGGACTGGGCGCAGTGGAAAAAACATCTGTACAAAAACAAAGTTTGCTTCCAGATATTTTTGATACCTACATTGGGGGCGTGGGTGCCGATTCCTGGCCCTACTGGAACAGTCCAACGGGTGAATACGCTCAAATGCACGCGCGCAATGCTGACTGCTTTGGCTCGGTCCCCATGTTCACGCTTTATCAGATGGCCTCCCGGGGCGATGGAAACATGACGGTGTTGTACGACTTTGCCTTTATGCAGGGTTACTGGGACAACGTGAGGATATTGTTCAATCAGTTGCAGATCTATGGCAACTCTGCACTGGTCAACGTTGAGCCTGACTTCTGGGGTTACGCGCAACGGATCAGTACTGATCCCAACAAGCATTTTGCGCATGTCTCGTTGGTCAACCCGGACTGCAGTGACATGAAGGACAGTGTGGCAAGCGTGGCGGGGTGCCTGATCCGGATGGCGCGAAAATACGCGCCCAAGGCCTATGTCGGCTTTCCGCCTGCACAGTTTGACGATATCGCCGCCAACGAGTTGAATTATTTCAAACTGCTGGGGGTCGACAAAGCAGATTTTGTGGTGACGCAGACCCTGGACCGAGACATAGGTTGCATCGAAGCAGCCTACACAAGCTCAGGTGCCAACTGCAGCCGCCCCATCTCAGCAAACTCTCTGAAAATCTGGGATGAAACCAATGTCACATCGCCCAACTTCACGGAACACTTTGCAACCGCGAAGTCTTTTTCAACAGGGCTTGGCTTACCTTTGATCTGGTGGCAGACGCCCATGGGTGTTCCGTCCACTGCGCCCGGGGGAACTGCTCTAAGCTTTCGAGACAACCGGATGCGCTACTTCTTAAGCCATGCCAGCGAATTGGTCAATGCTGGCGGGGTGGGAGTTGTCTTCAGTCCGGGGCATGTCACCCAGACCAATTTGAACACTGATGGCGGACAGTTCAAGACCCTGTCAACTGCCTATTTGAGCAAACCGGCTGTATTGCCTTAACCTAAAAACAGGAGGATAGGCTTCATCGAGCCAGAACCCCAATGTCCAAGCCCGCCACTTGGGGTTCGAATGGCCGTATAGAATTGAAGCTTCCCGAGGAGCGTTGCAGTCTGCACCCGCAGACGAGGCTCGGGCCACAAGCTGTTCTAGCTTGTCTGACTTAACGGCGCTCACCCACGAACTTGTGGGGTGAGCCAGCCTTCCCCAAGCTTCGTGGTTTTTTCAATTTTTTGGAGAACCTATGAACGCCAAAGTCAAAGCCCCCACCGCAAACCCCGCGACTGTTGTCGATAGCGCTATTGCTGACATTTCACTTGCTGCCTGGGGCCGCAAGGAAATCGCGATTGCCGAAACCGAGATGCCAGGCCTGATGGCCATTCGCGCCGAGTTTGCCAAAGCCCAGCCCCTGAAAGGCGCCCGCATCACGGGCAGCCTGCACATGACGATTCAGACGGCCGTGTTGATCGAAACCCTGCAAGCCCTGGGTGCCCAAGTGCGATGGGCGTCTTGCAACATCTTCTCAACACAAGACCACGCTGCAGCGGCCATTGCCGCCAGCGGCACGCCCGTGTTCGCCGTCAAGGGCGAGACGCTGGTGGACTACTGGAACTACACCCACAGCATTTTTGAGTTTGGCGGCAAGGACAAGAAGAACGACGGCCCGAACATGATTCTGGACGACGGTGGTGACGCCACGCTGCTGATGCACCTGGGTGCACAAGCTGAAAAAGACATCAAGGTGCTTGCCAAAGCAGGCAGCGAAGAAGAGAAAATCCTCTTCGCTGCGATCAAGGCCAAGCTGGCCGTTGATCCCACCTGGTACAGCCGCCGCCTGAAGAACATCATCGGCGTGACCGAAGAAACCACGACCGGCGTGCTGCGTTTGAACGAGATGTCCGCCAAGGGCACCCTGGCTATCCGCGCCATCAACGTCAACGACTCGGTTACCAAGAGCAAGTTTGACAATCTGTACGGTTGCCGCGAATCCCTGGTTGACGCCATCAAGCGCGCCACTGATGTGATGGTCGCTGGCAAGGTCGCTGTGGTGGCAGGCTACGGCGATGTGGGCAAGGGTTCTGCCCAAGCGCTGCGCGCTCTGTCTGCCCAGGTTTGGGTGACTGAGATCGACCCGATCAACGCCCTTCAGGCTGCAATGGAAGGCTACAAGGTCGTGACCATGGAATACGCTGCCGATAAGGCTGACATTTTTGTGTCTGCCACCGGCAACAAGAACGTCATTACCTTCAAGCACATGGATGCCATGAAGGATCAGGCCATCGTTTGTAACATCGGTCACTTTGACAATGAAATCGACGTCGCGTCGCTGGAAAAGCTGAAGTGGGAAGAGATCAAGCCCCAAGTGGACCACGTGATCTTCCCGGCCAAGGGTAAGAAGCCTGCCAAGCGCATCATCCTGTTGGCCAAGGGCCGTCTGGTGAACTTGGGTTGCGGCACCGGCCACCCTAGCTTTGTGATGTCTTCCAGCTTCGCGAACCAGACGATTGCCCAGATCGAACTGTTCACAAAGTCCAAAGACTACAAGTCTGGCAAGGTCTATGTGTTGCCCAAGCACCTGGACGAGAAAGTGGCTCGCCTGCACCTGATGAAGGTCGGCGCGATGTTGTCGGAGTTGACCGACGAGCAAGCCGCCTACATCGGTGTGAGCAAGGCTGGTCCGTACAAGGCCAACACTTACCGCTATTGATGGGGCGCGAGGAATGACGCTTCCTATCAGTCTGGAATTCTTCCCGCCCAAGACGCCAGAAGGCAGCGCCAAGTTGCGCGCTGCGCGTGCCGAGTTGTACGCGCTCAAGCCTGACTTCTGCTCGGTCACTTACGGCGCGGGCGGCTCGACCCAGGAAGGCACTTTTGGCGCTGTGCAGGAGATCCTGAATGAAGGCGTGGCGGCCGCTTCGCACTTCTCGTGTGTGGGGGCCACCAAGCAGCGTGTGGCTGAGCAGTTGTTGCAACTCAAGGCCATGGGTGTGAAACGCCTTGTGGCTTTGCGCGGCGACTTGCCCAGCGGCTACGGCGGGCCGGGGGAACTGCAATACAGCAGCGACCTGGTGCGCTTTATCCGCGAGCAGACAGGCGATCACTTCCACATCACGGTGGCGTGCTACCCAGAGGTTCACCCGCAGGCGAAAAGCCCGGCAGATGACCTGCACGCTTACGCTGCCAAGGTGCAGGCTGGTGCCAACAGTGCGATCACGCAGATGTTCTTCAATGCCGATGGCTATTGGCGCTTTGTAGAAGACGCGCATGCGGCTGGGGTGCGCATCCCCGTGCTGCCCGGCATCATGCCGATCACCAACTCGAGCGGTTTGCTGCGCTTTGCAGACACCTGCGGCAGTGAGATCCCGCGCTGGATGCGGCTACGCTTGCAGGCGTTCGGAGACGATACCGCGTCCATCAAGGCCTTTGGCCTGGATGTGGTGACGCATCTTTGTGAGCAACTTATCAAGGGGGGTGTGCCCGGGTTGCACTTTTACACCATGAACCAGAGCGGCGCGACGCAGGCCATTTGCCAGCGCCTTGGCAAGCTTTAACAAGCATTTCCCCACCGAACAACGGCGGCATTTCTGCGGAGATGTCGCCGTTTTTTCTGGTCACGGTGATTAAGATAGCTGCTGCCATTTGTTCCCTCAAAACAGGAGATTGACATGAAGTTTGAAACCATTGCCGTCCACGGTGGCTACACGCCAGACCCGACAACCAAATCGGTGGCGGTTCCCATTTACCAAACAGTGGCCTATGCGTTTGACAACACGCAGCACGGCGCAGACCTGTTCGATTTGAAGGTGGCAGGCAATATCTACAGCCGCATCATGAACCCGACCAATGGCGTGCTTGAAGCCCGTTTGGCGGCGCTGGAAGGTGGCGTCGGTGCTCTGGCGGTGGCCTCTGGTATGGCAGCCATTACGTATGCGATCCAGACCATTGCAGAAGCAGGTGACAACATTGTGTCGTCCTCCACCCTGTATGGCGGCACTTACAACCTGCTGGGTCATACCCTTCCACAAATGGGCATTGAGACTCGTTTTGCAGACCCACGCGATCCTGGCGCATTTGCCAAACTGATTGATGCACGCACCAAGGCCGTCTTTTGTGAATCGGTGGGTAACCCTTTGGGTAATGTGACTGACTTGCGTGCGCTGGCCGATGTGGCTCACGCTGCCGGCGTCCCCTTGATAGTGGACAACACGGTGCCAAGCCCTTACCTGTGTCGTCCGTTCGAGCATGGTGCAGACATCGTCGTGCATTCCATGACCAAGTACCTGGGTGGCCACGGCACCACCATTGGTGGTGCCATTGTGGATTCCGGCAAGTTCCCTTGGGTTGAGCACAAGGCACGCTTCAAGCGCCTGAATGAGCCCGATGTGAGCTACCACGGCGTGGTTTACACCGAGGCTTTGGGCGCCGCAGCCTACATTGGCCGCGCACGTGTGGTGCCCCTGCGCAACATGGGTGCAGCCCTGAGCCCGATGGCGGCCTTCCAGATACTGCAGGGCATCGAGACCCTGCCGTTGCGCATGGATCGCATTTGCAGCAATGCCGTGGCTGTGGCCCAGCATCTGAAGCAACACGCCAAAGTGGCCTGGGTCAATTACGCTGGGCTGGAAGATCACCCAGACCATGCCCTGGTCAAACGTCAGATGGATGGCCGCGCGTCCGGCATCATCAGTTTCGGACTCAAGGCTGTTGATGGCCGCGAGGCAGGTGGACGCTTTCAGGACGCGCTGCAACTGTTCACGCGCCTGGTCAACATTGGCGACGCAAAGTCTTTGGCGTGCCACCCGGCCAGCACCACCCATCGACAACTCAATCCGCAGGAACTGGCTCGGGCTGGTGTCAGCGAAGAAATGGTCCGCCTGTCGATCGGCATTGAGCATATTGACGACCTGCTGGCGGACCTGGAGCAAGCACTGACCGCTGTTTAGCCAGGAAATGCGCAGATGTTGACCGTGCAAATTGGCAACAACCGGATTTGATCCAGATCAAATAGAGGCGCAGACCATTGAAGGGGTTTTCCGTATTTGATCTAGCTCAAACACAAGGGTTTTCCCGGAATGTCCAATGGTTTCCGGGATGTTCCCTGAACTCAATATTGGATGACTCAAATGAAAAAACTTGCACTCGCAGCCTTGATCGCTTCTTCCCTGGTTTCCACCGCTTCCATCGCCCAAGACTTCAAGGCTGGCGATGTATTGGTTCGTGCACGTGCAGTTGCCCTGCGCAGCGCCAATACTGACAACACTGGCTTGGGCTTGACGATCAACAACAAGACCATTCCTGAGCTGGACATCAGCTATTTTGTCACCCCCAATATCGCCGCTGAGTTGATTTTGACGATTCCACAGCGTCAGACCGTCTACCTGAAGGGCGCTGATATTGGTACGTTCACACACCTGCCTCCCACCTTGCTGGCTCAATATCACTTTAACGCTGGCAGCTTCAAGCCCTATGTCGGTGCTGGCTTGAACTTTACGCATATCTCCAATGTCAGTCTGGCTGGCGGCGCTGCAGATCTGAAGAAGAACAGCTGGGGCCCTGCGCTGCAAGTGGGTGTGGATATTCCCGTGGCCAAGAACCTGTACTTGAACTTCGATCTCAAGAAGGTTTATATCAAGACCGACGTGACCTTGAGTGGCAAGGACATGGGCTCCTTCAAGGTTGACCCTGTTTTGGTCGGCGTTGGCCTGGGTTACCGTTTCTAAATTCCAGGCAATTGGAATGAAAAAAAGGGGGCCTGAGGCCCCTTTTTATGTTTAGCGTTCGTCGTAGCTGACGACCACACGCTCACTGGTGGGTCGCGCCTGACAGCTGAGGACGAAGCCCTTTTCAAGCTCCCAAGACTCCAGCGTGAAGTTCTTCTCCATCTGTACCGAGCCCTCCATCACCTTGGCCCGGCATGTACAGCACACGCCGCCTTTGCAGGACCAAGGTAAATCAAGCCCAGCGCCGAGCGCAACGTCAAGGATTTTTTGATCGCGGCTCATTTTGAGCTCGTGTGGTTTGCCGTCCACCACCACGGTCAATGCAATGTCGCCTGTCGATACGGGCGTCGAACCCAGTACCACTGCCTTGCGTTCTGCAGGTGGCAGGGCCTCCAGGCGGGGTGAAGTGAAGCGCTCTGTACGGATGCGGTTTGCCGGGACGCCCGCCTCCAGCAAGCAGGCTTGGGTGGCCTCGATCATGCTATCGGGTCCACAGATGAAGACTTCATCCATGCTGGCGACTGGCAGCAGCGTATCGATGATCGTGCGGACCTTCGCGGCATCAATGCGACCTTCAAGCATGTCGACCTCTTGCACTTGGCGGGACAGCACATGTATCAAGGTCAGGCGGCTGGGGTAGCGATCTTTCAGATCCTGTAGCGCCTCATTGAACATCACGGTTGCCATACGGCGGTTACCGTAGACCAAAGTGAATTTGGATTCGGGTTGCTCTTCGAGGGTGCTTGCCATGATCGACAGGATGGGCGTGATGCCCGAGCCCGCAGCGAAGCCCACACGGTGCAAGGCGCGAGGCCGCTGCACCGTGAACCGTCCCTCTGGGGGCATGGCATCAAGGCGGTCGCCCGCTTTGATCCGTGTGGCAGCCCAGTTCGAGAAAATGCCTGCGTTGACAGGCCGGATGCCAATTTCAATTTCGCTGTCACGAATCAGCTTGCCGCGTGGGCTGCAAATGGAATAACTGCGACGGACCTCGGCCCCATTGATGACGGCCTTCAAGGTCAGGAATTGACCGGGCTCAAAGGAAAAGTTCTGTCTAAGCTGCGGCGGGACAGTCAGCGTCAGCGCCACCGCACCGGCGGCTTCATTGTTGACATGGGCAACCGTGAGTTCGTGAAATCGAGTAAGTGTTGTCATGGCAATCGGGCGCTTTCGCCCGCTTTCAGTAAGGCTTGAAATAGTCAAACGGTTCCATGCAGTCCAGGCATCGATACTGGGCTTTGCAAGCGGTGGAGCCGAAGTGGGAGGTTTCGGTGGTGTTCACCGAGTTGCATTGCGGACAGGGCACCACTTCGCGAGCAGCATGGGCTGCGAACCGCATTACCGCAGAACCAGTGGTGGTCGCAGGTTCTGCGCTGCATCGCGGTGGCGCAATGCCATAGGCGCGCAGTTTTTCGCGGGCAGTATCGCTCATCCAGTCGGTGGTCCATGCAGGCGAGAGTTGGGTCACTACCGTGCCCGTCTGCCCCAGCGCTGAAAGCGTGCTGCGGATGTCGTCTTCAATCTGCCCCATGGCCGGGCACCCGCTGTAGGTCGGCGTAATCACCACCTCGATTCGACCGTCCTGCGTTTGCCGAACTTCTCGCAAGATGCCGAGTTCGCGCAAACTCACCACTGGAATCTCTGGGTCGCTGCAACTGCTGGCCGTTTTAGGCTGGACTCTGCAATGGCAGCATCGAGCAAGCTGAGCCAGTCATCACGCAGGGTCTGAGGATCGACGCCAGTGCGGTTTGTCGATGCCGCTGCCTCGTAGGCTGCCACGACCCAGAATTCTTCTGTGTACGGCATCAGGTGATCAAGCGCGGCTTGAGCCCGGGCATGCGACTCATCCGTCCCGTCACCGAAACGCACCATCCAATCCCGTGAATGGCGGAAATGGTATTTGACCTCTTTCAGCGATTTGGCGGCAATGGCAGCCAATGTCGAGTCTTCGGATAATTGCAATGCCTCCCATACAAGCAGCATGAACGCGCTGTAAAGAAAATTGCGAGTGATTGTGGTGGCGTAATCGCGGTCACCTGACGCTGTAGCGGCAAGTGGGCCGTGGTGCGGTAACTCGAGCAGGGTGAAGTTCTTGAAGTCGGGGACGCCGCGAAAATAGGCCAGAGTGTCCTCAGTTGCGTCACTGCCTTGAATCTGCGCAACATACTGATAAAGCAGCCGAGCCTGACCAATCAGGTCAAGACTGTTGTTGGCCATGGAAAGATCTTCTTCCAGGACAGGGCCGTGCCCACACCATTCAGCGTTACGCTGCCCGAGAATTAACGCATTGTCGGCCAGGTGCAAGAGATAGTCGACGGGCGCTGCCATCACATGTGCCCCACTTCTGCCGGGATTTCGTAGAAGGTGGGATGCCGGTAAATTTTGTCGCCTGAAGGATCAAAGAATTCTGCCTTGCTGTCTGGCTCGCTTGCCGCAATCGCTGCGGACGGCACGACCCAGATGCTGACACCTTCCTGGCGGCGGGTATAAACGTCGCGTGCCATTTGTAGCGCATGCCGGGCATCACTGGCATGGAGGCTGCCGCAGTGCTTGTGTTCGAGGCCTTGTTTGCTGCGGACAAAGACTTCCCACAGCGGCCATTCCTTAAGAGCGGTGTTCATGCGGCTTCCTTCAAATCACGTTGAGCTTGTTTACGGGCATGGGCTATAGCAGCATCGCGCACCCACTCACCGTCGTTCCACGCCTTGACCCTGGTGGCAAGGCGCTCTTTGTTACAGGGTCCATTGCCATTGACTGTTGCCCAGAACTCATCCCAGTCAATCTCGCCATGGTCATAGTGGCCCCGCTCCTCGTTCCATTTGAGTTGGGGGTCCGGCAGCGAGATGCCCAGCACATTGGCCTGCGGAACAGTGGCGTCAATGAATTTCTGACGCAAATCGTCGTTGCTGATGCGCTTGATGCCCCAGCGCATACCCTGGGCACTGTGCGGGCTGTTGGCATCCGGTGGCCCAAACATGGCCAGGCACTTCCACCACCAACGGTTCACCGCATCCTGAACCATGGTTTTTTGAGCCTCATTTCCCTGCATCATGACAAGCAAGGCTTCATAGCCCTGTCGTTGGTGGAAGGACTCTTCCTTGCAAACCCGGATCATCGCACGGGCATAGGGGCCATAGGAACAACGGCAAAGCGGGATCTGATTCATGATGGCCGCGCCATCGACCAACCAGCCAATCACCCCTACGTCAGCCCAATTGAGGGTGGGGTAATTGAAGATGGAACTGTATTTGGCTTTTCCGCTGTGCAACGCATCAAGCATCTGGTCACGGCTGGTGCCCAGCGTTTCTGCGGCGCTGTAAAGGTACAGGCCATGCCCTCCTTCGTCTTGCACCTTGGCAATCAGGATGGCTTTGCGTTTAAGGCTTGGCGCCCGGCTGATCCAGTTGCCTTCGGGCAGCATGCCGACGATTTCGGAATGCGCATGCTGACTGATCTGTCGCACCAGGGTTTTGCGGTACGCATCTGGCATCCAGTCGCGTGGCTCGATTTTTTCGTCCGCGTCAACTTTGGCGTCAAAGCTCGCCTGCAGTGCATCCGAGTGTGGCTCACTGCGCGCGTTCATCGCCACGACATTGGCGTTGCCTGCAGAGTCGCCATCAGGGTTGGGTAGGTCCAGCGCCTGTGTATACATGCATGTCTCCCGCGCCAAGAATGCTGGCGCTGGGCGGCAGTATAGCAATTAACCGACCAATCGGTCGGTTAATTATTCATCCCGATTTACCCTGATTCGATGGGCACGGATGCACGCTTTATTGCATGCCCTCAATCGACTGCAAACGCAGCATGCTTGTCTTGCCCCAAAATATCCACCATCTGGGGCAGCGCCTCTAACATGCTCGCTTTCAATGTGTGTGGTGGATTGATGATGAACATGCCGCTGGCAGGCAAGCCTGGGCGCTTGGCGACATCTGCACCACTTTGAACTGCTGAAATAATTTTGCTGTTCTTGACTGTCAACGCCAAATTGAGGCAGGGCTTGCCTGCGCGCATGGCCAGTGTCTTGAGTCGTTTGGGCAAGTCGTGCGCTTCGGGTCTCGGGATCAAGGGGTACCAGACAGCGTAGGTACCCGTCGCAAAACGCTTGAGCGACTCGGCTATCAGCGTCTGCACTTTGGCATAGTCGCTCTTTATTTCATAGCTAGGATCGCACAATAGCAGAGCGCGACGGGCAGGTGGGGGGACGAATTTTCGTGGGCCCTCAAAACCATCTTCGCGGATCACGGCAATCTGGCGACCAGCGCGCAATTGCTCCACGTTACCACTCAAGGCCTTGATGTCGCTGGGGTGCAATTCAAACAGTTTGAGTTTGTCCTGCTCGCGCAAGAGATGCTGCGTAATGAAGGGTGAACCTGGATAGACTTTCAAAGCTTTTGATTGCGCATTGAAGGATTGAACGACTTCCAGGTAGTCCTTCAGTACGCTTGCCAATTCGTTTTTGCCCCACAGCTTGAAAATACCATCGGCTGCCTCCGCGCTGGTCTGGGCAAAATCGCCATCCAGGCGATACAAGCCTGCCCCCGCGTGGGTATCAATCACCGTGAGCGGCGCTTCTTTGAGGGTCAGATGCTTGAGCAGAGCAATCAGCACCGTGTGCTTGAGCACGTCGGCATGGTTACCCGCATGAAAGGCGTGGCGGTAAGAGAACATACATCAGATACTACCGCGATCAAGTGATCTTTTGTATAATGGAGGGCTTGGCAGCGCTTTTTGAACTCCGCGGCCAGACCAGCTAAGTGTATCCGCAGCATGCGTGTATTGGCTGGGAACCCATCTAAGAGGCTTTCAATAGAAAAGCACCGACCATGGAAAAGAGTTCTATTTTACTCACTCGAAAGATTGCAATGACAACATTCAGCGCTAAGCCCGCTGAGGTCGTGCACGAGTGGTTTGTGATTGACGCCACCGATAAGGTGCTCGGCCGGGTAGCCAGCGAAGTTGCCCTCCGTCTGCGCGGCAAACACAAAGCCATTTACACGCCTCACGTTGATACCGGTGATTTCATCATCGTGACCAACACCGCAAAACTCCGTGTCACCGGCGCCAAGTCGCTCGACAAGGTGTATTACTCGCACTCCGGTTACCCAGGTGGCATCTCCGCCATCAACTTCCGGGACATGCAAGCCAAGCATCCAGGCCGCGCGCTGGAAAAGGCCGTCAAGGGCATGCTGCCCAAGGGTCCACTGGGCTACGCCATGATCAAGAAGCTCAAGGTGTATGGCGGTGCTGAGCACCCACACACTGCCCAGCAACCCAAAGTGTTGGAAATTTAAGGAGCCGCCATGATTGGTGAATGGAACAATGGCACCGGCCGTCGCAAATCCAGCGTCGCCCGCGTGTTTCTGAAAAAAGGCTCCGGCAAAATCACGGTGAATGGCAAAGACATTCAGGCGTTTTTTGGCCGCGAAACCTCGATCATGATCTGCAAGCAGCCTCTGCATTTGACCAACCACATCGAGTCTTTCGACGTGATGGTGAATGTGCACGGCGGTGGTGAATCGGGTCAAGCAGGTGCAGTGCGCCACGGCATTACCCGCGCGCTGATTGACTATGATGCAAGTCTGAAACCAGCGCTGTCTCAAGCCGGCTTTGTGACTCGCGACGCTCGCGAAGTTGAACGTAAGAAGGTCGGTTTGCACGGTGCCCGCCGTCGCAAGCAGTTCAGCAAGCGTTAAACTGCTTTCCTGTTCATCAAGAAGCCGCAACAAGTTCGCTTGCTGCGGCTTCTTGCTTTCAAGGGCTATTTATGCGTTTTCGATTGCTCCGCCGCCGCCTCACCGTCAGCGCCCCGCGAATGGCTGTGCGCAGCGCGCTACCCTGGCCATTTCGCTGGATTCTCATTTCCGTGGTTCTTGGATTTTCGGCCGCCATCGCGCTTTGGGCTTTTGAGTTTGGTAAAGACATCGCCGGCCTCGATCGCAACGACAAAATGGAACTGGTCAAACTCCGGGAAGAAAACGCCAAACTGCAGGTGGAGAGAGACAAAGCGCAGTCGATTGCCAACACGGCTGACAGCCAACTCGTGACGGAAAAGGCTGTTCAGGAGGCCTTGAACGCACAGGTCAAGAAACTGGAAGCCGAAAATCAGGGCCTGAAGGACGACCTGGGGTTTTTTCAAACCCTCATGCCTTTGGCGAATGCCACCGATACCTTGGCAGTACGTGGATTGCAGGCAGAAGTGCTGGGAAACTCGCAAGTAAAGTGGCAAGTGCTGCTCGTGCAAGCATCCAAGAATGCACCGGAATTCAACGGAAAGCTTGAAATCAGCCTCGCAGGAACGGAAAACGGCAGACCCTGGACGATGATGCTGCCCACAGGCCCCTTGGCGGTTCAATTCAGGCAATACCGCCGCCTGGAAGGTTTGATTGCACTGCCTTTACAGACCGTGGTAAAAACAGTGACTGTCCGCGTGCTGGATGGGAACGCAACGCGCGCTAGTCAATCCATCAAGCTTTAACAAGGAAGATCGGCATGTTCAACTCTAAAAAGCAGCCACCGATTAAAAGCCTAATTGCTCAGGGCACGGATATTGAGGGGCATATCAAGTTCAGCGAAGGCCTTCGCGTGCATGGCAAAGTCAAAGGCAACCTGGTCGCAGCCGAAGGGACACGCAGCATTCTGGTGATCTCGAAAACTGCCTCCATAGAAGGCGAAATTCGTGCGGACCATGTGATCATCAATGGCAAAGTCATCGGCCCCATCACAGCCAGTGAATTGCTTGAACTTCAACCCAAGGCCCAAATCGAAGGTGATGTTCACTACAAGGCACTTGAAATGCACCAAGGTGCGACGATTGCGGGTCAGTTACGTCCCATGATCATTTCAGAAGATGAAAAGCCCACACTGACATTGGCGGCAAGTAACGCATAACGTGTATTCCCGAGCAGTTTGCTGTACTATTTGTCACAACACATCTGAAAGCAGTTCATGAGCGCCGTACTTGAAGCTATTGAAACCGAAATGCCTGCACCGATTGTCTTCACAGACAGCGCTGCAGCCAAAGTTGCAGACCTCATTGCCGAAGAAGGCAACCCTGACTTGAAGCTACGTGTCTTCGTGCAAGGCGGTGGCTGCTCCGGTTTTCAATACGGTTTTACTTTTGACGAGATCACCAACGAAGACGACACCACCATGACCAAAAATGGCGTGTCATTGTTGATTGATGCCATGAGCTATCAGTACCTCGTGGGTGCCGAGATTGACTACAAGGAAGACCTGCAAGGCGCCCAGTTTGTCATCAAGAATCCCAACGCAACGACCACCTGTGGATGTGGCTCCAGCTTTTCGACCTGAGCTCAAGCACATCAGGCCGGATAGAGACAACCCAGAATGCGGGAGCCTTTGGCTCCCGTTGTGCTTTTGAGCGGTATGGCTTTGCGCCGAGTCATTTGTCGGGCCAACCAAGCAAAAGCCGCTGCCTCCACCTGCATTGGCGGAATCCCCCGATCACTTGTAGTTCGCACTACACATCCTGGCAAGTGGCGCTGAAGCAGCTTGATGAGATGCAGATTGAACGAGCCACCGCCACAAACCAGGAGTTCAGTGGAATCCGGGGCGAAGTCCTTCACAGCGCTTGCACTAGAACGCGCGGTTAACGCACAAAGCGTTGCCTGCACATCAGCGGGAGGGATCGGCATCGCGCTGACTTTGGCCAACTGTGCATGGAGCCAAGTGGGATTGAACAAATCGCGTCCGGTGCTCTTTGGGGGACGAAGATTGAAATACGGATCGGACAGGAAACGACTCAGCAAATCGTCATGCACGCGACCCGTAGCAGCCCAGGCTCCCCCATCATCATAGGCATGCCCTAAATGGGCCTGACACCAGTAGTCCATCAAGGCGTTTCCAGGGCCGCAGTCAAAGCCTAACAACTTCTCCTGGTCTTGCTCAGCAGGGGGCAGGACCGTCAAATTGGAGATTCCTCCCAGATTCAGCACTGTCATGCATTCGTTGGGTCGCGAGAACATTGCCGCGTGAAAAAAAGGTGCCAGCGGAGCACCTTGCCCACCAGCCGCGACGCAACGGCTGCGAAAATCGGCAATCACGTTGATGCCTGTCAATTCGGCCAATAACGCGGGGTTATTGAGTTGCAAGGTGTATCCGGATGCTGGCTGGTGGCGTACGGTCTGACCATGAGCCCCAATCGCCTGGATCTCGCTCGCCGTCCGTCCAGACTGAGTCAACATTTGATCCACAACGGCGCAATAGAGGTGAGCCAATGCGTTTGCTGCCAGCGCTGCCCGATGCAGTTCATCTTGTCCTGACTGGTTCAGCGCCAATAGCTCAGCCTTCAAGGCTTGGGGCATCTCCAGAGATGCAGCCTGAATAACGCAAGGACGCTTGTCAGAGAAATCCAGCAAAACGCCGTCAACGCCGTCCATTGACGTGCCAGACATCAAGCCAGCATAGATTTCCAGCACCCGCTATGTTCCTCGGGAGTGACTACTGCATGCCGGCCACTTGCATGCTGGAGGCAGACTGCAATTCAAGCTTGGATAACTTGGCCAGTTTCTCAAAATGGGGGCGGCTCGCGGCCGATACAGGTATGGAGTCGCTTTGCCGCGCCAAGGTCAGCGGATCTTGATGGTGCCCATTGACCCGGAACTCAAAATGCAGATGCGGACCGGTCGCCCACCCTGTCGCGCCCACAGCACCGATATGCTGACTCTGCGATACCAGTTGTCCCTTGCGAACGCCAATGCGACTCAAGTGCGCATAAACCGTTGTATGGTTGTTGCGATGCTTGACGATCACGACATTGCCAAATCCACCTTGCACACCGGCAAACTCGACCGTTCCGTCTGCCACGCTACGCACTGGCGTACCTGTTGGGGCGGCATAGTCCACGCCGAGATGTGCACGCCACGATTGCAAGATCGGATGGAATCGCATGCTGAAGCCACTGCTCACCCGTGAAAACTCCAAGGGTGAGGCAAGGTAGGCCTTGCGAAGGCTCTCACCGGCAGGCGTGTAATAAGCCCCTTTGGAAGCACCGGGCTCCTGAAACCACAAGGCTTGAAGCTTGCGGCCGTTATTCACAAACTCGGCGGAAATGACTTTACCCGTGCGGACCTGCTCCCCATCCGCCTGGAGGCTTTCATAGACAACAGAAAAGCGATCCCCTTTTCGCAATGCACGATGAAAATCGATGTCGCCCGAGAAAATTTCAGCCAACTGAATGGCAATGCTGTCGGGAATCCGCGCTTCATCGGTCGCAGCAAAAAGAGACGTTTGTATGCTGCCACTGGCCATGCGCACAGTGGATTGCAGCTTGGGCGTCTCCAGCTTCGATTGGAACTCGTGCCCCACTCTTTCAACAATCAAGCGATTGAAACTGCCGCTTTCGTCTGGCACCCAACGAACCGTCAGCTTGCTCAGCTGCTTTTCTTCGGTCGATTCGGCACTGACTTGTCGGCCAACTCTGCCCCATACACTGTTGTGCACCAAGGCATCATTGCGCATGAAGGCTGCGGCCTTGGGATCATCAATGCCCAGTCGCTTCAAAAGCGTTTCGGCTGAGTCATTTGACCGGGTAACTTCGGTTCTGAACAATGGAAAGCGAACACCCTCCAATAACAGGGCCTGCGAAGACAAAGTCTGTGGTTTGACGGCTTCAAGAATATTATGTACCGGCAGATCTGCTGCATCTGGGGCCATGGATGCGACGGCGAATGCGCCGCCGCCAACCATGAGCAAAGAGGCCGCAACGACAGCCGTGATACGCTGGGGATAGCGCTGAAAGAAAGATATCAGCACATTGCCAGCCAAAATCAACTTGTCCAAATCAAGCATCTCCAAGATTATTAGACCGACCTGTGCCCATCAGCCGTACAAAAACCGCGGCAACAGAGCGGGCAAAACCTGAATTTCAAGTGCACCAGATACCGGCGTTTGGTACCGCACCTGGATATCTTTCGACTCATCCGCTGCACGCGGACATAAAATCCAAGCGTGGCGTAGCTCTCCAGTATAACGGCGGGCCGTCCTAACCATGTGAAAAATTACCTAAGTCAAACCCCATGTCTGCCATTGAAAATGCACACCCCAACGTCCCTGTTGCCCTGTCGCCTGAGCTCAGCGATGGCGTTCGGTCTGCGCTCAGTGTGACGCTACGCGGATGTGACGAATTAATCCCGCAAGCTGACTGGGTCAAGAAACTCCAACGCTCGGAAAATACCGGGGTACCTTTGCGGATCAAACTGGGGCTGGATCCCACAGCGCCTGACATCCACATCGGGCATACGGTGGTTTTGAACAAGATGCGCCAGTTGCAGGACCTGGGTCACACGGTCATTTTCTTGATTGGCGACTTCACCAGTTTGATTGGTGACCCTTCGGGCCGAAACAACACCCGTCCTCCCCTGACAGCTGAGCAGATCAAAATCAATGCAGAGACCTACTACAGGCAGGCAAGCTTGGTACTGGACCCCACCAAAACTGAAATCCGGTACAACAGCGAATGGAGCGACCCTCTGGGTGCACGAGGCATGATCCAACTGGCGGCCAAATACACGGTTGCACGCATGATGGAACGCAATGACTTTCATGATCGCTTCCATTCAGGCGCGTCGATCAGCATCCATGAATTCCTCTACCCTTTGATGCAAGGCTATGACAGCGTTGCACTCAAAAGCGATCTGGAGTTAGGTGGTACTGATCAAAAGTTCAACCTGCTGATGGGGCGCCACCTGCAGCAAGAGTATGGACAAGAAGCGCAATGCATTCTCACCATGCCATTGCTGGAAGGTTTGGACGGCGTTGAAAAAATGTCCAAAAGCAAGAACAACTACATTGGCATCAGCGAAGACGCGAACACTATGTTTGCCAAGGTGCTGTCGATCAGCGACACGCTGATGTGGCGTTGGTACACGCTGCTGTCCTTCCGGAGCGAAGCCGAGATTGCTGCACTGCAAGTTCAAGTCAAGGAAGGCCGCAATCCCAAAGAAGTTAAGGTCATGCTGGCGAAAGAAATCACGTCAAGATTCCACACGCAGACGGCGGCTGATATGGCAGAGCAGGATTTCAATAACCGTTCCCGAGGTGGCATTCCAGATGAAATTCCGCAAATGACGCTCGCACTGCCTGCGGAGGGCTTGGGCATCGGGCAGCTTCTCAAACAAGCGGGACTAGCAGCATCTACAAGCGAGGCCAATCGCCTCATCGAAGGCGCAGGTGTCAGGGTTGATTCTGTGGTGATTAGCGACAAAGGCTTGCGGCTGTCCGCTGGTGTCTACGTGGTGCAGGTCGGCAAGCGCAAGTTCGCACGCATCACCCTGACCTGATCCTGTTCAGGCGCCGCCACCATAGCGGTTGGCGGCAATGGTCAGCAATCCATCGAAGATCAGACTTTCTACCAGTTCAAAGGGCCTGACCATACTGGGTGCCATCTTCCAGCCAGCGCCACCCGTCATGATGCAGGCTGGCTCTATGCCACAGTGATGCTGAACATGTTGCACCATGCGCTCGACCGCGCCCGCAATGGCATACGTCCCACCGCTGGTCAATGCGTCACTGGTATTGGTTGGGAAAGCCCGAACCTCGCCCGTCGGCACATGCAAACCAGCCGTGCCAGACACCAGGGCCTGTAGCATGATGCCGTGCCCAGGAAGAATCAGCCCCCCCAAAAACCGGCCTGAGCCGTCAACTGCTTCCACCGTCACCGCCGTGCCAACCATCACGACCACCATGGGTCGCTGGTCACCACGAGATAACAACAGCTGTCGTGCCCCAATCATCGCAATCCATCGGTCAGCCCCCAGACGAGCAGGATGGTCATAGCCGTTGATCAATCCAGCCTCTGCGGCACTTGCCATGACCCATTGAGGCTCGATATCCCAAATCTCCAGTTGTTCCTGAACCCTTCTTTTCACCGCGTCCCCGGACACAAAACAACCCAGCATCCGCTCTGGCGCTGACAAACTGGCCCATTCGCCATCAGCAAGTTTGTCAATGTTTTCAAGGAACACCGCGCCGTGCGACAGGGGTTGAGCCTGGGGAACAGGTTTGTCGTAAATCGCCCATTTCAGACGGGTATTACCCACATCGATGACAAGAAAGGTCATTTGAAATTGTAGGAAAGAGGGGAAATAGATTGTTCAATGGATTGCGCCGAGTTCATTAAGTAGTTCCACCCACTGCGTAGCAATACAAAATTGTCCGGCGCTTGTCACTCACCGCGTGCGTCTGCCGGGCACGGACGCCTGGAACGGGGAAGCTGTTGCTGATCAACAGGGCCCTGGGCGGCATCTCCTCCAAGGCTTTGATCCAAAGTTTGGGCATCGGCGCCGGTGAAAGAAACGCATAAATCACGTCATAGCTGGCAAGCGAATGCGCCCAGAAGCTACCGTACCTGATGTCCAAATTCTTCAGGCCAAAACCAAACAGCCTAGCCCAAGCCCAGGTCAATGGCGCATGCTCGTAGCCCACAAACAGGCAGTCTGGACGTAATCGCGCCAATTGCCTTAAAAGGCGACCATCTCCACAACCCAGGTCAATGAACTTAATCGACTGATGCGGGAGAAGACCCGACAAGGCTTCTACAGTCATCGAATTGCTCATGTACAGAGGCACCCTGCTGGTATCAGTGCGCCAAAACACCAGCGCCAGCAACACAAAACCCGCGAGCCAATAACTTGGCGATATGCCGAGGTCAGCCAAGAGGTAGGCCATGGGAACAAAGCCTCCGCCAATCCACCACCACCAGCTCGGCATGCCAATGAGCCAAGAAAGTACCGCCGCCGCAGTGCCTTGCAATCCGGCCAGTGCCAAGGGGTAAAGCACGACCGTAGGTACAACCGCAATGACCATCAAAACCGCCAGACCCGCAATCAATTGCATTGCGACTGCAAAACGTACCGGATGCTTCATAGCCCGAGCAGTCAAGTAATTTCGGATCTCTTCTTTCAAAAGTAGAAATTTCCAATTCGCTAGGAAACTCGATCAGCGTCAATGAAACAAAAACAGGGAGCACATTGTCAAATTTGCCGTGGGTTTGAACTGATGATGTTGCAATATGTTATCCAATCACCGTGCACGGACCCATTTCGTCAGTCGGTATCTTCCACTCCCATCAGGCGTAAAGTGGCCAAGGCCATGACCTTGGCCGAATCTACTAGCTCCTGAATACCTACATATTCGTCAGGTTGATGCGCAAGGTCCAGGATCCCAGGTCCATAAGCAATGCAGTCACGCAACTTCCCAGTCCGCACAATATGCTTCTGGTCATAAGTGCCAGGACTGGAGATGTAGCGAGGTTCACGTCCTAGCACCCTTGCGATCGCTCGTGCAGTTGCATCCACAACGGGTGCATCTTGCGGCGTGGCTGTGGGAATAAAACTCATGATGTCCTTGAGTCCATAGTCAAACCCCGGACGCGTCAACTTCAGTTCGTTCAGCATGTCCACGATTTCTCTTTTCACTGATTCAAGGCTCTCTTCGGCGATGAAACGGCGATCAATCACCGTGCGACAGCTATGTGCAACTAAAGGTGAAGGTAAATCACCGGTCGGCCAACCTCGCGCATCTGTTGAGTAGTGCTGAGCCATTTGGCCACCGTGAATGCTGTTGACATTGACAGTTGACACACGTGCCCCTGGAGGCTCCACAGGTTCTTGGGTTCGCCTTTGATTTAACTTGGGCTGCAATTGGGTTTCCAGTAGATGCAGGAATGCTCCCATGTGATTGATTGCACTGTCGCCCAGGAACGGCATAGAGCCATGCGCAATGCGGCCTTTGGTCTCCACCTCGGCCCACCACACGCCTCGATGTCCCAGACAAATACGGTCAACTCCTAACGGTTCAGGAATAATTACATGGTGAACTTTGGGCCGACTGAAATAGCCCAACCCGGCCAAATAACCCACTCCACCAAACCCGCCGGATTCTTCATCTACCGTACCGCTTATCTCAAGTGCACCAGGCAATGCCACACCCATTTCCAGCAAAGCTTCACAAGCGATCACACTGGACGCCAGGCCGCCTTTCATGTCGCAAGTCCCACGACCATAGACCTTGCCATCACGAACCTCAGCAGCAAAGGGGGCCATCGACCAACCCGGGCCAGGTTCCACCACATCGATGTGGCTATTGAAGTGAACACACTCGCCGTCCGACGAACCTTCATACCTGGCCACCACGTTGACCCTTGGGTACATATCGTGATCTCCGGGGGCACCTTTTGACCGGATGTATTCCACCGAAAATCCGCGCTTTGCCAGTCGTTCGCCCAAAAAACGGGCGCAAGCTTCGTAAGCGTCGCCTGGCGGATTGACAGTAGGGATTCGGACTAGTGCTTGTGTCAGCGAGGTCAACTCATCGCGTTTGCCTTCGATTCGTTGCAGGATCGCGTCGATATTCTTCATGGCTTAGCTCTGCCGCCAAGGCAGACGGCGCATCCGCCAACCGCCAGTTAGTCCACGATGTCCATGTTCATCAGCATCACCCTCAAACCCTTCAAGAATGTTATAGGCCTCCAGGCCCAACTCTGTCGCGCGCTTTGCGGCAGCCACTGATCGAATACCGCTGCGGCAAAGTAAGACAGCCCGCACGCCTGACGGTACCGCGGCTTGAATTTCGATGTCGAAATCCGGGTTCATCGCCATGCCAGGCCATTGTTTCCAGGCCACTGCCAGGGCCCCCGGTACGCCGCCAACCCACTCGCGCTCCGCGTCAGATCGGACATCCACCAGCACCGCCTTACCCGCCAGCACCCAGGCGTGCGCCAGTGCTGGGGTCAAGTCACCTGCATAGCCTGTGGCAGGACGCACTTCCATTGTCGTATCAGAAATTGACATGTTCATCCCATTCATGTGGAGCCCAAAATTTGCGTAGGACGCTGCGTCACCAACCAGCTCGGGCAGCCTAGGAGTTTTGTGCACCATCGTGCAGAGAATTCGAATCAGTATATCGTTTCAGTCGTGTCTCAATGTTCTCACAACAGGGTTTTGTAAGTGAATGATTTACTTACCGAATTCAGCTATTGGTCTGGTCTCAAATTGAACGTCGGGCGTCAGACTTGAGGCCTTTGCACGATAGCGCGAAGGATCGAATGTACCAAGGCGAGTTCATGTTTTCTCACTTCATGGGCTACCTGCTCGTGAGCACCTTTTGGCGTTGTGTCATTTTTAGGATTGGCAAATTTGCCGTGTGCGCATCATTTGGCCGTAGGACACATCCATTACTCCAGTGTAATCTTCGCCCCCTTGATGACCTGACCCCAGTAGTCAAGTTCCTTGCGCGTGAAGTCGCCCAGTTGTTGCGTGCTCATTTGCTCCACATCGGTGCCTGAATCCTCCGCCTTCTTGCGCGTGTCGGCCGCAACCAGGATTTTGTTGACTTCGGTATTCAAGAGCTGAACGATATCGGCAGGTGTTCCGGCTGGCGCATACAGTGCAAACCACGAATCCAGCTCATACGATTTCAGGCCAGACTCTGTCGCCGTCGGCACATTAGGCAAGGACGACAGCCGTTTTTTGCTGGTCACGGCGATGCCTTTGAGCTTGCCTGCCTGTATCTGGCTGACCACACCTGCGGGTGTGGTGATGAACATATCCACCTGCCCACCCATCAAGTCCTGCACGGCGGGGCCAGAGCCGCGGTAGGGGATGTGCGTGATGAAGGTGCCCGTGAGCTGCTTGAACAGCTCGCCTGCAATGTGCTGGATGCTGCCGTTGCCGCTGGACGCATAGTTGAGCTTGCCTGGGTTGGCTTTGCAGTAAGCAATCAACTCTTGCAGGTTGTTGGCAGGTACCTTGGGGCTGAGTGTGATCACTTGTGGCGCACGCGTCATCATGGCCACGGGGGCAAAGTCCTTGATCGGGTCCCACCCTGCTTGCTTGAACAGGTGTGGGTTGCCAACGTGGTAGCCACTGTAAGACACCAACAGGGTGTAGCCGTCTGGCTTGGCGCGGGCTACCAGTTGATTGCCGATGTTGCCAGATGCGCCCGGTTTGTTGTCCACCACCACGGCTTGACCAAGTGCCTTGGAAAGCGGCTCGACGATCAAGCGCGCGGTGAAGTCTGTGGAGCCCCCAGGTGCGGTGGGGACGATCAGCGTGATGGTTCGCTGGGGGTACTTGCCTTGCGCCATCAGGTGCGGTGCTGTCAAAGCACTTAGGCCAGCGGCGATGAGTTGTCTGCGTTGCATGTCTGTCTCCGAAAAATTGGGTGTTCAGGCAAGTTCTGAAATTTCAATCAGATTCAAATCGGGGTCGCGTACGTAAACGGATCGAATCTTCTGAGTGGCCCCGGTGCGCATCACGGGGCCTTCTATGACGGGCCACTGCGCAGCGTTAAGCCGGGCAATGACGTCATCCAGCGGCACCCTGGCGATAAAGCACAGGTCCAGCGCACCGGGTACGGGCAGGTGCGCTTTGGGCTCGAACTCCTTGCCACGTATGTGCAGGTTGATTTTTTGATTTCCGAACTTGAAGGCTTTGCGTTCCACCGCAGGTGTGCCGCCGACAAAGCTTTCGAGGGTCATGCCCATCACGCGGACGTAAAAGTCCACACAGGCTGCTTCGTTATGGGTAGTTAAGACCAGATGGTCCAGGTGGTCGATCATGTGGTTTCTCCTCTTAGTTCTGCAACATATGCGGGTGCCGGATGCAGGTCCAGAATACGCCCCGCCTTGGCCACTTGTCCCGGCACGTCGTGCCCAACAATTCGCGGCATTTGGCGCGCCACGTCGAGCAAACGGCCCAGGTCAATGCCGGTGTCGTAACCCATGGCGTCTAGCATGTGGATGGCGTCTTCGCTGCTGATGTTGCCGCTGGCGCCCGGCGCGTAAGGGCAGCCACCCAGGCCACCCAATGAACCATCAAAGCGCGCAATGCCGCTTTGCACGGCGGCCAACACATTCGCCAAACCCATGCCACGTGTGTTGTGGAAATGCAGGGTCAATTGCGGGGCGTTGGCCATGTGGGCAAAGCGAGCGTGCAGGGCAGCAATCACCGCTTGCACCTGCGCCGGGTGAGCCATGCCAGTGGTGTCACAAATGGTCAGTCCCCGAACGCCTAAGTTCACGAAGCGCTCTGCAAAAGATAGCACGGTGGCCAAGGGCACATTACCCTCCATCTGGCAGCCAAAGCAGCAGGAAAGCGACACATTGATGGGCGTGCGCCCATCCACCAGGCGGATCACCTCGGCCAGACCGCTAAAGCTTTTTTCCCGCAGCATGCGCAGGTTAGCCAAGTTGTGGGTCTCGGACACCGACATCACCAAGTTCAGCTCGTCAGCGCGCGACTCCATCGCCCGCTCTGCACCGCGCACATTCGGCACCAGCACGGTGTATTCGACGCCCGGCACGCGCTGGATGCGCCCCATTACTTCTTCGGCATCGCGCAACATAGGAATGGCTTTGGGGCTGGTGAAGGATGTCACCTCAATCTTGGCATAGCCGCACTGGCTCAACGCGTCAATCAGCGCGATCTTGTCGTCGGTTGGGATGAAGGTGGGTTCAATCTGAAAGCCGTCCCGGGTGGCGACTTCGTTGAAACGGATGGCTCCCACGCTGGCCACTGCGTGTGCTGCGCTGCCCCCCGCAGGAGCGTTCGCGCCTTGGGGCGGCCCTGCGTCGCTCAAATCTATGCGTTTCTTCATGCCACGATGCCTTGTGCTTTAAGGGTTTTGATTTGTTCGCTGGACAGGCCCATTTCCGCCAACACCTGATCACTGTCTTGCCCGATGCCCGGTGCATTTCGCCGGTGACTACCGGGTGTGCGAGAGAGCTTGGGCACGATGCCCGGCACCATCAACTGGCTGCCATCGTCCATCTGCACCTGTTGAAGCATGTCGCGTGCTTGGTAATGCGGGTCTGAAGCGATGTCGGCCACGGTGTAGATTCGGCCAGCGGGTACGCTGGCGTTGTCCAAAGCGGCCAGCACTTCATCGACACTCAAGTGCGCAGCCCAGGCGCCGATGGCGGCGTCGATTTCAGCCACACGCAAGACACGTCCGCTGTTGTCGGCCAGCGCTGGGTCGTTGCCCAGGTCATTACGGGCGATAACGGTCATCAAGCGTTTGAAAATGCTGTCCCCATTTCCCGCAATCAAGGCATAGCCGCCGTCTTTGCACAGGTAGGCATTGCTGGGCGCAATCCCGGGCAATGCGCTACCCGCCGGGCCTCGCACCGCGCCAAAGGCGCTATATTCGGGCAGCAGGCTTTCCATGCAGTTGAACATGGCCTCATACAGCGCCACATCAATCACCTGCCCTTTACCCGACTGGTGGCGTTCTTGCAGCGCCAGCAAAATGCCAATCACGCCATGCAGCGCCGCCAGCGTGTCGCCCAGACTGATGCCCACGCGTACCGGCACGCGACCGGGTTCGGCGGTCAAATGGCGTATGCCGCCCATGGCCTCCCCCACCACACCAAAGCCAGGGCGGTCGCGGTAAGGGCCGGTTTGCCCATAACCGCTGACGCGCAACATGATCAGACGTGGATTGATGCTCAACAATTCGTCTGGCCCTAGGCCCCACCCCTCCATCGCACCGGGGCGGAAGTTTTCGATCAGCACGTCACTCTCTCCCACCAGCTTGCGGACGATTTCCTGCGCCTCTTTCCGTTTGAGATCCAGTGCCAGCGACTGCTTGTTGCGCGACTGCACTTGCCACCAGACCGAGGTGCCATCTTGCAGCAGGCGCCACTTGCGCAGCGGGTCGCCCAGGCCGGGGGGCTCAATCTTGATCACGTCCGCACCAAAGTCCCCCAGGGTCTTGGCAGCAAAGGGGCCTGCAATCAACTGACCCAGCTCAATGACTTTGAGGCCAATCAATGGACCAGTGTTGGTGGCAAAAGGTAGGGGCGTATTCATTGGCTGGCAGTATGCCGCCCAGCCTCGGCAGGGTCTATTGCTTCTTAGGTGCGTCAGCCTTCGCGTTTTGCGAAGCCTGCTTCAAAAATGCCATCAATCCCAAAGCCGCCTCGTCCTGGTTGGCAACAGCCACCAGCAGTTGTCTGCGCGCCCAGGCATCTTTCAACGGGCGGGCACGCAGCGGCAACGCTTTGGCGAATGGCTGCAAGGCGGCTTTGGGCAGCAAGGCAACCCCCATGCCTGCCGCGACCAGGTGACAAACTGCATCAAAGCTGCGCACCTGCATGCGCAGCCGCAGGGGGCGGCCAACGGTCAGCGCCGCTTGCTGCTGGGTCTGCAGCATCGCAGCACCCGTAGTCAACGTGATCCAGTCTTCGTTCAGGCAATCGGCAAAGGCGACGACACTGCGGGCTTTGCTGAGCGGGTGCCCTGCAGGCATCACCAGTACCAGCTCATCCCGCCGGAACGCCGCCGTCTGCAGGCCGTGGGTGTCTGGGCCTTCCACAAAAACACCCACATCCGCGCGGCCCTCGCGCAGTGCGCTGACCACGGCCTCAGACACCTGCTCGTCCAGTTCCACCCGAACCTGCGGCACCTGCTTGGCATAGGCCGCCAGCAGCGGGGGCAAGAACTGGTTGATGGCGGCCGTGCCTGCGCATAGCCGAACACGCCGCGCAATGCCTTGGCGCTGGTCAGACAGTTCAGCTCCAAGCTGGTCCATGGTTTGCAGCAGGCTGAGGCCATGTTTGACAAACACCCGCCCCGCGGCCGTCGGGCTCAAGCCGCGCGCATGGCGTTCAAACAGGGTATCGCCCACGGCCAGTTCCAGCTCTCGCAGGCGGCGACTGGCTGCCGCCAAGGCTAAATGGGCTTCGCGCGCCGCTGCGCTCAAGCTGCCCGTTTGCACACAGGCCACTGCCAGCCGGATGCTGACCAGGTCGAAGCGGGCGAGGTTGAGTCGCATGGTGGGTAGAGCTTATTGAGCGCTTGCCGCCATGAGTCGTGCAGATGGCTGCACATTCATTCTCATCTGAAACAGTCCGGCGGCTACCCCAATGGCCACTGCCAGTTGCCATGCCAAGTCGTAGCTGTGCAGGCTGCTGTAAATCAGCCCACCGCCCCACGCGCCCAGAAAAGAGCCGACTTGGTGACTGAAGAAGGCGATGCCCGACAGTGTGGCCATGTATCGCAGCCCAAACAAGTGCACCACCAGGCCTGATACCAGGGGCACCACGCCCAGCCACAGCGTGCCCATGGCCGCCGCAAACACCAGGGTACTGGCGGGGGTGGGCGGCAGAGAAAAGTAGATCGCGATGCACAGCGATCTCAGCAGGTAGATGCCACCCAGCAAGGCGCGTTTGGAATACACCCCGCCCAGCCAGCCAAACAGGTACGAGCCCAGCACGTTGAACAGGCCCACCAGCGCCAGCGCGGTGCTGCCCACAGACGGGTCTAGCCCGCAAATGTCCAGGTAGGTGGGCAGGTGGGTGGTGATGAACACCAGCTGCAAGCCGCATACAAAGAAGGCAATGGCCAGTACACGGTAGCCTTTGTGGCCCAGGGCTTCACGCACGGCTTCGATCACCGATTGCGCCGCGCCGACGTGCACGTCACGTTCGATCTGGTCTGCTTTGCCCGCCATCAGGGCAGCAGGCAACATCACGCAGGCCAAACCCAGAAAACCCACCAAGGCCATGCGCCAGCCCGACATGGCCATCAGACCCTGCGCCATGGGCGAGGCCAGCGTCAAGCCCAGCGAGCCCGCCGCCGACACCGCACCCATGGCCACGCTGCGCTTGGCAACAGACACCGTGCGTGCAGTCACGTTCATGGCGATGTTGGACGCTGTGCACGACAGAGCCAAGCCAATGCACACGCCCATTCCGAGTGTGACCATCCAGTTGGCGTCGGCATAGCGCATCAGCAGCAAACCCAGCCCATAGACGGCCACACCTGTTACCGCCACGGGCCTCGCGCCATGGCGGTCTGCCATGATGCCGACGAAAGGCTGTGTCACGCCCCAGATGATGTTCTGGATGGCGATGGCCAGCGAGAACTCAGCCGCCGTGATGCCCACATCGCGGATCATGGAAATCTGCAGCAGTCCAAAGCTTTGCCGCATGCCCATGGCCAGACTTAGCATGACGGCAGCGCCCGCTAATATCGAAAAAGTTTGCGCCTTCGACAGGCTGGATTTATCGATCATGCCGTCAGCATAGCGCCTGGCAAGCCTGAACTGCTGTCACCTGCGCTTGTTACCATAGGAGCCAGTTTGTTTCGCCTGTTCCTCAACCCCGTCTCATCCACCCCAAAGGAGAAACCGTCATGAACTATGTCGATGGATTTGTCGCCGCCGTCCCCACGGCCAACCGGGAGGCCTACCTCAACCACGCTGAGCGGGCGGCCGCCCTGTTCAAGGAGTTTGGTGCATTGAGCGTGGTGGAGTGCTGGGGCGACGATGTGCCCGAGGGCAAGCTTACTTCGTTCCCTTTGGCCGTGAAACGCGAGGCCGACGAGACCGTGGTCTTCAGCTGGGTTACTTGGCCCTCGCGCGCAGTGCGCGACGCTGGGTGGGAAAAACTCATGGCTGATCCACGCATGAGCCCTGCAGCCATTCCCATGCCCTTTGATGGCAAACGCCTGATCTATGGCGGCTTTCAAATGATCATGCAAGCCTGACGGCCATCATTTAGTTTGCCAGCACTCAGTAAGCATCCGGAGAAACGCATGTCCGCATCTTTGATTCAACCCTACCTGTTCTTCAGTGGCCGCTGCGACGAGGCGCTGAACTTTTACCAGGCAGCCCTGGGAGCGCAGGTAGACATGCTGATGCGCTTTAACCAAAGTCCAGATCCGGTGCCTGCGGGCATGTTGCAAGCCGGGTTCGAGGCCAAAGTCATGCATTGCCAGTTTCGGGTGGGTGACACGGCGTTGATGGCGTCGGATGGTTGCGACGACAAGTCGACGTTCAGTGGCTTTTCGCTGGCGCTCAGTGTCCCGACCGAGGCCGAAGCAGACCGTGCTTTTGCAGCGCTGAGCCAGCACGGTACGGTGATCATGCCGCTCGCGAAAACCTTTTGGTCACCGCGCTACGGCATGGTCAAGGACCAGTTTGGCATTCAGTGGATGGTGATGGTGCCCGGCGAGGCCACGGCGTGATGATGCGGCTATTGCGTCGTTGCTTTCTCGGGTGCGCTCTTGCGGCTGCCTTGCCGCTGGGTGCAGCGGCGGTTCAGCCAACGCTGGTGTTTGGGGTCCTGAATCAGCAAAGCCCCGCGCGCACGGCAGAGCGGTGGAATCCAGTATTTCAATACATCAAGGCCAGGACCGGCTTGGACATCCAACTGCGCATGGGCGCGACCGTCAGAGAAACCAACGCCATGATGGGTCGGGGTGAATTCGACTTTGTCTTCACGAACCACAACTTCAGGCCCGAATATGACGGTGCGTATAAAGTCATTGCGGCGCTGGCAGGCAAACCGATTTTCGGTGTGATTGCGGTCGGCGCCGACAGCCCTGTCAAAACCCTGGCTGATCTGGCTGGCAAACGGGTTGCATTTCCATCACGCGAGGCTTTTGTGGCTTATGCCGTACCTGTTCTGGAACTCAAGCGTGCCAAGGTCGATGTGCTGGAGGTGCTCGCCAGCACGCAGGACAGTGCCTTGGCGCAACTCAAGGCGGGTGCGGTTGACGCAGCAGCCGTCAACTCACGGTTTTTAACCCAATTTTCTGCGAGGCAGGGGTTCGCATACCGCGAAATCTACACCTCGGAAGGTTTTGCCGAAATTCCTGTCATTGCCCACCCGCGCTTATCCGCTGCTGTGGTCACTGCGGTACGGCAGGCATTGGTCGAGATGAAGCAGGATCCGCGTGGAGAGTCGCTGCTGGAGTCCTCAGGCTTTGCCGGGTTCGATCCCGCCACCGACAAACAATACGACAACGTACGTCGCATCTACAGGGGCAATTGAGCGTCTGATTTACCATTTTGGGGCTAGGCAAGTCCAGCGTTTCGCAGCGCCGAGTACCCAAGCTTTTCTGCCTCTCACTCCCAGTTTTTTCTTCCTTTTGCTTGGCGATTCACGATAGGTGTGCTCGTCAGGAGTCGGTTGTCACCAAGCGACGGGTGCTCGTTGCGATCAATCGATTCAGGCTGGGCAGACAGGAGCCGCAATTGGTTCCACAGCGCGTGGCTGTTTGAACGGCCATCAATTGATCGGCAGGCGGACCGTCGTGTTGACGCAAGACAGATTGAATGCTGGCTTGAGTGACATTGAAGCAAGCGCAGATCTGCGGACTGAGTGGTGCCAGCTTGACGGGTGCGGTGCTGCTTCCACTCAGCAGGTGACGACCCAGGGTTTGGGCGGGCAAGCCCTGGCGCAGGTAGGCTGACAGCCATGCTTCTGAGTTGGCATTGCCTGCCAACAGCAGGGCCATGATGACACTGTCGCCCTTGTCGTCGCGCGCCTGCCGAACTGCACGGAGCTGACCCAGGTGGGCATCTGCATAACGCAAGCTGTCGGCGCCATCCAGTCGCAGCAGGGTGGTGATTTTCTGCAGCACGGCTGGGTCAGGCGCACTGTTGGCTGCTGCCCTGAACAGCACGCCATGCCGCTCAGAACCCGCGTCATGGATGGTCACGCCGTTGCTGAACGGCACGCAGCTTGCAAAGTCAAACTGGGTCATGCACTCGCGCAGGGCGGCTCGCACGGTTTCAACTTCACCCGCTGGTAACCAGGCCTGGGCCACCAGGGTCCAGGGCAGCTCAACCGGTTCTATGCGCACGGCGGCGTGTTTGAGCTCGGGTTGCTTTGAGGTCGGGCAAAAAGCAGGTGGCATCAAGGCATTGACGCCGCAGAGGGGCAATCCCGCTGAGTCAATGCCACCCAGCACCTCACTGCCCCAGTGCATGGCTAAAAAGGCTTGGGTGGGTGCAACTTGCGGGTCGGCTTTGGCTTGCAGCAACACTTGCCCACGCTTGCTGATGAGGGCGACCAGTTGCAATTCTTTCAAACCAAGCCGTGCCATGTCCTGTGGATTCAAACCCACGCTGGGCTCTGCCACATGCCCAAACAGGCGGCCCAAGGTGCCGGTGCGGCTCATGCCGTGCCACTGGTCACGCAGGCGGCCTGTGTTGAGCGAGAACGGAAAGCGCGCGTTGCGCGGCTCAATCACGGGTTTGTATGCATCGACGGCAAATTGAGCACGACCATTGGCGGTGGGAAACACACCATCGGTATACAACCTCGCTTGGCCACTGCCCACGCCTTGCGGGCAAGGCCATTGCTGGGGGCCTTCGCGCTCTAGCAGGCCATAGCTCAAACCAGTGATGTCCAGGTCACGGCCACGGGTGCTTTCGCGGTGCTCGTTCCAGATGCTCTCTGTGTTTTGGTCCAGCGTGCCTTGCGTATAAGGAAAGAGAGTGGGCAAGCCCGGGCGCAGCTGCTTCTCCAGACGCTGAGCCAAGTCCACGCCTATGGCCCAGTCATGCCTGGCCTGACCCGGCGCTGGTACGGCCGCGCGCACGCGGCTGATTCGGCGTTCGCTGTTGGTCACCGTGCCCGCCTTTTCGCCCCAGGTGCTGGCAGGCAGCAGCAGATCGGCGTAGGCACAGGTAGCGGTGGTGGCAAACGCTTCTTGCACCACCACCAACTCGGCCCTTGCCAGCGCAGCACGCACGGTGGTCTGGTCGGGCATGCTCTGCGCGGGGTTGGTGCAGGCAATCCACAGGGCTTTGATTTCACCGTCGGCAGTGGCCTCAAACATTTCCACAGCTGTCTTGCCGGGTTTTGCCGGTACATCAGACACGCCCCACAGCGCGGCCACTTCAGCACGGTGGGTGGGGTTGGCCAGATCGCGGTGAGCACTGAGCAGATTGGCCATGCCGCCCACCTCACGCCCACCCATGGCATTGGGTTGCCCGGTCAGCGAGAAAGGCCCGGCACCGGGTTTGCCGATTTGCCCGGTGGCCAAGTGCAGATTGATCAAGGCCGCATTCTTGGCGGTGCCGCTGCTGCTTTGGTTAAGCCCTTGGCAGTAGAGACTCAGGGTGGTCTTGGAGGTGGCAAACCAGCGCGCAGCCTGCATCAAGTCGGCCGTGCTGATGCCGCAGACCTGTGCCACCTTCTCGGGTGTCGCCTGGCGCACCAAGTCCTTCAAGTCTTCAAAGCCCGAGGTGTGGGCGGTGATGTAGGCGCTGTCGGTCCAGCCTTCCCACAGCATGATGTACAGCATGCCGTGAAACAGCATCACATCCGTTCCGGGCAACAGGGGCAGGTACAGGTCCGCCTGGTCTGCGGTGTCGGTGCGGCGCGGGTCGGCCACAACGATTCGCATGCCAGGCCGTGCGGCCTTGGCGGCTTCGATGCGTCTGAACAGAATAGGGTGGGCCCATGCGGTGTTGCTGCCCACAATGAACAGGCAGTCGGCTGTGTCCAGGTCTTCGTAACAGGTGGGTGGCGAATCCATGCCCAGCGTGCGCTTGTACCCCGCAACGGCGCTGCTCATGCACAGGCGCGAGTTGCTATCGACGTTATTAGTGCCCAGCAGGCCCTTGGTCAGCTTATTGAAGACGTAATAGTCTTCGGTCAGCATCTGGCCCGAGATGTAAAAGCCCAGAGCATCAGGGCCATGCGCGTCCACGATACGCAAGAGCTGCCCGGCAGCAAAGTCCATTGCCTCGTTCCAGCTGACGGGCTGGACCGAGCCACCGCGCTCCAGGCGGCGCAGCGGTTGCAGCAAGCGGTTTTGCTGGGTGATGGCTGCGCTGGCCGTCAGGTGCAGGGTCGAGCCCTTGGTGCATAAGCGGCCCTGGTTCGCGGGGTGGTCTGGGTCACCGCGTACGCCGGTGATCTGGGCGCCCCGGCTTTCGATGATGACGCCGCAGCCCACGCCGCAATAGGGGCAAGTTGATCGGGTCTCGCGCATACATGCACTCATGCCGTTACGCAGCGCAGGTACGCTGGCCGGGGCCTGCCACGGGCAGTGGCAAATCTGTTCCCAATGTGGCCAGTTCCTGTGTGTGCAGGTAGACCTGCCCTTCAATCACTTGCAGGGCAAACTTGGGTGTGCAGCCGACGTCAGGCGCCGCCGCCACCCCGTCGCACAGACCAATCGTCCAGTTGTGCATAGGGCAGGCAACGCTTTCGCCAAAGACGATGCCTTGGCTTAATGGGCCACCTTTGTGTGGGCAGCGGTCCAGCAAGGCAAATACCTTGTCAGTGCTTGTGCGAAACAGTGCCACGGCTGCGCCTTTGGATCGTGCGACACGGCGCGAACCTAACACGGGGATGTCATCGACGGTGCAGATAGATGTCCACTCAGCTGTCTGGATAGATTCGTTCACGGTTATCTTTCGAGGTGGTCAGGCAATGGCGTGGATGGGGATGAACTGGCGGGTATCTACCCGCGCCTTGTCAAACTCAAACCACGGGTCGGGCTCCCCGTCCAGCGCAAATTGCAGCTCGGCCCACAGGGCTTTGCGGCCCACGTGGTCTTCCAGAATTCTCTTTTTGACGTAGTCCAGGCCCACCCGGCTCACGTAATGCACGGTGCGCTCCAGGTACCAGCCTTCTTTGCGGTACAGCTGGCAAAAGGCCCCCGTGTACTCCAGCACCTCTTCGGCCGTTTTGAGCTTGGTGAAGAAGTGCGCCACCTCAGTTTTGATGCCGCCGTTGCCCGCCACGTACATCTCCCAGCCACTGTCCACGCCGATGATTCCCACGTCCTTGATGCCTGCTTCGGCACAGTTGCGCGGACAGCCCGATACCGCAAATTTGACTTTGTGCGGGGCATACATGCGCCACATGGCACGCTCCAAATCCTTGCCCATTTGTGTACTGTCTTGCGTACCCATGCGGCACCATTCGCTGCCCACGCAGGTTTTGACGGTGCGCAGTGCCTTGGCATAGGCATGGCCTGACGGCATGCCGATGTCCTTCCAGACATTAACCAGGTCTTCCTTCTTCACACCCAGCAGGTCAATGCGCTGACCACCGGTGACTTTGACGGTGGGAATCTTGTACTTGTCCACCGCGTTGGCAATGCGGCGCAGCTCGTCCGCGGTGGTCTCGCCACCCCACATCCGGGGGATGACACTGTAGGTGCCGTCCTTCTGGATATTGGCGTGGGCGCGCTCGTTGATGGCCCGGCTTTGCGGGTCGTCCAGTGCCTCTTTGGGCCAACTGCTGATCAAGTAGTAATTGACCGCAGGGCGGCAGCTAGCGCAGCCCGTCGACGGGAGGCGACCCTCAGGGTCGTGGGTCTTCCAGCCCAGCGTGCTGAACACGGCGTTCATGGAGGTCAGGTGCTCTTTGAAGATGACGTCCCGAACATCCTGGTGGCTGTGCTCGGTGCAGCCGCACATCGCCTTTTTCTTGGGCGTGGCCGAATAGTCACCACCTGCCGTGAACATCAGCAATTGCTCCACCAGCCCGGTGCAAGAGCCGCAAGACGCGCTGGCCTTGGTGTGCTTGCGCACCTCTTCCAGGGTGAAGAGACCTTTGTCCTTGATCGTCTTGCAGATGCTGCCCTTGGTGACGCCGTTGCAGCCGCAGACCTCGTCGCTGTCCGCCATCGCGGCGGCCTTGTTATGACCCTGATGGCCCACGTCGCCGATGTTGCTCTCGCCAAACATCAGCTTGTCGCGGATGTCGGCCACCTTGCGGCCCTCTCGCAACAGCTTGAAATACCAGCTGCCGTCTACGGTATCGCCATAAAGGCAGGCGCCGACCAATTTGTCGTCCTTGATCACCAGTTTTTTGTAGACGCCACCGATGGGGTCGGATAGCACGATCTCTTCGCATTGCTCACCACCCATGAAGTCGCCCGCGCTGAACAAATCAATGCCGGTGACTTTGAGCTTCGTGCTGGTTTGGCTGCCCGTGTAGCGGCCAATGCCAAATTCGGCTAAATGGGTGGCGCAGACCTTGCCTTGCTCAAACAGGGGTGCCACCAACCCGTAGGCAATGCCCCGGTGTGCCGCGCACTCGCCCACCGACCAGATGCGCGGGTCGGTCACGGTTTGCAGGGTGTCGGTGACGACGATGCCCCGGTTAACCAGCAGACCGGCCGATTCAGCCAGTGCTGTGTTGGGACGAATGCCAGCCGCCATCACCACCAAATCGGCGGGGATCTCGCGGCCGTCTTTGAACTTGACGGCCCTGACTCTTCCACCCTCGTTGCCCAGCAGCTCGGCGGTGTGGGCTCCCAGCTCAAAATGCAGACCGCGCTCAGTCAATGACTTTTCCAGCAACTTGCCCGCCACCTTGTCGAGCTGGCGCTCCATCAGCCAGTCGCTGATGTGCACCACGGTGACCTGCATGCCGCGCAGCATCAATCCGTTGGCTGCTTCTAGCCCCAGCAAGCCGCCGCCAATCACGACAGCATGCTTGTGCGTCTTGGCCGTGTCGATCATGGTTTGCGTGTCGGCGATGTCGCGGTAGGCAATCACGCCAGCCAAGTCTTTGCCAGGCACGGGCAGGATGAAGGGGGTGGAGCCGGTGGCGATCAGCAGCCGGTCATACGGCGCCTCGGTGCCATCGCTGGCGATGACCGTGCGCTTGACGCGGTCCAGCGTGGTCACCATCTTGCCGGTATATAAGCTAACCTTGTGGTCGGCGTACCAGCTCAAAGGGTTGAGGATGATCTCGTCAATCGTCTGCTCGCCCGCCAGCACGGGCGAGAGCAGGATGCGGTTGTAGTTGGGGTGCGGCTCAGCTCCGAACACAGTGATGTCGTAAAGGTCGGGCGCGATCTTCAGCAGTTCTTCCAGCGTGCGGATGCCTGCCATGCCATTGCCTACCAGCACCAGCTTTTGTCGGATTTTGGGGTTGACGCTCATGTCCATATCAAGCTGCTTTCTCGACGTGCGCTTGGCGCGTGTACAGAAAGTCGATGACGGCTTTGCGACAGGCCTGGTAGCGCGGCTCATCCGCCAGTGCCACGCGGTTGCGCGGGCGCGGCAGGTCCACTGTCAGCACCTCGCCAATCGTGGCCGCAGGGCCATTGGTCAGCATCACAATGCGGTCTGACAACAGCACGGCTTCGTCCACGTCATGCGTCACCATCACCACAGTGCTGCGCGTGCGGGCCACGATCTCCAGCAACTCGTCTTGCAGCTTGGCGCGGGTGAGTGCATCCAGCGCGCCAAAAGGTTCGTCCATCAGCAAGACTTTGGGCTCCATCGCCAGGGCTCGGGCAATGCCCACACGCTGCTTCATGCCGCCTGAGATTTCGCCGGGGCGCTTTTGCGCGGCATGGGTCAAACCCACCATGTCCAGCGCGGCGTGGGTGCGGGCCTGCAATTCAGCCTTTCTCTCGCCTTTGACGCCGTTGCTTTTGCTGGCAGAGCCAAAAACACGTTCGACGCCCAAGTACACGTTGTCAAAGCAGGTGAGCCAGGGCAGCAGCGAATGGTTCTGAAACACCACGGCGCGCTCAGGCCCAGGCCCTGCGATCTCGCGGTTGGCGCAGAGCAGCACGCCTTCTGTGGGGGTGGTCAAGCCCGCAATCAGGTTAAGCAAGGTGGACTTGCCGCAACCCGAGTGGCCAATCAGCGTGATGAATTCGCCTTTGGCGACCGTCAGGTTCACATCCCGTAGCGCCAGGAAAGGGCCTTTGGCGGTCTTGAAGCTTTGGGCGACGTTCTGGATTTCGATGTACTTGCTCGTGTGTGTGCTCATGGAGTGCTCCTAGTTCAGGGCCGCCGTGGAACCGGCTTTGCCGGGCCACTGGTGGCGCCCCCTTGAGGGGGAGGCGCCTCGGCGCCTCGGGGGTGGTTCAAGTCCTTACCTCTTCAAACGTAAAGGCCGTGGCCACTTTGATCAGCGCGTATTCGAGGATCAGGCCCACGATGCCGATCACAAAAATTGCGATGATGATGTTCTTGACGTTCAGGTTGTTCCACTCGTCCCAGACCCAGAAGCCAATGCCCACACCGCCGGTCAACATCTCGGCGGCCACGATCACCAGCCAGGCGGTGCCGACTGACAAACGCACACCCGTCAGCATGTAAGGCAGCACGGCGGGGAAGAGGATCTTGGTGACGATCTTCCATTCAGACAGGTTCAGCACCCGGGCCACGTTCATGTAGTCCTGGGGCACACGTTGCACACCCACGGCGGTGTTGATGACCATGGGCCAGATCGAGCAGATAAAGATCGTCCAGATGGCGGCGGGGTTGGCACCCTTGAACACCAACAAGCCTATCGGCAACCAGGCCAGGGGCGACACCGGGCGCAGCAGGCTGATCAGCGGATTGAACATGCGCGAGAGGATGTCGAAGCGGCCTATCGCAAAGCCTGCCGGAATGCCCACCACGGCAGCCAAGCCAAAGCCCAAAGCCACGCGCTCCAAAGACATCAGCACGTTCCAGCCGACGCCCTGGTCGTTCGGGCCCTTGCGGTAGAACGGGTCGCTGAACACATCCACCGCTTGCTTGAATGTCTCCAAGGGGTTGGGGATGCTGCTGGCGGTACTGATCGAGACCAGCGCCCACAGGCCCACCAGCAGCGCAAAACCGAACACGGGTGGCCAGATGGCATTGGCAATGGCACTCCAGTCAGTGGAGGCACTGGCTGCGACGGGAGTAGTTACCGATTTTTCAGTGCTATTTTCGATCTTTTGGCTTGCTGCATCTAGTTTGTTAGCTACTGAATTTATAGTGACCGGTGCTTTGTCTGGTATGGCGGCATCCAGCGGGCCATGAAAAACAGCGCTCACCATGATCAGGCCTTTACCTTGAAGCTGTCGGCGTACTTTTTGGGATCTTTGCCGTCCCACACCACGCCGTCCATGAACTTGGCCGAGCGCATCGTGTCCTTGGGCACGGGGGCTTTGGCGGCAGCTGCGGCGTCCTTGTACAGGTCGATCTGGTTGATCTGCTTGGCCACTGCCAGGTAGTCAGGGTGGTCTTTGAGCAAGCCCCAACGCTTGTGCTGGGTCAGGAACCACATGCCGTCTGAAAGGTAGGGGAAAGTGACCGTGCCGTCGTTGAAGAACTTCATGTGGTTAGGGTCGTCCCAGGTTTTGCCCATGCCGTTTTGGTAGCGACCCAGGATGCGCTGGTTGATCGCGTCCACACTGGTGTTCACATACGATTTGTCGGCAATCGTCTCGGCCATCTTGTTCTTGTTCTGCAGGCCTGCGTCGATCCACTTACCGGCTTCGATGATCGCTGCGGTCACCGCACGCGCAGTGTTGGGGTATTTCTTGACGAACTCGCCCGTGGTGCCCAGCACCTTTTCGGGGTGGTCCTTCCAGATGTCTTGGGTTGTGGTTGCGGTCACACCAATGCCGTCAATGATGGCGCGGTGGTTCCAGGGTTCACCCACGCAGTAGCCGTCCATGTTGCCCACGCGCATGTTCGCCACCATCTGCGGTGGCGGCACGGTGATGACTTTGGCGTCTTTCATGGGGTTGATGCCGTTGGCCGCGAGCCAGTAATAGAGCCACATGGCATGTGTACCAGTGGGGAAGGTCTGCGCAAAGGTGTATTCGCGCTTCTCGGCCGCCATCAGTTTGGCCAGTCCTGCACCGTCTATTGCGCCTTTGTCGGCCAGCTTTTTGGACAGGGTGATGGCTTGGCCGTTTTGGTTGAGCGTCATCATCACGGCCATGTCCTTCTTGGGGCCGCTGACCCCCAGATGCACGCCGTAAATCAGGCCATAGAGCACATGGGCGAAATCCAACTCGCCATTGACCAGCTTGTCGCGCACGCCGGCCCAACTGGCTTCTTTGGTGGGGATGATCTTGACGCCATACTTCTGGTAAATGCCCAGCACAGAGGCCATCACCGCGCTGGCGCAGTCCGTCAGCGGGGTGAAACCAATCTTCACTTCCTTTTTCTCGGGGGCGTCAGAGCCAGCGGCATACACCACTGAACGCAGGGCGGGGCTGACGCCCACAGCACCCACGCTGGCGGCTTGCAGCAGGGTACGGCGGCTCACAGAGTTTTTCAGGAAATCGGTCATGGCGGCACTCCAAATGAAACGGGCAAAAAACAAAAAAGGCGTCCTTACCGAGGCCAGCGGCGCAAATGAATGCTGCCGATAGCGGGTAGGGACGCCTTTGTCCGGTTGAATTTGCGCATCCGCCGTTGGATGCCCAAAATCGTTAGACCTTCGTTGGTCTGTCGGTGTTAATGCAAGGCTTGTGCCAGCTTGTTTGAAGGTGCATACGCGGAATCAGAAGCGAGTCCGCACCGAAATTGTGCGCCGCAACATATTCCGGTGCACTTACGTGGAGCTAGCCCAGTAGATCGGCCATGTCGAGCATGCGTTGGGCGACTTCTGCCACGCGCAAGCCTTTGTCCATGGCCGCTTTGCGCAGTTTGTCCCAGGCAGCTTGCTCGGTCAGACCTTGGCGCTGCATGAGAAGCCCCTTGGCCCGGTCAATCAATTTGCGCTCTTTCAAGTCATTGCGGGCCTGGTTCAGTTCGCCGCGCAGCTGTTGCTCATGTTCAAACCGCGCAAAAGCCACTTCCAAAATGGGGCGGATGCGCTCGGCCGCCAGCCCAGCCACGATGTAGGCTGACACGCCTGCAGCGACCGCCTCGCGCGCCAGCTGGGTGTCATCATCATTGGTGAACATCACGATGGCGCGGCGCTCATCGCGCGTGGCCGTCACCACATGCTCCAGCACGTCGCGTGCTTCACTCTCGGCGTCCACGATCACCATGTCGGGTTGCAACTGGGCCAGTCGTTCGGGCAAATACATGTCGGCAGGCAGCGTGGCGATCAGGTTGTAGCCAGACTCCAGCAGACCAATGCGCAGCGCGCGCGAACGCTGAGCCTGCGCCAGGGCATGCTCGTCATCGGGGGGCAAATCAGCGAGTTCTGGTGCGACCACCACAATGCGCAAAGAGTCGTTCATGCGCGGATTAAAGCAATATCCAGGCCGCTGCGCTGGGCGTGTTGGCATTGAGCTCACTACACTCCAGCCCCATGCATTGCAGACCAGACTGCGGCGCTTGCTGCACCGCACCCTCTATCACCAGCCCCATTCCCGGCATGCCAAACGGCAAGCCTGCCGGTGTGAGGTGCGTGCAGTTGCAGGTTGATCAACGTTGCGCAATCTTCGGCCGACCTGAGCGGCCCGCATTTTGCGCGGGTTTGCAGCCGTCTAAGGAGATGTGTGGCCTCTCCAATTCACACGCGTTTGCTTGGCTAGAGAAACTGGAACAGGCGACTGATCCGTCCAGCACTCTTTAAAGGGTTGCTCCTGCGCTTGTTCACCTATTTGGCGGCAATCGCCGCCTTGATCTGCTGCGCCATGTCCATGCCATTCAGGGTTTTCTCGACCATCGCAAACACTTGGCCCGTGGTCTGAGCCCAGCGCTCACCCACCAGGCGCTTTTCGCTTGAATCGTCATTGGTGGCGCGGTCGCCGCCTTTGTACTCGACGACCAAAATGCGGCCATCGTTCAGCTCAGCGACAAAGTCAGGATAAAAGTAATCTGTAGCAGTGGGCAGCCAAAAGGCGAATTGCGGCTGACGCTCCAGGTTGCGCACCCAGTGTTTGACGGCGATCTCGGCATCCAGCGCCACTGCGCAGTCAAACTCTTCTCCTTGGGACTTGAGCGTAGCAATGCTGTCGTGGTAATGTTTTTTGAACTTCCACCGACCGCTATAAACGTCGCGTACCGGATAGCGCCCCGCCTCAAAGCGAAAGTGAAGTTGCGCCCCCCCACTAGCCAAGGTGACGGGTTGATCAGTTGGCAAACTGTTGAAGAGCAGCGCCTGAAACCCCTCTTTCGCTGCAGTGGCGCGCAGACTTGCAATGCGTGCTTGAATGGCTTGTGCCAGTTGAAAGCGCGAGCGCAACAAGCCTGTCAGGCTGTGGTTTGCCTCGCGCAACAGGTGCCGAACCACTAAACCAACATAGGTCTGTGTTTCCGTTTGTCCCAGATAGAGGTCTTGAATCTGCGCCGCCAACAGGCGAATCACATCGTTTTCGCTTGCATCCGTGGGCACACCGTCTAACGATAACTGCGCCGCATCGGCTTGCTTGAGTCGAACGCGCTCACCTTCTACATAAATCTCAAACAAATCACTTTGTTGCACCAGATGAAAACCTGGCAGCGTGGGGCGTGGGTCAGCACGCAGCAAGTCAAATGCAACCAACTCAGAGAGGGTTTCACGCTCAATCAACTCCAATTCACCCTGCACACCCACGCGCAAACACAGTTGTGGAATGGGGGCGAATGGGACGCCACGCAACGCGGGGCACTGGGCGGCGGCCAAGCGTGCATTGTGTTGGTCTATTTGGCGGTTCAGGCTTTCCCTATTTGCCTTGGCTGCTGCCAAAACAATAGCATCGCGCTGTGCATCACTTACTGGCCCAGCAATTTGCACACGCACGGTGGATTCTGTTTCGCTCTGCACCTGCACATCAGGCTGGGTGGCGGTCAAGGTGTTGACTGCATCGGCGGCTGATACCTCCATGACCAATTCCAGCACCACATGGGGCGCGGGAACGCGCGGTTGCTGTGGAGGGTTCTCGCCGTCCGGTGCGCCATTAAACAAATCCCCCGCATCAGGTTGAAGAACAGCCGCCGCGTTGATCGCGTCGAATCCCATACCCTGCGTCAAACTGTCCACCAAGGCGTTGGCCGCTTCTGAGAAGCTACGTGCCACCACATGAGCGTAGGCCCGGTTCAGCGCCGGGCTTTTGCGCTTTTTGGCGTAAGGCATGCGTAGCACGCGGCCCAACAACTGCTCTACTGCCTGGTTGCTGCGCAGGGTTTGCAGCGTGCATAGCACGTACGCAAAGCTGCAATCCCACCCCTCTTTCAACGCGTCCACTGTGATGATGTAGCGGATGGGGCAATCCCTTGCCTGCAAGGGGATGCCGTCCAGCTCGCGCTGCGTACCTGTGGCCACGGCAATTTCGTGCTCGCCGATTTTGTGGGTGTCCATCAAGTGCTTTTTCAGCACCTCCACAGGCACCGCCTGCCCTTTGTCCTGCGCTTGGAACAACACAATCGGGCGGATGTAATCCGTTTCCTCTCGCAAAGCCTCGGACTCCAATTGCGTGCGCCGCAGCAGCGCGTCGCGCACCGCGTCTTGCCAAGCGGTTTCATGCTCCGCCAGCATGATGGGCAGCTTGATCATGTCCTCCGCCTCCAGCTCCCTCGCCGACACGCTGTACAGCACATTCGTCTTTTTGGGTACCGGCGTGGCCGTCAAGTCCAGCACAGCGCTGGGTTGAATCGCCTGCAGCATGGCCAGCGACAACGCTGTTTTGGCGTTGTGTGCCTCGTCCACCAACACCAGCGGTTGCCACCAGGCCAGCCAGTTGGCCAGCGAATACTTGACGCGGCCCAGATCAGCTTGCTTCAGAAACGTTTGGCTGGGTTCGTCAATGTCCGCCTGCTCCACCAACCCCAGGCCACGCGCTTTCGCCTGAGCCGGGGTGATGTTCAGCGCCTTGAAGTGCGGCTCCCAAGCCTCGCTCATGGCGTAGACGCGCCGCCCAGCCTTGTTGGTGACCCGAAAGCTCTGAATCGTCGCGACCACCACCACAGTTTTGCGCCCAAACTCGTTGGCAGGCACATCGTGCAGATCTTTCCAGATCACAAATCTCCAACGCGCCGCCGTAGGCGTCTTCCAGTGCACTGCGATAAGCGTGGCCAGGTGTCTTCAAAGCACCCAGCGTCTGGCTGCGGATGGTGTCGCTGGGCACCAGCCACAGCGCAACTGGGTAGGGGCATTGAGCCCATTCCCGTGCCATGCCCACAATGGCGTGCGAGGCCATCAGTGTTTTGCCGCCACCCGTGGGGATGCGCAGACACACGCAAGGCGCACCGGCCAAATCGTCTTGGCGGTAGGGCACACCAGCTATGCCTTCGCGCTTCATGGCATGTGCCCAGGCTGCCTCCAGGCCCATGGTTTGGGACTGGCGCAGGAACAGCGTCAAGGCCTCCAGGGCATTGCGTTGGTAGGTTTTAAGGGCAAAGGTGGGCATGGGTATTCGGTTAATTCAAAAACAATTCACATCAACTGAAATGTCGTAACTCATTGATTTTTAAAGATTACTGATAACGTTCGGTTAAACATTCGGATAAACAACCGTTGATTTCATTTGATTTAGCGGTGCTTAACCGAATCAGCTGGGCGTGCGCTGTATGCGCCACTTGCCGTTCTTGCCCAAGCTGTCAATCTCAATCTTGACGCCATCTACTCCTTGAGTACGCAGCGCTGTCAGCAGGTTTTTTACCTTGGACTGCTTTTGTGCGTCAGAGAGTGAGTCCGGAAGTTTGGCAAACAACAAGGTTCGCAAGTCTTTAGCGGGAACCGACTTGAACTTCTTGATATGGGCCAGTATCAATTTCTTGAAGTGAAGATCGTCCAGGCCTTTGTTCAATGTGTACTGTGCTTGCAAGCCTGTCAGCGCCGCAATATTGGCGGAGACAAAATACTTGGGTTTGCGCCCGTCCAGTAGCTTCGCCTTGCGCAGCACCGCGCACTGGTCATCGCCAATCAGCACCTTCTTTTGCACCCGGTCTAACCAGATCACCTGCTCCAGTGGCAAATCGGAACGCTCCATCAGCAGTTTGCTGAAGTTTTCATCAATCGCCTGCCCGTACACATTGAAAACGGTTTGCGTGAGTGTTGAGCACTCGTAATCCGGCAGTGGCAAATACCGTTTGCGTTGCTTGGCCACCATGTCGCGGATGCCGTAGCCGCTTTTGTCGATCATGCCCACGTTGTTCATGGCGTGGGCCAGCCAAGGGTTGCGGTACTTGCCTGGGGTGCGCAAACCCAGGTAATAGTCTTCGGGCTGGCCGTCCACAAAGCGGCCATGGTTTGTCAACTGCAAGCGCCCTGGCGTTTCCAGCACGATGATGCGCGCGCCTTGCTCGTAGTCCTGGTGGGCCACGCAGTTGTGCAGGCCCTCTAGCACCACCTGGGTGTCATAGCGCGGCAACTCAACGGCCAGCAACTCGTTGGCAGGGAACAGCTTGATGTTGGGGTTGCGTATGTGCTGCCCCAGTGCGGTGGTGTTCAAGATGAAGGGCGGGCCAAAGTGTTTGGACACCCGCTCGTCCGGCACCTTCCACAGCATCTCCGCCATGCCCGATGGCAACAGCGCCACGCTCTCGGGGCGGCCCAGCAAGATCAGTGCGGTGCGCGTGATCTGGCGGTGCCGGGTGATCTTGGCCCGGTCCAAAAACTCTGCCGTGTCCCACCCTGCGATATCTGCAGCCCAGTGCTCTTGCTGATGTTTGGCTGCAAACTTTTCGCGGGCTTTGGCAATGGCTGCGGGGTCCAGGTCAGCCAGTGTGGCACCCGGCACCACGCCTGCGCTCCAATCCGAGCCGTCTATCACTTCCGTCAGGATGGCGCTGTGCCTATCGGCTTGCAGCTCTACCAAACTGTCACCCAGGCGCTGCCAGGCCTTGCCATGTGCCAACACGGGTTGCCGGGGTGCGTGTCTGGGCACGTGCACCAGCCAGCTGGTGGCGCCGCTGTCACTGGCGCGCAATACTTCAATGCGAAGGCCTACGGTGGGCAGTCCAGGCGTCTTGCCCAGAATCCGGTGCACGGCGTTTTCTGGCGTGTAGTCGGCAAAATCTTGAATGCCCGTCACTGCCAAGGTCTTGTCCTGCACGCCAATGACGATGCAGCCCCCCTCCATGTTGGCAATCGCCGAGATGTAAGACACCAAGTCTTCCCCGGGCGGCCCGAGATGTTTTGCTTCAGGCTGCGCCACTCTTTCCATTCATGGCTTTCGTTTTCCACGGGGTAGTTGGCCTGTAGCCAGGCTTGCAGGTCTTTAGCGGTCATCTCCATGGCGCTTACCTTGCCCTCACGTCATATGGAATCTGCTTGAACGTTACCTGAGCCTGCGCCAGACGGCTTGGCCCCACGCGCACCGATTCGCCAAACACCACCAGCGGCGTGCCTGCGGGGGCGGCTTGGGTGTGCAGTGCCAGCAGCGCGGCCAGCACATCGCGCGTCAGCACATTGCCGCTGGCGGGGCGCTTGTCGCCCAGAATGCCGTTGTACAGCAGGTAATAGGCGAAGCCTTGGGCTTTTGATGGATTTTTTGGCTGTTCCGGCATATCTGTATTCACTTCTTTGCTATCAAAATAGAAGTGTATGCCCAGCAAAGGTGTGCCTGCTTGCGCCAGTTCGGCTTTCCAGGGTTGTCCAGTTTCCTGTTGCCAGACGAAGGCGGCCAGGGTGGCAAAGCGCACAGCAGGGTTGATGCTGCCGTGGTCGTCAAACACGGTCTCGCCCAAGCGCTGAAAGCGAAAACTGCCGCCGCCCAGCCAGCCCACGGCTTTGCTGATGCCGCCCTGTTCACCCGCGATCACCTTCTCCAGGCGCGGCAAGCAATGCGTGGCCGCATGTTCGCCCATTTCGATGCCAATCCAGCGGCGGCCCATTTTGTGGGCGACGGCTGCCGTGGTGCCGGAGCCAAGGAAGGAGTCGAGGACGAGGTCGCCGGGGTTGGTTGCGAGCGCCATGATTCTTTGAACAAGTTGCTCAGGTTTTGGTGTTCCGAAAGACGCAGCATCGGGGAAAGTACGACCTCACGCTTTGCATTCTTGGAAGTTCGATTGTCTCCGACTTCTTTCGCTCCAAAAGGTTTTAGGGACAACCATCTTGAACTTCGGATGAAATCGTTTTAGCGGCCAGGCCTTCTTGCCATCGGGACCCCACCAAACGCGACCGCTTCGTCCAGCATTCGACGTATCTCTTCGGAAACACGCCAGAATCTTCCGGGTGGTGGTTGAAATGTGCGCCCACTGGGCCCCAAAATCGAAAACAGGCCTTTTGAATATGGTTTGTTTGCGTATGGGTCGCCGGGTAACCAGGGGCCTCTCTCATCGTTGTCGGGATTTTCGTAAATGGAGTTTGCTGCTTCCGTTCTCGCCAATTTTGTTGGTTTCCAGTCAATTGCTTTTGAATAGACAAACATGTAATCATGATCAGAAGAGAACTGCCTTGCGGAGTTGCGCGGTGAGTCTGCTTTCTGCCAAATCACCGTATCAACAAAATTCCGCCGCCCAAACACCTCGTCCATCAGCACCTTGAGGTAATGCCCCTCGTTGTCGTCGATCGTCACCCAAATCGAGCCGTCTTCGCTCAGCAGCTCCCGCAGCAGTTGTAAGCGGGGCAGCATCATGCTCAGCCACTGGGCGTGCTCCAGGTTGTCGTCGTAGTGCTCAAAGGCGGACTGGGTGTTGTACGGCGGGTCGATGAAGATGCATTTGACTTGGCCACGGTAAAACGGCAGCAGGGCCTTGAGGGCTTCCAGGTTGTCGCCCTGGATTAACAGGTTGTTGCTTTCGCCACTGCCGTGGCTGGAGACGGTTTCCAGCAGACGGTAGGGCACTTTGGCAGCGAGGGTAAATGCGGTGGGGCGGTTAAGCCAGTCTAGGGTGGGCATGGGGGGAAATTATGGGGGCTGCGCCAAGGCAAAATCCACGGATGAAGAAGAACCTGACTGCCCCCCACACACCTTGCCCTTGCCAAAGCGACAAGCCTTACGGTGACTGCTGCAGCATTTGGCACCATGGCATTGATGAAGGCATACACGCCCCCACGCCCGAGGCCTTGATGCGTTCACGCTACAGCGCTTATGTGCTTGGCCTGCTCGACTACCTGCTCAAGACCTGGCACCCGGCCATGGCACCCGGCGATTTAGAACTCTTCCCCACGAAGTGGTTAGGTCTGGAGGTGATCAGCGCGGCCAGCACGGGCGACGCAGGCGTGGTGGAGTTTGTGGCGCGCTGCAAGGTGAATGGCAAGGCTGAGCGCATGCATGAAACCAGTCGGTTTGTGCGGGTGCGTGATGCGCTGGGCGAGCGCTGGGTGTATATCGATGGCGATCAACATCCAGAATGATGTCCATTTTGGAGGAGGCTAAGCTCCAAACTGGACAGACGCAGGCAGGCCTCAACTCAAGTGTTTGCCCACAATCCCAGCGAGTTCAAACATGGTGATTTGGTCCTTGCCAAATACGGGCTTGAGTTTGGCGTCGGCATTGATCGCGCGCTTGTTGGTGGCGTCTTGCAGGCCATTGGCCTTGATGTAGTCCCACAGTTTCTTGATGACTTGGGCGCGGGCAATCGGTTCTGCGCCGATCACGGCGGCCAAATCGGCGCTGGGGGTGGCGCCGCCACCGGTGGGTGCTTTGCGCGGGGCTTTGGGGGCGGCTGCCTTTTTGGCTGCCGGGGCCTTCTTTGCGGCTACTTTGGTGGCTGATTTTGCTGCAGTTTTTGTAGCTGCTCCGGTCCGTGCTGATTGACGTGGTGGGAATTTGGAAGGTGCAAATTCAAAGTTCACCTTGCCAGCCGTCGCGTCCCAGGCCAGGTGGGCCTTGAAGGCGCGGCGGGTGCGCATGCTGACGAACTTGTCCAGCAGATCCGTCTTGCCAGTGTCCAGCAGTTTGGTGATTTGGGTGATGTCGATGACTTGCTGAAGGATGATTTTTCCTGTCTTGAAGTCGCAGTTAGGCGTGGGCTGCTTGTCGGTGGGAACAGATTTTTCACAGACGTAGTTGGCGCCGTGTTCAAACACATTGCCGCCGCATTTGGGGCAAGGACCTAGGGGTTCGACGGCAGAAAAGTCCACCAGTTCGCCGGATTCTTCGGCCTTTTTGTCGTCGCCAAAGTCAAATTCGAGCTTGTGGTTCTTGGTTTCTTCGTCAAAGACGATCTTCATCTCGGCGGTAAAGGGCCATCCCGCTTTGGAGCGGAAGCCGTCCAGTGGGCCGATGTGGCGGTCACGCAGGAATTGCTCCACCTCTGCAGATTCAAAGGTGCGGCCCGCCGGGGTCTTGCCGAAGGAGAAGCCGCAGCCATCGCTGTTTCCATCCTTGCCAGTACAGCTGTAGCGGCGGTAGTTTTCTTTGACGATGCCACCACAGGTGGGGCAAGGGCTGGCGAGCGTGGCGTAGTCGCCTGGGATGGTGTCGCGGTCGTATTCCTTGGCCTTTTTGACCATGCGCTCGGTCATGGTGGCAATGTCGGCCATGAAGCTGGCACGGCTGAGTTTGCCTTGCTCCATCTGGGCAAGCTTGTATTCCCATTCCCCTGTCAGCTCGGCCTTGGAAAGCTCCTCGACGCCCAGGCCCCGCAGCAGGGTCATGAGCTGGAATGCCTTGGCCGTGGGGATCATCTCGCGGCCTTCACGCAAGAGGTATTTTTCGTTGATCAGGCCCTCGATGATGGCGGCGCGGGTGGCTGGCGTGCCCAGGCCTTTTTCTTGCATGGCTTCGCGCAGTTCGTCGTCTTCTACGGTCTTGCCAGCGCCTTCCATGGCACCCAGCAGCGTGGCTTCGCTGTAGCGTGCTGGGGGGCGGGTCTTCAGGCCCTTGGGGTCTGCCTGGTTGGTAAGGGGCTTTTCGCCAGGAGCGACGGGTACCAGGTTCTGGCCCTTGTCGCCGTCTTTGGCGTCGGCCACTTCGTCTGCGGCTTCCTTGCCATAGATGGCGAGCCAGCCGGGCTTGACCAGTACCTTGCCTTCGGTTTTGAAAGCATGCGGCGCGACAGTCGAAATTCTGGTGGTCACCATGTACTCTGCGCTGGGGAAGAACACGGCCATGAAGCGTCGCGCGACCAGGTCGTACAGCTTTTGCTCGGCGTCACTCAGGCCGCTGGGGGCTTGCAGCGTGGGGATGATGGCGAAGTGATCGCTAACCTTGCTGTTGTCAAAGATGCGCTTGCTCGGGCGGATGTAATTGCCCTGTAGTGCCGTCTGTGCATGGGGTGCCAGGTGACGCATGCCGCTGTCAGCCAGCATCTCAAAAGTGCTGCGGGCGACGGGCAGGTAGTCTTCAGGCAAGGCGCGTGAATCGGTTCGGGGGTAAGTCAGAGCCTTGTGCCGCTCGTAAAGGCTTTGAGCCAGCGCCAGGGTGGTTTTGGCCGAGAAGCCGAATTTGCCGTTGGCCTCACGCTGCAGGCTGGTCAGGTCGAACAGCAGCGGCGACGCTTGCGTGGTGGGTTTGGATTCTTCTGTGACAACAGCGGGCTTGCCGCGCACGGCATCGGCGATGGCCTGTGCTTGCGCGGCGTTCCAGACGCGGTCAGCGCGCTTTTCTGCGTCTTCAGGGTCTTTCTTCCATTGCGGGTCAAACCATTTGGCCGGGTAATCGCCTGCCTGTGCGCCAAAAGTGGCGTGGACTTCCCAGTAGTCGCGGCTGACAAATTTGCGGATCAGTTCTTCGCGCTCGACCACCACGCTGAGCGTGGGGGTTTGCACGCGGCCAACGGTCGTCAAAAAGAAGCCGCCATCGCGTGAATTGAACGCGGTCATGGCACGGGTGCCGTTGATGCCCACAAGCCAGTCGGCCTCCGATCTGCTGCGGGCGGCGTCGGCCAGCCCCTGCATTTGCTTGTCGGTGCGCAACATGGCAAAGCCGTCGCGGATGGCTTGCGGTGTCATGCTTTGCAGCCACAGGCGGCTGACAGGCTTGCCCAAAGGCTTTTTGTCGCTGCCTGCATATTGTTCAATCAGACGGAAGATCAGTTCCCCTTCACGGCCCGCGTCACACGCATTGATCAGCGCGGAAACATCTTTGCGCTTGGCCAGTTTGACAACGGCGTTCAGCCGAGATTTGGTTTTGTCGACAGGCTTGAGGTCGAAGAAGGGCGGGATAACCGGCAAATGGGCAAAGCTCCACTTACCGCGCTTCACATCAAACTGCTCGGGCGCTTGGATTTCCACCAAATGCCCGACCGCGCTGGTGACAACGTACTTGTCGTTCTCAAAATGATCGTCGTGCTTGTCGAATTTCCCCGCTTGAGGGTGAGGGCGCGGACGATGTCCTGCGCAACCGAAGGCTTTTCAGCAATGACCAGCGTTTTAGCGAAAACTTCGTTTTTCATCTGACTACAATCCTGTTTCTCTCGCGCACGCACGCACACACACACGCGCACGCACCCATACGATCCAACATACCAAATTTTTGCCGTGTCCAAAAAAGCCGCTGGTTCTGTCGCCCCCCAAACCAAGCAAGTTGCAGCAGTCAAGACCAAAGGTCCGCGGATTCAGGTGCGTCGCTCGGGCGTCCACGGTAAAGGGGTTTTCGCTTTGCGGCCGTTGATTGAGGGTGAACTGGTGGTCGAATACCTGGGGGAAATCATCAGTTGGGACGAGGCGCTTGACCGCCACCCCCATGACCCGAGCCAACCGAACCACACGTTCTACTTCCATGTGGATGAAACAAAGGTCATTGACGGTGGGGTCAACGGCAATGCGGCGAGGTGGTTGAATCATTCCTGTGCGCCGAATTGCGAATCAGAAATCGACGACGATGGGCGGGTTTTTATTCGCGCAAACCGTGATATCGCCGTGGGTGAAGAACTCAATTACGACTACCGTCTTGTGATTGACGAGCGTTACACGCCCAAATTAAAAGCCGAATATCCATGCTGGTGCGGTGCCAAGACCTGTCGAGGCACCTTGCTATCACCCAAGCGCGGTCGATGACGATGTCTGATCACCCCTACCGCTGGCCTCTGGAGGCCATTTGGGAAGAGGTATCGCCGCAGTTGCCGGGCTTCTCCCTGGAGGTCGTGCCCGAGATCGATTCCACCAATACAGAATTGATGCGGCGTGCCCGTCAAGGGCTGTGTGAGCCAGTACTGCTGGTTGCCGAGCACCAGACGGCAGGGCGCGGGAGACTGGGCCGACAGTGGCTTACCGGAGGCGGGAGCGTGACAGATGGCATGCCGTCATTGACCTTTTCGCTGGGCATGCCGCTGAAATGCCTGGACTGGTCAGGCCTGTCGCTCGCGGTGGGCTTGAGCGTGGCCAGTAGCCTCAGGGCGCTTTGCCCGCCCGAGCATGCGCATCACCTGGGGCTGAAATGGCCGAACGATCTGTGGTGGCAGGGGTGCAAATTAGCAGGCATTCTGATTGAAACGACGGGTGTGCCCCGGTCGAATCAGGCGGAAGGTGACCGCTACGCCATCATCGGAGTTGGTATTAATATTCTGGCGCCTGACATACCTGCGGCGCCATCAGCCTCAGGACAAATGGCTTTTGTTGAACCTGTGGGCTTTCAAACATTGGCGCCAGGTGTGGGCGCGGCGCAGGTGCTAAAGCAATTGGCGTGGCCCTTGATCAGCGAGATCAAGGTATTTGAGACGCAGGGCTTTGCGCCCCTGGTGGGCAGTTTTGCTGGCATGGATCTGCTGGGCGGAAAACCCGTCATCCTGAGCGATGGGAGAAGCGGCGTGGCGCGTGGTGTCGACAGCACGGGCGCACTGCAAGTTGACATCAAAGGTGAGCGGCACAGCGTTAGCACTGGCGAGGTGAGCGTGCGCCCGCTGCACAATACGGTACTCACAATGAATGGACATGGCTGATGTTGCGGATTTTTGCTTTTGTTCTCCTCGTGCTCAACGTGGGCTACTTTGCCTGGTCGACAGAACTGGTCCGCGGTTTTGGGCCGACGCCTCAGTCTGAGATCCAGCGCTTGAAGCAGCAGATTCGTCCTCAAGATGTTCGGGTGCTGGGACTGGACGAGGCCAAACGGCTTGAAGCCCTGGTACTTGCGCAAGGCCAGGCAGCTGCAGGGCGCGGTGGGCAGTGCATGATGATTGGCCTGTTTGACAGCCGTGAAGCAGCAGCCGTGCGGGAGGTTCTGACTGGGACACTGACGCCTGAATCGTGGGAAATGGAAGCCGGTAGCCAGCCTGCGCGGTGGATCGTCTACATGGGCCGATACGACAGCGCAGAAACCCTGGCACGCAAGAGAGCAGAACTTCGGGGCATGAACGTTGCCAGTGAGATTCCGCGCAATTCGATGTTGGAGTTTGGTTTGAGCCTGGGTGGGTACGACACTCAGCAAGCAGCCGAGACCGCACTGGCAGAACTGGCGCTGCGGGGAGTTCGCACGGCAAGGGTATTGATGGAGCAACCCGAATTGCGTGGGCAAATGCTTCGATTGCCTCAGGCTGATGATCGCCTGAGGGTTCAGATTGATGGAATTAAAGCAGAGGGCCTAAGGACGGCGTTGGCGGGGAAGACCTGGAAGCCATGTCCACCGCCTGCGCCAAGCCAGAATCTTTCCGGGCTTCAAACCGTACGGTGAAGCGTGCGCCGGGCGGGTGGCGGTCTGGGTGTGTATCGCCGAGCCGGACATCTGCGCCGTGGCGGCGAGCAATCTCCTGAACAATGGCCAGACCGAGGCCCGTGCCGTCGGCATCAGTCCCCAGCGTGCGATAAAAAGGCTGGAACACCAAATCACGTTCCGATTCGCCAATACCCGGGCCAGAGTCTTCCACCTGGAGCACGACTGAGCCGGTCTCGTTTTCAGCAAACACGCGTGCAGTGATGACACCAGGTTGGTCTTGGGTCGAGGGGGTGTAGTTGATGGCGTTATCCACCAGATTGCGGATCAACTCCTTCAGCAAAGTGGGGTTTCCGTCCAACGCAATCCCATTGCTGCCGGGCTCAGCCCCGTCGTATCCCAGGTCGATGCGCTTGTCCAGCGCCCGGTGCAGCGAATCCTGAATCACCTCCATGGTCAGGCGGGCCAAGTCACAAGGGAAAATGGCCATTTGCGCACCGCTGCCTTCGGCGCGTGCCAAGGCCAGCAATTGGTTGACAGTGTGCGTTGCACGAATACTGGCCCTGCCAATCTGCTGCAGTGAGCGTTTGAGCTCGTCTGTGCTGGTGCCTTCCCGCTGCGCCAGATCTGCTTGCATGCGTAGTCCTGCCAGGGGTGTTTTGAGTTGATGTGCCGCGTCGGCCAAGAAGCGTTTTTGCGTGGCCATGGAATCTTTTAACCGCGTCAACAGGTCATTGACGGATGACACGAGAGGGGCCACCTCCAGAGGAACGGCTTTATCGTCAAGCGGGCTTAAATCATCCGGGCTGCGTCGACGAATCCGCTCTTCGAGTTGATGAAGAGGTTTGATACCACGTGCCAGCGCCAGCCACACCAGCAAGACGGCCAGTGGCAGGATTACGAACTGAGGCAGCATCACGCCTTTGATGATTTCGGTGGCCAGCACGGACCGCTTTTCACGGGTTTCAGCGACCTGAATCAAGGCCAGGGCGACCGGGTTGCCGGGCAAATCGAGGGGTACCCACTGATAGGCTACACGAACATCCTGCCCCCGCATCTCGTCATCGCGCCACTTGACGTCGCCTGGCTGGGGTTTTTCGTCTTCGGGAGGGCGCGGGAAGTCCTTTTCGCCGCTGAGCAGTTCGCCTCGGGCACCCAGCACCTGGAAGTAGATCAGGTCGCTGTCATCAGCCCTCAGGATGTCGCGGGCTGGCAGCGGCAAGTTGATCTGGGTGCGGCGGTGATCTGTGACGATCAGTTGTGCCAGCGCCTGCACGTTGTATTCCAGGGCGCGGTCGAAGGGCTTGCCTGCAATCCCCTGTGCAACCAGCCAGGTCAGCGCCAGGCTGATAGGCCAGAGAAGGAGCAGCGGCGTGAGCATCCAGTCCAGAATCTCGCCAAACAGCGAGCGTTGCTCACGCCGGAAGATTTTCATGCGGCGGCAAGCCCTGGGGCAAGCGTTACCGACAGGCGCCAGAGAGCCATACAGCTATCCCGGAATTTTTTCGAGGCAGTAACCCAGACCGCGTACCGTCGCAATACGGATCGGGCCTTTTTCGATCTTTTTGCGCAAACGGTGGATATAGACCTCAATGGCGTTGTTGCTGACCTCTTCGCCCCATTCGCATAGACGCTCAACTAACTGGTCTTTGCTGACCTGACGACCAGCGCGCTGGAGCAATACCTCGAGCAAACCAAGCTCGCGTGCGGAGAGTTCAACCATTTTCCCGTCGATCGTCGCGACCCGCCCTGCCTGGTCGTAAATGAGCGGGCCATGTTTGATATTGGCACTTGGACTACCCATTCCGCGCCGGGTCAGCGCGCGCACGCGGGCTTCCAGCTCTTGCAGGCTAAAAGGCTTAGCCATGTAGTCGTCAGCACCATAGTCAAGGCCTTTGACTCGCTCTTCAACGCTGTCAGCGGCGGTCAAAATCAGAACGGGCAGTGCTGTGCCGCGACTGCGCAGACGCTTGAGAACTTCCAATCCGTGCATTTTGGGCAAGCCCAGATCCAGAATCAGCAAGTCAAATTCGCTGTTAGTCATCAGTGCCGCATCTGCTTCGGTGCCACTGGCCACATGGTCTACGGCTGCGCCCGATGCGCGTAAGGTGCGCAAAAGGCCGTCGGCTAGAACTTGGTCATCTTCAGCGATCAGTATGCGCATGCTTGTCTCCAACAGTTGTTTTTTGAAGTGTAGTGCCGAATAGGGGCGATATTGCACCTTGCGCAGAAGCTTGTGAGTGTGCTGTGTAGGCCTCTAATCCCAGCTTAACCACTGTGGCGACGGTGTCACCCACTTCTTCGCGAAACTCGGCCTCTGCCTGAGCCACGGCGGCCTCAAATGCCTTGAGCCAGACCATGCCGATGGCTGTGAAATTAACCCGCTTGGCGCGTGCATCTAAAGGGTCAGCGGCGCGTTGGATCAGACCCCAGGCTTCACATTGGGTGACCAGGTCTCCCATGGCCTGCTTGCTCATGCCTGCCAAACTGGCTAGTTCGGTCAGTCGTGCACCTTCTGGGGGCAGGTGTCGTGTGATGTGGACGTGTGCGGCGCTCACCTGTTGACGAGCGGCAAGGTTGGACAGCGCCAGCGGCACTTCAACGTTGTGGGCCATCAGTGACAAAACCCGGCTATCAAAGCGGCGCAGGGCCAAGCCCATTAGATTCCCCAAATGGCCATGCCGCCACTGGGTATTGAGTGGATTTGAAAGCATTTCATTGATGGTAAGGAAAACTGATTAAAAAATCAATTTACATCATCATAAAATTGAGTAAACTACTGTTCAAGCATCCAGGCTGTTAATAAAACCACTGGATGAGACATGTCAACCCCTTGATTTATCAGGAGATTTTGATGGACGCTCAAGTTAAAGGAACCAACGTGGCCAAAGCCAACCCCAGTGCAGCAACAGTCGGCGCAGACACCGAAAAAGCCAAAGCCTTGCAAGCGGCATTGGCACAAATCGAAAAGCAGTTCGGTAAAGGCACCATCATGCGCCTGGGTGAGGGCGAGGCGATTGAAGATATTCAGGTCGTGTCCACAGGCTCTCTCGGGCTGGATATCGCCCTTGGGGTAGGCGGTCTGCCGCGTGGCCGCGTGGTTGAAATTTATGGGCCTGAGTCCTCGGGTAAAACGACGCTGACCTTGCAAGTGATTGCCGAGATGCAAAAACAAGCAGGTACCTGTGCCTTTGTGGATGCCGAGCATGCACTTGACATTCAATACGCTCAAAAACTGGGCGTCAATTTGCAGGAATTGCTGATCAGCCAGCCTGATACGGGCGAGCAGGCGCTGGAAATCGTGGACAGCTTGGTGCGTTCTGGTGCGGTTGATCTGATTGTGGTGGATTCGGTCGCAGCGCTGACGCCCAAAGCCGAACTGGAAGGCGAAATGGGCGATAGCCTGCCTGGCCTGCAAGCCCGTTTGATGAGTCAGGCGCTGCGTAAACTGACCGCGCACATCAAGAAGACCAATTGCATGGTCATCTTCATCAACCAGATTCGCATGAAGATCGGTGTGATGTTTGGCTCGCCTGAGACGACGACGGGGGGTAACGCACTCAAGTTCTACGCTTCTGTTCGCATTGATATCCGGCGCACGGGCACCATCAAGAAGGGCGAGGAGGCGATTGGCAACGAGACCAAGGTCAAGATTGTCAAAAACAAGGTGGCGCCACCGTTCAAGACGGCGGAATTTGACATCCTGTTTGGCGAGGGCATCAGCCGTCACGGCGAAATCATCGACATGGGCGTGAATGCCCGCATCATCGAAAAGTCGGGTGCCTGGTACGCCTACAAGGGCGAAAAAATCGGCCAAGGCCGTGACAATGCACGAGAGTTCCTACGCGAAAACCCAGAACTGTCCCTAGAAATTGAAAACAAGGTACGGGAATCCCTTGGGATTCCGTTGCAGGCGGCGCAGACGGCTGCAGCGGAAGCGTAAGCGCGAAGTACGTCGTGGCATCTCCCCCGGCCCTGACGCTCAAAGGTCGCGCTCTGCGAGCCTTGGCTTCGCGTGAATACACCCGGGCAGAGATCACGGCCAAACTCAAAGCTTTCGGGGAAGAGCCAGGGCAACTCGACAAGATCCTCGACGAGCTTCAGGCCAAAGACTTTATCAATGACCAACGCGCGGCAGATTCACTGATTCACCGCCGGGCTGGTCGCTTGGGGACAAGCCGCGTTCTGCATGAATTGCGTGCCAAGGGGGTTGATGCCGCAACAGTGAGCCAAGCGGCCAGTCAGCTTAAAGCGACAGATTTGGCGCGTGCGACAGAAGTCTGGCGAAAGAAATTTGGCGAGTCAGCGACTGACGCGAGCCAGCGCGTCAAACAGATGCGATTCCTGGCCGGGCGTGGATTTGCGCCAGAGGTGATCCGGCGCGTGGTGTCTGGATCGGATGATTGCGATGAATCGTATGGCGACCAATGCCTATAGGGGGCACGCAATTCGCAGCTCAAATACCCAGCATCAACTTCAGGTTTTGAACGGCCGCACCGCTGGCGCCTTTGCCCAAGTTGTCCAGACGGGCAATCAGGACCGCTTGCTTGTGTTCGTCATTGCCGAACACGTGGATTTCGAGGCTGTTGGTGTCATTGAGGGCAGTTGCATCCAGCTTGCCGTCGCTTGAGGCCGACTGCACGGTCACCCATTCGCTGCCTGCATAGTGCTTGGCATAGATCGCATTCAAATCGGCAAGGCTTGGTTTGCTTGGCAAGGCGTCCAGATGCAAAGGTAGTTGTACCAACATGCCCTGTTTGAAGTTGCCAACCGACGGTATGAAGATGGGGCGACGACTGACACCACCATGAAGCATGATTTCTGGCACATGCTTATGGGTAAGCCCCAGCGCATAGGCCTCGTGCAGAGGGGCTGTGCCAGCCTCATAAGCCTCAATCATCGTGCGGCCACCGCCGGAAAATCCGCTGACCGAAGGTAATGCAAGAGGAAAATCGGCAGGCAAGGCGCCAGCATCTATCAGCGGGCGCAAAAGAGCAATTGCCCCAGTGGCATAGCAGCCGGGATTGGAGACGCGGTGGGCGCTTTTCACTGCCGCAGCATGGTGACTGCTTAACTCGGGAAAGCCGTATACCCAACCCGGCGCTACGCGGTGGGCCGTAGACGCATCAATGATTTTGGGTTTCTTGGGCAATGTATCGATCATGGCGACCGACTCGCGGGCTGCATCGTCATGCAGACACAGAATGACCATGTCTGCCTGCGCCATCAAGTCGCGCTTGGCCGTTGGGTCCTTGCGCAATTCCGGCGCGATGCTGAGCAACTGAATCGCGGGCATCTTTTCGAGCCGCTCCCGGATTTGCAGGCCAGTGGTGCCAGCCTCGCCGTCAATGAAAATTTTGGACATTTTTGGGTTTTGCCTCGGGTTCAGGCTCGTACGCCTGTAAGGTAAATCTAAGTTTGGTGCGTTGCAGCATGATACATTTCAAGGCTGCGACTGTCATGGGCGATGCGCGCTGGCGTGTGGTAAATCTGCACGGTGGAATCGTTATCGGCCAATCCACTGTTCCTCACTCCCAAGAGAGACTTCATGAAGATTCACGAGTACCAAGGCAAGGAAATCTTGCGCAACTTTGGTGTACCAGTGCCACGTGGTATCCCCGCGTTCACGGTGCAAGAGGCGGTGGAAGCCGCGCAGAAGCTGGGCGGCCCTGTGTGGGTGGTCAAGGCGCAGATTCACGCAGGTGGTCGCGGTAAGGGCGGCGGCGTGAAAGTGGCCAAGAGCATTGACGATGTCAAGCGTCTGGCGGGCGATATTCTGGGTATGCAGTTGAAGACGCACCAGACTGGCCCCGAAGGCCAAAAGGTTCGGCGTCTGTACATTGAAGACGGTGCTGACATTCAAAAAGAGTATTACGTTTCCATCGTGACCGACCGCGCTACCCAGAAGCTGGCTTTCATCGCGTCCAGCGAAGGCGGCATGGACATCGAGGAGGTCGCGCACTCCACACCTGAAAAGATTGTCACGGAGTTCATTGATCCCTTGACCGGTCTGGGTGACGCACAAGCCAAGAAGATTGCTGATGCGATCGGCATGCCTGCAGGCTCAACCGCCCAAGCTGTCGACATCTTCCAGAAGCTCTACAAGTGCTACATGGATACAGACGCCTCTCTGGTTGAAATCAACCCGCTGAACCGTGACGGCAAAGGTAATGTGATTGCGCTTGATGCCAAGTTCAACTTTGACTCCAACGCGTTGTTCCGTCACCCAGAAATCGTGGCCTACCGCGATCTGGACGAAGAAGACGCTGCCGAAGTCGAAGCCAGCAAGTTTGACCTGGCCTACATCAGCCTGGATGGTGACATCGGCTGCTTGGTGAACGGCGCCGGTCTGGCCATGGCCACCATGGACACCATCAAGCTGTTTGGCGCGGAACCCGCCAACTTCCTGGATGTGGGCGGCGGTGCCACTCCTGAGAAGGTCACCGAAGCCTTCAAAATCATGCTGAAGAACCCCAAGGTCAAGGCCATATTGGTCAACATCTTCGGTGGCATCATGAAGTGCGACACCATCGCCACAGGCGTGATCACGGCTTGCAAGGCCACCAACCTGAACGTACCTTTGGTTGTGCGCATGAAGGGCACAAATGAAGAGCTGGGTAAGAAGATGCTGGCCGACAGCGGTTTGCCAATCATCTCGGTGGACACCATGGCAGAAGCCGCACAAGCGGCTGTTAAAGCGGTGAAAGGTTAAGCAAAATGTCGATCTATATTAACAAAGACACCAAGGTCATCACCCAGGGTATCACCGGCAAGACCGGTCAATTCCACACCGAAAAGTGCCAGGAATACGCAAACGGCAAGAACTGCTTTGTCGCTGGCGTGAACCCCAAAAAGGCCGGCGAGAAGATTTTCAACATTCCAATCTACGCATCGGTTAAAGAAGCGGCTTCTGAAACCGGCGCAACGGTGTCCGTCATCTATGTGCCACCTGCAGGCGCTGCTGCTGCGATCTGGGAAGCGGTTGAAGCCGACCTGGACTTGGCCATCTGCATCACCGAAGGCATTCCTGTCCGCGACATGCTCGAAGTGCGTAACCGCATGAAGGCCAAGGAAGCAGCTGGCGGCAAGAAGACCTTGCTGCTTGGCCCAAACTGCCCAGGTCTCATCACCCCTGATGAAATCAAGATCGGCATCATGCCTGGTCACATCCACCGCAAGGGTCGTATCGGCGTGGTTTCCCGCTCTGGTACCCTGACCTATGAAGCGGTGGCGCAACTCACTGAAATCGGTCTTGGCCAGTCCAGCGCTGTGGGCATTGGTGGTGACCCGATCAACGGTCTGAAGCACATCGATGTGATGCGTGCTTTCAATGACGATCCTGATACCGACGCCGTCATCATGATCGGTGAAATTGGTGGACCCGACGAAGCCGAAGCCGCTCGCTGGTGCAAAGCTAACATGAAGAAGCCCATTGTTGGCTTCATCGCTGGCGTGACTGCCCCTCCCGGCAAGCGCATGGGCCACGCTGGTGCGTTGATCTCTGGCGGCGCCGACACAGCAGATGCCAAGCTTGCGATCATGGAAGAATGCGGTTTCAAAGTGACCCGCAATCCGTCTGAAATGGCCAAGCTGCTGAGGGCCATGCTGTAAGCCTAAAAGCTTCTAAGCATTTCTACGCAAACGGGGCGCACAGGCGCCCCGTTACACTTTGGGCGCCCGGTGCAGACTGTGCATCGTTGTCATTTATTTGCGTTTAGAGTTATTCCGGCATATTGAACGGACCTCTCTCGCTACAAATATAGGAGCAAACATGGAAATGCTATCGACCCCCGAGTTCTGGGTGGGCCTGATGAAAATCATCTGGATCAACATCATCCTGTCGGGTGACAACGCGGTGGTGATTGCCCTGGCTGCGCGTTCTTTCCCACCCGAACAACAGAAGAAGGCCGTCTTTTTTGGCTCTGCTGCTGCCGTGGTGTTGCGTATTATCTTGACGGTGGTTGCTGTCAAGCTATTAGCGCTGCCTTACCTGCAATTGATTGGTGGCGTGCTCCTGCTTTACATTGGCGTGCAGTTACTGTCTGAGGACGAAGGGGGTGAAGGTGAAGCCAAGGAGACGGGCAGCATGGCTGCAGCGATTCGCACCATTTTGATCGCTGATTTGGTGATGAGTCTGGATAACGTCATTGCCGTCGCAGCCGCTGCCAAGGGTTCGACCACCCTCCTGGTCATTGGCTTGGCGATCAGCATTCCGCTTGTGATTTTTGGCAGTACGCTGATGATTAAGCTGATGTCACGCTTCCCGATCATTGTCACACTGGGGGCGGCCCTGATTGGGTGGGTCGGTGGCGAAACCATGGTATCCGATGTGTCCTTGAAAGAAATGGTGGCTGCCAGTCCCTGGATGCACTATGCCGCCGCCGCTGCAGGCGCGGCCTTTGTGGTGGGCGTTGGCAAATTGCTGCAAAAGCGACACAACGAAAGTGCAGCAGCCTCGTGACTTGAAAAGGCCAGGCCCCGTCGGGGTTGGCCTTTTTCGTCAGCATGCTGGCCAAGATGAAGCGGTACTCGACGCCCTTTAACAAAAAAAGAGACGTGATAAATTACCATTCGATTAGGTAGCCCCACTGCTGGCGTTACCCCGTATAGTTAAGCCCTCTTGAAGCCCGTGAACAACCGCGAAATTTGAAAGAGGAACAGTGAGTTCGACAACTGCGAACAATAAGAGCAAATTCTGGCGTACTGACTGGTTTGTCGGTGCCCTGATCGTGTTTGCTGTGCTGGTGCTGCACCAGATCAGCGACCTGACTGGTGGCCTGGAGCGGCGCTTCTATGACTTTGCCAGCACCAGTAACGGCCGTCAGCCATCAGATCGCATTGCCGTGATTGCCATTGATGACCAGAGCATCGCCAACATTGGTCGCTGGCCATGGCCGAGGGATGTTCAGGCTCAGATGATCGATCTGTTGGCCGCAGCGAAAGTCAAGGTAATAGCCAATACGGTTTTTTACTTTGAACCACAGAGTGATCGAGGTTTGGGATTTGTTCGCAGAATCAAGGAAAGCTTGGCTGCGTCAGCGGGTGATACCCCTACCGCAGCTAACGAAGCGATTTTCAAAATCATCGATGAAGCTGAGCAAAAACTGGATACAGATGCAATCCTTGCCAATAGTATTGCCAGGGCGGGAAATGTTCTGATTGGCAGCAATTTCAAGTTGGAGGAACCGCTGGGGCGTGCTGACATTGAGATGCCCGCCTTTGCGTTGAAGAGCACTGTTGATGACCAGGGAGGTTTTTCCTGGCCTGCCTCGAAAGCCCAGTTTCCGATGGACGCCATTGGACACGCAGCCGCTGGCATGGGGCACATGAACCAAATCAATGATGTGGATGGCGCTCTTCGGGTCGAGCCGATGCTGGTGAACTATTTTGGCAAGGATGTGCCGTCTATGGCACTGATTGCGGCCATGAAGAGCCTCAACCTGGACACCAAGGACATTAGGCTAAATCCTGGTGATTCCGTGCAACTTGGCAAACTCAGAATCCGGACTGACGAGCGGGCCTTGATGAGGCCCCAGTTTTACAGCGCCAAAGAGGGTAAGTCCGCTTTTGCGGTGGATTCATTTTTTGATGTCTTGAACGGCAAGATTCCGGCATCCAAATACGCGGACAAGATTGTGGTGATTGGTGCCACGGCCGCCGGGGTCGGGGTGCAGTTCCCTGTGCCAGGGCATTCGGCCTTGACGCCAGTTGAAACGATTGCACACATCATATCCAGCATACTCAGCGAGCATTTCATTGCCGAGCCATCCTGGGGTGCATACGTTTCGTTGGTCGCCTATTTGGTAGTTGCAGCCTACCTGATTGCTGGGTTGCCGCGGTTGTCTGCAGGGACAGCAGCCATTGCCACTGCAACCCTGCTCGCGATATTGCTTGGAACAGAATTTGGCCTGCTGGCCGGATCGTCCATCTGGATTAAGTTGGTGTTGCCAGCTGCTTTGCTGGTGTTTGGGCATTTGGGATTGACCACTAAGCGCTTCTTGATGGCAGAAGCAGGCAAGCTTAAGTCTGATGAAGAGTCGGCAGAAACTAACCGAATGATGGGCCTAGCCTACCAAGGACAGGGGCAACTGGATATGGCCTTTGACCGTTTCCGCCGCGCGCCATTGAGTGATGCGCTGATGGAAAATTTGAACAATCTGGCGCTGGATTTTGAGCGCAAGCGTCAGTTCAACAAAGCACAAGCCGTGTACGAGCACATGGCGCAGTGGAATCAGAATTACAAAGACCTGAAAACCAAAATCACGCGGGTCAAGAACCTCTCCGAGACTGTGATGTTGGGAGGCTCCAGCACAGGCAATGCTTCTTTGCTGCTAGACGGTGGCGCGGTCGAAAAACCCATGCTGGGCCGCTACCAGGTCGAAAAAGAGCTCGGCAAAGGTGCCATGGGTGTCGTCTATCTTGGCAAAGATCCCAAAATTGGCAGGGTTGTGGCGATCAAGACGATGGCACTTGGGCAGGAATTCGAAGGAGACGCTCTGGATGATGCCCGTGAGCGTTTTTTCCGTGAGGCGGAGACGGCAGGTCGTCTGCAGCACCAGAATATTGTGACCATCTTTGACGCTGGTGAAGAACATGACTTGGCTTACATTGCCATGGAGTTCCTCAAGGGGCGTGACTTGGTCAACTGCTGCAAAGATGGCAGCTTGCTGCCCGTCCCGCAAGTGCTTTCCATTGTCGCCCGCGTCGCCGATGCACTTGCCTATGCACACAAACAAAACGTGGTGCATCGCGACATCAAACCTGCCAACATCATGTACGAGCCTGAAACAGACACCGTCAAGGTGACTGACTTCGGCATTGCCCGTATCACTGATTCCAGCAAGACCAAGACCGTGCTAGTTCTGGGGACACCCAGTTTCATGTCGCCGGAGCAGATCGCGGGCAAAAGGGTGGACGGGCGCTCAGACCTTTATTCCTTGGGCGTCATGCTGTTTCAGATGCTGACGGGTGTTTTACCTTTCCGGGGTGACTCCATGGCAGAGTTGATGTACAAAATTGCCAATGAGGCTGAACCTGATATCCGGTTTATACGGCCAGAATTACCAGGACGTTTGACCGGTATCCTGGCGACTGCGCTTCACAAGCAGGTTGAAAGCCGTTATCAGACTGGGGATCAACTGGCCAGCGATCTTCGCTCGCTTGGTGTAGAGTCAATGCTTCAGCCTGGGCAAGCCCAGGTAGCCTTACCACCTGATTTAAAGAGTGAGTCTGCTGTCAATTTTGCTTCTACCACTGCCATTCCCGTTCAAGACACCCCGTCTGAAGGTGAACGTACCGTTGTGATGCCCAGACAGGACACCACGCCCGATGAGGCACCACGCAACTGACTTTCCGCGATGCAAGAACCTGATCCGACAATGATTCTTTACGAGTTCAGCGCGCTGAGTGATCCAGGGCTGCTACGGGACAATAACGAGGATGCCGTTACCTTTGACGCGGAAACTCGCTTGGCAGTATTGGCTGATGGCATGGGGGGATATAACGCGGGCGAGATAGCCTCCAATATGACCACCACGTTCATCAAGACCGAGCTGGTCCGCTGGTTATCTGAAGTGGGCAAACGTGCAGGAGCCAAAGAAGTCAAGCGCGCCATGGAAATTTGTGTGGACAACGCCAACCGAGCGGTGTTCAATTCTGCCAACACCAATCCTCAATACGCAGGCATGGGTACCACCCTGGTCCTGGCTGTCTTTCAGGAAACTCGCGTCATCGTAGGTCATGTGGGCGATTCACGCTGTTATCTTTTCAGAGGCGGGGAGCTTTACCAGATTACCCGCGATCATTCACTGCTTCAAGAGCAACTGGACGCTGGTTTGATTACTCCTGAAGAAGCTGCAGTGTCGCTTAACAAGAATTTGGTTACCCGGGCGTTGGGCGTTGAGGAGTCTGTTGCACTGGAGGCGCATGAGCATCCGCTAGAACCGAACGACCTCTACCTGATGTGTTCTGACGGGCTGACTGATATGGTGAGTGACAGTCAAATTGCCAAAATCCTTGCTTTGCAAGAGTCCCTTGATCTGAAGGCAGCCCGTTTGGTCGAGACGGCCAACGCCAACGGGGGGAGAGACAATATTTCGGTTTTGTTGGCCCAAACCTCCAGCAATGTCAAGCGACGTGGCCTGATGTCCAGATTGCTGGGAAAATGATGAGAATTCTCAATTTAATTGCACAAAGCGACAGGAGTAGACCATGCCGAAAGTGATCGTATCGATCGACGGTGTTGTCATCAAGGAAGTTCAGCTCACGAAGGACCGTACCACACTCGGGCGGCGGCCTTACAACGATGTGGTCATTGACAATCTGGCCGTCAGTGGGGAGCATGCCGTCCTGCAGATGATGGGAGGTGAGGTCTACCTGGAGGATCTCAACAGTACCAATGGCAGCTACATCAATGGCAAAGCCATCAAGAAGCAGTTGTTGCAAAGTGAGGACGTGATCGAGATCGGGAAATACCGGATCAAGTTCCAGAGCGATACCAGTTTTGGTTACGAGAAAACCATGGTCATCAAGCCGGGCGCAAAATCCCCGATGCCTGCTGCTGCACCTGTGCCTATCGCGCCTGTGCATGGTGGTCTGGATGTGCCTGTTGCGGCGGCGATCAAAGTGCTATCAGGTGCCGCGACAGGACGTCAGGTTGACTTGGTTAAGGTTGTGACCACCATTGGAAAACCAGGTGTTGCCATCGCAGCGATCACCCGTCGCCCGAATGGCTTCGTGATTGCACATGTTGAGGGTACGTCCAAGCCAACTGTCAACGGCATTCCTGTGGATGTCGAACCTTCGCCTCTTCACAATGGGGACGTGATTGAATTGGCCGGGACACAAATGCAGTTTCTGCACAAGTAAATCGGTCAGCGAGTTGCCATGCAAGCATTCGCCCGGCACTGGCAACGCATCGCGATCACCCTGATTCCGCTGCTTCTGGCCTTGATGCACGCCTTAGGCGTTGTGAACATCGGTATTGTGTCCAGGCTGGATGACATTATTTACGATGCCCGCTTGCTTGCGACCATGCCAAGGACACTTGATGATCGCATTGTGATTGTTGACATCGATGAAAAAAGCCTTGCCGAGGTTGGACGATGGCCATGGGGCCGAAACAAGATGGCAAAGCTGTTTGACAACCTGTTTGATCAGCACCAGATTGCCCTGATTGGCATCGATGTGGTATTTGCCGAGCCTGACGAAAGCTCAGGCCTGAAGCAGCTTCAGGCACTGGCTGTGGATGAACTGAAGCACCAGCCTGGATTCAGTGAGCGTGTGACTGAATTGCAAACCACGCTGGACTATGACGCCTTGTTTGCCAAGTCGCTTGAAGGGCGTCCCATTGTGCTGGGCTATTACTTCACGGGCGACCGGGGAGGGCGAAAATCTGGCGTGCTGCCTGCGTCCGTAATGGACAGCAAGGCATTGATGGGGCGGCAGATCAATGCATCGCATTGGACTGGGTTTGGCTCCAACATTGATGCGCTTGCCAAAGCTGCTCCAAAGGCCGGGTTTTTCAATGTGTTGTCCAACCTGAATGACGGCATGGTGCGTACCTTGCCCATGCTGGCCGAATATGAAAAGCAATACTATGAGAGCCTAGCACTGGGCATGTTTCGCATGATGGCAGGCGATCCTGTCGTGAAGCCTGGGTTTCCGCAGGAGCGGATGGTTCCGCGCAGCTATGTGGGGTTAGACAGCCTTCAACTTGAGCGTGATGGACGCGTTCTATCTGTTCCTGTCACGGAAGGTGTTGCCACATTGATTCCGTTCAGAGGGCCTGGCGGACCACAAGGTGGGTCGTACACCTATGTGTCAGCCGCAGACGTGTTGAGTGGCGTAGTTCCCACAGGTCAACTCAAAGGCAAGATAGTGTTGTTGGGTACCACTGCTCCTGGCTTGCTGGATTTGCGAGTTACCCCTGTAGGAGAGGCCTATCCAGGAGTCGAGACCCATGCTAATGTCTTGTCTGGCATGTTGGATGGCAAAATACTGATCAAGCCGGACTATGGACTGGGTTATGAAGTTCTGGTACTGGTTGTTTCTGGCCTGTTGTTGGCATTTACGTTACCGCGCTTGTCGGCACCACGGGCCGTGATGCTGAGTGCGTTGGTCGTGTTATCAGTAGTGGGGCTGAACTTTTCTCTGTATTGGTCCTCAGGACTGGTATTGCCACTCGCGTCAGCCCTGCTCACCGCCATTGCGGCATTCGCCCTTAATATGAGCTACGGGTATTTTGTCGAGAGCCGCTCCAAGCGAGAACTCGCCCGCCTGTTCGGCACCTATGTCCCGCCGGAACTGGTCGACGAAATGGTCAAAGATCCTGAACGGTACAGCATGGCTGCAGCCAACAAGGAATTGACCGTTCTGTTTTGTGACATGCGCGGCTTTACCAAGATGTCAGAGAAGATGGAGCCCTTGCAGTTGCAGCAACTCTTGAACGATGTTTTCAGTCGGCTGACCAATGTGATCCGCTCCAACCGTGGCACGATTGACAAATACATGGGCGACTGTGTAATGGCTTTTTGGGGTGCTCCAGTTGGTCTTCCGAATCATGCCGAACTTGCCATTAAGTCAGCGCTGCGGATGGTCGAGGTTATCAAGGCAGTCAATGAAACCCATCTTGCCAAGGGTTTGCCTGAAATCGGTATTGGCATCGGTATTAATACCGGGATGATGTGTGTGGGCGACATGGGCTCACAAGAGAGGCAAGCCTACACGGTCATTGGCGATGCAGTTAATTTGGGCTCTAGATTGGAGGGGTTGTCCAAGACTTACGGTGTTGAGATTGTCGTGAGTGCCAGCACACGCAAACAGGTATCGGACTACGCTTGGCAAGAGTTGGACAAAGTTCGCGTCAAGGGTAAGCAGGAGGCAGTCAGTATCTATTCGCCATGGGGGCTTACCGTCCAGACCAGCCCGGAGCAGCAAGCAGAACTCAAAACTTGGGCACAATTCATCAAGGCGTACAGAGCGCAGGACTGGGAGCAATGCGACGTGCTTTTGTTAAATATTCAACGTTTGCACGATGGCAAATATCTATACCATTTGTATCAGGAGCGCCTGGGTAGCTTGCGTCGAGAGGTGCTAGAGCCGCAATGGGACGGCGCGACTAATTTCGAAACCAAGTAAGTCTTCATCAACCAGGGTGGTTTGAACTATGAAAGTGCGCGTTCTAGGCTGCTCAGGGGCAATCGCCGCAGACTGCCGAACCACGTCCTTTTTGCTCGACAAAGATGTTCTGGTTGATGCAGGCACAGGGGTTGGCGATCTCACGTTGGAGCAGATGCGTACGATTGATCATGTGCTACTGACCCACTCCCATCTGGATCATGTTGCCGCGCTGCCCCTGATGGTGGATTCTGTGGCGTCTCGCCGTACAAGCCCCATTCAGGTATACGGCTTGCCCGGAACCCTGGAAGCACTGCGAGCCCATATTTTCAACAACATCATCTGGCCAGACTTCACCCGCATTCCTTCGCCGCAGGCGCCATTTGTGCAGTTTCGTGAAATACGCGTTGGTCAGTTCTTGGGTTTGGGTGGCAAGCTGATTGAAGTGCTGCCAGCGATTCATACCGTGCCCGCATGTGGATTTTCTGTCTCACATGGCGGGGCATGCTGGGTATTTACGGGAGACACAGAACGCAACACCGCTTTCTGGGCGCGGCTTGACCAGCTCAATGTGGGCATGTTGGTGATAGAGACGGCATTCAGTAACCGTGAAAAAGACCTAGCCCAGCGTAGCTTGCATCTATCGCCAGAATCCTTGGCGTCCGAACTGGACAACATCAGCCCGAGCAAGCACTTTCCGATCTACATTACACATACCAAGCCTGCTGAAACGGATCAGATCATGGCTGAAATCCAGCGATTCGATGTCACTACTAACCGGGGACTGGACGCCCAGCACGACATTCGCTGGTTGCGTGCGGGGCAGGAGTTCGAGTTGTGATGTCAAATACCGTTGCTTGGCAGACAGGGCAAGTACCTGATCCCACCGTTGCGAAAAATGATGCTGCCTTTGAAGTGAATTTCTTTAGGCAATTGCAGCATGTCACCACACGCATTCACGAAACGGATAATTTGGACCAGCTGATGCTGGAGGTCAGTGCCGACATCTGCGCATTGTTTAACGCTGACCGGATGACCTTGTATGCAGTCAATGAGGACCGGACGGCCATCATTTCTAAAATCAAGACGGGTCTTAACACCAGCAAAGAACTCAAGCTTCCCATCAGCGCCCAAAGCCTGGCGGGCTACTGCGCATTCAGCAAAAGAATCCTGAACATTCCAGATGTTTATGATGACGAAGTGCTATTGCGCATCCATTCCACGCTGAACTTCCTGAAAGAAGTTGATAAACGGTCAGGCTACCGTACCAAGCAGATGCTGGTGGTGCCCATCGTCAGCGGCATGGACCTTTACGGTGTGCTCCAACTCATCAACACCAGGGATGATCAACCCTTTGGAGACCTTGATCTCGACGGCGCAGCCCAGTTATGTAAAACATTGGCCACGGCAATCCGTCAACGAGTCCTGAAGGCTTCCGAAGAGCAACGCCGAAAGGCTACGCGTTACGATGGCTTGGTCAGCACCGGGGTACTGACATCGGATCAGCTTGCTGATTGCGAGAAACAAGCGCGCGCTGAAGGCGTGAATGTTGAGCAAATCCTTGTTTCTCGCCACAGCGTCACGCTGGCCCAAATTGGCCTTTCGCTTGCCCGTTTTTTTGGCACTGCCTACGAGCCAGCTCAGGCTACACGGATCAAGATTGATGCGTTGCACGGCAAGCTAAAGCGCGATTTCATCGAACAGCAACTGTGGTTGCCGCTGGAGGAAACATCTGACGGCTTGGTCATCATGTGCATTGACCCCGAGGCTGTGAGGGCTTCCAGGGTTGCAGCGCAGATCTATCCGCGCATTGCCAAATACGTTTACCGCGTGACCACGCGCGCAGAGTTTGACCAGACTTATGCCCAGTTATACGGGGTTGAAGCTGTCAGCGGAACCATAGATCAGATGCTGGCAGACCTCAGTCCAGCCGACGATGACACGAGTTCAGAGGACGCACTGGAATCAGCCGCTGCAGACAACGAACTCGTCAAGTTTGTCAACAAAGTCATCCTGGATGCCTACGCTCAGCGTGCATCCGACATTCACATTGAGCCATTGCCGGGCAAAGAAAAAACCGGTATCCGGTTTCGGATTGATGGCAGTCTGGTGCCATATGTGGAAGTGCCTGCCCACTTCAGGCAGACCATGGTCACCCGACTCAAGATCATGTGCGACTTGGATATTTCAGAACGCCGCAAGCCGCAAGACGGCAAAATCAAGTTCAAGAAATATGCCCCTCTCGATATTGAACTGCGCGTGGCCACCATCCCGTCAGCCGGTGGTGTTGAAGACGTGGTCATGCGTATCCTGGCTGCAGGTGAGCCTATCCCTCTCGAAAAACTCGGATTAACACCGCACAACCGTGAACGTGTCGAGAAGACCGTCAGCAAACCTTATGGGCTGTTCTATGTTTGCGGTCCCACAGGTTCAGGTAAGACCACCACGCTGCACTCGATCCTGAAGTTTTTGAACACACCAGACACCAAAATCTGGACGGCAGAAGACCCGGTCGAAATTACCCAAAAAGGTTTGCGGCAGGTCCAGATCAACAAAAAAGCCGGGATTGACTTCGCTTTGGTTATGCGTGCCTTTTTGAGAGCCGACCCCGACATCATCATGGTGGGAGAATCGAGAGACAAAGAAACAGTCAGCATGGGGGTGGAAGCGTCGCTGACCGGTCACCTGGTGTTCTCCACACTGCACACCAACTCGGCCCCCGAGTCCATCGTCCGCTTGCTTGACATGGGCATGGATCCGTTCAATTTCGCCGATGCGTTGCTTGGTATTCTGGCCCAACGCTTGGCCAAGCGTTTGTGCGACTGCAAGCAAGCCTATGTGCCAGACGCAGCAGAACTGAAGACTTTTGTAGCCGAATACTCAGACGAATTGCGTCACACTTCAGCTTGGCAGAAAGATCCTGCAGGCGAAGCCCAAAAACTGGTGGACAGTTGGATCAGCGCCCATGGCAAGGATGGCCAAGCGATTTTATATCGGGCGGTGGGTTGCGAAAAATGCAACAAAACCGGCTATAAGGGGCGCGTCGGCCTGCATGAGCTGTTGGTGGCTGATGACAACGCCAAGAAATTGATTCAGGAGAGGTCCCGTGTGGCCGACTTGTTTGCTTCAGCCCTGGAGAGCGGCATGCGAACCCTGAAGATGGATGGCATGGAGAAAGTCATGATGGGCCTGACAGATTTGAAGCAAGTCCGCTCAGTTTGCATCAAATAGGCGTGACAAAGATGTCTCTCTGACAAGCGTGTCAGAGTTTTGCTGACAAAAATGTCATTTAAAACTCTGTTTCTGTCTCGCTTGAGCAACGTGTATCCACAAATGTTTGGATAAACCAGCCATTCAGAGCTGGCACGGGTCTTGATAGATACAAGGTTCCTCAATCAACTTATTGGAGTGTCTATATGAAGCGTGCATTGCAAAAGGGTTTTACCCTGATCGAATTGATGATCGTTGTGGCGATCATTGGTATTCTGGCTGCCATTGCGTTGCCTGCGTACCAAGACTACACCATCCGTAGCCGTGTCACGGAAGGCTTGAACTTGGCCGGTGCCGCCAAGCTGGCAATTACCGAAACTTTTGCTGCCCGCGGAGGGGTTGCATTGACGGGTTGCGCATCACCATGTTCGGTGAACCCGCCAGCCAATGATTTTGGCTATCGTTTCACACCAACCAAGTATGTGACTGGCATCTCCATTGCTAACATTGCAGCCGTTCCTGTCGCTGGTGATGGCCGCGTTGGTATTATTTTCAATGCAGCTGTTGGCGTACCAGCTTTGGCTATTACGCTGACACCGGGATCAACGCTTAATCCTGCATTGAATACGCTTGCTTCCGCGATAACGGCGGGTAACAACGTTGATTGGGCCTGTAACACGCGTGCTGCTGTAATCGCTGCCGGTGCAACTGCCAAGGTGGCATCTGATCTGCACAAGTACGTACCAGCAAACTGCCGCTTCTAAGCGTCTGCTGCACAGGTTTCTGATTCAGATAAGCGAAATTAGAAACCCTAAAGGAAGGCACTTCGGTGCCTTTTTTGCATTTGTGAGGCCCTATGAAATCCGAAAGACTGAAATCTGCCGCACGAGTATCTTCTTTGCATCTGGGCTTGAGCGTTTTTGTCGCCGTACTGTCTGCTGTACTCGTATTTCTGATTTGGTTTCCAGGCGAGTTCCGGGAGATGGTTGGCGGGCGCGAGCTGTTCCTCTTGGTCATTGCGGTAGACGTGGTCTGTGGGCCACTTCTTACCTTGGTGCTTTTCAACCCCGAGAAATCCCGGCGCGAGCTGGCGCTGGACATGGGCATGGTTGGGTTGATGCAAATGGCGGCGCTTGTCTATGGTGTGTGGACGGTGTGGACGGTTCGTCCGTTGTACTTGGTCGCGGAAATTGATCGCTTCAAGGTGATCTCAGCGCATCAGGTTGACGAAACTTCACTCAAAAACTTGCCTGACCACTTGCAGAGAAAACTGTGGAACGGCCCCCTCACCGTAGGCTTGCGTCCCCTCAATAAAGAAGAGCGTGAGACCGTGATGTTTGAATCGGTGCAAGGTGGGCGCGACTACGGCGAACGCCCAGAATACTTCGTCACCTACGATAGCGCGCAGGCCCTTCAAAACATGAAGCATGCCAAGAGCTTTGAGAATTTCTTGCGGAAGTATCCTGATCAAGCAACACCGCTCAATGAGATCGTCGGTAAGTCTGGTACCAAGTTAGTTGATTTGAGGTACCTGCCCATCATTGCCCGGCAAGACTGGATCGCAGTTCTCAACCCATCGGGCCATGTGTTGGGGTATTTGAAAGGTGACGGTTTTTGACACAAGCTGTCTTAATGTGGGGTGTTGCGTTGCCGTGGTTGCTGACGTTTTCACTTGGGCCATCGCCATCTGTGATGCAAAGCTTGGTTTGTGGTGCTGCATTGGGTATTTTGGGTGTCCTTGGCCAAATCAAGCCTGCTCCCAAGGCAAACCGCTTCCCAGCACATTGGATGGCGGTGGGCTGGTTGCTTGCGGCTGGCTTGAGCTGCATCATGGCACTTTTGCAATATTTTGATTTGACTGCTGGGCTACAGCCCTGGGTTAGCGCTTCCAGTGGAGAGGCGTTTGCCAATTTGCGACAAAGAAATCACTTTGCCGTGCTCTGTCTTGTCGGACTCGCGGCTTGGCGCTGGTTGAGCTTTAAAACTCCCGGTGGCTCCAAATGGTGGCCATTGCTGTCTGGCAGTTGGTTTCTTTTGATTGCAGGCAACGCCGCCTCACAGTCACGCACGGGGCTGCTAGGACTTTTACTCCTTGTGGCCATCTCAGCGCGGTGGAGGTTGTCTGCTCAGATGGGCAAGCCGTTATTTACGTGGGCAACGCTGCCTGTTTATGCTGCAGCGTCCGTGTTGCTGCCCAGCCTGGCTGGTCGGTGGGGGGGAGACTGGGGCGCTTTGTCGCGACTAAGTGATGCAGAAGCCCAGTGCCAAAGCCGCGTGACGCTTTGGTCCAATGCCCTGGACCTGATCCAGCAAAAACCCTGGCTCGGTTGGGGTTGGGGTGAGCTCGACTATGCCCACTACGTGAACCTGTATACCGGCGAGCGCTTCTGTGCCATTTTGGACAATGCCCACAATTTGCCTCTGCACTTGGCAGTGGAGCTGGGAGTTCCCATGGCCGTGATTCTCTGTGGTGGAGTGGCTTATGCGATCTGGCGCCAGCGTCCTTGGGCCGAGATGGATGCCTCGCGGCAAATGGCATGGATGATCCTGGCGGTCATTGGTTTGCACAGCATGCTGGAATACCCGCTCTGGTACGGGCCATTTCAGTTAACTGTATTACTTTGCCTCGCCTTGCTTTGGCCCAGGCAAGTCGGTGACGGTGTGCAAGTCACCCATAGAGGTTCATTAGAAAGGCCATTTAGGCATATTGGATATCAATTTTTCGCTCCGATATTCGGAGCATTCTTGTTCTATGTTGGGTGGGACTATCACCGCATCAGCCAGATTTACCTGTCGCCACAAAATCGCTCGGCGGCCTATGCCGAAAATACCTTGGCCAGAATTCAGAACTCATGGCTGTTTAAATCGCAAGTGCAGTTTGCCGAACTCGCCATCACACCACTCACCCAGGCCAATGCAGAACATCATCTGCAAACTGCTCAGGATGTACTGCATTTCTCACCAGAACCAAGGGTGATTGAGCGCTTGCTTGACAGCGCCGTGGTGCTGCGCCGGGATGACTTGCTGGCGTTTCACATGCCGCGCTACCGGGCGGCGTTTCCAGACAGCTACGCCGCATGGGCACAAAAAACTATACCGCCACAAAACTCCCCGACTTTCCCCCGTGCTTCTCAAGCAGTTTCACATCCGTGATGGTCATGCCTCGGTCTACCGCTTTGCACATGTCATAGATCGTCAGTAGCGCGACTTGTACGGCGGTCAGCGCCTCCATCTCCACGCCGGTTTGCCCAACGGTTTCAACGGTTGCACGACAAACAATCGTGTCACGGCGCGTTTTATCTGCATTTTGTGCTTCAAATTCAATAGCAACTCGGGTAAGTGCCAAGGGGTGGCAAAGGGGAATCAAATCGCTGGTCTTTTTGGCGGCCTGAATGCCCGCGATGCGGGCGATGCCCAGTACATCCCCTTTCTTGGCGGTGCCGCTTTCAATGATTGCCAGGGTTGCAGGCAACATCTGGATGCAACCTTGTGCAACGCCAATGCGGTGGGTACTGGCCTTGGCGGCCACATCGACCATGTGGGCTTGGCCCTGGGCGTCAAAATGGGTGAGTTCTGACATAAGCTGTCTTATGGAAAAGGAATTACACAGGCTTTACTTGAATTGGGCATCATACGTGGCTGATTCAGTACCGCAGGAGTTCTCGCTTGTTTCTTAATATGAAGCCCATGGGTTGGCCGGCCGTCATGCTCAGCGCTGCCTTGCTGCTGTTGGCCCTGCCTGTACCTGCACAGTTGCCTACTTTGGGCGATCACAGTGACATGAGCCTGAGCGCCGAGCGCAAACTGGGTGACCGCATCGCCCGCGAGATTTACCATGACCCAGACTATGTAAACGATCCAGTGCTCTCTGAATACCTGCAAGGTATCTGGGCACCATTGTTGGCCGCAGCACAGCTGCGTGGCGAACTCACGCCAGAAATGGCGGAGCGCTACGCCTGGGTGACCCTTTTGATCCGGGACCGGAGCGTCAATGCCTTTGCCCTGCCCGGTGGCTACATGGGGGTCCACCTGGGTTTGATGGGTCTGGTGGCCAGCCGCGACGAGTTGGCGTCTGTGCTGGCACATGAGATATCTCATGTTACGCAGCGGCATATTTCGCGTCTGAGCACACAGCAGGCACGCAACATGCCCTGGATCATTGGTGCGATGGTACTGGGGGCGCTGGCTGCCAGTAAAAGCCCCAATGCGGCTGGTGCCCTAATCACCGGAGGCCAGGCGGCGGCCATACAGAGCCAGCTGAATTTTTCCCGGGACATGGAGCGCGAGGCAGACCGCATTGGCTTCAACGTCATGACACAAGCGGGCTACCAGCCGCAAGGTTTTGTGAGCATGTTTGAAAAGCTGCAGCAGTCGTCCCGCTTGAATGACAACGGCACCTACCCCTATTTGCGCAGTCATCCGCTAACTACCGAGCGGATCGCTGACATGCAGTCACGCGTGGGCGCAGGGGCAGTGCAGGTCATCACGAGCAGCAGTCAAGCGCTGGGCCATGCCATGCTGGCTGCGCGTGCCAGGGTGCTTGCAGACCCAGGCGTGGACGCATTGCAGGCATGGGTGGACGAAGCTAGCAGCCCGCAGTTTCGAGAGCTTGCGCCCCACCGGCAGGTGGCAGCACTGTATGCAGCTGCCATGGTGGCTGCCAAGTCGCGCGACTTTCCCAAGGCGCAGTCCAAGCTTCAGGCGCTGATGTTGCAGGTGAAAGCAGATGCCGCGGCGTCACGGACTGCCAAATTGCTGGGAGTTGAACTGGCGCTGCAAGAAGGCGAGCCACGCCGTGCGCTGGTGCTGCTGAGTGTAGACCCCGCAATCGACCGATTGCCCAGACCCGAGCTGATGTTGTTGTCGCAGGCTGTGCAACGCTTGCCTGTCAGCGCCTCGGGCCAGCCCTTGCTGGTCAGCACTTTGCAAAGAATACAGACATGGGTAACCCAAAATCCGTCCGACGCAGAGGCGTGGCATGAGCTGGCGCAGCTGGCATCGGCGTCTGGGCAACCACTGCGTGCGCTGCGTGCGCAAGCCGAGGTACAAGCGGTGAAGTATGACTACCCCGGTGCGCTGGACAGACTTAAGGCCGCGCAAGAGTTCGCACGGCAAAAAGGACTTGGCAATCAGGCGGGTGACTATATTGATGCCTCAATCATCGACACCCGCTTGCGCCAACTGGAAGTGCAAATCAAGGAGGCTTCACGCGAACAGGCGCTCCAGCGCTGAGTCGATCACCATGCCCAGGCAGGAATAGATCAGCGAGCCAAATAGCGCCGCCCCAAAGCCCTGCACAGCAAAGCCGTCCAGCAAAGAAGCTGCGGACCAGAAGGTCAGTGCGTTGATGACAAACAAAAACAGCCCTAGCGTGAGCACGGTCACGGGCAGCGTCAGAATTACGAGGATGGGACGCATCACCACGTTCAGCAATCCCACCACGGCGGAGGCAATCAGGGCGGTAGCGAAGCTTTGCACTTGAACCCCGTTGTAAAAATGGGCCACGGCCAGCAAGGCGGCAGCGTAAAGAAGCCATTTGACAATCAGTTTCATGACGCCAGCATAGCACCAGGCCCATTCAGCCTACTCGGCGGCCAACACCAGCACGGCCCCCATTCCAACCACCGCGCCTGGCAACTGCCAGCGTGACTCTTCTGCCGTGGCTTGGCCTGGCACGACCGCTTCCAGCGCAGCGCCAAATTTGGGTCTGCGCATGTCCAGAACAGACGCCTGCGCATGCGAGCTGCGCAGCTTCTGGGTAAATGCCAGCAGTTCACCCTTGGCAACATGGGACTGCACTGTGTCCCCCCTGCCCGTGAGCACTGGGGTCAGGCTGTCAAACAGCGCATCGGCCCAGCGCATGCGCCAACTGTTGCGAGCACTCTGGTTGATCCATTTCCCCGCATGGCGGCTCAGCCTTGGGGGGCATGCGACCAGGATCCAGTGGGTTTGTGCACCACTGCTCATCACGGCCTGTAATTGGTTGAGTGTGTGCTCGGCATCGTCAATGTACACAATGAACTTGTTCATGGCTTTCTCCTTGGGGTTGTGGTGATATCTGTGCTGTGAAAAACTATGGTCAGGAAGCTGCATTGCCTGCGTCCCGGGGCAAGACGGAAACATGTGCGCGACGCGTGGCGTAGTCACCCGCCAGCAACACGCCCAGAATTGACAAGCCATAAATGCCCCAGCGTGCGGCGGTCTGTGGCCAATCTGCGGCGTCAAACAGCGTGTCAAGCAGCGGCTCGCTGACGATCATCTTGGCTGCGGTAAAGGCAAGCACAGCGGACCCCAGCTTGATGATCACCGGAAAGCGCTGCACCAGGCCCAGTACCAAGCTGCTGCCATACACCACAATGGGCACGCTGATCAGCAGGCCAATTACCACCAAGTCCAACGCACCATGTGCGGCGCCGGCGACGCCCAGCACGTTGTCAACCCCCATCAAGGCATCTGCCACAACGATGGTCTTCATCGCTCCCCAAAATGTGGATGCAGCCGGCCCATGCGCATCTTCATGTCCATTGTCGGCCAGCAGTTTGTAGGCGATCCACAGCAGGCCCAGTCCGCCAGCCAGCATCAGGCCTGGCAGTTTGAGCAACCACACCACGCCCAGCGTCATGACGGTGCGTACCGCAATGGCACCGACGGTCCCCCAGACAATGGCTTTCCTTTGCAGTTGGGGTGGGAGATTGCGGGCTGCCAGAGCGATCACGATCGCGTTGTCACCAGCAAGTACGAGGTCGATGAGGATGATGGCCAATAAAGCGGACCACCACGGTGCAGACATAAATTCCATAGAGCTTGCTCCTAAGTTGCGTTTCGATGCAACCCAAAGCAGGCATGGTCAAGTCGTGGTTCGTGCCGATGACACGAGCCAGCATCACTTCGACCACACCCATTTTGGGTATGAATCGAAGGTCTGGCTCGACATGAAATCATGCGGTATATGCCCAACCAGACCGGAAGCATTTAGCTACGTATTGACGATCTGGTTGATATCGTTTGCAGCTGCACCGCTTAACGGGCCTCCCTGTGCAGCAAACGACGGGAGCTACTCCCCTTCGTGGCCGGATTTAAACACAGTTTTATCAATGTCAACAAATGGTTAAAAATGAGCGTTGACCTTGTCTTAAATAAGAATCATGCCGCATGGCTTTATTTAAAAGAACTGATTGCTATCAAAATCATTGTAATAATGGCCTTTTAATTTTTGTGGGTATGTTCTAGCAGCGCAGATTGAGCAGCATTTGTCCACCAAGCTATGATTCCGCACCGAGCATCCATCTACCCTATGGCAGGCATTCACATCACCGACATTGAGGCCGCCATCAATTACTGGCGTGCCCGTTCTCCGTCCCCGGACGGTGTCACTTTGTGTCCAGAGCTTCGCGCCTTGGCGCAGGTGTATGCCTTGTTGGTCTACCACAGGCAAGAAGCTGCGGACGAGAAAAGCTTTCAGACCGAAGCGTTGGCGGCTTGGATGGCTTGGTACGACACCACCGTCGATACCCCGTGTATAGCCATCTGTTCCACCAGCCAGGGG
>JADJBS010000009.1 GCA_016703665.1 Candidatus Defluviibacillus avedoerensis
GGAACAAACCGGGGGCTGGGCAATCTAGCCTGGATTGCTGCCATTTTGCTAAACTGCCCCTACCATGGCGACGACCAAGACTGTCGAGGTTGAAATCTACCAGTTCCATGCGTGGATTCGTCAAATCAGCCCGATGATTTGGCGCCGCCTACTGGTGCGCAGTGACTGCTCAGTCTCGGATTTGCACTACATCCTGCAAATTGCCTTCGGCTGGAGCGATGAGCATTTGAACATGTTCCACATTCATGGCCAAGACTATGGTGTATTACACGACGGTGGCATCAGTTTTCAAGAACCCAAATTTGGTCAAGCTTAGCGATTTCAAATTCCGCAAGAACGAACGCTTCAGCTATGAATATGACTTCGGCGACTGTTGGGAACACACGGTCCGCCTGGAAGCTCGATTGCCGTTAGACAAAGGCAAGTCCTACCCCCGCTGCATTGATGGCCAGCGCCGGGCACCACCCGAGGACTGTGGCGGTCCCCTTGCATTCATGGCGCGTCGCGATGAGATCCTATGCTGGAATTCGAGCTATTGGAAGATATTCAGGAATCACTGCGCAACGATGACATGGCGACCATCCGGGCGCGAATCGAAGACGTTGGTGAACTCCAGGAATGGCTGGAATTAGACAAATTTGACCAGCGTGCGGTCAATCACCGACTCAAGCAGTTTTCAGCAAACGATCCGGCGTGGCGGATGGAGCAAGGAGACGGTGATGAAGGTACGCATACAACTGGTCTTTGAAGCCGAAGACGGTAAACCTGGGTCATTGAGGAAGTCGGGCAATTGCAGCGTGGCCCCTTGCGAGCATCAGGTGTGGGCCTTTCCTGGCCGAAGCCAAGAGCCTGTTGCATGGCGTACGGCAATCAATGGTCGCCGAACAGGTGGACCAGTACCTCAGTCAGTTCAAAATTTGCACGCTTTGCGGTGCGGCGCGCACAAAGAAGGGACAGCACACCGTTGTCTACCGTACTTTGTTTGGCAAAGCTCAACCTCCACAGTCCCAGACTGTATGACTGCCCCTACCAGAGCCACGGTCGGCGTAGTTCGAGTCCATTGAGCGAATTGCTCACGTCACACTGTGCGCCGGAGCTGCGCTACCTGCAGACAAATTTGCGTCACTCATGTCCTACAGGCTCAGTGTTGACCTCTTGTCTGAAGTCCTGCCGCTGGCAAATGAAATCAACCACACGTCGATGCGGCGTCAAGTACGCAGTGGCCCAACGTCTCGAAGGAGAACTGGGCGAGGAGCAGGTGCAGTTCATTAAAGGTTGCCCCTATGACTGGGAGAAGTTGCCGCCGCCAGGACCACCGTTCTTCGTCGGACTGGACGGTGGCTACGTCCACGCTTCGGATCAGAAATCCAGAACCGAGGGGTGGTTTGAGGTTATCACCGGCAAGAGCATAAGACCGAGGACGGTGGCGCCAAGGTCTTTGCCTTCGTCAACAAATACGACACCAAACCCAAACGCCGGTTGCATGAGGTCCTGAAGTCACAGGGCCTGCAGATGAATCAACCAAGTCGTTTCTTGTCTGATGGCGGCGATACAGTGCGTGATATGCAGGCCTATCTCAGCCCGGAGTCCGAGCATTTGCTCGATTGGTTTCACATCACGATGCGCTTGACGGTCATGGCACAGTTGGTCAAAGGCATGCATACTGAACTCCAAGCCCGACGACGGGTATCCGCTAACACCTGGCGTATTGGCCAACAGACAAAAATCTGGAGAGCGTCAAATGGAACCTGTGGCATGGCAACGTAGCACACGCCTTGCAACGAATGGACGATCTGGACGACGACCTGGAGACTTTGGAGGCAAATCCGCAGAACAAAAAGAAATTGCAAAAAGGCGGTGAAGGAACTGCGCGGCTATATCCTGGCCAACGAAGCGTTCATTCCAAATTATGGTGACCGGTACCGACATGATGAGATGATTTCCACGGCGTTCGTGGAATCAACGGTGAACCAGGTCATCAGCAAGCGCTTTGTCAAAAAGCAGCAAATGCGATGGACGCAGCGCGGCGCGCACCTGTTGCTGCAGACACGGGTGCAGGTCTTGAACGAAGACTTGAGGAACACGTTTTGTCGATGGTTTCCAGGCATGAACGTTGATCAGCCTGCGGAGCTGAAAGCGGCCTGAAGGTTGCTAGCCCCCGGTTTGTTCCACTCTCCATCTGGAACACGTTCTTTGCCAGATCGATGCCTAATGCTAACTTTCATGTCGGACGCTCCTGTCTGTTCAAGTGGGTGTGCAAACACCTCCACTTTGGCACACTGCGATGCCGCTTAGGTGGGGGCGTCCATCCCATTGGTCGGCGTCAACTCACGGCGACTCAAGTGAATGCGCAGCGAAAGCTTTAACTTTCCCCCGAGCAAGCGTGCAGAAAGCGGCTTTAGGTTTTCCCACTTGGAAAGCTCTCAACCTCGCAATAGTCGCCGTCTTCTATTTACGATTGGTTTCACATCACCTTTTCCGTAAAATGTTGTCAACAGATATTGCGAAGGATTCTGGGCATGAAAATTGACAGCTTGAAACGCTGCTTGGCTGCAGCTTTGATTGCGACTGTTCTGCTGCCTTCTGTTGCGGCAGCATTTCAAGTTCTTCCGCGGCTCACCGACGTGGACCGCAAACTCACGGGTCTGTGAAAGCAGGTTCATTGACGGCATAGGTCAATGGTTCGTTGAACGCACTTCCGCGTGATCAAGAGTCCGGTCCATGAAGCCATTACCCTGAACGCGCTCGACTGTGTAGTTCCTGCAGGCTCTGAGGCGCAGTGCCTGACGACTGTTGCCGTTCGCGAGAACCAGGTGCTTCTATACGGCGTGCGTTGGCCCGACGATCCCCCCTTCGCACTAAATCGTGCATCGCCCCCGCGCATCGCAGACTGTGACCCCAAGGTCACCCTGCGATCGACGGCGCAGCCGAAATGCTGGACAGGACTGTTTTCCGATGCCGACAAAACTGCCAAGCAGCGAACCGCCAACAAGCCTGGCCAACCGGCCTTCGGGCCTGGTGACTACTTGCTCTATCGCTCGCATTTTGGCGACCTGCAGTTCTTCCATTCCATGGCCGCGTACGACGGTGAAACTGCGGCTGAAACCCAGCAGCGGATGAGGATGTGGGCGCAGTTCCTCTGGGGCGTTGCGACCAAGACCATCCCGACCGATCGTTTCATCCACACCGTAGGCGACGACCAAACTGGCGCACTATTTCCCCGGGCGATATGACTGCCACGAACCTGTTCGCAACCGGCATCATTGAATGCGCAAGGGGATCTGGACAAGGTCGCCATCGGGGCGTTGTTGCACATGCTCCAGGACAGCTTTTCCCAGGCCCATGCAGGTCGCCACCCAGGGAGCGGTGCCTCGTGCGAAACGATCCCGAGGTTTGCGCAGCCAGGCAAGATCAGCCAGTTCTACAGTTATGCAGGCCAGGTTGGCAGTTTGCACGATCATGAAGACACGTTCAATGCACTGGGCCTGCAGACGCTGCAGGTTAGTCCCAGCGTCGTCGATGCCAGCCGTGCCTTCCTGACTTTGTGGAAGGAAAACGCACCGTGGAGCGAGGCGGAGAAATACTTCGATTGCATCCGCGCTGCATTGCCGACTTTTAAGCCGGCCCTGGGCCTTTCGCCAACTGAGACGACCCTGCGACTGGTCGAACGCGCCAAGATTCATTCGGCGGCCATATGTTCGCCCCGAATGGATATTGTCCCCAGGAGGTGCAACTGAATATTGGCTAGGGGCTTGGGTTGAGTTTTCGAAGCTCAACTGTGGATAACTATACGCCTTGCACTTGCGTGTCTAGTCCTTTCTGGTGGTTGATCTTTGCGCGCGTCTTGATGCGCCCCTTGGCCTCCTTTTTTTTGCTGTGGCGGAACCTGTAGGAATCATTGCCTGTTTCCACGATGTGGCAGTGATGCGCGAGCCGGTCGTAGAAGAAGGTAAATGTGGGTCTCCCGCAATTTGTGTGACGGCACGGCTGGAGGTGTTGAACCACGCCATAGGGACCTCGTTTCCCGAGAAGATGGAAGTCGGTGCTATTGGCATAGTGGATCGTACGCCTGGGCACCTTGCCCAGTTGCCGCCGCTGGAGCCGCCGTCCCGTAGAAGAGAGCGGGCCAAAGTGGGGGCTAAGCGGCAGCCGTGAGCATCAGATACCCATCCCATTTGGGATCGTTTGCAGGTCTGGGCTGTCGCTGAGGAAAGGCAAACGCCCTTGGTCGCAATTCACCGTTTAGTTCGCAGACCCGCACCTGCGCCAAGAGATGTGCTCCTTCATCTGACCAGCGCATTTGGCGCTTCTTGGCCATACGCCAGCCGACAACCTCATTGACCGCTGACTCGGCAATCGCACTGCTGATGGGGAGCTTCTTGTTGCGTCGACGAGCATAGTTCACCAGGTAACGGTCATTCGTTCGCAAGTACCAAAACGTCTGTCGCAGATTCCATGACAGCGTACGGAATCGCTCCTCCGGGACAAGACCGAAGGCATCATGCATGCGCATCAGACGCGCCACAGCTTTGCGAGCCTTGCCATGCCACACCAGCCATTTGCAAGATGCGAGTTCGTCCCGCATGCTGCGGCCATTTGGCGCCTGCAGGCCTGGGTCCTTGAGCGCTGTTTGCTCAATTGCACGAAACTTCATGGCGATGTGAAACCAATCTAGGATTCGACACATTGGCCGTAGCGAGCCTTTCACCGCCTTCTCGAACTCTGCCGCACCATCTGTGAAGATCGTTACCCTCTCGGTCTGACTTACACCACAGGCACTCAGAAATAGATCTAGTCGATTGGCTGCCGACGGAACTTGGTTGTGAACATAGCCATATAAGCGCGTTTCTCCGCCCTCAAAACACGTACGACCGACGACAAGGTTGACATGACGGCCCTGGTGATGCGGCGGATCACAATGTTTGAGCCATCCCGAATCGACTGCCAGCGCGGTGATTGGTGGCAGCCAACTGGGCTGTTGCAGTTCGGTTTCCTGCTTTTCCGGGTGAGCGAAAGTCTGCTCCAACGCAGTAGCGACGGCGCGTACGCGACGCTTGGCGCCGCTGACTGAAATGGCATCGGCGATTGGCAAGGTTTCGCTCAATAGTCTAGTCGCGGTAGCGTAGGAAAGATGCGCAGCCCACTTTGCCTGCAAGTATTCGAGCTCTGGCGTGACGCTAGTCGGCACTACCCGTGCCAGCGGGCTAAATGATGCACCCGGTGCTTTCTCCATACAGCGGCAATGTCGAACTCGGGGACTGCGCACCGTGATCGTGCCAAAGACTGTCCGGATCTGTCGCGTATGCCAGCCTTTCATTGTCAGCCTCGCGTTGCATTGATCACAGTGTGCGTGCGCGCTAGCAATGCTTTGACATTGCAATTTGACCAAGTATTGCTGCACATGTGAAAGCAGTGCCTTTCCCTCGGCCAAACTCATGCCCAGCGGATCCGTTGTAAGTTCACAGCTGATGGTTGCAAGCTCGATGCGTTCAGTCTGCCCTACGTCGTCAACCAAATGTGCCTCGATGATCATCTTCATTGTTGACCTCCGAACTTGTGAGTAGCGCTCTGGATTTTCGCGCAGACTTGACCCGTTTGGTTAGCCCCCACTTTGGCCCGCTCTCCCTCGCTGCTAGTCGTATAAAACCACTGCAATCTTGCTGTCTGTCATATTTGAGGTTCTCCCGCAATTTGTGTGACGCTCCAGGCGTCACCGTCTAGCGGGACAAAACAACCTACTTATCCAACATGGGATGATCAGCCAAGCGCCGCCAACATCACGCATATGGACAGCGGCTCCAGCGGCGGCAACTCGAAGAAGGTGCCACGCGAACGATCCACTCAGCCAGTGGCACCAACTTCCATATTCCAGAAGTGAGGTCGATACCGCGTGGTTCAGCACCTCCAGCCGGTCCGTCACACAAATTGCGGGAGACCCACTTTTACCTTGTTCTACGTTTTACGACTACACCTCGCGCATCAACAATCATGCCAGGAGTGATAGAGATCGATAGGTGTGGCGCCCCTCCCGTCCGGCCATGCAAAGTGACGCTTGTGTGTGGTGAGGTAGAGGCCTTGGCAATGTTGGCAGTTAGCCTCAATCACACGTAGCAAAGCGGAAGGCTCGCCCAGACCAACTCTAGTTTTTTCCTCCGCAAGTGACGCAGCAAGGTCGCTGGTAATGCGGAAATTGTCCCGTGCATAGCCGATCATGATGCCCTGCTCCAGGGCCGAAGCATACGCCCCGATCACAAAGCGTTCGATCCCTGAAGTCTTCTTTCCTACGGCACAGTAATGTGTATGCAGTGGATGCTTATTGCCGACAGGCTTGCATTCAGCGAAAAGAGAGTCTTGCACCCGATTATGGGTTTGAGAAAGCTCCCTTTGAAGGCGGAATACGAGATCAGGCTTTCTACCTTTACTTTTCTCGTCATAGTTGGCCGTGGCGCTCTCGCGAGTCACACTACGAATGAAACTAAGGTCAAGATCGCTGCTGTCGTCACACATCAGTCGATTCTCTAGCATGTCCTCCAACCAAAATGTGATGTCGTCTTCTTCTGCATTTGCCAAATCACGACCTTCAGACCGGATCAGCGCAAATGCCCGTACCAGAGCCAGATGAACAGCGGCAATCCATCGCTCCTGAAGACGTGGATGAGGCACGCGGTAGGTGCGGGTACCGGCACGGGTAAAGCCTAGGCTCATTTTCGAGCGGGCAAGGAAAGCACCGCTCTAGATGTTCCTCAGCGATGTGCAAGGCGCAAAGACGAGCACGGCTTCGGGTCCAGAACCGACGTTTGTTAAGCAACCCGATCAGCAAGCCGCCCTCAGGCATTGGCATTACCACACGACTGGCGGCACTGGCGCTCGCTTCACCGACAATGGTGGTGATGAGCTTCTCTGAAGGCACCCATGTATCGCCGTCCAAGAGGAGCGTGACAAAAGCCCAGGGTTGTTGCCAATCCCCCTCTAGTCGAGGCACGAGCCCGGCCTTGACTGTCTGCCCCACTGCCTCGAAAAAAGGCTGCAAAGCCAGCTCCAGCGTACGGACGAACGTGGCCGCCTCATCTGCTGGCACTGCATGCATGGCTTGTTTCCGCACGACCGAATAGGGCCCGTTGAAGGTGACTGTGTCCGCCACCACTTGCTGCTCTGCTTTCGATAGGTCAAACAAACTACCGACAAACCTATCGAGCGCTTGCAAATTTTTCTTTCCGCGCAAGTCCAGCATGTCGGCGAGCGCTAGGGCTGCTTGCGCTGGTCTTCGTTGAGGTAGGAGAGGTGCGGGAAAGGGAAGGCATCGAGGTCCTCCTTCAGAAAAGTGCTTCGGCTAGCGCCAACTCTGGAGCTTCGCATGTAACAAAAGTGACGAAACAAAGAGCTGTGGACGAGCACGTTCAACAAAGACATCACCAGCCGATACTCATCATGTCCAAAAGCTGAATAGCCAAAGTAACTCTGCGAGAAGCAAACGTTGTCGTTCCAAAAACAAAATCCTGTTGGGGCATCACCATCTGATCCAAGAGCTTGTGGAATCACAATAAGAGGGCTCTTGTAAAGCGCCTCCGCACGAGCACTTTCGATTTTCCTGCTTCCATACAACTCGCCGAAAGTCTGTGCTGGAAGCAGCTGCGACCCTGCCATTGTTGCCTTGGTCTCCATCACCGGCAGTTTCAGCAACCATTGCGGTGGCTCTTTAGTTCCATTTTTTAGACTAAAGCCATTGCCACTGATCAAATCGAACTCAGCCCAGAAACTGCCAATTGACTGGCCCTCCGCCGCCATGCATAGCTTCTCCATGACCTGGACATCCAAAATACTGCCAATAGCAAGTGCCTTGCAAAGCCACGGACTGTCCAGAACAGATTGGGCGGTGATTTGATAGGCAGATTGGTAATCTAGCCGAAATTCACCGCGCTGGGCCAACTCATCCTCTCTGACGGGCGTTGCGAGATGAAACGCCTGCGTTTCCAGATCAGGCTTCGCATTCTTGCTCCAAAGCAAAATCCACGGCTGATCATGCCCTCCCCAAACAGGCGTTTTCTCTAAATCTGAACCGTTCAAAATGCCCGAAACCTGCATGGCTTGGAACCACGCGTTTCGAGCTCTGATGCCTGTCGTTGTTTGTTTGAGGATGAATCGCGCATCCAATGCGAAGGCTAGGACACCGCCGGGCCTAGCCCATTCCGCCGCACGCCACAGGAAAGGCACGTCAGGCACGCCTCCCGGGTTACTGTAGGCGATAGCGACGTCGTCCAAGCCACGGGCTTTGAGAACACGGCGGGCTACCTCAGTGCCAACCCGATCTAGCGGACTGCTGCGTTCCTTATCGTTAACCACGCTCCAAGGCGGATTCCCCACGACCACATCAAAGAAAGCGTTGAACTTTTTGCCGTCCACAGCCTCACCTAAGCTGCCTAAAACGAAGCCAGTCTGCATGAGTTCTTCTGGGGTGCGTTGATCGAACAGAACCAGTCCTTGCAGTGCCTTGGTCGCATGATGGGCGGAAGGTGGTGTAGTGATCTCGTTCAGTTCGATGACCGTGATGTACAGGCCCAGGGCAGCCAACCGGAGGGCCGACTCGCTCACGTCAAATCCGCGAATCTGATTGTGCAAGATACTTTCGATGACTTGCTTGCTCGGGCGGCGAACATTGTCTCCCAGGCGCTCTTTATCAGCAGCCCAACGGCGGCGAACCAACTCCCTCAAAGCAAGCACCAAAAACACACCGGCTCCGCAAGTAGGGTCGAGAATCTTTGCTTGATGGGCTGGTGTTTCTAATCCGGCTAGCGCTTCATCCACAAGCAACTTGGCCAAGGTACGCGGCGTGTAATGCACCGAGCGAGCCCTGGAGTCCATTTCATTTACGCGGTGACTGAAGTTCTCGTAGACCTGGCTGAGCACACCAATCGGAATGTGGCGGAAATTGAGTTGATGCCAGTCAATACCGGTCAGCAACGGCTGCTGGATACCCTCCACATTTTCCCAACCGCGAAGAATAGCTTCCAGGTGCTGGAAAATGCAATTCTTGGATTGATCGTCGGCGTGCCTGTAAACATCGACATAAGCCTTCGTTCGCTTCGCTTCCGAAGCATCTAGCGGCAGCGGGTCAATGAGTGGCAGAAGATCTCCGTTGAATGTGACGTCCAGCCAGTTCGAAGTCTGTGCGGCTCTTTCGGGTGACGAAAAGACCCTCTGCAGGCGGTGAGCTCTCGGGTCACCTTTAGCCGCTGGGCATATCTCATTGATCAGATCATCCGTCACGATCCGTCGATCAACCAGGAAGCGGAAGAACAGCGCCCGCCCCGTCATGGAAAGAACCGCAAGGCCATCTAATTTTTTAGTGAGCACCAACTCGTTCACTGCTTTATCCAGCAGGCTACTAATTTCTTCGAAAACCGGATCAGGGGATTTAGGCTGGCCTTTCAAGTCTGGCAGCGTGCCGGTGGCGATCTGGTGAAAAAGAAATGGGGCATCCGGATCGGCGATTCGAACTGTCGACCCAAGGCCGTTATCGTTCAGAGTCTTCCGATCCAAATTTAGTGGGTAAATAACCAACTCTCCTGGCCGCACAATCGCCAGAACCGCATGGTCGCCACGGTTTGCTAGTCGCTGCTGCAGGTCGATGCGGTCTGCGAAATCTGGTTCACCTGACTTTGCATCTATCAAATACATGACTGGCTTGCCTTGGAACTCCGCCACGGCATCAGGCAGCCGATCCGCTTCGCGTTGCACCTGCTCAGATAGCAAGTCCAAGTATGAGATATGGTCCGGCGTCTGTTTCTGGTTGTCCCGGAGCGACACGATGCTTGGGCAACCGAAGGAACTAACCGAATCGGCCAAAAGTTGATCGCGAGCTGAAAGTTGAGCAGACATGGTCAGGAAAATTGGCGAATAGTGCCCACTAGCACACCAGCCAATCGGAAAGACTGTTTAATTTGCTCCGAGGTAACAAGTCGGTCTGAGTAGGCTGAGTTCTCCGCATGGAGGCGCAGACCGCGTCTCGTCTTGAATACTCGCTTTAGCGTTGCTTCCTCCTCCACTACAACGGCCGCGATATCACCATCGGAGAAGTCCGGTCCAGGCCGGAGGACCGCAATGTCGCCATCGAAAATACCAGCATCGATCATGCTGTCCCCTTTCACGCGGAGAGCGAAAAGACCATCCCCTTGAAACAGAGTCCTTGGAAGTAGCAGAGCCTCCTCGTTTTCTTCCAGAGCAAAAATTGGTTGCCCCGCGGCGATTCGCCCAACCAGAGGCACCGCGACAGTCTTAACCGTACTGGCCACTGTAACGGCCCAGTCGCTCGAAGCGATCTGGGGCTTCCTGGAGTGCGGGCAAGTCGCCCTTTTTCTGGAGTGCTGCAAGGTGTTGTTGGGCAGTTGACGTGCTCGACCAGCCAAAATGCTGCGCGACCTCCCTAATCGTAGGTGGGAGGCTGCTCTGTGCTGACGCTTGCTCGACGAAAGCAAGAACCTTTTCTTGGGTGGTTGTGAGGGATATCGTCATCTCAACAATAATACCGTAACCGCATACGGTATGCTATCCATCGGAACCAGTGGCGATATTCCAATGAAGAATTGACAACAAACTAAGACTCGACGATTTTGTAAAACAAGGTGAATGTGGTCAGATTTTCAATGTCGGTATGCAAAAAGTTGAAAACCCGCTCTTGCTTTAACTGGAAGTCCCTGTAGAGGGGATGGGCTCACTAAGCCAATTTCACAGTAGGTAGCCAAGCGGGCCATTGGGGTTTAGTATGGGCTTGAGCGCAATGCCCTCAAGTGTTACGAAGGTCGGACCATCAGCACCGGCACAAATCTCTCTTCTTTGATAGACAAGTACGAGAGCCCCATGATTTAAGAAAAACTCCTGATTCTCTCGAATAGGACCTGTGTCATCTGCGAGGCGGCTTCTTTCTTGGTCACAAAATGCTCGTGCCTTCACTAATTTGTACAGCGGTTCTTGATAGCCTGCACGGAACAGATCCTTTAGCTCAAATTGCTCTCCATTTTGCAGGTTAAGCACGATATTTTTGTTGATAGTGGCGCTAGTTGCCGCTCCAACATAGACGCCCCCATCTTCGTAGGCGATAACTAGGGTATTTGATTCAAGTGAAACAATGTTGAAGTTCGTTACATGATCGAAGTACTCACTAGGGTGATCAGCATTTACACCAGACCAATTCATTAGAAAGTCGTTAATCTTTCTTTCAATTTTTTCTCAGGATGACCTGCAATCTGAGGGTATCTGATATGCACTTTGACCGTTACTAATGTGCCATCAATTGGATTCTTGGCAGGATAGCTTGTTATGAATTCTTTTGCCGCGACCGAAATTTGCTTGGAAATGTCACGATATGTGACTTGATTTTTAGATTCATCAACAGTCATGTGAGTCAACTCTTGCACACGATACTTGTATAAGAATGCAAGACAAAGAAGCACTAGTCCGAACACGAATCCGTAGTGAAGGACTAGCTTGATGATTTGCCCCCCAGTATTTTTTGCGACCGGAGGAATCATGCCGCTCTTCAGTAGCATGCGAGTAAGCAATAGAGCTGCAAATATAAAGAACCCGACCAGAATGAACGGATCAGATAAATAAGGGGCAATCTTCGAGAAAGACTCAGACATGAGTGTTTACTTTGAAATCAAACAATTAGCGTTTATCTTCTGTGCTGCGAAAGTTCATGACGCGCTAACCCATGTGGAACTAAACCGCTGGGCGAGTCGGAAAATTGTTGCCGTTGTTGAACCATAGGGGTTTGAAATCTTTCCCACCCTCCTGGAAGAATTATGACTCTGAGTCGCGTGAACTTGGTTCCAATCAGTGCCCCATGTTGGCATCCAGCTGCTCTTTTGAGGTATTTTCTGACCGACCGCTACCAGCGGCATAAGCCAGCGCCCAATCCATTTCCACAGCTGGCAACCACAGCCGCAGAATCCCCACATTTTGCTCACCTAGGCCTGGTTTTCTGCCAAAAGAGCCCAAGCCCTCGGAAAGGTCAAACGAGCTTGACTATTTTTGCCCATTCCCCAAAAAAGTAAAGTTAAGAGATCGCACCCACGCTCAAGAACATCAACAGCGGCTGCTCAGGTGACGCCACGAAACCGTAGTGCCGATAGAACGCCGCAGCATGTTCGTCAATGGCATCAACAAATAGACCAATGCCACCGGCTTCGGTATGAATGCGCTTTGCACGCTCTAAGGCATTGACCAGGAGCAATTCACCCACGCCTTTTTTCTGATGAGAAAGACTGACCGCCAGCCTGGCCAAGCGAACACCCGGAATTCGCCGGGGGAACTTGCTGCGCTTGTCCGCCGGCATCAAACTGCTGTCTATCTCAGTCAGCGTCAAGGCGTAGTAGGCGCAAATGACGGAAGGGTTGGCTTCGTCAATGACCACAAAGGTCTTGGACAGACCCTTGTCCTGATGCTGCTTTGCTATTTTGGCCAACCAGTCATTGAGCTCGGGCCGACCACAGTCAAACCCTTTGCGGTCATGGCTACCAGCTAAAGGTAGAACCCGCATCGTCTTGTTTGGCTTCGATGTAACGGGCAAGGGCTGATCTGAGCTTGGCATTAGGCTCGGGTGGACTGTCAAGCAAATCCATAAGCCAGCGCCATTCACCCGATGACAGGCGCAGCACTTCATTGCGCTCGATCACAGCCTGTGCTTCCTTCAGAGCGGCTTGCACCAAAAACTGGTTCACGGTCGCACCCGTCAGCTCGGCCGCGTGGCAAAGCGTCTCGTAGACCTCGTGGGGCACACGAGCTCCAATCCGATCTTGTTTGGCAACGACTGCGCCCATGGTTTTCCCCTGGAGATGAGGGCTCAGTTTAGCACGTGGCGCCAAAATGGCGACATGCGTATTCAGGTGCTGAAACTGAGCCAAATCTTTCCCATAAACGGTAACCTTATGCGTAGAGCACCCAACAATTTACTCACCTGAGCCGGAATTTCGGGCTACTTTTATATGGCAATCCCTCGAGAAGTCAGGCTTTCGGTGAGCCGAAAGGCTCCCGAACCATGCTTTAGACGAATTTCCCATGCTGGTAACCTTTGCCGCACCCCCCCCCCTACATTTTGCTCACCTTGGCCTGGATATTGAGCTAATGTTACCGCGCTCTCCATAGGGAATCCATATGTTCCGGCGACCTTAAATGCTGACCAACCCGGTTTGAGCTGGACTTCCCATAGACGGTAACCTTACCGACCATTCCCTGCAAAGTCTTCCCATAAATGCTTACCTTAAGCCTCGCTTCGGCTTGCTGACCCTCAAAACTCAGCTCCCTTTCGGCATCAAATGCTCTGGCTTGCCCGCGCCACAGGCTGGTTTCAATATAGGCATCAAACACGGCAAAGTTTCTTCCCGTGCTTCCCCGGTGCTGCGAGGCGTAGGTTACCCCGATCACCGGTGCGAACAGCTCAGCCTGGTGCTGCATCAACTGCTCATGCACACGCAAGCTGATGGCTTGCCACTTCTGGTATTGGTCCACGGGCGCTTTGAGGTCTTCTCCGAATTCCCGGAAGATGCTGGGGTGGTCGAGATCGACAAACAGACAGGCTTCACGCAAAGTGTGCATGACGGTCTGTAAGGGCAGTGGCATTTCCCCAGTCGCTGGATCGGGCTGATCCAGCTGCAGTTCCACTTGCTCACGACGCTGGCTGTCACGCATCATTCTGAGGATACCCATCTCAAAGGCTGCAGTTTCGGTGTATTCGGCCAGATAGAGCATGCCGAACGCTTCCTTGTGCCCTTTTGGAGGATCAACGCGGCCCTCTCGGTACGCGGGCGGTGCGGGGACCCAGTCGGCATCGGGCCGTCGGAACAGTCGGTGGAGCTGGGCGCCAGATGGCAAGCCCAACACCGGAGCCATGGCCTGCCCAATTTTCAGGGAGCCATGGAGAGAGGATTCGCTGAAAGTCATCAATAAGTCCTGGCGATGTCCTCCAAAGCCATGTCTAGGATGAAGCGCCGGCGCCGGGATTCGTCGAGAGCTTTGAGGGTTGGGGGATAGTCTCCCAACAGAACCTCAAGTGCGGAACCGCCTTCCAGATCGTTTTGCACCGTGCGCAAAAACGACCAGAGCTGGTTCAGCGAGACGCCACGGCCGCGGTAGGCGGCAATCAATTCTTTCAGCAAGGATTTGTCCAGACGCGGATGCAACTGAAACCCCGGGAACTTGCGGCCCTTGAGTCGGCCCGGCGGCATCACCGCCAGAAACTCGCCCGCTTTCTCACGGTCATAGACTGCGGGCGGGGTGCATTGCATGTGGCGGGCCATTTGCTCGGCACTGAGCAAGGCCTGGGCGTCGGGCAAGTCTGCATCCCCCTGAGAAGGGGATGTCGACGATACGCCAGCCGTGCCATGTTGTGCAAGTTGCTCCAGGTCCACCTGGTAGACGGGCATGTCCAGGGTGATAGCTTGGCCGTCAATGAGCAACTGGCCATGCCCACCCAAGCGCGCCACTTCCGCGAACCGCACATTGGGTCGCAGCAGTTGCGGATCGAGTCCGGCTTGTCGCAGTTCATCGAGGCTGGCCAAGAGCATGAGCTGAGCTGATCCTTGACTGAAAGATAAGGCTTTGGAGGAAGGGGAATGGGGGGTGAGGGTTGCCATGGTCAAACAGATTGAGGGCCAAGGGAAGCCTGAACTCTGGCCGCCAGTCGGTACTGGCTGCGCACCAGGCCGTTTTGGAGACTGATCAGGGCTGTCTGCAGGCGGCTTTTGCGTGAACAAATCAAAGCCGTTAAATTTGTGCCGAGTCGGTCAATTCGCTCTGCTTTCTTCGCCGCCTCAGTCGCGCGCTTTTTCAGCAGAGCGACTTCCAATGGGTTGGATGTCACTTCACTGGTGTATAGACCGTACGGAGCAATATTTGGCAGGGATCGCCTCATGATTTGGTAGTGACCTAAGCATTCCAAAAACATGGTCCGCCACTTGTCGTTGCGTTCAACGGTGTCGGTCTCGACCAAGTTCCCATCGATACCTTCTGGATGTCTGAGGTGAGCAAATTGCATTGCCTGTGTCCTTCATATTTAGGCGGGCTCGGGATGGTTACCCGCATGCCTGAAATGTAGGCTTTTTCCCGAATGTTTTCAAGTATCTAAACAATGTAAAGTTTGTATTTAATTAGCACGTCACCCTAAGAATTATTATCGTGACATGCGAGTTAATTGCTTGGAATGAGGGTGCTCGCTCGTTGTATACTCAAAAAATACAGTATTTTACGCAAGCCATTGAATTGGTTCAACTTAATTGAGTCAGTAAAGGCTGAGTTCAGAGAGTTTTGTCACCAAGCAAAGAAATAGATAGGGACTGACTGAATTTGCAAATCGGCCGACTGAATTCCGATTTGTGTCGGAAGGCGCGTTTTGTCTCAGCCGGAAGTAGATATTCAACAAAGCTTGCTTTAATTCATGGATCGGCACAACTCAATGCAGAAGACAAATTGATGGAGTTGGCTTGAAATTCACTAAACACGCTTTGGTCTAAGTCAATGTCACCATTTCTATATGTCCAACCAATAGGAATAGTGAAATCCGCCCCCTGTGGATAACTTCTCACAGAACGCTCGGAATGAGGATGCCCAATCTTTACGCAATTACCCGGGTTTTGTAACCGTTTGAAATCATTGGCCTTCTTAAGGTTAACCACAAGGTTATTAAAAACGTACTTTATATAACCAGTGTTATGTTAACTGTAATGTGTATCTATTGATCAATTTTACACATTTACGGGCATTTTGACATGTTGTTTACTGGTAGAGTGGGGGGGTGACTGTTGATCAATTTGATGAGGCGTTGAGGGCACTGGATTGGAGCGTGGCTGACTTTTGTCGAGCGACGGGGCTGCACCGAAACACCCCCGTGCGGTGGCGCAAGGAGGGGGTTCCGATCCCGGTTTGGGTGGCGAAGCATTTGGCGCTATTGCTGGAGTTGAAGCGGTTGAGTGCTACGTACCTTGTTGCGCCAAATTCGGATCCGGCCGCGGGGTGAGGGGCTCTTCCGGCGGCCGGCGCTTAGTTCCTTTCGATGTCTAAAAGCCCTTTCGCTTGCGGGCCGGTCAACAGTTGTGAAACGTCATTAAAGCGTTGGCGACTGCGGGCGTGGCGGGTGGGTGTGTGAAATAGGTGCACTGATTGGCGGGCACGGGTTACGGCAACGTAAAGCAGGTTGCGCTCCTCGTTTAGCGCGGAGGGGAGTTGGCGGATTGGTACGCAGGGAGAAGCCCTTCCGTCGCACCCACTATGAAAACATGCTCCCACGTGCCACCCTTGGTCGCGTGTATGGTGCTGGTCGTGATGCCGATATCGCGTACACCAATGATGAAATCGCGCATCTCCCGCGCACTTTGCCGACCGCGGCAAAGGGGGGCCCAGCGGTTGATGTCATCGCGGAGTTCTTTGTTTTTTCTTGCGCCACCGCATAGCGTCAGATACGCCTTTGCACACCCTATGTACCGGCCCTCAAGGGCGGGAGCGAAACGCGTACCGGAATGAGACTGCGGCTTCACGAATAAGGTCACGATTGGAGAGCAGGTTTATGTGTTCGACAAAGTGCGCCATCAGGTCGACAGCGTCTGCTTGCGAAAGCGTCGCCAATTTCTCAATTCCATTCACCAGTTTGAGTACCGTAATAGCTTGATCCTTATTTCGTGTTGCGCCCTTGCGCTCTGTATCGATACTGTTAGCCAATAGCGCCTGCTCGACGGGCCGGAGCTGCGCTTTCTTGCGTGCCAAAACTGCAATCTGATTGGGCTGCACCCCGCTTTCAATGAGGGATGAAATGGCGTTGACGATTTTGGGCAACTGCACGCGCATTGACCGACTCATCACCAGGCGGGGCTTCTCGCCCGTGCGTTCAGTCTGGATGGCCAGCGTCGGTCTGTGGTGTGCAATGGCTGACGCCAAAGCCGCAGTTTCAGCGGTCAGGCGCTGTGACACAGGCAGTGGCATTTCCACTACATCCGACAGCACGGATTTGAGTGGTGTGTGCGCTGCACCTGAAAAGCCGTAAATGGCCTGGTCCCCATCGCCAAACACCATGATGCTGCGCTCGGGCTCTTGCGCCAATGCGGCCAGTACCTGTACCTGTGCGGCGCTGCAGTCCTGGTACTCGTCAACCAACACGTGGGAGTAAGGCAGCGGGCGGGCAGCTTTACTTAGTAAGCGCGCGGCGCGCAAGAGGGTGCCGGTGTAGTCGATGTTGCCATTCTTCTTCATTAAGTTTATGTAGCAATCGCGGATTGCGGGTAGCACCTTCGTAAAGGGGGCCAGCTGGTTGAATCGGCCCGAATCCAAGACGTCCTGCATGGTCGAAAGACTCGCACGGGCGTACTCTATGAACTGTGAAACACGAGGCAGGTGGTCGGTGAGCACTTTGAGATTGGCAAGGCGTTGATTGCGCACCGATTGCGATGCGCCTGTCCAAATCTGCTGTTGCTCACACCGTTTGGTGACCAATGCAATCGCCTCGATGAGTAGGGTCTGCGCTTCTTCTTCAGAAAGCAGGCCGCATTCATTCCGTGGCTTTACAGACTTGATGACGCCGATGCTGAATTTGTGACAAGTCATGACGCGTACGTGCTCCAGCTTGTCGCTGCAGGGATCGCCGGTGGGCACTTCCAACATTCGGCTTCGGATGACCCCAACGGCGGCTTTGGAGAAGGTCAGTACCAGAATGCTTTCTGGCGGTGTGCCAAGGGCGAGCAAATGATTGATGCGGGCGAGGAGGGCGGTGGTTTTAAGCAGCCAGGGCCTGCGCAAACTTCAACGCGCTGTTGGGCGGTGGTCACAATTTCATTGAAATGCGAGTTAGTTTGAGTCATAGGAGTTCCGATGTTTGGTTGATGGCGAAAGCGCGGCGTAGTTACGTTTTTGGTGTCGATGCAAATGACGTGAGACTCGTGTTTTTGTGGGTTTCACGCGTAAATACGCAGTGTTTTCAGGTTTGGTGTGTTTGTTTGACGTGTTTGTCTATGCAATAGTTGTTATCTATATCAGTAGCGCCCAGTTCAGTCGCTTGCTTCACCTGGCGCTTTAGTGCGTGTTGAATTCAGTGACTTCTTCCACTCGTCAATCGACACGAGCGGGAACCGGCGGACCAGTTCTTGTTCGCCAAGCAGCGCGGTGTGGAGGATGAAGTTGCCGTGCTCATCCCTGTTCGAATCTGTCCATTCCCGCGCGCGCTTGCGAAGCGCCGCGTCGCCGACATCTTCACGCCGCTTCGTTGCTGGAGGCAGAAAGCGGCCGAGCTCTGTACGACGAGGCATGCGGTGAAAGCGCAGTGCCTCATTCCAAAATGCCGCGTGATCGAACCGGATCAGGTCCTCAATGCTGGCAATGCCTAGGGCATTTAGAGTGTCGCTGCCGGTTACGCGCAATTCGATGTGAAGACACGGGTTGTGATTGCCCTTCGCTTGAGGAACGTTGAGTTTGGAAGGCCTATCGTGATAGACCGCGAGTACCTTGGGATCTTTTCGGTGACCAAAGTAATGCACACCTTTCTCTGCACCTTCTTCTGATTGCCGAACCGCTTTGCGTTGATGGCGCATGCGAGCAAGTTGAGAAGCTCCGCTTTCCATCGGCTTGCGTCTTTGCCGCTATTCGTGAGTAGATCTTGCGCAATCTCCACGTAAGTGATCATCACCGCAGTGCCAAGGCGTAGCGCTTCTACAAGTAGTTCCAGGCATTTCGAAGAAGGTTGGAACAGGTCAACTTTGATTTGATACATCGGCTGAAACGGCATCTGCTCAAAGTTAATTTTGCGAGTTGCCGCAATGAGGCAAAAGAATCTTCTTTGCGAATGCCATATCTGGCCCATCGGTCCAAAGCGTGATTCGGTCATACCCGTATGCTGTCTTCATAGCTCCACCCCCAGATCGGAGAGCGCGGTCTTGCGCTTTTCGTGCAGTGCCTCAACCAGTGCGCGAATCTCGTCGTCGGTCTTTCCTTGAATGCGTGCAGCTACGATTGTTTTGATTTCTGAATCCGGCCAAGCGCGTGAGCGTTGAGAAATCAAGATGCCGTGAGTGCATAGGCCGTCTTTGATTGCTTGGTAAACGCTAGCGTCTGAGCGGTAGCCAAAAATTCGTTTGGTGTCTGGCAGTCTGATTAGTTGTTTGAACTCGATTGAATTTTCCATGTTGTTTTTCCTGAAGACCAAAGCGCTAGTTGCGTTCTGGTATCAGCTATTAACAAAATGCGATTCTTCAAATTTCCGTACATTTGGCTAAGTTCTGAATCACCTAAATTCACGCGAAAACGCGAGTTATCAGCGTTTTTGCTTGCGTCACCCTGTTCGATTCCTTTTTTTCGTTGGAATAGAGTTTTGTGCGTTAACGAATCAAAACTCAAGCAGACAGCGTCTTGCTCGCCGTTCACCTGGCGCATCAAAAAAGGGCAGGTCGTGGCGGATTTGGGGATCCTGTTAATAAGCGGCCTTTTTCAAGTTCAATCGCGGCAGCGATGGGCCTACTGTCTTTGTAGACGGCAAAAGCTGTGCAAGCTTATGACTCACTTCATCTAATGGCGAGGAACTGAAGGCGCTGATTCAGCAACTGTCCAGAGCTTTGTTCTCGTGCAATTTGCCAAACATGGTTTATGCCCCGCAAAGCTGCGAGCGGCGTAAATTGAGTGCGCCTGTGCAAAACCGAAACGCATTGCGCGTGTGAGTAATCGGCTAAGTCTTTCGGAACGTGAGCAACAATTTATAGAATCGACCAAGAGACCATAGTGCACGCTTTGTTCGATGCAGCAACGAGTTCACTTTGCCGTCATGCCGTGAGTAACATTGTGTTTGTGTAGATCAATTCTTTAGTGGAGTAAGAAGAGTGGACCAGGAATTGAAGGACAAAGTCAAAATCCTGTTCAAAGAGACAGCAGAAAAGATCACTCGTGAATCCTTCGGTCAGGAGCCGAATTACACGGCTGCCTTTTTTGGAAAACTACATGGCGAACGGCGTACCAGTTCGACTGGAAATTCAGTTCATTTTCCTTCTCGCCTTCTAACGATCGTGGTCGTGGGTCGGCAGAGAAAAAACAGGAATCGATATAGGCATGGTTTTTAAGTGGACAGATGAAAATTCTCAAACCGTTTTTGAGAAGGCCGTGTTTGCGCAGGCCAAAAATAAATTGCTGAGCCTTGCCCCCGCAGCGGCAAAAACACTTAGCGATCAGTGTGAAAAAATGGCCAAAATCTCAAAGAGCTTTGTGGTCATGGATTGCCCGTATGACCGATCAGTGCCAAAGATTGGTGTGAGCGACACGGCCTCGCCTTATTGGCAGAAATCGCTCATCGGCTTGGATGACTATATTCTTGATACCGTACTTGCATGCAAGGATGGCGACGTAACGCTAATGCTTTAGGATTGCAAGGAGGGCGGATCGTTGTCTTGTCGTCAGCACGAACGCAGGTCCGAATGAAGCCTCCCTCGAATTCCTGGTCCACTCAGAATGAGAGGTTGGGGAATTTTGTCACGGTACTCGACCGGCGGAACTGACCCCAATGCTTCATGGGGCCGGTGATTGTTATGGCGATGCAGCCAGTCCGCCGTCATCTCCTGACCTCCTGCAACGAATCGAAGACATAGCAGTCCAGCACCTCCGTGCAGTAGGTCCAGTTGAATCGTTCCACATAGGCATTCTGGGTCGGCTTTCCTGGCTGAATATGGTTCAAGGCAATCACTGGATTTGGCCCAGTCGGCCAGTGCATGGGCAATGAACTCCCGGCCCGTTGTCCATGCGAATGGACAACAGGACCCGTAGCTTCGACCAACTCGTTCAAAGGCCCGGATAACCCTGGCTGCTGGCAGGCTCGTATCAATCTCGATGCGCAGCGCCTCGGTTGAATTCATCAATGACGTTGAAGGTGCGGAACTTGCGCCCTGACCACAGCGCATCGGACATGAAGTCACAGCTCCAGCCCTGATTGGGCTGGTTGCCTGCTTGCAGTGGCTGGCGAATACGCGCAGGCAGGCGCTTCTTGCCCCGCCTGGGCAGGTTCAGGTTGAGCTGACAGTACACCCGCCACAGCACGGTCTTGCCCCAGGGCTGGTTCTGATGACGGGCGCTGGCATACAGCAGGCCAAAGCCATGCCGTGGATTGGTGGCCATGTAGGTCTGCATGAACTGGAAGACCCCGGCGTCGTCAGGCTGTCTGTGGCAGTAGCGCAGTGTGGCGCGGGCGATGCCGCTGGCCACGCAGGCTTTGCGCTGGCTCATTCCATGGTCAGTCATGAGCGTTTGCACCACATCCGTCGGCGCCCGGGTCAGAGCTTTCGGTCGACAACGTCCTTCAGGGCATGGTGCATGAGGCCAGGTCGGCATACATGCGCTTGAGCTTGGCGTTCTCGGACTGCAGTTCACGCAGCTGCGACGGGTGGGACACCGTCATGCCGCTGTACTGGGTTTTCCACTTGTAGTAAGTCGGCTCGCTGATGCCGTGCTTTCTGCACGTCTCGCCGACCTTGGCGCCCAATTCGACTTCTTTCAAGATGCCGACTATCTGGCTTTCGCTGAATTTTGATTTCTTCACGTAGAGACTCCGTTGGGGGAATTTTCTCTACTTCACACTGGCTCAAGATTTCAAGGAGGCTTCACGAAACCCAAACCAAAGCGAGCTAATCGTGTTAAGTAACCCTTACATTAGTTTGCATGCACAGCATCCAAACTAATTTTGCTTACCTACTTGGGTTACTTCGGTTTGGAATGCATTGCCGCTCAGCGAATGTTTTTGACGTTACGAACTGCATTGCGTAGTTATTGAGTGAACTTCGGCCTGCGTAAGCCGCAGCAATGTAGGGCTTGACGGCGTCCAGATCAGCCAAGCACTTTAACGTCACCTCCAAGTCTCCCGTTCCCCAATGACCAATATTTGTGACATCACGCGCATTGGGCAGACTTTGATATGCCGTGGCAGGGTCTACGTGCAAGTAGAGCAGTAGGGTGTTCTTACGATGCAGAACAACCGTTGCAAAATTCTTTAGGCGTTTTGAATGCTGCGTATAGCCCGCAACTCTTTGCGCTGCACATCATCACCAAGGGGAAGGTGTAATCCTCAAAGGACGCCAGATAGCAGTTGCATCTCTTCTGGCAACGTCGTCAGCACCTCAGCATATGACTTGTCTGGCCCTGTGGCTTTAGTTCCAACGGGCTCTGTGTTCACTGGCAACAATACATCACCAGTTTGGAGTTTGCTGGAGTCGCCCTTTCCAAACTTGGTCGAAGTGACTTTGGCGTTTGAATCGTTTCCAGCGTTGACCGATTCGAAGAGCAGCAGATCATCACCAAAGCGCCGGTAGCGGATCAGTTCTATGTTGCGGCCAATCTGCTGCACCGCGTGACCGTCGTACTTGGTGAAATCTGCCGCTATACACACCACACGCGGCGCACTCCAATCAATGGCGTCGGCCGCTGCGGCGCCCAGCTTGTCCAGCACCAGCAACTTAAATTCCGCCTTGTGGTCCATCAACCAATCCAGGTAAAACAAGCCCTGGTTGATGACGTTCTCTCCACCGAGCGCTTGTACTCAGGATGACTTGGCAATTGTTTTCATCTAGCCCAGGGGAATCAATACGCCCGGATGAGTCTTGCCGTGAAATGTTCACTAGCAATGAAGCGGATATTGAGCAGCGGCTGCAAGTTGGCCTCGATCAACGTTTGCAGGGTTTTCAAGGTCAGACGCGTTGCCTTGCAGTTCGGCGACAGTGCCATCAGAAAGGCGAAAGAGTTTGATGTCGCTCATGGGCAAGGTTCTCGCGGGGTTAGATCTGCTTCGATTTTTGCATGCGCCCGCTTTCGCCCGCTCATTGCGTGAATTGGGAAGACTTAGAATTTCATCGTTGGAACCACAATCGAAGAACGCACAAGAGGTTTCATCCTAGCAAATTCAAAGTGATTCCCAGGGGGCAACAATGGCATCGTTCACCCAGGCGGGTTCTCATCCTCTGCAAAACCTACCCGTCACCCAGCGCCAAATACGCCGAAACATCCTGCGTGGCGGGCATGACTGAAAACGGCAGGCTGATTCGGCTTTACCCCGTTCCGTTCCGATTGGTGGCGGATGAGCAGCAGTTCAAAAAATGGCAGTGGATCACGGCCCGCTTTGAAAAAGCACGTAACGACCACCGGCCCGAAAGCCACTGCGTTTTTTGTGGGACACCATCGCGTGTGACGCTGATCCGCTCCCGGCGGGCAAACAGGGCTGGCCGCACCGTGCCGAGTTGCTGGCAAAACTGCCTGTGTTTTCGGACTTTGCAGAAATTGAAAGACTCAGGGCAGCGGGCGGGGCCACGCTGGCCTTGCTGCGGCCCGCCAGAATCATCGGACTTGACATCAAAAAGGTCGCAAACTCCACCTGGACGGACGAAGAAAAAGAAAAACTGCTGCGCCTGCAACAGCAATCCGAACTGTTTGACGAGGTGGAAGAAGGCAAACAAATCAGGCTGCTGGAAAAACTGCCGTATGACTTTCATTACCGCTATGAATGCGAGGTTGACGGGCAGACTCTTGAATACCGCCACAAACTGGTGGACTGGGAAATTGGCGCGCTGTACAGAAACGTTTACCGCAAGCATGGCGACAATTGGGAAGCCGCATTCCGAGCCAAACTGGAGCAGGATCTGCCGTCAAAAGATCTGATGTTTCTGCTGGGGACGATTCACCGCTTTCCCTACCAGTGGCTGTTGATCAGCGTGATCTACCCGCCTAAGCCGCCTGCTGAAAACCCAAATCAGGCAGGGCTGTTTTAGCGGTCAGATGCGACACCGTGGGCCCGCCCAACTGGCGCGCCGCGCGGGCCAACGTGCGGTGGCACAAGTGGAATAGTCCGCCTCAAAACCTACCAGACAGGCCGGCGTGGCGTGCGCAATCTTGACCAGTTCACGCAAGGACGCATCTTGCGTCTGGCTGTACATCAAAAAATCCCGCGTGTAGGTTTGCCAGTTGCCGTCCGCCTTGAATTGGTTGCGGATGGGCTTGGGGCAACCCAGTTTTTGAAAACCCCTTCTTGCGCGACAGTGGCAGTTCACGGACATCCACAACGGTTTTCACCTGCGCGGCTTGCAGGCGGGCGATGAAGGCATCAATGGTCAGGCCTTCGTAGCCGAGGGTGAAAAGGGGGTGCATGGGGCTCAGAAAATATTTGGCGTGTGCACATCTTGGTGTGTTGCCGAATAGCAATGCAGAAGCACTGGCCCGAGAAAATTAGGGAGGGCCGTGCCGTAGCGCCCAACTGATAATGCAAAAAACCTTACTTAAACCGCCTAAGAAACCCGTCGCTTATAGATCGATAAATAGTCAGGTCTTCCGTAGTTGCCTTTAACGAATCATCAGTGAAGTATCGCTGGAGGTCGCCATGTTTTGAGGCACTATTGGCTTTTGAGACAGTTGATCTCTTGCATTTGTTGGGCAAGGCATTTCTTGAGTTGCCGTGTGTCGCGAAGGTACTTTAGTCATGCCATCCCCTTAGATACAAGAACAGGCAATTGAAGATGTTTTGAAAGAATCTCAGCAACAACAACATCTTCAAGTCTAGGAATGGCCCGAAGACTTACGTGTGTAGATGGAACCGCCTCAAATTTACCGGATAAATGTAGCACGCCAGCTTTTTTCCTGTTCCCGGCTTCAAACAAGTCGATGAATCTTCTCGGTGCAATGCCGTCAAATTGCATAAGTCTGACCATCGTCCGACTATTCACGTCTTCCGTCAATGAGTCATCATGCAGCCTTGTGGCGAGGCTTTTCCGGTAGGGCTCGATATAGTGAACTTCTGATATGCCTGCGGCAACAATATGACGAGCACATGAGTGACAAGGGTACGTTGTCACGAAAATTTTACCCCCGACGATCTTGTCGCCCGCCAATCTACTGGCACCAAGGATTGCATGCATTTCCGCATGTACAGCTCTTGAGAACTCGATGAGGTCCTTTACCCGAGAATCGCTCACAATCCTGTCAACTGCTTTTGCGCGTTCTGCTTCATTAACCAAGCCGCCTGAAACCAGCGTATCAATCACTTTCTAGCGAGCACACGCTTTTCATGGTCGTTGGAACATTTGCCTACCCAGTCCTCGCAAAACAACGCTCATCCTTCTCAGCCTGAGTTGCTGAACCCAGTTCCTGCAAGGCGAACGAACCGATAGGCGCTTTGCCATACAGGCCACCCCCGCTTCTAGGGACATCATTCCAACCGACGGCCAGTAGTTCACCAGTAACGCTAGTCACGGCAGCGCCAACTTGCCTTGAAAAGCATGCTGAGTTTCGCCCAGCCGAAGTGGCGGAGTACATAGCAGTTTCTTCAGCGGTAGGTGTTATTACTTGCGTACGAAAGAGAAGGCTAAAAAATCGACGCATCTTGCCAACTATTTGGGAAACGGCAGCGCTTTCGTCAGGAGCCCAACTGAATAGTCAACGCGTAGAAAATAATCACATCGTGGAAACGTTTCTCGAACTGACTGTCCGTGATCGAACTCTTCCCCGAGTCTGTGTCAATCAATGATCAATTTCTGCCTTTGTCAATCGCCAGGGCGTTCCGAGATTCCTCCTTCGAACCTCCAATGGCGAAAAGACACCGATTGCAAACAACAAGTCACCATAAATTAGTCTGAGAAGCGCCGTTCTGCGTCATTCTTTATTGAATCAATCACATGGCAAATTCTTTGGGTGGCCATAGAGTTGCCGGGCGCTCGGCTCCGGGTCTGGCGAATCGGTAAATTCACCGAAATTCCTTTTGACGATCACCCCGTATCTTTGCAATCGCAAGTTTTGCCAAGATGTCTTGCAAAGCGATCCCGCAGTGTGTCCCCAGCTTGAATCAGGGTTTGATCTCGGAAAACTTGCTGGAATTGTAACAGGAATCCAATATCTGCGGCGTTAATCCTTATTAGTCACTCAGTTTGACGGTTGCCGTCTGGTATCCGAACTCGCTCAAAGCGTGAAGAGTTTGTTGGGCGGTTTCGTGTATCGGTGATCCGATGGGGCCACAAAGAGCAATTACTAATTCTGAGTTCGGCTTGCAACCGCCATGCTAGTGGAGTCGATATTTATTGAGAGCCAGGTGCGGGACTCTTTACAGCAGATTCGAGAGATCGAACTTTTGCGGAAGACATATTAATTTCCATTCAAAACGTGTACTTGCGACCTGAAGAAGTGATTCGCGCGATGTCGGCAGGTAAGTTGAGGCAGCCGCCCATCCAAGCATATGCTTCACATCCCGCAGCGCCACCACCGAACCGAAAAAAGCATTCCCAAATATTTGCGGTCACAACTTCGATCTCCAGATCAAAGACGGTGCCCTACAACACGTTAGCGCGACAGCTTTCCGTTAATGTTGCTCATAAATTGATAGCTTTCAGCGAACGCTCCTTAGGGGCTATCGGCACTTTTCGCTTATTTTTGCCAGACACAGCGGTGGTTGATGCCTCAATACGTTCAAGAAGTGCGCTGGCGGATTCGTCGCTAGGGTCTTGCGGCACCAGCTCGCCGCGAAAGGCTTTGGCCAGCACCAGCGGGGTCAGACGTTGGGCCTGGGCGCGGGCGGTTGTGCAACGGGTTTCCATGCGGTCGGCCAGGGCGAACATGCCTTCGACGCGGCGGACGATTTCGGCTTGCTCTGACAATGATGGCAGGAAAATTGGAAAGGTGTGAGAAGCTCTTTCCGAACACCACCTGCCCGGCCGTTCGATCCGAACCTGCCTCGATAAACTTCAATAGCTGATCACCTCTCAAGAAGACATAGAGGTACTCAAGATCAATGTCTTTGGTTCGTGGAACCGCTTTCATTAGCGCGACGTTATATGCACCCTCCAAGCCTCGAAGTATCTGGAAAATAGGCGGGCCATAGCGACCAATCATCACATCTGTTTTATTGCAAAAGCGTCGTGCTAGATTTTTTGGAATGTAGGTTGTGTGACGATCTGACTTGTAATCTCGAATTTGAATAAGTCGAACCAAGCAATCACCATTTTCATAGGTGAAAGTTGACTTGGGCGGCTGGCTGCCACCAACGAAATCGCAGGTAGCACCAAGAGAAGCTTCTTTCCAAAGCTTGGGCGCGCGAATGACATGACTGTATGGGTCGCCAACACGAACCTCCGTGAAATTGCTGGCTGCATCCTCCCCAAAGTTGCTTCTCCGCCAGTCAACCGTCAAGTCTCCTGAGGTTGCTGCTTTCAACACCGTCTGCCGGAACCGCTTGAGCAAGGCGGGGATGGCATCCAAGCGATCGTTGCAGGACTGGATGCGGGTGAGCAGAGTATCGAGTTGGTTGGCGATGCGGGTTTGCTCTTCGCGCGGGGCGATCGGAATAGCAGTCGCTGCAATGGCAGTTCTACTCAATTCGATCTGATTGATAGTGCCATCGCACATTTCCTCGATCTTGCTTTGAACCTCAGGCTCTAATCCAATTGAACAAATAGCGTGCATCCAATTCCGGCGCTGCCCGGCAATATGGTTACGTGCGAATCCACCACCTTAGAGGGCGTGCAATCGGCCGCCTTCACGTGGTAGGCACGCCCAACCGTTCCAGTACCGGTGCTGTTCCAGAGAACGTCGCCTGCCTTGATGAACCGTGCCTCATCCCATGCACTGAATTGCTCAGGATGTATGTATTTCAGGTGCTGAAGCTGGAGCTCTCCCCAGCGGATGCACTTCTGGTTGATGACAGGGCAAATCACTTTATCGATGTACTTCGGCGACTTACCTCGCTGGATGTACGCGGATATCTCGCCTATCGTGGACCACTGCCATGTGGACGGAATTTCATTCATCCGCGCCACCTTCGGCATGAGGTCTTCCAGTGCTGTATCAGGGTCTTCTCCCAGTTCTTCCAGCAGGCTGCGCAGGTCGGCCATGGCGCCATCCAGCTCACGCATCGCCAAGCGGGCCACCAGTGCGGGTCATCTCGCTGGGCTTCTGCGGTTTCGGCGTTATCGTCTTTCAGCCAACTGATGTCCAGGTTATCGCCACGCGCCTTGATTTGCTCGCGGGTGAAATAGCGCCAGCGGCCCGCCTCGTCCGGTGTCTACGCGCTGGGCCGGGCGGCGGGGCCGCCGCAGGGGTCGGCGCCAAACACGTCTTCAAACTTGTCGCGCGGGTTCTGGCTGGCGCATCAGGCGCGGTGCGGAAGTAGTCGCGCGTGAACGGGGTGCGCTTGCCAAACTGGGGCATGTTGGCGCGCATGTCGTACACCCAGACCTCTTTGGTGTTGCCCTTGTCCTTTTCGCCCTTGGTGAAGAAGAGCACGTTGGTCTTGACGCCCTGCGCATAAAAGATGCCGGTGGGCAGGCGCAGTATGGTGTGCAGGTTGCACTTGTCCATCAAGTCGCGGCCAATGTCAGCGCCAATGTTGCTTTCAAACAGCACGTTGTCGGGCAGCACCACTGCAGCTCGGCCACCGGGTTTGAGGTTGCGGTAGATGTGCCGCAAAAGCAAAACTGCTTATTGGTGGTGGGGTAGGTAAAGTCTGTGCGGGTGGGTAGGCCGCCGCCTTTTTTGGTGCCGAAAGGCGGGTTGCTTAAGCTTAGAGTGGCCTGCGGCAGGCGGGTGCCTTCTTCGCCCAGGGTGTCGCCAAACTGGATGCCGCCTTCAATGCCGTGCAGCAGCATGTTCATCAGCGCCAGGCGGTGCGTGTCTTGCACCAGCTCCATGCCGTAAAAAGTGCCGCTGCGGTATTTGCGCTGCTGGGCCTCGCTGCGGTCTTCGGGCTTGTATTTTGCGCGCAGGTAGTTGTTGGCGGCAATCAAGAAGCCGCCGGTACCCGCGGCAGGGTCTTGAATGACATCGGCCAGCGTGGGTTGCAGCACGGTGACGATGCTGTCGATCAAATCGCGCGGGGTGAAGTACTGGCCTGCGCCGCTTTTCTTCTCGTTGGCGTTGCGCTCCAGCAGGCCTTCATACAGGTCGCCCAGGTCGTCGCGTTGCACGCTGTACCAGTCAAGCTTGTCAATCTCCACCACCAGTTTGGACAGAGTGGCCGGTTTGGTGATGAAGGTGCTGGCGTTGGCATAGATTTGCTGCACGCTGCCCTGGCCGTGCAGGCCATAGGCCAACAGCAGTTCTTTGTACAAGTCCAGCCGCTCGGGGGCGGAGGCGGCCATCAGGTCGGCCCAGCGGGTGCCGTCCATCTGCGCAAGCGGCTCGCCCTTTTTGGGGGCCTTGTGAATGACCAGGCGGTCTTCTTGCCCGGTCTCTTGCATCATGCGCAAAAACAGCAGGTAGGTAAGTTCGCTCACATACTGGTGGTAAGTCACACCGTCATCGCGCAGCAGGTTGCACAGGTTCCAGAGCTTGGCAACGATGTCGGATGCTGCGGGGTTGATTTGATTCATAGGTTCAGTGGTGGGCGTCAGGCGGACTTTTGCCCCCCCGGGGGCGACCAGCAGCCCGCCCGGGGGCCGCGGGGCGGGGGCGGCGCGGCGGGGTTGTGGGCGTGTTGGTGGCAAAGAATTACCCCGGGCGCCGCCCCGGCCGCCGCCCCCCCCGCCGCGCCCCCCCCCCCCCCCCCCCCCGCGGCCAACCCCCCCCCCCCCCCCCCCCCCCGGACGTAGCCCGGAGACCCCCCCCCCCCCCCCCCCCCCGGGCCGGGGTGCGCGCCGGAAACAAAGACCCCCCCCCCCACCAAAACCAGAGGCCCCGCCACGCCCCCCTGCCCCGGCCCCCCCCCGGGTCGTCAGACCAGAGGGCATCGTTAAAGGCTTCCAGCACGGGCTGGAGCTGGCCATTGAACAGTTTGTCCAGCCGGGCAAAGCCGCCGCCTTCGCGTTTGAATATAAGGTCGGGGTCGTCTAGCGCAGCCCGGTCTACCAACATATTTGCCTTGGTTTGTGCGGCAATGCGTTTGAGCCAGTCGCGCTGCGGTTGCGTCCACGGTTTACCCGCCAGGGGTTTGACAGCAGGTCTTGCAAGGCGTGGTCTACGCGCTCGGCATAGGGGAGCAAAGCGTCGCCAATGGCGGCCTGGCGTATGTAGCCAATGATGCGGGCGGCAATGTCTTGGTTGCTGAGCTCGCGCCAGGCTGTGGCCAAGCGGGTCTCGGTAAAGCCTGCTTGGTCTAGGGCGAGCACCAGTTCTTTGAGCTGCTTGCGGGTCAGGTCGCGCGGGCGGGTGAGCACGGTGATGAGTGCGGGCAGCTCGTTGCCGTGGCTGGCGATGAAGTCTTTGAACTCTTGCAAATAGTCTTCGGGCTTGCTGGAAGTGCCGTAGCCACGCTCTATGCCCGCAAACGCGTCGGGATGGTCGGAGATGAACATGGGCTGGCCGCTGCTTTGGCGCTTGCGGTCCAGCACTTCACCCAGATTCGGGTTTTGGGTGAACCAGCTGGCGATTTCGTCCACTGACAGCGTGCGCAGTTTTTGGATGAATGCATCCAGGCGCATGCCAGCTTTGGTTTCAAAGTCTTGCTTGGCCTTGGCATCCAGGTGGCGCTTTTTGACTTGTAGCTTGGCCAAAAACTGCTCCGCACCAGTTCGCGTGCGGCGGGGTCTTGCACGCTCACCATTTCCTGCTCCAGCTGCGCAAAGCTAATGCTGGGGTTGACCACCACCGGGCGCATGGCGGTCATGTTGCCAATGGCTTCAAAAATGCGCACCGCGTCAAACACGCGGAAGCTGTCTTTGGCATCCCCATCAAAGTCGCACAGGCGGGTGGCACGGCCCAACATTTGGTCAAACAAGATGCGGCTGTTCACCTGGCGCAAGAACACCAGGTTGCAAATTTCGGGCACGTCGATGCCGGTGGTGAGCAGGTCCACGGTGACCGCCACATTGGGCAGGCGCTCGTTTTTGAAGCGGCGAATCAGCGCCCGCGGCTTGTCGGCATTGCCGGTGATCTTGATGACGGCATCGTCTTCCACGCTGCCGTATTGGGATTGAAAAGCGTCTTTGAGTACATCGACGACCAGATCGGCGTGGTCGGTGTTGACGCAATAGATCAGGGTTTTGCGTTGGCCGGTGGGGTCTATTTCTTCGGCCAGGTATTTGCAGACGGCACTGGTTGAATGCGCGGGTGATGACCTTGCGGTTGAAGTCCTCGACGTTCAGATCGATGTCGTCCGGGGCCTTGAACAGGCTTGATCTGGTTGCGCCGGGTGTCGTAGACCTTAAGCTCTTCGCCCACCTTCCAGTGCATGCCAGTTTTGACAAGTCGGTATAAATCTGGATGGGAGGCTCATAGTCCACCAGATAGCCGTCGACCACGGCTTCCCGGTAGCTGTAGGTATATACCGGCGGGCCAAAAATTTCGGTGGTGTGCAGCGCCGGGGTGGCGGTCAGGCCAATCTTGACCGCGTCAAAGTAGTCCAGCACGCGGCGGTATTTGGAGATGTAGTCGTCAAAGCCGCGAAAGCTAAGCTCGGTGTCTGACATCTCGCGATCCAGCGTGTAGCCACGGTGGCACTCGTCAATCACGACGCAGTCGTATTGGTCTACGGTGGGCGGGGCTACACCTTCAGCTGGCAAGAGTATGCGCCGCATCATGCCTTGCACGGTGGCAATATGGACTGCTGTGTCGTCGTCGGGCTTCTGCGCATCCAGCTCTTTGATACCAAAGGTTTCTGCAAATGTTTGCAGCCGCTCCATCCGGGTGTCTTTGAAAGAGTTGGCTGCTTGCTCGCCCAGGGCGGAACGGTCAACCAGAAACAAAATGCGCTTAAAGCGCTGGGCTTTGAGCAGGCGGTAAATCAGGGCAATACACGTTTTGGTCTTACCGGTACCGGTGGCCATCGCCAACAAAATGTCGCGCTGGCCTTGGCCTATACGCAACTCGGTTTCCGAATGGCGGTTTTTTGGTGGGCCCACAAGCGAATCCAAAGTTGGGTTCGGTGTTGGCCAGCTGGGCATGTGCTGACTTGGTCGGTTTGCAACAGGCTTTTGGGCCCATCGGGCTGTACCAGCCGTCCAAAGCCTGGCTGCGGTTTTCAGTTTGGCGCAGGTCACAAAACCAGATGCCGCTTTTGGTGGCGAACTGGCGCAGGTATGGCCGACCGTTGGCGGAGAAAACGAAGGGGATGCGGTGCTCCGATTGAGCGCCCCAATTGCTTTCATGGAGTTGAGTTTCGGTAGTGGCAGAAAACGTGCGGCTGTACCGCTTGGCTTGCTGCAATGCGCCAGAGACATCGACGTTCTTGCGTTTTGCCTCCACCACAGCCATGGGAATCAGGCCCTTAAACAACACGTAGTCAGCCGAGTACCATCGCAAGGCCATTCGGCAATGGCCATGTTGCGCCCCGCCTGCGGGCGTGCGCCTTTGCTGTAGCGCAGTTGCTCAGTGTCAGCTTCCCAGCCTGCTTGGCGCAATTGCACATCAATGATGCGCCGGGTGTCCGCTTCGTCGAGTTGGACTTGTATTGCGGCGGTTGCGCCAGACTGGAGAAACGATTTGTATTGCGCAGCTGGCGCGGCAACTGCTGCGGCTTGAAGGCTTGCAAGTTGTTCGGCCAGCTGTGCTTTGGCGTTGTCAGATTCGGTCGCCAGTTGCTCCCAGATAGCGCGCTCTTCGCTCAAAGAAGAGAGTTGCGTTTTGGCAGAGTGAAGTTCGGCACTGACTTGTGCACTTTGCGCTTGAAAGCTACCTACAGCCTCACGAAGGCGGGCTAGCTCTGCCTGCAGCTCTGCCGTCTCTTCCACTGGCGCTTGGGGCGGTACAAATGGCCCGGACTTGTAGGCTGCATCCTTGAACGTGCGGTGAAACCAGAGTGCCAGCTGCCAGCAAAGCTTGAGTGTGGACAGTGCGCCTGCATGGTTTCCTCCAGCGCATGATTTGCTGCGTTACCGTTGACGCGTATTTGGTCGAAGACCTGTTTCACTTCCCGAGGTATTGCGCCTTTCGTTGCTCAAGCGCCGAATGAGGTCGTATTGGGTTTCGCTAGATACCGTAAGTAGACCTGTGCGTGCAGCCAGTGATTGCGCCAATAATTCGGAAAACTGCCGCAGCTTGAGCAGGCTGGTGTTCGGGTCCTCTGCAAAGTAACGTTCAGCCACGGCGCCCAGTCGCCAAAGCTGCTCCTCGTAGGGGCGAAGCATTTCAAAATTCGAGCGAATGTCATTTTTCAACTCACCACTCCCCACCAATATGCCAAGTGGCCTTTGAATTTAGATAGGCCCAAAGGGGAGGGTAGGTCTTTAGTAAAAACACCGCACCGCCGAGGAGCATTGGAATGCAAAACACCCTCGACAGCATACACGCAATGATTGATTTGGCCATGTACTGAACAGATGTTTCGAACACATCTCCCTGAGGCGCTGCAACTCAATCGAACCTATCTAGGTCTGGGCCTAGATGGCACACCGATCATCAATTTTATTGTGTGCCCAAGCCGAGTTAATTTTGTTGATTTTTCCTCAAAGGAGTATCCCTATGCCAATATTAAATATTCATCCCTCAAATCATCGTTGCGCAAATTGCGAGTATTGGAATTCCAAAATTGAAGTTGAAATCGGATTCAGTGTCGTAAAAGTCGACTCACAATCAGAGGGTCAATGTTTTGGCAGGCACCGGGGTCGATCTACATTAGCGAGAGAGACTTGCAGTGGTTGGAGGCTTTGGTTTGCCGTAAATCCATAGCGGCCTTATTTGAACTGTTCGATCACATGCCCCAAAGTTGGGCGTGACTTCGGTTGTTGGATCGTTTTTCTAATGTGACCTTGCAGGCCTTGCTGACAAAAGCCAATAAAACACCGGGGAACAAACCGGGGAACGTTATCTACAGATTTGAGTTAAAATGTAGGTTTTATGAGGCTTACGGAGCATTATTCGTGCGCTTTCACACCATATGAATCAAGGACTTAGCTTCGAAAGGAGCTAGGTCCTTTCTTCTTGTGTGTTCTGTATGCGCGTCCTTGGGAAAGCCTGAGTGGAAAAGCTGCCACACCGGGAAATAGAATCCGAGCCTCGGTCTACCTGGGATGCCAGGACACCTACGACGTTGGCTACATTTAATGCGGTGTCCCATTTACCAGCAGCGCTTTATTGATAGCTATTGCGAGACAAAACTCTATGACCGTATGAGCGCCATCACTGCTGCTGATCTGCTTAACCTGCCCTGGTACGAAGAAAGTGGCGTACCGTTGCTCAGGATATTGACTGACCGTGGTAGTGAACACTGTGGCAATCTAGAGCAGCGTGAGTTTGCGCTGTCCCTGTACCTCGAAGACATCGACCACACACGAACTAAGACCTAGAGTACGCAAACCAATGGCATTTGCAAGTGCCCTCAGGCGCAAGCTTTGCACCTCACTGGATCAACTTCCCTTATCAACTATGCCAAGCAGTACCTGGCTGAAATGCATCAATCATTGTTTTTTAGCGACACCACGCGTCTGGCAGGTTGTTCTTGCCTTGCTGGTCTGTGTCGTGAGCAAGCTTGCATTGACACCATCCGACTATCCCCATGTGAGTCTCGGGTGGGACAAGCTCAACCACTTTGCTGCGTTCGCCGCACTGGCCCTGGCTGCATGGCTGGGATTTCGCACTGCGCGCCAGCATCAGTGGATTTCATTGCTGTGCCTGCTGATTTACGGTGGTGCCATTGAAATTGTGCAGTTGTATGTGCCTGGGCGCTCGTCCGAATGGTTTGACCTGCTTGCCGACGCCATCGGCATCTCTTTGGGTGGCTTGATTGCCTCAGCCCTGGTCAGGCAGCGTTGAGCACGGGAGGATGCCCAGTTGCCTTGACAACGCGAACACAGTCCGCAATGTGCGCGTTTCCGAAATACCGTATCGCCAGATAGCCCATGAGCGCCGACGCTGCCTGCCCAGCGAAAGGCACGTATTTGGTTGCTTGTTTGGCTGTTAACCTGACGCCGATATGGCGCGCTGCACTCAAGATCAGGTCTTTGGTGATCAGGCGGCCAATCAGCATGGACCCTACGACTGTGACGGCTTTTGAATCTCATCCCGTTTATGTGTGGGTAGTTGATCCAGTTGCTTAGGCGTCAGGCCAAATTCGGCGTTGATGGCAGGATCAGGTTAGACAGCAGTGCCGCATCAACTGCCCAGTCCAGGCCAGGAACGGGCACTGCACTGGCAGCAGCGGCCATGATGGCCCGCCGATTCAGGAGTTTCCCGCAATTCCTGACTGCCCGCTGCAGGGCATGATCGTCCTCTGCAAGCAGCAGCACATTCATTCCTTGGGGAACAGACTTCATTCGCTCTTTTTGACCATGCCGTAGATCACCAGTAACAAGACGGCACCGATCACCGAGGCGATCCAGCCTACCGCGTCGCCTTGTTTGTAAAGGCCCAGTGCTGTGCCTGCAAATTGTGCGAGGAATGAGCCCGCAATACCCAATAAGCCGGTCATGATCCAGCCCATCTGGTCGTTTCCGGGCTTGAGCATACGTGCAATGAAGCCAACCACCAAACCAACGGCAAAGGTACCAATCAGGGACATCATGTGAATAGCCTTATTCAAAAATTGATCAAGTTATCAATGTAGCGTGGTGCAAGGTCTCATTTAACGTTTTGCACGGTGTGCGCCGTGCAAATTTCACGATTGCAGTGGCCGCTGATTGGTGTGGCCAAATTCACCTGTGTTTTACTCAAATCGATTCAATTTGCTCAGTCAGGCTGAGCCATTGCTCCTCGTTCGAGTCAATCTTCTGCTGCACCGCCTTGAACTGCCTACCCAAGTCAGCCAGACGGGCAGGGGCCACGATCTGTTGCATTTCGGCTTCAAGCTTAGCCTTTTCAGCATTCAGCTCGGCCATGCGCAGTTCTGTTTGTTGAAGCTCTTTTTGCAATGGCTTGCGAGAGACAGGTGCGAGTTTCGGCTCCTTTTTTATCGCGGGTGCCAGCGTGGCAGCCTGCTGGGTACGGGAAGCCTCTTTATCTTCTTCACGCACGCGCTTGGCCTCATCCAGCAAATAGCGCTGGTAGTCGTCCAGGTCACCATCAAAAGGTTTGATTTCTCCACGGCCCACCAGCCAGAACTCGTCGCACACGGACCGCAGCAAGGCACGGTCGTGGCTCACCAGCATGAGGGTGCCTTCGAATTCGTTCAACGCCACAGCAAGCGCCTCCCTGGTGGCCAGGTCCAAGTGGTTGGTTGGCTCATCCAGCAGTAGCAGGTTAGGGCGCTGCCAGACCATCATGGCCAGGACGAGGCGCGCCTTTTCGCCGCCGCTCATCGTGCCCACAGCCTGCTTGACCATGTCACCCGAGAAGTTGAAGCTGCCCAGGAAGCCTCGCAAATCCTGCTCACGGCCAGCGCCGCCCGCTGACCCACCGGCGGCGGCCACGTCTTTGGCAAGACGGATCATGTGTTCAAGCGGATTGTCTTCTGGCCGTAAAACATCCAGCTCCTGCTGGGCAAAGTAACCAATGTTCAGTCCCTTGCCTTCAGTGATCGTGCCACTCAATATGCCCAAATCGCGGGCAATGGTTTTCACAACAGTGGATTTGCCCTGACCATTCGCGCCCAAAATGCCGATGCGTTGACCTGCCAGCACCGAGCGGCTAACGCCTTGGACAATGGTTTTGATCACGGTTTCCTGAGCATCTTCATCACTAAGACGGTAGCCAAAGCTGGCATCTGAGATGGACAGCATCGGATTCGTAAGGTTAGCCGGTTCCTTGGACTCAAAGGTGAAGTCCGCGTCCGCCAGCAACGGCGCCACCTTTTCCATGCGTTCCAGTGCCTTGACACGGCTTTGTGCCTGCTTAGCCTTGCTGGCCTTGGCCTTGAAACGGTCAATGAACTTTTGCAAATGGGCAATCTTGTCCTGCTGCTTGGCAAATGCCGATGCCTGCAGCTCCATCTGCTGGGCGCGCTGGTCTTCAAAGCTGCTGTAATTGCCGCCATAGCGAACCAATTTGGCGTTATCGATGTGCAAGGTTATCTGGGTCACCGCATCCAGAAACTCGCGGTCATGGCTGATCACTATCATGGTGCCTTCATAGCGTTTGAGCCACGCTTCAAGCCAAACCAGTGCGTCAAGGTCCAAGTGGTTGGTCGGCTCGTCCAGCAAGAGCAAGTCCGACGGGCACATCAATGCGCGCGCCAGTTGCAGCCGCATACGCCATCCGCCCGAAAAACTGTTGACGGGCTTGTCCAGTTCGCTGGTCTTGAAACCCAAGCCTTGAATGAGTGCTTGCGCGCGTGGCACGGCATCGTGTTCGCCCGCATCAGCCAGATCGGTGTAAATGTGGGCGATGGCCATGCCGTGCTCGGCTTCGCTCAATGTCGTATCTTGCTCTGTTTTAAGTAGCAAAATTTTCAGTTCTGACAGGCGGGTGTCACCCTCCAGGACAAATTCTGTGGCACTCTCTTCGGTTTCGGGCATGTTCTGCGAGACCTGTGCCATGCGCCACTGTTTGGGGTACGAAAACTCGCCGCCATCCTCATGCAGTGTGCCGTTAAGCAGCGCAAACAAGGTGGACTTGCCTGCGCCATTGCGCCCCACCAAGCCGACCTTTTCACCTGGGTTGAGCGTGGCAGACACCTGGTCCAGCAAGACCTTGGCGCCTCGGCGCAAAACAATGTTTTTAAGAGTGATCATGAAGGAGCAGCGTGGAGCAAAGCCTTCTATTTTCGCACGTCGGTTCTGTCGCCTGCCATGGTCCCGAATCCGGCGTGCAATCTTGCGACGAAACCTTTCAAGCCATCAATGCTTCGCGTGTTAGCAGCAGCACCTGGTCTTCCCCCGCGCTGGTTTCCAGCCAGATGGCTTCAAGCGTCGGAAAAGCAGCTTCAAAGTGTCCACGCTCGTTGCCAATTTCCAGAACCAGAACAGCGTTTGGATTCATTCGTTCTGGTGCCATGGCGAGCAGCGCCCGGACAAAGTCCATGCCGTCAGGGCCACCTGCCAGCGCTATCTCTGGCTCGGCTTGGTATTCCTGCGGCAAGGCATCCATGCTCGACGAACACACATAGGGAGGATTGCACAGGATCAAGTCGTACGGTCCCGGCGTTTCCATCATGCCGTCCGACTCAATCAAACTGATGCGACCACCCAAACCATGCTTGCTGAGATTGATTCTGGCAACTGCGAGTGCATCAATCGAAATGTCTGCCGCGTCCACCACAATGTCTGGGTAGGTGCCTGCCGCGATGACCGCAAGACTGCCATTGCCAGTACATAAATCAAGCACCCTGTGCGTGTGCTCCCCCAGCCAATAGTCAATCGTGCCAGCACAAATGATCTCTGCGATAAAGCTGCGCGGCACGATGGCACGCTCGTCTACATAAAACGGTATGCCCTGGAGCCACGCCTCTTGCGTCAGGTAGGCCGCAGGCTTGCGGGTATCAATACGCGCCTGGATCAGTGTCTTTGCGTCCCGCTGCATGCTGTCGGTGACGACATGGTCTTTGACTGCATCCAATTCGTCTAGAGGGAAATGCAACTTCCATAGCACCAGCCAAGCGGCTTCATCGAATGCATTATGGGTGCCATGTCCATAGGCAACGCCAGCCGCTTCCAGCTGTTGCGCACAGCCCTCGATCAGTTCAATGACGTTCATGCAAATGACGACGCTGTCGTGTCCAAAAGAGGCGATCACGCGTTTGTAAATGTTCTTGAGCGGCTCCATTTCGGCAACGCAAACATGCTCATCGATCTTGTGGATGGTGGCATTGGGGGGGCCAAGTTCAATCACTTCGGGACAAATCTGGGCAATAAAACGGCCATCACTGGTGCCGCCCGTGGTCGAAAGCTGCGTTTGCAGACCTGTTTCTGCCAGGATCGCGGCTTGGACGACGTCAACCAGAGTGCCGGGCGTGGTCAGAAAGGGCATGCCGCCCAAGGTCCATTTCAGATCGTAGTCAAGTTGGTATTTGTCAAGAATGGCCTTGACGCCGCTTTGTAGCTGTTCTGCCGTGGATTCCGTCGAAAACCGGAAATTGAAATCGACTACCACCGTGCCTGGGATCACATTGCTGGCACCCGTGCCACCGTGGATATTGCTGACTTGCCAAGTGGTGGGCGGAAAGAATTCATTACCTTTGTCCCATTCACGGCAGACCAAATCCGCCAGTGCCGGAGCCAGTTCGTGGATCGGGTTCCTGGCCAGATGCGGATAGGCAATATGACCTTGAATGCCCTTAACCGTCAATTTTCCGCTCAGCGTTCCCCGACGCCCGTTTTTTATCATGTCTCCCGATTTTTCGATCGAGGTTGGCTCGCCGACAATGCAAAAGTCCAGCTTCTCACCACGTGTTTGCAGCCAATCGCAGACGATCACGGTGCCGTCATTGGCTGGCCCTTCTTCGTCACTGGTCAGCAAAAGCGCGATCGACAACGCTGGTTCAGGTGTCGCCGCCAGAAACTCCTCCACAGCTACCACAAAAGCGGCAATGGAAGTCTTCATGTCAGCCGCCCCGCGGCCAAACAGTTTGCCGTCAAGGTGAGTAGGGTTAAAGGGAGGACTTTTCCACTGCTCAATCGGGCCTGTTGGCACAACATCTGTGTGTCCTGCAAAAACAAGTGTCTTGTTAGACGGGCCCATGCCTGTTCCCGTGCGTTTGGCCCACAGATTGGTGACCCTGTAGTCCGCTGGGCCACTTTCGATGGTTTCGCAAATAAAACCCAAGGGTGCGAGCCGCTCAGACAACAAAGCTTGGCAGCCCGAGTCATCGGGTGTGACGGACGGGCGGCTGATCAGTTGCTCGGTCAGGTAAAGCGTACGGTTGATGTCGATAGCCGGTGTCATTCTTGGTGCACGTCCAGGGTGAATTCCGAGAAATTAGGTTCGTCGTTGGGCGCGACCTCGACTTCAATGGCCTTGCTTGCCTTGGTGAAGTCGTTTTGCAAACGCCACATCAGGTTGGTAGGAGAGTCGGCGTAGGCCATGCCTTCTTTTTTGTCGACGGTGCCGGCATTGATCAGCTTGGCGATGTCCTGCTCAAAGGTCTGGCACCCGTCGGCCATGGATTTCTCCATGGCGTCTTGTATACCGCCGAAGTCGCCTTTTTCAATCAGCTGGGCGATCAGGTGCGTGTTCAGCAGTACCTCAACCGCCGGCACGCGCTGGCCTACGGTGGTGCGCAGCAAGCGCTGTGACACCACAGCCTTAAGACCTGTAGCCAAGTCTGACAACAAAGTGGGGCGAACCTCCACAGGGAAGAAGTTGAGCACCCGGTTCAGCGCCTGATAGCTGTTGCTGGCGTGTAAGGTGGCCAGGCAAAGATGTCCCGATTGTGCGTACGCAATGGCGGCAGACATGGTTTCGCGATCGCGTATTTCACCAATCAAGATCACATCAGGGGCCTGGCGAAGAGCATTGCGCAGGCCGACCTGTAGGGTCTGTGTATCAGACCCTACCTCACGCTGATTGACGATGGACTTCTTGTTTCTGAACAGGTATTCGATTGGATCTTCAATCGTCAGGATATGCCCGGATGCCCGCTCGTTGCGGTGATCAATCATCGAGGCCAAGGTGGTGGTTTTGCCCGATCCGGTGGCACCTACCATCAACACCAGACCACGCTTTTCCATGATCAGGCTTGACAGCACCTCGGGAAGTTTGAGCGCCTCAAGACTGGGGATGTCCTTGGTAATGAAGCGGATGACCGCCGCATAGCTGCCTCGCTGACGCATGACCGAAAAGCGGAAGTTACCAATGTCCTCGACACCGGCAGCCATGTTCAGCTCGCCAGTTTCGGTCAGTTCTTCCAGTCGTTTGGCCGGAAGAACCTCGGCGAGAAGCTTGGGGATCGAGTCAGCAGCCAACAACTGATTGTTGATCGGGATACATAAGCCATTGATCTTGATCAGCGCAGGCGACCTGGCAGAAAGATACACATCCGAGGCCTTTTTTTCAGACATTAGCCGAAGAATTCGCTCCATCGTACTCATAGAGGCCTCCTAGTGCTTTTTTCGATCAGTCGCGTAGCAAGTCGTTCAAACTGGTGGTTGAGCGGGTTTTCGCGTCCACTTTCTTGACGATGACAGCGCAGTTCAGGTTGTACTTGCCGCCTGGCTTGGGCAGGCTACCGCTCACCACCACCGAACCTGCAGGCACGCGGCCATAAGAAACAGTGTCGGTTTCACGATCGTAAATGGGGGTACTTTGGCCAATGAAGACCCCATGGAGATCACTGAGTTTTCTTCCACAATGACACCTTCAACCACCTCAGAGCGCGCGCCAATGAAGCAGTTGTCTTCAATGATGGTCGGATTGGCCTGCAAAGGCTCAAGCACGCCGCCCAGGCCCACGCCGCCCGACAGATGCACATTCTTGCCAACCTGTGCGCAGCTACCCACCGTCGCCCAGGTGTCCACCATGGTACCTTCGTCCACATAGGCGCCGATGTTCACGTAGGAGGGCATCAGGATAGCGCCCTTCGCGATGAAGCTGCCACGGCGGGCCACGGCGGGTGGCACCACGCGCACACCGGATGCTTTCATTTCATCTTCGCTGAGATGGGAGAACTGGTGGGCACCTTGTCATAAAACCCCAAATCCCCAGCGCGCATGAGTTCGTTGTCTTTCAAGCGAAAGCTCAGCAAGACAGCCTTTTTTATCCACTGATGGACGGTCCATTGACCCACAGCCTGACGGGTGGCCACGCGCAGGCGACCACCGTTCAATTCTGCAATGACATGTTCAACGGCTTCCAGCACTTCCTTAGGGGCGCTGGTGGTAGACAGGTTGGCACGGTTTTCCCATGCGTTGTCGATCAGGGTTTGCAGTTGTTGGGTCATGATGGATCAGTATTTTTCAGAATAAATTGAACAATTCGTGTCGCAGCTTCCACGCACTCTGCGGTCTCGGCGACCAATGCCATGCGTACCCGGCCTTTGCCTGGGTTAAAGCCATTTGACTCGCGCGCCAGATAGCTGCCGGGAAGGACAGTCACATTGTATTGGGCCAGCAGCGCCTTGGCGAACGCACAGTCGTCACCACCGTATACGTTCTCAGGCACGCCAGCCCATAGGTAAAAGGCCGCGTCTGGCAGACGGACATCCATGTGTTGCGCCAGCAGCGGCGTCACGGCCGCAAACTTTTCGCGGTACTGGGCGCGGTTATCTGCCACGTGGGCCTCGTCGCCCCAGGCGGCTATGCTGGCTGCCGCTACCGTGCCGCTCATGGCACTGCCGTGGTAGGTGCGGTAAAGCAAGAATGCCTTGATGATTTCTGCATCCCCGGCTACGAACCCGCTGCGCATGCCGGGCACATTGCTCCGTTTGGACAGACTGGTCAATGCAATCAGGTTCTTGAAATCACCCCGGCCCAACTTGGCCGCCGCTTCCAGGCCGCCAAGTGGTGGCTCATCACGAAAGTAAATCTCGCTGTAGCATTCGTCCGAGGCAATCACAAAACCGTGCTTTTCGCTCAAGGCAAACAGTTTTTCCCATTCGTCCAGCGGCATGACTGCGCCGGTTGGGTTGCCGGGCGAGCACACATACAACAATTGACAACGCGCCCACACTTCTTCGGGCACGCTGGACCAGTCCACTGCAAAGTTGCGTGCGGGGTCACTGGGCGCAAACCAGGGCAGGGCGCCCGCCAGCAGCGCAGAGCCTTCGTAAATTTGATAAAACGGATTTGGACAAACGACATGCGGCGGTGCTTCAGTATTTGTAGCGTCTATCACAGTCTGGGCAAGCGAAAAAAGCGCTTCACGCGACCCATTGACTGGTAAAACTTGGGTGGCAGGGTCCAAGGCTAAGTTGTAGCGCGTTTTCAGGCACTGGGTGAATGATTTGCGCAGTGCCAAATCCCCCGCAGTCGCCGGGTAGCCCGCCAACCCTCCCAGGTTGTTGCAGAGTGCATCTTTGATGAACTGAGGTGTGGGGTGTTTGGGCTCGCCAATGCCCAGGCTGACCGGGCTGTATGAGGCATTGGGCGTTACGCCCTCAAATAATTGGCGCAGCCGCTCGAAGGGGTAGGGCTGCAGGCGTTTAAGCAGGGGATTCATGGGGCTGGATTATCGCGTCCTCTGGCGCGGGGGTGTTGGCTACACTACTTTGACCAATGCCAACCACCCCATCAGAAGATCATCCGAACGTGCGTTGGCAAGACTCACGCTTTTTGATGGTGCTTTTGTTGCCAGTTCTGGCAGCGTGGGCCATGGCGGCCGCTCCTGAATCCGCTGGCGGCTACGGGCTTCTGTTTTGGTTGGGTGTCATCGTCTTGGACGTGATTTGGCCAGATCATTGGCAAAGTCAGCCTGCGCGTTCGGATTCGCCGTACTTTCGTGGCTTGCTGCGCGTTGGCGCTGTCTTGTTGCTTGGGTTGCAGTTCTTCGCGTTATTTCTCGCCTGTCAGGGTTCATGGCTCACGGCATTGAGCTTGGCGCTTTGCACCGGGTTGATCAGCGGGACGGTCGGGCATGCTGCAGCCCATGCATTGGGCCACTCCCCCTTAGGCAGCGACAAAAACCTGGCATGGACCTTGATGAGCACGATGGGGTATCCGCATTTCATGGTGGAGCACTACCGAGGTCATCACCCGCGTGCTGCCACCTGGGAAGACCCCACCAGTGCACATGAGGGAGAGAGTTTCTGGCGGTTTTTGCCTCGCTCTGTGGTGGGGGAGGTAGAAAGCGCGCGCGTGCTTGAATCTCACCGCCTGGCACAACGTCACCTGACTTGGCGACAAAGTCCTCTAGCCCGGGCGTTGGGCGCCATTTTGCTGGTGACCACCGGGTTGCTGCTCTCTTTGAACTGGACGGGCCTGTTTTTTTGCCTGGTCCATTGCTTGATTGCGATTTGCCTGTTGGAGGCGGTCAATTACATTGAACATTACGGCCTGTACCGTAACAGCCTGCATGGCTTTCACTTGCGGTTCATGACAGCGCATGCATGGAATTCCTGCGCACCAATTTCTGCCACATTGCTGTTTGACCGCCCCATTCACTCCGATCACCACATCGACCCCTGGAAGCCCTTCGGCATGTCTGACCCCGCCCATGGACCACAGCTCTCGGCAGGGTACGTAGCTTGCATCTTGCTGGCCATGTTCCCATACGTCTGGTGTTCCACCATGCACCGCCGATTGATTGAACTTCAGCGTCAGACACAGGCCGTTGAATCCGAATTGAGCAGCGCGGAGGGTCCAGGTTGACAGATTTCGCGAAACCTGACGGGTGGATGCTCCAGTCGCCGTCGGTAAAATCAACTTATTGGGCCATCGCTGGCCTGTCATTCCCCTTATGAAGACCCGTGCGCCTTAACTCCATCAAACTCTCCGGCTTCAAGTCCTTTGCCGAGCCCACCAACTTCATGTTGCCCGGCCAACTGGTGGGCGTGGTCGGCCCCAATGGCTGCGGCAAATCCAACATCATGGATGCGGTTCGATGGGTGCTGGGTGAGTCCAAGGCGTCCGAATTGCGCGGTGAATCCATGCAGGACGTGATTTTCAACGGTACCAATACCCGCAAGCCAGCCAGCCGTGCCAGTGTGGAGCTGGTGTTTGGCAATGACGACCACCGCGCTGGTGGCCAGTGGGCTCAGTACCCAGAGATTGCCGTTAAGCGCGTGCTGACCCGCGACGGTACCAGCAGCTACTACATCAACAACCAGCCCGTGCGCCGACGCGATGTACAGGACGTGTTCCTGGGCACTGGATTGGGGCCACGTGCGTACGCCATCATTGGCCAGGGCACGATCAGCCGGATCATCGAATCCAAGCCTGAGGAGCTGCGCCTGTTTTTGGAGGAAGCTGCGGGTGTCTCTAAATACAAAGAGCGCCGCCGCGAAACCGAAAACCGCCTGAGCGACACCCGCGAGAACCTCACCCGTGTCGAAGACATTCTGCGTGAGCTGAACGCCAACCTCGAAAAGCTTGAAAAACAGGCTGAAGTTGCCCAGCGCTTCAACGCACTGCAGGCAGACGTCACGCTCAAACAGCAGCAGCAGTGGTTTTTGAAGCGCAGTGAAAGCGAAGCCGACCAGGCCAAAATCCAAGCCGAAGGCCTGGGCGCCTTGAACGATCTGGAATCCCGCATGGCCGATCTGCGCCGTGTCGAGGCTGATCTGGAAACTATCCGCCAGGCGCACTATGCGGCGGGTGACCAAGTCAACCAATCACAGGGCAAGCTGTACGAAGACAGTGCGGAGGTAGGCCGTCTGGAAGCCGAGATACGCTTTGTAGTGGAGAGCCGCCAGCGTGTCGAGCAACGCTTGCGCCAGCTGGCTGAGCAGACCGTCCAGTGGTCCACGCGCGAGCAAGATGCCAAGGTTGAAATTGAAACCCTGGCTGAGCAGGATTTGGGCGCCGCCGAACAGGCCGAGCTGCTGGCCGCGCAGGTTGAAGAACAAGCCAACGTGCTGCCCGACCTGGAAGACGCCTTGCGTCTGAGCCAGACCAAAGCCAACGAGCAGCGTGCGGGTGTGGTGCAAGTCCAGCAGCAAATCCAGGTGCTGGCAGCGGATCAGCGCAACATTGAGGAACAAAGCCGCCAACTTAATCTGCGCCGGGAGCGCTTGGTCGTGGACAAAAACGCTCTGGCTGGCCCTGACGAAGCGCGTCTGCAAAGCATGCAGCAGCAGTTGGCAGAAGCGACTGAGATTGCCGCCGAGGCCGACGCCCGCCTGCATGACTTGCAGGAGCAAGTGCCCCAACTGGACGAAGACCGTCGCGCTAGGCAGCAAACCGTCAACACCGAATCGGCCCGTCACGCTGACTATGCTGCGCGCCTGGATGCGCTCAAAGCCATGCAGGAAAAGGTCAAGACTGATGGCAAGCTGCTGCCTTGGTTGGCCAAACATGGTCTGGACAGCCTGCAAGGCCTGTGGAGCCGCCTGCATGTGGAGCAGGGCTGGGAAAATGCATTGGAAGCCGCGCTGCGCGAGCGCATGGGTGCGCTGGAAGTGAGTCGCCTGGAGATGGTTCGTGGCTTTGCCGGACAAAGCACCGCTGATGGCCCGCCGACCAAGCTGGCTTTTTACGCGCCACCGTCCAGCGCTGCAGCCATCGGCCCTGTGCATGCGCCGCCACAAACAAGGCCGCTGGTTGATTTATTGCGTTTTCACGATGCAGCTCAAAAAGCACTGTTGACGGACTGGTTGCAAGGCTGCCACACGGCCACCAACATGGATGAAGCGCTGGCCCAGCGCGACCAACTGCTGCCTGGTGAAGTGATTTACCTGGCCAGCGGACACGCTGTTTCCGCCCACAGCGTCAGCTTTTACGCCCAGGATTCAGAGCAATCTGGTCTGCTGGCCCGGGCCCAGGAAATCGAAAACCTAGAGAAACAGGTGCGTGCCCAAACCCTGATCAGTGAGGAAGCCCGTACAGCGCTGATCCGTGCCGAAGCCGCGTATTCCGATGCCTCGCAGCGCTTGGTCAGCATCCGCCGCGAAGCCACTGAAACGCAAAGCCGTGCGCATGAGCTGCAGGTAGAGACACTGCGACTAACCCAATTGGCCGAACAAACCCGTGCCCGAAGCCAACAATTGGCGTCCGACACGGCAGAAGTTGATGCGCAACTGGACGAGTTGCAGGAACGCCGCGTTACCGCTGAAGCCCGCTTCGAAGAGCTGGACATGCAGTTGGCTGACAGCCAGGAGTGTCACGCCCAGTTTGACGATAAGGTCATTGAGGCCGAACGCAAGCTGCAAGCCTGCCGCGAGCAGCAACGCAGCCTGGAACGCCAAGCCCAGGAAGCAGTCTTTTCACAACGCAGCTTGCAGGCGCGCCAGGGTGAGTTGCAGCGTGCTATTGAAACTGCAGCACAACAGGCTCACGCCTTAGGCGAGGAAGCCCAAAGAGCCCAAGAAGAATTGGCTCGCTTGAACGACGCGGCTGCCCAAGGCGGTTTGCAGGATGCCCTGGCCCTCAAGCTGGAACGCGAGCAGGCCTTGGGTGCCAGACGCAGCGAATATGATGACCTCTCGACCAAGCTGCGCGCCAGCGACGAGCGCAGGTCTCAACTGGAGCGTGAGCTGGAGCCTCTGCGCCAGCGCATCACCGAATTCCAGCTCAAAGAACAGGCGTCTCGCCTGGGTTTTGAGCAGTACACCCAGTTGCTGACCGACGCACAGGCTGACATGGAGGCACTTGCCGCCTCTATCACCGCAGGCAATGTCCGCCTCTTTGGCATGCAGGCCGAGATTGACCGCCTCAACCGCGAGATTGCCGCCTTGGGTGCCGTTAACTTGGCTGCCTTGGACGAGTTGACATTGGCCCGAGAACGAAAGCTGTTTCTCGATTCACAGTCTGCCGATCTGGTCGAGGCCATGACCACACTGGAAGACGCTATCAAAAAGATCGATGGTGAAACCCGAGAGCTTCTGGGAGGTACCTTCAAAATCGTCAACGAGCATTTTGGCAAGATGTTCCCCGAGCTGTTCGGTGGCGGCCAGGCCCGACTCGTGATGACGGGCGACGAGATTCTGGACGCGGGTGTGCAGGTGATTGCCCAGCCACCGGGAAAAAAGAACCAGACCATCCATCTGCTGTCTGGTGGTGAAAAAGCCCTGACAGCCATTGCATTGGTGTTTGCGATTTTCATGCTGAACCCCGCACCGTTTTGCTTGCTGGACGAGGTGGACGCACCACTGGATGACGCCAATACCGAGCGCTATGCCAAACTGGTGAGTTCCATGGCCAAATCCACCCAGTTCCTGTTTATCAGCCACAACAAGATCGCCATGGAGATGGCACGTCAGTTAATCGGCGTGACCATGCAAGAGCAAGGTGTTTCACGCATTGTGGCTGTGGACATGGAGTCTGCAGCGTCTCTGGCTGAAGCCAGTTGAGGTATCGGCTGTCATGAGTACCTTGCAAGTCAGTTTGGCCGTGGTAGGTGGATTGGTGCTGGCCGGGGTGGTGGCGCACAGCGCCTGGTCCTCACGGAAAAATGCACCGCGCCAGGCCGACGAACCCGCTTTTTCCAACAGTGGGCTAGAGCCGCGGATGCCTGCGATGGACCCTTTGTTCGACGCGGGTGCCGCCACAGACAGCAAGGCGGCCCTGGAGTTGCCCAGCGCCTTGCCTTTGCCTGTTGCCGACAAACGCCTTGGGCTGGACGCCCTGGTCGATGCGCTGTGCCCAATCCGTCTGGAGCATGCCATTTATGGCGAAGCCGCCATTCAGTCCCTGCCACCGACCCGTCGAGCTGGTAGCAAGCCTTTTGCCATTGAAGGCCTGAACGCCGACACCCAGGTCTGGGAGCGCGCCCAGCCCGGCCAACGCTACAGCGCCTTTCAGGCTGGTGTGCAACTTGCCAACCGGACAGGCCCCCTCAACGAAATTGAGTTTTCCGAGTTTGTCGTCAAAGCACAGGGTTTTGCCGATGCCATCAATGGAGCCCCCGAGTTTCCAGAAATGCTGGACGCTGTGGCCCATGCACGTGAATTGGACCAATTTGCTGGCGAGAATGACGCCCACCTGTGCTTTACCTTGCGCGCGCAAAGCGCCGCATGGAGTACGGGCTATATCCACCAAAATGCTGCCCGGATGGGCTTTGTCCCGGGCGCTATCCCGGGGCGCATGGTGTTGCCCTCTGCCACACCGGGGATGCCTCATGTGCTGAGTCTGGTGTTTGATACCCAGGCTGCTCTGGCCGAGGACATGACCCAGTCGGCAGTGCGGGAGTTTTCATTGAACCTGGAGGTTCCGCATGTTGACCGCGGTGAGCGTCCGTTCGTGCAACTGCGTGAAACATCCATTGCACTTGCCGCCGCCATGGACGGCATGATCACAGACGACCAAGGTCAGTTTGTGTCCCGTGATTCGATGGATCACATAGGTGCAGAGCTTGAGAAGCTTTACGATGTGCTGGATGCCCGCGAGTTCTCTGCTGGTTCTCCGCTGGCGAGACGGCTTTTTAATTGATGTGCCCCACTCAAGCAACCCCCATGACCGCTTCAAGACAACTCCGCTCTCTGCTTGTGCTCCTGTTCCTGGCATTGTTCGCCACCTTCAGCATGCACGCTGCCCCCCCGCCTTTTGTGCAACTCGAGGACGCCCGCAATGCACTCGAAAAGTCGTCTATGGTGGTGATCGACATCCGAGAACCCAGCGAAACCGCCACCGGTGTAGCCAGAGGCGCAAAACTGATCCCCATGAGCCAGCTTGGCAAGCGACTGGGCGAGTTGCCTGCGCCAGGCAAGGAGCCGTTTTTGCTGATTTGCAACACCCAAAACCGCTCCTCCAGGGTGGCTGAGCAACTCATCGCCGCAGGCTATACCAACGTGAAGTATGTACAAAGCGGCATGAGCCAGTGGTCCTCACGCGGTTGGCCCATGGTCAAGCCCTGAGCCGCTTGCAGTGGCAGGCGCGCAGGTCAAGCGGCTGGCATAGTCCAACCTGAGCATGTCACCCCAAATCACCACCTTGCGACTGATCAGCCTCGCAGGCTTTGCCAGCATGGCGTCGATGCGGGTGTGCGATTCGTTTCTGGTTGCTCTGGCCGTGGAGTTTCAGGTCAGTACGGGCGACGCATCAAGTGTCATATCGGCCTTTGCCATTGCATACGGCCTGATGCAACTCGTGTACGGCCCACTCGCTGACCGGGTGGGCAAAGTTCGCGTGATCTTGTTTGCAACGATCGGTTGCGCTGTCTTCAGCGTGCTGACGGCGTTGGCGCCAAGCTTGAACTTGCTGGTCATCGCGCGCGCAGGCCTGGGGGCTTTGGCGGCAGGCATCATTCCCTTGTCACTGGCATGGATTGGTGACCAAGTCAGCTACGACAAGCGCCAGGAGACGCTGGCCAAGCTGACCGCCGCGACCGTCTCGGGCATGATGGTGGGGCAATGGTTAGGCGGCTTGGCAGCCGAAACCATCGGTTGGCGCTTTGCATTGGGGGGCTTGTCGGTGGTATTTGCTACAGCCGCCATTTGGCTGTTTCGCCGTCCCGATGCGTCTGTCCCTGCGGTCGTGCCATCAGACTCTTCTGGTCAGGGCATTCTGACGAGGCAATTTGGGACATCATTTCAATTGCTGGCGAGTGCCAAGGTACGCGGCTTGTTGCTCATCACTGTTCTCCATGGTGCCCTTAGTTTTGGCACGCTGGCGTTCGTTCCCAGCCGCTTGATTGAAGGCTTTGGCTTCTCCGTGTCTACCGCTGGCGCCATCATGGTGTTGTACGGCATGGGTGGCCTAGCCTACAGCCAGTTGGCGCGACGGCTCGTGGCTGCTTTGGGGGAGCAGGGACTTTGCCTCGTGGGTGCCAGCTTGCTGGCGGCGGCGATGTTGACACTGGCGTGGGCCAGTCAGCCCTGGCTGGCCGTTTTGGCTTGCCCAGTGGGTGGCGTCGGCTTTTATATGCTCCATGGCACACTCCAGACACGCGCGACCCAGATGGCCCCGCAGGCGCGGGCAACAGCGGTCAGCCTGTTTGCCTGTCTGCTGTTTTTTGGACAATCGATCGGTGTCTGGTCGATGGGCAAGGGTGTTGACCAAGGCGCGTTTGCACTCTGCCTAAGCGCCGCTGCCTTTGGGGTGCTGATCATTGGCATGCTGGTTGCCAGCCAGACACAGAAACATTGACTTCACAACCTCAACCGGAGACAACAGATGAGCCGCACCATTGACTACAGCCGCTACCAAACCCTTGCGATCACCCGCCGCGGGGTAAACAACAGCATTTTGGACATTCAGATGAAGGCGGGTGGCCCCGGCGGCAACGGCAAACTGCCGACTGCCGGACACGAAGGCCACTGGGAGCTAGCCGAAATCTGGCGCGACGTGGGCGCCGACGATACGGTGCGATGCGCCGTGCTGCGCGGGGAGGGGCTGGGCTTTTCTGGCGGTGGTGACCTGAAGCTGGTGCAAGACATGGCACAGGACTTTGAGGTCCGCAGCCGGGTCTGGAAGGAAGCACGCGACCTGGTCTACAACGTGATCAACTGCGACAAACCCATCGTTTCGGCCATGCATGGCCCGGCAGTTGGAGCTGGTCTGGTGGCAGGCTTGCTGGCAGACATCTCCATCGCCACCAAGACCGCCAAAATCGTCGATGGGCACACCAAGCTGGGTGTAGCCGCCGGTGACCATGCTGCCATCGTCTGGCCACTGCTGTGCGGCATGGCCAAGGCCAAGTATTACCTGATGCTTTGCGAAGCCGTGAGTGGCGAAGAAGCTGAGCGAATTGGCTTGGTGTCGCTGGCGGTTGACGATGACCAACTCCTGCCCAAGGCCTACGAGGTGGCAGATCGCTTGGCCGCTGGCAGCCAGAGCGCCATCCGCTGGACCAAGTATTCCCTCAACAACTGGCTGCGTCAGGCGGGTCCGAGTTTTGATACTTCGCTGGCGCTGGAGTTCATGGGCTTTGCCGGGCCTGATGTGCGAGAAGGCGTAGCGGCTTTGCGCGAACGCCGTGCACCGAAGTTTGACAAGTAAGAACGGCCTTTTGGCAATACGAGTCTATGGATTTAGCTATAAAAATAGAAGCAATTAGAACGCAATTGCACGAGCATGCACATCGTTATTACGTGCTGGACGAGCCGCAAATTCCCGATGCAGAGTACGACAAGCTGTTCCAGGAACTGCAGGCGCTGGAGGCCGCGCACCCTGAACTGCAAACGCCGGATTCTCCTACCCAGCGCGTCGGCGGCAAACCGCTGGACGCGTTTGCCAGCGTGCGGCATGCAGTGCCCATGCTGAGCATTCGTACCGAAACCGATACCGAGGCCACGGGCGCCCAAGCCTTTGACGCCCGTGTGCGCAAAGAGTTGGGCCTGCTTGAGTTGGAGCCACCGGTCGAGTACGTCGCCGAACTCAAGTTCGACGGCCTGGCGATGAACCTGCGCTACGAGGCCGGCGTGCTGGTGCAGGCGGCCACGCGCGGCGACGGCGAAACGGGCGAGGACGTGACCCAGAACATCCGCACAGTCGGGCAAATCCCGCTGAGACTTGTTTCCCCCGCGCTTGGCACTGGCGTGTCCTCGCTGCCCCCCGAAGGGGCGCGTTTCGCCTTGGGGGGGGGCAGCGGCGTAACCTCTCTGGCGGTACCACCCATACTCGAAGTTCGTGGTGAGGTCTACATGCGCCGCGATGACTTTGAGGCGCTCAACGACAAGCAGCGCGCCAAGATCGCCGCAGGCGCGAAAGGTGAAAAAACCTTTGTCAACCCACGCAATGCGGCAGCGGGCGCGGTCCGCCAGCTTGACCCCAACATCGCAGCCCAGCGCCCCTTGAGCTTTTTTGCCTACGGGTTGGGCGAAGTCACGCCCGCAGAGCAGGGCGGGCCAAACTTTGACAGCCATTACGCCATGCTGCAAACCTTGAAATCATGGGGATTTCCGGTCTCTGGGCATACCTGTATTGCCACAGGCGCTCCTGATTTAGTAGCATTTCATCAGCGCATGGGGGCCGAGCGGGACAGCCTGCCCTTTGACATTGACGGCGTCGTCTACAAGGTCAACCCCATTGCGCTGCAGCGCCAATTGGGTTTTGTCACCCGTGAGCCTCGCTGGGCGGTGGCACACAAATACCCGGCGCAAGAGCAATTAACGACCGTGCAGGCAATTGAGGTGCAAGTGGGCCGTACCGGCAAGCTCACGCCTGTGGCCAAACTGGCGCCCGTGTTTGTGGGCGGCGTCACCGTCACCAATGCCACCCTGCACAACGAGGACGAAGCGCGTCGAAAAGACGTTCGTGTGGGCGATACCGTGATCGTGCGCCGCGCCGGCGACGTGATTCCCGAAGTGGTGAGCGTGCTGGCCGACAAACGTGTGGAAGGTGCCGAGCAGTTCACCATGCCCCGGCATTGCCCGGTCTGCGACAGCGCAGCGGTGCGGGAAGAGGGCGAGGCTGACTACCGCTGCACCGGGGGGCTGTTCTGCAGCGCCCAGCGCAAACAAGCCATCTTGCATTACGCCCAGCGCCGGGCAGTAGAGGTGGATGGCCTGGGTGACAAACTGGTCGAGCAACTCGTCGATGCCCAAGTCATCAAGACCCTGCCAGACCTGTACCGACTGGGCCTGATGGCACTCGCCAATCTGGACCGCATGGCTGAAAAGTCTGCCGACAACCTGCTCCAGGCCTTGGAGAAATCCAAACAGACCACACTGCCGCGCTTTCTGTTTGGCCTGGGCATCCGCCATGTGGGCGAGGCTACCGCCAAAGCACTGGCAAGCCATTTTGGCAAGCTGGACAATGTAATAGAAGCAAGTGTTGAGAAATTACTTGAAGTTTCCGATGTGGGCCCCATCGTGGCATTGAGCATTCGTACCTTCTTTGATCAAGCCCATAACCGCGAAGTGGTCGAGCAACTCCGGGCCTGTGGTGTGACTTGGGCAGAGGGTGAGCCTGCAACCCAGGCCCCCAAGCCGCTGGCAGGCAAAACCTTTGTGCTGACCGGCACTTTCCCCAACCTCAGCCGCGACCAGGCCAAAGACATGCTGGAGGCCGCAGGCGCCAAGGTGGCGGGTTCGGTCAGCAAGAAGACCGACTTTGTGGTGGCAGGAGCTGAGGCTGGCAGCAAGCTGGAAAAAGCCCAGACCTTGGGCATTGTCTTGCTGGACGAAGCCGCCATGCTGGCCATGTTACCAACCCAGGAGAGCTTATGACCGTCAGAAACATCCTCAAAATGGGCGACCATCGGCTGCTGCGCGTTGCCTCGCCGGTCACGCAATTTGACACGGACGAGCTGCATCTCCTGGTGCATGACATGATTGACACCATGATGGCCGTCAACGGCGCGGGACTGGCGGCGCCACAGATCGGCGTGGACTTGCAGTTGGTGATTTTTGGCACGGACCAACCCAGCGTCCGCTACCCCGATGCACCACCTGTCCCACGCACCGTGCTGTGCAACCCGGTCATCGAGCCCTTGTCAGGCGAGGAGGTTTCAGATTGGGAGGGCTGCCTGTCCGTACCTGGATTGCGCGGGATGGTACCCCGCTGGGCACGCGTCAGGTACACGGGCTTTGATCCATTCGGGGACCCTATTGACAGGACTGTGGACGGCTTTCACGCACGCGTGGTTCAACACGAATGTGACCACTTGGTCGGTAAGCTGTACCCCATGCGCGTGCGAGACTTCACACAGTTTGGGTACCTGTCCGAGCTATTTCCTGAACTGGCTCCCGAGTCCGACGACTGAATTCGCCTGGGGAGCGGCGTCATTCGCGCTTCCCCTGATCCAGGTCAATCGGTTTGACCTGCCTGTGCCGCATACCCCGCCTACACTTGCCAGCAGGCGCAAGTCTTGCTTCACTTTTCCGGTGTCGGCAGGCTTCTTGCAGACAGCCATTGCATTTGTGAGGATTGCGTATGTCAAACACCATTCAAGCCACTTTGATTCCGGGCGACGGCATTGGCCCCGAAATTGTTGACGCGACACTGCTGGCGCTCGACGCGCTGGGGGCGCCTTTTGTCTGGGACCGCCAAATTGCGGGCCTGGGGGGTGTTCAGGCAGAGGGTGACCCGCTGCCCAAAGCCACGCTGGACAGCATTCGGCGTACCCGGCTGGCGCTCAAAGGACCGCTAGAGACACCCAGCGGTGGGGGTTACCGTTCAAGCAACGTGCGTTTGCGCGAAGAATTTGCGTTGTATGCCAACCTGCGCCCGGCCCGCACCATTGTGCCGGGTGGCCGGTTTGACAAGGTTGATCTGGTGGTGGTGCGCGAAAACCTGGAAGGCCTTTACATCGGCCACGAGCATTACGTGCAAATCGACAACGACCCGCATGCTGTGGCCATGGCCACGGGTATCAACACCCGTGCGGGCAGCCGCCGTCTGCTGGAATACGCGTTTGAGCATGCGGTGACGACGGGGCGAAAAAAGGTCACCATCGTGCACAAAGCCAACATCATGAAAGCGCTGACGGGTATCTTCCTGGAAACTGGTCTGGAGTTGTACGAGCGCAAATACAAAGGCCAATTTGAGCTGGACACGGTGATCATTGACGCCTGCGCAATGAAGCTGGTGCTGAACCCCTGGCAGTTTGACATGCTGGTCACCACCAACCTGTTTGGCGACATCCTGTCGGACTTGGTGGCCGGACTGGTCGGGGGATTAGGCATGGCCCCGGGCGCCAACATTGGCAAAGATGCTGCGATTTTTGAAGCGGTTCACGGCTCTGCGCCTGACATTGCGGGCAAGGGCATTGCTAACCCCACAGCCATCATGTTGGCTGCTGCCATGATGCTGGACCATTGCAAATTACCCGAGATGGCAACCCGTCTGCGCGTGGCGATTGATCAGACGCTCAACATCGACAACATCCGCACAGGGGATTTGGGTGGCAAAGCCGGTACCGCCGACTTCGCCAAGGCGGTGGTCAACCGCATTCAGAACGGCTGAAGCCAAGCCCAAATTGCTTGGCCAAGCTGGCGCAGGTCAGCCGTGCTTGATTGCCACCGTCTTCAAGGCAGTGAAGCCGTACAGGGCTTCAAAGCCCTTTTCGCGGCCATAGCCAGATGACTTGACGCCGCCAAAGGGCAACTCCACGCCACCACCGGCGCCGTAGTTGTTGATGAACACCTGACCACTCTTCAGGCGCTTGGCCATCCGGAACTGGCGGCCACCGTCACGGGTCCAGACACCAGCCACCAGGCCAAACTGGGTGGCATTGGCCAGCTTCACGGCTTCATCTTCGTCCTTGAAAGGCATGGCGCACAGCACAGGGCCAAAGACTTCTTCTTGTGACAGGCGATGCGTGATCGGCACGTCGCGCAGCAGAGTAGGGGCCTGGTAGTAGCCTGATTCAGGTGCTTCGGCAACCACTTGGCCCTGGGCCACCATCGGGATGTTGGCGACCTGTGCGTCGCTCAAAAAGTCCCAAACACGCTGTTGTTGGGTCTGGCGAATCAGCGGGCCTACGTCCAGGTCCATGTTGGCAGGGCCAACGCGCAAGTTGGAGAAGGCCTTGCCCAGCCGGTCCAGCAATTCCTCATAGATTTCCTGTTGGACCAGCAGGCGCGAACCTGCTGAGCAGGTTTGTCCGGCGTTTTGCACGATGGCGTTGATAACGGTAGGAATCACCGCGTCCAGATCGGCATCGGCAAACACGATTTGCGGGCTTTTGCCGCCCAGTTCCAGGGTGACAGGGCAATGCCGTTCTGCTGCCACCTGTTGAATCAAGGTGCCGACTTTCGGGCTGCCGGTAAAGCTGATGTGGTCAATCTCAGAGTGGCGGGCCAGCGCGTCACCTACCTCATGACCATAGCCGGTGACGATATTGATGACACCAGACGGAAAGCCCACTTCAGCGGCCAGCTTCGCCACACGGATCAGCGACAGACACGCGTCTTCGGATGGTTTGACCACGCAGACATTGCCCGCTGCCAGTGCGCCGCCCACGCTGCGGCCAAAAATTTGCATGGGGTAGTTCCAGGGAATGATGTGACCCGTCACGCCATGGGGTTCACGCCAAGTCAGCACGCTATAGCCGTCCAGATAGGGGATGGTTTCTCCGTGAAACTTATCTCCCGCACCGGCGTAAAACTCAAAATAGCGTGCCAGCGCCAGAGCGTCGGCCTTGGCCTGTTTGGTAGGTTTGCCACAGTCGCGCTGCTCCAGCGCAGCCAACTCTTCAGCACATTCCGCCACTTTTTGGGACAGCCGCATCAACAGTCGACCGCGCTCTGCCGCTGTGAACTTGCTCCAGACGTTATCGAAACACTGGCGTGCCGCACGCGCGGCCAAGTCGATGTCTTCGGCATTGCCACGCTGGATTTCATCGAAAATCTGCCCGTCGGAGGGGTCAATGACAGGCAAGGTCTTGCCGGAAGTAGAAGGGACCGAGGTGTTGGCGATGTAATGGAGTTGCATGCCAAAAGTTTACCCGTTTCCGGCTGCCTGGCCGCAGTCCAAAATCAGGCTTTGGCCAACCTATCCATCCGGTTGATCCAGACCTGGTTACGGTCTTTTTTTCGCTTCATACAGCGCAGCATCCGTTTGATAGAGCAACTCTGCCGCGGTTCGTGCCGCCAAGCAGTCGGCAACGCCAATGGAGACGGTGACCGTGATGGCGGGATCTTCAAGAAGCGGCCTTGAGCACATGTCTGCCCGCAAGCGCTGCGCCAGCGCCAAGGCCGTTTCGTGGCTTGCGTGGGGCATGACCAGCACGAATTCCTCGCCTCCATAACGCGCCAGCAGGTCGCCAATGCGGACGTGGCTGTTCACTCGGTCTGCGAATCGCCTCAGTGCCTCGTCTCCCACCGCATGGCCATGAATGTCATTGATGCGCTTGAACCAGTCGACGTCCAGCATCCAGATGGAAAACTGGAATGGATGGGTGCTTGCCTTTGCCATGTATTCTTCAAGAACACGATCTTGCTATGCCATCGAAGACCGCTACTTTCATGGGCAATTGCTTGGCCTTATGGATGCCTGCCTAATGAATGTCAAAGTGGTAAAGACGCTATAGACTGATGGCCCATTCCAACCCAAAAAAGCCAACCCAGATCAACATTGTCAGACGGCGATGGCGTCGAGCAGCTCGGTTTCGATTTCTATCTGAGCCTTGTTATTTTGCAGCTCGGTGCCAGAGATCAAAAACGTATCTTCCACACGTTCGCCCAGGGTGGTGACCTTGGCCAGCTGCAGGTTCAGCTTGTGCTTGGCCAGCACCCGTGCGATGCCGTAGAGCAGGCCAGCGCGGTCACTGGCGGATACGCTCAGCAGCCAGCGCTGGGCTTTTTCGTCGGGTCGAAGCTCAACGCGCGGCGCAATCGGAAAGCTTTTGACCCGCCGAGAGATGCGCCCCCGGCTGGGGCGTGGCAACTCGCCGGACTCGGTGATTGTTCGCAGCAGTTCGGTCTCTACCATGTTGACCAGGTCACGGTAGTGGTCTGTCATGTTGGCTGCAACCACCTGGAAGGTATCCAGTGCGTAACCATTGGCGGCGGTGTGCACCTTGGCATCCAGAATGCTGAAGCCCGCTTGATCAAAGTAGCCACAGATTCGAGCGAACAGATCAGGCTGGTCTTTGGTGTACACCAGCACCTGCAGGCCCTCGCCGACCGGTGACAGGCGGGACCTGACAATGCCGCCATGCGAGGCGGAGCCGGCATTTTCTGCATCTTTGGCCAGCTCGACAGACAGGTAGCGTGACAACTGGCGCGTGTGCCAGGCGATGTCGGCCGCGTCATGCCGCATGAAGTAGCCCACATCCAGCGTATCCCACAGGGCTACATGGGCGTTGTGGGGCAGGGCGTGCAAGGCCAGCATGACCAAGGCGTCACGCTTGCGGGCTTCCACTTCGGCATCAGGGTCTGGCGCGTGCCCACCGAGCGCGCGCAGGGTGTAGCGGTACAGATCACCCAGCAACTTGCCTTTCCAGGCGTTCCACACTTTGGGGGGCGTGCCACGTATATCAGCCACCGTCAGCAGGTACAGTGCCGTGAGGTAGCGCTCGTTAGGGAACCGTTTTGCAAAAGCGGCAATGACATTGGGGTCGCTCAGGTCTTCTTTTTGAGCGATGCGGCTCATGGTGAGGTGTTCCGCTACCAGGAAGGCGATCAGATCGGCATCGTCTTTGGGCACACTGTGCTGGCGGCAAAATCTGCGTACCTCGGCTACCCCCAGCATCGAATGGTCACCACCACGGCCCTTGGCAATGTCATGGAACAAGGCCGCCACGTACAGAATCCAGGGGCTGTCCCATCCGCCGGCTAGCTGTGAGCACATGGGGTATTCATGCGCGTGTTCAACAATAAAGAAGCGTCGCACGTTGCGCAGCACCATCAGGATATGCTGGTCCACGGTGTAGACGTGGAACAAATCGTGCTGCATCTGCCCCACGATGCGCCTGAACACCCACAGGTAGCGCCCCAGCACCGAGGTCTGGTTCATCAGCCGCATGGCATGGGTAATTCCGGAGGGCTGCTGCATGATCTGCATGAAGGTGGCACGGTTCACCGGGTCTCGCCGGAACGCGCCGTTCATCACGTGACGCGCGTTGTACAGCGCGCGCAGTGTTCTTGCCGAAAACCCCTTGATGCCTACCGTGGTCTGGTATAGCAAAAAGGTTTCCAAAATCGCATGGGGCTGCTGGATGAACAAATCGTCCGATGCCACCTCCAGCATGCTGGCTTTATCGTGAAATCGCGCGTTGATGGGGCGCAACGCATGCGTTGACGGGTTCAGGCGCTCTTCAATGTTGAGCAGCAGAATTTGGTTCAACTGCGCCACGGCTTTGGCAGCCCAGTAATAGCGCCGCATCAGCGTTTCACTGGCGCGTGCGCGTACTTTGGTTTTGTCTGTCCCACCCTGGCCTTGTGTTGCGCTGTAACCAAAACTCTCTGCAACGGCAGTTTGCAAATCGAACACCAGGCGGTCCTCACGCCGGTGTGCCTGCAGATGAAGCCGGGCGCGAATAAGCGAAAGCAGGCTTTCGTTGTGTTTGATCTGGGTGACTTCAAACGGCGTAACCAGGCCTTTGCGGGCCAGTTCGTCCCAGCTACGTCCCAGGCCTGCGGCCTTGGCCACCCAGAGCACGACCTGCAGATCGCGCAGACCGCCGGGTGATTCTTTGCAATTGGGCTCCAGCGCGTAGGGCGTGTTCTCAAACTTGGTATGGCGCTGCCGCATTTCCAGCGTTTTGGCCACAAAAAAAGCATTTGGATCAACCGCTTTGGCATAGTCGGTCGCAAAGCGTTTGTAGAGCTTGGGGTCTCCGGCGATCCAGCGGGACTCCAGCAGCGACGTCTGCACCGTGACATCTTTGGCCGCCTCGTCCAGGCATTCAGACAGAGTGCGCACGCTGGAGCCAATCTCCAGGCCACAGTCCCAGCAACTGCTGATAAAGGCTTCAATGCGCACCTGTGTCGCCGGGTTGGCATCGGGCGACTGGCCATCCGGAGCCAGCACCAGCACATCCACATCAGAGTAGGGAAACAACTCGCCCCGGCCAAATCCGCCTACCGCAACCAACGAGAGCGGCGCCGCCAGGCCCGCCAAGTCCCACAAAGACTGCAAACATTGGTCTGCCAGGCCAGCCAGCTTGCGCAACCCGGCGCGAACCCCTCGCGTGGAAGCTCCGCCTGCGCCCAAGTCCGCAAGAACAACCGATTTTTTTTGCTGATAATCCGCCTTGACGTCAATCACAGTGGTCATTGTTTGCTACAAAATACCTAGCGCGTTACGAAATCAGGTACAGCGGGGGCTTTGGCAGACTGAGTCAGTACCTCGTAGCCGGTTTCGGTGACCAAGATGGTGTGTTCCCACTGGGCCGAGAGCGAGTGGTCCTTGGTGACGATGGTCCAGCCGTCACCCAGTTCCTTGATCTCTTTGCGTCCCGCATTGATCATGGGCTCGATCGTGAAGATCATGCCGGGCTCCAGCTTGGCCAGCGTGCCCCGCGTGCCGTAGTGCAGCACCTGGGGCTCGTCATGGAAAGTCTTGCCAATGCCGTGCCCGCAAAACTCTCGCACGATCGAAAAGCCATGCCCCTCAGCAAACTTCTGGATCGCGTGACCGATGTCGCCAAAAAAACCGCCGGGCTTGACCTGTGCAATGCCGTGCCACATGGCTTCATAGGTGATGCGGCACAAGCGCTTGGCCTGGATGGACGCATCCCCCATCACAAACATGCGACTGGAGTCTCCATGCCAGCCGTCCTTGATGACTGTGACGTCCACATTGACAATGTCGCCTTTTTTCAGCGGCTTGTCGTTGGGTATGCCGTGGCACACCACATGGTTGATGGAGGTGCAAATGCTTTTAGGGTACGGCTCGTAACCCGAGGGCTGGTAGCCCAGCGGTGCTGGAACACTTTTTGCACATCGACCTGATAGTCATGCGTGAGTTTGTCAATCTCGTTGGTCGTCATGCCCACCTTGATCAGTGGGGTCAAGTAATCGAGAAGTTCGCCAGCCAGTCGGCCAGCGACGCGCATGCCAGCGATGGCTTCGGCGTCGTTGATGATGATCGTCATGGGTGAGGATTATCGGGGATGCGCCTTGGGGGGCCAGATCACCGTGGTTAAATCCGCATGATGAACATCCCCTCGCCCCTTCAGCGCCGATCCCTGTTGCAGCAACTGGTGTTCTTGGTCGCTGCAGGGCCTGCGCTTGGGCAGACTGCTGCGCCACCGCTGATGCTGTCCAAGGTGTACCGCCCTGGTATGAACTTGACGGGCTATTGGGTCAGCGAAAAATATGACGGCGTGCGCGGCTATTGGGACGGCTCGAAGCTTTGGACGCGTGGTGGGCAGCCCATTTATGCACCTGGCTGGTTTACCGAAGGCTGGCCGAGCTTGCCGCTGGATGGCGAGCTGTGGGCGGGCCGTGGAGCGTTTGCCGACACCGTATCCGCAGTGCGTCAGAAAACGCCGACGGACTCCGCTTGGCGACAGCTGCGTTTCATGGTGTTTGATCTACCCGCCCAGGGCGGCCCGTTTGACGAACGCCTGAGGGCTTTGCAGACGCTGACACTGCCACCTTCGGTCAAGGCAGTAACGCAAGCACGTGTAACGGATCATGCTGCCTTGCAGGCGCTGCTGAAAAAGACGGTTAGCGAAGGGGGAGAGGGGTTGATGCTGCACCGTGGCAGCGCCCTTTACAGCAGTCTGCGCAGTGACGACCTGCTCAAGTTCAAACCCTTTGAGGACGCCGAAGCCCGGGTTCTGGCCCATATTCCTGGCCACGGCAAATTTGAGGGCATGCTGGGCGCACTGCTGGTTGAAACGCCTGAGGGGCGGCGCTTCAAGCTGGGCACGGGCTTCAGCGACGCTCAGCGACGCGATCCACCTGCGCTGGGCGCATGGGTCACCTACCGGTTTCGGGACCTGACATCCCGTGGTCTGCCGCGCTTTGCCAGCTATGTGCGGCTGCGCGACGACTTTGAGCCCATCTGAGCGGGGCGGCAAAGCTAAAATCCAGGGTTTCCCCTCACAAGGCCACCGCCGTGACCCTGCATCTGTCTGAATTTGAGGGCGGCAACGCGCTCAGCCCCTTTCGCATCCAGCAAATCCTGCCTCGCCTTCAAGTTGTGGCGCCTGCCATTCAAGGCTTGAGCGCGCACTTTGTTCATTGGGTGGCTTGCGCCGAACCCATGTCTGCCGCCGATCAGGCCAGAGTGCGCGCTTTGTTGACCTATGGCGACCCTCGTGTCCTTGTCAAGGCCAAAGCCAGCAGCCTGATCTTGGTTGCTCCGCGTTTGGGCACCGTGTCGCCCTGGGCGTCCAAAGCGACTGACATTGCGCACAATTGCGGCTTGGGCGTGAAGCGAATTGAGCGTGTCACTGCCTTTCAACTGGCCTTGAAGTCTGGGCCATTGACCGACGCGCAGTGGCAGGCGGCGGCAGATTTGCTGCATGACCGCATGACCGAAAGCGTGCTGCACAGCACCGCAGACGCCCGTGGCCTGTTTGTGGAACTGACGGCAGCACCCTTGACACATGTGGACGTTTTGGGCGGTGGGCGTGCGGCACTGGTGTCTGCCAACACCGAATTCGGCCTCGCGCTCGCCGACGACGAAATCGACTACCTGGTCAATGCATTTGCCCAATTGGGGCGCAACCCCAGCGATGTGGAGTTAATGATGTTTGCCCAGGCGAACAGCGAGCATTGCCGCCACAAGATTTTCAACGCCAGCTTCTTGATTGACGGCGTGGCGCAGGACAAGAGCCTGTTTGGCATGATCCGCCACACGCATCAACTGGCGCCGCAGCACACGGTGGTGGCGTATTCAGACAACGCTTCCATCATGGAGGGCGTGCAGACCGAGCAGTTTTTCTCAAAAAGTGCTGTTTCGGCCTGTCAGATGGATGTTTCTAGCTACGAAAAGCAGAGCGCATTGCAGCATGTTCTGATGAAGGTAGAGACACACAACCACCCGACCGCGATTTCTCCCTTCCCGGGTGCTTCGACCGGCGCAGGAGGTGAAATTCGTGACGAGGGCGCAACAGGCCGAGGCTCCAAGCCCAAGGCGGGTTTGACTGGCTTCACGGTGTCTAAAGTGCGCTGGCCAGGTGACGATTCGGGCTACGGCAAGCCAGAACACATCGCCAGCCCCTTGCAAATCATGATCGAAGGCCCATTAGGCGGCGCAGCTTTCAACAACGAGTTTGGTCGCCCGAACCTGCTGGGCTACTTCCGTGAGTACGAGCAGACCGTGGGCGGCGTTCAGCGCGGGTATCACAAGCCGATCATGATCGCGGGTGGCCTGGGGGTGATTGATGCCGGGCAAACGAAGAAAATTGAATTCCCAGCGGGCAGTTTGCTGATTCAGCTTGGCGGCCCCGGCATGCGCATTGGCATGGGCGGCAGTGCGGCCAGTTCGCTCGCCACAGGTGCCAATGCAGCCAACCTGGACTTTGACTCGGTGCAACGCGGCAACCCTGAAATCGAGCGCCGCGCGCAGGAGGTGATCAACCAGTGCTGGATTCAGGGAGAACAAAACCCCATTCTGGCGATCCATGACGTGGGGCAGGGGCTTGTCCAATGCCTTCCCTGAGCTGGTGAACGACGCCGGGCGAGGCGCACGGTTTGATTTGCGTACGGTTCAGCTCGAAGAATCCGGCATGTCGCCCAAGGAAATCTGGAGCAACGAAAGTCAGGAGCGTTATGTGCTGGCGATTGCGCCAGAGTCGCTGGAGAGCTTCACCGCGATTTGCGAGCGCGAGCGTTGCCCGTTTGCGGTGATTGGTGTAGCTACGGACGAGAAGCAGTTGGTGTTGGCAGACAGCGAGGCGCCAGCGGTGAACGGGGGGGCGCCAGTCAATATGCCGATGAATGTGCTCTTGGGTAAGCCGCCCAAAATGACGCGCGATGTGAAGACCGTTCAGCGCGCGTACAAAGCCATTGACCTGACCGGCGTGAAGCTAGAGAAGGCCGTCATCGACGTGCTGAGCCACCCCACAGTTGCCAGCAAGCGGTTCTTGATCACCATTGGCGACCGCAGTGTGGGCGGCTTGAGCCATCGCGACCAGATGGTGGGCCCCTGGCAGGTGCCGGTGGCCGATTGCGCGGTGACTCTGGCCGACTTCAAAGGCTTGGCGGGTGAAGCCATGGCCATGGGCGAGCGCACGCCGCTGGCGGCGATTCATGCAGCCGCCTCTGGCCGCATGGCGGTGGGCGAGGCCATCACCAATTTGCTGGCGGCGCCGTTTGATTTGCCCCGTGTCAAGCTGTCTGCCAACTGGATGGCGGCTTGCGGCGAGCCCGGTGAGGATGCGGCGTTGTACGAGACCGTTAAAGCGGTGGGCATGGAGCTGTGTCCGGCACTGGGGATTTCCATTCCCGTGGGCAAAGACAGTCTGTCCATGCGCACGCAATGGAAAGAGATAAGCAGGACGGCGAACAAGCCAAAAAGCAAAGTTCGCCTGTTAGCCTGATCGTCACCGCCTTTGCCACGCTGCCCGATGTGCGTGGCACGCTAACCCCTCAACTCAACGCCAGCGAGGCCGATACAACCTTGGTTCTGATTGATCTGGGACGCGGACAAAACCGCATGGCGGGCAGCATCCTGGCCCAAAGCCTGAACCAGGAAGGTGCAGATGTGCCTGACCTGGATGAAGCCAATGACTTGGTACAGCTGGTGAAGGTCGTGAACACATTGCGCACCCAGGGCAAGCTGCTGGCATACCACGACCGCAGCGATGGAGGCTTGCTGGCCGCCGTCGCTGAAATGGCTTTTGCAGGCCATGTGGGCGTCAGTCTGAATGTGGACATGTTGATCCAGGAGGGCGACGGCATCACCGACAGCCGTGCTGACCACGGAGACAGCAAGAACTGGACGCAGCAGGTCAGCGCCCGCCGTGATGACCTTACCCTGCGCGCTCTGTTCAGCGAAGAGTTGGGTGTGGTGCTGCAAGTGCGTACCGCAGAACGCAATGAGGTGATGCAAACGCTGCGTGAGCACGGGCTTTCCAAACACAGCCACTTCATCGGCAAGACGCGGCCTGCATCGTCACCGATTGCCGAAGGCAAAGGCGAACTGCAAATCTGGCGCGACACCAAAAAGATATTTGCGGCCAAGATCGAAGACCTGCACCAGGTCTGGGACGCCTTTAGTTGGAAAATTTGCCGTGAGCGCGACAACCCCGCCTGCGCTGATGCCGAGCATGCCACCGCTGGACTGGCGAGCGACCCGGGCATGCATGTGCACTTGCCGCAACCGCTGCGCAACGTGCTTGATCAACCACTGGCGCCAGCCTTGCTGCTGAGCCGCCCCAAAGTCGCCATCCTGCGCGAGCAGGGCGTCAATTCGCATGTGAAATGGCCTACGCCTTTACTGAGGCAGGCTTCGAGGCCATGACGCACATGACCGATCTGCAAACGGGCCGCGCCAAACTGCAAAACTTTGCCGGGGTGGTGGCCTGCGGTGGCTTCTCTTATGGCGACACGCTGGGTGCAGGCATAGGCTGGGCGCGCTCCATCACCTTCAATCCCGTTTTGGCGGAGCAATTCAAGGGTTTCTTTGACCGCACTGACACCTTTGGCTTGGGTGTGTGCAATGGTTGTCAGATGTTTGCCGAACTGGCCGACATCATTCCTGGTGCGCAAGCCTGGCCGCGCTTTACCACCAACCAGAGCGAGCGTTTTGAAGCACGCCTGAGCATGGTGGAGGTGCTTGAATCTCCCAGCCTGTTCTTCGCAGGCATGGCGGGGGCACGCATGCCCATCGCCGTGGCGCACGGCGAGGGCTATGCCAACTTCAAATACCGTGGCAACCCGGCCCAGACACTGGGTGCGATGCGCTTTGTGGACGGCCACGGCAAGCCGTCAGAGTCTTATCCGGCCAACCCGAATGGCAGCGCAGGCGGATTGACGGCGGTAACCACGCCAGACGGGCGCTTCACTGCCATGATGCCGCACCCCGAGCGGGTGTTCCGCAATGTGCAGATGAGCTGGACGGATCTAGGCGCGACGGGGGGTATCGAAGCCCAGAGCCCCTGGATGCAGTTGTGGCGCAATGCGCGCAAGTGGGTGGGTTGATTCAAGAGCGGCGTGGTCCGCTGATTGACTGGGGCATTTGATGGGCGATTTGAACTCGCTCAGCGCTTTACATCGCGCAGTTCTGTGATGAGTTTTTGCAGTTGCGCAGACTGGCTTCGCACCAAGGCAGCGTGTATGGCGTTGGCGATGGCGGGATGGGACATGACAAGCAGGTCAAATTCGCCGCGCGTCAGCGCATAGACCTCGGCGTCCAGCAAGGCCAGCGCATCGAGTGGGGCGGCAGGGCTTTGTAAGAAGCCGTGGGTGCAAAGCAGATCGCCCGGGGCTGCCGCCATGAGTTGCAGGGTCTCTTTTTTCTGCATTGAAACGCTGAGTTTGACCAAACCGCTGCGCACAAAATACAGGCTGTCGTCCTCTTTGTCGTGCTTGAACAGTTTCTTGCCAGCGGCGATCGTCTGCAGGTGAACCATGCCCTCCAGCGCGGCCAAGTCTTGCGCAGAACACCCTGCCAGTGCAGGCATGGCGGACAAGTCCAGCGATTCGGTGGTGATGACCTCGCTTGGTACATGTGTCAACTCCCGCGCCTCCACCCATTCCAATGCGTCCTCCAATTGCTTGAAGGCAAAAGCCTTGTTGGTAGGGCGCACGACGCCCGTGTCTTTCAAGAAGCGCTTCATCTTGAGGCCGCTGGGCAGGTCTTTGGGGATGTCGCAAAAGACCAGGTAGGCGTCGTGCTCCTCCAGCCTGTCTTTGATCTGTTCCAGCACGTGGGTGGCGGTGACGTCGAGTGATTGCACCCGCCGCATGCTCAGAATCACGTATTTGCGTGAACCGGTTTCGGGCTCTAGGGCAGACTGCAATTGGCTGGCAGTGCCAAAGAAAAGGCTGCCCTGCAGTTCAAATACCACAGCGTCATGGCCGCGTGTGTCAGGAGAATCGGCTGCAACGGTATTGGCCCCAGGGCGATGGGCGAACAGGGTTTGGCCATCGATGCGGTTGCGAACCACTGACACACGGGTCTGTTCACGGATGTACAAGAGAATGGCCAGGGCCACGCCCACGCCGGAGGCCGCAATCAAGTTGCCGAACAGGGCCACCAGAATGACCGACAGGATCACCACAAAATCCAGCCGCGTGGCTGGGGTGAAGAAGAAGGACAAGCTGCGCCGGTCGATCATGCGCATCCCTGTGACCATCAAAATGCCCGCCAATGCAGCCAGTGGTACCCAGGCAATGAGCGGCGCCAGCAGCCACAGGGCGAGCAGGGCCGCCACGCCGCTCACAAAGCCCGACAGCTTGGTGTTGCCCCCACTGGAGATGTTGATAAGCGATGCGCCCATGGTGCCGGCCCCTGGGATGCCACCCACCAGGGATGACAGCATGTTGCTGGCACCTTGGCCCACCAGCTCTCGGTTGGAGTTGTGGTGTGTATTGGTCATCGCGTCGATCACCAGGCAGGTCTTGAGCGTGTCAATCGACAGCAACACAGCCAGTGTGAGCGACGGTACCAACACGGTGACCAAGGTGGACATGGTCAACAGATCTTGCGTAGGCAGTCGCAGGCCCAAGGTGTCCATCAGGCTTGCGCCACCACCGTGAGCGGCCCAATCAGCAAGCGGTTGCTTTTGGGTGCATGGGCACTTGGCCCAGCATACCTAGCAGGCCGTAGCAGGCCAGGCCCGACAGCAAGGCGATGATGGTGGCTGGGACCACTTTGGTCAGCCGGGGAGCTACCACCATGGCGGCAATGACGGCGCTGCCAATCAATGCGCTCTGCCAGACCCAGCCGCCCGGATGACTTAGCGCAGCAATCAAGCCCGGCGCACCGGTCACCCCCAGGAACTTGGGAACCTGGCTGCCAATGATGATCAAGCCTACACCGCTCAGGTAGCCGCTGACCACTGGAAACGGGATGAACTTGATCAACTTGCCAATGCCAGCCAGCCCCAAAGCGATCTGGATCAAGCCAGCCATCAGGCCAATCAGGCCGATCAAGGTGAGTACCTGTTCGGCTTGCATCCCGCTGCCGGCAAAGCCCATTGCCAAAGCAGACAAAACGGCAGCGGCTGGGGCGCAGGGCGCTGTGATGAGGCGGGAACTGCCGCCGAGCAGCGGAGCAACCAAGCCCAGTGCAATGGCGCCCAAAATACCTGCCACGGCACCTTGCGGGCCTAATGCGCCACCCATTGGCGCATAGATGGCAACGCCAAATGCAATGGCCGAAGGCAGGGCCACCACCAGCATACGCCGTACCGCCCCAGAGGTCGCCAGAGAGTGACTTGTCTGTCTGGCGGGGTAGGGTGGGCGATGGTGTAACGGGAGGGGGTTTGCCGCTTGAAGGCAAGCTTGCATTCATGCAGGTGAGGTGTTTTCGGTTTTAGAGGTGGATAGCATTGTGGCTGTCATCAAACTGTCACGATGTTCCAGACTGTATGCCGGACCTGCGCGCTAGGTCTTTGCGTTGGCACAATACCAGCGCAAATCGCTTTGCCCACAATGAGGTGCACCACTGGCGCGAAGGGTGGTTTTTACCTTTGAAAGGCTTTGCATGTTTGAATCTGCTGAACTGGGTCACAAGATCGGCAAGGCCGAGTACCAGCCGCCATTCCCGCCCCTGCGCATGGCCTTGCAGGAGGCACAGGTCGCGATCTATGAGGCCAAAATCCCGGTGATTTTGTTGATCAGCGGTCAAGATGGTGCGGGCAAGGGCGAGATCATCCACTCGCTTTATGAATGGCTTGACCCCCGCTTTATCAACACACTGGCTTTTTCTGATCCCAGTGATGAAGAGAGGGAACGGCCCGCCATGTGGCGTTACTGGCGGTCACTTCCGCCCAAGGGCCGGATCGGGATCTTTGCCGGTTCGTGGTATTCCAGGGTGATCAGCGAACAGGTCAATGGCGACTTGGCCCTGCAAGCCATGGACGCACAGGCAGATCAGATCAACCGGTTTGAGGCCATGTTGACCAATGAGGGCGCGTTGGTGCTGAAATTCTGGCTCCATCTGACCGAGGATGCCCAGCGTGCAAGGCTCAAGAAGCTGGAGGAAGACCCTAAGACCGCCTGGCGTGTCACCAGGTGGCATTGGAACCGGCTCAAAACACTGGACAAGTTGCACGACACAGCTCGCCATTTGCTGCGCATGACCAACACGGCGCGCGCACCTTGGGTCGTGGTGGATGGTGCAGATGATCGTTACCGTACCTTGACCATCGGCCAGACTTTGCTCTCAGCCTTGCAGCAGCGCCTGGCACAGGGAGCGAACACATCACCACCCGCTGCTCCTTTTGCCCGCGCAGATGTCGATGGCCGAAATGTACTGTCGGAGATGGATCTCACGCTCAAGTTGCCAGAAAAACAGTACAAGTCTGAATTGGCCCAATGGCAGGGACGCCTGAACGAGCTGATCAACAGCCCCAAGTTCAAAGGCCGCTCAGTGGTGTGTGCATTTGAAGGGGCTGACGCTGCAGGCAAAGGCGGTGCCATCCGGCGCGTCGGTGCCGCCATGGATGCCCGGCAGTACCAGGTGTTTCCGGTGGCAGCGCCCACCGAAGAAGAACGCGCCCAGCCTTACCTGTGGCGCTTTTGGCGTCACATACCGCGCAGGGGCCGGGTTTCCATCTTTGACCGTACCTGGTATGGCCGGGTGCTGGTCGAGCGAGTCGAGGGTTTTTGCAAGCCCGAAGAGGGGTTGCGGGCTTACACCGAAATCAACGACTTTGAGCACGAACTCAGCGACGCGGGCTGTATCGTGGTCAAGTTCTGGCTGCAGATCAGCCAGGAGGAGCAACTGCGCCGCTTCAAGGAGCGCGAAAAAATTGCGTTCAAGCGCTTCAAGATCACCGAGGAGGACTGGCGAAACCGCAAGAAGTGGGCGGCCTACCAGCAGGCTGTTTGCGAAATGGTGGAGCGCACCAGTACGGGCGACGCGCCCTGGACGCTGGTAGAAGCGAATGACAAGTCCTACGCCCGTGTCAAGGTGATTCGCACGCTTTGCGAGCGCATTGAAGCAGAGTTTGCCGCGGCTGAAGCGCCGCAAAAACCTGCGAAGCCTGGAAAGTCGGGCAAAACCCCGAAGAATGGCGGCAAGTCAGACTGAGCACGTAAATTTTTTGCGTTGTCTGTCTATATCGGTGCGCTGCAACAGATCTGCGATGGATCCAGGCGACCATTTCGGGCAAGGTCTACGGACGACAGGTCCATGGCAAATCTGGAGGAGTCCTCAGCGACGGCCAAGGTGGCACGGGCATCGTTGCCACTTGTCGGCGCACGTCCAGGTGGGTTACCGAGACCGCGCTGCTATTTGGCTGGTTTGGCTTGGCGTGCCGAGTCAGGACGGCATGGCCACCGTCCACCAATGCAAAGTCCAACGGCAGACTGTCCAGCGTGATGCGTTTCGGATTCAAATAACCGGATATAAACTGTCCCTCTCTGTACTGGAAGTCATGCACCAAGCCCAAGCTGATCTCGGTGTGTGGATTGAAGCTGATTTCCCATAGCTCGGGAACATCCTTCAGTGCCAACACAAAGCTTTGGCGTATGGGGGCTGTTTCGATACCGAGTACAGCGCTTGGAATTTTCCCCGTCTTGTCTGTCAGATGCAGCGTCTGCAAGGGTTTGAGCCATTCGTCCAGCATCAGCAGACTGTTGGGTACTTGAGTGACCACCGCCAGCACAACGGGTATACCGGCGTGCTGAACCGACAAGGCAGTGGCGTGAATCATCGGCCACTTTCACTTGGGCAGTGATCCTGGCTTGAGCCAAATTCAGACGCATCACCCATCCTCCGCGTGTCGCAACCAGTGCACTGTGTGGGTCAGCAAGGGGATGTATGTTTTCAAGCAGGTCATGGGGGAGCGCCAAGACCATACTTTCACCCGAAGCTGCAAGAGAGCACTGCCCAGCTGTGGCTGGTGTTGCGCTTGTGGCCAGAAACGCAGCAAGTACCAACGCAAAGGGCAGGGCAGGCCTGCCCAGCAGCAGGCTGAACCCCGCGTTGGCACGAGGTGCGCCATGCATTACTGCTTGATGGCCTTCACGTCGCCATCGACGCCTACGCCGAGGGTGTAACCCAGCGATACATGATGAAAGCGCCCGCTTGAGTGGTCGCCGTGCACTGCCAAACCAAAATTGAGCTGCTTGCCTTCGCCAGGGTTCTTGCGTGAACGTGATGGTGTAGGTGTCGCCAGTCTTGCTGCCCTCAGCTTTGGCGTCGAGGCTGCCACCGGTCATCTTGCGTTCTGTGGTGACTGTGCCGTCCGCCACTTTTTGCGCCTTTGGCGCTGCGCCACTGCATGAGCTGAAGCGCCCCTCTTTGACATATTTGGTCTTCTTTTCGTCAGCCCCAGGCATGGTTCGCGCATCGCTGTGACATGCCGCCCAGCATCCTACCTGGGGCAAGTTGCCTGCCTTGTCATCCGGGAACATCACGGTGGCTTTGACGTCGTTATCTTTGTCACCCTGATCCGAGCCACCTGCAGGGGCCTTGAATGTCAGGCGCATATAGAGGTTGCTGGCATCGAAGGCCGCTTGCACCGTGACCGGGTAAATCATGGTCTTGGGGGCTCCTTTGGGCTCAAGTTCCTTGTCTGCCAAACGCTTGAAATTGAAGTTCAAGCTGTCTTTTCTTCGTGGCAACCGATGCAGGCTTCACCCTTTTTTCATGCCAGCCGTACCGCTGTGATCTGATTTTTTTGTAATCCACTCAATGGGCGTCACGCCTGGGTGAAACACATTGATTTCCCGCTTGGGAACCTTGCCCCAGTCGGGCGCGGCAAAGGCCATATGGCAAGCCACTGACAGTAGCGAGCCCAACAAAAGTGTTGAAGTCGTTTTTTCATTTGAAGTGTCCTCGTTGTGGATGTTTGGAAATAACGGCTTGACGGCCAGCAGTGAGCACCGGCCCCTTAGTCATCGTCGTCGTCTTTCATGCCTTTGGGCTTTTGATGGGCGATGCCTTTATGGCAATCAATACAGGTCTTCTTGTCGTCCTGGGCGATCTTGTGCATCTTCGCGCCGCGCATTTTTGCTTTTCCTTGTCCATGCTGGCAAAGTCGTGACAGTTGCGGCATTCAACGGAGTCGGTGGCTTTCATCCTGGCCCATTCGTTCTCTGCCAGTCTCAGGCGGTTAGCTTCAAACTTTTCTTTGTGTCGATGGTTCCCATCAGCCTGCCCCCAGACTTCTGCGCTGGCTTTTACCTTGCGTATCAGCTTGTGCGACCAGTCCTTAGGTACGTGGCAATCTGAGCAAACAGCGCGCACGCCCGTTCGATTGCTGTAGTGAATCGTCTGTTTGTATTCCTGGTAAACGTTGTCCCGCATTTCGTGGCACGAAATGCAGAATTCCAGCGAGTTGGTGGCCTCCATCCCGGTGTTGAAGCCGCCCCAAAAAAGCACGCCCGTGACAAATCCTGCTGAGATCAATCCCAGCAGCGAATATTTCACACTTGGGCTTGCCAAGGCTGCCCAAAGCCTCGCCATCTTTGATGCCATATATGTACCTCTGGAGAACGCAGAAAAGTCGAAGATTTGCATCGAGGACAAAAGGGGCTTTCGCCCCTTTTGTCAGTGCATCACCTCACCGAGTCGGCTCAATAAATGTCGTGCTGCGTGTTGTACACATTGAACTTGCCGGTGGGGGTGATCATCTTGGGATCAGTAATCACCTTTTTGACAGCCAGTGTTTTGTCGTCGTAAACAACGATGGCAGATTGGTCCGTCTTGCCGCCCCACAGGGATATCCATACTTCGGTGCCGTCGGCGCTGTACTCAGGGTGCACCGCGCGTTTGACAGCCTTGGTTGGTGGTAACCCAGAATCTTTGGCAACGTTGATGACCTTGTACGGCTTAGACAGGTCATCCATCTTCCAGACCGATACCGATTCCGCAATGTCCTTGTCAGCGTTTTGTGCAGAGTCAGCCCATAGATGGTTGGATTTGGGATGCGTTTTGACAAACAGGTTGCCTGGAACGTGTTTGACTTCCTGTACGACCTTCCAGTTGTATTGCTTAAAGCTTGAGTACTTAGCTTCGTCCGACGGGGTGCTGATCAGTGTGACCACGTCTGCGCCCAGATGGCCAGTGGCCCAAACTGGGCCAAACTTTGGATGCACAAAGTTGGCGCCGCGACCAGGGTGGGGGATCTTTGCCACATCGACGAGCGCGGCGAGTTTTCCATCTTTCAAATCAACGGCGGCGATCTTGTTGGATGCATTGGCCGCGACCAGAAAATAGCGCTTGGAGTGGTCAAAGCCGCCATCGTGCAGGAATTTGGCAGAGGCAATTGTGGTGGTCTTCAGGTTTTCAATATCCGAATAATCCACAAGCAAAATCTGGCCAGTTTCCTTGATGTTCACCACCCATTCCGGCTTGATCTCAGACGCCACGATCGATGCCACGCGTGGCTCTGGGTGGTATTCACCATCCACGGTCATGCCTCGGGTGCTGACCACCTTGCGTGGTTTGAGGGTGTCGCCGTCCATGATGACGTATTGAGGTGGCCAGTAAGAGCCGGCAATCGCGTAGGTGTCTTCAAAGCCCTTGAATTTGGATGTATCTACTGAGCGCGCGTCGAAGCCGATTTTGACTTCTGCGACCACAGAGGGTTTTTCCATCCACAGATCAATCAGGCTCAGACGACCATCACGGCCGATCACATAGACATACCGCCCCGATTTTGACAACGGAATATGCACCGCATAGCCTGTTTTGACTATGCTGCGAATTTCTTTGGTATCTCCGTCAATCAATGCCACTTCACCCGTGTCACGCAGGTGACAGAGAACATGTTCTTCAGGTTGAACTTGTTCATTTGTTTGGTAGGGGCGGTCTTTCACTGCCACCATGACTTTCCATGAGTCCATGGTGTCTTTGAAGTTGTACTCGGGTGGCACATCAGGGGTGTTCTGTATGTACTTGGCCATCAGGGACAACTCTTCCTTGGTCAGGATGTCATCAAAGTTCACCATCCCACCGTCGGTACCGTAGCCAATGATTTTCTCAAGACGGGATTGACCTAATGCAAGTGTGCCGCCTTCGGTCTTTTTACCGTCTTTGTCGGTTTTGCTCCAATGAGGTTCCAGGTTTTGCCTTTGCACCTTTGCGCAGCACACCGTGGCACCGCACAGCGCTCGAAGTAGATTTTCTTGGCAGCGTCTTTTTCTGCCACCGTCATTGAGGGGCCAACTGGTTTTTGTTCCTGGGCCAAGAAGCCATGGAAAAATTGACAACACTGCAGCAACTGCAATGGTGGTAAATCGCGGTTGATTCGTAGGTCCTACTCCGTTGTATTGCGCAGCCAGGCCGCCAAACTGGCGGTTAACACTCGCCGAAGGCTGCATCTGTTCGAGTCGAGCAGGCGCATTGTCAAGTTGAGACTGCGGGTCTGTCCTTGTGCTGCATTAGGTCTTTTTCCGATTTTTCGGATTTGAAGACCTGTCTGAAATTCAACAGAGAAAAAATGAGTTTCCAACGGACATGATCACCGTCGCTCGCATGTAGAGACCGGGTCGGGTGAGGTTGAAAACAGGTCAACTACAGCGTGCTAATGTGCGCCGTAGTCCGACAGTCGCTGCACATCGATGATGCGGATGTCACGCTTATCGATTTCAATTAGTCCTTCAGATTCCAGTTCGTGTAGGACCTTGGAAAAATACTCTGGCGTGAGCGACAACCTGGACGCAATGGTGGCTTTGCTGACCGGGAGAGACACCGTAACTGACTGCTCAGAGCCACAATCGGAATCACGTACCAGGTAACCAATCACTCGCTGCATGCCACTGTGTAGGGCACCTGATTCAATGTCGCGCACAAGACCGTGCAGGCGGCGCGAGATACCGCTCAGCATGCGCAGTGAAAACCGTGGATCGCGCTCAATCTCTTCCAGCATGCACTGCTTTCCAACTGTCAGTAGCAATGTGTTGGCGAGTGATTGTGCATTCAAGATGTGGGCTTGTCGGTAAACATCAGGGCCTCAGCAAAGCTGACGCCTGGTCCATCCAGTTCAACTCACCTTTTCCTGACCGGCTGGTGAAAGTGCGAAGAGTTTGATTTGTCCCGACACCACCACATGGAACTCTTCACAGGGTTCGCCATATCTGAAAAGGTTGTCTCCGCGAGCTAGGCGCCGTACTTGGCATCCTTGTGCCACTCGCTGGAGCTCCGATGGCGAGAGATCGCTAAAAAGTGGTAGCACGGCAAGGAAGCGGGGAATGTTGAAATCGCTAAGTTCCATGTATCGTCCTGTGAGGTCGCAGCATTTTGTTTGCACACATTGTAGGTGTGCACAGGTCTCAGTATCGCTCTCACTCTTGAACAAGTTCAAAGGGACTCTCAGGTCGCTCAGCCCTACGCTCCAGCCTGACATCATTTATAGGAGCATGTTCGTATGAGCCAAGTCAACACAAGTGGCATGACGAAGCAGATGGCCCGCAATATTTTCTTTGGCGGGTCACTCTTCTTCATCCTTATTTTTATAGCGCTGGTTTTGACAGCGGACGCAAAATTCCCCAGCGGTCCAACGCCGAGGCCATCACCCCTGCGGTGATCGGAGGCAAAAAATATGGGAAACCCGCAACTGCATTGGCTGCCACTCCTTGCTGGGCGAGGGCGCCTACTTTGCCCCTGGGTTGGGCGTAATGCCACAAGCGCCGTGGCCCGGATTTCATCAAGGCCTGGATGGCTTCGCAACCCACACACACACCAGGCCGCCGTCAAATGCCGCAGTTCAATCTGGACGAAAAACAGATGAACGACTTGGTGGAGTTCGTGCGTTGGACGGGCGAGATCAACACCGAAAACTGGCCACCCAATATTGAAGGTTGAAACGCATAGGACACGACAATGAAAGCAACAACACTCAAGTACTCGTCCCAATCAGTGGCCAAGCCGTATTTCATCGCGGCACTGGCGCTGTTCACAGGGCAAATTCTGTTCGGTCTGGTCATCGGACTGCAATATGTGGTGGGGAGACTTCTTGTTTCCTATATTCCTTTTAACGCTGCACGGATGGTTCACACCAACCTGCTCATCGTTTGGCTTCTTTTTGGCTTTATGGGTTCTGCCTATTACTTGGTGCCAGAAGAATCCGAGACCGAGTTGTACAGCCCCAAATTTGCGTTGCTGTTGTTCTGGGTCTTCTTAGTGGCCCGGGCGTTGACCATCGTTGGGTATTTGGTCGTGCCCTATGCCAAATTGGCAGAGCTGACTGGAAACGACCTGCTGATGACTATGGGGCGTGAGTTCCTGGAGCAGCCGCTACCCACTAAGCTGGGCATTGTGGTGGTGGCGCTGGGCTTTCTATTCAACATCACCATGACGGTGCTCAAAGGCCGTAAGACAGCAATCTCGACAGTGCTGCTGATGGGCCTGTGGGGCTTGGCGCTGATGTTCCTGTTCAGCTTTGTCAATCCGCACAACCTGGTGCGCGACAAGATGTACTGGTGGTTCGTGGTTCACCTGTGGGTGGAAGGGGTTTGGGAGTTGATCCTGGGTGCGTTGCTGGCTTTTGTTCTAGTCAAAACCACTGGCGTAGACCGTGAAGTGATTGACAAGTGGCTGTACCTGATCATTGCCATGGCCTTGATTACCGGAATTCTGGGGACGGGGCACCATTTTTACTTTATTGGTCTACCTGGCTACTGGCAGTGGATCGGCACGATCTTCTCTGCACTGGAGCCGATCCCCTTCTTCATGATGACGCTGTTTGCCTTCAACATGGTGCAAAAGCGCCGTCGCGAACATCCCAACCAGGCAGCGATCTTGTGGGCGCTTGGTTGCTCGGTGGTGGGCTTTTTGGGCGCGGGTCTGTGGGGCTTCATTCATACCCTGGCACCGGTTAATTACTACACCCACGGTACGCAGATGACGGCTTCGCACGGTCTCCCTGGCGTTTTACGGTGCCTACGTTGCTGGTGGTGATTGCCATCATCAGCTACGCCATGCCGATTCTGCGGCCGTGAAGCCAACAGCCGCCGCGCTCAAAACGTGGAGATGTGGAGTTTCTGGGCCATGACGGTCAGCATGGGTGTGATGGTGCTGGCCCTGAGCGGGTGCAGGCATTTTGCAAGTCTGGCTGCAACGCATGCCGACCACGGGTGCCATGTCTTTCATGGCTGCGCAGGACCAGATCGCCTTCTTCTACTGGGTGCGTGTGGCAGGCGGCGTGGGCTTCCTGGGTGGATTGCTGATGTACCTGGCCAGCTTCTTTGTGGCAGCTGGAAGTGCAGAGGATGAGGCCGCCACTGGCAACCTGATCACTGGCACAGCCCACGCCTGAACCCGCTGACCCAGACGATATGACAGTGATTGATCTGAAAACGGGCAGCCCATTGGGCAATGCTGCCCCGTACTATGCTGAGCAGGGAACAGAATGTGCTCTTTTTCAGCATGCTTGGTCGAGGCAGTTACCGCTGCTGATCAAGGGCCAGGCTTGGGCGCCCCTTGATCACAGTGTCGTGTCACGATGACCTGGGTGCCGCAGATCTGGTGGGGCGATTCTTGATTGGTCACGGCAATACCCAATGGTCTGACGGCCCTCTCGCGTGCCGTGCGCAGCGGTGCTATTTGCTACCTGGACGAAGTGGTCGAGGCACGAAAGACACCACCGTGGTGCTGCACCCTGCCTGACGACCGACGCATATTGCCGATCGAGCGCACGGGTGAGCAATTGGAGGCACCACCCGAGTTCATGTTGGTGATCTCCTACAACCCGGGTTACCAGAATTTGCTGAAAGGTTTGAAGCCCAGCACACGCCAGCGCTTCATCGCGCTGACGCTTGACTACCCGCGTCCAGACATTGAGCGCGGAATTGTCGAAAAAGAAGGCGGCGTCAGTACCGACTGCGCAGCACTCTTGGTCAAGCTGGCTACCGCTTTGCGACGCTTGACGGATCACGACCTGGAAGAAACCGCCAGCACGCGCCTATTGGTTGCGGCGGCGCGTCTTCATGCGGCCGGTCTGCCGCTTCACATGGCGTGCCATGCTGCCGTGGTGGACGCCCTGACTGACGATGCAGGCACGACCAAAGCATTGTCTGAGGTGGTCCGCGCCATCATTGGCGACGCAGCCTAGCGTCTCAAATCATGGAAGAGCATGTTGGCAGGTGGTGGCACAACGCGTTGAACCACCTGACGCAGGCATCAAATCAGGCATTTGCCGTTCATTTGCCAGATGTGCAAAGCAGCATTGGCATGATGTTCCGCGCAGCGGGTGGTGACACCACGTTGCGCATTGCTTGCGCGTCCGACCAAGCCGTCGGAGGCGTGCGCGCCTGGATCGCGCGGCTTGCGGGCAGCGGTGAGCGAGCAGAGTTGCCCGCGTTGGACAGCGAAGTTGTTGCCTTGCCATCTACGGTGTCGGTCTTCGCAAACCTCGATTTGAACCGCGATCTCTTTATCTGGCTGGCTATATTGGCAGCGCACTATCGGCACACAGGGAATTGGGTTGGGGACAACTTGGCTGCCACTGAGGCTGCCTTGTCATCGTTTCCTGGTTTTCGCCATCGATACCTTTGTCTACGCGATGCCCATTTGGCCCAGCGCCCCGATACAACCGTGAATAAGACAAAGTCGGATTCCGCAGAAAACTACGTGCAAGCCGCCTTGCAGGGCAAGCATGTGAGCGCGTCCGACCGTTGTCAGCCTGCCGATGTGATGCCGGTTTGGCTGTGGATGACGGTAGCTCAGAAGTTTGCGTCAAGTACCTCGAGCTGCGCCCGCCCGAAACCTGCGGCAGTAGGAAGACCACCGAGCCCCAAAGACGATGGTCGGCGCCGCCGTACCCAGGCGGCACCCGACAGCGATGCGCGCAATGCGATGGTGCTGCCGTTTCGCGGTGAATCCATCATGTCGTGGAGCGAGATGGTTCGCATGGACCGCGCCACAGACGACGAAGATGATGGCAGTGCCGTCACAGCGGCCAACGACATGGATAAATTGTCGGTAACGCAAGACGGCGAGACCCTGGCATCTCGGGTCAAGTTTGACCTGGACCTTCCCAGTGCCAGCCACGACGAAGAGCCACTGGGGCCAGGCCAGAAGTTTCCGGAATGGGACTACAAACGTGGTGTCTTGCAGCCCGACCATTGCGTGGTACAGGAGCTGGTAGGGCGCAGTGACAGCCAGTACATCCCATTGCCCGCTTTGCGCCGCATGGCCAAGAGCATGAGTCGACGGCTGGAGGTGCTACGTGACGCTCCGCGCATGCAACACGGGCAAGAGCAGGGCGATGACATCGACCTGGACGCTTGGGTGAGGCTGCGTGCCGAAGAAGGCGACAGCCGCGTCTGGCGTAGCGACACACCTGCTGTTTATTCGCGCAGGATTAATGGCGATCGCAGCCTTGCCACATTGCTTCTGGCCGACCTGTCCTTGTCAACCGATGCATATGCAAATGATCAGATGCGCGTGATCGATGTGATCCGCGACGCCATGTACGCGTTTGGTGAGGCACTGAACGCTGTGGGCGATCCTTTTGCCATGTGGGGTTTTTCGTCGGTTCGCAGACATCAGGTCCGGCTGCAGTATCTGAAAGGCTTTGATGAGCCTTGGGCAAACGCGAGCCGAAACCGAGTGGGTGCAGTGCGGCCGGGCTTTTATACCCGCATGGGCGCAGCCATTCGTCATGCTACCTTGCAATTAGGCAAGCGCAGCGAACGCAGGCGTCTGCTGATGTTGTTGACGGATGGCAAACCCAATGATTTGGACCAGTACGAAGGTCGCTATGGGCTTGAAGACACCAAGCGTGCCATTCACGAGGCTCGCTTGGTCGGCTTGGTTCCGTTCTGCGTGACGATCGATGAGGCCGCGCATGATTACTTGCCCATGTTGTTCGGGCGCCAAGGGTATGTATGGGTACACCGTCCCCAGGACCTTGCACTGAAACTGACGCAGGCATGGCGCTCTATCGCCAAGTAGTTCCACCTAAGGGAAGTACAACAAACATGACTTCAATATCAACACATTTGCCAAGTACCCATTCAGGTAGCCGGTTGCAGTTGCGGCCCATCGCGGTCAGCGTCGCCATGGCTTGCGCTGCGATGGGTGCCCCAGCTGTTTTCGCGGAAACTGGCCAAACCGAAACCGCCACGGTCGCCTTGCAAACGGTTGTGGTGAGCGGTGCACGCCATGAACAATTGCGCGACAACCTGCCCATGTCCATTGATGTGCTGAGCGCCAGCGAGATGGAAGACGCGCAGATGATCGACATTCATGATCTGGCCAGAGCTTGCCCAATGTGTCAGTCAAGCGCGCACCTGCACGGTTTACCGTTACAGGTGCTGGCAACGCCACAGGGCGGGATGGCAACTCGGGGTTCAATGTGCGCGGTCAAGATGGCAACCGGGTGATGATGCTGGTTGACGGTGTACGCCTGCCACGCAGCTATATCAATGGCAACAACGCTTTTGGGCGCGATGCCCTGTCACTCGGGTTGATCAAACGGGTGGAGTTGGTGCGCGGACCCGCATCCGTGCTGTACGGATCAGACGCGATGGCCGGTTTGGTCAACTTCATCACGCTGGACCCGTCCGATTTCCTGCCCGTTAGCAAGGAAGGGGAGCCCGCTTTGGGTGGCCGTGTGGGTATCAGCAGCACAGGAGATGACCATGGTCGCCACTTGGCCGCCACACTGGCAGGCCGAAGCAACGAGGTGGCGCAGTGGTTGCTGACTGGTACGGGCAATCAAAGCCATGGCATGGCCAACAGGGGCAGCAGGGATGTCGCCAACGTAGACCGAACCACGCCCAACCCTCAGACAGATCGTGGTGGTTCGGTGCTGGGCAAAGTGGTGCTGACCCCCAATGCAGTACAAAAACATATGTTGACGCTGGAGCATGTCCAGAAACGGCAAGATTTTGAATTGTTCTCCAGCCGCGCGAAAGCGCCACTGGTTGCTGCGTCGGTGGTGGATGAGCGCAGCCACAAAGACATGGCGCGCAATCGCCTGAGCTGGGACGCGCGCTATCGCCTGGACGCACCTTGGGCAGACAAGCTGCAAACAGTTCTGAGCCTGCAAAATACGCACACGCAGGATAACGGAACCACTCGGCGCAACGACGTTGGTGTGCGAGTTAGAGACACTGCATATACCGAGCGCGCAATACAGCTTAGCCTGCAAGCTCAAAAAAAATCGGCTTTGGGATCGCAGTGGGAACAGAATCTGATCTATGGCCTCGACTACGCCCGCACTGATATACGAAGTTGGTTTGACGGGAGAGACCCCGCGCCACTGCCGGTGTATGCACCCAAGAAGTATTTTCCTGACACACGTGACAGCAGCGTGGCTGTTTATGCACAAAGCGAATTGCAAGACCATGAATGGCGCATCACGCCAGGCCTGCGCTTAGAGCACTTCTCACTCCATGTGCTGAGCCAGGCAGGGTTTTCTCCTCCGGCTCCCCAACCAGGCAAATCCATCTCGGGCACGAAACTCGCGCCCAAACTGGGATCGCTCTATCAGATAGATCCCCAGTGGAGCGTGTTTGGCAACTACGCGACGGGCTTTCGGGCACCTAACGCTGCGCAGGTTAACGGTTTTGTTGAAAACCCAACACCAACCACCTTTGTGACTTTGCTTGCCAACCCCGATTTGAAGCCGGAAACCAGCCAGAACATTGAGTTGGGCCTGCGCGGTCGAATGGAACACCTTCAGCTGGACATGGCCGTATTCGCTGGCAACTACAAACAGCTGATCATTGACAAAAAACCGCTTGGCGGCACCGGCATTGCCAATGATCCCCTGATATTCCAGACCGTGAACGTGGACCGTGCTCGCATCCAAGGTTTTGAGATCAAAGGCGTGCTGGAATGGGGGCATTGGGGGCAGGGAACCTTGAGCAGTCCGTTTGCTTATGGATTGACCCGTGGTTGGGACATGGGTACGGGGCGGCCACTGAATACCATCGACCCCGCCAAGCTGGTGGCAGGCATCAAGTATGAAACGGCCTTCTGGGATTTACGCCTGGATGCCATTCACCATGCAGCCAAGAAAGCGAGTGACCTGGACAGCCCTTATCTGGCCAAACCCGCAACACCACCCCGCGTGAATCAGTTCACCACACCGTCCGCCACCACGCTGGACCTTTACGCGCAATGGCGTCCGGCCAAGAACGTGCGTTTGAATCTGGCACTGGTCAATCTGAGCAATCGCAAGTACTGGATGTGGTCGGATGTGCAAGGCTTGGCTAGCACGTCAGCGGTGGTGGATGCGTATACACAGGCAGGAAGGCACTTGAACCTGTCGTTGATTGCTGATTTTTAGGTCTCATTGTCTTTAGCGCGACCGAATACCCCACTCAATGGACTCAACAATGAGGGGGGATTGCATGGGGACTGTTACAGTCAAAGTTAACAAGTTCGAATTTGCGCTGTTGACAACGAAATCTATTCAATTCCATGGGGTCAGAACAACTGGATCTAGCAGAACTTCGAGCTACCGGTGGCGGACATCGTCGGTATGTCACCGTTCTGTTTTCAGACGTTTCTGGCTCATCGGAGCACGCTGAGCGGCTTGAAGCTGAAGATTACGCCGCTGTTCTTGAGCGCTTTCGACAATTTGCACGTGATGTCATTCCCCGTCATGGCGGCAGCATTGCGCGTATGCAGGGCGACGGCGTCCTGGCACTCTTTGGCCATATCGAGCCCAGAGAGGACGATGGCCGACGCGCCGCAGAGGCAGCACTGGAACTGCATGATGCAGTTGCTCAGTTGCATGTCGGCCGGGGTGATGACATCACGTTTCTGCAGATGCATTCGGGGATTCACGCAGGTCTGGTGCTGGTAATCGAAGGCGACATTGAGCGCGGTCGATTCGATGTAGTGGGCGAAGTGCCCAACACTGCAGCGCGTCTTTGCAGCATGGCTGACAAGGGTGAGATCCTGATCAGCGAAGAAACACTCGGGCCGCAAACTCATTTTTTCAAGGTCAAGCAACTCAGCGATGTGGCAGTTCGTGGCCGCTCTGAAACCCTGAACGTAGTGCAAATCCTGGGACGTGCAACGGTCGAACGACGAATCGACGCGGCGGCAAGAAGAGGTGTTGTGCCGTTTGTGGGGCGTGCACCAGCGTTCAAAGTTCTCAGTCAGTGTGTGGGCCAGGTCAAACTTGGCAAGCCATCTGCAGTGATTGTGAGTGGGGAGGCGGGTATCGGAAAGACGCGCCTCATTGACGAATTTCAAGCACGAACAGAATCTCTTGGGTTTGTGTTCCTGAGCGGATATTGCGAGAGTTACCTGGGCGCCGAACCGCTTCAGCCCTTTTTGCATGTAGTGCGTGGGGCACTGGGCTGGCGCCAGGGGCTGACCCCGATCCAGAATGAAGCTCAGATGCAGCCCTTGTGGGGGCTGGAAGAAGACATTGTGTCGAGCGAAATTTTGGCCGGTGGGCTCAAATTATTGAGTGGGCGGGAAAAGTTGACACCAGCTGACCGCGTGCGGCTGATTGTTGACTTCATATCACGCCTGTCGCGACAAGTGAAGCTGGTGCTTGTGCTGGATGATTGGCAATGGGCGGATGATGCAAGCCGTCAGGTACTCGACCGCTTGCAAGCGCAGGAGCTTGCGTTATTGACCATTCTGGCCGTCAGGACAGGTGTTGATGATGACATTCATCTTGAGGGGGCTGAACTACTTCGACTGGAACCTCTCGATGTGGGCGCTGCAGAAGAGGCTATTTCTGCCTGGCTACCGGATGTGGAGCCATTTTTGGCGCAGGAGATTTTCAAGCAATCAGGCGGGAGCCCTTTATTCATCGAAGAACTGTGCCATGCGGCAGCGGCAAGTGGCAGTTTGCCGGCCATGCCAAAGGGTTCGGGGATTGCCTGGATCAATGCATTGCTGGGTTCGAGACTATCGCGCTTGCCCTTGGCGCAGGCAGAGATTCTTCGGGTTGCGTCAGTGATCGGAAATGTCTTTTCCACTTCATTGCTTGAGAAGTTGTTGGGGGCCGATGACTTGGGTCCTACGCTTGAGACTCTGGCTGCTCAGGATTTCTTGGTGGCAGATGGTCAACCGGGCTACGTCAGGTTCAAGCATGCGATGACTCGCGATGCTGTGTATGGCACGATCGAACCGGTCCAGCGGCGGGCCGTTCATTTACGGGTGGCCGGGGCGATTGAATCCCTTGGCGTTCACGCAGATGCGTTTGATGCGGTGGAAGCATTGGCCTATCACTACGATGCAGCCGGTATCAATGAGCGGGCGGCCTATTTTGCCGAGGCTGCTGGCGACAAGGCCTTGGCGGCCATGGCGCTTGACAGGGCGCGAGGTCATTACATCATGGCTTTGAGGGCGCTGGATGCCTTGCCTGTGCGTGCCCAAAGTGTCTTGCTCCGCTGGTGCAGCATTGCCGAAAAGCTCGGGCAGACCTGTGTATTTGATCCACTTGACGTATCGCATGGTCTCGTGCTTTTTGAGCGGGCTGCAATGTTGGCGCGGGAATCAGGCGACAAAAACGCAATTGCAAGGGCCGAATACTGGTTGGCCTACGTGAACTATGGCAAAGGCCAAGCCCGAGCTGCGGTTCGCCACAGTGAAGCTGCGCTTGAGCACGCTGTGGCAAGCGGGGACGAACGATTGGTCGCGCAGGTTCAGTCCACACTTGGTCAGTCTCTGGCGTCGGCAGGCCAGTATGAACGTGCCTTACCGCTGTTGAAGCATTCGGTAGAGAGCAAACGCCAGCAGAGCAGGCCGGGCAGCGGGACCGCCATTGGTTCGGCGTATACGCTGGGCCGCATGGCCTACACGCTGGGTGACCTGGGGCAATTTGACGAGGCTTACGCCAAGTTTGACGAGTCCCTGCATCTGTTGGGGGACAAGTTGCATTCCGTGCGGGCATCTGTGCGTGAATTGATGTGCGTGGTGTACCTGTGGCAGGGACGGTGGGCCGAGGCGCAGGAGGCTGGGTTCGAGGGCTCAGACATTGCCTTGCGTTGCCGCAGCCGCTATTTGACCGCCATGGGCAGGGCGCTGGGTGCCTGTGGCGCCTGGGCAATGAAGCAAGATCTCGCTTCGTTCAATTTGCTGCACGAATCAACCCAGTGGATTGATGCTAGGGGCGGTGCTGTCTCCACATCGCTCAATCACGGCTGGCTGGTGGACGCCAGCGTCACTTTGGGTATGGAGCGCGAGGCCCGGCAGCACGCCGCACGGCTTTTCATGCGATCGCGTGCCCAGGATCGCCATGGCGAGGCGATTGGCTGTCGAGCCCTGGCCCGACTTGCAGAGCAACAAGGGGACGTGCCGCGCGCATTTGGGTATCTGGATCGGGCTGACCAGGCGGCCACCTACCGGGCATCCGCCAGGGAGCTTGCAGTCAACCGGCTTGCCAGGGCAGCGCTGTATGCAGGCCGATCAGAAGTCGCCAAAGCCAAAGAGCTTGCCGGGCAATCCATCGAAGATTTTGATCGAATGAAAATGCAGAGCTATCGCGCCCAGGCGCACGACCTGCTTCAACGGCTTTGATTCCTCGCCGCGATAGCCCAGTCAGGCGCTATTGGACTGTTTAACGCATTGCTGTTGGGACCGCAGGACCACAGTACCTTCGCCAGGCGAACCTGTCCGGCAAACCAGTCTGTGTGACCATTTGCCAGAAGCCACTCCAGGCGAAATGTGCCCCAGTTGATCCGTTCAGTATCAACGGATTTGCTGTCTTTGTTCGCCCACCAGTCTTTGGCTGCCTGCGCGTCGGACGCACCCTCGGGTCTAGATCTCATGACCTTGAGCCAACGCTGAATGTCTGGATGCCGCTGCGCATCAAACTTCAGACCCAGCGCTGCACCTGAAGCAACGTGAGGGTAGGCAGCAAAATCAGCGGCACTGATGTCGCCACAGAGGTATTCGTGATCGAAAAGTCGTTCCTGTAGCCTGTCGTATAACGTATTCAGATCGCGCTTGGCCGCTTGCATGAGTCCATCTGGCATTGGCGGCAGGTCAGCAAAATGCCAGTTACCAATGGTGGTCACGATCGCATCAAGTTGTGTGTCTGCCATGCGCTCCCAGGTACGAACGTCGGCAAACTTCGCTGCGTCAGAAGGATAAAGCGCCGCTTGCGGCGACAGCCTGTCCAGATACGCCAGTATGTCTGCGGAGTTGCACACCACCGTTTCGCTGTGGATCAGGATCGGGACTTCCGCGCGTGGATTCCACGCCGGCAAATCTTCAAGGCGATCGGTGTCCACCAGAGAAAATGGAAGTCCCTTGAACTCCATGGCCATGCGGACCTTTCGGCAAAAGGGGCTCAAAGGACTGTAGCAAAGAACGAGATTCATGGTTTTTCGTGAATGGTTTGTATGGCATCGTCCAATTTGGCGGCCAGATTGGCAAAGCTTTCCGTGGTCGGGTGCATGGCGTCATTCCAGCCTTCAATATCGCCAATGGTTCCACGCAAGTCGACGTAATGCACAGTAACGGATGAGGATTTAACGGCCAGATTTTTCAGCATGCCATTGAAACGGTCGATCAGTTCTACCATGGCCTGATGGGCCGCTGCTGCGTCTGTGGGGTCGTCCAGTAGATAGTTTTTATTCTTGAACGGATCATGCATCCACTTTGGAAGGCCACGGGGGTGGGCGGGGTAGGGATGGTCGTAGCCGTGAAGCAGAAGTGGGACTGTTTTTGTGGGTGCTGCCAGTTCTACCGCTTTGGCAATGGCGGTGATGACCGTCCGGTAATGACTTTCTAACTCAAACATCAAGTCGTTTAATGCCTCTGAAATGAAATAGCTTTCGGGATCTTGGGTGATGTCCTCTTTGGCCTTCAGCATTTTTTCTAGACGATTTCCCACCGAGTCGTTTCCACCCGCTGAAATCACAATGGCCAATGGCGGCGTTGCCGAATTCTCGATCTGATCAACCACGAAGTTGCAAAAACCGCTTGTATCGGCAGCCATGGCGGCTGCGGTTGGCCAAGTGTTCCAGTTGCAGTACTTGGCAGGAACGGTGTAACCAAATCGTTCCAGGCTGTCCCGCAAATCGGTACCAAGGTTAACGACCAGGGTGTAGTCAAACCAGGAATCACCCCAGCACAGGAGCATTCCTTTTCGTTTTTCCAGTCGATTGCTCACCGTATTGGGCGGGCGAAACAAAAGATCCTCTCCCAGTGCAAACTGGCGCTCGACTTTGAGGGCCAGCTCGCGTCCATCCTGCAAAACACGATTGCGCTGTTTCTTGATCTTCCTCTCTGCCTTGATGGCTGCCTCTTTGGCCCCTACCCAGAGCTTCTTCGCGATCCCAACGGTATCCGGTGTTCCTTTGGTGGAGGGCGCGGTCGCTGTTGCATCAATGGGGCCTTCCAGGGAGAAGTTGAGCCAGCCAAGTCCCTGGCGAACGGTCTCATTTCGAGAAAGGATGGCTGCCAAGGTGCCTGTCATGGCCTCTATGCCTGCCTCATATCCAGGGCAGGCGTGGGTCGGATGTTGTTTCAACTCTCCGGTTCCACTTTTGCGAGTGTGCGGCCCAGCACGACGTTGCCCACCAAACATCAGCAAGCCATCTGGCTTGCCATCGGCCAATGACTCCTGTGTACCGGATACCAACGCCAAAACGACTGTTTGATTTGCATCGATAGATATTGAGTTGCCGTGGGCGGGGCATAGCGTTGCGCCTTCCTTGGCCGTTCGCCATGCAATCTGAGGCATGGGTCGCATGTTGTTTGCTGCTGTCATTGCGGAATGAATCAGTCGATGTGCAGACTGATACAGAGACGTCCGCGAGCCTGGTGTCTCCTTTTTTACCTCTGGCCAGCAACCCAGCTCCGAGCGAAGCAGTCCAAACTTGCCGTCTCGCTGCCACTCGCGCACCACGTTGATCAAAGCGCCGATGATGGTCGGGTTGAACCCCATCAGCACGCCCACAATGTTCCTAGCGATAAAGTCATTGCGGTCGTTGTCGCCAAGGCCACGCCCTTTGGGGTGTTGAAAAATGGCTTTGGAAACCGGCGCGTCGAATCCGTCTGGGGCTTTCGGCAACGCCCCGCGTCGCGCCAGTGTCTGACGAACTTGCGCATGTGCGTTCGCAAAGCATTGCCGTACTCCTGGCCTTGCTGAATCGGCACCGGCCCTGGGTTGGGCTGAAACATGTAGCGAGACAAGGCCGTGAAGTGGCCTGGGTACCGTGGATTCTCGCCTGATTTCCAATTGAGGTCACCGCCGCCGCGTTGCAGAAATTCGCTACCCTGGAGCCCGAACCAATGATCGGCCAAGTCGGCCAAAACTTCGTCGAAGACATCCCGAACATCCAGTGTGGCCTCGAATTGCTGTCCGTCAGCGCTGTCCACAGCGTCTTTAACGATTGTCTCAATTTTCTGGGTAGCAGCGTCAAACGCGATCCAGAAGATGGCTTCTCGCTTCTTTTGGGTTGCCGTCAAATTCATGATGGCGTCGTTGATCGGCTTTGACTCTTCGTCGTAAATCTTGCCAGCATCCATGCCTAGCGCAATTTTGCCGAAGCAAAGCGCCATTCGATCCATTTGACCTTTGACAGAAAAGTCGTCTACCTGGTTAAAGACTTGATGCAAGCATTCTCTGCTCGCGACCAGCAAGCCATAGGGTGTCTTCAGAACGCCGCCGTGGTTTTGCCGAATAGCTGCCCATAGTGAGGCGCTTTCAAGCCGATCAATGGCGACAGGGTCTTCGATTGCCATTTTCCAGCCAGCGATGGCGGCATTCTTTCTATCGCTGAGTTCTCTTTGTCGAGGTGAAAGAGTTGCTTCACCGTCTTGGGACAGTAAGGCGAGTTCTGCCTCTTCTGCAGTGGTGAGGCTCAGACGCAGCAAGGCTTGAATTTGCTTTTCGCCTGCTTCGATGTCCCAAGCGACCTCGGCAGCCTTCGGAAATGGTCGCCCCCCAAGTCGCTTGAGCATGGACAGTGAGGGGGCGAACAGATACATGCCCCATTCAAGTTGGGTAATTACCTTTGGATCATCAAAAACAGGCGTGTTTTCTTCCAGTTGAACTCTGACGACGTGTAGCGTATCGTCGTCGTCGTCATCCGGATTTGCCTTGTGCTCAAAACGAAAATGGCGCGGAAAGCCGTTTTCTGGCACACCAAGCACCGGGCAGCTTTGCCCTGATGTCGAACCTGTGCTGTTTCCTCCTGTCAACCAGCGTTGAATGACTTCAAACTGTTCGCTGATGTCCGCGTTGTATGCCATGAAGAGGAGGCCGCGGTCCTCGTGGTCGTCGTCTTTGCCTGGCGTGTGCATCGGGCCATAGGACATGCCCCGACGCACAATTCTCGGAAATCTGCTTGGCCCGTCATGATCGGGGCGGGGATTTGCCAGCCGAATGTGGGCATGCAAGGGGCATTGAGCACCTTGAGGGTCTTCCTGGTAACTGAAGTTGTTGCGTTTGCTGGGGTCTTCTTCAACCCGATTGCCGTTTTCGTCCAGTGAGCCGATCAGTTTGGCTCCATCGCGCCAGCGTCCCATGAGTTTGGCGTAAACCAACTCACGCGCCGCTTGAGTGTCCATTTCGTCCTCAAGTGGTTCCGCCGCGCGTTTGACGGCCTTTTCCATGCGGTAGGCGAATTGACGGTATTTGCGAACAACCAAGAAACTTCCATTTTTTGTCCAGCTCGGCTTGCCGTCAGTGTCGTTCACGGGCGGTGCTTCGTCTGCCGAATTCTCGTAGCCTTGTAGTGCCTCTCCCACATGGACCAGGTTTCTGCGGTTTTGTGATTTCTCCGGGTTAAATTCTGGCTGTGACAATCCATCCGCAAAACCGAAATGATCGTTGTCCAGTCTGACAAGTGATTGCGCGGCAAGCAGGGTCAAACCTGGGTAGTCAGCTAACAGTTTGTCGACAAAGGCGTGCAGTGGGTGATTCTTGTCTGGGAAATCAATGAACCCGGGACATTGCGGCGCATGGCAGCGCAGCGTCACCATGGCATGAACTGAGTCCAGCTCAATCTCCGGCAAGCTGGTGTGAGCAGTGTGGCCATTGAGGCCTGACAAGCGCTTTGGAATTCGCCAACGCCTTGGATGGTTGTGACGGACATCGCCCAAAATGCCTGCCCTGGCAGCCATGCCCTGACGGAATTCTTCTGGAAATGTGGTTATTTCATCTTCAGTCAGGCCTGCTGCCCTCAGACCGGCCGCCGTAAGTGCCATGTTGACGAACGGTTTCTTGGTCTTGCTTGCATCGTGCTCTGCACTTGCGGCGGTCACCACTTTCACCGCCCAGTTCTTCAGGAACGATTTGGCACACTGCGTTGAATCGAACGTGATCAGTAGACAAACGCCGTGAGTGAAGTTCGAGTAGGCTTCCAGGATGCCGCCCTGAACGTCCGCCGTGTTGACCGATTTGAATCCATCTGGCCGGGGTGGCCAAACGGGGGAGGGAGGGGTGGCTTTGATTTCATCTGCGTGGCTAAGCCATTGCATCTGCCGTTTGAAGCGACCCTCTGTGGATCCATTTCCCAGCGATTGTTCGTTCCATTCGTCTGGCGCCAACTGTTTGAGTTGGATGAATTCCCTGAGCAAATCAACTGAGGCCAGGCGCATCACCCTCGCATCGCGAATGACGTCGGCCTTCTCAGCTTGCGTTCCGGTCTTCAATGTGATCGGGGGGAACATCTCGGCCAAACGGTACAGCGCGCTCAAGCTCTTTAACCCTATGCGCATGCGTTCTCGCACCATTCGCCGACGAACTTCGAATGGCTGACCCGCCCACACATAGGGGGGCTCGTCTGCCAGGTCACTGGTTTGCGCGCTGGTCAGGCGTTTCACGGTGTCCTCGGCGGTTGGCAGCACGGTTCTCAATTCGCTGAGTTCGCTGGCACTACCGCGCTGGCGCATGCGTTCTGTTCGCCGTTGATAAAGCACGTCCCGGGCCGAAAAATCGGGAGGCGCATAGTAGAAACCTGTTTCCACCTGAACTGTTCGTGCCCAGCCAAGCCATTCTTCAAAGCCATGGTCAAACGCCGTGACATAGCCTTCAGTGCTGCAGAAAATCACATCAAGCAGCGTGCCTACCTTGGCCCACAGAATGCGGATATATGATTCCCAGCTGCCATCAAAGCTGACTGCCAACAAGACCTTGTTCTCGGGCTCAAGGACAGCAACACGCACCGACAGGATGGCACCGACCCGCTCAATCGAATCCGAGAGCAGGCGAGCGTTCGCAAATTCATGGCTTGCTTGACGGGCGCCGTGCAGGGTTTCCAGAACCCGCTTGATGCGGGTTTTGTAAGAAACCGACTCCAGCGCCGGAATGAACCCTGGCTTGATGGGTGCCAACAATGTCAGATCAGAACTGCCGCCGAGGTTTCGACCTTTTACAACCAAGTCTTTTTGCACGGTTTCTCCTTTGAGTCAACGGTCACACAGACGCTGGGACACGCATGGCGACCGATGGAGCATTCTGCACGGTTGGGCCGTGTGCCAGGCGATCAAGAACGGTTTTCCCACCCTCAAATGAGGGGGATATAGTTGTGCCTTAGCTCAGGCCCGCATGAACCATTCGCGCTACGACTCCATTGATGCCTTGCGAGGCCTTGCCATCGTATGGATGACGGTTTTCCACTTTTGTTTTGATCTGAACCATTTTGGCTGGATCAAGCTGCAGATGCTGACCGATCCGGTCTGGACGATCCAGCGCACCTTAATTGTCAGCCTGTTCCTGTTTTGTGCCGGACTCGGGCAGGCGGTGGCGCTTGCACGGAGTGAGCCAGGTCAGGTGTTCAGCCCGGCTTTCTGGCGCCGATGGGCGCAGGTTGCAGGGGCCGCGGTCCTGGTTTCAGCGGGTTCTTGGTGGATTTTTGGCAAGGGATACATCTATTTTGGCGTCCTGCATGGCATTGCTGCGATGCTGGTCTTGCTGCGCTGCATGGCGGGGGTGGGGCGCTGGTTTTGGCCTCTTGGTCTGTTTTTCATTGCTATAAGTTGGATAGCATTCGTTGCCCATGGATACAGCAGTGAGCTTGATTTTTTGCACACCAAAGCCTTTAACTGGCTTGGGCTGATCAGAGTCAAACCGTTCACACAAGACTATGTGCCTGTGCTGCCCTGGCTGGGGGTGATGTGCTGGGGGTTGGCTGCGGGCCAATGGGCGCTCGCCAGAAGGCCCGGCTGGCTGATGCGCCCCCTGCTGGGGGCAAGACTGACTGCGCCGCTTGCCTTGCTCGGGCGCTGGTCCTTGACTTACTACCTGCTACACCAGCCCGTGTTGATGGGGCTGATGACGGCAGTGGCCTGGCTGTTAAACCAGTCTTAGTTATTCGACCTTGGCTTTGGCTCGCAGTTCTTCCTGGTACTTGGCCAGTTTTTGCTGCTGAAGCTGCTGGGTGATTTGAGGCTTCACCTGCTCAATAGAGGGAACCTCCGGGGGCTTGGCCACGCGCTCATCGTCCAGGCGAATGATGTGGTAGCCAAACTGGCTTTTCACAGGCGTTTCTGTGAACTGCCCCTTCTTCAGAGCGACCATGGCGTCGGAGAACTCTTTAACGTAGCTGTTTGAGCTTGCCCAGTCCAGATCGCCACCTTTGGCGCCAGAGCCTGGATCTTTGGAATGCTTCTTGGCCAAGTCTTCAAACTTGGCTTTCTTCTTGAGGTCGGCAATCAGCTTGAGGGCTTCGCTTTCTTTTTCAACCAGAATATGGCGTGCGCGGTATTCCTTGCCATCGCCGGCCTGGGCCTTGGCAGCCTCAACTGCTTTGTCGTATTCGGCCTTGACTTCCGCATCGGTCACGGCGTTGTCTTTTTGCCAGACGGAAAAGAGTTCACGGATAAGAATGGTCTGGCGGGCCAGTTCCATCTGGTTCTTGAAATCGTCGCTGGCGTCGAGGCCACGCTTTTGCGCTTCTTGCATGAAGATTTCACGGGCGATCACTTCGTCCTTGATCTGACCTTGCATTTCAGCGGGAATAGGGCGACCTTGTTGCTGCTTGGATACTTGCTGGCTCAGCACCTCCACACGGCTCAATGGAACGGGCTTCCCATTCACAATGGCAAGGTTTTGTGCCAGGGCAGACACATCCATGGACAATAGGGCGGCGCCGATCAGGGCCGAGAGAAGCTGCTTCTTCATGAAGTTATTCCTGCGTATCGCTTGAAGGGTAAAGGGTTGAAGCTATCTAATCGATAGCTGTCAGGGATTCGATTGCCGCCTGGCGCCAAAGTTCAAATCCGCTCAAATAAGTTCAATGGCCAGCGCGTGAAGCCCCTGGTCAATGAAATCTTGCAGCGCATCATACACAAGGCGATGCTTGGCAACTCGCGTCAGTCCCTCAAATTGAGGAGACGCAATCTGCACCCTGAAATGCGAGCCAAAGCCTTCGGCGTTGGCACCCGCATGACCTGCATGTTGGCTGCTTTCGTCAATCACCTGCAGTTGAGTGGGCGCCAGGCGTTCTTGCAGGCGTGCAGTCAGTTGTTGAGCATTCGCTGCCATCAGGTTTCCGATTTCATATAGCGGCTGAGGTATGCAGCTTGGCCCACCACAAACACCAGCATCAGGCCCAGGCCCCCAAACAGTTTGAAGTTGACCCAGATATCGGTACTGAAGGTATAGGCCACCCAGAGGTTGATGCAGCCCATGACGGCAAAAAAGCCGATCCAGCTCCAGCACATGACCCGCCATGCCGCTTCGGGCAACTCCATTTGGGTACCCATCAAGCTACGCAGGAAGTTTTTCTTCAGGACCACCAGGCCAAACAACAATGCGCCGCCCATTGCCCAGTAAAGGGCGGTAGGCTTCCATTTAATGAAGGCTTCGTTGTGGAAGTAGATGGTGGCGCCGCCCAGCACCACGACCAGGCCCAGGCTGATCCAGAGCATGGGTTCAATTTTCTTGCCACTGACCACTTGCCAGAGAATCTGAGCCATGGTCGCAGCGATAACCACCACAGTGGCCAGCAGGACGGGGGCCTCAGAAGGCCCCACAACGCCGCCAGACACCAGGGCACCAAGCCACTCTGTTGCAGTGGCTGCAGCCCAGTCCTTGTGGCCCTCGGCATATTTGAACATGCCAAAAAACAGCACGATGGGCAAAAAATCTAACAGAATCTTCATGGGATGGGATTATCAGGGTAACGGTGGGAGGCCCAAGAGTCGAACGTGGGGCGCCGGGTCATGAGCTACAGCTTATTTCGATGCGCTCAGCCCAGTCGGGCGGAAAGTCAGCATAAGCGGCACAGCCTGGGCTCTCGTCAAATGGATTGTGCAAGAGTGCCTGTAGGCGATGTAACTCTGTATAGTCCTTCAGCTTTGCGGTGCGGATGGCCTGCTCGCCCAGATGATTCCGCAGGATGTAAGCGGGATTGGTTTTTAGCATTAAATTTGCCATTTCGGCATAACCGATGGAACTTGTTAGCTCTAAATACGATAGCATCCAAGCGTCGAAGGCAGAGCGGTCAAGGAACAAATCCCGCACGAGGTCCAGCGCATCACCCGCCAGGTGTCTGGACAGCCGACGCCAGAATATCGTGTAGTCCACCCGGTCCTTGGCCAGCAAGCTCAGCAGGGTTTCAATTGCCTCACGCGCGCCAAGCCGTGGGGATTTCATGCCCAGCTTTGCACACATGCGCGACTCAAAGGCCGCCGGAAACACCTGCTTGTAAGACTCTAGGGCAGCGATAGCTTGCTCCTGGCTGTCGATCAGAGGCAACAGGGCCTGGCCCAGGCAATACAAGTTCCAGTAGGCGATGTTGGGCTGGCGGTTGAAGGCGTAACGGCCTTGGGTATCGCTGTGGTTGCAAATATGGGCAGGCACAAAGGCATCCAGAAACTGGAACGGGCCATAGTCAATCGTCAGGCCCAGAATGCTCATGTTGTCGGTGTTCATCACACCATGGCAAAAGCCCACCGCCTGCCACTGTGCCAGCAGGTGCGCGGTGCGCTCGCTGACTGTCTCCAGAAACGCCGCGTAGGGGTTTCCATCAAAACGGTCGCTCTGGCGGCATTCGGGATAGTGCCGATCAATGACCTGGTCTGCCAAGGCTCGCAGTTCGTCATGCTGATTGCGGTAGGAGAAATGCTCGAAGTGGCCAAAACGGATGAAGCTGGGGGCCACGCGGGTGACAACGGCCGCCGTTTCGGTTTCCTCCCGATAGATGGGATGGTCAGACCCGGCGATGCACAGTGCTCGCGTTGTGGGGATACCCAGCCCATGCATGGCTTCGCTGCACAAAAACTCGCGAATCGAACTGCGTAGCACCGCGCGACCATCTCCTGCGCGGGAGTAGGGCGTGCGGCCGGCGCCCTTGAGCTGGATCTCCTGGCCTTGGGCTGTTTGCCCGAGCAAAATGGCTCGCCCGTCCCCCAATTGACCTGCCCAAACACCAAACTGATGCCCGCTGTAGACCGTGGCCAAAGGGCTTGGCACCTGAGCGACTTGGTTGCCGACCAGAAGCGCGAGTGCGTCTTCGCCGTCCATCCAGTTTGGGCTTAAGCCCAGCTGTCGTGTGGTGACTTCACTTCTGGCCACCCAATACGGATCAGGCAAGGGCGTCGGATGCAGTTGTGTGAAGAACGCGCCGCCCAAGGCGTCGATGTCTGTGGACCGAAGCGACAAAGTTCTTGTTGCTTGCAAATGCGATGCGTTCTCGTTCATTTGTGGATTGTCGCGCATGACGCCAGTGGGACGCCCTTTGCGGGGAAACCCCCCCTTGGTCCCGGCACCGGAATCGATAGGATCAGACCATGGCGATTTTTCAGTTCAAGGAGATTTCATGCTGGGTTTGATGCAAAACCAACCGATGCTCATTTCGTCGTTGATCGACTATGCCGAGCGCCATCACGGCGACGGGGAAATTGTCTCGCGACGGGTGGAGGGTGATATTCACCGCTACACCTGGGCCGATGTGGCCAAGCGGTCACGCCAGGTGGCAAATGCGCTGGACGGTATGCAGCTGAAACAAGGCTCACGCGTGGCAACGGTGGCGTGGAACGGATACCGCCACCTGGAGCTGTACTTCGGCGTCAGTGGCTCTGGTCGAGTGCTGCACACGCTCAACCCACGCCTGCACCCCGATCAGGTGGTCTGGATTGCTAACCATGCCGAGGACGAGGTCGTCTGCTTTGAAACCAGTTTCCTTGCATTGATTCAGGCGGTACACGCACGCTGTACTACCGTCAAGCAGTGGGTGTTGATGTGCGATGCGGACAAACTGCCCGCTGACACAGGTATCCCCGGCCTGATCAGCTATGAGGCCTGGGTTGGCAAGGAAGCCAACACCTATACATGGCCAGTGTTCGACGAAAACACCGCGTCCAGCATGTGCTACACCAGCGGCACCACGGGTCATCCCAAGGCCGCCCTGTACAGCCACCGGTCCACCATTCTGCATGCCTATGCAGCAGCTTTGCCTGATGTGATGTGCATCAGTGCGCGGGACTCGATCCTGCCCGTGGTGCCCATGTTCCATGTCAACGCCTGGGGCATTCCGTACAGTGCTGCACTGACGGGTTGCAAGCTGGTTTTTCCGGGCCCCGCATTGGACGGCAAGTCAGTTTACGAACTGATGGAAACTGAAGGGGTGACCTATTCCGCCGGTGTGCCGACAGTGTGGCAGATGCTGCTTGGGCACATGAAGGCCAACAACCTGAAGTTCTCGACGCTCAAACGCACGGTGATTGGGGGCTCCGCTTGCCCGCCAGCGATGATTACCGCTTTCAATGACGACTATGGTGTGGAGGTCTTGCACGCGTGGGGCATGACGGAGCTGTCACCACTGGGCACGTTGTGTACGCTCAAGAATAAGCACTTAGGCTTGCCAGAGGCAGAGAAGATGAAAATCCGCCTCAAGCAGGGTCGCGGTATTTACGGCATCGACATGAAAATTGTGGGCGACGATGGCAACGCCTTGCCGCACGACGGCAAAGCCTATGGCGACTTGATGGTCAAAGGCCCTTGGGTGGTTCGTGACTATTACAAGGGTGAAAGCAGTCCGCTGATCAATGGCTGGTTTCCCACTGGTGATGTCGCCACCATTGACGCCGACGGTTTCATGCAGATCACGGACCGAAGCAAGGACGTCATCAAGTCGGGGGGGGAGTGGATCAGCTCCATCGACATCGAAAACATCGCCATGGCGCACCCGGCAGTCCAGATGGCGGCCTGCATTGGCATGCGGCACCCCAAGTGGGACGAGCGGCCTATCGTCGCCGTGGTCAAAAAGCCGGGTGCTGAGGTGACGCGCGACGAGTTGATTGCGTTCTACGAAGGAAAAACGGCCAAATGGCAGGTACCTGACGATGTGGTGTTCGTTGACGCCATCCCCCTCGGTGCCACAGGCAAGATGCTGAAAACCCGATTGCGCGAAGTCTTGAAGGATTACGTGTTGCCTGGCGTTTGAGCATTGGCTTGAGTCGCCTTAGCGATAGGGAATGGCGCCGTGTTCGGGCATTCCCTGACAGTATTACCAAAACTAAGTTGTACGCTTGTTCAGTTCTGTTTTTAATGGAGACATCAAATGAAATTCACCGTCAAAGTTCTTGCTGCTTCGCTGGCCCTTGCGGGCTCTACCATGGCATTCGCCCAAAAGGGTGAAACCGTCAAGATCGCGCACATTGACCCGTTCTCGGGCCCGTTCGCCAATGTGGGGCAAAACCAGCTCAAGAGCTGGCAGTTTGTGGCCGAGCGCTTGAATGGTGCCAACAACCCTGCAGGCGTCAAGTTTGAGATCACCGGTTTCGACAATAAAGGGTCCCCACAGGAAAGCCTGAATGCGCTGAAGGCCGCCATTGACCAAGGCTATCGCTATGTCACCCAGGGCAACGGTTCAGGCGCTGCTGCCGCCATTACCGACGCCGTGAGCAAGCACAATGAGCGCAATCCGGGCAAAGAGGTTGTCTACATCAATTACGCGGCAGTGGACCCAGCGTTGACCAACGAAAAGTGCAGCTTCTGGCATTTCCGGCTGGATGCAGACACCTCAATGAAGATGGAAGCCTTGACCAGCTTCATGAAGGATGAACCCAAGGTCAAGAATGTTTTCCTGATCAACCAGAACTATGCCCATGGCCAGCAGGTCGCCAAGTACTTCAAGGAAGGCATGGCGCGCAAACGTGCAGACGTGAAAATTGTGGGCGATGAGCTGCATCCCCTGGGCCAGGTCAAAGACTTTGCCCCCTATGTTGCAAAGATCAAGGCCGCTGGAACGGACACCATCGTCACGGGCAACTGGGGAACTGACATGACCTTGCTGGTCAAGGCATTGAACGAAGCTGGTTTGAACATCCCCCTGTATGCCTATTACGCCGGCGTCTCTGGAACACCCACAGCACTGGCACAAGGCAAGGACATGAATGTCAGCCAGATCGCGATCAGCCATTCGAACTACACAACACCAGAGATGCGCTCGTTGCGCGATGACTTCAAGAAGAAGTTCAACGATGACTATTACACCTTCCAGACGTACGCCGGTATTCAGATGCTGGCCCAGGGCATGGCAAACGCCAAGTCTGTCGATCCAGTCAAGGTGGCGTTTGCGATGGAAGACATGACTTTCAAGAGTTCTTCCGGTGAAGGCAAGATGCGCAAGGCCGATCACCAGCTGCAGCAGCACATGTTCATCAGTAAGTGGACCAAGGCGACAGCCAAGGCACCTTACAGCGAAGAAAACACCGGTTTCAATTTTGCGGTGGTCAAGCAACTGGAGCCCTACGTGGCATCCACGCCGACTTCGTGTCAGATGAAGCGCCCTGGCTGATGTCCTTGCGTTGACAGTGCGACGGCCGGGATCGCCTTGTGCGCCCCGGCTTTTTTATTGATGATGCGCTTGCGCCCCACACCCATCACAGCCCGAGAAACACATGGAGTTTTTTACCATTTCGCTACTGAATGGCATCAGTTACGGACTGCTGCTGTTTATGCTGAGTTCAGGTTTGACCCTCATTTTCAGCATGATGGGCGTACTGAATTTTGCGCACGCTTCTTTTTACATGCTTGGTGCGTACTTTGCGTATACAACGTCCCAGTTCCTCGGGTTTTGGGTCGCGTTGGTCGTGGCCCCGCTGTTGGTCGGTTTGCTGGGTGCGGGTTTTGAGCGCTATTTCTTGCGCCGGGTCCATAAATTTGGTCATGTGCCAGAGTTGTTGATTACCTTTGGTCTCAGCTACGTTCTGCTGGAGCTTGTCCAGCTGATTTGGGGCCGCAGCTCCATGGACTACAGGGTCCCGTCCCTGCTGGAGGGGCCGCTGTTTACGCTGTATGAAACCCAGTTCCCGATGTACCGCGGTTTCATGATGCTGGTCGCTGTCCTGATGTTGATGGCGGTGTGGCTGCTGTTGACCCGTACCCGGATTGGTTTGGTGATTCAGGCCGCTTTAACCCACCCCGAAACGGTGGAATCGCTTGGCCACAATGTGCCGCGCATCTTCATGCTGGTGTTTGGCGGGGGGGCCGCTCTGGCTGGTCTGGCGGGCGTGGTAGGGGGAAATGCGTTTGTCACCGAGCCAGGCATGGCGGCCGCGGTCGGATCGGTGATTTTTGTGGTGGTCGTGGTAGGGGGCATGGGATCGCTCGCAGGTGCCTTTCTGGCATCCCTTTTGATTGGTATCTTGCAGACGTTTGCCGTAGCGATTGATGTTTCCATGGTCAGCGTGGCTGCCAGCATGGGCCTGACGATTGCACCTGAGACATTTGGCTTTGCCGTCCTCAAACTCAAGATCAGCCAGATTGCACCTATCTTGCCTTACCTGTTCCTGGTCCTTATCCTGATATTCCGCCCCAAAGGCTTGCTCGGCACGCGGGAGGGTTAAAGAGATGTCAAACACCACAAGTTTCTACGAATTCAAACCCTATAACGTTGGGCGCTGGGTCATCTGGAGCCTGTTTGCTATTGTCCTGATCGTGGCGCCCCTGGTGTTCAAGAGCAGCTTGAGCCACACCATGCTGTCTCAAATGGGGATCGCGATCATCGTTTGCCTGTCGTACAACATGTTGCTCGGGCAGGGCGGTATGCTGAGCTTTGGGCACGCAGTGTATTCGGGCATGGGGTCATTTCTGACCATTCACACATTGAATCAGGCGACCTCTGGCAACCTGCACATACCGGTTAGCCTGATGCCTATCGTCGGGGGGGTGGCGAGCCTGCTGTTCGCCCTGGTTTTTGGTTGGGTTACCACCAAAAAGGCGGCTACCCCGTTTGCCATGATCACCATGGGCATCGGCGAGTTGGTCTGGGCCATGTCGCTGATGTTTCCTGAGTTCTTTGGTGGGGAAGGGGGCATCTCTGGCAACCGTGTGACGGGCGGTAAACCGCTAGGCATCACGTTTGGGCCACAAATTCAACTCTATTACCTGATCGCGATTTACACCTTCATTTGCACCGTCATGATGTTTGCCTTCACCCGTACGCCATTGGGGCGCATGTTGAATGCAGTCCGTGACAACCCAGAGCGTGTCGAGTTTGTGGGGTATGACACGCAAAAGGTGCGCTTTATCGCCTTTGTGATTGCCGCCTTTTTTGCAGGTATCTCCGGTGGTTTGGCTGCACTGAATTTTGAGATCGTGACATCTGAGGTGGTCAGCGCTTACCGCTCGGGTGCCTACCTGTTGTTCACATTCCTCGGCGGGGCTACATTCTTTTTTGGACCCATCATTGGTGCTGTTTTGATGGTGCTTGCCTTTGTGCTGCTAAGTGAATTCACCAAGGCCTGGCTGCTCTATCTGGGCCTGGTGTTTTTGTTCATGGTGATGTATGCCCCTGGCGGCGTGGCGAGTCTGGTCATGATGAACCTTCGGGTCGCGTCCTTCGGTCGGCTCAAACCATTGTGGCCAAGCTATTTGGGCATGACCTTGACAGCAGTGCTGGCATTGCTTGGGGCTGCGGCCATGATTGAAATGATTTACCACCTCCAACTCAATGCCGCATTGGGGTCAGAGCTCAAATTCCTGGGCATGACCTTAGATGCCAAGGGCATGAGCGACTGGATGGGCGCAGGTGCGGTCTTTGCTGTTGGCATTGCACTGTTTGAGATTGTCCGGCGCCGTTTTGCGCAGCAATGGGGGGATATCCAGGAATACATCGAGAAAGAAATCAAAAGAAGGGAGGCTCTGGCATGAGTGAAGCCCTATTTGCCCTGGAACTGAAAAACCTGCGCAAGAGTTTTGGTAAAACCGAAATCATTCGAGGCGTTGAGTTGTCCGTGCGCGCAGGTGAGCGTATTGCAGTGATCGGCCCCAATGGTGCCGGCAAATCAACCTTGTTCAACCTGATCAGTGGTCGGTTTGAGCCCACCAGTGGCGACGTATTGCTGAATGGAAAACGCATCAATGGCCTGCGTCCCTTCGAGATCAACCGGCTGGGCTTGTCTCGCAGCTTTCAGATCACGAACATATTTCCGAAGCTGAGCGTGTTTGAAAACCTTCGCTGTGGGGTGCTCTGGAGCCTGGGTTACAAGTACACATTCTTCAAGTTCCTGGCGGATCTGGATGACGCCAATGACCTTGCCGAGAAGCTCATGCATGACATCAGGCTTGAGAAAAAGCGCGATGTGCTTGCGATGAATCTGACCTATGCCGAGCAGCGGGCGTTGGAGATCGGCATCACGATTGCAGGTGGTGCAGGCGTGATTCTGCTGGACGAACCGACTGCTGGCATGAGTAAGAGTGAGACCAGCCGGTTTATCAACTTGATCAAGGAGGTGACGGTCGGTAAAACCTTGCTGACTGTTGAGCACGACATGGGGGTCGTGTTTGGACTTGCCGACAAAATTGCGGTGGTGGTGTATGGGGAGGTCATCGCCTTTGATACTCCGGACGCGGTACGTGCAAATGCAAAAGTTCAAGAAGCCTATCTTGGTTCTAGCGTTGCTGATGCGCAAGCGGGAGGCCACTGACCATGTCAAAAGTCATTCTTAAAGTTGACGACTTGCATGCCTACTACGGCAAGAGTCACGTGCTGCACGGCGTCTCATTTCAGGTCCATGAAGGCGAAATCGTGGCACTGCTTGGCCGCAACGGCTCAGGCAGATCCACTACCGCCAAGGCCATCATGGGTTTGGTCGAATGCACGGGCAATCTGGCTTGGTCGGGCGGCAAGCAAAATGGCAATCTGGTAGGTCGTAAAGCCTATGAAATTGCACACTGGGGCATTGGCTATGTACCCGAAAACCGGGACATCTTCCCCAAGCTGACGGTGCACCAAAACCTCTTGCTGGGTCAAAAGGGCAATGGCAAAGGCAGTCGCTGGTCGTTTGACGACATGTACCAGATGTTTCCACGCCTGAAAGAGCGCCAACATAACGAAGCGGGTGTACTGTCGGGCGGTGAACAGCAAATGCTGACCCTGTGCCGCACGCTGATGGGTGACCCGGACCTGATCATCATCGACGAGCCGACCGAAGGCTTGGCGCCCAAGATTGTGGAACTCGTCGGCGAATACCTGAAAAAGCTCAAGGAGCGTGGCATTTCGGTCTTGCTGATTGAGCAAAAGCTCACCATTGCCATGGCCATTTCGGACCGGGCGCTGGTGATGGGGCACGGTAGCATCGTGTTCCAGGGCACGCCCGATAGTTTGCGGGCTGATGCCTATACCCGCAAAGAGTGGCTGGAAGTCTGATCGGCTGAATTGTCTCAGCCGTGACTCATTCGGTCGAATTTTGCGTCTGCGACCTTTTGAAAGAGGCCACTATTGCGCATAATCCGCGGTCTGCCGAAAAAATCGAACGACCGTTCTTTTTCTTAACTTGAGGAAGTTTTCAAGATGACCGCCGAATACAAAGTCCATGGCACTGTGGCCGTGATCAGTTTGAACAACCCGCCTGTCAATGGCCTGGGCTTGACCACGCGACAAGGCATTACCGACGGTCTGGAGAAGGCCAATGCAGATGCCGCCGTCAAGGCCATCGTCATCACGGGGGCTGGCAAAGCCTTCTCGGGAGGTGCAGACATCAAGGAGTTTGGAAGCCCCAAAGCCTTGCAGGAACCAAACTTGCTGAGCGTGATCACGGCAGTCGAGAACTCGGCCAAGCCTGTGGTCGCGGCGATCCATTCGGTGGCCATGGGCGGTGGGCTCGAACTGTCCCTCGGTTGCCATTACCGTATCGCCGCACCAGGCGCCAGCATTGCGTTGCCCGAGGTCAAGCTCGGGTTGATTCCTGGCGCAGGTGGCACGCAGCGTCTGCCTCGCGCGCTGGGGGTTGAGGTTGCACTGAACATGATCGTCAGTGGCGAACCTGTCAAGAGCGAAATGCTGGCGCAAATTCCAGGCCAAAAGCTGTTCGACAAGATGGCAGCCTCGCCCGAATCATTGGCCGAAGAGGCGGTGGCGTTTGCGAATGAAGTGGCCACCAAGCATGCCGATGGGTCCGCATTACCTCTGGTTCGCAACCTGCCGTGCAAGCATCCACTGGGTGACGCGTACTTCCAGTTTGCCCGCAACATGGTGGGCGGCATGTCCAAAAACTACCCGGCGCCGCTCAAGTGCGTGGAAGCCGTGGAAGCCGCCACCAAGAAGAAGTTTGCCGACGGCATGCTGTTTGAACGCGAAATCTTCATCAACCTGATGTGGACGCCTGAGTGCCGCGCGCTGCGTCACCTGTTTGTGGCCGAGCGCGCCTGCTCCAAGATCCCTGATGTGCCAGAAGACACGCCCAAGCGCGACATCAAGTCCCTGGCCGTGATTGGCGCGGGCACCATGGGTGGCGGCATCACCATGAACTTCCTGAATGCTGGCATCCCCGTCAAGATGCTGGAAATGAAGCAGGAGGCACTAGACCGCGGCGTGGCCACCATCCGCAAGAACTACGAAGCCCAAGTCAAGAAGGGCAAGCTCAAACAAGACAAGTACGAGCAGCGCATGAGCCTGCTGACAACCACGCTCAACTACGCCGACCTGAAAGACGCAGACATGGTCATCGAGGCTGTGTTTGAAGAAATGGGTGTCAAGGAGGCGGTGTTCAAACAGCTCGACGCTGTGATGAAGCCTGGTGCCATACTGGCGTCCAATACCTCCACCCTGGATGTGGACAAGATTGCAGCCTTCACCAGCCGGCCACAAGACGTGATCGGCACCCACTTCTTTAGCCCTGCCAATGTCATGAAGCTGCTGGAAGTGGTGCGTGGCGCAAAGACGGGCAAGGATGTTTTGGCCACGGTGATGGCCATCGGCAAAAAAATCAAGAAAACATCGGTTGTCTCTGGCGTGTGCGACGGCTTTATTGGCAACCGCATGATCGAGCAATACAGCCGCCAGGCAGGCTTCCTGCTGGACGAAGGCTGCACGCCCGCGCAGGTGGACAAAGCCATCGAGAAATTTGGTTTCGCGATGGGCCCGTTCCGCATGGGCGACTTGGCTGGCAACGACATTGGCTGGGCCATCCGCAAGCGTCGCGCATCCGAGCGTGCCGATATGAAGTACAGCAAAACAGCTGACCTGTTGTGCGAGCTGGGCCGCTTTGGCCAGAAAACGGGCGCTGGCTGGTACGACTACCAAGCTGGCAAGCGCGATGCCATCCCCAGCCAGTTGGTGGTGGACATGATCGACAAGTACCGCAAAGACAGTGGTTTCACGACACGCAAAATTTCTGACGAAGAAATCGTTCAGCGCTTGGTTTATTCCCTGGTCAATGAAGCCGCCCGCATCCTTGAAGAAGGCATTGCCAGCAAGGCCAGCGACATTGACATGGTGTACCTCACGGGCTACGGTTTCCCCATCTACCGTGGTGGCCCCATGCACTATGTGGATCAAGTTGGCCTCTTCAACGTGGTGCAAAGCATGAAGCGTTTTGCGCAAAATCCACGTGACGATGCCGCCTTCTGGCAGCCAGCGCCCCTGCTGGCCAAATTGGCGGCAGAGGGCAAGACCTTTACCTGAGCAAAGCCGTGGTCAAGAAACTGCTTTTAGGGCTTCTGGCGCTGTTCGCCCTGTTGATTGCTGTTGTGGCAGTCAACACCCTGCGCAAGGGGTCGCGGCAATTGGATGTGCCCAGCTTGTCCGTTTTGGCAGTAGACGAGGCAGGTGCGGCGCAACGTCTTGGGGAGGCCGTGCGCCTGCAAACCATCTCATCCAGAGACGACGCCAAGCTCAACGCCGACCAGTTCAGGCAATTCCATGCCTTGCTGGAGAAGCGTTTTCCCAAAGTGCATGCCACTCTCAAGCGCGAAATCGTTGCTGACTTGAGTTTGCTCTACACCTGGGAGGGCAGCAATCCAGCGGCACCCGCTATTGCATTGCTGGCCCATCAAGATGTGGTTCCGATTGCTCCCGGCACTGAAAGCGATTGGCAGGAAACCCCCTTTTCGGGCGACATCAAAGCGGGCTATGTCTGGGGGCGAGGCTCATGGGACGACAAGGGTAACTTGATGTCGCAACTGGAAGCGGCAGAAGCGCTGCTGGCCAGTGGGTACAAGCCAGAGCGCACCCTTTATCTGGCGTATGGGGCGGACGAGGAAGTCGGTGGCACCCGAGGTGCGGCCAAAATCGCAGCCTTGCTCAAAGAGCGCAAGGTTCGGCTCGACTTTGTCATCGATGAAGGCTTGCTGGTGCTGGACGGTATTTTGCCTGGGCTGACCAAGCCTGCTGCCATGATTGGCGTGGCAGAAAAAGGCTATCTCTCGGTCGTGTTGAAGATGTCTGCAACCCCAGGCCACTCGTCGATGCCGCCCAAAAAGGCACCAGCGCAATTGCCATGATGAGTGCAGCACTCAAGCGCCTGGACGATGAACAGCTTCCCGGAGGCCTGCGTGGCATTGCCGCAGACATGTTCGATACGCTGGCACCTGAAATGGCCGGGTTTTCGCGCGTAGCGCTTTCCAATCTGTGGCTATTTGGTCCCGTTGTTCAAAAGCAGCTGGAATCAGCGGCCAGCACAAATGCCCTCTTGCGTACCACCACCTCATTGACGATTGTGAATGCAGGTAACAAGGAAAACGTGTTGCCAGGTCGCGCCGAAGCAACGGTCAACTTTCGCATTTTGCCGGGTGACACCAAAGAGCAGATCATGGATCACATGCGCCAACAGGTCACCCAAGCAGTGGGCTCTACCGATAAGTTTGAGCTCTTTGCATTGCCGGGTGCGGTCAATGCGTCCAAGGTAGCGCCGACTGATTCACAGCAGTACAAACTGCTTAATCAGACCATCCGGGAGGTGTTTCCTGGCGTTTTGGTGGCGCCCGGTTTGATGGTGGGTGGGACAGACTCCATCCACTACGGCGACATCAGCGACCACATATTCAAATTCTCGCCCGTACGCGCCAATGCCGAAGACCTCAAGCGCTTTCACGGAACCAACGAGCGCCTGTCTATCAGCAACTACGCCGAAGCGATCCGTTTTTACCATCGCCTGATCACAGTGGCCTCTAAGGCTGCATATCAGGCCTCTTAATTTACCCTTTTGATTCTTGAAGGAATGACCATGACCTCAGCCGTAATCGTTTCCACTGCACGTACCCCACTGGCCAAGAGCTGGAAGGGCTCTTTCAACATGACACATGGCGCCACTCTGGGTGGCCATGCTGTGCAGCATGCGGTTGCCCGTGCGGGCATTGACCCGGCCTCCGTTGAAGACGTGATCATGGGATGCGCTAATCCTGAAGGTGCAACAGGCGCCAACATTGCACGTCAAATTGCCCTTAAGGCGGGCTTGCCGATCAGCGTGTCTGGCATGACGGTCAACCGCTTTTGCTCGTCTGGCCTCCAAACTATCGCCCTGGCATCACAGCGCGTCATCGCGGGCGAGGGTGATGTTTTTGTTGCTGGCGGTGTAGAAAGCATCTCCTGCGTGCAGCAGGAGATGAACAAGCACATGCTGGCCGATCCGTCCCTCGTCAAGATGAAGCCAGAAATCTACTGGAACATGCTGCAGACGGCCGAACAAGTCGCAACCCGCTACAACATTGGGCGCGACGTGATGGACGAATACGGTGCGCTGAGCCAGCAACGCGCCTGTGCTGCCCAAGCCGCAGGCCTGTTTGACGCTGAAATCGCACCGATTGACGTCACCATGGGCATCGCCGACAAGGTGATGGGCCTGACGACCAAGAAAGTGACCGTCAGCAAAGACGAAGGCACGCGCGAAGGCACGACCAAAGAAGGCATCAGCACCATCAAGCCCGCCATGCCCGGCGGTGTGGTGTCGGCTGGCAACGCCAGCCAGTTTTCTGACGGTGCTGGAGCTTGCGTGATCACCAGCGAAGACTATGCCTCCAAACTGGGCCTGAAGCCCATTGGCCGCTTCCTGGGCTTTGCCGTGGCCGGTTGCGAGCCAGACGAAATGGGCATTGGCCCTGTTTATGCTGTGCCCAAGGCACTGGCCAAGCTGGGCCTCAAGGTCAGCGACATTGATTTGTGGGAGCTGAACGAAGCCTTTGCCGTGCAAGTGCTGTACTGCCGTGACAAGTTGGGCATTCCTGCGGACCGCCTGAATGTCAATGGTGGCGCAATTGCGCTTGGTCATCCCTACGGCGTAAGTGGCCAGCGCTTGACGGGACACGCCTTGATCGAAGGCAAGCGCCGTGGCGCCAAGCGCGTGGCTGTGACCATGTGCATCGGCGGCGGCATGGGTGCTTGCGGTATTTTTGAAGTGCTGTAACCCAGATTGATTTGTTTTTTGGGCTGCAGTCATGCTGATTGCAGCCCTTTTTCTTTGGGAGTTCGACCTCATGAGCCTTCGCACCACCGTTGACTTTTTGCTGTATGACTGGCTGGACGCTGCCAGGCTGAGTGAACGTGAGCGCTTCAGTGACCACACGCGTGAGACCTTTGATGCGGTGCTGGACACCTGTGAGCGAATTGCCCGCGAAAAATTTGCGCCATTCAATCGCCTGGTGGACATTGAAGAACCTCGCTTTGACGGCGAAAAGGTGATCCTGCCCCAGGCCACCCATGACGCACACAAAGCTTATGTTGAATCCGGCATGCTCAGCGCAGCGGAGGACTACGACCTGGGTGGCATGCAACTGCCTTACACGGTCGAGGCGGCGGCCAATGCCTTCTTTGCCATGGCCTCTGTCAGCATAGGCTCCAACATGCTGACCAAGGGCAATGCAGGCTTGCTGCTCAAGCACGGCACCGAGATGCAAAAAACGGTCTTCGCCACCAATGAATTCAATGGTCGCTGGTCAGGCACCATGTGCCTGAGCGAGCCGCAGGCCGGGTCATCGTTGTCTGACGTCGCTACCCGAGCTACGCCGGACGGTGCCGATTTTGCATCTGACCCTCTGGGTGCCCGCTACCGCCTGCGCGGCAACAAGATGTGGATATCGTCTGGCGAGCACGAGCTGACTGAAAACATCATCCATCTGGTGCTGGCCAAAATCCCTGGCCCCGATGGCAAGCTGATCCCCGGTACACGTGGTATTTCACTGTTCATCGTGCCCAAAAAAATGGTCGATACCCAAGGCCAACTCACCGGCGTGCGCAACGACGTGGCCCTGGCAGGGCTTAACCACAAATGCGGTTGGCGTGGCACCACCAATACCTTGCTGAACTTTGGTGAAGGCAAGTTCCAGGTTGACGGCCAAGCCGGTGCGGTGGGCTACCTCGTTGGCGAGGTCGGAAAGGGACTGGCCTGCATGTTTCACATGATGAACGAAGCCCGCATAGGCGTAGGCACTGCCGCCGTCATGCTGGGCATGGCAGGTTACGAGGCCAGTCTGGAATACGCCAAAAATCGCCCTCAAGGCCGCCCCTTGGGCGCAGGTGGCAAAGACAGCGCCGCCCCCCAGGTGCGCATCATCGAGCACAGCGATGTCAAACGCATGCTGCTCGCGCAAAAGAGCTACTGCGAAGGCGCCTTGGCATTGGAACTGTATTGCGCTCGCCTGGTGGACGAGCAACACACCGCAGACGCTACCACTGCAGATGACGCACGCTTGCTGCTGGAGGTCCTCACCCCCATTGCCAAAAGCTGGCCCAGCGAATGGTGCCTGGAGGCCAATTCGCTCGCCATCCAAATCCATGGTGGCTATGGCTACACGCGCGATTTCCCGGTGGAGCAGTACTGGCGCGACAACCGCCTGAACATGATTCACGAAGGCACGCACGGTATTCAGGCTGCAGATTTACTGGGCCGAAAGGTGCGCATGGAGGGCGGCAAAGGCATGCAGTTACTGGCTGCGCGCATGCAGGCAACGGCCCAGCGTGCGTCTTTTGTGCCCCATCTGCAAGCCCATGCCAAAGCGTTGCTGCAGGCCTTGTCTGATGTTGGCAAGGCGACCCAAGCTGCATGGGCTACCGGCGATCCGACAGAGGCCCTCGCCAACGCCGTGCCCTACATGCAGGCATTTGGTCACACCGTGATCGCATGGATATGGCTTGATGTGGCGGAATCCATTAAACCGTCAAACGATGCAAAAACCATAGCAATGAATGACGGCAGGATTGCGGGAACAAGGTTTTTCTTTCAATATGAGCTGCCCAAAATTGGCGCCTGGTTGTCCGTGGTTGAATCGCGCGACATGACCTGCGCACATTTGTCTGAAGAAGCCTTTTAGGCGATATGCCCCTGAGTTCGGCTTTACACTTGCTTTACACAAGGCCGCGCACGATCACTGAATGAAAGTCACATTTGCCCGCAACCTGAGAGAACTGGACGAATTGTCGCTCGCTTGGCGGCGTCTGGAGTCTCAGGTGGCGAACGTGTTGCCGTTTCAGACCTATGCATGGACACGCGCTTGGTGGCAGATTTTCAAAGTTGACAACCTTGTCCGATGCGATGAATTGATGGTGACCGCCTATTGGGATGATGACCTCCTAGTAGGTGTTGTCCCTCGGATAGTCACCCGGTACCGTGTGGCTGGCATCAACTTTTATCACTATGTTCGACCTATTGGCGCAGACCCTAACCTGACCGAGATACGTGTCCCGCTGATCCTTCCGTATTTTCAGGAAGAGGTTGTCGATTGCTGGCTCGATACGGTCGAGCATTTTCGTGATCCACGTGGCCTTCACAAGATCATCGCCCCTCTTCAGGTTCTCAACCCGACGGAGCCTGACATGTTTGAGCAGTCGATGATGGACACGCTACAAACCATGACCAGCAGCATCCGCAAGCTTGGTTTACTGGACACTCGGCGAATCTCCAATTTTGTGGTCGATACTGCAGACAACTGGGAAGCCTTCCGCAAGGGATTGAAGCGCAATATCAAGGAGTCGCTCCGCCGTTGTACCAATTCGCTTGCCAAAGATGGTCTCAAGGCCGAGTTGGTGGTGTATTCGACACCACCAGACATTCATGCCCGGCTGGACCACTTTTGCGCACTGCATGGAGAGCGTGCCAAGCGTCAAGGCACCGTGGCGCACCCCGACTACTTTGCAAAATCGCAGCACCGACGATTCCTGAACCTGTTAGCTGACAGCGCGACGGCCTTGGGCATGCGCCTGTTTTGCCTGGTGATCAATGGGCAGCCTGTGGCTATGCGGTTGGGTTTTGTGGTCAACACAGAGTTGTACATGTATTACTCAGGTTACCGTCAGGATCACGCCAAATACAGCGTCATGATCACGCTTGTCAGCGAAATGATCGCATGGGCACATCACAAAGAGCTGGCACGGGTCAATTTTTCCATTGGTAATGATGTCTCCAAGACGCGTTGGGGACCACAGGAACTCATTTATGCCGAGCAGCATTACGTGCGCGACACGGTACCTGCGCGATTGGTAGGTCGCTTTATGCTCTGGTTGAAGACTGCCCGCCAATAGCTTGACCTGTGTTGCCTGACGCCTGTCTACGCTGACGGCAACTGCATCACAAACCGGCAACCAGACTGACCGTCAGGTCTTGCTTCCAGTTCCAGAGCTCCCCCGTGCAAGACGGCCACCCCACGGGCAATGGCCAGTCCCAAGCCGCTGCCAATGGTCTGATTGGCATTCGACCCACGCTCGAACCGCTCAAACACCCGGTCTTGGTCGGGCAGGGCAATGCCGGGGCCATCGTCTTCCACAGCAATCCAAGCGTGTGAGCCATCAGTGCCCCAGGCGATATCCACTTGGCTGCCAGGGGGTGTGTAGCGCAGGGCGTTGTCGATCAGGTTGTCCAAGGCAGCGGCCAGCATCGCACGATTCCCGAGGACTTGCAGCGAAGGGCCATCCATCAGCCCGAGGTTGTGCCGCGTGACCAGGCAGCGCGGGGCATGCTCGGCTACCCGATCCCGCAGCAGGCAGGGCATATCAACGGTGTCGGTCAAAGGCAGGTCGGCGTCGGCCGCGTCCATGCGAGAAAGCATCAAAACCTTGGTCAATACGTCGCCCGCGCGCTGCACGCCAGACTGCAAAGTCGCCAACGCTTGAGCCTGCAGATCTGGCGCCTGCTCATGCGACAGCACGTGGGCCTGTGCGCCAATGGCCGCCAATGGCGTCCTTAGCTCGTGGGCTGCGTCGGCAAAAAAACGCTTTTCCTGTGCACGCAGGTGCGCCTCGCGCTGTGCATAGCCATCCAGCGCCTGGGTGATCGGCATCAGTTCCAGCAGATGGGTGGCTGCATTGCCAACAGGCTCGGCACTTCCAGCAGGGTGCGTGGCAATGCGCTCGCCCAATACCTGTAGCGGTCGCAAGCCCTGCCAGGCGGCAACCCACAAGGCCAGTAGCAGGACGATGGCGTACACCAGGGGAACCACAAAGGCCTGGAGAACCAGCTTGCGGTCCAGTTGACTCAAAAACGCCTGCGTCTGCCCGACCACCACCCATAGCTTACCGTCGGCACTGCTGTTGCCCATGATCAACCAGTTACCCCGTTGGTAGCGAACCAAAGCATCCATCGAGCCAGGTGGGCAGGGCGCAAAGCTGCCGGTCAGCCCGTCAGAGGACAGCAATTCACCTGCCGCGCTCCAGACTTGCCAGCCGAAATCAGCATCCGTCGCCTTGAAGCTGGTGCTGCCTGCATTCAGGCGACGCACCTCGCGCGCCACAGCGTCAGCGTGGCCAGGCGTCGGGTTCAGCGCTGAAAACGCTGCCACAGCATTCACCTGCAGTCGCATGTCGTGGTCAATGCCCCCTGAGCCCGGTGCATAGACCTGACTCCAGACCGACCACACAAAATTGATTGCCAGCGCCAGCAAGATCACCAGCATCTGCCAGAAGAACAGACGCCTGAACAACGAGGGTTTGAGCAATTTATTGATCATTTCTCAGCGTCCGGTTTTGCCAACATGTAGCCCACGCCGCGAACCGTGCGAATCATGTCCGAGCCCAGTTTTCTGCGCAGGCTGTGGATCTGGAACTCCAGCGCCCCGGCGCTGGGCTCATCCTCGCCTGGCCAGACTTTGGGGATAAGTGACTCGCGGCGCAGAACCCGTCCGCAGTGGCGGGCCAGTTCAGACAGGATGGCAAACTCTTTGGGCGTCAGTTCCAGCGTTTGCCCCGACAGGCTGGCGCGGCCTTGCTGCGGATCAATGACCAGTGAGCCAAAGTGCCACACACCACTGGCTTGCCCTGAAGCGCGGCGAACGGCGACGTGGATGCGGGCAATCAATTCAGGCAGCAAAAATGGCTTGATCACGTAGTCGTCCGCACCACCGTTAAGCGCGCGCAACCGGTCGTCCAGGGCGTCTCGCGCTGTCATCACGATCACCGGCACCTGGCTTTGCTGGCGGCGTACCCGCTCCAGAAACGCAAAGCCTTCACCGTCGGGCAAGTTGATGTCCAACAGCACACAGTCAAAACGGCCGCTGTCTGCTGTGGCGTGGCCGTCAACCAAGCGCCTGACCCAGACGGCACCGAATCCTGCCTGCTCCAGGGAACGATGCAGCGCAGCGCCCAGATCCAGATCGTCTTCAATCAACAGGATTTTCATGTCTATTAGCGGATTTAGGCTTATCCAGAAATCATCTATTGCTCTACTATTGATAGCTTATTGGCCGAAGTTCCTGAAGGCCAGGCTGGCGTAGCCGCATCGAAACGTGCAAGGTAGTCTGCCTGCTCGGTCCCGCCAATTCGGTCCCACCACGTGAACCATAGACCATAGTTACCCTTGGCGGTTTCATGGTGCATGTGGTGATGGGTGGTGGTCGTGAAGCGACCACCCAGCCAGTGCCGGGCAAAGCCGCGAGGCATGGTTTCCACGGCCAGGTGCCCATGCGCGTTTCGCACAATCTGATGGATGCCGACCACGAACAGCACGATGCCTGGCAGCGGAACGGCGCACAGCGCCAGTGGCATCATCAGCGCGTTGACCAGGGCCTCCAGCGGATGAAAAGCATAGGCCGCCCATGGAGATGGGTGTCTCGAGCGGTGATGCAAGCCGTGCACGTGCCGAAAAAGCCAGCGTGAGTGCATCAGGCGGTGAGTCCAATAGAAGTAGAAGTCGTGCCAGATCAGCATGAGCGGCAGACTGGCAACCAACCATGCAACACCCCGTTCAGTTGGGTTCCGGTACACCACCCAGTGCCCCTTGATGACCATCATGACCGTCATCATCCCCACTGCTGCAAATACCAGTAGCGAGAGGAAGGAGTAGGACATCTCGCGCCGTACGTCGCGCGCGCTGGGCCACTGAGCAATCAAGCGGTGAGCCAAGCGCTTTTTCAGCAGCACGTGCACTATCAGCCAGAGCAGGCTGGCAGCCAACAAATAGCGAACGGCCTCGTTGGCAAAGTTCGCCCCGTAAATGCTCGCCAGCCATTGCCAGGCGGCTCCATCAGCCCAGCCAGAGAAGTTTCCTTGGGTCATTTTCTGCGCAGGCGGTAGCCCGAATAGCTGAGATGTTCTTGGCCATCGATGTTGACAACCCACACGCTCTCTCCGCCGTCAGCCAGGGTTTGCAATGCCAGAGCCCGTGTGTCAGAGATTGGCTTCAAGAGCAGTTTGCCAGTTTCCATGGTTTCTTTGGGGTGGGTGATCTCTGCGCTCAGGTACCCACGCTCCTCGGCCAGCCGAACCTGGTAGCCAGCACTCAGCAAGTCGGGGTTGCTGATGACGTAGTCGCCCAGCCGGTTGCGCCACGCGCCCAGAGCGGGGGGTGAGCCCAAGCGCTCCCCCATCAGCATGTCTTGCCCACCAGCAGAGCCAACCAGCAAACGGCGGCCCTCTTGTTCGCGAAGCGACAAGCCAATGTCACCCAGAGGTCCCAAATCGATGGAAACCAAGCCAAGCACAGCATAGTCAAGACCGAACAAACCGTCCGCACGTTTGCGCACAGCCAGCGTTTTACCTGCCATGTCAGCATAAAGCTTGCGCCCCTCGGCGCGTAGGCGTACAAGGCCAGCCACGGTGGTGTAGTCCCCCGCCATGCCCTGGGCTTCGTTGGACGTCAATGCACTGTCGTCCCACGCTGGGCGTTGTGTATGGGTTTGGGTGATGCCCGACTTGGCCTGTAGCGCCAGCTTGAGGGTTTCAATGGCAACCCGGTCCACCACCCCGGTCGCCTTGTCTGAATTGGCCATCACGATCACCCCCAGTTTCTGCTGAGGCAAGACATACATCTGGCTGCGGTAGCGGATGGTGGCTCCTGCATGATGGGCAACGGGACCAGCGCCCTGGATGCTGTTGCTGCCAAGGGTGCTGAGCAGCCAGGGCAGTCCGACATCAAAGCCCATGTCCAGCGGTACCCCTTTGTTCTGGGGCTTGAACATGGTCGCCACGGTGTCGGGCTGGAGAACGGCTTTGCCGCCACTGCGCCCGTCGGCCAGCATCATCTGGATAAAGCGTGTCATGTCGCGCACGCTGGTGTTGAGTCCACCCGCAGGCAGGTCGCGCAATGCGGGTTCCACGGCTAAATCCTGGCCTTGATAGGCTTTGGCCATGTTGGGCGAAGCGGATGGTCCGGGTTCAAAAGCCGATGCACTCATTCCCAATGGGGCCAGCAGGGCGCGGTGCATGTACTGCTCAAAACCCATGCCGCTGAAGGCCTGCACCACCGAGCCAAGCAATGAGAAACCCAGGTTGGAGTAGGAGAACATTTGCCCAGGCGGGTAAGCCAGCGGTTCGCGATTCAGCAACTCAACCGCCTCGCCAAAGTGCGTCGGTTCCGCCAAAAACATGCCTTGCATCTGGTCCCGCGGCAGACCGGCGTGGTGGGTCAAAACCTGGCGCAGAGTAATGGCTTTGGCGCGTGTGTCGTCGGGTTGAAAGGCGGGCAAGTATGTGCCGACCGGTTGATCAATGTCCAGTTTGCCCTGCTCGGCCAGCGTCAAGACGGCTGCGCCTGTAAAGAGTTTTGAGATCGATCCGGCCCGGTAAAGGGTGTCTGCTGTGGCGGGCACCTGGTTTGCCACATCGGCAAGCCCATAACCCTGTGCCCAGATCACGCGCTGGTCGTCCACCAGGGCAATGCTGAGGCCTGGTACCTGGTGCTTTTGCAGCTCCCAGGCAATCAGCTTCTCAATGTGGTGCTTGACGCTGGCATCATCACCTTGCGCAATGCGCACCGTCGCGGGGGGTGCGCTGGCGCAGCCAGACAGTATCGCCAGCACGGTCACTGCAACAACCCAATGTGAAAAGAAGTGGCGCAGGAATTTTGATTGGAAATGAATGGTATTGATCAGCATGCGGTGTATTGTTCCTGGGCCAGCTTTGAATTGGCTTTGAATCTCATGACTTTAGCCAGCTATCACGCCAGAGACAGTGCCCATGACTGATGGGTATCAAATCCAAGCAAAATAGAAATCATTTCAGACGACGGAGACTTATCGTGACTCGCACCATCCAACAACTGTTTGACCTTAAAGGCAAGACCGCTCTTGTCACCGGTGGCTCGCGCGGCTTGGGCCTCCAAATGGCCCATGCGCTGGGAGAGGCTGGTGCGCGCATCATGCTCAGCTCCCGCAAGGCTGAGGACCTGGAGGAAGCCACTGCCGAGCTTCAGGCCGCTGGCATTGATGCCCGCTGGATTGCCGCAGATTGCGCTAAAGAGGCCGACATCCGCCGCCTGGGCGATGAAACGCTAGAGCGCATGGGCGACATCGATATCCTGGTCAATAACGCCGGTGCCGCCTGGGGTTCACCCGCAGAAGACCATCCTGTTGAGGCGTGGGACAAGGTCATGAACCTCAATGTCAGGGGTTATTTCATCCTGAGCCAGCACATTGCCAAAAAGAGCATGATCCCCCGCAGATCGGGTCGCATCATCAATCTGGCGTCCATTGCCGGTTTGGGCGGAAACCCGGCTGAGATGCAGACCATCGCTTACAACACATCCAAAGGGGCTGTGATCAACTTTACCCGTGCACTCGGCTGTGAATGGGGCAAGTACAACATCACCGTGAATGCCATTTGCCCCGGTTTCTTTCCCAGCAAGATGACAGCCGGCACGCTCAAGGCGCTGGGCGAGGACAAGCTGGCCGCCAATGCACCACTTAAGCGCCTCGGCGATGACGAAGACCTGAAGGGCCTGTGCCTGCTGTTCGCGTCTGACGCAGGCAAACACATCACTGGGCAGTGGATGGCCGTGGACGGCGGCGTCAGTGTCGTGACCGGAGGTTGATCGCATGGCCGGGATCGATTTCGGCGCGGACATTCCCTTCATCCAGCTGCTGGGCTTCGAGCTTGAATCATGGGAAGCGGGGGAGTCCACCATCAGGTACCCAGCCACGCCCCAGCACACCAACTCGTTTGGCGTGGCTCACGGCGGTGCCTGCATGACCTTGCTGGACGTGGCCATGGCCGTTGCGGCGCGCAGTCTGCAAAAGGACATGGGTGTCATCACCATCGAGATGAAGACCAGCTTCATGAAGCCCTCGCGCATCAAGATAGGCGCCTTGCTGGGCAAAGGGCATGTTCTGCAGCGAACCAAAACCATGGCCTTTGTTGAAGCACGAATCGTAGACGCCGAGGGTCATGTCTGCGCGCATTCAACGGGTACTTTCAAATACGTCACTGCGGCCAAAGATTTACCTTCGCATCCGATCTCTACTGATTAGAGATTCGTTTTCTTCCATTTCCCTCTCACTGGAACCCAAATGCCTATCAACCAACAAATCCTGCTCGACAACCGCCCCACGGGGGAGGCCCAGGCCAGTAACTTCAAGCTAGTTCAATCGGAAACCCCAGCGCTGAGTGATGGTCAGGTCTTGGTGCGACACCATTTCATGAGCCTGGACCCTTATATGCGTGGCCGCATGAACGACGCCAAGAGCTATGCGCAACCACAGCCCTTGGGTGCCGTCATGCAAGGCGGCACCGCCGGTGAGGTGATTGAAAGCCGACATCCCAAGTTTTCGGTAGGCGACAAAGTGGTCGGATTTGGCGGGTGGCAGCAATACAGCGTGGTGGATGCCACGCAGCCTGGGTCTCTAAAGAAAGTCGACACCACCCATGTGCCCCTGTCCCATTACCTGGGGGCGGTCGGCATGCCAGGGGTGACGGCCTGGTACGGCTTGGTCAAAATCATTGCACCCAAGGCGGGTGAGACCCTTGTGATCACGGCAGCCAGTGGTGCGGTGGGCAGTGCCTTTGGTGCCCTGGCCAAAGCGCGAGGATGCCGGGTGGTTGGCATTGCCGGAGGGGCTGACAAATGCAAATATGTGACCGATGAACTGGGCTTTGATGCCTGCATCGACTATCGCCAGCATCCTGATGCCAAAAGCATGAGCCTTGCACTCAAGGAAGCATGCCCCAAGGGCATCGATGGTTACTTTGAGAACGTGGGTGGCTACATTTTTGATGCCGTGCTGTCGCGAACCAACGCCTTTGCGCGCATTGCCATGTGCGGCATGATTGCAGGCTACGACGGTCAGCCGCTGCCGCTGGCAAACCCCTCACTCATCCTGATCAACCGGTTGAAAGTCGAGGGCTTCATCGTCAGTGAGCACATGGAAGTCTGGCCAGAGGCCTTGGCTGAGCTTGGGGCGCTGGTTGGCAGCGGTAAGCTGCGCCCGCGAGAGTCAGTGGCTCAAGGTATCGAAGCGGCGCCAGAGGCATTTCTGGGCCTGCTCAAAGGCAGAAACTTTGGCAAACAACTGGTCAAGTTGATCTAAGGCCATGCCCGAGCTCATCCTTCACCATTACCCCACATCCCCGTTTTCGGAAAAAGTCCGGCTGGTGCTGGGGGCCAAACGGCTTTCCTGGAAGTCGGTGATTGTTCCCATGATCATGCCCAAACCGGATGTCGTCTCCTTGACCGGTGGCTACCGCAAGACACCGTTCTTGCAAATTGGCTCCCACATTTATTGCGACACCGCGCTGATCTGCGATGTACTCGAACGCGTGGCGCCAAATCCGTCGCTCTATCCGGCGCATGGCAAAGGCCTGGCCAGGGTGCTTGCCCAATGGGCGGACGACAAATTGTTCTGGGCTGCCATGGCCTACAACTTTCATCCCAAGGGTGCTGCGCAAATGTTTGGCGGTGGACCACCTGAACAGTGGGGCCAGATGGCAAAGGTTTTTGCCGACGACCGTGCCCTGATGCGCGTCGGCATGGCACGCTTGCCCTTTGCCGATGCGGCGGCGGCCTACAAGAGCTACTTGAGGCGCCTGGCCAACATGCTGGACGGGCAGGCATATTTGATGGGCGATGTCGCGACCCTGGCAGACTTTGCAGCTTATCACCCACTGTGGTTTACCCGCACCCGGACCACTGCAATGGCGGGCATCCTGGATGAATTTCCGACCGTCTTGGCCTGGATGGACAACGTAGCTGCCATTGGTCATGGGCAGGTTCAGGAGATGAGTGCGGTCGATGCCATTGCCCACTGTGCTGCCTCGCCAGACATGGGTGCCATCCTCGGCTCCGAACCTTTCCAGGACGAGCACGGTATTGCCCTTGGCAGCCAGGTCAGCATCGCCAGCGAAAGCTTTGGCCCGGAGCCGACCGAAGGCGAGCTGCTTGCTGCCACCCGCATGCATTACACACTGCGTCGTCAAGACGAACGGGCGGGCAAGGTTCACGTGCATTTTCCGCGCATTGGTTACACCCTTAAAAAGGCATCAACATGATTCAAGACTTCAAAGGCAAAACAGCGGTCCTGACCGGAGCCGGCTCCGGCTTTGGCCTGGAATGCGCGCGCATAGGCGCCAAACTCGGTATGAACCTGGTTTTGATCGATGTGCAGCAAGACGCACTCGACAAGGCGCAGGCAGAGATGGAGGCAGCAGGTGCTCAAGTGCTGGCTCGCCGAGTGGATGTATCCAAGGCCGAGCAGATGGAAGCTTTGGCCGCTGCTGTACAAGAGCGCTTTGGCGCACCCCATTTCGTCTTCAACAACGCGGGGGTGGGCTCTGGTGGGTTGGTCTGGGAGAACTCGGTCAAAGATTGGGAATGGGTCATAGGCGTCAATCTGTGGGGTGTCATTCACGGAGTGCGCCTCTTCACGCCGATGATGCTCGAGGCTGCCCAAAAAGACCCCGCCTACCGTGGCCACATTGTCAACACAGCCAGTATGGCAGGCCTGTTGACGCCGCCCAACATGGGCATCTACAACGTCACCAAACACGGCGTGGTCAGCCTGACGGAAACCCTGTACCAGGACCTTCATTTGGTGACAGACCAGATCAGCGCCAGCGTACTTTGCCCCTATTTTGTACCCACCGGCATCAGCCAGAGTGAGCGCAACCGCCCTGGCGAGTTGGCAAGCGGCAAGCCCACCAAGAGCCAATTGATCGGGCAGGCCATGAGTGACAAGGCAGTGGGTTCTGGCAAGGTCACTGCGGCCATGGTGGCCCAAAAGGTCTTTGACGCCATTGCAGCAGACCAGTTTTACATTTTCAGCCACCCGAAGGCGCTGGGTAATGTGCAGCATCGCATGGAAAGTATTTTGCAAATCACCAATCCGGCAGACCCGTTTGCCGAACGCCCCGAGATCGGCATCGAATTGAAGGCCGCATTACGGGCAGAATAGAGGGCATGAAAAACCTGACGGCCTCCCACACATCGCTGATTTCCTCACTGACGCTATGGGCAGGCCTGCTGGTCAGCCTGTCGGTGATGCCTGTGTCTGCGGCTGATTTGCCAAGTTGCAAGGCGCGTTGTGACGCCGAGAATGCTGAATGTCTGGTCGCCGCCGAGGATGTTCGTATTTCAGAGCGAAACCGGCGCAAGTTCGAGGGCATCGGCGAGGGAGAGATGAAATCCCTTTTCCCAGACCTGACAGCCCTGTCGCCCAAAAAGCGTGAAGCTGTGACCGAGATTGCGGAGTTTGAAGGCCGCTACAAAGACCGGGTTAACGGCTGCAGAATGACTTACAACAACTGCACCACCCGGGAGTGCGGTTTTACCTTTCGCTGAACCATCGGCGGATCAGCACCATGGTGTCATGCGCTCGCCGCTGGAGACGCAACTTGCACCATTTGCCCGTTCGCCAGGCGGGTGACTGACGAACGCGCTCCAGCAGGGCGTCTTTCCAGGTCTTCCAGCGTGGGTACCACTTGGCAAACCACGGGATTTGCATCAGCGCTGGCTGGGTAATATGAAACAGACGGGCTACCACCGCAGTACCTGCAAGCTTTGCTGCTATTAAAAGAATAGCTCCACTTAGTTTGTGACCTGCCGCAAAGAGGTAAATGGCACCCAGTTTCACCGGGAACAGTGCGATCATGGGCAGCAAAAAAGTCACCAAAGCAGCCCAAGGCGGCAAACTTGCGATCCATCGCTCCAGCCGATACCAGATGGGCAAGCGCGCCAGCCGCATCATCAAGGCCGCAAGCGGCGCCCATCCCCACTCCTCGAACAGCAGGACAAGCGCCAACGGAGTGGTCAGCAATATGCGTAGGATTTTGCGAAACATGCTTGGGTGAGTCTAAAGCCATGTGTGCCCTGTGGCACACTGCCGCCTCTTCTCCCAACCTCTTCAGTCAGCGACTTCAGTTTTCATGCAAAAAATCATCCGGCAGATTGCCGCAGAGATCAAGGTTACCGAGCAACAAATCAAGGCAGCCGTTGAGCTGCTGGACGGTGGAGCCACCGTTCCATTCATCGCGCGTTACCGCAAGGAAGTCACCAACGGCCTGGACGACATTCAGTTGCGCGAGTTGGAGGCGCGCCTCGGCTACCTGCGTGAGCTGGAAGACCGCCGTGAAGCCGTGGTCAAGAGCATCCAGGATCAGGGGAAGATGACGCCCGAATTGCTGGCCGCCTTGATGACGGCCGCTACCAAGCAGGAACTGGAAGACCTGTATTTGCCATACAAGCAAAAGCGACGCACCAAAGGCATGATTGCGCGCGAATTCGGCATTGAACCCCTGGCCGATGCGCTGTTTGCCAACCCGATGCTGGTACCTGCCGACGAGGCCAAAGCCTATGTCAAGCTTGAAAAGGGCGAAGGCGGTGAAGACTTCACCACCACGGCCGCTGTGCTGGACGGTGTGCGCGACATCCTGTCTGAGCGTTGGGCCGAAGACGCAGGCTTGCTGCAGACCCTGCGTGAATGGCTGTGGGCAGAAGGCCTGTTGCGCTCAAAATTGGCTGACGGCAAGGACGAGAACAACCCGGACATCTCCAAGTTTCGCGACTACTTTGACTACGACGAACCCATTGGCCGCGTGCCGTCGCACCGCGCGCTGGCCGTGTTCCGGGGTCGCCAGCTCGAATTTCTGGACGCCAAGCTGTTATTGCCGGTAGAACCTGAACCAGGCAAGCCCAGCATCGCCGAAGGCAAGATTGCCATCCACTTGGGCTGGAGCCACAGCGCCCGCCCAGGCGACGATTTGATCCGCAAATGCGTGGCCTGGACCTGGCGCGTCAAACTGGCGCTGTCCACCGAGCGTGACCTGTTTACCCGCCTGCGGGACGATGCCGAAAAGGTCGCCATCAAGGTGTTTGCAGACAACCTGCGCGATTTACTGTTAGCTGCACCTGCTGGCCCGCGTGTGGTCATGGGCCTGGACCCAGGTATCCGCACCGGTGTCAAGGTGGCGGTGGTGGATGCCACCGGCAAACTGGTCGAGACATCTACCGTTTACCCCCATGAGCCACGCCGTGACTGGCAGGGATCGCTCTACACCTTGGGCATGCTGTGCAAAAAGCACAGCGTCAATTTGATTGCCATTGGCAACGGCACCGCCAGCCGAGAAACCGACAAGTTGGCCGCAGAACTGATGAAGCTGCAAGAATTGGCCGATCAGAACATGCAGCGCGTGGTCGTGAGCGAGGCGGGCGCATCGGTCTACAGCGCCAGCGAGTTTGCCTCGCAGGAAATGCCCGATGTGGATGTGAGCCTGCGCGGTGCAGCCAGCATTGCGCGTCGGCTGCAAGACCCACTGGCCGAGCTGGTCAAAATTGACCCCAAATCCATCGGCGTTGGTCAGTACCAGCATGACGTGAACCAGTCTGAACTGGCCAAGATGCTGGACGCCGTGGTCGAAGACTGCGTCAACTCGGTGGGTGTAGACCTCAACACCGCCAGCGTGCCGCTGCTCAGCCGCGTGTCCGGTTTGTCTGGCAGCGTTGCCAAGTCGGTGGTGCGCTGGCGCGAAGCCAACGGTGCGTTCAAGAACCGTCAGCAACTCATGGCGGTGAGTGGCTTGGGTGCCAAGACCTTTGAGCAAAGCGCTGGTTTTCTGCGTATCCGCAATGGTGACAACCCCCTGGACATGACAGGCGTTCACCCCGAAACCTATCCGGTCATTGAGCAAATCATGGCCAAGACGGGCAAGCCGGTGGCTGAATTGATGGGGCGTGCTGACATGCTCAAGACCCTTCGCCCAGAGCTGTTTGCCAACGACAAGTTTGGCGTGATCACGGTCAAAGACATCCTGGGCGAGCTGGAGAAACCCGGTCGCGACCCGCGCCCCGATTTCAAGGTGGCCCGTTTTAACGAAGGCGTGGAAGACATCAAAGACCTGCAGGAGGGCATGATTCTGGAGGGCACGGTCAGCAATGTCGCTGCGTTTGGCGCTTTTGTTGATTTAGGCGTTCACCAGGATGGATTGGTCCACGTGAGCCAAATGAGCCACAAGTTCATTACCGACGCCCGTGAATGCGTCAAGACGGGCGACATCGTCAAGGTCAAGGTGATGGAGGTGGACGTCGCGCGCAAACGCATTGGCCTGTCCATGAAGCTGGACGCAGCCCCACCACGGCGCGATGGACCGCGCGACAACCGCTTTGAAGGTGCCAGCCGAGGCCAGCATAACCGGGGGAGTGGCAACTACAGCAGTGGCCAGTCCGCGACACAAAATACCATGGCATCCGCCTTTGCCAAGCTTCAAAGCCTGAAGAAATAGCATAATGGTCCGTTACCCGCGAGCGATGAGCTGCGGGACCAGCCAAGCGACAAGGAAACGCCAACGATGCGATTGGAACTTCTGCTCAAACAACCCAAGGCCCTGCCCACCGTGCCGGCACTGGCGCTGAAGCTGATCGCCACGTTTGAGCAAGAAGAGCCAGACTTGCGCCTGATGTCCATGGACATTGCTGCAGACCCGGTCCTCACAGCCAAACTGCTCAAACAGGCTAACTCTGCTTTTTTTGGTCTTTCCAGGGCGGTTACCACGGCACAGGACGCGATCAACATGCTCGGTTTTACCCGCGTCAGGGCCCTGGTGTTGGGCGCGATTCTGGACCGTTCATTCGGCGTGGTGCCTGGCGTCAAGCTCGAGCAGTTCTGGCGCTACAGCTTTAACACCGCCAACATGGCACGGCTGGTGGCGTCCCAAGTGGGTATCGACATGAACACGGCCTTTACCGTGGGCGTGATTCACTCCATCGGCGAGTTGATCATGCACGTCGGCATGCCCGAAGAGATGAGCAAGATGGACCAGGCCGTTGCGCCATTGGCCATCAAGCGCGTGCAAACCGAGTTTTCGACCTTTGGCTACACCTATGCAGACGTGGGAGCCGCTCTGGCGCGAGACTGGCGGTTCCCGAAAAGCATCATCGATGCCATTGCCTACCAGCGCGCACCCTTTGAAAACGATGCCTACGAACCCATGGCCGGGGTGATTCACATGGCCTCGTGGCGCGCACGTGCGGCCGAACTCAAGCAGACGCAGGAAGACCTGATTCATACTTACCCAGACGAGATTGGCGAGTTGCTGCTGCTCGACCCTGATCTGCTGATGGAAGACTTTCAGGACATGCTCGAGACCTGATGCAAGCCCTGCGCATTTACGCGGGCCCCAAAGCCCGTGCCCTGCTGGCCAGAGACGGTTTGCAGCCCAGCATGGTGCGACTGCTTCCCGCAGCGGCAGGTGGCCCCAAGGGTTTGTTGCTGGGGCCGGTGGACAGATTTCTGTTTGGCGAATGGCTGCCCCGAAGCACACATACGGTGCATCTGGTGGGGGCTTCGATTGGCGCATGGCGCATGGCAACCGCCTGTTTGGATGAGTCGGTCAAGGCGTTTGAGCGGCTGGAGCACGACTATATTCACCAGCACTACGAACCGCCTCAAGGTCAAAAGCATCCCACGCCTGACCAGGTGAGCGAGGTGTTCGGCCAGAATTTGCGCCAGTTTTATGGCGGCAGGGTGGGGGAGGTGCTGCAGCATCCGCGCTACCGGCTTCACATCATCACCGCCCGCGGTCGGCACATGCTCCACCGCGAAAGTCGAATTGCCACACCACTTGGGTACCTGGGTGCTTTCTTGTCCAATACGGTGAACCGCAAAGCGCTGGGCGCCTGGCTGGAGCGCGTGGTTTTCTCGTCAGCCCCCGGGGAACTGCCCTTTGCTGTCAGCGATTTCCGTACCCGCCGCGTGGCACTTAACCAGGCTAATTTCGACCTCGCTTTGCAGGCCAGTTGCTCGATTCCGTTTGTGCTCCGCTCGGTCAGCCAGATCCCGGGGGCTCCTCCGGGTGCTTACTGGGACGGCGGCCTGACCGACTACCACCTCCACCTGGACTACCGCCATCTGTGCGGGGATGACGGCTTGGTGCTCTACCCGCATTTTCAAAAGAGCGTGGTGCCTGGCTGGCTGGACAAAGGCCTGAAGTGGCGCCACGGTGCGACCCGCTTTCTGGACAGCACCGTGGTACTGGCGCCAGACCCCGCCTGGGTCAAAACCCTGCCAAACCGTAAGTTGCCTGACCGTACCGACTTCACCCGCTATGGGCCAGATCTAGCTGCCCGGGTCAAAGCCTGGACGACGGCGGTCACCCAGGCCCAGCAGCTTGCCGACGAACTGCAAGCCTGGCTCCGCCAACCAGACATGAACCGGGTGGAAGCCCTTTGAACTGACCTTATGCCACGCCTTCAACCACTCCCACCAGAAACCACGCCAGAACTGAAGCCATTTTTTGACTTCTTTCTGGGTACCCTGGGGTTCACGCCCAACAGCGTGCTCACCATGCAGCGCAAGCCCAAACTGGTACAGGCATTTGCGCAACTCAATGCCGCCGTCATGGACCCGCAAGGCGAGGTGGATCTTGGTTTTCGCCGCCTGATCGGTCACGTGGTTAGCAAGGTATCTGGATGCCTTTATTGCCAAGCCCACACTCTCTTAGGTGCTCATAATTTTGAAGTAAATGACGAGAAACTGGCCGATGTCTGGACCTATTCCACCAGCCCGCACTACAGCCCGCGAGAGCGCATTGCGCTGGACTTCGCCATGGCGGCCGCCAGCCAGCCGAATGCGGTGACCGATGAACTGTTCGCGCAAGTGCAACAGCACTGGAGCGAGGCTGAAATCGTGGAGATTCTGGGCGTGGTTGCCATGTTTGCCTTTTTGAACCGCTGGAACGACACCATGGCAACCCCGTTGGAGGCAGCGCCCCTTGCGGTGGCTGAAAAGGCCCTGGGCAGCCAGTGCTGGTCAGCCGGTAAACACATCGAAAGCCAAGCATGAGAGAGCCGGTTCGAGTCACTGACAGGCAGCGTTTTGACACCCTCATTGACGCCCGTACCCCGGCTGAATTTGCCATCGACCACATTCCCGGTGCAATCAACTGCCCCACGCTCACCAACGAGCAGCGTGTGATCGTGGGTACTTTGTACAAGCAGGTCGGCTCTTTTGAGGCCAAACGGGTGGGTGGCGCCATGGTGGCCGAGAACCTGGCGCGGCACCTGCGCGAAGTCTTTGCTGACAAGCCAGCCAACTGGAAGCCGCTGATCTATTGCTGGCGGGGCGGGCTGCGCAGTGGCTCCATGACCCAGTGGTTGCGATTGGTGGGGTGGGACGCGCAGCAGTTGCCGGGTGGCTACAAAGCCTGGCGGCGGTATGTGATTGACCTGATCGCCCGTGTAGCCCCCACACTCAATTTGCGCGTGGTGGTGGGCGCGACAGGCAGCGCCAAGACCAGCGTGCTGCAGGCGCTGGCCGCACAAGGGCATCAGGTGATCGACCTCGAAGGCCTGGCCTGCCACAAAGGCTCTGTGCTGGGCAACATGCCCGGTCAGCCGCAGCCGTCCCAGATTCGGTTTGAGACGCTGATCTCTGAAAAGCTGGAGTCCATCGACCCCAGCCGCCCGGTGTTTGTGGAGGGCGAAAGCCGCAAAATTGGACGCCTGACGTTGCCAGAACCCCTGTTGGCCCACATGCGGGCCAGCCCCTGTGTCGAGATAGACGCCACGCCCGCCGCCCGTCTGGCTTACTTGCTGCGCGACTACGCCTACCTGGGTGAAGACCGCGAGCAGCTGTCCACCAAAATGGGCTTGCTGAAAGACCTTCACGGCAAGGCGGTGATCAGTCAGTGGCAGGATTGGGCCCTGCAGGGCCAGCTGGCGCCCTTGTTTGAGGCCTTGATGACTTCGCACTATGACCCTCATTACGCGCGCTCACAAAGCAAAAACTACGTTGGGTGGGCGGCTCGCCAATCTGTTGCAACGGACGATCTGACGCCCACGGGCATTGACCTGCTGGCCACAGCGGTGGCTGAGTGCGTGCGGCCTTCAACTTAAGGATTCCTCATGGGTGTCAGCATCACGTTTTTGGGCGGCGCCGACACGGTGACTGGCTCTAAGTACCTTGTCCGGCACGGCAAGCATTGCATGCTGGTGGACTGTGGCTTGTTCCAGGGTTACAAACAGCTGCGCCTGCGTAACTGGAATCCATTGCCTGTGGCGCCAGACCAGATTGATGCCGTGGTCCTGACCCACGCCCACCTGGACCACAGTGGCTACCTGCCGCTGTTGGCCAATGAAGGCTTCAGCGGCAAGGTGCACACCACCAAAGGCACCCAGCTGCTGTGCCGCATCCTGCTGCCAGACAGCGGTTACCTGCAAGAGGAAGACGCTGCCTTCGCCAACCGCCACGGCACCAGCAAACATTCGCCTGCCTTGCCGCTTTACACCCGCCAGGATGCGGTGAAATGCCAAAGCCTGATCAAGGCACACCCTTTTGGCCAGACTTTTGAGCCGATCCCGGGGTGGCGCGTCAGCTTTACGCAGGCGGGGCATATCCTCGGGGCGGCCAGCGTCTTGCTGGAGCTTGCCGGGCGAAGGATCTTATTTTCGGGCGACCTGGGGCGGCCAGACGATTCGGTCATGAACCCACCCGATGCCCCCCCTGCGGCAGACACGGTGCTGATCGAATCCACTTATGGCGACCGTCAGCACCCAGCTGAGAACCTGGAAGCCGAACTGGCGGTGGCACTCAAGCGCCTGGCTGCCCGTGGCGGCGTGGCCGTGGTGCCTGTGTTTGCGGTTGGGCGGGCCCAGGCCTTGCTGCATGCTATCGCCAACCTGAAAGAACGGCACGAAATCCCGCATGGCCTGCCCGTTTTTCTGGACAGCCCCATGGCAGTGCACACCACGCAACTGTTTGAAGAGCTTCATGGCGATGCCCATCGCCTTAACACCCGCGAAGTCAAGGCCCTGACACGCTGCGCCACCATGGTCAACAGCACGGACGAATCCAAAGCCCTGGCTGGCCGGCATGGGCCCATGGTGATTTTGTCGGCCAGTGGCATGGCCACTGGGGGGCGAGTGCTACATCATTTAGAGCACCATGTGGGCAACCACAAGAACATGGTGATCCTGACCGGCTTTCAGGCGCCAGGCACCCGGGGCGCAACATTGGCCAGCGGGGCTAAAACGCTTCGCCTGCACGGGCGCGACCTGCCCGTTCACGCCGAGGTGGTGCAGTTGCAGTCTGCCTCGGCGCACGCTGATGCCAATCAACTGCTGGCTTGGCTGCGCAGCATGCCGAAGGCGCCGGACCAGGTTTATGTGGTCCACGGTGACCTGGCCGCGTCGGACGCCCTGAGGGCACGCATCCAGCGCGATCTGGGCTGGCGCGCGATGGTGCCGGAGCACGGGTCAACCTGGCCTTGTTAACCCCATCTGGGCGAAAAGTCACTCACGTGACATGAAGGGTTATTACCCCATGCTGAAGCAAACAAATTCAATAGGCAATAAGCTTTGCCTTATGAAGCGTTAAACACATCTGGACCTGAGCCACTATCAAGACGCCTAAATACCAAGAAAGACGGGAAATGTCATGAACCTCAATGATCTGAAAATATCGCATCGCCTCACGCTCGGCTTTGGCCTGCTGGCACTGATCATCGCCTTGATGGGCTTGTTTTCCATCATGAAGGTAGGCGAAGTCCAGAGTGACTTGAAGCTGACGACAGGCGACCGCATGCCCAAAGTGCTGTCGCTGTATGAGGTGCAAAACCAGGTCAACATCGTCGCACGCTCCGTTCGGAACATGTTGATCTTGTCGGACCCCGCTCAGATCAAGAGTGAGCGTGATCGGGTCGAATCTTCGCGCAAAGCCATTTCGGAGCGGCTAGACAAACTCAAGGACGAGATCACCAGCGACAAGGGCAGGGCAGTGCTGTCTACCTTGACTGAAAATCGTGTCCGCTATGTCGCCGTGCAGGACAAGTTCTTGGGCCTGATGGACAGCAACAAGGTGGACGAAGCCAAGGCCATGCTCGTTGCAGATCTGCGGGCGGCACAGAGTGCTTACCTTGAGTCTGTTGGCAACATGATCAAGTTTCAGGTTGACTTGATGAATGCCAGCGCGGTGGAGGCTGACCGTGAAGTGAGCACCATGAAGGTGGAATTGATTGGCGTGATCCTGGTTTCGCTGGCGTTGGCAGCCTTTCTGGCTATCTGGATCATCCGCGCGGTGACCAAGCCCATTAACCAAGCCGTTGAAATCGCACGCTCGGTGGCTGCAGGCAATCTCAGCACCCAGTTTGAGGCTCATGGTACCAACGAGACCGCGCAACTGCTGCACGCACTCAATGACATGCAATCCAGCCTGGTGAAGGTGGTGGACAACGTACGTCAAGGCTCCGAGAGCGTCTCGACCGCGAGTGCCGAGATCGCCCAGGGTAACAACGACCTGTCTGCCCGCACCGAACAGCAGGCCAGCGCGCTCGAAGAAACCGCTGCCTCCATGGAGCAGTTAAGCGCCACGGTCAAGCAAAACGCCGACAGCGCCCGCACCGCCAATCAACTGGCCATGAGCGCATCGACAGTAGCCGTCAAGGGTGGTGAAGTGGTGGCCGAGGTAGTGGACACCATGAAGGGCATCAACGACGCATCCAAAAAGATCTCTGACATCATCAGCGTGATCGATGGCATTGCCTTCCAGACCAACATCCTGGCGCTGAATGCCGCCGTGGAAGCCGCCCGGGCAGGCGAGCAGGGCAGGGGCTTTGCCGTGGTGGCCAGCGAGGTGCGCTCACTGGCAGGCCGCTCTGCTGATGCAGCCAAGGAAATCAAGTCATTGATCAGCACCAGCGTGGAGCGTGTCGAGCATGGCACAGCCCTGGTGGACAACGCTGGCGCGACCATGACCGAGGTGGTCAGTTCGATCAGACGGGTAACGGACTTGATGGGTGAGATCAGTGCAGCCAGCACCGAGCAGAGCCAGGGCGTGATGCAGGTTGGCGAGGCCGTCATGCAAATGGACCAGGTCACCCAGCAAAACGCCGCTTTGGTCGAAGAAATGGCCGCTGCCGCCACCAGCCTGAAGTCTCAGGCCCATGATCTGGTGCAGACGGTGGCTGTGTTCAACCTGGGCGACAGTCACCGGACTGCGCCAGCCAGGGCTCGTGCGCCTGCCCTGCACAACAGCCCTTCCAGCTTCAAGGCAGCTGCGCCCAAGAAGCTCTCTACCTCATCGCCGCCCAAGCCTGCAGCTTTCAAGCCCAAGGCTCCGGCACCTGCCATTGCTGCTGCCAAGGCACCTGCACCGGCGGTTGCCAAAGCACCGCCACCCCCAGCCAAGGCTGCAGATGACGATTGGGAAACCTTCTAAAGCCTGGGACTAGGCGTCAAACTGACCAGCGTTCTTGCCTTTGAAGGAGGCATAGAACGCTTTGATGGCGGTCATGTCTTGCTCGACGTCGCCCGTAGGCTCAAATATGGGGCCAAGCCCACTGCGTTTGTGGGCGTAGTCCATATAGGCCATGACGATTGGAACTTTGGCGCCCAGGGCAATGTAGTAAAAGCCTGTTTTCCAGTAGCGCGTCTTGCTGCGGGTACCCTCTGGCGGCACCACCAGTTGCAGGTTGCCTGATGCGTCCTGAATGGCCTGTGCCGAGGCACTCACCAAATTGGTGGATTGCTCGCGGTTAACCGGTATGCCACCCAGCCACTTCATCAAACCGCCAAAAGGCCAGCGGAAGATGCTTTGCTTGCCCATCCAGTAAATGTTCAGGCGCAGTGAAAAAGCCACCATCAAGGTGTAGGGCAGGTCCCAGTTGCTGGTGTGGGGCGCTGCAATCAACACGCTTTTGGTGGCACTGGGGGGAAGACTGCCCTCAACCGTCCAACCGGTGGCTTTGAGAAAGCCCTTGGACATGGCCCTGAACAGGGTGTTGACGACGGGCGTCGTGAAGATGGTTCTGTGCATGATTGAAAAGCCCGTCGGTGGGCGAGTGAGTATCGCCGCTCAGGCCAGACAGTGTCTGGCCATGGGTCTTTCAGGCGCTGGCAGGCGCCGAGAAGTTATCAAATGCTTTGAGTGCTTCGGCGGCGTACATCAGTGCTGGGCCACCGCCCATGTACACGCAGACGGTCAGCATCTCTTCCAGCTCTTGCTTGGTGCATCCCAGCTTGATCAAGGCTTTGACATGGAAGCCCACACAGCCAGAGCAATGCTGGGTAATGCCAATGGCAAGGGCGATCAACTCTTTGTTTTTGGCGCTGACTGCGCCTTCTGCCATCGCCGCTTTGGCCAGTTGCCCAAAGCCTGTCATGGCCTCGGTTTGAGATTTACGCAGCGGACCCAGGGCAGAGTTGATGTTCTGGACAAGGCCAGCATGGTCAAAAGTACTCATTCAATTCATCCTTTCATTAGCAGCGACTAATGTAACCACAAGTCGGCAGTTCAAGCTGCTAAGCGCATTGAATGTGAAGCCGACAGTTTGAATGCCGACACCGTGTTGACCAGATCCAGTGCCTGTGATTTGAGCCCAGTGGCGGCGGCCGCCATTTCTTCGACCAGTGCTGCGTTTTGTTGGGTGACCTGATCGAGTGTGTTCACTGCGTCGCCAATCTGTGCCACGCCCTTGCTCTGCTCGGCGCTGGCTGCGCTGATGTCCCCCATGATGTGGGTCACCCGCTGGATGCTGGCCACCAGCTCGGTCATGGTGGAGCCAGCCTGATCGACCAGTACCGTGCCCTGCTCGACACGGCCAACGCTGTCTTGTATCAAAGCTTTAATTTCTTTGGCGGCGTCGGCCGAGCGGCTCGCCAAGCTGCGGACTTCACTGGCCACCACTGCAAAGCCACGCCCTTGCTCACCGGCGCGTGCCGCCTCAACCGCCGCATTGAGCGCAAGGATGTTGGTCTGGAACGCAATGCCATCGATGACGCCAATGATCTCGGAGATCTTTTTGCTCGAACCGTTGATGCCCTTCATGGTGTCCACTACCTGGGCAACCACCTGACCGCCTTTGACTGCAATGGTGGCGGCCTGTTGGGCCATCTGGTTTGCCTGAGCGGCATTGTCGTTGTTGTGCTGGACGTTGGAGGCCACTTCCTCCATGTTGGCGGCTGTTTGCTGCAGTGTGCTGGCCTGACTTTCTGTGCGGGCACTCAGGTCATGGTTACCCTGGGCAATTTCTGTGGAGGCGGTGGCAACAGCCTCAGAGCCGTCACGAACCGTTCGAACCACCGTCGCCAGGCCGTCCCGCATGGCACGCACATCAAAAAGCAGGCTGCTTGTATCGCCTGGTTTGAGTTGCACCTCCACATCCAGGTCACCCTGGGCAATGCTTTGCATGACGCTGGCTGCATAACTGGGTTCTCCACCCAACTGGCGGAGCAAGCCCCGTGTGATCGCCACGCTGATCAGCAACAAAATGGCCACGAGGATGATGGTGCCTACTGCCAGCCCCATGGCCCGCTTGATGATGATCGCATCCACCGAGTCTGCGTAAACACCAGAACCAATGACCCAGCCCCAGGGCTCAAAACCTTTGACATAGGACACCTTGGGCACCGGTTTGTCACTGCCTGGTTTGGGCCACATGTAATAAATGATGCCAGCGCCATTCGCCTTGACCATCTTGACGAATTCGACAAACAGGTACTTGCCGTCAGGGTCTTTGTTGTTGCTCAGGTCCGTGCCGTCAAGCTCAGTCCTGACAGAGTGCATGACCATGCGCGGCTGCATGTCGTTGATCCAGAAATACTCGTTGCCGCTGTAGCGCAAGGCCTTCACGGCCGCCATGGCCTGCTGTTTGGCGTCTTGTTCGGTCAGCTTGCCATTGCGTGCCTGATCATGAAAATGTTTGACCAGGGTGTGGGCCACTTCAACCGTCTGGCGCACGCTGTCCTGGCTGGCGCTCATGATCTGTGCCCGCTCAGAGACCAGGAAGAACAGCGCCAATATCAGCGTGCCAAGGGTAGCGCTGGCGATGATCAAACCAAGGCGTTTAGCGATGCCCAGCGAATGGACTTGAAACATGTCGTCTCCTTCGTTGGCTGAAGGAACAAGCGAGGTGTCCCGTATGTGTCAGGCCAGCAGGCACTATAGTTCATTGGCGAGACGACGGCTTCTTGCGCCCAAATACCACCGCAATGCACTCAGGTATGCGGTACTTTTACCCTACATGGACGACGCCAGCATCGCCTCATATTCCGCTGGGCTGGCGATGCGGGGGTTGGTCTTATGGCAATGATCAGCCAGCGCGCCTTTGATCACATCGGCAAACTGCGCCTTTTCTACCCCCATGGCGCCCAACCCCGTCGGAAGGCCCAGCCGGGCATTCATGTCAGTCAAGGCGTCGGCCACATCACGACCCAAAGCAAGCCCCATGGCATGCGCCATGCGGGCCAGGCGGTCCTCTTTTTGAATGGATTCGGCCACCGCATTGAAGCGCACGACCGCAGGTAAAAACATGGCATTCAAGGTGCCATGGTGCAGACGGGGGTTGACGCCGCCCAGGCTGTGGCTCAGTGAATGCACGCAGCCAAGGCCTTTTTGGAACGCCATGGCGCCATGCATGCTGGCGCACATCAGGTTCAGACGGGCGTCGCGGTTTGCTCCATTTTTAGTAGCTGCTTCGATAGACCCCCAGCCCCGGCGCAGGCCTTCCAGTGCAATGCCGTCGGCGGGTGGATTGAAAGCGGGTGCCATGAAGGTTTCCATGCAATGCGCGATGGCGTCCATGCCGGTGGCTGCGGTCAGCATGGGCGGCAGGCCCAGGGTGAGTTCAGGGTCGCAAATCGCGCTCTTGGGTACCAGATGCCAGGAGTGAAAGCCCAGTTTACGGTGGTCGTCCACGATGATGATCGCGCCGCGCGCGACTTCAGAGCCGGTGCCGCTGGTGGTAGGCACCGCGATCAGTGGCGCGACCCGCTCCGTGATGCGGGGCGAGCCACCTTCTATGGTGGCGTAGTGGGTGAGGGGGCCCTCATGCGTGGCGGCAATGGCCACTCCCTTGGCACAGTCGATGGCGCTGCCACCGCCGACGGCAATCAGGCCGTCGCAGTTTGCGCTTTTGTACAAGGCCGCCGCCGCACGGACGGCTGCTTCGGTTGGGTTGGAGGGGGTCTGGTCAAACACCGTACAGGCAAGACCATTCAATTGATCCAGTGCTTTTTGCAATACGCCAGCAGCTTTGACACCCGCGTCGGTCACCACCAGGGGCCGGGTAATGCCCACCCGCTGGCATTCGGACTTGAGCATTTGGACTGCGCCAAACTCCAGATGGATGTGGGTCACGTAATAGATGTAGGCCATGGTGTCTCTCGTGTTGAGGTTGCGCAAATACCAAGCGTTACGATACCAGCCTTCATGAAATCAAATCAACACCGGGCGTCGCACGAAGCACTTACCCCTGCCATGCGCGGGGTACTGGAGCGCATGGCACGTGCGGGCAACCCACCGCTGCACTCGCTGTCGCCACGTCAAGCCAAAGTGGCGTATTCGATGGGCGCCGATGTGCTGGAAGTCCCACGTGCAGCCCTGGCCCGAGTGCATGACATGCACATCCCGGCGCTGGACGGTCATTGGATGCCAGCACGGCTCTATTCGCCACTGGCCTTTGTGCCATCTGCCGCCCCATTGCCCGTGCTGCTTTACTTTCACGGCGGTGGCTTTACCGTAGGCGGGATCGATACCCATGACATCCTTTGCCGTGAGTTGAGCCGCTTAAGTGGCGCGGCGGTGGTGTCGCTGGACTACCGGCTGGCACCCAGCCACAAGTTCCCTACAGCGGCCGAAGACGCCTGGGACGCCCTGGTCTGGTTACGCATACATGGTGAATCGCTGGGGCTGGATACCCGGCGAATCGCCGTAGGCGGTGACAGCGCAGGCGGCACGCTGGCAGCGCAGTGTGCTCACCGCGCCCGTGATGTGGGCATGGCCTTAGCCGTGCAGTTGCTGTTTTACCCTGGGGTGGCTGCGCACCAGGACACACCATCCCACAGCAAATTTGCCAGTGGCTTTGTGCTGGACGAGCCCGCCATCACCTGGTTCTTCGGCCACTATGTGCGTACCCGGGAGGACCGCAACGACTGGCGTTTTGCCCCGCTGTTGGCGCCCGATTTTTCAGGCCTGGCCCCCGCCTGGATTGGCTTGGCCGAATGCGATCCACTGGTCGACGAAGGCGTTCTTTACGGCGACGCCTTGCGCGCAGCCGGGGTGGCCGTGGACCTGGAGATTTACCGTGGCGTGGTGCATGAATTCATCAAAATGGGCCGTACCATTCCCGAGGCCAGGCGCGCGCATGCCGACGCCGCCCGGGCACTTAGACAAGCCTTTCACCTCACCTGACCTTGTATGAAACGACAAGACTTTCGACTTTTCAACCGTATGCGTGTGCGCTGGGCCGAGATTGACGCCCAAAAGATCGTCTTTAACGGTCATTACCTCATGTACCTGGACACCACCATGGGCGAATATTGGCGTGCGCTGGCGTTCCCGTACATGGACGCGGTGCACACGCTGGAGGGTGACATGTACGTCAAAAAGGCTTCGCTGGAATACCACGCGTCTGCTGTCTGTGACGAACTGATCGACGTGGGCATGAAGTGTGCCCGCATAGGCAGCTCGTCCATGCAGTTTGTCGGCGGTATCTTTCGGGGGGATCAGTTGCTGGTGGGGGGCGAGCTGATTTACGTGTTTGCTGACCCCGCCACGCAAAAGTCCAAACCCGTGCCCCAAAGGCTGCGCGACATGTTTGAGGCCTTTGAGGCGGGCAAGCCCATGGCTGAGGTCAAGCGCGGCGGCTGGGCGGACCTGGGCAAGGACGCGGGTGCGGTGCGTGCCAATGTGTTCATCGAAGAGCAGGGCATTCCCAAAGAGATGGAGTGGGACGAAGCCGACAACACCGCCCTGCACGCGGTCGCGTACAACCGCATGGGAATGGCCGTGGCCACGGGGCGCTTGCTGCAGCACGAACCGGGCATCGGTCGCATTGGCCGCATGGCCGTGCTGCGGGTACTGCGCGGGTCCAATCTGGGCAAAGACATCCTGCTGGACCTGATGGCCGCAGCCAAAGCAAGGGGCGACTCGGAGGTGATGCTGCATGCCCAAACCAGCGCACAGGGCTTTTATGCCCGACTGGGTTTTCAGCCACGCGGCCCTGTTTTTGACGAAGTGGGCATTCCACATCAGGAAATGTTTGCCAAGTTGAACGGCTGATGAGTAAAAAGAAACGCAAGTCAGCCGCGGCGCCATCGCCCGGCGACGCGCCAGCCCAGGAACAAGGCCTCACCAGAGTTCACGCACCCAAGGCGGTGGTATCTGTCGTCGCGCCCGGTGCGGCGCTGGCCGCCGAGGCCAAGGCAGGAGATTGGACTGCCACGCTGATGGCGTTGATGATCTTCCTGGCACCCACGCTCGGTGTGCCCAACGAAGAGATGCTGCAGGACACGCTCAAATCCATCATCGTGTCTGGCATCAGCCTGATCGCGCTGTTGGTGTTCTGGTGGCGCGAGCGCAAGCGCCAAACCCCTCTGCGCTGGCACGCGTTGATGTGGCTGCCGCTTGGGCTGATGGTGTATGCGCTGGGCAGCATGGCGTGGTCGCACGCGTTTTTGGGTGGGGTAGAAGCCATCCGGTGGTTCATCTTCAGTGTGATCGTGTTTCTGGGGCTCAATACCTTCAGCCGGGAGCGATTTGGCACGCTGGCCTGGGGCATTCACGCAGGTGCCGTGGGTGCTTGCCTGTGGACGGCGTTGCAATTCTGGTTTGACATGCGGTTTTTTCCGCAGGGGCCCAACCCGGCGTCCACCTTTGTCAACCGCAACTTTGTGGCTGAATTTGTGGTGTGCACCTTGCCGTTTTCGGCTTGGCTCATCATGCGTACACGCGGCACTGCAAAGCTTGCCCTGTTGAGCGCGATGACCGCTTTCAACATCGTCGCCATTTTGATGACGGGCACCCGGTCGGCCTTGGTGGCGATGTTGGTGTTGGGTGGTGTGATCGCGCTGGTGACCCGTTTGTACCGTCACCCACTGGGCCTGGCTCTGTGGAGCAGGGCAGAGAAGCTCACGGTGGCGTCGGTCATGCTGGGCACAGTGCTGGGCTTAGGTATGGTGCCATCGGGCAACCCAACGCTGGAAAACGAGCTAAAGACCAACGGCCAGCACGTGGTACCGCTTGCCCGAAGCCTGATGCGGGTGCAATCCATTGCCGACCTTGAAGAATACAAGGACGGAGCGCGCGCGTTTTCCATCCGCTGGGTGATGTGGTCTGCCACCGGCAGGCTGATAGCCGCCAACCCTGTCGTGGGCGTGGGCGCGGGTGCTTGGGAGGTGCAGATTCCCAAGTACCAGTCGCAAGGATCACAACTGGAAACGGACTATTACGTCCACAACGAGATATTGCAGTTGCTGGCCGAATACGGCCTGGTGGGCTGGCTGTTTTTGCTGAGCCTTTTCAGCTACTTGGCCCATGCCGCCTGGCGAACCTGGCGTTCGCAAACTGAACTGGAGCTTGCAGAAGCGCCTTACCGCGCTCTGGTACTAGCTAGTTTGCTATCATTTTTAATAGTCAGCAACCTGGGGTTCCCATGGCGCATGGCCAGTACGGGTGCCATGTTTGCGCTGTGTCTGGGCTTGCTGGCGGCGTCCGATGCCCGCTTGGGATGCGTCAAACTGGGCGGCGCCTTGGCAGGCGTTGGCCTGGTCCGCACGCTGGCATGGAAACCAGCCTTCAGCCGCCTGGCCATGGGCATGGCGGCTGGCTGCCTGGTGCTGTGCGTCTACATCAGTCATCAAGCCATGCAAGCCGAGCGCCATATCGTGCGTGGTGTCAAATTGGCGCTGACGATTGCGCAGTCGAAACAGCCCAACAGCCCGCGTTGGGATGGCAGCAAGGCAGAAATGCTCCAGAACATGCGCGCTGGCATCACCATCACGCCGCATTACCGCAAACTTACCCCCATGGTGGCCGATGAACTGGCCAAGTGGGGCGACTGGGCCAACGCGGTCTGGATTTGGGAGTCTGTCGCCCGTTCACGCCCCTATGTGGTGGCCATCATGACCAACATCGCTCGCGGCTACGCCACGCTAGGCAATGTGGACAAGGCCGACGAATACCTTAAGCGTTGCGAAGTGCTGCAACCGAACGCGCCGTCGGTGCGCAGTCTGCAGGTCATCATTTTTGGCAGGCGAGGCCAGCAGGCTGAGGCCCTGGCATTGACCCAAAAGAGTTTGGCCGAAGGCATAGTGGACTATGACCTGAGCAACGCTGCCTATATCCTGGGTCGCTCCCATGGCGACTGGGGCCTGGCCCTGCACGGTCTGCAGTTGCGCACCGAGAGATGGCCGGCAACGGCGGTGGACGGCTGGCTGAAAGCGGGTGATATCTACAGCGACCCAAAGAACCCAAAGTTTGACAAAGTGCTGGCCCAGGACGCCTACCGGCAAGCCTACGTCAGGGCGATGCCGTCAGACAAAGCCGCCGTGCTGGCGGAGATTCCGACAACGTACCGAGGTGGCATTAACATCACGCACTGATTGACCTTGGTGTCCGCCGCTCGCAGCACCTGGCACCGGGAATCCCCAGTCGGCAACCGGAAATTGTCCGTGCTCGTGTACCAAGCCTATGCGGCGCGCACCCGCATCAGCGTTGATTTACCCAAACAACTCTCCACCAGATCCACCACCAATTCGGCTGTGCGGTTGCGCACGTCCAGCGCGGGGTTCAGTTCCATGATGTCCATGGAGGCCAGTTGGCCTGTGTCGGCAATCATTTCCATGCAAAGTTGAGCCTCTCTGTAGGTCGGTCCCCCGCGAACGGCGGTGCCCACGCCGGGGGCGATGTCGGGGTCCAGAAAGTCCACGTCAAAGCTGACGTGCAGGTGGGTGTTGGCATCCACGTCTTTCAGTGCCTGCTGCATGACGGCGCGCATGCCCAACTCATCAATGCTGCGCATGTCAAACACGTCCAGGCCTTGGGCATGGACGAATCTTTTTCGGCGGCGTCAACGCTGCGGATGCCAATTTGCACGATGTCAGCCGGTTGGATGGCGGGCTTGGTCGTGCCCAAGGCCAGAAGCTCATCTGCGCCAAAGCCAAACAGGGTGGACACAGGCATGCCGTGGATATTGCCCGTAGGGGTGATGGTGCTGGTGTTGAAGTCGGCATGCGCATCCAGCCACAGCACACGCAGCCTTTTGCCCGACGCGTGGCAATGCTCAGCCACGGCCATGATGCTGCCAATGGCCAGGCAGTGGTCGCCGCCCAGCAGCAGAGGCATCTGGCCGACGGTCAGGCTCGAGGACACGGCATCTCGCACGGCACGGTTCCAGCTGACCACTTCGCCGAGGTGGCGATAACCGTTGACTGGCGGCAACCAGGGGTTGGTCGGGCCATGCAGATCGCCGATGTCAGTCACCGTGTAGCCGAGTGCAGATATGGCGTTGCCGAGCGATGCCACACGCAAAGCCGCGGGGCCCATGCTGGCGCCACGAACACTGGCCCCAACGTCAGTTGGCGCGCCGATCAGTCGGATACTGTCCAGCATCAGATATCTTCAAGCAAGGGGTAGGGCAGCACTTGCACCTCAAGCGCAGGGCCGTTGGCAGACCCGGCATGCAACGTGGTGTCTGCACTGCGGGTCTGCATCGACACGATGGCATCCCAGCCGCCAGCGGGGTGAGGGGGCGGCCAGCGCCACGGTGCCGGTGGCTTGCTCTGCGTCAGCGCTTGAGAAAACGTCCTGCCCAGCATGCATGGCCTGCGCCCCATGCACGATGTACGCCCGGCGCTTGAGCGTGCCGCGAAACTGGCTGCGTGCCACCACCTCCTGGCCCGGGTAACAGCCTTTCTTGAAACTAACACCGCCCACCGATTCGTAATTGAGCATTTGGGGCACAAAGGCTTCAAAAATCGGCGTGCTGATGGGAGCGACGCCGCTGCGAACCTCGGTCCACAGCCATTGATCGATGCTGAGTTCTTTACCCAAACCAGTGGGTAGTACGGCGTCGGCTGGGGAGATAAGTATCAGCCGAGATTGTTCATTGGCAGGGGGCAAACCGATAGCAGTTATCCCATCAAAAACCGCTTTATGGCATATGGGTATTTCTTCATTAGCTATTGATTTTGATGCGTCCCCGATGACACCCGTCAAATTAAACTGGGCGGTGGCGTCGCTCAGTTTCACCTTGGCCCGCAGTACAAACATGGAAAGGCGCTTGAGCGTGGCCGCCAATATGTCCCGGTTGCAGATCAACAGCACGGTGTTCGCGTCCGGCTTGAATACGAGGAAACTCGCCTGCATGCGACCCTTTGCATTGCAAAAGGCGGCCAGACGGGCTTCATCTGGCTTGATGAGCAACAGATCTTGCGTCAACTGGTTATGCAGGAACTTGGCGGCTTCTTCGCCTGCGGCTAGAATCACACCCAGGTGTGACAGCTTGGCGAATCCATGGAGGTGGGGGTTCTGACTCATGCTGTGGATTATCATCCCGGCACATGTTTTTACGCCGAGTTGTTCTTGCCTTTGTCCTGATGCTGGCACTGCTGGCAGGTGCCGCTGCCTGGTGGGTTCAGCAGCCCTTGAGCCTGCGCGCTGCGGTGCTGGATTTATCGATTGAGATGGGCACCAGCCCACGCGCAATTGCTCAAGCCATTGCAGATGCTGGCGTGGATGTCAACCCGGACCTGATGTATGCCTGGTTCCGGGTGTCGGGCGACGCCCGAAAGATCAAAGCCGGCAGTTACGAGATCAAAGCGGGGGACACGCCGCAGAGCATTTTGTCGCGGCTGACCCGAGGGGATGAAGCCTTGCGCGCCTTTGTGCTGGTGGAGGGCTGGAATTTTCGCCAAGTCAGACAGGCCCTGAGCCAGGCGGAATTGCTTAAACCCGAAAGTCAGTCCCTGAGCGACGACGCGCTGATGGAGAAGCTGGGCCGCCCAGGGCTTGCCGCGGAAGGACGTTTCTTCCCTGACACCTATGCCTATGCCAAAGGCAGCAGTGACCTGGCTTTGCTTGCACGTGCTGCCAAGGCCATGGACAGCAAGCTCGATGCTGCCTGGGCACAGCGCGCACCGGGCATCGCATTGCAAACAGCCGAACAGGCGCTGATCCTGGCCAGCATCATTGAAAAGGAAACGGGCCGCCCTTCGGACAGACCCATGATTGGCAGCGTGTTTCATAACCGATTGCGCCTGGGCATGCTGCTGCAAACCGACCCTACGGTCATCTACGGCATGGGGACCCATTACACGGGCAGGCTGCGCAAAGTGGATTTGCAAACGGATACCCCCTGGAACACCTATACCCGTGCTGGCCTGCCGCCCACGCCGATTGCCATGCCCGGCAAAGCCGCCTTGCTCGCTGCGGTCCAGCCTGCGACCAGCAGGGCGACCTATTTTGTGTCGCGCGGCGATGGCAGCAGCGAGTTCAGTGACAACTTAGAGGCGCACAATCGGGCGGTTAACAAATACATCCGTTCGCGGCCAGCCGGTTCACCATGAGCATTCCAGGTCTATTCATCAGTTTTGAAGGCATCGACGGCGCGGGCAAGTCCAGCCATATCGATGGCTTGGCCAAAGCATTTACGGATCAGGGCAGGGCGGTGACCCTGACCCGCGAACCCGGCGGCACGCCCCTGGCTGAAAAGCTGCGAGCCATGGTGCTGAATGACCCGATGGACCCGCTGACTGAGGCGCTGCTGATCTTCGCCGCGCGTCGCGACCATGTGCTCAACGTGATTGAACCTGCCCTGGCCAGGGGGGATGTGGTGCTGTGTGACCGGTTTACCGATGCCAGCTTCGCCTACCAGGGCGCCGGGCGGGACTTTGATCTGGATGTGCTCTTAAAACTGGAGCAATGGGTTCAATCAGTGCCTGCCGAATCGACCGGAAAACTGCGTCAACCTAACCTCACGATCTGGTTTGACCTGAACCCAGCCATCGCAGCCGAGCGCTTGGCTGGCGCCCGTGTGCCGGATAAGTTTGAATCTCAACCCCAGGCTTTTTTTGAAAAAGTGGCCAGCGGCTACGCCCAGCGCGCAGCCCAGGCACCTGAACGCTTTGCCCGCATTGATGCAGCGCAGGAACGGCACAAAGTCTGGCAGCAAATCACTGCCGTGATGGTGCGAAGGGGTTGGTTGTCGATCATGGTGGCCTCCCGATGAACAGGCCGGCGGCTGGCGATACTGGGACACCGATTGCGCCATGGCTGGTGGCGCAATCGGCCGAGTTACGCCGCCAACGTGGGCATGCCTGGCTACTGCATGGGCCGTCTGGGTTGGGGCAATATGAACTTGCCATGAGCCTGGCGCGATCCTGGCTATGCGACAAGCCTGGCGAGCAAGGCGCATGCGGCCAATGTGGCAGTTGCCATGCGATTGAGGTTCGCACCCATGCCGACCTGTGTGTGCTGATGCCTGAGACCTTGCAGATTGAGCTGGGTTGGCCGTTGCATGAGACTGCCCAAAAAGAGATTGACGACAAGAAACGCAAGGCGTCCAAGGAGATCAGGGTAGACGCGATGCGTGCTGCCGTGGAATTTTCACAGCGTACCAGTGCCCGTGGCAAGGGCAAGGCTGTGCTGGTATACCCAGCTGAGCGCATGAATGCCATCACGGCCAATGCTTTGCTCAAAACACTGGAAGAACCACCCGGTGACGTGCGCTTTGTCCTGGCTTGTGAGGCCGTACACCAGTTGCTTCCCACGATCCGTAGCCGATGCCTGGGCCATGCCATGACTTGGCCGCAGACTGACGCGGCCATGGCGTGGCTGAATGCCTGTGGCGTCGATGCAGGCGATGCCTCAGTCTGGCTGCGTGCGAGTGGAGGGCGGCCTGACGATGCATTGGCACTGGCACAAAGCGGTGCGGCCGCCAAGCTGTGGAGCGAGTTACCGCGTATGTTGGCCAAAGGTGACAGCAAAGGCTTGTCTGATTTGCCCATGCCTCAAGTGGTGGGCATTTTGCAAAAGCTTTGCCACGACCTCATGGCCGTGCAGGGCGGTGCAGATCCCCGGTTTTTTGAGGCAAAGGATTTGCCTGACTCGCCAGCCATTGGTGTGTTGAGTGAATGGTCTGTGGCGCTTGCACGCACGGCCCGAACGGCCGAACATCCCTTCAATGCCGGGTTGATGCTTGAATCTTTGGTAAGCCAGGCCGGCACCGCCTTGAAAAATTCACCTAAAGCACAGGCAAAATCCAGGCTTGCCACCGCAGCCATTTAAAGGATCCCTCATGGCCGAGCCCGTCCCCGCCAAATTGGCCCCTTCGTCACCACGGCCCAGCGTCATTCAGCTGGCCATCAAAGAAAAAGCTGCCCTGTATGCGGCCTACATCCCACTGTTTTCCGAAGGTGGCGTTTTCATTCCCACCAACAAGGAATACAGAATTGGGGATGACATTTACATGCTGCTGTCGCTGCCCAACGAGCCACAGCGCTATCCAGTGGCCGGCAAGGTAGCCTGGATCACGCCCGCCAAGGCGGCCAACAACCGCACCCAAGGCGTGGGCGTGCAGTTTCCGTCGGACGACAAATCGCGCCAGCTGAAGCTGCGCATTGAAGAAATACTGGGCGCCCATCTCGCGTCCGAGCGCCCCACGCAAACCATATGAGACCATTTGATTTGGGTTGAATGTTTACCGATTCGCACTGTCACCTCACCTTTCCTGATCTGGCCAGCCAGATTCCCTCCATTCAGCAGGCCATGGCCGAAGCCCAGGTGCATCAGGCCCTGTGCATCTGCACCACCATCGAAGAGTTTGATGCAGTCCATGCACTCGCACTGAACCACACCAATCTGTTTGCAACCGTTGGCGTTCACCCCGACAACGAAGACGTTCACGAACCCAGCGCGGACGATTTGCGTCAACGCGCCATGCGGCCCAAGGTAGTGGGTATAGGGGAAACAGGGCTCGACTATTACCGATTGAATCGGGTATCTTGACTTTCAAAAATGCTGAAGACATTCGGGAGGTGGCACGCTTTGTTCCACTGGACCGCATGCTGATTGAAACTGACAGCCCCTATCTTTCGCCCATGCCGTATCGCGGTAAAACCAACAGCCCGGCCTATGTTCCCTGGGTGGCCAAGCGAATCGCGGAGATTCGGGGCATGACGGTTGAAGACATCGGCGCTTTGACCACGCAAAATTTTGAATCACTGTTCTCCAAGGTATTGGCATCATGACCTTCAGGCGTTTGATTTGTGCACTGATTGCCCTTGCCTTTGCGCTTCCCCTGCTTGCCCGGGCTGATGCTGCGCAGGATTTTTTTTCAGCTGCCCAGCAAGACAACAGCAGTACCATCTTGACGCAATTGCTCAGGGCTTTGACCCCAACACCTTGAATGCCAAGGGAGAGACAGCCCTGTTGATTGCTGTGCGGCACGGTTCGTTCAAAGCGATATCTGCGCTGCTAGCTGATCCCCAGACGAATGTTGAGATGCGGAACCAGCAGGACGAAAGCCCCTTGATGCTGGCAGCGCTCAAAGGCTATCTTGACCTTGCCAAGCAACTGATCGCCCGCGACGCCGACGTCAACAAGCCAGGTTGGGCCCCTTTGCATTACGCCGCCACCAAAGGCGATATCCCCATGATCGAGTTGCTGCTCGATAACGACGCTTACATCGATGCAGAAAGCCCCAACGGCACCACGCCGCTGATGATGGCTGCGCAGTACGGAACGCCCTCAGCTGTCAAGGCCCTGCTGGACGCCGGTGCAGACCCGAGCCTGAAAAACGGACTGGGCCTGAGCGCCATTGATTTTGCCAACCGCGTTAGCCGGGCCGATGTGGCAGAGGTCATTGCTCGGCAGATCAAGGCGAAACAACCCAAAGGGACTTGGTAGAGCTGGGTGCAAGGTTGTTGGCTGGGTAATATGCGCGTGGTTCCTCGCGATCGGACCACACGTCAGTCTTTAGCCTTGGAGGGCTTTGTTCTTCGCTACTGTATTTAACATAATATACATCGTATGAAGTAAGTTGTGCTATTGCTGCCGTAAGAAATCATGCACGGCAGAAATGACCGCTTCGGGTTGATCCTTGTGCGGTGAATGTCCACAGTGCGCTAATTCAAGCACGCTAGTTCGGCTGGTATGGCGCTCTATGCGACGCACTTGGTCGAGCGTCCCATACTCATCCTGCAAGCCCTGAATGGCAAGCACTGGGCATTGAATGCGTTGAAGCTCGCTTACGATGTTCCAGCTTCTGAATGGCGCAGACAGCCAAACATCATTCCAACCCCAGAACGCTGAGTCTGGGTCGTCATGGTACCTGGCAAGTTTGTGGCGTAAGTCTGTTTCCAGGTAGGTTTGGCGCACCGCAGCGATGCTGTTCACTGAGATGTCTTCGACAAAAATATGCGGCGCAAGCACGATGGCACCTGCCGATTGATCTGGAAAGCTGGCCGCGTAGAGTAAGGCGATAGACCCGCCATCGCTGTGCCCAAAAAGCCAGGGCTTGTCTTGGGTTGCGTTGATTTTCAGTGCGTTCAGCAGCGCTGGCAAGACCTCGCAGGCCTGACGGTGCATGAAGTCGGGGCCCCAATGCTCGTCGGCCTTGCGCGAGGTGGATGCCCCATAGCCGGGGCGCGAATAAACCAAGCCGCGACAACCAACCGCCGCACAAAGTTGTACCGGAAAATCCCGCCACATGCTGAGCGAGCCCAGGCCTTCGTGCAAAAATACGATCAGTGGCGCTTCAGGATTGATAGCATCAATCCATTGATACTCAAGCCGAAAAGGCCTGTTTTGCCATTCAATATCGGCAAATTCAACCACACGCCTCATGATTGAGGGGCATCTTGTTCGCGAAGTTTGAACCGTTGGATTTTGCCTGTGGCGGTTTTAGGCAAGTCGGCCACAAATTCGATAAAGCGAGGGTACTTGTAGGGCGCCAAACGCTCTTTGACAAAGGCTTTCAGCTCGTCCTCTGTCACAGTTTGTCCGGTTTTCAAAACAACGTAGGCCTTGGTTTTGGTCAAACCGTCAACGTCTTGCTTGCCAATCACGGCAGCCTCCAACACCGAAGCATGCTGAACCAGCGTGGCCTCGACCTCAAAGGGCGAGACATAGATGCCGCTGACTTTGAGCATGTCGTCACTGCGGCCGCAATAGGTACACGAACCATCTTCGTTGCGGATGTATTTGTCGCCGCTCTTTGTCCAGCCGCCTTGAAAAGTTTCGCGGGTTTTGACGCGGTTACCCCAATACATCATGGCGCTGGACGGACCGTGGATGTACAGGTCCCCTGCTTCGCCGTCTGGCACTGGCTTGCCATCTTCGCCTCGCAACTCAATGTCGTAACCGGGTACTGGCCATCCCGTGGTGCCATAACGGACCTTGTCTGGGCGGTTGCTTAAAAAGATGTGCAACATTTCGGTAGAGCCTATGCCATCCACAATGTCGATTCCAAAATGGGCTTTGAAGCGCTCGCCAATGTCGGCGGGCAACGCTTCACCGGCCGAAGACACCAGTCGCAGCGCCACATCGCCTCGTGCGGGCAAATTTGGAGCAGCCAGCATGCCCGCAAAACCTGTCGGGGCACCAAAGAACACGGTCGGTTTGACGCCTGCCGCCTGCCCTGTCCAGCGCCTGAATGTAGCGTCGGGTGTTGGTCGCTCAGCCATCAAAATGGTGGTGGCACCCACGCTCATTGGAAAAGTCAAGGCATTGCCCAGTCCATAGGCAAAGAACAGTTTGGCCGCTGAAAAGCAGACATCATTTTCACGAAGACCCAGAACTGCCTTGCCGTACAACTCAGCCGTCCAGTACGGGTTGGCATGTGAATGAACCGTGCCCTTCGGCCGTCCAGTAGAGCCGGATGAATACAGCCAGAAAGCCTGCTCATCAGGCCCGGTGGCCGCTGGCTTGATGGCGGGTGTTGCGCCGGCAAGAAATTGGGATATCTCGACTTCTGACGGATGCAGTGGCGCCATGGGCTTGGACACGATCACTTTGTGGACTTCGTGGTCTGATCGGGTCATGGCCGCCGTCAAGGTCGGCAACAGCGCTCCAGACACAAGTACTGCCTGGGCGCGGGCGTGCTCCAGCATGTAGGCATAGTCGTCGGCAGTCAGCAAGGTGTTGACCGCGACGGGTACCAGCCCGGCATAAATGGCGCCCAGAAAGCTGACGGGCCAGTCGTTGCAGTCCAGCATCAGCACCAGCACCCTCTCCTCTCGTTTCAGGCCGAGCGAACGCAGCGCCGTCGCCATTTGCCGCACGCGAAGGTCCAGCTCAGCGTAGCTCAAGGCGCCTTGCTCATCAATGAAGGCCGTCTTGCTGCCGCGTTGAGCGTTGACGCCCAAAATGTGTTGGGCAAAGTTAAAGCGTTCGGGCAGGGCATGGAGGCTGTCAGTCATGATTTGTCTTCCTTTTACTTTTTACTTTGGAATTTCTTGTCAGCTTGCAAGCTGACTCAATACGGATGTGCTGGCCTGAACGGCGCTGCGGCGGTGATAGAAGTTGATCGCACGCAAGCCGCCCAGTTCTTCTCCGCCCCCTGCCCGGCCTGGCCCACCGTGCAGGGATTGAGGCATGACGTTGCCGTGACCGGTATGCAGCGCAGCCACATCGGGCGAAATCACATGCACGCGGCCATGGCTGTCAGCCAACTCTAGTGCGGCGGTGGCGAGGTTTGCAGGGTCTTCGCCATAAATGGATGCCACCAGCGAGCCTTGGCCGCGGCGGATCAGCCGGACCGGGCCAAACACCTCCGTGTCGTGAATGCGGTCGGCACCGTCAGCGTCCTGCACACCCAGCAATGTGGGGCCCACACAGCAGGCAATGGCTGAATCAGCGTCCACCAACGGTACGCTGGCCCCATCGTGCAGCACAGTGGCCTGTGCCTTGAGATAGGCCAAACCGTCTTTGACAGCCACAAGCTGTGCCCGACTCACCAGCGACCCCATGCGGACTGATTCGTTGCGCGGATTGCCAACCGCCACTTTGGCCAGCCTTGCACTGATGGCCTGCGCTGCAGCCTGGTAATGCGCTTGAGGCACCAACACGCGCCGAATAGCCGTGCATTTTTGGCCAGATTTCACAGTCATCTCGCGCACCACTTCCTTGACCAGAAGCTCAAACGCCTGACTGTCAGTGGACATGTCGGGCAATAGCCAGGCAGAGTTGACGCTGTCAGCCTCCATGTTGACACGAACCGAGCGTTGCGCCACCGCCGGGTGTGAGCGGATCACGGCTGCTGTCTCGGCCGAGCCGGTAAATGACACCACGTCAAACGCCTGCAGTTGATCCATGAGTCCGACCGAGCTACCGCAGATCACCGACAAAGCACCTGCAGGCAGGATGCCCGCATCCACCACATCTCTGACCATGCGTTGCGTCAACCAGGCCGTGGAAGTCGCTGGCTTGATGATGACAGGCACGCCTGAAAGCAGCGCTGGTGCGGCTTTCTCCCACAGGCCCCAACTTGGGAAGTTGAACGCATTGATGAACAGCGCCACACCACGGGTGGGCACCAGGACGTGCTGGGACTGAAACAAGGGATCTTTGCCCAGCCGCGCCGCCTCACCGTCCAGCAGGTAGCACCGATCTCCCAGGCTCTCGCCTAACTTGGCATAGGTGCCTAGGGTGAAGATGCCGCCATCGATATCGACAGCTGAATCGTTCTTGACTGTGCCGCTATTGGCTGTGGCGATTTCATAGTAAGCGTCGCGGTGGGATTGCAGCAGCTTGACGACTGCGCTCAACATGGCAGCACGCTCACGGTAAGTCAACTTGCGCAGGGCTTGGCCGCCCTGCTCGCGCGCCAATTCGAACGCCTCTGGCAAGTTCAGGCCTGTCGAATCAACCCTGACCAGTTCAGTGCCCAGCACTGGGTCCAGCAAGCTTGTGCCTGGGCCTGAACCCGTTTGCCAGCGGCCGGCAGCGTAATTGGGGAGGAGTTCTGTCATCGGTTTCCTTCGGTCGGCCTCTTGGCGGTCGCGTTGTGAATCTTTACGAATCTTGAGTCAAGCACTTGCCGTGAATGCCAAGATGAATTATTGTGCAGGCCTGCAGCATAAAGATACCGAGTTTTGATGTCAAGCACTATATTGCATGAATCTGGGGCCAATCCTGTTGATGAGCATGCACCCCCTGTTGGCGCCACAAACAAGCCAGATACTGAAAGCAAGCACCCTTTTTTGGTTGCCTTGGGAGCGCGCGTGCGTGATCTGCGTTCGCGTCGCGGGCTGACACGTAAGGCGCTGGCACAGTCAGCTGGGGTATCTGAGCGCCACTTGGCCAACCTGGAATACGGTATTGGCAATGCGTCGGTGCTGGTGCTGCTTCAAGTCACCAGCGCACTGCAGTGCTCGCTGGCGGAATTGCTGGGGGACATCACCACCTCATCGCCGGAATGGCTGCTGATCCGCGAGCTGCTAGAGCACCGAAATGAAGCCACCCTGCACACTGTGCGTGTTGCCATTGGCAATATGCTGGGAACCGGCGGCGGGAACGCCAATCGCAGTAGCCGGGTGGCGTTGATTGGCCTGCGCGGTGCTGGCAAATCAACGCTGGGAAAGATGCTCGCAGACGACCTGGATTACCCCTTTGTCGAGCTTAGCCGGGAGATTGAGAAGTTTGCAGGCTGCAGCATCTCTGAGATTCAGGCGCTTTATGGCATGAACGCTTACCGACGGTATGAGCGACGCGCCATTGAAGAGGCCATCCAGATATACCCCGAAGCCGTGATCGCCACGCCTGGTGGTCTCGTCTCCGACGCCGCCAGTTTTAACTTGCTGCTGGCTCACTGCACCACGGTGTGGCTGCGCGCTGATGCAGAGGACCACATGAAACGCGTGGCTGCCCAGGGTGACATGCGGCCCATGGCAGCCAGCAAGGAGGCCATGGAAGACTTGAAAAGCATTCTGGCAGGCCGCACCGCTTTTTATTCCAAGGCCGAGTTCACACTCGATACCAGTGCCCAAGCGCTTGAGCCGAGTTATCTGGCTTTGAGAGAGTTGGTGCGGCGTGCCTTGAAACTGCCGATTTAAAAATATGCATTAAAGTGCTTGACCAGGCGGCAATTTATGCAATATGATGCATTTATCCGCTTACGCAACGCCTTTTAAGGAGACTGCCTTGACAACCAACCGAGTGAATTACCAGACCAGCCCATCCGAATACCACCATTGGAAGCTGACTTTTGACGGCGCCGTCGCGACGCTGGCCGCAGACTTTGATGAGAACGCAGGCTTGCGTCCCGGCTACAAGCTCAAACTGAACAGCTATGACCTGGGAGTAGACATTGAATTAAACGATGCAGTCAACCGCATCCGTTTTGAGCACCCTGAGGTGCGTACTGTGGTCGTGACCAGCGCCAAGGAAAAAGTTTTCTGCTCAGGGGCCAACATCTTCATGCTGGGTGTTTCCAGCCATGCCTGGAAAGTGAACTTCTGCAAGTTCACCAACGAAACCCGCAATGGCCTGGAAGATTCCAGTCAACACAGTGGCCTGAAATTTCTGGCAGCCGTCAACGGTGCCTGCGCTGGTGGCGGCTACGAGTTGGCCCTGGCTTGCGACGAGATCATTCTGGTGGACGACCGATCCAGCGCCGTCAGCTTGCCCGAAGTTCCTCTGCTGGGCGTTTTGCCCGGCACAGGTGGCCTGACTCGGGTGACCGACAAGCGCCATGTGCGTCACGACCTGGCAGATATCTTCTGCACCACCTCCGAAGGTGTGCGCGGCCAGAAGGCCAAAGACTGGCGCTTGGTTGACGACATTGCCAAGCCCGCCCAATTTGCCCAAAAGGTGCAAGAACGCGCACTGCAACTGGCAGCTCAAAGTGATCGCCCCACCAATGGAAAAGGCGTGAGCCTGACACCGGTGCAGTGCGATATGGCAGCAGATTCGCTGACCTATCCCCACGTAACCGTACAGATTGACCGAGACAAACGCACCGCCACCTGGACAGTGAAGGCCCCCGCTGCCCTGCCCCCCAGCGACATTGCGGGCATCGAAGCCGCCGGCGCTGACTGGTACCCGCTGGCTCTGGCGCGCGAGCTGGAAGACGCCATATTGAACATGCGTACCAATGAACTCGACATTGGTACCTGGCTGATCAAGACCCAAGGTGACGCGGCCAACGTGCTCGCCATGGATGCCAGCCTGCTGGCACATAAAGACCACTGGCTGGTGCGTGAAACCACTGGCCTGCTGCGCCGCACGCTGAGCCGCCTGGATGTGTCCTCGCGCAGCCTGTTTGCCCTGATCGAGGCGGGCTCCTGCTTTGCAGGCACTTTCCTGGAGCTGGCCTTGGCATGCGATCGCAGCTATCAGTTGATGCTGCCTGATGACGCCTCTGCATCGCCAAAGATCATGGTAAGCGATGTCAACTTCGGGCTCTACCCCATGTGCACGGGGCAAAGCCGTCTGAGCCGTCGTTTTTATGATGAGGCGGCCCCGCTTGAGGCTGTGCGAGCCAAAGCAGGCCAGGCATTGGACGCCGATGCTGCTTTTGCACTGGGCTTGATCACCTCCAACCCCGATGACATCGACTGGGCAGACGAAACCCGTATCGCCATTGAAGAGCGCGTTTCCATGTCGCCAGACGCATTGACCGGCATGGAAGCCAACTTGCGTTTCAATGGCCCCGAGAACATGTTCACCCGCATCTTTGCACGCTTGACCGCATGGCAGAACTGGATCTTCCAGCGTCCGAACGCTGTCGGCGAAAAAGGTGCCCTGAAAGTGTACGGAAAAGGCGAAAAAGCCGCCTTCGACTGGAACAGGGTGTAAGCCCCGAAGCGGCCTACAGCGGACTGCCCCAGGGGGGCGCCGCCATCGGCCCGGCAATGCCGGTTTCACGGCGACTGCTGGGATAGACACAACGACTAACGAGACCAACTGGAACCCCTATGAGCACCATCGACTACAGCGACAAGATTCCCAATAACGTCAACCTCAGCGAGGACCGCACCTTGCAGCGCGCGTTGGAACAGTGGCAACCCAATTACCTGCAGTGGTGGGGAGACATGGGGCCTGACGGCTCGCAGAACTTTGATGTTTACCTGCGCACCGCCGTCAGCGTGGACCCCCAAGGCTGGGCACAATTTGGTCATGTGAAGATGCCTGACTATCGCTGGGGCATCTTCCTGAATGCAGCCGAAAAGGAACGCAAAATCCATTTTGGCGACCACAAAGGTGAAGACGCCTGGCAAGACGTGCCTGGCGAATACCGCGCCAACCTGCGCCGCATCATCGTTACTCAGGGCGACACCGAACCCGCATCAGTGGAGCAACAGCGCCACCTGGGTCTGACCTGCCCGAGCCAGTACGACCTGCGCAATCTCTTTCAGGTGAACGTCGAAGAAGGTCGCCACCTTTGGGCAATGGTTTACCTGTTGCACAAATATTTCGGTCGTGATGGTCGTGAAGAAGGCGAAGCCTTGCTCGAACGTCGCAGCGGTCAGCAGGATAACCCCCGCATCCTGCAGGCGTTTAACGAGCCCACACCCGACTGGTTGAGCTTCTTTATGTTCACCTATTTCACCGATCGTGATGGCAAATTCCAGCTTTGCGCACTGGCTGAAAGCAGTTTTGACCCGTTGGCCCGCACCACAAAGTTCATGTTGACCGAAGAGGCTCACCACATGTTTGTGGGTGAATCCGGCATCAGCCGAGTGATTCAGCGCACCTGCCAAGCGATGAACGAGTTGAAAACCGACGACGTTACCAAGCTGCGTGCGGCTGGCGTGATCGACCTGCCTACCCTGCAGCGCTATCTGAACTTCCACTTCAGCGTGACCATTGACCTGTTTGGTGCAGACGAGTCCAGCAATGCAGCCACCTTCTATTCCACCGGTCTCAAGGGCCGCTTTGAAGAAGGCAAACGCGTGGACGACCATGTGCTCAAAGGCCAGACCTACAAGGTATTGGCGGTTCAAGGTAATCAACTGATCGAGCGCGAAGTGCCCATGCTCAATGCCCTCAATGAAGTATTGCGCGACGACTACATCAAGGACAGCATTGGTGGCGTAGACCGCTGGAACAAGGTCATTGAAAAAGCAGGCATCCCCTTCAAGCTTAAGACACCCTCACAAGGCCTTCCACCGCAACATCGGTACCCTGGCTGGCGTCAAAGTGTCGCCCGACGGCCGTGTGGTGAGCGAAGCAGAATGGAAAGCTCAGGTTGACAACTGGCTTCCTTCCGATACCGACCGCGCGTTTGTGGGCAGCCTGATGGGTCGCGTGGTGGATGCCGGTAAATTTGCAAACTGGATCGCGCCCCCAGTGATGGGCATCAACCGCCAGCCAGTAGACTTTGAATACGTCAGGTTCAATTAAATTGAGCCCCCACGCCAGTCGTGTCCCGCATTGCGCGCACCTGCGCAGCGACTGCGACTGGCTTGGGGCGGCCCAGCACTGAGGCAACAGACAACCTTAATAAGACGGCGACCATGTCAATCATCATCAAGCAGCATGTCATCGACCCTGAAATTTGCATCCGCTGCAATACCTGCGAAGCCATTTGCCCCGTGCAGGCCATCACGCACGATTCGCGCAACTACGTGGTGGATGTGAGCAAGTGCAATTGGTGCAACGACTGCATATCGCCCTGCCCGACCGGTAGCATTGACAACTACCGCACGGTACTCAAGGCCAACGCCTATACGCTCGAAGCCCAATTTGGTTGGGACGAGTTACCCGCAGAGCTGTCCAAAGATCAACTGGCAGAGGCTGGCGCAGCGACCCCAGCAAGCCCCGCACCACAAGAACCGGTTACCAGCGCCACCCAGACCCGGGAGCCTGGGGACACGGTCTTCAACAGCGCCCAATACGGCGCCTTGCTGCCTCCATGGTCGGCTGCCCACGCCTATACCAATCTCTATGGCCCCAAAGCGGCAGAAAAATCCATCACCGCCACGGTGGTGGGTAATGTGCGCGTCACCGCCGTTGGCCGGGAATACGACACGCATCACGTCATGCTGGATTTCGGCAACATGCCCTTTCCGGTGCTGGAGGGTCAGTCCATTGGCATCATCGCGCCAGGTACGGATGCAGATGGGCGCCCACACCATGCCCGCCAGTATTCGATTGCGAGCCCCCGCAATGGCGAGCGGCCTGGCTACAACAACCTGTCGCTTACCATCAAGCGCGTGCTTGAAGACCACCAGGGCAATGCGGTGCGAGGCATTGCGTCCAACTACATGTGCGATTTGCAAGTAGGCGACAAGGTGCAAGTCATTGGCCCCTTCGGAGCAAGTTTCCTGATGCCCAACCACCCCAAATCCAGCATCGTGATGATTTGTACCGGCACCGGTTCTGCCCCCATGCGCGCCATGACCGAATGGCGGCGGCGCCTGCGCCAGTCAGGCAAATTTGAGAGCGGCAAGCTGATGCTTTTCTTTGGCGCACGAACCAAAGAGGAATTGCCCTACTTCGGGCCATTGCAGTCCCTACCCAAGGACTTCATCGACAACAATTTTGCCTTTTCAAGGACCAGCGGTAGCCCCAAGCGATATGTGCAGGACCTGATGCGTGAGCGTGCTGCTGATTTGGCCCCATTGCTGGCAGATCCCAACGCCTACTTCTATGTCTGCGGTTTGAAGGCCATGGAGGAAGGAGTGGTTCTGGCATTGCGGGACATTGCGCAAGCAGCGGGCTTGTCGTGGGATAGCCTGAGTCAAGCGCTCAAAAAAGAAGGTCGACTCCATCTGGAAACCTATTGAATGGTCGAATCCGTGAAAAATTGACTTCTTTTTAGGTGTAACTTCAGGAAATCCTCCTAAGCTGCTGATTTATATGTTGTTTTTCTTTCAAAAAATCACAAAACACCTTGCATACACTGGCGAATACCAGTATCTTTTGGCCTTGGCATGTGCAATCAGGTTCAAAAGGTAATTCCGTGCGTTGGGGCAAACCTACTTTGCGAAACAGTTTTTTTGGTTGGCTTTCAGCCGAAGCTGAGCCAGTGCATCATTCAGATGACATTGGTATTCAGCTGGAGGAAATCCGCCATGCGATGCTTTTGTGCCTGAGCGAAACCGGCAAGCCCCGCGAACTGGCGCTTGGTAACAAGCTGCGCATGACCGACGATGTTCAGACCCTTTGGTTTGCCCGCAGTGACCTTATGCAAAGCATGGCTGCCACCATTGGCGAAACCCGTGCGCGCGAGAAGATGACCATCATCACCAAGATGTTCAACGGTTTGATTTCAGAATCCATCACAGGCCACAAGAGCCGCTACTGACTCGGGCGCTTTTCGGCCACTTTCGGCACCTCTACAAGTGCCCCCACACGATCAGCGCATCGCGCCCTTCCAAAGCCAAAGTTACGTCAGCCCCCACAGGCAGCAATACCTTCGTTGGCACATGCCCAAACGGTAGACCTTGCAGAATCGGCGCTTTGATCTGCGTTTGCAACCAATCCACCACGGTTTGCAGCTTGAATCCTTTGTCGTGCGGGGTGGCTTTGTATCCCGTAAAGCTACCCAGAACCACTGCCTTTTGTTTGGCCAGAACGCCCGCGTGCATCAACTGCGTCAGCAAGCGTTCTATGCGCCACGGGTATTCGGCCACGTCTTCCAGAAACAGGACGCCACCTTTGATTTGGGGAAAGTACGGCGTCCCCAGCAAAGACACCAGCACCGCCAGATTGCCTCCCCACAATTTGCCATGCAACTGGCGGGGCTTGTCCTGCGCATGGGCTTTGACCCACCCCGCCACCGGCATGCGCCAACCAGCCCCCTCGCCCTGATCTTGCAGCAGGTCGTCAAAGCAAGCCAGCATGATGTCGTCGGGCTCGCCTTCCGGGCCAAAGTCTTCACCCAGTGCCGGGCCAGACCAACTGATCGCCCCGGTCTTGGCGAGCAAGGCGTTCTGAAATGCCGTGAAGTCGCTCAAACCCACAAACTGGGTGCCCTTTTCCACCGCCTTGGCAAGCGCCTTGTAGGGCAGACCGGGCAGGATGCGCGTCAGACCATAGCCGCCGCGCGATATCAGCGCCACATCTGCGCCACTGGCGGCAGCCCGTCCAATGGCGGCCACGCGGGTGGCGTCATCCCCGGCAAACCGCATGTGCGATGACAGCGCATTGGCGTCAATCTCCACCTCATGGCCCATGGCCTTGAGTCGCGCCACGCCGCGTTTGAATGCCGCCTTGTCGCGCACGGCCCCAGCGGGCGAAAAGATGTAAATATGTTTTTTCACGGCCTGAAGTATCGCACCGCAGCCTCGGCGATAGGGAGACCATGCTCTTGAACAAAATGCCCTGCCTGCTCAAGCACCATAGGCTCACCGCAACCCAGCACATTGCCGCGCAATGCCTGCATCACCGGCAGGCCCAGCACCGGGTCTTGCAGTCCGACGGCCATCAGCGTCTGGCCTTTCCAGTTCTTTTGCCAAAATTCACGTGCCTGACGTGAAACGGCTGCACCATCAGCATCTTCAAAATCTGGGACCATGGGTGGAAACGCCCGCAACGCCCCCCGGTAGCCTCGGTCTGGGTAGGGCGCCATGTAGGCAGCGCATTCAGCGGCAGACATGTGCGGGTTGCCTCTGGCAAACAACCGCGCCACATCAAAATCTGGGTTCTTTGCGCACATTTCCCGCCAAGCGATGAAGCCGGGCGACAACGGTGCATCGCCCGTCGCCAAGGTGGTGTTCATCACCAGCAAGCCTCGATACCTGTGTGGCGCAGCCATCGGCAAGGTCAGCCCCAGCAGACCGCCCCAGTCCTGCACCACCAGAACCACGTTCTGCAAGTCCAGCGCTTCGACGAATTCCAGCAGCACCAGTCGGTGCCAGGTGAAGGTGTGTGCATGGTCCCTTTTGGGTTTGTCACTCTTGCCAAAGCCGATCAAGTCAGGCGCGACCACCCTGTGTCCGTCCGTCTGGAAAACGGGAATCATCTTGCGGTACAGATAGCTCCAGGCTGGGTTGCCATGCAGGCAAAGGTAGGTCAAGCCAGACGGTTGCCCCGGCTCGTCCAGGTAATGCATTCGCAACCCGTTGAGGCTGGGCAAATTGCTCAGGTAGTGCGGCTGCCAGGGGTAGTCAGGTAAGTTGGCAAAGCAATCTTCGGGGGTACGCAAGGCGTCATCGCGCAAAGGAACATGGCTCAGCTTTTGCGCCTGACGGCGAGACTGGAAGAACTGCTGCAACAAGGCCTGGCTCTCAGCGCTACAGACGTCCCCGGTGACGCTGGTGTGGTGATTGATGCGTTCCTCATCGAACAGATTCAACACCGACCCTGCTGCACCTGTCTTAGGCTCTGTTGCACCAAACACCACACGGTCCAGCCGCGCGGTGATGGCCGCCCCGGCGCACATCGCGCAGGGCTCCAGTGTGACGTACAGGCGGCAGCCCTCCAGCCGGTAATTGCCTAAGTTGGCGGCGGCGTGGCGGATGGCGACCACCTCAGCGTGGGCGCAGGGATCCTGGCTGCCGATGGCCTGGTTAAAGCCAGCACCAATGACAACGCCGTCTTTGACAACCACTGCACCCACAGGCACTTCGCCAGCCTCGAAGGCAAGCTGCGCCTGGGCCAGCGCAGCCTGCATGAAGTCATGATCGGTCTTCACCGCGTTACTTGTGGGTGCCAACCATGCCCAGGCGCTCCATCCAAGCGGCCAGGGCACGTGCATTGTCATGACCCGCTCGGTAGTCGGCATACATGGCCGCGTGCGATTCGGTCCTGTGCTGGTTAAGCTTGAGCTTGCTTTGCAGTTCGGTCACGCGCAATTCAAACCCCAAAATGCCTGCGAGCATTTTGCGCTGGAAGTCCTCCGGCAGGCCACGCCATTGGTCGGCATACGCGGGCTCGTGGTCCCCAATCAACTTCTTGAGCAGACGATCTTTGCCAAAGTCATCGTCAATCAGGGTTACCTCGACCTTGCAGTGCACAGCCAGGTAGTTCCAGGTGGGTACACGCATGGCATCAGGGTAGACCAAGGGCGATAAATAAGCATAGGGTCCCATGAAGCACACCAGGGCTTGGGGCCGTGCACGCAGGTATTTGCCATGCGGGTTAGACTTCGCCACGTGGCCGAGCAGGCAAAGCTGGTCGCCCTCCTCCACCAGGTGAAGCGGCAAGTGGGTCACAAAAGGAAAACCCTCATCGTCGTTAGATATCAGCGACGCAAAGGGATAGGCCCGCATCAATTCGCGCGCATGGGCCTGATCTTTGGCATTGAACTGCGGGGGAAGGTACATAAGGTTCTGCCGTGTGTTTTATTGCACCAGACCGCGCGAAAAATCCATGATCAGCCGCGTCGCCAAATAGAGACGCGGCTCGATGGAGTCAATCAAGATGTATTCGTTGTCGTTGGAATGTGCGCCAAAACCCAGCAAACCAAAGCGCTCGATCACCGGGTTGGGCGTGTTCAAAGCGGCAAACGCGGCGTCTGTGCCACCACCAGCAACCGTCTCTACCACGCCCAGCGTTTTGTCGATTTCTGCATAAATCAGCTGGGCACGCTTGGTCACGGGCAATTGGGACGGCTTGAACTCCAGCGGTGGGCGGCGGCGCTCAAACGTCAACTCGACCTTGGTGTCCGCAATCAACTGGTTCTTGATGGTTTCACGCACCTTTTTTTCCAGTCCGTCATAGTCAGCCACTCGAATCACGCGCACATCGGCAGCAGCCGTCGCATAGGCCGGAATCACATTCCGGTTGGTACCGCCATTGGCCATGGTCCAGTTCATCTTGACGCCAGTCTTTGCGTCAGAAAAATCCTTGGTCTGCAGCATCTGGTGCGCCAGTTCATAAATGGCATTCAAACCTCGCTCGGGCGCGCCGCCTGCATGCGACGCCCTGCCCGTCACCTTCAGTGTCACCGCCGCAATGCCAGCTGTGGCCAGCGACAACTGATCCGAATTGGCTGGGGAACCCTCAAACGACATCGTCAAGTCATGCTCAGCCCCCAGCTTGGTGAGCAACGCGCGCGACCCAGGAGAGCTGATTTCCTCGTCCCCGTTCACCAGCACCGTCAGCGTGCCGTAGTCTTTGTAATTCAAAGCCTGCAAGGCAGCCACCGTGTGCAATATGACAGCCACACCGGACTTGTCGTCCGAAATGCCCAGGCCGTAGGCCTTGTTGCCGTCAATGCGAAACGGTTGTTTGGCGCCCATACCCTTCAGGTAAACCGTGTCCATGTGACCAATCAACATGATCTTCTTGCTGCCCGCGCCTGTGAACGTGGCACGCACCATGCGACCAATCTTCTCTGGCGTGTCATGCATGCGGTAAGTGTCTTCACCCGGCTCGACAAACTCCACCTTCCCGCCAAGGGCTTTCAGCCGGTCATGGACAAGCTGTGAAATCCGGTCCAGTCCTTCGCGGTCCCCGCTGCCGGATTCAATGGCCACCAATTCCTTCAGTGTGTCCAGCAAGGGCTGCTTTTGCACCTGCGCCTGCAGCCACACCGGCATTTGCCCTGCATTGGGTGCTGCAAAAACAGGAGCAAATAATGAAATGGAAAGTGCCAGCGTGGCAAGTTTGGTCAATCGCACGGGATGTCTCCTGTTGTATGGTCTGGCCATTCTAGGGCGGCGGGCAACAGCCTTACCGAAGTCGGTAGCGTGTTTACCTAAAATCCGAAGTAACTTTTCTGGGGTGCATGGATGATGAACGTTGGAATTCAAATAGGTAGAGCGCTTTGTGTGGCTGTGGTAGTTTGGTCTGCGCACGCCCAGGATCGACCAGTTGTTCCGCCCGCGTCACAAACCTTTATTGATGACATCGTCTTGTTACCGGTTGAGTGTTTGCTGGTAGAACCACTGTCAGGAAAAGGGGGGCAGGATTGTTTGCGCAAGGATAAACCGGTTCAGCTGCAAACCACCAAGCCGCAATATGCTTTGCTTGACAGCTACAACGTCAATTCGCCTTATGACGTGATTTCCAAAAAGTGCACTAACCTGAGCAAACACTATCGAATGGGTACCCGTTTTTGGTGCCATAACCGCCAGGAAAACTGGTCGATTGAGTTTTCATACTATTTTCAAAGCCATCCCGCGATTAACGTTCTGTATTTGCAAGAGGTTGAGCTAAAGACCTGTGCGAGCGCCAACGTGCAAGAGTCCTTTGGTGCGGTGGTGCGAAAGTTTGGTCAACCTAGCCAGGTGCAGTCAGACGATGAACGACTGGTCTTTACCCGTCTTGATGACCGTTTGACCGTAAGCCACCGACAGAGTATTCCGGGGGAGCTGCGCTATCAGACCAATGATTTTGGCAACAGCACTTTTTCTTGCCCTGGGAATTTCTATCTTTTGTTCAAACTCCAACCCCGGCAGTTTCAGTCGGGGCGAGCCAATGTGATTGCCAAAATTCAGGCTGATCAAAGCAAAGGGTCCAGCCCCAAGTTTTAGCGCCACTAGCAAAAAACCCGGCGAAGCCGGGTTTTGAAGGATAGGTAAAGGCCGAATCGGCCAAAACATCAACCCATGTGCAAGCCGCCGTTCACGGAGAACTCAGCACCGGTGGAATAACCACCTTCGTCTGATGCCAGCCAGGCAATGATGGAGGCAATTTCACTGGGCTTGCCCAGGCGTTTGACGGGCACGGTGGCAATGATTTTGGCCAGCACGTCTTCGCGGATGGCGTTGACCATGTCGGTGCCGATGTAACCAGGGGCCACGGTGTTCACCGTCACGCCCTTGGTGGCCAGCTCTTGCGCCAGGGCCATCGAGAAACCGTGCATACCGGCCTTGGCGGCTGAGTAGTTGGTTTGCCCTGCTTGGCCTTTTTCGCCGTTCACAGACGAGATGTTGATGATGCGGCCCCAGCCTTTTTCAACCATGTCGGCCACCACTTGCTTGGTGACGTTGAACATGCTGTTCAGGTTGGTTTCGATCACGGCGTCCCAGTCTTCGCGGGTCATCTTCAGGAACATGCGGTCACGGGTGATGCCAGCGTTGTTGACCAGCACGTCGATGGTGCCGTGCTCTGCCTTGGCTTTGGAGAAGGCCTCAACGGTGGAATCCCATGCGCCGACGTTGCCAACGGATGCATAAAAGGTGTAACCCAGTTCTTTTTGCTCTGCAATCCACTTGGCGTGATCGCGCGTGGGGCCGCAGCCGGCGATGACCGTGAAGCCTTCTTTGTGCAGGCGTTGGCAGATGGCGGTACCAATGCCACCCATGCCGCCGGTGACGTAAGCTACTTTTTTACTCATGTGATGCTCCTGTGTGTTCGAAAAAAACTATAAATTTGATAGCTGCATCGGCTTGACTGATGCGCCGATGCAGGCATTTTGACTGAAAATTAACGCTCCAGTGCGAGGGAAACCCCCATGCCGCCACCAATGCACAGGGCGGCAAGGCCCTTCTTGGCGTCGCGGCGCTGCATTTCGTGCAGCAGCGTGACCAAAATGCGGCAACCGGACGCACCGATGGGGTGACCAATGGCAATCGCGCCACCGTTGACGTTGACCTTGGACGGGTCAAGCTCCAGCACCTTGTTCACGGCACAAGCTTGGGCAGCAAAGGCTTCGTTCAGCTCGAACAAATCGACATCAGACGCCTTCCAGCCCGCGCGGGCCAGGGCTTTTTGCGATGCAGACACGGGGCCCATGCCCATCAAGGCGGGGTCAAGACCGCTGGTGCCAAAGGCGGCAATGCGGGCCAGAGGCGTCAGGCCCAAGGCTGCAGCCTTCTTGGCAGTCATGACCACCACAGCGGCGGCGCCGTCATTGATGCCAGATGCATTTCCAGCGGTGACGCTGCCGGCCTTGTCGAAGGCGGGGCGCAAGCCAGCCAGGGCTTCGGCATTGGTCTTTTGTTGATGAATTCGTCAGAATTAAAGAGGATCGGGTCGCCCTTCTTCTGTGCGATGGAGACGGTGACGCTTTCGTCGGCAAACTTGCCTGCGGCTTGCGCTGCAGCGGCCTTGGTTTGCGAAGCCAGTGCCAGCGCGTCCTGCATGTCGCGGGTGATGCCATTGGCCTTGGCCACGTTTTCTGCGGTGATGCCCATGTGGTACTGGTTGTACACGTCCCACAGGCCATCAACGATCATGGAGTCGATCATCTTCCAGTCGCCCATGCGCTGGCCGTCGCGGCTGCCCAAGAGGACGTGGGGAGAAGCGCTCATGTTTTCCTGGCCACCGGCGACAACGATTTCGCTGTCGCCATAGGCCACGGCTTGGGCTGCCAGCATCACGGCCTTGAGGCCGGAGCCGCAGACGGCGTTGATCGTCAAAGCCGGTACGCCGTGGGGCAGACCTGCTTTGAGCGTGGATTGACGGGCTGGGTTTTGACCAGCGCCTGCAGCCAGCACCTGGCCCATGATGACTTCACCCACAGTTGCGGGATCGATCTTGCCGCGGGCCAAAGCCTCGCGGATCACGATAGAGCCCAGTTCTTGAGCTGACACTTTGGCCAATGAACCACCAAACTTGCCAACCGCGGTGCGGGCAGCTGAAACGATAACGATGTCTTCCATTTGTCTTCCTCTAAATTAGGATGGGTTGAACTGATTGAAACTTAAACAGTTGGCCGTGGGTTATGCCTTGGCCTTGACGTAACGGCCCGGTGCTGGCTCGATCGCCTTGTATTTGGTGCCCTTGCCATAGGTCTTGGGCGCGGGGATTAGCTTGCCCGCATTGCCTTTAAGCCATTTGGACCAATCGGTCCACCAGCTGCCGGGCTGCTCTTTGGCTCCTGCAATCCATTCGTCTGGTGTCGTGGGAAACTTGCCATCCTCGCGCACCCAATGGCAACGCTTGTTGGCAGCCGGTGGGTTGATCACACCGGCAATGTGGCCCGAAGCCCCCATCACAAAGCGCTTCTTGCCTGGCAAATGCTGGGTAGACGCATACGAGCCGCCAATCGGCACGATGTGGTCTTCGCGCGAGCCGTAGATGTAGACCGGCAGATCCAGCTTGCGAAAATCAATCTTCTCGCCGCAGACTGTGGCCGCCTCGGGTTTGACAAAGCGGTTTTCCAGGTAGGTGTTGCGCAGGTACCAAGCGTAAAACGGGCCTGGCAGGTTGGTGGCGTCGCTGTTCCAGTAAAGCAAATCAAAAGGTGGTGGGGTTTCGCCCTTCAGATAGTTGCCCACCACGTAGTTCCAGACCAGATCGTTGGGACGCAAAAAACTGAAGGTGGACGCCAAGTCTTGGCCCTTCATCATGCCGCCCTTGCCCATTTGCATTTCGCGGAACTTGACGAAGGCTTCGTCGATGAACACATCCAGTATGCCGGTGTCGGTGAAGTCCAGCAGTGTGGTAAAAAAGTGGCCGATGCCACGGGTTTGTCGCCACGCGCGGCCAACACGGCCAATGCATTGCTGAGGATGGTGCCGCCCACACAAAAACCCAGGGCATTGATCTGTTTGGCAGCGGTGATGTCTTGCACCGTTTTGATGGCGGTGATGGCAGCGTCTTCGATGTAGTTGTCCCAGGTCAGCTTGTCCATGGACGCGTCTGGGTTGCGCCAGCTCACCACAAACGTGCGGTGCCCTTCAGACACGGCGTAGCGGATGAAGGAGTTGGTGGGCTGCAGATCCAGGATATAGAACTTGTTGATGCAAGGCGGGATCAGCAAGAACGGCTTTTCGTAAACCTTGGCGGTGAGTGGCTTGTATTCGATCAGCTGGAACAGCTCGTTTTCAAACACCACGGCGCCTTCTGTGGTGGCAACGTTCTTGCCCACCTCGAAGATGCTTTCGTCGGTCATGGACACACGGCCTTGACGCATGTCGTGCATCAGGTTTTGCATGCCCTTGGCAAGGCTTTCGCCCTTGGTTTCGACGATTTTCTTTTGCGCTTCGGCATTGAGCGCCAGAAAATTGCTGGGTGCCATGGCTGCGCTGGCCTGCTCCACCGCAAAGCGGATGCGGGCGGTGGTTTTGGGGTCAGCCTCAACAGCGTCTGCCAGCCCCATCAAAGTGCGGGTGTTTAGCAGATAGGCGGCGGCAGAAAAAGCCGCCACCGGGTTGGCGGCCCAGGCATCAGAGGCAAAGCGCTTGTCTTTCAGTTCTGTCTTGGCGGTGATGCTTTGGTTCCAGAGCTGGGTGGCTTCTTCAACATATTGCTTTTGCAGGGCTTCGAGCTTCTCTTTGGAAAAGTTCAAGGCTTTGGGCATTTCCGGCATCCCTTGCATGGGCAAACCGCTGAACACATCGGCCATGTTCATGCTCTGAAAATTCTGCAATGCCTTGGTCCAGCTTTCACCAGCCACTTGCTGAAACTGTTGGCCCATCGCGGTCCAATCGGGGGTCTTTGTCATGCTTGTCTCCTGTCAACAAATTGTCGCCTGGGCGACCGGTGCCTACAACACGTAGGAACACCTACACAGATTCTGAAAACCAACGATTGGAGGCTTTGTTTCTTACAGGACAATTGCGTGATGTACCTTGTTGCCATTGCCTGGTTGTATATCGCTGTCATGATGGCGGCGGCCGAAGCCACCCACCCCACTGGATCGGTCTTGGGCGCGATTTTCACATTCTTGCTATACGGTGTGCTGCCGGTGACCATTGTGGTTTACATCATGGGTGCACCCAAGCGCCGCAAGGTGATCAAGGCGCGGGAGGCGGCAGAGCAAGACGCCGTCGCCCCACAAACCTCAGTGGGTCAACCGGTACTGAACAATGTAGAACACGGCGCCGGCAAAGTACCCCACCAGGGCAAGCCCGGCGATACGCCTTAAGTACCACCCAAAGGCGATTCTCTCCAGCCCCATCGCGGCCACGCCCGCTGCCGAGCCGATGATGAGGATGGAGCCACCTGTGCCCGCGCAGTAGGCCATGAACTCCCACAAGAAGCTGTCGGCCGGATAGTCGGTCAGGCTGTACATGCCCATGGATGCTGCCACCAGCGGCACGTTATCCACCACAGCGCTGGCCAGTCCGATGATCATCACGATCACATCCTGGCGCCCAACTGTGTCTTGAAGCCATTTGGCCAAGTCGGTCAAGACATGGGTGTGCTCCAGCGTGGCCACCGCCAACAAGATTCCCGTGAAGAACAGGATGGAGCCCATGTCGATGCGGCTCAAGGCATTCGCCAGCGTGAAGTGATTCTTGGCAATGTCTTCTTTCTCCTTGTGAATGAGATCACCCACAAGCCACAAAATGCCCAGGCCAAATAAAACGCCCATAAAGGGAGGTAAATGCGTCCAAGTCTTGAAAACGGGCACAGCCACCAGGATACCTAGGCCCAGACAAAACATGCTGTTGCGCTCAAACGCCGTGGTTGGCATTTGGCCAGACGAGTTTTGCTCGTACGGCGCGATGACGGGCTTGCTCCCCAAGATACGGCTGGTGATGGCAAGCGGCACCAGTAAGTTGATCATCGAGGGCAAGAACAGCCCGGTCATGATGGCCAACGTGGTCACTTGCCCGCCAATCCACAGCATGGTGGTGGTCACGTCGCCAATGGGTGTCCAGGCGCCACCCGCATTGGCGGCAATGATGATGATGCCTGCGAAGAACAAGCGGTCGTCGCGCTTATCCAGCAGCTTCTTCATGAGCGACACCATCACAATCGTGGTTGTCAGGTTGTCCAAAATCGCACTCAAAAAGAAGGGGACAAAGACCACCAACCACATCAAGGTGGACAGACGTTTTGTCTTGATGCGAGAAGTGATCACATCAAAACCATTGTGCGAGTCCACGACTTCCACAATGGTCATGGCCCCCATCAAAAAGAACACGATTTGGGCGGTGGCACCGAGCGCCTCACTCAATTCCTTGGCTACCTGCTCAGAGCTCGGCCCGGCCAGGGCGTAAATGGTCCACAACAGCCCTGCTCCGATGAGAGCCGAGGCCGATTTGTTGATTTGTAAGGGGTGTTCGAGTGCGATGGCGAGATACGCCAGTACAAATACGACGACAAGTGCTGTGATCATGGTTTGTCTCTTTGTTATGGTTTTCAGCGTCCAGTTGACGCCCGGTCCACCAATGATACAAAGAACCCTGCCTGAATTGGCGAACCGTCGCTTGCTAAGTTGAGGCCAGCGCTCTACGGCGCCTGCGCCACAGCTTCTCCAACTCCACGGCCAAACCAGCGACTGCAGCAGCGCCGAGGCAGATCGCCAGTTCAGACAGCGTCAGAGGCTCGGTTTTGAAAATCGGGTTCAGCAGCGGCACATAGATGGTGGCCATTTGCAACAGGAATGTGAGCGCCACGGCACCCAGCAGGGGCAAATTGCTGCGCAAGCCCAGCGTCCACAGCGACTCGCGCTCAGACCGGATGGTCATGACATGGGCCATTTGCGACAGGGTGAGCACGGTAAACACCATGGTTTGCCAGTGAGAATTGCCCGCCGCCAATGCCCAGGCCTGCACACCCAGGCACAGCCCCCCAATCAACAAACCCACCAGCAAAATATGCTGCCACATGCCATCGGCAAACAGGCTTTCATTGGGCGCGCGGGGCGCGCGGCGCATGACACCTTTCTCAGCAGGCTCGGCGGCCAGCGCCAGGCCAGGCAGGCCATCGGTCACCAGATTGACCCACAAGATGTGAATGGGTAACAGCGGAATGGGCAGCAACAGCATGGGGGCCAGAAACAGTGTCCAGATCTCGCCAGAATTGCCCGTCATGGCGTAGCGGACAAATTTGCGGATGTTGTCGTAAATTCGGCGGCCTTCGCTCACTGCCGCCACAATGGTCGAGAAATTGTCATCGAGCAGCACCATGCTGGAAGCCTCGCGCGCCACGTCTGTGCCGCCCTTGCCCATCGCCACGCCGATGTCTGCCCGCTTCAAGGCGGGCGCGTCGTTGACACCATCACCCGTCATGGCCACCACATGGCCCTGGGCCTGCAGGGCTTCCACAATGCGAATTTTTTGGGCTGGGTCTACACGCGCATAGACCCGCACATGCTCCACCCGCTGGCGCAAGGCGCTGTCGTCCAGCTGCGCCAGGTCTATGCCGGTCAGGACCGGGGCATTCGGGTCTGCCACGATGCCCAGCCGCAGGGCAATGGCGCGCGCCGTGGCTGGGTGGTCGCCCGTGATCATCACCGGGGTGATGCCAGCGCCAATGCAGTCGCGCACGGCGGCGGCGGCTTCCATGCGCGGGGGATCAATCAAGGCGATCAGCCCTAAAAACTGCAGCTGCCCCTCCACCGCATCCAGGGCATTGGTATCTGGCAAAGCCGCATGGTCGCGCCGGGCCAGTGCCAGCACCCGCAAGCCTTGGGCAGCCAATTCGGTGGCCTCTGCCGCCCAGGCGGCTACGTCCAGTGGTGTAGACCCGTTGGACGACCATTGCGCAATGCAGCGGGGCAAAACAGACTCCGGTGCGCCTTTGGTATAGGCCAAATAGGCACCTTCTGCACCGCCCGAATGAAAGGTGGTCATGCGTTTGCGCTCTGAATCGAATGGCTGCTCCTGCACGCGCGCAAATTGCTGATCCAGCTTCGCCTTGTCCAGATCAGCGCTCTTTGCAGCCAACACCAGTGCGGTTTCAGTGGGGTCACCCTGCCAGACCGATTTGCCTGCACTGTCATCCAGCCTTGAATCGTTGCACAGCACCGCCGCCCGCAAGGCCTCTGCATGCACTTCGCCTGGCAGTGCGTTGCCAGGCGTCCAGCGCTGTCCAACAGCCACCAACAGCTCAGCATGCATGTGGTTTTGGGTCAAGGTACCGGTTTTGTCCGAGCAAATGGTGGTGACGGAACCCAGCGTTTCCACCGAAGGCAGCCGCCGCACCAGGGCGTGAACCGCCACCATGCGGCGCGCGCCCAAGGCCAGCAACACGGTCACCACCGCAGGCAGGGCCTCGGGGATGGCGGCCACCGCCAGGCTGATGGCGGTCAGCAGCATCAGCAAGGCGTCTTCACCGCGCATCACCCCCACGGCAAAAATCACGATACAAATGCCGATAACAACCAGGGCCAGGCGTTTACCAAACGCTGCCAGGCGCCTTTGCAGCGGGGTGCCCCGGTCTTCGTGGTCGAGCAACTGTGCCACCTTGCCCAGCTCGGTGGCCATGCCGGTGGCCACGACCAGCCCCCGGGCGCGGCCATGGGTGGCGGTAGTGCCTTTGAAGGCCATGTTCAGCCGGTCGCCCAGAGCGGCATTAGCCTTGTCGGGCAGCGCCGCTGCGTGCTTGGCAACGGTAACGGACTCGCCCGTCAAGGCAGATTCGTCGACTTGAAACTGCGCAATTTCGATCAGTCGCAGGTCGGCGGGTACCTGGTTGCCTGCCTCCAGCAGCACAATGTCACCGGGCACCAGCAGGCGTGCAGGCAGGGTCTGCACCTGACCATTGCGTAGCACGTTGGCCTGCGCAGCAGCCAACTGACGCAGGGCCGCCATGGCACTGTCAGCCCGCCAAGACTGAACAAAGCCGATCACCGCATTGAGCACCACAATGACCAGAATGGCCAGCGTGTCGGTCAGGTCCCCAATCAGGCCGGAAATAAAGGCCGCACCCAGCAACACCAGGACCATGAAGTCCTTGAACTGCTCCAGCAGCAAGGTAAGCGGGCCTCGACGGGCATGGCTTTGCAGCTCATTTGCGCCGTGCTGCAGGGCCCTTTGCTGCGCGTCTTCTGCATGCAAACCATGGGCTGGGTCTACCCGGTGGCTGTTGACAAGGTCATGGACTTCACGCTGATGCCAGGCGCCTTGATCGGTTTGCATGGACCCGACAGGGTGTTGACTTGTTTCAGGGGAATCGGTGAGCTTGGCCATGCATGTAAAGTCTTGTCAATGAGATCGCTGGCGCTAAGGCACTCGCCAGATGCAGGCTGCCATCCGCCCGCTGCCGCCCTGGCTTGCCGCATCGCGCCGATGCGAAAAGTAGCGGTTTGGGTGGTTGACGGTGCACCAAAGCGGGCTGCCATCGTTGCCAAACACCGTCATGATGCCTGCATTGAAAAGCCTTTGCCGAGCAAGGGCCGCAAGATTAGCCAGGTATTTGCCTGGCCCGTGGGGCTGAAACAGCGCTGCGGTTTGCGCGGGGTCGGCGCTGGCCTGGATGAAAGCTTGTCGCACCTCCTCCCCAACTTCAAAGGCACGGGGTCCGATGGCGGGGCCGAGCCAGACAAGAATCTCGTTTGCTATATTTTTAATAGCTACATTGCTATTACTGGCAAGCCTAAGTTGGCATATTTGATGAAAAACAGCCTCTAACACCCCCTGGCACAGGCCGCGCCAGCCGGCATGGGCGGCGGCAACAATGCTGCCGTCACGGGTGGTAAACAGCACGGGTAGGCAATCGGCAACCATCACGGTGCACACCTGCGCCGGGTGCGAAGTGAGGCAGGCGTCTGCAATGGGGGTTTGCGCCAAAAGGACACCGGGCTCCAGTGTCAGGACCTGCGTGCCATGCACTTGTTGCATGAATACAGGCTGCGCTTGCAATGCGTTTGCCAGGCGTCGGCGGTTGATGACGACGTGATCGGGCTGATCCTGAACATGGTCGCCCAGGTTCATCGAATCAAACGGCACTTGCGACACCCCGCCCTGGCGTGTCGTGAAAACGGCGCGCACATTGGCTGGTGCGGGCCAGTCGGGAATCAGCCAGTCGGGGGGCAGACCCACCACGGGGTTCAGCCTTCGTTGTCTGGGCAGCTGCTGGGTTGCGCCTGCTGGAATGCAGGCAACTGCATGCACGCATCAAACGCAGCCATGGTGCGGGGCAATCCGTCCAGATTGGTATCGAATCGGCGGGCATTGAAGATCTGCGGGACCAGGCAGCAATCAGCCAGGGTGGGCGTGCTGCCGTGGCAATAGGTGCTGGCTGGCAGACGCGCGAGTTGGCGCGCACAGCTCTCCAACCCATCGCGGCACCAGTGACGGTACCACTCGCCCTTGGCTTCTTCGGTGACCTTCAGGTCTTTGACCAGGTACTTGAGCACGCGCAGGTTGTTCAGCGGGTGAATCTCGCAGGCAATGGACTGGGCCAGGGCGCGCACCTGGGCACGGCCTAGCGCGTTGGCAGGCAACAGCGCAGGCTGGGGATGGGTTTCGTCCAGGTATTCGATGATGGCCATGGACTGGGACAACACATCGCCTGCATCGGTCACCAGCGCTGGGACCAGGTTGTCTGCCGAGATGGCTTTATAGGCATCGCCCTTGTTTTCACCCTTGACCAGGTGTATGGGCAAATAGTCATAGGGCAACCCCTTTAAAGCCAGGGCAATGCGCACACGGAACGAGGCAGACGAACGAAAGTAGTTGTAGAGCTTCATGAACGATGATTTCTATGGCTGGGTTGAGTCCTGGACTTGCTCAGAGTCAGGGTAAACACTGGAAAGACCCGGAGGTTTGTCGGGGCAATTTACACGGGCAGTTGAGCGCCTGTTACACGTTACTACACTGTACTTCAGTCTCTTTTCTATCCCATACCAGACAGCCCCTGTGGCGACAAACTCCGTGGCAGGTTCCTCGTCAGCCAATCCCGAGCCAGCGCAGGGCCAACGCCATGTCGGAGCAGCCTTGCTGGCGTTTACCCTTTGTCTGACCGTCACGCTGGCGATCTGGCAACTGGCGGTTACCGAGGCTGCCAAGTTGCGCCAGGCACGGTTTGATTCGCGTGTCCAAACGGTGCAGGAAGCCATTCAGACACGGATGCTGGCATACGGCCAAATCTTGTTGGGCGGTGTCGGGCTCGTCAACACCATGGGATCGGTGAGTCGGGATCAGTGGGCAAGCTATGTGGCCAGCCTTTCGGTTCAGAAAAACTACCCCGGCGTCCATGGCATCGGCTTCGCTGAGTGGGTGCCGCATGCCAGCCGCGGTGAATTTGTACGGCGCATGGCGGCGCAAGGCTTGCCCAACTTCCAGATCCGGCCAGCTGGCGACCGCGGGACCTATGCCCCTGTGACTTTTCTGGAGCCGCGAACAGACAGAAACCTGCGGGCACTGGGTTTTGACATGCTTTCGGAGCCCACCCGGCAGGCAGCGATGGTGACAGCGGCAGACAGTGCGCAGATGGCGATCACCGGGCGACTGAAGCTGGCTTCTGAGCCCAACCAGTCGCCTGTCTTTGGGTTTCTGGTTTATGTGCCGGTTTACAAGCCTCACAAGCCAATCGGAACCGTGGATGAGCGACACCAGGCACTTAAAGGCTTTGTGAACAGCCCGTTTCGCATGGACGATTTGATGGCAGGCGTTTTGGGCGCTAACGAGGAGCACCTTCAACTGCGGGTTTATGACAGCCATAAGCCAGACCCAGACACGCTGCTGTATTCGTCTCAGCGGCCGCAGGCGTTTGGCGAATCCGACAAGTCGCTGACCCTAACCAGCCCGCTGAAATTGCACAACCGGACCTGGACGGTGGAGTTTTCAATGCCGCCTAGCGCCTACACAGCGGGCAACAGCACGCCTACGCTGGTGCTGGTGGCGGGCACGCTCATCAGTCTGCTGGTGGGCGCCCTGGTGCTGAGTATCGCCGCGCGGGTGCGAATGATCCGGCATTCAGAGCAGCACTATTTCCAGCTGGCCAACTTTGACTTGCTCACCGGCTTGCCCAACCGAGTCAAATTTCACGAACGCCTGTCGCACACTTTGGTTCAGGCGCAGCGAACGCACAGCAGGTTTGCCTTGATTTACCTCGACCTGGATAACTTCAAGGCCGTCAATGACAGGCACGGACACGAGGCGGGAGATCTTCTGCTGATTGAGGTTGCGCAACGGATTCAGCGTTGCATTCGCAAGGCGGACACCGTCGCACGCCTGGGCGGTGACGAATTTGTTGTCATCCTGCATGAAATCAAGGACCAGCAGGACGCAGGCACTGCGGCCCAGAATCTGCTGGACGCTTTGGCCAAGCCAGTGGCGTTGCCGGGCTCCACGTATGAGGTGTCTGTCAGTATGGGGATATCCATCTACCCTAGCGACGCGCAAACCAGTGACGAATTACTCAAACGCGCGGACCGTGCCATGTACGCGTCCAAGAGTTTGGGGCGTAACCGCTACCACTTCTTTACAACCGAGCTGTTGACCTTGAGCTTTGACTCAAGCCCTGCACCGCTGATGCCAGCAAGCTAAGGCAGACTTAACCTACCACCAAACGAATACCCGGCATCACTTGCACGGATTCGCTGCGCCGCTCCAAAGCCAGCTTCATGTTGATTTGCGCCACCTGGGTGTGCTCTGTCGCCAGGGCCTGCGCGCGCGCCTCTCCCGCTGCGCAAGGCATCAAACAGCATGTGATGTTGACGATGGGCGTACAGCATCCAGTCGCGGTCGAGCGCCACGCTGCCTTGCATGGGCAGCATGGCCGACGCAGGCGCAAAGGGTTGTTTGTCGTTCAGACGGATGGCCCGCTGGAGGGCTCTGTTGCCGCTGGCCTCGATGATCAAGGCGTGAAAGCGGTCGTTCATCAAGGCATAGGCCGCGTAGCTTTCCATGGTGAGCAGGTTTGCCGACAGCAGGCGGTCTCCTTCGTCGAGGCTGGATTGCAGGTCCCCCTGCAACTGGCGTGAAACGCCGTGCTCGGCCACCAGACGTGCGGCCAGGCCTTCCAGATGGCCGCGCACGGCGATCGCGTCAATAACCTCGCGCGGTGTGTATGGGCGCACCACAAAGCCACCGGTGTCATTGGCCTCGACCAAGCCTTCTTGCTCCAGGGTAACCAGTGCGGCGCGCACGGGGGTGCGCGATGCACTCAAGCGCTCAGCCAACTGCTGCTCGGCCAGGCGCTGCCCAGGCTCGAACTCGCCGCGCAACACCAGGTCGCGCAGTTGCATCAATATGGTCTCTTGCAGATTCATGGCGCAAACTGTACACTGAAAAACCATTTCGGTATACCGTTTTGACAATTCGGTGTACGCACCTTCAAAGGATCTTCATGAAAGCCGAACACAACGAACTCATCACCCGTGTGGGCCCAGGTACGCCTTGCGGCCAGCTCATGCGCAAATACTGGCAGCCTATCGCCTTGGTAGATGAATTTGACCCACGTTTCGACCCGGCCATGGACAAACGTCCGGTCAAGCCCGTGCGCTCGCTTGGGCAGGACATGGTGCTGTTCCGCGACAACCAAGGCGCCTGGGGCCTCATTGACCGAGGCTGCCCACATCGCGGCGCCGACATGGGCTACGCCCGTTATGAGGACGACGGCCTGCGATGCCCGTTTCATGGCTGGAAGTTTTCCACCAGCGGCGAATGCACAGACACCCCTGGCGAGCCCGCTGGCAGCCACCTTTGCAAGCATGTGCGTGCCCGTAACTACCCGGTTCAAGAACGCAGCGGTGTGGTGTTTGCCTGGCTTGGCGATGAAGGGTCGGTGCCTCCTCCCCTGCCCGCGCTGGATTGCCTCACAGCGCCCGGCACCCACACCTTTGCCTTCAAGGGATTGTGGAACTGCAATTGGCTTCAGGCTTTTGAGGTGGGCATTGACCCAGTGCATGCATCCTTTTTGCACCGTTTCTTTAACGATGAAACGCTTGACGCGGCCTATGGCAGGCAGTTTCGCGGCGCCAGCCTGGGGGTGCTGAACGGCGAGCGCGTGCCCATGACGAAGGTGATGCGCGAGTTCTGCCAGCCAGATATTCAGTTTGAGTCCACCGATCTGGGCTGGCGGCTGAACACCCAGCGCAGGCTCAATGATGAACTGACCCATGTGCGCGTGACACAGGCGATTTTCCCAAACACCTTTGTGATTCCGTTGTCCGAAACCATCACCATCACCCAAATGCACATGGCGGTTGACGACACCCACAACTATTGGTATGCCTTCTTCACGAGCTTTGCCGATCCGCTGGACAAAGAAGCCATGCGCAATCAGCGACTGGAAGCTGTCAGTCTGCCAGACTACATTCCCAAATCTGGCCAGCACAATAACTGGGGCTTCAATGCTGAAGAGCAGCGCACCGCCACCTTCCTTGGCATGGGCGAAAGCGATATCAATGTGCACGACCAGTGGGCCTGTGAGAGCATGGGGGCCATCCAGGACCGCACCCAGGAACACCTGGGCACGAGCGACAAGGTGATCATGGCCAACCGCCGCATGTTGATCAAAGCCATCGAGTCGGTGCAGGCGGGCGGCCCGGCGCCGGGTTTGGCAAACCCAGTGGTGGCAGGGTCTCGACACGGCCCGGACACGGTGGACGGCATTGCGCCCAGCAGCGACACAGCAAGTTGGTGGCAGAACGCCGTGGCCAAGAAACGTGCCGATGCGCCCTGGCCCGCTGCCATTAACAACTGATATGACGCAAACCCCAATCGGGACCAAGCCCAGCTTTGCCGACCTGTGCGGACTGAATGCGCCGCAACGGCTGGCCGCGCAGACCCGCTGCCTGGCGCAGATCCGTGAGCAGGGTCTCAAGCAGGTGCGGTTTGTCTGGTGTGACCTGCACGGCACAACCCGGGGTAAGACCCTCATGGCGCATGCAGTGGCTGCAGCCCTGCAAAACGGGGTAGGCATGGTCAGCACGCTGATGCTCAAAGACACCTCCGACCGCACGGTTTACAAGGTATTTGAGCCGGGCGGTGCTGACGAACTGCCAGGCTTCGCCTGCGCCAGCAATCTGCTGCTGATGGGCGACCCTGCCAGCCTCAAAGTGTTGCCCTGGCAGCCCGACACCGGCTGGATACAGTGCCAACCGTGGTTTGACAATGCCACTGCGGTGGTGTTCGATTCTCGGCACGTGCTGCAACAGGCACTGGGCAGACTGGCGGACATGGGTCTGGGCATGGTGTGTGGGCTGGAGGTGGAATTTCACATATACCGCATCCAGGACACCCGCCCTCAGTTAGACCCCGATCTGGCTGGGTGGCCGGGCTTGCCACCCGAGGTGCAGATGATCCACCCCGGCTACAACCTTCACAGCGAAACCTGCCTGGACATGTCAGACGAGGCTTTAACCCTTGTTCGCGACACCGCGCAGGCCTTGGGCCTTCCCTTGCAATCGCTGGAAATTGAACTGGGCCCAAGCCAGGTGGAGGCCGTGTTTGATGCGACGGATGCCTTGACGGCCGCCGACAACATGGTGTTGTTTCGCAATGGCGTGCGCCAAGCGCTGCGTCAAAAAGGCTACCACGCCACCTTCATGTGCCGCCCCCCATTTCCCAACATCATGTCCAGCGGTTGGCATTTGCATCAAAGCCTGGTGCACCTGGATGGCGGCAAGAACGCTTTCATGCGCGACGCCCCCCAGCCCGGCACGACTACGCAAGAAGCATTGCATACCCTGACGGACCTCGGTAGCCACTACTTGGCTGGACTGCTGGAACACGCAAAAGGCATGGTCGTACTCTGCACCCCCACCCTGAACGGTTTCGGCCGCTTTCGCCCTAATGCATTAGCCCCCCAAGCTGTGCTGTGGGGCAAAGACAACCGAGGCGCCATGCTGCGCGTGGTGGGGCAAGCGGGCGACAAAGCCACCCGCATTGAAAATCGCCTTGGCGAACCAGCGGCCAACCCTTACCTCTACATGGCGTCGCAAATTTACGCGGGACTGGACGGAGTAGTGCATGAATTGACTCCCCCCCCGGCCACAGACACGCCCTATGGCAATGCCAATGCCGAACAGATCCCCGGCGACCTTGAGCAGGCGCTGGCTGCGCTGAAGGCTGACACAGTGTTGAATACGGCATTGGGTCCCGATTTTGTCCGCTACTTTTGCCGCTGCAAGCAGTCTGAGTTGGAGCGCTACACCGCAGCAGCCGATAAAGACGACTTTCAGCGGCGTGAGTATTTCAGCCGGATCTGAATACCCGGGCAATTCAACAAACCGACGGGCCTTGACCAAGCAGGCCTTCCATTGGCGATAGACTCCAAGGCACTTCAGTAGATGAGACCTTTCGCCATGATCCTTGAACTTGCCGATATCCGCATTCACCCCGGCCAGCAAGCCGCATTTGAAGAGGCTATCCAGCGTGGGCTGGATACCGTAGCCAGCCGCGCCAAAGGGTTTAAAGGTGCCAAGGTCAACCGGGGCATTGAAAGCCCAGAGCGCTTCGTGCTGCAAATCTTCTGGGAAACACTCGAAGACCATACCGTCACCTTTCGCCAAGGGCCGCTATTTGCCGAGTGGCGGGCCATTGTGGGACCTTTTTTCGCAGGACCACCCGTGGTGGAGCACTTTGAACTGGTCACCAAGTCAAACTGAAACGCAAGCACATCATGAAACTTCAGCACCGAATCCTCTGCCGCCTTATTGCTTCTGTATTTATAGCTAACTATGGCGTGGCTGTAGCCGAAACAACCAAAAACATACCAAAATATGACGCCCAAGCCTGGCCGAGCAAACCCTTGCGTTTGATGGTGGGTTTTCCAGCGGGCCCCAGCCCTGACGCGACTGCCCGCACCCTGGCAGATGCATTGAGCAAGACATTGAACCAGACGGTGATGGTTGAAAACAAGCCTGGCGCTGCGGGCAACATTGCCGCAGACATGGTGGCCAAGGCAACTGACGGACACACGCTGGGTGTGGTGATCAACGGCAATTTGACGACTGCCAAGCAACTGAACCCCAAGCTGCCCTATGACCCGGCCAAGGACTTTGTCTTTATCTCGCTGCTGACGACTGCACCGCTGGTACTGGTGGCACCGGCCAATCTGCCGCAAAGAGCCAACTTCTTTCAAGCCGCTGCCGCATCTGGATCGCAGTGGAACTATGGCTCGCCCGGCAATGGAACGGTGGCCCATCTCGGTATTGAAGTCGTCAAGGGTAAAGTGCCTGGCTTGAATGCCGTGCATGTCCCGTTTGCCGGAACCCCGCAAATCCTGACCGCGATGTTGGGCGGTCAAGTGCAGATGGCACTGGTTGCGCCCAATGTCGCCATGCCGCAAGTGCGTGCAGGCAAGTTACAGGCCATCGGATTGACGGGAGGCCGCAGCACCTTGGTGACAGACGTACCGCCACTGTCCGACGCCGGACTTCAAGGCATGGATCTGGAAGTGTGGAATGCACTGATTGGGCCCGCCAGCTTGCCAAAACCGGTGGTAGAAAAACTCAGTCAGGCCGTGGTGGCCGTGTTGCGCACCCCGGAAGTCCGCCAACGCCTCTTCAATCAGGGTTGGCAAGCGGTAGGTACCTCGCCGGAGGGGCTTGAGTTGCGCGTCAAACAAGAAGCGGCGCTGCTGGGTGGCATCATCCAGGCCCGAGGCATCAAATCAGAATAGGAGCAAGCCATGAGCAATTTTGTATTTACCCCCTCCCCCACGGTTGCCGTGCCCATTGTGGGCAGTGACAAGCGTTTTCCTGTGCGCCGCGTTTACTGTGTGGGTCGCAATTACGAGGAGCACGCTAAGGAGATGGGCTTCACGGGCCGCGAACCACCTTTTTTCTTTTTCAAGCCGACAGACGCAGTCGTGGTTGTTCCTGCTGGTCAGACTGGTCAAATCGCCTATCCGACACTGACTAAAAACCTCCACCACGAGATTGAACTGGTGGTTGCCATTGGCAAAGGTGGCAAGAATATCAAGGCAGCAGATGCGTTTGACCATGTATTTGGTTACGCCGTGGGCCTGGACATGACTCGCCGGGACCTGCAAAACGAGCAAAAGAAGCTCGGTCGCCCGTGGGAAATCGGCAAATCGTTTGAGCAGAGCGCACCGATTGGCCCCATCACACCCAAAGACCACGCTGGCGACATTGAAAACGCCGCGATCTGGATTCAGGTTAACGGCACCGACAAGCAGCGCAGCAATGTCAGCAAGCTGATCTGGAGCATTGCCGAGTTCATCGAATACATGAGTGCAGCTTGGGAACTCGCCCCTGGCGACCTGATCTATTCGGGTACACCTGAAGGTGTGGCTGCTGTGGTCGGCGGTGACACCATGGTGGGTGGTATTGACGGGCTGGAAACCTTAAAAGTGCAAGTGATGTAGCAAAAAAGTGCAAGTCCGAACTTGCAATACACCGCGTAACATGCAATAAAATGCGTGCAAAACAGACCGCCGCCCTCATTTCGGAGACACAACACACATGCTAGAAAAATTGGCCAAACTTTGCGCCATCCTGGCTGGAGTACTGATGACTTTCATTACTCTCATGACCTGCGTGAGCCTGATAGGCAGGAACACGACCGGAGACACCCTTGCCGGCGACTTTGAGCTGACTGGTGTTGTGGCCGGGGCTGCAGTTGCTCTCTTCATGCCGTGGTGCCAACTCAAGCGCGGCAACATCATTGTGGACTTCTTCACAGCCAAGGTCAGTGACCGTATCAACGGTCAATTGGACCGATTGGGCGCGCTTGCCATGGCTGCTGTGTTTATCTTGCTGTCCTGGAGAACTGCTATGGGAGGCATCAATGCGTATGACACCCACTCAGGCACCATGATGTTGGGCTTTCCGGAATGGGTGGTTTACGCAGCCATGGTGCCACCGTTCATCCTGACTGCGGTCATCTCATTGCATCAAGCCGTCAGTAACTTTTCGACCGATATCGAGGAACACGCATGACCGCCATTGAATCGTCGCTGCTGATCTTCGGCATCATGTTGCTGCTGATGGCGGTACGTATTCCGATCTCTGTCGCCATGTTTGGCGCCGGTACTGTGGGCTATCTGATGCAGGCTGGGTGGGGGCCCTTCTCCAGCTTCTTGAACACGCAGGCGTTTGCACGCTTTGCCAATTACGACTTGTCTGTGATTCCCCTGTTCATCCTGATGGGGCAATTTGCCACGCAAGGCGGCATCAGCAAGGCGCTGTTCCAGTTTGCAGCGAGCGTGATGGGCCGATTTAAAGGTGGCCTGGCCATGGCTGCAGTGCTGGCTTGTGCAGCATTCGGCGCAATATGCGGATCTTCTGTCGCCACAACGGCCACGATTACCGGGGTTGCGTTGCCGGAAATGAAGCGTCATGGTTATTCCGGCCGACTGTCAACTGGCACTTTGGCGGCAGGAGGCACTTTAGGGATATTGATTCCTCCATCTGTCCCTCTGGTGATCTATGCGATTTTGACGGAGCAAAACATCGCCAAGCTGTTTGCCGCGGCCATGGTGCCCGGCATCATTGCCATGTGCGGCTACATGATTGCCATTGCGATTTATGTACGCGTCGTCCCTGGTCAAGCGCCAGAGGTGGACGATGCCGAGAAGATGACGCTCCAGGCCATGATGGGCATTCTGCCTATCGCGTTGATCTTCATTTTGGTATTTGGCGGTATTTACGGCGGTCTGTTCACGCCGACAGAAGGTGCTGCAGTGTGTGCTGCTGCGACGTTTGTCGCCGCTTTGATCAAGCGTGAGATTTCCTGGGCCAAGTTCAAGCAGTGCTTTTACGCCACGGCTGAAAGCTCGGCCATGATCTTCATGATTTTCATTGGTGCAGACGTCATGAATTCTGCCCTGACGCTGACCCAGGTCCCTGCCCAACTGGCTGCCGTGATCAACAGCTGGGGCTTGGCGCCACTGGTGGTTGTCACTGCCATCATGCTGTTCTATGTGGTGCTCGGCGCGGTGATGGATGAGCTGTCCATGATTTTGCTGACCATTCCGATCTTTTTCCCCATGATCATGGGCATGGACTTTGGTATGTCCAAGGAATACACCGCCATCTGGTTTGGCATCATGGTGCTAATGACCGTGGGCTTTGGCATGTTGGCCCCGCCCGTGGGGCTGAATGTGTATGTGGTGAACGGCATGGCGCGCGACGTGCCTATGGCTGAAAGCTACAAGGGCGTGATGCCTTTCCTCATCAGCGACACCATCCGCACCGTGGTTTTGTTGCTGTTCCCGGGAATCTCTCTTTTTCTAGTCAAGTACATCACATAGGGCATCCTCTGTAGTCCTATTGCGATCAAATGCGTTAAGTTCGTGTCATTCAATTATCAGGAGTCAAAAATGGTTCAACGTCGTACGCTTCTCAAGTCTGGTGCAGTCGCTGCATTGGCTGCCCCTGCCTTGACAGGCTTTGCCCAGTCCACGGTCACCTTGAAGTTTCACACCTTCATGGCACCGCAGTCGAACGTATGGTTGAACATGCACAAGGCTTGGATGGACAAGGTCGAGAAGGATTCCGGCGGTCGTATCAAGTTTGAAGCCTATCCCGCCATGCAGTTAGGCGGCACACCTGTGCAGCTGTATGACCAGGCCAAAGACGGTGTGGTGGACATCAGTTGGACATTGCCTGGCAACACGGCAGGCCGCTTCCCGCGCATTGAAGTGTTTGAGTTGCCCTTCATGATGACCAACGCTGAGGCAACCTCGCGCGCCTATTGGGAATATGTACAGACCGTCGCGCCGGATGAGTTCAAGGACGTTCAAGTCTTGGCACTGCAGGTACATGGTCCAGGCGTGATCCATACCGTAGACAAGCCTATCAAGTCGGTTGCAGACATGAAGGGCGTGAAAATGCGCGCCCCTACGCGCCAGGTCACGAAACTGATGGCGTCATTGGGTGCAACGCCCGTTGGCATGCCCCTGCCCGGTATTCCAGATGCGCTGAGCAAAGGCACGATTCAAGGCTGTGTGATCCCTTGGGAAGTTGCTCCGTCGGTCAAGGTGCAGGAGCTGACCAAGTTCCACGCAGAATTCGATCCTGCCGGCGGCGCGCTTTACACCACCACCTTTGTCATGGGTATGAACAAGGCTAAATATGCGAGCCTGCCACCTGATCTGAAAAAGATTATTGACAACAACTCAGGTCTCAACACTTCTGGCTGGCTTGGCAAAACTCAGCAAGGCGGCGACGCCGCAGGCCGTAAAGCCGCAGTAGACCATGGCAACACCATCTTCACCGTGAGCGCAGCGGAAGCTCAAGACTTCCGCCGCAAATCCCGCGCACTGGAAGCCGAATGGGTTGAGGACATGAACAAAAAGGGCTTTGATGGCAAGAAACTGCTGGAAACTGCCCGCAACCTGATCGAAAAACACACCAAAACGACTAAGGCCTAGAGCCCGACTGCTACCAGGGGTTGCGCTCGGCTTTACACTGTCAGGCATGAGTTTTCGCAGCCCCATCAAGCATTGCAGAAACTGCGGCAGCGCCGTGGTTTTTCGCGTTCCTGACGACGGTGACCACAATGTGCGTGCCGTCTGTCCAGACTGCATCACCGTTCACTACGAGAACCCACTCAACGTGGTGGGTACCGTTCCCTACCTGGGAGAACAAATCCTATTGTGCAAGCGCAACATTGAGCCTCGCAAAGGGTTCTGGACCTTGCCGGCGGGGTTCATGGAACTGAACGAAACCACGTCCCAGGGGGCAGCCAGAGAAACTGACGAAGAAGCCGGCGCCAAGTTCAACATCGGGCCACTTTTCTCTGTTTTGAGCGTTCCAAGGGTTGGCCAAGTTCACCTTTTTTACCTGGCCAAGCTGACCAGTGCCGAGTTCAACCCTGGCCACGAGACCATGGAAGCCAGGCTCTTTGATGAGCACGAGATTCCCTGGGATGACATTGCATTCCGAACAGTCAAGCTCACGCTAGAGCGTTACTTTGCAGACCGGCGCGGTGGCCAATTTGGGATTCACAACATGGACGTCGTTTGACAATGGAACAGGTCTCTCAAAGCGCAAAATGGGCTATCGATCACAGTCCGTTTGCAGCAGGACTGCTGCGACTTGCTACATCAAACCCGACTGGGTCGGCCACTTTGGTGGCAGCCAACCAGCAGTTTCAAACCTTGGTAGGGGTCGATACGCTGCCTGGTGCGCTGCATGAGGTCTTGAATACGGATCCACAGTCTACAGAGTGGGTTCGTGCCATCGATACGGTTTTGGTACTTGGAAGGCCCACGAGTTGCCGCTTGAAGGCTTACCGCAAAAGCCTTGGTCATCATGTCAACGCCGAATCCTTTCAAGCAGAAATACATCTGATGCCAGTTGAGGACGATACTGCCAGCGGGGAACAGTTTGTTTTGATCACTCTTCAGGACTGCACAGATACCCATCAGGCGGCACAAAGTCTGAGCCAGGAACGTCAGCGACTTCTGACCATTACCGCCGAATTGGAAGAGGGCGTGCTGGTCGTGGACAGTGCCATGCTGGTCAGCCAGATCAACGACGCTGCTGCCCGCATGATGGGCCTGGCAGTTGCAGATGCTGTTGGCAGGCATGTCAATGATGTGCTGATTATGCTCAATGCACAAACGGGTGGCAACTTCAACAATCCGATGGTGACAGCTATTCTGGTCGGCATCGACGCTGGCTGGACAGACGGCATTGCCCTTGCGCGGGCCAATGGAGGGCACCAGACTGTCAGGTTTTGTACCAAAGTCATACGTGACGACGATGGAATGCCCGTCGAGGCGGTGCTGATCTTGCGTGACCTTGAGCAACAGACAGCCGTGCTGGCCAGTCTGAATCACCAGGCAGGTCACGACGCCTTGACCGGTTTGGTCTTGCGAGCGGTGTTTGATGAACGTTTGGCCCAGGCGCTAGCCCTGAGCGAACGCCATGGCCGACGCAGCGCTTTCATGTTGATTCGCCTTCTAGGCTTGGATGAGGCACGCCTGTTGCACGGGCATGCGGCCACCGACGATCATTTAAAACACATTGCCGAGCAGCTTGTTGCAGTGTTTCGCCGTTCAGACACGCTCTGCCGGTTTGATGAGCACCATTTCGCCGTGGTGTTGACACATCTGGACGATGCGATTGGCGCTGACTTGCTGCTGCGCAAACTGTCTAAAGTAAGGATACCTGAGCCATTACTGTTGAAGGCGGCTCTGTCGTTTTACCCTAAAGACGGTGAAACAGCTCTTGGCTTGATCGCCCATTGCACCGCACAGTTGCCAGATATCCCCACCCAGCCTGCACCTCTCCAGTAACCCGAGACAGCCGCGTATTGATGGACCCGGTCTACCTTGACGAAGACCTGCTCGTCCTGAATAAACCTGAAGGCTTGCTGTCTGTGCCAGGCAGAGGACCTGACAAGCAGGACTGCCTTTCTTCGCGCGCCCAAGTCATTTGGCCGGGAGCCTTGGTCGTGCATCGACTGGACCAGGCGACATCTGGCCTTTTGGTCATGGCTAGAAATTCAGCAACTCAAGTCGCCATGGGGCAATTGTTCGAGGCGAGACAAGTCTCCAAATCCTATGTTGCCCTGGTCTGGGGCGTGCCTTGCTTGACGGCCAGCAAATGGGTTCGAATTGAGTTGCCGATTGCCGCAGATTGGGAGCGCCGACCTAGAAGAAAGATTGACCATGTGATCGGTAAGCCGTCCACCACACTTTGGCGCTTTGCTGAGCCCAATGAAGGTGGCCACGCTGGTGCTGTGAATGAACCCAGTCAAATCGGCAGCCGTGTGATTCTGGAACCTTTGACCGGCCGAACCCACCAACTCAGGATTCACATGCACTCCATAGGACATCCCATTATCGGAGATCAACTGTATGGCATCCAGGGGGGCAATGGATCAGTCAGTCGATTGATGCTGCACGCATACCAGTTAGAGTTTTCTCATCCCACCACAGGTGTGCGATTACAGTTATCGGCGGCGGCAGAGTTCTAGGGATATGCGCACTGGCCTGATGGCGTGCCAACTTGTCCATTCAGTTCAAGCAATCTGCTGACATACCGTCAGGGCCGCGATACCCATGTCTTCAGTGAATCAATTGGAATCTCGGTAGCCGCTTTGACTGGCCTTGGTTTCAGAAAGCAAACTAAATCGCTTTAGCTAAATCTCAACTACAGACTCAGTTATCTGGAGTGGCGTTTCGCCTCAAGTGCCTGAACGATGGCATCGTAAATTCTGGTGAGGTACCTGCCATCAGGGGATTTCAAAGCCTTGATTTCACTGCCCTTGAAATCGATGATCAGCACGTAATAAGGCTTTCGGCTGATCCAAAAATACGCTGTCGCAGCCAATACAGCCAAGCTGACATAGAGTTGAAATGGAAGGATGGCCAAACCCACCAGAAAAACAGCAATGCTGTCCCACGTAAAGGTCGCACCCTTGATCACCTTGGTTGACTTGATGTCCTTGATGGGGAAATGCCGACCACTGTTCACAAACTGATCATCACTCACCCAAACGTTCCCTTCGTGAAACAAGCTGTTGAAGGATGTCAACTTGCTATCGCCGAAGCCGCTCTGGAAATCTGTGGGAGGATTGTGACGCGTAGCCATTTCAGAAATGCCAAAACTGATAATTTATTCTCAAACAAACAAGCTATCTTGCGATGACAGCTACAGATTTGCCAAATATACCTGATGTCCAGGACAAATCAATCCCCAAAATGAGGGGGGTGTGAGCAAGTCGCAATCTGAGGCTGACATTGCGTTCCGTTCTCCAGTTTGCTCTTCAGATTTGAAGCCATCTCGTTTATGGACGAATTTAAAATCATTGCCAATTTTCGCTCGCTAGGCAAATTGACGACTTTAACGCCAATGGGATTGGCAAAGGCCCTGTCCGCCCCAACTCACGTCGTGCCCGGCTAGCAGCCAGTAGCCTGCAAATGCCATCAGGCCGAGCAGGTAAATCCAACGCCTGCATGAGCGGTGGGCCGCGCCGCTTAAGGATGTGCAGGCGCATGGCCGTCTCCGCGGCACTGTCGGCAGAGGGTGGTTCCAGCATCACACGCAGCGGTGCCGGACTTGCATCCTGCGCTACGGCTGAGGGGCGGAATACAAACAGAGCATGCCCGTGCGTTTGCGCGGCCAAGTGCAGGCGACGCAAGGCGGGCATGGTGACCCGGCGGTCTTGTGGCAACCAGGCCAGCACTGCGGCAATGGAGGGGCAACGCAAGCCCTGCTCTGCCACCCATAACTGGGCTGCTGGGTCTTGGCAGTCCACCCACAGCAGGCGCTGGGCACTCAGGCCACACGCAGCTAGGCCTGGTATAAAAGGCTGAACAAAACGACTGGCGGCCCCCACCAGCAACACAGGTTTAGCAGCGCACAACACGCTTAGGGCAGGCAGCAGCAATTGCCAGTCATGGTGGCTGGCTTGTGCTTGCAAGACCTCCACCATGACACCTAAAGGCCAACCACCGCCTGGAAAATAATCGTTCAACGTCATAAAACCAGTAGAACAAACTGCTGTGGAATCGCCCGCAGCCTCACTCAACTGATCTGCGCGCCAGACAGCGGGAGAAGCCAGAACAGAGGATAGTCGGGACATGGTGCATGTATTTAAAGTGTCATGTTACTGTGATTTTATACAGTTTTAGCTGTATATTTCACTATTGCACTGCCACACCCAACACACGTTGAACCATTGGGGCAAAAGCAGGATCAAGGCACAGATGCGCCCGTCATGAACCAGTGTTTTGTAAAGGGTCGATTTACCAGCGCCGTTAGGCACCTACCAGCAAATGGAAAATGGGAATGTTCAGAGAGGAATCAGTTTAAAAAGGTGTTTATGCATCAAATCGTCGCACTTTTTACCTGGGCTTGAGCACGTTCTTTATTGCGCATGACAGTTTCGTAGCGAGCGAGGTGGCTTGCGTTTCCTGCACGGTGAGGCCGGAATGCTCCACGACTTGGCCCAGCGTAGCCCAATACTCAATTTGGCTGTCTACCAAGCGGTTCATGGGTTGGGCGGCCTTGCGTGCCTGGAATATCAGGCTACCGGGAAGTTTGACAGATGAAAACGCGGCAAGGGCAGATATACAAAACTCCCGATTGGTGCAATTTGCGCCACTTCGGATCTATTAGCAACTTAGGCGGCGACTTCCACCCGGTTACGACCGCGCGATTTAGCCAAGTACACGGCGCCGTCTGCACTTTTCAGCAGTTGGTCCAGGCTGACACCATCGGAAACGCTTGCTATGCCAACGCTGACAGTAAAGCGAATATTGCGCGAACCCACCGTCAGTCGGGTGACTGAAACGGCTACGCGGATTCGCTCAGCAACCACCCGCGCTGCAACGGGAGAGGTGTCGGGAAGCAGGATCATGAACTCTTCACCGCCGTAGCGCCCCAGAAGGCCCGCGGCGCAGACACTTTGCTGACTTTCGACAAATTTTGCAGCACTTCATCCCCGGTCGGGTGGCCGTAGTGGTCGTTGATCATCTTGAACCGATCCAGATCCAGCATCAGCAAAGCCACATCGCGCTGCATACGGTGGCCCTGCTGACCTCCGCCTCTGCCAACTGAATGAAGCCACGACGCGAATAAGCACCCGTTAGCACGTCATGGCTGATCAGGTATTCCAGTTCTTGCTTGAGTCGATCAAACGCGATCAAGACCAGCCCCATGGAGAATGCCACCACAGTAATGGGATACAGCAGAGTTAGCACGCTCAAACTGGTGGGGTGCCATCGGCAACGCGGAGACTGGCTTATACCAAAGCGCCCAAACACCACGGGTCATGGCAATGGCCATCACCCCCGAGATAAAGATGGCCGCGAACATGTTACTGAAACGCCAGCGGCTTTTGCCTTCGTCGGTGTCAAAATCAATACCAGACACAGCAGCAGCAGGCTGGCATTGGTGAATGTGGTGACGGTAACCCTCGCCCACAACAGCGGATCGATGTATATAAACCAGAGTGAACCCAGCAGGTGAATGCTGGCAGGTGCGACCCACAACAAGTACTTGGGTTCTTTATTCTTGAACTGGCACAGCCCCACATAGAGCAGCAGAACTCCGGCCTGCAACAGCACAGTGCCGACCAGGATGCTAAAGAAATCCGGCAAATACTGACGCCCGGCCTGAAGAAAAGCGGCCGCAGCAAACACCCAGTAAGCGTGACTCCAGCGCTGAAGCCCCTTGACGGTAATGGGGAAGCTTCTGGCCTGAAAATGGAATACCACCGCCATCAGCAATGCTGAAAAAGCGACGCTCAGCACCATGCGCGAATCCAGTTCCATGCGGCAAGAGTCTACAGCGACTACCTGCTAGTTACCCGTCGATTTGAAATATCCTATTTCCACCCTGGGCAGATCACCAAGCTACGGTGGACAGACGGGACAACAGAGCCGCCAAAAACCTTCGCGGGTCTTGAGGCGGCTTAAGCTTGTCAGGCGATCAGCTTGACGCCTGTCTTGCTTTGCAATGACTTATCGTGACACCGGGCGCCATCTCAACCACCTTCAGTCCAGTGGGCGTGACGTCCATGACAGCCAGATCGGTGATGATGCGATCAACCACGCCGACGCCTGTTAAAGGCAGTGTGCACTTAGGCAAAATCTTGAGATCTTCAGGGTTCCGTCTTTCTTTTTGGCTACGTGCTCCATCAAAACGATCACCGTTTCACGCCCGCAACCAAGTCCATTGCGCCGCCCATGCCCTTCACCAGCTTGCCAGGGATCATCCAGTTGGCCAGATCGCCGTGCTCGCTGACCTGCATGGCGCCGAGGATGGCCAGATTGATGTGGCCACCGCGGATCATGGCAAAACTGTCGTGGCTGCCAAAAATGGAGGAGCCTTTGAGCGTCGTCACAGTTTGCTTGCCGGCATTGATCAGGTCTGCATCGACTTCATCCTCTGTCGGAAACGGGCCAATGCCCAGCATGCCGTTTTCGGACTGCAGCCACACGTCCATGGTGCTGGGCACGTGATTGGCCACCAGCGTGGGAATGCCGATACCCAAATTCACATAGAAACCGTCTTGCAGTTCTTTGGCCGCCCGGGCGGCCATTTGGTGTTGACTCCAGCTCATGATCAGGCCGCCCGCCGAGCCGTCTCAAGGCGCGATTGTCCCCCCTCGGGGGGCAGTGAATACACAAAGTGAAGAACGTGGGGGTGGTTCATCTTAGACTCCTGCTTTCTCGGTGATGGTGCGCTTTTCAATGCGTTTTTCAGGGTTGGCATTGAGCACAATGCGGTGGACATAGATGCCGGGGAGGTGCACATCATCCGGAGCGATGTCACCCAGCTCAACGATTCTCTCGACTTCCACAATGCAAATTTTGCCGGCCATGGCTACGGCAGGGTTGAAATTGCGGGCGGTCAGGTTGAAGCGCAGATTGCCTGATTTATCGGCAACGTCGGCTTTCACCAGTGACACATCTGGAACCAAAGAATGCTCCATGACGTAGGTTTCGCCGTCGAAATCCCGAAGTTCCTTACCTTCTGCCACCTGTGTGCCTACACCGGTTTTGGTAAAGAAAGCAGGAATACCAGCCCTCCTGCGCGCAGTTTCTTCGGCCAACGTGCCTTTGAGGGGTGAATTCAAGCGCCAGTTCGCCTGCAAGGTACTGGCGCTCAAACTTTTGTTTTCGCCCACATACGATGAAATCATTTTCTTTGATCTGGCGGGTTTGTTAGCAACTTGCCCAGGCCAAAGCCGTCAACACCCGCATTATTGGAAATGGCTGTCAGGTCTTTTTGCCAATGTCGCGCAGCGTCAATCAAGGCCTCGGGAATGCCGCACAAGCCGAATCCGCCCACACCGAGCAACTGGCCATCTTGCACGATGCCGTCGAGCGCAGCGGCAGCCGAAGGATAAATTTTGTTCACGTCAGTCTCCTGAAACTAAGAATTGCAACAATACTACCTACTTTGATACGTAGAAATTCGTAAGGGAAGCTGTGCAGATAGATTACCAACTCGCGTTTGATACGGCACCTGTGGGCCTGGTGTTGTCACGCAACCGCAGCATCATGGATTGCAACCAAAGCTTGTGCGACATGTTCGGCATCACGCGAACAGTTGGCAGGACAGTCATTTCAGATCCTCTACCCCAGTGTGGACGAATACGAACGCACCGGCAAGCGCATTGCACCCATTTTGAACCGCAATGGCACCTATTCCGATGATCGCCTGATGAAAAACGTGGACGGCAGGCCTGGGTGGGCGAAATATTCTGGTGTCACGTCACAGGTCGCGCCCTGAACAGGGACGATCCACATGAGTCTGGCATCTGGACTTTGAAGACTTGAGCGCCAACCGGCCAGTCAAGGCCGAACTGACTGCCCGTGAACGCGAGGTTGCCGCTCATTTGATGGAAGGGTTGACCTCCAAGCAGATTGGAAAGGTACTGGGTATCAGTCACCGCACGGTGGAAATTTACCGGGCAAGGCTGATGCACAAATACAAATCATCTACAACGGCAGATTTGGTGCATAAGCTGATGGGGCTAACCTGCGCCTCATCGTGCTTGCCCGGCACCCGTTTCAACGCCCATTGAACTGAGGTGGACGTTTTTCCACAAAGGCCATCGCAGCACCTTTGTGGTCTTCTGTTTCAAAAGTGCGGATCATGTGATAAGCCTTCTGAATCGAGCATATCCGACAACGAAGCGCGCAAGCCTACATTCAGGCTTCTTCATGTAGCCAATGGCAATGGTCGGCAGTGCGGCCAGTTCATGTGCATATGCGCTGGCGGCTTGGGCCAGTTCATCGCTGTGCAATCCGGTGGACTATGCCCATTTGCAGCGCGTCTGCCGCAGAGACCACCCGGCCAGTAAAGTACATGTCCCTGGCTCGTGCGGCACCGACCAGATGGTTCAGAAAGTAGCTACCTCCGAAGTCGCCCGACAAGCCCACTTTGGAAAAAGCAGTGGTCAACTTGGCGTCGTCAGCTGATATACGCAAATCACAGGCCATCGCCAGCGACAGCCCAGCCCCCGCCGCAGGCCCCGGTATCACGGCCAGTGTGGGCTTGGGCATCTCATGCAGGACACGGGTGACCTCCATGCGCACACGCAAATCGTTGACACGCTGGTCAAACGTCATAGTAATCGCTGCCCTGCCGCGGCTTTTGCAAAACCTTTGACATCCTCCTGAACAAAACGCCTTGCCTGCTCCAGTCAGTACGACAACGCGCACACTTGGGTCTGCGGCCAAACGGGGCAAAGCTTGCGCTATGGCGGCCAACATGTCGCGCGTTAGTGCGTTACGCGCCTCGGGGGCGATTCATGGTCAGCGTTGCCACACCGTTACTGATGGATTCCAGCAGGTCTTGGGTCAATTTGATCTCCAATTTATGAGGGATAGAGAAGAATAGTGATGCAGCTTCACCAGCGACTGTCACAAAGATGCCAGTGCACAAGGTAGTGACGCAGATAATGAGCGGACCATCCTATATCCAACATGAGACTCACGACATGGCCCGTTACCCAGTACCCACGATTGACCAAGTTCCTGAAGACATCAAGGCCAAGATTCTTGCCATTCAGGAGAAATCAGGCTTTGTTCCCAATGTGTTCCTGGCGCTGGCTTCGTCGCCCCGCCGAATGGCGGCATTTTTTGCACATCACGATGCGCTGATGCTTAAGGAGTGGGGGAACCTGAGCAAGGGCGACCGTGAATGATCGTTACGGCCACCAGCGCCGCGAATAAATGCCTGTATTGCGTTGTTGCCCATGGTGCCATCCTGCGCATTTACGAGAAGAAACCTTGGTCGCCGACCAAGTATCCATCAACTACGCGCAGACATTCCAGCACGCCAGCGCGCCATGCTCGACTTCGCCACCAAAGTCTGCCTGCATTCCGATGAAGTGAATGACGAAGACTTTGCTGCCCTTCACGCACATGGCTTTGACGATGAAGACGCCTGGGACATCGCTGCCATCACAGCCTTCTTTGGTTTGTCAAATCGGATTGCGTCATTCAGCAGCATGATGCCCAACCCCGAGTTTTACTTGATGGGGCGAGTGCCGAAACAAAAGTAGTTAACTGCAATTCGACCGAAAAAAAGCCGCTTCGCAGCGGCTTTTGCGTTGCAAAGTTGAAATTCAATACTTGAAGGCGCAATTGAGTAGCTTCAAATAAATCTTAGAGCCGCTTGTTTTATAGAACCTTGAAAGGCCGATGTTGGACGATCACCACTTCATTGGCATTGGCAATGTCATATCGATAAAACCCGAAAAACCTTGCTGATTTTCGCGCACGATGCGAATGCCAATCTTGAATGTTTCGCGCTGGTCATGGCTGCCATTGGTGTAACGGATCCGATAGGTTGCCCTGGATTGTCTTGTTCAATGGCATTGACAATCACTTTGCACGCAGAATCATGAGGCCATTTCATGGTGAGAGGTGCCTTACTCCAGACAACTTCATTTGCTGAAGCCGCCCCAGCAATAGCCAACAAACCCAATGTGGCAACCGCCACTTTCAATTGACGTGTGATCATGAGAAGGTTGCCTTGAATGCAAAATAGTGAAATTTTTCACAAATGAATGATATCTGCATCGAAAATGTTCAATATTAATTTTCACAAGGAGATTTCATTGAACTGTGCTAGTCCGATCTCAATGCAATGATGGGGTCTAACTGGGAAGCTTGGCGAGCAGGATAGAAACCAAAGAAGACGCCGATCACTGAGGACACTCCAACGCCGAGAAGAATCGCGCCCAGAGACAACTCATATTGCCACTGTGCGAAATGACTGATCACCCAAGATGAACCAATCCCTCATAAACACCCCCAACAGACCGCCAATCAAGGAAAGGATGACCGACTCAATCAGGAACCTGCTGGCGGATGTCCCCTGCTTTGGCGCCAAGTGCACGACGTATCCCTATTTCACGGCGTCGTTCAGACACACAGATACCAGCATTACATTCATCACCCCTACCCCACCCACCACCAGAGAAATTCCGCCGATAGCTCCGAGCAACAGGGGTGAACATCTGGGACTGCTTTTCCATCTGAGCGATCAGGTCTTCAGGACTGGAGACTCCGCACCGCATAGGCTGGGGCAACCTCGAGAAAAAGCGACCACCTGTTGACTGCGTCTGTCCGATTCTCGACATCTTGCTTCACCTTCGCACTGATCACAAAGATCTCGGTACCCGGCAAGCGAAGGACAGGATTGATGTGCGCAATAACCAGTGCATTTGCTCGAAGCGGCGCGCGCCGCTTCCGCGGAACTGCGCCAGTACGCCGAGTACCGTGAAGATGTGCTCGCCAATGCGAAGCTG